>CANNBV010000001.1 GCA_947502975.1 uncultured Flavobacteriaceae bacterium
CCATCTAAATTATCTGTTGCTGTAGCCCCTTCCTCTATGTAAATATCGCCTACATTTAAGTTCACGACCGAAGCTCCGGTTAAAGTGATAATCGGTGCTATAGTGTCTTCTTCAACAGTTGATAAGTTAATGTCATCTATAGCAATATCTGCTTGCCAAGTACTACCAACAAACCTATTAAATCTTAGTTGAATACTTCCTCCAGCGTATGAACTCAGGTCTAAATTAACGGTTAACCATGAATTTCCTTGGTTTCCAGATTGGTTCCAAATACTAACCCAAGATGCTCCATTATCGTTACTCAATTCTAAATCAATGGTTCCCATATCAGTGGCTCCAAACATATGGTATTGGAAAGAGAAATCTACTCCAGTAGCATTTGATAAATCAAAACAAGGTGAGTTTATAATTGCTCTTTTATCTGGGTAGCCTGTTCCATTTACTGAAGCTTCAACATAAATATAACTACTACCTTCAACTGCTCCAGAAGGTCCTGTATTGTTAGATGGTGTATTATTCGAAATTACCAACCAATCTAAATCATCAGCGGAAGATTGTGTCCAATCACCAATAGATCCTTCAAATCCTTCAGCATATGGAAATGCTGTAATCCCTCCTGAACATCCAGGAACTGCTTCATTTACATTTACAGTTCTAGTAACTTGGGTGGCTGGATTTCCCGCTGCATCACTAACGTCATAGGTAACAATATAGCTACCTAAAGTGTTAGTATCAACAGTATCTCCACCAATAACTATGTTACTTGTAATATCGCCGTCTACATTATCTGTAGCAGTAGCTCCTTGCTCAGTATATGTATTACCCAAAGTAACGTTTACTGGTGATACACCATTTAATGTAATAACTGGCGGTGTGGAATCAACACCATCAAATACAGTTACATTGATGTCATCTATAGCTATATCTGCTTGCCAAGTGCTTCCTACAAACCTGTTAAATCGTAATTGAACACTACTTCCAACATAAGCATCCAAATTAACATCAACTGGTAGCCATGTATTACCTTGATTTCCAGATTGACTCCAAATACTAGTCCAGTTTGCACCATTGTCATTACTGATTTCTAAATCTATAGTTCCCATATCGGCAGCACCAAACATATGGTATTGAAAACTAAATGTAGCTTGAAGCATTCCTGTTAAATCCAAACAAGGAGAACTTATTATAGCACGTTTATTCGGGAAACCTGTACCTTCAACCGAAGCTTCAACATAAATATAGCTATTGCCTTCAACTGCTCCCGAAGGTCCTGTACTATTAGATGGCGTAGTATTTGAATTTACCAACCAATCCAAATCATCTGCTGCTGATTGCGTCCAATCTCCAATAGATCCTTCAAATCCTTCAGCATATGGAAACGTATTAATTGATATGCCTGTACAAGCTATAAAATCATTCGTTGTGAAATTGGTAGACGCACTATAGTTTGAGGTATTTGTTCCGCAAAGGCTTCTCACTTGAACTTCATAATTCGTACTTTGCGTTAATCCTGTTATAGCTGTTGTTGATGTGGTTAATCCATTAACATCAGTCCAAGTTGCATTACCAATATTACGATACCGCAAATCATACGTTGCTGATGGTATATTATCCCAAGTAATCGTTGCTCCTGTTACAGTAATATTATTAGCAGTCACAGAAGTTGGCACTGATAATACACAAGGTATCTGTACACTTGTTATTCTAAAATCATCAAATGTAAATCCATCAAATGTAGTGGAATAACTATCTGCGTTATTAGTAGAATCTGTATTAAAACTAAATCGAAAAAACACTGTAGATTGATTATCAAAAGCAGAATTATTACTGGGATCAATAACAATCTCCTCCATAACCCACTTATCTTGACTATCTCCATCATATAAAGGCTCTCCATCTGGTTGGAAATTATTATTCGCAGTACTTTTACCTGAATATGTATTATTTGCATTTGGAGCCCCTGGCTTTGTGTAAGTGCCGCATAAAGGTATCCACGTTGTTCCATTTGTAGACGCCTCAATTTGCACATAATCAAAACTTCTCTCTAAATCCCATTTAGCGTAAAATTGAACAATAGTCTCCGATGAATTAATAGTGTTTATAGATGTATTTAATTGAAGCGCTTTTGATTCATTATTACCATAGGCACCTGAAGGCGAATCTGTAATGGCCGTACTTCCGGAAAATGCATCTGTAGTCGTTCCCCAAGATCCAGATGCTGTCCAATTTGTTAAAGCATCTGTATCAGGATTGTCATTAATTAAAAGCGTTGGGTTGAAATACTTTTTAACATTAGCTTCATACAGGATGCCATCATCATTACTCAAAGTAACCTTAAATTCTACTTCCTCGTTTGCATTAAGTGTTCCATCTAATGTGTAAGCTACAGCAACATTTCTTTGTTCTAATGTAGCCATACCTGTCTGAACTGGAGGATTTGTAACGGATAGAATAGTTGAAGAGATGGGTGTAACTGTTAAAGTGAAATCACTAGCCGTCTGCCCTAAAAATTCAATTCCAAAATCTAAATTCCCGTTTAATGAAGTTATGTTAGAAGGTGTTAGGTCGACTAATTTTGCATACTTACCACTGTAGTAAGCTGCTAAAAAATTAGATCTCATAGCTCGTTTAGCTATATCATCAATAAAAATTGGATTTGGCCAAAAGCCACTCCCCGTTGATCCCGCCTCAGATCCAGATCCGTTTTCTGGTGTCCAAGCCATTGCATTTTTTCCAGCACCTGGTCCACCTGTTGAACCTGCAACTGCTGGTCCCATCATCCAATCATTTGTATTTCCACTATTTAAAGCACTTATCTGCGTACTCGGTCCATAAGCATACCTATTAAAATGTGTCATGTCATGATTATACTTTGCAAACTCGTCTTCCCTTCGATCTACACCAGCCGCATCTAAAGTACTAGGATTCACGCCAGCATATCCATGCAACATTGCATTTTTAAAGGAATGATGATTAAGAACCAATTCAAAATCATGTTGTAAGAAAAAATCTCTTACAATTTGTGATTCTGGTTCGGAGAAAAAGGTTGGTCCTCTATAAGTTTCGTTACAAGTAGCTGTAGAAGATCCTCCATTTCCCCAATAGTATCCAAAGTTTCTATTTAAGTCTACACCTTCAGTATATGTTGAACATCCACCGTTATAAATATTTCTATTTTTACGTTGTAACCCTCCTCCATTTGGTGCTACCGATTCGTTGTATGCTAATCCATCAGAGTTTACTATTGGAATAAAATATAATGCCTGATTATCTACTAGACTTTTTATAGCTGGATCGGTAGAGTAGTTTTCCAATATATACCACATGTAATACATTAAATTCATCAAACTAGAGACTTCTCTAGAATGTGTCATTCCTGTATATAGCGTTTCTGGTTCATTAGATTCATCTACATCTGGATTATCAGAAATCCTAACATAGTACGTTGTTCTACCTTCAACAGTTGTTTGGTTTGATGGAGAGGCATCTGTTTTTACAGAAATTAAATTAGGGTATAAGCTGCGCATTAAATCTAATTCTGCTAGCGTCTCAGAAACTGTCAAACAGCCGCCCATACTACCGAGTTTAAAATTATTTGGTACAGCCCAATCAATCTCATCACATTCATTATACTGTCCTATATTATCAAATAACGCACTCACCTTACTGTTTTTTCCAAACTTTGCTGTTTTCGCATTCTGTGCTTTACTATTCCTTAGTTCTGAAATTGCTAAAGGAAGGTTAGCCATTGATCTATTCTCATAAAATAATTTTAAATCATCAATTAGCACTTTATATGGTATTCTTTCGTTGTCAATACTATTTAACTCATCTTCTGAAAGTTCTAATTGAAGTGTGTTGTCTTTAAAAATTGCACCACATTGAAGATCAATACCTATGTCTGCAAGTTTTTTAATGGAAAATGAATCTGGGTTGGTAATTGTAATTCTTTTGTATGTTTCTTGTTGAGAAAATAGTAATGTTATATTCAATAACATTAGCATGAATAAAGTAATTTTTTTCATGAGAGTGGTTGGTTAATGAGATTAATAAACTTTCTGAATGTAATATTTTTTATTCAGAAAACCCTCACTTTTTAGGCGCTTTTTTTAGATGAGTATAGAATTTATGGGTTATCCTTATTTTTTTTGAAGAAAAAACTTACGCATGTGTGTATTTTATTCAAAATTATATTATGATATTACTATTAGGTATCTTTGAAATTACATTATTTATTGTTTTATTTCTAAATGCGACCTATTTTATCCGTAAAGAATCTTTCTATAGCTTTTAATGAAAATGAAGTTATTCATGACATTTCTTATCACCTCAACGAAAATGAGATCTTAGGAATTGTAGGCGAATCCGGTTCTGGAAAATCAGTGTCATCCCTAGCAATTCTTGGATTACTGCCTAAGGGAGTTTCTAAAATTACGTCTGGGACAATTTCTTATGATGATATGGATTTAACACAAATATCGAATAAGACATTTCAAAGTATAAGAGGCAATAAAATCGCTATGATTTTTCAAGAGCCTATGAGTTCTTTAAATCCGTCGATGACTTGCGGTAAACAAGTACAGGAAATACTTTTACAGCATACAGATTTATCGAAAGCTGAAACAAAAACAGAAACGCTGTCTCTATTTGAAAAAGTACGGCTTCCTAATATAAAACGTGTTTTTGAGTCTTATCCTCATGAAATTTCTGGGGGTCAAAAACAGCGGGCTATGATTGCTATGGCTATAGCTTGTAAGCCTAATATTTTAATTGCTGATGAGCCCACAACCGCTTTAGATGTTACGGTCCAAAAGGAAATAATACATCTCCTGAAAGAACTCCAAGTAGAGACCAAAATGAGTATAATTTTTATAACTCACGATTTGGCACTAATTTCTGAAATTGCTAATAGAGCTTTAGTAATGTATAAAGGCCAAATAGTAGAACAGGGAACTATTGATGACATTTTTAAAAATCCAACAAGCGATTATACTAAAGCACTTATTAATTCTCGCCCTTCATTAGATGAGCGGCTAAAAGTGTTACCAACCATTCAAGATTTTTTAGATGGTAATCCAAAGTCAGTAGTAATAACTTCAGAACAAAGACAGAAGTCTCATGAGCTCTTATACAGTAAATCACCTTTATTAGAAGTTATTGATGTTGAAAAAGAGTATATATCTAAATCGGGATGGTTATCCAAACCACAAACTTTCAAGGCGGTTAATGGTGTAAGTTTTAAATTGTATGAAGGTGAAACATTAGGTTTAGTTGGTGAATCTGGATGTGGTAAATCTACTTTGGGCAACGCAATTCTTCAGTTAGATAAGGCTACTGCTGGTTCAATAATATATAACGGCACAGACATCACTAGGCTTACCAAATCAGAAATTCGAAAATTAAGGAAAGACATTCAAATTATTTTTCAAGACCCATTTGCTTCTTTAAACCCTAGAATTCCTGTTGGAAATGCTATTATGGAACCTATGAAAGTACATCGTATCTTCAATTCTGATGAAGAACGTAAAGAAAAGGTATTGGAAATTTTAAAACGTGTTGGTTTATCCGAAGACTATTATAATAGATATCCACATGAGTTTTCTGGTGGTCAAAGACAGCGCATTGGCATCGCTAGAACTATTGCATTGCAACCAAAATTAATTGTTTGTGATGAGTCGGTATCTGCACTAGACATTTCTGTACAAGCACAAGTTCTAAACCTTCTGAATGAGTTAAAACAAGATTTTGGCTTTACCTATATTTTTATCTCACATGATTTGGCTGTGGTAAAATATATGGCAGACCAATTGTTGGTTATGAATAAAGGTAAGATTGAAGAACTAGGAGATGCTGATGCTATTTACGAAAAGCCACAAAAAACATACACTAAAAAACTCATCAACGCTATTCCAAAAGGATTATAAAAGAAAATCCTGCCTAAAGTCTGATATTACTATCAGATACTTAAGCAGGATTTTATATAAAATATTCAGCTTATCCCTCTTAGATTAAAGCATGAATATTTTTTTTGTGAGATAAATGAAGCTTTTAATAAAACGTACTTGCTCGTTCAAAGTTTCCTTAAATTTACTATCTCTTTTCGTAGGTTGTTCAGGTAGATTTGTTGCCATATCTATAAGTTTTTAAGTTTATGATAGATTGGGGAATCTATATATTTGGTTGATTTGGGATAGCTAATATCTAAATTAATTTTCGATAAACACGACAAGAAACATAATTAATCGACGAAGTGTAATTTATTTTAACATTTTATCGACGAATCAGATGTTTCTATTTTAAAGACTTCCAAAATTTAAAGATATATAGCATACATAATCTTTATCTTTGAGGAAGGAAATGAATATTTATTCGAATGAAAAAACTTTGGGAAGGTTCTAATCAGTTCAAAACAGAAAGTCATTTAAATGCCTATATAGAATGGCTTAAAGAAAATCATGGTTTAACATTTGAAAATTATCATGAGTTATGGGAATGGTCTGTTAACCATATTGAAGATTTCTGGGAAAGCATTTGGCACTATTTCAAAATAAAATCTCATTCGCCTTATACCAAAGTATTATCGTCATTTGACATGCCGAATTGTAATTGGTTTGAAGGCGCTACTTTAAATTATGCTGAACATATTTTTAGAACATTTAAACCACATAAAACTGCTATTTTTTTTAGTAATGAAAGTGGTATACATCAAGAAATATCATGGCAAGAATTAAAATCTAAAGTCACGTCTATGGTGACGTATTTAAAAACTTTAGGGGTTAGCAAAGGAGATAGAGTTGTAGCTTTTTTACCTAATGTTCCTGAAGCGACCATAGGTTTTCTTGCAACTAATGCTTTAGGGGCAATATGGTCTAGTACGTCTCCAGATTTTGGGACAGAAAGTGTGGTGAATCGCTTCGCACAAATCAAGCCTAAAATCCTAATTGCTGTTGATGGGTATAGCTATAATGGTAAACCCTACGACAAAACTGATATAGTAAAGGAAATCGTTTCGGAACTTCCAACCTTAAATAAGGTAATACTGTTACCTTATCTTGATGAAAATGCTTTGAATAATTTTTCAGATGAATACATCGATATAAATTCAATCTTTAAAAATGATGGCGATACATTAGAATTTGTACCTGTTGATTTTAATCATCCTATGTGGGTATTGTATTCTTCTGGCACTACTGGACTACCAAAAGCTATTGTACATTCTCATGGTGGTATATTACTTGAACACCTAAAATACATGGCATTTCATAACGATGTTCAAGATGGTGAACGTTTCTTTTGGTTCACTACAACCGGCTGGATGATGTGGAATTTTTTACAGTCGGCATTGCTTATGGGAGCTTCTATAGTCTTGTATGACGGTTCACCAACATATCCAAAATTTGATGCGCTTTGGAGTTTTTCAGATGCGTTAAAAGTAAACCACTTTGGCACTAGTGCTCCTTATTTGGTTGCTAATATGAAAAAGCAAATCAACCCAAAATCAGAACATCATCTGTTATCAATACGTTCTATTAGTTCCACTGGTGCACCCTTACCTTCAGAAGCGTTTGATTATGTTTATGAGTCTATAAAAACTGATGTCTGGCTCTGCTCTATGGCTGGTGGCACCGATGTTTGTACTGCCTTTGTTGGTGGTTCTCCCATATATGCTGTATATTCTGGGGAAATACAATGTAGAGCTTTGGGCGTATCGCTATTTGCTTTAAATGATAAAGGAAATCCCATAGAAAATGAACTTGGTGAAATGGTGATTGACAAGCCTATGCCTTCAATGCCAATTTACTTTTGGAATGATGAAAACAATGTGAGATATAAAGCATCGTATTTTGAAGACTATCCAGGAAAATGGCGTCATGGGGATTTTATAAAAATCAACTCAAAAACCAAAGGACTCATTATTTATGGACGTTCTGACGCCACATTAAACAGACATGGTATAAGGATTGGTACAAGTGAAATTTACAGTGCCGTTAATAAAGTTGAAGGTATCGATGATGCCTTGATTATTAATTTAGAATTAGATGAAGGACAACATTATATGCCCTTATTTGTAAAACTTAAGCCAGGTTTTAAACTATCGGAAGATTTAAAATCAAACATTAACCAACAACTTAAAGCAGATTATTCACCGCGGCATGTCCCAGATAACATTATTGAAGTTACTGATATTCCTTACACAATCAGTGGTAAAAAAATGGAAGCGCCAATCAAAAAAATATTGTTAAAAATGCCTATTGAAACATCTATAAATATGGATGCGATGCGCAATCCAGAGTCAGTACAGTTTTTTATTGATTTTGCAAAACAGATGTAATTAAAACTCTAAATCTTCAGGAACTTCATCACCTTCTAAATCATCATCATCAATAACAGTTTTACCTGTAGCTTTTGAACAATCTACAACTATTGAAAGACTTTTGGGTTCTTCAAACGCTTCCTTAGAAATATTTAACGTTTCATCGGCATAACAACTTTTCATGTATATCCCCCAAATAGGTAAGGCCATTGCAGCGCCTTGTCCGTATGTTATACTTCTAAAATGTACAGAACGTTCTTCTCCACCAACCCAAACTCCAGTGACTAAGTTAGGTACCATACCCATAAACCAACCGTCACTTTGATTTTGCGTTGTTCCAGTCTTTCCCGCAATAGGATTTGTAAATTCATAAGGATAACCAGTTACAACCTCTCTATAATCAGCTCTATATGAATCAGCTCCTTTTGTTCTTAACCTAGCACCAGAACCAGATTGCGTCACACCTTCCATAAGTTTTGTAGCCACATAAGCAGTTTCTTCACTTAAAACATCACGAGTTTCTGGTTTAAACTGATATAAAATAGTCCCATTTTTATCCTCAATACTAGTCACCATTACAGGTTTGGTGTATACGCCTTTATTTGCGAAAGTAGAATAGGCACCTACCATTTCATAAACACTAATATCTGGGGTACCTAAAGCAATCGAAGGTACAGGAGGCACTTCAGATTCTATTCCTAATTTAACAGCCAAATCTGCTACGGTTTGTGGCCCAACTTTATCAATAAGACGAGCTGTAATGGTATTTACAGAATTTGCTAACGCATCTTTTAAACTACGATTACCTCCATAATCATTATTAGAATTTTTAGGACACCATTCTTCGGGGTTCCCAAACTTATTAGCTTCTATACAAAAAGGTGTGTCTGGAAATTCGTCACAAGGTGAAAAATGTAATTGGTCAATAGCAGCAGTATAGACTAATGGTTTAAACGTAGATCCGATTTGTCGCTTCCCCTGCTTTACCATATCATATTGAAAATGTTTATAATCCATGCCGCCAACCCAAGCTTTAACATGTCCTGTACGTGGATCCATAGACATCATTCCTGTTCTTAAAAATGACTTGTAATAGCGCATAGAATCCATGGGTTTCATAATGGTATCTATCTCACTAGGCTGTCCATCTTTCCATGCAAACACCGACATGGATACTGGTTTTTGAAACGAAGCAATAATCTCTTCGTTTGATTTTTTCAAATCGTATTTCATATGTCTCCAACGTTCTGATTGTTTCATAGAACGGTTTAGCAAATCTTTAATTTCTTCTTTATCTAACTCCAAAAACGGTGCAGTTGGGTTTCGTTTTGGTGTATTCTGAACAAAAAATTCAGCTTGTAATCTAGGCATGTGTTGTTGCACTGCATCTTCGGCATACTTTTGCATACGTGAATCAATGGTGGTATATACCTTTAATCCATCACTATTAATATTATATTTTGTACCGTCAGGCTTTCTATTGCCTTCTTGTTTTGTCCAATCCTTCATGAAAGCTCGTAAATATTCTCTAAAATATGTTGCTATTCCATGACGGTGAGATTGTGGTGTATATTTTAAATCGAGTTCTGTTTTTTGTAAAGAATCTTTTGTTTTTTCATCTATGTAATCATATTTATACATTTGTGCTAAAACTACGTTACGCCTGTTTCTTGTACCAACTGGATTTTTATGAGGTCTTGGATTATAAAGCGAAGAATTTTTAAACATACCCACCAACATTGCAGACTCTTTTATATTCAACTCCATTGGTTCTTTATCAAAATAAATCGCCGCAGCACTTCTTATTCCATCTGCATTATTATTGAAATCATAAATATTAAAATATTGCGCTATAATTTCTTCTTTGGTATATTGACGTTCTAATCTAGTAGCTAAAATCCATTCTTTTACTTTTTGTAAAA
Source organism: uncultured Flavobacteriaceae bacterium (assembly GCA_947502975.1). Classification (GTDB taxonomy): domain Bacteria; phylum Bacteroidota; class Bacteroidia; order Flavobacteriales; family Flavobacteriaceae; genus Jejuia. The sequence goes on from CANNBV010000001.1 coordinate 10,237, forward strand.
TTGCATTAGTTGTACTTTCTTTATCTCTAACACCAATAAATAGTTGTCTTGCCAATTGTTGAGAAATAGTACTAGCTCCTCCTCTCTTGCCGAGAAAGAAGAATGCTCTCAATGTTCCTATGTCATCTATCCCAGCATGATCATGGAAACGTGCATCTTCAGTAGCTATTAACGCATCTATTAAATGCTTAGGTAATTCATCGTAACCGATAGGTGTTCTATTATCATCAAAGTAAAATTTACCTAATGTTTGTCCATCCGAAGAAATAATTTCAGTAGCCAAATTTGTTTTGGGATTCTCTAAAACAGTATGATCTGGCATCTCTCCAAACACATTCCATGATGCCAATAAAAACACTAAGGTTATTGCTAAAATTCCTCCAAGAAACACCATCCAAAACCATCGGATGTATTTTGAAAATCCCTGAATTGCTGTAGTTTCTTTTTTTGCTTTTGCCATATTAATACGTGCCTAAAGTCTATTAAGTTACAAGTACTTAAAATTTTAATTGTTACTAATCGGTTTTTCTACTCTAAAACCAACATCTGTAATACCTTCTAAATTATCAACACCATTTACTTTTCCGCTTTCGCGCATAGCGTGTTGAATATGAACAATATATTCGCCAGATTCATCAAAAACTACGCGGTCTTTATACCACAATTTATTCTCTTTTATATCAGTAATCCCAGTTCCTAAAAGCTTCCCTGAAGGTTCTGCCATACGATATTCTAAAGTGTCTTTAATGATTTTCCCATTAGGAAAATTCATCTCTACAATTAAAAATAAGTTGTTGTATTTATAAGCGTTGGTGTTTCTAAGGTTTACAAATAAATTATATGGGTTAATCGTATCTGGTGGGTTAATTTTAAAACTTATAATTGAATCTTTATGCCATGCATTTGGCACGGCCTTGTATTGATCAAACACATGATGTTCATCACAAGAAATAAAACAAAAAAACAGTACAAATACCAATACACTATTTCTGGTTATTCTTAGCATTTTGAGGTTTTCTTTTTTTATTTCTTCTCTTTTTATTTTGATTTGAATTGGTATTTCCTGAAGGTTTATTATCGCCTTGGTTACCTCGTCTTCTATTATTTCTACGTTTTTTATTTCGTTTTGGACTATCAAAACGTGTTAAACTGTCTTGACCAACAACGTTTTCAAACTCTACTTTAGTATCTTCAGCAAGGTCTAAAGCATATTCTTCAAGACTTGTAACTGTTTTATTTTGTTTGTTTAACTCTATAATTTCATTGGCTTGTTGTGTTGTTATTTTATGCCAATTCATCCATTCACCTTCATATGCATACCACATATGTCCTTTAAAAATATCCGTTTTTTGACAAACTGCAGTTCCTTTATCGGTTTTAAGTTTTATGTCTGTTTTTGGAAATTCTTTTAAAGCATCTAAATAGGTGTCTAATTCGTAATTCAAACAACATTTTAGCTTACCACATTGACCCGCTAATTTTTGAGGGTTTAGTGATAATTGCTGATAACGCGCTGCTGATGTGCTTACCGAACGAAAATCTGTTAACCACGTAGAACAGCACAACTCACGTCCGCAAGACCCAATACCTCCAAGTCTTGATGCTTCTTGACGAAAGCCAACTTGTTTCATTTCTATACGCGTTCTAAATTCTCGAGCAAATACTTTTATAAGTTCTCTAAAATCTACACGTTCCTCTGCTGTGTAATAAAATGTGGCTTTACTGGCATCACCTTGAAACTCAATATCAGAGATTTTCATCTGCAATTTTAAATCAATGGCGAACTGACGCGCTTTAACTTTCATTGACTCTTCTCTATCTCTTGCTTTTTGCCAAACATCAATATCTTTTTGAGACGCTTTTCGGTATATTTTTAAAATATCCTCGCCTTCTGGGGCAATATTTTTACGTTTCATCTGCACACGCACCAACTCACCAGTAAGAGTAACCATACCAATATCATGACCAGCTTGAGCCTGTGTTGCCACAACATCGCCAATACTTAACGTTAAATTTTCTGTGTTTTTGTAGTAGTGTTTTCTACCATTTTTATAGCGTACTTCAACCCAATCAAAAGGAGTTTCGCCATTTGGAAGAGACATATTTGCTAACCAATCAAAAACCGTTAGTTTATTACAACTGTCTGTCCCACAAGTACCATTATTTTTGCAACCCTTAGGAGAGCCGTCTTTAGTTGAGCAACTTGCACAAGCCATATGTTATATATTGATTCCGACTAAAACTTAAGTTTTATCGGAAGAAGATTCATACCTGATTCTATATAAAGCTAACAAAAGCTTTAAGATGTAAATATATGATTATCTCAGTACTTAAAAAAGAGTATTAACAATCTAAAGCATTGTTTTTCTACAACCAACTAGGTAAAATATAATCGTAATACAGTTAATGCTATGTAAAAGCTAATTAAGCATTGGGTTTATCCTTCTTCAATGTTTCAAAAATATTCCTCAAATCCTTCTTATACGGTAAATGATTGGCTCTCCCTTTTTTAAAGATATCATTACTATTGCCTTGTCCTTTTCTCAATGCTTTTTGCTCTTCAAAAGGTAATGCATGTATCTCTTTACAAGCATTAGAACAGCAATTATCCATTTCTTCTTTGCAAGCATCGCACTGAATAAACAATAAGTGGCATGCATCATTAGCACAATTGGTATGAATATCGGCTGGCTTTCCACATTGGTGGCAACATGCAATCACATCATCACTAATTTTTTCAGCGCGACGCTCATCAAACACAAAGTTTTTGCCAATAAATTTATTCTCTAAATTCTGTTCTTTCACCTGTCTGGTATACTCAATAATACCACCTTCCAACTGAAACACATTTTTAAACCCCTTATGTTTAAAGTACGCGCTGGCTTTTTCACATCGAATGCCTCCAGTACAATACATCACCAAATTTTTATCTTCTTTGTGTGTTTTCAAATCATCTTCAATAATATCTAAAGATTCTCTAAACGTATCTACATCTGGGGTCACTGCATTCTTAAAATGCCCAATCTCACTCTCATAATGGTTTCGCATATCTACCAAAACCGTATTTTCATCTTCAATAAGTGCATTAAATTTATCTGCACCAACATGCACACCTTTATTGGTAACATCAAATGTATCGTCATTTAAGCCATCCGCTACAATTTTATGACGCACTTTCACCTTTAATTTTAAAAACGACATATTATCTTGCTCCACAGCAATATTCAATCTAATATCTTTTAAAAAATCAATGGTATCTAAATGCGTTTTAAAGGCTTCAAAACGATCTGCAGGAAGCGATAATTGTCCATTAATCCCTTCAGTCGCTACATAAATACGACCCAAAACATCCAGTTGGTTCCAAACTATAAAAAGCTGATCTCTAAATTCTTGAGGATTCTTAATTTTGGCATATTGGTAAAAAGAAAGTGTTAATCGTTCCTTGCCTGCGGCCTCGATTAATTCTGCTCTTTCTTTTGCGCTTAATGTATTGTACAGTTGCATGCTATACTAATTTTTAAGGTTAAGAAATATTTTAAGCCACAAAAGTACAATTAATTGGCAATTATGCTAATTTCATTATAATAATTTGGGCGCTACCCCGCTTAAGAGCGTGGTCGGGCTATCCGTTACAAGTCCTCGCTGCGCTGTGGGCTTTCCACTACTATCCCTAGCGCACATGTCCGCCAAAGTCAATTCTAAAATCAAACAAAAAAATACTTGGAAATGTAATGGTATAAAAAAAGCACTTCTATTAGGAGCGAAGTGCTTTTTTTGAGTAACTCGTCATTAAAAATTTTTCTTTTTCACATTAAGTTTAACAAGAGTTAACTGCAATGGGCTTAACAATTTTCTATAATAAAATATACAACGATTGAAACGCCTAATGCTTTATATAAATGGGATTTAGAGTCAAAATTCATTCTTTTTCATAGCAAAATTTTGCCCACTTTATTAAGTAGATGCAAAAAGAACAAAAAGGTTGCGTCGCAATTAAAAATTTATTTTTCAGAGTCAAAAAAACACCCATCAAAATTCTTTAATTTATGTTGAAAACTATTATTGTAACATCTAGAAAGATATAGTATTTTAGCATGAATAATTTTAGAAGCAATTCGGGTTTTTTGCATTTAAGCGAAAATTAGAAATTTTTGGAATATTTGATGGTTTTTTGCATTTCATAGCAGCGCTACGTAATTCATAAAAAACGAAGAATAGGCAAAAAAGGTCAATTTTTTAGCAAATGGAAAAAGCCCGAATAGCTTCTTCTAGAAAACGATACAATGAGCAGCGAAAAAGACGCAAAATTAAAAGCACTAAAACTTACTTTAGATAAACTAGACAAAGCCTACGGAAAAGGTACCGTAATGAAAATGAGTGATGCCGCAGTGGTAGATGTAGATGCCATACCATCAGGATCATTAGGATTAGATATCGCATTAGGTGTTGGTGGTTATCCTCGCGGACGAGTTATTGAAATATATGGCCCAGAATCATCAGGTAAAACCACCTTAACATTACATGCTATAGCAGAAGCACAAAAAGCAGGTGGTATCGCTGCATTTATTGATGCAGAACATGCTTTCGATAGATTTTATGCCGAAAAATTAGGTGTAGATATAGATAACCTTATTATTTCTCAACCTGATAATGGAGAACAAGCATTAGAAATTACCGATAATTTAATTCGCTCTGGTGCTATTGATATTGTGGTAGTAGATTCTGTTGCAGCCTTAACGCCAAAAAGTGAAATTGAAGGTGAAATGGGAGATTCTAAAATGGGCTTGCATGCGCGTTTAATGTCTCAAGCATTAAGAAAATTAACCGCTTCTATTAGCAAAACAAATTGTACCGTGATTTTTATTAATCAGTTACGTGAAAAAATTGGTGTAATGTTCGGTAACCCAGAAACAACAACTGGTGGTAATGCCTTAAAATTCTATGCATCTGTGAGGCTAGATATTCGTAGGTCTACACAAATTAAAAACAGCAATGGCGAGGTTTTAGGAAATAAAACTAGAGTTAAGGTTGTAAAAAACAAAGTAGCACCACCTTTTAGAATGTGTGAGTTTGATATTATGTATGGCGAAGGCGTATCAAAAGTAGGAGAGATATTAGATGTTGCTGTAGAACATGATATCATTAAGAAAAGTGGTTCTTGGTTTAGCTATAGCGACACTAAATTAGGGCAAGGTAGAGATGCCGTAAAGGCTATAATAAAAGACAATCCCGAGCTCTTTGAGGAACTAGAGGAAAAAATAAAAACCGCTATAAAAGGTGAGTAAATCTTAAATAAAAACTTAAAAAATCTCGTTAACGCGGGATTTTTTACTTTTACACGCAACCATTTAATTCATTTTGCATCTACATATAAGAAGATTACGTAAACCCAAATTGAATTGTTATGAAATGGGCCATATAAATTATATCATAATCTAACCAATTATGTTGATGGCGCATTGCATGTGACAATTATTAAAAAAATTACAGATGAAAAAGTTTTTTGTTTTAAGCTTTCTAGTAACCTTGTTGTTTTCATGTAGTGTTGATGATAATGGAGTGGATTTTAGTTTTGAAATATTACCTATAGAAAGTGTTGATATTCCTGACGAATTTACTCTAGGAGCAATTTATCCAATTACTGTCACTTACGAAAGACCCACAAGCTGTCATCTCTTTAGAGACTTTTATTATTTAAAAGAAAATAATGAAAGAACTGTTGCTGTTGTTAACACAGTATTTGAAGAAAATGATTGTGAAGATTTAACAGACGAAATGCTGACAGCAACCTTTGATTTTCAAGTTACAAGTAATGGCTCATATATATTTAAGTTTTGGCAAGGTAAAGATGACAGTGATGAAGATATATTTTTAGAAATAGAAGTGCCAGTAACCAATTAAAACGAATTGTAAACTAAACTAATCTTTGTGTCATTTGAGTTTAAACCAACTCATAGAAAAATGTAAAGCCAATGATACCAAAGCACAGGGGGAATTATATAAGCTCTTTTCGGGCAAGTTATTTTCTACATGCTTGAAGTATTCACGCAATTATGTTGAGGCTCAAGATAATTTACAAGACTCGTTTTTAACGATTTTTAATAAAATTGAACAATATAAACATAAAGGCTCTTTTGAAGGCTGGTTAAAACGTATAACAGTTAATACTGTATTACAACGTTACCGCAACGAAAAAGTTTTTGATATTATAAATGAAAATATAACCGAAGATGTAGAAATAGAAGTTGATGAAGAGCAAATCTCCATTGATTATCTTCTACATATTATACAAGAATTACCTGATAGATACAGATTGGTATTTAACCTTTATGCACTTGATGGATATTCTCACAAAGACATAGCAGAAATGCTAAAGATTTCTGTAGGTACTTCAAAATCAAATTTGGCTAGAGCAAGACAAATTTTGAAGTTAACTATAGAGCAACATAACGAAAAGCAAAACCTACAATCCTTATAATGGGAGATAAGAAACATATAGATAGATTATTTCAGGAACGCTTCAAAGATTTTGAAGTTCAACCTGATGATGCTGTTTGGGATAACATAGAAGCGAAACTTAACGAGAAAAAGAAGAAGCGACGCGTGATACCTATTTGGTGGCGTTATGCTGGTGTAGCGGCACTTTTATTACTAACATTCACTATTGGTTCATCTTTATTCAATGATAATCCATCAGAAGGCACCACACCGCAGCAAATAGCAATAGAACAGACAGAAAAAGAAAACACTTCTGATAAAAATCTTCAGAAAAAAAGTGAGGATATTATTAGTAATGACAATACTTCTGTTATTTCTAATGCTAAAGATGTGAACAATGAATCTATTACGCCTTCATCAAATAATCAAAAACAAAAAGAGACTATTGATGACAAATTGAATTTAAAGCAGCGAGCAACTACTGTTGCTAATGCTGACAATTCAAAAAACAACAAGGTTAAGGTTAAAACAACAGCAGAGTCCTCTAAAAATTTGAATAAATCAAAAGCTCTATTTAAAAATGATGCTTCTAAGGTTGTTGCTGATAATACAATCAACAAAAACAACACTAAAATAAAAGACAATTCAGATGTAAAAGATAAATCTAAGATTATTAAAGAGGAACCAAACCCTCAACAAAATGCCACTGTAATAGCTTCAGACAATTCAAATATAAAACCAAATACATCCATAACTACTGGTGATGTTGAAAACAATGTCGCTGAAAACAAGTCTGAAAACGAAGAACAGTCCATAGAAGATGCTATAAAACAGAACAAATCGCTTTTGGAAGAGGAAAAAACGGAAGTAGCCGCTTTAAATAGATGGAGTATCGCACCAAATGCTGCGCCCGTGTATTTTGCCAGCCTAGGTAAAGGCTCTTCTATTGATGCTCAGTTTAATGAAAACTCCAAAAGCGGAGAAGTAAATATGAGTTATGGTCTTAATGCTAGTTATGCCATAAACAAAAGGCTTACTGTACGTTCTGGAGTTAACCGCGTTAATCTAGGATATAATACTAATGACGTTGTAGTATTTAGCTCTGTAAACGCTAGTGCTAGTGCAAGAACTTTACATACAATAAGTAGTAATGTTACTGACAATACAGCCGGGACACCATCCATAAGCGCAGGTGAAAATGTATCTATTATGAGTGCAGCAACCTTTAAATCTAGCAGTATTGCTGCTTTTGAAACTACTAATACATCTATAAATCAGTCTTTTGGTTTTATTGAAGTGCCTTTAGAATTACAATATGCAATATCTACTAAGCGTTTAGGAGTAAATGTTATTGGTGGTTTTAGTTCATTATTTTTAAATAACTACGAATCTGTTTCTGTTATAAATGGACAAAACACACGTTTACAAGAGGCTGATAACATTAATAATACAAGTTATAGTGCCAACTTTGGTTTGGGCTTAAATTATAAAGTATCAGAAAAAATTAATTTGAATTTAGAGCCTATGTTTAAATATCAAATTAATACGTTTAAAAATACATCTGGTGATTTTCAACCCTTCTTTATTGGGGTGTACACCGGGTTCGGAATTAAATTTTAGGTTTTTGGTTAGATTGATATTGGCTTTCATTAAGCTCGAAAGTTGATATCTAGAAAAAACTGCTCTTCCCCAAGAGCAGTTTTTTATTTATTAAACGTTTCAAGCTGTTTCAATACTACCTTTCTTGAGTTCTCATTCAAATGTCTAGTATCATCAGCTGTTAAACCATCTGTTGGAATAAACTTATGAATCTTAGCACGCATCTTTCCGGGGCTTCCACTAAAAAAAGTATAAGAAAATCGTCTTTTATTATCAGCAAAAGTTAAAGGTACTATTGGTATTTGATGGTTTATAGCTAATCGGAAAGCGCCATCTTTAAATTCGTCTAAAACAATAGATTCATCTGGCACGCCACCTTCAGGAAAAATGCAAATACTCAAGCCTTGTTTTAGGCGTCTCTGCGCTCTTAAAAATACAGCTTGTCTACTTTTAGCAGAGCTTCTATCTACCAAAATGCAAGTGCGTTTATAGAAAAACCCAAAAAGGGGGATTTTAGCCAGTTCTTTTTTTCCCACAAACACAAATGGATTTTTAACAGCCACAAGCATCAGCATAATATCTGTCATTGAAGTATGGTTAGCTATAAACATATAACTTTTTTTGCGTTCTGGTACTTGCTCTTTTTCGATGCTATAACGAAATCCCATACCGATTAAAATAAACTTAGCCCAAAATCGAGCAAGTTTAAAAAAGAACGGATACCATGATTCTTTAGAAATAGAAATCAATAGCATCGGAAACAATATTATAATTGGCACCGTTACTAGGATGTAAAACCAAATGCGGTAAATTGTCCAAAAAACATATTTTAAAACTTTCATGCTAATCAAAAATACTATTAAAATTTAATTATCTTTAAACATATTAACTTTAAAAACTATTAATTATGGGATTACTTTATTCTTTGTTAATTGGAGCAATTGCTGGCTGGTTAGCTAGTAAGTTAATGAAAGGGGGAGGCTTTGGACTTTTATTAAATATTGTAATAGGTATTATTGGAGGTATTGTTGGAAATTGGCTTTTCGCTACTTTGGGTATTAAATTTTTAGAAGGTATCATTGGTGATATTTTAACAGGAGCCATCGGTGCATCTGTTATTTTATTTGTGGCAGGTTTATTTAAAAAATAGATCTTATTTTTATTCAGTTATACAAAAGTGGCTTGCGCCACTTTTTTTATGCGTAAGTTATCTTTAAATTTGCGCTTCAGAAAACGCAACTATGGCAAGAATACTTACAGGTATACAAAGTACAGGAACACCACATTTAGGAAATATTTTAGGTGCTATTATGCCAGCTATTAAAATGGCTGAAGATCCTAAGAACGACTCTTATTTGTTTATTGCAAATTTGCATACACTTACGCAAATTAAAGACGCTGCACTGCTACGTGAAAACACATATTCTACAGCTGCTACATGGTTAGCTTTTGGTTTAGATATTGAAAAAACAGTGTTTTATAGACAAAGTGACATTCCTCAAGTCACCGAATTATCTTGGTATTTAAGTTGTTTTTTTCCATATCAACGTTTAACGCTTGCTCATAGTTTTAAGGATAAAGCAGACAGATTAGAAGATGTAAATTCAGGGTTATTTACCTACCCAATGTTAATGGCTGCAGACATTTTGCTGTATGATTCTAATATTATTCCCGTTGGTAAAGACCAATTACAACATATTGAAATGACACGTGATGTTGCCTCCCGCTTTCATGCACAAGTAGGAGAAACCTTTGTACTACCTGAAGGAAAAATACAAGAACACACTATGCTTGTTCCTGGTACTGATGGTAAAAAAATGAGTAAGAGTAGAAACAATACTATCAATATTTTTCTAGCGGATAAAAAACTGCGTAAGCAAATCATGTCTATTAAAACCGATAGTACACCTCTTGAAGATCCTAAAGATTGGAATACATGTAATTGTTTTGCGATTTATAGTTTGTTGGCTAATGATAATCAAATAGCCGACATGAAAGCCAATTACGAAAAAGGTGGATATGGTTATGGTCATGCAAAACAAGCATTATTCGAATTGATTATTGATGCATTTGCTGAGCCTCGTGAACGCTATAACTACTACATGGACAACATAGAAGAGATTGATAAAGCCCTTTTAGTTGGTGCTGAAAAAGCTAGAAAAGTTGCTGATGGTGTTTTAGCTAGAGTTCGTGAGAAAGTTGGATATTAAACGATCTCAAATAACTTTCCAGGTAAAGGTCTTACTACTCCTTTTAATTCCATATTCAATAAAATGCTGGCGGTTTTAAAAATTGGCAAATAACACCCTAAAGCAATCATATCTAGTTCTGCTTTTTCGTTGTCTTTTAAATAATTATATATCAACTTCTCAGTATCGTCAAGCTCCACAAATAGCTGTTTCTGCACAACAGGTTTTTCATGATCTTTAAGTTGCCAATTTAAGATATAAGGCACATCTAAAGGCGTGGTCATCATATGCGCCTTTTGGAATTTAATAAGGTTATTACAACCTATACTAAACTGATCTGTGGTGCGACCAGGAACTGCAAAAACATCACGATTATAAGAATGTGCAATATCAGCAGTTACCAAGCTTCCTCCCTTTTCAGCAGATTCAATAACAATTGTAGCTTGACTCAACCCTGCAATAATTCGGTTTCGCCTTAAAAAATTAGTTTTATCAAATTTGCTTGTGCTCCAAAAATCTGAGAAAAAGCCACCATTTTTTTCAACATCAACCATATACTTTTTATGTACTTTGGGGTAAATCTGATTCAACCCATGAGCTAAACATCCAATGGTTTGTAAATTGTGTTTTATGGCTAACTTATGTGCCATAATATCAGTTCCGTAGGCAAATCCTGATACAATTATTGGGTTGTATGGTGTTAAAGCTTCAATAAGTCTTTCGCAAAATGCAATCCCATTTGTTGTAATTTTTCTAGTACCTACTATACTGATAACATGTTGTTGGTTTAAATCAATATTCCCGGTTTGAAATAGTAAAATAGGGCCATCGATACAATGTTTTAAACGCTCAGGATAGTGGGCTTCTTCAAAATACGATGCTTTTATGTCATTCTTATTAATGAATTCTATTTCCTTTTCAGCTTCAACTAAATGGTTCTTATCATATAATTGATGTATTGCATATTCACCAATGCCGTCAATTTTAAGTAAACGTTCTTTCTTTTCATTAAACACGGCTTCTGCTGACCCACAGTGGGCAATTAGCCGTTTTGCTAGAATGTCTCCAACATTAGGTACATGCTGTAGTGCCAAGGTATAAAGTAGGTTGTTTTCCGTCATTTCAACATCAAAAATTTCTATTACAAGAAAAGGATTTTTCTATTGTTAATAAATAGTTAGGTCAAAAATTTAATAGAAACCATATTTTTTTAAATTTGCTTTATGCAACTAGAAACCTTCATTAGCGATTTACTATACAGATACGAATGTGTGATTGTACCTGACTTTGGTGCGTTTTTAACTGAGCGCCAATCAGCTACAGTAAATGAAACAAATCATTCGTTTTATCCGCCAAGAAAAATCATTGCTTTTAATGAACAAATCCAGAATAATGATGGGCTGTTGGCACGCTATATTGCTGATGTAGAAAAAATACCTTTTGAAGTTGCAGTAAAAAAAATAAAAAAGCACGTAAAAACTTTAAAGTCATATCTAACTCAAGGTGAAACCATTACATTTAATGATATAGGTGAAATTATTTTTAACTCTGAGGGTAAAATTGTTTTTGAACCTTCTTATAATTTAAATTACCTAACAGATGCTTTTGGTTTATCGCAATTTGAATCACAGGTGGTTAATAGAGAAGTCTATAAAGAAACTGCAGAAGCTATTGAAGAGGCTATTCCTATTACGTTTACTCCTGAAAAGCGTAAAAATAAAGGCTATTTAAAATATGCTGCAGTGGCTTTAATAGCACTTACACTTGGCGGTGTGATGGCTTCAAAATATTATGTAAACCAAATTGAAACACATAATATGGTTGCTCAAGAAGATGCGAAACAACAATTGGATACTAAAATTCAAGAAGCTACTTTTAGTTTGAATCCACTTCCAGCGATTACTTTAAGTGTTACCAAACAAACAGGTAATTATCATATTGTTGCTGGAGCGTTTAGAATTGAAGAGAATTGCGACAAAAAAGTAGCCCAACTAAAAGCTGAAGGCTTTAGCGCAAGAAAAATTGGCGCCAATCGCTATGGCTTGCACCAAGTAGCATATGCTAGCTATGAGGGTAGGCTAGATGCCCTTAAAGCACTACGCAACATAAAAAAAACGCACAACAAAGATGCGTGGTTACTAGTTCAGAAATTGGACTAATAATCCTTATAAGCACAATTCAACTTCAACCTCAATTCTAAATAATTAGAACTTACAGAGTACTAATTTCTTATTTCTGAAAAAACGATATCGACAATATACACAGATGTATGTTTTAACTCTCATGACCATATGATATGTTCTTTGGTTTGTAAGTAATCAAAAATTCTTACAGAAAAAAGTAATTTCATTGTATAATATATTAGGTAAACAATTATTGTTTATCGACATAATTTTTAAACAAATGAAATTTCAATATTTTATAAAATTCATACTATTAGTTTGCTTTCCATGTATACTATTTGCTCAATTAGATAATGCTTATTTTAATAAACTAAAAACAGAGAGAGTAGCCTCTGAGGACGATATTTCTTGGAAGCAATTTGGCCCAGGTAACGCTGGATTTTCAAATGTATTGAGGTATCACCCGACTAATCCTGATGTCGTTGTAATGGTGCCTGATCTGTGGGTAGTTTGGCAGTCTGAAAATAACGGAACATCGTGGTTTAATATTAAAGATAAAGACAATAATGGAGAATTTGAACGTCTAAATGATTTATATTTTTCTATAAGTAACCCTAATGTTGGTGTAGCTCTTGAGAGGTCACAAGTTTGGAAAACCGATGACATGGGGCATAATTGGTCTATTGTACAAAACTGTCCTTGGTATACCTTTTCTGCTGATGGTTCTGATGGAGATGGTTGGCGTTCTAAAACATCGGCATTGGCAATAGACCCAACTGATGAAAATATATGGTATGTTGGTGCGGGAACTTTTCCAAGAGGGTTCTATGCATTTTCTGCAATAGCAGGAAAAACGACTGAAGCAAACCCTTTAGGTAATGATGGTTATTTAATGGGTAAAATTTGGAAAACCACGAATGCAGGTGTAAGTTGGACTGAAATTTCTACAGGTGTAGATACTAAAGCACAGTTTTCTAGAATTATTGTAAACCCAATCAATAATCAACAAATTTTTGCAGCTTCTAACTATGGTTTTTACCGTTCTAATAATGGTGGTTCAACTTGGGAAAATATTGGAGAAACGCGACTTACCAATAATATGATCTTAGACATGGATTATTATTATGACGCAGGTACTAATGATTTTACACTTTACGTTATAGACCAAGTACGTTATCAACCTAGCGGGAGTAGCACAACAACCACAGGTGGTATTTTTAAGACTACCGATGGAGGAGATACTTTTGAAGATATTACAGGAGACTTATACATAGATATCAATCAACTTACCGGAGGTGTTTCAGATAATTATTATAAATATATTGCCAAATGGTTTGGTATTACAGAGGCTTTGGCAAAATCAACATATCCAGTAAAACCAACTCAGGCCTTACAATATTTTAACTCAGTAAATGTAGATCCAAGTAGGCCTGACGCATTGTATGTTGGCTTTAACGATGCACAAATCCAGCTTTCTATAACACCAGGGCGCTTATGGCAAACTACAGATGGAGGCAGTCATTGGGTAAATATCGCAAGAGACTATGCTCCTGCATGGGAAAATGATAAAGCATATTGGGAATCTAGGAATAATCCATTTAATGATAATATGGAAATGGGACATGAGCCATTTTTTCAGCAATGGGGGCAAAATTATCCTTTACGATCACTTAGAGCATGTGCTGTAAATAATAGAGGTGATGTAATGATTATTGCAGCCCATAACACCCTATTAAGTACAGATAAAGGTGTAACTTTTAGACAAGTAGATGAAGATTACACTAATGCTGGCAATATCATGGGACGAGGTAATAGTAACTTACCTGGAGAAAGTATATATCAAGATAAGCGTTTAGGTCCAGACAGACCTTTCTTAGGTTCTGGTGAGCACCGGCTTTGGATACCTACAGATGACGGCACTAACGACAGGCAAGCCGCTAAACAACTTGAAAATTCGGTTGAAACTATAAGCAGTATAGCAACACATCCTCTTGATGAAAACATCATTTTTACAACATCTTATCGTCAGCATAGAAAAGAAAAGATAATGCGTTCCATTGATGGCGGTGAAACCTTTGAAGAATGGGGAGACGCAACTCCAGCCGTATGGCAAATGCGTACACATGGACTAACTGTCGACCCTAAAAACCCTGATATCATGTATTTAGGTATAAGTGATAAAAATGGTGACGACTTCAATAAAACTGGTGGTTTTTATCTTTCTACTGATGGTGGAAGAACCTTTGCGCCTAGAAATAGCGGCTTACCAACAAATGTAAGGGTTACAGATATTAAAATAGACCCTAGAGACTTAACCAATAGATCATTATTTATAGCTGCTCAAAGACAACAATTTAATAACGGTTCTCCACAAACACTTGGCGGTTTATATCATACAACAAATCTAGGTGAAAGCTGGACACAAATAAATGTAGATCCAAAAGTAACTGGAGTAAACCGACTAAAATTTGACTCTACAGATAGGCTATACATCACAAGCGGGCACCGAAACAACCCCAATGATGATGGTGGTATTTGGTATTCAGATGATTTTGGAACAACGTGGACTAGAGTATTTGATAATGCCCGAACCGAACTTTTTGATGTATCGCCTTTTGATAACAATATTTTAATAGCTACAGTAGGTCATCTCCAGCTAAATTGTGGTATTTATTTAAGTGAAGACCGCGGACTCACATGGCAAAAAAATAATATTGATGGGCTAAATACACAAATTAAAGGTGTAGAGTTTGATCTTTTTGATCCAACTAAACTATGGTCTGTTTCTATGGGTAACGGGTTTAATTTAGGTAGTTATCCCAATGGGACAAACGCACAGGCTTTAAGATTAACGCCATACACGGCTGGAATTAGACCAGAAAGCGTAATTAGGCTAACTCCCGAGATTTTAAACACAACATATTCTGTAGCCGATATCGTTTGGAAAAGCAGTAATACATCGATAGCTACAGTTGATCAAAATGGTTTTGTAACTGGTGTTTCAGATGGTAAAGCTATCATTACTGCACTAATAGACGGTAGATATAGTGACAGTTCTGTAATTGTTGTTAATCAAAATTTACCCGCAGAGCCTGTTGATCCTAATAACTTACCTCAAGATAATTATGCCATTCAAACCATTGGGCTTACTTGCCCAAATGTTGATAACGGAAAAATAATAATAACCCCTAAAGTGGTGGCAACCTATCAATTACATCTAGTAGGCGATGGGCTAAATGAAAATTACGATTTTACCGAAAATTTAGAGGTGGCAAACTTAAAACCTGGCACTTATACAGCCACTATAACAATAAAAGGAAATACATCCTATAGCATTCAATTTGAATTAGTTATTGGTGATGTTGAGGAACTAAGCGTCACATCAAAAATATTATCCAATTCTAAACAAGTTGCTTTATCACTATCAGGTGGTGATATATATAGTATTCATCTTAATGATGAAATTTTAAAAACGTCGGATGATTATATCGTATTGGATTTAAAATCAGGAAGTAATTCTTTATTGGTTAAAACAGATAAAGATTGCCAAGGCGAATTTAATAAACAATTCAATTTAACGTCTACAGTTGTGATAAGCCCCAATCCTGTTAAGACAATTTTAGATATCAATGCTCTTGTAGAAGATAATACCAATACAACTGTTTACTTGTTTGATAGTCTTGGTAAAATAATTAAAACAGAAACCATTGTTTTTAAAGGCAATAAAGCAGTGCTTGACGTTTCTAATCTTTCTAAAGGGTTTTACTTTATAAAAATTAGAACGAAATTATTTGATGAAACCTTAAAGCTTATAAAAAACTAAGAATACTGTAGAAGAAGTTTTCGTCCATAATTAGTGCTTTAATACGTAACTTTGCAGCATCAAAAATTAAAGATGAAAGCAAAGACTCCCGAACAATCGAAAACTACAATGACTGATATGGTTTTACCAAGTGAAACCAATCCGTTAAACAATTTATTTGGTGGTGAACTTTTAGCACGTATGGATCGTGCGGCTAGTATTTCGGCAAGACGCCATAGTCGTCGTATTGTGGTAACGGCTTCTGTAAATCATGTAGCGTTTAATCGCGCTGTACCACTAGGAAGCGTTGTTACTGTTGAGGCGAAAGTATCAAGAGCATTTAATACGTCTATGGAAATTTATATTGATGTTTGGATGGAAGATAGAGAGTCTGGCGCGCGTACAAAAGCCAATGAAGCTATTTATACATTTGTAGCTGTTGATGAAACAGGACGCCCTGTAGCTGTACCAGAAGTAACTCCTGAAAGTGATTTAGAAAAAGAACGTTTTGATGCGGCTTTGCGACGTAAACAATTAAGTTTATTATTAGCTGGGAAAATAAAACCTAGTGATGCTACGGAGTTAAAGGCACTGTTTGATTAAAAAACATTCTCTATTTTTTTGTCATGCTGAATTCGTTTTAGCATCTTTTTATACTTCAGCATCTGAGACAAGTCAAGATTGACAAATCGTGGATGAATTAAACCTTTTTATTTTAAAAAAGTCTTATAAGCATTAAAGAACCCAAAATCTTAATGCTATGAGAACTTTTGTTATTTTATTTTCAGCGATTTGTATGATGAGTTTATCGTCGTGTGCTACTAGAGTAGTAACTAGACCAGCTTCTGTAACTGTTGTTAAAACACCTCCAAGACACTACAAAATAGTTAAAGTTAAAGGAAAACGTTACTATTTCTGGAACGGCAATCATTACAGAAAAACAAGACGTGGCTATGTGATTACTAGAGTTTAATCTAATTAAAACACGTATTTTACAAGGTTTTGATGAGATGTAAATTTTAGACGGATTTCTGCGTTAAGGATTGAACGGCATATTTGAAATCCCCGACGAAGGAGGGATTGAGTAGTGAAAGCCTGACCCGAGCGAGCTTGTTTCTTGAAATGGTTGTATGTAACATCGAGGGTAACGCCCAACTTCTCGATACGATTCCTCATGCTTCGAAATCACTCGAAGTGACTGTTAATAATTATTCGATTTTTCTAATGACAAATGTTACATCTTATAAATCCAACTTGCAGGATTCTGTGTTGTGGCGTCTTTAAAAATGGAAAAACTGAGAATGGTGTCTCCTTCAAGATTGGTAGACACCTCTCCAATAACGTCCTTAGTTTTTAATTTATCGCCTTCCTTAACGTAAACTTTTGAGAGGTTTTTGTATACAGTTATATAATTACCATGCTTAATCATTACCATTGGGTTGGAGTTTCGAATGGCGGTAACTTTTATCACTGTTCCATTAAAAATAACGCGTGCTTTAGCTTTTTTTTCAGTAGTAATTAAAACGCCATTGCGCTGAACGGTTAATGACCTATCTATCAACGAAGGCTGTTTGCCGTAACGCGCCCGCACAAAACCTTTCTCTACAGGCCAAGGCAACTTGCCTTTGTTAGACACAAAATTACTTGCCAATACCTTTTCCTCGGCAGTTAAGGCAAAGCTAGAGTTGCTGCTAGACGTGTTTGTTTTTTTATTAGATTTTGCTATTTCTGCTCTAACAATACGCTCAATTTCTCGATCTATCCTAGCCGCTTCTCGTTGTTTAGATTTTATTTGAGATGTGTATTTGCTTAAGTCCTTCTGGATAGAAGCCATAACAGAACGGTGTTGCGCTCGTTCCTTTTGAAGTGTGTTTTGTGTTTTTTTGTTTTCGGCAATAAGCTTTTGTTTTTCTTCCTTTTGAACTAATAAATTCTTATTTATTTGCTGCAATCTAGTGGTTTTGTCCTTTATAGTTTCACCCTGTTCTTTTTGATGGTTTGTATATTGCTTCATATACTGCAAGCGCTTATACGCCTGTTTGAAATCATTAGATGAGAGTAAAAACATGATTCGGCTTTGTTGGTTTCTACTCTTATAAGACTTCACAATCATAGCCGCATAGTCTTCTTTAAGTAGCTTTAACTCGTCACGAAGATTACTAATTTGCTTCTGATTATTATTAATTTCTCGTGTTAGCAAATTAGCTTGTTGGTTGGTAACTTTAATAAGATTATTTAAAACACTTATCTTATAGTTAAAGTCCTCAATGAGTGATAGCTGAGACTTCTCTTTGGTTTTATTTTCTGTGCGTAAGGCATTTATCTTTTGAATTTCTCTGCGTAGTTCCTGTCTGCGTGTTTCTAGTTGTTTTTGCTTATTACTTTGGGCAAAAAGATTATGACTTCCAACAAAAATGAAGAGTATAAAAAGGCCTCTAAAAATGTGGGGAATACTGCGCATTAAAGTTCTATCTTCTTAAAACCAGATGGTATCTTAAATGGAAATCTTAAATCTTCGTCTAATGATACAGATTTAAATTCTAGTTCTGCAATCATTTCTTCGGTACCTTCAACTGCAATTACTTTTACATGCTCTGGTAATACTTGGCTATCCACTTCTTGATGTGCCAAATAATCAATCTGTAAATGTCGTTGTTCAGACATTTGAGATAATTGCTGTGATGTTACTTTAAACAGCGATGGGTTTACAAGAAAGAATATCTCAAACAACTCGCGTTGTTGCTTTGGCTGCAGTAAATAATTACCTTCATGTAACGAAACATTATAGTTCTCATCTTTTAGATTGAATAATGCTTCACCTAAAATGATATTTTGCACTTTTTCAAAATCTAAGTCCGTACCAAGCAACTGGCTGAAATATTGGAAATCGCCTTCAAAATAAGTGTTATCTAACTTATTATAAAAAGCAACACTTTCGGGAGTAATCTTGGCTCTAATAACCCCAAATGTAGCACTCATCCAGAGTACTTTATCTTTTTCCATACGATAACTCACTGTATGTGATTGTTTATTATCACCTTCAGAATATGTGATTTTTAATTTAGATTGAAGCGTTTTAAAGTCTGGTGCTTTCTTTTGGTTTTCCTTAATTAATTGCCTTGCAGAAAGCTTTAAATTACTATCACCACTTGTAATGGTTTTTGCAGACTTACAATCTGTAAATACTAAAAACACCAGTAACAGTGCTACAAATGTTAAATGATTATTTTTCAATATTCGAAGTTTCATTTTCTTTCAATTAAGATTTGAGGGCATTTGCCTTATCCATAAACGATTTAGCTTTAGTAGTATTGTTCAACAACTCATATGCCTTGGCTAATTCTCCGTAGAAATTGGCTTCCATATTGGTGTCATCAACAATCCAATCTAAACCAGATTCCAATGTTTCTATTGCGCCTTTGGGTTGTTGCAATGCATTTAAAGCAACACCATTTACTAAATAAGCTAATGGTTGTGCTGGATATTTTTGAATAGCTAGTTCGCTCTTTGCTTTAGCCACATCATACTGCTTTAAATCGATATGAAGCATGAGTACATTTTTTAGGATACTAAAGTTATTACTATCTAATTTTAATGCCTCTTGAAAATTCTTCAACGCGTTTTCTTTATCACCTTTATTTAAATAGTAGAGCCCTAAATCGGTTAATGTTTTAGCATCTGCTGTACCATCAAGCAGGGCAGTAGCTTCAACCAAATCTTTCTCATATTGCGGATTTAGCTTTACAAAATTTACAAAATCGGACAGTACTTTTATCTTCGCTTGAGGTTTAATCTCATTACTTCGCACCACAGTTTTCATGGAACTTATGGCTTTCTCTGTATTATTTTTATCTAAATAAAACTTATAAAGCGCCAAGTGCACTACTTGAGAATTTGGTTTTATTTTGAGCAGTTCTTGAGCTGTTTCAAAAGCTTTCTCCGTTTCTCCTTGTTCACTGTAACGGTATATTAATGCTAAATAATTCGCTTCATTCTTGGGGTTTTTATCTACTCTAGATTCTAAGTTTTCTATCTGTTCCTTTGCCCTGCCAGTAGCTTTATAGATTCTATTTCTTAGTATATCTCTTGCTGCAGACACTCCAAAAGAAGCATCCAACTCGTCCAGAATCTCTAAAGCATCATCATACTTTTCCATCTTAACATATAACGTAGCTAGATCTTCCTTATAATCAGGATGGTATTGCACAAGTTGTTTTACAGTTTTTAGCGCTTTATTTAATTCATTTTGCGATACATAATATCCATAAAGCTCATCTAAATACCACTCATTGTCTGGTGCTTTATCCACTGCTTTTTTCAGGGCATCTTCAGCAGCTCCAAAATTTTTAAGTTGTATATAGTTTTTACCAAGCTCAAAATACAATACAGCCGGTTTCTTATCTATTTCTATACATTTTTTCAGGGCTTCTACAGCTCTATCATAGTTTTCAACACCTTTTTGCTTTAATGCTTCAAAAAACAACTCTTGAAATTTGTCTTCTACAATACCCAAATCATCATCGGGTGTTTTGTTGAAATCCACTTGTGCATTAGCTACCTTAGGAACAAGCAACATTCCTAGAAAAATAAACAATATGTAAAATTTGTATGTCATTTTTTAACTAATACTTCAATATTCTGGGCGTTACCCTCCTTAGGTCGGGTCGGGCTTTCCACTATATCTTTTTTATGTGTTCTCGATACATTTTGTTCATGCTTCACAAAACACTCGAACAGACATAAAAAAGGATGCCGCTGCAATCCCTAACGCAGTCCTTGCTATATTCAAAAATAGCTATTCATTTTAAAAAATAGCAACTTTGGTTTATACTAAAACCGAATAATCTCCAATGCTTATGCTTGTAAATTCGCCATTATAGGTTACATTGTTTCCAATCATAGCATTGTTTAATTTAGCGTTTTTAATTTCTGTATTGGTTTGAATTAAACTGTTTTCGATAGTGGAGTTTTCAATAACTGTACCATTTCCAACGGAAACAAAAGGACCTATTGTCGTATTTTTCAAAACAACATTTTCACCAACAAAACAAGGCTCAATAATAGTTGCGTTTTCTAATCTGGCTGAGTCTGCTACCAATTGTTCCTCTCCATCAGCTTTTAAAAATCCTAGCATACGTTGGTTGGTTTCAATGGTTATAGCCTTATTGCCACAATCCATCCACTCATCTACTGTTCCTGTTTTAAAAATCTTACCATCTGCCATCATACGTTTAATACCATCATTAATCTGGTATTCGCCTCCATTCATAACGTTTTCATCTAATATTTCTTGTAGTTTACTCTTTAAAACCGCTACATCCTTAAAATAATAGATACCAATTACAGCTTGGTCGCTTACAAAGGCTTCTGGTTTTTCTACTAACTCCACAATTTCGTCATTAGCATTAAGTTTTACAACACCATAAGCCTCAGGATTGTCAACCTGTTTTGTCCAAATAACACTATCAGCTTCTGGATCTAAATCAAACTCTGCTCTAATTAACGTATCCGCATACGCAATTACTGCTGGCCCAGAAAGTGATGGTTTTGCACACATAATTGCATGCCCTGTACCTAAAGGCTTATCTTGTCTATAAATAGAGGCTTTTGCACCTAGACTTTTAGCCAAATCTTCTAAGCTAGACACTACATCATCACCAAACCAGGCTGGATCACCTAGTACAAAAGCGATTTCTTCAATAGGTTGCTTTAAAACTTTGGCGATGTCTTTTACCAACCTGTGAACTATCGGTTGACCTGCAACGGGAATTAATGGTTTTGGTACTGTTAAACTGTGTGGGCGTAATCGAGAACCTCGACCTGCCATTGGGACTATTATTTTCATTACTAAAAGTTGATTCGTTTATATGTTTAATTGTTGATTCGTTTTATCACAAATTCACAAATATTATTTCTATTCCATTATTCTGAAATCAAAAATCGTTAATCGTAATTCGTCAATTATTTGGTTCCTGTGCTACCAAAACCTCCTTCACCTCTATCAGTTGATGATAATTCTTCAACCTCTGCCCATTCCGCACGTTCGTGTTTAGCAATTACCAATTGTGCTATGCGTTCACCATTATTTATGGTAAAATCTTCATTTGAAAGATTTACTAAAATTACACCTATTTCACCTCTATAATCGGCGTCAATAGTTCCTGGAGCATTTAATACTGTTATGCCTTTTTTAGCTGCTAATCCACTTCTTGGACGCACTTGAGCTTCCAATCCTACTGGAAGTTCTATAAAAAGACCTGTACCAACAATACTGCGTTCTAATGGCCTTAAAACTCTTGATTCGGATATATTGGCACGTAAATCCATACCAGCCGAAGCCATCGTTTCATAATGTGGTAAATCGTGATTGGATTTGTTTATTATTTTTATTTCCATGTATTTAATATTAAAGATGCTTCGATTGCGCGCTCAGCATGAGATCAATTTATTTTTTTAATAACTGCTTTAGTTCGTCTTTCTCTGAAAAATAAACGATTCCCAAAAATACAATTAACATCGTTATTCCAACAAAATAATTTGCTCTAAACTCATAAAAATATACTAACGAAAACACTATCGACATCGTTAAATACATACCTATCTTCTTCAAATTATAAGGAATAGGATAGTATTTCCTTCCAAAGTAATACGACAATGCTACCATAGTAGCATACGCTGCTAGGGTAGCAATCGCTGACCCTTTATAACTTATAATTGGAATTAACCATATATTTAAAACAAGAGTAATTATCGCGCCAACTACAGAAATATAAGCTCCAAATTTTGTGCGATCAGTGATTTTATACCAAACAGAGAGATTATGATAAATACCTAAACAAAAACTAGCAATAAGAATAATTGGAACAATCCACATGGCTTCCCAGAAATCTTCATCACGTATAATAATTATCTTTAAAAGATCTGAAAAGACCACAACTATTAATAAAATAACTGAGCCAAAAACCACAAAGTATTCTAAAATTCTAGCATAATTTTTTTGAGGATTTTTACTTTTCGCATGACTGAAAAAATAGGGTTCTATTCCCAAACGGAATGCAGTGGCAAACAAGGTCATAAATAATGCTAATTTATAACAGGCCGAAAACATACCAACTACATCCTCTGGATTTTCAGCAGTTGATAAACTACTATCTAATAAAATGCGATTAAAGGTTTCTATTGTGGTGTATGCTAAACCAGCAATAAGCACAGGAAATGCATAACGCAACATGTGTTGCCATATCTTTGAGTCGAATGTATATTTAATTTTTCCGTAAAACGACAGCATTAATACTAGTGTAATGGCACTTGCAACTACATTAGCAATAAGTACATAGCTTATTTCAAAATTGGGTTTATAAATTGTTTTAAAGAATTCGCCTTGTTCTGCTAAATCACTTAACAATAAGAAGAAAAACAAATTAAGTCCAATATTGATGGCAACATTTGTGATTTTAATTATAGCGTATTTAACAGGTTTAGCATTTGCTCTCAACCATGCAAATGGAATAATTACCAATGCATCTAGTAGTAAAATCCATAACACATAATTGACATATTCTACTTTAATATCTGTAAAGTCAGCTATTTGATTTTTGAGTAAAAAGGCTAAAACAAATATAATAAATGAAGTAAAAATGATAGATAATGTAGCTGTTCCTATTACCTTATTCTTATCATCTTCTTTATTAAAAAAGCGAAAAAACGCTGTTTCCATACCATAAGCTAATATCACATTGAAAATGGCAAACCAGGAAAATATGATGGACACCTTTCCATAAATGCCTACCGCCATAACTTTTGTGTAAAGTGGTGTAAGCAAAAAGGATAACATTCTTGGTAGCACAGTTGCTAAACCGTAAATGAATGTTTGTTTAAAAAGTGATTTGAATGCGCTCAATTATGCTTTCTTTTAATCTGCTAAAAATACATTTTTAGCAATATGGAACCAAAGATACTAAAGCATGATGTTATTACTAGTTAAGGTAAAACTAAATATATTTTTTTGAGCTACTATTCCTTTAAATCTCTAAGAATCATGAGTTCTTTTAATATTTGTTTTCTAATGAATAGAATTAAAACTGATAAAACAATCATTCCAGATACAACGATGTAAATGTAAAAGCCATAAGAAAGATCTTGTTTAAAAAAGGGTAATAACATTACAAACCCAGAACAATAACATAAAATAAGTATTGGTGTTATTATATAATGTGTTCGTATTCTATTATTGTAATATGTAAAAATTTTCTCTTTAAACTTAGCAGAGCTATCGGTTATATTTATCTGTTTAAGTGTTTTAATACTAAAACGCTCAATAATAACTCTTGTAATCAAAGAGACTATCATTAATATTAGGGCAAATGCTGCCATAGCTTTCATATATACACCAACATATATGAAAAACCCAACTAATATTGCAATAGTTGTTAATAGAACCATATTACCTATTTGCTGCTTCTTTTTAAGAAAATCCACTTTTTCAACTATTAATTTTGCTCCTTCAACAGGCATTTCTTGCTCTGGCTGATTTTGCCACTGTGATTTTAAATCTTCAAAATTTATCATGTTTAACACATTTAGTTAATTTATTTTTAATTCTGTGAACTCTTACCCTTACTGCTTCATGGGTTATCCCTAAAACCTGAGCAATTTCTTTTTGGGGTAAGCCTTCTAATTCCAAGAGAATAATACTTTTATTATCTTTATTTAACTTATCTATACAATGGTAAAGTTGCCTAAGCTTTTTTTCACTCTCATTAACAGACATATTACTTTCATCATAGATGTTTTTTATTTCTCCTGAAATTTTTAATTTCTTCTTCTTTCTCAGGCTTAGCAAACAGGTATTTACTGTAATTCTATAAATCCATGTAGAGATACTAGATTGTTTTCTAAACGTATTTATATTCTCCCATACTTTGATAAATACTTCTTGCGTAAGATCGTCAGATAAAGCATCATCTCCATTAGTATACCCCATGGTGAGTCGTTTCACCTTTGAGTAGTTTGCTTTGTACATTTCTTCAAACTTAAATTCTAAGTTCATATTACTATTTTATTTCTTTGACTACAGCTTTTATGAACCATTCTGGTTGATCAAACATTACGAAATGTGCTGCATCTTTAGCATATTGAATTGAATAATTACTAAGGTTTTTGTATTGAGTGGTATAAGTGTTTTTTACTGTTAACTCTCCATAGGGATGAGTTCCAGCTAAAATTGATACTGGTACTTCAATTTTGCTAATATCTTCCCTTAAATCTAGCTTTAATAAATCGGTATAGCCATAAACATAAGTTTCCTTGTCTGTTTTTAAAATCCAATCTTTGATTGTAGTTTGTTTCTCTTTGTTTAGAGTCATCTGAAAAGCCATTTGAGTTGCCATCTTTTCAAAATCTTCTCTACTCATTTCTAATAATTGCTTATTGTATGGATTATCATATACAACATTCTCGCTTTTAAAATTTGGCATCATTAACGCTCCTACAGATGGTAAGGCATCAACAACAATTATTTTTCTAAAGTTATTACTTTCAGTAGCTAACCATAAGCCTAATGCCCCTCCAAGACTATGACCTATTATAGTGGGGGTTATTAATTTATTATTTAAAATATAATTTGTTACCTCTTCTTTGATTTTTGGCAGCCAAGGTGTTTCAATAGCTGGTACATCTCCAAAACCTGCAAAAGTAAAGATGTGGCACTCGTTGGTTTTTGAAAGTTCTTCTACGGTATCATCCCAAACTTCTCCTGTACACGTAAAACCTGGAAATAGTAGTATGGGCGCTCCACTCCCAATCACCTTAACTTCAAAAGCCCGTTGTGCCTTTAAGTTAAAGGTTAAAAAAATAATGCCTATAAATAATACATTTTTAATTGTTTTCATGATATCCATTTTTAAATTGATTTTCCCTTTAGATTCAAAACAAAAAAAATGTTACATAAAAATTTCAAAAAATAAAAAAGCCTTACTTTTCAGCAAGGCTTTACATTTATATTCAGACGTCTTTTTAGTTATTCAAAGCTTCTGCTCCACCAACAATTTCTAAGATTTCGTTAGTAATTGCTGCTTGTCTTGCTTTGTTATAAGTTAATTTCAACTGATCTCTTAACTCAGTTGCGTTATCTGTTGCTTTGTGCATTGCTGTCATACGCGCACCATGTTCAGAAGCAAAAGAATCTCTCAAGCCTTTGAATAATTGTGTTTTTAAAGACTTTGGAATTAATTGCTCTACAATCTGTACTTTTCCTGGTTCAAAAATATAATCAGATGTTACATTTGCCTCTCCTTCAACAGGAACAATTGGTAAAAATTGTTCTGTCATTACAATTTGGGTTGCTGCGTTTTTGAATTTGTTATAAACAATTTCAATTTTATCAAACTCACCTTCAACAAATCTATCCATCAAATCTTGAGCAATAGCTGCAACATTTTCAAACGTTAAATCATCAAAAACTTCACTATGATTCGCAATAACTTTACTCGTTTTCTTAAAAGCGTCGTTAGCTTTCTTACCTATTGCAACATAAGATACTTCTTGATTTGCATAAGTTTCTGAAGTTAATCTGTTAACTTCTTTAATAATGTTTGAGTTAAAAGCACCTGCCAAACCTCTATTTGAAGTAATTGCAACGATAAGCACTTTATTAACTTCGCGTTGTGCAGAAAATTTACTTCCAGAATCAGCATCTAAAGTTGCACTTAAACTCTGTAAAAGTTCAGTTAACTTATCTGCATAAGGGCGCATTGCTGTAATAGCATCCTGTGCCTTCTTTAACTTTGCGGCCGATACCATTTTCATGGCACTGGTAATCTGCATCGTTGAAGATACTGATGATATTCTGTTACGTATTTCTTTTAAGTTTGCCATTCTTTAATTTATAAAGACTCTTCGACTTCGCTCAGAGTGACATTAGTTAACCTTAATATTTACCTGATAAATCCTTAGCTACAGCAGTTAATGTATCTGTAACTTCATCAGTTAATTTCCCAGACTTTAAAGTGTCTAAAACATCTCTATGTTTTGCATTTAAGAACTCAATGAAATCTCTTTCGAATTCTTTTACTCTATCAACAGGCACATCTTTTAAAAGGTTCTTAGAACCTGCGTAAATAATTGCAATTTGATTTTCAACAGTAAATGGATCGTTTTGAGCTTGCTTTAAGATCTCAACATTACGCTTACCTTTTTCAATTACATTTAATGTAACAGCATCTAAATCTGAACCAAACTTAGCAAAGGCTTCCAATTCACGGAATTGTGCTTGATCTAGTTTTAATGTACCAGATACTTTCTTCATTGATTTAATCTGTGCATTACCACCCACACGAGATACTGAGATACCTACGTTAATAGCTGGACGTACACCAGAGTTAAATAAATCACCATCTAAGAATATCTGTCCATCAGTAATCGAAATTACGTTAGTTGGAATATATGCTGATACGTCACCTGCTTGTGTTTCAATGATTGGTAGAGCTGTTAAAGAACCGCCACCTTTTACTAATGGTTTTAATGAATCTGGTAAATCGTTCATGTCTTTAGCAATAGAATCATCGTTGATTACTTTTGCAGAACGCTCTAATAAACGCGAGTGTAAGTAGAAAACGTCACCTGGATAAGCTTCACGTCCCGGTGGTCTTCTTAATAATAAAGATACCTCACGGTAAGCAACCGCTTGTTTAGATAAATCATCATAAATGATTAATGCTGGACGACCGGTATCTCTAAAATACTCACCAATTGCAGCACCTGCCATAGGAGCATATACTTGCATTGGAGCAGGGTCAGATGCGTTTGCCGCTACGATAGTAGTATAAGCTAAAGCACCTCTATCTTCTAATGTTTTTGCAATGTTTGCTACCGTAGATGCTTTTTGACCTACAGCCACATATATACAATATACAGGTTCACCTGCATCATAAAATTCTTTTTGATTTAAGATGGTATCAATACAAACTGTTGTTTTACCAGTTTGACGGTCACCAATTACCAACTCACGTTGCCCACGACCTACAGGGATCATTGCATCAATAGACTTAATACCTGTTTGTAATGGCTCAGTTACTGGCTCACGGAAAATAACACCTGGGGCTTTACGCTCTAATGGCATTTCGTAAGTATCTCCAGAAATTGGTCCTTTACCATCAATAGGGTTTCCTAAAGTATCAACTACACGACCAACAATACCTTCTCCAACATTAATAGAAGCGATACGCCCTGTACGTTTTACCGTAGAACCTTCTCTAACACCTATTGAAGCACCTAATAATACAATACCAACGTTATCTTCTTCAAGGTTAAGTACAATTCCTTCTAATCCACCGTCAAATTCAACTAACTCACCATATTGCGCGTTAGATAATCCATAAGCACGAACAATACCATCACCTACAGTAAGTACCGTTCCTACTTCATTTAGCGAAGCTGAGGCTTCAAAACCTTTCAGTTGTTGTTTTAAGATTGCTGATACTTCAGCTGGTTTTACTTCTGCCATCTTATTTTAATTTAATGTAAATTCTCTTTTTAATTTGTTCAATTTGTTAGAAATACTAGCATCAAACTGCTTGTCTCCAACTCTTAAGATGAAACCACCAAGAATGCTTTCATCAACAATACTTTCTAATTCTACAGTCTTATTAGTAAGCTGTTTAACTTTAGCTAAAACTTTATTTTCTAAGTCTTTTGTTAATGGAACTGCAGTAGTTACTTGTGCGGTTTCTTTACCGTTATGCGCATCAAACAATACACTATACTTCTCAGCAACATCGTGTAAAATATCAATTCTTTTATTTGAAATTAAAAGATCGAATAACCCGCTTGTTAATTTATTTAGCTTTGGGAATATGGCTAATAGTGATGCTTTTTTAACCTCTGTTTTTATCACAGAATTACTTAACACATTAGCCAATTCCCCATTGTTAGAGATAGTATTGGCAATGAGTTTCATATCATCGTTTACCTTATCTGCCTTTTTTTCAGAAAGCGCTAAACTTAATAGTGCTTTAGCATAGCGAATTGCTGCTCTTGTTCCTTCCATAACAATATATTAGTTTAAAGTTGCATCGCCTAATAAAGACTCTACAAGCTTTTCTTGCTTTCCTTTATTGGAAAGTTCTCCTTGAACTACTTTTTCTGCAATATCAATAGACAAATTAGCTACTTGGGATTTTAAATCGGCAATAGCTGCTTTTTTCTCACTCTCAATACTAGCTTGAGCTTGAGCAACTAATTTAGCCGCTTCCGCTTGTGCTTCTCCCTTGGCGTCTTCAATCATTTTGTTCTTCAAGTCTCTTGCCTCTTTTAGCATTGCTTCGCGCTCTGCTCTAGCTTCTTTTAACAATTTGTTATTGTCTGCTTGAAGGTTTTCCATTTCTAATTTTGCTTTTTCAGCAGAATCTAATGCATCTTTAATGCCTTCTTCTCGATCGTTTAATGCATTAAGAATTGGCTTCCATGCAAATTTCACCAAAAGGAAAATAAGTACAAGAAATAAAATAGTTTGCTTTACAAATAAATCAAGCGAAAAATTATCTAATAACTGATCCATAATAACTTATAAGTTCTTTTTAACTGTTTTAAAAAAAACCATTTCCTGCAACCAACCGTTGCAGGAAATGGTGGTGTTCATTTACGACTTCCCTAAGAAAATCGCCGCGAACGCTAGTCCTTCCAAAAGTGCTGCAATGATAATCATTGCTGTCTGAATTTTTCCAGACGCTTCTGGTTGACGCGCGATACCTTCCATGGCACCTCTACCAATTTGACCTAAACCTATACCGGCACCGATTACAATTAATCCTGCACCTACTAGCATAGGAACTACTGAAGGGGCTTCTTGAAGCATTGCTAAAAACATAATTTAAATATATATAGTTAAAAAATAAATTCAATTTAATGATGCTCAGGCTCTTCTACCGCCATTCCGATAAATAAAGCTGAAAGCATTGTAAATATGTACGCTTGTAAAAATGCAACTAACACTTCTATAAGCGTAATAAATAATGATAATACAAATGATAATAACGTCGAACCTACGGCTGTCATCTGCTCTTGCATTGTAATTCCGATAGCAATAAGACTCATTACTACAATGTGTCCTGCTGTAATGTTTGCAAACAAACGTACCATTAATGAGAACGGTTTGATAATAAGGGTTCCCGCAAGTTCAATTATAGCTAATAGCGGACGCAAAAAATAAGGTACACCTGGCATCCATAATTGATGACTCCAAAAATGACCGTTACTACTAAATAAATAAACAACTAAAGTAATTAGTGCTAATGCTGCGGTAACCGCAAGCTGCCCTGTTACGTTAAATCCAAATGGTGTTAATCCCATTAAGTTTAATATCCAAATAAAGAAAAATACTGTCATTAAATACCCTGTAAACTTTCTGTATTTAGGGCCAATGTTTGGTTTAGCAATTTCATCACGCACATATAATACAAGTGGTTCTAATACTCTACCAAAACCTGTTGGCACTTTTTTGGTTTTATATTGTTTTGCTAATCCTCCGAACCAAAGTAACATTAACAACCCTATTAATAGAATCCCAAAAACACTTTTTGTTATGGATAAATCAAATGGTGTTGATGCATTTACTGGATGATGATGTTCATCAAAATTAACTTCAGTAGCTCCAGCATTCAATTCATAAATCTTTCCATGTAATTTCACGAACTTACTATCTCCTTTTTCTACAACCTCTTTTCCATTATCATCATGATGAAATGCAGAAGACATAAATGCAGACAATCCGTTCTCTCCCCAAAGAATTACAGGCAGCGGAAAACCAACATGATGTTCTTCGCCATCAGAAAAATAAGAAAACATATGGAAATCGTGGGAGTCTCTAACGTGATGTTGTATGTATTCGTTAATTTCTTCAGGTGTGTTTACAGGATCTCCGTGAGTGCTTTGACTTTCTTTTTTATCTCCTGTAGCAAATGCAGAAAGCGAGATAAATAGAATGAGACTTATAGATGTAATTGCTTTTGATAATACCTTCATCCTTTAAAATTCCTTTTTGGTCTGAATATCGAGCTCTAAAATTCGGCGCAAAGATAGGTATTATTTTTAGACTAAAAACACCTTATTTATCATTTTTTAAAGCGGGTTTATTATTTAATATCTTGCTAATTACAACTACTTCAAAAATTAAGAATAAAATTATGGGAATCAATAAGTTAAAGATTTCAATATTTGTGAAATCATCCGACTTAAATATAGGTTTATAAAATAATAAGAAGAAAAATATAACTTTTAAAACAACACTTCCAAGATACAAAAAGCCTATTTGATCTGCGTATTTCTCAGTCTTTGATAACACTATAGCAGTTACACATAGGAATACGGTAAATACCGTATTGAATATATACACTTGAATTAATGAAATAGGCGAATGGCTTGCTAAATTGGATAAACCAATGGTGTGCAGAAAATATACAACTAAGGAAACTAGAACGAAGAAAATAATTTTTAAACTTATTCTTTTTATCATTCTTTGTTCAATCTATTTACACGATAAATAACAAGAAACATTGAAGAAAATATTGCTACAAGAGTAATTGTTGTTTCTAAAAAAGTAGTTTCAAATTTTTCATCTAACCAAATACCGAGCCTATTGCCTAAGAAAATGGTAAGTCCCATTTGCAAACCAATTCCTGAGAAGGTAGCCCAATTATTAAGCTGTTTTTTCGGCTTCTGGTTTTTTTCTTGCTGGCTCACCGTTGGTCATTGGTTTTACAGTGCCTTTCATAGCACATGTTACATTAAATGTTGCTCCTGGCTCAACAGCTAATTTGCCAACTACAACTTCACCCTCAATAAATGCAGAAGACTTTAAGGTTAAGGTTCCTGATAAAGATAGCTTTCCTGAAAACTTACCTTCAAAGTATGCGTCTGTACCTTGAATAGTACCTTTAACAAAACCATCTTTGCCAACAAAAACCTTTCCTGCGGTTTTAATATTACCTTCTATAATACCATCAATCCTAAAATCGCCTTCACTATTAAAGTCTCCAACAATTTTGGTGCCTTGTGCAATACTGTTTTTGCCTGATGTATTATCCATATCGTGTTTATCTTTTTTATTATCTGAGAACATAACATTTGGGTTTACTGATTATTTAAGTTTAAGTAGGTCTCTAAATTTTTATGTATTTGAAGTATTTGATAATTTGCAGAAGACACCGCAAAAAATGGTTCTTTTATTTTCTTTACATCTTTATCTAATAATATCTGACGGAATGTTTTTGCTACTTGTCCATTTCGCAATCCGTGCACCACTACAAAGGTAGTATTTGTATCGTAAATATCAACAGAACTCTTTAATTTATAATACCTTACATTCTCTAAAACCTCATCTAAAGTCGTTTTAAAGGTGTCTATCTTATCTGTTTTAGTTCTATCAAACTGAAATACAACTTTAAATTTATCTGAAATACTATCACTAACAAATTCGCTACTCTCTAACTTTGGTAACATTTCATTTGCCATACGCTGTGCTTGTTGTCCTTCGGGAGTATTAGCATATGTAACAGCAATATAATTAATAGCTTTCTTGTAAGCTTCAAATCCATGTAATCGACCTGATGCTGTAGCTTTTAATAATTCAAACTTTGGTACAATAGGCTCTCCATCAAACGTTTGGATATATTCTTCGCTTTTGTCTATAACGTCTTCATAATTCTGAGCAACATGAGTCTCGTATAAATTTTCATAAAGCACTAAAGGACTGTTTTCATCTTTCTCAGAAACTGAATCAGGATTAGTTAAAATAGCAGCATACCTGCTTTCAGGGTAACTAGAAACTATCTCGTTTTTAGCAATGGTAGCTTCATCGTTTTCACCTAATAATTCATAAATTTTATACAAATTATATTTTGAAGGTAGAATTAATCGCTCATCTGGATTACTTTTTAATAGCTCTTGAAATTTATCCTTTGCTAAATTGTATTCTTTAAATTTCTCTTTATATATGAGTCCTAATTGATAATAAGCATAATTGCGCTCTTTAGAAATGCTATCAACTACTTTTTCTTCAGAAGGAATTTTTGATATATAAAATTGAGGATCAAACTTTTCATCCTCAGATGCATTAGCTACAATTGCATCTGTAGAACCAATGTTTCCACCAGCAGAAAATGCTTTGTTAGACCATCGCCAATTATCTTCCAAAGGTCTATCTCCCCAAACTTTCAAAAATTCATTTTTTCCAAACGCTACTGTCGTAGGATTGTAAAAATAAAAACCGTCTCCTTGACTAGAAGCTCCAGATGTACCACCAACATTACTTCTATTTCCAATTTGATTATTTACCGTAGCTAAACCATTATTTCGCTTTAAAGCTTCTTGCTTTTTTTCTTCAGCTTCAGCTTTTTCCTTTAAATCGGTTACAAAGGTTTCAAAATAGGTGAGTTTTTCAGCATCTGATAGGTTTACCAAGTGCAAAATACTATCATCTACTTTTGCAACACCTTCATAATAAATTACATCTTCTAAATTATCACGCTTGCGTTTTATGGTACGATACGGTTTAGAATTCAACTTAAGATTAGCCAAAGTACTATCATAATAAGCTCCAGCATCAGCATACAACCTCTTGTCAAAAGTCATATCGCCTAAAATCTCATAATTTCTAGCCTTTAATTTTTGATCTCTTGTATCTGTGCGCAATGATTTATTAAAATAGCGTGATGCTAGTTCAACCGAACCATTTTTTAAATGATGCGAACCAATTACGTGGTAAATTTTATCTAAAAATGGACGATTCTCTCTATTTGTTTCTAATTCTTCCAATAATTCTTCCAAAACCAGCGTATCGCCATTCTCATAATCAAAGTTTTTGATTTTCTCAAGATGCGCACTAATCATATAAATACGAGGTGTTCTTCTATTGAGGTCAATTACGGCATCAAAAACAATATTTGCACTGTCCTTGTAGCCTAAGCTATTATAAAGCTGCCCTTGAATAAAACGGTAACGTCCGCGCTCGTCGTTACTTTTCGTAGTATTAGATGCAATTTCCAACTGCGTCACAGCACTATCAATAGATTTTGTGTTAATGTAAGCCTGTGCTAACATAGAAGTCGCATCAGCTAAATCTTGCCCTTCAATATCCTCCTGTTTTAAAAGGCGCTTTAAGTTTTTAATAGCAAGATCATCGTTATCCAAACGAATATTAGTTTTCTCACGCCAAACTTTAGCTTGATTTATTTTATCACTCGCCGGATATTTATATAAAATATAATTGAAAGCCTCTAAAGCTGGCACAAAACGCTGATCAAAATACCGCGCCTTCCCTAAAAGCAAATACGCTTCATCCATTTGCGGATTATATTCCTTGCTATCAATGTTTATGCTATGCTTTTGTATCGCTTTTGCAGCCTTTTCTTCTGCTCTAGTAAAACTTTCGTTTTTAGACTGCCCAGGCAAAATAACATCCTCATCAATTTGCATACGCTCAACAGGCAAAATGGCCCAATAATCGTCCTCATAACCTTCATTAAGCGAAGTTCTACCTTGCTCTAAAGCATTATAGCCATTGTACAATGCATTATACTCCGCAGTAACTGCATGAACATTTCTACTTAAAAACGTGTTTTTTTTGCGCGAACAAGCTGTTATAGCAAGGATGCTTATAACGAGTAACGCTGTAGGTTTAAAAAGTGTTTTCAATACCTCTTGGTTTGGTGTAATAGATAACTACAAACTCTCACAAATAGTATATAACACCACTTCTAATTTGAAATTACCTTAATAAAACGTTCTTTTTCCCTTTCTATTTCAGAATAAAATGAAACCGTAGCTAAACCTATGCTTAAATTTTCTTCTTCATATAAAGAAAAAAATCATCATTTTATTTTACAATAATTTCAAACAAGAACTGGTATAAGTGGGTAAAAATAAACATCTTTTTCGATTAAGCTATAAAATCACTGCATTTTTGAAGTGTTTTTGGGCGTTACCCTAAAGGGTCGGGCTTTCCGTTAATAGTTTTGGCTCGATGCGCGCCTCGCCAAAAGCTGCCACTGCAATCCCTAACGCGGGATACTTTGCTGGCTTTTTAGCTAATACAATAGGATTAGTACATGCTAGTTGTCTTTTTTTCTAAATATCATTCTTAAGTCAGTCACAAGGTAAAAGCTTACAAAACCTAAAGTACCAATTGCCAAAACATATTTCCCGTTTGGAATAGCCAAGAATATACTCAGACCAATTAAAAAAAGGCAAAACGGATAAGTAAATAATCGAATTAAGATTCTTTTGAACGACCATTCCTTTTCTGGTTTCTTATCCTCGACTTCGATATCTAAAAATTCAAATATTTCATCTAGTTGATTTTGTCTTTCAAATCTATAAATCATTCGCCAGAATAGAGTGAAAATCATACCAAAAACTGATATAACAGCAATTATTGGCCAATTTCCAATAAAATCAAATTCAGATGGATTCTCAGGGGAAATAGCATATATAAATCCAATAACGAAAATTCCAATTAACAATTTTCCAATCGGATTCAGTTTACTAGTAATATTTATAAGATGCATACTAGTATTTAATTCAAATGTGAAAACAGGATAAAAAGTTTTATTCCACATGTTTTGTTTCCATACCTTAATTTCTCTCCTGCCAATTTCTCCCTTTGGTCTAAAATCACCAGAAAAAACGTTCCATAAATGGTTAAAAAAAGTGTCTTCTTTTCTCAACTCAATTAATTTTTCAATGTCGTCTTTTGTGATTTCCAATATTTTTCAAAAGAATTAATAATCGAATAATAGCTATAGCTTAATTCGCAAAATGCGCCTCCAATTCCTTCAACGTAGCTGCATTAGTTACTAAATCTTTTACAACTTCACCTTTTTCAAGAACCACAATACGCTCGCAAACATCAGTAACATGCATCAAATCATGGCTCGAAATTAAAACAGTAACGCCTTTAGTTTCGGCTAAATCCTTTACAATACCTTTAAGTCTAATTTGTGTTGTTGGATCTAAATTTGCAAAAGGTTCATCTAAAATAACCACTTCTGGGTTCCCAATAAGTGCAGCGACAATCCCTGCTTTTTTCTGATTTCCTTTACTTAAATCGCGCAAATATTTCTTTTTACCCAAAATTTCGCCGTGGAAAAAGTCTTCAAACTGACCAACAAAAGCATCAACATCTGCTTTGTTTTCTCCACGTAAGTCTCCAACAAAATAAAAATATTCTTCTGGTGTTAAGTAACCAATTAAAAAGCTTTCATCTATAAATGCCGATGTAAATGGTTTCCAATCTTCACTCTTATTCACTTGAATATTATTCGATTTAATTTTTCCTGTAGTAGGTTGAATTAAATCAAGTAATAAACTAAAGTAAGTCGTTTTTCCAGCACCATTATTGCCTACCAAACCAAAACTTTGTCCTTTTGGGATATCTAAGTTTTCTATATGTAACACTTGATTTCCACTATATTTCTTTGATAAATTTGATGTTGTTATCATGGCTTTATTTTAATTTTCTTGATCGAATGCATCAATCATTTTATATTTTGATTCTAAATATTTCTCTGTTATAAATCGCATGAGTTTTTGATGAAAAACAATACCCAAAACCCCCATTACAATTAATACAATACATGCAATTTCAAAACTTACTAACCAATTGAGAATGGCGAAAAGTATCATTGGCAACAACAGCAACGGAATACCTATGAGCCACTGAACTGCACCTGTACCTTGATAGTTAAATGCTGCTTTCTGACTTAAATCTATTTTTTTTCTGTTGAATGAACCACCCCACAAAATCACATGTGTATTAACTCCAATATTGTAAATAGCTGCAGCAAAATGTGCGAATAAAATTTTCCATCCAAAGTATACATACGGTATTCCTAAAACAAAAAGGATAACAACACTTAGAGCCATAAGCGTGAATTTTGATTTTAAATACTGCTCGTACTTAATGTTTTGACTCATCAGTAATTTATAATATCCACTATCCCAGGCTGGTACAAACTGTCCGAAGTTTATTAAAAAAATACCTGTTGAAAATATACCAATGAAAATGAAGAAAAACGTTTTGTCTTGGTATACTGGTTGAGGGTAAAAAAACAACCCATAAAGCAACCCTAAACCAAGCATCCATACCGAAGATTTAGTGCGTTTGTTGCGCCAAATTAACCTTAAGTCTAATTGCATAAATGGTGCAATATCTCCAAAACTCTTTGTCCACTCTAAATTAGATGCTTTTACTTCTTTTACTTCAGTTTTTAATCCACTATCTAAAAAGAGTTTCTTATGTAGTAATTTATAGTTAAAAATATAAAGAACTCCCAATATAAGCACAAGACCGAGAATAAGTATTGGTGATTCATAGATTGCTGTATAGGCACTACTTACAAGGCTATTAAAGGAAATAATATTAAAATAATCTAAAGCAAATAGTCCTCCAGTGATTAGAATCACTGGTAAAAATGACAACTCTGTTTGCGCTGAAAAACTTTCAATAATAAAGTTTAAAAAATTGATAATAAGTGTTGTTACTATAAGTGCCAATATCAGTATTAATACAGAACTGCTTGGATAATCTTTAAAAAACAGTTTTATGCCAAATGGAATAATTGCAAAAAGCGGCAAAAAGTTAAAAAATGACAGTGCGGATTTACCTAATACATAATGTACTATTTTGCTTCTGTTAACCGGAAGCGTTAATAATGGTTTAACACTCATTACAGGCAATTTTTGAAAAAAGAAGCGAAATAATAAATCACCCAAAATCCAAAAAAAGATTAGGCCAGTAAAAGCCGTAATCAAATCTATTTTAGGATATATTTTCTCTAAAATTTTATCAAGAAAAAAACCCCCAACTAAAAAGAATCCCATGAAATAAAGTGCCATAAAGCCCATAAAAATCTTTATTCCTAGACTTTTACCAAAACTGGCGGACCTAAAAAACGCTTTCCATTCTAGATTTAAGAAATGCTTAATCATATCTATGGCGTATTTTAGTTATATTTCTGGGCAATTCCCTGTACCTTCATACCCCAAGATTGTCCCATCATCATACCCTTTTGAGCTAATG
Organism: uncultured Flavobacteriaceae bacterium; assembly: GCA_947502975.1. GTDB lineage: Bacteria > Bacteroidota > Bacteroidia > Flavobacteriales > Flavobacteriaceae > Jejuia. Next base: position 48,460 of record CANNBV010000001.1, read on the forward strand.
AAATTTGCTTTGTTGCTAATTTCTTTCCTATATCAGATTTATAAAAACTAACTAACTCTTTTATTTCATCTCGAGTGAATTCACCCATGTAAAGTGTTGCCATCTCATCATAAAGTGCATCTAAAGTAGCCTCAGCTTCCTTTTTGTAAGCAGCCTTGTTTTCTTGAGACACCATGTTTCCTATTTGGTCGATAGCATCATCAAAAGCCTTGGTAGCTCCTGTTATTTTAATAAACTCTATGGTTTCAGATTTAAATTCTGCATCCTCTTGGGCAGTCATAGAAATAGTGAATACTAAAACAAATACTAGTATTAGTTTTTTCATTTGTGAATGTTTTGGTTAATGTGAATTTTTGATATAGGTATAAAAATAGTAAGTATTGTTACAATATTTTTAGATTAAGTATAATTAAAGGCTATGTTGAAATCAACTTTTATTGTTTGCAAAGTAATTAAGGTTATATATGTTTAAGTTTATGTTATATATGTTTAAGTTTATAATGTCCTAAACTTTGGATTAACCAAAGCACGCATTGTTCTAATATAGTCTTCCAGTTCTGCTAATTTATTTACGGTTTCTTGTGTACCTAATTCTGTAAGCTTATAATACTTTCTCATTCTATTTTGCACTTTAGTAAATTCAACATCAAGCAAACCTTCTGCTTCTAATTTATGCAAGGAGGGATAAAGGGCACCTTCTGTAATATTAAGTTCCCCATTAGTAATTTCCTTTACTTTTTGTGTAATTTGATACCCATACATTTTATCATTCTCATTTAAGAGTTTTAAAATAATGGTCGTTAGACTTCCTTTATATAAATTGTTGTTTTTCATGATATTCAAATATATATAATTTTCTTATGCATAGAACTCTTATATATTATTTTTTCGACTAAAAACAACGATAAAACGTTAAGGCTTCATTATTTTTGAAGAAAAAATATTTCATGTCTGGATTTCACAAACTTTCCGTTAAAACTATAAATAGAGAAACTGATACATCGGTAAGTATTAGCTTTAACGTTACTGATAATTTAAAAAATGAGTTTTCGTTTAAAGCGGGGCAGTACATTACTTTAAAAACAACCATTAATAGTAATGAAGTTAGGCGTGATTATTCATTATGCGTCTCTCCAAAGAGCGGGGATTTAAAAGTAGCTGTTAAAGAAGTGAAAGACGGCACTTTTTCTGCTTATGCAAATAACAATTTAAAAGTTGGAGACACACTAGAAGTTGCTCCACCAAAAGGACGCTTTATTTTCGAGCCTAATGATAAGAAAACCAAAAACATAGCCCTGTTTGCTGCAGGTAGTGGTATAACTCCAATTATGAGTATTATTAAATGTGCTTTAGAAGAAGAAGTATATAGCAAGGTTATACTTGTTTACGGGAATAAGTCTACTAAAGACACTATGTTTCTAAACGAACTTTTAGAATTACAACATCAATATAACGATCGTTTTTCGATACAGTTTGTATTCAGTCAAACCGATGAAGACAATGCAATTTTTGGTCGTATTGAAAAAAGCACGGTAAACTACATAATGAAAAATAAGCATAAACACATTGAGGTTGATGCCTTTTATTTATGCGGGCCAGAAGGTATGATTCATACTGTAAAAGACGTGCTATCTGAACATGCTATAAATGAAAATCGCATACATTTTGAATTGTTTAAAGCGGCAAAGTCATCAGAAATTGCGGAAGAAAATGTTCCATCTCAATCTGGTAAAACTAAAATTACAGTAATTGTAGATGATGAAGAAACAACGTTTGATATGTCTACAAAGCAAACTATTCTAGAAGCGGCACTTGATGAAGATTTAGATGCACCATATTCTTGTCAAGGTGGAATTTGTAGTAGTTGTCTTGGGAAAATTAAAGAAGGGGCTGCTACTATGGTTCAAAATAGTATTTTAACGGAAAGCGAGGTTGCAGATGGTTTAATTTTAACATGCCAAGCACATCCAACTACTCCAACAATAGTTGTGGACTACGACGATGTATAATTATTAAAAATAAAAATCTCTATAAACACCGTACTTTACTGAGTATTTCACAAAATACAGCCTTAAAACCTCATTTTTTGCAATTTTTCTTTGCAATTAATAGTATTTTTATATTTTTGAGTTAACCAAGATTAGTGAAAGCACATATATACTCTTTTAGATTTTCTGATTACAGTACATCTCTTAGCTTTTAAACTAATTTTGCCAACTAAGCTTTGAAACGAACTAAAACAACTAAATTCCAGTACAATTTGTACAAGCAGTCTTTTGACACCTTGTACCCATCTCTCTGTGTTTTTGCTAATAAGTATGTAGACGATATAGAAATAGCAAAAGATTTGGTTCAGGAAGTTTTTATTAAAATATGGAATAAAAATTTATACTTCGAAAATGAATTTTATATAAAATCCTATTTATATACTGCTGTAAAAAATAAATCTTTAGATTTATTAAAAAGTAGTGAATATAAAAAGAAAACAAAGATTGATGTTGAAACTCTCAAGTTAATATCTTCTACTTCTTACTTTGAAAAACAAATTTTTATTGAGGAGACATCAAGACTAGTAAATGAAGCCATAAACACGTTGCCTTACAAATGCAAGCACATTATTAAATTAAGTTTAAAAGGCTTAGAGAATAAACAAATCTCTGAAGAGCTTTCCGTTTCTCTTAATACGGTTAAAACACAAAAACGTATTGCTTATCAAAAACTAAGACCACTTCTTAAAGGTGTTTATAAAATGCTTTTTAGCCTTTCTCTTATTGCATTATTTATATTACCATAATTTTATCATGTCTTTTTTATTGATTTTTTAAAATATTCTGCTTTTTTTTCACCCATATGTATTTTATTGTCGTTATAGTAATGTTATCTATGGTATAACTCAACTAAACCAATGGAACGTTTAAGACATATTTTCTATAAATCTAAGGTTACAGCAAAAGAAATTGTTAATGATAAACAATTAACAGAAGATCTTTTATCAGACAGTTTTTCAAAATCTCAAGCTAAAGATATTGTCTCAGAATTAGCGAACGAGTCAAAGCAAAAAGAACGTCTTAAACATGTCGAAACCATTGAAAAGTCAAAACAAAAAGACTGGGAAAGCATTAGAAGTAAGTCAGTCTACAAAACTTACTCCAAAAACTCCATGTATAAGGCAGCTGCCATTCTCATTGTCTTATTATCCATAAGTTATTTAACTTACCAAAATCAACGAACTGGAACTACAACTACTAGTGAAAGCAATTTAATAGGTTTGCCATTAGATGAAATCACTCTGGATTTAGGAAATGGTATCACAAAAGTTTTATCCGATAAAAACAATTCTCAAGAAACATTTGACAATAATGTATTTTTAGTAAAACAAGGTGATAACTTACGATTAGATTATACTTCCGCAAAAAACAAAGGCATACCAAATACACTTATTTACAATGAATTGAATGTGCCTTATGGAAGAAACTTTGAGGTTACGTTGTCAGATGGCACCAAAGTTCATCTCAACTCTGGAAGTAAGCTCAAATACCCTATACAATTTATTAAGGGAGAAAAACGAAATGTTTTTCTTGAAGGAGAAGCTTATTTTGAAGTTACTAAAAACAAAGAACAGCCTTTCACAGTTAATGCAGATAATATGTCTTTAGAAGTTTTAGGTACAGTTTTTAATATTATGGCTTATCCTGAAGATTCAAAAATCACCACAGTTTTGGTCGAAGGGTCAGTAGCTATTAGTCATAGCTCAAAAATTAATGACTCAAAAACACTACTAAAACCAAATCAACAAGCTTTTTGGAATAAAAGCGATGGTAAAATTAATATTAAACCTGTAAAACCAAACATTTATACTGCTTGGACTGAAGGCAGAACGGTATTTGAGCATATGGCATTTAAAAATATCCTCAAAAAATTAGAAAGAAGGTATAATGTTAAAATCACAAACCATAATGAGCATCTGGCCAATGAAGAATTTACTGCTACTTTCGATTATGAATCTATTACTCAAGTATTAACTTCATTTAGCAAAAACTATCCTTTTGATTTCAATATTGAAGATGATAAAATAATTATTAATTAATCTAAAACTAAATTAAACATATGAAAAAAAAGAAATCCTGTAATTGAAACGAAATTCTATTTAAAAAAAAACCGGAAAATGCTGCAACATTTCCCGATTTACAAATAGCAAATTAAAATTTATTTAATCAACTAAAACTAAACAAAAGTATGAAATTTCTAATGAAGTTAGGGGATAGTATTCCCTATTTAAAGCTTGATTTAAAAATGAAACTATCTATCTATTTATTTTTAATATCGCTTTTTCAAATACATGCTAATTCTTATTCACAAAATGCAAAAATCACCCTAGAATTAAATAATGTTACTATTGAAAATGTGTTAAGATCCATTGAAGAAAAATCTGATTTTAAGTTTTTGTACAACGATAACGAATTAGACTACAAAAAAGTAGTATCTGTTAAGTTCAAGAAAACTAAAATCAATAGAATTTTAAGTAAACTTTTTATTAATACTGAAATAGATTATGAAGTATTGGATAAACAGATTATTCTAATAGCTAACAAAATTAAAGAATCTCCTAAGGAAATCGAAATCCAGCAAACCATTAGTGGTACTGTTGTAGACGAAGCTGGAGTGGGAATTCCAGGAGCAAATGTCCTAGTTAAGGGTACAACAAAAGGTGTAGTTACTGATTTTGATGGTAATTTCAGTATTGAAGCTTCTGCTGGTGATGTACTAGAAATATCATTCTTAGGTTATGTAACACAGTCCATTACTGTTAGTGATCAAACATCAATAAGTATAACAATGGCTGAAGACACAGCCCAACTAGATGAGGTTGTGGTAATTGGTTATGGTACAGCAAAGAAGAGTGATTTAACAGGTGCTGTTTCACGAGTTACCTCTAAATCTTTTGAAAACCAGCCGTTAGTTAGAGTTGAAGATGCACTTCAAGGTAGAGCAGCTGGTGTAACCGTTGCAAGACAAAGTGGTGCTCCAGGTGGTGCAGTTAAAATTCGTGTACGTGGTACGAACTCAATTACTGGTAACAATGATCCTTTAGTAGTTATTGATGGTATTATTGGTGGAGATTTAGCAACACTTAACCCTAACGATATTGCTACCTTAGATGTATTAAAAGATGCTTCTGCAACTGCTATCTACGGTTCGCGAGGTGCAAACGGTGTTATTTTAATTACAACAAAAAGAGGTAATGGGAAAGGAAAATTAGATGTAGACTTCTTTACATCATTTGAAACCATCCCTAACTTACTGCCAACATTACAAGGTGGTAGAGCAGGAGACTTTGCTAGAATTGAAAACCAACTAAGAGGTAATGAGTTTATTCCACAATCTGAAATAGATGTTTTAGACCAATTTGGTGGTGTGGATTATCAAGACGAACTATTTCAAACAGGAATTAGTAATAACCTTCAAATGTCCTATAGTGGTGGAAGTGAAAATGTAAATTACTTTGTTTCTGGAAACTATGTAAACCAAGAAGGTACAGTTATTACAACAGGTTATGAGAGATATTCAATTAGAGCCAATGTTAGTGCTAACATAACTGATAAACTTAAAGTAGGTGTTAATCTTTTTGGTAGTAGAGCAACTTCTGTAAACGATATTAACGCTTTCTCGCGTTTTCAAGGAAGTTTAGTAGCTCATGCTGTTACTTGGGATCCAACTACACCAATTAGAGATGCCAATGGTAATTTTAATGAAGGATCAACCCGTTCTTTAGCATCACTAAACTATAACCCTATTGCTAGATTAAATCAAAGTAATATTGATGATACTCAAGATCGCTTAAACGTTAACATTAATCTTAGTTATGATATCTTAGAAAATTTAAACTACACATTGGTAGCTGGTGCAAGTACTCTTAATAGAACTAGAGAAGCTTTAACTAGAGATTATGGACAAAGTGACGCAACTTATAATGGTAATTCCAACAGAAATCACCAAGTCAGTAACATTGTAACATATAGCAAGTCATTAGACAATCATAATTTTAAAATTACTGGTGTATATGAATTCCAAGAAGCAGTTAATAAAGTATTAAACTTAAATGTAGACAACCTTACTGGACCTTTAAGTTATTATTTAGCTGAATTAAATTCTGGTTTCAATTTCAATAATAATAAAACTGAGAGCTCTATTGAATCATTAATGGGACGTTTAGAATATAATTTCAATGAGGAATTATTCTTAACTGGTACAGTTCGTCGCGATGGGTCTTCAAGATTCCAAGGCGATAACAAATGGGGTACATTTTTCTCTTTTGCTGGTTCGTATAACTTCTCTAATATGGACTTTATAGCTGATAGTGATCTATTTAGTGCACTAAAGTTAAGAGCAGGTTGGGGTGAAGTTGGTAATCAAAATATTGGAATCTATAGTACCTTTGATTCTATTAATTTAGGTACGCCATATGCATTTGATGGTTCAACTCGAGAAATTGGAGCCATTGTTGGTAGAATTGGAAACCCAGATACAGTTTGGGAAACTACAACACAAACAAACGTAGGGGTAGATTTTGGTTTTTTAAGTGGTAGAATCAATTTTAGTGTTGATTGGTACAAGAAAAACACTACCGATTTATTACTTGCAGTAACAATCCCACCAACATTAGTTGGGCCTCAAACAGCACCTCAAATTCAAAACGTAGGTGAAACAGAAAACACAGGTATTGATTTATCACTTTCTGCATCAATTATTAATAATGATAATTTTACATGGGATTCAAATTTTAATGTATCTTTCGTAAAGAACAAAATTCTTGACTTAGGTAATGATACTGCAGGAAACCCAATAGATGAAATTCAAGGGCAGTTTGGAAGTATCGATGGACAAGGTAGAATTTGGAATGTATTCCAAGTAGGAGAACCTTTAGGACAAATTCAAGGTTCAACATTCTTAGGTACATGGAAAACATCTGAAGCAGCAGAAGCTGCTACTTTTGGTCGTGTTCCTGGAGATGCTAAATACTTAAGAGACGAAAATGGAGATCGTGTTATTGGCGTAATAGGTAATGGTACTCCAACTACACTTTGGGGATGGAACAACACATTAGCATATAAAAACTGGGATTTAAACTTCTTTTTTCAAGGATCTCATGGCAACGAAATGCTAAATGCGTTTAGAGGAACAATTGTTGGTGCTACAGGTAACCAAAGAAGTTTTGGTTCTCCAGTACAATTAAACCAATGGACGCCAACCAACGAAACAGAAATTCCATCTGGTGGAGAAAACGATTATGGTTCTACTAGATATATAGAAAACGGTGGTTTTGTGAGATTAAGTAACCTTAACATTGGATATACGTTCAAAAACGTTAAAGGTTTTGAAACCATTAAAGTATATGCGGGTGGTCAGAACTTATTTTTAATTACAGATTATTCAGGATATGATCCAGAATTAACTTCTAGACCAGCTAATAATAATGGAAATGTGGATGCTGCACCGGGTATTGATATAGGTGCCTATCCAAACCCTAGAGTTTATAACGTAGGAGTAAAATTTAGATTAAAATAAAAAAGAAAGATTATGAAAAACAACAGAACATTTAAAAGCCTTTTTACAGCATTTACTGCTGTATTGGTTTTGGCATTAGGCTTTCAAGCCTGTGTGCCTTTAGAAGAGAATCCTGGAGAGGTACAATTAGCTCCAGGAGCGTATACTGATATTTCGGAGTTAAGCTTAGGAGTAACAGGTATTTATGCAAGTTTAAGGAATGCTTCTCAATGGTCTACATTTTATGTAAACGGATGGAGTGGTGACGATATCACAACGCACAAGGCTAGTAATAAAGCTGACTTTAGAGAGCATGACCAAAGAGCCATTACTAATGAAAATAGTAGAACATTAAGTAACTGGAGAAACATTTATGGGATGATTTTTAATGCCAATACGGTACTTAAAAATATTGGTGACACGAAATTTACAGGACAAGAAGATGAACAAAACCGACTTTTAGGTGAAATTTATTTCTTAAGAGGAGCTATGTTTTTTCACTTAGCGCGTGTTCACGGAAGAATTGCAATCCCTACAACTCCAGATATTGATTTTGATATTCAATTAGCATCTCAAGAGGAAGTTTATGCACAAATCGAATCTGATTTTATGCAAGCAGCTAATTTATTACCAGACATTTATCCTGGAGTAAATGACGGTGCTCCAAGACCCAATTCTGGTTCTGCTAAAGCTATGTTAGCTAGACTATATTTGGACTGGGCTGGTTTCCCTTTAAGAGACAATTCTAAATATGCCTTAGCTGCAAGCACTGCTCAAGATGTAATAAACAATGCATCATCTCATGGTTTTGAATTAGATGAAAACCCCGGAGATATGTGGAGTATCGCTAATAAATTTACCAAAGAATCTGTATGGACACTTGTTTACTGTGTGTCTTGTGGAACACGTAATGGTAAATTTGCCAGATTAGGATGGCCATCTGATAATAGAGGATGGGGAGAGACTTTTGCTGAAATACGATATTTTGAAGATTTCCCTGAAGGCGCAAGAAAAAATGCTACCTACAGAATGGATGCCGATTGGATTAACTTTAGTGATCAGGTTACACCCGTATTTAGAAAAATTGTGGGACCTGTTGAAGAAGATGATTATGCTGTAGGAAGACACTTTTCTGACAGAAGTGATTATTACATGAGATATGCTGAAGTTCTTTTAATTTATGCTGAAGCTTCTGCTCGTGCAGGAAATGCTAATGCAGCTTCTTGGGAAGCTCTAAATAAGGTAAGAAGAAGAGCTGCAGGTTTAGATTTTAATGCTACTTACGCTTCTGCCGTTCCTCAACGCGTTAGAAATGCAGATAATACAGCTTGGGAAGATCATCCCACTTTAACTTATCAAGATGTTTCTGGAGGTGACTTAGCTGACTTGACAGTTACAGAACGTAAATGGGAATTGGCTGGTGAATGGATTCGCTGGAACGATTTAGTTCGTCTTGAACTTGTAGCAGATGCTTTTGCTAATAGAAACCCTCAAGTAACACCAGACGTTGTTAATGGAGGAATCATCTCTGTACAAAATGAAGTAATTGGTTCTACAGGTACTGATAATTATTTTGCACCTATACCAATTAGAGAAATTGAACTACTGCCTGGTTTAGGGAATTAACCTAATAGCTAGTTTATAAAATTCTAACGGCAAGGATATTAAACCTTGCCGTTTTTTTAATTCCATTTTAATACTTTAAATTGTACTTCAACTACTCGTTTTTGTAAATTTGTTTGCTTAGGTTTTGCTACTATAAACTAATATTTATGCGTTTTTTATTTCATTTTTATAGACCTCTATTAAACATTAAAGGCTTGTTTCTAAGTGTTTTATTATGTTTTAGCTCTTGCAGTAAAGACGCAAAAGTAAAAGTTCAAAATGAAGATCAAAAAGAGCAAAGTATTCAATTATTTACAACACTTTCAGCTTCAAATACTGGGATAAATTTTATAAACGTTTTAGAAGAGACTTTAGAATCTAATTATTACCAATACTTATATACTTACATAGGCGGAGGTGTTGCTGTAAGTGATATAAACAACGATGGTTTACAAGATTTATATTTTACCTCAAATCAATCTGATGACAAGCTCTACTTAAACAAAGGGAATTTTAAATTTGAAGATATTACCGAAACTGCTGGCATTAAACAATTAGAAGGTTTTAATACAGGTGTAACGATGGTAGATGTTAACAGTGACGGATGGATGGATATTTATATTTCTAGAGGTGGGTGGAAAGACGACAATAATAAATTTGCAAACTTACTTTATATCAACAATGGAGATAATACCTTCACCGAAAAAGCAAAAGCATTAGGCTTAGACGATAGTAACAGAACAATACATGCTACTTTTTTTGATTATGATAATGATAATGATTTAGATGTATATATCTCAAATACTCCAGATATAACTGGTAAAAGCAATATTAATGACATAAACTTAACAGACAAAAACCAAAAAAACTTAAAACTCAAAGGCTGCGATAGATTGTACAATAACGACGGTACTGGAAAATTTACCGATGTTTCAAAAACAGCAAATTTAAAGTACGATTTAGGGTTTGGTCTAAATCCACAAGTATGCGATTTAAATAATGATGGATGGTTAGATCTTTATGTTTGTAACGATTTTGAGTATCCAGATTTGGTATATATCAATAACCAAGATGGAACATTTACTGAATCTAGAGACAACTATTTTAAACATATTTCATACAACAGTATGGGAAGTGATGTGGCAGACATAAATAACGATGGTTTGTTTGACTTGACAACTTTAGATATGAATCCTGAAGATTATGTACGTTCTAAAACAACCATGTCTATGACTCCAGTAAACAAATTTGAAGCGATGGTGGATAATGGTTATCATTATCAGTATATGCACAATATGCTTCAGCTAAATAACGGAAACAATACATATAGTGAAATCGGAAAAATGACTGGGATAGCTAATACAGATTGGAGCTGGTCTGTGTTGTCTGCTGATTTTGATTTAGATGGAAATAATGATTTCTTTATAACTAACGGTATTTTTAGAGACGTTAATGAAGTAGATAAGCTAAATGAGGCTCGGCAAATTTTAAGAGAGAATGTTAGAAAGCCAACAAAACAAGACCTTTTAAACTTTACCAAGTTGTTTTCTCAACAAAAATTAGATAACTATTTTTTTAAAAATAATGGTGACTTAACTTTTGAAAACACAAGCAAAACTTGGTCTGATGAACCTGCAACATTTTCTAATGGTGCTGTATATGCTGATTTAGATAATGATGGTGATCTAGATATTGTTGTAAATAATATAAATGATAAAGCTTCTATATTAAAAAACAATGCTATTGATGCAAACACAGGCAACTACTTAAAAATTACATTTAATGGGCCAGAGAAAAATCCTTTTGGTCTAGGAACAATTGCAGTAGTAGATTTAAGCAATGGTACTACTTTAAAACGTCAATTAATTAACACAAGGGGATTTTTATCATCGGTTTCAAATACACTTCATTTTGGCATTCCTAAAAACACTGAAATAGAACAGTTAACTATTATATGGTTAGATGGAAAACAAGAGGTAATTAATAAAGTCTCTAGCAATCAAACCTTAGCTATTAACTACAATAATGCTAGTTTAAGGGAAAAAATAACAAAAACTGATCAACATACATTATTAACCAAACTAGACTTTAGTTTAAAACATATAGATCCTTATTTTAATGATTTTGATATTCAAATTCTTTTACCACATAAATTATCACAAACGGGGCCAGCATTGGCAAAAGGAGATGTAGATAATGATGGTTTAGAAGATATTTTTGTAGGTGGTGCAAATGGACACTCAGGGCAAATACTCCTAAATAAATTAGGAACTTTAAAAACTACAGAAAATAAAGCCTTTATAGAAGATAAAAAATTTGAAGATGTTGGTGCAGTATTTTTTGATGCTGATGGTGATGGTGATCAAGATTTATACGTTGTTAATGGAAGTTATGAGTTTTATGGTTACCCAAAATCTCTTCAAGACAGACTCTATTTAAACGATGGTACTGGATCTTTTTCAAAAGCTGAAGGCAGGTTGCCAGAAATTAAATCGGCTGGCTCAAAGGTCGTTCCGTTTGATTATGATAATGACGGCGACATAGATTTATTTGTTGGCGGTAGAGTTATTCCAGGCAAATATCCTTTTTCTCCAGATAGTTACTTACTTCAAAATAACAATGGTGTTTTTACTAATGTCACTAAATCACTCGCTCCTGAACTTGAAAAAATAGGAATGGTTACAGACGCAGTATGGGTAGATATTAATGAAGATAGTCATACCGATCTTATTGTTACCGGAGAATGGATGGGTATTCAGGTATTTTTAAATAAATCTAACGCTCTTGTAAAAAGTAACGATTACAAAACACTTTCTGAAGCTTCCGGTTGGTGGAATACATTATATATAACTGATATTGATAACGATGGTGATAAGGATATAATTGGTGGAAATTTAGGATTGAATTATAAATTTCATGCATCAAAAGAAAAACCATTCAAAGTATATACAACAGACTTTAATTTTGATGGTACGCAAGATATAATTCTCGCCAAGAAATATAACGGGAAAGAAGTCCCAGTAAGAGGTAAAACCTGTATGACTCAGCAAATACCACAACTGGCAGAAAAAATACCGGATTATGAGGATTTTGCCAATAGAAATTTAGAAGGTATTTTAGGTAAGCGCTTGGATAATGCTTTAACGTATAAGGCCGTAGAATTTAGATCTGGTATCTTCATAAATAACGGTTCTGGTGGATTTGATTTTAAACCTTTTAAAAACCAAATACAACGTTCACCTGTTAACAGCATTCTTTTTAATGACATTGATGGAGATGGAAATAAAGACCTTATTTTAGCTGGAAATAACTACCAGTCTGAAGTAGAAACCACTAGAGCTGATGCTGGTATTGGATCGGTTTTGTTAGGTAACGGCAAGGGAAATTTTCACTATTTACCCCATCAAGAATCTGGATTCTTTGTTGATAAAAATGTAAGAGCCATGGTATTTTTAAATGGAATATCGAATAACTACATTTTTGTAGCTAATAATAATGACGTTCATGACTTTTTTGAGCTTTCAGATTAAAAATTAATCCATTTATACAAACAGAGAGTGTTTAATGACTGCCTAGAGGCCCTTTTTGAGGAAGGCTTACCAAACTAGGTTTTTTCATTAATCTAATTATATCTTTTAATTCTTTATCGTTAAGACTCTGAAGCGGTTTTGTGAAATAAAATTGAGATATCCTATTTACTCCTTTGAAATCAACAGTAAATTGATAGTTATGTAAAGCCCAATTTAGGCACTCCTTTTGAGACATTTTCTCCTCAAGTTTCCAAGCTAATATGTACGCTTTTTTTCTAGAAATACGAGTGCTATCACCTTCAACTCTACTAAACTTTGAAATAGTAGAAGCTAAAATACTTGGGCTTTTAATGTAGTTTTCTGAAAAAACACCTTTAACTAATTGCTTGTTTAAACTAGTGGATAAAGCATCAGGATAAGCTTCTTCATATAATTCATAAAATCGTTCTGGCAATTTATCGGCGAATTCTACCCTTGCTATGAACTCTTCTAACTCATCATCAGATATAAAATCATCAGAAGTAGTTTTCAAATAATGATATCCTAAAAAAACAGTAAAAACACAAAATATAATTATTACTGCAACAAATTTTAATGATTTCTTTATAAGCTTCATTATTTAATGATTTTATAATCTTTATATTACTTCTTTAACCTTGTTTACAATAATTTTTAAATCAATACTTTTGGCCGCTTTTTGATACGCTTCAGGATACTTATTTCCATATGTAGAAGTTGGTATCAAAGGGAATTGTTCTCTATCGGAAAGCAATGCATAATCTTCTGGTTGATTGAATGGGGCAAATCCTGCATAAGGATGTGTTACACCCCAAATGGTAACTGTTTTAACACCTAACATGGCAGCAATGTGAGCATTCCCTGAATCCATGGAAAGCATCATATCTAGGTTCGAAATGATATCTAACTCTTCATCTAAAGACAACTTGCCTGCAACATTTACAGTATTTTTATGAAATTTCTCCCAACGGCTTAAAATACCTTCTTCGTTTTTACCTCCACCAAACAAAACCACCTTATAATCTTTTGAAAGTTGATCTACTACTTGTTCCATCAAATTCAAGGGATACATTTTCCCATCATGTGCTGCAAAAGGTGCAATTCCGATAAAGCCATTTTTCCTGTCTCCTAACAGTTCTATTACTTCTCGATTTAAGTCTACTTTATCTGGAAAAAATGGGTTGGTTAAATCAACAGGATATCCTAGAACATCAAAAACATCGGCATAACGTTGATGCGTTGTTTTTAATTGCTTGAATATTTTTCCAGATGTCAATTGTTTTTTATCCCTGCGCCCTTTATTAATAGAGACAAACCGATTACATCTTATAAATTGTTTTAAAACCTTACTTCTTAATACATTATGTAAATCGGCAATGGCATAAAATTTATAGTCTTTGTTGAGTGTTCTTGCTAGTTTATAGAGTCCAAATACACTCTTATGTTTTCCTTTAACATCAACACAAATCACCTCAACGTTCATTAAATCTCTAAAAAACGGCTTAAAAAATGGTTTAGTTAAAATCGTAACTTTTAAGTCTGGATATTGCTTAATAAGAGCTCTAAGTACAGGGATAGTCATAGCAACGTCTCCCATTGCTGAGAGACGTATGACTAGAATATGTTTTTCGGAATGAGACATCTCAACTTATATGTTGGATGAGATCCTGAAACAAGTTCAGGATGACAAACGAATTATTTTTGGGAACGTAAAACAGGATTTAACTCATCATCATTATACATCTTCATTTGCTTGTATACCTTCATGTATTTATCACCATTTTCGATATCACTCAAAAGAGTATCGATTGCAGTTGACAAATCTACACGTTGTTCTAACAAAATATCTAATTTTGTTTGACAGGCCGCTCTATGCACATCAGAAGCATCTGTTCTTGTAGCTTCTTCGTTCATATGATATACTTTAAGTGCTAAAATTGACAACCTATCAATGCCCCAAGCTGGGCTTTCAGTATTAATAGTAGCATCGTCTTTAACATTTACATCTTTATATTTTTCAAGGAAAAAACTATCAACATACTCTACCATATCGGTTCTATCTTGGTTAGAAGCATCTATTTGACGTTTCAATGTTAATGCTGCAACAGGATCAATTTGAGGGTCGCGAATAATATCTTCATAATGCCATTGTACAGTATCTATCCAACACTTTCTATATAGTAAATGCTCTATTAAATCACTTTTTGGATATGGGTTCTCAAAAGGTTGATCTACAGTATTAATAACGTGGTATTTCTCAATAACGTCTTGAAATATTTTATTGGCTTTATCGGTAAACATAGGTGTTAATTTTAGACCACAAATATACTTATATTAGTTAACTTTAGCATTCAAAATAAAGCGTTAAAAGATGTATATCCATAACCTCTCAAAACAAAACTCTGTATTAAATAGATTTATTTCTGAAATACGAGATACAAATGTCCAGCAAGACAATATGCGATTTAGAAGAAACATAGAACGTATAGGCGAGATTTTGGGTTACGAATTAAGTAAAACATTTGGTTTTGTATCAAAACATGTTACTACGCCATTGGGCATTTGTGAGACAACAGATTTTAATAATGACATAGTGCTTTGTTCAATTTTAAGAGCTGGTGTTCCTTTGCATAATGGGCTTTTAAATTATTTTGACACTGCTGAAAATGCATTTATTTCTGCATATAGACACCATAAAGACAACCCTGAAAGTTTTGAAATTGTAGTAGAATATTTGGCTTGTCCAGACTTAAGTAACAAAACATTAATTCTGGCAGACCCAATGTTGGCAACAGGACAATCTATGTTAGCTACTTTTAAAGCGCTTCAACCTTTTGGAAACCCCAAAGAAATACATTTAGTGAGTGTAATTGGCGCTAAAAATGGTGTGGATTATGTGACTTCAGAATTCCCTAAACATACACATCTTTGGATAGCTGCAGTTGATAAAGAGTTGAATAACAAAGGTTACATAGTTCCAGGACTAGGAGATGCTGGAGATTTATCCTTTGGAGAAAAACTACAAAAATAAAAAAATCACAGGCACAGCTATTAGAATTAAAAAAAATACCTCCTTAAACCATTTTTCTCTAATTACCTCAACATAAGTAGCTATGATAATAGCTAATGGTGCAAATATAAAAAGAAACTCCTGTCCACTTTTTTGCGGTGCAATTATCAATATTAAAAATGATATTATTACTGTCCAGATTATAATATAAAATGCGGGACGAAATGATTTTTTCTTAAGATTAATATTTTTGATATAAAATATTAAAGACCATAACCCGAAGGAAAATAGTACTGTAAGAGTTATCAAGAATTGTACTGTATTATAGGGGCTAAAGTCAAAACTTACTTTAAAATTGTTTATAACACTAGTCACCAAATCATAATTCATTAAAAAACATATACAATAGGAAATAAGTAGTACTACAACAATACCTGTTAGAGGAATTAACCAATTTCTCAATTTATTGTCAGTATATAAAAAAATAGCAATAGGTATTAAAATGATAAACAACATGGCCCATGAATAACAAAGTGCTGCTAAGGTGACCCAAAAAGCAGCATCGAATAGCTTTTTCTTTATATTTTTTTGAGACCTCAAACTAATAAGTCGCCTTAAACTAAAAAGTAAAAATATATTGGCCAAAGTAAGCTTTAAACTCGCAGTGGTTTGTGGTACCATCAATAAAAAAAAACCAAATAATACGATTTCAAAATTATTTGATTGCGTTAAACTATTTTTACCAGATACGAAATTCAATACTAGCATTGCAAAATAAGCACCAATAAAAAGGCTTACAAATACTAGAAAACTATTCAAGTTAATAGTGTTACTTTCAATTTTAAAAAATGAAATGGAAGAAGCAAGTAGAATAATGAAAAAGACAATTATAAAATTAATTGGCTTAGATTTATTAAAAATGCTTGTAATCATTAACTGTTTTTGTATTTTTGCTTCGTAAATATACTAATCATGAAAGACTTCTTTTACGCTATACAAGATTTATTTGTTGATGTGCTTTTTGCACCTTATGATGCTCTAAGAGCCTTAGAACTTGATAACTGGTGGCTTGCAAACTCTGTATCTTGGATTTTTACTGTTATATGTATAGTTGCAATAGCTTATTGGATGAAGCAACTAAAAATATTTGATAATAACAATGAAGAGGACAAGAGCATCTCGTCTCATTCATTTTTATAGATCGAATCCTATATCTTTACGATAATTCATCTTATCAAAATGTAGTTTTTCTATACTTTGGTAAGATTTTTTTATGGCCTCTTGATATGTGTCACCATAGGATGTAATAGCCATTACACGACCACCAGAAGTTACAATTTTACCTGCATCTAATAGTGCGCCTGCGTGAAATGGTATAGAATCTGTAATACTTTCTATTCCTGTAATTTCTTTACCTTTTTCATAAGCTTCAGGATATCCACCAGAAACTAACATAATTGTAGTTGCCGCACGTTCATCAATTTCAATATTAATTTTATTTAACGTACCATTTGCCATTGCTTGAAGAATTTCAACTAAATCATTCTTCAATCTAGGAAAAACAACTTCAGTTTCAGGATCTCCCATTCTAACGTTATACTCAATAACTTTTGGATCTTCTCCAACCTTAATTAACCCAATAAATATAAAACCAACATAAGGCAGGTTATCTTTTTTTAAACCATCAACTGTAGGCTTTACAATGCGTTCCTCAATCTTATTTAAAAAATCATCAGTAGCAAAAGGTACTGGAGAAACTGCACCCATACCACCAGTATTTAATCCTGTATCTCCTTCACCAATACGCTTGTAATCTTTAGCAGTTGGCAATACTTTATAGTTTGTGCCATCTGTTAATACAAAACAACTTAACTCTATACCATCCAAAAATTCTTCTATAACCACTTTAGTGCTTGCATCACCAAATTTGGCATCAACGAGCATACTTTTTAATTCAGCTTTAGCTTCATCTAAATCACTTAAAATAACCACACCTTTTCCAGCAGCTAATCCATCAGCTTTCAGTACATAAGGCGATTTTAACGTTTCTAAAAACGCATAACCCTTTTCAACTGTGTCTTTTGTAAAACTTTCGTAAGCCGCCGTTGGGATGTTATGACGATATAAAAACTCTTTAGCAAATTCCTTACTCCCTTCTAATTCTGCTGCCGCTTTTTGAGGTCCTATGACTGACACGTGCTTGATGCTATCGTCATTCAAAAAATAATCATGAACACCTTTTACTAAAGGATCTTCTGGCCCAACAACGACCAAATCTATACCTTTATCTAATACCAAATTCTTAATCGCATCAAAATCTGTAACACCTATGTTCACATTAGTTGCCACTTCTGCAGTTCCAGAATTTCCAGGAGCCACAAATAGGTTTTTACATCTATCACTTTGTGCAATTTTCCAAGCAAATGTATGCTCTCTCCCTCCAGAACCTAGTATTAAAATATTCATTTTTTATGTTTTTAGTTTCCCTTTTTCACAGGAATGACAAACTATCGTTTTTTAATGACAAGCATTAAAAGTTTTTCAGAGTTTCCGCAAAAATAAAATTAATGCTTCTAATACACGAATATTTTTTATTTACTTTACATCAATATCCGTTTTAAGTGAATTTATTTAATCTTACATTAAAATTAAAGGGGTTTCCTATTGAGAAAGCTAAACGTGATTTGGCTGAAATTCATTCTAAATCAAATACTGAATATGAAACTTATTTAAGCTCTAAAAAGAAATTTATAGTTGAATATCATTTAAAACATAATAGTTTTTATCAAAACATAGCACAGAATTTTGACACCAATGAATGGTACAATCTCCCGGTTATTCAAAAAAGTGATTTACAAATTCCATTAAAGGAAAGATTATCAAAAGGATTTACCCATAGAAACTGTCATATTCACAAAACATCGGGCTCTTCTGGCACACCACTTATATTTGCTAAGGATAAATACACGCATGCCATGTCTTGGGCAAACTTTATGGATAGATATAGTTGGTATGGTATTGATGCTACTACATCAAAACAAGCGCGATTTTATGGTATTCCGTTAAACGGATTTGGTTATTACAAAGAGCGCCTTAAAGACTTTCTAGGGAATAGATTTCGATTTTCTGTTTTCGATTTAAGCGATCACCAATTAGAATGGAACCTCAACAAATTTAAAACTACAAAATTTGAATATATCAATGGCTATACAAGCGCCATTGTACAGTTAGCAAAGTATTTAGAGAAAAAAGGAGTTGTTTTAAAAAATGTTTGTCCATCACTTAAGGTTTGTATTGTTACAGCAGAAATGCTTTTTGATGATGATAAAACCCTATTAGAAAAACATCTTGGAGTTCCTATTGTCAATGAATATGGTTCGGCCGAATTGAGTTTAATTGCCTTTAATAATTCTAATGAAGAATGGTTGGTCAATACTGAAGATTTATTTATTGAAATTTTAGACGAAAACGACCATCCTTTACCCTATGGAAAAGAAGGTAGAATAGTTGTTACCTCGCTTTATAATTTAGCACATCCATTTATTCGTTACGACCTAGGTGATATTGGGTCGCTTTATGAAAACAGCACTTTAGATAAACCGATTTTAAAAAAAGTAACTGGAAGAACAAGTGATATTGCCATTTTACCCAGTGGAAAGAAAGCTGCAGGCTTAACGTTTTACTATATTACAAAAACAGTTATTGAAGATGACACTAATGTAAAAGAGTTTATTATTGAGCAGCATACATTAGACACTTTTAAAGTTATTTATACAAGTAGAATAATACTTTCTGAAACTAAGATTGAAGAAATTAAACAAGCTATAGAAACATATTTAGAGTCAGGATTAATAATACATTTTGACAGAAAAACAGAAATAAAACGTACAAAAGGAGGGAAGCTAAAACAATTTACATCTTTTCTGAAGTGACCGTTTGCTTAGATTTCACGAAAAAGTACTCAAATAAAAACGTCATCATGTAATAGCTTGATTTTAATGTTGAAAAACCTAAACCTTTGCGGTAAACCAAGTAATTATATTTTAAAAGATTGAATTTATTGGAAGACATTGAGTTTCTTCTAACTCTATAAATAGCTAAAGAATCTCCCATTCCCACAGCAGGTTTTGCACTTTTTTTTACAGCTTTTAACCAAAGCAGCCAGTCTTGACGCTTTCTCAAATTTGGAGCATATATTTTGCCTAAAGACTTTGCATTGTAAATTCCTGTCAGATTACCTATGTAATTACACTTTAAAAATTTATTGTAAGTTAGTTTTGGAAGAGCTTTTACTGTCTTATTTAAAAGAGTTCCATTTTCATCCATTATATCATAACTAGAAAAACAAACATTTACATTATTTTCTAGCATGAATTTGAGTTGCTTTTCTAGTTTCTCTGGTTTCCAAACATCATCACTATCCAGAAAAGCTATAAAGTCTCCAGAAGCTTCTTTAATACCTTGATTTCTTGTTATTGCTGCACCCTGATTAGTTTGATTTTGAAATACTTTAATGTTTGAGTAATTTGACGCATACTTATTTAAAATTGAAACCGTATCGTCTTTTGAAGCATCATCAATGATTAGTAATTCCCAATTGGTATAAGTTTGATTTAATACACTTTTGATAGTAGCTTCAATATAATCTCTAGAATTGTAAGTTGCGGTAATTATAGAAACTATAGTATTTGATTCCATTAGTATGCTTTCTTCTCTCCTCTCAATGCATTAATAAAGGTTTGAATTATAATCTTTATATCTAATAGGATAGACCAGTTTTCAACATAAAAAATATCATATTTTACCCTGTTTATGATATCCTTATCTGTTTCTATCTCACCTCTAAAACCGCTTACTTGAGCCAGGCCTGTAATTCCTGGTTTTACAAAATGCCTCACCATAAATTTGTCTACTTTTCTAGCATACATATTAGTATGACTTACCATATGGGGTCTTGGCCCTACAACAGACATATCACCAAATAAAACATTAAAAAACTGAGGGAGCTCATCTATACTGGTTTTCCTAATAAATTTTCCCATTTTAGTAATTCTACTATCACCTTTAGTAGCTTGGTGCAAGTGTGCATTCTTATTAGGTGTCATCGATCTAAATTTATAACAATCAAACTCCTTATAATTAAATCCATTCCTAGATTGTTTAAAAAATACTGGGCCTTTTGATTCTAACTTTATAAGTATGGCTAATATGGGTGTTAACCATGATAGAATAAAAACTATGATAAAAAATGAAAATAAAATATCAAATAATCTTTTAATAAATTTGTTTAATGGCTCCTGCAAAGGGATATTCCTAAGAGATAAAACTGGAATATAATCATAGTATTCATATTTGAGTTTTTTAGAGAATATTTCCTTATTATCAGGTATAAATTTTAATTCTCGTAGGTTGTTATCTGCAAAATCAATTAATTCGTTAATTTGTTTATTAGATAACTCAGCTACCGAGAAATATATTTCATCAACATCATTATCAATAATATAGTCAAAACACATGCCTAATGAAAAACTTTCTTCCTTAACACTAAATTGAGCCATAAATTTATAGCCAAAATCTAATCTAGATTTAAAGATTTTTATCAATTGCCTAGTTTTTTCATTTTTGCCTATTACTACTACCAGTCTTTTATTACCTCCTAATGCACTTCTATATTTATTTAACAAAAAGAAAACTAAAAATTTAAAGAAAGTTAATATTCCAAATATAAATAACAGGTAATTCCCTAAATTCAATCTACTAATATGAGGTTGTTTAAAAAACCCGATAAATGCATAAAGTATTACCGCATAAATTACTATTTGTTTAATTATTAAAGTTAAAACCTGAATAACTCTAGTGTTTCTTTGTACTTCATAAAACCCATTGTAAAATGAAATAAATAACCAAAAAACAGATATATATATGAAAAACATTAGAGTATCTGTTAAGTTGATTTCAAAGAAAAAAACAGAGCCTATAATAATAGCCAAATCAACCAAAAAAGAAATTGGTTTGATAAATCCAGAATATCTCCCTTGTTTAAATACCTTCAACTTATCTTTTTATATGTTTATCAAAGTCTTTATGCTCTCTATTATGCAAATCTTCTGTAGAAAGGTTCTTAAAATAATTAAAAGTAATTTTCATTCCTTCTTCTCTACTCACCTTAGGAGTCCAATTTAGAACTTTTTTTGCTAATGAGATATCAGGTTGCCTTTGCAGCGGATCATTTTCTGGTAATTCTTTATATATTATTTTTTGATTCGTACCTGTTAATTTAATAATTTCTTCTGCAAATGCTTTTATAGTTATTTCATGAGGATTTCCAATGTTCACAGGATGATCATAATCACTCAACAAGAGCCTATAAATACCTTCAACCTGATCGTCAACATAACAAAAAGATCGTGTTTGAGAGCCATTACCAAACACTGTTAAATCTTCGCCTCGTAGCGCTTGCCCCATAAAAGCAGGTATTACTCGCCCATCATTTAAGCGCATTCTTGGTCCATAAGTATTAAAAATTCTAACGATACGTGTTTGTAAACCATGGAATCTATTGTAAGCCATAGTAATAGCCTCCTGAAAACGTTTAGCTTCATCATAAACGCCTCTAGGGCCAATAGTATTAACATTACCATAATAATCTTCGGTTTGTGGATGAACTAAAGGGTCTCCATAAACTTCTGATGTAGATGCGATTAACATCCTAGCATTTTTAGCTTTTGCTAAACCCAACAAATTATGGGTGCCAAGGGCTCCTACCTTTAACGTTTGAATAGGGATTTTTAAATAGTCTATTGGACTTGCTGGAGAAGCAAAGTGAAGGATATAATCCAAACCCCCTCTTAGTTCTATGAAGTTTGTAACATCATGTTCCACAAATTCAAAATTTTCTAGTCCTAATAAATGTTCGATATTCTTTTTGTCGCCAGTAATAAAATTATCTATTCCAATTACATAGAATCCTTCAGTAATAAACCGGTCACACAAATGTGATCCTAAAAACCCAGCAGCTCCTGTTATTAAAACTTTTTTCATTTAAAATATTATTCTCCTATTCCTATTTTATAATATACAAAACCTATTCTTCCTATAGCATATTTGTCTAATATTCCTCTATCATCAAAAAGAAAAGCTGGTTTATTCATTGATACTCATGTTTTATTCCTGTCATAATATTTAAACTCACCCATTCCGTTAGTATTGCTACTGCATGACCCCATCACAAGCACTGTAGGGGTTACTATTAACATTCAATAAATTTTAAGTCTGTGACCACACCTTTTCCCTTACCGTGAGTTTTAGTAGGGTATTTACTGAAATAAAAAACATTTCGGCTTCATCAATATTTGTTGAAAAGAAAAGGTGTCTTACTCTTGTTTTTTTAACTATTTCAGGAAGTCCAAGTTCAAATACAGGTAAATCATCTAAATTACTATCATTCCATCCATCAACTCTAGCTTGATTTTTATCTACTAAGGTAACTTTTATATATGGACATTGCTTAACACTTACAGCCATTGTTGGACCTACTAAATAACCAGCTCCTGTACTACAATTTTTTTTTATTTTCATTATTTCTAAAAAATTAGTAAGAAGGAATACTCGTCTTTAAAATTTCAAAATTTACAGGTATCAGTGCTGAGTATAAATACTTTCTAGTTAATTTAATGTCTATTGAATAAAAACTGTCTATTCTATGAGCCCAAATTTAAAATTATTAATCGAATAATCTATATTTGTTTGAATATAATTTGAACATGAAAAAATTAGAAATATTACATATTGTTGAAGCTTTAGGAGGTGGCGTTTATAGTTATTTTATCGATTTATCTAATTATTTTGGACAATCTACAACATCAAAGACAACTGTTATATATAGTGATAAAAGACCTGAAATTATTCCAGAAAAGGTAAAGTTAGATTTTCATTCAAATATTAACCTGATTAAAATGGAAATGAAAAAAGGGATTTCTTTTTCTGATTTATTTATCATATTTAAATTGGTAGGATATATAAAAAAAATAAAACCTGATATCATTCATATTCATTCATCCAAAATGACAGTTATTGGTAGACTAGCTTATATTTTATCTTTTTCAAAAGCAAATTTATATTATACTCCACATGGTTATGCTTTTCTAAAAAAAGATATTTCAAAAAAAGAAAGTAAAATTTATTTTTTAGTTGAAAAATATTTTAGCAAATTGGGCGGGGTAACTATTGCGTGTGGTGATACAGAGTACGAATATTCTAAAAAATTTGGTAAATCTGACTTAATTAGAAATGGCATAAATATTAATGAAACTGAAAAACATTTTCACTTTAAGCAAAACCCCATACTTACAATTGGTATTCTGGGAAGAATAACTTACGCTAGAAATCCTAAGCTTTTTAATCTTATAGCAGAAAAAAATCCAGATATTCAATTTATATGGATTGGTGATGGTGAACTTAGATCTATTATTTCTGCACCCAATATAAAGGTGACAGGATGGTTTATGAATAGAGAGGATGGTATTAAAAAACTCAATGATATTGATATTTATTTGCAATCCTCACTTTGGGAGGGTTTACCAATTGCAATTTTAGAAGCGATGGCTTTAAAAAAACCAGTTGTTGCTACCAATATAATAGGGAATAAAGATGTAGTTGAGCATGGTGAAACTGGATACCTTTTTGACTCAATTGAGCAACTTAATTTATATATCAAACAATTAAAGGACAAAACGCATCGTGACAAACTAGGAGTAAATGGTTATCACAGGGTTCAAGAACTCTTTAATAGTGAAAAAAACTTTAGCTCGTTACATGCGCTCTACGAACATTATTATAATAAATACTAGCAAATAGAGTAATCCATAATGCACTAAAAGTTATACCATCATAGCGAATTAAAAAGTCATCCGTGATATTTGATGTTAGAAACAAGACAAAGAAAAATAGAGCAAGTTCTGACTTTGCTTTAATTGCTATACGTAATATGTAGAACATATAAAACATAACACCTAGAAAGCCTAGAAAACCAAACTTCAAAAGAAAATCAAGATATTGGTTGTGAGTTGGGAATTTGTACTTAGCCAAAAAAAATTGGTTTGTATCAATATATGCTTGAGTTAATGCTTTTTTGCTGTCTGCTGCACCTACTCCGTAATATGGGTGTTTTAATGAAATTTCATAAGCTGTTTTCCATATACTTAAACGAGTCACCAAAGCATTAAAGACCTCTCCTTCAGGATTATCAAAATCATCTAGCTTCCCAATTTTATCCATATGTTTAAATGTAACGCTATTATATTTACCTATTACATAGGGAAAAGTCCTAATAAAAGTATAAGAAAACAACGAAAGAAATAAGAATATTGATGTCGATAAAATCAGTATCCTTTTTTTTGACAAGCCCTTAATCATTTTGGCCACTGTAATAATAAAAATTCCAATAAATGCATTAACAACAGCAATTCTAGTATTAATAATAAACAACACCAACAACGCCAAAACAAAAAACAATATCCTGTATAGAATTTTGAGTCGCTTTTGAGTTTTGAAAAAACTACTTAACATTAAATAATAATTGGCAACAACAAGAAAAGCAACATGCATGTTTAATGCTGGAGCATGAGAATTGACACTCAATGCAAATTTATAACCCATTTGCCATACCATAGCTCCGTTCAGATATGTTTCAAATATATCTAGATTCAATAATACATGAAAACCGAGAGCCAATATTAAAATTAAAGTAAATACGAACGTGTAAACACTTAAAACTTTATTTATTGAAATAGAAATGTATTGCCCTAGAATTAATAAGGGAAATATTAACATAGATATATATTTCTCAGTATGCTTCATACCTTCATAAAAACTATCATTGTTCCATATAAAGAGGATATTTAACAGAAATGGGATAGAAATAATAATAACGGGTTGTAAAATTGAAGAATGCCATTTGAATCTCTTATAATATATAACGTTAAAAAAAACAAAAAACAAAATAGCTATTGTTCCTGGCATTGAAAACACCATAATACCAGAGAGTATCCCCAGAAGGTATTCATATATCTTGGTGTATTGTTTATCTGATATGTTATTAACTAATCTTTCTAATAACATATTTTATAGATTTAGATGTACGCTTAACTAGATCTTGATCGTAGTAGAGAGCAAGATATATAAGTGGGAATACTCCTAGTTTATGTTTAACCGCAGATCCAAGGTCTGGCTCAAAAACACCTTGAACAATTAAATAAGCAAAAGTAAAATGGAAAAACCATTCTTCATGTAAATACTCCTTCTTTTTCCGTAAACATTTATGATAATAATATATTAGATAAACAAACATTAACATTTGCCAAAGTATAAATGCCATGACTTGTGGCTTATAGAAAAATTTCAGCCCATTTACAGGAAAGTTTACACTAAAAAAGCCATAAAACACTCCTACACTTTCTCCTATAAAAGTATCTGTTTCTATTGGAGATACAATAATGGTTTGAGAATCCTCTCTACCCACTCTCCTTTTGTTCAATTTCTCTCTTGAGCTCTGAGACATAAATTCTCCTTTAATAAGCCCATAACTCAACGAAATGAAACATGCTATTAATAATCCAGAGATAATATTGAAAACAACTTTATTTCTAATTTTAATAAATTTTCCTAAGTACAAGCCAATCCCTAAAATTGGTATAAGTGAAAAATAGGGTCTATACCATAATCCCAAAAATATGAACATTACATTTACTATGATTAATTTGGTGACTAATTTGTAAGGAGATATTAACACCAAAGAGATAATAAGAATATAAACAAAATTAATAAACTCTTTAGACGGTATAGATAAGTATACTGCAAAAATTAACATAGTTGTCCAGACAATAATATTTCGTAGAACCAGCTTGCCAAAAATATTGGGTATACCCAAACGACTTAATAAATAAAAAATAATGGGTAATTGCACAATAGCGACAAAATAATATTCGAGCCTGTTAAGTCTTAAAATATCATAAAACCACATAGCAAAAGAGTAACTACCGATAAGTCCTTTTTCATTCCAAGGATCAAATCGAATGAGATTAGCATCAAAATAGTATTTCTCTGGCAAGAAAAAAGAGGAACATACTCCAAGGATAATAGTCGTTAGAGCTATAAATATGTAGACAACGTTTTTTACTTTGAAAGTCAACTTTTACTTATATATGTTAGTATTTAGGATCTGATAAAATTTTTACATCGTTCTTTTAATTCATTTGCTTTTTTCTCAAAAGACGTAGGGTTAGAAGGTGGGTTATTCCAGTCTATTTCTGCTGGGTTATAAACATTCATGCTTTTACCAAATAACTTATCTAGTTCTTCCTTTGGTTGATTTGTTAATATATTTATATGATCCAAGATACCTCTAAAACGTGACATGTGAAGCCCTTCATTAGTTAAGCCCTCCATCAAAAATAATACAGGTGTACCTAATGCTAAACAAGGTAGAGCACAGTGAATTCTAGAAGTTACAACCAGTTTTGCACTTGCGTATTTTTTTAAAGTAGTTTTTGCTATTTTATATAGTTCTTCATTTTTTTGTTTAGAACTAACGTAATGTTCTATAGTTGTAGATTTATCTATAACTTCTTGAGGCAAATAATCTGTCAATTTAGCTTTTGGTTTAAAATAGTCTTTCAACTTATATAGCTTATTAATTGGAGGCTTTTTTATCAATTCAATAACGTTTACCTTTTTAAGCATATCCTTATCGTAGCTATATAATGGATCAACCAAATAAATATTGTCTGTTTTTTTTTCAGATTTGTATTTCTCATCAAGGGTTGTGGTCATACAAAAACTAAAGTACGAATCAATACCTTTCTGTTGCAATATATCTAAGGTTTTATAATCCCTACAACCTATTGGACTATGTTTTTTAAGATAATCTATATTCTCCTTTTTTGCTAATATAATCTCTGCGCTGCTTGGTTGAAGATGAAATGAAATAAATAGAGGAATCAAATTAGGGCTTGGAGGCCAATTTTCTGGGGCATCAGTGAACCATCCATTCATTATAATTTTAGCCTCTTCATAGTCTCTATTTAACTCATCTCTTACAACATAAAAGTCTACTTGAGGCAAAAATTGCTCTGCGGCGCAACTTTGAATATGGTCTCCAATATTTACAACTCCAAGATTACTTTGTTTGTGCTCAAATAATGCATATTTCATAATTATTAACTGATTATATTTTAGATTACAAATATTATAAATCTAATCTAGATTTTCCGTAAGAATAACAAGAATTATTTAATCAAATAATGTGTATTAAATAAGTAAGCTAATCACCTTTAAATTTAAGGAGTACCGAAACTATTAATTTTCTATTAACAAAAAAGAAAAGCATCATGCTTAATACTACCAATAGTATTGATATAAAAAATGAATCGAAATATTGTAAAATCAAAACAATTGTGTATGCAAATAGGAAAAAACCAAATAATTTATAATTTATATATAATTTAAATTTATACATTCTAAGTAATAAAGTACTAATAAAACCAATAACAGATCCAAATGCTACGGCATAAAGCTGAAATTGGTTTATAAGAACCATACTAATAAATATATTAATCAACCCTCCAATAAATGTGGTTGTAAGAATACCTTTTGTCTCCTTACTTTTAAGATAGAATGCGCCATAAAAAGCACAAAAAGCAGACATACCTGCTGAAAGAAAAAGAATAGGTAAATAGTTACTAGCTTGATGGTACTCTTGATCAGTTGTGTATTTAATCAAAAACCTAGATGAAGCCGTTAAAACAATAATTGCTGTCATTTCAAAAGCAATAAAACGATTTAATATCTTTGACGCATTTTGTTTTTTTAGTTTTTCTTTACCTTGATTAGAGATTGTAAAATCTTGCCATGATAAAATAAAAATAGAATTTACCAAAGCAATTATACCTGCATATCTTGCAGAAATAGCATAAATGCCGTTATATTCTTCGTTCAAAAAGAAAAGAATAATATACCTATTTCCCAAATCTATTAACCACCAACTAATAGCATTGGGTAATAAAGGCCAAGAATATTTAACCATACTCTTAGCTGTTGTTTTATCATAACTAGATAATTCTATTTCTTTATAAATTTTACCAAAAATAAACACACACAAAATTGTAATAGTTTGTGCTATAAAAAGTGCTAATAGAATACCTCCAACCTTCATATTTAGTATTAGTAAAACTATTGCAGAAAATGTAGTAACTAACACAGCATTGGCAATTCCCATAAAAGCATAGAGTGTGTTTTTTCCCATACCTCTTAATACTTGCTGTGAAAAAACAAAAAGACAAGAAGACATTTGAAGTAATACAAACTCAAAAAAATACTCATATTCAATAAAAACATTTACAAACATGAAAAGAGTAAAAAAAACTAAATACCCTATAAATAGTAGTTTTAATCCTGTCGTAATTATTTGTTGACTATTCTCCTTATCTTGAAGTAAAAAACGGTAAACAGCCTCTGATATTTGTATGGTTATCAAGGGTGTTAAAAATGTTATTGAAACAAGTAAAAGATCATATTCCCCAAGCTCGTCTTTACTCAAAAAAAAGGAATATATTGGAATTAAAACAAACAAGACTACCTTAGATCCAAAAATTCCGATAGAATATAAAAGTGAAGATTTTAAGAAAGCTGATTTATGCATATATTTATTATAAAACCGAGTTTATATATTTTTCAAAACAGTATATTTCGGTCGTTGAGCAAAATTAACATAATTGCTAACCTTAACAAGCTTGGTTTTATTAACTAACTGATTTTCAGATAATATTTGTCTTGCAAAATCATACCAAGTCAATATTTCACTACCACAAAAGTGATAAATTCCGAATGCTTGTGGTGCTTGAATGGCTAAGTTAACAATGAATAAAGATAGATCAACTGTATTAGTGGGGCAACCAACTTGGTCATCAGTAACTGATAATACCTTCTCTTTTTTTGCTTTATTTAATATACTTTTATAGAAATTATGCCCATACTTTTTACTATATAGCCATGATGTCCTAACAATATAATAACTACTTAAAATGTTTTGAATATACTTTTCTCCAAGTAGTTTTGATTTCCCATACTCATTTATAGGGTTGGGAACGTCAAAAACGGTATAAGGCTTAGCTTTTTCACCATCAAACACATAATCAGTAGATATATGAATTAAAATGATATTTTTCTCTTTACATACTTTTGCCAAATTTCTAACTCCATCTGAATTAATTCTGTATGCAACTTCTGGTGATTTCTCTGCTTGTTCGACATCTGTATAGGCAGCACAATTTATACAATAATCGAAAATATTCTTACTAAAAAAAACGCTTAAACGATTCTGGTTTGTGATATCTAATGCACTTTTTGAAACAAAGATAAAATCTAAACCTTGTAAATTGGAGGAGTATAATTCTTTAAAAGTTTTTCCTAACTGACCATTCGCTCCAGTAACTAGTACTTTCTTATTCATCACAGAACTAATTAAAGAGGTTCTTAAAGGTTAATAAGTTTTGATCTTTCACAGATAGTACAATCTTGTGTTCAGCTAAACCCCAATCAATATTTAAATGTAAATCGTTATATGCTAACCCAACCTCAGATTCTTTATTGTAAAAATTATCACATTTATAAGAAAAAATAGTATTATCTTCTAAGGCTAGAAACCCGTGAGCAAAGCCTCTAGGAATGTAAAGTTGTTTATGATTTTCTTCATTTAAAACTAGTGAAAAATGCTTGCCAAAAGTTTCTGACCTTTCTCTTAAATCAACACAAACATCCAGCGCACTTCCTTTTAATACCTGTACTAGTTTTGCTTGTGCAGCCTCTCCTTTTTGAAAATGTAGCCCTCTTAAAACACCTTTTGAAGATTTTGAAATATTATCTTGAACAAAACTGCTTTCAATTCCCGTTAGTTTTTCAAATGTATTAACATTAAAGGCTTCATAAAAACACCCTCTTGTGTCTTTAAAAACCTTAGGGGTTATCACATAACACCCTTTTAAATATGTTTCTTCTACCTTCATTTTATTTTAATAGTTGAAGGTATTTCCCATAACCACTTTTTAGTAATGGTTCTGCAAGTTTGTTTAATTGATTTTTATCTATGAATTTCATTTTATATGCTTCTTCTTCTATACATCCTATTTTTTGACCCTGTCTTTCTTCAATTACTTGTACAAATAGAGAAGCTTGCATCAAAGAATCAAAAGTTCCTGTATCCAGCCAAGCTGTCCCTTTATCCAAAATTTGGACATTTAGCTTTCCTTTATCTAAATATACTTTATTTACGTCTGTAATTTCTAATTCTCCTCTGCTACTTGGTTTAATAGTTTTAGCTATTTTAATAACTGAATTGTCATAAAAATATATCCCCGGAACTGCATAATTAGATTTTGGTTTTTTTGGCTTTTCTTCTATAGAAATAGCTTTTTTTTTGTCATCAAACTCTACAACACCATAACGTTGCGGATCCTTAACATGATAAGCAAATATAACTCCACCATCAGGTTTTATATTACTTTGCAACGTTTTATCTAACCCTGATCCATAAAATATATTATCTCCTAAAATTAAGGCCACACTATCTTTGCCAATAAATTCCTCTCCTATCAAAAAAGCTTCAGCTAAACCTTTGGGTTGTTCTTGAACTGCATATACAAACTTACATCCATAATGATTTCCATTACCCAAAAGCGTTTTGAATTTATCTATATCTTCTCTTGTAGTTATAATTAAAATTTCATTTATACCAGCAGATAAAAGTGTTGTTAACGGATAGTATACCATTGGTTTGTCATATACAGGCATAAGTTGTTTGCTTACCGCTTTAGTAAGTGGATACAATCGTGTTCCTGAACCTCCTGCTAATATAATTCCCTTCATTATTGTTGATACTTTTCAATATACCAATTTATTGTTTTTCTAATGCCTGTTCCAAAATTTTCTTGAGCTAACCAACCAAGGTCCTTTTCTATTTTAGTAGCATCTATAGCATATCTATGATCATGCCCTGGCCTATCTTTTACAAAAGTGATTTGATCCTTGTAAGAATTAGTTTTTGGGAAAATTTCATCTAATATATCACATATTGTATTTGCAATGTCTAAATTATTCTTCTCATTTTTCCCACCAATATTGTAAGTTTCACCCTTAATACCATGATTAAACGCAAGGTCTATTCCTATGCAATGGTCTCCTACATATAACCAATCTCTTATATTTTTTCCGTCTCCATAAATTGGAATATTTTCGCCTTTCAATGCTTTTCTAATTATTGTAGGAATCAATTTTTCATCATGTTGTTTTGCCCCATAGTTATTTGAACAATTAGTAGTAACAACATTTAAACCATAAGTATGAAAATAACTTCTAGCAATAAAATCTGATGATGCCTTTGAAGCACTGTAAGGGCTATTTGGAGCATAAGATGTTTTCTCTGTGAATAAACCTGTTTTGCCTAAAGTTCCATAAACTTCATCAGTAGAAATGTGTAAAAATCTTGATTTAGTGTGTTTAGAACTCACTTCATAAGCTACTGACATCCAATTGTTCTTTGCAACGTCAAGTAAGTTGAAAGTTCCTACGATATTAGTATTGATAAACTCATCAGGTGAGTTAATTGAATTGTCTACGTGAGACTCTGCGGCAAAATGAATTACGCCTTCAAAGTCATATTCTTTAAATAATTTTTCAAGTAACATTCTGTCACATATATCCCCTTTAATGAACGTATAATTAATATGATTTTCAACTTCTTTCAAATTAGAAAGTTCACCTGCATATGTTAACTTATCAATATTTACAACTTTAATACCAGGATATTTATTAAGAAAATATACTATAAAATTTGAGCCAATAAATCCAGCACCTCCTGTTATTAAGATATTCATTATTTATATTTCACTTTTATACTTATCTAAAAACTTAACAAAATGTAATGTTAAAAGGATTATTGATGCAAATACCATTAAAATTATAGTGTAATATATTTTCACATTAAGCGTTTTACCTAAAAGTTCTCTAGTATTATCTATTGTTCCTTGATTTTCTTGACTAGATACAACTTCAATGATGAATTGCTTATCTTCTTTTCTCCTTTGAATAGACACTAACTCTCTTCGAAGTTCAACATCATTATTATATAATTCAAATTCTTTAGTAATGTTTCTATCATCAGTATTATCAATACTAATAGTAGTTTGAGAGCCAGATGTTTTCTCCAAAGGTGTTTCTAATACTTTTTTATAAACATTTTGTAAATCTTTGGAGGCTTCCAAAGAGGTTAAAATTGATTTTTCTAAACGACTCAGTTCATCTAGATCCTTTTTTTGTTCAGTAATAAAATACTCAGTAGAAACTATTTTATCAACTATTTTCGAAATAACCGTTCCAAAAACATCCTTTTCTTTTGCCTTTATTATAACTCTCTGAACGGGATATTGAAACTCTTTTGAATTTTTGACAAAGTTTTCGAAGGTTACTGTAGATGCTACAGATGAATCTAGTTTTTTTGTGTAATTATCAAAATTTTCTAATTTATCATTTTCTGTAATTACTGATTCAACTTCTAAATCAATAAGAGATGCTGCCTTTGAGGATTCAATGTTTAAAACCGTCCCCAAAGTATTAAAGTCGTTTTCTGCAATTAATTCGTTATAATAACTAATTGCTCGATATAAATTCTCTCCTGTTTCATAATTTTGTTTTATCACAGTGGTGGATTTATACACAGGTTCACCTTTATTCTGTTTAAAATATCCGTAAGCAAAACCAATAATACCTGCAATAACAATTTTGATAATATGCTTTTTTACAAAAAACACAAACCATACAAATGATAAAAATAGTTTTCTTAGTAAGTTTCCTATGAATTTAAATAACTTATCAAACATATTTCCAATCATCTTAAAAAGCTGTCCTAAATCTACTTCTTCAGATTGTTGTGGTTGAGGCAAATCCTTACTCATAATTAAAATGTGTTAATTAAATATTTGTTCTAATATTGTTCTTGTTATCAAATATGTTGGTCGTACACCAGAAGTGCCTAAACCTCCAGAAGCAAGTGTACTACCTGTTTTCAGAGGATTATCACTAGCATAGTATGCATACCTAACTTTTACATCATCTCTTATACTGCCTCTTACTTTTGAAGCAGCTTGAATTGCCTTCTGATAGTGAGCTCCTTCCATTTCTAAACCGATAACACTCCATGTTGATTCATAAAAGAACTTCAAAATGTCTTTATTTTGTAGTGATGTCCCTAAAACAGTTATCATTGCTCCTTCATACACATCAACACCTTGGCACTGTAAATGTTCTTTTTTCAACTCATTTTTAAACGGATAATTATCTGCTGTTCCTTCAAAAATATGAGCAGAAGGTATCATTATATCTCCCTTGTCTCCTTCCAAAATACCCGCCTTCCCCATGATAGATACAGACTCTATATTTAAATGTATTTTTTCTTCTTTATAACTGAAAGGCTTTAGCAATTCATCAATCGTTTCATAGGCCTGCTCACCAAAGGCGTAATCCATCACTAATATAACAGGTTTTTTCGATTTAAGGGATATTTCATCTACTTTAATATCGAGCTTAGAAACATCTATTTTTTCTGTATCAAATATCTGAACATCAATATTAGCACCAGAGGAATCATCAATATAAATCATCCCTTCTTTTAATGCAGTTTTTTCTACTTTAGTTCTAAGATCTGCGTTAGCCTTATTACTTAGCGACTTATAAACATCAAAAATATCTTGTTTTGATGTGAGTGATTTTAATGCACATGGTGCAAATAATGTATTCATTACACTATGCATATTTGCACTGATAACATGTATTGGTCTATCTAAAAGTTTGTTTTTATAAAGGACACTTTTTATAGTATTTGCCCAAACCTCACCATGTATATGATGCCCTATTTCTGCTCGTAGTACTGGACTAAATTTAACTGCTCGTTTGTTATTTGTCACTTGCTCCTCAATAGCCAATTTACCTAACCAATAGATAATATGTAACAATCGTTCTGGTTGATTTGTAGTAGAAAATTCGCTGTAAATCTTGCTTATTTCACTAAATGTTCTTCCTAAAATATTAGCAGCATGCGTAATAGCAACTTCTCGCTCTTTTTGTG
Organism: uncultured Flavobacteriaceae bacterium; assembly: GCA_947502975.1. GTDB lineage: Bacteria > Bacteroidota > Bacteroidia > Flavobacteriales > Flavobacteriaceae > Jejuia. The sequence continues at coordinate 83,339 of CANNBV010000001.1, forward strand.
TTAACTTTTTACCGCTATTAACCACACTTTTTAGCTTATTCCAATCTCTTGTGGTCTTTCCATTATCATCAATAAGTACACTTCTACTTATTTTATGGGACTCAATAAAAAGAAATGTAAGATGTGTTAGAATATCATAAATTTCAGAGCGTCCTCTGGTAATTTCAATATTCATTTGCTCTTCGTCTATCCTGTAACAGTTACGTCTTCGCTTTTCTGGAATTATCGGTTTGAAGTGTGAATTTGAATACCCTTCATCACTTGTAAGATTTATTACTGAGCATTCTTCAATACCTATTGGCAAACGATCAACTACATATAATAGCCCGCTTAGTTCCACTTTTTCTTCAGCAATAGAACCATAAATTTCTGGACGTAATAAAAGTAGCGATTGTCTTAAGGTTTCTCCAGAAACACCCATAGGTTTGTAAAACCCACGATTGAATAAATGACGCATGGTAATATACATGCGTTCAATGGCATTAGAGCTTTCTTGGGCTCTAGTTCGTTCATAGCGTTTGGTTTGTTGCATAATTGTTTAAAAAACGCTACAAATGTACTATTATTTTTCTTTGAATCTAAAAAGTGAATCGGCTATCTTCCTATCATTAGAAAGTCTTGGAATTTTATTCTGTCCACCAAGTTTCCCTAGAGATTTCATATGTTCTTGAAAACCATTCTTTTTTACCTTGGTAATTTTTAACTGTTGCAATACTTTGCCTTCAATTAAATCAAAATAATAGGTGTTTTGATTTTGTAATGATTGATCAATTTTTGATGCTAGAATCGATAAGTCTTCTGGTTCATTTTCAAACTCAATAAACCATTCGTGATAAGGCAATTCTTCTTTTGGATTAATTTGGGGTGCTACAGTAAACTCCGTAATACGAATACCTGTTCCATCAATGGCTTCCTGCATTGCTTGCTCTACTTCTTTTCCTATAACATGCTCACCAAATGCAGAAATAAAGTGCTTAATTCTACCTGAAACTATAACACGGTAGGGGTTTATTGAAGTAAATTGAACAGTATCCCCAATATTATAGGCCCACAATCCTGCAGTAGTTGAAATTATCATTACATAATTCACACCAATCTTAACATCTGCTACCGTAATACGTTCAGGGTTTTCATTGAAAAACTCATCGGCTTTAACAAACTCGTAAAATATGCCAGAATCTAACTGTAAGAGCATTCCTTTTTCATTTTGCTTGTCTTGAAAAGCAAAAAAGCCTTCACTAGCAGGATATAATTCTATACTATCAACTTTACGTCCGATTAAATTTTCAAATTTAGCACGATAGGGCTCATAATTGACACCTCCAAAAATGAATAAATTAAAGTTTTTGAAAATATCACCAACTTTCTTTCCTGTCTTTTGCTGTAATTTTTCAAAATACATCTGTACCCAAGAGGGTATTCCAGAAATAATAGTCATATTCTCAAGTAAAGTTTCATCAACAATTGCATCAACCTTAGTTTCCCAATCTTCTATACAGTTGGCTTCCCATGAAGGTAGTCTGTTTTTCTGAAGGTATTTAGGAACATAATGCGCCACAATACCCGATAATCTTCCTAGTTGAATACCATTTTGGGTATTTAAAATGGGACTCCCTTGTAAAAAAATCATCTTACCATCTACAAATTTGGAGTTGCCCGTTTCGTTGATATACATCAAAATAGCATTTCGTGCCGCTTCTACATGTGTTGGCATGCTTTCTTTGGTAATAGGTATGTATTTTGAACCTGAAGTTGTCCCTGAAGTTTTTGCGAAATAAATAGGCTTACCTTTCCAAAGCACATCGGTTTCACCTTCTACTACACGCTCAACGTATGATTTTAAATCTTCGTAATCTCTGATGGGTACCTGCGCTTTAAATTCTCTATAAGACGAGATGGTATTGAAATTATGATCGTTACCAAAAGCCGTTGTAGCTCCTATTTTTATTAAATTTTGAAACACCTTATCTTGGGTTTCAACTGGACGATTAGCCCATTTTTGAATCTTTTTTGAAACCCGTTTTGCAAAAGGTTTAGCTAATACTGATTTTATCGACATTGCTTATTCGAAATCTATAAAATTAGTTGGATTGATTGGGTAACCATCACTCCAAAGTTCAAAATGTAAATGTGGTCCTGTAGATAATTCACCTGTATTTCCAGAAGTAGCGATTACTTCTCCTGCTTTAACCAAATCACCTTGGCTTTTGGTTAATGTAGCATTATGTTTATATACTGAAATTAAACCATAACTGTGTTCTAAAATAATAACGTGGCCTGTGCCTGCAGTCCATTCTGCAAAAATTACAATACCATCTGCTGTTGCTTTTATAGGCGTGTCTTTTGGCACTACAACATCAACGGCGTAGTGTTTTTCTTTTACATTATAAGCTTCGCTGATGGTTCCTGATACTGGAGGAAACAGTACAAAATTAGTGACAGACGTAGCAGATTCAAATAAATTATATTTATCCTCTTTTTCTACTTTAGCTCTTAATAAAGAATCTTCTTTTGTAGGGTTTAAATCTACTTCACTAATTTCAAGTTTTGTGGCTTCAACAATAGAATCTCTGTTTAATTCTTCAGAAGTTACATCTCCTTTAAGCACTTTTTTAATGGAGCTAAAATAACGTTCATTCATTGCCAATACTTGTTGCAAAGAGTCTGTTTTAAAACTTAAGTCCGTAGCTTGTTTTTTTAAAGCTGTTGACGAGTATCCAGGAATATATTCTTTTAATGGCGAATATGCGATGAGTAAAATAGTGAGTCCAACCAGTAAAATACTCGATAAGGTTACAATAACAAATACATTAAGTCTGGTAAGCTTTAATGATAAACGCTCTTCAAACGTATTTTCATTAAGTATTACCAAGCGATACTTATCCAGTAGTTTTTTTTTGATTTTTTTTGGTTTCTTTTTCGCCATCTTGCTCGCAAAATTAAATAAAATAAGCTTTACTACAGCTTACACATGAGTATTAGTGTTAAAAACGATATATTTAAAGTTTAATTATTAACTTTGTGGTCTAAATACATTAGTTATGAGTTTATACACATTACCGTTAGCCATTGGAGCCCCACAAATTATCTTAATAGTAGTTGTGGTATTATTGTTATTTGGTGGAAGAAAAATTCCTGAGTTAATGCGTGGTTTAGGAAGCGGTATAAAAGAATTTAAAGACGCAAGTAAAGAAGACGAGCCAAAGAAAGATAAAGCTGAGTAAGCTTTTGCTTTTCAATAAAATTAAAAAAGCCAATACATTTAGTATTGGCTTTTTTATTCGATTTATTTTGAAATATTTCTACTTGTCTATCTTAATCGTCTTAATAATCGCTTCCAACTCAAACATATAATCACGCTTTTCTACGGAAGGCGCAAACGTAAAACCCTCTGCGATTATCCAACGTTTGTTTATTTTATCCTCTATGGCGTAATTAATAAATGGCCCTGCCATAACTGCACCATGTACATTCCACATACCTTTAGTCTCAATTGTAGGTTTGTTATCTAAAATAGTTTTAGTATGAAATGGTGTGTACTTATTTTGTGTGATCATGTAACTATTCTCCACTGGTCCTTCAATATATTTCTTGCCAATAGAATCTCTAATTTTGATAATTTGCTCTACAAGACTAGTATCCTTTTTTATTTCAGTATATGGTAATTCATATAGTAAAACATTTGTGTAGCCTGTTCTTATATCTTTTTTAATCCAATAAAATTTGTCTTCTTTATTGGCGATTGTCTTTCCAATCCTGTAAGCTGTTGGGAATTCAATACTTAATCCTAGGTTCTCTTTAATAACACTAGCGTTGTACAACGATTTACGAATTAACTTCTGTTTGTAAGCCAACTCAATATTCCTGAAGGTTTCAATGATTTTCGCAGCGTTATCTTTTAAAAGCGTGATCACCTCATCCTTAGTATTTCCTGTAATTAGAATCACTTTTTGAGGTTGTGCATAAACATTATCTAAAACAGCAATATCTGCCTTTTTCCCCATTTCAATTTTTAAAACTGTACGGGTTCTTGTAATAAAATCAGTAAAAACTTGTGGCGGAATTTGATTGATATTAAAAGTAGGTTCGTCTTGCGGCAGGCCATAAACAGGTTTGGTAAGTACTTCGCGAATAGCTTCACCTAGGCGTCCTTTCCAGTTTTCATTATCTATAACAACAGATATATCGTTAATTCTTCCTTGAGAATCAAAAAGTATTCTTTGATTTTTAGATGTATCATCTTTACACGATACAATACTTGCTATAACTAATAGAACACATACTAATTTTCTCATTGTTTTTATTTTTTGAATTAGCCTTTGCCAATTTTTAACTTCATTCCTGGTTTTAATTTACTACCACTAATACCGTTCCAATCTTTAATATTTTGAATAGAAACTCCAGAAAATTTTTGTGAAATGCTCCAAAGCGAGTCTCCATTTTGTACTGTGTAGATTACGACATCACCAGAAATAGGCTTTGGTTTTTGCTTTTTTACAGTAACTGAAGGTTGTGAGACTACAGGTTTTCTAGGGTAAATAGAAAGCCGTTGCCCAATTTTTAAATCGTTGCTTCGCAATCCATTCCAACGTTTAATATCACTTACACGAACACCATGAATTCTAGCTATTTTTCCTAGATAATCTCCTGATCTTACACGATATCGAATCCTATCGTTAGCATTAAAAAATTGTGGTAATGGTTTTTCGCGTTTTTCTAATTCTTCTTTAGCAAAGGCGTAAATTTTTTCTTCATTATTTACAAAAGTACCAATCGCATCAGTTGGTAAACGTAATGTGTAATTTTCACCTTTAACCACTGGAATGATATCTAACTTGTAGGATGGGTTTAAAAACTGAAGCTGTTCGATAGGTGTTCCAGTAACCTCAGAAACCTGATCTAAAGTGATCATTTGTTTTACCACAACCGTATCTGTTTCAAAATATACCATTTCTGGTTTGTAACGTTTAAAGCCATGTACTTCAGCATATTCAAAAATGTACATATTAGCTAAAAATGCTGGTAAATAACCCGCGGTTTCACGTGGTAAATTGTGACGGATATTCCAATAGTTTTTATAGCCTCCCGATCTTCGAATTGCTTTTGTTACATTTCCTGGTCCAGAATTATAAGCTGCCAACGCTAAGTCCCAATCGCCAAAAATCTGATATAATTTTGCTAGATATTTTGATGCGGCTGTTGTAGATTTTATAGGATCGCTACGTTCATCTACATAACTACTCACGTCTAAACCGTACATTTTACCAGTGCTAAACATAAACTGCCAAAGTCCTGTGGCTCCAACTCTAGATTTCGCATTGGGTTTTAAAGCAGATTCTACCACAGCCAAATATTTAATTTCTAGCGGGATATTTTGATTGTCTAATTCCTGCTCAAACAGTGGAAAATAAAATGTACTCATAGTCATGAGTTTCTGTAAATGCTTCCGTCTATGCTTTAAATAAGATTTAATGACGCGCTCCAAAGAAGGATTGTAAGAGACATTAAACGGTGTTCTAGCATCTAATTCCTTTAAGCGTTTTTTTAAGGTGTCGGTAGGTAATTCTGGATAATCAACCTCATCAAAAGTCATTTCCGTAACCGACTTATAAATGGTGTCAAACAGATTATTATTATAAAGTTCTTCTCGCCATCGTTTATCTAATTCTGCTAAATGACTATCGTCTTCAAGTTTTTTAATGGATAAACTGTCGTCTTTTACAATGGCTTTAATCGGCCTTACTTCAATACGTTTAGCATCAATTAAAGTAGTGTCACCTACAAGAGTTGTATTTGTTTTGGGAACTTCTTTAACTACTTGTGCCATAGAAACACCAGAAGTAAGCATTAGAAAAGGTACTAAAAAACGAAAAATCATAACATGCATTCAATTTAATTTGAACGATAGTACGGCTAAAATCGTATTTTTTAGTTGAAATACAAAAATAAGACCTCATAGAGTTTTAAATCTATGAGGTCTATTATCTAAATTATTGAATTTAAGCCGCTAATTATAACTACAGCCTTTATTAAACTCTATCTAATTTTATATAGGGTTTTTGAGGAAGTTCAACTATAATTTCATCTCCTATTTTCACTTCACCTCCTTCTAAAACTATCCCCATTATACCTGCTTTTCTAATAAGATTTCCGTTTTCATCTCTATCCAAAACAGCTTTCATTAATCCTTGCTTTAAAGCATCAAGTTGTTTACATGGGTTTCTTAATCCAGTAATTTTTATTTTAGCTGTATCTCCAATATTTAATATTGAATCTTTGGGGAGCTTTAACAATTCTATTCCCTTTGTTGTTATATTTTCTCCAATTTCCCCTGCATTTATATCAAATCCTTTTTCTTTTAATTCATTAAAAAGCTCTGAATGAATTAAATGGACTTGTCTTAAATTCGGTTGATTAGGGTCTTTTGATACTCTTGAACGATGTTTAACCGTAATTCCCATGTGAGCGTCTCCTTTTACTCCCAATCCTTTTAATAAATATATTTTTTCATAATTATATTTACTAAACGTATGAGAGCTACTTTTGCTCACTGAAATTACTATTGCTTTATTCATCGCATTCAGCTAATAGCTAAAAAGATTATAACAAGAGAGGTCTCCTTATACTTTTGGTTTTACTTTATGTAATAAATTTACTTTAGAATAGCAGCAATACCAGGAAGCGTTTTTCCTTCTAAACTTTCTAACATTGCGCCTCCACCTGTACTTACATAGCTTACTTTGTCTTGGAAACCAAATTGCTTAACTGCTGCAACAGAATCGCCACCACCAACTAATGAAAAGGCGCCATTTTCAGTTGCTGCTGCAATAGAATTTCCAAGTTCGATAGTGCCATTTGCAAAACTTTCCATTTCAAAAACACCCAATGGTCCATTCCAAAGAATAGTTTTTGATGCCATAACTACTTTGTGAAATTGCTCACGAGATTTTGGTCCTGCATCAACACCTTCCCAACCATCAGGAATTGCATTGATATCTACAATTTGTGTATTGGCATCATTGCTAAAATCATCAGCAGCAATGGTATCTACAGGGATATGTATTTGTACATTTTTCGCTTTGGCTTGTTCTAAAATTTCTAAAGCTAAAGGCATTTTATCGTCCTCACAAATAGAATTTCCAATAGTGCCACCTTGCGCTTTTACGAATGTAAATGCCATACCACCACCAATGATAAGGTGATCTACCTTATCTAAAATATTTTCGATAATTGTGATTTTTGAAGACACTTTAGCGCCACCAAGAATAGCCAAAACAGGCTTCTCACCAGTTTCCATTACTTTTTTGATACTTTCTATTTCTTGAGCTAATAAATTTCCAAAACATTTTTTGCCTTCGAAAAACTGAGCCACAATAGTTGTTGATGCGTGCGCTCTATGCGCCGTACCAAAAGCGTCATTTACATAAATATCACCTAACTTTGAAAGCTTTTCTGCAAAGCCTTCATCGCCAGCTGTTTCTTCTTTATAATAGCGTAAATTTTCTAATAATAAGATTTCTCCTGGCTCTAAACTTGCAGCGGCAGCCTCTACATCTTCACCTATACAATCTGTAACAAACTTTACGCCTACACCTAAAACGTCTTCTACTTTCGATACAATATGCTTCAATGAAAACTCATCTTGAAACCCTTTTGGACGCCCTAAATGCGACATTAAAATACAGCTACCACCATCTTCTAAAATTTTAATTATTGATGGTTTTGCAGATACAATTCTTGTGGCATCTGTTACCTCAAAATTTTCGTTTAGCGGCACATTAAAATCTACACGGATTAATGCTTTTTTATTTTCGAAATTAAAATCGTTTAGCGTCTTCATTAGTATTATTTTATATCTATTAAAACACAAATGTAGTTAATTAAATAGCCATAAAAAATGACTTTTTTTACGAAAACGTTTGAAGTGATGAAGTTTTTTTGAGATTGCTTTTTTGTTTGATAGTGCATTGACTTTGTTAGAAAAAAAAGATAACTTCGTTTAACGTCGGATATAAGTCATTAAAACGACGCATATCCGAAAAACATTAGCGGCAAGCAGTGGCTCTGATGAGAACGTTTACCTGGGTTTTATATCACATTGTTGTGAAAAAAATAAGTTTGTTGTCCTATTTCCATGTTCTCAATCATTATGAATTAAAAGTTTATTATTTATAATTTAAAAACAAAAAACATGAAAGATTTTATGATGTTATTTCACAGCGAGCCCAATCCTGATTTTAATCCTACTCCAGAACAAATAGAAGAAGAAGTAAAAGCCTGGCAAGATTGGATGGGAGGAATTGGAGCACAAGGCAAATTAAAAAATCCAGGAGAAGCACTTGGTTTTGAAGGAAAAACAATGCATGCCGATGGAACTATTACAGATGGACCCTACGCAGAACTGAAAGAAATTGTTGGAGGTTTTATCATTGTATCAGCTGAATCTATTGAAGAAGCCATCCAACTCGGAAAAGGTTGTCCTGCATTAAGTAGTGGTGGTAAAGTAGAGGTTAGAGATATTATGGTTTTTGATGGAATGTAGTATCCTGATTAAATGAGAAGTTGGTTAAATGGATAACAAGCTACTTTCTGATATTTTTAAATCTGAGTACAGCAATTTAATTGCTGTACTCAGTAGCTATTATGGATTAAAAGATTTGGAATTAGCGGAAGATATTGTATCCGACACATTTTTAAGAGCAATGAAAACTTGGTCTTATAAAGGGATTCCCGAATACCCTAAAGCCTGGCTTAGAAAGGTAGCACAGAATTTAATGCTGGAACATTTCAGGAGGAAGAAGACCTTTGAGGAAAAAATTGCTCCTGAATTAAGAGCAAGAACACAGCAAATTAAAGAGATTGAAATTACTGATAAAATAATTGAAGACAGTCAGCTTCACATGATGTTTGTGCTCTGTGACAATAAACTTAACAAAGAATCTCAGATTTGTATTGCTTTAAGGATTTTGTGTGGTTTTAGTATTGAAGAGATTGCGAAGGCATTTTTGTCAAATAAAGAAACAATAAACAAAAAATTATACAGAGCAAAAAAAGCAATTAGAGAACGAAATCGAGTTGAGACGAATCTTACATTAAACCAATATGTTACAAGACTTGACAACGTATTAAGAGTCATCTATCTAATTTTTAATGAGGGTTATTATAGCAGTGTTAATGAAGATAATATCCGACACGAAATATGCTGGGAAGCCATGCGACTTAGTATTTTCTTATCTGAGCATAAAATCTTTCCGAAGCAAAAAATACATGCATTAATAGCCTTAATGTGTTTTCATACTTCTAGATTAGATGCCAGGATTTCAGGAGAAAAGGGTGATCTGCTGTATCATGAACAGGATAAAAGCAAATGGAATTCAGCACTGATTCAAAAGGGTGAGAAATACCTTAAACTATCCGCTGAGGGAGATATGGTTAGCAAATATCATCTTGAAGCGGGAATCGCTTATTGGCACACAAGAGATAATAATGGAAAATGGAATAATATATTACAGTTATATAATAAATTACTAACAATAGAATATTCACCTATTATTGCTATGAATCGGACATATGCCCTTGCACGGGCAAATTCAATTGTCGAAGCTATTCAAGAGGCACATAAACTAGAGTTGAAAAACAACCACCACTATTTCTGTTTGTTAGCTGAACTATATCATATGAATAATAACATTGAAAAAGAAATAGAATACTTAAATGTTGCCATTGGATTTGCCAATAAGAAAAGCGAAAAAGAATTGATAAAACACCGATTAGAAAAAGCAAGCCAGTTAAAAACTTGATAAAGAATTAGGATTTCTATGAAATTGATACTTTGTCAAAAGAAACAAGTAAAAGCCTTGTTTTACTGATGTATATGCCAGCCGCTAACAATAAATATTCGTAAGCTGGTGATTTGTGGGGCAATTCTTTTATACATTTACTCAAAATTGTAATGGTTTGACAGGTTGGTGCTTAGAAAGCCCAGCCTACGCATATTCTCAACGTTAAACGAACCTTTCTAAAAAAATCATCCATAAAACTTACTCTAGCAAGCTAGCCCGCGTTAGGGATTGCAGTGGTATCCTTTTGTTTTTTTAATAAAGTGGATGAGCTTTTTCGTTAAAAAGCTTCTAATTACCAAGTAGATTTCTGCCTTTGCGGGAATGGTAAAAACAAAAGATATAACGGAAAGCCCGACCCGACCAAAGGAGGGGAACGCCCAAATAAAAAGTTATACTGATTTATTTAAAGAAAAACCAGAATCAATAAGCAATACAAGCTCTTTGATACTCTCAGAAATGTTTTGTTTTAACTTTGATTTTAGTAACGGTTTCATGAATATGCCAAACGGTTTGAAATCGGCGAATACTTCGATATTTAATTGGGTTTTTCCATCGTCTAATTCTTCTAATACGAAATAGTTGTTGAAGCGTTTTGTAAATGGAACATCGGTAGTAGACTCGCCATAAACTAACTGGTTTTTCTTTACTTTTTTAGAAATTGTAGTTTGAATAACGTCATCATTTTTATTGAAAAGGCATTTGTGTTTTTCACCAACGCGATTTACTTTATTTTTTTCATATTCCATGTTATCTACACCTTTGGTCCATAATAGTCTGTAGTCAAAATTACTGATGACTTCGTATAGATCATTAATAGGAATATTGATGATTTCTGTAGCATCAAACAGTTTGTGCTTGGGTACATCATCAGGAATGGGTTTAATTTCTGGTAGTTTTTGTTTTAAGGTTTGAAGCGGATTGTAGGTAAACGAAATCTCTCCAAAATCGTATGTTGCGGTGATGACCTTTTCAGAATTTTTATCGAATTGTTTTACGGTTTCAGTGAAAAGTGCATACTCATCAATCGGTACCTCATTTTTTAATAAACGATGTACTTGAATAACATGGCTGCCATATGGCTTTTTTGAATCTTTAACTTGAATAAATTCTATATCTCCGTAGTGAACTACAAACTTCAATTTTAAATTATAGGCTGATGAACATGCGCCACAGTGGCAAATGCGTTGTAAATCGTAACGCTTTAAATGCGTATGAAATGCTACATACATTTGCTCGATTTGTTGCTCGATTTTAGATAAGTCTACACTTTCCTGCAGCTTGAATAAAAAAAGAGCATCCCCTTCTATTTCGGCAAGTTCTAAGCCAATAGTGTTATTATCAATTAACAACTCTAATAGTTCTGAAATGATATGGCGACTGTGATTTATAGAGGTGTGGTGTACAAACTCGGTAAAGCCTGAAATATCTGGAATAAATAAAATCGCTTTTTGCGACATTGTTTGTGGTTTGGTTTAGACTATAAAAATAAGTCGATTTATTTTTAGTTTATTACAATATGTTGTTAAAATGGATGGTCTTTGAGTTTGTCTGAAGAAAATGTATAACTTCGTTAAACATCTTATATGATTCATTAAAACTGAACTATTTCTAAATTAGCAAAAATCACTAAACTAAATAAATGAAGAGATCTATTTTATTAATATTTATATTATCTTTTTGTCATAATTTATACTCTCAAAGACGACTTGTTTCTTGGAGTCAATCAGATATTGAGAACTACACAAAAGTAATGTATGATGAAGCACAAAAACTTACATCAACGGAACTTTTATCTAAAAACATAAATGATAAAAATTGGAGCTCAATTTTCTTGACTTTAAACGCATCTGTAAATAATCATTCAAAGGACACTCTTTATTTGAAAAAACTAGCTAGTCAAATAACCAACACAAAAGAGACTAGTTTAGAAGGAACGAGTAGATTAATCATATGGGATAGAATTATTAGTGGAGATATAATTTTCGAAGGAAAAGGCTTGGTAATTGATAATGACTTATTTAAGGTTGGAGGAAGAGCAAATCAATTTCTTCAAAGCTTAACTAACAAAAATTTTGGCTACGTACGCATTAACTCTACTGATAGGGAGCTTCAAAATCTTAAAAATAGGTGGTTGAATCACTTATTAAATAAACCAGCGAAAGAATATAAAATTACAGAATTTAAAAACGCTAAAATACCTGAAATAAGTAGCTTAAATGCTGTCGAAGCCTTAATTATTTCAGTGCAAGAAAATCAAGCAAAAAAGTTAATCACAAAAAACTGTTTAAAGAGCGTTTATAAATTGGACAAAATGCCAAAAGATAAAGACTCATCGGCTAATTACTGTAATCCTGACACTTATACTTTTGCATATTTAAGCATGCTTTTTGGAAATGAAAAAGTTGATGAAACCAAAGACGCAAAATGGTGGCTGAGTTTTTGGACTAAAAACAAAGATAGATTGACTTGGAATAATGATTTAGGGATTTATGAAGTACAGAAATAACTTTTGAAATTAAACCACGCAACGAAATCATTCACAAATATTAAACGATCCCATGCAAAAACCATAAAAATACTGAGGAAAAAGCCTATTGCAAATTACGCCCGCGTTAGGGATTGCAGTGGTATCCTTTTGTTTTTTAATGACGTAGATGAACTTTTCGTTAAAGCTTCTAATTGCCAAGTGGATTCTTGCCTTCGCATAAATAACAGAAACAAAAGATATAACGGAAAGCCCGACCCGACCTTAGGAGGGTAACGCCCAAATATTTAAAAAATTGGATTACTTTTGTTCGATGCTATTTCAAGACGTTTTAGGGCAAGAACATATTAAAGCGCATTTGACGAAAAGTGCGGATAATGGTCGAATTCCACATGCCCAATTGTTTGTTGGGCCAGAGGGAAGCGGCACCCTGCCCATGGCCATTGCTTATGCTCAATATATTTTATGTGGCAATAGTAATGGTGAAAATACTTCTGGAAATGAATCTTGTAATATTAAATTTAAAAATATTTCGCATCCAGATTTGCATTTTGCATTCCCTGTAACTACTAGTGATAAGGTGAAAAGCAAGCCTGTTTCTAATTTTTATTTAGAAGAATGGCGACAATTGTTGAATGAACAACCTTATGGTAATTTATTTGATTGGTATAAGTTACTTGGTGTTGACAATAAGCAAGGGCTAATAGGAGTAGATGAGGCGCATGAGATTGTAAAGTCTTTAACCTTAAAATCTTACGAGGGTGGTTATAAAGTGATGCTGATTTGGATGGCTGAAAAAATGAATACTGCCTGTGCCAATAAGCTTTTAAAACTGATTGAGGAGCCACCAAATAAAACGATTTTTTTGTTGATTGCTGAAGATGAGGAGCAAATTATAAATACGATTAGATCGCGTTGCCAAATATTGCATTTTCCACCGTTAGCTGAAGCCGTAATTAAAGACGCTATTATAAAAAACTATAATTTAGAAGCATCGATTGCCACAAAAATTGCGCATCAAGCCAATGGTAATTTTAATAAAGCTTGTGATTTAGTGTATCATGATTCTGAAGACACACAATTTGAAACGTGGTTTATTTTTTGGATTCGTAGTGCGTTTAAAGCCAAAGGAAATAAAGCTGCTATTCACGATTTAATTTCTTGGAGCGAAGATATTGCTAAAACTGGCCGTGAAACTCAAAAGCAGTTTCTTAATTTTTGTTTAGACTTTTTTCGTCAGGCGTTATTACTAAATTATAATGCTACCGATTTGGTGTTTTTAGAACCAAAAGCAGAAAAATTTAAATTAGAAAATTTTGCGCCTTTTGTGCATGGCAATAACATTATGGATATTAGCAACGAACTACAGGATGCTATTTACCATATTGAGCGTAATGGAAATTCAAAAATTATACTTACCGATTTATCAATTAAGCTAACGCGTTTGTTGCATAAGAAAGCGGATTAAAAATTATCCTTAATTTTCTTTTTTCTGCCCATATTGAAGATTCCGATTTTTAAACCTGCTCCAATAGAAAGACCGTTGAGGTTTCCTTTATCATAGGGTGATAAATTATATTGGCTTGTAAATCGATATCTAATTCCTGTTTCAAATTGAGTAAATCTTGAAAAGTTGTAAAGAATATTTATGCCTGGTTCTACTACAAAAAACTCATCAAAATCTTCGTCTCTTATATCATCATATTCATCAGTAAAACTATTACCAAAATAGCCTACAGCACCACCACCAACTAATACCGGAAATGATACACTTATAAATCGCTTACCAAAAAGTATAGGTTCTAAATGTACTCCCGCATAACCTCCAATAAGTGCAATTTTATCTCCATTAAATAAATCTGGTCTGTTGTTGACTCTTTCATTAAAAAACCCAGTAACGCCAAAGCCAACATCTAATTTTTGATTTGCTACATAAGCAAATTTAAAATTGGCTAAAATAGCATCTTTATTTCCTGGCACGTCAAATCTTGCATAATGCACATTAAAGCCAAAATATACGCCATGTACTACGTTTTTTCTATCGTCAAATTGTACATAGTCTGTAGATTCTTCTTTTTGTGCAAAAACAGAATTGCACGTGATTAAAACGAATAGTAGTGTAATTATCCTGTTCATTTTTTGATTGATTTTAAAGTTCTTTAAATATGATAATGCCCTTATATCCTGTGAGGTCAAAAATACCCTGATTACCCTCACCATAGGTGGCTCGAATTTGTCTTATTTTATTTTTTTCATCTAATACTTTGCTATTAATATCACGCATCGTTTTTGGAATTCTAAGCACTCCTTGTTCTAATTCTGCACTAAAATTAAAGTTGGTTTCAGAGATGTTTACATAGACTTCTGATGATTTTTGATGCACATTTACTATTGGCGCAGATGTTCCAAATTTCTTTAAACGTAGTTCGGCAAGATTTAAATTTAAATTTACTTTAGACATGATATCCATCAGGGTAACTTGAGAATATTTTATGGTTCCATGAACATTGTCAATAGAACTAATTTCTATATCGTCTTTATTTGAATTTATATCTAACTCTCCAACCTCATCTAAGCTCATAGTTGATCCGTCTGACTCTAATTTTAAGGTTTCAGATTTTTCAAAAGAAATAGTCGCGTCTTTTGCATTAATAGCTGTTTTATTTAATGTGTTTGCTCTTAGCTTTCCATATTTTATTGATAGTTTTGAATCTGCTAAATCACTTGTGATTCTTAAATCACCATGTTCCACATCAGCAATTAATGTTCCATTCCAATCAGAAACAATAATGTCTCCGTATTTGTTGTAAACTTCTACTGCTGCTTCTCTTGGAAGGTAAATAGTGTAATTAATATCTGAATTCGATTTTTCACTATTCAGTGGCCCAATTTTTTTAATGTATTTATTGAAAAAAGAAGGATTCTTTTCAGTGATTTCTGTCTTTACAACTATTTGAGAACTTGTGCTGACAAATTCAGGATTTATTCGCTTTAAAAGGTCTTTGGCCTTGTCTAGATTTTTACCTCTAACCTCTACAGATATCTCAAATTTAATAGAATTCTCATCCCATCCATTAATAAACACATTGCCATATTTGTTTTCTAAATATAAGGCACCATCATTGGTAAGCGGGAATGATTTTTTTATATCCTTGCTTAATTTATCTTGACCAAATGCTACACTAGACAGCAGCATAATAGCAAGAAAAAATGCTATTTTATAATGTAATTGCTTCATCTTCAAAATCGTTTTTAGTTGGGTAAGATCGTTCTAACAAATCTTCCATGAGTTGAATCTTTTTTCTGTAATTACTAATTATGGCTCCAATAATTTTTTCATTATTGATGCCTAATTTTAGCTCTTCTTTTAATTTTTTATATTCTTCATCTAAATCATCAATAAGCGATAAGAAATCATCTTGATCTTCTTTAGATAAGTGTAAATTGTTTTTTATTAATTCAACTTGGTTATTAACCAATAATTGATAATGATTATCAATTTCATACAACTCCTGATTTACGATTTGCTGCTCTCTATCTGGACCGCCAGATAGTAAGAAAAAGAAGGCACAACCAATTAACAGCACGATACTAGCTGCCACTCTAAATGCTGGTTTTTTCCATAACGGAATGACCTTAACAGGTGTCTCAGGTAATTCTGAAACAATGTCTCCCCAAAGTCTTAATTTATCTACTTCGTCTAAATCATGGTCATCAAACTTGCCCTGATTTTCAGTAGTATATTTTTTTAATTCATCCATCATATTTAGTTCATTGATGCTATTAATTTCTTCTTTGCTCTATGGTATTGAGATTTAGAAGTAGAGGTGCTTATCCCTAAAATTTCTCCTATCTCAACATGGTCGTATCCTTCAATTAAATATAAATTGATAATGGTCTGATAGCCTACTGGCAGTTGTTTTATCGCATTTTTTATGCTACTAACATCTAAGTGTTCTTCTTTTACTTCCTCTTCTTCTTGCTCTGGAATCCAATTGTCATAGTCATCCATAGCAACTAGAGGGATGCGTTTTAGTTTTAAATGATTAATACTCTTGTTAATCACAATGCGTTTTAACCAAGAACCAAAAGTGCTTTCGTATCTAAAACTGTTTAAGTTTTTAAAGGCCTCTATAAAACTTTCTTGTAAAATGTCTTCGGCATCTTCCTTAGATTTCACCATCCTAAAACTCACGTTAAACATAGCATTTACGTATAACGAATAGAGTTTGTACTGCGTTTTGCGGTCGCCCAACTTACTCTTCTCTACAAGATCCTTATGTGTAAATAGTACTTGGTTAGTCACTACATTTTAGTTGTGAAATCGGTTCTGCATTTAGTTTCTATTTATATAGACAATAGAAAAATACTAAGGTTGCACGAAACAAACATAAATTTTAATTATTTCAAATTCACACTAATAAATAATTAAAATTCATATGAGTTCCTGAATGTATTCAAATTTTTTGAACATTTATTACTCAAAAAATTTTAAACAGATGAAAGTTACAATTTATTTAAAATCAGCTAGTTTTAATTTGAATTAATTACCGATCCATCGCTGCTTGTAGATACATTTACCGTTGGGCTTCCTTTATAAAATATAACCGCATCACTAGTTGCTGATCCTGATAAAGCTTCTGTACAAGTAATAGATACCGATGCATCTGAGGAGCAATTTACATTACAAGTTTTTGTTTGAAAATCAAAGCCTTGAATCTTTGCATCGCTACTTGCATCAATATCCATACTGTTTGCAGAACCGGATAACGTGATGAATGCATCACTAGATATCTTTAATCTAAAAGCATCTAAATTCTCAAAGCCTGATAAGGTTCCAAAGCTATCAGCCGAAAGTTCTAACCTGCTAATTGTTGGTATGGTTATTTCCAATCGTAATACATCCAACCTTCTAATATTTCCTGTTAGTCTTGCAGTTAGTTTCCCGTTATCAACTCTGGTAGTGACATTATCTTGAATATTATCACTAGTTGTTACTTTTACAAATTGTACTGGGCCTTGTTTGATAACAACTTCCATGTCGTGAGAAATATCAATTTCATTGAAATCTGCAAGTATACGTTCTTCTGAAACAATGTTGTTTGATGCCTTTATATCATCAATAGAACATGAGGTAATAGCAAAACTGAAAGCTATAAGAAAGCAAAATAAATACTGTGTTTTCATGATATTATATTTTTTGATTGAATTTTTTAGATGCTGAAACAAGTTCTGCATGACACTGATTTATGTATCATTGAAATGTGTATGTTACTGTATCAAATTCTGAGAGCCTGAAATACCCAAAGGCATAATTTTCTGGTGAATTTAAATTGATACAATTGCCCTTTAATTTTCCAGGAACAGCGCTAAAGGGATCACCTCCACTATCATATTGTTCAATTAAAAGGCTGATGTAATTATTGTATTGTTCTGAAATGCCATAAAGGGTGAATTCTACCACATCTCCTGGATTGAATTGGTCTTCTTCATTATCTCCATCTTCTTCAAAAAAGGTGTCTAGTTCATTTCCGTTGACAAACTCATCTGGAAAATCTTCAAAAATTGGAATAATATCTCCTTGTTCAATAAACTTTATCAGATAATAATTTTCTTCATCCGCTGGGTCATCCCAAAAAATGGAAACATCTAAAATTTCATCATCAAAACCTCCTTCTAAAGATTGCTCAACACGTTTTATAGGAGACACCGATTTTAAGGTTTCGGTAGCATTATAAACTTCATTATTATACAACACTTCCAAGACATATGTGTCATTAATTACTGGTACAAAATTGTTGATGGTATAAGTACCGTCATTCTGATCTTGAAATACATATTCTACATTACTATTGGTATTGGTAACTGTTACGGATGCACCTGTTACTGTAGTATTCAAAGTATTCTGAAAGTAAGGCGTAGACGTACTTAACTTTATAGTTTGATTATTTCCTGTTGTGCCTTTTTGCCAATCTAAAGAAGCTTCAATAACTAACCTTGAATTAGCTTCGGGTGTGTCTACATCAATAACATCCTCACAGGAAATGAAACTGATGGCTAAAAGTGTAAAAAATGTTTTTATATAAAAGCGCATGATTTTAAAATTTGAAGTTATACGTGATTGATGGAATCATTCCAAAAATGGATGTTCTCAGGGCTTCGTTCACACCTGTATCTTCGTTTTGACGGAACGACACCGAAGCCGCATTTCTACGATTATAAGCATTGTAAATACCAAAAACCCATTCACCTTGCCATTTTCTATTTAAGTTCTTTTTTGGAGTATATGTTGCGGAAAGATCTAAACGATGGTATGCTGGCAATCTACTTTCATTCCTGTCAGAAAAACTAGCAATGGATAGCCCTTCATATTCATATTGCCCGTTCGGATATGTTACTGGTCGTCCTGTTTGAAAAACTGCATTGGCACTAAAATTCCAGCGATCATTTAATTTGTATGCCCCCGTGATAGATATATCATGGGTTCTATCATATGGTGTATTGTACCATTTACCATCATTAATACCCAAACCTCCAGCTATTCCTCCTGGAGTGCGTTGTTCAGATTTTGATAATGTATAGGCTAACCAACCTGTAAATCGTCCTTTATTTTTTCTTAATAATACTTCTAAACCATAAGCTCTTGCTTCACCATTTAAAATTTCAGTTTCTATAGTATTAGTACCTATTAAATCAGATCCATCTACATAATCAATTCTATTATCTACTGTTTTATAATAGGTTTCAACTTCCAGTGAATACTTGCTATCCTTAAAGTTTTTATAGTATCCTATTGCATATTGATTTGATAGTTGAGGTTTAACATATTTGCCACTAGGTGTCCAAACATCCACAGGTGTTACTGCTGAGGTGTTAGATAATAAATGCAAATACTGCGCAGATCTGGTATAGCTTCCTTTTACTGATGACGACGCATTTAATTGGTATGACAGCCCTAGTCTTGGCTCAAGATTATCATAGGTTGTAATGCTTTCATTCTTTTTATAAAAGGTTTCTCCTGTTTCTTCACCTTCTTCATAAATGCCTAAAGTTTCATTATAAACTACAGGCATATTATCAACATAGTTCATAATATTTTGCCCTCCAAGTCTGTTAAACCTACTATATCTTAAACCATAGTTTAGTGTCAGGTTATCTGAAATTTGATGTTCCGCACTAACATAAATACCACTTTCTAATGCACGTTTTTGTTCAAGTTTAAGAGGGTTTACTGGAGAGCTTGGAGACGTAGGTTTTACCTCCCCAGGATTTAAATTGTAAAGAATAGTGCTTGCACCAAAATCGATTTTATATTTGTCATTTAAGTAATATCTAAAATCGTATTTCAAATTGTAGTTTACGATATCGGCTATCCAATCTAACTCTACAAAATCAAGCACAATTTGATAATCGTATTTGCTGTAGATTAAAGATAAATTTGAAAATAACTTATCGTTAAAAATATGATTCCATCTTAAGTTCCCTGAAGCGTTACCGTAATTATTTTTAATCACATTAGCGATATCAAAAACGTCTCTTCCAAAATATCCCGAGAGAAACACACGGTTGTTTTTATTGATTTCATAGTTCGTTTTTAAATTCAAATCATAGAATGAAATCTTATCATCCTTTACCTCTTCAATCTGTTTCATTATTAAGTGCGCATAAGACGAACGTCCTGCAATTAAAAAAGAGCCTTTCTCTCCAAATAGAGGTGCCTCTGCAGTTAAACGACTTGAGATCAATCCAACGCCTCCACTTAATGCAAATTTCTTACTATTTCCATCTTTTTGATGTACATCTAAAACGGATGATACACGTCCGCCAAATTTTGCTGGAATGTCGCCTTTGTATAGTTTTACATCTTTTATAGCATCATTATTAAAGACTGAAAAGAAGCCAAAAAAATGTGATGTATTGTAAATTATGGCTTCATCTAATAGTACTAAATTTTGATCTGCAGCACCTCCTCTTACGTTAAATCCAGGAGTACCTTCACCAGTGTTAGTAACTCCGGGGAGCATTTGGATGGATTTAATCACATCTACTTCTCCCAAAACTGCTGGTATTTGTTTAATGGTTGACGCATTTAATTTTGAAACACTCATTTGAGGTTTTTTTATACTAATACGCTCAGGTTCCTCGGCAGTAATAACAATTTCATCTAATTGCTCTGTTAATTCTGAAAGTTCTAAATTGATAATTTGATCTTGATTTAGAGTAATGTCTTTAGACACTTCCTCGTATCCCATATAAGATACTATCAAGGTGTAATTACCTTCTGGAGCTGTTAATGAATAAAACCCGTAAGGATTGGTAATAGTACCGTTAGTAGTGCCTTTTAAAAAAACGGTAGCTCCCAAGAGTGTTTCACCATTTTTAGCATCTTTAATTGTACCGCGAATACTAAACGTATTTTGAGCGGTTAAGGCTGTGCCTAAGAAAAGGCACAAACCTAGTAACATGATTTTCATTTGATCTGTTCGTTTTTTGATACTGAAACTCGTTCAGTATGAATTGATAATTTGATTGATACTCTTATTGACAGATCAAAAAACGAAGGGTTGCATAAACCTAAAATTATTTTGAAAATGGATGAATTATTATTTCATTCTTATTGTGAATTCCTTTACAAATTAACGCAACCATTTAAGCCCATTTACATCTAAAACATATACTAACATTCACAATTATTAAACTTTAAAATATTTAAACACCAACGCTATGAAACATCTACACCGTACTTTTTACATTCTATTCACCCTACTAATATTTGTAGGCTGTACAGCAAATGACACCTCAAGTTTTGTTACTTCTGATAATCTTGGTTTTAATGACCTTGATCCCATTATTCAGGAAAAGTATAAAGACCACGGAGAAAACCCGTTTATTGAAACTAGTGAAGCTCCAGTATCTACATTTTCGGTTGATGCAGATGGTGGTTCTTATGTAAACATGAGACGCTTTCTTAATTTAGGCCAAACGCCACCAGTAGCTTCAGTAAGAATTGAAGAATATATTAACTACTTTACTTTTGATTATCCTGAACCTGAAAATGGCAATCATGTTAGTTTAAATTCTGAAGTATCTACATGTCCCTGGAATACAGAACACCATTTGATGCGCATAGGTATGAAAGGAAAGACCATTCCAGAAGCACAATTACCAAATTCAAATTATGTATTCTTAATTGATGTTTCTGGATCTATGAGTTCTCCAGATAAATTGGGGGTTCTAAAATCAGGTTTTAAAACGTTAACCGATAACTTAAAAGATGACGACAAAATCGCAATTGTAACTTACGCAGGAAGCGCAGGTGTTTTATTACCATCAACATCAGGAAGCAAAAAAGACAAAATAAAACAGGCTATAGATATGCTTGGAGCAGGAGGCTCAACTGCTGGAGCTGAAGGTATAATTACAGCATATAAAATTGCAGAGGAAAACTTTATTACTGATGGGAATAACAGAGTAATTTTAGG
This sequence comes from uncultured Flavobacteriaceae bacterium, assembly GCA_947502975.1. Taxonomy (GTDB): domain Bacteria; phylum Bacteroidota; class Bacteroidia; order Flavobacteriales; family Flavobacteriaceae; genus Jejuia. The sequence continues at coordinate 105,148 of CANNBV010000001.1, forward strand.
TTCTGATGGTGATTTTAATGTTGGTCCATCATCTACAGAAGAACTCGTGAAACTCATTGAAGATAAACGAGAAACGGGAATATATCTAACCGTACTTGGTGTTGGTGGTGGAAACTTGAATGACCACGGTATGGAACAAATTGCTAACAAAGGCAACGGCAATTATGAGTATATCGACAATGCGAAACAAATTCAAAAAGTGTTTACTTATGAATTAGGAAAGCTCTACACGGTAGCAAAAGACTCTAAAATTCAAATTATCTTTAACGAAAATAAAGTGTCTTCTTACCGTTTAATTGGTTATGAAAATAGAGCTTTAAACGACGAAGATTTTGAAGATGACACCAAAGACGCTGGAGAAATTGGATCGTCTCAAACCATTACTGCATTATACGAAGTTGTTTTGAAAGATAATAGTATTGAAAACATGTTTGCCACATTTGATTTTAGATATAAGAAACCAAACGCTAGTGAAAGCATTCCGTTAACCCACGAAATTAATGGGGCTATAGACAACACCTATTCTGAAAACATGAAGTTCGCTACAGCCGTTGCTGGTTTTGGTTTAATGATGAAAAACTCCGAATATAAAGGAGAGGTTTCAAAACAAATGGTTATTGATTTGGCAAATACTGCGACAACTTTTGACCCTCATGGATTTAGAAAAGAATTTATTGAACTTGTTGAAGGATGGAATGAATAAACCATCTTGATTTTAATCACAAAACCCTGACAAACAATTGTTTATCAGGGTTTTTGAATTTTATTTTATATCTCTACTCTTTCGTATAATCAGCATTTAAAGCATCCAAAATAGTTTGCGTTAAATCGGTTTTGTCTTCACCATATATAACAGATGAAGCCCCATCACTAGTCCCTAAGATAAAAGTATACTGGTTATTCTTTCCATAATCTTTAATAAAATCTTTGATTTTAATAATTAAAGAATCGCTTTCAGCTTGTACTTCCAATGATAACTGTTGTTGCTCAAACTGCATTTGTTGCTGTAACAACTGTTGTTTTTGTTGTAAGCCCACCATTAATTCTTCAGCTTGTTTTCTTTTGCCACGTTGTGCTAATTTTTGCGCCTCTAGTTGTTCCTTTTGTGCTTCTAATTGAAATGCTTGACTAACACTATCTGTTCTTTTCTTAAAAGCTTCTTCTTTTCCTTTATACTTAGCTTCTAAATCTTTCGCTTTTTGATAGTCTTTAACTATGATTCCATTATTTACATAACCAATCTTATTTGGTTTTTGACATGATGCTACAATCAACAATAGTGTTAGCGCATAAAATATGTTTTTCATCTTTTTAGTTTTTTAGTTTGCATTGATTTTTTTCAAATCCGCACAAATGTAATAAAGTATCCGAAATTGAAACCTCTAATTGGTTGGATTTTAACTTATAAGTAATAATTATTATGTTCTTGTGTTTAAATAAGAAATCTCTATCAAAACAAAGACAAAATAAAGCCGTTTAAGAGACGTTTGTAATTTGCACTGATATTTTCCTTTTGAGCAAACTAAAAACACAACAGCGTTTATAGAAATAAGATTTAGCTGTTTTTAATGATGTAAATTAAAGATGAAGCTTGTTTCGACCTTAATGCTTTGATATTTGATAGTAAGCCAATCCAAAATCCTTTGATTGGATGTATACGTCCCGTTTTATATTTTTCGGAAAGCATACTCACATAAAACGCATCAAACCACATTGGTTTCGTTTTTATAACCTTCATATGAAATTTTGAAACTAATTTTAAAATCGAATTTTGATTAAAATGCCAAAGGTGTCTCGGTACATCATAAGCAGCCCAAAACTCTTTATAATGTTTTGCATCGTAACTTTTATAATTTGGAACTGCAATTACTAAAGTTCCGTTGGATTTTAAAAGTTGTTTAAAAACTTGAATATGATCCTCCAAATTAGGTAAATGTTCTAATACATGCCAGAGGGTAATTACATCTAAACTATGCGGTTCAAAGTTTAATAACTCTTCAATTTTAAAGACTGTGTTTCCAACTTTTTTATTTGCAATTACTCTTGCTTGATTATTAGGTTCTATTCCAAAAACCTTCCAGTTATTTTGTTTTATAGTTTGTAAAAAATCACCTGTACCACATCCAACATCTAAAAGGTTTTTTGTCTCGGAACGAAAAGAATTAATCAAGATCAATTTCTTTTTAAGTGAAATACTTCTAACTAAATGATATACTTTTTCGAATAGGTTTCTTTTAGAATCAGTATGTGAAATGTAATCTTCACTCTCGTAATATTTGGGTAATTTTTCTTTTGAAGGTTGCGGTGTGGTTTCTAAAAAACCGTATTCTGAATTTTCAACTAATTGAAATTCTTCTCCTGAAACGGAGTGATCTTTTACTTTAAGAAAAACAGATTTATTTTTCATTTAAAATAGATTCTGAATCAAGTTCAGAATGACACATATTGGATTAAAAAACAAACGTTCCACGTGGAACATCTTAAAACACTAAATGTCGATTATCGACTTATCTTCCCATATAAACTAATAGCACAGAAATATCATTAGGAGAAACACCACTAATTCTTGATGCTTGTGATACGGTTGTCGGTTGAATTTTTTTCAACTTTTCGCGCGCTTCAAAACTCATGGATTTTATTTGTGAATAGTCAAAATTCTCTGGGATTTTTACATATTCTAACCTATTCAATTTATCTGCATTGTTCTTTTCCTTTGCTATGTACCCAGAATATTTTACCTGTATTTCAGTTTGTTCAATAACTTCTCTATCCAAATTATTATCTTGAATATACGCTTCAACAGATGCCACTTTTCTAACATCAGACATCTCAATATTAGGTCGAGCAAATATCTTAAACAACTTGCCTGATTGTTTAACAGGAGATGAATTTCTATCCTCTAAAATTGGATTTATCTCCTCAGGTTTTACACTTTGACTCTCAAAAAACGATACGAATTTTTCAGCGGCATTATGTTTTTCTTCCATACGTTTTAAACGCTTTTCTGAAGCTAAACCTAAATCAAAACCTTTTGGTGTTAATCTTAAATCTGCATTATCTTGACGCAACAATGTTCTATACTCTGCTCTAGAGGTAAACATTCTGTAAGGCTCTTCAGTCCCTTTAGTAATTAAATCATCCACCAAAACACCAATGTAAGCTTCATCTCTTTTTAATGTAAATGCTTCTTTTTCTTGAACTTTTAAACTAGCGTTTATTCCTGCCATTAATCCCTGAGAAGCTGCTTCTTCGTATCCAGTAGTTCCATTAATCTGTCCTGCAAAAAACAAACCATCTACAAGCTTAGTTTCCAAAGTATGCTTTAATTGTGTTGGTGGGAAATAATCGTATTCTATAGCATAACCTGGTCTAAAAAATTTCACATTTTCAAAACCTACAACTGAACGCAATGCTTTAAATTGAACGTCTTCTGGAAGCGATGTGGAAAAACCATTCACATAAACCTCAACCGTATTCCATCCTTCTGGCTCTATAAATAATTGATGTCTGTCTTTATCAGCAAAGCGATTAATTTTATCTTCAATTGACGGACAATACCTCGGGCCTAAACTTTTAATTCTACCATTAAACATTGGCGACCTATCAAAACCTTCACGCAATAAATCATGCACTTCAGTGCTCGTATAAGTCATGTGACATGAGCGTTGGTTTTCTAATGATTTTGTGATGTCTAAATATGAGAATTTTTCAGGGTTTTCATCACCAGGCTGCTCCATCATTTTAGAATAATCTAAAGATCTTCCATCAACTCTTGGTGGTGTTCCTGTTTTCATTCTACCAGAATCAAAACCTAAATCTACTAATTGCTCTGTGATGCCCGTAGCAGCTTTTTCTCCAGCTCTCCCACCTCCAAAATTCTTATCCCCAATATGAATCAATCCGTTTAAAAAAGTACCATTGGTAAGCACAACAGATTTTCCTTTTATTTCAATTCCCAAAGACGTTTTTACACCAACAACGTTCTCCCCTTCAATCAACAAACCAGAAACCATTTCCTGATAGAAATCTAAATTTGGTGTTTGTTCTAAAAGCAATCTCCAGTCTTCAGCAAAGCGCATTCTATCGCTCTGCACTCTAGGACTCCACATAGCTGGTCCTTTAGATTTATTCAACATTTTAAATTGAATCGCAGACGTATCAGATACAATACCACTGTAACCACCAAGCGCATCAATCTCACGAACTATTTGTCCTTTGGCAATGCCACCCATAGCAGGATTACAAGACATCTGTGCAATGTTTTGCAAATTCATAGTCACCAACAAGGTTTTGCTTCCCATGTTTGCAGCAGCAGCAGCAGCTTCACTTCCAGCGTGACCTGCCCCTACAACAATAACATCATAAATCTCATTAAACATAATTTAACTTCTAATTTATTAAGAAACGTTTCGACTGCGCTCAACGTGACATCAAATTCAACTTATTATAAGTAGTGTTCCACGTGGAACATCTTATAAATTTTGGTGTGCAAATATACGGTGAAATCTTTAATCAATATTTAGTTCAGATAAATAATGGTTTTCTTTGCTCCTCATCAACTTAGCGTCATCTTCAGTTTTATCTTTGTAACCACAATAATGTAACACGCCATGTATGATAACCCGATGTAATTCTTCTTCAAAAGACACACCGAAATCTTTGGCATTATCGACTACTCTTTCAATAGAAATAAAGATGTCTCCTTGTATTATTTTTCCTATAGAATAATCAAAACTAATAATATCTGTAAGTGTGTCGTGATTCAAAAATTCTACATTCAATTTATGTAAATATTCATCATCACAAAACACATAATTGATTTCCTCTATCTTAAAATTTTCGGAGGAAATAGTATCACTAATCCAGTTAGAGATTTGTGCTTCAGAAGATAATTGAAAACCTGTTTCGTAATTGAAATTAATCATTGGCTTTTTTGAAATATTGCTGCACTTTCTTTTTATAAACTTGCTGCAAAGGTAAAGCTTGTCTGTTTAATATTTCTGTAGTTTGAAAATATTGTTTTGCTTGTGGAATTTGACTTTTATTGTTATTGTCAAATCGATTTTTGTTAGTTTCTGATTCTCGCTTATTTTCTTCTCCTTGCTGAAACGTTGCGTTATCTAATTTCAATAATTGATGCTTTAAATTTGTCATCTTCTGAAGCGTTTCATTTGTAAAACCTTTATTCAACAAGTCCAATTCTATCTCTTCCATTTGTCGTGATAAATTATCACCAATACTGCCTTTACCTTCTTTTTCTAAACGTTTATCTAAAGCCTCTCGTAACTGTTGTTGCTTTTGGTAAATTTCATAAAGCAACCCTTCGTTATCAAAATAATCACCTTGGCCTTCACCACCATTTTGTTCACCATTTTCCCCTTTTGTGCCTTCTTTACCTTTGTCTCCTTCATTGCCGTCTTCTCCTTCTTGCTTGCCTTTTTTACCTTTCTTGCCCTTTTCACCATCATCACCCTCTTTCTCGCCTTTACCCTTTTCTTTTCCTTCACCTTCTTTTGGCTTTCCTTTCTCACCTTTCTTCATCCCCTGTTGCATCATTTTATTGAGCTGTTCTTGGCTCATGATGATATCGGGTAGTTGCATATCTCCTTGTCCTCCTTGTCCCATAGACATGCTCATATTCTCTTGCATGTTATCTAAAATATCACTTAGCATATCCGCTAAATTGTTCGTAGCGGTTATAGCAAACTGCTGATTAGATACACCTTGATATAATTGACTTTCTGCTAATCTTTCTAAAGCTTTATCAATATTAAAATATACTTCAGAGATCTCTTTATTGATATCTTCAGACATTTTAGGTTGGCGTAAGGACAACGCGAATAAACTATCATCAATATGTTCAAAATGTTCTTTTAAATAGCTTTGCCGTTTTAAATATGTAGCATATTTATTATGATTTGCATCTATAGATTTAAATTGGTCCATCAAGGCTTCTTCATCAAAAGAAAATAATACAAGGTTATCCAAAATCTTACGTAACATTTCAATGTCTTCTTGCATCTGTTCACCACTCATGGATTGCATAGAACTTTGCATACCACTAGCCATTTGTTTCATCTTTTGTGCTGCTTTCTTTTGGCTCTTCTGCGCATTTTTTAAACTCTGCTTTTGCTGTTCATTAAGCTGTTCTTCTTTATTAGGCTTGTTTTGTTCTTGTTGTTCATCTAGTGTTGCTTCTTTCTGTTCTAATGCCTCCGATGCTTTTTGCTGTTCATCATTTACTTCACGTTCGTCTAGCTTATCCTGTGGAATATCAATGGGCTTTTTTAATGCTTTACTGTCCTTTTTAAGTTCTTCTAACGCTTCTTGAAATTGTTTGAATTCTTCATTCAAAGCATCTTGTTTTTCTTTAGTGTTTTCCTCTTCATTAGCATTAGAAAGCTTTTCTTGATCCTTAGCCATTTCCTTCAAGTCTTCCGCTAGTTTTTCCAGCTTCTTTTCTATATAAAAACGCTTTGTAAGTTCTAATAACTGCTCTAAGCTTCTTTTTTTATTCTTGTTTTGCTTCGCAACCTCATCTAACTTTTTAATCAGCTCCTCATTGTTGATTTTTTCTTGAAGTTTCTTTAATTCATCTAAAACCTTTTCATCTTTTTTAAGTTGCTCTTCATTCTCATCCAAGCGTTGTTTTAAATCCTCCTTAAATCGATCTTCATTTTCATTGTCCTTTTGAAACTCTTCAAGATTATCTTTTAATTTCTTATTGAAACTCTTCATCATTTCATCTTGCTGCTTTTGCCGTTTGAAGAATGATGCTAGTTTCTTTTTGTCATTAAAATTTAAGTTCTTTTTCTCTTTACCTGTTTTGGTTAATTCATCCAAGCGTTTTTCTTGTTCTTCGAACTTTTTGAGTGATTTATTCAAATCCTTGATCGTCTCACCTTGTTGCTCTAACTGCTTTTCTTTCTCTTCGTCTAAGGTACGTTTACGATAACTAAAAATGGAGCTTTTTTTACTTTTGAAGCGATTCACTCTATCATTATCAAATACTTGAAAATACAATTGGTATGGCACTCCAGGTTCTATCTCTAAATTATCGGGAAATGCCGAGATAAAATCTTGCACATTAGATGATGTAATAGAAAGTATCTTTGTTTTTTTATCACTCTCATTTTCAGAAGAGTAATACACTAATTGTAACTTGCTCAACCCATAATCATCACTCGCTTGACCGTAGAAATAAAGTGTTTGCAAGTCCAAACTATCTGTCTTCATTTGTACGTTCAGTTCTGGATACTCATCTTTAACAACATCAATAGAGAATGATAAGTTTTCATAGTCCTTTAAGTTTGCGTTACTCGTGCTTATTGTATAACCGTAGTTTCTGTAAAGACTTTTAGAGGTTGTAAAAACATTATCTGCTTCAGTATTAAAACTAATGGTATCACTAGAATACAAAAACACATGGTCTGTAGATTTTGTCTGTAGCTGCCAAGTCACTTTTGTACCTTCAGGAACTACAGCGTTGCCTGTGCTTTTTAATACTTCGTCTCTTTTTTTAGTATGATTTGGGTAATCCAAAGTCATTTCAAAACCGAGTAACGATGGCACTTCTATGATATCAATTTCGTAAGGTTTAGAGGTGACTTCATTAGCTGACAAAGTAAACTCAACAGATTCCCGAAGCTGTGGAAATATATATTCAAACTCGCCTATAGCTGTTTGTTGTAGAAAATAGGTGTCCTCATTATAGCGTATTTGTGCATTCTCAGGCACGACATCTCCTGCTGTTTTAACAACGAGTTTATAATCTTCACCTTCAACACCTGTTAAATTTTCATTCACTACAAAAAACTGAAATGGTGCTGGTGGCTCATAAGCGGTTTTATAATCTACCACACGCTTATAACTATCACTAAACCAATTGAAATTACCAGTGGCATATACTAGCAATAAAATAATAATGGGGATAATAGCGTATTTTAAATACGATACGTTTTGCTTAAAATTAACTGCTAATTTAAACGGAACAGGTTTTAATGCAATCGACTTCTGATCAATACTCGCTAATAATAACTCTGAGTGTTCATTACTGTCTTTTAGCTGAATAACATTCAACAATTTATCATCAACCTCAGGGAAATGCTCCCCAATAATTTTAGCCGCTTGTTGGTAATCAATGCCTTTCTTCAGCTTAAACAACTTCGCTAAAGGTATCGCAACAAACTTAGCAAGCAAAGCTAATTCTACAGCGATAAACAACCAAAACAATACTGTTCTTGCTGTAGTGTTCAACCATAAAAAATGTTCAATTAGTAGTGTAAACAAAAAATACAGCAAACCAATGGCAAAAAACAAAATAGCGCCTTTTAGCAATTCATTGGTATGATAGCGCTTAATAAAACGTTCTAACTTCTCCTGTATGTTCTTAAAATTATCCACGGTTTGGGGTTAAATCCAATGGCTGTAAGCTATTTAAACTACTAAACTACAATTTTATTTTCTACTTCAATTTAATCTAAGCGTTAAAACATTCCTAATACAAGATTTTAGGTGCTCCCCTTTCGGGTCAGGCTTTCCGCTAATAGTTTTGGCTCGATGCACGCCTCGCCAAAAGCTGCCGCTGCAATCCTTAGCACAACCATCAGCCAACAATAATAAAAATCAAAGTGCAGTTCTATCTGCTAAAGTTCTACACGCTATTCTTTGCTCTTTATCAAGCACTCCTCTATCTTTGCCACATTCTTATTTAACATATCAAAGAAACATGACCAAAAACGTTCGTGTGCGTTTTGCACCAAGCCCAACCGGACCTTTACATATAGGCGGTGTACGTACCGCATTATTCAATTATTTATTTGCCAAAAAACATAACGGCACATTTATTTTGCGTATTGAAGATACTGACCAAAACCGCTATGTAGAAGGTGCAGAACAATACATTATCGACGCATTAAATTGGTGTGGTATGCCAGCCGATGAAAGCCCTGTGAATCAAGGAAAATTTGGACCATACCGTCAAAGTGAACGTAAAGACATATACAAACAATATGCTGATGCGCTTGTTGCTTCAGGAAATGCTTATTATGCATTTGACACCTCAGAAGAACTAGATTTCCATAGAAAAGATCATGAAGCAAAAGGCAAAACCTTTATTTACAATTGGCACAACCGTTTAAAATTAAAAAACTCCTTGTCTCTTTCTGCTGAGGATGTAAAAGCAAAATTAGATGCTGGTGACGATTACGTTATTCGTTTTAAATCCCCTCAAGATGAAACCTTGCATTTAAAGGACATCATCCGTGGCGATATTAAAATTGATACTAATATTTTGGATGATAAAGTATTATTTAAAAGTGATGGTATGCCCACCTATCATTTGGCAAATATTGTAGACGACCATTTAATGGAAATCTCACATGTGATTCGTGGTGAAGAATGGTTGCCTTCTTTAGCATTGCATTACCAACTCTATGCTGCTTTTGGATGGGAAGCGCCTGAATTTGCCCATTTACCTTTGATTTTAAAACCTGACCCTTTAAAATATCTTAATAAAAATTCAATAGATAAATTTACTGATATTTACTCTGAAGAATTCCTTAATAAATTTGATTATGACACAACAAAAGCTAAAACTATAATTAGAAGTATTATTGAGAATTTCAAGAATCTTTCACAACAATTAAAAATTAATGATAATAAAGATTCTAATCTAAAAAAGGACATCAAAACTACTCTAAAAAAGGGTATGTATGGTAAACTTAGCAAACGTGATGGTGATAAATTAGGTTTCCCTGTATTTCCTTTAGAGTGGACAGATTCAAAAACTGGTGACGTTTCAAGAGGTTATAAAGAAGATGGCTATTTCCAAGAAGCAATGGTTAATTTCTTAGCATTTTTAGGCTGGAATCCTGGAACAGAGCAAGAAATTTTTAATCTAGATAAATTAATCACAGCATTCGATTTAGAACGTGTTAATAAATCTGGTGCGCGCTTTGACCCTGATAAAATAAAATGGTTTAACCATCATTATATGCAAGAACAGGATAATTTAAGTTTAGCAGAACGTTTCAAAAGTTCGCAATCTGAATTATCTGAAATTGACGTCAATTACATCGAAATGGTCGTCGCATTAGTAAAAGAACGTGCTACATTTGTTTCAGACTTTTGGGGTTTAAGTCATTTCTTTTTTGCAGCTCCAACGTCATATGATGAAAAAGCATCAAAAAAAGCATTCAAAGAAGGCACAAAAGAAATTTTAGAGCAAGTAGCTTCGATTGTAAACGCTATTGAAGACTTTACCGTTGAAAGCCTTCAAACGGAAATAAAAGGTTGGATAACATCAAACGACATAGGTTTCGGAAAAGTCATGATGCCATTGCGTTTAGCCTTAGTTGGAGCCTTACAAGGCCCTGATGTATTTGATATTATGTTTATGATTGGGAAAGCTGAGGGCTTGAGGCGTATTGAGAATGCTATAGATGTATTATAAAAATTAGGCAGTATTTGAGAAAAACATGAATATACCGAAATTCTTATTCCATTATTATGAACTTGATAATGGACCGTTCCGAAATATCACTGAATATGGTTATGAAAAAGCTGAAAAAATCCAAAATCATATTTCAGAAGGATGGAATAGTAAAAGACCTAAGAACTATATTGAATTAAGATTAGCTTTAGAAAAGAGAATTAAGGAACAATTCATCTCAAAATTAGGAAAACCCAATAGAAATGATCCCTTCTATTTTACATTAGGGGAATGTGATTGGGCAAAATCATGGTACGTAAACCCGGGGGTTATAAAAATTCCTTTGACTGACTTTAAACCCGAACACATAAGTTTTACCTATCCAGATAGTATGGTGTCTTTTCAGTTTTATGATGAGCCTAAACTTGCAACTTATAGAAAAGATTGTAACGGTCAGGTTTTCTTATTAAACGAAATGAATGACCTAATAAATGAATATGGAGTACCTTGTGAAGAAAAATCTTTTGCAGAAGAAAGACTGAAATATGATAAATATATTGAAGCCCAAGTATGGGACGATGAAGTGATAAACGAATATAAAAGCAAGGCTTAATAACGGCTTTAAGTTAAGTTTGTTTTTCAGTACCTTCACCATAAATCTTCAATTTTATAATGAAATCATTTTCTCTAATCATTTTATGCTTAGCGCTTATTATTACTAGCTCTTGCAAAACACAAGAAGACATCGATACACTCCCTCTCCACAACAAAAAGGTACTCATCTTGGGCAATAGCATTACTCAAAACGGGAGATATGTTGACTTTTTAGAATACTATCTTAGAAAACATCACCCTAATGAAACACTTGACATCATAAGTATTGGCTTATCCAGCGAAACCGTTTCAGGTGATTCTGAGGCTGATCACCCATTCCCGAGACCTTGCGTGCATTCTCGATTAGATGATGCTTTAAAACACATAAAACCAGATCTTGTTTTAGCGTGTTATGGTATGAACGATGGTATCTTTTCTGAAAAAGATGACACTCGTTTTTCAAATTACAAAAACGGTATTACAACGCTTATCAAAAAAGTAGAAAATACAGGAGCAAAAATCATACTCCTGACACCAACACCTTTTGATCCTGATCCTATTAAAAATCGTTTAGCAAACCCCGGAGAACCTCAGTCTTATCAGCATCCATATCATAATTACGGTGGTGTTTTGACAGATTATGCGAATTGGTTAAATCAAATTGAGGATACTAAAGTTATCAATCTTAATTCCTATTTAAATAAAGCACTAGTCGACTTAAAACAACAAAATCCCGACAGTACATTTATTCCAGATGGCGTACATCCAAATGATATTGGTCACTTTTATATGGCTAAAAAAATACTATCTGATTTATATCCAGAAATTGTTATTGATAACGCAACAAAAGAAGTTGAACGTGTGAAAATCGAACCTTTGTTTGTAGCTAGTAGTAATCGTAGAAAATTACGCTCTGAAGGGTGGTTAAACTATGTTGGATACACCCGAGGTGAAACCGTAAAATCTGAGGACATAAACACCACAATCCAAAAAGTAAAACAATTAGATTTAGAGATTGAACAGACTTTAAATTATTCGAAAGAATAAACACGTTTTGTCAATCTGAAATAAGTTCAGGGCGACAAAGTACATCAAAACGAAACCATAGCCCCCAAAACCAGCATGGTTTGATTGCCTTTAAAGCGCGCGCTGCCTCCTGTTGTATCTAAACTTTCGCTTTCTAGCTTGTTTAAAATATTCGTAAAGCCATAGATGTATTTCGCTTTCAGCTTAAAATTTCTAATTCCTAAAGAAGCTCCAACTACTCCATTAAAGTTAAATTGAGAGATATTGGTAATGTCTTCTGCTGTTAAATTCGTGTAATTATTTATGTAATAGCCTTCTTGATCTTTATTCTTAAATTCTAACTTCCCGTTGTATTGTAACATCGGACCAAAATCAATTGTAAAATGATTTTCAATGGCTTTAATATGCAATAACATAGCAACTTGAGCAGCAAACATTTTATAGTTGACAAATTCGTTTTGGGTACTCACCGCATCAGGACGACCCAAAATATCAATATTATTTTCAGACAATTGCATTCCAAAACTAATATTATACCAACGGAGCGGAATATCAACAGTGGCGCTTAAACCACCTAAAAACCCATCACCTTCTGAGGTTACAAAGTTATCTGTAGTAATATCAAACTTAGTGATACCACCAAAAACAGAAAAACCATTGGTTATACGATAATTACCTTTTTGTGCTTGAAGAGTTGTAACAAAACACAGCATAATTGCTACTAATAGTAAAGGCTTATTTATTTTCATAGTATTTTGGGTTTCGTGCTCAAATATAACGTAAATTAGTAATCCTATTTTTATAACCATTAAAAAACATAAATATGAACTACTATCTTATCCCGTTTCTCGTTCTGGGGTTAATTATTTTAATCTCAGCATTTTTCATTGTTAAACAACAAACAGCAGCAATAATAGAACGTTTTGGTAAGTTTCAAAGTATTCGTCACTCTGGTTTACAACTAAAAATTCCATTAGTTGACAGGGTTGCTGGAAAATTAAGCTTAAAAATTCAGCAACTAGATGTTATTATAGAAACCAAAACTTTAGATGATGTGTTTGTACGTTTGAAGGTATCGGTTCAATATAAAGTTATCCGCGAAAAAGTTTATGATGCATTTTATAAACTGGATTATCCTCATGATCAAATTACGTCTTATGTATTTGATGTAGTTCGTGCCGAAGTGCCAAAAATGAAATTGGATGATGTATTCGTTAGAAAAGATGATATTGCTATTGCGGTAAAATCTGAATTAAATGATGCCATGATTGAATATGGTTATGATATTATTAAAACCTTAGTAACTGATATTGATCCTGATGCCCAAGTAAAAGAGGCTATGAACCGTATTAATGCATCTGAACGTGAAAAAATAGCTGCACAGTTTGAAGGTGATGCTGCTAGAATTTTAATAGTTGAAAAAGCAAAAGCTGAAGCAGAAAGTAAGCGTTTACAAGGTCAGGGTATCGCAGATCAACGTCGTGAAATTGCACGTGGTTTAGAAGAGTCTGTTGAGGTACTTAATAGGGTTGGAATTAATAGTCAAGAAGCTTCTGCCTTAATTGTAGTAACACAGCATTATGATACACTGCAATCTCTAGGAGAAGAGACCAATAGTAATCTTATTTTATTACCAAACGCGCCACAAGCAGGAAGTAATATGCTAAATGATATGGTAGCAAGTTTTGCAGCAAGTAACCAAATTGGTGAGGCTATGAAAAATGCTAAAAAGAATCCTCCAAAGGAGAAATAAAATAATACTATCATAAATTGTCATTCAGAAGAAGGTACGACTGAAGAATCTCTTTTCAGATTCTTCGCTTCGCTCTGAATGGCAATTTATGATTTTTTATACTCAATCTTTTCTTCCTTTTTTTCTTCTGGCGCTTGATTAGTTGCGCTTCCGGGAAAACTTAAAGACGTGCTTGTAAAAGAAGTTCCAAAATTAATATTTGCATAATACACCTGACTTACAGCATCCTTTACCTGATGTTCCGATAACTCTTTTAATGGGTGAATAAATACCGACCATAGCACGCCATCAGACACGGCATATTTTACATCTAAAGCGGTATGAAAATTAGCCACTAAAGCTGCTTTAATCAACTCATCATTTAAAGTTTTAGAATCGGCAATTGGAGATATAATTCGCATTCTATTATGATTGGTATCTGTAATGGATATCATTGGCACATCCTTAATAAAAAACTGCCATCCTCCAAGGTTACCATTAATTGAATCACTTACAGAAGTATATATTTCTTGAAGCTTTTCGTTATTCATATTTTGAGAAAAACCTAAAAAGGGAAGTATTAAAAAAAGTAAGACTATTTTTTTCATGGTGAGTTATTTATTCATTGAGTCGGAAAATCTTATAAATACTTAAAAGGTTAATGAAATTAATTGCCTAATCTGCTTGTCACTGCAAGTGATTTTCTTGTTTTCGATACGATTTTATCAAAAAACAAAATCACTCAAACTGACATAAATTTTCTCCTTCTAGATAATTTTTTCATAGACTAACTAACTAACTAAACGGATGCCTTTCTTCCCAATCTTTAGACGGATTCATCAAACGGAAAATCTGTTTAAAAATCGCATTAAGAATACCATTCGTGTGTTTTAGATAGAGTTGCATTGCTTTTGGTTTTGCTCCAACTGAACTCTTTATTTCCATGGCAGTTCTTGCATAAACAATACTTTTAAAATCATTTTCTATTCCAAATTTAGCCATTTCATATAGCATATTTAAATACAATTGATTTGGATATTGATGTTCAGAATCGTAACCCAAAAAATAAGTTTCTAAATGTTCATTATTCAAAATTAAGGTGAAAAACCCTATGAGTTTATCTTTTAAGTAATACCCAAAAACTCTAAAGTTTTCCTTAAGATGAAGTTTGTATGTGTAAAAATGATTTTCAGGAAGTATAAATGTATTAAACTTAGCGTTACTAGAGACATTAAGATAGAGGCTGTGAAGTAGCTCAGAATTGGCTTTTACCTCTTCTAAATTCATTTCTCTAGATACAATACTATTTAACTTCTTTTTGGCACGTTTATAACGGGTTCTGTATTTCTTTTTCATACAGTTTACATAATCTTCATTGCACCCCCAAACATCTCTAACATCCATAATCATATTGGGTTGCACAATGGCTCTATGTAATTTTTCCTTTTGAAACAATGCATCATCAAGCATGATATCGTCTTCAAAGAAATCCTTTAAGAGGATCAACCGAATGGTCTTATTTTGTTTTTGCTTTATAATGCTTTCAATTTCTGAAATACCCTGAAAAATACAACTGTAGAAATCAGTTTTAGATATTATATCAGGATTAAAATACATACCATGTTGACCCGTGTGTGTTAAATTGCCAACGACCAAAATATTACCTTTAAGCAGTTTAGAAATCGTCTCTTTCAAAAATGTTTTTAAGCAAGACACCTTTGTGTCTCTAAACATATCCTTGAGGTATAATTGTACACGTTGTATGAGGGCAACACCAATTAAAATATTGTTTTTAAATACACCTACATAAAACAGACTAATATTATTTGGGGAAGAAGCTTCTAAAGCTTTTAAATATTCTGTTTTTAACAGTATGTCGTGTACGACCAAACTATCCCATTCCTTAGGAACTTCATCTATACTGTCGTAAACGTTATGCTGTATCAATAGTAAAAAAGAAAAGACTGAAAATTACGATTCTCAGTCTTTAAATATGTTAAAACTTTACAAAATTATTAGTGCCATCCGCAAATTATTGCGCCCATAATTGCCATTACAACCATCCAATATCCACTATTTATAAGGATATACTTTGCACCTTTACGTTCAAACAATGCATTTGTGCCTAGTACAGGAAGTACGATAAATATTGCAGCAAAAAAACCGTGTAGAGCACCATGTCCAAAAGTTCTATGTGCTACCCCATAATCTGCCATAAAAGCACTGTAAGAAGGAAGTGCATTCTCAATATCACCACCTACCATACCCATCGCTCCGGTTTGATGAATAGTTAATGTAAGCATGCTCATAGCCAAAAGAATTGCAAAAATAAATGCCATGGCAAATATTTTACCCATGTTGGCGCCTTTTATTTTTTCATCGGTCATGTCTGCTGCTTTCATCCAGGCAGTACCAAAAACTTTTGGGTTATACCAAACAAAACCCACAACAAGTGCAGAAACAGCAGCTACTAGAATTGCTAAAAAATTAATTTCCATAATATTAAAAAGTTATAGTTAGTAGTTAAATATAACTAAAAATTAAATTGAATAATGAATTTTTAGCACTTTTGGGATGTGTATATGTCACAATTCACCAGCTTTGTCTACTAAAATAATATTAAAGTCTTCTTTTTCTTTGGCTATAAATATTTATTACGATTTAAATACTCCGCACAAGAACTCTATTAAAGTTTGCAAAAAATACTTTCTGATGTATTAAAAGAGGCGTTATCTGTATTCAAAATATCAATTAAACTATGAAAAATAATATCAGTAGAAAGTTTTTGGTTTTTATTTTCCAACAATGAAATTATTTTTTCGGGAAATTTTTCTTTAAAACTATTTGAAAACCATATAACCATAGCCGGATTGGTTAATGCCTCCGTATGCGAATGCAACCATCGTCCGTTTTCGCCTAAAGATTCGCCATGATCTGAAATATAAATTAATACAGATGGTGTATTTTCTTTTTCTAAAACTTTGATTACTGAATCCAAAAAGGCATCTAAATATAAAATGGTATTATCATAAGAATTTACAATTTGCGCCTTTGTCAATGATGGAATATATTTTCCATCAATTATTGGTTTATACTTTCTGTATTCATTAGTGTATTTGTCTTCGTACCACCAATGACTACCTATCATATGTAAAGAATATAGACCATACTCATCTCTATGAATTTTTTTTATAAAACTAGGTAGTAAACTTAAATCTTGTTTTTTATCAGTGCTCCAATATGATTTATATTTGTCTATTATTTCGATATTTTGATTAGTTTCAACGATAGGCTTGTAGCTTTTCTCTAATAATTGATTACCAATCCAATAGGTTGGTATTTTTAAGCTATTATAAATATCAAATATTGAAGATAAAGAGTCTTGCCTTTCAGAAAGAATACTTTGGTCGGTTAAAATACATGGCAAGCTTAGCGAGGTATTCGTTTTATCTGTATATATATTGTTTAAGCTAATAATATTTTTTCTTTCTGAAAGCTTAGGTGTCGTTTGTCTATAATAACCATTTAAGCCTAAGTGATCTGCTCGAACTGATTCTCCAATTACCAGAACTGTTTTTAACTTGCTAAAACTAGCATTTTTTTGAACTAATGGCTTTTTTAAAGATATACTTTCTTTGTGGCAATAGTCTGAAATAGAATAAAATAAAGCATAAGGTAGCTTGGAACTAAAACTATGAGATCTCTTATAGTCTGCATAAAAAAACAAAGCAATTAAACACAAACTTACTGGTAAGAATAAAGAAGCTCCTTTCTTTGGATCAATCTTTTTATAAAATTTTAAAACTCCCCATAAAACTGCTAAAAGAATAATAAAAAACACAACTAACCGAGCACTAATTAGGTCTTTTATAATATACAATTTAGTAGAAAGAGTAGCTTCGATTAAAGCATCACTTACCGAGATATTTATACTATAAATCCAGAAAGCAGTAACCCCTAAAGAGACAAAAAGAAGCGAAAATAGTACTTTAAATATAGGCCTGTATAGTGTTATAAAATAAAGTATTCCAGCAAATGTAGATTGAACAACGCATAAGTGAATAAAATACATAAACCTACCCTCAAAAGAATTTAAAGGAATGTGGTAATAGGATGATGCTGTTATAAAACAAGCGAATAGGACATTTAATATCAAATGAAAAACAATAACCTTCTTTAACATTTTACCTATTCCCATTTAGAACTTTATAGTTAACTAATGCTACCTTTACTGTTTCATCATTCAAAACTCTTTTTACAAGAAAATAATCAACATTTATGGTCCAAACCAATGCCCAAATATATTTTTCTTTTTTAGGGAAATACTCGTGAATGATATCATAATTTCTATGACTTGATGAAATTGCAATGTCTGGATATTCATCTAAAATTTGTTTTATTTTTGAAATTTCAGCTATCAGTTCTTTTTCGGGTTTTTTATAAAGATAACGAGGTAAATAATAACTTATTCTGAATCCTTTTTCTTTAAATATAGACAGTGAATTTGGATCTTCTGATTCAATTAAAACCTTATTATAAGGAATGTTCTTTGTGTTTAGAATTTGAGATAGTTTCGTAAGTATTTTGGAAGCATTATTTTGATTTAAATTCTTCATATCCAACCAAAATCCATCAAAAACAACTTTGCTATTTAATGAGTTTATATAATCTTCAAACTTAAGATTAATGGATTTTTCTGTTGGATGATTTACATCAAAAAAATTCTCTTCCTCATAATAGATTAAATCTAGTTCAAATCCATTGTAATATTTTAATGCTGATTTAAGCTTCTCTTTACTATTAACCCTGTGTGCCCATATTTTGTCATAATGTCCTAAAAACTCCAATTTATATGGGCTAAAGCTGTAAATAAATACAGCTAGAATTAGCAAAACAACTATTTTAAAATAGTTTGATCGGAGTTTACGCTTAAGCATATTAGTAAACAATGGTTTATCTCAAAACTAATCTATTCAATCGACATGGCTTCGGTAACTAATATTTGATTTTTGTCTTCAACTGCTTTAGATAGAAAAGTATTAATTGCTTCGTTACGAGTTAAACCATCACTAAGTAATACTCTTAATACTAGAGTTGTAGCAATTCTAGTGCCCGTTTTTTTAACAGCAGTGTTGAATAAAGGTTCTAATTCTTCATATGAAACAGCCTTGGCTAATTCCAAAATTTCAGCACGAACTTTCTGCTGCTTCGCTTCTGGTAAATTGGTATATTTTTTTCCAAGTTGTTTAATAACATCAATAGGTTTTCGCTCTGGCTGGTTGTTTGATGGTTTCTGTGGTTGCGTATTGTTCTTAGGTTTTTGCTTTGCCCAGGTATCTCGCAAACCAACCGTTTTATTAAAGACTAAGCCTTCTGAAGTACTATCATCATCTACATTAAAATATCCTAATCTTTGAAACTGATATCTGTCCCCAATTTTTGCTTCTACTAAACTAGGCTCAACAAATGCTTCTATGATTTTTAAAGAATTTGGGTTTAAAAACGCCATAAAATCTTTGTCTTGATGACTATCTGGAGCTTCATCCATAAATAATCTATCATATTCTCTAACCCCTGCCTTTATCGCATGCTGCACAGATACCCAATGCAATGTACCTTTTACTTTTTTTGATGTGTCTTCAGAGTAAGTACAATGTATTTCCAAAATCTTTCCGTCGGTATCTTTAACAACACTTTCAGCTTTTATGATGTATGCATTTTTTAAACGTACTTCTCCACCTAATTTCAGCCTAAAAAACTTATTGCTTGCTTCTTCTTTAAAATCTTCCCTTTCAATATAAAGTTCTTTTGAAAAAGGTACTTTTCTGTATCCAGCACTTTCATCTTCTTGATTATTTTCAGCATCCATCCATTCAGTTTTACCATCAGGATAGTTCGTAATAATCAATTTTACAGGGTTTAACACCGCCATAACTCGTGGAGCCGTTTTGTTTAAATCCTCTCTAATACAAAACTCTAGGAGTGATACATCAATTACGTTATCACGTTTGGCAACACCTACAGTTTCTACGAACTTTCTTAATGCAGTTGGTGTATAACCTCTGCGTCTTAATCCAGAAATTGTAGGCATTCTTGGATCGTCCCAACCATTCACAATACCATCTTCTACCAATTTAAGCAACTTACGTTTACTCATGATAGTATAACTTAAGTTTAAACGTGCAAATTCGCGTTGTTTTGGTCTTAGTTTATCTGTATCTACCACTTGGTCTAAAAACCAATTATAAAGCTCTCTGTGAGGCTTAAATTCTAAAGAACAAAGTGAGTGCGATATTTGTTCGATGTAGTCACTTTCACCGTGCGTCCAATCATACATTGGATAAATACACCAATCGCTACCAGTTCTGTGATGTTCTTTTTTTACGACTCGATACATGATGGGGTCACGCATCAGCATATTTGTGTGCTGCATATCAATTTTTGCACGCAAGATATGTTCACCTTCATCAAACTTACCATCTTTCATTTGTTGAAATAGATCAAGATTTTCTGCCACAGTTCTATCACGGTAAGGGCTATTAACACCAGGTTCTGTTGGTGTCCCTTTTTGTTCGGCCATAACCTCACTAGATTGAGAATCTACATAAGCCTTCCCGTCTTTAATTAACATTATGGCCCAATCGTATAATTGTTGGAAATAATCCGAAGAAAATAAAACTTTATCCCACTTATAGCCTAACCAAGCTATATCTGTTTTAATAGCATCTACATATTCCTGTTCTTCTTTCGCAGGGTTTGTATCATCAAAACGCAGGTTCACAGGTGCATCATAATACTCTCCCAAACCAAAACTAATCCCTATGGCTTTTGTATGACCGATATGCAAATAGCCATTCGGTTCTGGTGGAAACCTAAAGCGTAAATTATCTTTAGACATGCCGCTTGCTAAATCTTCTTCTATAATTTGCTCTATAAAATTTAGTGATTTTCTTTCTTCAGACATAAATTTGTTGCAATTCGTAGTTTCAAAATAGAAACTCTTCTAATTAAATAAAAATATAGACAAAATTAGGTAATTTTACCGACTTAAAATCTGTTAGATGGGAATTATAAAAGTTGAAAATATTAGGGTTTTTGCACATCATGGATGCCTTGAGGAAGAAACAAAAATTGGTAGTGATTATCGTGTAGATTTAAATGTAAAAGC
This sequence comes from uncultured Flavobacteriaceae bacterium, assembly GCA_947502975.1. Lineage (GTDB taxonomy): Bacteria > Bacteroidota > Bacteroidia > Flavobacteriales > Flavobacteriaceae > Jejuia. The sequence continues at coordinate 126,100 of CANNBV010000001.1, forward strand.
TAATTTACAAATCTCAGCAAAAAGTGATGCTCTAGAAGACACTGTAGATTATGTGTTTTTAAACAAAGTGGTTAGAGAAGAAATGGCTGTCCCTTCTAAATTATTAGAAACTGTGGCTAAACGTATTTTAAATAGAATTTTGCAGGAAGATGTAATGGTGCAAAAAGCAACTGTAAATATTAGTAAATTAAACCCTCCTATTGGTGGGGATGTTGAAAGCGTGACGATAAAAATGACTAATAAACGTAAAAAGTGATTTTTTATAAGTGAAAGTCTTAAATTTTTTTACATTTGCAGCACATAATTATGGCGTCGTGGCCGAGTGGCTTAGGCACAGGTCTGCAAAACCTGCTACAGCGGTTCGATTCCGCTCGACGCCTCAAGAAAGAGATACTTTTTAGTGTCTCTTTTTTTGTTTGAATTTTTAAAAAAGCTATCAAAGATAAGAGGCTATTACTGAAGCCTCTCTTTTATAGGATTCATTTTGTCTAATTGTTCTTTTATCAATTCTTTCTCTTCTGGGAAAAACCCTTGAACAAGTAATAACACACCAAAGCCTAAAATAACTAAGGCGATTATTTTTTTTGTCTTAAAAATTAATCTTGGTGTTAGCTTGTTTTTAAGCTTTTTTGCAATGGCTATCTTAATTAAGTCTACAAGAAAATAAACAATAAGTATGGTTAATAGAAATACAATAACACCATTCTCTGATTCTGTTAAGGTATTTGCCAATACTATAAAAGCAACCCAGCCTAATAGCACGCCAATATTTATGAAATTAAGAAGAAAACCTTTTAGAAATAACTTTCCATAGCCCTTCTTTATTTCAACTTTGTGGTATTCTCTAACAATTTCTCTAAAGGATTTTGATGTTTTTATAAATGAAATTAAACCATAAGCTACCAGAAGCACGCCTCCAAAGATTAGAAAATTAGGATCATCCTTTATTTTTTCTAAAAGCTTATTTGTACTGAAAAAAGCGACTATAATAAATAGAATATCTGCTAAAATAACACCACAGTCAAAAATTAAGGCGCTCTTAAAGCCTTTTGTAGCACTAGTTTCTAGAAGTACAAAAAACACTGGGCCAATAGTAAAGGCCAAAATAATACCAAATGGAATTGCAGCAATGATGTTGTCGGTCATAAGTTTGAAAGAAAGCGCTTCACAAAGTAAAGCAAAATGTGCAAACAAAAAAAGAGTGCTTTTTAAAAAAGCACTCTTTCAAACAAACTAAACTTTGCAATAATTATTGCTTAATCAACTTAATACTGTCTATACCAGTTAAGGTTTTAATTTGTGCGAAGTAAATACCAGATTTTAATCCAGACCCATCAATTGTTGCTTCATCATTATTTGGAGAAAGCGTCATTACTTCTTTTCCTAAAATATCAAGAACTCTTACACTTTCAATTTGAGAGTTTCCAGAAAGTAACCACTTATCTTGTGTTGGATTAGGGTAAGCTTTAAAGGGTGCTTTAGAAAAATCATCTGTACTTAATACTGTATTTTTATGCAAATACAAATTATCATACCATACGTTACTCAAATTAGTAGTCATTACAAATTGTACGATATCGTCTCTGGTTAAGGTTCCGCCAAAAGCTGTTGCTATTTCTACATCAATAGAAACCCAAGTGCCAGAAGCAATTGCAGGACTAGTACCCGTATTTAAATCTAGAGTAAGAGCAGATACTTCACCTGCACCTCCTCCCCATTGAGAGAATTTTGAATTAAAAACCTTACCTACCATATCAACTTCATCAGTGAAGATGTCCATATGGAAATGAGTAAAACCAGAAGCATCTATAGGTCTGCTACTTTGCCAATCAACGCCTTCACATACAGCACCAGTCATTAATTTTGTCGCATTACCAGCAATCATAACTTCAGTTGTAACATTTGGGCACCATGACGTATCGAAGGTATCTACAGTAATATCTGTATAAGCATCACTAAAAAATGAGATAACGTCTGCCGCAGCCCTATTTGGTGGTGTTGGCGCGGCTACTGAGGGTGGTGAAGGACATGCCGAACAGACACCTCCACAATCTACACCAGTTTCATCTTGATTCATAATACCATCACTACAGGTTTCTGGTTTAGGAACCGACATCCCCTCAATATTATCTACGTAAAATGTACCATCAGCTGCAGCTTGCCAATTATTATTAGCGCCTTGTGTACCTGCGTTGTTACCAACCCAATTATAATAGAAAAATATTCCTCCGTAAGAATCATTAGCTGTTCCAGTATTATCTAAATTTTGATTGAAAGTAAGAGTTATTGTTTCCCAACCACTTCCTGTGTGAGGGGTGCTTGTAGCTGATTCTGGTCCTGCTCCTGCTGGTAATACCACTTTAGCAAATACATTAAAAGCCGTTGTAGAATACACATCTACAACAACGTCTTTAGAAGTCGTTAGATCTAACCAATCTCCTTGAAAAGTTAATTCTGCTTGTTGCCATGGATCTCCAGTAGACGCTGAAATTATTTCCAACGAATTTGCATCCATAGCCTGAGTAGAGCTAATAGATACAGATGTTCCGTTAGTTCCTACAATTGTGGGTGCAGTACCTTCAAAATCTTCTATCACAGTTTGTGAATAACCTAATGACACAGTCAAAAGGATAAGTAGTAATGTAATTTTTTTCATAATCTCTTATTTAAGTTAATTATTAATATTTGCCTTTGTATCACTTACAAAAGCGTTTTTAGTTGTTTGCTAAAATTAATAGGAAATGTTACGAATTGTGCAAAAAACACCTAAACAAAAAACATACATACTAAAGAAATTGCTTTTTTGTTAAATTATACACAAAATCGGACATAGTCAACACTTCAACGATGTTGTGTGATGAAATTATTCTACTACACCCTAAATAAGCTTAACAAAAATTATTGTTGTTGTGGTAATGTTGTGGTTGTGTTGAGTATTTCAAACATAGATTATGAAGTCTTTTTAATTGCATGCTTAAAATAGTTGCTCATTAAGATTAATTATGGGTCAGATAGGCTAGCTAATATTACTATTAATAAGCTTAAACGTAACTAAAAATTACTGTGGTTTACTTATCGCTTTTAGAATAAAAGAATATTCTCTTATGCAGCATATTAGTAAATTGAATATCGAGAAGATTTAAGATTGAAAATGAATAAGATTACGCTCCCTTAATCGTTTTATTTTATGATAGAAATATTATCGCTATTGTTAGTCACAACCCAAGCCTTAGTGTCTTTTATAGTAATCGGTACTATAGACCTAGAATCTTTTGGTATATAAACACCACTCTCTATAGGTGGTAAAGCTTTAAAACCATTGTAGTGGTTTTTATCATTTAACAATAAAAGGCCATAACCTGCATCATATCTAACAGTTTCCACCTCAACTCCATAATGATTACCCACCAATAATATATCATTAAGCCCGTCATCGTTGAAGTCGGAAACCACTGAGGATTTAACCGGGCTGATTTGAGCCTCTACTGGTAGCACTTTACGTACTAAACTATTTCTATTATTTATTAAGATGACACTTTCAAAACTATTTATTTCATAAACTACAGCTTCTTTTACCTCATCTTCCGGTAAAATATCAAGTAATTTAGAAGATGCAAAACTGTGATAATCCTTAAACTTCTCAGCAACGAAAGGCATTTGTTGGCTTGTGCATTCTCTGCCCCTCACTGGTACATAATCATCTTTATAAAATTTGGCTAGCACAATATCATTGGTTCCGTTATTGTCAAAATCATGAGCATAAACCTTAAAAGGATGCTCCTCAGAAGCTTTGAATTTATTGTTTTTACCAAGGTTGCCTATAATATAATCATCATCCCCGTCATTATCTAGATCACTTGCCGTAATTGACCACCAAATGCCTCGTGTATTTTTTAATCCGTAAGATTCTGATACATCTCTAAAACTCCCATTATTATTTGTTAAAACTTTAATTTCCATCCATTCGCCCACAATTAGTAAATCATCGTCATTATCATTATCGACATCAGAAAAAACAGCATCTGTTACCATTCCTATATTAACTAATGCTGGTGCAAATTTTTCTGGTAATTTTTTAAACTTACCGTTTTCATTAATCAAAATATAACTCGTGGCAGGAGAAGCATAAGATTTCGCTATTAAACGCGTACCGACAAATAAATCTAAATCTCCATCAGCATCTATGTCTGAGGCTTTTACAACCTGAGAACTTTCTCTTATTTTTGGCAAAACGGAATTATCTTTAATGAAATTACCTGAACCATCATTTATGTATATTCTATCTTGTAATAGAACATTTCCTCTATCGTACTCGCTGCCGCCACTTGCGATATAAAGATCCAGATCATTATCACTATCAATATCTATAAATAAACACCCAAGATCTTCAGCTAGTTTATCGGCTTGCCATGGTTGAGATATGTTTTTTATAAACTGTCCTTCTTTGTTTTGCAAAAATAAAACACCGCTTTGTCCGACAGCTCCGCCAATAAACAAATCATCCAGTCCATCATTATTAACATCCCCAGCAACTGAAAAAGGGCCATTCTGAGAAACATTATGGGGTAATAATACCTCTTCATTAAATTCATCGAATTCATTTTCCTCATGCCTATAATTAATCCCCAAGTTGTTATTAACCTCAGACAAAAGTGATTTATTTTCTATTTCACTAATCTTCAACAGCTTAGCATCTTTAATATTTGCTGTTATGGTTTGATTAGCATCAACATTCTCAAAAGTGTTTACTTCACCATTATGCCAAACGACTTCAACTTTATCTATTTCGACATCCTTTCCCAATCCAAAAAATAAGTTATGTTCCACGGATGACATAAAACCTTTTGTAACAGTATTTTCAGAAATTTGCTTTTTACCATTATGATATATAATAGCCTTAGCTCCAATACCAAATTTATTTTTTTCTCCTCCTTCAATATTAATCTTTAAAAAGTTTCCAGTCGATTTATTCTCATATACAAATGCCGATGCATCGATATTATTAGTTATGACGTCTAAATCTCCATCATTGTCTAAGTCACCGTATGCCATTCCGTTAGAGAAACTCGGCGTATCAAAACCCCACTCCTTACTGACTTTTTTAAACTGCAAGTCTCCTGTATTTCTAAATACAAAATTTGAGATTGGTTGAGAAGGAGTATTTTTACTCAATTGAAATAACTCCTCTGCTGTAGTCCCTTTTGGTAGATTCTGTACTTTTGCTCTGTAATCATTGTTGTCAACGTCCTTTTTAATTCCGTTTGCTATTATAATATCTTTCCAACCATCATTATCCAAATCTGCCATTAAACTGGCCCAGCTCCAATCTGTATTTGAAATTCCAGCGATATTAGCGATGTCTGAGAAAGATCCCATACCACTATTTATTTGTAACGTATTGGTCATGTACTGTCGATGAGCACCTGAGTTAACCATTTCGTAAAAGGCTTCTGAACTCATAGAAGCCATATTTGTTTTTGACCTGTAATGATCTTCTGGTGTCATATCTGTAGTCAGTAGATCTATTAATCCATCGTTATTAATGTCTCCTGTATCTGTTCCCATACTGTATTGGGTAATGTGCTTAAGCTTTTCGTGAATTACATTGGTAAACGTACCATCACCATTGTTGTAGTACATAAAATCTGGTTCTGCGTAATCATTGGCTACATACAAATCCATCCATCCATCGTTATTAAAATCGGAAGCATTCACGCTAAGTCCATAAGCCACATCCCGAGATATTCCAACTTCTTCGGATACATCTCTAAACCTTCCATTATCATTTCTGTATATATGGTCTTTGAAGAATTTAAATTGATTACGAGGAATCTTATTTATTAGTAGTAGCTTTTTATCAGCTAACTGATTAACTTGATACATATCCAAATCTCCATCATTATCCATATCAAAGAAAACAGCTTGCGTGGAAAAACCAACATCTGCGAGACCGTATTGTATTGCTGATTCTGTAAATGTTAAATCTCCATTATTTATATATAATTGGTTTCTGCGATCTTCGGGTTTAGTTGAAATTCCATTTCTGCTTACATAGATATCTAAATAACCGTCAGCATTAACATCAGCCATCGTTACTCCCCAGGTCCATCCGCTATTTACAGCTACCTTAGACTTCTTAGTTATATTCTCAAATTTAAGCCCTCCTTTATTAAGGTATAATCTATCTTCTACTTGGTTACCACCAAAAAACACATCAGGTAAACCATCATTGTTTATATCTCCAATAGCTACACCAGATCCCACATAGATTTGACTATAAAAGTAATGGTTAAAAAAATTTGACTCTTGTATTTTGTTATTAAAATCAATCCCGGTTCGTTCGGCAGAAAGCAATTCAAAACCTGCTTTTAGCTCTTGAGTCTCCAAAGGCCTAACAGATTTATTGCATGACACAACTAAGATAAAAACAAAGAGGAGTAATAAAAGAGAGGTTCTATTTTTCATATTTCTAATTTATGATAAGTAGTTATTAAATCCAAAAAATAAAATTCCATCATTTCTGGAATATATACTTTGCATTTATTAATAAGTGTTTATTGAGAAAACCTGAAAATAAGCTATTTATAAGGAAGTGTTTAGCTTTTGAGAAACGTTTTAGTTCTTTTAAAGGAAATAGTGTTGTTATAAAACTTAGGTTTCTCATTCTTATCCCAAATACCCCAATATGCTCCCACATCGCCTTCGGCTCCAACTTTCCAAGATTCATCAAAAGACGAAAAATAAAAGATGTCAATATCATCCTCTTGAGCCCATAATTGGGTATTTATAAAATACTTCATCGCATTTTCTTCTGATGGAAAAGCACCATTTAGACCTTCGCCTTCACTCGGCCACCCAGTTTCTGAGATGATTACCTTTTTACCATTGGCTGCTTTTAAAGCTTTATTGTACATATCTTTCATGTAAATTAGAGAGTATTCTATACTACAGCCTTCCCAATATGGATAACAGTTTGCCAATATAACATCACAAGCTTCTGTTATTTTTGGTCTTAATGTGAACTCATAATAAGCGTCTACATAGCCCACAGGAATGTTGGTTATTTCATTTTTCACATCATATATAAATGCAATAAGCTCTTCTTCTGTTAAATCGCCTCTATACATGACTTCATTTCCTACTGCTGCAATATCAACAATACCGTCATTAGCCAATTGTTTTAATCCAGCAATCTCTTTTTTATTAATTTCTGGTTCATCACCTAACCAGGCCCCTACCATAGTTTTCATTCCCATTTCTTTGGCAATTTTAGGTATTAATTCATTTCCTTCTGTACATGAAAATGAACGCACCCATTTGGTGTATGGTTTAATAATGTTTAAACGTTTTCGTATTTGCTTTTCAGAAAGTTGGTCGCCTGGCTTCTGTCCTTCTACATAAGGACTAAATCCAATACCGTGCATACCGCCTTTAAGTACTCTTTTAAAGCAATTCTGTAAACCCTTTTTTGTTTTGTTGTCGAGGTTGTAACCTGACAAAGACATTATTTTATTAGACCGAAATGACATTTACTCTATAATTTCTTTACTTTAATTTACTTTTCCTTTTATCTAATTCTGCTCTAATTTCATTGGCCCGTGCTTCGGTAACATCATAATCTCGCATAATATACATAGCAATAAGAGTACCTGCCATAGGGAAAAAACAGAAGAACGCATGTAGCCCATCGACTGCAGATTGTTGATCTGTAGTAACCAAGTCTGGATTAAATCCAACAATAGCAATAATAACACCACTAAGTCCTCCAGCAATTGCAAATCCCACCTTAACCATCCACCAATAAATAGCACCAAAAATACCTTCCCTTCGTAATCCAGAGTTTAATTCATCAATGTCAATGACATCTGCTGTCATAGACATCATAATGGTGAATAAACCACCGATTCCGAAAGAAAAAAATGGTAGTGCTATGATGTATAACCATGGTTTCCCTGGAACAAATAGAAACCAAAGCATGATGTATCCAATAACAGAGATGCCTTGAGATACCAGAAATGCTTTTTTCTTTCCTATAACCTTAGACATCCAAGTTACTATAGGAATAACTATAAACGTGGTGCCCAAAGCGCCTAAACACCCAAATAATGACACCCAAATACCTGTGGCGCCAGCATCACCATTAAATAGCTTATATACGATAACAAAAAACGTAAGTGCTGCCACAGTATTAAAAGCATTGTATACTAAGAATGTAGCGCCGCATAATTTTCTAAACTCCTTAATCTTAAATGCTTCTATAAAGCTGAAATAAATATTTTTTAAGCTTCTCCCAACACTTGATATTTTGAGTGGCTCGTAGTCTTCTTCTAGGGTAGACTTACTTTTTATAAATAATGCAGGAACCATAGCGCAAATAGCACAGGGGATAGCCACCCATATAGCTAATTCCCTAACTGCTACTTCTGCAGATGGGAACCATTCTGGATCGTACATAATTACCCAAAACCATGGTGCTATCACCCAAGCCCATTGGCCAATCCATTGTGCTACAGCCATAATATTAGTGCGCTCGTGAAAATCATCGCTCATTTCATAGCCCATAGCTACATATGGTACACTAAAAAACGTAAGCCCTATGTAAAATACAACAGACCATAAAAAGAAATACCAGAAGTTAAATTGTAGTGTGTTTTCCTTAAAAAGTTGCCACATAAATATATAAGCAACTCCCATAATTATTGCTCCAATAAGAACGTACTGTCTTCTTCTTCCCCATTTAGATCTCGTATTATCTGAGATATAGCCCATAATTGGATCTGTAATGGCATCAAAAATTCTTGGGAAAAAATATATAAGCGACCACATCCAACCTGGGAAACCTAAATCTTGTACTAAGACAACCATAAATATCCCTAGGATAGCTGGAAACATTTGATTGGCTAGCATACCTACTCCAAATGCTACTTTTTGCCCAAAAGGAACTTTATTTCTAGATGCTGTCTTAGTCATTGACATGATTTAGTGTTATTTATTTTGAATTTCTTTATTCCGCTTTCATTGATTAATGGGTACTGAAACCAATGCACAAAAGCACCTTAATGATGTTAATGGCAAATACTATTTAATTTTGATAATTTTATATATAAGTTTTTACTCGACTTTTAAAACTTTAAATTCTCATGCTTATCCCATAGACCCCAATACGCTCCAACATCACCTTCGTCTCCAGTTTTCCATGATTCATCAAAAGATGAAAAATAAAATAATGGGATATCATTTTCTTCAGTCCATCGTACGGTATCAATAAAATATTTCATAGCGCTAGTATCACTAGCAATGGCCCCATCTAAACCTCCTCCTTGACTTGGCCAACCAGTTTCCGTGATAATAATTGGCTTACCTTGAGCAGCATCTACAACAGAACCAAACATGGCTTGCATATGCCCTAAAGCATACTCTATAGGGCATCCTTCCCAATAAGGGTATAAATTTGCTAACACAACATCAGTGCTTTCAACTAAAATAGGATGTCTTGAAAATTCGTAATATGCATCTACATATCCCACTGGTATATCTAAACCCGCTAAAGCTTCTTTAACACGAGTAATATAACCAACGAGCTCACCTAAGGTTAAATCATTTCGATATAGCACTTCATTACCAACCGCAGCAACATCAACATTTCCATCTTTAGCAAGTTTTATTAAACCTTCTATTTCCTTTTCATTATCTTCTTTGTCATTACCAAGCCACGCACCGACCAGAGTTTTAAGGCCATGCTTTTTTGCCATCATTGGTACATATTCATTCCCTTCAATACATGAAAACGAGCGTATAGCTCCAACATAAGGTTTTAAAATTTTTACACGCTGCTCTACTTGCTCCATACTAATATCATCTCCAGGAGATTGCCCATCTTTGTACATGCTAAAACATATGCCATGAAAACCATCTTTTATGGTTTTATGCCATAAAGCTTTCAATGCTTCAATCGAGTAATCTGAAAGATTAATACCTTTAGTCGCTTTTTGACTATATCTTGATTTATAATATGATTCTTCTCTATAGGACATTTGATTTTCTTTTTATCAATTTATTTACATTTCAACACTTAGAAAGTTGACATAACTTTAAAATACGCCTCTACAATTCTTTCTAGTATATATTTTAATTCTGTCTACTTCCTTGGCTCCTGAGGGTAATTCTTCAAGTTTTAATCCGGGGTAATCATCTGCCTCTTTCCATTTTGCTATTGTCTCACTAAAAAATGAAGAAGAAGCGGCATCAGCTTCATAAATTATAAGATCATAAGCCTCTCCCAAATCACCACCGAAACGTGTCACAACCTGCCATTCACCTTCTCTTTTGTAGGAGGTATTTGTATGGTCTGATTGCGGATAATAACGGTCGTCTGTTGGTCTAATTAATACCCAAATATCATTTTTATTAGACTCTGGATAGACACCCATTGTTAAAATTCTACAATCAACAGAATCCTTGTCTACTGGAGACACAACTTTTATAGAACTCACTGGTCCTGTAATTTTCAACTTATTTCCAGTTGAAACTTGTTCAATTTGAGTGTTATAATTGACTAAATCAGAAGAGTAACTACTGTAAATCATCATTAACACACCAAGGATTCCTATGGGTATCCCTAGTTTAGAGCCTCCTCTTTTGCTAGCGAGTAACCCAATTATTATAAATAAAACTCCTACTATTAGTATTATTATTTTAGTTGACATTTTATTGTTTTTTTAGTTTTTTAATATGCTTAACAACAATTCACGGTTGTTATAATACGCCTCTTCTTTCTTCTAATTGCTCTTTAATTTCTTTTGCTCTATCTTCAGAAAGACTGTATTTCCACATTGCCCAAATTGCTAAACCTGCTGTAACAACAGGGAAAACAATATCAGCAATTCTTAGATTTAATATGGTTTCTTCTGATTGTGTTGCTAGTCCGCCATCAAATCCAATAAGTTGAAGCACTAAACCTCCAAAAACCAAGGCAAGACCTTGTCCTAATTTTACAACCCACCAGTACAATGCGCCGAAAGTTCCTTCTTTACGAGGCATCCCATTTACTAATTCGTCCAAATCACAAACATCTGCAGTCATACTCATCATAAGTGTAAATAAACTTCCAAGGCCAAATGACATCAATGGTATAGGAATGAACATTAACCAAGGATTTTCTGGTGTAAACGCCCACCATTTAAGGATATAACCAACAATTGAGAGTGCTGTTGAAATAATAAAAGCATTTTTCTTACCCCATTTATTGGCCATAGCAGATACAATTGGAATAACAAATAAAGCAGACACTAAAGCGCTTATTGAGCTAAACCATGCAGGCCAAGTTCCAGTTGCACCGTAATCACCATTAAACAAGTAAAATACAATAATGAAGAAACTAAATGAAGCTACGATTTGAAATCCGTTAAATACCAAAAATGTTGCACCACACAATTTCATAAAAGGTTTGTTTTTTACGGCTTCGCCAATACTTGACACTAAATCTTTTAGATTACTAAATATAGTCTTAAGTGTAAGCTTTTTTCTATCACCCATATTTCCAGCGTCAATACCACGACAAAATATGGCTGGTAATATTCCTAGAAGCAAACAGCCCAATCCTACATATAGTGCTAATGTTCTAATGCCAATTGCTTGACTTTCGAAGATATTTTCATTAGGTATCATTGGCCAAAACCAAGGGACAATAACCCAAGCAATTAAACCAACCGTTTGAGAGAAGGCCATTAAACGGGTTCTTTCATTATAATCAGTAGTCATTTCAAAACCAAGCCCTACTAATGGTGTGGCAAACATGGTATTGCCTATTAAAAAAACCAGAGACATTATTAAAAAATACCAAAAGTTGAACGTGGCAGAGTTGTTCTCATCCATTTGCCAAAGCAAAACGAAAAATATGGCACTTAAAATGGCTCCAACAAAAATATAGGGTCTTCTACGCCCATATTTTGAACTTGTATTATCAGATATGAACCCCATTACAGGATCGGTAATAGCATCAAAAATTCGAGGCAGTCCCCCCAATATTCCAGCCTGAAGAGGATCCATTCCAAAGACCGTAAGCAGAAAGAACATGAATACACCTAAAGCCCCAGGAAGTAAATTTAAAACTAAATGACCAGCTCCAAAAGCTGCTTTTTGCCCAAAAGGCACTTTACTTGTTGCTGCTGTTTTTACGTTTGGCATAATTTTAATTTTTTTAGTTAGTTAGTTGGTTAATTCTGGTTTATGATTTAGGAATCACAATGGTTTGTATAGCTTGCGCATCTATTGAAAATTCTACCTTCTTTTTATTTAGTGATAGGCTTATGGATTTGGGGATTTGTAATTCATTAAAAAGTACAATAGCAATTGAGCCGTCTGGATTTTGAGCAGCAGTTGCCATTAATTTATCATCAGAACTTTGTAAACCAATAACTTTAGCTTCTGGTCTGATGTATTTGCTAAAATGAGCCATAGTATGGTAAAGAGGCGTGAAGTATACCTCATCAGTATCTGGGTTGACAATTACAGGAGCAATACACCAGTTTTTAAACCAGTTTGGACCTCCTTTTGTGTCTAACACCATGTTCCAATCTACCCATCCATCTACCCAGTTATTTAGGCAACCTATGATGTCTCTTGCGTATCGATTTACAGGTGCATATTTTGGATGCATATGCTTGTCTTCTTCTGGAGCCCAATCCCAACCCCAATCTGTGGCTTCTTTTTTCCAGTACCATGCATCATCCTCCCATACAGGTGTTTCTGCATCTACACAAGCTTCAGATTGAATTAAAAGTTTATTTGGTGCTTTGTTATGAGCGTATTGCAATTCTTCAGGAAACACCTCAAAAGTACTCGCATACCAGTGAATAGCTGTTCCATCAAAATACTTTGATGTTTCTTCATTTTTAAATTGAGAATCTACCCATTCTTTTAAGTGTTCTCTGTTTTGATCGTATCCCAAAATTTTCAGTTCTCCTTTTCCGTCTGCTTCTAATTTTGGTCCCAAATAATTCTGAACAAAGTCGGTCATTTCGTCTGGTGTGTAATGCATACTTTCCCAGTTATTCCCATTACCTAAAGGTTCGTTCTCTACAGTAAACCCCCAAATATCAATACCTTCAGCTTTATAAGCGTCTACATATTTAGAGAAGAATAATGCCCACGTATCATAATATTCAGGTAATAATTTACCACCAACCCAATTGTTATTATCTTTCATCCAAGGCGCTGCAGTCCATGGCGATCCGAAAATCTTAAAGCCATCTTTAGAAGCTGCCATGGCATCTTTTATGAACGGAATTAAATCATCTTTATCTTCTTCAATAGTAAAATGCTCCAATTCTTTGTCTCCTGCAACTGGAGCATATGAATAGTTACTTACTGAAAAATCACAAGAGTTCATATGCGTTCTTGTTAGAGAATAATGAGCGCCTTCTTCACTAAAATAAGCGTCGATAATTTTCTTGCGGTTTTCTTTACTTAACTTATTCAAAAGAAACGCTGAAGATTCGGTAAATGCACCTCCAAAACCTGTAATGGTTTGGAATTTTTGTTCAGGATTCAACGTTATAGTCACTAAACTATCTGCTTCTACAAAGTCAGCAAGTTTAGTTAGTTTATTCCCTTTTGCAGAAGTTTCATAGACATCAACCTGCAAATTATTGTTCGCTTGTTTATTCGTTTCTTTACAACTCATAACAACTAAAAAAAGGCAGATTATATTTATTTTTAAAAACTTCATTTTATACTTTTTTTAATGTGATTGGTTTGTTTCTGTCGCAGACGGAGGAACCAAGACATCTTTCATTAAAGCTTGCTTATCTCCATCATAGGTTTTGGTTATAGGGTTTCCGTTTCTCGTTAACCCTTTAAATGTGCCTTTATCTACCTCATCCCAAAGCGCATATTTTGCTTTGCCATCAACCGTAAATAATCCAAAGTGTTTTTCGGAGTTACCAGAGTTATCTCCTCCTTTCCATGGTTCATCAAAACCTTCAAAATAAAAACATGACATTCCCGCTTCGTTAGTCCAATCTCTCATATGCTTGTAATACAAAGCTTCTTTATACTCGTCGCATGCTCTTGAACCTCCTGCGCCATATTGACCAGAAGAAAAACTTGCCCACCCTGTTTCGCCAATATGAATAGGCTTATCAACACCCAAACTTTCCATATATTTTTTTACATTTCCTGATTGCATAATGGCATAGTCTTTTGCTCTTTGCATTGAGATTTCAATCTTTTCCATATCTGTTTTACCATCAAGACCATCTTGATTTAGCCAAAATTCTGGTTGATAATGCGTATCATGCATAGGGTAGGTGTGTACAGAAAGAAAATCCACAGCTTTAATTAAGTTATTCAAATCTTCTACGTGATATTCTTCGCCGCCACCGCCCCAAGACGCAAAATTATCTGAACTAGTCACCCATAAATCTTTAGATAACTTTCCTTCTTTCTTTAAATCTTGAAGGTAGTTTACCCATTTTAAGATAACCCATGGCTCAACATAATAAGTTGCAGCCCATTTAACCATAGCTTCATTTCCAACAGCAATCACTTTTACAATGTCTGGGTATTGATTAGCAAGCGCCACTGCTTTTTCCATTTGTGGTGTGTTATCCGCGCTTTCTTCATTGTGAATCGGTTCTTGATCTGTCCATGCATTTTTACAGTCTATCCAAGCGCCTAGCATCACGTACATTTCAAAGTTTGAGTCTTCTTTTTTTAATTCACTTATAACTTTCAAAAGATTTTCAGCTTGAGGTAGATGCACCTTATATGTTCTCAGCATTCTTATACCTAGAGCATGTAAGATTTTCATATCTTCCTTTAATTCACCTAATGTTGGTTCAATGCTATGATCTGGATGCCTGTAACCACCGTAAGACATGGCTAAATAATCCGGATTTCCCAAAATATCTTTTGCAGTTAATTCTTGTTTTTCTTCCACTTGATCCACTTCTTTCTTTTTGGATTTACCACAAGACCATATAACACCGATAACTAAAATCAGCGCACAATATCTTATGATTGATACATTGTTTTTCATAATTAAAAGTTTATAGCCGTTTCCATTCTATGAGGAGGAACCACAACACCGGATAGTAATTTCTCTTTGTTTCCATTGTACGTTTTTGTTATGGGTTGTCCATCTCTCGTTAGGTTTTTAAAAACACCTTTATCTACTAAATCCCAAAGCGCATACTTTGCTTCTCCTTTGAGGGTTATAAGCCCAAAATGATTTTCTGATCCTAATGCGTTTGTGGCATCCTTCCAAGGCTCATCAAAAGCCTCAAAATAGAAACAAGATATTTTTTCGCTATTGGTCCACGCTCTCATCAATTGATAGTATCTACCAGATTTATATTCATCTGCAGCTTTCGACCCATTAGCACCATAATGTTCGTTAGACATAGTTGCCCAACCCGTTTCGCCAATATGAACTGGTTTGTTTATGCCTAATCGTCTCATATAGTTAGCCACACCATCAAATTGTTGTTGTGAAAATAATAGCGCACGTTGCATTGCAGATTCAATCTTTTCGGCATCAGAAAGCTTAAAATCTTCCCTTGGTACTAACCAGAAATCAGGATTATAATGCGAATTGTGCATCGCGTAAGTATGCATCGATATATAATCTACAGCCCTTATAAGATTATCTAAATCTTCCGAATGATAAGCTGTATCACCACCTCCCCAAGATGAAAAATCATCGGAACTAGTAATCCATAAATCTTTCGGTAATTCGCCTGCTTTCTTTAGGTCTTGTAAATAGGTCACCCATTTTAATATGACATTAGGACGCACAAAATAACTTGTAGCCCAATGCACCATAGCTTCATTTCCAACAGCAATAATTTTTACAATATCTGGGTATTGCTTTGCTAGTGCTATAGCTCTATTTATTTCTCCTTCATTATGTTCGCTCTCAACTTCATGATCTGGCTCTAAACCGGTCCATGCATTTTTGCAATCAATCCAAGCACCTAACATTACATACATTTCAAAACTTGCGTCTTCGGTTTTTAACTCAGAAATGGCTTTTAATAAATTAGGAACTTGTTGCAATTGTACATTATAAGTGCGCAATACTTTGATGCCCATGGCAGACAATATTTTCATATCATCTTTAAGCTCAGTTATTGTAGGCTGAATATCACGTGTTTTATGGCGATAGCCTCCATAGGAAATAGCTAAATAATCAGGATTTCCCAAGATATCTTTAGCTGTTATCTGCTTCATGGTATTTGGCTTTTCGTTAGGTCCTCTCATTCTTAAAAATTCAGTCTAAAATGTATTTTTATTAATTTAAAATTTGATTCAGTTTCTACTTTTTAATGGAAACAATAATTTTATTTACTTCTCCTTTTCTTTTGAAAATAGAGTTTGAAGCTGCCAAATCTAAATGCAATCCATCAAAGACAACTTGTCTGCTATTGTTGTAGTACACTTTTATTTGTTCTGTATCTGAAAGCTGATAAATAATTGGAACTTGACAGTAGCTGAAACATAAAGAGTTGGCTTTAACCTCGATCTCTTGTTGCGCTTTACCTAAATTTGTAAAGGTGAATGTAGCATCTTCTTTCAGGAATTCCTTCGTTTGTAATAAGCTTGGCTTAAAGCTCAATTTTCCTTCCTGTACAAAAACACCTAACTCACCAAAACGACTTAGAATATCTTCTTTTACTTGCCCTGTCATTCCTGGTTGTTGCGCCCCTTTTGTTGCAGGTGTATGCGAATATGGATCTGTTGGGAAAGCACCATATAACTCTGGAGATTTATGAACACCAATTCCTGCATTGATTTCATAATAATGATCAAGCAATTTGCCTACAACTTCAGGTGTTTCATTTGTGTTTATAGCGAGCAAGCAATTTTCTTGAACTGCCAATAACAGCTTGGACACCATATGCCAATAAATAGAACCCAAACCTTCATATCCGAAGAATGTTCCTGAACGTCCAGTAAAAGATTTATGGTCGAATATATCTTCAAATATTTGAAGTAACGTGCCTTCTTCTTTTTCAACAAGAGCCTGGTATTTATCATCTAAATTGGATAGTGCTGTTTTTAGACTATTAGCATTATTAAAATTGCTGTTAAAGTGATACTCACCCTTAACATCTTTTTCAATAACTTGCTTATTTCCATCATCTACCAATCGTTTTAATAATATAGACTGATTTACTTGTTCTAAAGAGATATTATTCTTTTTATCAAACCTTGGTAATTCTTTATTTGGATATAAAATATAGCTGTATTGATCATCTCTAAATAATGCACTACGCTTTAAACCATCTAACACGTTTAGGGCTTGAGTAGGAGAGAGGTAACCCGAACTTAACGCCGCCACCTGGCCTTCTAACATTTCCGATAGGTAAGAGATAGAAACTTCACTATCATTCTCAACCGTCATTATGTTATAAGCGTGGTACATATTATCGTCTCTCTTATTAGCATCGATACTATGTTCTAAATACGATTTCGTAACCTCAATAAAACTAGAAATATCCTTTAAACTTAAAGCAGATTTATTGCTTGTAAATCCATCTTTATAGATAGTTTCTCTAAAATTACTTCCAGCCATTCCTAAACCATCAAGTACCGTTTTTCTATTAGTATTAGAAATTGATCCTGATAAAATAGCGGCATTTTCTTGTAGTGTTTGAGTTACTTGATTGAAAAAGAGCAGTAACTCTTCTGAAACCTCAACGTCTTGAACCTCTGCCTTAGCTACTATTTTTTCAAAGAAGTCTAAAAACCTATAAATGTAATATAGAGTTACCATTGATACTCCATTACCAACCAAGGCATTATTAGCGTCATTCCATTCTGGGCGCTGCGTGTTTAACCAAATACCGCCTTCTGGAATAAAGTTTGAAATTTTTGAAAGTACTGTTGCTAGTATTTTTTCAATAAAATTGACTTTATGTATGTTATCTTTTTGATCTCTTAATAGAGCCCCATCAGCTCCTAAAACCTCACGTCTTTCGTTAATTAAAGCATCTAAAGCATGATCAAAATCAATAGTGTCTTTTGGGTTTTTTAATGTGTCTGAATAACTTTTAATTTTATATGGCACATTAGCGTACACAAAAACGTTTTGATTAAATCGCTTTTCTAAAGCGCTAGGGTAGTGGTTTTCAATGATCTCAAGAAACTTCAATAAATAAATTATCTGATGGTCTCCCCAATAACCAATGTAAGACCACGGGTCATTTTCCTCAATAATTTCCCAATCAAAACCATCTTTAGTGACACGATATGGGTTATAGCCTTCAAATGTTGTGGCGTTTAAAAACTTATAGATCATCCCTTCAAGAAACTCTGGATAGGAGAGACATAATGCTTCCCAATTTTGGAAAATATCACGCCAATTACCTTCGTAATCTAAAATTTTAGAGCCGTCTATTTCGTTTCTAGTGTTTATAGAAAATTTATTCCACGGCCTACTAGGGTCGCCGTGTCTTCTACTAAATTTTAAAGGCAAGTATTCAAAACATAAACGCTTAAAATTGATGTTATTGCTTTTTTCAGCAAAATCGAATACGTCATTTACACTAAACACATCGGGCAATGTATTTAATGTATTTGCTTTTTCTTTATATACATTATTATTAGCTTTTGAAATGTATGTAATAAAGTCTCCTTTTTCTACAGTATAACCATCATCAAAAATCCCGCCTCTCATGATATTAAAGAGTGTGTTTGAGAAGTGCCTCATGTTCACTAAAGGATCTGCACTTAATTGTAAACCATCAGAGGCTCCAGTTAAATCAATTAAACGCTTGGTGCCTTTATCAATATTGTCTTGAACAACACTTACTAAATCTGATGTGTTTTTAATGACTTCTGAAATATGAATCACATCAGAAATTGATTGGTTGACATTGGTTGCAAACAACCATTTTTTGGAACTACCTGAAGCCAATTGAACATCTGAAGCAATAAAATAAGCACCTTTTTCGGCTTTCATATCGACTTCTTCCGTAATCGATTCTCCTCTTCTAAAAGCATCTAATTGTAATGATGAAATGAGGTGTGTGGGATTTTCTAATCCTGTAGACCATACTATGTTTGATTTTAAAGCTTCACTAGGTTCGGCTTTATCCACGATAACAGCACTAAGCGCATAGATGCCTAAGCCAACTTCATTTTGTAGCTCACTCTTCTTGTAAGCATCTACAAGATTACTTCTGCTATTTTGTAAATCTGCAGTAACACTAGCTGGTAAGATATTCTGTAATCCATCTAAAACCCTTACATTAAGAGTATCTTCTGAAGTGTTTATTAAGGTTGATTTTTTAACAAAACCAAATTGATTACTAGAATTCCATTGATATCGAAATAATAAACCTAAATCTAAATTATGCTCTTCAAAAACAACTTTATTACCATATCTGTTTTTATACAGGTTGGTTTGCGTATTGTAGATTCCTGTTTGACGTATTGAAAATGGTTCCCATAAGTGACGCTTTCCATTCTTTTTTACATGAAAAATGGACTTACTGCCTGTGGTTTCTGCCATTTCAGTAATCTTATCATCAGTATAATATGGAAATAACGAATACTCTGCATTCTTACGTCCTGCTGTTAAACCTCCATTACTTGAAATAAACATCCAATGGTTGGAGTCGCTAACAATACTCATAAAGAACGGACGCATCTTATCGCTATTCGCAATCTTATAATACGTTTCGTTTTCAAAAGTGATTAATTCGCCCTTGATATCCTTTGTTTCGTTTGAAACATTATGTGCTTCAGTAACAATCATATTTTGGTAATAAAAATCTATAAAACTTTAAAGGGTTAGCATGTAAATATTCTTAAAAAGGCTAACCCTTTGTAATAAAAAGTTGTTTATTCTGCCGCGTAAACCCTTACGTAATCGATATACATGGTTTGAGGAAATACAGTAGCATCTGTAGGGTTTCCATCAAAGTTTCCTCCTACAGCTAAATTAATTAGCATATAAAATGGACCGTTATCAAACACCCAATTAAATTCTGGAACATCTTCATCCTTCAAACTATCGGGAGTTATTTGAAGATATAACACATTATCAACATAATAATTAATGTATCTTGGGCCCCATTCTATACCATAAATATGAAATTCTGTGTCTACACGAGTGCTTTCAAACTCATATTTTTTTAGTATTGGATTTCCTCCGGAATAGCCAGGACCATGCACAGCCCCACTAACTATCGTAGGTTTAGATCCTGCATTTTCCATAATATCAATCTCACCACAAAACGGCCAACCGATATCATCAATATTAGAGCCCAACATCCAGAACGCAGGCCACATTCCTTTACCAAACGGTAATTTCATTCGCGCCTCGAATCTACCGTACTGTTGTTCAAACAGCCCCTTTGTTAAAAGTCTAGCGGAAGTAAAACTAGCGCCTTCAAAATCCTCTTTAATAGCAGTGATTTTAAGCATTCCGTCTTCTACAACTACGTTTTCAGGTCTATCTGTATAATACTGTAACTCATTATTTCCCCACCCGTTATCACCAGTTCCAATATCAAATGTCCACACAGCACTGTTTGGTGCGCCATCAACATTAAATTCCTCTTCTAACACGATAGTATTAAAATTAGTTACTGTTTGTGTTTCATCTGGATCGCAACTTGCAATTAAAAACACCATAGCAACACCTAACATGCCACCAGTAAGGCTAGTACTTATTCTATTATTTAAAATTTTATTTATCATTTTTAAGCAAGTTTTTATTATTGTTCAGCATAGAAAAATATGTTGTCTAAAGAAGCATTAGCAATTGTAGCATCTGATACAAAAAGCATCATCCCCACTGCATCTCTTTCTGTAAGTCCATTAAAACTAGATAAAGGAATATCAAATTGCACCCATTCATTTGCGATTAAGTCTGCCCCTGATATGGCAAATACTCCTGAGACCTCTGTAGCTTGTGTAAAATCATTATGCAAGGATATGTTGATATAATCTGTTGCCTCAACAGCTTCATTCACTCTAATATCAATATGTATATGTGTCATATTTGTTGCATCCACTGGTGGTACTCCGCTGCCTTCTCTACCATAGAATTCTATGGCTACAAAATTTAGCATTGTATAGTCTATAATATTATTTCCGTCTTCTTCTACAGATCCACCAAGCGTTGTTTGAAATGGCTCATAAAAACCATTGTAATTATCTACAGCTATGTTGGCGTATAAATCACTAAAAATAGAGATCACTTCAATATTAACGGCTTCAATAGTCATAGAACCTGCTGCTAGAACTCCCGCAATACTTGCCGTAATTGTAGCCTTATTGTCTACCAATCCTGTTCCTGGATCAACCTCACCTAGTCCGTCAATAGAAACAATACCTTCATCACTAACAGAGGCAACGAAAGGATTAGAAGTTTCAAAATCAAAATATGCCGACGCTGCCTCTACAGTAACATCTCGTCCATCGGGAAGACTCATTGTTTGAGCCAAACCGGTCACTGGAAGAGAGATTCCAACGTTTCCTTGAGCTGTTTGATCTTGACCACCAAGAATTGAAGGTCTAGGCTGCGCAACAGTCCCAAGCTTTTCAAAACGTAATTCATCTATCCAAAAGGTATAACCAATACCATTAGTGTTTTGAGTACCTGCAGAAAATATAAACATACCACGCTCCTGCACTAACTTTGAAGGATCTGGTATTGGAATAATATACTTTTTCCATTTGGTAGAAAGCTCTATGTCTTTTAAATTAACTGTATACCTATTTAAACCAAAGTCAGTACCAAAACCTACATTATCAATAGTAGTAGTAGTGGATCCTTTAGCCCAAAATGTTAGGGCATCAAAACCTGTTAGATCTCTACCTTCTCCACGGTCTCTAAAAATACCGCCAATATATCCTCCATTAGGATCTGTTGGACTTGGCACATCTATTCTTATAGAAGAGTTTCCTTCATAAGCTTCATTTTGGTCTGTGCCAAAGCCTTCAGTATTAGCTCCAGTTGCTGGGTCAAAAGACTCAAAAAATTCATCTGTAAGCCCTACTGGAGAATCGGTGTATATATCTGCTGTTGCAGGAAATGTAGCTAGTTCAAAGTCTTCTGATATTTCTCTATCGCAACTTATTATCACAGCACACATCAAAGCGAGAGTGGTGTAATATTTAAATTTTATTTTTTTCATAATATAATCTGTATTATTTACCAATGTTGATATGTATGTACGTTCTTATTTCCCACTCTGTTCCATTAGGGAAACCTATAGGACTTACAGTTGGTTCCGTTTGAAACTCTGCTGTTTGATTTGGTAAGAAACGTGGGGAGTTTTGATCCATAGAACGCCACATCCCTCTAATTCCAATTTGTGTACTCGGTAGTATAAACCAATCTGGTTTACCTAAAGTTGTAGATACATCTAGCATTAACTGTAACGGGTATGTTAAGTTGAAATCGCGATGGTAGTCAAAAGGTCCCCAGTCATTAATTTTAACATGAGACATTAACTTCATACTTTTGTACATCATTCTAACATCACCTCCAAAACGTGTAATTGTTCTCTGCGAGTCACCATTAGCTTGACCATTTCCATAATAGAAATTACCAATAATTCCTAAGTCTGAATTAACTTTTGAAACCATACGAGAATGCAATTCCCACAAGTCTTCCGCTGGTGCAGACTCTCCAAAAGCAAAAAATGTACGATCAGCTAAAAACCCTATATGACCATCCATTTGCGTTGGTAAATGACGATAAGTAAACCCTAAATTCATTGCAAACTTTGCATCTTCAGACCTATCATTATCCCACTCATACATCCATGTTCCTGGAGTTGGATCGAAGGTTAGTAATAACTCTCCCGCAGTAGTCTCTCTGTTTCCATTTCTTACAGCAAACGGATCGTCAATAACATTTCTTAATCTCCCAGGACCAGTCACTCCATTTGGGATAGGATCTACCAATGGTTGTTGGTACATAAAATTAGGTGCGATTTGAAAATTACCTGCTGAAAGCGCAAAACCTGTTAGGAAATTCGTCATATTCCCACTTCCAGAATCTTTAAGTCTCCAACCTGTGAACGTCCTTGTTTGATCTAAACCTCCATTTGCCACCAAGCCCATATAAGCACCCTGAGCATACCAATTGAAGCCTCCTTTTTGATAAGTAAGTTTAGCTTTAGCTCCCCAATTGTCCTTGCTTTGTACTTTATCAACCAATACAGCATCATTGTTAGGTGAATAGATTTGAAAGGAACTTCCATTTAAAGGATTTCCTCCCCACATTCCACCAAGGGTTACTCCAAAATGCCCAAATTCTCTTTCCAGAGCTAGTGTTGCTCTTTCAGTTGGCCAAGGCGTAATGATACCTGAACGTATTTGATTTGTATTTAATACACGACGTCCTGTATCATCAAACTCCAAGTCTGTATTAAAGTCTCTGTTGTATATTCCCGTTACATCCCATTTTAATATGTGTTTAGAATACTTCAACAACACTGTTGGGTTTGCGCCCCACCATAATTGAGGTCCAAAAGCAGCTTTAAGCCCTTTTAAATCACCTTTACCATCAACTTCAACTCCTAAAATTTCACCATTATAGATATCTAAATTAGGACCATAATTGGCTTCAGGATAAAGGTTAAAGAAATCCCCTTCATATGCCCAATGGTAATGGCCTGTTCTGTAAAACCCTCTTAAGTCAAAATCTTTTGCTTTCCATTCAAATTCCGCTTGGTATACACGAACCCTATTAAGGTCTGCAATTTCAACATCTATGTCATTGCCTCCATCAACTCCTGTAATTGTTATCGGTCTTCCTACATTCTCATAAAATATTTCATTAATAGGGTTTTCTGCAACATTACCTAAAATATTGAAATCAACATTAGCCGTCATGTTTGAAGATGGCTTTCCTTGGACACCTACGAAGTAAGATTGCATATGATCAAACCCTAGCTGATTAGGAAACACATTATCATTCGGGTCTTCAGTTTCAGGAGTAGTGATTAGGCTACCTCCCGTATTAAACGTTGTAAACTGTGCTGATAATCTGCTTATACTTAATTTATCTGAATCTCCTCCTGATAATGCCGCTTTATCTCCACGCGCTCTTAAAACAGCATCCATTATATTGATATTTTTAAAATAGTTTTGAACAAATTCTAAATCAACTCCCTCGCCATAAGGGTTTAAGGCATGTGCATCTTTTAATGTGTAATATGAAGCACGCGGGTACAAGTCGTATAAGCCTCGAGCATCTGTTGGTCCTTTAGCGCATATTCCAAACCATTCTTCATTCATATTATTAGAACCGTCTTTTGTATCGTGGTAATACCCTCCATTACTCCAAGAAGCTCCTGTTTGATGGGTATCAGCATCTTTTCTGTCATCAAAACCTAATTTCCACCAACCATCACTAAATTGAAATGTGAAACCTCCAATTGAATTTCCAACTTTTCCTAATCCAGCAGCATTTTCATAAATCTCTTTCCAGTTTAATAAATTGTAATGCGCTTGCCAATATTGATCTTCTTTTTGAGCCAGTGCATTATAAGCATCAGCTCCAAACTCAGTAAACATAACAGGTATATCTAACTGGTCTTTTACCACTTGAAAGAAATCTCCAAAAGATTCCCCTCGGTAGGTATTAGCACCATAAACATCAATGTCTTTACACTCTTCTGCTACAATGTCAATAAACAACACATCACCGTTACATATGGCAACTGGATGGTTTGTGTCCATTGCTTTCATTTTTTTAGCAACCTCATTCATTAAGCGATACATTGGTCGACCTCTTTTCTCCCCCACAGCTCTTTTCTGTTCTTCACCTTCAGGGAAATCTTCTGTCTCTGCACCTTGCCAGAACAGTCCGTAATTGTTTTCGTTACCCATCATATACATCAGAATTCCAGGAACATCTTTATAGTCTTCAACTAATTTGATCATTTCAGATACTAGCTGTTCTTGTGTCTTTTCATCTGAGTAAATTGTAACAGGTGTCCAAACACCATTTAATGTTAGTCCATAACGCCCAAATGAGTGGTTTAGTAAAGTGTAAACACCATACTTTTCATAAATATAAGTTACCCACTTTGCAGGCACACCTACATATTGCCTTATAACATTGACGTTCATGTTTTTAAGAAGACTCATTTCTGTGTCAAGTCCTGCTTTTATAACGTCATCAGATTGTTTATAAAAGTTGGCATTAGTTACATCTGTACCTATAGGAACATAATCCCAATTCATACCATTAATCATAAAGTCTTTGCCATCTACGACCAATTTCGTTCCTTGATCATTCTTTACCACTTCAACTTTGTTGGCTTGAGCAAACACTGCAGAAGTAAATAAGAGAACCACTAATCTTAATAAATTGTTCTTCATATTTTTTCTAGTTAATTATTATTGATTGATTGTTATTAGTTTAGACCACAAAGCGATATCTTTTACTGATACCGCTTTGTATCTAAATAAGTACTATCAGATGTAATATTACTGCTTTACAAGCTTGAAAGACCAATGTCCTCCATTAGCTACCTCAATATCAAGTTCTAATGTATTGCCATCAAGGCTTGCTATGTATGTTATTGATTCTGCGGCTTCTGCTGGACTCGCTATTTCAGCACCATTTATAACTTTTGCTAATCCTAAGAATGCGCCTCTTCCGTTTATTGTAACCGTTCCTGCAGATTCATCATATGTGTATGTTGCCGATGCAGAGCCATCATGAGGTGCTATTGGAGTTCCACAGCTTTCTCCATCATTACCTTGCCAACCTTCTAACCAGGTTTGGTCTCCTAGAATGTTTTGGAATGTACCATCATTATTAAATACATATTGGTCATCAAATAAACAAGCTCTTGTGGTTACGTCTTCAGAAGAATTTGACCACCAAGACACATCATTTAATGCTGGTCCTACACCAAGTGCTGCAGATTCTGGAGCTAATGCCCAAGTACCCACTAATGGGTTTGCAGCTGGCGCTTCTTTTTCAAATTTGAAAGACCAATGTCCTCCGTTTGCAACCTCAATATCCAATTCCATCGTATTTC
Source organism: uncultured Flavobacteriaceae bacterium (assembly GCA_947502975.1). Lineage (GTDB taxonomy): Bacteria > Bacteroidota > Bacteroidia > Flavobacteriales > Flavobacteriaceae > Jejuia. The sequence goes on from CANNBV010000001.1 coordinate 152,124, forward strand.
CATCAATAGTAGCTATGTAAGTCACAGAATCTGGTGCATCGTTTGGACTTGCTAATTCTGCGCCATTAACAACTTTTGCTAAACCTAAAAATGCACCTCTTCCATTTATAGTAATTGTTCCAGCATTAGCATCGTAAGTGTACGTTGCTGAAGCAGTTCCATCATGAGGAAATACTGGTGCTCCACATTGCTCAGCAGAAGCCCCTTGCCATGGTTCAACCCAAGTTTCACTTCCTAAAACATTTTGGAAAGTCCCATCTGCACTAAATACATACGCATCATCAAACAAACAAGCTCGTGTAGTCACATCTTCAGAAGAATTTGACCACCATGATACATCATTTAAAGCAGGACCTACACCTAATGCTGCAGATTCTGGAGCTAATCTCCATGTACCTACTACGGGAGATTCAGTTGGTGGTGCTTCTTTTACCATCTTGAAAGACCAATGCCCTCCACCTGCAACTTCTACATCAAGTTCTAAAGTATTTCCATCATCTGAAAGAGTTGTCAAGTATGTTACTGATTCTGGAGCATCACCTGGTGAGGCAAGTTCAGCGCCATTAACAACTTTTGCTAAACCTAAAAAGGCTCCTGTTCCTGTAATAGTTATTGTACCTGCAGTAGCATTGTATGCATACGTAGCAGACGCCGAACCATTATGAGGAAAAACAGGTGTACCACATTCTTCTGCAGCAGCTCCTTGCCATGGTTCTATCCAAGTTTGATCACCAAAAACATTTTGGAATGTACCATCATCATTAAATATATATTCATCATCAAAAAGACAAGCTCTTGTTGTTACATCTTCGGCAGAGTTAGACCACCATGATACATCATTTAACGCTGGGCCTACACCTAACGCACCTGCTTCTGGAGCTAATCTCCATTTTCCTGCAATTGGAGGAATATCTCCTGGGTCTACTTCAACTGTAAATACAACTGTGTGTTCTTTCGTTATGGTAACGTCTTCTCTACCTGATAAAGCAGCAGTCACAGTTATCGTGTAAGTTGCAGATTCTTCTGGATATGTATAAGTTACCATTGGCCCACTAGTCATAAAAACGTCATCGGCAGAATTTGGGTCTCCAAAATCAACAGTGTATACTATTCTTCCATCAGGTGGAACTGTAGATGGTAATACACCTGTTTCTGTTCCTTCAGCATTTAGGGTTGCTACTACAAAATCAAGACCTGCTATTATATTTATATCATCTTCTTGCTCACAAGATGTGATAAAACCTACCAATAAAATCGATAGCACAAATATTCCTTTTTTAAATAAATTCATCTCTTTAATTTTTTATTTTAATGTTTTAGTTTAGTTTTTAATTACTTGTATATCCTGGATTTTGACCCCATGTATCTTCTGCTAGAGCCAATTCAAGTTCGATACGCGGAATAGGGAAAACTTCATTTTTATTTACAGTGAAATTGATAGCTTCGAAATCATCTGGTTTATTAGCATTATAAGCATCAAATGCCGCTTTTGCTGTACCTGTTCTTACTAAATCGAAGAACCTGTGGCCTTCACCGGCTAATTCTTTACGTCGTTCTGTATAAATAGCATCAATTAAATCGCCTTCTGCAGAAGTATAATCCATACTATTGTCTCCATAAGCTCTTGCTCTTACCAAGTTTAAATAGGTTTCTGCATTAGAACCTCCACTTTGCGACTCAGCTTCTGCGGCCATTAGCAATACATCAGCATATCGAATAGCTCTATAGTTGTTTTTATGAACCAATTCTGCAGTACTAGCATTACCCGCTTTATCAGATTTTCTTGGCATATATTTATGATTGTAAAAGCCAGTATCTTCTCTAGGCGCAGAATAATTTTCTCCTGAGTCTCTATATTCTCTTAGATCAAAAATTGTAACATCTCTTCTCATATCATTGTCATCATACAAATCGTATAACACTTGAGTTGGCAAGAAGAATCCCCATCCAGAGGCATAAACAGGATCATCATATGGTGATCTTGGGCCGTTGAATTGCACAAAGTATGAGCCTTCACTACAATGGAGGCATTCCCAACCAGCACCTTCTACATTAGTGTATTGAATTTCAAAAACTGATTCTGGACCATTTTCACCTTCGGTTAAGAACATATTTTCATAATCCTCTCCCATGGTTAACTGATATTGATTGCTGCTAATCACTTGGTTTAAAGCAGTTGCTGCATCGCTATATTGCCCGTTATACAAGTATGCTTTTCCAAGCAACGCTTGAGCTGCGCCCTTGGTAACTTTGTATGGCTGGTCTTGAGTAGCAGGAAGATTAGGAATTGCTTCTTTTAAATCTTCTTGGATTAATTCGTAAGCAACAGATATGCTTGAAACTCTTTCCATAGATAGTTCGTCTCCAGCTAAAACCTGAGCATCGGCAATTCTTAACACACCATTTCTTTCTTCTGTTTTTAAAGGAATGTTTCCGAAAAACTTTACCAACTCAAAAGCATAAAAAGCTCTTAAGAAATAACCTTGAGCTAAGATTTCATCCTTACCACTAAAGTCAAGTTTGTCTTTATTTTCCAACAAATAGTTTGCTCTATTCATTCCTGCATACATCAATTGCCAAACGCTTCTAAGTTGTTCTTGATCTGCAGGAGTTTGAATCATTAAGTTTACATTCTGAATTACAGGTTGGTCATAGTTAAAAGAATCACCTCCTGCTCCAAAATCATCGGAAGCAGATACTGCCAAAGTATTGTTCCAGAATGTCCCTTGAAGTAAATCGTAAGCTCCAATTAATGCGTCGTCATATTCTTCTTCAGTATTGAAAAAATTATCGGCATTTGGACCAATAGGGTCAACTTCTGTAAATTCATCACAGGCCGCCAAAGTAATGAGCACTGTGAAAAATATGTACTTTAATTTTTTTATCTTTTTCATAGCTTAAAAGTTTAAATTAACACCTAGTAAATAAGTCGCTGCAACAGGATAAAAACCCTTATCTATACCTGCTCCAATTGGTTCACCACCCGTAGCAGAAGGATCATAGCCCTTATAATCTGTTAGGGTAAACACATTGTTACCCGACAGGTATATTCTAATTTTATCAATTCCTGTTTCCTCTAAAACATCTGGGGTTATCGTATATCCAAGTTGTATATTTTGCAAGCGTAAGAAAGATGCATCTTCTACAACAAAATCTGAAAATAAATCTGTATTAATATTAGCCCCTGCCACTGCTCTTGGTACAAAATTACTTGTTCCGCTGCCTTGCCAACGTTCCAACATATAAGTGCCTCTGTTGGCAAATAAATCTTTACGTTCGTAATCGCGTATCATGTCATTACCAACCGAAGCAAAAGCATTTGCACTAAAATCTAAGTTTTTGTATGAAAACCCAATATTAAAACCAAATGTAAAATCTGGAATTGCGTCACCAATATTAGTTCTATCTTCATCCGTTATTTGTCCGTCGCCATTTGTATCAACAAACCTTAAATCTCCAGGTGCAATATCTCCAACAGTACTGAAAGTTCCTGTAGGAGACCCAGCATCTAATGCATCGATTTCTTGTTGTGTCTGATAAATACCATCTGTTTTATATCCATGGAAGTAACCCAAAGGTTCTCCAACTACCATTCTAGAAATATCATTTTGACTTATCCCTACACCAAACTCACCACCAGGAGGTACATCTCTTCCGTTTAATGAGGTTACTTCATTCTCTAAATAAGTTCCATTAAAACTCAAGCTAAAACTAAAGTCTTCAGAGAAATTATCATCATATCCTATTCTAAATTCAACACCTTGGTTTTGTACTGTACCAGCGTTAATAAATGGTGAAGCGGCTCCAGGGGCGCCTACACCTATTATACCTGGTGCTTGTGGTTGTATCAATAAATTTTTCGTTTGTTTTCTAAACACATCTGTTGTGATGCTTACTTTATTGTTAAATAATCTTGCATCTAAACCGATATTAGCAGTTTCCTGCTCTTCCCATTGCAAATCAAGATTACCAATCGTACCAGCGCCAACACCATTAAGTAAATCATCTTCACTAGTGGTGTTTCCAGAATCTACTGTAGCCTCACCGTTTAATCTAGTAATGAACGCAAAATCATCGATTCTATCATTTCCAATAATACCATAACTTGCTCTAAATTTTAACGAATTAACCCATCCATCCATATTGAAGAAATCTTCATCAGATACATTCCAACCTATGGACCCAGAAGGAAAGTAACCTACATTATTATTATTTTCAGTAGAAAATCTTGACGATACATCTCTACGAATTACACCAGAAAACAAATATTTTCCTTTATAGCTGTATTGTACTCTAGCAAAAGTAGAAGACAATCGAGAATCAAACTGATCACCTCCAAGTGCTTTAGAAGCATCATTAATTCTATCAGAAAGTACACCTTCAACCCTGTCTCCAATCCATCCATCAACAAAGGCGTCACCAACAGCGTTACTTCCATTTATCAACTGCTGCCCTGTTTCACCATAGAAATGACCTCTAGTTCTAAAAGTAGACATGCCTAACAATACTGTTAAATCATGATTTTCTCCAAATGTATTATTGTAGTTGATATAGTTATCCCAAGTATAATCAGTATATAAATCGCTAAAATCTTGTACTTCGTTTATATCTCTATTAGAAGACTTACCATTACCATAGTTAACTATTGGAAAAAATACATCATTTAGAACGTTTGAATAATTAATTTGAAATTTAGAGCTGACCGTAAAATGCTCTAAAAACGTGTAATCTAAACCCAAAGTTCCACTGTAACGATCTACCCTTGTAATATTATGAGTATTAGCTAATTGAGCAAGCGGGTTAATTATTTCAATTTGTGAAATATCATTTGCTAATGAAAAATCTCCATTTTCATCTCTTGCAAGTAAATCAGGGTTTATATTTACTGCACTATATAAAACAGAACCAATACTACCTTCAGGTAAATTATTCTTAGTAGAGTTTGTATATAAAGCGGTTGCTGATAACTTTAAGTTGTCTAAAATGTCATATTGATATCCTAGTCTTGCCGTGAACCTTTCGTAATTGTTTTTGCTTGCCCCAACAATACCGTCCTGATTTAAGTAAGACATCCCGAAGGTGTAGGCTGATTTCTCAGTACCACCACTACCACTAAAGTTTATATTTGAAATGGCAGCAGTTTTAAATACTTCATCTTGCCAATCTGTACCTTCTTGTGGATACACAAAATATCGTGTTGCATCAGCAGCATCGTTTACATAAATAGCAAAGTTTAAAGGGTCTAAAAGATCAACTTTGTTACTGGTAGTTTGAAAACCAGTGTAAGCATCTACTTGGAATTTTAATTCTGAATTCTTTCTACCTGTTTTGGTGGTGATTAGAATAACACCATTAGCACCCCGAACACCATAAATACCAGCAGTTGCATCTTTTAATACATTGACACTTTTAATATCACTCGGATTTATTACTGATAAATCTTCAATAACATTACCATCCACTAAGATTAATGGTCTGTTATCTCCATTTGTAGTAACACCACGAATTCTAATATTAGCTCCCGCTCCAGGTGAACCTGAAGTTGAGGTAACATTTACACCAGCTATCTGCCCTTGTAAAGCCTGTTCCACCCTTTGAGGGTTTAACTTTTCAATGGCTTCAGAATCTACAACTGATACGGCACCTGTAACTTCTTTTTTACGCTGCGTACCATAACCAACAACAACGACTTCGTCTAGTTGTGCAACATCTTCATCTAAAGTAACAGAAAGCTTTTGTCCATTAGTAATAACAATTTCCTTAGTAATGTAGCCGATGTAGCTAAAGGTAAGTGCTGATCCTATTTCAACATCTGCTAGTGCAAAATTACCATCGAAGTCAGTTACCGCTCCTTTGGTAGTGTTCTTTACAATAACATTAACTCCTGGAATAGGGAATCCTGTATTGTCCAGTACAGTTCCGTTAACGTCTACATTTTGGGCTCCAACGTGGGCAACAAACAATAGCATTAACAATTTAATTAACGTGTGTTTCATATTTAGTTAGTTTTGAGTTTTAGTCATCATAAAATTATGTTAATCATTTTAGGAATTCTCATTTTTAGCCTCTACAAAAAATATACATATCAAAAAAAAATATGGTTTTTTGTCAAAAAGCTAAAAAATATGGGGTTTTACAGCGTTTGCTTAAACACCACAAAAATTGTTAATAAGAGGTTAATAACCTAAATGTTGTGGTAATGTATAGGTGAGAAAGAGGAGTGTTGTGGCTATTAAATTTCTAAAATGTAGTCTGTAAGGCTAGATTCATGAGATAATTCCATTTTCTTTCTTAACCTGTAACGTTTAACTTCTACGCTTCTAGGAGAAATATTTAGAAGTGGTGCTATTTCTTTTGATGATAAATTTAGACGTAAGTAAGCGCAGAGTCGAAGATCATTTGAAGTTAAGGCAGGGTGAATGCTTTTTATTTTCTTAAGAAAATCTTTATCTGCATTATTAAATGCCTCTTGAAACAAATTCCAATCATCATTATTATTGAGGTTTTTGTCAATAATTTTAAGAACATGTTTTATGTTTTTAGAATCTGTTACATTTTCTAATTCCCCTTTTAATGAACTTAGAAACTCATTTTTCTTAATTAAATTCATTGTAGAGATACCCAATTCTCTATTTTTATTTTCAATATCTTCTCTAAGTTTTTCATTTTTAAAGCGCATTAATTGCTGCTTATTTTCTAATTCCTTCAGCTCGAATTCTCTTGTTGTTTTTTGCATTAAACGTTCTCGTTGTTTTTTATAATAGCGTTTATATACATTATGCATAAACAAGGAAAATAACAGAACTCCTAAAACATACGATCCAATAGCAAGATTAGATAAAAACCAAGGCCTAGCAATTTCAAATGAATAGGAGGCATTGTTCAATGTGGTTTGATTACCAACCCTACCCTCTACTAAAAATGTATAATTACCGTATGGTAAGTTTTCAAACAATATGCTACCATTGTTATCCCAATTACTCCAATTGTCATAAATACCTTCTAATTTATAGCGGTATTCAGGTTGTTGTGTTTTAAGAAATGCAGAGATGCTATATGTAAGCGTAATGTTATTTTCATTATTTTTTAATTCAGATCTTTCTGTTGTATCCAATAATTTTACTTTTACATTATCCTCTATCGTATGTACCGCTATTTTGTTGATTTTAATTTCATGCTCATTATCGATAATCTTATTTAAATCTAGAATCACATACCCAGTAGTTGAGCCTAGTAAAAACTGCTGATCTCTGATTTGGGTAACACTCTCATAACCTACAACATCTTTCCTTATGCTTTCAGGGAATGGTACTGTAAAAATCTTTTGTTCTCCACTAAGTTTTGAAGTCGTTAAATAGTTTACACCAGTTTTAGAGAAACTCCATAATTTATTTGTATTAGCGTCTGATATTAACTTAGCAGATGTAAACGTTTTTTTATATATCAATCCACTTAATAAACTATCTTGTTGGAAACTCTTTTGTGTAGAACTATATGCGAATACACCGCTTCTATTAGAATATAACAGCTTATTATTATGAGAAATTAAACTAGAATTAAGGCCTTTATCTAAACTTGTATCTTGACTTTGGGAAATAACCTTAGATAAATTGGTGTCGAACTTTAACTTAAAAACCCCTTTGTATTCATGGCTCAAATAAATCTCATTTGTTTCAGAAAACTCAAAATATCTACTAGAAATATCAAAACCTTCTATTTTATTTTTTAGTTGCCATTGGTTATTTATTTTATGTAAAATGTGCAACCCATCATAATTACCTTGAATTAATTCGCTTGTACTATTTAAGACAGGTTTTACTTGCCATGTTCCTTGGATGTTTGCTACTCTTTTAACATTTTTTTCATTAACGATGAATGTTCCAGAATTATGCCCACAAAATAGCGTATTATCTAAAATGCCCAAAAACCATACTTGCCCTTGAGTATTTTCTATAAATTGAAAATCCTCATTACTATTTAAAGGTCTATGAAACAAACCTTGATTTGTACCTAAATACAATATATCATTATATACTTCAGAAGTGTAAACGCTACCTATTCGTCCTGTTTTATCAAAGTAGACACTGTAAGGAGAGTTCTGGTTTATACAATTAATACCATTATCTAGTCCTAACCAAATATTATTATCCAGATCTTCATAGAGCGATAACACGGTATTATTACTTAATCCATTAGTTTGCGCTATTTTGTATTTTATATCACCTTCAGGAGAAATGTGTATTATACCATCAGATATTGTACCCAGAACATAACCATTGTCTCTCAATCTAATACTACTGAAAACACTAGCTTCCTGTAATGCTTGGTTTGCTGAAATATTCCAAGTAATTGGGCCTTGGTTATCAAATTTATAAAACCCTTTATCCTGAGTTAATACCAATAAAGAACCATAATGATTATAAATTTGGACAATAACATTTTCTTTAAATATGTTATCTTCTGAAACAACAACAGCTTTACCACTATCAATTTTATATAAACCATTATTTGGACTTTGGAAGTAGAGATTAAGACCAACTTTGAACATGCCGGAAATCTTGTTCTTAAAAGATACGATGTTGTAGGACTTTGTCTTTTTATTGTATATATGAATGCGATCTAACGACTGAAAAATTATTGCATTATCTAAAGAAAGAATATTCCAAAACTCTTCATCTTCTAAAAAATCTAATTCTAATTTATGAGCAAGTGATGTATAATTTAAAACACCAAAATTGTCTTTCTTCCAATACCCAAAATCATGATAGCTCCCTGTATAAATTAAATCATCTATAACTTTAACAGTACGAATAATTGTTTCATTAGGCGACTCATATAAATTCCACGTGGCACCGTTATACTCTAATAAACCTTTATTGTTAGCAACGTATATATATCTGTTTTCAGATTGAGAAATAGACCAATTTTGAGATGCAGCACCATAATCTTTAGGAGAAAAGATATTAATTGGTGGCCTTTCTTGTGCTTCTAACCTAAGGAATAGACTAAATATAAAAGTCAACACAAAATAATTGCAATTTTTCACACGTTTTAGCTTTGTTGGGTTCTCAAGTTAGTAAAAACAAGGGTTATACACAACTTTGTATAGTTGCCTGTGTAGTATTTTATAAAAATAAATATATTACAAAACTGTAAAAACAAAAAAAGACTGTTATAATAACAGCCTTTTTTAATTATACTTTTATGATAAATGTTTAGTCTTCCACTCTCTTTATTCTACCTCCAAGCACTCTACTCTCTTCAATATTTTCTGGGTTTCCATAAATAAAAATATCACCTCCTGCTCGTACTTTGGCTGTAACTTTTTTTGAAGCATGAATGTAAGCTTCTCCTGCTGCCCTAATTGACACCTCTGTAAATTCTGTTTTTAGCTCTTCTCCATTATAGTCTCCTCCAGTATATATCGAAACATCTTGACTCTTTGCAATTCCTGAGGCATAAATATCACCTCCAGTAACAGCTCTGATGTTTGCATATGTAACATCAAGTTTTACTTTTATTTCGGCGCCTTCTTGTACATTTAAATCAATTTCGAATTGCTCAATAACATCATCAGAATAAATTTTTGCTCCTTCATTTCCATCAATAACATCAATATTTGTGTAATACAATATTACTTTTGTATTGCTGCCATCAAAGGCTTCTTCAAGCTTCATTTTTATCTTCAAAGTCCCATTTTTATTATTTACAAGCACATCATTTTTATTCTTGCCAGTAATAACAACTTTATCAACATCAGATTTAATCAATTTTAATTCAATTAAATCATAGACTTTAAGTTCACTAAATTCTCCAATTGTTTTTTCAATTTGCTTTTGAGCCATCGCAGAAAAAGAAACCAAAACCAATATAAATGATACTAAATATTTCATGAAAGATATTTTTTGTTTTATGATTAACGCAAAATTATTAATAAATATTCCGTTAAAATCTTCTTTATGAAAAATTTATAACCTTATTCAACCCTAACAGCTGTTCCGGTTATAGAAACCATCACATAATTACCTGTTGTGAGTTCTATTTCTACTTTAATACCAACTACAGCATTTGCTTTAGTTTTTTTAGCATTATCCATTAACTTTTGAAATGCTTCTTCCTTTACAATTTCTACATTCTGTTGTACTTGGGTATAATATTTTGTTAAACTAAAACTCATAGTTGCTGCTTTTTTAGTCATTGCAACACCTGTGACTATAGATATATAATCTTGAATTTTATGTCCTTCTATCGAATTTGTTGTTGTTAATATCATTCTTTTTATTTTGGAGAAGCACTAAGATATAAATAATCTTTAACAGTTTTCTATGGATTGATTATGTAGAAATTTTCAATTAACTTCGTTAAGATTCAATATTAAAAATTTTATTAAAAAATATAAGATAAAATATGCTATCTAAATTCTATAATATTAAAAATTTAAAAGGTGATTTTACAGGTGGATTAGTTGCAGGAGTTGTGGCACTTCCATTAGCTTTAGCCTTTGGTGTACAATCTGGTATGGGTGCTACTGCAGGCTTATATGGTGCTATTGCAGTCGGTATTTTTGCTGCATTATTTGGTGGTACAGAAACTCAGGCTAGTGGGCCAACGGGGCCTATGACTGTGGTTTCTGCAACACTAGTAGCTGTTGCTATAGAAATGACGGGAACTATAGAAAATGCAATGCCTATCATTTTACTCACCTTTTTACTAGGAGGTTTATTTCAAGTTATTTTTGGGTTTTTAAATATTGCGAGTTATGTAAAATACTTTCCATATCCAGTAGTTTCAGGATTTATGAGCGGTGTAGGCCTCATTATTGTTATACTACAATTATTTCCTTTTGCTGGTTTAAACTCTTCTAAATCTACCATTGCTGTCATTCAAAATTTTTCACAACTATTTACTGACGTTAATTTAAATGCGCTTTTACTGGGTGGTATTACTATTCTCATATATTTTATTTTCCCTAAAATTACTAAGGCTATTCCAAGTGCATTGGTCGCTTTAATTGGCGCTACTTTAATTGCATATTTTACAAAAATGGATGTACCACTAATTGGCGAAATACCTTCTGGTTTACCTTCATTTCAGCTAGGTGGTATTTTAGAAGTAGATTCTAGTGCCTATAGTATTATCTTAGAATACGCTATAGTTTTTGCTGTTCTTGGAAGTATTGATTCGTTATTAACCTCAGTAATTGCTGATAATATGACGAAAACCAAACACAATAGTAACAGAGAGCTTATTGGTCAAGGTATCGGAAATATGATTGCTGCTGCTATAGGTGGCATTCCTGGTGCTGGTGCAACTAAAGGCACAGTAGTAAATATTAATGCTGGTGGAAAAACACGTTTATCTGGCGTATTGCATGGTATTTTTCTTTTAGCAGTATTATTAGGTCTTGGACAATTAGCGGCCCATATTCCTCTTTGTGTATTGGCTGGTTTACTAATTCCAATAGGATTTAAAATTGTTGATTTTAAAGGTCTAAAACATTTATTAAAAGTCCCTAGAGCAGATGCTGTAGTACTTATTCTAGTTTTATTGATTACTACTTTTGGTAGTTTAATTCAAGCTGTAGGTATTGGTGTTGCATTAGCCTGTTTATTATTTATGAAAAAATCTGGAGACATAAGTGAACAAGGTATGGAAGTAGGTGCTGTTGCAGATCTAGATGGTTCTAAACCATGGCAAGATGAAAAAGAATTCTATGAAACTTATAAAGACAAAGTAATTATAAAACACCTTTATGGTTCACTTTTCTTTGGATTTACATCATATTTTAAAGACAAAATAAAAGCGTTACCTAATGAAGTAAAAGCTGTTATTCTACGTATGGATAGAGTGCCTTATATGGACCAATCTGGTTTGTATACTTTAGAAGATGTTATTTTTGATTTACGAGAAGAGAATATAGAAGTACTTCTTGTTGGTCTTAAAGAACAGCCTAAAGACATGTTGGAAGCCGTTGATATCATTCCTGATTTAGTTCCAGAAGCGGATGTTTTTGATGATATTGACAATGCTTTTGCTTATTTAAAAGAACGCTTAAAATTGAATGAAAAAGCTTAAATAATTTTAATATGTGGCTTAGGATAAAAATTATTTATCACTTTATTATTCTTTTATGTGTTTTATTTACGTCTTGCATAAAAAAAGAACGAGTTATTAATTTTCCTCATACAGATTTATCTGAGGTTTCTATAATACCTATACCTCTAGAAATTAAAGCTACTTATGGTGGTTTTCCTTTAGATAAATATACCGCTATTCATATAGATGAAACTAAAACCGACTTTAAACAAGTCGGTCTGTTTTTAGCTGAAAAAATAAGTAGTCAAACAGGTGTTTCACCTCAACTAAAAGTTAATGATTCTACTGAAAGTATTATTTATATCAACCCTTCTGATACTTTTGATAAAGATAACCCTGAAGCCTATCGTTTAGAAATTTTAAACGACTCTATCATATTAACTTCTCATACAGCTACAGGTGCTTTTAGAGGTGTTCAAACTTTAAGGCAACTTATCCCTAATAAAGCTAATGATACGCTTGCTAAAAATGATATTTGGGTAATTCCTTCTGGTGATATTATAGATGCACCACAATTTAAACATAGAGGCACTATGCTTGATGTTGCGCGACACTTTTTTTCTGTTGAAGATGTAAAGAAATATATTGATATTTTAAGTTATTATAAGATTAATGTGTTGCATTTACACTTGTCTGATGATCAAGGATGGCGTATAGAAATTAAATCTTGGCCAAAATTAACAGAAATTGGTAGTCTAACAGAAGTTGGTGGCACCAAAGGCGGATTTTACACCCAAGACGAGTATTCTGAAATTGTAGATTATGCAGCTGCACATCATATTACGGTTATTCCTGAAATAGATATGCCAGGACACACCAATGCAGCTTCCCTATCGTATCCTGTCTTAAACGGAAATGGTAAAACATTAAAACCTTACACAAAAATGCGTGTTGGTTTTAGCACGTTTGATACACGAAAGGATACAGTTTATCAATTTATTGATGATGTGGTTAGAGAACTCTCAGCAATAACTCCAGGACCTTATTTTCATATTGGTGGCGATGAAAGTCATGTGACTAAAAAAGCCGATTATATCTACTTTGTAAATAAGGTTGAAACCATTGTACAAAACCATGGTAAACGTATGATTGGTTGGGATGAAATAGCTAATACTGGTGTAGATTCTACTTCAATTGCTCAAATATGGCGCAGTGAGAAAAACATGAATACAGCTGTTAAAAAAGGTATGAAACTCATACTATCACCTGCGGAACATGCGTATTTAGATATGAAATATGATGCCTCCTCTAAATTTGGATTAACTTGGGTAGGTTTTGTTCCTGTTGATGTCGCATATAATTGGACTCCAGAAGACAAAGCACCAAAAGCAAATATACTCGGTATAGAAGCGCCTCTCTGGTCTGAAACAATTAGTACTATTTCGGAATTAGAATATTTGGCGTTTCCTAGAATTATTGGTCATGCTGAGTTAGGTTGGTCTATTAAAGAACGTCGTAATTGGGAGAATTATAAAAAACGTTTAGCAGATCAACATATATTTTTAAAACGTAATAATGTAAATTATTATGCGTCGCCATTGGTAGATTGGGCGAAGGAATAAGTATTATTTCTTCGTTTATTCAAATTAATGCTTAATGTCATTCTGAACGAGGTACGAGGAAGAATCTAAACTTTGAGATTTCTCATCGTTTTTTCCTCACTCTTCCGAAATGACAAATCACTTATAATAAAATTTACTCTACCTTCCCAATCAAATTAAAATCTAGATGTTTTTTAACTAGATCCGTATTCTTCACTTTTACAACAACTTCATCTCCTAATTGATATTCAATACCGTTACTTCTTCCTACCATAGCATATAAGTCTTGATCGAACGCATAATGATCATCTTTCATATCACGTACACTCACCATACCTTCACATTTATTTGAAATGATTTCAACATAAATACCCCAATCAGTTACACCAGAAATAACGCCTTTAAATTCTTGGTCTTTATGGTCTTCCATGAAGCGAATTTGCATGTATTTTATAGAATCGCGTTCTGCTTTAGTGGCTAACATTTCCATATTACTAGAGTGTTGGCATTTTTCTTCATACGCATCTTCATTGGCTGATTTTCCACCATCTATATACTGCTGCAATAAGCGATGTGCCATAACATCAGGATAACGACGTATTGGTGATGTAAAATGACTGTAATAATCAAATGCTAAACCGTAATGTCCTATATTTCTTGTGGTATATTCAGCTTTACTCATACTTCGAATAGCGAGTGTATCTACCAAATTTTGCTCTTTTTTACCAACAACGTCTTGCAATAAATTATTTAATGATGCGGTTGTGGATTTTCTGTCTTTAAAATTAAGTTTATACCCAAAGCGACTTACCACATTTTGTAATGCTGCTAATTTACTTTCATCTGGCTCATCATGTACGCGATATATAAAGGTTTTTTTAGGCGATTGTTTACCTATAAATTCAGATACTTTTCGGTTGGCTAATAACATAAATTCTTCAATCAATTTATTAGCATCTTTACTGGTTTTAAAGAATACGCTTTCTGGATCATTATTTTCATCTAAATTGAATTTTACTTCAACTTTATCAAAAGAAATAGCACCGTTTCGCATACGATGACCACGCATTATTTTAGCTAATTCATCCATTTTCAAAATAGCATCAGCTAATTTTTGATCTGTTTCATAAGCTTTTCCTGTTAAAGAAACCTCTTCAGGTATTGTATTGGTTTTTGATTCTATAACTGCTTGTGCTTCTTCATAAGCATAACGCGCATCACTATACGTTACCGTTCTACCAAACCATTGATCCTTAATTTCTGCTTTATCGTTCATTTGAAATACAGCTGAAAATGTATATTTCTCTTCATGCGGACGCAAAGAACATGCATTGTTAGATAATACTTCAGGGAGCATTGGCACCACACGATCAACTAAATACACGGATGTTGCACGTTCGTAAGCTTCATCATCTAAAATAGTCCCTTCTTGTAAATAATGCGATACATCTGCAATATGAATTCCTATTTCATACAAACCATTATCTAATACTTCAAAAGACAAGGCATCATCAAAATCTTTTGCATCTTTAGGATCTATGGTAAAGGTTAAATCCTTACGCATATCTCTACGTTTAGCAATTTCTGCTTCTGTGATAGATGTATCCAATTCGTTAGCAAAAGCTTCTACTTCGTATGGAAATTCATGAGGTAACCCGTATTCTGCTAAAATGGCGTGTATTTCAGTATTATGTTCTCCAGGTTTTCCTAGAATTTTTAACACCTTGCCATATGGAGAATCTGCTTTTTCTGGCCAATCTTCTAGCGATACTAAAACTTTATCACCATCTTCAGCTTTTAAGGTTTTATTAATAGGTACAAAAATATCTTTATACATCTTGTTACTATCTGGCACTACAAACGCATAGTTACTCTTTTCATTAATTTGAATAACGCCAACATATTCTGATTTTGCACGCTTAATAATATTGGTAATTTCGCCTTCAACTTTTCCTCGTTTTCGTCTTTTAAAGGCATAGAATTCTACTTCATCACCATTTAAGGCTTTATTTATATTATTTGAAGCTATAAACACATCTTCATCAAAATCCTCACAAATAATATAGCCATTACCTTTAGCAGCTAAATCTAAAATTCCAGTATGGTATTCTGTGTTTATAATCGCCTTAAATTTACCACGATCTACTTGTTGTATCTCTTGTTTTGCAGCAAGTTTGGCTAAAGTTTTTATAATTTGATTGCGACTACTAGCATCATTTACGCCTAGTTTTGCCGCTATTTGTTTGTAGTTAAATGCTTGATTTCTGTCTTTTTTTAATATACTTAAGATTGTATTTGTTAGGTTGGAAATCCCTTTTTTTCCGGATTTTCCTTTTCTTTTTTTACTCATTTAATTTTGTAATCATTTTTATTTCCTAAAAGTGTTAGGAATTCATTCTAAATATACTCAATAGAAGGTGAAGTGAAGCTATTAAGTTTTTACAAAGCTACGGTTTTAATATTAAATCATCTAAATTCATTGTTAAATCATAGTTATCCACATTATATATCATATTAATATTTTCTTTTTAAAATTTAAAAAAATAAATGATGGTTATTATAGCGTGTTGATAGCGGTATAACTTTTTTAAACTTTGTTTTGAAATATATCTTATTGAATATTGTTGATAGGAAATTAACAGCTTTTAAAACTGTAACTTGTTATAATCTAATTGATTTCTAATTAGTATTAACAACTGTTTATAACCTAAACTAACAGTAATTGTTTAATAAGTATTTTAATTAACATAACTTAAAAGTACATGTTGAGGTGCTGATAACTTAACCAAAAATTTACATTAACTAATTTGCATGTTAACTAAAGGTTATGGATTGTAATTTTTAAGTGATTTTCCTAATTATTTTTATAAAAATCCATCAAGAGATATTAACAAGTCATTAAAAGTGTAGTTAACAGCATTTGCTTTTAGTAACTTTGTATTGTAAAACTACTTATTATAAATTATCATGACAATATCTATAGGAAATGATCACGCTGGTACAGATTATAAATTTGCAATAAAAGAATATTTAGAAAGCCAAGGATATACTGTTAACAACTATGGAACCGATGTACATGATAGTGTAGATTATCCAGATTTTGTACATCCTGTTGCCAAAACTATAGTAAATAAAGAAGCAGATTATGGTATTTTAATTTGTGGAAGTGCTAATGGTGTTGCGATGACTGCTAATAAATACCAAGAAGTAAGAGCTGGTTTATGTTGGACTAAAGAAATTGTGAAATTAATACGACAACATAATAATGCTAATATTATTTGTATTCCGGCACGTTTTACAGCAATTCCTCAAGCCATTCAAATGGTGGAAACATTTTTGAAAACTGATTTTGAAGGTGGAAGACATCAAAATCGTATAGATAAAATTCCATTATCTTGTTAACACATGTCACACACACATGGTCATAATCACTCACATCATCACCATGGCGATTTAAAAGGTCGCAATCTTTTCATATCTATTTTATTAAATATTATAATCACTGTAGCGCAAGTTGTTGGTGGTTTACTTTCAGGTAGTTTATCACTTTTAAGTGATGCTTTGCATAATTTTAGTGATGTATTATCTTTAATTATAAGTTATGTAGCTAACCGACTTTCAAAACGAAAAGCTTCTAATAAAAAAACATTTGGGTATAAGCGTGCTGAAATATTAGCTGCGTTTATTAATGCTGCTACTTTAATGATTGTAGCTATTTTATTGATTATTGAAGCTGTAGAGCGTTTTCAAAATCCGCAAGAAATTGAATCTAATTTGGTGATTTGGTTGTCTTTAATAGCTATTCTAGGTAATGGGTTTAGTGTTTTATTATTGAAGAAAGACTCTGAGGTTAATATGAATATGAAAAGTGCCTATTTACACTTATTAACAGATATGATGGCTAGTGTTGCAGTATTAATAGGTGGTTTATTGATGAAGTATTTTGAGCTGTTTTGGGTGGACAGTGTTTTAACATTTGTTATTGCCTTGTATTTGGTTTGGATGGGCTGGGATTTATTAAAAAATTCAACAAAAGTATTAATGTTGTTTACACCTGATAGTATTCCTATTCAAAAAATTGTAGATGAAATAAATACTTTTGAATCTGTAAAAAACACACATCACGTGCATGTATGGCAATTAAATGAAGATGAAATACATTTAGAGGCACATATAGATTTTCATGAAGATATTACTTTGTCTCAGTTTGATACTATTTTACATGAGATTGAAGCTTTAGTATTTAAAAAGTATGATATTAACCATGTGAATATTCAGCCAGAGTATGGTAAAGATGATGCTAAAGAAGTGATTGTGCAGGATTAAAAAAGTGTTTAAAAATTAGAAATAATGTTGGCGGATAATTGCGCTAGGGATTGCAGTGGCAGCTTTTGGCGAGGCGCGCATCGAGCCAAAACTATTAACGGAAAGCCCGACCCTTGTGGTAGCGCCTAAATAAAAAATATTGAGTTTGAAAATTGAAATAAAAGGATTTAGTGAATTAACTACTGTTGAGCTATATGATGTGTTGCAATTACGTAGTGAGGTTTTTGTTGTAGAGCAGGATTGTGTGTACCAAGATATTGATTATAAAGACCAGAATGCACTACATGTTTTAGGATATAAAAATGGTACGTTGGTTGCTTATACGCGTATTTTTAAACCAGGATATTATTTTACGGAGGCAAGTATTGGTAGGGTAGTAGTAAGAAAAAATGAGCGTACTTTTAAGTATGGTTATGTTATTATGGAAGCTTCAATTAAGGCTATTGAGGAGCAATTTGGAGAGAGTATTATTAAAATTTCTGCTCAGGAATATTTAGAACAGTTTTACAGTAATTTAGGTTTTAGCAGAAAAGGCACATCTTATTTAGAAGATGGTATTCCTCATATTGCGATGGTAAAATCTTAAACTATCGTTTTAAAGCGAAATATCCACGGAGAATTTCTTGGTTATCTAATACGATTTCATACCAATAACTATTTGTTGGTAAGTACCTACCATTAAAGGTACCATCCCAACCTTGGGAGTTTCTTGGTAAATGTTTGATGAGTTTTCCAAATCTATTGTAAATTGAAATATTATTAATTTGGTTATTTGGATCAGTAACGTTCCAAACATCATTAATACCATCATTATTTGGAGTAAAATATTTTGGAATAAAATAAGGTTGATCTGATACTATAAAGTTAAAACTACTTTGGGTGCTAAAACATGACGCTGTATCGTATATATAGATGGTTTGAGATGAAGTAAGAATATCTCCTGCATTAAGCATTATACCATTACCATCCAGCTGAGTAAAATAATCGCCTTGTGTTAAAACAGGCAAAGTATATGATGTTGCGATAACATCGTTAAGCATATCGACATCAATTCCAGAATTACAATCATCAATAGATTCTACATAATTAGTAAAAGCAGTAGGAAACCAGTTCATTCTATTTCCATTTAAATTATCAACTATAACGCAATTTAAATCGGGGTTTTCATTAAAATCTACCGATAAGAAATCAATATTATTGTTGTTCTTAATGTTAAGAAGGCATAATTGATTGTTATTGCATTTTAAGTTAACCAATTCACTATTTAATGATAAATCTAAAATGGTTATTAGATTATTAGAACAATTTAAAATAGAAAGTTTAGGATTGTTTTCAAGATTTAAATTAGTAATAAAGTTTTCTTCACAAACAAAGTTTACTAACGCTGTGTTTTTTGATAATTCTAAACTATTTAAACGATTATTACTACATATAAGAATGTCTAAATTAATATTTTTTGAAGTATCTAAATTTGTTATTTGATTATTCTCACATGTTAATACACTAAGTTTTGAATTATTAGAAATATCAAGGTTTGATAAATTATTACCTTCACAACGCAAGGAAAGAAGTTCTTGATTTTGACTTACATCAATATTTGGTATAGTATTATTAAAACACCAAAAGATTTGTAAGTTTTTATTGTTACTTATATCAATATCAATAAGCAGGTTATCTTGAACAAACAATTGTGTTAGGCCTTCAAAATCTTCAATACCTGTAAGATCTCGAATATTTCTATTGCTCATTGTTAAACTTGTAACATTTACAATATTAGCAGTAGGTACAAAGTTATCTAAAGGAGGAGTATCAAAACCTACTTCGATTAAAAATTGCTCAAAATTATCGTCAGGTATAAAGGTATTTTGAGACAACCCAATATTAACATAAAATAAGAGAAATATCAGAAAGTAGTGGCTTAATTTAAAAGACATTACTACCTATTTAGTATTATTACCAACGTAGGTAATTACAATCTCTACGCGTCTATCAAATTGAGGATCGCCACCCAGAGGAAACCTTCTGCGCATGCCAACAAAACGCATACGTTTTTTATCTACGCCTTTTTTTGCAAAATAGTCGTATACATATTTAGCTCTAGCAACAGATAGATTGCGTTTTTTTGTTCTTTTATCTACAGCGTCTCTTGTATATTTAGTGCAGCATACATGACCTTGAATTGTGAAATATATATCATCTCGTTCTACTAAAGCCTTTGCTATTTCTTCTAAGGTTTTTTTTGATTTTGATACAACAGTGCTATACCCTGTTTTAAATAGTATATCTTTAAAAATGATTTTATCTCCAACTTCTAAATCACCTTTTATTTGTTCAGTAATGGTTGGGTTTTGAACGATGTTATCTTTACTAGATTCTGCCTTTACTTCTGGTTCTAATACTTTTTCTGTTACAATTATTTCAACTTTTCTATTAAGACCTCTTATCTTTAAGATATCTTTTTCACTAATTATTTTAAGTAATATTTCTCCTTTACCATCTACATTTCTAATGAGAGATTCGCTTATTTCGTTATTGGCAAATATGGTTTTAATAGCATCTGCCCGTTGCTGAGACAGCACCATATTGTATGAATCTGCTCCTACATCATCACAAAACCCATAAATAACGATAGATTCAATTTCAATTTCTTGAAGTTTAGAAATAAAAAGTAGTAACCGGTTTTCTTCGGTTTTAGGCACAGCAAATTCGTCAGTATTAAAATATACATCATGGGTATATTGTGTTTGTGAAAACACAATAGACATTTGAAAGCATAACAATATGATTACAAGCAGTCTACGCATTCTGGGGGAAGCTATTAATGGCTAAAGATAGTATTTTTTAGAAATCTACCTTAAATAATCCATGTACGTCATAGTATTACCGAGGATTTGCGCACTTTTCTGAATATGAGGGTCATTAGTTTTGTAATATTCGTACAAACCTTCTCTGTAGGCATATCTCTTTACTATTTCTTCTGTAAGCGATTTTAAAACAAAATCTTTGTGTTCATCTATGGCTTGATTTTTAGATGCTCTTAGTCCAGATATAAGTGTATCATAGTCGGCTTTTATATCGTCATTTAAGTTTTCGGTAATTGCTGTTTCATAAGCTTTATAAAGTGCTTTTTCTGTATCGGTTGTAAAAGAAAAGTTGTTTTTGTCTAAGTACTTTTTAAAATCTTTGAAATCAGTATCTGTTAATTTGAAATTATCAATATTAAACGATGGGTTTTTGTAATAATAGTCCGTAGCAAAATCAAATATTAAGTTACTATTTAGTATAGCTTTAGTTATGGTAGTATTCTTTACTTTATTGATCGTTACGTCAGGAAAAATACCTCCGCCATCAAAAACTTTACGTCCATTTTTAGTTTTAAATTCGTTATAGTTTTCCTGTTTTACACGAACTGCTTCACCGTTTTCGTTTCTGTTCCAATAATCAAGCGATTGAATACATCTACCAGATGGTGTGTAATATCTGGAAATCGTAATTTTTATTTGTGTACCGTAAGTTAAACGCTTTGGGCGTTGCACTAACCCTTTACCAAAACTACGACCACCAACAATGACAGCGCGGTCTAGATCTTGCAAGGTTCCTGATACAATTTCACTAGCAGATGCACTAGAACCATCTATTAAAACAACTAATGGAATTTCGGTATCCAAAGGATCTCTAGTGGTAAAGTATTGCTTATTGTATTTTTTAACTTTAGATTTTGTGGTGACTACCAGTTGCCCTTTAGGGACAAATAAATTTACAATATTTACAGCTTCGTTTAATAATCCACCTGGATTTCCTCTTAAATCTAAAATAACACGTTCTGCACCTTGAGCCTTTAAATCTCTTACAGCATAACTTGTTTCGGCAGACGCTTTTCGGTTAAATTTGCTAAGTACTACATAACCTGTTTTAGTGTCAATCATAGAATAATGAGGTACAGCTTTTATCTCAACTTCAGCACGTTCAATAGTAGCTGTTTTAGTTTCTTTATTACGCCTAAAAGTTACATTTACTGTACTACCAGAACTGCCTTTTAATAAATTACCTGAGTCTTCTTTATAATCGGAAACGACAACGGTTCCAACCTTAATAATTTCGTCACCAGCTTTTAGCCCAGCTTTATCTGCAGGATAGTCTTTATAGGGTTCAATAATAACCAATTTGTCTTTTAAGGTTTTTACGCGAGCACCAATACCAGTATAATCGCCTGTATTATTAATTCTAGCGGCTTCTACATCTTGTTCGTTCATAAAACGTGTATACGGATCTAGATCATCTAACATGCTTTTTATAGCAGTGTCCATTAAATCTGCTGGATTGGTATCATCCACATAATTCATATTGATTTCTTTGTAGAGCGTTGTAAAAATTTCAATCTGTTTTGCTATTTCAAAAAAATCGTTTTTAAATGCGGTTGTGCTTAAGAATACAACGCAAAGTAATGCTGGGATAATTATTTTCTTTTTGAATAATTTCTTCATAGTTATTAATTCTTTACGAAACCTTATTCAAAAACTTTTCAAATAAACGTTTCATGCTTGTTTCAATTTGGGTAAATGTGGGTTTCTCTTTGCCAATGTACAAAATCATAAACGCGTGTTGTGTTGTTAAATTGTTAAAATAAGTAGCTTTATTTAGCCTGTAAACTTCTCTTAACAAACGTTTTATACGATTTCTGTCTACAGCTGTTTTAAAATTACGTTTTGATACCGAAACTCCAGTCTTTGCGATTACATCATCATTAAAAGTGATGCCTAAATACACCAAACGTAAAGGAAAAGCAGAAACAGATTGCCCTTCTGTAAACAGTTGGTCGATTAATATTTTGCTTTTAAGCTTTTCTTTTTTGGAGTAGGTATATTTCACAAGTGTGCTTTTGTGTGGCTAAAGGTAGTGAAATATAGAGATTGAAATTTTTAGAAGAGTCAGAATTATAAGGAACAATAGAAGTGTTAAAAAATGACTAATACTAACTGAAACAATTAGTCTTATATTTCTTCTCTAGACTCCAATTCCTTTTTAATTTTTCTAACATTCATATAGTTTATCAATACCATAGGGATAAAAAACACAGGCATTAAAACTGTAGCACTAAACCCTCCTTCTTTCCAATTAAAAAAACTAACAATAAACATAACACCTACTAATCCTGCTAAAACATAAAACGCCATTTGGAATGTTTTATACTTTTTCTGTAAAACATCAGTAGCTACCTGTTTAAGGTCTTCTCGTTTCATAACTACATTTTATTATTCGTTTGGTCAACATCTGCCATTAAACCACTGGGGTCAATTTGTACACTTTTTACTGTTTTTTTAGTCTCAAGTGTGTAGGTAGGATATGCCCAAGCCCAATCTTCTATAGTAGTAGCCGTTGTCGGTTTTTCTCCGCGCATTATTTGTAAAGGAATATAAAAGTCTTCTGTAGAGCCATCCTCATATATCACTTTTAAATCTATAGGCATTGGCATTAAACCTTTACGTTCTATAGTAATAGAGTTGCCGTTAATTGATTTCACAGCATAATCTATAGTATTTGTAGTTTGTCCAAAATCCGTTAAATACCAGTCTAATTCTAAACCAGACACTTTTTCCGCAACGCGGATAAAATCATTTGGTGTAGGGTGTTTAAATGACCAATCATTAAAATACTGTTTGATGGTTTTTTTAAGGTTCTCTGCCCCAATAACATACCCCAATTGTGCCATAAAAACCTGACCTTTGCTATAAGCTGAAATACCATAAGCTTCATTATATTGATATCGATCTGCATGAGTTGTTAAAGGTTGCTCCTTACCTGAGTTTGCTAAGTAATAATAGCCTCTGTAAGCATTAGCAGAAGGGTTAGGGTTGTTACTTTTAAAAATACCATTCATTGCCCAGCTACTTATATAGCTTGTAAACCCTTCATCCATCCATTCGTGTTTTGCCTCATTTGTTGCTAATAAAAACTGAAACCAAGTATGTGCCATTTCATGAGCGGTTACACCAACTAAACTACCAAAGTTTCGATTCCCAGTAATTAGCGTACACATGGCGTATTCCATACCACCGTCACCACCCTGGATAATAGAATATTGATTATAAGGATAATTACCGATATGCTTGCTAAAATATTGCATCAGCTCTACAGCTTTAGGCTGCATTTTTTTCCAATTTTCAAGTTTTTCTTTGTCTAAAGTGCTTTTGTAATAAAAGTTTAAAAGGGGGCCATTGGGTACTTGAGCTGTATCATGAATATAGTCTGGATCTGCAGCCCAAGTAAAATCGTGTACATTTGGAGCGGTAAAATGAAGCGTTTTCTTATTACCACTTTCCTTTTCTTCCTTTAAATAGCCAGTACCGCCAACAACATAGTTTTTATCAATTGTAAGCGTTACATCGAAATTTCCCCAAACACCATGAAACTCTCTGCCAATATATGGATCAGCATGCCAGCCTTCAAAATCATATTCAGCTAATTTTGGATACCATTGTGTCATAGATAGCGCGACACCTTCTTCATTATTGCGTCCAGAACGACGAATTTGTAAAGGTACCTGTCCATCAAAATTCATATTAAATGCTACACTTTCTCCTGGTTTTATAGGTGAAGCTAAATCAACCTCAAGAACGGTTCCTACGGTTTCATATGTAACAGTTTTACCGTTTTGTTTTAAAGAATTTACTTTGATATACCCAATTTCGTTTGGTTGAAGTTTACTAATTCTATTACCAACTCTAGGGTCTGGGTCCGCAATGGTTCTAGAGCGCACATCCATTTCGCTTCCTGGTTGAAACGCATTAAAATACAAATGATAAAATACTTTGTTTAAAACATTTGGAGAGTTATTAGTATAGACTAATTCTTGATTTCCAGTATATTGAAAAGTGTTTACATCCATATCTATATTCATCTTATAATCTGCATGTTGTTGCCAATATGTAGACATTTTTGTTGATGAAGTTGAAAGAAGCTGAGGTGCTTCAGAAGGAGTAGACATAGTACTTTTTGAACCACCACAGGCTATAAATAGTGAACCACAAAAAATTGAAATTAATATACGTTTCATGTAATTTTGATTAAAAAGGGTACTTAAACTATTTAATATAAAGCACCCAAATGTTTTCTGAGTTTTTACTGCGCCATTTTTGATGCCATAATTAAGGCATTATATGCATTTACAATTTTACCAGACTTCACAATGTTTTTAAATGGTTGAATATCATCAGAACTACCACCAACAATTACTTTGGTGTTAATGTCTAAACCAGAATTCATGATAATTTGCTTTACCTGTGCGGCGGTCAATTTTGGATAATAAGAACGAATTAATGCTGCTACTCCGGCCACAGCAGGTGCAGCCATAGATGTACCGCCTTTAGTATCATATTCGTTTTCTGGAGTGGTAGAATATACTTGGGCACCAGGAGCAAATACATCAACATTATTTTTCCCATAGTTAGAAAAACCAGCCAATAAACCAGAACCGTATTTAGGTGCTAAAGCGCCAACTCTTATATAAGTATCTGAAATTTCTTTTCCATTAATATTATCATCAGGAAAGTTGGGTTCTACATCAACATTTTTGCTGTCGTTACCAGCAGCATGAACAAAAACGACATCATTTTTGGCAGCATAAGCAATAGCATCTCTAACCCAATCGCTATGCGGGGAGAAACTTTTTCCAAAACTTCCATTAATTATTGATGCACCATTATCTACAGCATAACGAATAGCAAGAGCAACATCTTTGTCATATTCATCACCGTTTGGTACGGTTCTAATACTCATGATTTCTACATTGTTTGCTACGCCATTTGCACCTTTACCATTGTTGCGCTCTGCAGCAATAATTCCAGCAACATGGGTTCCGTGACTTTCTGATTTTTTAACAGGTTTTACATTTCCATTTCCATAAAACTTAGAGTTTATATCTTCAGGATTATCTCCATTAACACGACCTTTAAAATCCTTATTCAGATTGTAATTTAAGCGTTCGTTAATGCTTTCTAAAGCATTATTTAATTCTTCAACCGCATCAGCCATAGATTCGATATCGTTACTGTACATATATTGTGCAATTTGTTTTGCTTGCCCTAACGCTTGGTCTTCAGTTTTTATAGAAGAAACTTCTTTTTGCGTGTAATCTTTTTTACCGAAGTGCTTTGTCAATAGAGCATCAGCATCTTTTACTTGTTGGTAGATTTGGTCGTATTGTGTTTTACGCTGTGTCCATTTAGCATATTCTTTATCATATTCAGCTTTTGCTGCTACATAATCAGGATGGCTTGTATTACCACTTGCTAAAATTCTAACATATTCTAATTGTTCATCATAACCATCTCCTAAAAAATTCCAACCGTGTATGTCATCAATGTAACCATTATTATCATCATCTTTTCCATTTCCAGGTTTTTCGTCTTTATTGGTCCAGATATTACCGTCTAAATCTTCATGATCGATATCTATACCAGAGTCAATTACTGCAACTAACACTTTTTTCCCTTTTTTGTTTTTGATGATTTCAGTGTAAGCCTTGTCTACACTCATTCCTGGAATAGTATCTTTTAACAAATCTAAATGCCCCCAATTATGCTTTTCTGCTTCGGTTAACTCTGAAACCTTAAGCGGAATTGCATCAATATTTTCTTCTGGAGTTAATAGAATTGCTCCTGCACTACCACATCCAAAAAGTAAAGTACAAGTTGCTATTGCTAACGATAAATGTTTGATTGTTCTCATTTTTATATTTGAATTAGTCTTATTTAATTAAACACCTCTGTCGCAGTAAAGATGTTTTCTAACCTTACTCCTTTT
The DNA here is from genome assembly GCA_947502975.1 of uncultured Flavobacteriaceae bacterium. Lineage (GTDB taxonomy): Bacteria > Bacteroidota > Bacteroidia > Flavobacteriales > Flavobacteriaceae > Jejuia. Next base: position 178,889 of record CANNBV010000001.1, read on the forward strand.
TCAGTGTGTTTTACAGTAATAATTTCATTGTGAGCATCATGCTCTAAAAACAAATAATACCCATTGTCTGCAGCCATATTTAAGAACTTTTCTTTTTCGCTCAATGTAAGCAAAGGTCTCATATCATATCCCATAATATATGGTAATGGTAAATGGCCAGCGGTTGGTAATAAATCGGCCATAAAGCAAATGGTTTTGTCTTTATATTTAAGCATAGGAATCATTTGTTTGTCCGTATGCCCATCTGCGAAAAAGATATCAAAACCCAATACAGATTCATGGAGCATATCACCATTAGGAATGGTAGTAAATTTTAAACGCCCACTTTCTTCCATAGGTAAAATATTTTCTTTTAAAAAAGATGCTTTTTCACGAGCGTTTGGTGTCACAGCCCAATTCCAATGATCTGGATTACTCCAAAAATACGCATTTTTGAATGCAGGTTCATAACCTGTTCGATCGTTATTCCACCTAATAGCCCCGCCACAATGATCAAAATGTAAATGCGTTAAAAATACATCGGTAATATCATCTCTATGAAAACCATAATTTTTTAAAGATGAATCTAATGTATCATCACCCCACATATAGTAGTATCCAAAAAACTTTTTCGACTGTTTGTTACCCATACCCGTATCAATCAAAACCAACCGGTTACCATCTTCAATTAATAAACATCGGGCTGTTAAATCAATCATATTTTTGTCATCGGCAGGATTGGTTCTGTTCCAGATTGATTTGGGGACAACACCAAACATAGCACCACCATCTAGCTTAAAATTTCCTGAATTTATGGGATATAGATTCATAGCCAACGAATTTACAAAATACAATGAGATTGTTGAGAATCCTTAAGAATTAATTAAGAAATACATCAATTGTAAAAAACCATATTCTTATCACTATAAAAATTGCTTTTTAAATTATATGAATTATCTTGTGCTTTCACTTATAGAAAACATATAATATAAACTATGCTAGAACTTGCTGGTATTATTATTCTTGGAATTTTGGCACAATGGGTGGCTTGGAAGTTAAAAATCCCTGCTATTTTACCTTTAATTTTGATTGGATTATTGGTTGGGCCTATAGCTTCAGAGTTTTTGAGCGAAGACGGTTCTAAATGGATAGAACCTATTTGGAACGGTAAAAAAGGATTATTTCCAGGTGAAGGTTTATACTATTTTGTGTCTTTGGCTATTAGTATCATTCTTTTTGAAGGAGGGCTTACACTAAAACGATCAGAAATACGTAATGTTGGCCCTGTAATTACTAAATTAATTACTCTTGGTTCTGCAATAACCTTCTTTGGCGCTGGTGCTTTGGCGTATTTTATTTTTAATTTAAGCTGGGAATTGTCTTTATTATTTTCTGCTTTAATAATAGTTACTGGGCCAACGGTAATTACTCCCATTCTTAGAAACATACCACTAAAGAAAGACATATCAACGGTTTTAAAATGGGAAGGAATCCTAATAGATCCTATTGGTGCATTAGTTGCGGTTTTGGTTTTTGAGTTTATTAGTGTTGGTGGCGATAGTGGTTTTACTAAAACAGCATTGATTGAGTTTGGAAAAATTCTCTTATTTGGTACCACATTTGGCTTTACGTTTGCACATGCATTGGCTTTTGCGGTAAATAAAAAATTAATTCCACATTACTTGTTAAATGTTGTATCGTTATCAACGGTACTTTTAGTATTTGTAGAATCTGAAGTTTTTGCTCACGAATCAGGTCTATTGGCAGTGGTAGTGATGGGTATGGTTTTAGGGAACGGAAAATTGGAAAGTATTAAAGAACTACTGTATTTTAAAGAATCTTTGAGTGTACTACTTATTTCAATTTTATTTATCCTCTTAGCGGCCAACATCAATATAGAGGATATGCAATTGCTTTATACATGGAAGACGGCTATTTTGTTTGGTTTAGTGGTGTTTTTAATAAGGCCATTAGCTGTTTTTACCAGTACCCATGGTTCTAAGTTGAAATTCAATGAAAAACTGTTTATTAGTTGGGTAGGCCCAAGAGGTATTGTTGCTGCAGGTATCGCTTCGCTTTTTGGTAGTAAACTTATAAAACAGGGTGTTACAGGAGCTGAGTATATTACTCCTTTAGTGTTTATGATTGTTTTAGGAACGGTATTATTAAATGCTACAACAGCTCGTTTCTTTGCTAAAATTGTTGGTGTGTTCTTAAAACGATCAGAAGGTATTTTAATAGTTGGTGCATCTCCTTTTTCTCGTTTAATAGGAGAATATTTAGAGAATAATGGTAGGCATGTGGTGCTCATTGATAGTAACCAATCGAATGTGCAATTAGCTCAAGAACAAGGTTTAGAAGCTATTAATACAGATATTTATTCAGAAGAATTAAATAATAATATAGAATTAAATGATGTTGGGTTTTTAATGGCTTTAACAGGAAGTAAGGATATAAATAATTATGCAATTAATCGTTTTAGAGATCAGTTTGGAGAAAGCGGTTATTTTAGGTTGATTACTGCCGATGAGATTGATAACCCAGAAAATATACCTAAAGAAGCATTGTTTTCACCAACCGATGATTTTGACTCTCTAACTGAAGTATCACGTAAATTCCCAAAAATTAATGAAGCTGATATTAACAGCAGGGAGCATTATGAGGAACTTATTAGCCTTACGGATAAGGATGAAGATATGATACCTCTTTTGGTTAAAGATAAAAAAGGCGTACTTGAGGTAATTTCATATCACAACAAGGCTATTAAAAATGTAGATAAGGGTTACAAGTTTGTTTATCTAGGAAAAGCTCTTAGCAATAATAACAAGACTAAGGCAATAGGATCAAAAAACAAGAATCAATAAAGAAAATTTAGAATGTAATAAAAAAAGCCTCACTTATTACAGTAAGGCTTTTATGTTCTTATCCAACAATATGTAATTCGGTAAACTCTTTTTTAAGCGTTAGCGTATTATCGCCATTGATTTTTAAATCTTTTAATGGAATATCTACATTATCTACTTGTACCTTTTTAATTTTAAAAGGCAACCCATGTAAATTCAACTTAAATGTTTTATAGGTGGTCATAAATTTACCAGTTTTATGTTGCTGTATGATTAATTCTTTTGTCTTACCTAACAACCTAAAGTTTCGTAAACTATATCTACCCTTAATGTAATCGTAACCATCGGTAGCGTCTTCATATACCATAGATTCCTCTTTACCCTTAGTATAATATACATCAAGAGACAATTCATCAATGGTTTTCTCACCAACATACTGCTGTATTGGGTATTTGGGGATAATTGCACCTTCTTTTACAAAAATAGGCATGCTATCTAAATCAGCTTCAACCCATACTTCTTGTCCCCCATCAATCAGTTCATCTGTCCAGAAATTATACCATTTCCCACGAGGCACATACATGCGCCTTCCTTTTTGATTTGGTCCGTTAACAGGACAAACTAGTATTTTTTCACCAAAAATAAATTCATCATTTCTGTAATGTGTTTGAGGATCTTCTTGATCATAAAGTACAAGCGACTTTAGAATTGGAATACCTTCTTCGGCATATCTCCAAAAAGCAGTGTATAAGTAGGGTAATAATTGATATCTTATTTCGATAAACTTACGAACCACATTTGTTATCGTATCATCAAAAGCCCAAGGTTCTTGGTCGCCATGGTCTCCAGAAGAGTGTGTTCTACAAAATGGATGAAAAATACCTAATTGAATCCAACGCGCATATAACTCGCCATTAGGTTGTTCGGCAAAACCACCTATGTCTGATCCTATAAATGAGAATCCAGACATACACATACGTTGTGCTTGTAAGTTTGCAATATTTAAATGATCCCAAGTGGCTACATTATCCCCTGTCCAACTTGATGTATAGCGCTGTGTACCTGAGTATGCAGCTCTTGTAATCACAAAAGGACGCTTTGGATATGAGAATTTTTTTAACCCTTGATATGTGGCACGAGCCATTTGCATACCGTAAACATTATGTGCTTTTCTATGACTACAATGATTACCTTCATAATCATGCCTCACATCGTTAGGGAAGGTTTTTCCAGGAACGTCCATAACTGCTGGCTCATTCATATCATTCCAAACACCTTTAACACCTATATCTTCAATTAATTCCTTAAATAAATCAGACCACCAATCTCTTACTTCAGGCTTTGTAAAATCTGGGAAATAACATTCCCCAGGCCAAACTTTACCTTTCATGTAAGGACCATCAGCACGTTTACAGAAATAATCTTTCTCTAAACCTTCTCTAAACACATCATAATCCATATCAATCTTGATACCTGGATCTATAATCACAATAGTTTTAAAGCCATCATCGGCAAGTTCCTTTACCATACGCTTTGGATCCGGGAAATGCGCTTTACTCCAAGTAAAGCATCTAAACCCTTCCATGTAATCGATGTCTAAATAAATAGCATCACAAGGAATTTTTAGTTCTCTAAACTTTGCTGTAATTTCTTTTACGTTAGATTCTGGGTAGTAACTCCATTTACACTGATGATAACCTAAGGCCCAAAGTGCTGGCATTTCGTGTGGCTTACCTGTTAAGTCGGTATAATTTGCTACAACCTCAGACATATCAGGTCCGTAAATGAAGTAGTAATTCATTTCACCACCATGCGCCCAAAAGCTTGTAATATTTCTACGTTCTCCACAAAAATCAAAAAATGAACGAAACGTATTATCAAAGAAAATACCGTACGATTTTTTGTTGTGTAAAGCTGTGTAAAATGGAATAGCTTTATATATCGGGTCTGTTTCTCTGCCATAAGCATAAGAATCGGTCACCCAATTTTCAAAACGTTTTCCTTTTAGATTATTGTCTACGGGTTTGTCACCAAGGCCATAATAACTCTCTCCTGGTTGTGCTGTCTTAGACATTTTTACAACATCACCACCAAATTCGTAACTTTCTTCCCAATGGAAACCGAGTTCATCTTCACAAATTAAAGTTTTGTCCTTTGCATCAAATATTGAGGTTCTTAAATCAGTTTTTGATACGTTACAAATTAACTTTGCAGTGGTTATAATATAATTATCATCATCTTCAGTTACCTCTAAATGGTTGTAACCTCTGCTAGCATATTTAGTGATGGCATATGAAAAATCATTTTCAAAGATACCAGTTGTTGTAAATCTAAAACGTAAAATACTATCACGACGCACTGTAACTTCTAAAACAACACCATTTTCTGCAGTAAATGAGAGAACATTAAGATTTTTTTCGTATTTGACTATTTTGGAAGGAAATAAGTTTCCTTTATATTCTAATTCAGTATTTAATATCATGTAAACAAGTATTAAAATTAATCCACGAAAATACTAAATTTTAAATGTTTGGATGCTTTCTTTTTATCAAAAAAAGGGTTAATTACTTAGACAAAACCTAATAATAGTTTGATTAAATTACCAAGTTGTTAAGAAGTTGTAAATCAACTGTATTTTATGGTTTTAAGCGATAAAAATACTTGATAACATGTAGGTGATTTTTAAAACAAAGAGGGTTTCTATCGCAGCCGTTAAATTTCAATGCATATAAAGTAATGCGCAATAGTTAACTATTGCGCATTACTTTAAAATTAATATGATTTCTATTTAAATTCGAAAACTGAGATTGCCAAAGGCGGAAGTGTTATTTCTGCAGAAAATGCTTTGCCATTCCAGATCTCTTTTTTGATAGTAATCTGTTTTTTATTAGTAATTCCGCTACCACCAAATTCTTCTGCATCACTATTAAAAACTTCAACTAATTTACCTTTAAATGGTAAACCTATTTTATAGCCTTTTCTAATGGAAGGCGTTAAGTTACAAACCACCACCACACTTTCTTTTTCGTTATAACCTTTTCTGATGTATGAAATCACACAATTTTCATGATCATCATGACTAATCCACTCAAAGCCTTCATGACTAAACCCTTTTTCGTAAAGCGCAGGTGTAGACTTGTACAATTTATTTAAATGCTTAAAGTAGTTTTGAGTATCCAGGTGTGGTTTAAAATCTAGTAAGTTCCAATCTAGACTACCTTGAAAATCCCATTCGTTATATTGCCCAAATTCTCCACCCATAAAGAGTAATTTTGTGCCAGGATGTGTAAACATATAACCATATAACAACCTTAAGTTTGCAAAACGCTGCCATTCATCTCCAGGCATTCTTCCTAAGATAGAATTCTTACCATATACAACCTCATCATGGGATAGCGGTAGCATGAAATTTTCGGTAAAGGCATATGCTAAACTGAAGGTGATTTCATTATGATGATATTTTCTATATACAGGGTCTTTTGCAAAATAGTCTAAGGTGTCATGCATCCAACCCATCATCCATTTCATACCAAAACCTAAACCACCCATAAAAGTTGGTTTAGATACCATAGGGAATGCTGTAGATTCTTCAGCTATAGTTTGTACATCTGGGAAAGAGGCATACACTTCTTCATTTAATTGCTTCAAGAAATCAATTACTGCAAGATTTTCTCTTCCACCGTATATATTAGGTTCCCATTCACCATCTTCTCTAGAATAATCTAGGAATAGCATAGATGCAACAGCATCGACACGTAAACCATCAGCATGGTATTGATCTAACCAAAAAATAGCATTACTTATTAAAAATGAGCGCACTTCATTGCGTTCGTAATTAAATATCAAACTCTTCCAGTCTTGATGATACCCTTTGCGTTTATCTGGATGTTCATAAAGATGTGATCCATCGAAAAAACCGAGTCCGTGAGCATCCTCAGGAAAGTGAGATGGCACCCAATCTAAAATAATCCCTATATCATTTTGATGCAGTTTATCAACTAAATATTTGAACTCTTCAGGATAGCCATAACGCGACGTTGGCGCAAAATATCCTGTTAATTGATAACCCCATGAAGGATCATAAGGATATTCCATAATAGGCATTAATTCTACATGAGTAAAATTCATTTCTTTTACGTAGCTGACTAAATCATCAGCCAACTCGTGATAAGACATAAATCTATTTTCCTCTACATTTTTCTTCCAAGAACCTAAATGTACTTCGTAAACGGAATATGGCGCATCAATAGCGTTGTTTTTCTTCCGCTTTTTCATCCATTTAGTATCCTTCCATTTGTAAGTGTCGTCCCAAACAATTGATGCTGTGTTTGGAGGATGTTCACAGCGTCTTGCGTAAGGATCTGCTTTTTCCGTTTTTATGTCATCATGATGGCTTTGTATCTTGTATTTATAGATAGCACCTTTTTCAACCATTGGAATAAAACCTTCCCAAATACCGCTAGAATCCCAGCGTACATTTAGTTGGTGTTCGCCTTCCATCCAATAATTAAAATCTCCAATTACTGAAACTTGTTTAGCGCTAGGTGCCCAAACAGCAAAATAAACACCATCAATACCATCAACGGTAACAAGGTGAGATCCGAATTTTTCATAAAGTCTGAAATGTTTTCCGCCTTTAAATAAATTGATATCGAATTCGGTAAATAAACTGTACGGTTTAACGTGTGCCATAGTTTGTTGTTAGTTGTTTATAATGTTTGATATTCCTTTTAGAGGAATGATTGCCCATTGAGGGCGAGAATTAAGCTCATAACCTAATTCGTAAACCGCTTTTTCTAGCAAAGCGTATTTTAATAAAAATATACGTTCTTGATTGTAGCCAATATTTAAATTGGCATGTCGCACTTCAGCAATGTAAGTACCTAAAAACAAACCGATAATATAATCGTATAGAAGTTCTCCTGCTTGGAAAAGGGTTTCTGGTGTATTGTTGTTTTCAGAGTTTTTAAAAATGGTTGTATAAATAGCGTAATGAAAGCTTCTAAACAAGCCTGCTACATCTTTTAATGGAGGCTGTTTTACCTTTCTATCTCTTATAGTGCTTTCTGGTTCTCCTTCAAAATCTAGAATATAAAAATCATTGTCTTTTACTAGAATTTGTCCCAAATGATAATCACCATGAACTCGTATGCGCTGTCCTTTTAGTTTCGTCCAATCAAAGTTTACAAAACGTTTTCTGATGCTATTCTTTTTATCAAGAAATTCTTGCGCCAGTTGCAAAGCCATGCCATCTAGTTTGTGCAGATTGTTTTCAACCGTATTTAATCTATTTTGAAATTGATAAAGCAATCTGTTTTTTAACCAAACTTCGTAATCGCCATTATAATGTGCTGGCGTAAAAGCCATTTCTTCAAATTCAGAACCTAATTCAACATGCATTTCTGCAGTTCTATGAGCAAGCTTTTGTATTTTTTTTAGAAAATCTAAACCTACCCAATCAATCAGAACCGGAGGAATATCATTGATGCTTAATTTTAAAAAACGTTCAGTTTTAGCAACATTAGCAATATCAATATTTTTTATGTCGAAGTCATCAAAAATGCGTTCGAACTCTTTCAGCATATAATCCCATGCATCGCCTTGATTTGGAATCATTTTTTGCAATAATGCAATAGTAATAATATCTTTATCAGAATCTATAATATTGATACTTCCTAAATACGGAGGCGTGTTTTTAAATTCTCGTTTTTCAGATAAATAACGACTCATTTCGTAGTCTGGATTTTTATCAGAATAAATTCTTCTAAAAAACTTTAAAACATAGCTATCATTATAAATGATAGATGTATTGCTTTGCTCCAGCCCCATAAATCTTGAAGATGTATAGCCTTTATCTTCAAGCAGTACACTTCTATGGTACCTCACTTTAGTACGATCTACGGGTTCTGCCGTTAGAATTCGCTCAAAAGTTAATTTTCTAAATGCTTCTAAGTTTACTGCATCAATAATATATCCTTTGTCACCCTTAATTGAAACTGGAAGTATGCGGTCTTTCTCAACAAAGCTTTCATCGGTAACAAAAGCTATAGGTAAAAAGTAATGTTGATAAAATGCTTCAACGAAATTAACCTCTAATATTAACCCAAAATACACTTCTTCCTTCTGTTGAATTCTGAAATATTCTGAAAGCTCTATATATTTTAATTTGCTTGCCTTGCCGCCATACCAACGTTGTTTTTGGATGTACTCTTCTAAAACATCAGATAAGAACACTGATAGAAATTTTGAATCGTCTAGGAGTTGTTCCCAGGCAACATCAAAAACTAAAGGTGTTTTTATGTTATTTTTAGAAGAGGTTTCAAGCATATAATTACTTGTTTATATTGAAAATATGGAAAGGCAATGACGGATGTAACTCCACGAAATTCCATTCATTATGCCAATTGTAGCGATTATCGGTTATTAGATCATGCATTTCTAAATTATGCCCGGCATGGACACCTAATTCGTGCAATGGCATCTGTACGGAGCCCTGCTGAGAGTTATGGTCATCTAAACTAATAACAACAAAAACGTGATTGGTTTTGGCATCGTTCCATTTATAAAATGCAATTAAATTATCATTTTCAACATAACAGAATTTTATATTATTTGTTTGCTGTAATGCCTCATTGTGATGCCTTATATAATTTATTTTTGCAATTACCGTGGTGAGTTTGTTTTGAATGTTCCAATCATAATGTGCAATCTGGAATTTTTCAGAGTTGAGATATTCTTCCTTTCCAAGTAAAGAATCAGACAACATATATTCAAAAACAGGACCATATATTCCAATACTTGAGCTTAAAGTGGCAGCTAACACATAACGTTGTATGTGTTTAGAATCTCCTGTGCCTTGTAAAGGAAAAGGGTTAATGTCTGGTGTGTTTGGCCAGAAATTAGGTTGCATATACTCCTTTAATTCGGTTTTGGTCAACTCTTCTACATACTCTATTAACTCATGTTTTGTATTACGCCAAGTAAAATAAGTATAAGACTGTGTATAGCCTTGTTTTGCCAATTGTTGCATAACTTTTGGCGCAGTGAATGCTTCTGCTAAAAAGATTACGTTGGGATGTTTCTTCTTTACTTTTGTGATAATCCAGTTCCAGAAATAAAACGGTTTTGTATGCGGATTGTCTACTCTAAATATTTCTATTCCACAATCAATCCAGTGCAATAAAACGTCTAGGCATTCTTCCCAAAGTGCTTTATAATCTTCGCTTTCCCAATAAATTGGTAATATATCTTGGTATTTTTTTGGTGGATTTTCAGCATATTGTACAGTGCCATCGGGTCGCCATTTAAACCATTTTGGGTGTGCTTTTACCCAAGGATGATCTGGAGCAGCCTGTAACGCATAATCCATAGCAATTTCTAAATCTTGTTCTTTTGCTTTTTGAATTAAAGCTTTAAAATCATCTAGATTTCCCAATTGAGGATGGATCGCTTTGTGATCACCATGTTTTGATCCTACTCCCCAAGTAGAACCTACATCACCATCCTTAGCTTCAGTAGTGTTGTTTTTACCTTTTCTGTTTACTTCACCTATTGGGTGAATTGGAGGTAAATACACCACATCAAACCCCATGTTTTTAATTTTCGGCAATAAGCGCTCACAGTCTTTAAATGTACCATGAACTCCTTCTTGCTCTGAAGCAGAGCGAGGAAAGAACTCATACCATGTGCTGAATCTTGCTTTTTTTCTGTCTACATAAACTTGGTAGTCTTTTGATGTGTTTTCTAAGAACTTGATAGGGTTGTTGAAGAAAATCTCGTACAATTTATCTGAAGTTGCTTCATTAATAGCTTCTCCATAATTATCTTCATTTTGAAAAATAGTTTGCAGATGCTTTAAATAGGTTTTATCTTCTTCAGATGTTACTTTTTTAAGCATTTGTTTTATGTATTCCACACCTTCTAAAAGTTCAGAAATTACATATTGGCCGTCATCTATTTTTCGAATGATACCATGCCTCCAATTTAAAGCATAATCTACCCAAGCTTCAACTTTATAGGTATAAAACCCTTGTTTTTTTACAGTAAATGCAGCTTGCCATTCGTCATTAAAATCTAATGACATTCTAGTTTCAGTCCATTTTTTTTCATTTTCATGCTTAATTAAAACCGAAGCGCCCAAAACGTCATGACCATCGGCTAAAATAAAAGCTCTTACATTAACAATTTCGTTTACTATTCTTTTTATATAATACGCACCACAATTTATACTTGGCGAAACATAATCAATTACAACTCGTCTTTGGTCTTGCATTTGTTAGATTAAATAAGGATAAACAAAAGTTTTATATTACGGTTCCTTTAGGAATTACCGCCCCCTTTTTGATGACAACGATACCTTGTTTTACCATGTAAGTATCGGTTTCTACTTCTTCCAGATGTGAGCCTCCATTTATTCTTACGTCATCACCAATACGACAATTTTTATCTAAAATGGCATTTTTTATGAAGCAGCGCTCCCCAATACCCATAAGAATAGGCACTTCATTTCTATCTGCTTCTAAAATGTTTTCGTAGGTATCAGACCCCATCATATAAGTATTTATTACTGTAGATTCGTCTCCAATTCTTGACCGAATACCAATAACGGATTTTTCAATTTTCGCAGCACTAACGATACAGCCCTCAGCAATAACCGATTTTTCCACCATTGTACCCGCCAGTTTAGTTGTTGGTAGCATTCTTGCTCTGGTATAAATACGTTTTTTCTTGTCGTATAAGTCAAATTGAGGAATATCATCAGTTAAACCAATATTGGCCTCGAAGAACGAATCAATGTTTCCTATATCTGTCCAGTAGCCTTCATACTGGTAGCTTACTGTTTTATGTTTGTCTATGGCTTGTGGAATAATTTCTTTTCCAAAATCATTAGTGTCTGGGTCATTCATGAGTTCTTCTAAAAGTTCACGATTAAATACGTAAATCCCCATAGAAGCCAAATAGTGTCGCCCTTCATTTTTCATATCATCACTAACATCAGAAGTCCAATCTGGTAATAAACTAGCATCTGGTTTTTCTATAAATGAAGTGATTACATTTTTATCATCAGATTTTAAAATACCAAATTCGGTAGCATCTTTAGCGTTTACAGGAATTGTAGCAATAGATATTTTGGCCTTACTTTTTTTGTGTTCGTTTATCAAACGTTCATAATCCATTTGATATAATTGATCTCCAGACAGGATTAAGAAATATTTAAAATCATGTCTTAGGAAATGATGCATGCTTTGACGAACGGCATCAGCTGTTCCTTGAAACCAGGTTTTGTTGTGTGGTGTTTGTTCTGCAGCTAATACGTCTACAAACGCAGAACTAAAAAAACTGAAGTGATAGGTGTTTTTTATATGACGGTTTAAGGACGCAGAGTTAAACTGCGTAAGCACAAACATGCGTTTTATGTCTGCATTGATACAATTTGAAATAGGTATATCAACTAATCTATACTTTCCTGCAATTGGAACTGCTGGTTTAGAGCGTTCTTTTGTAAGAGGATAAAGTCTTGAACCTTGTCCTCCCCCTAAAATTATAGCTAATACGTCGTTGTTTATCATTTTTTAGTTGTTTTAGTTTGTGCTTGTTATATTAATGACTTGTATAGTTCTTCTGTTTGTTTTGCAATGGCAATCCAGTCAAAATAATCTTCTACGCGTTTTCTACCTTTTTTTGCCATAGACGCTCTTAAGTCTTTATCGCTTATTACTTTATTTACACCGTTTGCTAAATCCCTTGCAAATTTATCAGGATCAATAGGTTCAAAAGGCGCTTCTGTTTGTTGTTCTAATGGAATTAAAAAACCAGTTTCGCCATCAACTACCACTTCTTTTATGCCACCTACAGCACTCGCAACCACAGCAGTATTACATGCCATTGCTTCAATATTAATAATCCCAAAAGGTTCATAAATTGATGGACAACAAAACACATCTGCATGAGAATATAACTGAATAATTTCTTCTTTAGTCACCATTTTGTCAATCCAAATGATGTTATTGCGTGTCTTTTTTACCTCATTAACAGCGTCTTCCATTTCAACACCAATGTCTTTAGTATCAGGAGCCCCAGCACACAGTACGATTTGAGTATCTGGATCTATATATTTTATGGCATTAACTAAATGAATAATACCTTTTTGACGTGTAATACGCCCAACAAAAAGCACATAAGGTTTTGTTTTATCAACACCATACTCATCTAAAGTTGAAGTCTCTGAAGTTTGTACATATTGCTGTAAATTAATACCATTATAAATGACTTTAACCTTATTTTCATCCACATTAAAATGCTTGATAACATCTTCTTTAGTTTCTTCTGATACTGCAATTAAAGCATCTGCCATTTCAATAGCTGTTTTTTCAACCCATGAAGATGCATCATAACCGCGACCTAATTGCTCACGTTTCCAAGGCCTTAAAGGTTCCAAAGAATGTGTGGTGATTACTAAAGGTGTGCCATAGCATAATTTGGACATTATACCAGCAAAATGAGAATACCACGTGTGGCAATGCACTACATCAGCATCAACGGCATCTGCATTCATATGCAGTCCTGTGGTTAGCGTTTTAAAAACCGATTTTAATTTATCATCAGTATTTTCGAAAACGCCATCTTCAAAAGGAAATCCTTTTACACTCAAACTGCCTTCTTTTGAATCTTGATCTCCAAAACATCTCACATCCAAATCCATCAATTTTGATAGTTCATCCGCTAAATATTCAACATGTACCCCTGCGCCACCGTAAACATATGGAGGAAATTCTCTAGTGTAAAAAAGTGCTTTCATATATAATTATTATCAAAGAAACGTTTAAAAACAGCACAAAAAAAGGAAATTTAGCACCTAAATACCTCATTTAGTGAGATTAATTTAAAAATTTATCAAATCGATTTAAGAACAACGTGATCATTTGAAATATAACAAAGTACAAGCCACTAGAATGCGAAATTGTTAATAACAATTTTGAACTTTTAAGACAAACACTTAATAACACCAAACGACTGTAACATAGGGTATTTGGGGTTTTTGGCTGTCTATACTTATGTTTAGAAAGCCAGAGATGTAATTTACAAAATAAATTATTAACAATTTTGAACTATAAAATTTTTACAGAAAAAAAAGTGTTTCAGAGTAAACAAGAGATATTCTATAAAAATTTTACATTTATGATAAATACCATTGAAGAATATTGATGATTTAATTAAAAATCATGAAGAAAACAAAAAAGCTACTCCTATGAGACTAGAAATAGCTTTTAAATAGATGAAACTTATTTTGGTTTAGCAAATTACCTTTTAGAACTGGCTAAATTCCAAACTAGTGAAAGTGCCAATATATTATTTTGATTGATGAACCCCCAAGTGTTATCACTTTTAAATTCGCCACCACTCTCTGGTTTAAACGTATTGTTAATGTGAGCCAATACATTTGTTTGTAGCATTAAAGAAAGCGTAGAGGTAAGAATAATTTGAAACCCTACCACTAGAGCAAGTGTTAATCGTGTAAAATCTGTCTTGCCACCACCATCAAAATCGTCTGCACCAAACGCATAAGCTACCATAAGCCCATAAAGGAAATTAACTTGGTTATATCTGGTTATAGGTGTAAACATTAGCGCTCTAAACTGTATTTCTAAAAGTGATCTACTAAAGGAATCGCTGCTTAGTCCGCTGTAAAGAATTCCCAAAGAAACGTATAATGCAGAATTACTAAACATTGCAGCTCTTAAGTAATAAGCGGCATGAAGGCACCATAGGGTATCATCATCACCAAAGCCTATTCCAGCACCTAGGGCCAATAGTGTTCTTGCAAAAACAGCAGCGACTTCCTGCGTGTTTTGATCTTCTAGAATATAAGATTCTTTAAATTCGTCGGTAACTCCAAAGAGCTCGTTGGAGGCGACTTCAAGGTTTTCGGTTGCAAAGGATTCAATGTTGAAACTATCTTGGGTGTTGTCTAAAATAGTTTTGAAAATGTTGTCTTGGGCAAAAAGGTTGCTTGAAAAAAATAAAAGCAACGCAATGTAAATTAAATAAGGGTGTTTTGTTTTCATAATATGTGGTTTGATTAGTTATTTGTTTTTGATAAAAGAAAGACTAAACCACACGGTAAATCGAAGCGAGTGTTTCAAATTACAATAAAATTTTGAATTAAGCAACTGTTTTACAGTGTTTTAGACTTTTTGAATGAGTATTGTGTTCTTAATGAAATTGATGAACTAAGGTTAAAAAGAGGTTTCGTAAATAGAAACCTCTTTTCAAAAGGGTCTCAATTAAACTCAAAAATTAAATCTTATACCTAGTTTTAGTGGATTATCTTTGTTTAACAATAGGGAAGTATCATCTGTTTTAAATTCGCCACCAGCATCATTTTTAAAAGTTATGGTTTCATAATTAAGTATTGGAAATTGTCCGAACAGTGACCAATTCTCACACACGCGAATATTAATACCACCATAAATACAGGCTCTTATTCCAGAGAGATCATCCATAGAAAACCCGTTATCACTATTTCCTGTGACATAACTACCCATTAATCCGGCTACAAATTGGGTATCGTTGTTTTCAGTAATTCCTGTATGGTATTGTATTTTTGGGCCTATTTTGAATCTATTCGAGCTGGCGTCATTGAATGACCAATTTGAATACGAACCTTCCAATCCAGCATACCAAGCGTTTTCATCTCCTGGGCTAATCTTTAATAAATATTCTGCAAATGCGCAATATGATATCTCTTCAAAATCTCTAGCAGCTCCAAAACCTACACCTCCTCCGATATATTGGTCAGGCATTATATCATCGATGTATGCTATTTGAGGCTCTGTTGAAATAGGTTCTTCTTCTTGTTTTAATGGACAACATTCTAATTCTTTTACTGTTGCGGTGGGGTTTACAGGCTGATTAAAGGAAATTTTTTTGCTTGTAAATAAACCTGAAACAGTTGCTTCATATTCGAACAAGCCTTTTTTAAGTTTTCTTTCTTCTCCTTTAAATTTGCACTCACAGTCTACCGTTACAATTGTTTTAATGCTGTAGACAATATTCGGATAATCAAATTTTATTATTTTTAATTCTGAATTCATTTTTAATAAGCAACCATCAGAAGTAAAAGGACCATTATACCCAACATTAAGTTTTGGTTGGTTAAAGAAAAGTTCATAATTTTCGTAAAGGCTTCGTAAAGCTTCAACATCGCTTCTCATTTTACCTTCTAGATTCCCATTTGCATTATACTCCAGTACAGATTTTTCCCCCTTTATATCTCCTATATCTTTGCCTGTTAAAGCGTATACAAAATCATTAAAGTTTTTAGTGCTACTATATGCATTTAGTGCTTTATCGGTAAGAGTATTAAAATTTCCTTTATCAAATTCTTCGGCAAAACTATTTTGTATTTCATCATTAGTAATCATCACTAGGCTTAAATTAATGCTAGCATATAGATTCACTATTTTTTCCGAATCAGGAACCTTATCAATGAGCTCTTGAGCATTGCAATTACCTTTGCTAAATGACGAGACGAGTTTAGCATTTTTCATCATATCGCTAAAGGCGTCCTGTATTTGTTTTTTAGAATTCTCATCAATTTTTGATAAATAACGATTAAGTTGAGCAGAGACAGTTGTGACGTTTAGAAAAATAACAAAAATAAATAATAGCTTAATAAATTGTTTTGTTTTCATAATGTATGGGTTTAAATTGATTATCAATAAAATTAACCACGGTAACACTTTAACACAATACCAGAGTTCAGGTAGATTTTATGTTGTAATGAAAAAAAAAGAGGTTTCAGCATAAGTTGAAACCTCCTAATCTAAGATAAGTGTTTAATCAATTTAAAACATACATCTCGATTGTTGGTTATAATAAATATTGATTAATAGCATTTAAATTATGAGATATGCGTCTTAAAAACGATTGCTTAAAATTAGCACAAGTAGTTATGAACATACAATACCAGAGTTCAGGTAAATTATAAAGGAAGTGAAATTAATATTGAAGTACCGTAGCCTACTTTAGAATCAATAGATAGTGTGCCGCCAATTTGTTTTATTCTTGAGCTCATATTTTTCAAACCCAAACCCATGTCGATGTCTTTTGAATTAAAACCCACACCGTCATCTTCAATAGATATTGTAATAGAATCATCATAACCGATAAGCTGTACATCAACAAGTTTAGCATCAGAATGTTTCAGGATATTATTAAAAGCTTCCTGGGTAACACGATATATTTGTATGGCAATTTCTTCATCTATAGTTTCAGGAAATTGATACTCATGAAAATCAATCTTTAAAGAGGTTTGGTCTGATAATGTTTTTGACAACTCTTTAATACTGTCTTTAAAACCAACTATTTTTAAATCTGAAGGCGAAATTTCATGAGATAAATTTCTAACATCATTGCAAATACCATCGATAGTATTGGTAACATTTTCATCTTTAAATTTATCAGAAACAAAACGCTTTAAATAGCTTAATTTACTTCCAATATTATCATGCAGTTCTTTACCTATACGTTTGCGTTCTTGATCTTCACCTTTAATGAAAGCAGTTAAGTTTTTTTGTTCCTGAATTACGATGCGTTCTGAAAGCACATTACGTTCGTCATAAATATCTTTTACCATAAATACAACTGTAAATGTCAAGAATAAGATTTCTAAAAAAGAGGTATAAAATAAAAGCGGTAAATCGTAGAAATAGGTGTTTAAAATACCATAACCGTGGTACAAAATACTAGCCATTGTTCCTAAAATCATAAATATATAAGCCAAAGCAAAAAGCGATGTGCGTTTATTGTTTTTACGATAGTATATCGCTATTTGTACAATAATGATGCCTATAAGAATGATAAAAAAACTATACCATATTTTCATAAATATAGCCACAGCACTTTCAAAAACATGAGTAAACACAAAATGTAACCCTAACCTTAGTATGATAACAATAGCTAAAAGTATTTCAATACCTTTTTTTAGCTTGGGTGTATAAGTTTTAGCTTCAAGTATTTTTTGTGAGAATAGCGCAAACAAAACCAAAGAAATTTCACTGAACACAACGTAGTGCGAGTACTTATTTATAGTATTACTTTCGGATAAAAAAAATTGTGAAAACACACCGATGTATGCACTGATAAAAAGGCCAAGAAAAACAACATAAGCCGCATAGATAAGGTAAGTACTATTTCTTAGGAATGAAAAAATGAAGAGACTAAATACTACAGAGAGGAGACTGACACCAAAATAAGACCCTATAAATATCTGTTGAATGAAGTTTTGCTTCGTAAATACTTTTTCACTTTTTATACATGCTGAAGTTACCAAAGGTTTACCTTCTTCTTTTTTTAATTTAAGCTGAAAGGTTGCGGTCTCGTTTGGTTTTAATGAAATAGGAAGAGAAAACAAACGGTGTTCAAGAGGTTTTGAAGAAATGGGGTGTTCAATACCTGTTGTATAAACAGGAACGAATGTATTGTTGTTTAATTTACAAAGTACAATTTCTTGAATGTAAACATAGGTAAGTTGAAGCACTAAATTTTTAGAGGTTTTTAGTTGATTTTTTAGTGTGAAATCAATAGTATTATATGAATTGTTGAAACTGAAATAATAATAAGTTTTAGTATCTAATTCTTGATGTTGTGATGCACCATTTATTTTTGAAAATGGCTTTAGGTTAGTTAAAGAAAAATCAGCATCAATATAAAGCGTGTCTGCTTGTGCCTTTAAATTTAAACTATAGCTTAAACTTAAAAGCAAGAAATATATAAAATAGTTATGAAAGCAAGCTTTTTTCATTCACAAGTTTTACTAAATCTATAGAATTATGGATGTTTAATTTTTTGAAGATATTTTTCTTATGTGTTTCTACAGTGTAAGCACTAATAAATAGGTTTTCAGCAATTTGTGGAACATTATGACCCTTCAGTAATTCAGTAATAATTTCCTTTTCCCGTCTTGTAATTTTTATTTTTTCGACAAAACCGTCGGTTTCTACAACAGCATTTTTAACACCTTTTCCAAGGTAAAAGGATTTGCTTTCAAAAACCGAATCTAAAGCATTTAAAAGATCGTTAGACGAACAGTTTTTCAATAAAAACCCATCTGCTTTACATTGCTGGGCTTTTTTTACGATACTTTCTTTATTGTACATCGTAAGGATAATCACTTTAATTTTTGGATTTAGGGTTTTTATCTCTTTAAGAATATCTAAACCATTTTTTTCTGGAAGGTTAAGGTCTAATAAAACAACATCAGGAGGACTTGTTTTTATAGAGGGTATTACATTATTACCATTAGTAATATAACCAAGGATTTGATACTCATTTTGAGTTTTGAATATAGACAATAAGCCATCAATAACTATTTGATGATCTTCACAGATGAGGATTTTTTTTGGTTGGTTCTGCATGTGAGCAATCTACATGAAGAAAGATACAAAAAACCAACAATATAACTTGGGAGAGGTTTTTGGGAGCTAACATAATTATACTGTTAAGATTACCTAAATTCTAAACTAAAGAAACTGACAATGTGTTATTTTTAACAACAACTCATTAAATTTTGTTAGTTTTCTGTTGTGAATCTCAAGTTAAGAAAACGAACTCTAATACGGATAGTTATAATAATTTTAGTGATTAAGCCTGACTGTTAGATGTAACATAAATTGTAAAAACCATTCTAATTTATAGTGGAGTTAAAGACTTAAGACAAAAAGCGATACTTGTTTCTCTACCCTAATTTTAAATGCGTAAATATTTATCACATACATTCTTCTTTTTTTTATTTGCTGTTTTGGCACATGCACAACAGACAGAGGTTTTCAAAGAGCAATTAGATAGTATTCATAAACTTAGGCGGTTAACTGAAAATGAAAATCTAGATTTAGAAACCAGAATACTACATGCTAAAACAGCAAGTACATTATCTCATAAAACAGGAATAGATTCGGTTATTCTTAAATCGAATATGGATTTAGCATGGATTTATTTGCAGCATAAAAAGTACTCCAAACAATCAAGGGACTTAAACCATAAAAACTTAAAGATGGCATATCATCTCAAGGACTCTTCGAGGGTGGCTTTTATTAGTAACTATTTGGCCTATTATTTCGATGAGTATAATGGTGTAAATAGCGATAGCTCATATTATTACTACAATAATGCATTAAAAATATATGATAATCTAAATCCAGAAACAAAAAGTATAGATGATATTATTGGTGAAGTTGAAGTACTAGATGGAATAAACTTTTTACAGCAAGACGAATTAGATTATCTAGGCAGTCAGGCTACCTCTATTAAAGCTATTAATTTGTTGAATAAGCTTCCTGATGGCGAAGAAAAATTTTATAATTTGTGTGATCTGTATAGTGGTTTAGGCGTAAATTTAAAACGACTTAAACATTATGAAAAGGGTCTGGAGTACTATAAAAAAGGATTAGAAATAAGTAAAAAACTAGAAGATAATTGGAAACCTTATTTATATATTAATATAAATATAGCTGAGCTATATAAAGATAAAGGAGATTACAAACAAGCTCTAAATATTTATAATCAGCTCTTAGGAGAAAACAGAGCTCTCGAAAACAAAGATCCAGAATCCTATGGCTCCATATTAAATAATGTGGCACATACCAAATTTTTATCAGGAGACAAAGATCATAGAACTATCGATTCTTTATTTACAACAGCCTATGCTATTTTTAATGATTTAGATTTATCCTATGAGATTTCAGCTTCAGGAAATGATATGGCAGATTATTATTATGCTATTGGAGAAAAAGCAAAAGCTCTGGAATTAACAAGTCATTCTTATGAGTTAGCCAAGACAGGTAGAGAATATAGAGAAGTTTTAAGAGCCTTAACAATGCTTTCTAACCTAAAGGAAGGTGATTCAGGAAAAGCCTATTTGCATGAGTATATCCGACTTAATGATAGCCTAATTACTAAAGAGCGCCAAAATCGTAATAAGTACGCTCGTATACAATACGAGACCGACCAATACATCAAAGAAACAGAACGTCTTAATACCCAGAATGTACTAGTTATCATTATTGCTATGATATTGGTACTACTTACCCTATTGATATATTTTATAAAGCGGCAACAAACCAAGCATGAACTATTAATTTATGAGCGAGAGCAACAAGAGGCCACCCAACAGATCTATGAATTACTATTAAACCAACAAAGCAAGCTGGAAGAAGGCCGTTTAAAGGAACGGCATCGTATATCAGAAGAAGTACATGATGGCATATTGAGTCATTTATTTGGAGCTAGATTAGGACTGGGCTTTTTACCAATAGAAGGTGATACGGAGACTAAACGACAGTTTCAGGATTTGTTAGTAGAATTACAGGAAGTAGAACGCGAAATGCGAGACATCTCACATAAATTAAAGCAAGACGATAGCATAACAGCCACCAATTTTGAAGCCTTGTTAAAAGAATATGTAGCTACTCAGAGTAAACGAGGGAGGATTAATTATAAAATAGACAATAGTGTAGTATGGGAAAAGATACCAAATACAGTAAAAATAGCGTTGTATAGGTTGGTGCAGGAGGCAATGAAAAATATTATCACCCATGCCAAGGCTAAAATGGTAACTATAGATTTAAAAACTAAAGAAGATAAACTAGAAATAAAGATAATAGATAATGGTATAGGGTTTGATGCACAAACCTTTAAAGAAGGCATAGGGTTAAGGAATATGGCTTCAAGAATAGAAAAGCTAAAAGGCGAGTTTACGATAATTTCACAAAAAGAATTAGGAACAACAATACAATGTAGTATACCCATAATAAGAAGATAATTATGACAAAAACATATAGTGTTTTAATAATAGAAGACCATCCATTAATCATTGAAGCCTACAAAAGAGCTTTTTCCCAAATAAGTACAAACAATAAGACACTTAATTTTAACATTGAAACCGCCACCAATTGCGATAGTGCCTACTTAAGAATTAATGATGCTAAAGTAAACAACAACATTGATATCGTGTTTTTAGATATAAAACTTCCACCTTCTAAAGATGGAAATATAATGTCTGGAGAAGATTTGGGTGCTATTATAAGAAAGAATCTTTCTAAGGTAAAAATAATAGTTGCTACCACATTTAGTGATAATTATAGGTTAAATGCCATATTTAAAAACATAAACCCAGAAGGGTTTTTGGTAAAGAATGATCTAAATCCAAAAGAACTAGTTTTAGCTATTAACACTATGCTTAACAATGAATCTTACTACTGTAAAACGGTTTTAAAACTGATGCGAAAACATGTTTCCAACGATATTATTGTAGATACTATTGATAGAAGATTATTGTTTGAATTATCTAGAGGAAGTAAAATGACAGAGTTGCCTCAAATAATACCATTATCGCTGGCAGCTATAGAAAAAAGAAAGCGACGTTTAAAACAAGTATTTGGAATAGGAGATAAAAGTGATAGAAAGTTGTTACAAATTGCTGAAGAAAAAGGATTTATATAACCTTTAATGCATTGCTATTGTATGTATATAATAAGTTTTATCTGTTGTATGATTTATAGACTTTGTTTCTAAACAAAGTTTTTAAAATGGTAACTAGAATAAAACATGCAGAAATAATTTTTTTCATTAGCGTATTTTAAGTTATTTTGCGATTAAGGTTAATTTGACGTTTCTAAAATTATACTATTTGTTATGAAAAAATTTTTAATATTAATCCCTTTATTAGGAGTACTGGTTTTTTCAGCTTGTGGTGGAGATGATACAAAACCTACAGTTACCGAATCTTCATGTGTAATTTGTAAAGTTCCTGGAGAACCAGATTTTGGTGTTTGTAGGGGTGGAAATGGAAATGCTATTGTAGGAAGTACTGATACAGGTATTACTTATGAAGAATATATTTCGGGTGTAGAATTGGCTGGGGCAAATTGCGAGTAGCCAATAAATCAGAGGCTATACGCACTATTTTATTCTCAGAAAAGCTTTAATTTTTAAAGACTGAGCCTTAATCATTAAGTTTCAGCATCGCCATAAATGCCAGTTGAGGTATCTCTACATTACCAATTTGGCGCATACGGTTTTTACCTTTTTTCTGTTTTTCCATAAGTTTATGTTTACACGAAATATCACCGCCGTAACATTTAGAGCTCATATGTTTGTCAAGTGTTCTAATTAATTCACAAGAAATAATTTTGTGCTAATACCCCTTTTTAATAGCAGGAATATCGAACATTAACAAAAATTAATTACAGCTTACGGGATCTGTTATACCTAAAAACAACCAATTCACCCCTTTTTTCACCCGTTTTATAAAATTGAGTTTCTTTAATTAGGTCTTTTTGTAGAGTTTTACACTATCAAAAAACGATACAATTATGAAATCATCAATCCAATTTATTTTAGTGTTTTTATTAAGTGCTTTTTACAGTAATGCTCAAAGCACAATTTCTGGAACAATTAAAGAAACTAACAATCGTGTTTTAGAGTTTGCCAATGTGATACTGTATAACGCTGATACAAATCAAGTTATAACAGGAGTTATTTCAAATGAAAAGGGTATTTATCTTTTTGAAGATGTTACAAATAGCAGCTATTATATTGAAGTATCTACACTAGGGTTTAAGACAAAAAAGTCTGAAGTTTTTGAACTACTTGAGAATAAAACCTTAGACTTTACTTTAGAAGAAGAAACACAAGTTTTAAATGAAGTTGTTGTAAAAAGTAAACGACCAGTAATTAGACAAACAGCCGAAAAACTTGTGGTTGATTTAGAACAGTCAGAAATGATAAATTCTAATTTACAAGATGTTATAAAGCGCGTTCCTGGAATAATTATTACCAACAACGGAATTAATTTTGCTGGAAGAAGTGATGTTAGAATTTTGATAAATGGTAAAACTACCGATTATATGGACATGACAACGTTACTTCAAGATTTACCAGCAGATAACATTGCAAAAGTAGAGTTGATAGAGCAACCAGGAGCAGAGTTTGATGCAGAGGGTTCGGGCCCTATCATTAATATTATTCTAAAGAAAAACGTTAAGTTAGGTACTCATGGCAGTGTAAATGCCTGGATTGGAGAAGACGAAGGAGTAGAGCATGGTACAAGTTTTTCAATTGCCAGTTATAAAAACAAACTAAATTGGCAAGCAAATATTGGGCAATCTAGCCCAACTTGGAGGGACGATTTGTTCATCAAGCGACGCGTTCAAGACCCTAATTCAATGGAAGAAACGGTATACGATCAAGCTACAATAGAGCCTTACGACCCTAAAACCCTTAGATTTGGGGGTGGTTTAGACTATTACATAAATGATAAGCATTCCATTGGTTTCAGCACACGCTATATTAGCACCAATTCAGATAGAACATCTAGAAGTAACACATCTATTTCGTCACCTAATTTTAGTGAGATGTTGGTGTCACAAAATGCATTCGATAGAGAACGACGTACACTAAATATAAATCCGTATTACGAGTTTAAAACGGAAGGACATAAATTGGTCGCAGATTTTAATTATGTGAACTTCACAAACGATAATGTTGATGAGGTTTTTTCAGCCAATGGAAATACAGTACCGTTTGCAAATCAACGTTATTTACAAGACGGAGAGTTTACAATCAACACCTATAAAATAGATTATACCCGTACGTTTTCTGAAGATTTCAAACTTAGTTTTGGTAGTAAATATGCAGTTGTAGATACTGATAGTGATTTAAAGTCTTTTATTCAAAATAGTACTACGGGAGAATTTGAGTTTCAGGAAAACAATAGCAATCGTTTTTTAATTGATGAAACCATTTTTGCTGTATACACAAAATTAAATGCACAATATGGGAAATGGTCTTTCTCTGGAGGTATTCGTTTTGAAGATAGTAATACAGAAGGTATTTCAACAAATGCTGACGATAGTAGAACAAGAAAAATCACGAGGTTTTTTCCAAGTGCGTCAATAAGTAGAAAAATAAATAAAAATTTAGGCGCAAATATTGCTTACAGCAACCGTATAAGAAGACCTTCCTATAACAGTTTAAATTCATTTGTACAGTTTTATGACCCTTTAACTTCTGAAGTTGGAAACCCGAACTTAAAGCCATCATTCACTAATAATTATCAATTTAATTTAACATTTGATAGCCAGCCGTTTTTCACCATAGCCTACAGTGAGACTAAAGACGATTTGTTTTTATTCATTTCACAAGATGATGCCACAGCACAAGTAAGTCGTACTACAATTAATTTATCAGAAAGAAGAAACTGGAATTTTAGATTGTTTGGCCCCTTAGATTTTATAAAAGGTGTAGAAGGTTTTTCAGGTTTTATAGTAGATTATAATGAGTTTATGTCTTTCGATTTAAACCCGCAATTAGAACTTTCTAAATGGAATATAGGGTGGTACACCCAAGCTAGTTACGAGTTGCCATGGGAAATAAATGCAGAAATGTCTAGTTATTTCGGTTCAGGAGCTTTAGAGGGGCAAATAGATGTAGGATGGATTGGTGATCTAAGCTTTTCTTTTGGGAAGAAATTTATGGACGATAGATTAAAAGTAAATTTAGGTATTAATAAGGTTTTAAATAGAGGTTTTGTAGGAACTGTAAACTACGATAATATTGATGCAGAAATTGAAGCTAATGGGTCAAGACAAAATGTACAATTAAGACTAGCCTATAGTTTTGGTTCTAAATTTGGTAAAAAGAAAAGCAGAAGAAATTCCTCTAGTGAAGAGCAAAACCGAATCGAAGAAAATAATTAAGATGATCACAAAAAATAATTTAATAAAGTATACTATTGCTATTGTAGTAGCTACATTTATAACGTTCTTTTTTCACGAAATGTCTCATTGGGTTTCGTATGAATTATTGGGATATGATGCAGGTTTTACTCTAAATACAGCTAACGTAAAAAATCCTGAAATTAAACTTTCAACAAATCAAAGGATTATAACAAGTGGCTCTGGCCCTTTGTTTACAATCATACAAGCGACTGTTTTCTATTTTATTTTAAAGAAAAAAAATAATTTAATGCTATATCCCTTTTTGTTTCTTCCTTTTGTAATGAGATTAGGTGCAGGTATAGCCAATGTTTTTGAAGCTAATGACGAAGGTAGAATTAGTTTATACTTAGGCTTAAACTTGTATACGATATCCGTTATTGTAGTTACTTTCTTGTTTTTTTTAGTTTATAAAACTTCAAAAAGAGGGAAGTATGGATTAAAAACTAATATTTTTACTTTCATAATGGCACTATTACTAATACTTTTTATTAGCTACGCAGATAATAAATTTAATCTAAGATTTATTTAATGAACACTAAATTAAACAGATCCGACTTTATAGTTCTTGCAGTATATTTTCTGGTGTCTTTTGGGATACAATCTAAAGATTATTACGATAGAGATGCGTTTTTAATAGAGTATTTGGTTGATTTCCCAGCACAGATCATCGCTATTTGTGGCACTATTTTCGTGTTTGTTTTTTGGTTAATTCCGAAGTTTGTAAACGACAAAAAGAAGTATATCCTTTTTGCGATATTTGGAGTATTAACACTAATTCTCTTTACAGCGTTCGAGTATACCATTGGGTTTTGGTCTGGGAATAACGATTGGGAAAAATATCCAAAAGGCTTGAATTTTGTGATTTATATGATAAATACTGGATCGCAGCAAACAGCATTTCCCTTTGCCTTATTTCTTACCAAAAAGTTCTACGAAGGGCAAAATCAATATTTAAAAATAGAAAAGCAACAAAAAGAAAATGAATTGAAGTTATTACGCTCTCAAATAGACCCTCATTTTCTATTCAATAACTTAAATACTTTAGATTCTTTAATAGACAGCAATACCGAAAAAGCTAAGGAATACATCAACAGATTGTCATTAATCTATAGATATCTTATTCAAACCAAAGATGCTGAAGTTATGGAATTATCTAAGGAAATAGAATTGGCAGAAAACTACATGTTTTTAATAAAAACACGTTTTGAAAACGATTATGATTTCCAAATAGATATTAAAACTAATATTGAAGATAAGTTTGTTCCAACAGGAGCCATACAAACACTTTTAGAAAATGTTGTAAAACATAATAAACCCCAAAACGGAAATGCCATAAAAACAGATATTATTGTGGAAGACAATGTCCTAAAAGTAATTAATACAAAATCGAATATCAATCCTAAAAACGAATCTTTTGGAACGGGTTTAGATAATTTAAAAACACGCTATCAATTACTTTCAGATAAAGAGGTCATCATCATAAATACAGATAAAGAATACAATATTTCTATTCCAATTATTAAACTTATTGAATAAAATTAGAGATATAAAATGAGATTTATGAATCAAATAGTAATACACTCAACATGTTTAATTGCGAATTACATCTGACCTATGTGAAACAATAAAATTTAAACAGATGAAAATTTTAATTTTAGAAGACGAAATACCAGCATATAAAAAACTTCAAACATTCGTAAACGAATATTTTGAAACAGAAGTGCCACACGATTGGGCACGATCTAATAAAGACGGGAAAGCCTTTCTCCTAAAGCATCAATACGATTTTATACTATCAGACATTCAACTTTTAGATGGTATTTCTTTCGATTTATATAACGATATCGAAATAACATCACCAATAATATTTTGTTCCGCACACGACGAGTATTTATTTCAAGCCTTCAACACCAACGGTATTGCCTATATTTTAAAACCCTATACCAAGTTAGACTTTAAAAAGGCCATGGAAAAATACCAAGCACTGTTTCAACAAGGCGATTATAACACCTTGAACAAACAAACTATTACAGAATTAAAATCAGCTTTAAAAGAAGAACATACAAATTACAAAAAGCGTTTTGTTATTAAAAAGGCTAAAGGCATTCAATTGCTAAATGTGTCAGACATCAATCTAATTGAGGCTTCAGGAGATTTTTGTATCGCTACAGATAACAAAGGAAAACGGCATACTATTTCCCAAAGTTTAGGTGCTATACACCAACAATTACAACCCACAAAGTTCTTTAAAATCAATCGCAGTGAGATTATAAATATCGATTATATCGATAATATAGAAAGCCATTTCAAGAATAGGTTGCTCATCCAGATGACTCATGTAAAAGAAAAAGTAATGACGAGTTCCTCTACAACATCAGATTTTAGAAAGTGGTTAGAGCAATAGTTTTTGGGCGTTACCCGCAAGGGGTCGGGCTTTCACTAGTCGCTCTCTGCGAGGAGCTCCAACATACCGTTCAATCCCTAACGCAACTATCTACTAAATTCTGTTATTAATCATTAAGTTTTAAAACCGCCATAAACGCTTGTTGAGGTATTTCTACATTACCAACTTGGCGCATACGTTTTTTACCTTTTTTCTGCTTTTCTAGAAGTTTTCGTTTACGGGAAATATCACCACCATAGCACTTAGCGGTTACGTCTTTACGTAAAGCTTTAACCGTTTCTCTGGAGATGATTTTGGCGCCAATGGCCGCTTGAATTGGAATATCGAACTGTTGACGTGGAATCAACTCTTTCAATTTTTCACACATCTTTTTACCAATATGTTGCGCATTATCCGCATGAATTAAGGCCGAAAGTGCATCAACAGATTGCGCATTCAATAAGATATCTAAACGTACTAATTTTGATGGTTTCATACCAATTGGATGATAATCAAAAGAAGCATAGCCTTTGGAAACTGTTTTTAGTCTATCATAAAAATCAAAAACAATTTCTGCTAAAGGCATTTCAAAAGTTAATTCAACCCTTTCGGTAGTCAAATAGGTTTGATTAATAATAAGTCCGCGTTTTTCAATACAAAGAGACATCACATTCCCCACAAAATCAGATTTTGTAATAATGGTTGCCTTAATAAAAGGTTCCTCTACACGATTTAATGTAGATGGTTCAGGCAAATCAGAAGGATTATTTACAATAATAATCTCGTCTGGGTTTTTATTTGTAAAAGCATGGTAAGACACATTGGGGACAGTTGTAATCACGGTCATATCAAACTCACGCTCTAAACGCTCTTGGATAATTTCCATGTGAAGCATGCCTAAAAACCCACAACGGAAACCAAAACCTAATGCTGCAGAACTTTCTGGCTGAAACACCAAAGAGGCATCATTAAGTTGCAATTTTTCCATAGAAGCCCGAAGCTCTTCATAATCTTCAGTATCTACAGGATAAATACCTGCAAATACCATAGGTTTTACGTCTTCAAAACCTTCAACAATATTGGTCGTTGGTTTTGCAAAATCGGTAATAGTATCACCTACTTTTACTTCTTTCGCCGTTTTAATTCCTGTAATTAAATAGCCAACATCACCCGTTTTTACAGTCTGTTTTGCAACCTGATTGAGTTTTAATGTCCCAATCTCATCTGCATAATAATCTTTATCTGTTGCAACAAATTTTATATGCTGTCCTTTTTTAATTTCACCATTAAACACTCTAAAATAGGTTTCGATACCTCGAAATGTATTGTAAACGGAATCAAAAATTAAGGCTTGCAAAGGCGCGTTGGGGTCGCCTTCTGGTGCTGGAACACGCTCTATAATTGCTGATAAAATGTTGTCTACACCAAAACCAGTTTTACCACTAGCGTGAATAACTTCTTCTGGGTCGCAACCTAATAAATCAACAATATCGTCAGTCACTTCTTCAGGATTTGCACTTGGTAAATCAACCTTATTCAACACAGGAATAATTTCCAAATCATTTTCTAAAGCCAGATATAAGTTTGATATGGTTTGCGCTTGTATACTTTGTGCCGCATCAACAATTAATAAGGCGCCTTCACAGGCTGCAATTGAGCGAGATACTTCATAAGAGAAATCTACGTGACCAGGCGTATCAATTAAATTTAGAATGTATTTTTCTCCTTCATATTCATAATCCATTTGGATCGCGTGAGATTTTATGGTAATACCACGTTCACGTTCTAAATCCATATTATCCAATAATTGATCTTGTTTTTCTCGTGCAGTTACGGAGCCTGTATAGTCTAATAAACGATCCGCAAGAGTACTCTTTCCATGATCAATATGTGCAATAATGCAAAAATTCCTGATATTCTTCATAAATCAAATCTCGTCTAAAAAAGATGTTGCAAATATAACTGTTTTTTATTCAGACCGAATAGCTTTTTATCTTGAAACGATACGTGTATCAAGTGTTTCGAGTATTGTTTAAATGTTTGGTATTTTTACATAAAGAAAAACAGTAAAAGTGCTAAAAACTAAATGTGATATTATCAATAAAATACATTTAATTATTTCGATAATTATCGTGATTCCAGTGTCGCTTTTGTACGGATTCAATCCTAGTTCTGAGTTTAACATTCACTTAGACACTATAGATGAACAAAATGCTTTTAAAGCCATAATGGGATTATACCTGGGGTTTTCAACACTTTGGATTCTAGGAATTTTTAAAGCCAATTATTTAAAACTAGCGTTAGTAAGTAACATGATTTTTATGCTCGGATTGGGTTTTGGAAGATTGCTAAGTACCATTCTAGATGGCACGCCAACTTTTGCATATGTATTTGGAACAATAGGTGAACTTGTTCTGGGGTTTTATGGCGTTTGGCTATTAAAAACCCGCAATTAAGGCACCACATATTCCTAAACTAATGATAAGATAAACAGCAGCTAGAATAAATAGAACTTTGGCTGCTTTTTTGTTTTTCTTGAGTAGAAAAGCACCAATAATTGCTAATATAATTGCAGGACCAAACATGATGGCTACAATTAGTAATATAAGACCATCAAAATTCATATTGGGACTTAAAAAGTGTATCATTTTTTCATCAATTTAAATCATCATTGAGCCACATATTCCTAGGCCTATCAAAATATAAACTACTGCTGCAATTAGGAAATTCTTAGATTTTTGTTTGTTTTTATTTCTCAGTGAAATACCAATTATCAATAAGATTAATGGTACCCCAAATGCAACAAAAATCCAAAGTAAAATTAAAAGGCCTAAATCAGTCACCTCTATTAAACACATAATTTAGATAATTTCTTTTCTTAATTCCTCCAAACGTTCTTTCTTATCATCCCGATAAAACAAATTCATCGTTTCAAACGGAATAATTTTATTGTCTTTATCCACAATATGCACACACGATTTTTTTATGGCACGCACATCAAAATTATAAGCATCAATAAATTGCATGATAATAATACGAAATAAATTGTCGTAACCCAGATTCGGCGCATCAATATTTGGCAAACAACACATAATACTTTTTAAGTTTTCTTCAGCAACTTCAACAGAATTTCCAGTGCTAAATAACTCAATCATTTTACCATGTAGCTGTTCATCTTGCTCATAAATAATGGTGTTTTTGCTGTTGTCTAATAGGTCATTCGGATTAATATATCGCGTTAACGGAAACACCTCACCATCCAATTTCAACGCATAACCCATTACCAAAGCATCGGGGTTACAAGGTACAGGCAATAAATCATCAGGATTAAAAATAGCGGTTTGTTCCATTATTTTTCGCCGTACTTCGGTCAAGGTCATTCTATCTGTTTCAGGATTAAAATTATCTAAACGTCCTGCAATTTGCGTGGGTTGAAACGTTACACCTCGCACACATTTTTGTTGCAGTGCATAATTAATAATTTTTCCGATTTCGTGATCATTCAAACCTTTTTGAAGTGTCACCACCAAAGTTGTAGATAAATTAAGTGCATTTAAATGATCCAAAGCTTGGGTTCTAATATCATTTAAATCTGCACCGCGCAATTCTTGCAATACACTATTTTCAAACGAGTCAAATTGTAAGTAAATCTCAAAATCTGGCGTGTAGCTTTTTAAGCGCTTTGCAAATTCAAAATCCTTAGCAATTTTAATCCCATTGGTATTCAACATTAAATGTCGAATTGGTAACGATTTGGCATAATCCATAATCTCCCAAAACTGTGGATGAATCGTCGGCTCCCCTCCCGAAATTTGCACCACATCAGGCTCCTTTTCATTCTTAACAATCGTATCTAACATGGCTTTGACCTCATCCAAAGTACGATGCCTCCCATAGGTTGGCGAAGACCCCGCATAACATGTAGGGCATGTTAAATTACAACGGTCTGTCACTTCAACAACCGTTAAGCAAGAATGCTGCTCATGGTCAGGACATAACCCGCAATCATACGGGCATCCATAATGTGTTTTTGTATTAAATGTATAGGGCGTTTCACTGGGCTTATTGTAATTTCTAATGTTTTTATAATAGTCAATATCATCTGCAATTAACACCTTAGAATTCCCGTGGGCATTGCAGCGTTTCATCATATAAACATTGCCATTTTCAAACACAATTTTAGCATCCACACGCCTCAAACATTCTGGACATAAGCTTAATGTAAAATCGTAATAGGTATATTTTCTTGTAGGCATAAATTTAATTTTTATTTGGGCGCTACCACAAGGGTCGGGCTATCCGCTATATCTTTTTAGTATTGGTAGCTTCGAGAACCTCAGCCACCAATACTAAAAAGGATGCCGCTTCTATCCCTAGCGCGGGCGTATTTGCCGTAGCATGTGTTTTCTTAAAAGACTATATTATTTAAGTAGCATTATTACAAATACAGTAAGGAGTCCGCTAGCCATTATTATACCAGTCCAGTAATACATTCTTACGTTCCATTGATTGAACATTTTTTTACCATTTACTTTTTCAGCATAGCCTTTAGTCATTTTCCAATACAAGAACGTAATGACTAAAAAGAGCGCTACAGCCATAAGTATGATCCATATATTTTCCATAAGCCCTAAGTTTTAATTTGTAGTAAAGTCTTTCTGTAATATAGCAAACAAATTATGCATAATATTTGAATTGTGCTCAACCCAAAGACATAAAAAACGTTTGGTTTTAAAAATTCAATACAAAATCGAAATGTAAAGTAAAGTATCATAAACCATTTAAAGAGGTCTCCATTTTCTAGAGTTACTCTTTTTTTTAGTTGTTTCAAACCTAAAAATAGTAACATTAAAAACATCAATTCATATAAAGATGTTGGATGCCTTAGTACACCATCGCCTAAATCCATACCCATAAAAAAAGACGTTTGTTTTCCATAAGTAAATTCATTTACACCCGATAAAAAACAACCAATTCTGCCAATAAAAACACCTAGAATTATAGGAAACGTAAATAAATCTCCAGATGATTGGTTTTCTCCAATGTATTTCTTAGCAAGCTCAACACCTAGTAATCCGCCAAATAAACCACCCATAATCGTTTTGGTGTTTAATAACTGAATGATGTTTTGCTGCGAAAACTCAAAAACCGGATTTTCCAAAAAACCAACTAATCGAGACCCAATTAATGCCCCTAAAGCAGCACCAAGAATAATGGATAAGCGGTTATTAGAAGAAATGGCATCAGCGCTTTTTCGTCTTAGAATTACATAATATCTATATGCCACAAAAAAAGCCAGGTATTCTAAAACCAAGTGAATATTTATAGTGTAACCAAAAAGTTGGGGTTCAAAAGGGATTTGCAATTGCTGTATTTTTTATAAATATATATAAAAGATGTAGTTTTGCTGAAAAAATATCACTTGGTAAAAATAGATAACATAGAGCTTCCAGATTTTCCATTGCTTTTAGCGCCTATGGAAGATGTAAGCGATCCGCCATTTCGTGCCCTATGCAAGGAGCAAGGTGCCGATGTTGTATATACCGAGTTTGTATCTAGCGAAGGCTTAATCCGTAACGCTGCAAAAAGTGTGATGAAGCTAGATATTTATGAAAAAGAACGCCCCGTAGGCATTCAAATTTTTGGAGCTAACTTGGATAGTATGCTGCAAACCATTGATATTGTAGAGAAATCTAAACCAGACATTATCGATATCAACTTTGGTTGTCCCGTAAAAAAAGTAGTCAGCAAAGGCGCAGGAGCAGGCATTTTAAAAGACATTTGCTTGATGGAAAAGCTCACTGCCGAAATGGTAAAACGCACCAACTTGCCCATTACTGTAAAAACGCGATTGGGTTGGGATCATGATTCGATAAGGATTGTTGAGGTGGCTGAACGTTTACAAGATGTAGGCTGCAAAGCTATCGCTATTCATGGACGTACACGTGCGCAGATGTATAAAGGAAATGCAGATTGGAAACCGATTGCTGCAGTGAAAAATAACCCAAGAATGCATATTCCAGTATTTGGAAATGGTGATGTAGATACACCTGAAAAGGCAGCGCTAATGCGCGATGAATTTGGATTAGATGGCGCCATGATAGGTCGTGCGAGTATTGGCAATCCGTGGTTTTTCAAACAGGTAAAACACTTTTTTGAAACAGGAAAACATTTAGCACCAATTTCTTTAGAAGAGCGTGTGGAAGCTGCACGTCGTCACTTACAAATGTCCATCGATTGGAAAGGCGAAACCTTAGGTGTTTTCGAAACCCGTCGACATTATACCAATTACTTTAAAGGCATTCCTCATTTTAAAGAATACCGTATGAAAATGGTAACTTCAGACCATTCTGAAGATGTTTTTGCTGCATTTGATGAAGTGCTTGAAAAGTTTGCTGACCACCAATTTACAGAATAGGCTTATCGTAACCATAGCCTAGAAACTTTTAGGATTAATTTACAAATATCTTTAGTACATTTAGTCGTGTAATTATGGACTATTTAAATCAAGACCCATGCGTAACTTTTATGCTTTTATTTTACTTATAAGTTTTACATACAATTATAGTGCACAAGCACAACAAGACACGATGCAATTCTCTGTAGATCACTATGCTATTAATGTTACAGATTTGCAGCGTAGCGTTAGTTATTATCAATCGGTTTTTGGCATAAAAGAAATCTACGATGGTACAGAAAAGGCACATATTAAATGGTTTCGATTAGGAGATCGTCAAGAATTACACATTATAAGTGTAGATAAGTTAAACCTACAAATACCAAAAGGTGTGCATTTAGCATTAACAACTGCAGATTTATCTTTATTCATTAAGCACTTAAAAACATTAAAAATCACTTATTTCGATTGGCCAGGTAAAGAAGGAGCAGTATCGGTAAGACCAGATAAAGTAAAACAAATATATATTCAAGACCCTGACGGCTACTGGATTGAAATAAACGATGGCGAAAAACGCTTTAAATAGTAAAACAATAACTACCTAAAATAGATTAGCAATGTTAAAACGTGTTCTCTTTTTCTTTTTAGTCTTATTTTCATTAAGCTTTACACATGCCCAAGAACCTTATAAATTTACAGAGGTAATCGATTTAGAAGCCACACCTGTTATAAGTCAAGGACGCACTGGTACCTGTTGGAGCTTTTCAAGTACGTCTTTTTTAGAATCAGAAATTATAAGACTTACAGGACAGCAAATTGACTTATCAGAAATGTACACTGTACGTAATACGTATCCCAAAAAAGCAGATAATTTTGTAATGCGACAAGGCAAAGCACAATTTAGCGAAGGCGGCTTAGCCCATGATGTGATCAATTCTGTTGCAGAATTTGGATTAGTACCTAATGAAGCGTTTAGTGGGCTATTTGCAGATGAAACCAGGCATAACCATGCTGAGTTAGTTGCAGTTTTAAGAAGCATGGTAGAAACCTATGTTGATAATCCAGGAAAAAAATTAAGTAAAAAATGGAGACTAGCTATTGATGCTGTACTCTCTACGTATATTGGAGAAAATCCTAAGGAATTTCAGTACGACGGTAAAACGTATACGCCACAGTCTTTTTTAGAGATGACCACGATTAATCCATCAGATTATGTGAGTATTACATCGTTTATACATGCACCATTTTATTCCAAATTCATCTTAAATATTCCTGACAACTGGAGCTATGGTAGTTTTTACAATGTGCCTTTAGACGAGATGATGCAAACTATTGATAACGCCCTAGAAAACGGGTTTACGGTAGAGTTAGACTGTGATGTTAGTGAGCGTACATTTTCTTCAAAAAATGGTGTAGCGGTAATTCCAGAAGCTTCTGAACATAATAAAAAAGCACTAAAAGCTAGTTATCCCGAAAAACAAATTACACAAGATTATCGACAAGATGAGTTTGAAAATTTTACTACAACCGATGATCATTTAATGCATATCACTGGTATTTTAAAAGATCAAAATGGCACGAAATATTATAAAGTAAAAAATAGCTGGGGAACAGACGCTTCTAGAAACGCCAATGGTGGCTATGTGTATTTTAGTGAAAGTTATATGCGCTTAAAGGCTATAAGTATTACTGTTCATAAGGATGCTGTTGGAAAGACGATTACTAAAAAGTTAGGGTGGTAATGTTATATCTTTTTTAAGAAATCTATTGCTATAACATCAATTGTTTTTTGATGAGCTTCCCATGTATTGTAGACAAATAAAGCCCAATTTTTAATCAATTCTTTTGATTCTTTGGTTGTTGTTGGGTTTCTTAAAATATCAGTTGAAGTAATAGCACCTCTTTTAAATACGTTTGGCGGATTTAAATGTTCTTTTGGTTTTCTGGCTTTATATTCATTCAAACAATCGCTCAATTTAGGTGATAAATTGTATGTCCAATGCATGTGATATTTAAAAATTAAATGTAATCGTGAAAGGTGAAAATGGTTATTCCATCTACCATGAATTTCTGGATGTTGTAGTGCGTGTGCATCTACAATTAAGAATTTATAAATGTGATTTTCTGGTATAGAAAAGTCTAAGTGTTTAATGTCAAGATTAAATATTTCTATACATTCATGAACGCCTCTTCTGGTATGAGCTCCACAAAACTGACATCTTCCTTTTTCTAGAAGTTGTATTCCGTTCTTTTTAGCGAAATTTATATAGTCTTGCATTTTTTAAACAGTTTGAGGTTATAGTCTAATAATTTGATGAAGCAAAAATAGACTTTAGAAATTTTTTAGAAAATAAAGTTGGCAGACACCCCCCGCGAGAAGGATTGCAGCGGCATCCTTTTTGCGAAGCTTTAAATGCGGGATTAAAATTTTGGATAAGGTGTTAATGAGTAAAGAGATCCCGAAACAAGTTCGGGACTGTTTCGCAGAAAGATATAGCGGAAAGCCTGTTTGCCATTTTTGAAAATGGCAACTCGCCCAAAGGAAATAGATACTGAAACAAGTTCAGCATGACAATGAACTTTCTGGAAATTAACTACTTGTAACTAACTTTTCGGTAACTCGAGTGGCACTTATTTTAGAGGATATGATACCTAGAACAGAAATGGTAATAAATACCAGAATAAAGTTTTCTAACTTTATACTTACGGGATAGGCAAGTGCTGGGGTAATGGGCACTAGCCCAAATGTTTGTTGAACAAGAACAATAAGAAACCCCAAACATAACCCTACAACACAACCTATAAGTGTGATAGCAGACCCTTGTAGAAAGAAAATTTTTCGCATATTTTTAATAGGCACTCCTAAATTGAAAAGCGTATTTAATGATGGTTTTTTCTCAAGAATCATCATAATAATAGAGCCAATAACATTAAAAATTAATAGCGCCGAAACCAATGTGAGCAATAAATAAATTAATAGATTTTCACTATTGAGCATTTTATAAAGTGCATCGTTAAGTTGCACACGGTTTTTTACAGTAACAGTGTCTCCTAGAATATTTTGAATTTGAGATTTTATAGCGGCCTCATCTGCGCCTTCTTTTAACTTAAATTCTATGGCTGAAATTTGATTAGGCTTATAATTTAGTAAGCGGCGTGCTAAACTTATGGAGGCGTATAGGTAGGTGTCGTTTAGCTTTTCGTTGACATCAAAAATACCAACGTTAATAGCTCTTACGGTATTAAACGCATTTTTTGTGGAAGTTATTTGTCCTTTTCCGGGTTTTGGCACATAAATATTGACAGCTTTTCCATAATCTAGAACGCCAAAGGATAGGTTTTGTGATACGCCCCAACCTGCTACAATTTGATTGGTTTTTTGTTCTAACCAGCTTCCGTGAGGAATTACAGATTCTATATTACTTACTTCATTGTAATTTCCATCAACGCCTTTTATACTGGCGAGATAGTTTTTACCTTCAGAATACACGATAACACGCTCTTCAATAACTTCAGAATATAGCGCGATATCTTTAATAGTATTGAGTTGTTCTTGTTGTGTCTCATTAAAAATAAAGGATTTACCAATTGTAGTTTCTGCTTTTAAATCGGGGTCTACAATGGTTGAAAACTGCAGAGTAAAATCTTTTAACCCTGCAAAACCAGAGAGCACTACAAAAAGTGATGCGGCACCTAAAACGACTCCAATTAATGCAATTATGGTAATAAAATTAATAGCATTGTTACTGCTCTTAGAGCGCAAATAACGTTTGGCTATGTATAAAGAAATATTCAATACTGTTGTCTAATAAAAAAGATGAATTTGAACTGTTACGAAATTACTGAAGGTTTTTAAAAAACCGATTATGACTTCTTTCTTTTATCCAATAAATCAGGATTTTCAAGTGGGTTTTCTTTTCCTTTTAAGGACTGTTCTATACGGTCTATATACTCTAAAGAATCATCTATAAAAAATTCTAAATTAGGCATACGTCTCAATTGGTTTTTGGTACGTTGTGCTAATTCATGGCGAATTAAAGGTGTATTGCTTTTTATACCTTCTATCAGTTCCTTTGCTTTGTTGTTTGGAAAAATACTTAAATATACTTTTGCAACAGATAAATCTACAGTAACCTTTACTTTAGATACAGATATAATAACACCCTGCATACCACCTTGAGTTGCTGCACTTTGTAATACATTAACTAAATCGCGTTGTAATACTGAACCGATTTTTTTTTGTCTTTGACTTTCTTCCATGCTGCAAAAATAACGGATATTTTGTATCTTTCTATAAAAGTAACGTTTAATGAATAAAATAGAACATATAGGGATAGCTGTAAAGAGTTTAAAAGATGCTAACGATTTGTTTTCAAAGCTTTTTGGCGAACCGCAATATAAAGTTGAAGATGTAAAGAGCGAAGGCGTAAGCACTTCATTTTTTAAGGTGGGCGATAATAAGATTGAATTATTGGAAGCTACCAATGAAGACAGTCCTATTGCAAAATTCATTGATAAAAAAGGAGAAGGGATTCATCATATCGCTTTTGATGTGGACGATATTGAAGCAGAAATAAAGCGCTTAACTAAAGAGGGGTTTAAGGTATTAAACGAAACACCTAAAAAAGGAGCAGATAATAAGTTGGTGGCGTTTTTGCATCCAAAATCTTCTAATGGAGTATTAATAGAGTTATGCCAAGAGATTAGCGAATAAATTTCTTGTAGAGTTTTAATAAATATAGTAATATTGCACTCTCTTATTTTTAAGAGGATTACATTTTATGTAATGGGGCCTATAACTCAGTTGGTTAGAGTATCTGACTCATAATCAGAAAGTCCCTGGTTCGAGCCCAGGTGGGCCCACATAAAAGCCTAAACTAGAAATAGTTTAGGCTTTTTTTGTGTTTTATTCTCCGGTATAACTGCATTGTATGCATTTATTGCATTTTCCTTCTAGAAGTCAATTTGTCAAGTTATTTGGCAGAAAAAGGTTGCATATTAGGTTGCGATTCAAAATAAAAAGGTTGCCATTTTTTAATGGATTATAATGTCAACTTTCTCTCCGTTTTTAGCTATATGAGTCTTTACTAACTTGCCTTTTTCATCAAATTCCTGCATCTCTCCTTCAATTAAATCATTTATATAAAAGGCTTTGTATTTAATATTGCCATTTTCAAAATATTCATAACCGTATCCCTCTCTTTTTCCATTAATAAAAGTAATTTCATGAGATAGGCTTCCATTTTCAAAATAAGCTTTAATAGGACCATCATAGTTATCGTTTATTTTTTTGAAAGATTGTTTTAATCTTCCATTTTTATGATAGTTATATATTATTTGGGAATATTTGGATGTAATAGTATCTAGGTTGGTAATTTCAATACCACTTAGAGTTTTATCATCAAAATAAAACTTACATGTGTCTTTAGGTAAATCATTCCAATATTGACATTCCTTTTGGATATTTCCATTCTCATGGTACCTATTAGATTTTCCATGAACGATATTATCTTTTAAAAAGTTAACTTCTTCAAGTTGTCCATTTTTATAGTAATGGTAGGACTTGCCGTTTTGTTTTCCATTAATATTAATGGTCTTACTTTTTAATTTTCCATTCTCCCAATAGTCTTCACGGATGCCATTCAAAGTATCGTTTTTATACTCAACAATTTGTTTTATAGTTTCACCATCTTTGTAATAGAATATCCATTTTCCTTGCTGCATATTGTTTTTATATTGACCTTCTGATTTGAGTAAACCGTGGTTAGAGTGATAGCTATAAAAGTAACCATCTTCATGTGTTGATTTTACGAGCGAGTCAAATTCATAAATATTTATATGAGTTAGCCTATTTGACAAATCATAGCATTTAACTATTCTATTAGTGAAACTATCTATTACTTCAACTTCTGCATATTTATTTCCATTTGGGAAGAAATATGTTGAGAAAGATTTTGGAGGCTGAATTTTTAGGTCGGGGTTTATTTTCAGCCATTTCCCATTGTTGCCATCTTCTTGATAAAAAACATAGCTTTCATTCCGATATCTTTTATTAGAAATACTGTCTTTACAAGAGAGTAATATCAATGTAAGGAATAAAAGGCAAATTGATTTCAAGAAACACCTTGTCATTAACATTTATATCTGTTTCTTTATAATATTAAATAACTGATAGCACTCATTTAGCTTTAAAGGAAAATCTGTTTCAAACTCTGGGGAATTATTAAGGCTATGGCACCAAATAATGCCCTTTTGTACCTCATGCTTTATTATTTGCTTACAAAAAATGCCTTTATGGTGTACAATAATCCAAAAAGGATAACCATTAATACCATCTATCCTCAACTTATCTT
The DNA here is from genome assembly GCA_947502975.1 of uncultured Flavobacteriaceae bacterium. Taxonomy (GTDB): domain Bacteria; phylum Bacteroidota; class Bacteroidia; order Flavobacteriales; family Flavobacteriaceae; genus Jejuia. Next base: position 219,622 of record CANNBV010000001.1, read on the forward strand.
TCCATAGTAATTTCTGAAGTTCACGACCCAAAACAACATCGCCGTGCAATATAGCGTCTCTAGATGGAGGCCTGTCTAAAGTAGCATCATTCATACTATCATTTTTAATTTCAAAGGCCATATACTTCCCTTGCGGCACTTTATCAACAATAAATGAAACTTTGGTTAAATCACTCACATAGTCTGCATCTTCATACTCACTTATATAGGTTGCTTGAGCTTTATGAGGTACCAAAGGAACCGTCAATAAAAACTTTCCGCTAGGAAGTTCATCAATGATATTCCCTGATTTAGTTTTAAATACCACTTCAGGCTGCGATACTTTCACATTTTGTGCAGAATTTGAATTTTCATTGAACACAATATGAAATATTGCGTATTTGGATTTGGGTATTTTGCCTCCTGCTTCATAATTCTGAATAGTTCTTAGAGAAACGCCTATTTTTTCAGCTAAAAAAGATTGAGACCAACCTCTTAATTCTCTATTTTTTTTGATATCTAAATCTTTATTAACCATAAATTTATAAAATATTATATGAAATATTTCGCAATTTATTATTTTTTACGTAATATTGCGTTATTATTGCATAATATAATGGCAAAGTAATAACAAAAAACATATGAAACCAAACGGTTTTGATGAAATACTATCAAAGGATCATAAAATGGAAACGATTAAAAAGCAAGAAATAAAATCAAGAATAAGACAAATCATTGAAGGTAACCCAGAGATGCCAATGATTTTGGAAGTTGGTCTTACAGGTTCTAGACTTCCCTTTGTTTCAAAAAGAGCTTTTGGAAAAAGAATTCTTAATCAAATAGAACAAAAAAAAGTGTGTGATATTGTATTTGAGGGGGTTGATAATAAGACCTTAAACTTTAGGACAAGGTACTTAGTAGATGATACATGGAGAAATTCAAGAGGTTACGGACAAGGTAAACACATGGGGGACTAAAATGGAAACAATTTCACAAGCTAGCAAAAAAATTCTTCTTGGGCTTATTAGAAAAGAATTTGATACTATGAACGATACTATGGATTGGGTTTACAATACCTCAAACAATTTAATAGATACAGCCAAAGAGCTAGGATTTGTTGAGTTGGTAACCGAAATGGAAAACGATAAAAAGTTTTAGCTATGGTATTCACAGTTCAGAAGAATGGTATAAAAAAGAGGTATTGCCCTGTAACAGGAGAAACATTAACAGTAAGCATAAATAAAGGGATCATTATTGTAGATAGCAATACACCTCATTCAATTTTCGAAAAAAACTTAGTAAACAAAACTTAATATAAATTATTTATTATGAACAACTCAATTAGTGTATTAATAATTGAAAATGAATCAATAATTGTTGATGCCATATTAGACGCCTTAGACTACACTGGTAAGTCTATGAATTTAAATATTAAAACAAAAATTGCAAAAGATTACAGGGAATCATTAGAACTAATGACAAGAAAAGATCCAAATAATAACTTTAACATGATAATGCTGAATGTTGATATTCCACTATTAAACAAAGAGAAACCTCTTTTTGCTGAAGAATTAGGTTTAAAGATCAAAGCATTTTTTCCAAAAAGTAAACTTATCACTTTTAGTTTTCGTTGTGACAATTACAGAATTAATAACATATTTAGTACACTTAAACCTGAGGGCTTTTTTATTAAAAGCGATATAGACCGCAAAGAGCTTAAAAAAGCAATATGCCTTGTTTTATCAGAAGAGGTTTATTATAGTAAGATTATTATGCGCTTAGTGAGAAGACGCATCGTTGATGATGTTGTTTTAGATAGCGCGGATAGACAAATTTTATACTTTTTATCTAAAGGTGTAAAAACAAAAGATTTGCCAAAATATGTTTACTTGTCCCAAGGAGGTATACAACGTCGTAAAAGAAGATTGAAGGAGGTTTTTGAAATAGATGGCAGGAATGATATGAAGCTGTTAAAATTAGCTGAAGAAAAAGGATTCATTTAAAGAGTCTTCTCGTTTAAAAAAAGCATTTGACAATCTACCTTAGAATCAATTTGTACAATATTAAAAATTCTTGGTATATCTTTTGTGGCATTTCATAATATCAGAGTTATTTTAATTCTTTTAATACTAACCTATTATGAAATCAATACAACTGCTTTTTATTTTTTTATTTGTGGCCATCAACAGTTCTTTTTCACAAGAAAATTTAGATGAATGCAAAACAAAACTTTCTATTTTCCATGAATATGTGAAGTCTAAAAATTATGATGCAGCCTATGAACCATGGGTTTATGTGAAAAACAATTGCCCTAAACTAAGTATTGCGATTTATATAGATGGAGAAAAAATATTAAAGCATAAAATAAAAATATCTAAAGGTATAGAACACAAAGATTTTGTAAAGGAGTTATTGGAAGTATGGCAAATGCGTTTAGAGTATTTTCCAGATAAAACCCCAAAAGGTTTGTTTGGAGCGAAAAGATGTCAATTGATGTTTGATAAAAAAGGCATTCTTCAAAAAACAGATGATGACTTATACGATTGTTTTGATGCGGCATATAGAATAGATAAAGGCACATTTACACACCCCAAAAGCTTATACACATATTTTTCTTTGACGGTGGATTTGTATAATGATGGTAAAAAAACCATTCAAGAGGTATTTGATACATATGATGCTATTATTGAAAAAATTGAAGAGGAAGTAAAAAACTATGCTAAAAAGTTAAATAAACTAGTAGCTAGAGAGCAAACAGGAGCGACTTTATCGAAAAAAGAGCAACAACAAAAAAGTGTGTATCAAGATTATTTAAAAAACTATGATTTAATTTTAAAAAGTATTGAGACCAAAACGGGTACTATTGCTGATTGTAAAAATTTAATTCCGCTATATACTAAAAATTTTGAATCTAACAAAAATGATTCAATTTGGCTTAAACGAGCAGTAAGTAGAATGTACCATAAGAAGTGTACAGAAGATCCTTTGTATGAAAAATTAGTAAAAGCTTATGATGAAGTGGCGCCTTCCGCAGATACAAAATATTTTGTTGCTACTATTCTAATAAAAAAAGGAAAACTTAAAGAAGGTGAAAAGTATTTAAAGGAGTCTTATAATTTAGAGGTTGAAGATTTCAAGAAGTCAAAACGAGCATACAGCATTGGAATACTTTTAAAAAATCAGATAAAATATTCTAAAGCAAGAACCTATTTTAGGTATGCACTAAAGCATAATCCGTCAAACGGAAAACCTCATTTAGCTATTGCTTCCATGTATGCCGAAAGTGCAAAAAACTGTGGTGATACTAATTTTAATAAAAGAGCCGTGTATTGGTTAGCTGCTAAAGAAGCTGCAAAAGCCTCTAGAGTCGATCCAACTTTAAAAAATGTTACTGCTCAAAGTGTAAAGCGATATAAAGCTCTAGCGCCTTCTAAACAGGAGATACACAAATGTGCCTGTTCAGGTAAACCTATAGAAATTGGGTGTTGGATTAATGATAAAATTACTGTACCCGAAATATAATTAAAGCTAATATCTTTTCTAAAAATGAGTTATTAACTTAACTTTTGTTAATAAAATTGCCAGGTCTTTATACTTGTCTTTAAATCTTTTATATATTTGTTCGTAATTATATAATATAGAAGGGATTAATTTATTTTATAATTATACTTTTGGAGCTTTTTTTGCGTTAAAACTTAAAAGTTTACAAAACAAAAATTGCATTTCATCGGTATTTTTTAGCGTTTCACAGATGTTTTTTGCTGAATTTCTTTTGTTAAGTCCCTTTTTTTTATACATTTGCGTCCCAATGATGATACAAAATAAAAGAATATTAGCCTCAATCTTATTTGTATTAATAAGTTTCGTCTGTGTTGCTCAAGGTGATGGAGATTTACCTCCGCCTCCGCAACCTCCACCTCCAGTAGGGCTTCCTATTGATGGCGGTGTTCTAGTTGGTGTTTTTGTTGCGCTACTTTATGGAAGCAAAAAGCTGATAAAAAAATAAGTAACTTATCTTATCATTCTAGGCATTACGCATCAATTTAGCAACATATTTGCCTAAAACATCAAATTCTAGATTAACCTCAGTCCCTTTTTCAAAGGTTTTAAAGTTGGTATGTTCATAGGTATAGGGTATGATGGCGACACTAAATGTGTTTTTTCCAGAATTAATTACTGTTAAACTAGTACCATTTACAGTAATTGAGCCTTTTTCAATAGTAATATTATTTAAGTTAGAATCATATTCAAAAGAGAAATACCAACTACCATCTGCATTTTCAATGTTTGTACAAATAGCAGTTTGATCTACGTGCCCTTGCACTATATGACCGTCTAGTCGGTCTCCCAACTTCATGGCACGTTCCAAATTTACTTCATCTCCAACCTTTAGTGTATTTAGATTAGTTTTTGCTAAAGTTTCTTGAATAGCTGTAACGGTGTACTCATCACCTTCAATTTTCACAACAGTCAAGCAAACTCCGTTATGAGCAACGCTTTGGTCTATTTTTAATTCACCAGTAATATCGCTTTTAATAGAGATATGTAAGTTATCTTGTTCTTTTTCTAAATGAGTTACAGTTGCAAGAGACTCAATAATTCCTGTAAACATAGTATTATGTGTTTATTTGGTTAAATTTGCCACACTAAAAATTGTTAATCAAAATTACAAACAAAAGTTAGGGTATTCATGAAGAATCAAGAAAATATTGTCGTAGGAATATCAGTTGGAGATTTAAATGGTATAAGTGGAGAAATTATTCTAAAAACCTTTGAAGATTCTAGAATATTAGAATTATGTACTCCAGTAATTTTTGCATCAATAAAAGTAATGGGCTTTTTTAAGAATCATTTCAAATCGTCTATAGATTTTAATAGTGTTCACGACATAAATAGTATAAAACAAGGAAAAGTAAATGTACTAAACTGTTGGAAAGAACATGTAGATATAAACTTTGGAGCAGAAGAGACTAAAATAGGAGAGTATGCACTAAAGTCATTAGAAAAAGCAACTAATGCTCTGAAACAAGAACAAATAGATGTTTTGGTTACAGCACCAATTAATAAGCACAACATACAGTCTGAAGCATTTACATTTCCTGGACATACCGATTATTTAGCTAAAGAATTAGGAGGTAATAGTTTAATGTTTATGGTAACCGATACCTTAAAAGTGGGGTTGCTAACCGATCATGTCCCTGTTAAAGACGTGTCTGAACATATTTCTGAAGCATTAATTATTGAAAAAATAGATACGGTTTACCAAACACTAAAGAAAGATTTTAAAATAGTAAAGCCTAAGATTGCTGTTTTAGGTATTAATCCGCATACAGGTGACAATGGGGTTATTGGTAGTGAAGATGATGATATAATGCGACCAACATTGAAAAAAATTAAGGAAGAGGGTAAGCTAGTTTATGGCCCATATGCAGCAGATAGTTTTTTTGGTTCCAATAATTACAAAAATTTTGATGCTATAATTGCATCGTATCACGACCAAGGTTTAATTCCGTTTAAAACATTATCCTTTGGACAAGGAGTTAATTTTACTGCTGGTTTAACGCGAGTTAGAACCTCTCCAGATCATGGGACAGCCTATGAAATTGCAGGAAAAGGCATTGCAGATGAAAGTTCTTTTAAAGAAGCTCTTTTCACAGGGATTCAAATTTTTAGAAACCGAATTGATTATGAAGAACTTACGGCAAACCCTCTAAAAAGACAACCCAGAAAAGTAGGGGTGAAAAAATAATATTATCACTGTTGCTCTAAGCTAAAAAATTTATATATTTGCAGGCTCAAAATAGATGTGATCATGAAGCCAATGAAAGAATATACTATCTCATTCGTGGGGTTAAAGGTTGGAAATCACAATTTTGAGTACAAAATAGACCAAACGTTCTTTGATTGTTTTGAGTATGAAGATTTTAATGATGTAGACGTTAATATTGATTTAGTTTTAAACAAAAAATCAACATTACTCGAATTACATTTTGAAATTTCTGGACACGTAAATATAAATTGCGATGTTACTAACGAACCGTACAATCAAAATCTAGAAAATAGTTTTGATTTAGTGGTAAAGTTCGGACAAGAATATAATGATGAAAATATTGATATTCTTATTTTACCACACGGCGAACACGAAGTAAATATTCAGCAATATATTTACGAACTTATTGTACTAGCAATACCTGCAAAACGTATTCATCCAGGAGTTGAAGATGGTACATTAAGTTCTGAAATACTTGAAAAACTTGAAGAGTTAAGTCCTAAAGAAAAAAAGGAAAAAACAGACGAGGATATTGATCCGCGTTGGAATACATTAAAAAAATTATTAACGGATAAATAATATAAAAAATGGCACATCCTAAAAGAAAAATCTCTAAAACAAGAAGAGATAAAAGAAGAACACATTACAAAGCAACTGCGCCACAGATTGCTACATGTCCTACAACAGGAGAGGCTCATTTATATCACAGAGCACATTGGCATGAAGGAAAATTATATTACAGAGGCCAGGTGCTTATAGATAATTCTGAAGAAACAGAAAATTTAGCATAGATTAGTATGCATGCATATAACCAAACGCTCACTTGTGAGCGTTTTTTTTATGATATGTATTTCTAAATGGTAAAAAAGCATTAATTTGCTCTGTAATTGTTCAAAATTCCCTATTTTTCACCCAAAATTGTTCAATTTTGATTCAATTAGAGCGTTTTTCGTTCAAATTTGTTAAAAAGTATGAGTAAAATCTCAGCAGCAATTACCGCAGTTGGAGCCTATGTTCCAGAGTATGTATTAACCAATCAAATTCTTGAAACAATGGTTGATACTAATGATGAATGGATTACGTCGCGTACAGGTATAAAAGAACGCCGCATTCTAAAAGAAGAAGGTAAAGGTACATCTTACCTTGCCATAAAAGCAGCACAAAACCTTATTGAAAAAAAAGGAATAGATCCTAAAGAGATAGAACTTGTAATTGTGGCTACTGCAACGCCAGATATGAAAGCTGCTTCAACAGCCGCATATACAGCCTCGCAGATAGGTGCAACAAATGCGTTTTCATTCGATATGGATGCTGCTTGTTCTAGTTTTTTATACGGCATGTCTGTAGCTTCAACTTATATCGAGTCTGGACGTTATAAAAATGTACTGTTAATTGGTGCTGATAAAATGTCATCTTTGATAAACTATAAAGATAGAGCTACATGTATCATTTTTGGAGACGGCGCAGGCGCAGTGTTGTTTGAACCTACTACTGAAGATTTAGGGCTTAAAGACGAATACTTAAGAAGTGATGGTACCGGACGTGAGTTTTTACAAGCTACCTATGGAGGATCTTCGCATGCACTAACACCAGAAGCTTTAGAGAAAGGCGGTCATTATGCATTTCAAGAAGGACGAACTGTATTTAAAAACGCAGTATTTAATATGGCAGATGCAACGGTTAAGGTATTAGAGAAAAATAACCTTGATAAAGACTCTGTAGATTGGCTGGCAGCACATCAAGCTAATAAACGTATTATTGACGCGACAGCACAACGCATAGATTTAGACGAAAATAAAGTGATGATGAATATCCAGAAATATGGAAATACAACATCAGCTACACTACCATTATTACTTAACGACTACGAATCGCAATTAAAAAAAGGCGATAATATTATATTTGCCGCTTTTGGTGGCGGATTCAATTGGGGTGCCATTTACTTAAAATGGGCCTATAACTCTAAAAACTAACCATTAAAACCAATAGCTGAATTATGGATTTAAAAGAGATTCAAAACTTAATCAAGTTTGTTGCTAAATCTGGAGCAAGCGAGGTTAAATTAGAAATGGATGACGTAAAAATCACCATTAGAACAGGATCAGATAACGATGCACCAGCTGTACAGTATGCACCCGTTGCTGCTCCTCAAATAGCACAAGCACCTGCAGTTCCAGTTGCAGAAACTCCCGCTCCCGCTACTGAAGATAAAGCAGAAGCACCAAAGGCAGCCGCAGATGATAGTTCAAAATATATTACAATCAAATCTCCGATAATAGGAACATTTTACAGAAAACCAGCTCCAGACAAACCATTGTTTGTAGAGGTTGGGCAAACCATTGCCGAAGGTGATGTATTATGTGTCATTGAAGCGATGAAACTTTTTAATGAAATAGAATCTGAAGTTTCTGGAAAAATAGTTAAAATTTTAGTTGACGATGCTTCTCCTGTAGAATTCGATCAACCATTATTTTTAGTAGATCCATCTTAAAAATTCAGAATTCAGAATTCTGAATTCATAATTTATTATAAGTTATGTTTAAAAAAATATTGATTGCCAATAGAGGTGAAATAGCGCTACGCGTTATTAGAACCTGCAAAGAAATGGGCATTAAAACAGTAGCGGTGTATTCAACTGCTGATGCTGAAAGTTTACACGTTAAGTTTGCTGATGAAGCTGTTTGTATTGGTCCAGCCGCAAGTGTCGATTCTTATCTAAAGATGTCTAATGTAATTTCTGCTGCAGAAATTACAAATGCAGATGCAATTCATCCAGGATATGGTTTTTTATCTGAGAATGCTAAATTTTCAGAAATTTGTGAAGAGCACGGTATAAAATTCATTGGAGCTTCTGCAGAAATGATTGAGCGCATGGGAGATAAGGCAAATGCCAAGGCTACCATGAAAGCTGCTGGTGTACCTTGTGTACCTGGAAGCGATGGTATCATAGAAACGTTTGAAGAATGTAAAAAACTTGCTAAAAAAGCAGGGTATCCAGTAATGCTTAAAGCTAGTGCTGGTGGTGGTGGAAAAGGAATGCGAGGTGTTTTCAAAGAAGAAGATCTTAAAGACGCTTGGGATTCTGCAAGACAGGAAAGTAAGGCAGCTTTCGGTAACGACGATATGTATATGGAAAAACTCATTGAAGAGCCAAGACATATAGAAATTCAAGTTGTCGGCGATTCCCGTGGAAAAGCATGCCACTTATCAGAAAGAGACTGTTCAGTACAACGTCGTCATCAAAAATTAACCGAGGAAGTACCATCGCCATTTATGACGCCTCAACTGCGTAAAAAAATGGGTAAAGCTGCTGTAAAAGCTGCAGAATTTATAAAATATGAGGGTGCAGGAACGGTAGAGTTTTTGGTAGACAAACACCGTAATTTCTACTTTATGGAAATGAATACACGTATTCAGGTAGAGCACCCAATTACAGAGCAAGTTATTGATTTCGATTTAATTAGAGAGCAAATTCTAGTGGCTGCAGGTGTGCCAATTTCTGGTAAAAATTACGATCCAAAGTTACATTCTATCGAGTGTCGTATCAATGCAGAAGATCCTTATAATGGATTTAGGCCATCACCTGGAAAAATCACAACATTACATGCTCCAGGAGGCCATGGTGTACGCTTAGACACACACGTTTATGCAGGCTATACCATTCCGCCAAATTACGATTCTATGATTGCAAAGTTGATAACCACTGCGCAAACCAGAGAAGAAGCGATTAATAAAATGAAGCGCGCTTTAGATGAGTTCGTTATAGAAGGTATTAAAACTACCATACCTTTCCACCGACAACTTATGGAACATCCAGACTATCTCGCTGGTAACTATACCACGAAGTTCATGGAAGATTTCGAAATGAAAAAACCATCAGAAGCATAAATAATTAAAACTCCGAAAATTTTCGGAGTTTTTTTATGGCGTTACCACAACACTTCGACAGGCTCAGTGCAAGTGGTCGGGCTTTCACTACTCAATCCCTCCTGCGTCGGGGATTTTAAACATGCCGTTCAATCCCTAACGCGAATTACGTCTATCTAACATAAAGCAGTAAATTAGCATTATGAATTTGTCCTATTGGGAAATAAAGTCATGGCTAACTAACGTCGATTTTTGCGTCGTAGGCAGTGGTATTGTTGGTCTCAATTGTGCATTACAACTTCGTGAGCTTTATCCTCAAGCAAAAATTATCATATTAGAAAATGGAATATTACCTCAAGGCGCAAGCACCAAAAATGCAGGATTTGCTTGCTTTGGAAGCCTAAGTGAAATTTTAGATGATTTAAAAACACATACCGAAGAGGAGGTTTTTCAACTTGTAAAAAAACGAGCAGATGGTCTGAAATTATTAAGAAAAACCATTGGAGATAAAGCACTTAACTATCAACAATTAGGAGGCTATGAGTTGTTCTTAGAAAAAGATGAGCAATTATTTGATTCCTGTATCAGGAATAAAGAACAGATTAACAAATTACTAAAACCTATTTTTAAAGACGATGTATTCAGTCTCAGAGACAATATCTTTAAATTTGAAAACATAAATGAGGATTATATTTTAAATCAGTTTGAAGGGCAAATTGATACTGGAAACATGATGGAAGCATTGCTAAAACTTGCACAATCAAAAGGTATTAAGATATTAAATACTGTTATGGTTGAAAGCTTTTCTGAGGACAATAACTCAGTAAAAATTAAAACCAATTATTTTGAGTTTTCAGCATCAAAATTATGCATAGCTACAAACGGATTTGCATCTGAAATTTTAAGTGAGAACGTCGTACCAGCGCGTGCCCAGGTGCTGATCACAAAACCGATTAAAAACCTTCATATTAAAGGTACGTTTCATCTAGACAAAGGCTATTTTTACTTCAGAAATATTGATGATAGAATTTTATTTGGTGGAGGCAGACACCTGGATTTTATAACTGAAGAAACTTCAAGATTTGGACAAACCGAGATTATTCAAAATAAATTAGAAAGCATATTAAAAACTACTATTTTACCAGAGCAATCTTTTGAAATAGAACATCGATGGAGTGGTATTATGGGCATAGGTCATCAAAAAAAAGCAATTGTAAAGCAAGTATCAAACCATGTGTTTTGTGGTGTACGCTTAGGAGGAATGGGCTTAGCAATTGGTAGTTTGATTGGTAAAGAATTAGCAGATTTGACAACATAAAATTTTGTTATGCTGAAGCAGCTTGTGCTGAATTTATTTCAGTATTTCAGCATCTCATAGTTATTAGTTTCAGAATTAAATATCTAAAAATTGAACATAAAACAACATTTATATAATCAGTGCCTTGAATTTGTAGATAACCGCATGCAAGCGATTCAAAACACCATAAAAGACATTCAAAAATCATTACTTTCAGAAACTAAAAGTACCGCAGGTGATAAACATGAAACTGGTCGTGCCATGTTGCAGCTAGAACGTGAAAAAACCGGGAATCAGTTAGCCGAAATTCAAAAAGTAAAAGAAGTATTATCTAAGATTGATGTTGATAAAACCATAAAAACAATAGGTTTGGGCAGCTTAGTTTACACTTCAAATCTTAATTATTTTATTGCTATTAGTGCAGGTGAATTAGATTATAATGGTGGTAAGTTTTATGCAATTTCACCGTCTACTCCAATTGCAAAACTATTGCTATCAAAAACAGTGGGGGATACCATAAAATTTAGAAGCACTACCTTTGCAATTACAAAAATAGAATGATACATGCTTAGAAATTTTATGTTATTGTCGTAATGAAACGCTTAGAAAATATCATAAAAAAAATTGTTGCGTTTCGATTTGCTATTATAGCAACCCTTGCAATTTTAATGGCACTTGCTGGCTACCAAACGGTCAACAAATTAAGTATAGATAATTCTTTGTCTATCTGGTTTTTAGAAGACGATCCGAGTTATAAAGCTTATATTGATTTTCAAGAGGAATTTGGTTCAGATGAAATTTTTATCGCTATGTTTCCTGTGGATAATGCTGTTGGGAAAGCAGAGCGAATAAGACTTTTACAACTTCATAAAGCGATAGATACATTATCATTTGTAAAAACGTCTTTCAGTTTAGCAAAAGCAAAATACCCTATTTATAACAATGGCGACATTGTTTTTGACGAACTATACAATACAGAGCGCAGCGAAAAAGGATTGAAAAACTTATTATCTAAGTTGCCAAGCATTAGCACACAATTATTTACTCAGGATTATAAGTATCAATTTTTCTACATACAATTAAATCCGACACCTCAAATTGAGGAAAAGCGTGAGATCATTGCTGGAGATATTAGGAATACCATTGAAACATATTATAAAGATTATTTTTTGACTGGACCTCCAGTTTTAAATGAAGCGTATAGTAAAGGGATTTACAAAGAGAGTTTACTTTTTGGAGTTTTAACGATTTTAGTTATTACGCTTATGCTACTGTTTTTATTGCCTAACAAACGGTATTTAATTATTTCTCTACTGGCAGTTGCGGTGCCTGTCTCGTTATTATTTGGTATTATCACGTCTTTTGGTTATGCACTGAATATGATTTCAATGCTCATCCCTACAATCTTAATGGTATACAGTGTGAGTGATGCAGTACATATTATTAACATCTATCATAAAGAAGGTCTTTTAAATAAAAGCCTCAACAAAATTCAACTAATAACATTAGCAGTTCGTAAAAGTATTACGCCTTGTTTTTATACTACGCTTACGACGTTTGTGGGGTATTTTGCGTTGTATATATCACCGCTCCCCGCATTTAAAAATATGGGAGTGTTTACTTGTATTGGTTTGATTTTAAGTTTTTTACTGGTTTATATTATTGTTATTATTGGATTCAGCTTTATGCATCTTAATTTCGAGAATAGTAAACCTGTTTTATCATTAAAAACTTTTAGTCAAACGAATTTCATCAATTGGATAAATCGTGTAACCTCTCACTATAAGAATTCCATTATTACAGTATTTACCCTAGTTTTACTTTACGGGTTATTTGCTGTTTTTCAAGTAAAAATAGATACAGATTCTCTAGACCTTTTAGCGGAAGGAAAAGCAAAACAAGATTTACGTATTGTTGAAGAACAGCTTAATGGAAGTTCTAGGTTACAGCTGGATATTTCTATGGTAAACGGCAAAAGTATTTTGAATAAAGATGCCATGCGCCGATTGGAGGATTTCCAAAACAAGTTAGAGCAAAACCCAATAATTACGGCACCAGTTTCTATAGTTAACATTAAGTCATTTTTGGAGAAACGCTCACCCGTTTTATTTCAACCTAATATTTCTGAAGAAAACATAAAAAACACTTTAGCTTCTATTGAAAATACAGATAACAGCTTTTTTAAACTTTTTGCAGACGACTTGAGTTCTGCAGGTATCACGATAAGTTTTAAAGAAGTAAAAACCTCACAACTCGAACAACTTTTAGTTGATATTGAAGATACTTTTAAATCATCTTTTGATACTAAAATTCATAAGCTAAAAATTAACGGATTTGCGGTGGTTTTTGCACAACTTAATAACTTCATCTTAGAAACACAATTCAAATCGTTTTTTGCTGCCTTTTTTGTAGCGTTTTTATGCCTTTGGTTTTTTATTAAAAGTTTGAGAACAACAATTTTAGTATTAATTCCCAATGTTTTACCACTGGCTATTTTGGCTATTTTTATGAGTTTATTAGATATTCCTTTAGATGTGTCTACAGCCATGATAACGCCAATAATGTTGGGTATTGCCATGGATGATACTATTCATTTGGTACATAAATACCGAAAGAGTAAACGTGTGCAAGGTACTGCAGAAGAACGTATGGATCGGGCCATGCATTACACTGGTGGCGCACTACTGTCAACTACGATTGCTTTGGTAGGAGGGTTTTTAATTATAGCATCAAGTGCAACACCATCGGTAAGAGATTTTGGTGCGTTATGTGCCATTACAGTCGCTATTGCATTAATAACAGATATCTTTTATTTACCAGCGTTGTTGAAGAAGTTTGATAGATAGTTTCAATATAAATGGTATAATTATTTTTGAATTTCAAGATAAACTACCTCACCTTTCCTGAGCAAAGCATTATGTTGGAATAGAATAGTTTTTCCATTTAAATCTGCTTCAATCAAATAAAATGCACCTTTGTAATATGATGTTTTAACTGTGCTTTTTAGTCTAGATTCTGAAACTACATTTAATTCATGTGCGTAAATAATAGTGCCATCAATTTCATTGAACTCTCCAAAAAATGCAGCAATTAATGGAGATTTTGGATTTTGAAATAAGTCTTTTGGATGTGCATTAGCAACGACATTCTTGTCATGCAGTACTAGAACTCTATCTGCAAACCCTAGTACATCTTCTTTATCATGAGTCGCTACAATACAAGTAACATTATGTGCCTTTAGGTACTTAAAAACATTGCGCCTTAAGCTTTGTTTTTTGAAATTATCAATATGACTAAATGGTTCATCTAATAATAAAATCTCAGGCTGTTTAGCTAAAGCTCTGGCAAGTGCTACGCGTTGCTTTTGTCCACCACTTAATGTTTTCACCTTAGTTTTAGCAAAGGCTTCAAGTTCTACAACCTCAATAAGCTCATCTACGCGTTGTTGCGTTTCCTCTGGGAAAAATCTTGACAAATGTTTAGCTATGTTCTCCTCAACAGAAATGTAAGGCATTAAATCAAATTCCTGTGCTACATATTTCATAAAATCATAGCCAACAACTAGATTATATTTAGGACCTAAAACTTCTGTGTCTTTCCAAAAAATTTGCCCGTCATTTAAATCGTATTCACCATATAAAATTTTGAGTAAAGTACTTTTACCAGAGCCACTTTCTCCAATTATAGCAATGTTTTCGCCTTGTTTAGCATTAAAAGAAATGTCTTTTAAAACTGAATTTTTTCCATATGAAAACTGAAGTTGATTTACCTTTAACATGAACTAAAAAATAAGACCTACAAAGTATCGCAACTTTGCAGGCCTAAAAATAGTGTTTATTCTTTTTCTAAATTATCCTTTTAGCTTTTCATTCGCTTTGCTAGGTAATGTTTCAAAGCCCATATTGTAAAGTGTAAAACCAAAAATATCGGCATATTGCTCAATGGTTTTGCTCACAGGAGTTCCAGCGCCATGGCCAGCATCAGTTTCAATTCTTATTAAAGTTGGGTTGTTTCCTGTTTGCTTACTTTGTAATTCTGCAGCAAATTTAAAACTATGTGCAGGAACTACGCGGTCATCATGATCACCTGTTGTTACTAAAGTTGCAGGGTATTGCACACCCTCTTTTACATTGTGTACAGGTGAATACCCTTTTAAATATTCAAACATTTCTTTATCGTCTTCAGCAGTACCATAATCGTAAGCCCAACCAGCACCAGCAGTAAACGTGTGGTAACGCAACATATCTAAAACGCCAACAGCTGGTAGTGCCACTTTTGCTAAATCTGGACGCTGCGTCATTACCGCTCCAACTAATAAACCGCCATTAGAACCGCCTCTTAAAGCCAAATAATCAGAAGATGTGTAATTGTTTGCAATTAAGTATTCACCGGCAGCGATAAAGTCATCAAATACATTTTGTTTTTGCAATTTAGTACCAGCTATGTGCCATTTTTTACCATATTCACCACCACCACGAAGGTTTGGCACTGCTAAAATACCGCCTTGCTCCATCCAAACAGCATTTGTTATGCTAAAAGAAGGGTTCAAACTAATATTGAATCCGCCATAACCATATAAAATTGTTGGGTTTTTACCGTTTAGTTCAAGGCCTTTTTTATGGGTTATAATCATTGGGACTTTGGTACCATCTTTTGAAGTAAAGAACACTTGGTTGCTTTCATAGTCTTCACTATTAAACGCAATTGATGGTTTCCAGTATAATTCAGACTTACCTGTTTCAATATCTAGCTTATAAATACTGCTAGGCGTATTGTAGTTGGTAAAAGAATAATAATCGGTTTTTTCTTCTTTTTTAGCTCCAAAACCGTTGGCATTACCAACCCCTGGAAGCTCAATTTCTCTTACTAATTTTCCATTGTAGTCGTATTGTAATACTTTAGAAATGGCATCAACCATATACTCTGTCATAAAATACCCGCCACTTGTAGAAGGTGATAATACGTGCTCTGTTTCTGGAATAACATCTATCCAATTTTCAGGTGAAGGATTTGAGGCATCTACAGAAACGATTTTCTTATTTGGCGCATTTAAATTTGTAACTAAAAACAACTTGCTACCTTTATTATCAATTAGATAGGTATCACTATCTGTATGATCTAAAATAGTAACCAATTTACTATTAGGTTTCGTTAAATCTTTAATATAAAGTTTGTTTCCAGAAGTTGACACTCTTGGAGATATCAATAAATAACGATTGTCTTCAGTAACACCGCCATATATATATCTGTGTTTTTCTTCAGGAGTTCCACCAAAAATAATAGCGTCACTTTTTTGAGCAGTACCTAACTTGTGATAATAAACTTTATGCTGATCGGTTTTAGCAGAGAGCTCACTGCCTTCTGGTTTATCATAACTAGAATAGTAAAACCCTTCATTTTTATACCAAGAAATACCACTAAATTTGACGTCTATCAAAGTATCTTCAACGATTTCTTTGTGTTCAACATCCATGATTAAAATTTTGCGCCAATCACTTCCTCCTTCGGAAATAGAATATGCTGCTATTTTACCATTTTCAGAAAAACTTACATTTCCTAAAGACACTGTTCCATCTTCAGAAAAGGTGTTTGGGTCTAAAAATACGGTTGCTGTACTTGGGTCTTCATCTGTTTTATGTCGATAAATAACATACTGATTTTGTAAACCATCATTTTTATAGAAATAGGTATAATCTCCCTCAATAAATGGGGCACTAACTTTTTCATAGTTCCAAAGCTTGGATAAGCGTTCTTTTAGGTCTTCTCTAAACGGAATGTTGTCCAAATAACCGAAAGTGGTTTTGTTTTGCGTTTTTACCCAAGCTTCAGTCTCTTCACTTCTATCATCTTCTAGCCATCGGTAAGGGTCTTTCACTTCAATACCAAAATATGTATTTACAGTGTCAACAGTTTTAGTTGTTGGATAATTCACTACAATATTGTTTTTCTCTTGATTTTCTTTACAGCCCATTATTATTGTGAAAACGAGTGCAGTTAGTATTAATTGTTTCATAATGTCGCTCAAATTTTAGCAAAAGTAGCTGATTTATGAAGTAAAAACTGTTTATGTATTGTTAATGTTTTTTAATTAACACAAAGGAAATTAGAACATCAAAAGTATATATAAACCTAGTAATAGATTATTAGCTTCCTTCAAAATTTACATTTCTTCTAAAAATTTGGTTATTTGGCAATTATATTAACAAGCTTAGCTTTTGATTTTTTATTATTGGCAGTGCAAAAATAGATAAAAATGAATTTTAGAAATTACTTAAGTGCGTTATTCATTTTGTTACAAATTGGAGGAATTGTTTTTGCTCGTTTCACTGAGCAGCGATTTTTTTGTTGGGCGCCTTATGATATTCAAACCAATTACAAAGTCACAGCAGTAATAAATAATGAAATTCTTGGGCCAGATGAGTTAGAGCAAAGATATGGTTACAGAATGGAAGGGTGGGAACAGCGCTCTATTTATAATATATTTTCGATTATTGAACAGTATGAAGCAACATATGGCAAAAATGATAGTGTCAGTATAACAGCTAATTACGCTATAAATGGGCATGAAGAACAAGTGTGGACGCTTGAACATTAATAGTTGCTATTTAGATGATTTTCAATAAGCTTTTGAGATTTGAAGATACACCAATGCAGGGGAATGTATTGATAATGTGTAAACTATTAATCTTGCTGTTGTTATATCATGGGCTTTTTTCTAAAATTGGAGATCCTTTTGTGCCATTCGTTCAGTGGTTGGATATTTTTAATACTATTCCGGGGTTTTTTGAGTTGTGTCTTAAAATTATATTTATAGTAGCTACAACGTTATTGTTTTTTAATTATTGGGTACGTACTTCTAGTTTTCTTTTAGGGTGTGTGGTGATCTTAACAATTTTAGCCTCGCGAACAGCATATTATAATCATAAACTTATTTGTGGTTGTGCTCTTTTGTTGGCTGGCTTAACAAATAAAAACCAACTGCCATATTTCATTATTTTACAATTTGTAATATTGTACATAGGCGCATCCTTTAACAAAATACTAGATACAGATTGGTGGTCGGGTGCATTTATGCACAATTGGTTACTCAATGCACGAGAAAATGTGTTCTATACAAATATATCTCAATTATTACCCGATATGTTTCTTGCAAAAGCTATGTCATATATGGCTTTTACTACAGAGTTTTTAATAGGTATAATGTTATTAATAAAGCGTTATAGAAACTTTGCAGTATGGTTCATTATCGTATTTCACACCTTATTGTTTACAATTATTACAATTAGATTTGGACATTTTTTAGAATCCATAGCTATTATTTTATTAGCATTTTTAAACTGGCCAAAGAAAAAAATGATAATAGATTTTAATCCAGAAAAACTAAAAGTTTTCAGAAAAGTCATTTCTTTTTTTGATTTTGATAAAAAAATAATTTGGCAACACAGAACAGGAGAAGAAGATTTTGCAATTAAATTAAAAAAAGATGGAGAGACTGTTAAAGGATTACAAGCAGTAAAAGATATTGTATTATATACCCCATTTTTCTATGTATTATTATTTGTTTCAGATCTTATTATTAGAGAAGTGTTCCTTTTTAATTGGAAGTATTTATTTACTATAAACGCGATTTTAGTTTGGGCACTAATCTTGTTTTTCTCTCCTATCTCTAACAAAATATTTAGTAGAATATAAATAAATTGATAAAACAAAAGCCTCCACAAATATGGAGGCCTACTTACACTTAAAAATATATTTGTTTTAAACTAAATTATTTTCAATTAAATATTCTGCAATTTGTACAGTATTCGTTGCTGCACCTTTACGTAAGTTATCTGCAACAATCCACATGTTTAATGTATTGGGTTGTGTTTCATCACGACGAATACGTCCCACAAACACTTCATCTTTTTCATGAGCAAACATAGGCATTGGGTAGCTGTTGTTGGCTGTATCATCTTGTACCACAACACCAGGAGTTTCACTTAATAACAGACGCACCTCGGCTAAATCAAAATCATTTTCAAACTCAACATTAACAGATTCAGAATGTCCACCAGCTGTTGGAATTCTTACAGCAGTAGCTGATACTGAAAACGTACGATCATTCATGATTTTTTGTGGCTCACGAGCTAATTTCATTTCCTCTTTGGTATAACCATTTTCCTCAAATACGTCACAATGCGGTAATGCATTTCTCCCAATAGGATAAGGATAAGCCATTTCGCCTTCTACACCAGCAATTTCATTTTCTAGTTGTCGCACAGCTTTTACACCAGTTCCAGAAACCGATTGGTATGTAGATACCACAACGCGTTTCATTTTATATTTTTTGTGAAGCGGATTTAAAGCCATAACCAACTGAATTGTAGAACAGTTAGGGTTAGCGATAATCTTATCGTCTTTAGTTAATTCGTTAGCATTAATTTCTGGAACCACTAGTTTTTTAGTAGGGTCCATTCTCCAAGCCGAAGAATTATCAACTACAGTAGTACCAGCTTCAGCAAACTTTGGTGCCCATTCTATAGATGTGCTACCTCCAGCAGAAAACAATGCAATATCTGGTTGCATAGAAACCGCAGTCTCTAAACCTACAACCGTATAATCATTTCCTTTATAGGTTAATATTTTACCAACCGAGCGTTCAGACGCTACAGGAATTAATTCCGTTACAGGAAAATCACGTTCTGCTAGAACCTTTAACATGACTTCGCCCACCATTCCGGTGGCACCAACTACAGCTACTTTCATCTGTTTAATTTTAATAAATGTGTCCGCAAAACTAAGTATTAATTACAATTCAAGGTACAAAAAAAGCCCTCATTTTAATAAAACAAGAGCTTTTTAACAACAAATAACAGATTGTTATTTAATTAACACTTTGTTATTTTTTAAGTGCGTCTCTAATTTCCATTAGCAATTCTTCTTGAGTTGGACCAGCTGGTTCCTCTGGAGCAGGCTCCTCTTCCTTCTTCATTTTATTCACGCCTTTTACAACTAAGAACATTACAAAAGCTACAATTATAAAGTCAAGAACATTAGTTATAAATTGACCATGTTCTAACCAAACTTCTCCAACCATTTCTCCTGCGTCGTTTTGTACACCATCTCTTAATTTCATTCTTAAGTCTTTAAAGTCTGTGTCGAATAATAAGCCAATTAATGGAGATACTATACCTCCAGTAAATGATGTTACCACTTCTTTAAAAGCAGCACCCATTACAAAACCCACTGCAATGTCTACAAGGTTGCCCTTCATTGCAAATTCTTTGAATTCTTTTAACATATTTATAAATTTTTAGTTAGTGAGTAGCTAATTTACTGAAAAAAAAAGAAATTTTAACATTTGTTAAATTTGTTGAAGTTTTATTTGGGCGTTACCCTATCGGGTCGGGCTTTCCGTTAATAGTTTTGGCTCGATGCGCGCCTCGCCAAAAGCTGCCACTTCAATCCCTAACGCACCTTTCTGCCAAAGCAGTTTCTTAAACTAAAGCACAGTGTTATTTTAAAATCACCCGTTTTACCCGTTGCGATATACCAGTAATCAATTCATAAGAAATTGTACCAGCACTTTCTGCCAAAGTTTCTGCCGATGTTATTTTTCCATCAAAAATAATCACCTCATCCCCTTCTTTACAATCAATATCAGTAATATTTACCATAATCATATCCATGCATACATTGCCAATTATTGGTGCTTTTTTACCATGTATGGTCACAAACCCTTTACCGTTACCATAAATTCTACCAATACCATCGGCATGCCCTAAAGGTAATGTTGCAGTTTTGGTAAATAGTCTATCGCTTTTATATGCGCGATTATAACCTACAGATTCTCCTTTTTCAATGTGGTGAATTTGTGAGATCACAGTTTTTAAACTCGCACTAGGTTTCAAATTGGCGCTTTGTATTTCTGAATTTCCAAAACCATATAAACCAATACCACAGCGCACCATATCAAAATGTGCTTCAGGATAATTTAAAACCCCCGAAGTATTGCACATATGTAATAGTGGTTGATAACCAATAGCCTTAGAGAAATTTTCAGCAATGGTTTTAAAACTATTTATTTGATTTAAGGTAAATTCTTTTTCGTTTAAATCCTCGCTGGCTGCCAAATGCGAAAACAACGATTTCACTTTTATAGCTTTAGTAGCTTTCACTTTAGAAACTAAATAATCAATATCATTCTCCCAAAAGCCTAAACGATTCAAACCTGTATTAAATTTAATATGCACAAGATATTCGTTTTGATTTTTTTCTTCTGCAAATGCAATAAACTCGTTTAAAATTTTAGCATTATATAAATTTGGCTCAAGATTGTTTTCAAGAATCGCATCAAAATTTACAGCCAAAGTATGTAATACTAAAATAGGAGTAGTAACACCAGCTTGCCGTAATGCAACACCTTCGTTTGCATATGCTACAGCAAAATAATCAACCTCTAAATCTTGCAAGTATTTCGCAATTTCTTGAGCATCATTGCCGTACGCAAATGCTTTTACAACTGCTAAAAAAAGAGTTTTAGGTTTTAGCTTCGATTTTAGATACTCAAAATTATGTTTAAGCGCATTTAAATCTATTTCAAGAATGGTTTCTTGGACTTCTGGCATTAGGATTTCTTTTGTTTAGAAGATAGATCTTCAACATCTTTCACTTTCATTGTTTTTATCTTTTCTCGCATGGTGGCCTTATAATATGCTGCTCTACTTAAAGGTTCGTACTCGTCAACTTCACCCAACATAACAATATCATCATTCTTAGATTTTCTAAAACTATATTGCGCTAAATTTCCTGTTCTGGTACATACTGCATGTACTTTGGTAACATATTCTGCTGTTGCCATCAAGTTGGGCATCGGCCCAAAAGGGTTACCTTTAAAATCCATATCCAACCCAGCCACAATTACACGAATACCTTTATTTGCCAAATCGTTACATACGCGTACTATTTCATCATCAAAAAATTGAGCTTCATCAATACCAACTACATCACAACCATCGGCCAAAATTGGAATATTTGCAGCAGCTGGAACAGGTGTAGAACGAATTTGATTTTCATCATGACTCACTACCATATCTTCATCGTACCGCACATCGATTGCAGGTTTAAAAATCTCAACTTTTTGTTTTGCAAATTGTGCGCGTTTAAGCCTACGGATTAATTCTTCAGTTTTTCCAGAGAACATAGATCCGCAGATGACTTCAATCCATCCAAATTGTTCTTTATGATTTACGGTATTTTCGAGAAACATTTTGTAATTTTAACACTAAAACAAGGCAACGACTCGTTTTGTATAAAGGTGGCGTAAATTTATTAAAATCAAAAGTGTAAAACGCATAAATTTTTAAAATTATAAAGTAATGAAGAAGAAGCTAGAATCTGAGTTGGTAAGTATTGCTCATAGAATTCTTAAATTAAAAGGAAAGGAAGATGTTTTAAAGATGCATGATGAAGCGCGTGCCCTCTATGAAAAACTTTCGGTTTTGAAATTTGCACACGAAAATTTTGAGGATGACATTCCCACTATTGGTAACAATTCTTCATTTTTTGATATGCTAGATACAGCATTCAATAATAAGATAAGTGATAATATAGAAGTTGAAGATAAAATTTATATTAACCTTGATGATGTTGTTGACGATGAGATTTCTGAGCCAGTGATGAACAAAATTAAGGACATGGTAGAATTTATGCCAGAACAACCAGAGCAGGACGAGGTAGATGCGATTATTGAATCGATTGTACCCAAAGAACAAAGCCATAAAGGGGATTTGGAGGATTTAACAGCAGATTTTAGAGATTTGCCTGTTTTTGAGCCAATTTCTAAAGTGCATAAACAAAACGGGCAAGAGAAAAAATCGCTTAATGACCGTATTAAAAGTGGTGGATTAAGTATTGGGTTAAATGACAAAATTGCATTCATTAAGCATTTGTTTGATGGAAATAATACAGATTACGATCGTGTAATTTCTCAATTAAACACTATTCAAACTTTGGAGGATGCCACCCGTTTTGTGGAAACTATTGTAAAACCTGATTATAATAATTGGATAGATAAAGAAGAATTCGAAGAACGTTTTATGGAAATTATTGAAGCTAAATTTAGTTAATGAGTAAGCTTTATCTAGTCCCCACACCAATTGGAAATTTAAAAGATATTACGTTTAGAGCTGTTGAAGTTCTAAAAGAAGTCGATTTAATTCTAGCTGAAGACACTCGTACTTCAGGAAAACTATTAAAACATTTTGAAATCACAACTCATATGCAATCGCACCATATGCATAATGAGCATAAAACTGTGGAAAGTATTGTGCAAAGAATAAAGGCAGGAACATCGGTTGCTTTAATTAGTGATGCAGGGACCCCTGCTATTTCAGATCCTGGGTTTTTATTGTCTCGCGCATGTATTGAAAACAATATAGAAATTGAATGCCTACCGGGAGCAACAGCATTTATACCAGCATTGGTAAATTCAGGATTACCAAATGATAAATTCATTTTCGAAGGTTTTTTGCCTGTTAAGAAAGGGAGGCAAACACGACTACTACTTCTAGCAGAAGAAACGAGAACTATGATTTTTTATGAAAGTCCGCATAAATTAATAAAAACCCTTGGGCACTTTTGCGAGTATTTTGGAGAAGACAGACCCGTTTCAGTGTCAAGAGAATTAACCAAATTATACGAAGAAACCATTCGTGGCACTGCTAAAGAAGTTTTGCAATACTACACTAATAAATCACCAAAAGGTGAAATTGTTATTGTGGTTGGTGGCAAAAAATAATTTTTAATACTCTAAATATGTCGCCCAGAACGCAGTCGAAGGGTTGACCCAGAGTCTTATCTAATAAAAATGGAAAATCTTTTAGAGGACATAAAACAATGCAGTATCTGTAAAGCGCATTTACCTTTAGGTCCACGTCCTGTAGTTTCTGCACATCCCAATTCTAAAATTGTAATTATTGGACAGGCTCCAGGAACTAAAGTTCATGCTTCTGGAGTTCCTTGGGATGATGCTAGTGGAAAGCAGTTACGAAAATGGTTAAATGTAAGTGATGAAGATTTTTATGATGCGTCTAAGTTTGCCATAATCCCAATGGGATTTTGCTACCCAGGAAAAGGAAAAACAGGCGATTTACCACCACGACCTGAATGTGCTCCACAATGGCACCAACCTTTATTTAACGAATTGCAACATGTAGAATTGGTGATTTTAATTGGCATGTATGCTCAAAATTATTATTTAGGAAAAGCAGCTAAGAAAACCTTAACCGAAACTGTAAACAATTTTCAAAATTACTTGCCAAAGTATTTACCATTACCCCATCCGTCACCACGAAATAGATTTTGGTTGACGAAAAACCCTTGGTTTGAAGAATTGGTGGTTCCCGAATTGAGGACAATAGTTAAAGAATTAATCTAACCTCCAAAAACATAATTTTAGCCGCCCAGAAAGTCTCAAAATAATTAATAAATAAAAAGCCTTTCCATAAAGGAAAAGCTCTTATAGTTTATTTTACTAAAATTTATTAATCTCTATCAATATCATTGATGGTAATTTGAGTGTTACTAATGCTGTATGGTACAATGTCTTCAGAAAGTATTTTACCATCTTTGTAGGTCTTAATAGTTTTTAAATTGTTTTTTACTGATATTTTTGATGTTAGATTACCATTTTCATCAAAAACCATAGATGAAACAATTTCATCATTCTTCTTTCTAGATTCAGAGCGTACTTGTCCACCCTCGTAATACTCTATTACCTTACCATATTGAATACCTTTGTTGTATGCAGAAAACTTTTTAAGTTTTCCAGACATGTAATATTGCAGGTCTTCCCCATGAAGTTGCCCATCATAATATTTAGAATGTGTAAACGTTTTGCCATTGTTATGATAAACAATATAGTCACCATATAAAACACCTTGTTTTACAGTAAACTCTTCCCATTTTTTAGATGAATCACCAACAATGTAATAACCATCCATTACATTTTTTGTAGTATTATCTCTATAAATATTTTTTCCATTATGAGAATAAATAGAGTAAGAATCTCTAGGAATAAAGTTTGGACCTTCGTTTTTTACTTCATTCTTACAATTAAATAAAGATAAAAACGCACATAGAAGTAGCGTTTTTAAAGCGGTTGTAGATTTTTTCATATTAAGATTGGTATATTTGGTTATGCCGAATGTAGTAATAAACGTTTAAAAAACAAGTTATTATGCAAAAAAAATCGGCGAAATGTATTTTTATGTAGGGTTTTTTCTAAAAAATACAGATTATTGTTTAATCTAAATTAAAAATATTGGTTTGAGATTGAGGTGTTGCCTGGGGTGAAGAAGAGAATTTCTAATATATTGAAAGTGTAAAGATTAACTACAATTAATATCATCCACCGCTATTATCATTTAATCGATTTAATTTGATGAAAAAATGCGACATGTGTTTTTTATTGTATTTTCATATCTCAACTAAAAAGTAAATTGAAGCATACTTAACTCTTGAAAAAAAATATTCTTAATATAATATTTTTGTTGCTTGGTATGTTTTTAGGGCATGCGCAACTGTCAGACACCCATTGGGTTCCTCCTATACACTCCCGATCTTCAATTAGTTTAGAGGATTATCATATCTATGTATCTTCACCTATTGAAGGAATTCTAAGTGGAAGTGGGCGTGAGGGAACATCAGATTCAGGGTGGGGTTTTACATTACCTTTCGGAAATGTAACAGGTGTTTTTGGATTCAAAGCTACCTACAGAGGAAGTAATTTAAGTGTATTTGTAGATACTTCAGAACTTAATACGGTTTTAAGAGATAAGGGGTTAGTTGTTACATCAAGTCCTGCCCCCATTTATTTGAGCCTTAGAATCCGTTCGGAGTTCCACGCTGGACATTTAACTCCAAAAGGTATGGCTGCTTTAGGTACTTCTTTTAGGTTGGGAAGTATCCCACAAGGTTCTGATTTAGGGGATACTAATTTTTTTGCCAGTTTTATGGCCACAGAAGATAATACAACAGTAACTATTTCAGATTATGATAGTAATGTTGTTTTTGCAGGTCCTAATGCTCAAAATGTTGGAAGCGTAACCTTTACATTTGATAAAGAGGAAACGTATGTGGTGTCTGGTTATACTAATGACGTTGCAAATTATAATGGGTTTATTGGTGCCTTGGTAACATCTAATAAGCCTATAGCTGTAAATACAGGAAATGCTTTGGGTAGTTTTGCTAATACTAATGGAGCTAGAGACTTTGCTATGGATCAAGTTGTACCTGTTGATAAAGTAGGTAAATCTTATATTGTTATTGAAGGGAAAGGGAGTGCCGATATAGAAAGGCCTATGGTAATTGCTACAGAGCCAAATACCGAAGTTTACGTCAATGAGGCTTTAGTTACCGTACTTAATGATGCTGGAGACCATGTTTTAATTGACAATGTACATTATCAAGGAATAACTCACCGCAATATGTATATTTCTTCCTCAAAAGACGTCTATGTATATCAGTTTTTGGCTGGTGATGCAAATCCTGAAACTGTCGGTATGAACTTTATACCTCCTTTAAGCTGTTCTTTTGAAAAAGAGCTTAATAGAATCCCTTTTGTTGATGAAATAGGAGAGGAATTCTATGAAACCGCACTTCTTGTAGTTACAAAAACAGGGGCAACTTTAAAGGTAAACGATGAAGAAGTAACCCAAGAGCCTGAGTCTGTTGTTGGTAATCCTAATTGGGTAACCTATCGTTTAGAAGGGTATACAGGCAATGTGAGCATAGTATCTACAGAGCCTCTTTCTGCAGGTCTTATTGGTTTTAACTCCTCGGCGGGTTTTGCAGGACATTATTCCGGCTTTGGAGCTGGACATTCTGAACAGGAAACGGAATTATGTGATAATGTTGTTACAGAATTGTATACTAAAATTGATGATGCCCCAGAGGAGGCAGGTGTGTGGACTAACCCTAATGGTATAATGCATAGTGGGTTTTTTGACCCTAATACAGATATAACAGGGATATATAATTATAGAGCAGATACAGATTGTGGTATTGTTGAAGTGGAACTAGATGTCTCAAATATTGTTGTTGCAAAAAATTCTGGTGGAGACAATTCTATTACTGTTTGTGAAACAGATACAAGCTTCAATTTATATGATATGCTTGAAGGTCAGCCTGATATCGGAGGCATATGGCAAAATGCCGAAAATGGAGAAACATTTAATGGTAATTTTGATCCAAGTACTTTTACCAGTGGAATTTATAGTTATGGTTTTCCTGAAAACCCTCCGTGTGATGCTGTTGAAGCAGTTATAGATGTTGAAGTTGTTGCAGAGATAGATAGTATAGAAGCGGTATTACTCTCGCCACAACTTGCAAAAAACGGGTCATCTGTTCAAGTGAATACTATCGGAGGTGTAGGGAATTTTGAATACCGTATAGACGGTGGTCCTTGGCAAGAGAGCCCAATTTTTAATAATTTGAACAATGGAGATCATGTGATAACCATGAGGGACGATTCTGGATGTAATCCTGAATTTACTACCACTATTTACACGCTCAGTTATCCTACATTTTTTACGCCAAATGGGGATTCCTATAACGATACATGGAAAATTGACGGATTGGATATCTCCACGTCAAGTGAGATTTATATTTTCAATAGGTATGGAAAACTATTAAAGCAAATTGATCCGTTAGAGGAAGGTTGGGACGGCACTTATTTAGGTCATAATCTTCCTTCAGACGATTACTGGTTCAAAATTTTATATACCAATCGAGATGGTGAAAGAAAGGGGTTTGTGGCTCACTTTACTCTAAAAAGGTAATCTTCTTGGAATAGTAAATACCGCCTTTAACAAAAAAACCTCCCCATTTCTGGAAAGGTTTCAAAAATTATTCGGAGACTAGTGGCTATAAATTACTCCAGAATTTCTAAACTATTTCCAAAAATCCAAGTTTTAAACTCATCACCATAGTATAAATACGCTGTACTGGCAGGTGCTTTATAACTTCCTGCAATATCTGCTTTAAGGTCTAAACGAATGGTTTTGGTTTCAGTAGCATCAAAGTCTCGCCAATAAAATACTAGATAGTTATCAAATATTTCATAATAGGCTACTTTGTTTTGTTCTAAAATTTCTTTGAGTTGCCATGGTTGAGCTGTAGTTCCAGATGGTATACCAATAATTGCTGTAACCATACCTAGTTTTTCATCTTTTTTGTTGGAAACATCAATCGTCATACTTACGTTATCACCAACCTTGTAAGGTACTTTTGTAATTTTTGTTTCTAAATGAAGCGGACATTCTTTTGAAGTATCTGGTAATGAACTATCCCATTTCATATTCAAGGCGTAAGGAAATGTTGCTTTTGGATTCGTATAACATACTTCTAGTGTTTGAGCGCCTTCAGTAAAGTAGTTTGCAATAGTATCAAAAGTAATTTTACCATTTTTATTCAATTTTAATGTTTCTTGAAGTTTATCACCGTTGATTATTAACTCTACAGTATCATTTTCATTTATCATTTTTTGTTTTTCAAGTTTTGTAAATTCTATTAACGCTTTTAATGCCATAGCTGTAGATTGTGTGGAACCAAATCTGCCATATTTTCTATTACTAACCAAAAACTCAATACCTTTTGCAATGAGTGTTTTATTATCTGCTGTATAACGTATTAGGGCAAGTAAGCTAAACGCAACAGTTTCAATATTTTTTGAATCGCCATAAGAGCGTGTTATAGTATTTGTAACAGGCAACTTATTGAAACCATATATGTCAATATTTGCTTTAATTTTTTTAATTAGAATATCAACTTTTTGAGATTGATTCAAATTATGACTGGTTAATGCTAAAAGAGCCATTTTGTAAGTGTCGTTACTGTTTATGGCATCATTATATGCTGTTTCATATTCAAAGTTAAAATCTGCATTTATTTTAGCCTCACTTAAAGCATATACTATATATGCATTGGCAACATCGGCAGGAGAACTTCTAAAACTATCATACCCTTTCGTGCTTTTGTGGAAACCACCTTCGCCATCTTTTCTGCTTAACAACCATTTTACAGTTCTATCAATCATGTTTTGATCGACACCACTAAACACTTCTTTCATTTCGGTAAATTCCAAAACACCATAAGCTGTTAAAGTTTCATGTGGCGGTGTATGCCCAAACCATTCAAAGCCGCCTTCTTTGGTTTCGAAACTTATGAGTCGTTCGTATCCTTTTTTGATAAAATCTAGGGCTTTAGCTTCAACTTCTGGATTACTTTTCCCTGCTTCTTTCAAATATTTCAATACCATAATATTGGGATAGGTTGATGAAGACGTTTGTTCAAAACAACCATATGGCTGCCGTATGATGCCTTCAATCCCGTTCATTACATCTCCTATAACATCCATATAAATATTGAATTCTGCTTCTAAACTGTTATTTACAACATTGTTGATATCAAAAGTATATGCTTGTGATTTAGACCCAGAAATGGATAGTTCTGTTGGGAAATATGGACTTAAAATAGTAGCTGTTCTTTTTACAGTATCAGCATTATTTTTTGATTTAAAATTTACTTGAATCGTAATATCTATGGCCTTTTTTATTGGAATAACCTTCACGTTTTTAATAACAGTCTTTTTTGTATCAATAGTGATTTTAGCATCAAAATTTTCAGCTAGTTTTAGGTGTTCTGGTAAAATTAATTCCAGGTTACCAGTAATGCTTTCCTCTGTTTCGTTTGTAATTGAAACTGGTAAAACCACAGTATCATTCAAAGCCATATAATTAGGTGCTTTAAAATCTACGCTTAGCAGTTTGTTGGTAGCATATGTTTTTTCTTTTCTACCAACTAACCCATTAAAGCCAATACCTTCAGCAGTAATCTTAAAAGAGGTAATGGCATCAGAATTGTAAAACTCAAATTCAGCTTTTCCATTTTCGTCCGTTTGCACAACTGGATTCCAATAAATGGTTTGTCTAAAATCGGTACGCTCCTCTGGAATTACCTCGCTATCATATTTTGGCACATAAAATACTTTGGCTGTATAGGTTTTTTGGCTATTATGTATATCATAGTTATAAAAAATAGCTGATGCATAATTATTGAATTTTGCATTATTTAGTTTTTTCTTCCCCCAGTTTTTATAAAAGCTTTGGTTTTTAGTAGTGATTAAAATAACACCGTTTGCACCTCTACTTCCATAAATTGCTGTAGAAGCTGCATCTTTGAGTACACTAACAGACTCAACAGAATTTATAGATATTAATGGATCTCCATCGTAAGGTACACCGTCAACTACATATAATGGAGAACTATTTCCTGTGACTGAACCTATGCCTCTTATTCTAATAGTTGAAGTTCTACCTGGAGAACCTGATGCCCCTACCACTTTTACTCCCGCTACACTCCCTTGAAGTGTATTTGCTAAATCACCTTCTTCAGAAATATCATCATTTTGAATTTGAGATACCGATCCAGTAATCTCTTTTTTTGTACTAACACCATAACCAATAACTACCACTTCGTCTAGAGCAGCGATATCTTCACTTAAGGAAATGTTTGCAGTGGCTTCTTTTTTAATTGGTGATTGCAGTGGCTTATCATTTTTTAAAAATTGTTTTGCTTTACTATTATTTGCTTGATTTTTGTTATTAGCATTAGAGTACACCCCTTTTTTGAATTCGTTTTTTATAATATCTAATTTTTTTCCATCATCAGTATAAGCCAGTAAAGTTAATGTAGCCATGGCTGCAGCTTTAAATTGAAATTCGCCTTTTTCGCTTGTTTCAAATACCAAAACATTGTAACCATCTTGGTTGAATAACAATAGTTTTGCTTTTACAGGCTTCTCTTTTTTATCTACAACTATTCCTGAATGAACACCTGTTTTTTCTGGCTTAAATGCAGCTGTTTCGTATGAAAGTTTGGGGTTGTTAATATAATCACGCCAACCATGGGTTAGCATTACATAGTCTATAGCTTTATAAGATTTTACTTCTTTTGGATTGAAGTAAAAAGAGGGTTTATGAATCTTTCCTTTTAATTCTGAAGATAATAGCAGACTAGATAAAATATGGTCTTGTTTATCATCTGCGAATGACACTAATTTATTATCGGCAACTGAAACCGATATGTTTGATGGTATGGGGTTGTCATCCACATCGGTTGTTAAAATAGTTGCCTTTACTTTTTCTCTGGTTTTATAAATAGACTTACCTAATTTAATAGCGACTTTGAGTTGTTTGTGTGCATTAAGAAATACCAGACGCTCTGCAACAATAGTCTTATTTTTATCTAGTATGCTAAATTTTGCTATTCCAATAGGGAAATCTTTTGTGTTTATTGAAACATTTTTTTTGGAAGGATTAATACGCTTGCTAAAAAGCGTTTTTGAAGCATTAGTGATTTCCAGATACAGTGTTTTCTTTTCAGAAGAAAAAAGGTTGACTTCAGTGTTTAGACTATCAGAAACTACCGAAAAGCGTGTACCAAATTGATGCACTTTTGGAAGTGAAATTTGTCGCTCTGAAACAAAAGGTGTTTTAATTTTTGCATAATATCTGGTGTTTGTAGCCAACATATTAAATGCACCCATACCATCATGAAAACTATTGAAAGTGGTAATGAGTTCTCCGCGCTCACCCACAATATCACCTGAAATATCTACAGGTTTTCCAAATTCATTAATCGCTTTAAAAGCTATGTTGTTATTAGTGTTTGCAACTAGTTTTCCACTTTCTGGAAAAAATTGTAGATCGATATTATCTAAAACCACGGGAACGCTTCTAGAAATAGATTCGGTAGTACCATTGTAGAGGACTAATGTATTTAAAACAACATCAGTTGTACCTAAATCGTTTGGTAGCTCAAAGATTATATTTGATTTTCCATTCTTATCCGTAGTTGCTTGTTTTGAAATAATTTTTTTACCTTTTGTAGAAACCTCAAATGTAATTTCTTTATGTTTTAAAGGGGCATTCTTAAGGTCTTTAGCTTCAAAATTTGCAATAACTTGAGATGCTTTTCCATAACCTTCTTTTTCGAACTTTAAGTTTAATAATACATTGGGTTTTACAACTTTTTGAATGGTTATTTTTTTTGTAAAAAAAGAATCTTCTCCAAAATTCTGCATCCAATTGGTATAAGTCTTTAAAGTGTAGATACCACCCACCCAGTTACTATCAATATGAAAATCACCATATGCATAACCGTTTTCAACTGAAAGCCTGATTTTTTTGACAACTACACCTTTCGGAGAAATTAATTCAGCTATCATAATATCACTGATGCTAGAAATTGTATTATCAGTAGTAACTAGATATGATTTAAACCAAATAGTTTCGCCTGGGAAATAGAAAGGTCTGTCTGTATGGGTATATATTTTTTCCAACGGTGCTTTATCGTTATAAAACGATTTAAAAGACACTAAAGAAATAGTAGTTACAAAAAGTAAAATAGTGTATACGAAATGACATTTTATATGTTTCATGATATATTATATTTTGAGATTGATTTTTAGACCTACTTCGCTAATTAACGGTGCATTAAAAAAGTTAAGCCCACTTGCTGAAGTATTATTGTATAGATTGCTATATGGTGTAGCTCCTCTAAATTTTGCCCAAGTAATTAGGTTTTTAGCATATAGACCAACTTCTAGAGAACGAAAGAATTCTTTACTAATATTCTTTTTAAAATCATAACTAATATCAATTGATTTAAGGTTTACATAACTGCCATCTTCAATGGCATCTTCTGCAACACCTTCAAACCCATAGCGTACAAATCGATTTTCTGAAATAGTGTTATTGGCGTTATAAAAGTCTACAGGAATGGCATTTGTTGTGCCTTGGGTATTTATGCCGTTAAACACAAAATTGCTGATATTTCTTTCAATTGCAGATTGTTGTGATGTACCTAAGTAATTCAATACATTTTGAGTACCGTTCCACACAGTGCCTCCTTTTTGAAAATCGATTAAAAAGTTGATTGTAAAATTGTGTAGTTTAATGTGGTTATTAAACCCTAAGTTGAATTTAGGAATAGGATTTCCAATAATTTGCAGGTCTGGATTTACTAGTGGAAACCCATCATCACCAATAATAACCCTATTATTTTCGTCTCTTAAATAAGCAGAACCAATTATAACTCCAGTTGGTTGTCCCTCAATTAAGTTTTTAGAAACTGTGGAAAACCCCGCAATGGGAATATAGCTTCTATCCTCCAGTAGTTTTGTAACTCTTGGGCGATATGTTGAAAATATAAGCTTAGGGAAATATCTAAAATTACTTGAAAAGTTTACATGTGTACCTAATGACATTTCAACGCCTTTATTTTTTACGTTCGCTAAATTTTTAAGCTCAAACTCATTGTTTTCAAAAACGGGAAATACGGTGTTTTTAGTTGTATTATTAAAGTGCGTAAAACCAAAATCGAAGTGTGACCCTAATGCTCTAAACTGAAAATTGAAGTCAAATTCAAAGCTTTCTTTTTCTTCAAGTCTTATTGATTCATTAATAAATAAATCGTTAATTGCTCTGTAATTTAAACTTTCTTCTGGACGAATATTTAAGCTATTATGACTAAGGTTTCCGTAAAGCAAACTTCCATCATTAATATCATAAGATGTACTTGCCGAAAGTGTAATGTTATAGAAATTGTAGATATTGAGTATATCATCTAATTTCCATTTTACCTGTAAAGTTGGTAAAAACCATTTGTTGTTTTGTATAGATGAAACGTAAGAATTATTACTAAGCCCAACGACCAAATCATCATAACCTAAATTATACCTTAGTTTCTGTTGTAATCTTAAAACACCACGGTGTAAATGCTTTTTATTTGATGAATTTGTTTGTGGATCATCAAATGAAAAACTATTGAAACCTTCAGCTTGAAATAAGTTATATTTTAAATTTTGATGAAGAAAATCTATTGTTGAATTGAATTTTACCTCAGAACGATGTAGTTGCTTTTTAGATTCAAAATGTATCGCAGCGTTAAAGTTTTTTTTATCAAAGTTTCTATCACTTAAATAACCATCTTCAAAGCCGTTAGTGTTTTTTACAACACCAAAACGCTGTGTGCTTTTAAAGTTACTATAGTTAACTTTTGAGTTTAATTTACTATTATCTGAAAGCTTTAATGTATTAGAAAGGCTAGCTATAAATTCATTATCTTTTTCTTTATTTCTATTGTTGTTTAATAACCAATCTGGATTATTGAATCTATTAGGACTAAAGCTTCGCTGTAAACCATTTTGAAGTCTGTCACCTTGAGTGTTGCTAAAACTAGCGGGTGTTGCCCAAGTGTTTAGCAATATATTATTTTGAAACCCATTGATATTGGGCTGATTATTATTTTGATTATTAAGTTTTACAAAAGCCTCCCAGTGGTTTTTATCATTAGCTTTATTTTCATATTTAAGAATAATATTGTTTGAAGTATTTCTTTTAATATCATACAAGTCTTTTTGTGACTTATGCGTTACATCAAACCTTAAAGAAGAAACATCAGAATTTACATTAAAAAATAGATGATGTGTGGAATTTAAGCCAGTATTAAAAACAGAGTTATCATAAATATTGGCGGGTATACCGTTGCCACTTCCAATACCAATAAGTTGTCCATTGGTATCGTAAGGATAGTTTGTTCCATCAAATTCAAGTAAATTTAGTTGAGACCCGTAAGAAAATAGAGTTCCTGTTTCTGGTCCTTGGAAAGTAAACACACTATTGTTTGAAACACCTTGACTATAAATACGTTGTAATTGTGGTAAGTTGCTTTGTTTTACAAACCGAAATCCATTAATAGTTTTGAATCCAACTTCAAAATATATATCAGGATCAAAATAGGTAAGCTTCACTTTCTTTTCGTTGATATCGATATTTTTAATACGATTATGCTGAAAGCGTGATTTTCTATTATATGTTTTTTCAGAATCAGCTACCGATGGAATAGAAAATGCTGATGTTTTATAATATTGCAATGCTTTAGTGTAGGCTTCACTTTTAATAGGTTCAACAGGTGTTTTTTCAATAGTAATAGCATTTGAAGTTATACTAAACATCGCTGAGGTTACCGTAACTTCTTTTGTGTTAAATCCTATATAATTAAACTGAAGCACGTCTCCTACACTACTGATAATACTATAATTCCCATCAAAATCTGTAATCACTCCAGTGCTTGTGCCTTTTATTATGATGTTGGCTCCAATAATCGGAGTACCGTCATTATCTTTAAGAATACCAGAGACTGTTCCCTGTTGTGTAAAAGCATTTGTAGAAATAAGAATGAAGAGAAATGAAAGCAGTGTTTTGGTTAGTTGTGTTTTCATGGTTTGGTGTTATTTATACATCAAACCTATAGTTAAACTCAGGGATTTAAAACTGCTATTGAGTGAACTGTTCTTTTGGGTGAGTGAAGTCTATAAAATAAAACCTTCTCCATTTCTGGAAAGGTTATATCCTTTTAAATTACTATAAAGCTTACTCCTTATCTAAAAACTTATTTTTCTTCTTCAATTGTTGAGCTTCCATAGAGTTCCAAATTCCATAACATAGAAAGCCAATGATAACAACTTTCCACAAAATTCCTCTAAGTATAAATTCAGGATTAATTAAGTATAATAATCCGTAATAACTTAAAATCAGTATTAAAGCTAATGACAAAAATAAAATTGGTTTTTTTGAAGAAAAATATCCAAATACTCCTAAAAGTATGCCCAGAGTAATATAAAAAGTAACATCTACAATACTTTTTGTATTGAAGTATACTAAAATGCCATTAATTATTTGAAACCCACCAATGATATATAAGATACGTTGTGCCTTTTCTTGAGATTCTTTAGCATCACCAATCTTTGATTTATTAGATATTTGTCTTCCTATAAAAATTGCCTTTTCCTTTTCGGTTCCAGATAACGGAAATCCACAATTTTCACAATCTATCTCTACTTGTGAGATTTCTTCTTTACAGTTTGGGCACTTTTGTTCCATAAAATAAATGTTGTTCTGTAATGGTAATTCATTAATTTATATATGCTTTCCCTTCTCCCAACCATGCTTTCCTAAATATTGATTACCACTTTCTACGGCACCATCTTCTATAGAAGTTCCCATAGAATCATTCCATCGGTTTAGGTATCCAAATAGCGAAATTACACCAAGCATCTCTACGATTTCACCTTCGTTCCAATATTCGTATAAACGCTTTTTAATGGTTTCATCTACGGCATTTGGCACTTGCGAAGCTAGCAAAGAAAAATCTAGTGCTGCACGTTCTGCCTCGCTAAATGCAGGGTGTGTTCTGTACTCCCAAATATTATCTAGTTGCTCTTGTTCTGCCCCATAGCGTTCTGCAGCGCGAATAGCGTGAGCTTGGCAATAGCGACATCCTGTCGAATTACTAGAAACCCAAGCAATCATACGCTTTAAGGCTGATGTTACGCGCCCTTCATTAGCCATAACAGCTTTGTTTAGGTTAATAAAAGCTTTACTAATGGCTGGTCTCCGTTGCATGGTTAATACAGAATTTGGACAAAACCCAAGGGTTTCATTAAAGAATTTTGCGAGTTCTTTGGTTTCTAAGTCGTGCTCGGCAGATAATGGTGTTACTAAAGGCATATTTTAATTTATTAAATAGTATTTTTGACTACTACAAGAAACAAAAATAATTAGAAAGATGGCAGTTAAAGTTTCCACAAAATGGTTAGGCGAAATGCGATTTGAGAGCACCAATCCTTCGGGACATAACCTATTTATAGATGCAGCTGAAGAAAACGGAGGGAAAAGTGAAGGGTATCGCCCAAAGGCATTGCTATTATCTGGATTAGCAGGATGCTCTGGGTTAGACGTTGCATCACTTATAAAAAAAATGAAATTAAATGTATCTGATTTTAATATAGAAATAGAAGCAAATTTAACTGACGAGCACCCTAAGTTCTACGATAAAGTAGCAATGCATTTTCATTTTTATGGTGAAGATCTAAATGAAAAAAAATTACAAAGAGCAGTAGATTTATCTATTGAAAAATATTGTGGTGTCATGGAAATGTTCCGTCAGTTTTCAGAATTAGACATTAAAACGTTTTTTCACAAAAAATAAAATTACAAAAGCCTCTCTGAACTTTTAAACCTTAAACTTATAACTTTTAGATGCGTTGGACGCTTAAACCAAAACCAGATTTAGAAAAAGTAAAACACCTACAAGAACAACTTGAAGTAGATGAAACTATTGCTACATTATTGGTGCAACGAGGTATTGAAACCTATGACGCTGCAAAGACTTTTTTCCGTCCTAGTTTAAGTCATCTACACGATCCATACTTGATGAAGGATATGGATAAAGCGGTTGCCAGAATAGAAAAGGCTATTGCGAATAAAGAAAATATTTTGGTGTATGGTGATTACGATGTTGATGGTACAACGGCAGTTGCTTTAATGTCAACATACCTAAAAACTAAACATAGTTTGGTGTACACATACATTCCAAATCGATACGATGAGGGCTACGGTGTTTCTAAAAAAGGCATCAATTTTGCTTTGGAAAATGACTTCACATTAATAATTGCTCTAGATTGTGGTATTAAGGCGATTGATAAAGTTGCATATGCAAAGTCCCTTGGCATCGATTTTATAATTTGTGATCACCATAGACCTGGATCTGAAATACCTGATGCTGTTGCTGTTTTAGATCCAAAACGAGAAGATTGCGATTATCCTTTTAAAGAATTATGTGGTTGTGGTGTTGGCTTTAAATTAGTACAAGCATTAGCTCAAAAAGAGGGATATACACCAAAAGATTTATTGCCATATTTAGATTTGGTTGCAACGGCCATAGGTGCAGATATTGTGCCAATTAATGACGAAAATCGCGTGTTAGCCTATTATGGATTACATGTAATAAATACCAACCCAAGACCAGGTATAAAAGCTATTTTGGATCACATAGAAAAAACAGAACTTACTATTACTGATGTGGTTTTTATAATTGGACCGAGAATTAATGCGGCGGGGCGTATGGAGCACGGTAATTTTGCTGTTACTCTATTAGCTGAAGAGGATTATGAATTAGCAAAAACCCATGCAAAAAATATAGATAATTACAATTTAGAGAGAAGAGCCACCGATAAAGAAATTACAGAAGCCGCGTTAGAACAAATAGAAACATTAAATGAACAAGATAGACTTACCACTGTAGTTTATGACGAAAATTGGCATAAAGGTGTTATTGGCATTGTAGCGTCTAGGCTCACCGAAACGTATTATCGACCTACCTTGGTGTTTACTAAAAGCGGTGATAAATTGGCAGCTTCGGCACGCTCTGTTCGTGGGTATGATGTTTACAATGCACTGGGTGCATGTGCAGAACATATTGAACAGTTTGGCGGTCACAAATATGCAGCAGGTTTAACCTTAAAGGAAGAAAATTATGAAGCTTTTAAAAAAGCTTTTGAAGATGAAGTTTCTAAAACTATTGATAGAAACTTACTAATTCCTGAAATTAAGATTGACACGGCTATAGATTTGAAAAACGTAACACCAAAGTTCTACAGAATACTAAAGCAATTTGCACCTTATGGACCGAGTAATATGACACCTGTATTTATGACCGAAAACTTAAGAGACACTGGTTATGGTAAATGCGTAGGTGCAGATAAAACCCATTTACGACTTACCGCAGCACAACCAGACTCTAATACTATTGTAGGTATTGGTTTTGGTATGGGTGATAAATACGAATTGATTTCTGACAAAAAGCTATTTAAAGCAGTATATTCTATTGATGAGAATGAGTGGAGAGGTAATGTGTCGCTGCAACTTAAATTGAGGGATATTAAGGCATAATTATGGTGAAAAATGATCCATATGCGGCGCTTAGAATAAAAGAGTTTAATATTTTCTTATTGCTACGCTTTGCCCTAGTTTTTGGTTGGTCTATGCAATTTGTGGTTATCGAGTGGCATATATATGCGTTGACTAAAGACGAATTAAGTTTAGGAATCATTGGTCTATGTGAATTTATCCCTGCGTTTTTTATGGCACCGTTCGCAGGTCATATCGTAGATAGAAGAGAGAAGCGTAATTTGTTTGCATTAACTATTGCCTTATTTTCTTTAATTAGTTTTGGACTATTTTGGTTAACGTCTCAGTATGTAGAAGGGTCATGGACTACAAATAGTATCGTTTTAGGTATATATAGCTTAGTGTTTTTTGGAGGAATTTTAAGAGCGTTTTTTGGACCTACCATCTTTTCCTTAATAGCCTTATTGGTTCCTAAAAGTGTTTACCCTAATGCTGCAACATGGAGTAGTAGTACATGGAAAGGGGCTTCTGTAACAGGAGCTTTAGTTGGCGGCTTTTTAATCGCATGGATTGGGGTACATCTAACATTAGGGATCATATTCTCTTTGGTTATTATTGCTTTATTATTAGTATTTCTTGTTAAAAAGAAGCCAATCTTAAATACAAAAACCAATGAGTCTATAAAAGAAAGTTTAAAGGTTGGTCTCCAATTTGTTTTTAATGACAAAGTTATTTTAGGTGCTTTAACCTTAGATATGATTGCGGTGCTTTTTGGTGGGGCTGTAGCTATATTTGCAGTGTTTGCAACAGATATTTTGAATGCTGGCTCTGAAGGTTTAGGTATATTAAATGCCTCACTTTCTTTAGGAAGTATTTTAACGATGCTAGCCACTACATACTTACCAATCACTAAAAACACTGGTAAAAAACTACTTATTGCTGTCTTTGGCTTTGGTCTGGCGATGATTGTTTTTGGTGCTTCTAAATTACTTTGGTTAAGTGTAATCGCGTTGTTTATCGCTGGAATATTTGATGGGGTTTCTATGGTGATTCGGCAAACCATTTTACAACTAAAAACACCTGACGATATGAGAGGAAGAGTTGGTGCTGTAAATTCTATGTTTGTGGGCTCTTCTAACGAGCTTGGTGCTTTAGAAAGTGGTATTGCTGCAAAACTATTTGGTGCACCATTAGCGGTAGTTTTAGGTGGGTGTGCTACATTAATTATCGTAACTACTATGGGAATTAAAAATAAACCACTTAGAGAATTAGATTTAGTTGATGATGTTGAAGCTAGCGAGGTAGAGTAAAAGTTGGATTATTAATTTACACTAAAATATTCTAACCACTTCAGAGGTTTTGTTAATTTATGTTTGTTAAATTCTAAATGAATAACTCGACGTTTTTTGCCGTTTGTTGTTCTATTAGAAGCATGTAACGTTAAGGGTTTCATTAACATTACACTTCCTTTTTTAATTTTACAGATAAATTCGTTTTCAACATTCCAGATTTCAGATTCTGCACGTACAATTCCATTTAAATGTGATTTCGGAATTACTTTTAAAGCACCATTGTTTCCATCAGTATCATCTAAATGAATTCGAATTGTGATTGTATCTTTTAGAATTTCAATAGGTGGTTGAACACCATATTGCCCTTTTTTAAAAGTCCAATTCTGATAATTTTCTATTTCTGTTTTTTTATCTACAGAAATGCTCAAATCTTGATGATACCCTACAAACCAATTAGATTCACTTGGTTTATCAAAATAAATAGCTTTAGTTAAAAAATATTCAGATTCTGAAAAATTGAAAATTAATTCCTTTAATTTAGAATTGAATAGTAAAGGCCCTAAATCAGGAATATTATTGATTAATTGTCTTATTGCAAATAAATCTTTCGTTTTTAAATACGAGTTGAGGTTGGATTCAGAATTTTCAATGCAATTTAAAATTTCTTCAACTTCGTGATTAGAGTATAAGTTGCTTAAAATAGAATATCCATTTTCTGATAGCTCTGCTAAATTTTTTCTGTAGTTCATTTTAATAAATAAAAATGACTAGGACGTACTATACTCTTTCAACTCCAAGGTTTTCCCATCAAATTCTGCATAGGTGAAATACTGAATCCAGTCTCCTAGATTGAGATATTTTGAGTTTTCGTTGAGGTTGATGTTAAGTGGTAAATGTCTGTGTCCAAACACAAAATAATCACGATGTTTGTCTTCTAACTTACGTTTGCAGTATTGTACGAGCCATTCATTGTCTTCTCCTAAAAATTTGGCGTCCTCATCACCAGAAATGAGTTTGTTTTTTACTGAAAAGTATTGTGCAATGCGCATACCTATGTCTGGATGCCCCCATTGAAATACCCATTTAAAGAACGGATTTGTAAATACTTTTTTTAAACGTTTGTACCCTTTATCTCCAGGTCCTAAGCCATCGCCATGCCCTATAAAGAATGACTTATTATTAAACATAAATTCTTTAGGTTTATGATATACAGGAATGTTGAGTTCTTCTTCAAAATACCCATTCATCCATAAATCGTGATTGCCCACAAAATAGTGAATGGGGATTCCAGAATCTGAAATTTCGGCAAGTTTGCCGAGTACTCTTGTAAATCCTCTGGGAACTACGGTTTTGTATTCGAACCAAAAGTCAAAAAGATCTCCTAAAAGGAAAATAACTGCAGCATCTTTTTTTACTTCATCTAGCCATGCAACGAATTTTTTTTCGCGTGGAAATGAGGCTTCTTTTGTTGGTGCTCCTAAATGATTATCTGAAGCAAAGTATATTTTTTTTCCTTTTGGGATTTGCATGGTGTAAATATAATTGTTTTAGGCGGAAGACCGAAGACTGATATTTGAAGACTTGACCATGGCAGATAGTAGCGCTAGGGATTGAACGGTATGTTTGAAATCCCCGACGTAGGAGGGATTGAGTAGTGAAAGCCCGGCCCTTGTGGTAGCGCCCAAAAAATTAATCTTGATCGTAAGCGAACCACTCTGCAAAACTGGTTGCAGTTTCTTGGAGCTTTAAAGAATGCAATTTGATGTTTTCGGGCAACCGTGCTTTTATTTTTTTTGCAAAATCGATAACCATCATTTCGCTTGTGGGTTGGTAATCTACTAGTAAAACATTGTGACCTCTATTTTCTAACTCTTTGGCAAGCTCTACATGTGGTGTGTTTTTGTTGAATACAGTTGCGTGGTCGAATACGTTTACTATTTCTTCTTTTACTATTTTTTTAAGGTCACCAAAATCGATAACCATACCATATTTTACATTAGAATTATCTGTGATGGGTTTGCCAATAACCGTGACATCGAGACGGTAACTGTGACCGTGTACATTTTTACATTTGCCATCGTAACCGTATAAGGCATGACCTGTTTCGAACGAAAATTGTTTGGTGATGCGTATGTTGCTCATTTGTGTAGTGTTGGTTGGCAAAGATACTATCTTCTTCGTTTTTTATTTACAAAATATACGATTATTAGCACTAAAGCTAAAAGTAAAAAGAGGCCGTTGCCGCTTAAAAAGTTAAGAATATCCATATTAGTTCTCGCTATTACGTTTTTTACTATAATAATACAACATGTAGGCAATGATTACAAGCACTATAAACGGAATCATAGAACCTATAAAAACGCCAACTTCGTAACCTTCGTCTGGTGCATTTTTTATCTTTTCTTCAATATCAGAGGTTTGTTGTAGCAATGCTAAAATCATTGTGTAAAGTTAGTTGTTTTTGGTGAGTGGGATAAATTGTTTTCTAAAATTAATCAGCAATGGTAACGCTCTGGCTATCATCCAAAACGTAAGCGCTATAAAGATACCATTGAGTTTAAAATCGAAATAGTCTAAACCGTATAGTATTGGGATGAATACAAGAAATGTGGACAGAAGTAACACATTTCTAAGCGTACTCATTTTTCCTAAGCCCTTAAAGATACCATCGAAAATAAAGGCTATGGCGCAAATGGGCTGCATAATGAGTACTATCCAAAACACATCGTAAAAACGCGTTAAAACTTCTGGATCTTTGGTGAAAAGAATACCGATAGGTTTGTAAATTACAAAACCGAAAAGTGTTAACACAACCCCAACTATAAGTCCAATTTTAATGAGTTTTTTATTGAGGTTTATTAAATCTTTATAGTTTTTTGCTCCGTACAACCTTCCTGACATAATGTTGCCAGCACCGGCGTAACCATCGATGATAAAAGCTCCCAAAAACCATAAATTAATGGCGATGGTGTAGGCCGCAATATAATTTTTGCCATAACCTGTTGCAAATCTGGTAGCAAAATATAGTGTGATGTTAAGGGCTACTGTTCTAACGAATAAATTAAGAATCATTACAACAAATCGCCAAATTTCTTTATTGAAAGGAAAGGTAGGTATTAGTGGAATTGTAGTTTTTTTCAATAAAAAATATGCAGAAAATAACGCCATTAGAATTTGCGCAATTACACTTGCATAAGCAGCCCCTTCAATATTCATCGGTTCTAAATACCCTGAAATTCCATATACTAAAACGAAGTCTAGAATAATATTTGCAGATGCTCCAATAATGGCAACTATCATAGGGTGGTAGGTGTTTTGTAAGCCTCTAAATGTTCCAAAAACAGCTATAGTAAATAATGTAAATGGGAAGCCAAACACCCTGATTTTATAATAGATGACACTGTAATCTAGAATTAAACCTGAAGCATTGTATAGTTTGAAAATTTGATTTGCAAAAGGATATGTGCCAGCAATGATAAACAGACTTAGAGATGTAACAATAAAAATAGC
The DNA here is from genome assembly GCA_947502975.1 of uncultured Flavobacteriaceae bacterium. Classification (GTDB taxonomy): domain Bacteria; phylum Bacteroidota; class Bacteroidia; order Flavobacteriales; family Flavobacteriaceae; genus Jejuia. The sequence continues at coordinate 263,134 of CANNBV010000001.1, forward strand.
CTGTGCTGGTAGGTTTTTTACAGCCCCTAAATTGTTAGCTCCTAAATATTGCGAAACTATAGCAGATATAGCACTCCGAGTTTGTCCCAAAATCCAAATTAGCATAGATAGAAATGTACCAACAATGCCAACAGCTGCTAAAGATTCTACAGGATTAGTATTTATATTTCCAACAATGGCGGTATCTGTTATGGATAGTATAGGTTCAGATATACCAGAAATAAGGGCTGGAATAGCCAATTTATTGATATGTTTTAGGCTGATGTTTGAACTCACAGGACTAATTCGTAACAATGAAACGGATATTCACTTTGTTTTGGAAAATAAATATCCCCTAACTTTTTGTACCCACGAAGTTCGTAAAACTTTTGATTTCTTGGGTTTTGAGAAAATGTGTCTAATCGTATTGAAGTGTATTTTTTAGTTTTAGCATAAGCTTCTGCAAAAGTAAGTAGTTGCTGTGCATAGCCATTACCTTGAGATTCTGGATGTACTGCTAAACGGTGAATGTATATATTATTTTCATTTGGGGTTATCCACATAATAGGCATATATTCTTCATCCATAAAGGTTGAAATAGTAATACAGCCTATGAGCTTATTTTCAACTTCTAACACATAACATTCGCTACGTTCAATATCTTTTTCAAAAGCTAATGCATTGGGGTAGAATTCGTTCCACTGAAAGATGTTTTTACTAATCATATGTGCAGCACATGCTTTAGTGATTTTTAAAATTCCATTTACATCCTTAAATATTGCTTTTCGTATCATTAAATTAGTTTACTTTTGCCTCATAATTTATTGTAAATTTAAGCTTAAACTTTCTAAGTCATGAAAAATATTTTAGTTCCTGTTGGTTCTTCAGAAAATGCAGTGAGTCATTTGCAGTATGCGGTTGATTTTGCTGAAGCTTTTGGAGGAAAAGTGTTTGTGGTACAAGTATACAATGTATTTACTAAGGCCGGAACTATGATTAAGGTTGATAAGATTATTGAAAAAGAAAGTTTGTCTTTTTTAAAAGGGTTAGTTGATAAGGTTGACACCAAAAATGTTGATGTTATTGTGAAAACCTTAAAGGGAGATTTAATTGACACTCTAGAATTAGCCTGTAAAGCTGCTGATGTAGATTTAGTTTTGGTAGAGCCTAGAACAAATTCTATTAAAGATGAGGTGTATTTAGGTAAAACTTCTGGTAAAATTATTAAACGAATGGACGTACCCGCGTTGATTGTTCCAGAAGGTTATAAATTCTCAAAACCTTCTAGTATTTTAATGGCAATTAAGTCGGCTATTATTAAAAAAGAAAATGCATTACAACCTCTTAAGGACATTACAACGAAATTTAATGCTACAGTTGACCTTTTATTGGTAAAAACACCTTACCATGATGAAGGTGATTTTGATGTAAATGAAGAGTTGAGTAGTCTTGTTAGAAATACAACAGAATCTGTAAATGCTACAACATTTCAAGGTGTTTTAGAACACTTTCAATCACATAACCCAGATTTGTTGTGCGTGGTGAGACGCAAGCGCGGATTTTTTGCTAAGAAATGGGAAAAAGACACTATTTTAAGAAAAGACTTTTTTATAAAGACTCCTGTTTTGGTGTTGAGTGGCTTAAAATAATATAGTTTTAGCCGTTATTTAGGTCTATTGAAACGATATCTATCAACTCTGATTTTCCTTTCACTTGGTGTTTTCCTAATGCTTTAATTTTATAATCATCACCAAAATTAAGTTGATTTTTAAGTGTATTTGAAACTAAAAATTCAGCATTATATGTATTACAAAGACCTTGTATTCGGGCTGTTGTATTTAAAACATCTCCAGTGAAAAAGATTTCTTTCTTTAGAGCTCCTATTTCTCCAGTAGTGACTTCTCCGCAATGCAGTGCTGCTTTAAATTCTGGAAAAACTTTATACTTTTTTATATAGGACTCCCTTTTCTTAAATAGCTCTTTTTTCATCTCGAAAAAACAATTGATACAATTATTATTAGCGATGCCTTTTGATAGTTTCCATGAAATAACTATTTCATCTCCTATATATTGATAGACCTCTCCTAGATTTTTCACTATAGGATTTGCCAAATCAAAATAGTAAGATCGTAAAAATTCAAAATATGCTACATGCCCTAATTGTTCTGCAATTGATGTTGACGCTTTCATATCAACAAACATAAAAACTCTATGTTCTGATTTAGGATTATGATATTTTCCAGTAAAGAAATTAAGTAATACGTTCTGACCTAAATTTTCACTAATTTCAGAATAAAGTAAAGAGATAAGCAATGAAAACACGAGTTGAATAATTGCACTTATATGCGTTATGCTAAAGAAGAATTCGAAATATTTATCCCAAACTCTATCGTCTAATACTGAAGTATTGAGTTCAATACTCGCTGCAATTGGATAGTTTATTAAAATGACAAGAAAGAAAAAGAGCGTGTATATAAAAAACTTGGAGACAATTTTTACAAGAAAGCTTTTTTTAACGAATAATTTTTCTAAAAAAAGTATTTCTATGGTGCCTATTAAAAGTCCTATAATCGTAATTCCAGATAGTGCAAAAAGAAGTACTTGTGGAGTGATTTGAATTGCAGATTCAGGTGTGTTTGTTTGATCTCCAATGGCAGCATATTCTATCCAAAGGAATAAGCATGCGAATACAAGTGAAATAAAACCAAACGGAAGAATTCTAATTATATTTCTTTTAGTAATTGGTGATAATTTCATAATCAGTTACTAACTTACATTTTGCAAGTTAACTAATTCGGTTTTTAATATAAGCGTAAAAACAAATATCAAGTATATTAAATTAATCATTAAATACATATATTTACAGACCTTTTAAAATACGCAAAATATGGGGATGTAGCTCAGTTGGCTAGAGCGCTTGACTGGCAGTCAAGAGGTCGTCGGTTCGAATCCGATCTTCTCCACAAACTAAAAGCTTCTCATTACGGAAGCTTTTTGCTTATGCTATCATTTTCTAATTCTAAACTTTTATAAATGGCCTCGCTTATGCCTTTGTTTATAAATAGACTAGGCTTTTCTACTTTAAGTTTTTTTAAACCGTTCTCATCAATTTCTGTATTATAAATATATAGATGTGTTAAGTTTTCAAAACTATTTAAAACATCAATACTCTTATCAGAGATTTTAGTTGAATAAACCTTTAATGACTTTATCTTAGAAAGTCTTTTTAATTTTGAAAAATACGCATCGGTAAGTGTGGAGTTATCCAACTCTAAATGTTCTAGATTTTCACAAGTAGCAAGAAATTCAAACTCATTGCGTTCTAGAGGTAAACCACTTAAATCTAGTTCTATTATATTTTTAGCGATTGGTAGCAAATCCAATATAGGCTTAGGATTGTATTCTGGAGGTAAATAACAATTAATACTTAAAGCATCGTATCCATTAGCAATCCTTTTTATTGTTAAATAGTCCGTGTTTAAGGCTTCGATTGTTTTATCCGTAACTTTCGGGAGAGATTCCCATGTATTAGAAGCTTCAGGACGAATCATCTTTTTGATGGAAATAGAGAGTGGCGTATTTTCATCTAAATCATTTAGCTTTAATGTATCCAAAGCACCTAATAAAATCCATTGTTCCAAGATTTTAATTTCATTATTCGTTAAAGGTGTTTTTCCTTCTGGAGGCATATGTTTTTCATTCTCAATAGGAAGATGTAAACGTTTTATCAATTCGCTTTGCTCAGGATTGTTGGGAATAATGCTTTTTCCACTTTCTCCTCCTTTTAATAAAGCATTAAAATTTGTCATTAATAAACCACCTTTTTTCTTGTTTGGGTTATGACAAGAAATACAGTTATTGTCTAAAATGTTATGTACAATGTCTCTATAAATAATAGGGTTCTCAGGGATTTTATTTTCTGTGTTGGTTGGGATGGCCAGAAAATTTTCACCATGTGTAATCATACCACCAAAATGTCCTGTAAAACCAATAAGAAATAATAGTATAATTTTAATTCCACTTAGAACTAATTTATTATAAAATTTATATTGATGTAGCCAATACCAAATTGTTGTAACAATAGCCAAGCTTATGCCCAGCCATTGATGCTTAATTAATAAGTCTCCTTTATTGGGAGATTCTAGACCTAAAAAAAAGCCTGAAATTGCAGTTATTAATGTAGAAATGGTTACTATTAAGAAGAGTATATGTGATATCCTTTTTTTAGTTAAGGATAAAAAAATTAGAAGTAATAATAGAACAATTGGAAAATGTAAAACTAACGGATGCCATCTTCCTAACCAGGCAACTATACTGGGTAATTGGATATAATTTTCAAAAACAAAACAAAATATAAGAAAGGTAAATAGACCCAAGATGATATAATCTGCCCACCTTTTTTTTGATGCAAATTTTACCATTATGTAAGGATATCGTTTACTAGGTTACCTGCCACATCAGTTAATCTAAAACGACGCCCTTGATATTTATAGGTTAATTTCTCATGATTAAGACCTAAGCAATGCATTATAGTTGCATGAAAATCATGTACATGAACTGGGTCTTTAATAATATTATATCCAAATTCATCGGTTTCTCCATAAGTAATACCTGGCTTAATACCACCTCCGGCCATCCAAATACTAAATGCCCTTGGATGATGATCTCTACCAAAGTTATTGGGGTCAAAATTACCTTGGCAGTAATTGGTTCTTCCAAATTCACCGCCCCATATCACAAGAGTATCTTCTAACATCCCCCGTTGCTTTAAATCCATTACTAATGCAGCTGAGGCCTGATCCACATCTTTTGCTTGACTTGCCATATGCGTTGGAAGTCTCCCATGTTGATCCCATCCTTGATGATATAATTGAATAAACCGTACGCCATTTTCGGCTAGTCTACGTGCTTGAAGTGCATTTGCAGCATAAGTGCCTGGTACTTGACAGTCTTCACCATATAACTTAATAATTGATTCAGGTTCTTTTTTAATATCCATTACATCAGGCACCGACATTTGCATTCTATATGCCATTTCATACTGTGCTATTCTGGATTCAATTTCATCATCACCTGTTTCGACATGATGTAATTTATTTAAGGATGATACATGGTCTAAAAGATGTCTTTTGTCTGATCTAGAGAGTCCATCTGGATCATTTAAATATAATACTGGATCTTTTCCAGATCGCATTAAAACACCTTGGTGTTTAGAGTCTAAAAACCCACTAGACCATAGTTTTGAATACAGACCCTGGCTGTTTCCTTTACCTCTTGAAGTTAAAACTACGAAAGACGGTAAGTTTTTATTTTCGTTACCCAAACCATAGCTCATCCATGAACCCATACTTGGTCTTCCAGATTGTTGGCTTCCAGTTTGAAGGAACGTAATGGCAGGATCATGGTTTATGGCTTCGGTGTTCATACTTCTAATAATGCAGATATCGTCTGCTATTTTAGCAATATGAGGAAAAAAGTCACTGATGTAGGCACCACTATTCCCGTACTGTTTGAAATCGACAAAAGAAGGCATTAACGGAAAGTTTTTTTGACCAGATGTCATCCCTGTTAAACGCTGCCCTTGTCTTATGGAATCAGGTAAATCTTCTCCCATTCTTTTTCGCAATGTTGGTTTATAATCAAAAGATTCTAGTTGCGAGGGTGCTCCTGATTGAAATAAATAGATAACACGTTTTGCCTTCGGTGCAAAATGCGGAATTCCTAATGGAAGGCCACCAAGAGTATCTGCATCACTTTTAAACAAATCGGGAATTAATAATGAACCCAAGGCCAAAGATCCTATTCCTACACTTAATTGAGAAAAAAAATGTCTTCGGTTTATCTTTAAGGGACTCTCAGCTTTTTTATTTTTATCCTTCATCTAATTATTCTTTAGTAATAGTTTCATCTAGATTATATACAACTTGAGAAGTAAGCATTAAAGCTGCAGTTTTCGCTGGGTTTTCCCAAGTTTTCTCATACTCTCCTATGCTTGCCATTTTTACGGCATTATCATGATTTACAGTAAACTCATCAAAGGTCGTTTTATAATATTTCTCCAATAATGCCAATTCGTCTTCTTTAGGAGACCGTATTAAAATTTTTTCAAATAAGCTCTTAAGCATTTTGGTTGTATCTTCTTCTTTATGTTCAATATTTTGCGCTAAAACTCTAGCTGCCTCTAAAACTTGGATATCATTTTGTAAGGCCAGCGCTTGTAAAGGAGTGTTTGTTTTTTGTCGTCTTACCTCACAATTATCACGTGTAGGTGCATCAAAAAGTGTCATACTAGGTGGAGGAGAAGTTCTTTTCCAAAATGTATATAAAGATCTTCGGTAAAGCTTATCACCTTCATCTTTCTTATAAACTTTTAAAAGCCCTCTTCCTGCATTTGTGTCTTTCCAAAGACCATCAGGTTGATAAGGTTTTACACTCGGCCCCCCGATTTCTGATTTTAATAATCCACTTGTAGCTAAAATATAATCACGTATCATTTCTCCGCTCATTCTAAATCTTGAGGCTCGCGCTAATAATACGTTTTCAGGATCAGCCTGTTTTAATACTGGCGTAAGTTCAGATGTTTGTTGATATGTGGCAGAGAGCATTATTTTTTTTAAGAGGTATTTTATATCCCAGTTGTGCTCTACAAAATCTACTGCTAACCAATCTAAAAGTTCTGGGTGAGATGGCAAACTTCCTTGTACACCAAAATCTTCTGAAGTTTCTACTAATCCTTTTCCAAAGAGCATACCCCACATTCTATTTACAAAGACTCTAGCTGTTAAAGGGTTATTATTACTGGTTAGCCAATAAGCTAATCCTAACCTGTTTTTAGGATACTCTTCTGAAAAGGGTAAAATAAAGTCAGGGACGTTGGGTTTCACTTTTTCAGTAGGATTATCATATTCTCCACGGTCTAAAATAAAAGCTTTTCGAGGAGTTGAATCATTCATTACCATTACACTAACAACTTCATTTTCTTTTTTATTTATGAAACTTAATGTATTATTTACGTCTTCATCAGTAATTGTTAAAAATGGAGCATCTGCATAATACTTTCGTCTTACAGCTTCGGGAACTGTCATCTGGATGCCTTTTTCATTTACATTATTAAAGAAGGCATACATTTCGAAATAATTTTTTTGAGACAAAGCATCATATTTATGGTCATGGCATTTTGCACATTCCAAAGTAAGTCCTAAAATACCTTTACCTAGTGTGTTGGTTCTATCTACTACATAAGCAGACCTATATTCTTCTTGAATAATACCACCTTCTTGAGTAATGGGATGATTACGATTAAACCCAGTGGCTAATATTTGTTCTTTAGTAGCATTAGGAAGAAGATCTCCTGCCATTTGCCAAATTAAAAATTCGTTATAGGGTAGGTTTGAATTAAAAGCATGAATCACCCAATCTCTCCAAGGCCACATAGAGCGATAATTATCGTCTTGATAACCGTGTGAATCTGCATATCTTGCCAAATCTAACCAATTTTGAGTCATGCGCTCTCCGTAAGCTGGAGATGCTAAGAATAAGTCTATTATTTCGCCTATATCAGCTTCAGAATCTGTTGTAATAAACGATTTGATTTGTTCTTCGTTAGGAGGAAGGCCAGTTAAATCTAAGCTAATTCTTCTTATGAGAGTCTCTTTTTTAGCTTTTTTAGAAGGTGATAAATTATTTTCTTCAAGGCGTTTTAAAATAAAATAATCTATTTCATTCTGTACCCATTTTGATGATGCTATTTCAGGTAGATTGTTTTTTTTCGGTTTGATATATGCCCAATGTTTCTTGAATTTCGCTCCTTGTTTAATCCATTTTTTTATTAAAGAGATTTCGTAAGTGCTTAACTTTAATTGAGAATCGATTGGGGGCATTAAAATTTTTGGATCGTCGGTAGTAATTCTATGATACAACTTACTTTTATTCGGTTTCTCTGGAATGATTGCATATTCTCCAGGAGACTCACTAAGTTCTTCAAAAGCAGACGTTTCATTATCTAACCTCAATCCAGCCTTTCTTTTATTGGCATCTGGACCATGACAGGTATAGCACTTGTCTGAAAGAATGGGTTTGATGTGAAAATTATAGTCTATAACATCTGGTATTTTGACATCGGTATAACGTTCGTTTTTAGAATTTAAAACTCCAGTTTTAATACTAAAAACAACACTGATAACTATAGCTAGAACCAGAAAAATTAAAAGCTTTTGCTTCATTATAATAATACTATATGTTCTTAAGCTAGTCCAATTTATTGGAGTAGCATCTCTCTAAATATAGTACATTTTTATTCTGCTAGGTTATTGAAAGAATGTTAAATAGCTATTAATTAAGTAAAATTTAAGTAACCGTATTTTTCTTTGAAAAGAATAGTATTGCGATATATTTAATTCAGTTTAATAATTTGAAGGTAGTCATCATTTTTTGCAGCGATAATAAAGTGACGATTTTTAATTTCAATAGTTTCTAAATCTTTTACATCTCCAGATACAAAAAAACCACTTTCAAATGCATTTTTAGCATCAAATGTACCATTACCATTTCCTTTTAGGAATAAACCATAACCAGCATCGTTTCGAGGAGTTTCTACTTCAGAAGAATATAAATTACCAGCAATTAAAGCATCTAAATTGCCGTCATTATTATAATCATCAACCAGAATTTTATTGATACTTGAAACTTGAGCTTCAATCGGTAATTCATGAATAATAAACGTATCACCCTTGTTCTCTAAATATACACTTGCAAAAGATTTGACTTGATAATGAGTAGATGATTTAAGTGCATCTTCGTCATAAATATCAACTAAAGTGGCATTAGAGAATGCTTCATAATTTTTAAACTTCTCTTTTATCTGTGGAATTTGTTGTGAAGAACATTCACGCCCTCGAACGGGATATTGTTTTCCATTGTTATAATAGCTCAATACGATGTCATTTTTGTTATTATTATCAAAATCATTAACATAAATATCGAAGGTTTCATCCTTAGTAGCTTTGTATTTATAGTTTTGACCATTATTTCCAACGATGTAGTCTATATCTCCATCGCCATCAAAATCGCCATGGTTGATGCTCCACCACCAACCTGTAGTGTCTGTTGTTAAACCTAGCTTCTCAGAAACCTCTACATAAGAGCCATTATTATTTTCAAAAATGCGGATAGGCATCCATTCACCTACAATAATAATATCGTCTAATGTATCATTGTTATAATCTGTTATAACTGCCGAAGTAGCCATTCCCAAATTTTGAAAAACCTCTGCTCTTGCTTCAGTTACATCTTCAAATTTTACAATACCATTTTTAGTTTTATTTTCTAATAAATAGGTGTTTGCAGGTGATGGATAATTTCCAGGTATTTGTCTGCCCAAAACCAAGAGATCTTGTTTCCCATCTTTGTTATAATCTAATGTGTACGCATTAGATCCACTGGTTATCATTTCTGGAAGTGCATGAGATGTAGTGAAATTTCCGGAGCCATCATTAAGATATAATCTATCCTGAAGCATTTTAGATTTCGAAGAAAACTCATAGCCTCCACTTACTACATACAAATCGTTATCACCATCATTATCGGCATCAAAAATTAATGCGCCAACGTCTTCACTTAACTTGTCTTTTTCTAGAGAAGAATTTTCTTGCAACTTAAAGCCATTTTTGGTTTGAAAAAATAAACTTCCTGTTCTGTTAAAGGCTCCGCCGACAAAATAATCGTCCAAACCATCATTATTTAAATCACCAATAGCTAAAGCAGGGCCAGAGGTGGACATTTTATGTGGCAATAAGACTTGATACTTAAAATCGTCAAATTTATTTTCATTGTGTTTGTGAGTTGGAAACACATCTGTGATATTTGAATCAAAGAGTAGCTTATTTTCTTTTGGAATATCTTCAATTAAACCAGCATTTAAATATTTGAAAGTTAATATGTTATTTACTTGAACATTTATTTTAATCTCAATTTTGCCATCAGTCCAAACCACTTTTAATTCCTCTATAATTTCAGAATCGCCTAAACCAAAATGCAATTCTGGAGCTACTGATGATTGAAAGCCTCTGGTTAACGTCAATTCTTGCATTTGTGTTTTGCCATTTGCTGTTACAAAAACACGATTACCTAAGCCAAATTTGTTTTCAGAGGCGCCTTCAAAATTTATGGTGATATAATTGTTCACATCGGCAGAATTATTCTTAAAAACTGAAGCTTTATCATCGATATTATTTGTTATGATTTCCAAATCGCCATCATTATCTAAATCGGCATAAGCTACGCCATTTGAAAAGCCTTTAAATTCAATACCCCAATCTTTGTTGGATTGTTTAAATTTTAAATCGCCTTTATTTTTGTATATGAAATTATCGATACGTTCCGATGGAATGTTCATACTCATTTCCAATGTTTTATCACTATCAATGGTGAACGCATCATCAATCTGATTAAAAAAATCTCGATTATTTACTTCGCGTCGTGTGCCATTAGACACAAATAAATCTTTTAGTCCGTCATTATCAAAATCTGCAAATAGAGGTCCCCAACTCCAGTCGGTTGATGATACACCAGTTATCCTAGAAACATTTGAGAAAAATGGATTTCCATCTTTAAAAACACCAGTATTCATTTGTAAGCAATTCTGCATATACTGGTAATGGAAACCTGCATCTACCACGCCCCAAAATAAATCAGGATTCATGCCTGCCATATTTGCCTTTTTGCGTTTATTGGTTTTAGCATCCATATCTACCTGAAAAATATCGAGATTACCATCATTATTAAAATCGGAAATATCCGCACCCATGCCGTAAAACGCCGTATGGCTCATACTTTCTTTAACAACTTCTCTAAACGTGCCGTCTTGATTGTTTATATAAAGATAATCAGGTGAAGCAAAATCGTTTGAAATATAAATATCAGGGTATGAATCATTATTTAAGTCCCCAACAGTAGCACTAAGAGTCAATCCAAAACTTTTTACACCAGCTTCGATGGTGACATCAGTAAAAGTATGACCATCGTTTCTGAACAAGTGATCGGTTTCTACATCGTTTACTGTTTTCATTTTCTGTTCATAAACATACACCGAGGCATTAAATTTTGTCACAGGGTAATTAGCAACATACACATCTAAATCACCATCTTTATCATAATCAAAAAAGGTAGCTTGCACACTTTGCCCGATATCCGCCAAACCAAATTCTTTAGCTTTTTCTGTAAATGTACCATCCTGATTGTTGATATAAAGTTGATTTTCTTTTGGCGAAAATTTTCCAGCAACAGAACAATAAATATCCAAATAGCCATCAGCATTTACATCTGCCATAGTTACTCCTGTGTACCAGCGATTATCACCCGAAATATTAGCGTTTTCAGTAATATCTTCAAATTGAAGATTTCCTTTATTTAGGTATAATTTATTGGAGACTTGATTACCAGTAAAGAATACATCTTTTAAGCCATCATTATTTATGTCACCTACAGCAACACCACCTCCCATATAAATGTAAGAATATGTAAAGTAGTTAAGACTATCATTTTCAGTGAGTGTATTGGTGAAATCGATGCCAGAATTTGAAGCTTCAAGGGTTTCAAAAACCGTTTTTGAAGTAGATTTCGATTCCTCTTTTTCACAATTGAAAAAGAGCATCAATATAAATAAGCTTATTATAAATTTTAATGCTCTGCTTTGCATACTACTAATCCATATATTATTCAAATTCTTTATCGTAATATGTAGTGGTGTCTTGTATTAAAAGATTAAGACTTTTTTCTTCGGAAGCCACACGTTCTATATCCCAATTTAAATAATTTGCACAGTCTTTCGAAATGATTTTTTGATAGGTTTTTACACTCGGAATATCAAAATACAGTCTACCTGTTCGTCTCACGAAAAAGTCTGTCAAACTATTGGTCATTTCATGATGTATACAAAACCAAAGTTCCGCACGAATCAGTCTTTCTAAGGCATCTTTGTTATCAAATTCATTGGACTTTTCAATAATAATATCAGCCTGTTTACCATAAGTGGTGCATAAATACCAAGCATAATAGCTGTCTGAAATACCTTTTGAAAGCAAACTTATCTCAAGTTCTTTCTGATAAATAGTTACTTCATGTGAGTTCTCTAAAGTGGGCGAGACCAAAGGAATTTTTTCTGTTGAGGACTTCTTTAAATGTTCTTTATGTTTAGATTTCGTGGCTTTTAATACTGCCTCAATCACACGTTGAGCCATTCTTCTATAGCCCGTAAGCTTACCACCAGCAATCGAGATCAAACCACTATCAGAAATAAAGATTTCATCCTTCCGTGATAGTTCTGAGGGGTCTTTATCTTCTTCGTGAATTAAAGGTCTTAACCCTGCCCAATTCGATTCTATGTCATCAATATTCAAATTTACTTTTGGAAAGGTACTATTGATGGCGTTTAATATATATTCAGCATCATTTTTAGTAGCCACAACACGCTCTAAGTTTCCAGAATAATTGGTGTCTGTTGTACCTACATAAGTGGCCCTACCTCTTGGAATAGCAAAAATCATTCTGCCATCTGGCACATCAAAATATAACGGTTGTTTTACTGGTAGTTTTTCATATGGAAATACAATATGTACGCCTTTAGTAAGGTGTAAATATTTGTTGTTCATGGACTGATCCTTGGTACGCAGTTTATCTACCCATGGACCAGCGGCAGACACATAATTTCTTGCTTTTACTTTGAAACTATCACCCGTATTTCCGTCTTTACAATTCAGGCTTTTTATTTTAGAATCTCCATTGTAATTAAAAGATTCCATTTCGCAATAGTTGATAACCGTAGCCCCATATGATACTGCTTTTTTCAATATTTCAACGGTCAATCGCGCATCATCCGTTCTATATTCAGCATACAAGCCGCCACCTAAAATCACATTTTCATTGAGTAAAGTTTCTTTTTCTAAAGTTTCTTCTTTATCCAACATGCGTCGTCTATCATCACCTTTTACATCCGCGAGAAAATCATAAACTTTAAGACCAATTGAGGTCATCATTTTACCATATGTACCGCCTTCAACTAATGGTAATAGCATCTTTTCAGGAATCACTAAATGAGGTGCCAATTTGTGTACGATGGCTCGTTCAGATCCTGATTCGCGTACTAATCCAATCTCAAATTGTTTGAGATATCGTAATCCACCATGAATTAATTTTGTGGATTTGTTGCTTGTACCTGAGGCAAAATCATTTTTTTCTACCAAACAAACGTTAAGCCCTCGAGAGGCCGCATCTAGGGCTATTCCAGCTCCAGTGACACCACCTCCAATAACGGCCAAATCAAACTTTTGCGTTTGTAGTTTTTCTATTTGTTCGGTTCTATTTAAAACTGAAAACTCTACAGGTTTTTCCATCACCAACATCTTAATTTCTTTTTGTTCTTTTTATAGCTTTCTTCCAGCCTTTATAATTCTTTTTTCGTGTTTTCTTATCCATTTTTGGACTAAACACTGTATCTACATCTCTAATTTCAGAGATGTTATTTTTTGTCCAAACTCCAGCCTTAATTCCAGCTAGTAATGCAGCACCAAAAGCGGTAACTTCAATCATTTTAGGTCTATCCACATCTACATTCAATAGATCTGACTGAAATTGCATCAGGTAGTTATTCGCAGTAGCACCGCCGTCAACTTTTAAGGTGGTTATGTTTTCACCATAGTCTTTTTCCATAGCGCCAATAACGTCTTTAGTTTGGTATGCCAAAGCGTTTACGGTAGCTTTAATGAGGTGTTCACGCCCCGTGTCAAGGGTCATACCATATACACTTCCTCTTGCTTTTCCGTCCCAATACGGTGCACCTAAACCTGCAAATGCAGGAACAACATATACATTTTTTAATGCAGGAATGCTATTGCAAATAGCTTCAGTTTCGCTAGCACTATCAATGACTTTCATTCTGTCTCTAAGCCATTGGATGGAAGCCCCTCCTGCAAAAATACTACCTTCTAAAGCATAGTTTATAGCTTCGTTATCCAAACTACAGGTTAAGGTTGTTAATAGCCCTTTTTTAGATTTTACATGTTTTTCACCAGTATTCAAAAGGATGAAACAACCTGTGCCATATGTGCTTTTGCCTATACCCGCTTCAAATCCTCCTTGACCAAATAGTGATGCTTGTTGGTCTCCTGCAACACCATAAATTGGAATTTTTGTGCCTTTGTAATCTATCGTTCCAAAATCTGATGATGACGATTGAACTTTCGGTAATATGGATGACGGGATATTTAATGCATCTAGTAAACGTTTATCCCAATCTAACTTTTTTATGTTATATATAAGGGTTCTAGACGCATTTGTATGGTCAGTAACATGCTTTTCGCCATTGGTGAATTTGTAAATTAACCAACTATCAACGGTCCCAAACATCAATTGCCCAGCTTCTGCTTTTTCTTGTGCCCCTTCGACATTATCCAGAACCCATTTTAGTTTGGTACCTGAAAAATAAGAATCAATAACTAAACCTGTATTCTTTTTGATGTATCGTGAAAGTCCTTGGTTTTCTAATCTCTCACAAATTTCAGTAGTTCGTTTATCTAACCAAACTATAGCTTTATAAATAGGCTCACCGGTTTCTCTATCCCAAACCACAGTTGTTTCCCGTTGATTTGTTATGCCAATAGCAGCTATGTCCTCAGGATTAATTCCAGATTCTGATACTGCTTTGGTGAATGTTTCCAATTGGTCATTATAAATTTCTAAAGGATCGTGTTCTACCCAACCAGATTGTGGATAGTGTTGTTTCAATTCTTTTTGACAAATGGAAACAATTGCTCCTTGGGTATCAAAGACAATAGTTCTTGTACTTGTGGTACCTTGATCGAATGCTATAACATATGTTTTGCCCATTTATAGAATTCAATTTAAAAGATTAGATAAGTGCTTAATACTAATATAGTTATGGCTAAACCTACTATTTTAGCATATTTCCAAGGTGTAATATCTATTTCCTCTGTCACTTTTGGTGTGTATGTTTTAGTATTTGGACATAGTTTTCCTAAAATTAGCATATAGCTAACATTAATTACAAATAGAATACCCATAATATGCAAAAAATGAGGATATGCTGTGGCTTTAACAATGCCTAATTGTTTAGGATTGGTAATGCCATTTGCTGCTGCTTCGGCAAGTGCCGTTTCAACAAAATGTGGTGCTAGCACAAACTGACTTACCAAATACATCAATACACCAACAGTTAATACAATTTTTGCTCCAATAGCAGGTACGTTTTTTGTTGCCATACCCACCGCTACAACGGCTAAAATAGGAACGCTTAAACTACCTAATGATTCTTGAATATAAGAGAATAAACCATCTGGTGCATTTGCTATAAATGGTGAAATCGTCATAGAGATAATTGCCAAAAAGAACCCGAAGACTTTACCAGCTTTTACCATTTTTTTCTCAGAAGCATCTTTGTCAAAGTATTGACGGTATAAATCCACGCCAAATAGCGTAGAACTGCTATTTAGAAGGCTATTAAATGAACTAAGAATTGCACCAAATAAAACAGCAGCAAAGAATCCTAAAAATGCACCAGGCAATACTTTTCTAACCAATGCAGGATATGCCGCATCTGCATTTGCTAAATCATTTCCGAAAACATGCCATGCGATAACCCCTGGTAATACCACAATTATAGGAATTAAGAATTTCACAAAACCTGCGAGAATCATTCCCTTTTGTCCGTCAGCTAAACTTTTAGCTCCAAAAACACGTTGTAATATGGATTGATTTGTTCCCCAATAGTACATTTGGGCAATCATCATTCCAGTAAAAATTGTTCCAAAGGGAATAAAGGAATCTACTTCACCTCTTACTTTAAATTTCTCTGGATTCTGATTCCATAATTCACTTAAACCTTCAGAAACACTTCCATCTCCAATTAGCATTAAACCAAAAACAGGGATTAATAAACCACCAATTAATAAGCCAATAGCATTTACTAAATCTGAGACAGCTACCGCTTTTAATCCACCAAAAATAGCATAAATAGAACCTATAATTCCAATAGACCATACACAAATCCAAATGACTTGAGATTGCGATAAGCCTAAAGTATTCGGTAAATCGAACATGGTACTAAAAGCCAAAGACCCGGAATATAGGATTGTAGGCAATAGCACAATTCCGAAAGCAACTAAAAATAAAAGTGACAAAATTGATTTTGTCTGTGCATCAAAACGTTCTTGGATAAACTCAGGAATAGTTGTAATTCCTGAACGCATGTATTTTGGTAGTAGATAAATAGCTGTAGCAATCATCGAAATAGCGGCTAAAGTTTCCCAAGCCATCACTAAAATACCTTGTGCAAATGACTGCCCGTTAAGACCAACTATTTGTTCTGCAGAAAGGTTAGTTAATAGTAAAGACCCTGCAATGGTAATGGCTCCCAAACTCCTCCCTCCAAGGTAATAACCATCTGCCGAAGTTTCATCTGTTTTTCTGGTAGCATACCAAGCGATGAAGGCTACCAATAAGGTGAATCCTAAAAATGAGACAATTGATAGCGTATCCATATGTTTAATTTTTTGTGAGCTGTGCTAATCCGCAAGCAGGAATATTAATCTCTACTATACCTAGATTAAGGACTATTTCTTTTTTGTCTAACATTTCTCCTTTGCAATTAAAGATACTGCAATTATAGTTTCCTAAATTAGTATTGATTTTTATGATTACACTTTTAGATAATTTTGCATTCAGGATGTCTATGTCTTTAAATGATTCATTTAATTGAACAACATGATCCTCATGAATACCAATTGCTATTTTTTCAGTGTTATTTACCGTTTGGATTGGGTAATTTGCTAATGGTTTAAAGGGTGTGAAATGCCCTTTTGTAATGAGTACTTTGTTGGTGTTCCAGTATTCGGTATAGAACTTGACCATCTCTAAATGATCCTCAGGAATCTTATCTAATACTACTGAAATTTGAGGCACACCAAATAAAGTGTTTACCATTTGTAAGGCGGCAACCTCGAGTTTTTCTTCATTATGCCATGTAATCATATCAGAATGTACTGCCGTATTTCCTGCTAACATTCTTATGTCTGCAATTCTTACGCGATTCATAGTAGCATCACCAGGGCAGTCAAATGCTCTAAACATATTGCCATACTTGCGCATGGCTGGACCAACATATTTTTGTCTGAATTCTATAAAGACATCTGGATTTATTGCTCTTAGTGTTGTAATCACATCCGTTAATAAACGGTCTACAGCAGCATTTATAGATGTTATATCCATATGAGAATTCACTTTTGGTGTATCTACATATAACCTAAAATCATCAATAAAATCTAATTTGAAACCATCAAGATTCCAATCTAATATGGCATTTTTATAAATATTAATTAAGTATGTCCTTACCTCTGGATATCTTGGGTCAAATACTGGTGCCCAGCGGTGATTTTCCGTTAAGAACTTTCCTTTGAAACGTTGATATGCTTTTGATTTTTTTCCGCAAAATGGTACAGAATACCAAAAACCAATTTTCATTCCAGTAGCATGAATAGCTTCAACAAATGTCGCAGTTTTGTTCAAACGTTCTGGCTCCCAATCTCCAGTGTAATCGTATCCTCTGTTACCATCATTGGTCTGCCAACCATCATCAATAATGACTGAACGATATCCTAGTGCATAAGCTTTTTTACATTCAGAAACCAAAACATCTTCTTCCAAACTTTGATGGAAATTATACCAAGTAGAGTAGAGTGGTGTTAAGGCAATGTCTGGTACAGGCGTTGGTTTTAATTCATCAAAACTTTCCCACCATTTAGAAACACCTTTTAAAGCTTCAGAAAAATGTTTTTGACCTTCATCAATTCGTATTTGAATTTTGAAATTATCTATCACAGATTGTTTTTCTAAAAACAATGTGACATGACAATAGAAACAGTCATCTTCTTCTCTAATTCTTGCATTGAGTTCTAACTTATTTATGGCGTTTGAACACGCAAAGGTATGCACGTTACTATCATCATGACCAAATAGACTAATAACAGGTGCGTCTATAGAAATACGAGATTCCATATGATCTAATTCCCAATCGGCCTGAATACGTTTAGCAAAATCTGTAGTAGGCTTCCAAACCCCTTTGATGTTATGAGCTGGAATTTTCCATGTAAGTGTTAATGGCAGAGGTATTACTGTTTTTTTTGAAGTAATATTGATATCATATGTAGCAATATTATTTTCTTCTGAAACACATGTTATTTTAGTTTCAAAATTACTCGAACTATCTTCAACTAGTATATTATTTTCAAGAATGGTATTCACAATAGGTGTCATTAATTTATGGTAAATTCAAAAAGATTAACCAAATAATTAAAGATTGATGGTTTTGAGTAAAAAGCCGAGTTAAACAATTAAAACTCGGCTTTTTTTAACTACATTCAAACCAAACTAAACAAAATATTTTAATTATATCCAGGGTTTTGTCCTAGATTAGGATTTGCATCTCTTTCAGAATTAGGTATCCAAACCAATTCGTGTTTCCCACTTTGGAATGTACCCCCACTTAATGATTTTGGGTGATAGGTTTGTGACCCGTTTGTAACATGCATAGAAGTTGTCCCCATATATGCATCAGCTAATCCCCATCTTACTAAGTCGAAGAAACGATGGCCTTCACCTGCCAATTCCATGGCCCGCTCTTCAATAATAGCTTGACGCATATCTGCTTGACTAATACCAGGGTTAGTATCTGCAATTAAAGTTAATCCAGCTCTATTTCTAACCATGTCTATATGAGGAATTGCATCTGCTGTTCTGTTGTCTTCATTTAAAGCTTCAGCTAACATTAACAGAACATCTGAATAACGAATGATTCTCCAATTATTTCCAACGTTAGTACCAAGGAAATCAACATCTTCTCTAGCTCCTAATTCCATTCCAGAATACTTTCTAGAAAAAATAGGCTCTACACCTTCATCATTAGCTGCTGCTATATCATCAGCCATATCTGTTGTGAAAGCAACTCCTCCATAACCTGTTGCTCCCGGAAAATCATAAACTAAAGTTTCATTTCTCCTTGTAGTATCTCCATTGTCTTCAAACAACTGTTTTAACCATGGATTTACCACGTGGCTTTGATCTGGAGATTTTGATGGTGGTGCATAATCAATATGGAAATTACCCATAGTTCCTGTTCCAGGTATATCACTGCCCCAAACAAAAGTTTCTTGCCCTAAATATTGTAGTTCAAAAACGGACTCACTATTATTCTCATTTACAGTAGAAAAATTATCACCATATTGTCCTGCTGGTAACAAACTATACTTCCCTACAAGGCTTTGTAATGCTGTTACAGCATCTCCATATTGCTTCATGTACAAATAACTCTTACCTTTTAGAGCCGTTGCTGCTCCGGATGTAGTTCTACCTAAATCTTCACCAGTCCAGCTTTCTGGAAGCATAGTTTCTGCCATTTCTAAATCTGCAATAATTTGTGCCCAAACAGCATCAGCCGAAGCTTGTTCTACCAATAAGTTATCTAAATCGGGAAGTTCTGTAATTAAGGGAATTCCTCCTGTTTCTCCACTAGCAACATTTCCATAGAGGTTTAATAAATACCAATAATCAAACGCACGTAGAAAGTAAGCTTGTCCAACTAAATTGTTTCTAGTTGTTGTATCTGGAATGCCTTCTTCAGTAACATTTATAATGATGTTGTTACATCTTGCAATAGACTTGTACAATTCTTGCCAAGGCTCAGTTGCCCATCGATCTCCTGGATTTCCTAAGAATGTTGACATTGCAGTATTTGATCCAAAAGGAAACACATTAAATTCATCAGAACGTAATAATGCCCCTGTATGTACAATCCTTCCCCAGAAAAATGTTCCCGTTACTGGATGAAATGCACCATTAATTGCCGCCTTAACTTGATCTACAGATGTACCAAAGTTAGCTGTAGATGTAGCATTGTTATTTTGTTGTTCCAAAATATTATCAGAACAAGCAAATAGTATAAGTAGAAAGGACAAACAAACGATGCCTAAGTACGATTTTAATTTGAATATTTTTTTCATAATTTATTTTTTAGAATGTTACTTGAAGTCCTAACATGAATGTTCTTGCATTTGGATATGCACGTTGGTCGATACCTCTACCTAATAACGGATTTACATCTGATCTTACTCCAGGCACCCCTGAATTTAAGTTTGCTCTACCACTATTTGTAGAGGCTATATCAGGATCATAACCAGAATAGTTTGTGATTACAAACGCATTCTGAATGTTAAGTGACAACCTTGTTTTCTTCACCCAATCAACTCCAAAGAAATCTTCTGGAAAATTATAACCTACTTCGAAATTTCTTAATCTAAAATAAGAACCGTTTTCTACAAAGAAAGAAGAAGGTGCTTTGTTTCCAGCAGGATCATCAACTGTAGCTCTAGGAATATTTGTATCGGTATTTGTTGGTGTCCAAGAATTTAAAACGTCTGTAAGTTTACCTCCATCTTGCCATAAAATGTTGTAATATCTACTTAAATTATAAATTTCATTTCCAGAAACCCCGTTAAATACAACATTAAAATCAAATGCTTTGTAGTTTCCACTAAATGTAAGACCATATGTAAAATCTGGTGTTGGATTACCAATGATGGTTTGATCGTCGGCAGTAATACCATTTACTCCATCAGTATCTACCCTTATAAAATCTCCTGTTGCAGGATCCACTTTGTCTTCTACAACATAACCATAAAATGCTCCAACAGGACTATTGGCTTGAGTTCTATTTACCACACGTAAATCTTCATCTACTCCAGGGCCTAAGATGGTTGCTGGAATATCTTTTGCTTCATTCTTAAGATTAAAGGAAAAGTTAGTCCCAATCGTATAAGTGAAATCTCCTTCTGATTTTCGATAAGATACATCAAATTCAAAACCATTATTGATTAATGTACCTGCATTTCTTGTAACTGGTAAACTAACACCCGCTGTAGAAGGAATATTAATAGGAACTAAAGCGTCTTCAACATCTTTTGTATAGTAATCTGCTGAAAAAGTAATAGCGCTATTTAAGAACGACATATCTACTCCAATATCAAAAGTCTTTGTGGTTTCCCATACCAAATCTTCATCTGCTAGCGTAGTTTGCGCTAAACCATTTGCACTTACACCACCGAAACTTGTATTAGACTGATTTGCCAAAAATACAGCTTGAGTTGGGTAAAATACATCGGGGTAAGATCCAAGCTCACCGTAGGACATTCTTAATTTGAAGAAATTTATTGTTTCTGATTTCCAAAAGTCTTCGTTAGAAATGTTCCATGCTCCAGAAACAGATGGGAAATACCCAACCTGATTATCTTTAGCAAATCTAGATGAAGCATCACGCCTTACAGTACCAGAGAAAATATACTTGTCGTTGTAATTATAGTTTACACGAGTGAAGTAAGAGATTAGACCAGCTTGATTATCTTCACCTAACAATATGTTTTGAGCACTAGATGGTAATGCGCCTACCACTCTAATACTATTAGCGGGTGTACCTTGCCCATATATTCCACTACTATTTTGGTTTTCAATAAATCTAGTGTAACCTAAAACAGCAGATACTTTGTGAACCTCGTTAAATGTCTTTTTGTAAGATAGAGTAGGTTCAAATAATAAGTTAACATCCTCCTGATTAAATTCTGTTAAATCATTTAAGGTATTCACGTTTCTTACAGCATCAACATTACTCATAAAGTATGTTGGTGTAAATTGAAAACGTTTTTGAGTTGTATAATCTACGCCTAAGTTAATAGCAGCAGTTAAATCTTCTGTTATATTATAATCTAACTTTAGGCTACCAAAAATTGTACGTGTAGTTTCTAAATTATCCTCTAAAGTGGCCAATGCGTATTGGTTAACACCTCCAGGACCTTGAACATCGGTAGATGGGCCTTCAAAACCACCTTCATTATTTGCATTTCTTAGAGCTACTGTGGGTGCTGTAGTACCATCAAAACCATACCAGTTATTATCCTGTAGCTTACCTTCAGCAATACCTAAAGATTGTGTTAGTTTGAATTTTCCAAACTCGTGAGTGCTATTGAATCTAGCGTTTAGTCTTTTAAATCCAGATCCAACAAGAATACCATCTTGATTGAAGTAATTGACTGAGGCGAAGTATGAAGATTTTTCTCCACCACCAGATAGTGTTAACCCATAATCTTCAACAATACCACTTTGTAAATTTTCTTCCTGCCAGTCTGTACTTACACCATTAAAAGAAACAGATGTAGAACTACCATCATTCGCAAAACGCTGATTTAAATAGTTGGTATACTGCTGTCCGTCTATAAAATCTAGCTTTTTACTAGGAGTATCAAAACCTATTCGAGTGTTAAAAGTAACTTCTAAGTCTCTATTTTTTCTACCGTGTTTTGTTTTTATTAAAACAACACCGTTAGCTGCACGAGAACCATAAATTGCAGCAGCAGCAGCATCTTTTAAAACAGAAATGTTTTCAATATCGTTTGGATTAACATAGTTCATATTATCTACAAATAATCCATCAACAATATAAAGAGGGTCTGCATTGCTTAATGAGTTAACTCCTCGAATGAATACGTTACCAGTACCACCCGGACGACCACCAGGATTTTCAACCTGAATACCTGTTAGCCTACCTTGTAAAGTTGCTGTTGGGTTACCTGCCACAGTTGTATTAATTGCATCCCCTTTTATTGTGCCAACAGAACCTGTAAGTTCTCGTTTGTTTGAAGTTCCATAACCAACAATTACTACTTCATCTAAAGCAGCAGCGTCTTCAACTAGGACAACATTAATGGTGGATTGGTCTCCAACGGTAATTTCTTGAGTTTTATAACCTACATAGCTAAACACAATAACATCGCTGGCGCTCAAATTCTCTAGCGTGTAGTTACCATCAAAATCTGTAGTCGTTCCATTACTGGTGTTTTTTACTATTATGTTTACACCTGGCAAAGGAAATTGTCCATCCGTAACCGTTCCGGAGACTGACGATGTTTGCGCATTAACACTAAGTCCTGTTAGGAAGAAGAGTAAGCCAAAAATTAGTCTTAAAATGTTTTTTTTCATATGTCAATATTTAAGTTAGTTGAGGTGTGATACAGTATGCTATTTTATGAAATTAAAAAACTATGCTACAGTATGCTACTTTGCAAATATATGAAAAAAAATTAAACAGAAATGAATATTGTAAAAATTATTCAATTTTATTGAAGTATTCATAATAAATGAGAGAGAATACTAGGCTATAGAGAATTTCTTTGAATAAGCTCGGAAGGAATAATGTTATGTATTATATCTTTATGCTTAATAAATTTCGCAGATGCTTGAGCCATTTTCTTAAAGTCCACAGAAATTGTTGTTATACCACCAAATATTATTTCTTTTATAGCATTATCGTTATGAGCAAGAACGCCAAAATCTTTTCCAATCAGTAGATTTTTTTGTGTACTATCACTAAGCAATTTCCATAAATTACTATCACCAATAAAGAAATATAAGGTGTCCTTCTCAATACTATTTTTGATATAATGGTTTTCTACAAACCCATTAATATTAAAATCTTTTATAATTCTATTAAATGCATGTAATATCCCTATTGGATAATCAGAGTCTTCTTTGAAGAATAGAATAAACTTATCATATTTTCTAATTCTAGGTAATAACCCAACTAGTTGTTCATAGGTTGAGTTCTCAAATTCTTGAGCTATATAAGAATATTCATTAGGTAGTGAAATATATCTATCAATTACAAGTAATTTTTCGGGTGGAATATTTTTCAGTAATTGTTTTACCTCGGGGTGCACTATTGGAGCGATAACATACATACCATATCTTCCAGATATTCTTGTTAGGATATCTTTAAACACGTCTAAGTTATTATGGTGAAAAAACACATTAATAACATAATTACTCCCCATTTCTTCTCTAAAAGTATTATAAAAATCTTGTTGAAATTCATGAAAAGCATACAAAACCAAAGCTACTCTTAGTTTAACACCTGTTTTTACATCTGCAATATAGTAACCTTTAAAGTTTTTAGATTCTACTATACCTCGCCCTTTAAGTTCTTCATAAGCTTTTACAATGGTTTTTCTAGCATAACCCACTTCAGCTACCATTTTATTTATGGATGGTAACTTATCTCCCTTTTTTAGCTCTTTAGACTCTATTGCACTAGTAATTGCATGAATCAACTTTTCATGCTTATTTAGGTGTCTGGCATTTTGAAGCTTATTTATATTGTCGAAAATTATATTCATATAAAGGGGAGAGCGAGAATAAGCAATTAATTATTCAAAAATATAACTATTTTTTCGAAGACTTCAATCATGACAGAAGACAATTTGTCCTTTTCCCAAGGATGTCTCGTGTTAAATACATGATCTGCACCTTCTATTATTACCAGATGACTTTGTGGATTCCATTCATGAAGCTGATAGGCTTCATCAATTAATATACTTGTATCGTTATCACCATGAACAATAAGATATGGTATTTTTAAATTTGAAACCGCACGTTTTATAGTTAGCCTGCCTTCATTTTTAATAAAATCTTCATAAAATTGATAGTAGTGGGGCATGTGTTGTTTGGTTCTGCCATTTATAACATATTTAACTCCATCTTTTTTCCATTGTTCTAAATCTCCTGTTGTTGATGATCGTTTACCATAATCACAAACACCTGCTAAACTTATTACTTTTGTAATACGTTTATCTTCTTCTGCTTTTATAGTTACAATACCACCGCCACGGCTATGACCGATTAAGGTGATATTATTGGTGTCAGCTTCTTTTGGATAACTATCATTTTCAGAAATCCAATCGATAATAGATGCTAAATCATCTAGTTCCTTGGTGTAATTATTATTCCCAAAAGCTTCCAAATCAGGAAAGTCAATAGGCTGCTCAATCGTTCCGCCATTATGCGAAAAATTAAACTTAATAAAGAAAAACCCATTATCTGCGAAAGCTTTTGCCATTAAATCCCATGCTCCCCAATCTTTAAAACCTTTGTATCCATGGCAGAAAATAACGACAGGTTTCGCTTTAGTATTTTTATTATAAAAAACGTCCATTAAAATGGGTTTGTTATGAATGCCTTCAATACTATTGTTTTTTAAAATAGTCATAGTTAGATTTCTTTTTCTGTAAAATCAATTTTTGGATCACAGATCTCTAAAATAAGCGTTTTTAGTTCAGTTTCAAATGCTGCGAGTGTATCCTTAGTAATTAATGTATCCTTAGTTCTACTTCTTGAATTTTCTTTTTTAGCAAATTTTAAAAATCCAGAGTTTAAGTTTTTAAACGAAATAATTCCAGCCTCGACAGGCAGATGAATTGTATTGGATTTATGCATCATATAAGCATATGTTAATACTTGAAAACTTTTGCTGTATTTTTTATAATCTGATGTAATATTTTCCCAATCGATAACTTCAACCTGGCTTTGTTGAACACTTCCTGTTTTGTAATCTATAATTCTTGTCATACCATTGTATTCATCAATTCGATCTACTTTTCCTGTTATTCTAACAGGAAAATTTAGCTCTGGAATTGTGATTTCTATGTCGTTATTTGCTTCAACTTGAAGAATTTTAATCTGATTTCCATTTTTAATATCGGCAATTTCAGCATTTAGAAAGTTTAAGACATAGCGTTTGGCAATTTCAAATACAATAAGATTTTTTCCTTTTGAAATATCACCTTCTTTATATTCGTTTTTAAAATGAAAACTTACACAAGCTTCAATTTTAGATTTCAATTCCTTTATAATGTCTACCGTTAAAACCTGATTAATGAGAGGGCTATAAAAATCTTCAAGAGTATTGTGTACAACAGTTCCTAATGTATTGGCAGCAACAGTTTCTTCAACATCTTCGTATTCTCGTATTTTTAAAATCTTTTGATAGTAAAAATCGATTGGGTTTCTCATGTAATTGGTTAATGAGGATGGAGAGAACCCTTTTTTCGCGACTAAAAAAATGTCTTTTAATAACGCATCTGTTTTTGTAATAACTTTTAATTTCTGATCAATTATGGGGACTTTTGGCACTACTATTTGATGATTTATATTGTGAATGCCTTCTAACTCTAATTGTGTGATAAATCTACTTTTTTCACCCCCAGTAAGTACATCAGCTTCTGTATTATATAGTATGAATACATGTTTTGCGCGCTGTATCAATCTATAAAAATGATAGGTGTAAACAGCATCTTTTTCTTTAAAGGTGGGTAAATTGTTTTCTAATTTCACATCAAATGGAATAAAAGAATTATTACTTTTCCCTGCCGGTAATATCCCTTCGTTTACTGACGATATAATAACAGTATCAAAATCTAAAACGCGAGATTCTAACATTCCCATAACTTGTAAACCTTCTAATGGTTCACCTAAAAAGTCTAAAGTTTCTGAACTTAATAATTCTTTATAAACGCTATGAAGTGCTGCAATATTTTTAATGTGATTGTACTCTGAATTTAGCTTTAAAATTTCAATAAATAATTTATGAAATCGATATAAATACTCCAGTGATAACCTGTTTGACGATTTATCTTTATCTAAGTATGCTTTAATTGTGAATATTAAATCAGTGCAATTTTTGATGGCTGTTTCAATTGACGTATGCCATCCATAAAACAATAAATTTATAATTGTTTTGTACTTAGGAGCTATTTGTTTTAACTGCTCTATTTTAAGATACGTTAAGTTATTACTACTTATGTGTTTTATAAGCTTATTTGCGGTATCCATAGCATCATTAAAGAATAGTGGTCTTACAAATGGATGAGATAAAATTGTGGTGATATCTTTATGATAATAGTTTTTCGTATTGGTTTTATGGATGCGAAATAAATGCTCAAAAAGTGATGCTAAAGGAATTGATTTTAAAGGAAAGCCCATTGTAATGTTTAAGGCTTCAATGCTTGTTGGTAGAGAATTTAAAACAGGTACAAGTAAATTTTCGTCACCTAATACAACAGCTGTATGTTCTAAACCATTATTCTTTTGATTCAGATTTTCAAGCAGTTCTCCAATATATTTGGCTTGACCTACATTTTTAGGTATTCCAAAAACTGATATGTTTTTTTCTTTTGAATAGTGCTCTTTTATCCAATTAAGCGGATGTGTTTTAAAATAGGTCCAATTTGCTTTATGTTCTCTAATAAAATGACCAGCGTCGTGCTTAGGATTATCTATAAAAACAGTATCAATGTCCCAATAAATTTTCGCAAGATCATTTTGAAGTAACTCCTGAATAATTGTTTCTTCTGCTGTATTTAATGCATTAAAACCTAAAAAAACAAATTTCTTATTACTGGAATTTTGAATATAGGATTCAATATTTTCAACTGCTTCTCTGTAAATTAATCCTTGATATCCCGTTTTTTTATTTATTAATGCGGTTGTAAAATGCTCATAGTAAACAGAAAGTTTATTCCAAAATGACAGGTAGTTTTTAATGAACTCGGTTTGATTCTTTTCAGAAGACCAATGATTGATTTCTTGAATAGCACCCAAATACTCAAATATTTGATACTGGGGAATAAGATAGCGATCAATCTCATTGAAATCTTGTAATAATATTTGTCCCCATTTAGAAAATGATTCAAATGAATCTTGTTGAGATGGCTCAGTTAATTTTTGATATATGGTATAAAATTCAAAAAGTAAATCGGTATTATTTACACTTTTAAGATGAGACAATTCTTCTACAAACTCTTCTATACTTAAAATTTTAGGAGCGAAAATTGTTTTTTCACTTATTTTAGATAGTTGGTGTTTTAAAAACAAACCAGCTCTTTTACTAGGTAGTATGAAAGTTAATTCAGAAAGATTGTAACTATCCTTTTGTAAATCCTGTAAAACATCAAAAATAAAGTTGGACATGTGTATAAAAATAAAAAACGCTTCGGGATATCCGAAGCGTTTTTAAACTTATTATGTTAGGAGTTAACTTGTCTTATTTTGCTAAGTTAATTTCTACACGTCTGTTGTTAGCTCTACCTTTTCTAGTTTTATTAGTATCGATAGGCTTAGACTCTCCATATCCAAGAGCAGATAATCTAAATGCATCAATACCATGGCTAGTTAAGTATTCTTTTACAGAATTAGCTCTAGAATCAGATAATCTTTGGTTTAGTTTTTCACTACCAACGCTGTCAGTATGTCCTTCAACAGTAAACTTAGCAGTAGGATACTCTTTAAGGATCGCAATAATGTCACCTAATACAGCTTCAGATTGAGATTTAATAGATGCCTTACCAGTATCAAATAAGATAGTTTTAGCATACTCATTTAAAGTTGCTTGAATTGCTTCAGTAACTTCAGGACATCCATTGTTAGCAACAGTTCCTTTAACATCTACACACTTATCGTCTTTGTCTAATACACCATCTCCGTCAGTATCAGGCCATGGGCATCCTTTGTTGGCAGCAGGACCAGCTTGCTCTGGACATTTGTCATCAGCATCAGTAACACCGTCACCATCAGCATCAGGACAACCAGCTAAGGCTTTTAAACCAGCAACAGTAGGACAGTTGTCATCTTTGTCAACAACACCGTCACCATCACCATCAGGACAACCGTTAAATTCAGCTGCACCAGCTTCGTTTGGACAATCGTCTTTGCTATCTTCAATACCATCACCGTCAGTATCAGGACATCCGTTGAAAGCTTCTAAACCAGCAACATCTGGACAAGCATCATCTTTGTCATAAATACCATCACCATCAGTATCTGTTCCACCAAATCTAATAGAAAGACCAGCAGAGTGTTGGAAATGTGTATCTAAATAATCTTCAAATGCATGTTTGTATGATGTTTGGATAGTTAAACCGATGTTCTCGTTAAACCAAAGGTTAAAACCTAATGTACCGTTTAAAGTACCAGCTCCAACTTCATCAATCCATGTGTAACCACCACCGATTCCAACAAATGGATCAAAAGTTTTCCATTCTAAAACTTCACCAATACCATACTTAATAGTACCATCGATACCGTAGTATGATAAATCATCAACGCTACGAGTTACTTCTGGAAGAGAACCTGGAACATCTCCCCACTTATCAATTTTGTTTAAAGATCCCGTTACTCCAAAAGAGAAACCATCTCCTATATACTTAGAAACAGAAATAGTAGATAGGGAAGGTAAGATGTTGTAGTGATCTTCTACATTAGCAAATTCATCAAAGATAGTTTCACTAAAAGCGCCACCATCTCCATTAGGATAAGCATCTACTGCGTTTACCCCAATGGTAATTTGCCAAGGGTTGTTTTTGTCTTGCGCATCAACGTTGCTATAACCTAGTACAAGCAACATAGCGAACAATAATCGGCTAAGATTTTTCATATTCAAAAGTTTAATTTTTAAGTGTTAATTGTGAACAAAAGTAAGTTGTTAAATGTTATTAACAAAGACAAATATATAAAAAAATTGAAGATTACCTTTATTCATGCGTATTTCAGAATGATTTTAGATAATATTTCATGAGAATAACCATGCTATATGGATAATTATTCTTGAATTAGTTCTAAAAAGTTTTTATAATAACATCGTCATTAATGTATATCAGAATTTTATTAGAAACTAGATACCCCATAGCTTCAATGTTTGATTTATAGTCGTTTAGTTGGTTTTGATGGCTTTGCCGTTGTTCACCAGTTTTGTAATCTATAATAACTATTGTGTTTCTATCTTCATCTAAGACTAACCTGTCTGGTCTTAAAATTCTACTGGTATTGGTAATAATATCTCGTTCATTATATATCGCATATTTTGAATCGTAATACTCCTTTAGTTCAGGATGGTTGACTATTTTTAAAATTGTGGTTTTTATGTTTTCCTTTTGTGCTTTGGTAATTTCAGAAAGCTGATAAGCTTCATTTAAGACCATATCTACATCGTCCTTGGTCTTGATTTTAGCCATGATATCGTGAATCAAATTCCCTTTTTCTATGGCTTCTTGCTGATGCGTATCCCAAAGCGTTCCAGATTTTGTTACAATTCTAACATTGAGCTCTTCTTTAGCACTCGATATAAAAGGTCCTTGCTCTAATACCAATGTGTTTTTTGGGGTATGAGAAGATACTTTTTGTGGGTTTCCAAAACTGTATACATTATCAATAGTATTCCACTTGTTTAATTGTTTCAAATAGCTGATTAAAAGTCCAGAATATTTTTTTTTCGCAGCATCTTCTTTTAAATTCTCATCATTTTTAGAAATAATGTAAAGTTGCTGTTTGGCCCTAGTTAAGGCAACGTATAATAAATTTATGTTGTCTAGCTCTTGTTGTGATTTATGATTATTGAATAATTCTAAACCTTGAGGGCCAAAATGTTCGAAGTCGGAATTAAAGTTTAAGAGCGTATGCGTAAAACCAGAGTACAACGTCTTATCTATTTGAAACCATTCTTTGGGTTCCATTTCTTTATATAGGTCTAAATCTGCATAAGGAAAGACTACAACATTAAATTCCAATCCTTTTGATTTATGAATAGTCATAATTTGTACTGCATTTTTACCCTCTGGCGATACAATACTTAAGGTATCTTTTTTCTTTTCAAAATACTCTAAAAATGCCGTAATGTTCGAGCCTTTTTTTTGGTAAAAATCTAAGACAATATCAAAAAAGCCTTGTAAATATGCATTTGCACTTTTAGTTAAGTCGAAACTCCTAGCTAAGGTTTCTACTAAATCATATATTGGTAATTGTATTAAAATAGCATTGTTTACAAAAATCTTATAATGTTCTAAAGCGTTGAATAATTGCGTAAGAGAAAGATTAATATGTTTTAAAAAAAAATGATGCTTATCTTCAATGTCTAATGCATTACACAAAAAGTATAACATTTCAATTTTTACTTCATTATTTTCAGGCTGTGTTAATAGTTTTAAAACATTGTTTATGAATGCTACTTCTGGAGCATTAGCTATTAATAAAGTTTCTGAAGACAATATTGGGATATTGTGTTCACTTAAATAATTTGCAATAGCTACGCCTTCCTTCTTCTTTCTAACTAATACGGTTATATCTGCATAGTCAAACCCATTTTTTGTGCAATTATTTATGGTTTGTAATACCGATGATGTAAAGGCTTCATCTCTATTGTCCTCCTTTTCAATATTCAAAAAAGATAATTCTACATAGCCGTTTTCTTGATGATTTATATTTTGATGTGCGTTTTCATAAAGTGTGGCATAATCCTCATTTTGAAAAGCCGTACTTGCTATGTAGTTAAATAGTCCGTTATTAAATTCAATAATTTCTTTAAAACTTCTATAGTTGGTATCTAGATTATATACCTTTTGATGTGTATAAGAAGGATGTTCTTTTAAATTGAATAAATTAATAAATTGTTCTGCTTTTCCACCCCGCCAACGATAAATGGCTTGTTTTGCATCTCCAACTAACATGGCGCTTCCATTCTCAGCAGATAATGCATTATTAACAAGAGGAATTAAATTTTCCCATTGTTTAATGGAAGTATCCTGAAACTCATCAATAAAGTAATGCTTGAATTTTTCACCAATGCGCTCATAAATAAATGGCGTAGGTTGATCTTTGATTTCTTCACTTATAATATTATTAAATTCTGAGATCAATATTTTGTTTTGATCTTCCTTTAAAAATGAAAGCTCTTTATTTATAGCATTTAAAACAGACAAAGGTGTACTATTTTTATAAAACGCTTTTAAAAATTTAAAATGAAAAACAGCAGCTTTTATGGTCTCATAGTAAGCTTCGATTTCTGGAAGAATATTGTCTATAGTACCTGCTAAAATAGGATCTAAGGTTTTGGTGTAAATGTTTTTTCTTTCAGAAATATATGCCTCAAGTTTATTGTCGTATAAACGATAAAAGTCAAGGTTGGCTGCTTTTTTAAAATGATTTGGCAATGTGCCTCTAGAAAAATTTGAATGTTCTATACCCGAGTCTGCGATAAGGTCTAAAACAGCGTTAGCATTATTTTTAATTGATGTTTCTGTCTCTCCAATTTTCGATTTCAGTAGGGTTTTTAAGGTTTTAAAATCCTCAAAAGATTTCTCTTTTAGCGTATTTATATAAGGAATGTCATTCTCGTTTACTAGAAGTTTTGCTATTTTGTTAAAGTCTAAAGACACATCCCAACTCTTGTCATCATCAGCCTTTTCAATAGCAAAATCAATTAATATTTCCGTTAATTGCTTATCAGTTCCTGCTTTATGTATTAAGCTGTCTACCGCTTCATTTAAAAGTGCCTCTTGGTCTAATTCAACTTCAAAATTTAAAGGTAATTTTAAATCATATGCAAATGTTCTAATGATTCTATGGGTAAAACCATCAATAGTTGAAATATCAAAAGCCGCGTAATTGTGAAGAATTGTGTTTAAAACCGATTTTGATTTATAGTGAAGTGCCTCAGGCGATAGGTTCAGCTCCTTGCAAAGTGATGTAAACATCTCATTTTCAGAATTCTTTATAACAGAAACATCAGAAAACACTTTAAGTGTGTCTATAATTCTATGTTTCATTTCGGCTACAGCTTTATTGGTAAACGTAATAGCCAAAATGCGCTTAAAAACATCGTGATGCTTTGAGCCTAACACAATTTTTAGATAAGATTTTACAATTGTATAGGTTTTACCACTTCCAGCAGAAGCGTTGTAGATGGTAAAATCACTTAGTGCAGCCATATCTTTAAATTCGCTTACAAGATAAAAACTATCAATGAGTTCATAACGATTTATTATTTTTAATTGATGCCTTTTATGTCTAACTTTGTTGAAATTAGATATTAATATTTTAAACAAATAATTATGGCTTTTGAATTACCAGAATTAGGATATGCATACGATGCTTTAGAACCTCATATAGATGCAAGAACAATGGAGATACACCATTCTAAGCACCATGCGGGATATACAAGTAAATTGAACGCTGCTATAGAAGGCACCGATTTAGAAGGAAAATCTATTGAAGATATTCTTACGAATTTAGATATGAGCAACGGCGCAGTTAGAAACAACGGAGGTGGTTTTTACAACCACTCATTGTTTTGGAGTGTTATGAACCCTGAAGGGAAAGGCTATTTATCAGGTGAATTAAAGGATGCTATTGAAGCAGAATTTGGTTCTAAAGAAGGATTTATAGATGCATTCTCTAAGGCTGCTGCAACACAGTTTGGCTCAGGTTGGGCTTGGTTGTGTGTACATAAAGGCGGTAAAGTTGAGGTGTGTTCTACACCAAATCAAGACAATCCATTAATGCCAGGAGTTGGTTGTGGAGGTTTGCCTATTTTAGGTATTGATGTATGGGAGCACGCCTATTACTTAAATTACCAAAACCGTCGTCCAGATTATATCAATGCATTTTTCAATGTAATCAATTGGAATGAAGTTGAAAAACGTTACGCGGAAGCAAAATAAAACGTATATAATAAATTAAGTAGTTAAGCAAGCTCTATCTGGGCTTGCTTTTTTTATGGCGTTACCCTATCGGGTCGGGCTTTCCGCTATATCTTTCTGCGAAGCAGTTCCGAACTTATTTCGGGATCTAGACTATTAATAAATACCGTCTTTTAAATTCAGGTATGCATTTAAAAGCTTCGCAAAAAGGATGTCGCTGCAATCCCTAACGCGCTCACTCAGATGGCTTACTCAAAATCTGAAAAGTTTATTTGTTTTATATGTATGTTATCATACGTTTTTATATTTTTTCAATCAGTTTCAATACTTTATCAAGCCTTTTTACTTGTGACTCCTTTTCGCATTCTGCCTTCCGTTCATTTATAATTTTTTTATAAATTTCTTTATTCCTTTTGTTTATAGATATAGTGGATTTTTCCATGTACTGAGGCAATTGTTTACTAGGACATTTCCATAATTGGTCGGTCAACAAGTTTTCAATTTTGTCTTGATACTCCGAATATTTGTTAAGTTTTGCAAACATCTCAATACCACTATCAACTGTTATTACAGAACCTTTATTTACTGTGTTTGAAATCAGGTCTATTGATTCAAATAATTCCTTACTTTTCAAGTCTGTAATTGTCGCTAAAGCAATCATTCCTCCCCAAACCAATCTATTGTTTTTATTTGATAAAAGGCTCAGAAACTCTGTATAATATTCAGAAATCAAATCAGGTTTTATATAGGCAGTTTCATAAAGCGTTTTTATACAATCAGCTTGAATTTTTTTATC
The DNA here is from genome assembly GCA_947502975.1 of uncultured Flavobacteriaceae bacterium. Lineage (GTDB taxonomy): Bacteria > Bacteroidota > Bacteroidia > Flavobacteriales > Flavobacteriaceae > Jejuia. The sequence goes on from CANNBV010000001.1 coordinate 297,316, forward strand.
CTTGTTCTTCAAGTTCTCAACAAGTTCCTTAATTGCATTCCTATTTTCAGCTTCTGCAATTGCCTTAGCTAAAGCAATATTCGCAGCATTTCCTTTTTGTCCTAATGATGATGAAAGTTGGTTTATTACAGTCATAATTTTTCGCTTATTATCTCAATTTCATGAATTTCTCTTCAATGCATGGTAACGGTCTAGTACTACCGTCAGTTACGGTTTGATGACCCTAAATTTCAGGCTTAAAAATGACTTTAGCAATTCCGAGTAGATTCGGACGCAGTCGAATCCGTCGTAATTGCGGTTATGTATTGTTATGTACAGTTTTTTTATTCATCTGATTTTTGTAAAAGTCCGATTGTGTCAGCTTTGTAAAGGTCAAAATCTACTTCAGTTCCAGTTTTAGCTAAAAAGTCAACAGCTCTTTTATTCAGTCCAAAATAAGGTGTTGAAGATTCAGGGTCTATGTCAATGTCAATTACAAATTGTATTCTCGTTGTTAGATCATATTTATTTTTCAGTTTGTTTATGATTTCCGCTTTAGGTTCAAAAATGTCAATCAGTTGTTGAAGATAACTTTCCAAATCAATTTCGTTTCCAGCGACAATTTGGTATTTCCAAGAAGTTGATTTTGGGACAGGCTCTTTTTTTATCATAACAGAAGTCGGTTCAATATTTAATTCCTCTGTTATTTTTTTCGTGTCGAAATATTCGGAATCAAAAGAGAAATACAAATAATTATTGCATTTATTTCCACTATAAGTTAATTTCTCGTACATCTGTTTGTTTTTAATTGCGGCTATACATTGTTTTTACCAAATATTTATAGTTTCAGTAAATTCCGAATCTCCAGTAACACTGATTTTTAGTTTTGAAGGAATAAAACTTTTTCCTTTGTATTCAGGTTCAGCTGAATATCCTAATTTTTTACCCTCAATTAATAATTCCTCAATCATTTTGTCAAATCGTTGTTTGAACATTTTTGCAAATTCAGGAACGTAAAGAATGTTTATAGCACTGTCTTCTCCACCAAATTCTAATGGCATTAGGTGAACTTTGGTCAATTTCCCATTTTTATATAATTCGATTGCTTTTTTGTTACTATCGATTTTGCTGAAATCAGATCCAGTTCCATTTTCAGATTTCGAATTGTCTTTTTTCTTAAACCAATTAAACATATTTGTTGTTATTATTTTTCAATTAAATCCGATTAAACTTATTTATCCATTCAGAGAAAGAGTCAGATATTTTTTCCATTGTATTCAAATCATGGTCAAAAAAATAAACCGCACAACTTTCTTTTTTTTCTCTTAAATCAGACGTTAGAAATCCGAAAATACTTCCCATACAATCTGAACCAATAGGCATTAAATTAGGTGTTATTTGAGAAGTCCATTCATTTTTTTTGTCAAATATTATATCTTCAACTTTCCAAAAATTTTGCACGTCATTTAAATCCAATTCTTCGTCAACAATCAAATCCAAAATATCAGGTGTCCATAGATTTCCAAAATTCAGAAGGAAATTTTTATAATCGTTAGGTAAATTAATATTGAATTCAAATTCAAGTTTTTCAATATCAGATTCAGAGGCTTTTTTTGCATCTTCACTTCTATTATATTTAGAAGAAAATTCCTTAAATATTTCCATTTTCTCTAATTATTGCCAACGTCTCGGCTATGAGTAGTTGCGTGGGTTAGCGGTTAACTTTGCAAGGACACACCAATCTGAAAATCCGCAAGGATTTTTAGAAGTAGGTGAGAACAAGTAATTACTTATAGCCTTTGTTGTGCTTAGTGCTTTTTATTATTCATTTTTACATCGACTTTAACTTTTCCATTTTTATCTTTTGTCGTTGTACTTTTTGTGTTAGGTTTTAAATTTCCTTTCAAGACCTCTTTCACATCGTTCTTTAATTTTTCAAAGTCAATATTCTCTTTATAAGAGTATGAATATAAAGTTCCACTCACTTCATTTTTAGCAGTTTCTAATCTCTTTGTCAGTACATAATCAAAGTTTTCATTATTCCCGTGGAACATTAAAACGTGTAATCGGTAAAGTTGGTCTTTATCTGAACCATCTGGATTTGTAGTGTATACGTAGTAAACAACTTTCGTGAAACTGCTAGAAAATCGATCTTTCGGTAACTCAGCGTACCATTCATAACCCCAAATATTCTTGTCCTCAAATTTAAAAAAGTCAAAATTAAAGTTTTGGTCAATTCCTTCTGGAAGTTGATTTTTTTCTTTTGCCTCGTACATTTTTTCTTTCCATTTTTTACCTTCTTCGAAATTGCCTAAACCATAATTTGCAACCATTATATTTTTGACCATAAAAAACTTTCGTTTAGCAAATTCTTCATCAAATATTTCTGTCCCTTTTTCAATTCCATCAAGTGCTTCTTTTGCATATTCAAGTGATTTCTCAAATTTTTCCTGATATCGATAAGTTTCCTGTAAATGAGTTGCGGTTGCAACTTTGTACCAAAGTGCATATTCATACAAGGTGTCGTTTTTAGGTAGGCTTTTTTCTAATTCCTTAAATTTCACAAAAGCAGTATCAATTTCATTAGTTTGTAAAAGATTTTCCGCTTTCTGATATTCGGCTAGATGATTGTTTTGACTAAATCCAACTAATGGAATTAATAATAAAATCAGAATGTTTATTTTTTTCATAGATGTCGTTTCGGCATTAAGCACAACTCGTTGTACAATAACTTTTATCACCGATATCCCGCAAACAAGTCAGGATATAGCAAGTTTTTGTTGTTATCTAGTAAAAATAATTATTTCAAGAAGAAAAAGAATACAAAAAACTACAAAAAGAAAAGATTCCTCTTTTCGTAGGAATTGATTTAAAATGAAAAAGGTGAACCAGATAGTTCACCTTTTTGCCCCAAATCTACCATAAACTTAACCTACTTATGTTATGGTGAGTCAAATATATACTGATGCTAAAGGATGCGAAAATATTTTGGCTGAACTACTAATAAATTGGCTTAAAGGAAGTAAGGTTAAAAAATACTGATGAATGGTAATCGTAAATCAAAATTTGGGCTGAAGACCTCAAGTATAATCTTAACTTATGTTAATTTGATAATGTTATTGTATAAAAAAAGGCGAACAGTTGTTCACCTTTTTTTGCCCCAAATCTACCATGAACTTAACCTACTTATGTTATGGTGAGACCAATTTATATCTATTTCGGATAATCAGAATATTTATTAGATGAATTGCTCATTTATCAGACAAAATGCATCGTTTATGGTTTAACCGTAAAAAAATTATTAAAATGATAATTAATAAGCTCTTTCTTTACTGCCTTCGTAAAAATTAAGGAACGCTCTATTTACAACCCTATTACCACCATCAGTAGGATAATTTCCAGTAAAATACCAATCGCCCAAATTATCAGGGCAAGCTTTATGTAAATTCTTTACTGGCTGAAATAATATTTTAACCTCGGCATTAATGGATGTATCACTCAATAACTCAGATATCTTTAAAGAAATTTCGTCATCAGTAAACGGATCGTAAATTTCTTTTACGAAGTTCTGCACGTTTTTATCTTCAAAGTCTTTTTGTGCTTTACATTTTTTATAAACCTCTTCAACTAAATGATATTGATTTGTGTCTTTTAATAACGATAAGGCTGCTCTAAAGGCAACTAAATCTTCAAGTCTAGCCATATCTATACCATAACAATCCGGATAGCGTATTTGTGGTGCAGAAGATACTACCACAATACGTTTAGGATTTAAACGGTCTAGCATTTTTAAAATACTCTTTTTAAGTGTAGTACCTCTTACAATACTATCGTCTATAATAACTAGATTATCGTTTGGTTTTATAACGCCATAAGTGATATCGTAAACGTGAGCTACTAAATCATCACGACTACTATCTTCGGTTATAAAAGTTCTAAGCTTTACATCTTTAATAGCAATTTTTTCAACCCGAATACGCTCTGATAAAATTTCGGTGACTTTATCTGCAGAAATGTTTCGGCTGCCATTTAATATGGTATCAGTCTTCTTCTTATTAAGCTCAGATTCTGCAGTTTCAATCATTCCAAAGAAAGACGTTTCTGCAGTATTAGGAATATAAGAGAACACGGAGTTTTTTAAATCGCCATCAATAGCCTCAATAACTTTAGGCATTAAAAGCTTACCGAGCATTTTTCGCTCTTTATAAATTTCGGCATCACTTCCTCTAGAAAAATAAATACGCTCAAATGAGCATGCTTTTCTTTCTAGTGGCTGTAAAATTTGTTTAATGGAAAATTCACCTGACTTCTTGGTGATAATTGCATTTCCAGGAGGTAACTCATGTACATCTTCAAACTTTACATTAAATACAGTTTGAATTACTGGTCGTTCTGAGGCCACAACGATTATCTCATCATCACTGTAGTAATAACAAGGCCGTATTCCGGCAGGGTCGCGTAAAACAAAAGAATCACCATGACCAATTAATCCAGCCATTGCATAGCCACCATCCCAATTTTTTGCAGCTCGTTTTAAAATTTTAGATACCTTAAGACGTTCTGCGATTAAAGGAGAAGCTTGTTGTTTGTTATAACCTTCCTTTTTTAAATCTTTATAAATTTTGCTCACAGCATCATCTAAAAAATGACCGATTTTTTCCATTACAGTAATGGTGTCGGTATATTCTTTAGGATGTTGCCCAAGCTCAATTAAGTTTTGAAATAATTCTTTAACATTAGTCATGTTAAAGTTACCAGCCATAATAAGATTTCTGTGCATCCAATTATTTTGCCTTAAGAACGGGTGTACACTCTCTACACTGTTCTTTCCAAAAGTACCATAGCGCACATGTCCTAAAAGTAATTCGCCAATGTATGGGATATTTTGTTTTTGTGCTGCAACGTCATCATTATATTCTGGATGATTTTTTAGTTCAGTATTTATACGATCATTTATTTGATCGAAAATATCTTGTATAGGCTGTTGAGCAATTGACCTAACTCTACTTATATAACGCTGCCCGGGTTTTACATCTAATTTAATACTTGCAAAACCAGCACCGTCTTGTCCGCGATTGTGCTGCTTTTCCATCATAAGGTACATTTTATTTACCCCATAAAATGCGCTCCCATATTTTTCCTTGTAATACTCTAATGGTTTTCTAAGTCTTATGAGTGCAATCCCGCATTCATGTTTTAAAGCATCGCTCATGTTTTAAATTGTTGTTTTCTCGCTTTCGCGGAAATTATAAATATGTAAAACAAAAACGCACCCATTTAGAGTGCGTTTTTTTAAGTTAATTCTATTTCAAACTGCGTCAGTTGTTTAAACTGTAGTAGTCGTTTTTCTACTTCTTTTTTAGATAGATGCTGCATACGCTCAGTTCCAAATTTCTCAACACAAAACGATGCTAGAGTAGAACCAAAAATCACAGCATTTTTCATATTTTCGAAAGAAACATCCCCTGTTTTTGTTAAGTATCCCGCAAATCCTCCTGCAAAAGTATCTCCTGCACCTGTGGGATCAAACACTTCTTCTAAAGGTAATGCTGGAGCATAAAACACATTGTCATTATGGAATAGTAATGCACCATGTTCTCCTTTTTTAATTACCACATATTTTGGTCCCATATCATGGATCTTTCTGGCAGCAACAACTAATGAATATTCTCCAGTTAATTGTCTTGCCTCTTCGTCATTTATCGTAATAACGTCTACACGTTTTATCACATTTAATAAATCATCAAGCGCGCAATCCATCCAAAAATTCATAGTGTCTAAAATCACCAATTTTGGTTTTACAGCCATTTGATCTAAAACACTAGCTTGGACGAGTGGATGTAGATTTCCTAACATCACTACATCTGCATCTGTATAATCTTTAGGAACAACAGGGTTAAAGTCTGCCAGCGTATTCAATTCCGTAACTAAAGTGTCACGAGAATTCATATCGTTATGATAGCGTCCGCTCCAAAAAAACGTTTTTCCATCTTTCACGATTTCAACGCCAGAAACATCGAGATTTTTATCCGAAAGTAAGTCTAAATATTTTTGTGGAAAATCGCCTCCAACAACAGATACGAGTGCGGCATCTATATTAAAATGTGATGCGGAAAGTCCAATAAAGGTGGCTGCTCCACCTAGGATTTTGTCGGTTTTACCAAACGGTGTTTCAATAGCATCAAAGGCTACTGTACCAACAACTACTAATTTACTCATAAACGCGAGACCTGATTTATTTTGCAAATATAAGTCTTTTAAGCACTAATACTAGAAAATTTTTGTTGCCGTTTTTGTATAAAATTAAGATATTATTTCCTCCCGAAATCAGCAGGTATTTCTCCCCATGCTTTGGTCTCCCATTTTACAATAACAGTACTATAAGTATTTGTTTTTAGCCAATCAACAGCACGATCTACTAAATCGAAAACAGGTTTGTTTTTTGAGTTACGTTGCAATTTTGTATTGCAATTTTTCTTTTTTACCCAGCTTATGGCTGTTTTGGAATCGGTATATATAATACGATTGCTATTATTTTTCTTTAATAATGCTAAACCGTGAACTATTGCCAGGAATTCACCAATATTATTTGTGCCTTCTTTAAAAGGACCTTGAATAAAGAGTTGCTTTTTGGTTTTGGTATCTACACCACGATACTCCATTTTTCCAGGATTTCCAGAAGATGCAGCATCAACAGCAATGGAGTTATAATTAGGTTTTCCTGTTTTTTTTAGTTGAGCTTCAGTTAATTCGGAAGTGAATTTTTTGCTTTTACCTATGTAATCTTTGTAGTTGCCTTTTAGTGCTTTTTTTGCAGCTTCAAACGTTGAAAAAGATTTGTATTGTGCGCCATCAAAACTTGTAATTTGTGCTTTACAGTCATCCCAAGACTCGAAAACGCCAGTGTGATGGCCTTTCCAAACGGTGTAATATTTCTTTTTCTTTTTTGACATTAAAAGCTTCTAATTTTCAAAAACAGCAACCGCACGGACAGGGGAGCCTGTCCCTCCTTTAATTTTTAAAGGTAGAGCAATGAAACGAAATCGTCCTCTTCCGATTAATTTATATAGATTAATCATGTTCTCATAATGTGTAAAGCCTAATGCCCCACATATATGATGTACTTTTTTATTAGAAATGCCAGAAACGCCAGGAGACATAGTTTCAACGCCAAAAGCTGAAATCTTTTTATTGCCTAACCATGTTGCAGCATCTGCCGATAGACCTGGCCCGTTACCCCAATTTTCAGTCCTAAACGCATTTCTATAATGGTCGGTGTAAATTAAAACAGTATCATTTTTTTTAATATCTAAATTTTGCGCTATGCAAGCATTTTTTAGATCTTCTATCTCGATTAATTCTCTAAATTTTTTATGAGAAAGATTCAAGCAAATACCTTCAGTGTAAAACATAGATAGAGGCATAGTATCAATTGATTGTCCTTGGTATTCTTTAGCCATGTGATTCATTGCATCAACATGAGTTCCAGTATGCTCCCCTAACTCCAATTTATGTACAGCAGGAGTTTTGATTTTTGAATTTACAATACCATCCCATTCCTCATGTGTATTGTGCACGCTCATTTTCACCTGAGGCAAATCTTTAAATACGGGCATACCTTCATATATATCTTGACTTAAATCAATAATTTCAATCATTATAATCTATGTCCTTATTTTTAGGGAACAAAAGTTTTTCCACAACCTTAGGAAAATATTCCATTTCCAATTCATGAATTTTAGCTGCTACATCATCTGCTGTATCAGTGGCAGTCAAATCACATTTCGCCTGAAAAATTATTGCACCTTCATCATAATTTTCATTTACATAATGTATGGTGATACCCGTTTCAGTTTCATTATTAGCAACAACTGCCTCATGCACATTCATACCATACATCCCTTTTCCGCCATATTTAGGCAATAAAGCAGGGTGTACATTAATAACTTTATTAGGAAATGTTTCTAAAATGAATTCTGGGAACTTCCATAGAAAACCAGCCAAAACGATTAAATCTGGTTTAGAGGCTTTCAAAACATTTAAGACATCTTCACTTTTAGAAAATGCTATTCTATTGAATGATAGCGCACTAACTTTTAGTCTTTTTGCGCGATCTAATACTTTGGCATGAGGATTGTTACACAATATTTGAATAACAGACGCATTATCGCTGTTGTGAAAAAACTTAATTAAATTTTCAGCATTACTTCCACTTCCGGACGCAAAAATTACAATACGTTTCATTTACAGACTTATAATGTTAAAGATTGTTCAAACAAAAAAAAGAATAATTATTAACAATTAGAAGGTAAATTATAAATACTTAAAAGTAATTTTTTGTAAATTACAAACACATTTTTTTCACAAAACTGTGTATTACAATAAAGTTTTTTATTTTTGCCAACTAATTAAACCTTTAAAATTAAAAGATTATGTCAGACATTGCATCAAGAGTAAAAGCAATTATCGTAGATAAGTTAGGTGTTGATGAAAATGAAGTTGTTGCAGAAGCAAGCTTCACTAACGATCTAGGAGCGGACTCTTTAGACACTGTAGAATTAATTATGGAATTCGAAAAAGAATTCGATATTCAAATACCAGACGATCAAGCAGAAAATATTGCTACTGTTGGTCAAGCTATTTCTTATATAGAAGAAGCAAAATAAGCAAAACATTTTTATGGAAATAAAGCGCGTTGTAGTTACAGGACTAGGAGCTTTAACACCAATTGGCAATACCAAAGATGATTATTGGAATGGTCTAATTAGTGGAAAAAGTGGTGCTGCGCCTATTACATATTATGATACTGAGAAGTTTAAAACAAAATTTGCTTGCGAATTAAAAAACTTCAATGCAACTGATTTTCTGGATAGAAAAGAGGCTCGTAAAATGGATAAGTTTGCACAATATGCTATGGTAGCTTCAGATGAAGCTATTGCTGATGCAAAACTTAATACTGATGAGTTAAACAAGTTGCGTGTAGGCGTAATATGGGGAGCAGGTATTGGTGGCCTTGAAACATTTCAGCAAGAAGTTTTAAACTTTGCTGCTGGTGATGGGACACCCAGATTTAACCCGTTCTTTATTCCAAAAATGATAGCAGATATAGCACCTGCTAACATCTCCATAAAATATGGTTTTATGGGGCCTAATTACACAACAGTTTCAGCATGTGCTTCTTCAGCAAACGCGATGTTTGATGCCTTAAACATGATACGTTTAGGACATTGTGATGTAGTAGTGACTGGAGGAAGTGAAGCTGCTGTAACTATTGCTGGTATGGGTGGTTTTAATGCTATGCATGCCTTATCTACCAGAAACGAAAGCCCAGAAACAGCCTCTCGTCCATTTGATGGTACAAGAGATGGTTTTGTTCTTGGTGAAGGTGCAGGCGCACTAATTCTAGAAGAATATGAGCATGCAAAAGCAAGAGGCGCAAAAATATATGCTGAAGTAGCTGGTGGTGGTTTATCATCAGATGCGCATCATATGACAGCGCCGCATCCAGAAGGCGTAGGTGTAGTTGAAGTCATGAAAAATTGTTTAGAAAACGCAGGTTTAAATCCTGAAGATGTAGATCATATAAACACACATGGTACTTCAACACCGTTAGGAGATGTAGCCGAGTTAAAAGCAATTTCTAAAGTATTTGGAGATCATGCTAAAAACATAAATATTAATTCAACAAAATCAATGACTGGGCATCTTTTAGGAGCTGCCGGGGCTATTGAGTCTATTGCTAGTATTTTGGCAATAGAAAATGGAATTGTTCCACCAACTATTAATCACACAACAGTTGATGAGAATATAGATCCTGAATTAAATTTAACGTTAAACAAGGCTCAAAAAAGAGATGTTAAAGTTGCAATGAGTAATACCTTTGGATTTGGTGGACACAACGCCTGTGTATTATTCAAGAAACTAGATTAAATCCCGAATGAATATCATTCGTAACATATTAAATTCCCGTTCCGAACGAAACGGGAATTTTTTTATGCAATTACATAAAGTTTTAGGGTATAAACCTAAAAGCACAGCTATTTTTAAAAAGGCATTTACACACCGTTCCATGAACATAAAAGATAGCAAAGGGAATGCTATAAATTATGAAAGACTGGAGTTTTTAGGTGACGCTATGTTAAGTGCTGTTATTGCATCACATTTATTTCAAGAAGTGCCAAGTGGAGATGAAGGCTATCTTACCAAAATGCGTTCTAAAATTGTAAGTAGGGAGCATTTAAACGAATTAGGAAAAGAACTCAACCTCATTGATTTGGTGCAAAGCAAAATCCCTTCTGGACAGTTTGGAGATAATATTCATGGTAACCTGTTTGAAGCTTTAGTAGGCGCCATTTTTTTAGATAAAGGTTACAAATACTGCGAAAAATTTATCTATAAGAGAGTTATAACACCTCATGTCGATATAGAACAATTAGAAGGTAAAGTCATTAGCTATAAAAGCCTCTTAATAGAATGGTGTCAAAAAGAAAAGAAAATATTTGGGTATAATGTATACGAAGACACAGGAAATGATGATGTGAGACATTTTTCTGTAAAATTGTCCATAGATGACAAAATTGTTGCTAAAGCCAGAGCTACTTCTAAGAAAAAAGCGGAAGAAAAGGCATCAAAACGTGCATTTTTTGCGTTTCAAAGTAAGATGTCTAAAATGATTTAGATTTAAGATGCCACAACTATAACGTTTGAGTAGGTTTTTGGTATTAAGAAATCATAAATCCTTTCACATCTAAATATTTTAAACACTATATTTACAGCGCTAATAAGTCAGGTTATGGCAGTACACAAACTTATTCTTGATGATATATTTGAGGATGTGTCTTGTACTTTAATTGCTATTCATTGTGCGATTGAAGATTACAGGTTAGCTTATCTTTTAAATAAATATTTAGATATTGCTTTAACAAGAAAACCTAAGGATTTAGATTTTAATAAAGGCAATACAACTTATTCTGTTTTTGAATACGAAGATGATAAAAAGTTAATTGTTTGGAATTTAATATCTAACATTTGTAAAATAGAAACCGACTCTAAAATAGTACAACAATCATTATTCAATGCACATCATAAAGTGATAAAAACCTACAATTTAATACCAGAATATGGAAAGGTAAACTACTTTTTGAAAATTGATAATGAGTTTAATAATAGTAAAGAAAAGCAAATAATAAATAACCTCCTTAAGATTCCGCAAATAGCAATGGCTTACAATGTTGATATGAGTTCGCTTAAATCTAAGGAGCATTTAATTTTTGATTAATGGCAGAAACTAAAAAAACCAAAATAGTAGCAACATTAGGACCAGCAACGAGTACCAAAGAAGTTTTAAAAGGTATGCTAGAAGAAGGTGCTAATGTATTTAGAATTAACTTTTCTCATGCTGATTATGAAGATGTAAAGGAACGTATTACTATGATACGTGAATTAAATGAAGAGTTTGGATATAATGCAGCTATACTTGCCGATTTACAAGGCCCAAAACTTAGGGTTGGCGTAATGAAAGAGGAGGTAGAAGTAAAACCAGGAGATGAAATTATTTTTGCCACTGGAGAACGCTTTGAAGGCACGAAAGAACGTGTTTATATGACCTACGATAGGTTCCCGCAAGATGCTAAACCAGGAGAACGTATCCTTTTAGATGATGGTAAATTAATTTTTGAAGTGGCCTCTACTGATAAGAAAAGTGAGGTAAAAGCAAAAGTTATTCAAGGCGGACCCTTAAAATCTAAAAAAGGTGTAAATCTTCCTAATACAGATATTTCACAGCCAGCATTAACCGAAAAAGATATTGAGGATGCAATTTTCGCTATAAGCCAAAATGTAGATTGGATTGCCTTATCCTTTGTGCGTCATGCAGAAGATTTAATGCAGCTACGTGATTTAATCAAAGAACACAGCGATTATAAAATTCCAATAGTTGCAAAAATAGAAAAGCCAGAAGCTGTTGAGAATATTGATAAAATTGTAACGCAGTGTGACGGTCTTATGGTAGCTCGTGGTGATTTAGGAGTTGAAGTTCCCGCAGAAGAAGTGCCTCTCATTCAAAAACAATTAGTTTTAAGAGCAAAAAAAGCAAGAATACCAGTAATCATTGCCACTCAAATGATGGAGACTATGATTTCTAGTCTTACACCAACACGAGCAGAGGTAAATGATGTTGCGAACTCCGTTATGGATGGAGCAGATGCAGTAATGTTATCTGGTGAAACCTCAGTAGGACAGTATCCAGTGCAAGTTATCAAACAGATGAGTAACATTTTAAAAAGTGTAGAAAACTCTCCGCTTATTAAAGTGCCAGAAATGCCACCGCACATCCGTACCAATAGATATATCACCAAGTCTATTTGTTACCATGCTGCAAATATGGCAAACGAAATTGATGCAAAAGCTATTTCAACATTAACTAATAGTGGTTATACAGCATTTCAAATTTCTGCATGGAGACCGTCTTGTCATATTTTAGTATTTACATCAAATAAACGCATTCTAACACGTTTAAGTTTATTATGGGGTGTACGTGCCTTTTATTATGATAAGTTTGTAAGTACCGATGAAACTATAGAAGATGTAAACGCAATTGCCTGTAAAAAAGGCTATCTCGATGTTGGTGACATGCTTATTAGTTTAGCCGCTATGCCAATTCAAGATAAAGGAATGGTAAACACGCTTCGCGTTACAGAAATTGAAACCTGTAGCTTTTAGAATATAAATTATTTGGGCGTTACCCTGCGGGTCGCGCTTTTCATTATATCTTTTAAACACAAAACCTGCTTTTTTAGCAGGTTTTGTGTTTAAAAGGATGCCATTGCAATCGCTAACGCGGGTGTGTTTGCAAGCTTAGAGTCATTTCCAAACCAATATTTAGTTTGTGTAACTGTTTCTTTCCCCTGGCTTATCACTAAGATATTGCACAAATTCAAACTGATTCCCATCCGCATCAGCAAAATAATCCCTAATTCTGTATTTTTCTATTTCTTTAGGAAAATCTCTCTTATATCCATTTTTAAGTAGATTATTAGCAATTTCCTCAACATCATTTACAACAAAACCTAAGTGATTTATGCCTATGGTGTCATAGTTTTTATCAACTTTTAAATCACTTTGTGTCGCTTGATTAATAGCTACATACGTATTATCGTCACCAAGATGAACCCATTCTCTTAGTTCATTACCTCCACCTCTAATTTTAAAATGAGGAAATGCAATTTGGAAGAATTTAATGGCTTCCTGGACATTATTTACTGTAATATTTGCATGTTCTAAATATATGCTCTGTGCTTTCATAATATATTGTTTTTGATTTAGAACAAATATCAGGCTGTGAGTCGAGTAATAAAACGAACCTAAGTACAGAAAGTTACCTGTACTAAAGTGCAGGTATAACAAGTTAAGAAGTAGATTAGAGACTAAGAACACCTCTTTTTAAACAAATATCAACTGCTTCGGTACGTGTACTAGCATTAAGTTTAGATAGAATTGCAGTAACATGAAATTTAACGGTGCGTTCGGTTATAAATAGCGCTTCACCAATCTGATTATTGGTAAGCCCTTTTTTTATAAGATGAAGCACTTCTAACTCACGTTTTGTTAATGGTTGTTCAGGATAAAGAAGCTCTTTTTTATGACTCTCAGCTCTTTCTTGTGCTTTGGTTTCTTTACCTAAAACATTCAGTTGCTTTTGTAATTCTTTAGCTGTGTTTAAAGCTTCATGTATCTCTCTTTTATCTAAATTGGGAGTATCAAGACACGAAATAATTGTTTTTAAGTGTGGATCAAAAACGTTGTCTAATACCCTTTTAATTATTTTATCAGATGTAACACTTTTAGTTTTAAATGACTGCTGTAACCTCGTTCTTTGAATTGCAGTACCAACTAACTCGCTAATGGTATTAAGAATCGCCAATTCCTTTTCAGTAAGCTCGCGAGTCTCTTTGCTAAGTAAGTTCATGAGCCCTACTTTCTGACCATTAATTATTATGGGAATGACTGCATGAAATTTTAAACCCTTAGTCCCAGAACTAATATCATTTAGTCTAGAGCATCTAATCTCGCTAATATTCATTGCCTCGTCTATACCATCATCTAGGTATTGTTTTATGCAATAGCACCAACCAGACAAACGTTCAGGATGATTATTTAGCGCAGGTGGTAAATTATATGATGCAGCTAGATAAACCGATTTATGATCGGGTTCAGTTAACCAAAACCATCCAGTTTCTAGGTCTAATAGTTCTACAGTTTTACTTAAAGATTTAAGAAGTGCAGAATGAAGAGAATATTCTTTATTTAAATGACTCGCTATTTCATACAAATAAGAAAAATAATCTTTATCGTTCATACTGTTTGGTCTATTGAAATGAAAGCGAGTATTACTCTATTTATAACACTTAGTTTTTTTAATGTAAATTATCATAAACGAAGGTAGCAAAATTTTCAAGATCGAATAAAAGTAGAATTCAAACTTCAATTACATCAACTGTTTTTTATTGACAGGTTTTTCCTTTTTCAGTATTTAAAGTAAATCAAGAAAATTTTGGAATAACCTTTTCTCCAATTTCTTCTATTAATTCTTCTGCTGGTCTTGAGCTATATTTTAAATTCAGAATAACGTGGTTTACACCATAAGATTCCAATAAATTCAAATGCGCATTTAAGTATGATGTTCCCGATTTAAATCCAAGATGTATTGGAGATGGCTTTGCTTTCGAATCTTTAATGATATCAATGTACAAAGATTGCATAAAGGGTTTCCACTTTTCTTTAGTTTTTGTAAGCGCTTCTTGCCACTGTTTCATTACCAATTGTAATGTTTTGAAATCTCGAGGATAATACAACCAGCCGTCTGAATGTTTTGCAATCCAATCTAATGTTTGTCCAGAATGTCCAGTTACTAGCATAGGTGTTTTTTTATGGTATTTGGGTAGCAAATCAATACCACCACTGGTACTACCGTAAAACTTAGAAGTGTAAGTGGGAAAATCGTCTTGCAAAGCTTTAATATAAAAGAAACTATCTCTGAACAGCTCCGACTTATTGTCTAATGCTTGATTAAAAGCAGAATATTCTATCGGCCTGTCTCCAGATGCTATACCTAAAATAAGTCTTTCATTAGAAAGTAGCTGAAGACTATTGATAGATTTAGCCGTATGAACAGGATGTCGTAATGGTAAAATAATACTAGCTGAACCTATAGTAATTTCTTGGGTTTGATTCATTATGTGCGTCATGTAAATCCAAGGGTCATAAAGTTGTCCTGCATCACCAAATAATGGATCATTAAAAGGAACATCTCTAAACCAAAGCGCTTTAAAGCCTAATTCCTCAGCTCGCTTAGCTAGAATTTCCTGATTTTTCATAGTAGGGACAGAACCGTTGTAGGCCTCTATCGGAAAAACCAGCCCTAGTGTTAATTTGCCTTTTGTTGCTATTTTGTTAAATGCACGCATTTATCTATTCACTATTTTTTTTGTTTCAGAAAGTAATCGTACTATTTTTTCATGGTCATAAGCATCGTTATGGGCAGTGTTAAAACTCCCTCTATCATTATCAAAATAATTACCATCACTTTTTGAATACTTTTCTGAGGTTGCTAACTCATATAGAATATTTGCACCTTTATCTGCCGAAGACCAATGTTGGCCATAAGCTTCTTTAACCATTTTAGTATTTAGTAGAGATCCTGGGTTTACAGCAATTGTTAGTATTTCTGAATTTGCTTTAGCGAAAGCAAAACTCCACATGGCTAAAGCCAGTTTGCTTTGTGCATATGCCTCTTGGTTAGAGATTTGCTTGTCTCCAAGTAATGCTTCAATTGAAACTGATGATTGAGCGGCAGAACTTAAATTTATAACTCGTGGTGAATCGCTATTTTTTAATAATTGAATTAACCCATTGGTAAGAAGATAAGGAGCAAAATAATTTACGGCGAACCTTAAATCTAAACCATTTTGATTGGATTGTATTTTACTTTTAAACACACCAGCATTGTTAATTAAAACATCAATTTTGGAGTATTTTGAAGCAATGGATTCTATCATTTTTTCAATACTATCAAAATCTGACAAATCAGAAACAAAGCCACTTACAGAGGCATTGTTGGATAGTTTTTTAATTTCGACTTTAGTTTGTTCTAATTTTTCACCATTTCTACCGTGCAACAATATTTGATAACCGTATTTCGCTAATTTAAGTGCGGTTAATTTACCAATACCATCTGTGCTTCCTGTTATTAAAATTGTTTTCATAGTTAGTCAACTTTAATTTTTCCATTAGTTCTTACGTATAGTAAAACCTCATTTTTAGAAGTGTTTTTTATATTGTGAATAGCTTTACTGGTTGCGCCAAAATAACTTCCAACATCCAGTATTTTCTCTTTTTTGTTTTGTGGCATTGTATAAACCAATTCTCCTTGAACAACTACCGAATGTAAAACAGTACCGTCAGTATATATTTTTCCCAGATAGCCTTTAGGAAGTTTGATAAATAAACTTTTAAGCGTATTAGCTTCTTTATTATTTAATAGGAAACTTATTTGTGCATTACTTTTTTGATTTACCCAATTGGTTAAATCAGAATCCAACCAAACTAGATTAGAAGCATCAATATTTACAGGACGTTCACCATTATCAAACGCTTCTTCTATTGATTTAACTAAATAAGGACCTTTGTTAATTTCTACAAGAGCCATATTTTCTGCTCCCTTAGCAGAAGTTACATGTAATGCCTCTTTTGGTTGTGTCCAAAACGAACCTTTAGACATCCACATATTTTCAGCTTTAGGGTCATCATTATGTATAGTGCCTTTAATCACTACAGCTCGATACGTTACGTTATGTATATGTGGGGGTGAAGAAAATCCGTCTACAAATTTTGCTAAAAAACCTGTGGCTACATTTGCATTTCTATTTCCCCAAATAGTTCCTGCTTGTGGACTTTTATCACCTCTTGCTGGATTAAGTTTCTCCCAAACAATTTCAGAACTTAAAACAACTTTGTTAGTAGCTTCTTTATTTATTTCTGGATTATGCTTTTTTATCTGTTTATTTTGATTATTACACCCAAAAACAGCAAATATCAAAAGTAACCCTAAGAATTTGTATATCATGATTTTATTTTTTCCAGGTTATGATTTCCTCCTGTTTTCTTCGTGATTTTGCGTGTGCGGGTTCATCTTTTCGATAACCAAAAGCTACCATATAAGATAAACCATATTTATTTGTATCAACATCAAATTTTTCCTTTAAAAGAGCCTCTGCTTTTTCTTGATGAAAGCCCTCAATAGGGCAACTGTCTATTCCAACCAAGGCAGCCGAAGTCATCATATTTGCTAATGCAATGTAGGTTTGTTTAGAAGCCCAGTCAAACAATTTTTTATCAGTATCAAGATTAAAATCTCGTTCTTGAAACTCTCTATAGAATTTAGAATACATCTCAATCACATCTTTTGGAAATTGTTTTATATCCTTCATCATATGCATGATATAATTAGAATCCCATTTTGTCATAGGCGCTTTCATACTTAGTCCTAAAATAAAATGACTAGCAGTATCCAGTTTTAAAGGCGCGCCCCAAGCTACCGGTTTTAATAATTCGCGTAATTCTTTGTTTTGAACTACTACAAAATGCCAAGGTTCAAAACCAAAGGAACTTGGAGATAGATTGGCTGTTCGAAGAATAAAATTAATATCCTCTTCTGAAACTATTTTGGTTGCATCAAATTCTTTACAAGCATGTCTAAATTGAAAAGCATTTAAAACATCTTCTTTACTAAGTTTTGGTGTATTCATTTTTTATACTATAATTATTATAGTTGCAAAACTAAGTATAGTTTTATATTTTTGCAATAACGGTCAAAAATGATAGTATACTTTTATGATAGAAAAAACACCTAAAATGCTTAAATTCAAAGGTAACGAATACCCTTGTTGTGCTAGTTTAACAATGGGAGTTATTGGTGGTAAATGGAAAACAGTAATATTATTTCATTTAATGGAAAAAACCTTAAGATATAACCAACTAAGAAAAACAATGCCTACAGTAACAGAAAGAACATTAAGTTTACAGCTAAAAGCATTGGAAGAAGACGGATTAATTAAGAGGAAAGTGTACACATCAAAACCACCTTTAAAAGTAGAATATTCGTTAACAGATTTTGGTGAAACACTAATTCCAATAATTCAATCTATAGCAGATTGGGGTGATTATGTGGCAGAAAAATTTCAAGAATAATTTTGTTTAAAACTCAAACTGTAACTGTGCACTAACAGATTTTTTTTCTACAGGCTTTTCTTTTTTTTCTGTATTTAAATTAGATAATGAAATACCTAATAAGCGTACAGAATTATTTAGTTTTTCTTGGTACAATAAATCTTTTGCAGTTTCTAAAATCACACTTTTATCGCTAATGTAATAAGGTAGTGTTTTACTTCTGGTTTGCAATGTAAAATCGCTGTATTTTATTTTTAAAGTCACTGTTTTTCCTGCCACTTTACTTTTAGAAAGTCGTCTAGCTACTTCTTTAGCAATATGTTCTAGCTTTTCAAGCATAAAAATTTCAGAAGATAGGTTTTCACTAAATGTACGTTCTGCAGCTAAGCTTTTTCTTGTACGATGTGGCTTTACTGCACTGTTATGAATGCCTCTAACTATGTAGTAGTAATATCTACCGGATTTCCCAAAATTATCGTCAAGATATTCTAAAGACTTCTGCTTTAAATCGGCGCCAGTAAAAATTCCTTTTTGGTACATTTTTTCGGCAGTCACTTTTCCAACACCGTAAAACTTTCTAATATCTAACTGTTCTAGAAATTCCAGAACCTCTTCTGGGTTTACAGTTTTTTGGCCGTTAGGTTTATTGTAATCGCTAGCTACTTTTGCTATAAATTTATTAATGGAAATACCAGCTGAAGCCGTTAAACCTACTTCACTCAAGATACGTTCCCTAATTTCTTTTGCTATTAATGAAGCGCTTGGGTTACCTTTCTTGTTTTGTGTAACATCGAGATAAGCCTCGTCTAATGAAAGTGGTTCTACTAAATCAGTATAATCATAAAATATTTTACGAATCTGTTTAGAAATTTCAGAATAGCGCTCAAAATCTGCTCTAACAAATATTAGATGTGGGCATAGTTTAACAGCCAAAGTACCAGCCATAGCACTTTTAACTCCAAACTTCCTGGCTTCATAACTAGCCGCACTGATTACACCTCGTTTTCCGCCACCACCAACAGCAATAGCCTTTCCTTTTAGTTCGGGATTATCCATTTGAGCTACAGAGGCATAAAATGCATCCATATCTACATGAATAATTTTTCGTATTGGTAAATCGGCAGACATAATGTAAATTTAGGCATTAAATGCCTTTTATCTAAACGTAATGCATAATTACAAATGATTGAAATTGAACGTAAATTTTTGGTAACATCGCAAGCTTTTAAAAATGAAGCTTTTAAAAAAACTCGATTAATTCAAGGGTTTTTGAATACTCATAAGTTGAGAACCGTGCGCGTACGATTGAAAGACAAGCAAGGCTTTATTACGGTTAAAGGAAAATCCTCAAATGATGGACTAAGTAGATTTGAATGGGAAAAGGAAATATCTAAAACGGATGCTGAAGCACTATTAAAACTATGTGAACCAACAATTATTGATAAAATACGTTATGAAGTAGAAGTAGGAAGTCATGTTTTTGAAGTAGATGAGTTTTTTGAAACGAATGAAGGTTTAATTATAGCTGAGGTTGAACTAAATTCGGAAACTGAAACATTTGAAAGACCTTCTTGGCTTGGAGAAGAAGTAACAGGACAAATAAAATATTACAATTCGCAATTAAGTAAACAACCCTATAAAACTTGGAAACCATGAAAAGCACAACCTTAATAATTGCAATTCTTACGATGTTTTTATTTAACTGTAAAGAAGAAACGAAACAAGAAATACCAAAAATTCAGGATGAAGTTGAAGTAGAAAAAACATCTGAAAAGGTAGTAGTTGAAGACATTGATACTACCGAAATAGAGTTAGAAAAACCACAAACAACAAAACAACTAAAAGAAAAACTAACAGCGAAAGGATTTAAAATATTTGACTATGTAGACGAAAAAACCAAAGATACTATTTTGATGCAGCAGTATTTTATAGCCTTTTTAAAAAGTGGCCCTATTAGAGGTCAAAATGAAGAAGAAGCAGCAGATTTACAAGAACAGCACCTAGCACATTTAACAAAAATGTATGAATTAGGATATGCTGATATTTCTGGCCCTTTTGGTGATGATGGAAACATCCGTGGGATTACAATTTATAATGTTCCAACGTTAAAAATGGCAGATAGTTTAGCAAATTCTGATCCTATGGTGAAAGCAGGACGGTTAGAAATTGAAATACATCCATGGTGGGCTGGTAAAGGTTTTCCGTTGAGGTAATGCGATACTTTTTCAAGACCTTTTACAGTATAGTTAATGTTATAATTATCATTTTATTATTGATAATACATTTTGTAATTAAAGATTGTAATTATGAGATGTCATTATTGTTTTACGCTTTTCCTTTACCTATAATTATCACAATAGTTTTACTGCTTTCTATTTGTCTTTCAAAAAAAATGAGGAAGATTAATATTGTTGTTGCTCTACTACTATTGATGGTCTGGCTAGGCAGAAGCTTTCAAATTAATTCATCTGAAGATACTAAAGAAACAGATATTGAGGTTGTACTTTGGAATGCAGGGCATCATTTAACTTTAGAAGATGCTTTTAGTGTAAATAAAAGTATTCCTGATGTTTTAGTTTTAGTTGAATATGATGGTAAAGAAATTCACGATATAAAGAAAAAATATCCACATTATTCTTTTCATGAATTACAACGAGAGATCGCAATTTTTTCAAAAGAAAAAATAAATATTATTAATGAATCGGCTCTAAAAGTCAGTTCTACAGTCATTCATTTTGAGACTTATGGGGTCAATTTTTACGCTACTGATCTTCCCGCTAGTATAGATGTTCCAAGAGATTGGGGTATAGATTTAATCGAATCTTCCATCAAATCTAATAAAAATGCTGTCTTATTAGGAGATTTTAATGTCCCATATGAATCTATTTTACTTGATACTATAAAAGAAAGCTTTAATCATGCACTTACAGAAAAAGGAAATGGGTTTAGAGAAACTTGGTTTTGGAATTTACCTATTCTTTCTTTAGATCATATTTGGGTGTCCAAAGATTTAGAACTTGTGAAAGCAGAAAAAATTAACACTTGGAAATCTGACCATAGTATGGTAAAAGTGTTTATAAGAAATTGAAACTACCTTCTCGATAAATAATTTTAATGCCTTTTAGTTTAATAATTCTTCTAGTTCAGTGGTCTTCCACTCTGGGTTCTTATCTATAAAATCTTTAAACATACCTATATGGCTGGAACCTCCAAGAATCATAATCTTATGATCTTCTTCTTTTAAAGACTTTTGAATTAAAGCGTACATATATAAATTACGTCTATACCATTCTGATGCTAAATATGCCCCAACAAAATTATTTTTATTACCGCCTTGGTTTGCAACACTCAAATACCAATTTAAATCTTCTTTTCGGCGTTTATTAGTATTTTGATGAAATAAAATTTCTGAAAGTGTTTTACCTGAAGCAAATAATTTATTTTCAAAAGTTTCAATACGTTCTAGTTCTAAACTGTCCTTTTTAATAAGGTTAAATTGTTTAGCTTTTTTCATTTGAGTAATAAGACTATCATAAGGAAAATCTGTTCTGTAATCTATAGCATACAGGCGTTTATGTTTCAAAATTTTACCAACTCTAAAACCCAATTGCACTATTTCATTTCTACTAGCTTCTTTATAATTTGCAGGAATGAAGGTGTCATAAATTGAGTCTAATCGATGCTGCTTAGTGTATCGATATTCTACAAAAATTTTATCTGGATTAAAGTCTACTATGGCTTGTGATATATGTTCTAATTCTCTCTGGTTCTCATCAGTAAAAATATCTGGAATATTAATTTGTAAAATATCACCATTGTTCTTTGGGTTGAAATTAGCAAAGTGAAATGTTCCTATTAGAAGCGCGTTAACTTTTACATTTCCAGTTTCTAAGGACTTATTTTCCTCTACTATTTTAGAATTGTTATTTTGACAACATAGGCAAATAAAAATAATAAATAGAGTTAGATGTTTTTTCATTTGTTAAGCACGATATTAATCTTCTAATTTTTCAATCTTACGTATCATTTCCTTAGCGTTACCATTTGTGCCTCCTAATTCTATAGCTTTAGTATAATTTTTTAATGCTAAATCGTAATTTTTATTGATTAAATAAGCCTCTCCTAAACTATCATATAAATTTGCATTATCAGGAAACTCTGTAGTAGCCAGTTGAAATATTTTAATTGCCTCATGGTTTTTTTTGAGTTCTAATAATTTATAACCTAGCCTATTTAATTCCGCTGGATTATCAAACGGATATTTTTTTGCTTCATTACTATTTTTTAAATTGTAATAAGCTTTAACACCTAATTCTATATCTTCTACACACTCTTTTTCAATAGCTTGTGCAATTGATTTATAGGGCTTGCCTAACATAATGTTGTGTATACTAGCAGAAGTTCTTACAACATTGCTTCCATTATTTGATAGCATTATAATTATAATGTCGTTTTTAAAATCATTTAAAAAAACAGACCTATACTTATAACTCGTACCATTATGCCTTTGCAGGTCTAATTTCTTAAAATATTGGCCAAGAGAAGGTATTGCATTTTTTACAAATGGATCATGAAATAGGGTGTCAAATGATTTTTGAGAAATTAACTTGTTAGTATTCATAGCATCAATCCACTTGTATAAATCATTGATGTCTTGCCATAGCCATCCGCTTATGTACTCCATCTCAGGACATTCAACACCATCTAACCCATAGCAAGATGTTCTATTTCTGTGGTCAGGAGTAGGGTCAAAAACTGCACTTGTCATACCTAAAGGTTCCACTATATTTTGCATAACAAATTCCTTATACGATAGATTTGTTATTTTTTCAATGATACGTTGTTGTATAAATACGCTATAATTATTATACTTAGAGTTTGTTCCTGGTTCGAAAAGAAGGCTATCAATTTTTTTAAGACTATTAAAAGCGGTTTCATCACTAGAAAAATCAACATCCTTAGGCATAGCAAAACCTCCTGCATAGTTTAATAAATGTCTAATCTTTATTTTTTTTGACCATTTTGGTAGCCCTAATTCAAATTTTGAAATATAATCATCTAAGGATAGCTTACCTCGTTCTACCAAAAGCATAATAGAAACTGCATTAAATTCCTTTGCTATTGAGCCAATATTAAAAATAGAAGCACTACTTAGTTTTGTGTTTTTTGATGCATTTGTAAACCCAAAAGATTCTTGATAGATAATGGTATCTTTTTTAGCAACTAAAATATTTCCATTAAATATACCTTCTTTGTGCGCTTCACGAATAAAAGCGTCTATTTCTTTTATATATTCTGGTTTTTGTTTTTCAACATCTTGTTTTTCTTTGCATGAATGAAAAACAAATGTTAGTAGAAGTATTGTTAAAACATTAAATTGGTTTAATAGTTTCATAATGTGATATGTTTTTTCTAAAGGACTTTATTTAAAGTAATATGTTGCATTTCTTTAAATCAATACTTTCCAATAACATTCCAAATACCCCAAAATACACTGCCACTGTTTTCTTTTTTAGAATCAGTATTGGCGACAAAAACCCTTCCTTTTTTGGTTTCAGTGTCAAAAAACAACATGGTATTGGTTCCAGGATCACCACCTGTATGCCCTATAACATTATATGCTAATTCTTTTTCCGTAAAGATCCCAACGTTATAATTTTTCTTCTTCGTAAAAGCGTTTTCTTCTAATTGAGATTTAAAGATTTCTTGATAACTTATTGCACTTAGAATAGAGCCATTACCAGAAAACCCTCTTATTAAATCAACTAGGAATTTACCTAAATCTGTACTTGATGTAATTAATCCGCCATCTGGATATGACAGAATTTTGTAATAAGGTAATTCTAGTTCATCATAATATAATTTTGAATATCTAGTGGTGTCTACTTCTTCAAAAAACCAACTTGTAGAAGACATTTCTAAAGGTTGAAAAATATGTGTTTTGGTAAACTCATTAAATGATTGTTTTGAGGCATATTCTATAATAAGTCCACATAATGCTGCTCCTATATTACTATATTCAAATAGTTCTCCTGGTTTTCTATTTGCAAATGTTTTAGCCTCATAATATTCTCCATCTTTCTTCAAAATCTTGGACATATAATCTGCTAAAGACATGAAATGATCTGATGGGTTTTGATAATAGGTTGTATACCTTTTGAGTGCTTCTGTAATAGAAATATCATCTTTATTTGTATAACAAGTTTCTAAATAAATATCAGTATCTACTATTGAACTTGTATGGGTAGCTAATTGCCTAATGGTAATGACGTTATTCGGGTAATTAGGATTCACGACTTCAAAAGGTAAATAGTTGTTTACAGGGTCATCTAAATCTAGTAACTTTAATTCTTTTGCCTTTAGGAGCGCAACTCCAATAAACATTTTAGAAACTGAAGCTATATTTATAATAGTATTCGTGGTGTATTTTTTCTTTGTGCTTATATCAGCATATCCAAAGCCTTTGTTGTATACTATACCTGTACTATCAACTATGGTTGCGGTGAAACCATTGAAAACGCCCAAATTATATAAGCTATCTAATTCTTTATCTATAGCTTTAAATTCAGTATCATTTACTTTTTCTGTATTCGAGTTACTTTTTTTACTTTTTTCTGTTTGACAAGAACAACAGAAAACTACTACCACAATAAAGATTAAGTTTTTCATGAATTTGAGCTTTTTTATGATCACATTAATTAGCAGATATAATAGGCGCACTAAACACATCTGTACCATCGCCAGTTATAAATGAAAACGAAGGGTCTATGGGTTTAAAACTTAATTCAAGTGATGTTAAATTAAGCTTTATATAATTAGGATCTGTATTATTGAAAAATGCAATATATTCATTAGTTTTAGGACTATAAATAGCACCTAAGATATCACCGCCATTAAATCCATCTGAAATAAGATTTAGTTCTCCTGTTTCAATATTTAATTCAACTAGAGAACTAAGACGCTCATAAATAAGATAAACTTTTCCGTTATTATCAATTACTGGTGCGCTAAATACGTCTGTACCATCACCAATTATAAATGAAAATGATGGATCTATGGGTTCAAAACTTAATTCAAGTGTCGTTAAATTGAGTTTTATGTAATTAGGGTCTGTATTATTATATAACGCAATGTATTCATTAGTTTGTGAGTTAAAAATAGCACCTAAGATATCACCGCCATTAAATCCATCTGAAATAAGATTTAGTTCTCCTGTTTCAATATTTAATTCAACTAAAGAACTAAGGCGTTCATAAATAAGATAAACTTTTCCATTATCATCAATTACTGGTGCACTGAATACGTCTGTACCATCACCAACTATCAATGAAAATGATGGGTCTATGGCATGGAAAGTTGGTTCTCCTGTGTTTAAATCTATTACTATATAATTAGGATCAGTATTGTTGAAAAACACAATATATTCATTAGTTTGCGAATTGTAAACGGCACCTATTGTGTCTCCACCATTTGCTATTCCATCTCTTGTGACCTCTAATTCTCCTGTTTCTATATCTAATTTTACTATAAAACCTTGAGATTCATAATAGAGGTATACATTTTCAGTATTTGAATTATCTTCAATAACTAAACTTCCAATCACTTGTGTAATATTGTTGAAGCTAAGTGTGATGTCACCTGAGAGTGCATTTTCTGGCACTTCTACTTTTAACGAATTAGCACTTATTTCATTAATAATGCCTAAAGCATCACCTGTAAAGGTTACAATATAATTTTCATTTTCAGAAAAGCCAGAACCGTTTATGGTCAATATATCCCCTACACTTATGGGTTCTGCTGGAAGAGAAATATCTGTTGGAAATGAAGTTGTTTCTTGTTCTATTGTTTCATTAGTTGAACAAGATAAGATTAAAGTTAGTACTACTAAGGTTAAGATTTTTTTCATGATTTTTGGGGTTAGTTTGTGAGACCAAGAGAGGTTTGGTGTTATATTAAGATATCGTCAAAGCTATATTAAAAAGTGAGTTTTTACACTTTTAAACCTTTAGTTGTCTTTGCGTTTTATAAAATGAATGATAAGATTAACCCGTTATTAATAGTGTTTCTGGTAAAAAGGGTATCTTTCCAACAAAAAAATAAAGCTTTTGTATTTTGTAAAATATAATACTCTGAAAAGACGATTCTTTTTAAAAAACAACGTTTCTCTTATAAACATTTTAATAGTTATTCTCTTCCTAATTATAGGTAATCAATCATTTTCACAAACAAATGCTGAAGAGGAAAAAATAGATATAAATCGTTTACAAGGAAAAGACTACCCAACGCTTGAGAAAGCATTTTGGCAATTACAGAGTCAAAAAAACTTAGAAAGTGCGAAAGAATATGCTAGTGCTTACTTGCATAAAGCAAAAAGCGAAAAGGACATAGAGGAAATTGCCAATGCATATTATATGCTGATATATTCATCGCATTGGGATGTATCTAAAGTTTATGTAGACTCTATAATTGCAGTTACTAAAGACAATATAAATTACAATCAACCAGCAAAAGCCTATATACTTAAAGCTAATGATTACGGTGCTAATGGTCAATACAAAGAAGCATTTATTGCATTAGACAAAGCATATTTTTGTGCAAAAACTAGTGGTAATATAGAGCAGCTGTACGGCATAAAATATTTTATAACACGATTAAAAACAGATGTAGGAGATTATCAATCTAACTTAAGTACCTTAAAAGATATTATCTCTTATCACAAAGAAAAGGGTAATACTCGTCAATATATTATAACATCATGGGCCTATGCGAATAATTTTAATTTGCTAAAAGAACCTGATTCTGCATTAGTAATAAATAAAGAAATAATACCACTGAGTTTAAAAACAAGAGATAGTGTTATCTACAATAAACTTTTATTATCTACAGCTATTTCATATTATGAAAAAGAAAATTTTAAGCCCAGCTTAGACAGTATATTAAAACTTAGAGAATTAAATAAAAAAAAGGATTTTGGAAGTAGTATAAATGTTTTAATGAATCTTTATCAAGGTAAAATATACTTGAAGCAACATGAAGATGAACTTGCTATTAAAAATTTTAAAAAAGTAGACTCAATTTCTACTATTAAAAACTATTTCCACTCTTTAATTCGAGAAAATTATACACTAATGTATAATTATTATAAAGAAAAGAAGGATATTAAAAACCAATTAAAATACATTAATAAACTTTTGGTTACAGATAGTATTTTAGATAGTGATTATGCCTATTTAGCTAAAAATATAAATAGTAAATACACTACACCAAACCTTGTTTTAGAAAAACAGAATATTATTAAATCTCTTAAAAAGACAGGTAATACCAGAAAAATAGTTATAAGTGTTTTAGGGTTAATATGTGTGCTTTTGGTAATAGCACTATTTAGAAATAATAGAAAAAAGAAGTATTACAAAAAGTTTAGCAAAGAATTAGGTGTTAGAAAAAAAGGCAACAATCATACGATTAATAATGAAACCACAAAAAAAATACTTACAAGCTTAGCTAATTTAGAGCATTCAAAAGCGTTTTTAAATAAAGATTTTAGCCTTCCCGTTTTAGCCAAATTACTAAACACCAATACGTCTTATTTATCTAGGATAATTAATGACCACAAAAATCAAACATTTAAACAGTATTTAATTGATTTACGGATAAATGAATTAATTAAGAATTTAGATGAAAACCCAGTTATGAGGAAATATTCAATTGAAGCATTAGCAGATTCTATTGGGTATAAAAACCCTTCTTCTTTTACAAGAATTTTTAAAAACTATACAGGAGTAAGTCCTTCAGAATATTTAAAGAAAAACTACTCTGAATAGCGTAGTATTACGTGTTATTTAGAAATATTTATTGTTCTTTTAGCCTCATTACCAAACTCATCAACAACAGTAATTAGATGTTTTCCCTGTTTTGGTTTTACAGCCAATTCATGGATGTCCTTTGTACTCCCAACAAAGGTTTCATCAACATACCAAAATACAGTGCTTTCTGGTTTTGAGTGTGCTAGTTTTAAAATGAGATCGTTAGTTTTACCATCAAAGTCTTTAGGCAAAAAAATAGTATTATTAGCTTTAGGATAGATAAAATCAATAGAAACGGAAGCATCGCCTAAACAGTCATTTCTAAATTTTGGTAGTGGTTTATAAAACGGATTTTTAGTTTTGTAATAATAGGCCATAAGCGGTGGCAGGACAAACCAAGATTTATGGGTGATGTTTGATACATCTTCACAAGACGAATTCACCTGATAGTTTTCACTTTGATCTACATGTACTAAAACATGAAACGGACAAGGTTTTGTTTTCAGGCCACTTAATTGTATGTGTTTTTCTTCAACACGATCACAATTTGATGAAGCTCTATAGCCACTTAATTTGCATATAGAAACCTCTTGCATTTCATCGAAAGGTTTTGCAAACCAATCGCTATTTGGAAGCACATCAAACACATCGAAAAGTATAGGAGCAGCGGTTTGCACGCCAACCAATCCAGGACGTCCTTCACCATCAGCATTTCCAACCCAAACACCAACAACATAATCTTTTGTAGAGCCTATAGCCCAAGCATCTCTGAAGCCAAAACTGGTGCCTGTTTTCCAAGCAATTTGTTTAGAACTATCGAAAAACTCCCAACTTTCATCGCTTTCAGGCCTGTTTACTTCTTTTAAACTTTCGTAAGTCAAGTAAATAGAAGCGGCATCAAAAAGTGTTTTATCTGATGTTTTTTGCCCAAAATCAATCACATCTGAAGCTAAAAATGTAGGTTCGCAAAATTCATTTTTATAATATTCACTTGAGGTTTCAGAAAAATGATTCAATGTTGATGACAGTGATGCATAACTTTTACATAAATCCCAAAGGTTACTTTCTGCACCACCTAGCACAAGTGACAAGCCATAATGATTTGCTGAGTATTTTAAATCTTTAAGCTGCAATTGTTTTAAATAATGATGAAATCGATCCAACCCAAACTCCTGCAACATTCTAACAGCCGGAACATTCAAAGATTTTGATAATGCCTTACTTGCATGTACAGCACCGTCATAGGTTTTGTCGTAATTTTCAGGATTATAATTTCCAAATTGTGTTGGTACATCGGCTACTAGAGTATGAGGCAATAAATCGCCACTATCCAACATAGCAGCATATAGAAAAGGTTTTAAAATACTACCAGTACTACGAGGTTTATCAATAATATCTACATGGTTTTGATGCATCTTATCTGTTGGCGTATTGCCCACATAGGCTAAAACTTGTCGTGTGTGTACATCTAAAACAAGCACCGCAGCATTGTAAATTTCATTTTGACTTAGTTGCTCATAATGTGTCTTCACAATATAATTTACCTGTTCTTGAAGTGTTTTGTCAATAGTTGTTTTTACAAATTCTCCATATTTTTTTTTACTCACCTTTTGTAAAAAATGCGGAGCGGTTTGAGGTAACGGATATGGTTTTTGTGGTAGACCTTCAACAACAGACAATTCATAAGTAAGTGTGTCAATAAGCGAGTTTTCAAGTAATTTTTTTAAAAGCTTGTTACGTTTTTTAAGTAATCGCTCTTGATTTTTCCCAGGATAAATAAGGCTAGGTGCGTTTGGTAAAACTGCCAAAGTTGCACTTTCTGCCCAGGATAAATCATTAGCATTTCTATTAAAATAACGCCATGAAGCAGCATCCAAACCTACAACATTTCCGCCAAAAGGTGCATTACTGCTATAATATGCTAAAATTTTAGCTTTAGATTCACGAAACTCCAGTCGTGTTGCTAGAATCAACTCCTTTAATTTTTCAAAATAAGTGCGTTGTTGCCCTTTTCTAGACAAGCGAACCACCTGTTGTGTTATTGTACTACCTCCACGTTTTACACTGCCTGATTTTAAATTATCTCGTAATGCTTTGAATATTGAAATAGGATTAAACCCCGGATGTTTATAAAAATATTCATCTTCAAACTGAATAATACAGGTCTTAAATTTTTCTGGAATACTATCGTTATGCGGAAACCGCCATTGGCCGTCTGTAGCTATATGTGCGGCCAATAAGTGATTGTTGGTACTTGTAATTACGGTTGCCGTTGGGTCTTTAAATAATTGTTTAGGTAAGCAAAAATAATAGGCTACAAAAAGGATAGCTAAAATTATAAATTTAACTTTTCGTTTTTTTATATAGCCTATTATTTTATTCATTTACTCTGTAAACTTAACTAGATACTGGAATATCAAATCCTATAATTTTTTCTACTTTTTTATTCTCAAGTGTAGTGAAAATAATCTTAAAGTATATCTTACTTGTTACTATTTTAGAAGATCCTTCATTAATTTTTTTATCATCTTTAACTAAGTTATACCATTCCTCTCCGCACTGATCTTTTACCGTTTGTTTAAATTCATTCATGTCTACTTCAATAAATGTATTCGAAGCTTTATTTCCGTATGAAATGGTTTTAAATACACTTGCTTTGTGTTTAGGTTGTAAAGATTCCCAGGCAGAATAAAAGTGTTTCCAATCCTCTATAAGGCATTGAGGGCCATCTGTTGATATGGCAATACTGTTTTGATACCTTTGAAAGACTTTAATACTTTTATATTTTGAGTGATGCCGTATTCTTAGAGTTTTATTTTTTAAAGTTTCTCCAAACTCAATGAATGCATCAATAGATTCCACATCGTGAATAGAAACCTGAGGATCTCCAATAATTTCAGCTTCAAGATCATCGAACTCTATTTTAAAATCTTCAAAATCAATACTAAATCGTTTTTCGATTTTTTCATCGGTTAAAAAACCATTAAACACATAACCTGTTCTGTTGTTGTGTAAATCGTCAGTACAGGTCACTTTTACCCATTCTCCAGAAATCACTTCATTATTATCTTGAACGTCTAACTTTAAATTGGTGCGTTCCGTAACTTCTAAGGCAGTACCATAAACCAATTTGTCAACACGCTTAGAGCCTTGATTTGGGGTTTCTCTTAAAAACAAGCCATTATCAGCGTTTACGTATCTTATTTCTTGTGCTTTAGCAAAGTTGAATGCTAATATTACGATTATAATTTGAATATATCTTTTCATTTTTTTAAGTGTTTTTGAGCGTCTTTTTGGACATAAAATTCCTGTGTTATTCCGAATTTATTTCGGAATCTCATACTAATTTTATCAAAAATAATTTTGATGAGAACCTGAAACAAGTTCAGGTTGACAAGCTTATTATTTTAAGCTAAAGGACGCATTATTATTTAATTACATTAATCCACTGCCCTTTAGTTCTCACTAAAAAGTCATTGTCATACATAGCTTCCGCTTGAATTCCAGGTAAATAATAATTGCCTAAATAACTAGCATTTAGCATTACCGAGAATGTTTTGGTGCTATTGGAATTTCCTTTTTTGCTTAAGTCAAAATAGAAATTCACGCGGTCATCTCTAATATCTGTATAGCGCGCTTTATTAGAGGTTGTGGTTCCAAAGGCTGTAAATCGGGTATTTACAATTTCCCATCCCGAAGGGAAAATTTGTGTTAGAGCCACATCATTTATGTTATTATTTTTCAAGTTGCTTACACTAACCGTAGCAACAAAATCTTGGCCTTGCATCAATTTAGAAATATCAATGCGATTGCCTTGTAAATCTTTGTATTGCACAGAAACACTTAACCCACGTTGTTCCACGAGCTCTTGTCCAAGTGGTAGCTTTCCAGAGTTTAATACTCTCACATACACCACATTGTTTTGTGTATTGGTTAATGCTAAACTATTAGTGCCATCTACAATATTTAGTTTACGTTGTGCAATTGCATTTTTACTGTTTATACTTTCGGTTTTTCCGTTAATGGTATAGCTTAGGTTTAAAGCTTTTCCACCATTAGTGTTTACCATTTTTGCCATAGCTAGTAGGCTGTAGGCTGTGGTTTGTGTGCTCATCCAACGGTTGCTTGATAAATCTTTAGCAATAGTTTCAGCTAACTCACGCGTTTTGGTGTTTTTTGTCAATACCATAGTTTCTAAAGCCATTGCGCGGTTTCTATCTACCGAACCATAGGTATAATAATTATAACGTTGCGCTTTAAAATTGATGTTTGCCGATTGCGAAATTTGATGGCTCGCTTCATTTTGTCCAGCTAAGGCATAAGCCGCAGCTAATCGCCATTTTGCCTCATTCGAGATTTCAGAGAACTCTCTAAGTCTATTCATACTTGCCAAATCTGGACTGCCAGCCAAAGCCAAAGTATAAAGTCTATAGGCTTGCGCTAAATCAGAATTATAACGGCGATAGCTTGGGCGCCAATTTCTGGCAGTTTGTTTTTGGTATCTCAACCAATTGCTTTTAAATGTGAGCGGTAGCACGTAGCCTTTCTTTTCAGCTTCTATCATAAAATGGCCTGCGTAACTTGTACCCCAATCATTGGCGCTAGCTTCACCAATCCAGTAACTCAAACCACCATGAGCTCTTTGAAAATGTCCTAAACGTTTAATGCCTTTTTCTACATTATCACGGATTTTTTTCTTCTTATCAAACGTTAAATCAAAAATATCTTCTAAAAATAGTTGCGGAAATACGCTTGATGTGGTTTGCTCTACACAACCATGTGGATAACGAATCAAATATTCCAATCGTCTGGTAAAATCCATTGGAGGCAAGGTTGAAAACTCTACTGTAGTAGCATTTGTTCCGGCAACACCAAATGTTGAAAACTCTAAAGTTTCTGTTCCATTTGCAGTCAACGTTTTATCCAAAGCTTTTGACGTCATCGGATTTGTGTTTACCACATCTAATTCTACTTTATAGTTTGATGTCTCACCATTTCCACTGGCAATCACTTCAACAGTATTAATCCCTTTTGCTTTGCTCACATCTAATTCAAAATAGGCCATTTTTTCATCAGGTTTTGCAAAACTCAAGGTTTGTTTTGTATCACCAACAACCGAAATACCATTGCTTAATTTCAAACTTATAGTTACGTTTTTCACCTTAGGTTCCATAGCAAAAACAGTGACAGGCAATGTTACTTTTTCACCAGGGCTTAACTTTCGTGGAAGTGTAGCTAACACCATCAAAGGTTTTTTTACAGGAACCGTTTTATCTGTACTTCCATAAGCTTCATTGTTGTTGTTTCCAGCTACAACCATCGTACGCACCGAACCAATATAATTTGGTAATTTAATTTGATGTGTTTTGGTTTTTCCTGCATCTAGTTTAAAAGGCCCTAAGTAAGTTACTACAGGTTTAAAACGATTGGCTTTTTTGTTTTTACCACCCGCAGCATTGCCATCACCACCAATTGCAAATACTTGATCGATGCTTCCAGAATAAGCGCCAATTACGTCATCAAAAATATCCCAGGTTTTTACACCCAAAGCTTCTCGTTTGTAAAACGCTGCCCAAGCATTTGGAGTTTTAAAACGTGTTAAATCTAAAAGACCTTCCTCAACCATAGCAATACTATAAGTCATTGCTTTATTGTTTTTTTCAGATACTTTTACATCAAAGGTTTGCTCTGGTTTTAGTTTATCTGGCATCTGCAATTCTGGATGTAATTTGGTACTTGGGTTTTCTACCATAATTGGAATTACACCATATAGCCGTATAGGTAAATCGTTTGCAGTAATGGCATGTGGTTGTAATAATGAAATATTCACAAATACATTTGGTGCCATCTCTTTGGTAATCGGTAGATCAACAACGGTTTCTCCTT
The DNA here is from genome assembly GCA_947502975.1 of uncultured Flavobacteriaceae bacterium. Classification (GTDB taxonomy): domain Bacteria; phylum Bacteroidota; class Bacteroidia; order Flavobacteriales; family Flavobacteriaceae; genus Jejuia. The sequence goes on from CANNBV010000001.1 coordinate 331,209, forward strand.
GTGCTGTTTTTACCCATTTATAATCTAACACTTCGGTACCATTTTCAATACTTACTAAAGCACGACCTTCACTGCCTGATGCAAATGTGACTTTAGCTGTTTCACCAACATTATACTGTTCTTTATCTGCGGAGAATACCAACATTTTTGCAGCTTCCTTATCGGAAGATGGTGCTTTTTGCCACCAATTTTTATAGAAATAAGCGGTTCTTCCTGTGGCATGTCCGCTTACAGGATCTGATATTCTAATAAGGTAACGTCCACGGTCATTATCTGGAATTTTAATATTGAAGTTCGCTTTACCATTAGCATCCGTGTTTATTTTTGATGTTGAATAAGGTCTATGATAGTTACTAGATACATAACTTGCTAAATCATCATACGAAGAGTTCCACCACCAACGCCACTCAACTTTATAGATTTTAACTTCAAGGTTATTGCGTTTTGCAGGTTTACCATTTTCATCAACTACAACAACATCAAACGTTTGATTTTCATCTGTAAAAAAGGAACCATAAGCATTCCCTTTGGGCGAACGTAAACCAACAAAAGAACTGTAAGGCGCATACTTTTTTGTGAAAGCATCCATAGAGAAATCGCCACCGTTTTCAAAAGCGCGTACTAAAAATTGAACGTTAAGCATGCCTGGAGCATTCTTACCTACATTCAGTTTTTTATTGATAGAAGCTAAACCCTCTTCATTTACTTTCCCTTCAAAAATATTGATTTCTTCTGTTTGGAATTTGCGCGTTGGATCATTAAACGTATAGTTTTTATAGTTTTCAAAAGCAGTGTATGCTGAACTGAACTTTGCTTTTACTTCAGCTTTTAAATTTTTCCCTGGCGCACCATGCAACCATTTTACATCCAAATCACCTTTTAATGGTTCATTATTGGAAAGTATATCGTTATCAAAATCAATTTTAATTTTTAAACGGTTTGGCTTTACGGTTTCAATTTTCAAACCTTTATTAAATGTAGCGCCGCCAACGGATACTTTTGCATTGTAGTTTCCTGTTTTATCTTCTGAAGATGTTGGCACCGTAAATTTATAGAAATTGTTGAGGTTGTCTGCTGTTACGTTTTTGTAAACCAACTTTCCATTAGGATCGGTAATCTCCAATTTTATAGGGTGTCGTTTAGGTAACGGATTTGCATTATCATTCAACATAAACGTTAAATGTAAAGTGTCTCCTGGTCGCCAAACACCACGCTCTCCATATAAATACCCTTTTAATCCGCGTTGTAAGCGATGTCCTGATACATCAAACTTGCTTAATGATAACGAATTCCCATCTTGAAGTTTCACATAGGTTGTATTGTTGCCTTTTGAAACAATAGCGAAGTTTGCATGCTTATCCGCATCTATTGTAGTTAAGCCTTCGGCATCAGTAGTTCTACTAGCTAATTCTTGTTGCTGGAAATTATAAAGAGCTACTTTTGCATTAGCTTCTGGTTCTGTATTTAAAATATTAGTTACAGCAAAATAATAAGAGTCGTTTGACCCTCGTTTTGCAATAACGCCAAGGTTTGAGGCTAGTAAATTTTGAGATACTATTTTGCGCTCGTTGTAATAGGCATCGTGACATGGGTTTTGTTCTTCACGCCAGTTATAAGTATAGTTTCTATAACGATACAATAGATTGTCCCAATATTGTTCCTCGCGTAAATCTTCATCTTCTACGGCGCTAGTTGTGTAATCCTCTTCATAGTAGTCTTCTTCGTAATAATAGTCATCATAATCATCATTTTCTGAAGTGTTTGAACTTACATTTGCTTCACAATCATATAAAGAATAGCGTCTATCAAAACTTAATTCAATACGATAAATAGCACCAGCATCGGCTTTAAAAAACTTAGATAAATCGATGCTGTAAGCTTTCCATTTTCCAGTGTTTTCTGCAGCATTTTGTAACTGAATGGTTTGTTTTGCAATACGTCGCCCTACTTTTTTAATATCGTAGCGGTTACTACTATTCAAATTATTGTCTTGTAAAAACTGAAGCACATTATCTTCAAATATTTTAATGACACGAACATCCACAGCACTTAAGTTTACAGCTTCAAAATTGAATTTTAATTCTTGAGAGTTCGGTAAAATTGTGCCATTGCTAATCAATCTTACTTGTGGTTTTAATTCCTCAAAAGCTATAGTTTCAGAGAATGGTTTCTTTAGTTTATAGCCTTCATTATTTTTTATACCTTGAAAGACATCAACTTGAATATTGCCAACGAGTTTGCTGTCTGGATAGATTTTCAAAACATTACCATCAACTATAAATCTTGGGTTTTTTACCTTTTGAATAGATACCAAGCCTTCAAAATTTTGTTGTTTTTTAAGCGGATCAGAGAAGTTAATAGATAAGAACTGTTCAGGTGCTTGAATAACTTCTGTATCAACAATAGTGAAGTGATTTTTTCCCGGAATGGTAATTGTGTTTTCCCCCTTGTTATCAGCTTTAATAGCTTTTCCGTTCCATTTTACCAGTATTTTACTGTCGTCTACTAATCGATTGATACTATCAATTTTAAATTCGAAATGTTTTGAACTTTCATTTAATTCATTAAAAACAAGTGCTAATTTTTTGCCGTTTTGTGAAGCTTCAACTAAAGTTTTGGCATCTTCAATAGAAATAACATCCGCAGATTTTATAACACCTTCTAAATACTGCCATGCTTTAGAGTAAGATTGTAAACTATTGGTAATAACATTAAAGCTTGGGGTAATAGTTTTAAATTGAAACGTGTAATTACCAAAACCAACGGGCATGTTTTTGTAGATATCATTTAGCTTTACAGAAACTGTATATTCTGTATCTGGCTCTAGATGCTCATCTGGCGTAAAAATGATTGTATGTTTGTTTGCGACTGTTAGTTTTCCTTCTGCATGAGGTTTAATAGTCACTATATTGTCTGTGATTTCATCTCCAATTTCCCAACCTTCAACTTCATTTGCTAAATTAATTTGAATTGGATTAGCTACTGAAGTTATTCCAGATGTGGTATAACTAATGTAATCTCGAAATTTGAAAAGGTTATCGGTTTCTACGGCTTTCTTTTTACAAGACACTATTAATGCAATTGTGCATATGATAGTAAAGAGTTTTTTTAATGGCATCGCTGTGAATGTTTAGAGTTAACAAATTAATGAAAAAACGAAAGCGTAGGTAGTTTCTCGTTAATTAAGTTACGGCAAGGAAACAGTATTTAGTTTTTCAGTAGATGTTAAATAAGTCTTAAGGTTTTGGTTGAAGATCAAAAGCACCGATGAAAGGCATATTTTTCTGTTAAATGATCGATTTTCAAAGATTTAATCATCTTTAAACTACTGATACTCGTATATTTCAATACCCAAATCTATTTATATTATGAAAACACTTCATTTAAAAACCTGCATAGTATGTCTTTGTTTAGTTGCATTTTTTTGTGCTGTATCTTGTTCTAAAGATGAAATGTCTGAAAACGATATTGAAAAACTGGAAGCTATTTCGGTGGCTGAAGAAATTTTACAGATAGTGAATGCACACAGGGCTAGCATTGGAAAAGAACGGTTGTCTTTCAATACATTAGCAAATGATTTGGCTTATGAGCATACACTTTATATGATTAATCAGAGAGATATTAGTCACGATGATTTTGATCAAAGATCTGACCGTTTATTTACTGAAGAGAATGCTTCAAGAACTGGTGAAAATGTAGCTTATGGACAGCGATCTGCAAAAGACGTCATGAATGCTTGGTTGAATAGCTCAGGACACCGAAAAAATATTGAAGGCGATTTTACACATATTGGTATTGCTGTGGTAAAAAATGCTTCTGGCGTTTATTATTTCACTCAGATCTTCTTTAAGAAAAGAGGTGGGAGTAATAATGTTTAATATCTTTATTTTTTGAGTGAGAGTATTCCTCTCCTCGGAGGGGCTAGGGGTGGGTATTTAATTCTTCAATGATCAGCTTAATTTCATTAATCACCCAACTCAAATTATGTTTCACATCCAAATCACTAAACCTGATAACTCTAACACCAAGTGATTCTAATCGCTTTTGCCTTATAGTATCTTTTTCTTGTTGGCCTTCTTCAAAGTGAATAGCCCCATCTACTTCTATAGCCAATTGTAAATCTTTACAATAAAAATCTACAATATAATTATCAATTGGGATTTGTCTACTGAATTTTACTCCAATTTTTTTGCCCTTTATTTCGCGCCATAGTCCTATTTCTCCTAATGTCATATTGTTGCGAAGGTTTTTCGCAAGTGGAACTAAATCTGGATTGTATGGTATAATTTTTCTCATTTTTGAACCCACCCCTTAATCCCCTCCAAGGAGGGGAATGGGTTACGGATAAGAATTTCGAAAGTTAGTCTTTAAACATTCCTACATACAACTCACCTTTATCATTCATTGTAGCACGATACATTCCAGGAGTGTTAAATTCCATAACCATATTACCATTTTTATCAATAGCAATAATACCACCTGTACCACCAAGTTTTGTCAATTTATTTTGAATGACTTCTTTTGAAGCTTCCGCTAAAGACAATTCTTTATATTCCATTAAAGCAGAAATATCATAAGCAACCATACCACGTATAAAATATTCTCCCCATCCTGTACTTGATACAGCACATGTATTGTTGTTAGCATAAGTGCCAGCTCCAATTATTGGAGAATCACCTATACGTCCCCACCGTTTATTAGTCATCCCTCCAGTGGAAGTGCCAGCAGCTAAATTGCCATTTTTATCCAATGCGGCACAGCCTACAGTTCCCATTTTATAATCTTTAATGTCGTCGTCGTAATAACTTGCTATTTTTTTGGGAGTGTCCCCATCGTGGTCTTGTTCTATGATGTCTTTTTCTTTGGCACGTTCTAGAGATTTAAAACGTCTTTCAGTGTAAAAATAACTTGGATCTACAATTTCTAAATCTTGTTCTGTTGCAAAAATTTCTGCGCCTTTTCCAGAAAGCATTACATGTGGAGAATCTTCCATAATTGCACGTGCGAGATTAATAGGGTGTTTTACAGTTTTTGTCCCAGCCGAAGCCCCAGCATTTAGAGTTTTGCCATCCATTATTGAAGCATCATGTTCATTAAAGCCTTCATGTGTAAATACTGCCCCTTTTCCTGCGTTAAATAAAGGGGAATCTTCTAAAACATTTATTGTTTTTTCAACTGCATCTAAACTAGTACCACCATTTTTCAAAATATCATAGCCAACGCGAATAGCTTCTTCAAGTTTTTGTTGATAAGCAGCTTCTTTTTCTGGAGTCATATTTTCTTTTTTAATAGTTCCCGCACCACCATGAATAACAATAGAGAATTGTGGGTTTTCAGTTTCCACAGGTTCTGAAATAGCTTCCGCTTTAGATTCATTTTTACACGAAAAGGAGAGTGCTATGACTCCAAAAATTAAGATGATCTTTTTCATGAAGAATAATGTTGTTTAAGACTCTAAAGTTACTGATTTTATCATTAGTAAAATTTAATAAAATCAAGTTTTTATTAGTATATTCGCAAATAATTTCAAATTAATTAACAAATCAATAATTAATGAGTAGTATAGCAACTGATTTTGGTATAGAAAAGGCACTTAAAGTTTTAGGTGTTAAAGCAGTAAATGAAGGCACTTCAACAGGATCGTTTCATTTTTCAAATGGAGAAATTATTGAAAGTTATTCTCCTGTAGATGGGCAGTTAATTGGAAAAGTAAAATCTACTACAAAAGAAGATTACGAAACGTTAATGAAAGTAGCAACTGCAGCTTTTAAAACATGGCGATTGATGCCTGCTCCCCAAAGAGGTGAAATTGTACGTCAGTTTGGCGATAAGTTACGTGAAAAGAAAGAGGCTTTAGGAAAGTTGGTCTCATATGAAATGGGTAAAAGCTACCAAGAAGGTTTGGGTGAAGTTCAAGAAATGATAGATATATGTGATTTTGCTGTAGGTTTATCGCGGCAGCTTCATGGGCTAACGATGCATTCAGAACGTCCTGGTCATCGTATGTATGAGCAATACCATCCACTTGGTGTTGTTGGAATTATTTCTGCATTCAATTTCCCTGTAGCAGTTTGGTCATGGAATACCGCTTTAGCTTGGATTTGTGGAGATGTTTGTGTTTGGAAGCCTTCTGAAAAAACACCACTTTGTGGTATTGCATGTCAAAATATAGCTGCTGAGGTTTTTGCCGAAAATAATTTACCAGAAGGTATTTCGTGTTTAATTAATGGAGACTATAAGGTTGGAGAATTCATGACTAAGGATACTAGAATTCCTTTGATTTCTGCTACAGGTTCGACTAGAATGGGTAAAATTGTAGCCCAAGAAGTTGCTGGTCGTTTAGGAAAATCTTTGTTAGAATTAGGAGGGAATAATGCCATAATAGTAACACCTGATGCCGATATTAAAATGACGGTTATTGGTGCTGTTTTTGGGGCAGTGGGAACTGCAGGACAACGCTGTACATCAACACGTCGTTTAATTATCCATGAGTCTATTTACGATAAAGTAAAACATGCTGTAGCGGATGCATACAAGCAATTACGTATTGGAAATCCTTTGGATGAAAATAATCATGTAGGACCATTAATTGATACTGATGCGGTAAATATGTATAACCAAGCCTTGGAAAAAGTAGTTGAAGAGGGAGGAAATATCGTAATTGAAGGCGCCGTGCTTTCAGGCGAAGGTTACGAAAGTGGGTGTTATGTAAAACCAGCAATAGCAGAAGCAAAACCAGGATTTGAAATCGTTCAACATGAAACATTTGCACCAGTATTATACCTATTAAAATATTCTGGAAGTGTTGAAAATGCCATAGTGATTCAAAATGATGTCGCTCAAGGCTTATCCTCTGCAATTATGACAAACAATTTACGTGAAGCAGAACGTTTCTTATCGCAAGCTGGATCAGATTGTGGTATTGCCAATGTAAATATTGGAACGTCTGGTGCTGAAATAGGTGGTGCCTTTGGAGGAGAAAAGGATACTGGCGGCGGACGAGAATCAGGCTCTGACGCATGGAAAATCTACATGCGTCGTCAAACAAATACCATAAATTATACAACGGAATTACCATTAGCTCAGGGTATCAAATTTGATTTATGATACTAATAAGACGCTATATAAAGTAAAAAGTCCTTTTTATATTTCAAATTAAACCTTTTTAAGTCTTTCTAGTCTAATCACTTATAGAATTCGTTTTATTGAATTTTACTAACTTTAGCATATGAAGGACAAGCACATACAGCATTTATACAGACGTATAGGTTTTGGAATTTTACCCACCGATTTAGAGTATTTGTCAGGTAAAAGTAGAAAAGAAATAGTAGAAGATGTATTCGAAGCTTCCAATACCATTAGTACTCTCGAGGTGGATACTTCAGAAATAAAGGATATTTTCTCTGGTATGATGAGTGAAAAACTCGACCCTCAAACTCGCATGAAAATTCAAAAAATAAGTAGGCAGAAACAAATAGAGCTTAATGCTGCTTGGATTGAGCGATTATCCTCTTCAAAAGAAATTCTTCGAGAAAAAATGACATTGTTTTGGGCAAATCATTTTGTGTGTGAAGATAATTTTGTCAATTATATTCAGCAATTTAACAATACACTTCGAAAGTATGCACTTGGCGATTTTAAGACATTCGTGAATGCAATTTCTAAAGAGGCTGCAATGACGAAGTATTTAAATACCAAGCAGAATAGAAAGAAAACCCCTAACGAAAATTTTGCACGGGAGTTAATGGAGTTATTTACTCTTGGTGAAGGACATTATACGGAATCAGATATTAAAGAAAGTGCAAAGGCATTTACAGGATATTCGCATAACGTCAGAGGCGAATTTGTGTTTAGAAAATGGGCGCATGATTATGGTGATAAAACTTTCTTTGGAAAGACGGGTAACTTTAATGGAGAAGACATCATCGATATTATTTTAGAAGAGCAACAATGTGCTATATATATCTGTAGTAAATTGTATAGATATTTTGTGAACGATAGTATTAACGAAAAGCATATTAATGAATTAGCTGAGGTGTTTTATAAAGACTATAATATCGAAAACGTAATGCGCCATATGTTATTGGCAGATTGGTTTTATGATGATGAAAATATCGGGAATAAAATAAAATCTCCAATAGAATTTCTGGTTGGTATAAAAACGATGGTGCCTACAGATTTTAAAAAGAAAAAACAACTAATACATATCCAACGTCTTTTAGGGCAAACCTTATTAGACCCTCCAAATGTTGCTGGTTGGAAAGGGGGACGCAATTGGATAGATAGTAACACTATTGTATTGCGTTTAAAATTACCATCATTATTACTTAACGGGGCATATATTTCAAAAATAAAAGAAGGTCAAGAGGATAAGCAAATTACTATGAAAAAAGAAACCTTTAAGAAGAAATATGGAAAACATTTCAGTACAGAACCAAATTGGACGTATTTCTCTAAGCAATTCAAAAATATAGATGTAGCTGCTATGGAGCAGTATATTTTAGCTTGCCCAATCAGTAAAGATGCAAAAACATATATCAATAGTTTGGAGAAAGTATCAAAGCAAGAATATTGTGTACAACTTATGTCGTTACCAGAATATCAAATGTGTTAATAAAAGGGAATTCACCGATGCGTAGCTTCGGGGTATCCGTTGAAATTGTCATTCTCGCGAATGCGGGAATCTAAATACAGAATTTTTTCTTAAAAAATTATTATTTATGGACAGAAGAAAATTTTTAAAACAATCATCATTAGCAAGTAGCTTGTTTTTTGTACCTAGTTTTGTGAAAGCTTTTGAGGACGTAGCACGTAATACATTAGGTTATAAACGTTTGGTGATCATTCAACTTTCAGGAGGAAATGACGGATTAAATACCATTGTACCATTTAGAAATGATATATATTACAAAGAACGTCCAACGCTAAATATTGCAAAAAAAGATGTTATAAAATTAAACGACGAATTTGGTTTAAACCCAAGTTTAACGCCACTAAAACGATTATACGATCAAGGCTATTTATCCATTATAAACAATGTGGGCTATCCAAACCCAATAAGATCACATTTCAGATCTATGGATATTTGGCAAACCGCATCAGATGCCGATACGTTTTCTCAAAGTGGTTGGATAGGGCGTTATTTAGATACCTATGGCAAACATCCTTATACGGCTATTGAAGTAGATGAAAGCTTATCACTTGCCATGAAAGGCGAAAATGTTAACGCCATTGCAACTAAAGACCCTAGAGCATTTCATAATTTATCAAAAGACCCATACTTTAAGAGTATCCATAAACATCAAAACGATCCACATTTAAGCGAGCATAATTTAGGATATTTGTATAAATCTATGATTGCTGCACAATCCTCTGCAAAGTATATCTACGAAACCAGTAGTACAGTTTCAACAGTGCAGGAATATCCACAAAACAAATTCGGAAAGCAGTTAAAAACCACAGCCCAATTTATCAATTCAGGACTAGATACTAAGGTGTTTTATACAGCGTTAAATGGTTTCGACACACACGCAAATCAATTAAACAAGCAAAATCGTCTTCTAAAACAATATGCTGATGGTGTAGAAGCTTTTGTAAAAGACCTAAAGGATAATGGCACATTTAAAGACACCTTAATTTTAACCTTCTCAGAATTTGGGCGTCGCGTAAAACAAAACGCTAGTGCAGGTACAGATCATGGAACGGCCAATAATGTGTTTGTTATTGGAGAACATCTCAAGAAGCAAGGCTTTTACAACAACGCACCAAACTTGAACAATCTTGATGATAATGGCGATTTAAAATTCGAAATAGATTTTAGAACCATCTACGCTACCGTATTAGATAAATGGCTTGAGGTAGACGACAAAAAAGTGCTCAACAAATCCTTCAGTCAGTTAGATTTTATTTAATATAATTTGGGCGTTACCCCGTTCGGTCGCTGAGGCTCTCGAAGCGGGGTCGGGCTTTCGGCAGTCGCTCTCTCCTGCGTCGAGGAGCTTCAACAAATGCCTCAATCCCTAACGCGGGTTGGTTTGCTAGTTAGGTTTTTGAATATGAATCATGTTTTATTTTGTGGAGGTTTGTTTAACTGTTTAGGCTATGAGTAGTTGCTAGGATTTTCAGAAGTAGCCTAGAAGATGCAATTAACTATGCACTTTGTTGGGTGTAGTTTTTTATGTTTTTTTTATATATTTATAGGTATTAAAATATTAGATTTGAAGAAAATATAATTTCTTATAATGTTACAAGGTTTAAAACCATGTTCTGGTAATCATTCAATAAAAAATGCTGAAGCTCAAATATTTGTACCTCAGTCATTTGTAGCTATTGAGGAAGACTTTAGGAAATTTCAAACGATTGATATCTTTAATAGTTTTCAAAAAAAAGGTTTAATTAAACCTACAACTATTAGTATTAACAATAAGGGTTTGGGTGTTGAGCAATCTCCAGTTTCAGGCTATATTTTTGAAAAATTTGAGTCAAATGGTAGTTTAAAAGATGTTTTTCGAGTAGAAAATATTAATAATAGCAATAGAAGTGTATTGTCATTATCTACACGGAAATATAGTAGATGGGGTAACTTCAAAGAAGAACAATTAAGATTAGTTTATCAAGCTTTAAGTGAATTAAAACCTTATATTAACGCAGTCAGCTTTACTTACCTAGATGAATTTGACTGGCATGGCGAATCTAAGATACCTGTGTATGAAATTTTTAATTCTAAATCTGAATTGCTTAATATAAAATTTTTAGACTCACGAAATGGCACTTTAGTTTTAATATCTCAGGGTTTAACTGAAGAAGAAAATTTAATAACCGAAGAGAAAGTAGAATTAAGCTTTAATAATGATTTAAGAAAAGTACAAATTTCTCATCAGTTTTTAGTTAAATTTAAATCTCCTTTTAGGATATTAAAAATTGACGAAGCACAAAATTTAGATAAGTATTTTGATATAGTACATAAAGAGCACAAAAGCTTTTTAAATCATTTGTTGACAGATGATTGTAAAGAATTAATTAAATTTAAATTATAGAAAAATATGTTATTAACTAATTTGCTTTTAAGTGGTTTAGATTATAATGCGGTTGAAAGAGGTAGAATAATTAATTCTAATTTTTTAATGCCAAATTTGGTTGAAGAAGTAGTGAGCTATGAAGATAGTGATAGTTTTTTAGAAACTAATAACACTTATCTTTTTCATTTTGATAGCATTAGTAGCGTTTATCAAACTATTTCATCAAAGTTAAAAGAAGAATTTGAAAAGAGCAACATTAGTTCTGATGTCTACAAGACTTCATTCGACTTAATTAGTTTATTACCAGAGTCAATACTCTTTAAATTAGCAGAAGACAATGTTTATCCTACTAATTACGGAACGATTGTTCTAGATTGGGAAGACAATGAATCTAACGATGAATTTTCATTAGAAATTGGTAAAGATTGTTTTGGTTATTTTTCTGAATTTGATGGTAAAGACACAATTAATGTTGAAGAGGTTGCTTTTAGTTCAAAAGAAGTTAGTGAACTGCATAAAAAGATTGAAGAATTTTATCAAAGATAAAATCTTCAATAATGCTATGGGCATAGAGGAAGAAATTGCTCCTAATGAAATCTTAGTAAGGTATGTTTTTTCAGATGACTTCAAAGGACAGAACATAATAGCAGAGAAAATTATAACAAAAAATTTATTGGGACCTCTGAGAGGAGGAACTTCATTGCAAAGAGAAAAATATTGTGATGAAAGTAAATGTAACGAATTAGGAAATAAAATTCCTAATAAACACTTAGTTGGGTTTTTAATATTTATTAAAGATGACTTTGATAAAGTTAAGTCAGCTTTTATAGAATCTAATGATAATGCTGGAACAGGAATCGTTTTAGATGCTTTTATCAAAGCGACGCCTTTAGATGAAAGCTTCAATATTTTAGATTTCAAAAAGGTTAAAATCACTATGGATACAAAAGGGAACCCTGCACACGCAGATATTGTTTATTTAAAGCCAAAACTAATTCCAGATGATGTTCCTTTTTATGAGAAACCTAACACAACAATTAGGTCTTTTTCAAAGAAAATGTTTTTCTCTTCAAATTTAGTACTGAATAAAAGTAAAGACAAATCAGTTTTTATAGGTTCTAAATTTAAAGAGTATTATTAGGTAAATTTCGACTAATGTCGAATTTATTAATATTCGACAACATTCAGATTAATTTTTGTAATTCGTTAGCTCTATGAATTGATCGGATTCTGATGTGAGGAATATACCCTATGTGTAGATATGTTTCAATTTTAATGAACTATATCATACGTTAATGAGTTTATTCATTTGTGATAAAATCAAAGTAAAACGACTGGAGATATATAGAGTTATTTAAACTATTGGACTTAGAATCCGTATCAACAAATCAAGTTCACTTTAATTAAAAACAGGGCAAAAAAAAAACCTTGACTCTGTTTCGATTTGGAGCACAAGGTTTGATTAAATGATTAATAGCGGTGCAAACATACGGCTTTCCCGTAAATTTCAAAAACTCTAACGTTAAATTATGGTTAAATATATTAACAAATGTTAATTGTATTTCACCTTCCTTAAAATCCGCATAACTTCTTTATACATAAGGTAAACACCATTGCCTTGGCCTTTCAGATACGGCTTAGCATCTTGTAATTTATCTATGGCATCTTCAAAATCGTTGAGGTAGCAAATTAAATAATTTGATGGCAGTTGGCTTAAATCTAATACTTCATGTTCCGCTAAAGTCAATCCCTTTTTTAATTTCTCTAAAAGTGCATTGTTGGTGTTGTAAATATGATGTAGTGTTTTTTTATTGAATTGTGGCGGCTCAAATAGTAGCTTAGTTTCAATAGTGTAACTGGCATTATCCTGAAAATTAATGACGGTTTCTTCCAACGGATAATATTTAAAACGCTTTTGATAACCAAGATTTACATACTCAGTAATTTCAAAGGTATTTTCTGTAATTTTTATAGAGACTTCATCCAAAGCTGAAAAAAACAAACGCACTTGCTCATTGACCAACTCAATATCTACTCTAGAAAAAAACACCTCTTTTTTTACGATTTTCTTTTGCCCAGCCCAGCATACCACAAAGTATTCCTTAAACACTTTGTATTGCGCGTTAAAGTCTTTTCTGGTATTCATGAAATGCATCACACCATCAAGTGTATGCTCAATATTGTTTTGCGCATTCTTTTCGATGGCTTCCACAATTTTGGAATTCACATCTTTAATATCACTTTCAAAAACTTTGGGCATGCTTATACTGCCGTCTCTAAAAAACACAGAACCACCATAGTATTTCCAGATGTTTTTTCTTAGTGCAGTAAGTTTACCGATAGGCCTAATAGTTACTAACCCGACTACCTTGTCATCAGGTAAATGCGGAAAAGGAATATTCTCATATTGCACAATTGGCGGATTTGTCAAATAGGCATTAATCAAATTTTGAATTTTACTATCATCAAAAAAATCAACACCCACAATGGTGTTATCGGCATCTTCAACACCAATTACGATATACGAATTGTTCTTAGGGTTACTATTAGAAAGTGCACAGATGTGCTTTAAAAACTTAGCCTTACCTTCCTTTTGACCAATATCAATTTTGCGCTTTTTATCATAAAAACTATTCTCATCATTATGAGCTAAAAGGTGTTTTATAAGTAAGCGTTTGTTAATCATATCTGTAATTCCTGCGAAAGCTGGAATCAATTTAAAGTAATTCGATTTCTTTAATTAAATTTTTCCGAGCTTGTTTTTCATATTTATTTTGAAATATCTCAGTAAAGTATAATGTTTCTCGTTCTAGGAAATGTTGCAATACTTTTTTTCTTCCTTTACGATACATGAAGTTGGGATAAATAGCATATTCCTTTCTTATGTTCTTAATGTACTTTTCATAAGTATTCCAATTGCTTCCTAAAATAGACAAATCAATATCTAAAAGAAAAGCATTATCGTTATTTTCAGCTAAATCGACTTCATGGGTTTTAGTTGAAATGATGAGTTTTTGAATGATTTTTAAGGTTTTTTCATCAATATTCAACTGTTTTAGTCTCATTTTTGCTAAAACAGCACTTTTTGCCTCATTGTCTTTTCGAGTTGGTTTATAAACAATATCATGATACCAAATAGAGAAAACAAAAGCTTCCCAATTTTTAATTTCATTTTGAATCGAATCAGCTTGTAAAAGCATATTTTCAATGTGTTTTAGATTGTGATAATGTCTGATTTTTAAACTGTACTGTTTTTCTATTTCAAGCCCAAGACTATCAATTAATTCTAAATCAGTTGAAATAGTTAAGCATAACTTCTTCCATGCATTTTTCAGATATTCAGTCATAGTTGCTTCTTAACCGTCACACTATTCGCCTGCGCCGTACAAAACATCAAAACATCAGCAATATTAACATGAGCAGGTCTAGACACTGCAAAATAAATCACTTCAGCGACATCTTTTGCTTGTAAGGCTTTAAAACCTGTGTATACAGAGTCAGCTTCTTTTCCTCCTTTAAAGCGTACTTTTGAAAACTCGGTTTCTACCAAACCGGGATTCACCGCACCTACTTTAATACCAAACGGATTTAAATCTACACGCATCCCTTCCGTTATTGCTAAAACCGCATGTTTACTGCCACAATACACATTGCCTTTAGGATAGACTTCCTTGCCAGCCGAAGAACCAATATTGATAATATGCCCAGATTTTCGCGCTGTCATTTGTGGAATAATAGCTTTGCTCACATATAATAAGCCTTTTACATTAATATCCATCATAGCATCCCAATCGTCTAAATCACCTTCTTGAATAGGATCCAAACCATGAGCATTACCAGCATTATTTATTAAAATATCGATCTGCTTAAAATCTTTAGGTAAAGATAAAATGGCGTTTAATGTGTCTTGTTTATTGCGTAAATCAAAATTTAAAATGTGTACATCTGTTAACCTACTTAAGGCCTCTTGAATGGTTTTTAAACGATTCAATCGTCTGCCACAGAGCACAAGGTTAATGTTTTGTTTTGCAAACTCATAGGCAGTAGCTTCACCTATGCCACTAGTCGCACCTGTAATTAATGCTGTTTTCTTCATTATTCTAATTTAATTGCCATTAAAAATACCTAAAAACGGATGTAATTCTCTTTTAAGAAGGAAAGATTTAATCAATATTTATTCACCATATATTTTCTATTTAAGAGAATCTTATCATAATTAATGGTTAAAGTCAGGTTTTATCATGTTTCACCATTTTTTTTAACCAATTTTTAACAGATTTCAAATAAAAATTTTAACAATTTGCAATGCTCAAAATATGGGCTGCATATTTGCTCTCTAAAACTTAAAAAATGATGCAAGAAACAAGTACAATTGATATTAAGTCTATTAACGAGAAAATTGAAAAGGAAAGTGCCTTTGTTGACTTACTAACTTTAGAAATGAATAAAGTTATTGTGGGCCAAAAACACATGGTAGAACGATTGCTAATTGGTTTATTAGGCCGTGGTCATATTTTATTAGAAGGTGTTCCTGGACTGGCAAAAACTTTAGCCATTAATACCTTGGCACAAGCGGTAGACGGCAGTTTTAGTAGAATACAGTTTACTCCAGATTTATTACCTGCAGATGTTACGGGTACACTTATCTACAACATGAAAGAGAATGATTTCTCTATAAAAAAGGGACCAATTTTCGCAAATTTTGTTTTGGCAGATGAGATCAATAGAGCGCCAGCTAAAGTGCAATCTGCGTTATTAGAAGCCATGCAGGAAAAGCAAGTAACCATTGGTGATGAAACCTTTGTACTTGACAAACCTTTTTTAGTAATGGCAACGCAAAATCCTGTAGAGCAAGAAGGAACCTATCCATTGCCAGAAGCACAGGTAGACCGTTTTATGTTGAAAACAGTAATTGATTATCCGAAATTAGATGAGGAGCAGTTAATTATGAGAGCCAACATGAAAGGTGCTTGGGACAAAGTAAATGCAGTAGTTTCTGTAAAACAAATTTTAGCAGCACAGGAAGCTGTTAAAGATGTTTACATGGACGAAAAAATTGAGAAATACATATTAGATATCATTTTTGCAACCAGATATCCTGAAAAATACAGACTTACCGATTTAAAACCATTAATTTCTTTTGGGGCATCACCTCGTGGAAGTATCAACCTAGCTACTGCTGCTAAATGTTATGCATTTATCAAGCGTCGTGGGTATGTAATTCCAGAAGATGTTCGAGCAGTGGTTCATGATGTGTTACGTCACAGAATAGGAATTACCTATGAAGCAGAAGCAGAAAATGTGACTTCAGAAGACATCATTAACAAAATTGTTAACGAAATAGAAGTACCATAGGATTTCAGATTTCAGAATAACGAATTACGATTTGTGAACGAACTACTTGAAAATCGTAAATCAAAAATCTACAATCGAAAATTGAAAAATGGATACTAAAGAATTACTAAAAAAAGTACGCAAAATTGAGATCAAGACACGGCGGTTGTCTGATCATATATTTGGAGGAGAATACCATTCTACCTTCAAAGGGCGCGGTATGACGTTTAGTGAAGTACGCCAGTACCAATTTGGAGATGATGTAAGAAGCATTGATTGGAATGTTACAGCGCGTTATAATGAGCCTTATGTAAAAGTATTTGAAGAAGAGCGCGAATTGACGATGATGTTGATGGTGGATATTTCAGGCTCAGAGTTATTTGGTACAGAACAACAATTTAAAAATGAAGTTGTTACTGAAATTGCTGCAACCTTAGCATTTTCGGCAACTCAAAATAATGATAAGATTGGTTTGATTTTATTTTCAGACCAAATAGAATTATTTATTCCGCCTAAAAAAGGACGTTCGCATGTACTTCGTATCATCCGTGAATTGATAGAGTTTGAACCAGAAAGTAAGCAAACCAATATTGCCGAAGCATTAAAGTTTTTAACCAACGTAATGAAGAAAAAAGCCATCGTGTTTGTGCTTTCTGATTTTATTGCTGATGATTATGAACGCACTATGAAGATTGTTTCTGGTAAGCATGATGTTACAGGCATTAGAGTTTATGATAAACGTGAAGAAGAAATTCCAAATTTAGGAGTTGTACAGATGCAAGATGAAGAAACGGGGGAGTTACAATTGGTAAATACTACATCAAAAAAAGTACGACAAAACTATGCAAAGTTTTACCGAGATAAAGTAAATTATTATAAAGAAACATTTTCACGTTCTGGAGCAGGTGTAATTGATTGCAGAGTTGATGAGAGCTATGTGAAAAAGTTGCTAGGATATTTTAAACGAAGAGGATAAAAGGATTAACGATTTAAGAATGACGATTAACGATTTAAGATTTATAAAAAACATGTTGAGAATTAAGAGTAGCTTTAAAAGAGGGCTATTGCTGTGTTCTGTGTTCTGTCTTTTGTCATTTTTCTCTTTTGCTCAAGTTTCATCATCAATAGATTCTACCTCTATAAAAATCGGAGAGCAGATCACCTATGAAATTCAGGTGGAAACAGATACTACAAACTTAGTCGTGTTTCCAGAAGGGCAAACTTTTACGCCTTTAGAAATGATAGCATCTTATGCTATCGATACAGTAAAAAATAAGGACAAATTCAGCTTAATAAAAAAATACGGATTAACACAATTTGATTCTGGCGCTTACACCATACCACGTCAAAAAATAATTGTAGGAGACAAAACCTTCTTTACAGATTCACTTAAAGTTGAGGTGAATAATATCATTGTTGATACTACAAAACAGGGGCTTTACGATATCAAGCCAATGATTGATGTGAAAAAACGAGGCAGCGATTGGTGGAAATATCTATTAATCACATTACTTGTTTTAGGAATTATCGCAGCGGCTTTATGGTGGTTTATTTGGAGACAAAAACCTCTAACAGAAGACGAGAAAATAGCATTACTACCACCTTACGATAGAGCAAAGTTAGCCTTACAGAAGTTGGATGAAAGCCATTATTTAGAACACGAACAGTTAAAAGATTATTATTCTGAATTGACCTTAATTATCAGAAAGTATCTAGATGAGAAGGTGTATGACCATTCTTTAGAAAGTACTACAGATGAATTGATAAGTAAGTTGCGCTTGTTAAAAGATGGTAATCAAATTGATTTGAGTGCAGAAACTATTAAAAATATTGAGAGTATTTTAAGACGTGCCGATTTGGTAAAATTTGCAAAATCTGCACCAGACGTAGCTTTAGCAGAATTAGACAGAAAGACAATTGATTCAGAAATCGATCATGTAAAAGAGGTATTACCAGAACCTACAGAAGAAGAGAAGCTTTTAGACGAACAGTACAGAGAAGAGCAGGAGCGTAAAAAGAAACGTAAAAAAGTATGGATTACTGTTGGTGTAATTGTTTTTCTATTAGCAGCATTAATTACTGGTTTTTCCATAACAAAGGGTTTTAGTTATGTAAAAGATACCATTATTGGTCATGAAAGCAAGGAGCTCCTTGAAGGTGAATGGGTTACTAGTCAGTATGGCGTCCCACCAGTTACTATTACTACGCCGCGTGTATTAAAAAGAATGCAACCACCAATTCCTGAAGAGGCAAAACAACAGGTAGACATGACTATGTTTGGCTATGGAAGCTTACTAGAAGGGTTTCATGTATATGTGATTACAACCAAAATAAAAAACTTAGGTGACAATAAAATTGAATTAGAAAAGATTGCTGAGCAAAGCATAAAAATGATAGAACAACAAGGTGTAGAGAATATGTTGGTTAAAAACGACAAATTTGCAACACCTAATGGTGCAGAAGGATTGAAAGTTCATGGCAGTGGTGATTTCCCAACGTTAGTAGAAGGAAAAAAACAAAGAGGCGAATACACTATTTTATTATTTAATGCTGAAAATGTATTTCAACAGATTGCAATTACTTCTGAAGAAGATGATACTTATGCAGATAAAATTGTTGAACGTATTATAAATTCAATAGAACTTAAAACTGAAGAAGAGTGATGTTAGAAGGAATTGAGTTTTTAAATAAAAAATTGTTTTGGCTAATGCTATTACTCCCTATAGCATTAGCATGGTATATTTTCAAAAATAAAAAGCAAACCGCTGAGCTCAAAATATCAAGTTTAAAGGGCTTTAAAGTTACAAACTCGTGGTTGCCAAAATTAAAACATGTTCTATTTGTATTCAGACTTTTGGCTTTGGCATTATTGATTACTGCATTAGCAAGACCGCAATCAGTTGATGTGTCTACCAAGACTAAGACTACGCGTGGTATTGATATTGTAATGGCAATTGATGTTTCTGCGAGTATGCTTGCAAAGGATTTAAAACCTAACAGACTTGAAGCATTAAAGGATGTTGCATCAGAATTTATAAAAGGGCGTCCAAACGATCGTATTGGTTTGGTAGAATATGCTGGAGAAAGTTATACCAAAACGCCAATAACAAGTGATAAAGCTATTGTATTACGCTCCTTAAAAAGTATAAAGTACAATACAATTATTGAGGGTGGTACCGCCATTGGGATGGGTTTAGCGACTTCTGTAAACCGACTAAAAGACAGTAAAGCGCAAAGTAAAGTGATTATACTATTAACAGACGGTGTAAATAATACAGGATTCATTGACCCAAGAACGGCGAGTGAATTGGCTGTAGAGTATGGAATTAAAACATACACTATAGGTTTAGGTACTAATGGTATGGCCTTATCACCTATTGCTTTAGACCCAAGAACAGGTAGATTTCAATACGGGCGAACCCAAGTAGAAATAGATGAAGATTTATTAAAAGAAATTGCTGATGCTACTGGAGGTAAATATTTTAGAGCCACCAATAATGAGAAGTTAGAAGCCATTTATGAAGAAATAAATAAGTTAGAAAAAACAGAAATAGAGGAGTTTAAGTTTTACAATTATGAGGAAAAATACCGTCCGCTTGTTTTATTAGCAGGATTGTTATTACTTCTAGAGTTGTTATTACGTTTTACTGTTTTTAGAAGTTTTGTATAAAAAGTGTTTTTGTCATTTCCGCGAAGGCGGAAATCTTAAAAGAGTTTAAGACCCTACAAGGTTTGAAAAACCGAGTAGCTATAAAATTTAAAAAATTGTGGCTAACTGTTAACTGCCACAGCAAACTGAATACTGGGAAGAATGTATCAATTAGATGAAAAAATATGGTTTTGGACGTTGGGAGTTATCCCGATAGTACTTCTATTCTTTTTGGTGCTGCAACTATGGAAGTACAAAACCCAAAAGAAATTTGCGGATAAAGATTTATTAAAACGATTAAGTCCAGATACATCTTTCTTTAAATCAGCATTAAAAATTGTACTATTGAGTTTGGCATTTTTGTGCTTTTCAATTGCATTGGTAAACCCAAAAATTGGTACAAAATTAGAAACTGTAAAGCGCGAAGGTGTTGACATCGTTTTTGCCGTTGATGTTTCAAAAAGTATGTTGGCAGAAGATATTGCACCAAATCGATTAGAAAAAGCGCAACAATTGGTAACGCAAATCATTAATAATTTGGCTAGTGACCGCGTTGGTATTATTGCTTATGCAGGAAAAGCATTTCCGCAATTACCGATAACCACTGATTATGCTTCGGCAAAAATGTTTTTGAATAACATGAATACCGATATGTTATCTTCACAGGGTACGGCAATAAATGAAGCTATAAAATTAGCTACAACATATTTTGATGACGAAGAGCAAACAAATAGGGTACTTATTATCATTTCGGATGGAGAAGACCATAGTGAAGCAGCTATAGATGTGGCAGAACAAGCTAGTGAAGAGGGTATTCGCATTTTTACCATTGGTGTGGGTGATGTAAAAGGTGGTCCTATTCCATTAAAACGAAATGGTGTTGTGGTGAGCTATAAGAAAGATAATCAAGGTGAAACGGTAATTACGAAGTTGAATGAAGATACCTTAAAAGGTATTGCAGAAGAAGCAAATGGCGCATATATCAATGGAAAAATAACAAATGATGTTGTAGAAAGTATTCGGGAAATTTTGAATAAAATGGATAAAACCGAATTTGAAGCAAAACAATTTGCAGATTTTAAAGACCAATTTCAGTGGTTTTTAGGGTTTGGAATTTTCTTTTTGTTTTTAGACATATTGTTATTAGAGCGTAAAACAGCATGGTTGAAAAAGTTGAATTTGTTTAATGAGAATTTGTAAATAGGTTTGATGTTAGTTGAAGCTATGACTTTGGCTGATATGCCCGCGTTAGGGATTGCAACGGCATCCTTTTTTATGTCTGTTCGAGTGTTTTGTGAAGTATGAACAAAATGTATCGAGAACACTTAAAAAAGATATAGTGGAAAGCCCGACCCGATAGGGTAACGCCCAAATTTATAGTTTTTTTAACGCAATAAAAATGACAGTTTTATAACTTAGAAATACCATTTTTGAAATGAAAAAGTTAGTTGTATTAATCATATCGTGTATCTCCTTTCTTGGGTTCTCTCAAGACAACAAGGAGCGTATGTTGGCAGAAAAAAAAGCTAATAACTATGTTTATGAAGCTAATGAGCTGGTTAGTGAAGATTTTGTTGCTGCCGAAATGGAATATAGAAAAGCATTGTCAAAGCAGTCGGATAATATTGCTGGGATGTACAATCTTGGAAATTCTTACTATGAAAAAGGTAATTTTGAAGAGGCATTATATCGCCATCAACAAACAGCAAAATTAGCAACTTCTAAAGCTGCAAAACACAAGGCATTCCATAATATGGGAAATGTACTTATGAAAAATAAAAAGTGCAAAGAAGCCGTTGAAGCTTATAAAAGTGCACTACGCAATGATCCTTCTGATGATGAAACCCGCTACAATTTAGGTTTGGCAAAAGAGTGTGCAAAACAACAGGAGGACGAAAACAAAGACGACGAGAATAAGGAGGATAAGGATAATAGCGACGATAAAAAAGACGAAGAAAAAGAAAATAAAGACGACAAAAATAAAGAGAATCAGGATAAAAAAGACGGCGAGGATAAAGAAGATGAAAAGAAGGACGGAGAAGATAAGGAGGATGAAAATAAAAACCCTGAAGATAAAAAAGACGACAAAAATAAAGGCGATAAAGAAAAGGAAGAACAGAAAAAACCACAGCCTAAACCTGGACAATTGTCACCACAGCAAATTAAAAGTTTGTTAGAAGCGATGAACAATCAAGAGAAAAAGGTTCAGGAAAAAATGAATGCTGAAAAGAAAAAAGGCGTGAAAGTAAAGACCGAAAAAGATTGGTAGACGATTTTAGATTAACGACTAACGATTTTTGAAATAAGAATAGATGAGAACGAATGATTTAGAAGAAAGAGTGATAGATTTTGCAGTTTTCATCATTGATATTATCGAAGACGTTAAGAAAACTTATTCAGGCACTTATTATGGAAATCAATTAATTCGTTCTTCAGGATCACCAGCTCTTAACTATGGGGAAGCTAGAAGTGCTGAATCGCATAAAGACTTTGTTCATAAAATGGGAATTTGTTTGAAAGAGCTAAGAGAAAGTTACAATTGTTTAAGAATTATTTATAAGGCTAATTTATATAACGGTAAAAAGGAAAAAATCGTGAAGGCTATGGATGAAAACAATCAACTTATTTCAATTTTCGTTGCAAGTATAAAAACATCCAAAACTAATAATTCAAGAATCGTTAATCGTTAATCATTGTTCGCTAATCTTTATGAGATTTATCAAGCACATATCAATTTTCTTATTCATACTTACTACAAGTATTGCTTCTGCTCAAGTAAAGTTTGAAGCTAAAGTGAGCAAGAAAAAACTAGGTGTAAACGAACGTTTGCGTGTAGATTTTCAGATGAATAAGGATGGGGATAATTTTAATCCTCCTAGCTTTAATGGTTTTACAGTTATTGGAGGGCCAAACCAATCTGTAAGCAATTCATGGATTAACGGTGTTCGCACCTATAAAAAAACCTACAGTTATTTTTTAGCACCGAAGGGTAGAGGTGCTTTTACTATCGGACAAGCTACGATTGAAATAGAAGGTGAAATTTATAAAACCACACCTATTAAAGTAGATATTACGGCTGCGATAGATAAACCCAAAGACCCTAATGACCCAAGTTATGTAGCGTCGAACAATATTCATTTGGTTGCAGAAGTTTCTAATTCAAATCCATATTTAAATGAAGCGATTACAGTAGTTTACAAATTATACGTGGCGCCCACTACAGGAGTAGATAACTGGCGTGAAATAGATATTCCTAGATATGATGATTTTTGGAGTCAGACTATAGATACCAAAGGACAGCGTGTTCAAAATGGTACCTATAAAGGTGAAGATTATCGGTATTTAGTGCTACGTAAAACGGTTTTATATCCTCAAAGAACAGGTAAGCTAAACATAGAGCCACTATCGTTGAACGTTTCGGTACAAGTACCTACAAACAGACGTGATATTTTTGGCAGCCGATTAATGACAAGAGTAAACAGAACAGTTTCTGCGGGCAACAGAACGATAAATGTAAAACCGTTACCAGAAATTGGAAAGCCTGTCGATTTTAGTGGTGCTGTTGGAGATTTTAGTTTTAAGGTTACTGCATCAAAAACAGAATTAGATGCTACTGAATCTTTGCAAGCTAAAGTTGAGGTTCGGGGGAAAGGGAATTTAAAGTTGTTTAATCTACCAAAAATCACTTTACCTAGCTCGTTAGAAGTTTACGAACCTGAACATAAAGAGAATGTAAGTACAACAACTCGCGGAATGCAAGGTAGTATTTCAGATAGTTATACCATAGTACCACAATACAAAGGTAAATATCCTTTACCAAGTGTGTCCTTCTCTTATTTTGATTTAAAAACTGAAAGCTATAAGCGATTATCTTCAGATGAAATAATAATCAATGTATTAGATGGCCCAGTTAATACAGCTTCTGAAACACCAAACACTTCGAATAATACGATAAAACAAACTGTAGTTGATAATGGCAATCAATTTGCTTTTATTAAAACAAAAACTAATTTCATTTCAAAAGGAAACACCTATTTTTTCAAATCTAAATTATTTTGGAGTTTATTATTAGGACCATTTTTAGCTATTCCTCTCGTTGTTTTAGTAAGAAGGAAAAAGGCTATTCGAGATGCCGATGTTGCAGGAAATAAAATTAGAAGAGCCGATAAATTGGCGAGAAAATATCTAAAAGGAGCCAAAAAGCATTTAGGTAAAAAAGAAGCATTTTATGAAGCTTTAGAAAAGGCATTGCATAATTATCTAAAAGCAAAATTACGTATTGAAACTAGTGACTTAAGTAAAGATAGAATACAAAGTTTACTGATGGAACGCAATGTTGAAGACGACGTTATTAAAGACTTCCTATCCATTTTTGAAAATTGCGAACTGGCACGTTATACGCCAATTACAAACGTAACTATGCAGGAAGATTATGAAAAAGCAGCAAAGACTATTTCTTTAATTGATAAACAGGCACGATAAGATGAAATATTTCTTTTACATACTAATTGCACTGTTAGGTTTTATAAAAACTGAAGCTCAAAATAATCAACATTTTGAAGAAGCTAATGCATTATATAATGAAGGGAAATATGCTGAAGCTATTGATAAATATATGTCGATTTTACAATCTGATACTCATTCTGCTGAATTGTATTATAATTTAGGAAATGCGCATTATAGATTGAATAATGTTGCGCCAAGTATCTATTATTTTGAAAAAGCAAAGCTGCTAAACCCGAATGATAAGGATATTGAAAACAATTTGGTTTATGCAAATAACATGACCATTGATGCTATTGACAATGTCCCAGAAGTAGGGTTTTCAAAATTAATAAAGAATATTACAAATACGTTTAGTTTCGATATATGGGCAAAAACTGCAGTTTGTTTGGCTTTTGTTTATGTACTTTTAGTGCTACTATACTATTTCTCTTATTCATCAGGAAAAAAACGTATAACATTCGTAATGAGTATAATTTGTTTGTTATCCTTATGTGTAGCTTTGGCGTTTGCATTCAATAAATTTGAATTGGATAAAAAGAATAATCCTGCAATAATATTTGCACAAGAATCTCAAATAAAAGCAGAGCCTAATTTGAGAAGTGAAGAAGCTTTTAGATTACACGAGGGTACTAAAGTTCAAGTAATTGACACTGTAAATAATTGGAAAAAAATTAAACTTACGGATGGAAAAATTGGTTGGATTTTAAGTGAAGACATTAAAATATTGAAGGATTTTTAAAAGCTTAAAAAAATATGTTTATATTTAATTCTGATTAATACGGAACGCGAAATGTTTAAAAATGGATTAGCTATAATTTTAGCATCAATATTTATATTGATTGTAGTAATGCCTACGATTATTATTGTTATAGATGATTCAACGGATGTTTCAATATTCTACAGTACTTCAGAAGAAGAAAAAGACAAAAGTCAAGAGAAAAATATAGATAAGGAATTCTTATCTTTTTTAGTAAAAACCTCTGTGAAGATTAATGTTAAAGGTTTTGAGAAATTTAGCTTGCAATATTATTTTAAGCTATATGAAATACCTCATATTGAGCTTTCTTTTCCGCCTCCTAAGTTAGCTGTTTTAATTTAATACAATCTTATTTTTATTTTTTACAAATTAAATCATTAGCTATCCTTTAGTTAGTGGTTTCAAACGCATTATTATGTTTAAATATTTAAAAAACGATCTTCCTGCTAGTATAGTAGTGTTTTTTGTTGCCTTACCACTTTGTTTAGGAATTGCTTTAGCCAGTGGAGCTCCATTATTTTCAGGACTAATAGCTGGAATTATTGGAGGAATTGTAGTTGGTAGTTTAAGTGGATCAAATATTGGAGTAAGTGGCCCTGCAGCGGGTTTAGCTGCAATTGTACTTACTGCTATTGGTGCTTTAGGTGGCTATGAAAACTTCTTAGTTGCTGTCGTTATTGGAGGTGCTATTCAGTTATTATTAGGATTTTTAAGAGCAGGTATTATTGGATATTACTTTCCATCTTCAGTAATAAAAGGGATGCTTACTGGTATCGGTATAATAATTATTTTGAAACAAATTCCACACTTTTTCGGTATGGATGAAGACCCTCAAGGAGATTTCGCTTTTCTACAAATAGATGGTGAAAATACACTAACAGAATTATTAAAAGCCATAAATGCATTAATAAGTGGTAATATTAGTATTGGCGCTACAACAATTGCTATAATGGCGATGTTTATTTTGTTGTTATGGTCAAATGTTTTGGTGAAAAAAGGAAAGATTTTTCAACTTGTACAAGGACCTCTAGTTGCGGTAGTTGTGGGCATTATATTCTATATTTTAACTAAAGAAGGATCACTCAGTATTGCAGAAAGTCACTTAGTTTCTGTACCTGTTCCAGAAGATTTTAATACTTTTTTAGGTCAATTTAGTTTTCCGAATTTTTCAGCAATAACTAGAATGGATGTCTGGATAACTGGGTTTACAATTGCCATAGTAGCTTCACTTGAAACTTTGTTATGTGTAGAAGCTACAGATAAATTAGATCCGCACAAAAATGTAACTCCAACTAACAGAGAGTTGTTAGCACAAGGTACTGGTAATATAATTTCTGGTTTTATCGGAGGTTTACCAATTACACAAGTAATAGTTAGAAGTTCTGCAAATATTCAGTCAGGAGGGCGAACAAAAATGTCTGCAATAATTCATGGGTTTTTCTTGTTAATTTCAGTAATACTAATACCTAAACTTTTAAATATGATTCCGCTATCTGTATTAGCAGCGGTATTATTTATTGTAGGTTTTAAATTAGCAAAACCATCAACGTTTAAAACAATGTTTAGTTTAGGTTGGAAACAATGGGTTCCGTTTATTGTAACAGTTTTAGGAATTGTGTTTATCGATTTACTTTGGGGTATTGGTTTAGGTCTAGCAGTTGGTATTACTGTAATATTGATTAAAAGCTTCCAGAATTCTCACTTTTTACATAAAGAAGGTGAAGATGTTGATGATGGTAAAATAAAAATGACACTGGCAGAAGAGGTAACCTTTTTTAATAAAGGGGCTATTCTCAAAGAGTTGGATAACCTTCCACCAGATTCTTTTTTAGAATTGGACGTGAGTAAAACCAGATATTTAGATAATGACATTATTGAAATACTAGAAGATTTTGCTTTTAAGGCTAAAGAACGAAATATAGATATTAAACTAGTGTCAGAACGCGGTATTGTAGAAAACCCTGATAGTTATATTGAGTTTTTTAAACTTAATAAACTTAAATAATAAGCTTGTCTTTTGAAACAAAATTTTGATAACTTTAATGCATGTTATACATGCATTAAAAAACCATAAAAACTATAAATTATGAAAAACACATACTACAATCAATTGTTAGTCAACAATAAGGAATGGGTCAAAGAAATGACCAAAAAAGATAAAAATTATTTTAAAGAATTATCTAAAGGGCAAAAACCTCCAGTACTTTGGATTGGTTGTGCAGATAGTAGAGTGCCTGCTAACGAAATAACAGGAACACACCCAGGAGAACTTTTTGTACATAGAAATATTGCTAATATGGTAGTGCATACAGATATGAATATGCTAAGTGTATTAGATTATGCTGTAAACCATTTAGGAGTAGAACACATTATTGTTTGTGGGCACTATGGATGTGGTGGTGTAGCTGCTGCGATGCAAAACAAATCATTAGGCTTAATTAACAAATGGGTTAGAAACATTAAAGAAGTTTATAAAGACAATAAAACAGAACTTAGAAAGATTGATGATGACAAAGAGCGTTTTAATAAACTAGTAGAGCTAAATGTAAAGGCTCAGGTTTATGATTTAGCGAAAACATCTATTGTACAACAAGCATGGAAAGATGGGAGACCGTTAGAAGTTCATGGTTGGGTGTATGATTTAAAAGATGGAATTATTCATGATCTAAAAGCATCAATGGATAGTGCGCAACATTTAGATGATATTTTCACATTAGATTTAGATTAGGTCATACTTATTTGTCTTTTGAATAAAAGAATAATGCCCTTAAAATTTAGTTTTAAGGGCATTATTTGTTTAAAACATGTTTGTGATGATAAGCACAAATTTATTTTGAAACTTATGTAAGCAGGTAGGTCTGCGTTAGGGATTGAACGGCATGTTTGAAATCCCCGACGCAGGAGGGATTGAGTAGTGAAAGCCCGACCACGCCCTAGCGTGGTAACGCCCAAAAAGAGCTAAACCATTTGAATAAATGCATAATAAATAGGCATTCCCAGAGTAATATTGAAAGGGAAGGTAATTCCTAACGCCATTGGAATATATATACCAGCATCAGCTCTGGGTTCTGCAAGTTTCATAGTTGCTGGTACTGCAATGTATGATGCTCCAGCACCTAAAATGGCAAATAATAACCTATTACCGGGGCTTTCAGTTATAAAACCACTTAAATAAGCTACGATCAATCCGTTAATTAATGGTACAATAATTCCGAAGGCAAATAAAAACACTCCATACTTTTTAAAGCCTTTAATGCGCTTTGCAGTTACCATACCCATTTCTAGAAGGAAAAGCGAAAGGAAACCTTTAAAGATATCTGTGGTAAAAGGTTCGATACCTCTGGCTTGATTTGCATCAGCGATGAGCCCAATCGCTAAACTTCCAATAAGCATTAGAACACTTCCTCCAGTTAGTGAATGTTTGATCAATGCCCCAATAGATTTATCAGTTTGCTTGTTAGCATCATAAAGCATAATTAAAATCACTCCAACAACAATTGCAGGTGACTCCATTATAGCCATAATTGCTACCATATGTCCTCCAAAAGGAACCCCTTGATTTTCCAAAAAAGATACTGCAGTTACAAAAGTCACAGCACTTACAGATCCATAAGCTGCTGCGATAGCACCAGCATTTGGTACCCCTACTTTTTTCTTTAAAGCAAAAAAAGTGTAGAAAGGAACAAGACTGGATAGTATTACAGCAAAAATTATCGAATTTAAAATTTCAGAATTAAAATCACTATGGGATAATTCCTGTCCACCTTTAAAGCCAATTGCAAAAAGCAGGTACAGCGAAATAAATTTTGAAGAGTTTTCAGGGATTTTTAAGTCACTTTTTAAGCAGGTGGCTAAAATTCCCAAAAGGAAAAATAATAATACTGGATTTGTGAGGTTACTAATAAGTACATCAATATTCATAAGGTTAGTTTTAATTCGGAGGCAAAAATATTTCAACTAATTCATATATTTTTATTTAAATTTGTTATCAGAAGCATAAATAGTTTTTATGAATTTTACATTACATCAATTAAAAGTGTTTAGCGTTATTGTTCAAAACAAAAGCATCACTAAAGCAGCGGAAGAATTGAATATGACCCAACCAGCTGCGTCTATTCAACTTAAAAATTTTCAAGATCAATTTGATATTCCCTTAACAGAGGTCATTGGCAGACAATTGTACGTTACAAATTTTGGAAATGAAATTTATAGTATCGCAGAATCTATATTAAACCAAGTAGAAACTATAGATTATAAAACCCAAGCATTTAAGGGTTTGTTGTCTGGTAAACTTAGGATATCGGTAGTGTCTACAGGAAATTATGTAATGCCTTATTTCTTAAATGGGTTTTTAAAACAGCACCCGCATATAGATTTAATGATGGATGTATCGAACAAGACTAATGTTATTAAGGATTTAGAGCAAAATGAAGTAGATTTTTCATTGGTAACCGTAAGTCCAGGGCATTTAGATTTATACGAAGAACCAATTATGATAAATAAGTTGCATTTGGTAGCTTCAGCCGATAATAGCTTAAACATTAAGCGTATTGAAGATAAATCCATTTTCAACAGAATACCTTTAATTTACAGAGAAGAAGGTTCTGGAACCCGATTTACAATGCAGCAATTTTTTACTGAAGAAAAAATTCAACCTAAAGTAAAATTAGAACTTACTACAAACGAAGCCATAATACAAGCCGTAGTTGCAGATATTGGCATGTCTATTGTATCGCTGTTGGGTATTAAAAACGAATTGTTGCAAAACGAACTTAAGATTATTCCGGTGAAGGGTTTACCTTTAGAATCGCAATGGAAACTCATTTGGCTGAAGAAAAAGAATTTATCTCCAGTAGCATTGGCATTTTTAGACTATGTAAGACAAGAAAAAGATAAGGTATATAATCAATATTTTAAGTGGATGGAGCAGTATTAAACGTTTTGAGTTGATTGTTCATCAGAACCATCATCTTTTTTCAAGAGATTAGGAAAAATCATTGGCGCTAAAGATTTTACGGGTTCGTAAAGTATAGAATCCTCTAAATCCTCTTCACTTGCAAAAGGAATCGTATTATTCAAACTATTAAAAACCATAAGAATTACACTTAAAATCACCCCTATTTTTAGTCCCCCAAAAACACCACCAAGTATTTTATTCAAGATCCCTAATGCAGCAAAATTGGCCAACTTTGTAAGCGCTTTTCCAGCTAGAGCAATAGCTAAAACAATAACCACGAAAGTAATGGCAAATGCTACAATGTTAATGTATTTCTCATCCCAAGATACTTTTTCCATTAAAAATTCAGCAGCAAAATTGCTGAAATGAATAGCGCCATAAACCCCAGCTACTAAAGCTACGAGAGAGGCTACTTCAACAAAAAGCCCTTTCATAAAGCCACGAATACCCCCAAATAAAATCAGGGCACCTAGAATGATATCAATAATTGCCATGGTTGTTTAGTTTTTGTAAATATAGATAAATTCTAACCTTGTTTACTAAAACGCAAAAAAGTCGATAAACGTTTATTAACTTTGAATTTTTAAATAAAACCATATAAAATAAGAGTGTCTAGAGACGAAAAATTAAAAGAACGATGGGAATTGGTAGTACAAAAACTCTCCAACCAATTTGCCGATGGTGATGTTTTAGACCTAGATGCCATTATCTACCTTATAGGCGTACAAGAACTCGGTCAGCTTAAAAGAACGTTTAAAAAGGACCAGAAGCTAGACCTCATGCATATCGCCATTTGCAAGCTGTTGAGCCCTTATGGTTACTACGAACTCGATTTTGTGGACGACGAGGGTTGGCCACATTACAAAGCTCTTGAAGCACTGCCATTCTTAAAAGCAGGAGAGCAATCCGTTTTAATGAAGGAAGCCATCGTCAACTATTTTATAGAAACCGAATATATTAATTAGGGCGTTCCCCTCGATTTTAATTTTGATAATTTAAAGGTAGTAGCGTGCTCGGGTCGCGCTTTCGGCAAAAGTTTATCCTGAGCGTAGTCGAAGGGCTCTCTCCAACGTCGAGGAGCTTCAACAAATGCCTCAATCCCTAACGCAAATCCCGATAAATTGATTAAATTTGCCATCATTTTAGCTACTGAAATAAATTCAGCATTAAAATATTATGATAGATAAAATACAAGAACTAATTGCCGAAGCCGAAGCTTTTAAAGCACAGACCAAAGAAGAGGTAGAAGCATTCAGAATAAAATATTTAGGCTCTAAAGGATTATTAAAAGAGTTTTACGGCGAGTTGAAAAATGTAGCGAACGATCAAAAGAAAGAGTTCGGACAAATTATCAATAAGCTTAGAAATACTGCAGAAGAAAAAGTAAATGCCTTAAAAGCAGAACTTGAAGATAAAGAAGAAGTAAAAGGTATTTATGGCGATTTATCTCGCCCAGGACAACCTATCGAAATAGGGGCGAGACACCCAATTTCCATCGTAAAAAATCAAATTATTGAGATTTTCTCGCGTATTGGTTTTAACGTTAGTGAAGGTCCAGAAATTGAGGACGATTGGCACAACTTTACAGCATTGAATTTACCGGAGCATCATCCAGCTCGTGATATGCAGGATACGTTTTTTATCCAAACCAATCCTGATGTCTTATTACGTACACATACCAGTTCTGTACAAGTACGTTATATGGAAAATAACAAACCGCCTATCAGAACCATTTCTCCAGGAAGAGTTTATAGAAATGAAGCTATTTCGGCACGTTCGCACTGTTTTTTCCACCAAGTAGAAGGCTTGTATATTGATAAAGATGTGAGTTTTGCAGATTTAAAGCAAACACTACAACACTTCACTACCGAGATGTTTGGAAAAAGTAAAATACGGTTACGCCCAAGTTACTTCCCATTTACCGAACCAAGTGCAGAGGTTGATGTGTATTGGGGCTTAGAAACCGAAACCGATTATAAAATGACCAAAGGTACGGGTTGGTTAGAAATTATGGGTTGCGGTATGGTAGACCCAAATGTTCTAGAAAACTGTGGTATCGATTCTAAAGAATACTCTGGTTTTGCATTTGGTATGGGTATCGATCGTATTGCTTTGTTATTACATCAAATCAGTGATATTCGTTTATTAAGTGAAAACGATGTGAGGTTTTTGGAGCAGTTTAAGTCAGCACTTTAATTGAGTAATTTAGAATTATTTTTTATTCAATGATTGTTTATAGAGGAAATCAGCAACTTTGTAGATAGCGTAATTTTTTTCTTTTAAAACATCAAAATATAAATCGCCCTTGGTTAGTTCATTAATTAACTGACCTAATTTTAACGAGTTACTTTTGATAATTAGTCCGTTAAAATTTATAATCCAAGGTGTATATAAATAATTTGGCTTATCATCTGAATTTTCAATAGTCAAAACTTCTCCATTTTTAAATTCAATTGTTATTCTTCTCCAAACAGTTGTAGTACTCCAATTTCCATACCCTGTATTAAATACTTCGTTAATTACAGTATCTGGAATCGAATCAAATTTGTCAGCTATATTTTTGTAAAAACTGAAATCTATGTTTTCACCTGGGAATACGTAGTAATTGCTGTAGTCGGGGTGGCGGTAACCTTCTTTCTTTATTTTCTCTTTCTCATTATCTATGAAGTCTTTAAAGTACTCCAAGTCTTTTTTTGAAACTTCTAAATCATTTACTGTTAGTTCGTTGAAACGAGAATTATCAATTTCGTTAACTATTTCATTTAATAACAGAGGATTTATTTCTTTATCCATTTTGGATAAAAATTGCTTTCCTTTTTTGTAAAGTTTAAATGAATTATTTTTTAATTTATACTCTTTGAATTGTCTGTCGCTATGAAAACAACCTTGACTACCGATCTCGATAGAAAATTTATCAATATTATTTTTCGAAAGATTAAACAGTAATTTTGGAAGTTCGTATTCAGTGGTTTTTTGTTTATCTATATCTACAACTAACCTTTTGTCTAAATAATTATTAGCAATTACAATTTGGTTTTTGAAAATAACTGCATTTGAAACATTGATAGGTAATTCCATAAATCGATACCATTCCGTTCTTTTTTTATCAAATCTTAAAACAGTATTTCCATCAAAGCCTATTTGTTCACCTTTATAATTTACCTTTAAATAAGGCTCTCTAATTGGTACTTCATCTGTCATAAGCTTTGAAATTATAAAATCATTTTTATTGATTTTATAAATTTCACCGAAAGTAAAAGCAAAAAGACTATTGTTTTTTGTATTAATAGCTATCGGTAGACTTCTCAATTGTTTATTGGATTGCCAGATAGAAACGAAATTTGAATCTCTTAAATCAATTTTTAAATCTTTGTCAATTAAGTAAATAAACTCATCAAATGTAGTTTCAAAATCATATATATTTGGTAATTCTATCCAGTCTATATTATCTCTTTTAGTATAAAAAATATTTCCTTGTTGGTTGATAATGTAATATTCTCCAAAAATCCTTATTTTCCTTATGTCTGGTCTATGTTTTTTAGAAAGCCTCTTATATTTTTTTTGGTCTAAAGGTGTTGGAATTCTTTCCCAAGTCAAACAATTATCGGTTGTTTTATATATTATGTTCCAAAAAGAGCCAAACAAACCTGTTTTTTCATCTTTAGAAAAATGAATTGTCGCAAATCTTAAAGCATTTTCTTTTCCTGCTTTATCAAAGCTTTTCCAAGTTTCCCCATTATTTTGACTATAGTAAATAAGTTGAGAACTTCCACTCATCCAAGCTTTTCCATTATTGTTAATGTAAGCAGCATCAATCCAACTACTTTTACCAAATTTTACTTTATTCCAAGTCATTCCTTTATCAGTTGAACGCAAAACAAAATCTTGATTAGAGCTTTCTCCGTGAATAAAACCAGAAATCATCAGAATATCTTCCGAAAAAAAACTTACTCTTTCAAAAATTCCGCTACTTATACTAGATAAAGGGTCTTTTGTTCCTAAAGGGCCAAAATGCCATAAGTCACCAATTTTATTAGTATAGTAAGTATTACCAGCTTTTGTGGCAATCCAAATCTTTTCGGAAGGCGAAATACCTAATTCTGAAATACCTCCACTGATTGGTAAGTCCGCTAAATAAGTATCTTGGGAAAAGGACGAAAGCGATAAAAAGAGTATTAGTATTAAAAATAATTTCTTCATTAGTTAATTTGTTTCCTTAAAACTAATTCTATTTATTGAGCTTGAAAATTTAGGTTGAGTAAACACTACATTTCAATTAGTTATCTAATATATTTATTGTTTTAGGTATAATATTTAACTAAACCCATAACTCCTTTTAGCACTCTTAATCTGATCTTCTTCAGTAGTTTCAGGATACAAAATATATTTAGGTGCAATGATTGGTTTTACCCTTTCAATAGAAATCTTGAAGATAGAAGAAAACGGAAACTTACCTTCTGTGATTTTTAATAAAGGCTGTTCTAATACTTCAAATTCCGAATCGCTTTTTGAGATAACTTCGGCTTTTCCCTTTAATTGATAGCCTTTTTGAACCAAAATATCAATAAAGCTTAAACACACATTTGGATTGTCTTTGATGTTTTTCGCAGATTGCGGTGAAGCAATATTGGCTATGATAATAGTATCTCCTAAAAACGTAA
Source organism: uncultured Flavobacteriaceae bacterium (assembly GCA_947502975.1). Lineage (GTDB taxonomy): Bacteria > Bacteroidota > Bacteroidia > Flavobacteriales > Flavobacteriaceae > Jejuia. The sequence continues at coordinate 366,091 of CANNBV010000001.1, forward strand.
ACACTTCTTTAGGAGATACATTTGGTATATTGTCTTTAGACGATGTTGCTAGCCAACACAAAACACTTTGATGAATGTATGTTTTAATATCATCATTCATAGCGCAATTCAGTAAATAACTTTGGGTTAAATTCTTGAGATACCTCTAGATTTTTAGGTCCAAATTTACTTCTGTTAAATGATAATAAAATATCTCCTACTTTTTGATAGTTATCCCAAGGCATTGTAAAGCGAGGTGCTTCATCATCAAACTTTGTAAAAAATGCCCATTGTTTGATGAGGTTATCCGTTTGATCTATATATACATAATATTTATTATCTGGGGTAACGCCAACACTTTCAAAAGTTAATTGTAATACATCTGCGTTGTTTCCGTTAGGTAATTTTTCAGTATTTACATAAGCTAAAGTAACTCCTGGGTCTTGAAGTTTCCATGGCATTACTACCCAATACGAATCATTAATCCACCAGTTTTTACCTTTTACTAGAAGGTCACTTAGCTCTTTTTCATCCGAAATGGCTTGCTCTCCTTTAAAAGCCTTTCCTTTTAGAGTGTTAATATTTACCAATATAGTTAGAGAATCTTTTGGACTTTCAATTCTCACATCGCCTGTCCATTTATTCCAAAACAAAACACGTTGCGCAAAATCCCATTTTATAAATTTAGTATTGTTATAGTTTGTGACACCACCCATGGCTTCTACTACTTTTGTAGCTATAGCTGATGATTTATCATCTGAGGATTGTGCTGATAGTGTTAATATACTTAGGCTTAAGACTAAAAAAAGTGTTAAATGAGATTTCATAATTTGGATAAATTTTTTAGGAAAATTACGCAAAACTTTATATAGTTGCGGCTAGTTTTTATAATGATTGTAATTCTTTCTGCTCAGGTATTGTAAAACTAGATACAGATTTTCTAAATTCAGTTGGTTTTTTGTCGTTAAGTAATTTTAGAGAACCACTCTCTTTAATAAGTTCTTGGAAACGCGTTTCTCTATTTTTAAATTGCATTTTGTTGTCATAAACAGTAATAAGTTTGATATGAAATGGTTCTGCTTCTGAAAACTCAGTTTCTACTAAACTAAACGAAGCAATGTAATTTTTAGCCTTGGCTTTTTCTCTTAGAGTTTTCCAATTATTATTGAAATAGAAAAGAGCTTCAGCTTTGTTATTATTAAGAATTTTTACTGTCTCTACAGTAGTTATCGACTCTGTTTTTTTATTACAACTTAAAATACAAAGCGCGAATAATGAAATGAAAAAGAACTGTTTCATAGGTGTTTTGATGAATTGAAATTCTAAATTAAGAATTATACCGTTGTATCACCTTTATTTAAAGTATAATTAACATGAGATTTTAGTTTCAGTTTTATAGTTTTGTCGTCTTAATTATAGTATTTATATCATGAAGAAAGACATTCTTATACCTAAGGTTAGTGGTGTTTATATAGCTGTAGTAAATGAGTATAACGCTATTTATAAAACACAAGATTGGAATGCCTACATTATAAATGAAAAGGATGTTGCTTTGGATATGGTAATTATTGTTTCTGAAGGATATTCTACCACAAAGAAAACAGCAACATTTAGAAAACGTATTGATAAACTTCCTGCAAAGAGTTATGCTAAAATTGAATTAATGCAAGAGGCATTATTTACTTTGAATAACAGTTTTAAAGTCTCTTTTTTTGAGGGAAACACCATGTTTGACAAAACATATGTGTTTAAAAAAAACACGATTAATTTAAAAGCTTTACAACCCTTACCTTTAATGAAGGAGAAAGGTGTTTTGGTGAAGTAAGCTGTTTGCGGATAAGTTGCGTTAGGGATTGCAGTGGTATCCTTTTGGCGAAGCCTTGAATATCAAAATTTATATTTTAATAAAACATTAGTAGTTAAACAGCAAGATCCCGAAGCAAGTTCGGGACTGCTTCGCAGAAAGATATAACGGAAAGCCCGACCCGAAAGGGTAACGCCCAACTTCTCGATACAATTTTGATGAAAAGATCAAAATCACTCGAAGTGACAGTTTAATCCAATAAATCAGTTAGTTTTTTAAATACCTTTTTAGGATTTTTATTATCGTAGAGTATGGCATAAACGGCATCAATTATTGGAGTGCTGGCCTGCTTGTCATTATTTTTGTTGATATGGTATGCACTTTTTGTGGCGTAATAGCCTTCTGCAACCATACTCATTTCCATTTGAGCGGATTTTACGGTGTAGCCTTTGCCTATCATGTTACCAAACATGCGGTTTCGAGAAAAGGTGGAGTAGCCAGTAACCAATAAATCACCTAAATATGCAGAGTTATTGATGTTGCGTTTCATTTTATGAACACGCTTTATATAGCGCTTCATTTCTCTAATGGCGTTGCTCATTAAAATACTCTGAAAATTATCGCCATAACCCAGACCGTGTGCAATTCCAGCTGCTATGGCATAAATGTTTTTGAGCATCACACCATATTCTACACCAATAACATCGTCACTAATTTTTGTCTTAATATAATCGCTAGATAGGCTGTTGGCGATATGTTGTGCCTTTTTTGAATCCCAACATGAAATAGTAAGGTAAGATAGTCGTTCTAGAGCGACTTCTTCAGCATGACACGGCCCAGCAATTACCGCAATATTTTCGAAAGGAACCTTATATTTTTCATTAATATGCTCTCCTAGTAATAATTCAGATTCTGGTACAATACCTTTTACTGCAGAAACTATGGTTTTATTTGAGATGTCTATCGTTAATTTTTCTAGTTCACTATGAATGAAAGCAGAAGGAATCACAAAGATTAAAACATCTGCCCATGCTGCCATTTCGTTAATATCATTACTGAGTTTTAATTGCTCTAAATGAAACTCTACCGAACTTAAATAGTTTGGGTTGTGTTGTTCTCTTAATAAATGCTCTTTTGTATAAATACTGCGCATATACCAACCAATTTCATCTAAGTTTTCGCAAAGCATTTTTACAATAGCTGTTGCCCAACTTCCTGCTCCAAAGACCGCATATTTTAAAGGTTCATTCATATAGGACTAAACATTTTTTCTATTTCAAAAGTACATAAAATATCGAAGATTTTAAGATATAGGATGTTTTCAAAAATTTTTTGGCACGCTGTTTGGATATATATAAACAGAAACCCTAAAACGGATGATTATGAAGACTGCAAAATTACTTTTAAGCTTTGTGTTGGTGTCAACACTATTTACCTCTTGTTATACCGAAGTTATTGTTGATGACTTTGTAGACGAGCCAGTAATTAATGTTAATCAAGTATTAAATTCTCATGAACTTTGGTACGTAGATATAAATCAAACTATTGGATTTGGCGAAATTCCTTTTTTACAAAAAGCATTTACTATTTCTTTTATTAATGGCACTTTATTTGCCAATAATAATTTAGTAGGTATTGGTAGCAGTGGCAATGGCTATGGAATAGATGTTGCAAACTATGATGCGTATAATATGATTCTAGATGTGAATCACGATATTGATGGGTTTGTAACTTTTGATGTATTTCTTGTTGATAATAATACTATCGAATTATACAACCCTGATACAGATACATCATACTTTTTGGAAGGTTACCAACGCAGTAATTTTGATTATGACTTTGTGTTTTATGACAATATTCATTATTTCTTACAAGAATATGAGGCTTGGGAAAAGATATATACTAGCGAAGTAGGCGCCTTAAATGAGTTTGATAATGAGAACTATTTACAGTTTTTAGCTGGAGGGAATGATTCAGAATTTAGAAGTTCTCAAGATCAAATTGGTTTGAACCCCAACAATTTAATTTGGGACTATACAGGAGTTTATGGTGTTGGAAATGTTGGAAATAATTTGAACTTAAAAACTTTAACATTAGATTATGATTCCTTCGGCAATGAATTATTCGAATTGACCGTTATAGATGATGAAACAATAGAGTTATTTCACCTCGATTCAGAAACAATATATGAATTTAAAGGAAGAGGGTACATACAATATTTAAAGTCTGGTAGTACAAAAGATAAGAGTACTGCTAATAAAGATAAGAGACGTAAGTTTAAAAGCGAAAGAAAAGAAAACCCTAGAGAGAATACTAGGAAGTAATATAAAATTTTTGGTTGGTTATTTAGTTTAGAAACCGTTTAAAGCGACTTGCTTTAGGCGGTTTCTGTTTTTATGTTAAATTATGTGACCCTTCAGTTCTTTCAGTGTCTAAAAATTGTGTAGCTTTAAACACTACATAAAACAAATCATTAACCCTTAAAATAGATTAACATGGGATTATTTTCATTTATTAAGAATGCAGGAGCGAAAGTATTTGGTATAGGCAAGACAGATGCTGAGGAAGCTGCCGAAGCTGCTGCAAAAGAGCTTAAATTAGAGCAATTAGCTGGCCAAAAACTTGAAGAAACAATTAACGATTTACAGTTACAGGTTGAAAACTTAAACGTACATATAGATGATGAGACTGCTACAGTTAGCGGAGCTGCTTTTGATCAAGCTACAAAAGAAAAGGTGGTTTTAGTAGTTGGCAATTCTAACGGAATTGCTTTTGTTGACGACCAAATGACAGTTGAAAATGTTGAGCCAGAAGCACAATTTCATACTGTTGTAAGTGGAGATACCTTAGGAAAAATAGCAAAAACATATTATGGCAATGCCATGAAATATCCAGTAATATTTGAAGCGAATAAGCCAATGCTTACAGATCCTGACAAAATTTATCCAGGACAAGTATTGCGCATCCCTGCCTTAGACTAAAAGAAACCTACATATTTATGTTGTGGAAAAACCAACTCCTCTGGAGTTGGTTTTTTTGTATCTTCTTCTTTCGAAATGAAATTTTTTTAAGAAACGAAATCCATAATAAAAAAATAGTTCCATAGATGACCAATTTCAATATATAATCATGTGATATGTCAAAATACGATTGATGGTATAAATTTATATATGCTAATGCTGCGCATCTGAAAATATTTAATATGTGAATTATTATAAGCCCTAAAATAATATAAAGGAGTTTGCGCCAAAGCCTTGAAGGAAAGCAAAAAATTAAACCTAGATAACGCATAAATGCAATAAAACCATTACAAGATTCTGCAATGAAAACTACTTTGGTATCTTTAAAGTAAATTTGAGATGATAAAGTTTTTAGCCCATTAATATATTCTCTTTTTATATGAAAATGAGAGGATTCAGTGAACGTATTTAGAAGTTTAAGAGTATATTCTCCTACATGAGAGGTTAGAGGGGCATGCAAGAATTTTAACTCTAAAGAAAAAATAAATTTATATATAATAAAAAACAGTAAGGCTTTAACTAATATAAGCCTTACTGTTAATGGGAAGTAGTTATTTAAAGATGAATTAAACACCACTATTTGCTATTGTCTTCTCTTAATTTTTTAATTCCATAGGCAGCAGCACCTAAAATAAAAATTGCAATACCACCATCTAATGGTACCCCGGAGTTATTGTCATTGTCGTCTTCTGGTTGAGGAAGCCCTGGTGGTGGTGGTGGACCTGGTCGATTATTTTGAGCCATTATATTAGTAGCACAAAATAATGCTAAAATTAAAAAAACAGATTGAGTAAACTTCTTCATTTTATATATGTATAAAAGTTGATAATTATTTATAATCAGGTAAAAAATCACTGGTCTTTAAAACTATATTTAAACTTATATTTGTTAGAAAAGACTCTTATTATAATTTTTGAAATTAGCTAATCTACTGGTAATAGTAGTTTTAATTAACAGCTACAAGAAATTTTATCGATGAAGAGAAAAAAAATCTTTATGAGAGAAGAAAAATGAGAAAACCCAAATAAATTATTATCACTTATAAAAATTCATCTCATCCAAATATTGCCAAACATAATGAGGCAGCATAGGCTGTACATTTTTACCTTCTTTGATTGACCTTCTAATAAATGTGGAAGATAATTGCATGATAGGCGCGTCTACAAAATGGATTTTTTTATGATTATGGAATTGTGTTTGAATGGTGTTTTCTGAAATTCTAGGATAAACATAAATATCATGACCTTCTAGAATAAGCTCATAATTCTTCCATTTATGGAAACTTTTCAAATTATCCTCACCCATAATTAGTGCGAATTCATGGTCGGGATATTTTTCTTGCAAATAGGCTAATGTGTTTATCGTGTAATTAGGCTGAGGTAGACCAAACTCAATATCACTAGGCTTTAATTTGGTGAAATCCTTAGTAGCCTGATATACCATTTCTAAACGTTGATAATTATCTAACAGAGAATCTTTCTTTTTGAAAGGATTATGAGGTGTGACCACAAACCATATTTGGTCTAAGTCGCTATGTTCAGCCATGTGATTCCCAATCACTAAATGTCCAATATGAATGGGGTTAAAAGAACCAAAAAATAATCCAACCTTCATTAACAGAAATTAAGAGTTTATAAATTGCGCTACCTGTTTTTCGGCTTCTAGAAGTGCATTTTCTAGATTATCATTTACAATAATGGTATCAAATAGGGGAGCAGTAGCTAATTCTGCAGAAGCCTTAGCAACGCGCATATTTATTTTATCGTCGCTTTCAGTTTTGCGTTTTTTTAGCCTTATTTTGAGTTCGTCAATACTAGGAGGTTTAACAAAAACAGCTAAAGTTTCATTAGGAAATTTACGTTTTATACGAAGACCTCCAGATACGTCAATATCAAAAATCACATTTTTCCCTAGTGCCCAAATACGTTCTACTTCAGTTTTAAGAGTTCCGTAAAAATTATCACGATATACTTCTTCCCATTCTAGAAATTCCTCATTTTTAATTTTTGATTTAAACGCCTTTGCTGATAAAAAATAGTAGTCTTTACCATCAATTTCCTGACCGCGTTTGTCTCTAGAGGTAGCAGATATTGAAAATTCTAAATTTAAATGGTCAATACCTAATAAATGCCTAACAATGGTAGTTTTCCCAGAACCTGATGGTGCTGAAAATACGATGAGTTTGCCTTGTTTTTTTTCTTTAGTCATGTTTAATTTTACTGAATACTGAAACTGAAACTGAGACTGAGACTGGAAACTATATTAAAGGACATTCAATAATTGTTCCTTAATTTTTTCTAGCTCATCTTTCATCTGAACTACCAATTGTTGCATTGGGGCGTAATTACTTTTAGATCCAATAGTGTTTATTTCTCTTCCCATTTCTTGACTAATAAACCCAAGTTTTTTTCCGTTTGAATCTTTGGAGTTAATGGATTCTGTAAAGTAATTTAAGTGGTTTTTTAAGCGTACTTTTTCTTCGGTAATATCAAATTTTTCAATGTAATATACAAGCTCTTGTTCAAAGCGGTTTTCGTCATATTTTTCTCGTAGTTCTGCAACACCTTTTTTAAGTCGTTCCCTTACACCTTCTACGCGTTCAGGATCCATTTCAATAACTTTATCAAGAATATTTCCTATACTAACAACGCGATTATTAAAATCTTTTTCTAAAACCGTTCCTTCATTCAATCTGTGTTTTATCAAATCTTCAGTAGCTAAATCTATGCTGTTAGAAATTGCAGTCCACTCACTTTCATCAATTTCTTCTCTTACGGTATTTAATGCATCTGGAAATCTAACGGCCATTTCTAAAAGTTTTGCAGCATCAGCATCCACAATGTCTTTTAGTTGAGACATATATTGTTTTACGACAGGTGTGTTTATTTGGGTTGAAGTATCTTCAGCAGTGGCTTCAACAAAAATAGAAAAATCGATTTTACCACGAACTAACTTATCGGCCAATAACTTTCTAATGGTTAATTCCTTCTCTCTATAGATTGAAGGCATACGTGCATTTAAGTCTAAATTTTTACTGTTAAGAGATTTTAGCTCAATAGTAATTTTTTTTGTTGGTAGTTGTAAAACAGATTTTCCATAACCTGTCATTGAATAAATCATACAAAATGTTTTAGATATGCAAAGGTAATTATGAAACAATGAAAACGGGTAAAATTGTGTAAAAAAAACACTTTACAGATGAAGCTAATAGTATTTACAATAATTAATAAATACTTTTGATAAAAATTTAATGTTCAATGCGTGTAACATATTTAAGGTATTTAGGGTTCGTTTTTTTTACATTAACAGGTGTTTTAGCTTGTAAGGAAAAGGGTGAGGAAAAAATCAAGACTACTGATAAGTTAAAAGAAATTCCTAAAACAGAAAAGAAGATAGTATATAAAGCTATTGATAAAGCTACAATGGACAGTCTTAGAGCAAATCCACCTAAAGGTATGGTATGGATACCAGCTGGTACTTTTTTACAAGGAGCTGTATCACAGGATAGCGAAGCTATGGCTCATGAAAAACCACAACATCCAGTTACTGTAAATGGCTTTTTTATGAATGAAACCGAAGTAACTAATGCTGAGTTCAAGACTTTTGTTGATGAAACGGGATACATAACCGTTGCAGAAAGAGCTATAGATTGGGAAGAGATGAAAAAGCAATTACCAGCAGACACTCCGAAACCACATGATTCTATACTACAGCCAGGGTCCTTAATGTTTAAGAAAACAAAATCCTCAGTCCCAAATTTATACGATTTTTCGCAGTGGTGGCGATGGACGATTGGTGTGAATTGGAGACACCCAAGTGGTAAGAATTCAGATATTATCGGAAAGGATGATTATCCCGTAGTACATATTAGTTATGAAGATGCTATAGCATATTGCAAATGGTCTGGACGACGATTACCAACAGAAGCAGAATGGGAATATGCTGCCAGAGGGAAACAAAAAAATACAATTTATTTTTGGGGAGATGACAAATCTAAGCTTTCAAAAATGGTAAATAGTTGGGAAGGAGAATTTCCTGTAAAAAACACTTTAGATGATGGTTATGAAAGAACGGCTCCGGTAAAGACTTATACACCAAATTCTTTTGGACTATTTGAAATGGCTGGAAATGTTTGGGAGATTACAGCAGATTTATATAATCTTGATTATTACAATCAATTAGCATCTTCAGGTACTGTTACAGATAATCCTAAAGGGGCAACAAAAGCTTATAACCCCAATAATCCATTGATTGAAGAGGTTATCATAAAAGGAGGCTCTTTTTTGTGTAGCGATTCGTATTGTGCTAGCTATAGATTATCCTCTAGAATGGGTACTAGTAAAGATTCATCTTCAGAACATGTTGGTTTTAGAACTGTTGCCACACCAGAAATGCTCTTAGATTAATATATACAAGATTCTGGCTTGTCTTTGACGTAATAGGACTTGTAGTTTTTTGCTTTTGGATCTTTACAACCGCATAAATCGAGTAACTCTAAATTTTTAAAATCTATCGGATGACTTTCAGCTTGTAAAGAAATATAACCTTCAGTTAAAATTTCTTCTGCCTTGTCTTTCCAATCTTCAGGATTCATACCCCAATTTTCCCAATGCTCTCCTAAATAATATTTGTTTTTCCCTGTTTTTCCTATTTGGGGTCTTTCAAATTGTAAAACAGTGTCATTTTCTATAATAAATATCATGGACTCTCCTCCTAAAACGATGGCTTCAGCATTTACCCAACGATCTCCAAAAAATGTTTTAGAGTTTGATGAAATGCAATGATCATAATTAATTGTGTCACCCATCACAACTGCAGTACCAGGCGTGCAAACATTTCCAGTGGTTCGTTCTTTATTATCTTCTAAACCTCCTAAAAGTTGTAACTCAACAGAAACAGGAAAATTTTGATTAAAGGCATTACTATCTGCGGATTGAGAATGCAACATCACACCACTGTTTCTAACGTTCCAATGCGAGCCTCCTTTTGTTTGGCTTCCAGTAAATCTATAGTCAAATTTTATTTTATAATATGAAAAAGGGGTGTTGTAATAGATATGAGCAAATTTATCATCAAAAGTTTCATAATTGTCATAGCTAATACGGAGCATACTATCTTGCACTAAAAAGGTGTTTTTGTAGTTTTTGTTCAGATCTTCTCCAGTAAACTTGATCGTCCAATTGGATAAATCTTTTCCGTTGAAAAGTGAGATCCACTCTTCAGAATCTGGATTATTAGGTTGTACTTTCTTTTCAGATTTACATGAAATAAAAACACTAACGATTAAGATTATAAGACTCTTGAATTTCATTTTTTGTAATGACGTTTTTGGTTTTGAATAGAAATGAAAAGTACAAATTAAAAATGATAGAGTGTAGTTCGCTATGAAATAGAATAGAAATTAGATAATAATAGTCTACTTGATGTAACGTTTTAAATTAAAAAAACAAAGACAATAAAGAGGCACAACCAAAACCTATTAGAGCTAATAATGTAGTCATAAGTGTCCAACTTTTAAAAGTTTGCTTTTCTGTGAGGCCTAAATATTTTCCAACGAGCCAAAAGCCACTATCATTAACATGAGACATGATACTGGCACCTGAGGCTACGGCTATAACTAATAATGCTTTTTGAGGTTCTGAAATGGAATCCATTAAAAGTGGTGCAGTAAGTCCTGCTGCAGTAATCATAGCAACTGTAGCAGAGCCTTGTAACACCCTTACCAATGCGGCTGATAAAAATGCAAACAATAAAATACTCACGCCTTTATCAGCAAAGTAATTAGCTAGCATTTCTCCTGCTCCTGTATTTACAAGCATTTGTTTGAATACACCCCCAGCACCAGTAATTAAAATGATAATACCTGCCGGAGCCATTGATTTGGTACTAATATCTAGCAATTGTTGCTTTGTAAATCCTCTTCTAATTCCTAGAGCATACCAAGCAATAAGATTTGCAATAATTAATGCCGAGAAGGGATGCCCAATCATCCCGAGCCATTCGCGTACTTTTTGAGGTAATACTTCTTCACCAACTAATGGGCTGTTTATGATGGTATTTACAACTATAAGTAATATAGGAATTGCAATAATACTTACGATAATACCAACTGATGGTAAGCTCTTTTGCTTTTTCTCAATTATATCTTCTGAAGCAACTCCAGAAACTGGTATGCGTTTTGAAATATACCTTCCTAAAACGGGTCCACACAAAATAGCAGTTGGTATACCAGCAATAAACCCAAAAAGAATAACCCAACCCAAATCTGCTTTTAAAATGTCTGCGACAGCAACAGGTCCAGGTGTGGGAGGAATGAACGTGTGCGTTATTGCTAAACCTGCCAATAAAGGAATTCCATATAATAAAATTGGTTTTTTTGTTTTCTTTTGAAGCGCATAAATCATTGGTACTAATATGATAAATGCTACTTCGAAAAATACTGGAATAGCTACAATAAACCCTGTGAGCATTAATGCCCAAGGCGAACGCTCAATTCCAAACTTGGATAGCAATTTATTAGCCAATGCTTCTGCGCCGCCAGAATGTTCTAAAATTGCCCCAAAAATGCCACCTAGACCAACAACTACAGCTACAAAACCAAGTGTGTTTCCCATACCTTCTTGTACAGTTTTTACAATGGTTAGTGGTTCCATTCCAGATAATACGCCCACTAATATACTTGCCATTAATAAAGCTATGAACGCTTGAATTTTAAATCTTAAAATAAGAACGATAAGTAAAACTACACCTAAGAATACAGCTCCTAAAAGAGAAAAGTCAATCATTATTAATACCATTTAGTGTGAAAAAATTGCCCTTCAGGATCATTTACTTTTTGATAGGTATGGGCGCCAAAATAATCGCGCTGAGCTTGTATTAAGTTAGCTGGCAAACGTTCGGTTGTTATGGCAATCCAGTAATTGTAAGCAGACCAAAAAGCATCAAAAGCTACACGATTAGATAAGCTATACGAAATACTCTTCTTAATTGCCTCCTCAGAAGACATCAATAATTCAAGGATAGTAGCATCTTCTATATAATTATCATTGTGTTTAAATATATTTATTGAAGTCTCCATGAACTCAGATCTAATGATACACCCATTAGTCCAAATACGTGCTATTTCAGATAGATTTAAATGCCAATGAAACTCTTTAGATGCCAATTTCATCAACTCAAAACCTTGATGATGATTTACAACTCTAGCAAAACGATAAGCGTTTTTTAAAACTGATGTGTCTACTGTAACCTCATGACTTGGACCTTTTTTTAGCTTCTTTGATAATTGTTTTCGTTGATCCTTAAACGATGATATATAGCGCGCAAATACTGATGAAGACATCATGGTGTTTATAGCTCCCAAATCAAAAGCAGCCTTTGTTGACCAAGACCCTGTTCCCTTGTTGCCAGCTTTATCTAAAATAGTATCTAAAACAGATTCTCCATTTTCTTTTTTCTGAAGAATATCAATAGTAATTTCTAACAAATAGCTAGATATATCGGTTTTATTCCATTCTGAAAATATCTGAGCAATGTCATCATTGGTTTTTGTTACAGAAAGTAATGCGTAGATCTCTGCTAATAATTGCATTTCAGCATACTCTATACCATTATGAACCATTTTTATAAAATGACCAGAGCCTTCTTCTCCAACATATGTACAACATGTTTTTCCATGATTATCTTTAGCTGCAATAGCTTCTAAAACAGGAGCAATTTTAGCATAACTATCTTTAGTTCCTCCAGGCATTATTGAAGGTCCTCTTCGAGCGCCTTCTTCTCCGCCAGAGACACCACAACCTACAAAATTTATTTTTTCATTTTTTAAATATGTTACTCGCCTGTTGGTGGCTAAATAATGTGAATTCCCGCCGTCAATTAGAATATCACCTTCAGACAAAAACGGTAGCATAGCTTCAATAACACCATCAATAGCATTTCCAGCTTTAATCATGATCAGTATCTTTCTAGGCCGTTCTAAAGAATCTACAAAATTTTTAAGTTCTGTAAAGCCTTTAATATTCATGCTTTCATCGGTTCGTTTTAAAAAATCAGAAAGAACATGCGCTTCTCCTTGTTCTGTCCTGTTATAAACTGATAATGCAAAACCTTTCTCTGCAATGTTAAGACTTAAGCTGCTTCCCATTACTCCTAACCCTATAACGCCTATGGTTGATTTGCTCATTTTATTTTTGAAACAATAGTGTTTATAATATCTTCTGGTGACTTATATATATCTATATGAATGCCATAATTAGGTATTTCTAAATCTTTAAATTGTGCATTTAATAAATCTGAACTCATAAAATGTCCACTACGCTTTTCAATGCGTTTTTTTATCAGACTTTTATTTCCTGATAAATATATCCAAATAATGGATTCGTATTTTGATGAAAGTAGTGTTCTATAACTTTCCTTTAAAGCTGAACATGCTAAAACTGCTCCTTCCTCAATTGACCAGTGGCTTATGTTATCTGCCAATATTTGTAACCATGGCCATCTATCTTCATCATTTAAAGCCTGCTTATTAGTCATTTTATCAATATTCGATTTTGGATGAAAATCATCCGCATCGAAATATGGTAGATTAAGAGTTTTAGATAACTTTTTGCTTATGGTTGTTTTTCCGCATCCACTTACGCCCATCACCACAATAACCATATCCTTAATCTTTTAAATAAAATGTACTTTTTAAACCTGATGCCGAATGTGGCCCAATCCAAACATTAAAATGGCCTTCTTCAGCCGCTTTCACAGACTCATGATTTGTGAATTTTAATGCATTAGATGATAATATAAAACTAACTTCTTTAGTTTCACCTGGTTCAAAAGTTATATGCTGAAATCCTTTTAATTCTCTTACTGGTCTAGTAATGCTACCCACGATATCTTGAACATATAATTGAACAACTTCTTTTCCTGCTCTTTTTCCTGTATTTGTTATGGTTACATTTATGATAATGTCTTCATTAAATCTTATAGTATCTTTTGACACCTCAATTTTATTGTATTTAAAACTTGTATAACCAAGACCATATCCAAATGGGAAATGTGGTGTGTAACCCACATCTAAATAATGGGAATCGTTACCCAAAGAACTTTGCCAAGCCCCAATTGGAATATCATACATAGCAACATAATCTTCTCTGTTGGCAGGTCGTCCTGTATTTTTATGATTATAGAAATATGGCAATTGCCCTGCCGTTTTTGGCCATGATATAGGTAGCCTTCCTTGTGGCTCGCTTAAGCCAAATAGTATTTCTTGTAATGCTTCACCTCCCATTGTTCCAGGATGCCAAGACATTAAAACAGCATCTACATCATCAATTATGTTGGTGATAGTAATTGGTCTTCCAGCCATAATAACTAATACAATAGGCTTTCCTGTTTTTGCTAATGCTTTGATTAAATTTTCTTGGGTTCCGGGTAAATCTATAGATGCTCTACTATGAGCTTCTCCGGACAGAATGGCCTCCTCACCTGCAACAAAGACAATTACATCTGAAGTTCTTGCCATAGCCACTGACTTTTTAAATTCTTTCTTTGACAAATCCCTACTATGAGATAATCCAGCAACATAATTGTAATTTATATTAGCTGTTTTAAAAGCATCTAATGGTGTTATAGTTTTTTCTTTTTCACCATCAAAAGTCCATGTTCCCATCTGGTCTAAAGGCGCATTCGCCATCGGGCCAATTAAAGCTATTTTTGAAGTTTTAGCTAAAGGTAAAACGCCTTTGTTCTTCAACATTACAGTGCTTTTTATAGCCGCTTCTTTTGCTTTTTCAAGATGAAGCTTTTCGTAAAATTTAGCTTCATTAGTTGCATCTCTATAAGGTGTTTCGAATAGACCTAATCTTAGCTTTATTCTTAAAATATTTTTTACAAATTCATTTAATTGATCCTCAGAAACTTTACCTTCTTCAATCAAGGTTTTTAAATTGTTTTCATATGCTTTACTCGTCATTTCCATATCCAAGCCTGCATTTGCTGCTAATTCTGCTACATGTTTTTCATCTTTAGCATATCCATGCGCAATCATTTCTATGGTAGACTCCCAATCACTTACCACAAAGCCATCAAATTTTAATTTGTCTCTTAAAACATCTTTCAATAAATATTGATTGCCTGTTGCAGGAATACCATTTATTTCATTAAAAGCAGTCATTACTGTTGCTGCTTTGGCATTTAAAGCTGACTCAAAAGGAGGTAAATACACATTATGTAATAAGGGTTTTGAAATGATTGTAGTATTATAATCTCTACCTCCAATGGCAGCGCCATAACCTATGTAATGCTTTGCACAAGCAGCAATACTTGTTGGATCATTTAATGAATCTCCTTGAAAACCTTCCACGTAGGCTTTCCCTAAAATTGATGCTAAATAAGGATCTTCTCCTGGCGATTCTGCTATTCTTCCCCAACGACTATCTCTTGCGATATCTAGCATGGGAGCGAATGTCCAACGAATACCAACCGAACTTGATTCTATAGCTGCTACTCGCGATGATGTTCTTGCTACATCTTCATCCCAAGATGCTGCCATTCCTAACGGAATTGGAAACATGGTTTTAAAACCGTGAATAACATCTCTTGCAAAAATTAAAGGTATTTTATTAGGACTTTCTTCTACTGCAATTTTTTGTAATTCATCAACAAACTCTGTTTTCATAACATTTAACAAGGCTCCAACTTTACCTTCTCTTACCTGCTGTTTTAATTCTTCTGACAAGGTTTTTGCTCTACTTGAAGTCCCTCTTAAGTTAGTTTGTCCAATTTTATCTTCAAGTGTCATTTTTGAAAGTAATTCATTTATGACTTTCTCATACTTTTCATCACTTTTATTTGTAACTTCTTTTTCAATTTGTTCATTTTTAGAACAACTTAAAAAACATAAAAGAATATATAGTATGCAATAATTTTTCATTTGTTTATTTTTTTGATTGGTCTTTATAAAAGGCGTTTTTCACACCTTTTACACCAGGTATAACTTTAAATAGAGAACCTGAATGAGGATAATTTCTTAGCTCATCTTCAGTCATATCTATTTTTGCTGAGGTAATGTATAGAATGTCTAAATTATCGCCTCCGAAAGCACAGGATGTAACATTATGTGCGGGCACAGGAATTTTTTGAATGACTTTCCCTGTTTTAGGATTACATCGTATTACTGCATTTCCGTTCCACATACCTACCCATAGCATATCTTCTTCATCAATAGCCATTCCATCAGGAAACCCTAACGATTGTTCAAGTTCTACAGCAACTCGTCCATTTGAAATCTCGCCCGTTTCGTTATTATAGTCAAAAGCTTTGATTTGCGATGTTGGTGTATCAATATAATACATGATTGATTTATCTGAAGTCCAAACAATGCCGTTAGAAATAGTAACACTATCAATCTTAGTGGCGAGCTCTCCTTTTTTATTTACACTGAAAAGTTTAGCATGTCCTTTCTTTTGTTCCCAATGCATAGAACCTACCCAAAATCTACCATTTGGGTCGCACTTTCCATCATTAAGCCTACAACCTTTTAAGGCTTCTTTCATATCTATAAACAACTCTGAAGTTCCATTTTTCAAATTTGTTTTGTAAATACCATCTTCCAGTGCGGATAGTACTTCTTCAGAATTTACAGGTACTACTGTTCCTATTCTTGAAGGCATATTTATAGCCTTGTTTTCTTTAGTTTTAGGATTATAAATGTGCAACAGTTTCTTTTCAATATCTATCCAATAGAGCTCTTGCGTTTTATAATTCCATAAGGCACCTTCACCTAAGTCTGAAGCTATTTCATATTCTATTTCGGCTTTTAAACTTTGACTCGTTTCGATAGCCTTTGTTTTTTTCTCTTTAGAATTACAGCTTCCTAAAATTATTACAGCAATAAAAAAAAATAGTCTTCTTAACATGATTTGATAAATTTTACTTTAGAGCAAGATAGCTATTTTACTTAATGGTAATTTTTAATGATTTAGATATATTATTAGAAGCATTCCCAACATAAATAGTGTACGTTCCCTTCTCAATAATCCAATTTGAAGTTGTGTCATCATAATATGCCAAAGCACTAACTGGAATTTCAATATTGGCAGTTACATTTTCTCTTGAATTAACTTCTAATTTTTGAAATCCCTTAAGCTCTTTTAAAGCTCTTTTTACTTTAGACTTGGACTTGCCAATATACACCTGAACTACTTCGCTACCGGTTTTTTCTCCTGTATTTGAAACTGTACAAGAAACCGAAATAGATTCGTTTTGTGAATAATTATTTTTATCGGTTTGTATATCCGATAGCTTAAAAGCTGTATAAGACATGCCTTCTCCAAAAGCAAACAGTGGTTTAATTTTTTTAGTATCGTGCCAACGATAACCCACGAGAATATCTTCTTTGTAATATTGATTTGTACCATCTCCTGGATATGATAATGCTCCAAAAGAATGCGCTGCATTGTCTTCTAGTTTTGCTGGGAATGAAAACGGTAATTTCCCTGAAGGATTTACATCTCCGCTAATAACATCAGCCAAAGCATGACCTGCCATACTACCCAAATACCACCCTTGAATTAGCCCATCAACTTTATCTAACCAGGACATTTCAACAGCATTCCCAGTAAGTAATATCATACCTAAATTTTTATTTACAGCCTTTATTTCTTTTAGTAACTCTTCTTGTCCAAAAGGGAGATGGTATTGCTGCCTATCATCGCCTTCGCAATCTTGAAGATGACTTTTGCTTAGCCCTCCAACAAACAATACAATATCTGCTTTTTTTGCAATTTCAATGGCTTCAACTTTTAAAGAATCTGCATCATAAGGAGATGGTAATACTTCGTCATAAACAGACCGGCCAGAAGCAAATCCCATAGTATGTATTATTTTAGCATTTTTATATCTAGCTTTAATACCCTCCAATGGAGATATTTCGAATTTAGGTTTTAATTCTGAAGAGCCTCCACCAGCAGTCATCGTTCTTGTAGCATTTTCTCCAATTACAGCAATTGTAAGCCCCTTTTTATCTTGTATAGGGAAGAAGTTATTATCATTTTTAAGTAACACGATACCTTCGGTGGCTACTTTTCGTGCAACTTCATGATGCTCTACATTGTTCATCCTACCGAATGGTCTATTGGAACTCATAGTTGTTCTAAACATTAATCTAAGTATACGTCTTACTTTATCATCAACTAAAGATTCTTCTATCTCTCCACTTTTAAGCATCTTCAAAAAAGGCGTTGCTAAATAATAATTACTGTAATGATTAGCTGTTGTGGTTCCTAAACCATCTGTTCCAGTGCCCATTTCCATATCTAAACCATACAGAGCAGCTTCTTTTGTAGAATGTGCAGAACTCCAATCACTCACTACAACACCATCAAATGCCCAGTCTGTCTTTAAAATTTTATGAAGTATTGGATTATGTGTGGTATATGTTCCTCTAAATTTATTGTACGCTCCCATTATGGCCCAAGTCTTTCCTTCAATAACAGCGGCTTTAAATGCAGGTAAATAGATTTCATGTAGTGCTCTATCGCTAACTTCAACATTAATTTTATCTCTCCAATGTTCCTGGTTGTTAAGTGCAAAATGCTTAACACAAGCTGCCACACCATTTTTTTGCACACCTTGAACATATGGCACTACTAATTTTGACGCTAAAAAAGGATCTTCTCCCATATACTCAAAATTTCTACCATTCATTGGTGTTCTGTAAATGTTAACACCTGGGCCGAGTAGGATATCTTTTTTTCGATATCTAGCTTCTTCACCTACGCTAAAACCATAGTCTTTTGCTAGTTCTGGATTAAACGTAGACGCTAAACATGTTAATGCAGGGAATGCTGTTATAGAGTCGTTTGTCCAACCAGCATAAGCCCAATCGTCCCAACTTATTTCAGCTCTTACCCCATGTGGCCCGTCTGACATCCAAATCTCAGGGATGCCTAAACGCTCTACACCCTTTGTGCTAAATTTAGATTGTGCATGGCACATAGCTACTTTTTCTTCTAATGTTAATTGAGAAAGTATATTTTCAATCTTTTCTTCCATTGCATCATTATTTTGGGCTTCTAAAGCGTTCCACAGACAAGTTATAAGAGTTAATATAAGGAGTATTTTTTTGTATTGTGTTTTTATCATAATTACTTTTGAAATGAATTAAAATTCTTTTTTTTTGAAAACAGCCATGGCATTAAATCCGACTCATTAAATGCTTTTTTAAATGATTCGCCATGTCCAGTATTATCGTATTCAGTATATTTTACATCGGCATTGCTATCTGATAGTAATTTGTACATAGCCCTTGAACCTTCAACAGGATTCCATTTATCTATCGCTCCATGAAAAATCCAGAACGATATATGTTTAATTTTTTCTAATTGTTTAGGGTCTGAATAGCCTGCCATTGGTACTGCCGCTGCAAATAAATGTGGTTTTCGTGAGATAAATTCCCAAGTTCCAAAGCCTCCCATAGAAACTCCCATAATATAAACCCTGTTGGCATCTATATTTTTATTATCTATAATTTGTTCTATGAGTTCTAAAGCGGCTTCCCCCGATTTTGAAGGCTGAGAACTCATAGTATAACTACCATCATCACCTAAGCCTTCAAAAGGTGTTTCAGGTGAATTACCTATCCATTTTGCCCATTCTTCATTTTCGGTAACATCAGAACATTGCGGCACTAATATGTGGCATGGATATTTTATTTGCATTTCTGGGTTTAATAATGAATTTGAGTTCATTATTAAACCAGCCTCACGATATATTTTTGAACCATTATCTGAACCTCTATCACCTCTTCCATGTAAAAAAATTATTAAAGGTTTTGGTGCATTAGAATCAATATGTGAAGAAAATAGTCGATAAGGCATATGCATTCCATTTGAAGCAGAAAACACATGTTTTTTCATTAAGGTATCTATCTTTTTGTTATTTGGTTTTTGTGCGGAAATACTATGAAGACTGTATACGCAAAGAACAAACAAGACATAAAATTTAATCATAATATGATTTCAAAATGCGTTGAAAACCCCCATTTTGTTAAAGGGGTACTCAACGCAAAAACTAAACTAAACTTAAACTAGACTAATTCACTTAGCACTATAGTATTAAGACCCTTTAATTTGAAAAAAGGGTAGTATTATAATTCATTAAAAATTACATAAACTAATAAGAAGCGTAATGCTTATTAAGCTATTTGTGTGATTGAAGTATAACGTTGAATAAATTAATTATTGAATTTTTATAATTTGAGGATAATCGTTGTTTTTTATAGCTATTATGTGTTGCTGCCCAGAGATATTTATAATAGATAGGTCTTTCACGTCTCCAGGAATATGTAATCCGCATTTTGAATTTGAAACAGCTATAAATTCTCCTTTACCATTACCTTTTAATAATGTACCCATACTAGAATCGTTTCTTGGGGTCTCTATTTCAGAGGCATATAAATTGCCAGCAATGATTATATCTCTATGTCCATCATTATCAATGTCTTGTGTTATAATTTGGTTTGTAGACGAAAATTGTGCTTCGTTTGGTAAAACACTTAATTTAAATGTTCCGTTTCCTAAATTCTCAATATAGCTACTTGCAAAAGTTTGTGTTTTATAGTGTATTTCGGCATTTTTTAATTTTTCTTCACCATAAACATCAGACACATCTGCAATAGCAAAATCATCATATTTTTCAAACTTTTTCTTTAGTGATGGCATTTGTTGCGAAGAGCATGATTTTCCTCTAACAGGAAATAATTTCCCAAAGTTATAATAACTTAATACGATGTCTTTTCTATCATTAGCATCAAAATCATCAGCGAATACTTCAAAAGGTTCAGAATTTGAGGCTTTATACTTGTAGTTTAAACCTAAATTGCCTATCACAAAATCAATATCTCCATCATTATCAAAGTCAGCTTTTGAAATGCTAGACCACCATCCATTTGTATTTTTTAATCCAACATCTTTAGTAACATTAGTAAATTTACCATCTGTATTACTATAAAATAAAATTGGTGTCCATTCACCTACTATAACTAAATCTAAAGAACCATTATTATCAAAATCCACCCAATTAGCATCGGTAATCATACCTAGATTATTAAAGTCTGGTGCTATTTGCGAGGTAACATCTGTAAAAATTCCTTTCTCGTTGTTTAAAATGTAGCTTTTGGTTGGCCAAGGGTATTTTCCAACAACTAACCTTCCAGAGATAAATAAGTCTAAATCCCCATCTGCATCATAATCCCCGGCAGTAACTCTCCCGCCACTTTCGGTAATTTTGGGTAAATTAGTTTCACCTTTAATAAAATTACCTGTTCCATCATTTAAGTACAGTCTATCTTGAAATACTTCAATATTTTTATGAAGTTGTTCATTTCCGCCACTTACTACATATAAATCTTTATCTCCATCATTATCTGCATCAAAAAATAATGCACCCATATCTTCACTGGTCCTATCTAAATCCAACAATTTAATGTTAGACGCGTAGAATGAGTCATCAGTATTTTGAATATATAATACGCCAGCTTGGCCTGAAGCACCACCTATATAAAAATCGTCTAAACCATCATTATTAACATCGGCTACTGCCACTCCAGATCCTAACATTGATGTTTTATGTGGCAATAGAGGTTCAAAAAAATAGTCGTTATAATTATTCTCCTTGTGTTTAAAATCTATGTTTAACGTGTCTAATTCTACAGTTTTAAATACTAATGATGTATTATTAGTTATTTCACTAGCTGTTTTTGAGGATGAATAATCTACTATTAAATTCTGATTAATTTCAACATTATTTATTATTGAAATATTACCGTTAGGCCATACTACTTTTACTTTAGAAACATTGTTGTTTTTTCCTAATCCAAAATGTAATTTAGGAGATACGGAAGATTGAAATCCTCGTGTCAGGGTAAGTTCATTGTACTGTTCTAAATTATTGGAATATACATAAACCTTAGCTCCCAGACCATTTAAGTTATTTTCAGGGCCTTTTAAACTTACCTGCAAGTAATTATTTTTTTCTAAATTATTGTTTCTGTAAACAGAAGCTTCTTGATCTATGTTATTTACTACATAATCTAAATCGCCATCGTTATCTAAATCGGTATATACAGCACCATTGGAAAATGTTTTTTCTTCCCATCCCCACTCAGATACCATATTTTTAAAAGTGTAGTCTTTGGTATTTTTATAAACGTAATTTGATACTTTTTCAGAAGGTATTTTTTGTATTTCTTCGGCAGTAAGTTTAACACCTCCAAAATGATTTCTAGCTTTTAAGTTGTTAAAATAATCTCTGTTGTTTATGTCTCTTCTTGTACCGTTTGATATAGCCACATCTTTCCAACCATCATTATCTAAATCGGCAAAAAGTATGGACCAACTCCAATCGGTGGTAGCAATTCCTGCAAGTCTCGAAATTTCACTAAATACGGGCATTCCATTTGCATCTATACCTCTATTAAGCTGCAAACAATTTTGCATGTACTGGTAGTTTAATCCAGCTTCAACCATTTTAGTAAACCCCACAGGATTCATGCTAGCCATATTCGCTTTAGAGCGCCTATTATCTTCTGGAGTCATATCTACTTGTGCAATATCTACAAGCATATCGTTATTAAAGTCGGCAACATCTGCTCCCATACCATATTGTGCAGTATGATGTAGAATACTTCCTGCTAGCTCTGAAAATGTTCCATTTTGATTATTGATATAGAGGTAGTCGGCTGAATCAAAATCATTAGAAACATAAATATCTTTCCAACCGTCTTTATTAAAGTCGCCAACGGTAGCGCTCAAGGATAAACCAAAATTTAAAATACCAGCTTCAACAGTAACATTTGTAAATGTTCCATCTCCATTATTTCTATATAAAATATCGGATTCTTCAATTTTAGGATTATTCGCTTTATACTTATATAATGCAACAGGGCTTTTAAAAGGTGTTGGCGGATAATTTGCCAAATACAAATCTAAGTCACCATCATTATCGTAGTCAAAAAAAGTACCTTGAGTTGTGTGTCCATTATCATTTATTCCATATGATTCGGCTTTTTCCTCAAATGTGTTATTGCCGTTAT
Source organism: uncultured Flavobacteriaceae bacterium (assembly GCA_947502975.1). GTDB lineage: Bacteria > Bacteroidota > Bacteroidia > Flavobacteriales > Flavobacteriaceae > Jejuia. The sequence continues at coordinate 388,982 of CANNBV010000001.1, forward strand.
TTATGTATAAGAGGTTATTTCTATTCTTCCCTTTTCCAGAAACACTTACGTAAATATCTAAATAGCCATCATTATTAATATCTACCATTGTAGAACCTGTTACCCATCTGTCATCTCCCTCTATTCCAGCAGGTGCACTAATATCTTCAAACTTAAAATCACCTTTGTTGAGGTATAAGGTGTTGGATTTCATATTAGCAGTAAAGAATAAATCTACCAACCCATCATTATCAATATCTCCAGCTGATACACCACCTCCCATATACATGTATGGGTAATTAAAATAGTTAAGGCTATCTGTTTCTACAATATCGTTTGAAAATGCAAGCCCAGTTTCGTTGGATTTAAGCAAGGTAAATTGCTTTTTATCTTGCTGATTACAGGAGACTGTTAATAGAAATAAAAGTAGTATGCTGGAATAAATAATTTTCATCATATAAATTTAGGCAAAAAGAGGCTTTGAATAGAACTTCAAAGCCTCTTTAATAAAACTAATTCAAATGTATTTTATTAATTTCCAAATTCGTTTTGCATTAAATTTGGGTTTGCACTTATTTCTGCGCTAGGAATAGGATATATTTCGCGACCAGCAGGGATAGTTACACCATAATTATCCATAATAAACTTAGCTGCCTCTCCAGATCGTCTAATTACTCCCCATGTACAGAATTCACCTGCTAATTCTAATCTATATTCTTGTAAAATAGCATCCATATCAACAGTTTTTGCAGGAGCGGTTCCTCCCCAAGCTCTATCTCTTACTCTATCGAAAGCAGCTTGTGCTTTAGCTGTTTGTCCGTCTTTTAAAGCAGCTTCAGCTAAACTTAACAAAGCACCTCCATAACGGAACCATATATGGCCTTGACCACCGAATAGAATTGATCTACCCCAACCTTCAATATCTGGATCTCTCCAAGACTTTACAGCCCAATATCCAGATCTTGTATCAGGTGAACCTCCTGTCCATGGCTCAGCAACAGTTCCTACAGTATTAATATCAATACCATCATAATCTATGATGTTAATTAACGGATCAGGATGTTCATCTCCTGGAGCAAGTACTGTCGCAGTTCTTCTGGTATCACCAGATTCATAAGCGTCATATAATTCTTTAGAAGGTATACCGTGGAATCCACCACCACCTGTTATATCAGTTGGCATTGCAAATAATTGTAAAATATTAACCTCATCATTTCTACCCCAACTTAAATCTGCATTTGCAGCCCATTGTAGTTCGAATATAGACTCTTTACCATTTGGATTAGCTACTGCATGAATATCTAAGAAATTATCTTCTAAATCTAATATTGGGCTTTGCTCTAAAGCTTCAAAAGCAGTTACAGCTTCAGTATATTGTCTTAACCACATGTGAGCATTACCTAAAACGTAGTATGCCGCAGCTCTAGTTACCCTACCTTTTTCAACATCATATGTCCAAGGTAATAAGTTTACAGCTTCAGTAGCATCGGTAACGATTTGCTGAAATACGGCATCTTGCGTATCTCTTGCTTTAAATGGATCATCAGAAGGGGATAGCATCAATGGGACACCACCATAAACCTCAGCTAAATATTGATAAGATATACATCTTAAAACTAATACTTCACCTATTAGGCGATTACCTACATCTGAACTGACAGCTCCATTTTCTACTGCAATTCTTAGGTTTTCAAGAGCAATATTAGCTCTACCTATTTGTCTGTAATTATTTGGCCATATTTTAACGGCTACATCATTTGATGATGGATCTGGATTCCAATTCAAATACTCACTACTCGCAGGTTGCTCATTGTTTAAAAAATCTAGAGAAGTACTGTTTGCCCATCTGCTAATGCCTTTTACGTTATATTCATTTGGCAATCCAGGATCACCCGAAGAATCATTTTGAAAGGCATCGTACACTCCTGTTACAGCTGCTATAGCTGTTTCATCAGAACTAAAAACTACATCTTGTGTTAGACCCTGCAAATTTTCATCAATCAAAAAATTATCAGAGCAACTTACAGCGGCTAGAAGCATCACACTCAATACAGCTGTTCTTTTAATTAGTTTTTTATTTATATTCATAGCTAAACGTTTAAAATTTTAAATTAAGTCCTAAAGTAAATGTTTTAGATAAAGGATATGCTCCTGCATCTATTCCTCTAGTTGTAACATTATTATTACCATTGATATCTGTGTTTTGTCCAATCTCAGGATCTGAACCAGAATAATTAGTAATGGTAAATAAATTTTGCATACTAGTATAAATTCTCAATGTACTCAACCCTAATTTTTCTATTATATTTTGTGGTAAAGTATATCCAATATTTAAATTTCTTAATCTAAGGAATGAACCATCTTCCACAAAGTAACTTGATGCTCTATTGTTCTGCACATCATTGTCATCTATTACCGCTCTTGCAAAAGTGTTTGTAGAGCCTTCTCCTGTCCAACGGTTATTAAAATATTCTGTACTTACATTAGAGAAAGAAGCAGAATTACCATATCCTGAAGCACTTTCTAATTCTCTTTTCACTAAATTCAATACATCATTTCCATAAGACCCGTAAAAATTGAATCCAATATCAAAGTTCTTGTAAGCAAAATTTAAATTTAAGCTTCCATAAAAATCAGGAACAGGACTACCTATTTCTGTTCTATCAAATTCACCATCAATTATACCATCAGGCACACCGTTTGGACCACTAATATCTCTGAATCTGCGATCTCCAGGAGCTGTGCTTACATCTTGTGTAGGAGCATTGTCGATCTCAGCTTGATTTTGAAATATGCCATCAGCTACAAAACCATAAAAAGCACCAACTTCTCCACCTTCTCGTGCTCTTGTTATATCATACCAAAAACCATCTTCGTTAAAATTATTTAAAAATTGATTAGGGAAAACCACTTCTTTAGAAAGGTTATCTATTCTTGTAATTTCATTATCTACAAATGTTACATTGGCATTAATATCAAATGTAAAATCGCCATCATTTTTTCTATACCCTAATAAAAGTTCAAACCCCTTATTTACTACAGTACCACCATTTTGCGGTTGCGTCGTAAATCCTGATTGAGATGGTACAGTATTATTGAATAAGAAATCTCCAGATTCTCTATTAAAATAATCTGCAGTAAAGTAAATATTACCATTTAATAATTCACCTTCCAGCCCAATATTAGTTTGAGTTTGAGTTTCCCAGCTTAAATCTGAATTTGCTGCACCAAGCGCCGCTAGCCCTAAAGAACTATTAGACCCGTCAAAAGCATAACTTGTGTCTGTTGTTCCAGTGGCTAAACCTTGAAAAAAGAAAACAAATTGAAAAGGTTGAATACCGAAAAAACTACCTGTTTCTCCCCAGCTACCTCTTAATTTTAATCTATTGAATATGCTGCTGTCCATAAAATCTTCTTCATCTATATTCCAGCCAGCACCAACTGAAGGGAACACTCCCCACAAGTTATTTCTACTGAATACATCTCCAACACCATCTCTTCTTATTGTTCCAGTTAAATAATATTTACTATCAAAATTATAGTTTAACCTAGCAAAAGTACTGGCTAAGGTTCTTCTATCAGACACTCCAAATGCATTTTGAATGTTATCAGCTGCTGCTATACTTCTAATACTGTTGTTTAAGAACCCTAGTCCTGTAGCTCCAGTAAATTTTCTATATCTTCTTTGTGCAGAAACACCTGCTAATACATCTATATTGTGTTTGTCGGCAATTGTTGTGTTATACTTTAGTAAATATTCTGCTAACCACTCATTACTGGTCGATTGGCTTGTGCTATACTGTGCATCATTTCTTAAATCCACATTACCACTACTACGATAGTATTCAGGTAGAAACGATTCTCCAGCAAAGTTGTCAACTCTTGCACCTACTTTTAATTGAGTAGATAAACCTCCATAAATGTCCCATTCAGCATCTATATTTGCTAATAGTGTATTAGTAACGTTATCTAAATCGTTTTCTAGAGCTCTTGCTACCCAGTTTTGGCCATCTCGAAAAGCTTCACCTGTTACATCGGGAAACGCACCAAAATTACCATTGGCATCAACAGGTAAATCAGTAGGATTCACACCTCCATTTAGATTAGCTTCTCCAGCAGGAGCTAAATGTGGTACTGTTGCATATAAATTCAATAAATTCCCTCTACCTGTGCCTAGCGGTTGGAAGCTTTGAGACGTAACATACTTGGCATTTGCTTTTACTCTTATTTTATCTGTTACATCGAAAGCTGCATTTAGCCCCATATCGTAACGTACAAACTCTGAACCAAGCAATGTCCCTTCTTGATCAAAAATACCTGCTGTAAAAGCGATTCTGGATTTATCTCCTCCACCTCTAACAGATAAAGTAGAACTTTTGCTTATTGCAGAATCAAATATTTGATCTTGCCAATTAATATGTCTTAAACTACTTGGATTACTCCATCCTGAATAAGGTATCGCATTACCAGCAACTTGTGTGTTACTACTACTGCTTAACTCAGTTGTAAAAGCAGCAAATTGGTTTACATCCAAAACATCAAGCTCTTTTGGTGAGCTGTGAAAACCTAAGAAAGAATTAAACTCTACTTGTACTTTCCCTTTAACCCCTTGCTTAGTTTGAATAATAACAACACCGTTATTAGCTCTCACTCCATAAAGCGCTGTAGCAGAGGCGTCTTTTAATACAGATATAGATTGAATTGTATTTGGGTTAACAAACGAAATATTAGTTGTTGGAAAACCATCTACAATATACAATGGTGTAGTGCTACCAAATGAACCCACACCACGAATATTAACAGATACTGATGACCCTGGTGCTCCAGAATTTGATGTTACTTGAACACCAGCAGCAGCACTCTGTAATGCTTGGTCTACATTTGTAGCTGGGAAACTATTAAGTGTTTCGGCACTTACTGTAGCCACAGCCCCTGTTAAATCTTTTTTACTCGCTGTTCCATAGGCTACAACTATTACTTCATCTAAGGCAGCGGTGTCCTCTTCTAATTGTACATTTAGCGTTGTTTGATTTCCAACAGTAATTTCTTTTGTTTTATATCCCAAAGAACTAAATACTAATACAGCATTTGTGCTAGTAACATTTAGCGTGTAATTTCCATCAAAATCTGATGCAGCTCCATTACTAGTTCCTTTTTCTATAACAGTAGCACCAGCTAGAGGTAATCCATTGGCATCTGTTATTACTCCAGAAACGGATGATTGAATATTAATCTCAGAAGTTTCAAGGTTCATTGCCTTTGAAGCATTAACCGAAAAACAAGAGACGAGCAACAAAAGTAAAATTACTTTCATTGATAGGTTAAATTTAAGTGAATTAGGCAGCTTAAACCCAATACTTTTACAGTTTTTCATATCTTTGAATTGTTTAAATAGTTAGCTAAAATTTAGTTGATTATTACACATCGGGAAGTATTGCTGTACTTCTCGATTTTTTTTGAATCATACATTTAATTGTCTTTTTGTTTCATTTAGGATGTTTTACATTATTTATATTTAGTTATTTGGTTTTTTAAAATAATTTAGGTTTTACTTTCTCCCATGCTTTTGATTCATCTATATGCATTAGCTCTTCAAAATCAATACCTTTTTGTTTGATGGCCTTTAACCGCAAGTACATTAACTTGTTAATTTCTGATTCATCAAACCATTTTCTAAATTCGAAATCCTCGTCTCTTGACAGATTACTATTTAGTTTTTCAATAATGAGTTTTCCCTTATTCATTAGTTAACCTACAACACCATTTACAATTAAGACCCATAAACGTATAAATAGGGTAGTGTTTAAATGAAAAATCAATAATAAATAAGCCAAAAAAGTGTCATAAGCTCAGTTTTACATCTATGAATAGGCATTTTGCAAGTTAGATCGTAATATTTTATACGATTTCTTTAAATGAAACTTTACTGTGTTTATTGATATGCCTAAAATATCAGCAGCACCTTGATATTTTGCCCCCTCCAATACACATAATTCAAAAACCTTTCTGGTTTGTTGGGGTAAAATATTTAAAGACGCTTTCAATCTATTTGCTTTTTCAATGTTTATCATAAATTCTTCATGAGAAGGCTCTAAATCTGCTAAACAGTATTCATTAATTGTTTCTAGTTTTTTAGATCGTTGTATTTTCTTTAAACTAGTATTACGAACAGCAGTACTTATATAACTTTTTAAATCTAAAATCTCAGTTTTCACCTTTCTGTTCAATATTTTAACAAAAACATCTTGTACCATATCTTCAGCTTCAGAAATATTCTCTAAATAACTGTATGATAAAAGACACCACTCTTTGTAGTGTTTCATAAACATCATCTCTATTTGATGTTTTGTGCTAATTTTTAATGTATCATTTAACATATCAATACGTTTTATAATACGCACAGCGGTTAAAGCTTTATATTTTGCGTTTAGTTTGTTAGTTTTTGTATTAAACACACCCAGTCGTGTTGATGCGTTTTATATTTGTTTGGTATACCTATGTTTACTTCAGCACCTCCCAGTAGCTCTTTAACAGTTCCTTGTTGCAATGCTCCTCCGTTTTGTGGATTATACCAGCTTACCTTATACTTTCCTGAAACCTTTTTTAGATTAATTGTTGTGTTATCAATTTTGGGTAAATACACTGCATATATTTCTCCTTGGTTACTTAGACAATACCCATCTTTTGCATTAATAAGTGTATGTTCTGGTTGCATTTGCCAATAGGGCAAATATTTTTCAAAAAAGGTTATAGCATGGTTGGTTATTTCCCAAAGGCGGTTACGTTGTCTCCAATCTTCTGAATTTAAATCGTTATGAGGATGCTTAGCCCCGAAATACCATTCTACTCCAGCAGCGCCAGACATAAGTGTTCCCCAAAGTGCATATTGCCGCAAGGAGTCATGATTAGAGTCTAAACTATCTGGTAAAGCAGCGGTATGCCACATACCAATTTCATCCATTGAGATTAACCAATCATTGCCTTTTGCTTTTGCTTTTCTTTTCCATGTACTCACAACTTCGGGAGCAAACTCTCTTTTATCTTGCTGTAGAGATAACCCATCTAAATATTTGAATCCGAGAATTGAATCTAAAATTTGACTTCTCAGGGGATCGTGAGAATGTGTATGCAGAAGTACAGGATGATTATAAGGATCTGTTTCTTTTAAAAATTTGGACATCATTTTTCGCTGATTATCGTTTTGGCCAATAGGAGACCATGAAGCTGGTCCATTTTCTTCTCCTAAATTCCAAGTCAAGGCTAAATGATGCCCAAATCTTGCTATTAATTCTCTTAAATATAATTGACGCATTGCCCCTGTATTGCCACTATCTAGCATAGTTTCATTTTCAGTTTCTTGTAAAACTACATGCAACATTATCCCTTTTTTCTGCATGTGATTGAACACGATATTCCACTGCTCTAGCTTGCTTACATCAAAGCGTGTTATCTCTTCGGGATTGGTATAAGGCCAGACATCTTTTCCATCTCCAAGAATATTCATGGTAAGAAAATATGCTGCGTTCATACCCTTTGAAGACAAATAATTTACAGCGCCTATTAACCCTTTGCCTTTTCTGTCTTTCCATGTTGGGTCACCTAACGTCCAATCTTTTTCATGCGCTAAAAACTCATGAATTTTATTATCCGTACTTGCTTCGCCTTCTCTATTTGATGTATCCATTCTGTAGGTTCCATCAAAATCTTTATATCCCAGTAAATTTTCTGGACTATTGGTTCCTCCTTTTATCCAATACTTGTCCGAGGTTTGAAACTTATAAAAGCCTTGATGAGCAACTAACCTTCCATTAGCTCTAAAATCTGGACTTTGCTTATCTGAAGGTACTACCAAGAATTCACCTTTATCACCATTAATAGCAACTAATTCTCCTTCTTTTATATTTGTATTCAAAGCTACACTGTCTCCATGGTGCAGCATAGCTTGATAGTTCCATTTACCTACTTGGTCAGGCGTAAATCGTACCTTCCAAATATTACCATGGTTCGCACTAGTTTCTGCAGCATTACCATCTGCAGCATAGAAGCCTCTTACCAAATAACTTTCTGTTTCATTTTTAAATACAACGCTTAATCTGTAATTTAAAAATGGATTATCTCTATCTGTTTCAGAAGTACTAGGGCCTTTAAAGGATAATTCTATAGTATGCCATTTTTTATAAACTTCAGAAGCATTACAACTTTGATCTAAACCAAAGCCAAAACACAATAAAAGAATAGCGATATTTGATAAAAAAGACTTCACTTTTAAGATTTACCAGTTATTATTTTTATTAAAGCTTCATTTTTAGTTTCATTGGAATTTATTAGCCCAAAATTGTCACTCTTATAATTCCAATTAGCATGTCCTATTCCTGTTTCTTCAAAAAGTTGGATCATATCTTTATACCAGTTTAAACCATCAGTTTCAGGTGCATTCGAAATAATCCCAAATTCACCACAATACAACGGCAACCCTAATTTTTGTGCCTTTTTTATGGGCTGTTGCCACATTTTTAAGAGTGATGTTTTGGTGAATTCAACACCTACCCAATCTTTTACTTGGCTTTTTATGCTTTCAGGTAGTTTATCGAATTCGTTTTGTGTCAGTATTACTCCTGGGTATTTTACTGGGCCATTGTAACCTTTCAAATAGGTCCATCTTGCTGCATAGTGACTCAATAGGAATGGCTCATAGAAATGAAAACTTAGAAGAATATTTTTATCATCTGAAGGCACTCTTAACGCATCAAAAGTATCTACTGATTGCCATCTATTAGAACCTATTACAATGGTTCTATTTTTTTCTAGCGCCCTAATGGCATCGAAAGCCTTAGTCAATAGAGCATTCCAAGTTTGATGATCATCGGCTACAGCTTCATTCATCAATTCGTAAGCCACATCATCATTAGAAAACTTATTCAAGGTTTTTGATAAATCTCTCCATAGATCAAAAAACTTTTCTTGTTCGGCTGGGTCTGTCCATAGTGGTTTTTCTTCAGCATTAAAGTGATGTGATCTTAAAATATGTAAATCAACTATAACTTTTAATTCGCTTTCAATACACCATTCTACACACTTTTCCATCAAACTAAATGCGTCTTGGTGGCGGTTCCCATTTTCATCCCACATTTGCTCTTCGTCAATAGGTAAGCGTATGTGGTCAAAACCTAATTCTGCTATTTTTTTAACATCAGCTTTTGTGAAAAAAGATATTCTTTGTGACCCTCTTCTATCGCTTTGAGATAACCAATGCGCTATGTTTGTTCCTTTAAAAACTTCAAATCCATTTTTAATACTTTGGGTTTCCTCAGTGTTTACATGCTCTATAGTTTGTGATTTAGATTTTCCATTGGAACAACAATAAAAACACATGACAACTAACATAACTATAGGTAACAATAAGAACTGATATAAACCAGTTTTTGTTTTTACTATTTTATTGTTTTGACTTTGCTGCATTGTTCTTTTCTTATATGTTTAATAGTACTACTACTAGCAGTATCATTAGAAATCCAATTAATAAGATTTCCATGATTAGTTTTTTTTTGATTCTTTTTTGACTCATACCTTGCAATTACTTCAATCCAAACTTAACATTTCGTTAATATTTGATTTGCTACTAAGCATCCATAAAATGAAAAAAATGAAGCGTTAATAGTAAATTAGAGTGTTATGCAACATTTGTATTATTGTATGCAACATTTGTTTTCAATAGCCTAAAATAGAGGAGAGGGGAAAGTGCTTTAATGAACAGTTTAAACGTGGTGTATTAAGATAGATGTTTAACCAATTGTATCAGTTAGAGGTAAGGTTAAGGGTAGGTAATTAATAAGTCTATTGAATAGTGTTTATTTCGGTAGGCAATACTCCAAAATGAGCTTTAAAACACTTAGAGAAATACGATGGAGAAGCAAAACCAACACTATAACAAGCTTCGCTTATATTGGCATTTCCTTTTTCAAGGATCTGTTTAGCTTTTTCAAGCCTTATTCGTCTAATAAATTCATTGGCAGTTTGTCCAGTAAGTGCCTTAACTTTTCTGTAAAGTTGACTTCTACTTAAGTTTAGATGTTTTGCTATATCCTCTACTGCTAAATTAGAGTCACCTAAATTTTCATTGATGTAGTTTAATAATTTCTGGATAAAGTCTTTATCAATTGATGTTGCATTTGTGTTTTCTTCTGCACCACTAATTGCTGCAAAATATTTGTCAAAAATTAACTGCCTACTTTTTATCAATTGTGATAAACGTAATTTTAATAATTTAAGGTCAAAAGGCTTTACCATGTATGCGTCTGCTCCATTTTCTAAACCTTCAATCCTGTTTTCTATGGTAGCTTTTGCTGTGAGCATTAGTAACGGAATATGGCTTGTAGAAGAATCTGTTTTAATAATTTTGCAGAATTCAAAACCACTCATTTCAGGCATAATTACATCTGTGATTATAACATCTGGAAATGTTTCTCTTGCTATTTTAACGCCCTCTTTACCATTTGTAGCTAAAAGCACCTTGTAGTCATTGCTCAACTCTAATTTTAAATAATCTCTTAATTCTACGTTATCTTCAACAATAAGTAGTGTTTTTGTTGTTTTTATTTGAATATTTTCTTCTGTGTTTTCTGGTACTTCAACAACTGAAATATTTAAAAAATCTTCTTTTTTATTGAGTAAAGCACTCTCATTTAAAATAATTTCGTTTTCAGTAAAATGTTCGTTTCCTGAAGCCAAACATATTTTAAAAGTTGTGCCTTCTCCAACTTCACTTTGAACATTTATCACACCTTTGTGTAGTTTTACAAAATTTTGAACCACCTCTAGTCCAATGCCTGTCCCGCCAAAATAAGTTTTGTTTTGTTGTTCTACTTGATAAAATCGTTCAAATATTTTTGCCGCTTGATCTTTTTCTAGACCAGGACCAGTATCAGAAATAAGTATCTCTATTGTTTTTACTGGGTTTACTTGATCTATTAGAGGTAATACTTTTGGTTTACTGGCAGATAAGAGTTCAATTGTAATAGCGCCACCATTTGGAGTAACTTTAATGGCGTTAGACAGTAGATTAAAAATTATTTTTTCTAGCATTTTGGTATCTGCCCAAACCGTAATATCCGGCAAATCTGCATCAACATTAAGCAGAATGTTTTTTCTTTCTGCTTCTTCTTGAAAATAACTAGCAATATTTTCGGAGAATTCTACCAAATCTATTTTCTGAGCTCTCACGTTCATTTTACTTAGTTCTAATTTTCGTAAATCCATCAACTCGTTGATTAAGCGGTACAACCTATCTGTATTTCGATATATAATTGCATGCTTATTTTTCACAGTTTGTGGAAAATCCAATTGTTTATTATTAAGAATATCTTTAAGTGGATTAAGAATTAGGGTTAAAGGTGTTCTAAATTCATGAGAGATATTAGTAAAAAACTGAAGTTTCTTTTTATTTAATTCATCTTTTTGTTCACGTTGTAAGCGTTCGTTTCTCAAAAGTTCCTTTTCCTTAATTCTACTGCGAGTTAATAAATTTAAAACATAGACACCCAACAGAAAAATAGTTAGATATGCAAATATTGCCCAATTTGTACGCCACCACGGCGGAAGTATTGTTATTTTTAGTTCTAATGGGGTCTCGTTCCAAACTCTGTCATTATTAGCTGCTTTTAACTTAAAGATATAATCTCCGGGATCTAAATTGGTATAGGTTGCACTTCTTTTTTGCCCAACATAATTCCAAGAAGCTTCATAGCCTTCAAGATAATAGGCGTAACTGTTTTTTTCTGGCCGAGTGTAATTTAAACCCGAATATTCTATAGTAAATACGGATTGTTTGTGGGTTAAACTGAGGCTTTCTGTTTCAGAAATCACTTTATTTAGAGGAGAGTTTTCCGCTTTTGGAATTACTTTTTCGTTAAAAAGTTTAAAATCTGTTAAATATAGTGAAGGCGGACTGTTATTGATTTTTAACTTACCTGGATTGAAGTAGTCTACTCCTTTAAAATTTCCAAAATACAGTGTATTATTATCTTTTAGTACTGATCCAAAATTAAAATCATTAGATAATAACCCATCATTTATAGTATAATTTGTAATTTCAAAATTTTCTAAACTTATTTTGTTCAAACCTGTATTACCACTTATCCACAAATATCCTTGGTCATCTTCAGCAATTGCAGCTACATTCTTTTCATTCAATCCATTAAATTTATTATACCAAGTAATTTCATCTTTTAGTTTGTTATACATACAAAGTCCAGCACCTCGAGTACCAATCCAAATGTTATTATTTTTATCTTCATAAATTGATAGAATATGATTTGCGTCTGAAGGATTTCGATAAGCTTCTGTCATTTTATTACCTAGAAAATCAATTTTAAATGAAGTATCGTTTTGTTGTTTTACCCGAAACAAGCCATTAATGGTTCCCAGCCAAATAAAATCTTCAGAATCTACAGTAACATTTCTCATGCTTAAATTGGTGAGACCATTATTCACAAAGGCATCTGAATTATGTTTTGTAAACGTTTTAGTTTTTGGATTAAAAGAATGGAGTCCCTGATAAAATGTTGCGAGCCATATAACACCATTAGAATCTTCTGAAATTCCCATTATAGTATTTGATTGTAATCCTCCTGAGGTGTTTTCAATATTATAGTTTATGAATTTTTTCTTTCCTTGTGGTAATATATAAACGCCATTGTCCCAACTACCAGCCCATAAATTGTTTTGAGAATCGATGAATAAAACTTCTATATAATCTGAAGTTAATCCAGAGTAAGTCAAATTATTTTGACTATTTACATGGGTTATATTTGATGTCTTCTGATTATAAATATCAATACCACCCCCGTCTGTAGCTATCCATAATTCATTGGGCTTATATTTTGCAAACCCCATGACTGAGCCTATTTTTAAGGAATTATCATTGTTAGGTAGGTTTTTTATATTTAAAAACTTGTCATATAGTCTATCACTAACAGCAACACCGCTATTGTAATATCCCATCCATACACGTTCGTTTTTATCTACAAATAGTGACCAAATAGAATTATGTAATATGCTATTTTCTTCTGTTTTATTAGAAACATAATTCTTAATAACGCTTCCGTTGTTTTTTATGTGGAATAAACCGTCATTTTCTGAGCCAATGAGTAACGTTTTGTTGCTAAGCTCAGTTATACTCATGATTTTTTTTGTAGAAAAAGTAAAGTCTTTTGCCTCAATAATAATATCATTAACATCATTACTTAATTTACATTTAAAAACACCACGGTTGGTACCAGAACCTACCCATAAATTATTGTTACTATCAATATAAAGGCGTTCTATATCTAAGGACAATAAATCCTTATTTTCCAAATATAATTTTGCATCTGTTAATTTATTATTGACTAGGTCTACTTCTTTAAGCCCATAATTTGTACCAACATATGTTTTCCCTTGATTAGAATGTTGAATACTGTTTATTCTCAATAATGATGTATTTTGTGTAGAGGTTTGATTTGAAATTTTTTCAACCTTAAATGTGTTAAGGTTTAGTTTAAATAAACCGAAAGTTGCAGTACCTATTATTAAATTTTTTGAAGCATCTTCTTCTAGAGATAATATAAACTCTCTACTTGGATTTTCCTTGTCTAAGCTTACCCTTCTAAACTGGTCTAAATCTCTATTGTATAAGTTTAAGCCGTTTTCTGTTCCTATCCATAACCTGTTTTCGCTATCTAAATAAGAACATTCTACTCTGCTATTACTTAATGATGTGCTATCTCTAAGTTTATGTTTGTAAGGTATATAATCTATTCCATCAAACTTATAAACTCCTGTACCATAGGTGCCTATCCATATAAAACCTTGATAGTCTTGAAGTATAGTAGATACACCTGTTTTAGCAATGCCATCTTTTATACTTGTAAAACTGAACTCTTCATAAGCTTCTTGACTCCAAAATCTTATAGGAAAGATTAAAAAAAAGTAAATTAAAATAACAGTTGCTTTTTTCACAATGAATGGTTCTATCTTTTACTATGATAAATGTACAATTTTTAGGTGTTTTAAAAATATTTCCTAAATAAAGCATCTTTTTTTACTAAATATAGAATTAAATATCCATTCGGATTTAAAACGACTACCACCCTTTATTTTCTATAGCTTCTAATACTATAACCTCATCCATTTCTGCATCCATAGTACCAGCTACAGCTATTCCACCTAATAATTGATTTTCATACCATATAGGATATCCTCCTTTTAAAGGGACATAAGCATTAGATAAAGAACTATCTAATACTAGCATTGGAGATCGTCCTTCTAGTATTACATCTTCTATTGCCTTTGTGGGTCGTAAAAAAGTAACAGCCGTAGCAGCTTTTCCTATGGCTATTTTTGAAGCGCCACTCATTGTGTTTTCTAAACTTTCAAGTAGAATAGGGTTACCACCTTTATCTACAATAGCTATGGCTCCTGGAACTTTATACTTTTCTGCAGATTTTACTGCTGCTTGCATTAGCGATTTTGCATCGTTATATGTCATTTTTAAAATAGAAGTTGGCATGTTATAATCGGTAGATTTCTTGTCGTACTAATTTCATTAATTCCATATGCTTTTCTTCTTGCATTAAGCGCCGGTATTTATCTCTATCCATTCTTTCAACTATATTCCAAATGGCTTTGTTCATTTCGGCATGTTCTGTAAAAAAACCTACCATATCAAAAATTCTTGGAGAAGCATCTGCAGTAAAAAACTTGTCATAGCCAAATTCTTTAGCGTAGAAAAAGAATTCAACTGTATGCAAAAAATTTCTAGAACCACCTATTAAATCCCAATCGAACTGCCAGTCATTATCATTTGTGTGTAAATAATAATCTATGTTAGACTGCTCACACATTGCAAGCACTTCAGCAGGATTTTCTTTTGCTAATAGAGAATGTCCAAAATCTATGGTTACACCTGTAGCACTATTTTGTACTTCTTTTAGGAACACAATCGTTTTTGCACAACTATCTAAAAAGCAGTTTACTCTGGTTTCATTAATTTTATATTCAACAAATAATGGCATTTCTGGTTTGTAATCTGAAGCTTCAGCAAATGCATCAATCATGTGTTTCCATCCTTTTTGATAATCTACTTGGAACAGATTGTCATATCCATCAGATAATGGACAACAGGTTACCAATGGGGCTCCAACTTGGATTGCATAATCTTTTGCATCTTTTATAAGTTGTACGGCGTCTTTTCTAAGATTTTCTTTTGGTCTAGATAAAGCTCCTGGCACCCATTTGGTCTCTTTTTTAATATTAGCATTTACAGCAGCAAATTCTAAACCCATTTCTGCCATTAACGATTTTGTAGCAGCAGCTTCTTCAGTTTCGTATGGAAATACAATTTCTACTCCTGTAACACCATCAATTTTTTTTACTATTTCTAGGCGTTCTTTTAACCCTGTTGGTTTTTGATATTCTGAAAATCTATCTTGAGTTTTACTTAAGAAAGCAGTTATTATACTTTGTTTCATTGGTTTTATTGTTTTAATCTTTTAAAATATTTTATATGGTTTCTGGAGCGGTTTCTATTATGGTATCCCTAATAATATTTTTATCGGTAAATTGATCGTTTAAATCTGTAACTGTGGTTGAAAACGAGTACATTACTGCACCTTTTTTCCCAGCTTGAAACCAATGTTTTGTCCCGGCAGGCAATTCAAGTTGGTCTCCCGGTTTCATATCTATTTCATGACGGAGTGTGTAGCAATCGTCTTTTCCATCAACTATAAATCCGTTTTTCATAGTATCTTCACCAGGAATATAAAAATAAAGGTCTCCACTAATAGCTCGAATAATTTCTTCTTTACCAGGGTCGTCCCCAACAGTAGGGTGCCAGTGTTCAGGCTCTGTTTGGTAGGGCAGTAGTACGAGAATTTTACCAGCAATTCGCCCTGTTTGAAACATGGTTAATATCTGTATACCTTCTTTTTTTACATCATTCAATCCAAAATCGGCTGCAGTAATTTTAGCCTTATCTTCTTTTGTTAGTAATATCCCAGCATCTTCAATCATTTGAATTGATTGTTGGCAAATTTCTTTAAATACTTCAAATTTTATCATGATTTTTTTATTCTGAAATTTGTAATGGTTTTTGTGGTTTTATTAATAACCACATAGGTATGGCTAATAGGTTTAATCCAGCGGCTACAAAGAAAAACGGTGTGTAAGATCCTGTAAAGGCAACCATATATGGAAAAGCAAGTGCTGTAAAAAACGACCCTAAATTACCTGCCATGTTCATTGTACCGCTTACTGTTCCTGAGTGCTCTTTACCTATATCTAAACAAGCTGACCATGAGGGACTTAGTGTCATGTCTGCTCCGAATACTGCTATAGATAGAAATACAACAGCACCAGTAATCTCTTCCATATATATACTTGCAAGAATACCAATAGCTGCCAATGTAAATCCAATAATAGCTGGCATTTTTCTGGATAATGCCAACTTCCCCTTTTTGTATATGATATCTACTAGAAAACCAGATACCCAATTACCTAGGGCGCCAAATAGTAAAGGTGCAGACGAATAAAACCCAGCTTCAACCATATCTAAATTATACTTTGTCTTTAGGTGAGGAAACAGCCAAGTTAAACAGAAGAAAAATGTAAAGTTACTACTGAAGTATTGCCCCATAATGAGCCACATGGCTTTCGATGAAAACAGTTTCTTAAATGAAATTGTTGTCCTATCTAATTTTTGTTTTGTGGTTTGTTCTTTAATTAGTACTAATTCATCTTTAGAAACAGATGCATGATCTTCAGGATTATCTCTATACCAGAGGTACCAAATAACTGCCCATAAAACACCTATTACGCCAAGGATAACAAAACTCATTCTCCAGCTTGTAAAGTCTATTAACCATGCAACAATAGGAAGTGCAATGGCTGCACCAATTCTTCCTCCAGAAAAGTTTATGCCATGAACTAACCCTCGCTCTTTAATAGGAATCCAATTAAATACGGCACGAGCCATACTGGGAAAAGCACCTGCTTCTCCCACACCGAATAAGAATCTTACAAGAATAAGAGCAATGAAATTATAAACTGCACCAGTTAAAGCAGTAAAAATCGACCATAAACTAACTACAGCTGTAAGCACCTTTCTTGCCCCAAATTTATCCGCTAAATAGCCAGAAGGTGTTTGAAATAATGCATAACCAAGAGCAAATATTGAAAGCACCCACCCCATTTGTTTGTCAGATAAACCAAGATCATTTGCAACGGGGTCTTTAGCAACAGAAATTAAAATACGGTCAAATAGTACAATCATTGCTAAAATGAATGTTCCAAAAACCATACGGTACCTAACAGGGAAAAAAGTTCTATGCTTTGGCATTGATTTTTTCTAAAATTAGTTTTTTAGTAATGTTTAAGTGTGACTTAACAAGGGTTTCTGCAAGGTCGCTATCTCGCTTTTCTATAGCTTCAATGATAGCCATGTGCTCCGGTAAAGTTTCGTGTGGCAATCTCAACAGCCCTATTAAATCCATACAAACTAATAAATTACCCTTATGGAAAAGGCGATATAAAAAGTTGTTTCCACTATGTTTTATTATAGTGTCATGAAATTCAGCGTCAGCTTTTTGATAAGCCTCATCATCTATTTTATCTATAAGAAAAGGCTCGAATAATTGTCTAAGATTTTTTATCTCAATAGGTCTAGCATGTTCTGTAAATAGCCGAACTGCAGTGCTTTCTAATGCCATTCTACACTCGAATATTTCTACAATTTCTATATCTGAAAATGCTTTTACACTAACACCCTTCCCTTTATTTGATACGATTAAACCCTCTCCCTCTAGCATTTGCAAAGCAGAACGTAAAGGTGTTCTACTTATGCCTAGTTGTTCAGCAAGCTTATCTTGAACTATTTTTTGACCAGGCGCTAAATCTTTAGATATAATCATGCGTCTTACCCGATTGTATGCTTGAGCGCTTAATTCATTATTAAATATTTTATCCATTTTTTATTATCGTATACCATTTTATTTTTCGTATACGGTATACAATAATACAATTATTTATTCTAATACCAAAAGTGTTAGAATTAAAAAAGAATAATTAATTAGATTATCTGTAATTAATATTATTGTAGTGAAAAGAGTTTAGTTCTTATTTAAGAACATTTGTTAGCAACTTTTTTTGATTGAAAATAGAGAATAAAAAAAGCCTTATCAAAATTTTGATAAGGCTTTGTACTCAAGGTGGAAGTACTTTAATTAAAAAGTACTAAAGAGTCTATACACCTAAAAATTTACCACAACACTAATAAAAATCAATATATACAGAAGCAAAAATCAATTTCGTTGTTTGATTTGGTTTGCATAAATTTGTATAATATTTTGCTCAATCGTACAATAATCGTACATTTTTTTTAATTCATGTATGGCAGCTGTAAACTACCTATATCGCTCAAAAAAGGAGAAGGCTTTCTTAAATTTAAGGCTACTTTTTACTCATAATCATACAGATTTTGTTTATGGTGCCAAAACCAAACTGGAAGTAAGTAAGCTATATTGGGAAAAATATCATACCCAGAAAAGTCCGAAAGATATAGATATAAAGAATCAACAAATTGAAGTTAACACAGAATTAAACAAGATTGAGAATCATATTCTGGAAGCATTTCACAGTACAGCTCCAGAGAAGATTGATAAAGCTTGGTTAGCAAATCAGATAGATTTATATTATAATCCTCCAGAAAAGGCTAAAGATTTACCCACTGATTTACTGTCATATTTTGATTTCTATCTTGATGCCAGAAAAAACGAGTTAGCCCAACAGACATTAAAAAACTATAAGGTTGTACGTAAATTAGTAGAGAAATATGAGGAGGAGATCGATAGAAATATTAAAATAATAGACGTCGATTCTACTTTTAAAACAAGATTTGAGTCATTTTGCTTAGAAAAAGGTTACTCTGTTAACACCATTGCAAGATGTGTCCACACAGTAAAATCTGTTTGCAAACATGCTATGTATAATGGTATAGAGGTAAGTCCACAATTGGACAGAATAAAGCTTAAAGAAGTTAAGGTAGATAAAATATACCTAACACTTGAAGAAATTGAAACCATCAAAAAGCTTACTAAAAAAAAGCTTACTGACAGCCTAATCAATGCACGCGATTGGTTAATTATTAGTTGCTTTACAGGACAACGAATTTCTGACTTTATGAGATTTAAGAAATCTATGATTAGGTATGAAAAAAACAGCAAAGGTGAATTGAAACCACTTTTAGAGTTTACTCAAAAGAAAACAGGTAAGATTATGACTATTCCTCTACATCCTGAAGTATTAAAAATTCTAAACAAGAGAAAAGGCAATTTTCCAAGACCTATTTCAAGCCAGAAATACAATGTCTACATCAAAAAGGTATGTGCAAAAGCAGAAATTAATACTAAGATTAAAAGCAGTAAGCTTAGTAAATTTGAGGATAGTGGTAAGTTCCCTTACAGAAAAATAGAGGGTGAGTATGAAAAATGGGAGTTGGTAACATCCCATATTGGACGTAGGTCTTTTGCAACTAATTTCTACGGTGAGTACCCTACAAGCTATCTAACTTACATGACAGGTCATAAAACCGAACAGATGTTTCTAAATTATATAGGTAAGAGCAATAAGGATATTGCTTTGGAACTAACTAAATACTTTTAATTAATGGAAATATTTGGCTGTACATATAAGGAGTATATTGAAAAGTATGAAAAACGACTGAGAACATATAAAGAAAAGTTTGAAGACCGTAACGAAAGTATTTTTTTAGAACGAGAAATAATCAATTTTAAAGATTTTCATAATGTACTGGTAAGTATTCACAACTGTTTTATGAAAAACAAATCATACAATAAACTAATAAATGACACACAATTTAAAAGCCATTTGAGCTATCTTCAGAACAACTACAACAATGTTTTTAATGAGCTGTTTCAAATTGGGCAACCTCTTTTAGATGGAAGTAAAAACGTATCACAGCCAGATGATATCAAAGAAGAAGATATTCATGGTTATATATTCTATGTTGATGTTACTAAAGAAAAGCTTGACAATATTATTACAAGTACCAAAAGAATACTTGAATTTATAAAAAAGAAACACAAAAACCCTCAAACCCCAGATATTTTAGAGAGCACAGTAAATTTAGATAACAACAATACTGAATCAATTCCAATAATACCAGTTAACCCTTATACACAAGTATTTTCAAGTCTAGAAGCTTACAAATTATTTGAAAAGCTTTATGAAACGTACAAAGACACAAAAACACCTTTAGTAGACTATAGTTTTATCTATAGAAAGATGTATGATGATGGTTATATCCTAGAATATTTTAAACCTGGTATGTATAGAAATTGGTTAAGCAAACATTACGAAATTGAACTGGATAAATTGAAAACAATTCATGAATGTACTATAGATAGTAGAATCCAAAACTATAATACTATAAAGGAACTTCTTCAAATCAAATAATTTCCATTCTTAAAAAAGAACAAAACCGTTCCGTAAATAGAACACATTCATGTCGTAATAAACCTGTTTTGTATTGGAATTTTGGCTTATGAATTTAAAACACATAAGTCATGAAAAACAAATCAATATTATTACATCAGCTATCAACTGAAGAATTAGAACAGCTAATTGGTAAATCCATTAAAAATGGAATTTCTCAGCTACATAAAGAGCAACTAATAAAAAACTTTAACGAAGAACTACTCACCAGAGAAGAAACTTGCAAGTTTCTAAAAATCGACAGTAGTACTCTCTGGAGTTGGACCAATAGGGGTAAGGTGAAAGCATATGGCATAGGTGCAAGACGCTATTACAAACGCAGTGAGCTATTGGAATGTTTAACTCTTTTAAAAAAGTAGGCTATGGAAGAGTTTAAAAATAAAAATCATAATGAAAAGTTGGTGTATACTGTTTCAGAATTAATGGCTCTAGGTGATATTAACCAAAAATACTTACTCAAACCTTTATTGCCTCTGGTTGGTTGTGCTGTTTTAGTAGGTCAGCCAGATACTGGGAAGAGCCAGTTTGCACGTCAATTATGTATTCATGTAGCGTTAGGATTAGAAAGTTTTCTAGACTTTGAATTACAACCAAAGGTTAATAAAGCTATATATGTAGCTACTGAAGATGATAGAGATTCTGTGAAATTCCTCTTGAGTAAACAGCTCCAGGGAATAGATAAAGATTATAACGATAACTTAAAATTTATTTTTGCCGACACTCTTGACCCAAAAGAAATTTGGGAAACACTTGAAGAAGAAATAGCTAAAGAAGCTATTAGTTTGGTGATTGTTGATAGTTATGGTGACATTTTTAACGGTCAAGATACTAATAACAATATGGCAATGCGAAACACTGCTAAATCTTATGATAAGCTTGCTAAAAAATACGGTTGTTTGATTTTGTTTGTACATCACATTAACAAAAAAGGCTATGGATTATCACCAAGCCAAAATCATATACAAGGTGGTTCTGGATTAACACAAAAGGTACGTGTTGCTATGCAGCTTTCAGATGGTGAAGATGAAATTCGATATCTTACTGTAGTAAAAGGGAACTACTGTCCTAAAAAATATAAATCCAACTCAATAGAATTAACATTTTCAGAAGATAACTTCTTATTTAATAGTACCAAAAAATTAATAAGCACGTCTGAAATCGGAAAAGCTAATAAATCATCGAAACGCGATCAAAAACATTATAATAAGATTAAAATTATCGAGGATATCATGAGTGCCGATACATATAGGCATACTGAATTAGTGAGGAAATACTGCGAAAAAACCAACGAGAGTGAGTCTACTGCCATAAGATTAATTAACAAACTCACTGAAGAAAATGTATTACTGAAGAATGATGATGGAACTTACAGTAAAACCAAAAACTCTAAATAAAAATTTAGTGTCATGGTTTCATTTCCTTAGGCATTTGACACTTTGACACCAACATTATAGATTGTGAAATACGAAAAGGCATTAAAAATAGCAGAAAAGATAAAAGCAGAGCTTACTCCGCATTGTGAACGTATAGAAATTGCAGGTAGTATCAGGCGTAAAAGACCAGAAGTTAAAGATATTGAGATGGTCGCTACCCCTAAATCCTACGATACTGGGCTATTTGAAAGTGGTATTGCCACAGTAGTTAACCAATGGCAAAAAGTTAAAGGTGAGCTTCCTTGTAAATACACGCAACGAATACTCCCTGAAGGTATAAAACTCGATTTGTTCTTTGCAGAGGATGATAATTGGGGCAATATCTATGCTATGAGAACTGGCAGTGCAGATTACTCACATCTAGAACTTGCATCAAGGTGGAAATTTATGGGTTATAAAAGTATAGATGGTTTTCTTCACAGAGATAATCAAAAAATAGCTTTACGAGAAGAGGAAGATTTATTTAAATTGTTATGTATACCATACCTTGAGCCAGAGAAACGATTTTAAAGGAGTCTGTTCTTTAAAATACTATTACTTCTTATCAGCTTTTTTATCAAAACTAAAAAGTTCTGTTATATGGATATCTAAGGCTTTTGAAATAGCTAGCATAGTGGAAATTGTAGTATTTATCTCTGCTCTCTCTATTCTGCCTATTTGGTTTATTGGTATATCTGCATCATTAGCCAATTCTTCTTGGGATAAATTATTATCCTTTCTTAATTTTCTTAGATGCTTACCAAATTCATGGACGTATTTTTCGTCTTTAAACTTCACACACCTAAAATGCTCTTTACATAGCAATATTATAAACACATATATGTGTTATTTGATTATATTTATACCGTTAATCTAATGTCTTCTTTAGTTTTCGTGATTTTTATTTCGACAAATAAAAGAAAAATAAGGTGTCGACACATAGTTACATTTTCTGTTGTTTTTGTAATGTTTCACAATCATGAACTATATAATAATATGGCATAAACTAGTCTTGAAAAGCAAATAGAAATTAGAGTTAAAACTTATGAGACGTTAGGATTTTTACTTTAAAGGATTGAATAATGTAATTTAAACACTATTATATTTATGAGCTCAGAATTAAAAATAAGTGAGTTAAAACAAAAAATAAATTCTATAAGGAAGAAGAGTTTTGAAATTAATCTTGAATCACTTCTGTTGTTATGTGAATCCAATATTGAAAAGCAATTTCTACTGCAAATAATCTTTCATCTTGAATCTCAAACATTATCAATATTAAATGCGTCATCAATATGTAATTCGATATATTTTATAGATGATGTCCATAGAGATAACTATATAATAGGTATTGAGTACGATTATGGTTTGGAAAAAAGCAAAATCGAGTGGAATGTAGAATCTACAAAATTAACTTTGCCATTAGCAAGCGAATACCATAATGTCATAAGACTATATCCCCAATTTAAGGTTGAAATTAATAATTCTGTATACATTTTAGATTTTGCTTTTTATGTAGAAAGGTGGCATACTAAAAAAGATGAATTGCATGAAACAAGGAAGATTGCCATAGAATGTGATGGCTATGATTATCACAAAGACCCTGTGAAATTTAAGCAGGATAAAATTAGAGAGCGAGCATTAAAAAGCAATGGATGGAAAGATGTTTTAAGGTATTCTGGAAGTGAAATTTATGAAATAAGTGATGATTTAGTTAAATCACATTATAACTTCAAAGAAATTCTAGACACCATTATGTATTAACCATACCCCATAATAAACAACCAAAAGATTCTACCCCCTCCTTTTTTTTAATTTTTATTGTATACCCCGCATAGGTTACCACCTCTAACATCAACCCCACTTATGAATTAGGCAGGTGGGGGTAATCCCCCTTTAATAAAACTGCGATAACTAAAATTCATTTTATTATGGTAACTGTAAAAGAAATTAAAACAGCCGAAAACTCGCAGGGGGAAAAATTCTATGGCTTAATTGTTCAATCTGGTGCTGTTCCAGTAAAAAGCAAGCGAACAGGTAGGGTTTACTTTACAGCAAAGACAGCATTTGTTGCTACTACTTTTGACGAAGAAACTGCAACATCATTAATTGGGACACAGTTTGAAGGAACTATCAGAAAAATACCTACTGACCCTTATGAATATACCATTGAAGAGACAGGCGAGGTTATTGAGTTAGCACATCGATGGGAATATTTTGACCCAGCTCTTGACCTTGAAGAGCAGATAGTCGATATAGCTGACATTATGCAAGCCTAGTATTAATTTAGTCTTAAGAGTTTATCACACAAGTGGTAGACTCTTTTTTTTTATCAAACTATATGTAAAAAATAGAAATTATGCAATTACAACAAACAAAACGCCACAATGTAAAACTTCGATTGGGTATCTCTGGAGCAAGTGGTTTCGGTAAGACCTACTCTGCATTACAATTGGCTTATGGAATGACCAATGATTGGTCTAAAATAGCTGTTATAGATACAGAAAATTCATCAGCTAGTTTATATTCAGATTTAGGTAATTTTAATGTACTAAACCTTAAACCACCTTTCTGTCCAGAACGCTATATCAGAGCAATTGAAACTTGTGAAAAAGCAGGTATGAAAGTGATTATTATAGATTCCATAACTCACGAATGGCAAGGAGATGGGGGCTGTTTACAAATTCACGAACAATTAGGAGGAAGATTTCAAGATTGGGCAAAAATCAAACCAAGACACCAAAAGTTTATTGATGCTATTCTGCACTCTGGATGCCACATCATTACAACCACCAGAAGGAAAACGGATTATTCTATGGATACAGGTTCAAATGGGAAGTCCAGAGTAATTAAACATGGCACCAAAGAAATAACCTCTGATGGTTTTGAATACGAACTTACTGTAAACTTTGAGCTTATTAATGAAAATCACTTGTGCAAAGTAAGTAAAGACCGAACTAATCTGTTCCAGGGAAAACCTGAATTCGTAATAACCTCTGACACAGGTAAAACATTAAAAGCTTGGTGCAATCAAGGTATTTCTCTGGAGCAAGTCAGGCAAGAAATTAATGCAACCACAACATTAGAAGGCTTAAGGCACTTGTATCAAAAATATGACGTATTGAAAGAGCAGATAAAGCCTCTAATCATTGAACGAAAGACAGAAATCGAGAACACCAGTCAAATCGTAGAAAACAAAGACATTATTAATTCAAAAACTATCAAAAACAATGGAACTGACAACCGTACCAACTCAACAAGTGGTCAATGAACACGAGGTAGTATCTTCTGCTATTTCAAACAATAATAACTTTATTGAGGCAAACACACAGCAGGTTACACTTTCACATTTAAAGCAAGATTGTATTATTCCTGTTTTCGCTAAGGATAACGAAAATACTATACCACATTACGAGTTCATAGATGCAGTGAGAACAACAGTACAGCAATTGTTTCCAGAAGGAACGGTAATGATGCCAAATATTAGGACATCTCATGTTATAAAAGGCAGAACACCTTCAGCAATTAGTAAATCTGCAAAGGATTTATTAGAGCATGAAAAGACAATTTACTATGAGCGTATGGCTTTTATGGTAGAAATACCTCACATACATTTATATATAAATAATCAAAAGCTTAATCTTACTGTAGGTGGGGTACGCTCTTACTCTGAACAAAACTTATATTCCAAAAAGAGCATCGAAAAATTTAAGATTTTCATCGGATTTAAAAATTTGGTGTGTTGTAATCTATGTATTGCCACAGATGGCTTGAAAGATGATTTACGTGTTAGTAGTATTGATGAGTTAAAACAAAAATCCAAGGAACTTTTTCTAACATTTAATCAAGAAGCTCAAGGTGAAACAATGCGAAATATGCAGAGTTACATTATAAATCAAGAACAGTTTGCTCATTTAATTGGTAAGATGAAGTTATATAACCATTTGTCTAAAAATCAAAAACAAGGATTATTCGATTTAAAGACAACAGATTCACAGATTAACAACATACTCAAAAATTATATTGAAGATGAACATTTTAAGTCTGATTCAAATGGCTACATCAATCTCTGGAGTCTTTACAACCTATTCACAGATAGCAGTAAAAGTAATTATATAGATAACTTTTTAAGTAGAAATTGTAATTCTTACGAGTTTGTTAATCATCTGAAAGATGCTCTTAAAAATCATGGAGACAACTATTTTTTACCAACTCAGGACATAGTCCATCAACAGTAACATATTTTATTATAAATGAGCAATAAAGAACTAATTGAGCTTTTAAAATCTTGCTCACCAAATATCATTTATATAATTGACGAACAAAATCACATTTTAAAGTTAGAAACACCATTGAAGCTTTTAGTAGTAGCCAATATTGGAAATTTTCAGAAATACCAAACAGTAGTTTGCACAGAATTGAAGATTACTACAAAAGGAAAAATAGTGTTTCATATAGATGGTGAAAACTATCATACTTATTATTTCGACTTTATAACATAATAAATGATAGAGAGCATTATGCTGTATCTTTTGATTTCTTAAATAAGAAATATTTTCTGAGACGGTTTTGGCTCTATAATCCTAAAACCACTGAGAAAATCTACTCTTGAGACTACTTTAGATATAAACCTAATCACAATAAATGTGATTAGGTTTAATATTATTATAGTATGTTGATTAAATAGTGATAAAAATATAATGCATTACGTTATATTTTTATAATCATATATTTATATTAGACAACACAAATTTTCATGTATGAATCGTATCAAAGAAGTACTTGAAGAAAAGGGTATTAAGCAGGTTTGGTTGGCTAATAAGCTAGGGAAAAGTTTTAATACCGTAAATGGTTATATACAAAATAGAACACAACCAAGTTTAGTAATACTTTATGAAATAGCTGAAATATTGGGTGTAGAAGCAAAAGAATTATTGAATGACAAATAAATTTTTCATCAAACACGTTTTACCCTGCATGAGGGAATTTAGTGTTATAAACTTACCATCGTATTTGGATCGTGAATTAAATAAAAAATGTATTGACTTGTTAAAGTTTGGAAATGAATCAGAATTAAAGCAAAAACATGAGGGTTTTAGCTTTGTGAAAACATTTTCTCTGGAATTTCTAGGTAAAATTGCTTTAAAAAAACATTTAGGGTTAGAATTTAAAAATGATGTTTTGAATGCAGAAATTCATTTTGATAGAAGTATTGTCCATAATAATAGAAAGTATGATTTAGTTTTTTTTGATTTTGATAAAATTCCAAAAATAAACCCAGATTGTATAAATGATTCCATTTTTATTATGAGAAATAATAATCAAAAATTTTATATCTGTGGTAAGTCTGATAAAAATACTATTAAAGATAACCTGTCCATCGATGCATTAAATTTCTCAATATATAACGAAAGATATTCTGGTTTTATAGGTTTTAATCAATTAGAAAAAGTAAATGAATCATAATTTCCCATTAGAAACACTTAAAGAGCTTCATAAACCACAAATGGATTATTTAATTAGTGAGTTTAATAAAGTTCAAAAAGAAGCTATCCAGATAAAATTTAAACATAAATCATTTAATGTTAATAAAGACAAATCTGTTCTCGAATCTAAAATACATTCTATTGGTTTGTTTTCTGGAGCGGGTGGTTTAGATATTGGTGCTCAATTAGCAGGTTCAAAAGTTATTTCTAGTTTAGATTTTGATTCTGATAGTGTAAGAACATTGAGTGCTAATAAATATTTTAAACACACCAATCATTTTCATAAAGATATAAGGGATATAGATGCAAACTTATATAAAGATATTTTAAAAAAAAATAATCCAGAAAAACTAATTCTAATAGGTGGTCCACCATGTCAACCATTTTCAAAAGCTGGTTATTGGAAAAAGCACGAAAATCGTTTAGGGAGTGAAGACCCTAGAAATATGATTGGTAATTATTTGCGTTTAATTGAAGATATAAAGCCATCAGGCTTTATATTGGAAAACGTTGAAAGCCTATTACATCCAAAAAATGTAGAGGCTGTAGAAAAACTTGAAGAAGCAATTGAAAAATTAGGTTATTATCACATAAAGCTTCGTGCTAATTCAGCTGACTTTGGTGTACCACAAAAAAGAAAAAGAGTTTTTTTTATTGCATCCAAGAATAAAATTAATTCTGAACCATTGAAAACTCATGGTTCTGAAAAGGAAAGAAATCTCAATAATAATTTAAAACCTTATGAACGAGTAATAGATTGGATAGGAAAATATGATGATATAAAGTATTCTGATGATTATGATTCAACAGAAGGTAAGTATTTTGAAGATTTGATGGCTGTGCCTCCCGGACAAAATTATATCGCTTTAACAGAAAAAAGAGGTTACCCTAACCCCCAATTCATTGCAGGAAAGAGATATTGGTCTTTTCTTTTAAAGTTACATCCTTTTTTACCATCTTGGACTATAATAGCATCACCTGGTCATTGGGAAGGTCCTTTTCATTGGACTGGTAGACGTTTGAGATTGAAAGAATTAGCAGGTATTCAAACATTTCCTGAAGATTATAACTTTGTTGGTTCAAGACGCTCAATACAAAAGCAAATAGGAAATGCAGTACCACCTTTAATGGGTAAAGTCGTTGTTGAACACTTAATAAAGCATCTTTAAAATGGCTAATATAATAAGTTTGTTTTCTGGGTGTGGTGGTCTAGATTTAGGTTTTAAAAAAGCTGGATTTAAAACGGTATTTGCGACAGATGTTTGGGATATTGCCTGTAATACTTTAATACATAACAATATTGCAGATACAGTAATCAACGACGATATAAGAAATATTGATTTTAAGAAGTTTAATAATAATGTTGATGGAGTTATAGGTGGTCCACCGTGTCCACCATTTAGTCAGTCAAGGCATTATTTGACAAATAAAAAAAGTGGTTTTTCTGATGAAAAAGCAGGTTTTGCAGTACCCGAATATTTTAGAGTTATAAAAGAGGTAAATCCTAGATTTTTTGTTTTTGAAAATGTAGATGGGTTTATGTATAAAACACATAAAGACGCATTAGATTTTTTAACTCAAACATCAGAAAGTTTAGGATATGAAGTAACATTTAAAGTAGTTAATGCAGCTAACTATGGTGTTCCACAAACAAGGAAGCGATTTATATGTGTTGGTGTGAAAAAGGGTATGGGAAAATTCAAGTTTCCAAATGAAACACATGCTGAACCCAAAAAAATTAATGGTTCAAAAAAGAGTTGGGTAACCTGTGGTGATGTTTTGAATGATTATGATTTTGTGACTGAAGAAGAATTAAACCAAAAGCCAGGTTCTAAACATCATTATCTTTTGAGTGAAATTCCACCAGGAGATAATTATTTATACTTTACTGAAAAGAGAGGTCATCCAAATCCAATTTTTAAATGGAAATCTAGGTATTGGACTTTTTTATTAAAACTAACAACTGAAAGACCATCTTGGACTATTCAAGCTAGCTTTTCTAATAATCAAGGTCCCTTTCACTGGAAAAATAGATTTTTAAGAGCGGAAGAAATTAAGAGATTACAAACAATTGATGATGATTATGAAATTTTAGGGGATTTTAAACAGCAATGGAGACAGATAGGTAATGCAGTACCTTCCAAGTTAGCTTACATTTTTGCAAATAAAATAAAAGAAGATTATGAGATATGAATTAAATCAATCAAGTGAAATAGTTGAGTATAATGGAGGTACTCAATTCATTGCCGATACAAATAATACAATTATAGAATTGTTTTCACAAGGAATATATAGTTGTAATATCACTAATCAGGATGGTTCTGTTTATACTCTAGAAATTACAAACACTATAAACAATGCTGTTAATACTATTCTTCTTTTTTATGGTAATGTAAGGAATGAAAGTAGAAATCCATCAGAGAAGAAAATACAACTTAATGGTAAAGACCCAAGAAACTCAAATACTCCTGCTATTATTTTGGGTTTATATTGTTATGATACAAATGATGTTTTGGCTGATTTAATTTGTTGTGGTTGGAATGTTGATGATACAGTAAACTATCCAGGCAATCCAAGTATAAGAGGTATAAATGTTCAAATGTTTCAAGAAGCTAGGTTTAATGGTTTTGTAAAAAAGGATTACAGAAATAATACGGTATGTGTTTTTAGGCCTGAATTTATTTTTTATTATTTAGAATCTAAAAATGAACATCATACCTCTACTGAAAATCAAAATGTAGGAATTACAGATACAGAAACTTCATTAGAAAATGGTATTCAAAAAATCTTCTATGGTGCCCCAGGTACAGGAAAATCTCATAAAGTAAAAAGTCTTGTAAATGGTAAGGATACCAGAATGCAAAGGGTTACGTTTCATCCAGAATTTGATTATGCTTCTTTTGTTGGTGGTTACAAACCTACAATGGCAGATGAAGATGGCAAAGAAGTAATAAAATACAAGTTTGTACCACAAGCATTTACCAACATTTACGTTAAGGCTTGGAATGACCCAGAGCAAGATTATTATTTAGTAATTGAGGAAATTAATAGAGGGAATTGTGCAGAGATATTTGGAGATATTTTTCAATTATTAGACAGAGATTCAGATTACGACATCACACCATCAATTGAATTAGAAGCCTACCTAAAAGCTGAACTTTCTGATGAAGATAAAGGTTTAGAAAATGGTAAGCTAAAACTACCTAATAACCTTACTATTTATGCAACAATGAATACATCAGACCAATCATTGTTTCCTATGGATAGTGCTTTTAAAAGAAGATGGGATTGGGAATATATTCCAATATGCTATGAAGAATTAACAGATGAAGGAAATTCAAATCCATCATTTAACTATACAATAGATTTAGGTAATGGTGCATCTTTTAAATGGAATGAGTTCATATCTAAAGTAAACCTTAATCACATCCAACAAAACCCTGTTTTGGGAATGGATAAATGTATGGGGAATTATTTTGTAAAACCTAAAAATGGGGAAACAACTATAGATGTTGAAACCTTTATAAATAAAGCTATTTTTTATCTGTGGAACGATGTGTTTAAGGATGAAAAGAATGAGGTGTTTGAAAAAAATAGTTCCTACGAAGATTTCTTTCCGATTAAAACGAAAGGGGTACAAAAACTAACAGAATTATTAGAGCGTATAGAGGTTACAGTAAATACCGCTCCAAAAGAATCAGCACCTGTACAAGATGAAGTTACTAATTGAGGAAGAAGAATATCCAGTTGATTTACTCGAAAGTATCTTTGATGATTTAAAGTTTTACAAACAAAACGGTTTAAAGGGTACTTTAAAAATGGTAGGTTATTACCACTCTTACAAAAAGAAAGAGTTGGTTTTAATGCTTCCTAAAGTTTTTATGCAAAATGGGGTAGAAACTGTTTTTAATGGCTCTAAAGATGAACTTTATAATTCCCTAGAGCAAACATCTATCAAACACGACTCAAAATACCAATGGTTAAGAGAGTTAAGTATTCATTTTTATAATAGTTTAGTTGAGTATAATAACCGTTGGAATCAAACCGGTTTAATCTCTCCATCTCGTACTTTTGAATTAAATACCAATTTAGGTGAAGATAATTACTCGTATTTAGACATCGTTTTAAGTATCGTAAACTTCTATAAGAAAAATAAAAACCACATTCTATATCGTCATATAGAACAGGTTACTAATAATGCTTCAAAGCCTAAATGGGAGAAAACAATTAGAAAATCTTTGCCTTTAATGGCAAATTCTAAAACTCCAATTTATTTTAATATCCGCAACAAAAGAAAAGTAGTTAACACAGAGGAAGAATTAATTACATATTTCTTTTCAATCCTAAATCACTTAAATAATCAACATAACTTAAACCTTAAAATAGATAAGTCTTATAAGCTATTTAAAGACGATGCTTTTATTAATTTATGTAAAGATGAATATGGTTTAAGAAAACTAAAGAAAATTAAATACCGCTACTTTAATGATACTCTAAAAAGGATGTATGAACTATGCGAATTGTATTTTTCAAATAGCGATTACGCAAGTAGCAAAAAGGAAAAAGAAGAGTTTCTTTGCGCCAACAATTACAATATTATTTTCGAGGATATGATTGATAAGCTGTTTACCGATAAAATAGCTGAAGACGAAAATATCCAAAACTTAAAGAAAAATAAGGATGGTAAGATTATCGACCATATTTACGA
The DNA here is from genome assembly GCA_947502975.1 of uncultured Flavobacteriaceae bacterium. Taxonomy (GTDB): domain Bacteria; phylum Bacteroidota; class Bacteroidia; order Flavobacteriales; family Flavobacteriaceae; genus Jejuia. The sequence goes on from CANNBV010000001.1 coordinate 421,108, forward strand.
GGATAAATCTTTAATAGATAGAAGTAATATCTTTTTTATTGGAGATTCTAAATACTATAAATCAGATAATACAGCAGGTCAAAACTCAAAGTACAAGCAAATTACCTATGCTAAAAATATCATTCAATACAATATAGATTTATGGAATACAAAAGGTGAATTTCATAATGAGAATATAAGGTATAGGGATGATGAAACAGAAGGTTACAACATTACACCAAACTTTTTTATCTATGGTCATATCGAAGACCCTAACGATTTTGAAAATCCTCAAATAATTCAAAAAACACCAAAACCAGAAGTTTCATACCATTGGTCAGATAGATTGTTCGATAGAGATACATTATTTGTACACCAATATTCAATAAATTTTCTATTCGTTTTAAAATCATATACAGCCTACAATAGTTATAAATTAAAGTCCTTTAGAGACGATGTGAAAAAGAAGTTTAGATCTGGATTTATTGATTATTTCAATAATGCAGAAGATTGTGGCTTTACATTTTATCAATGTACATTACAGCCATCAGAGTTTCCTAATTACATAAGAAATCGCTTTAAAGATTTTAATGGTAAATCAATCATTACACAAGACAATAGATTAATTATTGCCATACATCAAAATGATGTTAGCCTTGATAATTGCTTATTGGATTTTGAAGCATTAGAAAACTTTCAATAATATTTAATTTATGAACCTACACGATTTAAGACAAGCTCAAGTAAATTATTTAGAGAGAATAGAAGATGTCAAAAAAAGTAGGGAAAAACTGCATAAATTAAGAAAGAAGTTTGTCAAGGATTTTTCCCTGGAGTATTTACCTAATATGCCTATTGAAAAATATGTTATAGGTCAAGGGAAAACAAACTTCTGCAGAAGACTAGAAAGAGAACTAGATGGCTTAGGTCGCATTTTAGGTTCTAATGCTTTTAAGTTTGGAGTTTATTACGGTATAACTAAAAATGATCCAAATATTATTTACAGAAATGCTAAAAAATGGGGTGATAGTCCTAAATCAGCATATGCTAATCTTAGACCATCTTTAATAAAACTTATTAAAGATGGTAAAGACAACAGATTAGCTGAGATTTCCAAAAATAAGATATCACCAACATTTAAAGGAAAAATTTTAGCGACCTACTACCCTGAAAGATATTTAAATGTTTTTTCAAATGAACATCTCGATCACTTCTTGAAATTTTTTAATTTAGATACACCTAGTTTAATAAGGTCTAACCCCGTTCTTAAAAGAGATGCTTTATTGCAATTTAAAAATGAAGATGAGATAATGCGTGACTGGTCAGCAGATTTATTTGGTAACTTCTTATACTTTGAATACCCAAAGAGACCGCGAAAAAAATCTGAACTGGAAAATAACTTATTGAAAGATTATTTGAACCCCAAATTCCCTATAAACCCTGTTGCAAGTGAAATTTCTTTAGACATCTTACCAAATCCACATCAATCTAATCAGAGAAATCATAACTATAATAATTCAAAACCTAATTACGAGAAAAAAAACAGATTAAATAAAAAATTAGGAGACAGAGGAGAAAAAGTTGTTAAGGATTTTGAAATAATTAGACTTAATAAACTTAATAGACCCGACTTAGCAAAAAAAGTAGATAGGGTTTCCTTAAAGTCAGATAGCTTGGGGTATGATATACTATCGTATGAACATGATAATTCTAAAAGATATATTGAAGTGAAAGCAACTCGTGCTAAGGTTGGAGACGCTAATTTCTTTTTGACCTTAAATGAACTTAATACAGCAAAAGAAAATCAGAATTACTACATATATGTTGTATTTGATATATTATCTAAGAACCCAAAAATATGGATAATTAACAATCCTTTTAACCCAGAAAATGAAAATATAAATATGACGCCAATAAGCTATAGAATAAATATAAAAACAGAGAAAACTAATTAAAAAGTCTTTATTATGACACTTATAGTAGGTTGTATATCTGAGGACTTTGGGATTATTTCTGGTGATACTCAACTAAGTATTGGGGATTTAGAAAGAGGAACGAGTTTTAGAAGAGAAAGTCAAATAAAAATTCATCGCCCAAGTGCTAATCTGATGTATGGTATCATGGGAAAATGGAGTCATTATATTCCAATAGAAGGGCAACCAGGTAAAGTTTCAATTATCAATCATTATGATTTGATGCGTAGAGGTGTAAATCGAGAGGATAATAAAAGTACATATATAAAAAGATTCTTAAGGGATAAAACAGGTATTGACGCAACTGTTTTAATAATTGAGAAAAGCTCAAATAACATTTTTTCAATAGATGATTGTTCCAATTTGCCAAACAACGATTTGTCGGAACTTAGAATTGGAAACTTAACATTCAAATTTAACGAACCATTTTCATCAATTAATGGCAACTATATTAGCTCAATCATTAATGAGTTTTATGATTCAAATGAGTTGACTTGCTCAGTATTAGATGTACTGTTTTTAATAAATAATATTCAGTTAAAAGTAATTTCACAAGGTCAAAATTTTAACATGGTGGACGAAAATAATGTTACGCAAGTCGTTTCCACTAATTCTGTAGGAGGTGTTGTGAATTTATCTTTGATTACAGATCAAAACAACTCATGGAATAATTTGGGAAATCCTTACAGTCAAGATATGAATACATTGTTAGATAGAACAACATATCCTTTTTCGAATTATGTATATTATCACAAAGCTATTAGATACATTGACAATCTTTCAATGCTGATTAGAAATATTTATGAGCCTTTTAATAATAATATCAGAGAAACCTTGATAGAGCTCGTAGAAAAACAAATTACTTTCATTGGTGAAGAAAATATAGTTTCAAGAGAGTATATGAATGAAATAATATCGCACATCAATATCAAATATACTTTAGATATCTCAACAATAGAAGCTAATGAAAATGAACAGGATGAGAATGAAATAAATATAGAAAATTTAGTTTTGGATGGCATTCAGGACACCGTAGATTTAAATTATCTTCTAAGATTTTTTTAGATAATATTATTCTAAAAATATCAGAGACTTAATCCTAAATACTAACTCATAAAATATGTAATCGTACAATAATCGTACAAATAATAAAACTAAAAAATCGTAACCATTTAATAATAAATGAATTACGATTTTTTTCTGTACTCAAGGTGGGAATCGAACCCACACTTCCGAAGAAACTGGATTTTGAATCCAGCGCGTCTACCAATTCCGCCACTTGAGCAATTTTGGACTGCAAAAATATATATTTTTTCGATATGATACATGAAAATACTAGCCAATATACTTTTCAGGTTAAAATAAATGTCTAAATTTGCACCTCGTTTTAAAAAAGATATCTTTTTAAATACTAAAAAACAACTAGTTAACCATGGCCGTTGTAAACACTGAAGCTAAAATTTTTGCTTGTACCCAAAGTAAAGTCTTAGGAGAAAACATTGCCAAAGCTTTTGGAGCAGAACTTGGTAATGTTATCACTTCTACATATAGTGACGGTGAGTTTCAACCTTCATATGAAGAATCGATTCGTGGTACTAGAATTTTTATCATAGGGTCTACTCACCCAGAACCAAGAAATTTAATGGAAATGTTGTTAATGATTGATGCAGCTAAACGAGCATCAGCGAGACACATTACAGCAGTAATGCCATATTTTGGTTGGGCGAGACAGGACAGAAAAGATAAGCCTAGGGTGCCAATTGCAGCAAAATTAGTAGCTAAAATGTTAGAGGCTGCTGGTGCAACTCGAATTATTACAATGGACTTGCATGCTGACCAAATTCAAGGGTTTTTTGAAAAACCTGTGGATCATTTATTTGCATCTACTATTTTTCTACCGTATTTAAAAAGCTTGAATTTAGAAAATTTAACTATAGCTTCTCCTGATATGGGAGGGTCTAAGCGAGCATATGCCTATTCTAAAGCATTACATAGCGATGTGGTAATTTGTTACAAACAACGCGCTAAAGCAAATGTGATATCTCATATGGAATTGATTGGTGATGTTACTGGAAAGAATGTGGTTTTGGTTGACGACATGGTTGATACTGCGGGAACACTTACCAAGGCTGCCGATTTAATGATGGAGAGAGGGGCACTAAGTGTTAGAGCTATTTGTACGCATCCTATTTTATCAGGAAATGCGTATGAGAGAATAAATGAGTCTAAGTTAGAAGAATTAATAACAACAGATTCTATTCCGCTTAAAGAACAAAACGATAAAATTAAAGTATTGAGTTGTGCAGATTTATTTGCAGAAGTTATGGATAAAGTTCATAATAATAGATCAATCAGCTCTAAGTTTGTGATGTAGCTTTTAGATATTGAGCTGCTTAATAAAAGAATAATTTAAATTTAATATATAAACAAAAATGAAATCAATTACAATCAACGGATCTCAAAGAGAAAGCGTGGGCAAAAAAGCAACAAAAGCCTTACGTAATGCTGGTCAGGTTCCTTGCGTATTATACGGAGGAGATAAGCCAGTGCATTTCTCTGCACCAGAATTAGCTTTCTCTAAACTTGTATACACGCCTAATGCGCATACAGTTGTGATTGCTTTAGACAATGGAGTTACTCTTAATGCAGTGCTTCAAGACATTCAATTTCACCCAGTTACGGACAGAATTTTACATGTAGACTTCTATCAGTTATTTGAGGATAAAGAAATAGCATTAAATATTCCTGTACAACTAGTTGGTAATTCAAGAGGGGTTAAGAATGGTGGTGTTTTGAGAAAAAATAATAGAAAACTTCGTATTAAAGCGCTACCTGCTAATTTACCAGATTTTATAGAGATAGATATTGCTCCTCTTAAAATTGGAGATAAAGTAGCAGTTGGAGATTTACCAACTGAAAATTATACATTTTTACATTCAGATAACACTGTAGTTTGTCAAATTAAAACAGCAAGAACTGCAATTGTTGATGATGAAGATGAAGAAGAAATTGAAGGAGAAGAAGGAGCAGAAGCATCAGCTGAAGGAGCTGCTGCAGAAGCACCAGCAGCAGAGGCTTCTCAAGAATAAAACGATCTTAAATAATATTGAAAAGCACCTTCAATTTGAAGGTGCTTTTTTATTGTAAAAAACCTTTAAAGTTGACTTAATTTTTAAATTAAAAAATATATCTTTGCACGCGAAAACTAAAAGAGGTTTTTATCAATTAAACCGCATAATATTAAATACATAAGTAATGTCTAAAGTTACAGGTAAAGTTGCACAAATAGTAGGACCAGTTATTGACGTTGCGTTCGCAGCAGGTTCAGAACTTCCAAAAATTTACGATTCATTAGAAATTAACAGACCAGATGGTTCAACTTTGGTATTAGAAGTACAATCTCATATTGGAGAAGATACGGTACGTACCATTGCAATGGATTCTTCTGATGGTTTAAGTAGAGGAACTGAAGTTCACGCTACAGGTGCTCCTATACAAATGCCTATTGGTGATGATGTTTACGGACGTTTATTTAATGTAATTGGTGATGCAATTGATGGTTTAGGTGATTTACCAAAAGCAGGTAAAGCAGGTTTGCCTATTCACAGACAAGCGCCTAAGTTTGAAGATTTATCAACGTCGACTGAAGTTTTATTTACTGGTATTAAAGTAATCGATTTAATTGAGCCTTATGCAAAAGGTGGTAAAATTGGACTATTTGGTGGTGCTGGTGTAGGTAAAACAGTATTAATTCAAGAGTTGATTAACAATATAGCAAAAGGTCACGGTGGTTTATCAGTATTTGCTGGTGTAGGTGAAAGAACACGTGAAGGGAATGACCTTTTAAGAGAGATGCTAGAATCTGGTATTATCAAATATGGTGATGACTTCTTACATTCTATGGAAGAAGGTGGATGGGATCTTTCTAAAGTTGATAAAGGCGCTATGAAAGACTCTAAAGCAACTTTCGTTTTTGGACAAATGAATGAACCTCCTGGAGCTCGTGCTCGTGTGGCACTTTCAGGATTAACTATAGCAGAATATTTCCGTGATGGTGCTGGAGACGGACAAGGAAAAGATGTACTTTTCTTCGTTGATAATATCTTCCGTTTTACACAAGCTGGTTCTGAGGTATCTGCACTTCTTGGTCGTATGCCTTCTGCGGTAGGTTACCAACCAACATTAGCAACAGAGATGGGTGCGATGCAAGAGCGTATTACTTCAACTAAGAAAGGTTCTATTACATCTGTACAAGCGGTTTATGTACCTGCGGATGATTTAACAGATCCTGCTCCCGCAACAACCTTTGCTCACTTAGATGCAACAACGGTATTATCGCGTAAAATTGCAGAGCTTGGTATCTATCCAGCGGTAGATCCATTAGATTCTACATCAAGAATTTTAACTGCCGATATTTTAGGAAATGAGCATTACGATTGTGCACAACGCGTAAAAGAGTTATTACAACGTTATAAAGAGTTACAAGATATTATTGCGATTCTTGGTATGGAAGAATTATCAGAAGAAGATAAATTAGCTGTATCGAGAGCTCGTCGTGTACAACGTTTCTTATCACAACCTTTCCACGTAGCTGAACAGTTTACAGGGATTCCAGGAGTATTAGTTGATATTAAGGAAACTATCAAAGGATTTAACATGATTATGGATGGGGAACTAGACCATCTTCCTGAAGCAGCCTTCAACCTTAAAGGTACTATTGAGGATGCTATTGAAGCAGGAGAGAAAATGTTAGCTGAAGCTTAATCTAAAATTAGATAAAACATGCATTTAGAAATCGTATCGCCTGAAGCGACATTGTTTAGCGGAGAAGTAGATTCTGTTGCTGTTCCTGGAGTAAATGGTGAGTTTGAAATGTTGAATAATCACGCGCCTATTGTATCTATACTCAAAGCTGGAAATGTAAAAATTAGTGGAAACATTTCACTAGAGGAAGCTGTTGAGGATAAGTTTACTAAACAAGATGGTAAAACAATGTTGCCAATTAACTCTGGTACATTAGAGATGAATGATAATAAGGTTATTATTTTAGCAGATTAACAGAAATTAAAAAACATATAAAAAACCCCGAAACATTATTGTTTCGGGGTTTTTCATTTCAACTAACTAACTAAATAAGAAATAAAATTTAGAAAATAATAACCAGTAGGTTTATCGCAATTGTTGCAACCACTAGGATTGCTAGTCCAATTGCGAATGAAGTGTCCAGGATAGTTTCTGATGTTTTCATAATGGATTAATAATAAGTTAGGGTTTTTTAATAGAAACTCTGCGCTATTACAACACAGAGTTTCAAGTAATTCTCTCTCACAAGAATTGATTAATAGCTTGTGTAAATGTATGGGTAAGACTTGAAAAAAAAAATACGCAGTTGTACGTATTTTTCATGGTAGTAGATTCTTTCAAAAGGTGTAAAAAGCGAAAGCCCTAGATTTTACAATCTAGGACTTTCTAATAATTCTCCCTAAGAACTAATTAATAGCACTGTAAAAGTAATTGATGTATGGGTTAAAAAAAATACGTACTTGTACGTATTTTATAAAAAAGGTTTGTTTGAGGTAGACCAAATAAACAAAGAAGTAGGTTTATTATCAAGGTCTAATTTAGCCACAATATTGCTTCTGTGCTTATCTACTGTGCGAGGAGAGATAGAAAGCACCTCTGCAATTTCTTGAGATGTTTTACTTTCAGATATTAGCTTAACAATCTTAAGTTCAGATTTTGTAAGTAACTCTAATGCTTTTGGTCTTTTATTGCTGCTGTGTTTTAGATAATCTGCTATTTCCTCACTAAAATATGGCTGATTATTTTCTACATGAGAAATGCAGTTTTCTATCTCTTCAATAGCAAATTCTTTTAAAATATATCCATAAACACCGTATTCCAGTGCTTTATCATAGAGTTCCTCTTCCTTATCGAATGTAATAAGAATAATTTTAGTAGGTAAGTCGTTTTTTTGAACTTCTTCGGCAATCTCTAAGCCAGTTTTGTAGGGCATCCTAATGTCAAGAATCGCAATTTTTGGTTTCAGTTTTACAATAAGGTTATAAGCGCTTTTACCATCTTCTGCACTTCCCAAAATATTATAACCTTTGGAAGTTAAAAAGTCGGTTAAACCACGAAGCATTAGCGGATGGTCATCAGCTATTACTATAGATGTATGCATTCAGTCTAGGGATATTTGCTATTAATCGGTTTGTCTCGTTTGTAAAACTTTACAGTTTTAAATATAGATATTTTTTCTCATAATCAATTACGGCTTTCCCTTTTTTTAGTATATCGGCACCGATGATTCCGTCTACAGGTTTGGAGTTATGATTTACCAAAGCCGTGTTTACATGAACTAGGTTAAATAATACCAAAACAACTTTATCATGATTCCATTTTCCTATTTTGACTTTGTTTTTTTTAGACATTTTGGTTTCCATGTCTGTTGCTCCGGCACCAGCCGCTAATATTTCTGAGTCTTTTACTTTAAGATTGAATGTTTCAATGGCTTCAAAACCAACACAAGAACTAGATGCGCCTGTATCTAAAATAAAATTACCTTTAACACCATTAATTGTAGCCTTCATTTCAAAGTGATTTGTTTTAGTAAGCTTCAATTTTATTTTGGTATAATCTTTACTCAAAAGAAAATTTTGAAGAGAGGTGTCCATGATATCGATTTTAAGCAAAGATAATCTATAAAATCTTTTACTTTTACACTAAAAATCATTTAAAATAATAACCTTAGTGATAACAGATACACACACGCACTTATACAGTGAAGCTTTTGATGAAGATAGACACGAGATGATAAATCGTGCAATTGATAGTGGCGTAAAGCGATTTTTCATTCCAGCTATAGATTCTACTTATACAAAAGCTATGCTTCAATTAGAAAACGATTTTCCAGAGCATGTGTTTTTAATGATGGGTTTGCATCCTACCCATGTAAAAGAGAATTATTTAGAGGAGCTTAAACATGTTGAAATGATGTTTTCCAAACGTGAATTTTATGCAGTTGGAGAAATTGGGATTGATTTATATTGGGATACAACTACTTTAGATATTCAAAAAGCAGCATTTAGGCATCAAATTCAATTAGCAAAAGCATATAAGTTACCCATAGTCATACACTGTAGGGAAGCTTTTAATGAAATTTTTGAAGTTTTAGAAACAGAAAAAGATGATGACTTATTTGGTATCTTTCATTGTTTTACAGGAACTTTAGAGCAAGCACATCAAGCAATATCATATAATATGAAGTTAGGTATTGGTGGAGTAGTTACTTTTAAGAATGGAAAGATCAATCAGTTTTTAAATCAAATAGATTTAGAACATATTGTTTTAGAAACAGATGCACCATATTTATCGCCCGTACCATACAGAGGTAAGCGAAACGAAAGTGCCTACATTATTAATGTATTGGAAAAACTATCCGAGATTTACGATGTTTCAAAAGAAGAAATTGCCAAAATCACCACTCAAAATTCAAAAGACATTTTTAAAATATGAGTAACAAGAAGCCAAACATATTATTAATATACACTGGTGGTACAATTGGTATGGTAAAAGATATTGAAACTGGTACTTTGCATGCCTTCAATTTTAAAAACCTTTTGAAACAAATTCCAGAGTTAAACCTTTTGGATTGTGAAATCGAAACCATGTCTTTTGAAACTCCAATTGACTCTAGTAATATGAACCCTACGAATTGGGTTCAAATAGCTGAGATTATAGAATCTTATTATACTAAGTTTGATGGTTTTGTAGTGCTTCATGGTAGTGATACTATGAGTTATACGGCTTCTGCATTAAGTTTTATGCTAGAGAATTTAGCAAAACCAGTAGTGTTCACTGGAGCGCAATTGCCTATTGGCGATTTAAGAACAGATGCGAAGGAGAATTTAATTACTTCAATTCAAATTGCTTCTTTACAAAATGAAAATAACAAACCAGTGATACAGGAAGTTTGCCTGTATTTTGAATATAAACTATATCGTGGTAATCGCAGTACCAAAATTAATGCAGAACATTTTCAGGCTTTTAATTCTTTAAACTATCCTTGTTTGGCAGAATCTGGAGTACATTTAAAAATAAATCATCAATATTTATTAAAACCACAATCAGGTACTCCATTAATTGTACACAAGAAGTTAGATAGTAATATAGCATTGTTAAAGCTTTTTCCAGGAATTACAAGGTCTTATGTAGATAGTGTTTTAAGCACATCAAATTTAAAGGCAGTAATACTAGAAACCTATGGTTCAGGAAATTGTACAACAGAAAAATGGTTTGTTGATGCTTTGAAAAATGCCATAACAAATGGGATTCATATTATTAATGTTACCCAATGCGTAGGTGGTGGCGTAAACATGGGGCAATATGAAACCAGTAGCCATCTTAAGGCTATAGGTGTAATTTCTGGAAAGGATATGACTACCGAATCTGCGATCACTAAATTAATGTACTTATTAGGTAAGCCTATTTCGAATAAGTTGTTAAAAAGTAAGTTTGAAACAGCGCTTAGAGGAGAAATAGCCTAAAATTAACGACAAAGGTTTTACTGTTTGATTTTTTTTTTGTTATTTGGTCGTCCTATAAAATTTACGATTAAGCCACAGAGAGGTGGCCGAGTGGTCGAAGGCGCACGCCTGGAAAGTGTGTATACCTCAAAAGGGTATCGAGGGTTCGAATCCCTTCCTCTCTGCACAATTTATATTTAGTTTTTAATTGTATTTTTTATATCTTTAACACTTTAACTAATAAAATTAAGATTTAGAACATGAAAAGATTATTTTCTATCCTTGCCATTACAGGAATGATGGCATTTGGAACAGCAAATGCAACTACTAGCGCAACAGTAAATGCTGCTGCAACAACTGTTGTAACTACTCAAGATGCCGATGATGCAGCACCAGCTGAAGAACTTGGCTTTCATCAAGGATTAAAAAAGCGTTTTATTGAAGGAGGCCCAGGATTCATGGGAATTGTATTGTTATGTTTAATTCTTGGATTGGCAATTGCTATTGAAAGAATTATCTTTTTAAATTTATCTACAACAAATACAAAAAAATTAACTCAAAACGTAGAAGATGCATTAGCTTCTGGTGGTGTTGAAGCTGCAAAAGAAGTTTGTAGAAACACAAAAGGACCTATCGCTTCTATTTTCTATCAAGGTTTAGATAGAACAGACGAAGGCATTGAAGCTGCAGAAAAAGCAGTTGTTGCTTATGGTGGTGTTCAAATGGGGCAATTAGAGAAAAACGTATCTTGGATTTCTTTATTTATTGCATTAGCACCAATGCTTGGTTTCATGGGTACGGTAATTGGTATGATTCAAGCCTTTGATAAAATTGAAGCTGCAGGTGATATGAACCCTTCATTAGTAGCGGGTGGTATTAAAGTAGCACTTTTAACAACAGTATTTGGTCTTATAGTAGCAATTATACTTCAAATATTTTACAATTACATTATTGCGAAAATTGACAGCATTGTTAATGATATGGAAGATTCTTCTATTACGTTAATGGATATGCTTATCAAACACAAAAAGTAATAATTTAAAATTGTAACTATTATGAAAAAAATATTAACCATAGTATTAGCAGTTGTTGGGATACTCTCTATAGTGTTTCTAGCAATGATAATATCAACAGGAGATGATGCTGTAAAAGCTGGAGAGGCAGCTGGTTCTGTTAATTCTATCATGTATATAGCTTACATTATTTTAGGATTAACATTAGCATTTGTTGTTATATTCAGTTTGAAAAATATTGCAACAAATCCAGATACACTAAAAAGTACATTAAAAGGAGTAGGTGCTTTTGCTGTATTAGCAGCAATTTGTTACTTCGGACTTGCAAATGGTGTAGAGACACCGTTAAAAGATGGAGGCACGTTATCTGCTGGAGGATCAAAATTATTAGGAGCTGGACTTTATTTATTCTATGCACTTATTTTAGTTGCAGGTGGATCAATGTTGTTTTACGGAATTAAAAAAATGATTAAATAATATGGCAAAACGAGCAGCACCTGAAGTTAATGCAGGCTCAATGGCCGACATTGCCTTCTTATTATTGATATTTTTCTTGGTAACAACTACCATTGAGAAAGACTCGGGGATTAACCGAAAACTTCCTCCTATTGAAGAAACTGAACCGCCGATAATTAAGCAAAAAAATATTTTTACGGTTTTAGTTAATAAGAATGACGATTTACTTGTTGAGGATGAACCAATGGAGATTAAGGATTTGAGACAAGCAGCAATAGAGTTTTTAGATAATAATGGTGATGGTTCTTGTGCTTTTTGTAAAGGAGCAAAAGATCCAAAATCATCTGATAACCCAGATAAGGCTATTATTTCTTTAAAGAACGACCGCGAGACATCTTATGCAGCTTATATTTCAGTTCAAAATGAGTTGGTAGCAGCTTATAACAATTTGAGAAATAGAAGGGCATTAGAGATTGGAGCTTCTAAAGGGTTTCCTAAAATGAATTTTATAGAAATGCAAGCATTGCATAAAGATGTAAGATGGAACGGTAATAAGAAGAAGCTAAAAGATCTTATTGATCAAATAAAGTTGGAAATTCCGCAAAAGCTTTCGGAAGTAGTTGAATAAATAAAAACTTATAGGATATGTCTAAGTTTAAAAAGAAAAAGGATGGAGGATTAGCGCCAATCAATACGGCGTCTTTACCTGATATTGTTTTTATGTTATTATTCTTTTTTATGGTAGCTACCGTAATGAGAGAAGATACCTTAAAAATAAAAAATTCACTTCCTGTGGCGGATCAAATTGAAAAGCTAGATAAGAAAAACCCAGTGAGTTATATTTATATGGGTAAGCCTAGTGAAAATTATAGAAGTGCTGGTACAGTAGCTCGAATTCAGTTGAATGACGACTTTGCATCTGTGGGTGAGGTAGCTTCATTTATTGCTGCAGAGCGTGCAGCTTTAAGAGAAGAGTTGATACCTTTTTTAACAGTTTCACTTAAAGTAGATAGAGATGCCAATATGGGTATTGTAGGTGACGTAAAGCAAGAACTTAGAAAAGTAAATGCTTTAAAAATTAACTATACTACAGGTACAGGTGATGTGTCTACAAACATGGAATAGAATAGTAAATAATCTTAATATTTATAAAAAGTCGAGATGTTAATCTCGACTTTTTTATGCGATATATCTTTTAAAGCTAGTTAATAGATGCAATATTTATTAACTTTATACAAAACTATATTTTAGTTGAATTCTATAACAATGCTATTACGTAAATCTCAAAATCTTACCTTTTTTAATCCAAGAATTGTAAGCAATTCAGGAGTTCCTTTTTTTGATATGGGTATTTCGGCTGGATTCCCATCTCCTGCAGATGATTTTAAAGAACAACGCTTATCTTTAGATAGAGAGCTTATAAAAAATAAAGAAGCTACTTTTTTTGCAAGAGTTAGTGGACAATCCATGATCGGTGCGGGGCTTGATGATAACGACTTACTTGTTATAGATAGGAGTTTAGAACCCACGCATAATAAAATAGCAGTATGTTTTTTGGATGGGGAATTTACGGTTAAACGGTTAAAAGTTGAAGGCAACTGTGTTTGGCTACAACCAGAAAACCCTAATTATAAACCTATAATAGTTACAGAAGAAAATAATTTTATAATCTGGGGTATAGTGACCAACGTTATAAAAAAGGTATAAACGCATTTGTAATATTTTCACCTTAAATGAAGTTGTTTAAAGTCTGTTTTATCCTGTTACTGATTTTTATTTTGGGATGCAAGAAGGATCCTGATTATTCGCAATACAAAAGTGATACTAATACTCCGTTCACTGATATACCCGCATCATATTCTAACATTCATTTCGAAAATAAAGTAGAAGAAACACCCGAACTTAATTTCTTGAATTACACCTATGTTTATAATGGAGGAGGTGTTGCAATAGGTGATATTAATAATGACGGTTTGGAAGATATCTATTTCACTTCGAATCAAAATTCAAACAAATTATACCTAAACAAAGGTGGTTTTGTCTTTGAAGATATTACTGAAAGTGCTGGTGTTGAAGATGAAAAGGGGTGGAGTACGGGAGTAAATATGATAGATGTGAATAATGACGGTTGGCTAGATATTTACGTTTGTAAATCTGGGAGCCTAAACAATATGGTCTTACGGAAAAACCTCCTCTATATAAATCAAAAGAATAACACATTTAAAGAAGCAGCTAAACAATATGGGTTAACTGGTGGTTATGCGTTTTCAACTCAATCCTATTTTTTTGATTATGACAAAGATGGCGATTTAGATATGTATTTGGTAAATCACCGCCCAGATTTTAATAGTCAAATTTCAATTGATTTAAATTTGAAGAAACCATTGACTCTCGAAAATTCTGATCTATTATTTAGAAATGATAATGGAAGGTATCATAATGTTACTAGACAGGCAAAACTAGGTAATAATGCTTGGGGATTAAGTGCAGCAATAGGAGATTTTAATGGAGATAATTGGCCAGATATTTATGTTGCTAATGATTTTTATGAACCAGATTTTTTATACATCAATAATCAAGATGGTACATTTACAGAAGAGAGTCAGAAGTATTTTAAACACATCCCAACAAATAGTATGGGAAGCGACTTTGCAGATATAAATAACGATTTATTACCTGATTTAGTAGTACTTGATATGATGGCAGCTGACAGAAAAAGAGGAAAAGAAAATATGGCTACTATGAGCACTAGTAACTTTAATTTAATGGTAGAAAATGATTACCACTACCAATATATGGCTAATATGTTACAATTAAATAATGGTACAAACTCTTATAGTGAAATAGGTCAGTTTTCAGGAATAGCAAAGACTGATTGGAGTTGGGCGCCACTCGTAGCTGATTTTAATAATGATGGATTTAATGATGTTTTTATAACAAACGGTATTGAAAAGGACTTAACAAATCAGGATTTTAAACGCCAGATTGCTGAAGATATCATGAATAACAAACAGTTTAGTCTTGATGAAGCCATTAACATGATGCCTTCTACACAGTTGAATAACTATATGTTTTTGAACAATAAGGATTATACATTTAAAGATGTTAGTGATAGCTTTGGATTTGATACTAAAGTGAATTCAAATGGAGCTGCTTATGCAGATTTTGATAATGATGGTGATTTAGATTTGGTGATCAATAATCAATCAGAAAAAGCATCCTTATATCGAAATGACATAGGTAAAAATAATTATATTAAGTTTTCGTTTGAAGGGCAAAAAGAGAATATAAAAGGTGTCGGGACTAAAGTTATTGTTTATACTGATGATACAAAACAAATAAAAGAGGTGAATCCAATGCGAGGGTACCAATCCTCTACAAGCTACGGTTTGAATTTTGGTTTAGGCACATCAAAAGATATAGATAGTATTCATGTGATTTGGCCAGACGATAGATCTCAGCTCATTACTGAAGTTAAAGTAAATAGCACTATAAATTTATCATATGATGATGCCACAGGAAATGTAGCGCTGGATACATCATCACCTTCAAAATTTGAAATACTTAAACCTTCCGTTTTAGGAATTAATTATGCTCATCATCCTGTAAATTTTAATGATTATGATTTGCAATTACTATTACCTCAAAAACAATCAACTATAGATGCGGCTTTAGCGGTTGCTGATGTAAATAACGACAGTTTAGAAGATGTTTATATTGGAAACACTAAAGGTTATGGAGGTCAATTATATATTCAAAATCAAAATGGTGAGTTTACATTATCCTCAAATACTGTGTTCGACACGGATAAAAACTATACAGACAATAATGCTGTGTTTTTTGATGTCGATGGTGATGATGATCTAGATTTATACGTAGCATCTGGAAATTATAGCGATACAGAAAATAGTCGTTGGCATCAGGATAGATTATATATAAACAATGGAAAAGGAGTATTTTCAAAAGGTAGATTACCAAAACTATTATCAGTTACAAAAGCAATTGCTGCTCATGATTTTGATAACGATGGTGATATAGACGTTTTTGTTGGTGGTCGTGTAATTCCTGGGAAATACCCGAATGCCCCAAAATCATACTTTTTAGAAAACAGAAATGGTAATTTATTTGATGAAACAACATCATTGGCTAGTGATATTCAAAATGTAGGTATGCTTAACGATGCTGTGTTTTCTGATTATGATAACGATGGAGATTTCGATTTAATCGTAGCTGGAGAATGGATGCCTATTACAATTTTCGAAAATGAAAATAAAAAATTCAAAAAAGTTGATTTAAATAATAAAGATATAACAGGCTGGTTTCAAACGATAAAACCTATTGATTTTGATGGTGATGGTGATGAGGATTATTTTGTGGGTAATTTTGGAGAAAACAATAAATTTCATCCTAAAAAAGAGAATCCTTTACACATTTATGCCAATTATTTTGATGAGAATAAGAGCTACGATATAGCTCTAAGCAAAGAGTCGGAAGGCGATTTGTTTCCTATTCGAGGAAAAGAATGTTCATCAGAGCAAACCCCATTTTTAAATGAAAAATTTAAAACATACAAGTCGTTTGCATCTTCAAACATTTATGATGTTTACGGAAAAGACAAAATAGAAAATGCATTGCACCTTACAGTAACGAGTTTTTCTTCCTACTATATTGAAAATAAAGGTGGTGGAAACCTAGAGTTTCATAAGTTACCTAACACTGCGCAAATAGGACCTGTTTTAGACTTTGAAACCTTAGATTTAAATACTGATGGCAATACAGAAATAATAGGTGTTGGCAGTATTCATGATGCTGAAGTAGAAACTATTCGTTACGATGCTTCTCGAGGGTTTGTGCTTTCTTCAAATAAAAATAACCCAGATAGTAATATCTCAATTTTAGATAAAAACATTACTAATAAAGCTGCAAAGGCAATTGAAAAGATAGTAATTAAAGGTAAGCCACATTTAGTAATATTGAATGCGGATGATGCCCTTTCAATAGTAAAAATCAAATAGTTGATGGGATAGTATTAGGAATAAAAAAAGCGAAGCATCTTTGATGTTTCGCTTTTTTTAAAATATATAATTTGCGTATTATAATTCTAACGCTTTTTTCACGTCATTATCCATTAGCAATTCAATAGGATTTTCTAACGCCTCTTTAACAGCAACTAAGAAACCTACACTTTCCTTACCGTCAATAATTCTATGATCGTAAGATAAAGCGACATACATAATTGGTCTAATTTCAACTTTACCATCAATAGCAACAGGGCGTTCAACAATGTTGTGCATGCCCAAAATTCCACTTTGCGGAGGATTTATAATTGGTGTAGATAGCATACTTCCAAAGACACCACCATTGGAAATAGTAAATGTGCCTCCCGTCATTTCATCAACGGTTATTTGTCCATCTCTAGCTCTAATTGCTAAGCGTTTTACTTCAGATTCTACACCTCTAAAACTTAAATTTTCGACATTTCGCATAACAGGTACCATCAATCCTTTTGGTCCAGAAACAGCAATACTGATATCACAGAAGTCATAGCTAATCATTTCTTTACCATCTATCATAGAGTTAACCGCAGGATACATTTTAAGTGCCCTTACAACAGCTAACGTAAAGAAACTCATAAACCCTAAGCTAACACCATGTTTCGTTTTAAATGTTTCTTTATATTCTTTTCTTAATTCGAAAATAGGAGACATATCAACTTCATTAAATGTAGTTAACATCGCAGTAGTGTTTTTAGCTTCTACAAGACGCTCTGCTACCTTACGACGTAGCATCGACATTTTACTTCTAGAAGTGCCTCGAGACCCCCCAGTAGGTGTTCCCATTGATGGTACCGCTTTCACAGCATCTTCTTTGGTAACTCTTCCATCTTTGCCAGTGCCTTTAATAGATCCTGCATCCATACCTTTTTCAGCAAGAATCTTTTTTGCAGCAGGACTTGCACTACCAGTAGCATAAGTTTTTGTTTCAGAAGCTTGAGGTGCAGGAGCACTTTCTTTCTTTGGAGTTTCTTCTTTGGCCTCTACTTTTGGAGCTGCACCACCTTCAGGTTTTTCAGCACTAGTATCAATATGGCACACAACTGCTCCAACATCTACAGCGTCTCCCTCTTCTGCTTTTAATGTAATAGTACCACTAGCTTCAGCTGGAAGTTCTAGTGTGGCTTTATCACTATCTACTTCTGCAATAGCTTGATCTTTTTCAACATAATCCCCATCTTCAACTAACCAAGCTGCAATCTCTACTTCAGTAATAGATTCTCCTGGAGATGGTACTTTCATTTCTAAAATCATGTGTATATAATTTTAATTGTATTTCTGTTTATTTTTATTTTATGTCAAAAACCGTATTGATAACGCGTTGTTGTCTTCTTTTATCTCTGGTGCTTGATCCTGGTGCAGGTACTGATGCAAATGATCTAGAATTTACTTCTAACTTTACTAAATTCATTCGCTGTAGCATGTAACTCCAAGCTCCCATGTTTTCAGGTTCTTCTTGAGCCCAAACATATTTTTTAACGTTTGGATATTTATCAATAACCTCCTTAATCTTTTCAAGATGTAAAGGGAATAATTGTTCAATTCTTACTAAAGCTATGTTGTTCGTACCTAATTCTTCTCGCTTTGCTAATAAGTCGTAATAAAACTTACCAGTACAGAATACTAGTTTTTCAACATTTTTAGGGTCTATAGTATCATCAATAACCTCTTCAAAACTTCCTGAGGCTAATTCACTGATAGATGATACCGCCTTAGGATGACGTAGTAGACTTTTGGGTGTAAAAACGATTAGTGGCTTTCTATAGTCGCGCTTCATTTGTCGTCTTAACAAATGGAACATGTTTGCAGGAGTTGTACAATCTGCTACAATCATATTATCATTTCCACATAATTGAAGATAACGTTCTATTCGAGCAGATGAGTGCTCCGAGCCTTGCCCTTCATAACCATGAGGTAACAATACTACAATTCCGTTTTGCGCTTTCCACTTGTCTTCAGCTGCTGATAAATATTGATCGAAAATAATTTGAGCGCCATTACTAAAATCACCAAATTGCGCTTCCCATATGGTTAGTGTATTTGGGTTTGCCATGGCATAACCATAGTCAAAACCAAGAACCCCATACTCAGATAAAAATGAATTAAAAATATCCATTTTACCTTTATTATTGGGGTTGGTATTTAAAAGATTAACACGTTCTTCTGAAATAATATCTCTTAAAATAGCATGACGATGACTAAAAGTACCACGCTCCACATCTTGGCCAGAAATACGTACATTATAACCTTCCTCAAGTAAACTACCATAGGCTAATGTTTCAGCCATTCCCCAATCTAAAGTATCAGTTTCAAAAACCATTTTCGCTCTGCCTTGAAGAATACGTTCAGCTTTTCGTAAAAACTTTTGACCTTCTGGCACAGTAGAAACTACCTTTGAAATATGTTTTAGATTTTCTTCTTTGTAGCCTGTGTCTTCACTTTCTAACATAGCATCAACACCTTTTCTGGTAAAACCTAGCCAACGCTCTTGCATAAATTCACGAACCTTAGACGAATCTGCCTCTTTGGCCTTTTCATATTCACGTTCTAAAGTACTCCTAAATTCTGCTACGATATGCTCTGAATAAGATTTATCAATGGTGTTTTCTGCGATGAGCTTATCAGAATATATTTTATAAGGATTTTGGTGTTTAGATATGTTTTTATATAAATTTGGTTGCGTAAAACGAGGCTCATCTCCTTCATTATGTCCATATTTTCGATACCCTAATAAATCTATATATACATCTTTTTTGTAACGCATTCTATAATCTAGAGCCATTTCCACAGCATGAACAACAGCTTCAGCATCATCAGCATTTACATGCATTACGGGAGATAATGTTACTTTGGCAACATCAGTACAATACGTACTTGAACGACCATCTAGATAATTAGTTGTAAATCCTATTTGATTATTAACGACAATATGAATGGTTCCACCAGTCTTATAACCATTTAATTGACTCATTTGCCCAACTTCATACACAATACCTTGACCAGCTATTGCAGCATCACCATGAACTAAAATCGGTAAAATTTTAGAGTCATCACCATTATAATCATCATCAATTTTGGCGCGAGTTATACCTTCTGCTACTGGACCAACGGTTTCTAGATGAGATGGATTAGGTACCAAGTTCATTTTTATAGACTTACCATTTTGATAGGTTTTATCTAAAGTAAGCCCTAAATGATATTTAACGTCACCATCAATATTTTCATCTTCAAAATCTTTACCTTCAAACTCACTGAATAATTCATGCAAAGGCTTTCTGAAAATATTTACCAAGGTGCTAAGACGTCCGCGATGTGCCATGCCCAAAACGCACTCTTTTACGCCATACTTTTCTACTGCATTATATAAGGTGTTACTAATAGCAGGAATTAATGATTCACCACCTTCTAATGAGAATCGTTTTTGACCAACATATTTTGTTTGTAAAAAGTTTTCAAAAGTAACCGCCTGGTTTAATTTTGAAAGAATGTACTTCTTGGTTTCAGAGGAATAATTAGAGTGATTATCATTTACATTTAACTTGTCTTGCCACCATTTAATAACATCTGGATTACGTAGATACATATATTCAACCCCTATAGAGTCGCAATAAATACGTTCTAGGTGTTCGATGATTACGCTAAGACTTTGTGCACCAATACCCAAAACTTCACCAGCATTAAAGATGGTGTCTAAATCGTTTTTGGAAAGCCCAAAATTTTCAATTGCCAATGTAGGTTGGTAAGTTCTTCTATCTCTAACGGGATTTGTTTTGGTAAACAGATGACCACGACTTCTATATCCATCAATGAGACGTGCTACCTGAAACTCTTTTTGGATGTGTTCAGGTATTTGCGTTGTTACGCCTTCTACAATTTCGCCATCAAGCCCATAATTTTCACTACCAAAATCATAACCTTGAAAAAAGGCTCTCCAACTAGGTTCTACACTATCCGGATTTTGCAGATATTGCTCGTACAAATCAGCAAAATATGCTGTATGAGCAGCATTTAAAAAGGAAAATTTATCCATTGTTTTTTTGAGCTATCACTTTTTGAAAAACATTCTTCAAAAATACAACTTTTACTAAAATTAGATACTTGTTTGAAGATATTTGTAGTGGTTTGTAAAACTTTTAACGAAAGCTATAGAATAGGCGTTAAAATTTTAACAATAAATGGAAAGATTCGATTAAATTGAGAAAAATAAAAACACCTTCAAAAAATTGAAGGTGTTTTTATATATATTGAAAAGTAAAAATTTCTTTATTGAAGAAGTGTAGGCGAATAACTTGTTGGGTAATCATTGGCTTTAGCCACATTACCAGATGCAACAAAGTTAGAACCAAAATTTGCGTCAATTGCTTCCAAAAATTTATTGGCCATAAATGCATATCCTCTGGCATTTAGATGAATTCCATCTAAGCTTACAGCCCCACCAGTAACTAAACTAGCAGTAAGATTAAAGCCATCAAAATTAATTCCTGTGCTTGCAACTTCACTTAATATAGCATTTAAGTCAACTAAGGCAATATTTTCGTTAGAACTAGCTACACTGCCTATGGTTGCATTATAAGCATCAGTAGCATTTTTAATAGCTTCAAGTTCATCAGAATCCAGAGCATCTTTATCGTCTATGCCATTAACTGCTGCGATTACCAATCCTGCTTGTTGAGGCGTTGGCGTACCGCCCATTTGTAATAATCCTAAAACTTGCAGCACTTCAGGAGTTAAAGCTACAGTACCATAACCTTGCGCTAGTGCAGCTTGATCTATAGATAATACTAATAATTCATCCTCGGTCATTTGTCTAAAACCTAATGGATTTGTAGGAGTAACAGGTACATCAATAATCCATCTATTTGGGCCTTCATTAAAGGTAATGGCGTATTGTGCTGCTAAAGCTTGCGCTTGTGCTAGAGGAACCCCTTGCAATAATGCTCCTTGAAGAAATATACCACTTACTGCTTGAAATACTCCAGTTAATTGACCAGCAGTAGCGGCATCAAGAACGAGTGCATTATTAGGAACAGTTGTAAAAAAAGGTAAATCTGTAACATAAGGGACGTTGGTAACAACTCCTTTAGCCCCGTTTGATGTTAGTGTATTAACTAATGCATTGAAAGACGCATCAAAAGTTGGTGAGTCTGTTATTGGGTTTGAACCATCTCCACCAGAAGTAGCGTAACCTAATACGTCATTTCCTCCAACTTCAGAAAGCGTGAAAAATGTTGGGTTTTGTGCCATAGCATCTCCTAAAACTGTTGCCGTAGGACTTGTAGCCATTCGAACGTAATAAGGATTTGCTAATCCTAGTGCTAAATTAGCTGGGTTACCCAAACCATCAAATAATAAATGGAAACTTTTGGCTCCTGGCACACCCATATTGTGAAAAGTTCCACCTATACTTGCAGCTCCTTCTGTAGTTGGAGTCGCAGGTAATCTTACTGGGCCAGCCCCGTTAAAAAATAATCTTGGCTGAAACCTAGGATTAGTCATACCGCCAATAAGAAGTCCTCCGATATTATCATTCATTAAGGGTTGATCGAATGCTCCTCCTCCTACTTTTGCAAATTGTTTTGATAAAGTATTTGGGAAAGAATTTTCTTGGCTAGCCTTAAAAATTGCACCATCAGTAAATCCTGCTGTGAATGATGCTCCGACGGCTACATAATTGGAAAAATCTGCTGATCCAGATGTTAATTCAGGAAGTATCTCCGCTTCTGGGATTGGGCTTTCTACATCTTCACATGATACAAAACCAATTAATAGTGCGAAAAGTGATATATATTTAAATTTCATAGTTTCCTTTTTTATAGGTTATTAATTGTCCAAGACACATAGTATTGAGAACCGATAAATCCAGTTCCAGCTGCTGTGAAGTATTCATCTGCTAGAAGATTAGTAGCTCCTGCTTTGAAAGAAGATTTAAGACTAGGGACTCTAAAGTTAATTTGTGCATCAAGAACATGATAAGCTGGTACATCTGCGGTTAAGAAAGAGGCTTCCCAAACGTAGTTGTCACTCCATCTCCATGCCAAATTAAAACCAAAGTTTTTAAATAAATTAGTGTTTCCAAATGTTGCTTTGAATTTATGCTCAGGTGTATTGAAATTAGTCTGAAAGTCTGAATTTGCTTGTCTATCAAAATCAAGATTTGCGTATGTGTAATTCGCTCCTAAATCAAAACCTCCAAATACTTTTGTAGAAACACCCAATGAAGCACCATAAGAACTTACGTCTTCAGATGTGTTGGTGTAAGCACGATAAGCTTGAAAATCTTCATTAGCTAAAGCTATTACAGAAAGTGGTGTAGGATTGCCATTTACTGGGAATGTTTGAGTTAAACCAACATCTCCATAGAAAGGATTTACTACATCTACAGTGGTAATAAAATCTTGATATTGATTGTAATATGCACTAAAATCGATAACTATTTTATTAACTTTCCCTCTATAGCCTACTTCAAAAGAGCTTACTTGCTCTGGTTCTACTAAACCAGGATTACCTATTTCTAAATCTGCAGGGTTTTGAGATGCTGCAAAAGCTGTTACTGAGCTTCTAGTAAAAGAGTTGTTGTAAGCTCCAGTTCCATTATAAGTAAATGTGTCTGAACCTAAAATAGCTTGGCCAGTAGGAGATATTTCTGTACCGCTTACAGTTCTACTAAAACGCTCAGGGTTATCAAATGCACTACCAATTAAAGTTATTGGGCCAACATTAAAGCCTATGTATAATGCTTGAGTATCTGGATTTCTAAATCCTGTTTGAAAAGATGCTCTTATGTTGTGGTTATTATCTTCTCCAATATTATAGCCTAATGATAGTCTGGGAGATAAAAATGCATCAAACAATTCTGATTTGTCGTAACGCATAGAAGCTGTTACTTTTAAGCGATCATCTTCTAAGAATTTCTTTTGAATTTGAGTGTAAAGTCCAACTTCAGAATAAGGGATTTCACTTTCACGATCGGTATAAATTGATCCAAAAGAATTAAGTACATATTTTCTGTAGGAACCACCAACTTGAATTTCAGCAAAATCAATTAAATGACTAAAATTATAATTAGCATCCGAATGATAAATTTTAGATTCATCTTTTAATTGACTTCCTGTTAAAATATCAGGATCGTTAGTTACGGTATTAAAAGCGCTTTGAAATTCCGGAGTTCCTGGTTCAAATCTTCCAGTATCTGCAGCTTGTCTTGCCGCAGCATGAGCTTGGTCTCCTGTTAAACCCGCAAGAGTTCCTTGAATGAAAGCCCCAGCATATTCTCCAAACCATTGATTATCTGATTTCCATTGCCTGTTTATATTCACACCTGTGAATACCATATCGTAAGAGTCACCAGCATTGTCTGCAGTAACATAACCTCTTAAGAAAAAGTTGTCGTTTTTAATTTCTAATTTATGTTGTTGTAAGAAGAAATTCTTGATTGAATATCTATTAGAACCCTGGTAGATTGTAGATCCTGATCCTATTTTCCCAACATATTGAATTTCAAAATCATTTTCCCAAGGTCTAAAGTATAGTCCCCAATCTGCTTTTATACTTTTAGCGTCATAATTAGTAAGGTCTGCTTCATCATAGCCAGTTCTACTTACATCAACATCAGGAACTAAATTTGCAACATCAGGATTAATTCCTGCATCTGCAAGCCCTTGTAAAAAAGTTGGGCTTTCTTTTACGTTTCTAAGATTGGTAGAAACTAAATCTCCGTATACGTTTACACCATCATAATCAATATCATTTTCTCTTGTGCTGTTGGGTTTAATAAACGTATTATCTCTGTCTTTTCCTCTTGTATCATTTGCTGCCCAATCGGTCCCTTGTAAATAACTGAAATTTACCTTAGCAGCAAATTTATCATTAAATTTATGGGCAATTCTAATACCATAATCTTTGTAGTCGTTATCACCAGCTGCTTCTTGAGATGTTATACCTGCTTTAAAATAGCCACTTATACCTGTGTGATCAAACGGGCTTTTACTTGTCATAAACAAAATCCCATTAAAAGCATTTGCGCCGTAAAGGGCAGAAGCTGCTCCAGGAAGCAATTCTACACTTTGAACATCGGTTTCTACCATGCCCAATAAGTTTCCTAATGGAAAATTAAGTGCAGGTGCTGCATTGTCCATGCCATCTACGCGTTGCATAAAACGTGTGTTAGCAAAAGTTGCAAATCCTCTGGTGTTAATAGATTTAAATGTTAAACTATTGGTGTTTATATCTACACCTTTAAGATTTTCTAATCCATCGTAAAACTCTGCTGATGCTGTGTTCTTGATAGCTTTTAGTCCGTAGCGTTCAATGGTAACTGGAGATTCGAAAATACGCTCTGGTGTTCTAGATGCTGAAATTACGACTTCATCTAAGGCCGTTCCTTCTACAAGTACAGCATCAATTTTTTGATTATTTGATGTGATTTCTTGCGAAAAGCTTTCAAAACCTACACTGGTAATTTGAATTGTGAAAGGTGGACTTTGATTTGTTGTTAAAGTGAAACCACCATCGAAATCAGTGACTGTACCTGTTGTAGTACCTACAATGATAATATTGGCTCCAGGAATGGGCTGACCGCTATCGTCATTAACGGTTCCTGAGATAGTTGTTTGCGCATAGCTAACCGCACAGAACAAAAACAAAGTAAATTTGAGAATAGTCTTCATTTATATTAACTAGTTAAATTTTAGGAGTATGATTACTTCGATAGTAAACAAGTTCGGGCTAAAAATATAAAAAAATTATGCATGCATAGTATGTTTTGCTAAAAAAACATGAAAATTTTTACATTTTTAACAAAAAAGACCACTTTAATTGAGAATATACGAAACAAAAAAAGGAGGTTTGATGTACTCAAACCTCCTTTTTTGTTCTTCAGCATATTTTATTCCACGGTAACAGATTTTGCTAAATTACGTGGTTGGTCTACATTTTTATCAAGCATTACAGCTATATGATAAGATAAAAGTTGTAAAGGAATTGTAGTTAATAGAGGGCTTAATGCTTCTATAGTATCAGGTACTTCAATAACATGGTCTGCTAATTCCCTTACTACAGTATCTCCTTCAGTAATAACACCAATTATTTTTCCTTTTCTGGATTTTATTTCTTGTATATTACTTACTACTTTATCATAATGCTCTGCTTTTGTAGCTATAACCACTATTGGCATATTTTCATCTATGAGTGCAATAGGGCCATGTTTCATTTCTGCTGCAGGATAACCTTCAGCATGAATATAAGAAATCTCTTTTAGTTTTAATGCGCCTTCTAAAGCTACTGGGAAATTATAGCCTCTTCCTAAATATAAAAAATTTGAAGCATCTTTATATATATCAGAAATTGTTTGAATATGAGCATCAGATTCCAAAGCTTTTTCTACTTTTTTAGGGATCATCTCCATTTCTAACAAATAGTTTCTGAAATCGGAACTAGAAATTGAGCCTTTAGCTCTTGCTAAACGAAGTGCTATAAGGGATAATACAGTTATTTGTGTTGTAAAGGCTTTGGTAGAAGCAACACCAATTTCTGGACCAGCATGCGTATATGCGCCAGCATCTGTTTCTCTGGCTATAGATGAGCCTACAACATTACATACCCCAAAAACAAAAGCTCCCTTAGATTTTGCCATTTTTATTGCTGCTAAAGTATCTGCTGTTTCTCCAGATTGAGAAATTGCGATTAAAACATCATTTTCGGTGATAACAGGATTTCTGTATCTAAATTCTGATGCATATTCAACTTCTACAGGTATTCTAGCTAAATCTTCGAAAATGTATTCTGCTACTAGTCCTGCATGCCATGACGTTCCACAAGCCACAATTATAATACGATCGGCATTCAGAAACTTCTTCATGTTATCTTCTATACCAGCCATTTTTATAATAGCTTCATCTCTTAACAATCGCCCCCTATATGTGTCTGTAATAGCTTTGGGTTGCTCATGAATTTCTTTCAGCATAAAATGATCGTAGCCTCCTTTTTCGATTTGCTCTAGATTCAATTGAAGTTCTTGTATATAGGGATCTACCAAAGAATCGTCCTTTATTTTTCTAACTTTAATACCTTTATGGAATCTAATAATTGCCATTTCTTCATCTTCTAGATAAATGGCATTTTTAGTGTACTCAATAAAAGGAGAAGCATCACTAGCAATAAAAAATTCATCTTCACCTATACCAACTGCAAGTGGACTTCCTAGACGAGCTACAACAACTTCTTCTGGCTTATTTTTATCAAATACGGCAATGGCATATGCACCAACAACTTGGTTTAAAGCAATTTGTACAGCCTTACCAAGTTTTACATTTTCCTTTGTTTTTACTTCTTCTATAAGATTTATAAGAACTTCAGTATCTGTATCAGATTTGAAGGTGTATCCTCTTTTTATCAACTCTTGTTTTAGCGATTCATAATTTTCAATAATTCCATTATGAATAATTACTAAATCTCCAGAATTTGAAACATGTGGATGTGAATTTACATCATTTGGGACACCATGAGTGGCCCATCTTGTATGACCAATACCTAGGTTTCCAGCTTTAGATATCTGACTTTCTACACGTTCTTCTAAATCAGAGACTTTGCCTTTAGTTTTAGAAACTTTTAAATCTGTTCCGTCATATAGTGCGATACCTGCACTGTCGTATCCTCTATATTCTAGTCGTTTTAATCCTTCAATTACTATCGGGTAAGCATCTCTATGTCCAATATATCCAACTATTCCACACATGTTTTTTTGATTTTGGGGTTATTTTATTAAGTGGCAAATATGTAAAATAAATAGTTATGTGTATAATTATTTATGTAAACGTGTTGTTTTATACGATAAAAATCATTTTTGTGTCTGATTATCTGTAATAGGCATCTTTTTATCTCTATTTAGACTCTGTAAAAAACACTTCTAAATGCATTTTTTTATTATCATCACTGCTATTACTACCATGTAAAACAGTTCCTCGAGGAGCTAGAATGGCTGTAGATGGCACACCAGTAACATCATCAGTATCATTAAGTAATTCAGTATTCGTACTTATGTTAACATTATTAGTAAGCACCAATCCTAATTTTGTGAGGTCCAGATCTCTAACTAAAATATTGTTTAATAAATCGGTGATTTTAATTTTGTATTTAGCATTTCCTTCATCATCTACTATTCTTCTTCCTAAACTAAATCTTCTAGAAATTAATGGGCTTGTAGCTTCAACAGTAACATCAGAATTATAATCCTGAATAGGAGTATTAGTTTCTAAATTATAAATGTATAACCTGTCATAAGTATGATAATCCTCTCCATTTGGATCCTTAGGATCACTAGGTTTTATAAAGGATTCATCTTCATAAATAACTAAATTTGCTTCATTTACCAGTCGTTTTAATTGGTATAGCTCATTAATGGGTTCTAATACATTACCATTTTCATCAGTCTTTCTAAATGTATTTTTAAAGCAGTCTAAAGCATTATCATTTACTTGTCCATCGCCATCGCAGTCTACCAATCCACTAAATAATTCAATAACAGCCATGGAGCCTTCTGTTCCTTTTAAAAATAGTTTTTCATCACCATTAGTTACATCAGGTGTTGCTGGTAAAATGGAGTTGTAATTGTTAATAAATGTATTTAAGAGGTTGCCTGTAAAGTTTAGCGTGTAGGTTCCTGTTTCTCTTTCTGTATCCGCGTCATCATTATCATCACTGGAGTAATTGATTACAATGTTAGCTCCCGATTCTACTAAGTTTAACAGCACCATACTACCTTCATTATTTATGGCTTGTGCTTTAATGTATAAACCACGAAAATGATTCAAGAAATTATTTGCATTGCTTAAGGCTGGTTGCCCTTCTTGATCTAAAATTAAAGTCTTCCAAAAGTCTTTGCTGCCATCAATTTCTGTAAGATCTAATACTATTGCTGGCGGTAGGTAAGTGGTTGTTTCAACATCGTTTGATGTTGTTGTCTGAGCTCTTGGTTCATTATCAAATTCATAGATGCCATTATAGAGTTGAAAACCAAGATGTTCATCAAAATTAATAATGTCATTTTGAATTTCAGAAAAGTTGTCAGTACTATTTATAGCGCCATCGGCTTTAGAGTAATAATTCTCACTATCATCTCCATTGAGACTAAAGTTTCTTAAAAAGTAATTATTCTGATAAACAGACAATCTAATGGCTTTTGCGTTATCAGGATTATTATCTGTAACAAACAAAGAATCTATTTTATATCCTGGTTTACCATCTGCATCTACACTAATTTGTGTGCTGAAATATGGAATAGTAAGTTCAACGGATTCTATTATTGGATTAACTCCAAATGTATTATCAATTTCAAGAAAACTAGTTGGAGACACTTGAGAGACAATACTTGCCGTAGTTTCTCCATAAATAGGATCATTAAAATAACCTAACAGTTGTGATGTTAATCCATTTATCTGTTGACCAGATAAATTTTGGTTATACGTTGTGATAGGAATTTCAAGTTGGTTAGAATTAAAATTAAAATTGCCTTCACCTAGAACACCGCTTTCAATAGAACTGTATTCTTGATCACAACTTGAAATGGTTAATACAACAAACGAAATTGCAATTACGCAACTTAGGGCTTTAAATATCTTCTTCATAACTCATTAAGGCGTTGAGTAATTAAGCTAAAACTTCAGTATTAAAAAACTCAGTATAAGCTTCACCAAACTCGTCTTTACTTTTGTATTCTAATACAGGTTTATTAGAATTTTTAATATACGTTTCTAAATTTTCAGGTAAAACTTCAGAACCTATAATTAAAGCATCAGAATAATCAACAGCAACTTGCATTAAGTTATGATATGTAGGCTCTTCTAACGATTTAATAGCTTCTTCGTTTATGTTGTCAAATTTAATCTTATTGACCATATCTTTGTTTAACGTATTGTTAAAACTTTGATTGTATACTGAAGTAACTATTTTACTCTCGTTGAAAAGAGGCTCGTCTTTGTAATATTCTTTTAAGTAAAGTGGTAATAACGAGGCTAACCATCCATGGACATGAATGATATCTGGAGCCCAATTTAATTTTTTAACTGTTTCAATAACACCTTTTGCAAAGAAAATGGCACGTTCGTCATTGTCAGAAAATAATTCACCATTCTCATCAGTAAGTGTAGCTTTTCTTTTAAAGTACTCATCATTGTCTATGAAATAAACCTGAATACGTTCTTTAGGGATAGATGCTACCTTAATAATTAAAGGCATATCTAAGTCGTTTATTACTAAGTTTATACCAGATAATCTAATGACTTCATGTAATTGGTGTCTTCTTTCATTAATATTGCCATAACGTGGCATAAAAATTCGGATTTGTCCACCTTGTTGATTAACCATTCTTGGTGCCTCGAACGACATTGATGAAATTTCAGTTTCAGGTAAATAAGGCACTACTTCAGATGATACATACAATATCCTCTTATCTTTCATATATGGTTTGCTTTTGCAGATTCAAAAATAAAAACACGCAAAAGTACAAAAATTTATGCAAAGTCCCCGTAAAATCTTAAGTTTGCACCCGTTAATTTTTTATTAAAGCGTGGAAATTTACACTGAGAAAAATAAGATATCAGCTGCTATTGCAGTATTAAAATCCAAATCATTATCCGTTGGGATGGTACCTACTATGGGTGCGCTTCACGAAGGACATTTACAATTGGTAATTAAAGCATTGGAAGAAAATGATATTGTTGTAGTAAGCATCTTTGTAAACCCTACGCAATTTGATAATAAAACAGACTTAGAAAAGTATCCAAGAACTCTTGAGAGTGATGTGAAATTATTGAAAACGGTTAGTAAAACACAAATTATTGTTTACGCACCAACCGTAGACGATATTTATGAAGGCAATACTGTTTCTAAACGTTTTGATTTTGATGGTTTAGAATTTGAAATGGAAGGCAAATTTCGTCATGGACATTTTGATGGAGTTGGTACTATTGTAAAGCGTTTTTTTGAAATTGTAAAACCACATAATGCGTATTTTGGTGAGAAAGATTTTCAGCAATTACTAATCATTAAAAAATTAGTTGAAAAACATCAAATACCTGTAAATATAGTAGGTTGTAAAATTCACCGTGAAACTAATGGTTTGGCTATGAGTTCACGTAACACACGTTTGGAATCACATTATAAAAAGGCGTCTCCTTTTATATATGAAACATTAAAAACCGCCAGAGAAAAATTTGGCACAAAAAGTGCTACTAAAGTTTCGGAATGGGTTGACAATCAGTTTGCAAAACATGACTTATTAGAATTAGAATATTTTTTAATTGCTGATGTTGAAACCCTAAAACCAGTGAAACGAAAATCAAACAAAAAAAAGTACAGAGCGTTTATAGCTGTGTACGCTGGCGAAATTAGACTTATTGATAATATCGCTTTAAATTAATTACCTTTGCCTCATGCAAATTCAAGTCGTAAAATCTAAAATTCATAGAGTAAAGTGCACAGGCGCTGAGCTCAATTATATAGGTAGTATTACTATCGATGAAGATTTAATGGATGCTGCTAACATCATACAAGGAGAAAAAGTTCAGATTGTAAATAATGACAATGGTGAACGTTTAGAAACCTATTGTATTCCAGGACCACGAAAAAGTGGAGAAATCACTCTAAATGGTGCTGCTGCTAGAAAAGTTTCGGTTGGTGATACATTAATTTTAATCACTTATGCCTTCATGGATATTGAGGATGCAAAAGTGTTTAAACCTTCTTTAGTATTTCCAGACGAAGCCACTAACTTATTAAAATAAATTTTTTGACTACTTCGGTAAAAAAGAGCCTAAAAATTATCATTCCACTTTTATTGGCAATAATTTTTGGGTGGTTTATGTTTTCTAAAATACCTATTTCGGATATTATTCCATATTTTAAAAGCGCTCATTATGGATGGGTTTTTCTTGGTGTTTTTTTTGGCTTCCTAAGCCATTTGTCAAGAGCCTATAGGTGGAAATATTTGCTGGAGCCAATGGGTTATTCCGTAAAATTTCCCAATAGCATTATGGCAGTATTTATAACGTATATTGCTAATTACGGTATTCCTAGATCTGGTGAGATTTTAAGAGCTGTTGTACTAACCAATTATGAAGACGTTCCTTTTGAAAAAGGCTTTGGGACTATTGTTGCTGAAAGAATAGCAGATTTGATAGTTATGCTTATCATTATTATAGCTACACTAGTATTACAGTTTGATTTTATATATAAATTACTTGAAAAATATTTTAACCCTGAAAAATTAATAATGATTGGTGCTTTAGGGCTAGTTTTGTTTGTTATTATGTTTTTTTATGTAAAAAAGAGTAAGTCAAAAATAGCATTAAAAATCAGAGGTTTTTTAAACGGGCTAATCGAAGGTGTTTTAAGTATTTTTAAAATGAAACATAAGTGGGCCTTTATATTTCACACACTATTCATATGGACAATGTACGTTCTTATGTTTTATGTTACTACATTCTCTTTAGATGATTTAAATGGAATTCCTCTAGCTGCTGTAATTATAGCATTTATAGCAGCTAGTTTTACAATAGCAGCGACAAATGGAGGCGTGATTTTTTACCCTGCCGCCGTTCTAGGTGCTTTTCTTCTTTTTGATTTACCAAATGATCCAAGTTATGCTTTCGGTTGGATAATATGGACATCTCAAACCTTAATGGTATTTGTTTTTGGAGTACTTTCCTTTATTTTTCTTCCTATTTATAATGGTAAAAATAAGACACTTAGGCAATAAGGTTTCAAAATTTATTTTTTATTAGACTGGCTTTATTTATTACCTTGCCCATATTAATACTCAAATCATTTTAAAATGAAAAAAACTGCCACCCTATTTTGTCTTTTTCTGATGAGCTTTGTTTATGTTGAAGCTCAAGTTAAATATGAGATGTTTCAATCTTCGAAACTTGGAGAAGAACGTCAAATTAAAATACAATTACCAAGAGGATATAACACAAACGAAGATAAGAGCTATCCTATTTTTGTGGTTTTAGATGGCGATTATTTATTTGAAGCAGTTGCAGGAAATGTAGATTATTACTCCTATTGGGAAGATATGCCAGAGGCCATTGTAGTGGGTGTAAACCAAGCTGAGACACAATATGATGATTGTTTGTATTCTGAACAGAACTCATTACCAGTAGAAACTGGTGCTAGTTTTTTTGAGTTTATTGGTATGGAGTTACTGCCTTACATTGAAACCAACTACAGAACTGTAAGTTTTAGAGTTGCTGTTGGACATGGCAACACAGCAAATTTCATTAATTATTACTTGTTAAAATCTCGACCACTATTTCAAGGTTATATTGTGGTAAGCCCAGAATTGGCTCCTCAAATGCTTGAATATATTCCTGAAAGTTTATCGAAAGTAGAGTCTAAAATATTTTATTATCTGGCAAATTCTGGTGCAGATAGCAAGTCTTTAAAGCAAATGTCTGAGGCTTTACATTCAGATGTCTCTGCAATTGAAAATGAAAACTTATCTTATAGTTTCAATAGTTTTGAAAATTCTACGCATTACTCGGCACCTGCGCATGCGATACCTAATGCACTTCAAAATATGTTTAAAGTATTTCAGCCGATAACCAAGAAAGAATATAAAGATGAAATATTAGAATTGGAGATTTCACCTGTGGTATATCTAGAGGAAAAGTATCAAGCAATTCAAGATTTATTTGGTATAGAAAAGAAAATTTTAATCAATGATTTTAAAGCTATAGCGGCTGCTATAAAAAAAAATGAACTGTTTGAATATTATGAGCCGCTAGGAAAACTAGCGCGTAAAGAATATCCAAAAACGTTATTAGGAAATTATTATTTAGGTAGGTTTTATGAGGAAACAGGTGAGCCTAAAAAGGCAATGAAAACCTATCAAACTGCTTTTACTTTAGATGAAATTGCGGGAATTACAAAGGATAAAGTTTTAGAATTAGCCGACGCCATAAAAGAAGACTTTGGATACTAAAAAATAAGATTCTAAACTTTAAACCCAAAATTCTAATTCGTATAAATGGCAAAAGTAAAAACAACATTTTTTTGTCAAAATTGTGGAGCACAGTATGCCAAATGGCAAGGACAATGTAATGCTTGTAAAGCATGGAATACTATTGCCGAAGAAGTACTACAAAAGCCTGAAAAGAGCACTTGGAAAACACCATCAAATACAACAAAACGAGTTTCCAAACCTCTTAAAGTAAAGGATATTGATCTTTCTGAAGAAACAAGACTAAACAGTTTAGATAATGAATTTAACCGTGTTTTAGGGGGTGGAGTTGTTCCAGGCTCCTTAACGCTTTTAGGTGGTGAACCTGGCATTGGGAAAAGTACATTATTACTTCAAATCTCTCTAAAGTTACCCTATAAAGTGCTTTACGTTTCGGGTGAAGAAAGCCAGAAACAAATAAAAATGCGTGCAGAACGTATTAATCCAGAACACAATAACTGTTATATTCTTACGGAAACTAAAACTCAAAATATCTTTAAGCAGATTGAGGCTTTAAAACCAGACATCGTAATTATAGATTCCATCCAAACGTTGCATAGCGATTATATAGAATCTTCGTCTGGGAGTATTTCTCAAATTAAAGAGTGTACGACAGAGCTTATAAAATTTGCAAAGGAAACAGCAACTCCAGTCATCTTAATAGGACATATTACAAAAGACGGTAATATAGCTGGCCCTAAAATTTTAGAACATATGGTGGATACTGTATTGCAATTTGAAGGCGATAGAAATCATGTGTTTAGAATTTTAAGAGCTCATAAAAATAGATTTGGCTCCACCAACGAATTGGGTATTTACGAAATGCAAGGCTCTGGTTTGCGAGAGGTTTCTAATCCTTCAGAAATATTAATCTCTAAGAAAGACGAAGAGCTTTCTGGAAATGCCATTGCCGCTACATTAGAAGGTATGCGTCCATTAATGATTGAAGTGCAAGCTTTGGTGAGTACCGCTGTTTATGGCACGCCACAACGCAGTGCTACTGGCTTTAATGCAAAACGTCTTAACATGCTTTTAGCGGTTTTAGAGAAAAGAGCAGGTTTTCGTTTAGGCGCAAAAGACGTTTTTTTAAATATTACAGGAGGCATCACTGTAGATGATCCAGCAATAGATTTAGCAGTAGTGGCAGCTATTTTATCCTCTAATGAAGATGAAGCGTTACAACAAGATTTTTGTTTTGCTGCAGAAGTCGGACTTTCAGGTGAAATTCGCCCAGTACAACGTGTTGAACAACGTATTTTAGAAGCTGAAAAGCTTGGCTTTTCTACTATTTTTGTGTCCAGATACAATAAGATATCACTTAAAAACACAACTATTAAGATTCAGTTAATTTCTAAAATTGAAGATTTGGTTGACTTCATCGTTTAAATAAAATTATTTTTTTTGATTATGAGATAAAAATTACTGTTCAAGAGATAGTGTTTTTACTTTTATCGATAAAAACATGTTTTTTATCGGATTTTTTGTTGCTTTTATCGATTTTTTAATCTAGATTTGCTCCAATTACTTAATCCACATAAGTAAAGTTTTAATTTGAAATAGTCTTCCCTCAATTTATTTCAAAGATAAATTTAGATAGTTAATCTGTCTAACGTACCCTAAATCAAACCTTTATGAAGCTAAAATTACGCTTATGTGTTTTGCTGCTTTCTACTTGTGTGTTTCTTGGAAATGCACAAAAAAGTAAAAAGAAAGACACTTTTCAAAAATCAAACTATAGCATAGAAGACTCTGATAAAGACGGTGTTGCAAACAACATCGATTTAGATGATGATAATGATGGTATAAGTGATATAAACGAATCTTTTGGAAACAACCCTGATGCAGATATTGATGGTGATGGTATCGTGAATTTTAAAGATGCTGATCTAGATGCCTTAAATCAACATGGTATTTGTGCGCATTTAGATTTAGATAATGATGGTATTCCAAATCATCTAGATTTAGATAGCGATAATGATGGTATTCTAGACAATATAGAAGCGCAAACCAGTCTTGGTTATCAAAGGCCTTCTAATCTTATAAATCCTCTAACAGGAATCTATACCAATTACAAAGAAGGATTGCAAGCAATTGATACTGATAGCGATGGTCTTTTAGATTACTTAGATATGGATAGTGACGGAGATGGTACGCCGGATATTGAAGAAAACGGTATGGCCAATTCAATTTCCAATTCGGATAAAGATGCTGATGGATTAGACGATAGTTTTGAAGGTAAGAGAAAACGAGATGGATATAATGTTATTGAGGAACTAAAAAATAACATTTTACCAGATAGTGATAACGATCTAAGTTTTAGTGGTGATCTGGATTATCGTGATTTGTATGATATAAACCCACCAAAAGAAGCCGCAATTTATTTTGATGGCATTAATGATTATGTAGAAGGAAAAGCCGTTTTATCTCAGTTTAATGAATCAAACACTAATGGTATAACATTAATGGGTTGGATTAAAAATGATACTGAAGATAACAATACATCTTCTGCTTTCATTTTTGGAGAAGATAATGCGTTAAAACTAAAATCGACAGGGTCTACTCTCGAAGTAGAAGGGAATTTTAAAACACCTTTTGGTCGTTTACACACCGTAAAATTCAAAAGACATTATGGTTTAAAAAAGGGTATGTGGCGACATATAACTGTCGTAATTGATTTTAAAAATGATACTGCAGATATGTCAATAGACGGTATGTGGGTACACCATCAAAATCTGGCATATCCTGGAAATCAGGATATCGTTGGCTTTTACAGCGAAGTTACCAGAACAAACGAAAAGTTTATGATGGCCAAAGAGAATAGCAACGCGCAAAACTACTATAAAGGAAGTATGGATGAAATCCGTCTGTTTAATAACATATTAAGTGAAAAAGAAATTAAAGCTATAGTATTTCAGGAAATAAAAAATGAAGAAGGTACACTTAAAGGGGCAATTACTAAGCAACAAATAGGATTA
Organism: uncultured Flavobacteriaceae bacterium; assembly: GCA_947502975.1. GTDB lineage: Bacteria > Bacteroidota > Bacteroidia > Flavobacteriales > Flavobacteriaceae > Jejuia. The sequence goes on from CANNBV010000001.1 coordinate 458,082, forward strand.
AGACATTGGAAAGATTTGGAGATGTATTACCCTATGACCGCGATTGTAGATGCCAAAATTGAAGACAAATCAGCTAAAAATAATACAGCTATTATTCATAATGTAGCAGCACTAAATCCGCAAACTGCGCCTATGCCTTATATCACTAAGCAAGATGGTAATTGGTATGATAAAAGTACCTGGTTACACGGCGATCAGTGGGCTATCCCTGGTGACGGTATATCTGATAATATGTCAAATTCAGATGAGAATTACAAATGGGGGATTTATCATATTAGAAATAATGTAGTGCTTAATACACCTGTAAAGCGGTCGCAAAGTGTAAAAGCTTTTAATGATTTTCAAGCGATGGCGATAATAGTTGATGAAAAAAACAAAGCCGGTAATGAAAATGTGATTTTCACTATTGGAGACAGTACACAGGATATACAATTAAAAATAACGGATTACCTCGATTTAGGCGGAACTTTAAACTTGGTAAGAAATTCTCTATTAATACAAAGAGAACCTAGTTTTAATGATGTATTGGCACGAGAAGATATAGCACCATAATGAATCTTAAGTTAACTAAAAAAATGTATAACTAATTGATGTTTATATAATTTCGATATACTCAAATCTTTTAATTATGAAAACAAAATTATTCCTTGGTTTGCTTGTAGTATTTGTATCAATGCAAAATACCTTTGCACAAATATACTCAACTATTAGCGATGGTGATTGGACTAATGCTGCTACTTGGGATGCAAATGGGGTTCCTCCAATAAACTTGTCTAATGATGTAGTTAATATTAATCATAGAGTAGAAATAGGTTCTACATTAAAACTTCAAGGTAATGCCACACTTAATATTAATTACATTTTAAAGTTTACCTCAGGAGGTTTAGAAATAGAAAATACCAGCGACGTCGTTAATATCAATTATGGTTTATTAAGTGCACCAAATGGGGATATTTTAAATATTGCTGGTACCATTAATTTTAACCATGGTAGAATACAATCCTGTAATGGAAATTATAAGGATGAAAGTAATAGCCCATATGGCACTTTTGGAATAGGAACTATTTATACCACTAATGGTAATATAGAAAATGTGAATTCTGGAGTGTTTAGCAGTAATATAGAATGGTGTTCTCAAAGTGGTGGAAGCACAAATTTACCCATAGCTGAGAATTGTACCTTGGTATATCCAGCAGGAGCTTTATGTGATGATGAGGTTACTTTTTTAAATTTGTCATGTACCTTAGGAACGGATACTGATGGTGATGGAGTTAGTGATGACTGTGACTTAGATGATGATAATGATGGTATTTTAGATACAGACGAGTATGATTGTGCTTCAGGATTTATTGACTTAGCTCAATCCTTTAATGATAATAGTTCAAACCCAGGTACAGTAAATAATATATATCCTTTTAGTGGTGTTACCGTTGATTTTACATATGAATTATTTGGTTCTGCCAGTTGGGGAATAGGTGTCAGGTCCCAGAATACTGCAGGAATTTCTGGAGATTACATTAATACACAGCTACAGAATTCAGACTTTTCTAATGGAGATGTGGCAGTGTATACATTCAGTTTTTCAGAACTAATTTATAATTTGTCATTTAAGATAGGAGGCTTTGATAATGAAGATAGAGCAGATTTTGTTGCTACAAACAATGGAACAAATGTTTTAGTATCCATTACTGATATTAATTTAAGTAATGGTGTAGTATCTGGACAAACGGTATATGATAGTAATGGAGTAAGTGGTAATGCACCATCAAATAGTGTCCAAGTTTCAGTTAGAGAACCAATAAATGAAATTACTATTACCATTGCAAAAAATGATGGAGACACTGCTAGTGCTACAGTTCAAATTTATGAGTTAGCTTATTGTGTACCAGGTCATACAGATACCGATGGTAAACCAGATCATTTAGATATAGATGCCGATAATGATGGTATCCCAGATAATGTAGAAGCGCAACCTACAATTGGATATATTGCACCAAGCGGAAATGGAGCGGGAATTACAGATGTGAATAATGATGGTGTAGATGATAACTACGGAGCTGGATTATTATCTGTTGAAGATACAGATGGAGATGGTATCCCAGATTATATTGATACAAATAGTGATAACGATGCTTTAGATGATATTGAAGAGAATGGTATGGCCAATACAGCAACTGCAACAGATGTTGATGATGATGGATTAAATAATGCCTTTGAAACAAATGGTGTTAATGATGCCACTTTAGATGTTAATGAGGATATAGAAGACCCAACGGATTTATCTATTTTACCTGATGCTGATGGAGATTTAGCGAGTGGAGGAGATTTAGATTACCGAGATTACTTTAACACAAACCCGCCAGTAATAGCTACTATTGATTTTGATGGTATTGATGATTACATTGAATCTAATGAGATATTAGATTTAGCAACTTCAGATTTCACAATGTCTGCATGGGTTAAAATAGAAAATAGCTCTGGTAATTTTGCTATAATGGGTCGTGCCATTGGTTCAGGTTCAAATAGTAGAGGTATTGCTATTGAAGCACAAGCAGGAACCCCAACAGCAGATCCTTATTTATATGTTATTGTATATGATGGCGTTTCAAGATCTGTATTAGGGACATCCGATAGAGTCATCACTAAAGATGTGTGGACACATGTTAGCGTATCTTATGATGGTGCTACTTTTAAATTTTATGTTAATGGTGAATTAGTCCAAACAAGAGCTTTAGACCGTTCAGCTATACCAAATCTTAGTGGTGTAAATTTTACAGTAGGAACTATATTTGATTCGGACACTACACAAACACGACATCATTTTGATGGTGCAATAGACGAGGTAAGGATATTTAATGCGGTTTTAGGAGATGAACAGATACAGCAAATGGTGTATCAAGAGATACAAGACAATGGAGGCCTAGTAAGTGGTATAGTTGTACCAAAGGATATTGAAGATTTAAGTACAAATACCAACATATCATGGAGTAGTTTACAAGCTTATTATCCAATGACTGGAATTGTAAATTCTACAACAACGGATTATTCTGGAAAAGGTAATACTGGGCATCTGCGTAATATCACTACCATCCAAGATCAAACCGCTCCAATGCCTTATGTGACTGATTCTAATGGGTATTGGACAAATGAGAGCACTTGGTTACATGGTGATGTTTGGGATATAGATGATCTTAGTGCAACTAGAGATTGGAGCATTGTAAAAATTTCTAATGATGTTAGTACATCACAATCACATAACACGCTAGGTTTAATTATTGATAGTTCAAATACGCTGACAGTTACAGGTGATTATTCAATACATAACACCTGGTATTTAGATTTAAGTGGAACCATAGATTTATCAGGAGATTCACAATTAATACAAACTGAGACGAGTGATTTGGTAACGTCTTCAACAGGAAAAATATTAAGAAGACAAGAAGGAACATCTAGTGCCTATTGGTATAACTATTGGGCATCTCCAGTAGGAGCTACAGGAGCAACTTCATTTACTGATAACAATACATCGAGCAATAATGGAAATAATACGTCTTTCAGCCTTCATACGTTAAAAGACGATTCAGGGTTTAATTGTCAGTTTACCTCTGATTATACAGCTAATGGTAATATAAGTACCTATTGGTTGTATACTTATATTAATGGTCTTTCGTATTGGGATTGGGCGCAAATTTCTCCATCAACAAGCTTAAGTCCGGGAATAGGTTACACTCAAAAAGGTACAGGAGTGGCCACACCAGAGCAACAGTATATCTTTGAGGGCAAGCCTAATAATGGTACTATACTGGTTGCAGTTGATGATCGTGGTGGTACAGGATCAGTAGCTGGGACAAGTAAAACAGAATTTTTATTAGGAAATCCATATCCATCGGCATTAGATATTTCAAAATTTATAGATGATAATGCAGGAGTGATAAAAGGAGACTTACAATTATGGCAACAATGGAGTGGTACATCACATAATTTAGATGCTTACAATGGCGGTTATGCTCAGGTAAATAAAACTGGAGCAGTAAGGGCATCACAGTTTGTTGGTTTAGAAGGCGCAACAACAGGAGGGTTAGAAGGTACAAAAGTGCCAAGTAAGTATTTACCAGTAGGCCAAGGCTTTATTGTTGAGATTGAAAATGATGGCGTTACCCCATTTAGTGGCAATGTAGAGTTTAACAACAGCCAGCGTATATTTATTAAAGAATCTGATGCTGATGGTAATTTCAACAATGGTTCCGTATTTTTTAAAGGCGGCAATACGAAATCCAAGACAGATCAATCAAAAACAACAAGTTCTAAAACAGTGGACAGTATTCAAAAGATACGATTAGAATTTAGTGCTGTGACTGGTCCAGATACTAAACGAGAACTATTGTTAGGGTTTAGTAAACAGACATCAGACCAATATGATTACGGTTATGATGCAGAGTCACATGATACTAGCAATAATGATTTGAGTCTTAACTTAGAAGGTAAAAACATGAATATCCAAGCTTATGCTGCAATTACAGCAGATAAGGTAGTGCCATTAAATTTTAGATCGTCAGGGAGTCATACGTTCGAGATTAAGATCACAGATTTGGAGAATATGCCTGAAAATCAAGAGATTTACTTAAGAGATAACCTAACGGGAGACTACTTCAACTTGAGAGAGGGTGCTCCATACAGGTTTACATCAGAGCAAGGCGTGTTCAATTTAAGATTAGAAATAGTGTTCCAGAATAAGGCCGCCACGCTTAGCGCAGAGGAAGCAAGCATAGAGGAAAATTATATGTATTATGATAGAGGTAGCAATACACTTTATGCTAAAAAGCTAAAAGCTGAAGTCACAAGATTTGTATTATATAGTATTGCGGGTCAAATTATCATGGAGCTAACAGATGTAGATAGAACAACATTAACCAATGGATTACAATTACCAAATATGTCAAGCGGTGCTTATATTGCAGTATTTAGAACAGACACTAATAATGTGATTTCTAAGAAATTGGTAAAGAATTAACCACCAAACTATAACTAACCAAAGAGGAAAAGCTAAACATTATGTTTGGCTTTTCTTATTTTAAGCGTCTAAAAAACAATAGCTATTTTGATAAATTTAATTTATGAATGCTATTCTTCTTTTAAGTAGAATTCATTAAATTCGCGAACTTATAAGATTAGAGCGTAAATGAGTACTAAATTTACTGAATATAAAGGACTTAACTTACCAAAAGTAGCAGAAGAGATTCTCAACTATTGGAAAGAAAATAATGTTTTTGAAAAAAGTGTCACCACTAGAGAAGGCAACGAACCTTATGTGTTTTATGAAGGGCCGCCATCTGCCAATGGATTACCTGGGGTGCATCACGTTTTAGCACGTGCTATCAAAGACATTTTTCCACGCTACAAAACGATGAAAGGGTATCAAGTAAAGCGAAAAGCTGGTTGGGATACACATGGTTTACCTATTGAATTAGGGGTTGAAAAAGAATTAGGAATTACCAAGGAAGATATTGGTAAAACTATTTCAGTTGAAGATTATAATGCAGCGTGTAGAAAAGCAGTAATGCGTTACACGGATATTTGGAACGATCTTACAGAAAAAATGGGATATTGGGTAGATATGGATGATCCCTATATCACTTATGAGCCTAAATACATGGAATCGGTTTGGTGGTTGTTAAAGCAGATTTACAATAAAAACTTATTGTATAAAGGCTATACCATTCAACCGTATTCTCCCAAAGCAGGAACTGGATTAAGTTCTCATGAACTAAACCAACCTGGAACATATCAAGACGTTACCGATACTACAGTAGTTGCTCAATTTAAAGCACATGCAGAATCATTACCAGACTTTTTACAAAACGAAGGTGATATTCATTTTTTGGCATGGACGACTACACCTTGGACATTGCCTAGTAACACTGCATTAACGGTTGGACCAAAAATTGATTACGTTTTGGTTGAAACCTATAATCAGTACACGTTTGAACCAATAAATGTTGTGCTTGCTAAAAAATTAGTGAACTATCAGTTTTCTGGAAAGTTTACACAAGTTGATGAAAAATCAGAATTGTTAGCTTATACATCTGGAGACAAAAAAATACCATTTTACGTTGTAAAAGAATTTATTGGTAAAGATTTAGTTGGCATTACTTACGAGCAGTTATTGCCATACGCATTGCCAAACGATAACCCCGAAAATGCATTTAGAATTATTTCAGGTGATTTTGTAACTACAGAAGATGGTACAGGAATTGTACACACTGCGCCTACTTTTGGTGCAGATGATGCTTTAGTAGCGAAACAAGCTACGCCTGAGGTGCCACCAATGTTGGTAAAAGATGAAAACGACAATTTAGTGCCACTTGTAGATTTACAAGGACGTTTTCGTCCAGAGTTAAAAGAATTTGAAGGGAAGTATGTAAAGAATGAATATTACAGTGAAGGAGAAGCCCCTGAACGCTCTGTTGATGTTGAAATCGCGATCAAACTAAAAGAAGAAAATAAAGCCTTTAAGGTTGAAAAATATAAGCACAGTTATCCAAATTGTTGGCGTACTGATAAACCCATTTTATATTATCCTTTAGATTCTTGGTTCATCAAAGTTACTGATGTGAAAGATCGTATGCATGAATTAAACAATACGATCAACTGGAAACCAAAAAGTACTGGTGAAGGACGATTTGGTAATTGGTTAGCAAATGCGAACGATTGGAATTTATCACGTTCTCGTTACTGGGGAATTCCATTGCCAATTTGGAGAACCGAAGATGGTAAAGAAGAATTATGTATTGGTTCAGTTGAAGAGCTTAAATCCGAAATATCAAAAGCTGTTGAAGCAGGTGTTTTGACTGAAGATATTTTCGCAGATTTTGAAGTAGGTAATAATTCCGAAGCAAACTATGCGAAATTAGATTTACACAAGAATATAGTTGATGAGATAGTATTAGTATCTCCATCAGGACAACCTATGAAACGCGAAAGCGATTTAATTGATGTGTGGTTCGATTCTGGATCTATGCCTTATGCACAATGGCATTACCCTTTTGAAAATGCCAATTTAATTGATGAAGGCACCACATTTCCAGCAAATTTCATCGCTGAAGGTGTAGACCAAACGCGTGGATGGTTTTATACACTTCATGCTATTGGTACTATGGTATTTGATTCTATTGCGTATAAAAATGTAGTGTCTAATGGTTTGGTACTGGATAAGAATGGTCAAAAAATGTCCAAACGTCTTGGAAATGCTGTGGATCCATTTGAAACATTAGGTACCTATGGAGCTGACGCCACACGTTGGTACATGATTTCAAACGCTAACCCTTGGGATAATTTAAAGTTTGATTTAGATGGTATTGAAGAGGTAAAACGTAAGTTTTTCGGAACACTTTATAATACCTATTCATTCTTCAGCTTATATACAAATTTGGATAAATTTAGTTATACTGAAGCTGATATTCCTTTACAAGAACGACCAGAATTAGATCGTTGGATTCTATCTGAGTTGCATACATTGATTCAAAAAGTTGATGAATATTATGCTGATTATGAGCCAACAAAAGCTGCAAGAGCAATTTCTGATTTTACGCAAGATTATGTAAGTAATTGGTATGTGCGCTTAAGTAGAAGACGTTTCTGGAAAGGCGATTATCAAACTGATAAAATTTCAGCATATCAAACATTGTATACTTGTATGGTAACCATCGCTAAGTTAAGTGCACCAATTGCACCTTTCTTTATGGATAGATTGTATTTAGATTTAAATGCAGTGACTAAAAAAGAAACTTTTGAAAGTGTACATTTGGCTGGTTTTCCTGTGTTTGATGATGCTTTTGTAGATAAAAGTTTGGAGCGTAAAATGGAAGCGGCGCAAACAATATCCTCATTAGTATTATCGTTAAGAGCTAAGGAGAAGATAAAGGTGCGTCAACCACTTCAAAAAATCATGATTCCTATCAGTAGTGTACAGCAAAAGGAAGAGATTTTAGCAGTATCAAACTTAATAAAACATGAGGTAAATGTTAAAGAAATTGAATTGCTTGAAGATGCTTCTGATATTTTGGTTAAGAAGATAAAACCAAACTTTAAAGCACTTGGACCTCGTTTTGGTAAAGACATGAAAGCCATAGCTGGTGCAGTAATGAACTTTACTGCTGAAGATATTAACAAAATAGAGCAAAATGGTAATTTTGACGTTGAAATCAACGGAAAAAGTATTACTTTAGAACGCGATGACGTAGAGATAACATCTCAAGATATTGAAGGGTGGTTAGTTGCAAATGAAGGTGCGTTAACTGTAGCTCTAGATGTTACTATCACTGAAGAATTGAAAAAAGAAGGGATTGCTAGAGAATTAGTAAATCGCATTCAGAATTTAAGAAAAGATTCTGGATTTGAGGTGACAGATAGAATAGATGTGAAGTTACAGCAAGACGAACAAATTAAACAAGCAGTAGATTCAAATATTGAATATATAAAAACCGAAACATTAACAGAAGAATTAGAAATTATTGACCAGATAAATAACGGTATAGAGATTGCTTTTGATGATGTAAATACCAAATTATTTATTACAAAACATTAAAATTATGGCTTCAAATAATACTGTAAGATACTCAGATAATGAATTAGCAGAATTCAAGATACTAATTCAAGAGAAAATTGATAAAGCACAACACGATTTAGAATTAATCAAAAGTGCATATATGAACGATCATAATAACGGTACTGATGATACATCGCCTACATTTAAAGCGTTTGATGAGGGAAGTGCAGTGATGAGTAAAGAATCGAATTCGCAATTGGCAATTCGTCAGGAAAAGTTTATTCGTGATTTAAAGAATGCTTTAATTAGAATTGAAAATAAAACGTATGGCGTGTGTCGTGTTACAGGTAAACTAATTAATAAAAAACGTTTAGAATTAGTACCACATGCTACTTTGAGTATTGAAGCTAAAAATATGCAGAAGTAAATCATGCTTTTGTAAAAATACCTAACGTCTCGTTCTCTAATCGAGACGTTTTTATTTTATGCAATGTTACCTTGAGCATTGGTTGAAATAAAAATATATTTTTATTGAAAAGCCCCTTGCGAAGCATAACGAAAGGTCTTAAACTGTTTCATGTCATTAAAAAAATCCATAATCTTAATCATCATTATTTTACTTATCGATCAGATAAGTAAAATATATATAAAAACTAATTTTTATTTAGAAGAATCAGTTGAGGTTTTTAATTGGTTTGAAATATTTTTTATTGAAAATGATGGAATGGCTTGGGGAACTAAAATTAGTGATTTTGTATCTTTTATTTCTGATAGAACAGCAAAAGTAATTCTCACCTCATTTAGAATTATTGCCATTTGTGGTATAGCATATTGGTTGAATATTTCAATAAAAAGAAAAGGATCTAGAGTGTTAATAATAGCTATAAGTCTAATTTTTGCTGGCGCCCTTGGTAATATTATTGACTCTGTTTTTTACAGTGTTTTATTCAACGAAAGCTTATCACATCAAGTCGCGACATTTTTGCCAGAAGAAGGTGGGTATGATAATCTTTTACATGGTAATGTTGTGGATATGATACACCTTCCTATTTACAAAGGGTACCTTCCAGAATGGATTCCAAAATACGGAGGTAAACAATTTACCTTTTTCGAACCCGTTTTTAATATTGCTGATATGGCAATTAGCACAGGTTTTTTGATGCTTATTGTGTTTAATAAGCGAGCGTTTTCAAAAAATTCTTGATTTTTATCATATTCTTTTTGTAGGGATAATATTATATTTAGTCATTAATTATTTTATCTCTTATTTTTTTATGAAAATCAAGTCTCTCTATTTTACAATTTGTATCATGTTTTTAGGGCTAAATCAGTTGGTCGCTCAAGGTACTTACGATATTATGTTTCCTAAATCAAATAATGAACGTAATCAAAATTGTCAGAGCTGTTTGCAAATATTCCGTCAAAGGCCGAAGGAAGTTCAGTTTTCAATAAAAAGAGAGAAAAACAACCTTTATTTTCAAACTAATGATAAAAAGTGGTTCAACTTATTGTTTAAGAATGCTGGCGATGGTATAGCTGTAGATGTGGTTGCTAAAGATCGCTACAGTTGCGATATAGAAATGATAACACCTTCTCAAATCAAAGGTAAATTATTGAAACCTGTTTACGCTTCCAAGCTTAAAAGCGGATTAAAACCTTACGGAGATAATGGGTTCAGGATTTTAGTTGGCAGAATTTCAGACACCGATATCAATAAAGAACTCGAGTACAATATTCTGTTTTTAAGCAATAAATATTTATGTAATTATTATGTGATTTATGATTTGGAATCTTACCAATGGGATTTGTTAGATATGGGTATGTATCTAGATTCTTTAACTTACAACACCAAGAAAATTAAAGCTTCAGCGAAAGAGGGCTATATTCTACGTAATAAAACATTGAAGTTTAAAATTCCTTTTGAAAAGAATAAATCTGAATATTCACAAGAAGATATTAAACCAATTTATGACTCCTTACGACTAACAGATTTTAATATAAAGCGTATTAATATTAAGGCATATTCTTCTGTTGAAGGGAGTTTAGAACGTAATATTGAACTGCAAGAACAGCGCGCCAATAGCATTGTTGCTGCATTACAGTCGTTTCAAAAACCAACTATTAAAACAGAAGTGTCTTCTTCTGAAAATTGGGTGGAGTTTTTAAATGATATAAAAGGTACTAAGTTTGAAAATTTGGCGCAATTAAAAAAGACTCAAGTAAAAGGGAAATTAGTTGGAGCGTTTTCCAAAGAAATGGAACCTATTCTGCAATTCCACAGAAAGGCTGTTTTAGAATTAGAGTTGGAGAAAAAGGATAAATATAAATTGATGTCTCCAGAAGAATTGATTTCAAAATTCAATGCATCAATAAAGGCAGAGAATTTAGATGAAGCTATTGAAATTCAAAATTCATTATTTGAGAAATTAAAGCATAAAGAAACATCTCCAAACATACTCAAGCGTATGGAGGTTCCTAATCAAGAGAAGTATATTAGAATTTTAAATAAAAATTCAGTGTATAAATATGCGCTCAATGTTCGGCAAATTTTGATTGTGTATAATGAATTATTAGCGCTTGAAAAATTAGCAGCTAAAAATGTAGAAGTAAAATATAATATTGCAGCTATAAAGATAAAATTATGGCGTTTTAAAGCTATTGAAATTAATGAAGCAAAGTTGAAAAATCAAATTTATACTTTGAAGAATTATGGCATAGCCCCTTCCTTAATTTCGAGAATGATGGTAAATTTTCATATTATAAAAGCTGAAAATTTGATGCGGAAAAGAGATTATGACAACAAAGATAAATCAGTGTCGTTTATACGGAATAATTATAAAAAATTCTCACTATCTGATTACGATTACTTGAGTTTAGCACAATTTTTTAGCTATTATGCCAATGTGGATATGGCTGTTGAATTACTGGATAAAAAAGCTAGAAGTATTGATATTGATGAAGATTTATTGTTTTACTATTTGAACTTAACGCTCATAAAAACTGAGTTAACACAAGAAGACGATTACAGAACAATTTTACTCAATGCTATAAATATGAATAAATCTCGCTTTTGTAAATTGTTTAATGCAGTTGAAGATGGAGGTGTAACATTTCAATTACTAGCAGATGCCTATTTAAGAGGAACCTATTGTGAAAATTGTGAGGATTAATTATCTAGATGAAGTTTAGTCCCAACTTTTTCAAATAACCTTTGAATCTAACTACTTCATTATAGTTGCTACAAGTGTTATTTACATTAAAGCTTACAGCTATACATATATAAAGTTCAATAAAAAAGGTCTCAGTATAAATTTACTTAAGAATTTATCCAAATTACTGCTTAATAATTCTAATAACTTGAGACGCACTATTACTTGAATGAATTTTTAAGAGATAAATACCTGAAGCTAATTCTGACAACTCTAAGCTTTTAATGTCAATATCTGTTCTTGAGTATAGTAATTGCCCTTTCATGGTATAGACCTTAGCAGCAGTTACACTCATGGGGCTTTTAATGTGTAATATTGTTTCTAAAGGATTAGGAAAAATAGAGGCCTTATCATTTTCCTGATTTATCTCAGATGTATTCAAGGTGATATTATTATATTCATATGCGCCAATGTCAATAGTACTCGCTATTATACGTGGTTGCCCAGTAATATCGGTGGTTATCCCACTTGGCAATTGCGAGTTATCACCTACGTCTATGAGTGGACTACCATTAGTTGGTATGAGTCCGTCATCTAAGGAGCCAAAAATCCCATCACTACCTGCAGGGTTAGTAGCATCTTTAAAAATAACATTAGCAGCTGTGGCGCTTAAATTCACAAAGGTTGCGGGGTTTGTTGTATTGATACCACCTCCAGTACCATCAGAAGCATTATGAGCGGAATTTGAATTAATATTACTTCCATCTATATCAGAAATGGGACCAGTCCCATTTTTGTTATCAAAAAACACGGTATTGTAGAGTGTAGGTGTAGATGTGTCATTATACATTCCAGCTCCACTAGCCCCGAAAAGACCTGAATTTTCAAAAAACGTGGTATTAGTAAGACTGGGATTGGCATTATCATTATACATTCCTCCGCCAACTAAAGCTGTATTATCATAAAATATAACATTGGTTAGGTTGGGAGAGGATGAGTTATTTCGCATACCTCCTCCACCTGAAGCCGTATTGTCAGAAAAGGTCATGTTGGTAAGGCTAGGTGAAGATGCTTCGTTATACATTCCTGCGCCGTTGTACCCTAAATATGATACTCCAGAATAGATAATCCCTGTTGAACTTGAATTATTGGCTCTCCCAGCTGTAACGGAAAACCCATCTATAATACTACTTGTGCTTAACCCGTGGGTAATCAATACGTGATACTTGTAAGTGCCAGAGCCTACATCACCACTTAATATACTAGGATTGGTATAGTCTTGTATATCATTGGTAGGATCATTATCAGTATCGGGTATATAGCTGCCTTTTAGGACAATGTCTATATTAAAATGAAAGGCAAAATCAAGGATGTTAGTAGATACGGCATCAGGACTTTCTGTAGGTATATATGTGCCTGAAGCTACACGTATTTCATCGCCTACTATTGCTATATCTAGAGCTGGTTGTAAATCTTTTTTGGCATTAGCCCAACTTAGACCATTGCCTGAGTTATCAGTTTTTGATGCATCTACGTAATAGATGGTTTGAGCATAAGTAACCATGTTTGTTCCTAGAGTTACTAGTAAGCCAATGATGATAAGGTAGATTTGTTTCATTTTAGGTTTTATTTATGTTACTTGAGATGTAACTTCTCTTAAATTATTGGTTTCTTAAATCAGATAATATGAATTAACAGCACATAGCTTTTAAAAGATTACTATATGTATAAGATTTAGCAAGTAAGGGATAATAGATGTATGTAAAAAAAGTTACGTAATAACTGGCCCGTTTTATGTAACAAGTGACTATATAATGTAATAACTGGTCTAAATAGTTATGGAAGCTTTAAAAACGGATTAGCTTTGGGGGACATCAGTATGCGTAGCTTTTAAAACTGATACATTTCATGGGGTGTGATACAATAATCTAATCCAATATCACCCTCAAAAATATCTTTAATTTCATTTTCAGCTTCAAAAAATGATAATCCAATTTTTACGGTTTCAGGTTTGCATTTACTTAAAAATATATCGTAAAACCCTTTGCCATAACCAACCCGATGCCCTTGTTTGTCAAAAGCGAGTAGAGGAATAAAAACTAAATCAATTGTATCATTCGAAATTTCTATCCCATCGACAGGTTCAGGAATGTTGTAGCTATTTTTTTTGATAACAGTACCATCTGTTAATAAGAAATGAGTGAGTTCATTAGTTTTAAAATTACTTTTTGAAATGACGATATTCTTGTCCTTTCCTAAAAGAATATTCAAAATGAATTCTGTATTCACTTCTTTTTGTTCTTCAATAGGCAAAAAAATATGATAGAATACATGATCCCAAATAGGTAATTTTAATAACCTATTCGCAATAGCAATACTATAGTCTTCTATTTGTTCTTCGGAAAGTTGTTTTCGAAGTGATTTATATGTGTTGCGAAGTTCTTGTTTCAGCATTTCATACTAAGATTTAATTTTAGTAGAAATGTGAAACAGCGCATCACCTTGATATACAATGGGCAACTCATTTACATTAATAACATAGCCCGTATTTTGCGCTCTAACAAAGTAATTAAACTTGCCATAAGGATCGGTAATGTTACCGATAATATCTTCTTTTTCTACCTTAGCACCAACAGTAATTGACGCCTTAAACATCCCAGAATATTTGGCGCGTTGCCACCTACTATCTTTTATAAAAACACATTTTTTCTTGGGCTTAGACGATTTAAAAACCGTTTTTAACATACCCAAATGTTTTAAAACACGCTTTACGCCATTAACTCCAGAATTGGTAACAACATCATCTATATGAAATGATTTTCCGCCTTCAAAAAGTAGTAAATCTTTGCCTAGTTTCGCACAGGTTGTTCTAAACGATTTACTTAAATTTTTAGAATATAATACAAATGGAGCACCGAATACTTCTGCAAGTTCATCAAGATTTTTTTGGTCTTTAGTATAACGCAGTTGTGGTGCATTAAATCTTCCTGAACCGCCAGTATGAAAATCCAGAATCAAATCTGCATGCGGTACAATTTCTTGTATCAATTTATTGGCAACGCGACTTGCCAATGAGCCACTGGTACTTCCAGGAAATACACGATTTAAATCTCTCCCATCCGGAAACTCACGCTTCAAATTAATAAAACCAAAAATATTAATTACTGGCATGCAAATAATAGTACCACATTTGGGTTGGTTAATTCCTTTTGCAATTAATTGACGGATAATTTCAACACCATTTACTTCATCACCATGAATCCCAGCAGTAAATAAAACCGTTGGTCCCTCTTTTTTCGAGCGACTAATAATCACAGGTACGTCAATTGGTGATGCAGTGTGCAGGTTAGCAACATCAAAATTAACTTCTTTGGTTTCTCCAGGCTGTACTTCAGTTCCTAGAATGATAAGAGGTTTCTTTTCTACAGTCATTAAATTATAATAATTGTTTATCAGTCTTTAAGGTATCAAATATACCAAGTTTTATGGCGTTTCCTTTTCTGAAATTTGATGTTTTAAGAGTTTTAGCTCTAATGTCTATTACGTTCAATATAAGTAATGATACTTCGTGCAATATTTTTCCCTGTGGCGCCTTCAATACCTTCTAATCCAGGAGTAGAATTTACCTCTAAAAGTAATGGTCCGCGATTAGATTGTAGCATATCTACACCACATACAGGCAGTTTTAAAGCCCGAGAGGCTTTCATGGCTACTTTTATTTCGGCTTCTGTGAGTTTAATAATTTCTGCACTACCACCACGATGTAAATTAGAGCGAAACTCGCCTTCTTTTCCTTGGCGTTTCATAGCACCAACTACGTGACCATCCACAACTAAAGCCCGTAGATCAGCACCTTTAGCTTCTCCAATATATTCCTGAATTAGTGCTCTGGCTTGTAGTCCGTTAAAGGCTTCTAAAACAGATTCTGCAGCATTTTTGGTTTCTGCTAATACGACTCCCAAACCTTGGGTGCCTTCTAAAAGCTTTATAATTACAGGTGTACCACCAACATGCGATAGTACTTTTTCGACATCCCTAGAATAATTTGTGAATACTGTTTTTGGCATGCCAATTCCAGCCTTGGATAGACGTTGAAAACTTCGTAATTTATCTCGAGACCGAATAATAGCATCAGAAGTCACCGATGTAAATACATTCATCATTTCAAACTGACGCACCACTGCACAACCAAAAAAGGTAACAGATGCTCCAATTCTCGGAATGATTGCATCTACATAATCTAAATAACGGTCTTTATAAAAAATAGTAGGCTTTTCTTTTTCTATAATGATATCACACTTTAAGGGGTCAATAACTTCCACGTCATGTCCTCGATGTTCACCTTCTTCTACAAGTCGATTTGTAGAATATAAATTGGCATTTCTAGAGAGTATAACAATATTCATAAAAGTACTTAAAGTAGCTTCAAGCTATATATTTTAAAGTGGATTAGATTACTAGTTTTTGATGTTATAATACACTTAAAACTTTAGCATTCATGTAGCTACGTGCAATATAACAAAAACGATGTGGAAATTTTTAGGTTTTCTTTATTTATACCAAATTTACTTTTGATTCTTTTGAAGTTTATTTAGTATTAATATACCTTTACAGATATGGATACCCCCAACTTAGAGATACAGTTAAAAACCTTGCCAAATCAACCCGGAGTTTATCAATACTACGATAAAGAGGGAAGACTTATTTATGTTGGAAAAGCCAAAAACCTAAAGAAACGGGTTAGTTCTTACTTCACCAAAAACCATGAATACGGCAAGACTCGAGTTTTGGTAAAAAAAATTGTAGAGATTAAGCATATAGTGGTTGAAACAGAAACCGATGCACTGCTTCTTGAAAACAATCTGATAAAGAAATACCAACCACGTTACAATGTGATGTTGAAGGACGACAAATCGTATCCATGGATTTGTGTGAAGAACGAACGCTTTCCAAGAGTGTTTTCTACGCGTCGGGTTTTTAAAGATGGCAGCGAATATTTTGGCCCTTACACCAGTATGAAAACGGTGCGAACACTTCTAGATTTGATTAAAGGCTTGTATAGTTTACGAACATGTAACTACAATTTAAGTAAAGAAAAAGTAGAGGCTGGAAAATATAAAGTGTGTTTAGAATACCATTTGGGTAACTGTAAAGGCCCATGTGAAGGTTTAGAAACTGAAGAAGAGTATCACGCCAATATTAAAACCATAAAGGAAATTATAAAAGGAAATTTTAAAGACTCCTTGTCTCGGTTTCGTGAACAAATGAAGGCATGTGCCGAGAATATGCAGTTTGAAGAGGCACAAAAAATAAAAGAAAAAATAGAGGTTTTAGAAAACTACCAAGCGAAATCTACCATCGTAAATCCTAAAATTAGTAATGTTGATGTGTTCTCTATAACAAGTGATGAAAGTTATGGTTATGTTAACTTTTTGCAATTATCCTACGGTTCTATCATTCGTTCCCATACCTTAGAGATTAAAAAGAAATTGGATGAAAAAGACCAAGAACTTTTAGAGCTAGCTATTACTGAAATTAGACAGCGGTTTAATTCAAATTCAAAAGAAATTTATGTGCCTTTTAAAGTAGATTTAGGTGAAGCAGTGAAGGTTACAGTACCTAAATTAGGAGATAAGAAACATATTGTGGACTTGTCTTTGAGAAATGCAAAATACTACCGTATGGAGCGTTTTAAGCAGATGAAGATTGTAGATCCAGATAGACATGCCAATCGTATTATGGCACAAATGAAGGCTGACTTACGATTATCTGAAGAACCAAGACATATTGAATGTTTTGATAACTCGAACATACAAGGCACAAACCCTGTAGCGGCTTGTGTGGTATTTAAGAACGGCAAACCAAGTAAAAAGGAGTATCGTCATTTTAATATAAAAACTGTTGTGGGTCCAGATGATTTTGCTTCTATGGAAGAAGTGGTACACAGACGCTATAAACGTCTTTTAGAAGAAGATCAACCACTACCGCAATTGATAATTATTGATGGCGGAAAAGGACAATTGTCTTCGGCATTAAAAAGTTTAGATGTATTAGGATTACGTGGTAAAATTGCCATTATAGGGATTGCTAAACGTTTGGAAGAATTGTTTTATCCAAATGATCCAATTCCATTATATTTAGATAAGAAAAGTGAAACGCTAAAAATTATCCAGCAGTTACGGAATGAAGCCCACCGTTTTGGTATTGAGCATCATCGCAACAGACGCAGTAAAAATGCGTTAAATACAGAGTTAGAAACTATTCCAGGTGTTGGAGAAAAAACAGTTGTAGAGTTGTTAAAGCATTTTAAATCTGCAAAACGTGTAGCACATGCTAAGTTAGATGAATTAGAAGCTGTGGTTGGAGTATCACGAGCAGAAAAGGTTTATAATTATTATCATGGAACTAAATAGTTTAAATAGATATTTGTCATTTCGACGAAAGGAGAAATCTCATTATTATGATCTTTTTACAAGAAAAATGATAGTTCTTAGTTTATTTGTTTTTCTTTTTAGTTGTTTTTCAACTGAAACTTCAGATCCAGAAAAGGCTTATAAATATTGGGCTGGACAAAGCCCTCCAGAGGATTTGAAGTTAATTAAGGGAGAGTATTATCAATCCCCTCATTATACATTAGAATATGAATTCTTTTTAAAATTTAAACCAACGAATAATTGGTGGAATGCATTCATAGAACAGAATAATTTGGAGGAAGATTCTCTAAATGAAGAATGGTTTAAACATGATGGTTTTCCAAAATGGTTTAAACCAGATAATAGTTATTTAATTTATAGTAAAAATGACGAGTTTGATCGCTCAAGATGTTTCATTAATTTGGAAAATGGGGTTTGTTATATATATGAAACAGTAGGCATGTAATCTTTAAATATTTGAAAATAAAATTATTTATATCGCTCCTGCTTCTACTAGCATTCCTTTCCGCGAAAGCGCAAAACAATGTAGAAGAAAACCCTAAACCAAAAGTTGGTTTAGTGTTAAGTGGTGGTGGTGCAAAGGGTTTGGCACATATTGGTGCTTTAAAAGTTTTAGATAGCCTTGGTGTGAAGGTAGATTATGTTGCAGGAACTAGTATGGGTGCTATTATAGGCTCATTATATGCTAGTGGATATTCTGGTAAAGCACTAGATTCTATCTTTAATGGGGTAGATTTTGATAAAATTATCAGCGATGATTTGCCAAGGGCATCCAAGGCATTTTACGAGCGTAATAATTCGGAACGTTATGCCATTACCTTACCATTCGATGATTTTAAAGTGAAGCTCCCATCGGCATTATCTCGCGGACAGAATACCTATAATTTATTATCTAAATTACTGTTGCATGTTAGTCATGTAAACAATTTTAAAGATTTACCTATTCCGTTTTTTTGTATCGCAACTAATATTGAAACAGGACAGCAAGTGCAGCTAGAAAGCGGCAACTTAACAAGAGCTGTTATGGCAAGTGGTGCCTTACCTTCTTTGTTTCAGCCTGTGGCTATAAATGATGTCGTATTAATCGATGGCGGTGTGGTAAACAATTATCCAATTGAAGAGCTTCGCGCAAAGGGTATGGACATTATTATCGGAGTAGATGTGCAAGACGGTTTATTAAATCTCGAAGAACTAGGGTCTGCACCTGATGTGTTGATTCAAATTAATAACTTCAGAACGATTAAGGATATGAAGTTAAAGGCACCGAAGACAGATATTTACATTAAACCAGATATTAAAGATTTTAATGTAGTGTCGTTTAATGAAGGTAACACCATAATCACTAATGGAGAAAAAGCAGCACTTCAGAATGTAAAACGTTTAGATGAGCTAGCCAAAATTCAAGTTTCAGAACGAGAAAGTATTATAAATAAAACGACCAGAGATAGTATAACCATTAGAAACATTCTTATTGAAGGGAATAATAAATATACGCGTTCCTACATTTTAGGAAAACTAAAAATAAAGACTGGGGAAAAGTTGTCTTACACCAACTTTCAGAAGGGTATAAATAGTTTAATTGCAACTAATAATTTCGATTCGTTTTATTACAGACTCATTCCATCTGTAATGAAAAATGAATATGATTTAGTAGCTGAAGCCAAAGAAAATAAAACAACTACATTTTTGAAACTTGGTGTGCATTATGATGATTTGTACAAAAGTGCTGCGCTGGTAAACCTCACCAAAAAGCGCGTATTGTTTGGGAATGATATTGCATCCTTAGATTTGGCTTTTGGAGATAACGTACGATATAATTTTGAGTATTTAATTGACAAAGGTTTTTATTGGAGTGTTGGATTACGTTCTCGATATAATGCTTTTAAAAAAGATGTAAATGCAGAGTTGCTAATTGATGATACTCAAATAGCAAGTACGGGTTTAAACAAAATAAATGCATCACTGCACGATCAAACCAATCAGTTTTATTTGCAAACCTTATTTAGAAAAGATTTTGCTTTAAGTTTAGGAGCAGAACATAAGCGTTTAGAAATTACTTCAGAAACTATTGCTAATACCGATCAAGATGAGTTTGTATTTGAAAGTACCGATTATTTTAGTGCCTTCGGAAATTTGAGATTAGATACGTATGACAATAAATACTTTCCAAAAAGAGGTGTTTATTTTAATAGTGATTTACATATGTATTTATTTGCATCACATTTTAATGAAGATTTCGAAAGTTTTTCAATTGCCAGAGCTACTGCAGGATACGCATTTAGTGTATCACCCAAATTATCCTTTAATTTACAAACAGGAGGCGGATTTAAGTTTGGAGATAATTCCACTACAACTTTAGATTTTGCTTTGGGTGGTTATGGTAATAACCTCATCAATAATTTTATACCATTTTATGGCTACGATTTTATTTCATTAACAGGCAATAGTTATGTAAAAGCTTACTTTAGTATGGATTATGAAGTTTTTAAAAAGCATCATATTACAGTAGAAGGGAATTGGGCTAATATTGATGATAATATTTTTGAGAGCGGCGAATGGTTTTCATTGCCAGACTATAGAGGCTATGCCTTAGGTTATGCCATAGATAGTTTTATTGGTCCTGTTCAAATAAAATACAGTTATTCACCAGAACAAAATAGTAGCGTTTGGTATTTTAATGTAGGGTTTTGGTTTTAACGAATCGTTAAAGCTTTAATATCTTAATTTTTACGATATTTGTGTAGTATGAAACTCTTCTTTAAAGATTTACTACAATTTCTTCATTACCTTATCAAGAGAAATCCTGAATAAGCTGGTGTTTTTGTATATTTATATATCATTGATTTATAAAGTATTGTCACCCTGAGCGCAGTCGAAGGGTTTAACACTTAAAACATAAAAAATGCCATTTTATCATAAATTAGGAAGTATTCCTCCAAAGCGACATACGCAATTTAGAAAGCCAGATGGCTCGCTGTATTACGAGCAGCTATTTGGCACCATTGGGTTTGATGGTATGTCTACCAATAGTTATCATGAACAGCGACCAACACAAGTAAAAGAAATAAAAAATCAATACAGTGTTGCACCTAAAATTGCTAAAACAAATAATATAAAGTCTTATCGTTTAAAAGGATTTCAGGTAAAACCAGAAAGCGATTTTTTAGAAAGTAGAAAAACCGTTCTCATCAATAGCGATTGTGCCATAATTCTAGCGGCACCCAAACAATCTACAAGAGACTATTTTTATAAAAATACAGATGCCGACGAGTTAATTTTCATCCACAAAGGCACAGGAAAATTAAGAACCATGCTTGGAAATCTTGATTTTAAATACGGTGATTATTTATTAATTCCGCGTGGTATCATTTATAAAATAGATTTTGATACAGAAGACAATCGTTTATTTATTGTAGAATCTCGACGCCCCATTTACACACCAAAACGTTACCGAAATTGGTTTGGGCAGCTTTTAGAACATTCACCATTTTGTGAACGCGATATTCGAAGACCAGAAGAACTCGAAACAAATAACGCCTCTGGAGACTTTTTAATTAAAGTAAAAAAGCAAGACGATATTATAGAAATGGTATACGCTTCACATCCTTTTGATGTGATAGGTTATGATGGTTATAATTATCCATATGCCTTTTCAATTCATGATTTTGAGCCTATAACAGGTAGAATTCATCAGCCACCGCCAGTGCATCAAACTTTTGAGACCGATGCTTTCGTGGTATGCAGTTTTGTGCCAAGGTTGTATGATTACCATCCGCAATCCATTCCAGCCCCATACAATCACAGTAATATTGATAGTGATGAGGTTTTATATTACGTAGATGGAGATTTTATGAGTAGAAACGATATTGAGGCAGGCCATATTTCTTTGCATCCAGCAGGCATTCCACACGGTCCACATCCTGGAGCTACTGAGCGTAGTGTCGGTAAAACTGAAACCGGAGAACTTGCTGTAATGGTAGATACCTTTAAACCACTTATGGTTACCGAGGAAGCTATGAAAATTGCAGACGATAGTTATCACAAATCATGGTTAGAGTAATTTTTTTATAAGAAGCTATTTCCTGCTTTCCGCTATATCTTTTTTGAGAAAAACAAAAAAGGATGCCGCTACAATCAGGGCTAGCCCATCAGCTAATTTTTAAACACAATCAAAACTTTATGAATACCAGTAAACTACCAGCAGACCCATTAGCACTAATTTTAGGAATTGTAGCACTCGTTTTAGGATTTGCGGGGTGTTGTTGCTATGGCATTATTGCTATAGTGCCCCTAATAATTGCAATCATTGGATTAATATCTGCTAACAAAAGTTTAAAAGAATACGGACAAAATCCGGAAGCCTACGATCCAAGATCAAAAAGTAATGTGTCTACAGGAAAAATATTAAACATTATAGCGATAGTATTTAACGGCATTGTAGTCTTTATTTTTATTGGAATACTAGTGTTTTATGGCACAATGTGGTCTTCTGGAGCATTTGATGAGTTTAGAAATTATGGGGATTATGATGACTATAATGACGACCCAATCTTCGAAGTAGAAGAAGACACCTTATATAGCGAACCTGAAATTTATGATGAAGAAACTATAGATACCACAAATACAGTGGAATTAAAGAAAACTTTTGAAGAAGGTTAAAACATTTAAACGAATAAACTCATAACAAATAAACTATAAAGACATGAGTAAAGACATAAAATCAGTAAACTACGGTTTAGAAAAAATATTTGAAGGCGCGCAAGACTTTTTGCCGCTTTTAGGAACAGACTATGTAGAATTCTATGTAGGTAATGCCAAGCAATCTGCACATTTTTATAAAACAGCTTTTGGGTTTCAATCGTATGCCTATAGAGGTTTAGAAACAGGAGCAAAAGATGCTGTGAGCTATGTATTGCAGCAGGATAAAATAAAATTAGTGTTAACCACACCACTAAATAGCAAATCACCGATTAACGATCATATTGTAAAGCATGGAGATGGTGTAAAAGTTATCGCGCTTTGGGTAGAAGATGCCAGAAAAGCCTATGAAGAAACTACAAGTAGAGGTGCCAAATCATATATGGAACCAATTGTTGAAACAGATGAACATGGTGAAGTTGTGCGTGCAGGCATTTATACATATGGCGAAACGGTACATATGTTTGTAGAACGTAAAAATTACGATGGTACATTTTTACCAGGTTTTACAGCTTGGGAAAGTGATTATAATCCTAAATCTGTAGGTTTAAAATATATTGATCACATGGTTGGTAATGTAGGTTGGGGGCAAATGAATAAATGGGTAAAATGGTATGAAGATGTGATGGGCTTTGAGAATTTTTTATCTTTTGATGACAAACAAATTCATACCGAATATTCTGCATTGATGAGCAAAGTGATGAGTAATGGTAACGGACGTATAAAATTCCCCATTAACGAACCAGCCGAAGGGAAAAAACGTTCTCAAATTGAGGAGTATTTAGATTTTTATGAGGGTGCCGGTGTACAGCATATTGCGGTGGCAACAGACGATATTATTTCTACAGTATCGCAATTGAGAAGTAGAGGTGTAGAGTTTTTATCCATTCCTCCAGATGAATATTACAGAGCGGTTCCTGGACGATTAGAAGAGCACAGTCACGAACTTAGAGAAGATATTGAAACTTTAAAAAGTTTAGGTATTATGATTGATGCAGATGAAGAAGGCTATTTGTTACAGATTTTCACCAAACCCGTTGAAGATAGACCAACGTTGTTTTTTGAAATCATTCAGCGTATGGGAGCCAAAGGTTTTGGCGCAGGAAATTTTAAAGCACTTTTCGAATCGATTGAAAGAGAGCAGGCCAAACGTGGGACGTTGTAGAAATATAAATGTTTCGATTAAAAATTTATGAAACAACAAATATCAGTCGATAAAGCTATAAAAAGAGGCCATTTAATTGTAAATGTTCCAGTTTTCATAGTAATACTTGGCTGCCCTGCACTCTCAATATATTTGTCAGAACAGAACCTAATTCCAACTTGGGGAATTGCGATTGCTTTTATTTTTGGTTTTATATTGGCATGGTTAATATGGAGTTTCATGATAACCAAATGGAGAATTTGGGCTTTTGAAAATGTTAGAAATGTTCATGAATTAAAAAAAAGAGCCATTCAAGAAAAACTGATTTGGAATGACGGCAATATTTTTGAAAAAACTGAAATCAGAAATTATGAGGATAAAATAAAACTCAAAAATCTCAACAAGAAATTTGAAAAAGATGATGAATATAAAGAAGACTATTCCCTTCCACCTAAAATGGAAATTTACTATTCAAAATCTTATGCTTATTTTCAGTTGAGCATCTCGATTTTAATTATTGGAGTTGGTGTCTACTTTTTATTGAAAGATGAAGAAGGTAAAAGTTATATAATAGGATTAATAATGTCTGTAATTGGGGTTTATAGTAGTTTTAAAGAATCTCGAAAAGTATTTAATAGCAAACCGCAAATTATTATTGATAATAAAGGAATTAAAACAAAAAATATTGATTTTAGGGATTGGTCACTAATAGAGAGTGAAGAGGTAATTCAGGAAGGCTATGGAAAATCAGCAAAATCATATCTAGTTTATTTTTATGATGAAGGAGAATACGAAAAAATGGAAATAGATTCTTTAAATGTTAAATATAGAGAATTAGAAAATATTATAAGAACCTACAGAATACGTTATAACAAAAGCAATAGTTAATAAATGTTTAGTAATAACGGCACGATTTAAGACTAATTTCATCGTGCCGTTTTCAACTAAACTAACTCAAACTAACTATTATAAAATTCTAAATCCGATGCCAACCATAAGGAAATTTACTTTAGAGCTTATGTTTGCTGTGCCATTGTAATAGTCATTTAACTGTACATTGTATTTGGCTTGTGCATATATTTTTTCGGTAATATTATAATTACCACCAAAACCAAGAAAGATGCCAAGCGTTTGATAGCCATTGACCACATCTTCTAAAATAACGTTTAATGTTGGCCCAAAAAGTATACTAAATTCCTCGGTAGCTTGGTAACTTCCTAAAGCGCCAAGATATAAAGCATCTCCTTCTGCGTTTAGTGCCAAAGCAACTTCGGGGTGTAGGCTGATTTTTTCAGCTAAGTTTATTTCGCTCTGTGCGCCAAAATAAAAGCCACTACTTTTAAAATCTAAATCGCGTTTTTCGCCATCAACTTTAAAGATGGAATTGATATTTAAATATCCTGCAGTAGCCGATAAATTAAAGTCTTGTGCAAAAGTGATTGTAGATACTAGTAATAGTAGACAAATGGTAAATGTGTGTCGTTTCATAATATTTGATTATTTAATTAATACACTAATACATCGAACCCATGCAAAAATGTGAGCATATTATTTTTTGAAACTGCATTTGGCGGATAGGTGCGCTAGGGATTGCAGTGGCAGCTTTTGGCGAGGCGCGCATCGAGGCAAAACTATTAACGGAAAGCCCGACCCGACAAAGGGGGGGGGGAGCGCCAAAAACCGATGAATTACCTAGTATTCTAACAGAACTATAACATTTATAAGGTTTGGTGTTTCAATAAAATTTATATTTTTGGAATAGTAATTGTAATTTCTACAGTAAAACAATAAATGTTACAAGAAGAAGTTACATTATAATTACCCAAATAAAATGAAGAGATTACTACTTATATTGATTGCTTTTATTGCTATGCAAACATCCTTTGCCCAGCAAGAATCTGCTTTTAAAGAAGGTGAATGGTTTAAATTTAAAATGAGCTATAGCGGTTTTTTAAAGGCAGGAAACGCTACACTTACCGTTAAAGATTCTAAACTAGGCAATAAAGATGTTTACCATGTTGTAGGCAAAGGCTGGACAACGGGCATGATTAAATGGTTTTTTAAAGTGAAAGATAGATATGAAAGCTATTTTGATAAGGAAACCATTATGCCTTATAAATTTGTGAGAAATATTGATGAGGGCGGGCATACCAAAGATATTGAGATTGATTTTGACCAAGAGAACCAAAAAGCCCATATCAATAATAAAAAACATAAAACAAAAAAGGTAATTGATACCAAACCTAATATTCAAGATATGGTATCTACGTTTTATTATTTGCGCAATAACTTGGATACTGAGAAACTTAAAGTTGGAGATGAAGTGCAGGTAGATATGTTTTTTGATGAGGAGAACTATGGTTTTAAATTGCAATATTTAGGTGAGGAAATTATTGATACCGAATTTGGAGATATTGAGTCTTTAAAATTTAGACCATATGTTATGGCAGGCCGAGTGTTTAAGGAAGAAGAAAGTTTAACGCTATGGGTATCTAAAGATAAAAATAAAGTACCTTTGCGCATTAAAGCAGATTTGGCTGTTGGATCGCTAAGAGCAGATCTAGAAGCCTTTAAAGGGTTGAAACACCCGTTTCAAATAGTTGTAAATAATTAATGAAATCAGACTCAGACATAACCAACCAACTTAAAAAAAAGTACGAGTCCATAGACCAAGATTTAGAAGTTCATTTAGAAGGGTTACTACATAGTAAACCCATCAGTTATTGGGATTACATTCAAACCGATGTATTGCTGAATCTTCAAAAACCTAGAACTGACTTCCCTGACGAAATGGTATTTATTATGTACCATCAGGTTAGTGAACTACTATTTAAAATGATACTTTCAGAAATTGAGCAAGTTGCCAATAATGAAATAGACGACTTAGACACCGAAATTTTTACTGAAAAAATAATGCGCATTAGTCGTTATTTTGATGTATTAACATCTTCTTTTAGCATTATGAAAGATGGGATGGATATTGAGCAATACAATCAATTTAGAACTACGTTAACGCCAGCAAGTGGTTTTCAAAGTGCGCAATATAGAAAGGTTGAGTTTGCGTCCACAGAATTAATAAATCTAATTGACAAACGCTTTAGAGATACAATTGATAGAAATTCTTCTTATGAAAATGCTTTTGAGCATTTGTATTGGCAAGCAGCAGGAAAAGATTTTAAGACAGGAAAAAAAACATACACTTTGAGTGCTTTTGAGGAACGTTATAAGGACGAATTTATAAGATTTACTAAGTTTTATCAGAACAATAATTTATGGAGTAAATTTAAAGAATTGCCAAAAAAATCTCAGGAGAATGCGCACCTAATAAAAGCCATGAGACATTACGATTATACTGTAAATGTAAAATGGGTTATGGCACATTACAATACAGCAAATCATTATTTAAACATTGGAGGCAAAACTGCAGAAGCTACAGGAGGTAGCGAGTGGGTAAAATATATGCATCCAAAATATCAAAAACGAATATTTTTTCCAGATTTATGGACAGCAAAAGAGATAGAAGATTGGGGAACAAATATATAATACTTTTTCTCTCATTAGGACTATGTGTTTTAGGTTGTAAAGACGATCCGAAACCTGAAATCATGGAAGAAGAAGTAGCGATTGTTCAGGAACCAGAACCCGTAATTGAGTTTGGTTTTAATTTAGATAATTATATTGTAAAGCGTGATACCATTAGAAATGGAGATACCTTTGGTGTTATTCTGGAACGTCATAATGTTGGTTATCCTAAAATTTTCAATATTGCTCAGAAAGCCAAAGATACTTTTGATATTAGAAGGGGTTTACAAGTAGGTAAACCTTATACACTTTTATGTGGTAAAGATTCTCTAGAAACTGCAAATTGCTTTATTTATCAACCGAATTTGGAAGATTATGTGGTTATTAATTTTCAAGATTCTATTCAGGCTTACAGAAGTAGAAAGCCAATTAAATATGTTGAAAAAGTAGCTACAGGTGTCATAGAAGATAATATCTCGCTTACTTTAGAGAAGCAGGGCTTAAGTCCCAGACTTGCCTATAAAATGGCTGACGAAATTTATGCTTGGACTATAGATTTTAGGAGACTTCAAAAAGGAGATCGTTTTAAAGTATTATATACAGATAAATATATTGATGATACTATTTATACTGGTGTAGACCGTGTAAAGGCTGCATATTTTGAGCACAATCATGAACCTTTTTATGCTTTTGAGTTTATGACGGATACTACTAAAGGTATAGTAGATTATTTTAGTGAAGAAGCAAAAAATTTGAGACGTGCCTTTTTAAAAGCACCAGTTAAGTTTAGTAGAATTTCTTCACGATATAATTTAAAAAGAAGAATTGCTGTTTATGGGTACAAGGTTCGCCCGCACAGGGGTACTGATTTTGCCGCGCCAATAGGCACGCCAATTATGGCAACTGCTAATGGAACAGTTACCCGATCTGAACGCAGGGGAGGTAATGGAAATTATGTAAAAATTAGACATAACGCCACCTATGAAACGCAATATTTACATATGCGTAAGCGTAAAGCAAAAGTTGGTGATTTTGTAAAGCAAGGCGATGTTATTGGATGGGTTGGTATGACTGGAAATACAGGCGGCCCTCATGTGTGTTATCGTTTTTGGAAAAATGGTAGAGAGGTAGATCCATTTAAACAAAAATTACCAGAAGCAAAACCTATATCAGATTCATTGAAAATAAAATATTTAGACTTTATTGAGCCAATAAAGTACAAGTTAGATAATATAAATTTTAAACCTCAAATTACAGAAGAAGCTACTGAAACTGTAATTTCCCAATCAAATTCATAACATGGCGCTACCTAGTGTAAACCCCACTAAAACCCCTTCTTGGAAAAAACTAGAACATCATTTCAATGAAGTAAAATACCTTAAAATGAAAGACTTATTTGCTCAAGATAGTGAGAGAGCAAATAAATTTACTACCACATGGGATGATTTTTATTTAGATTTTTCAAAAAACAGAATTACTGACGACACATTTAAATATCTTTTGGAGTTAGCAGAAGATGTAAAACTAAAAGAAGCTATTGAAAGTCAGTTTTCAGGAGAAAAAATAAATCAAACCGAAGGAAGAGCAGTATTACATACAGCATTGCGAGCACCAGAATCTGCTACTGTTATAGTGGATGGCGAAAACGTAATTCCTGAAGTATATAAGGTAAGACGAAAAATTGAATCTTTTACCAATGAGATTGTTAATGGTGAAAGAAAAGGATATACAGGTAAACCATTTACTCATGTGGTAAATATTGGTATTGGAGGGTCTGACTTAGGGCCTGCGATGGTAGTTGATGCACTTCAGTATTACAAAAACCATTTAACAACATATTTTGTAAGTAATGTTGATGGCGATCATGTAAATGAAGTTATCAAAAAGTTAGATCCAGAAACAACCTTGTTTGTTATTGTTTCTAAAACCTTTACTACCCAGGAAACGATTTCTAATGCAAACACCCTAAAATCTTGGTTTCTGGAATCAGGGAATGAAGAAGATATTGCAAAACATTTTGTTGCGGTATCTACTAATTTAGATGCGGTATCTAACTTTGGAATAGATTCAAATAACATTTTCCCTATGTGGGATTGGGTTGGTGGTCGTTTCTCACTATGGAGTGCTGTTGGACTTTCTATTAGTTTAGCAGTTGGTTATGATAATTATGCAAGTCTTTTAGAAGGCGCTCATAAAATGGATAAACACTTTCAAAATGAAACGTTTGAAAGTAACATTCCCGTTGTTTTAGGGTTGATTAGTATATGGTATAATAACTTCTTTAATGCTGAAAGTGAAGCTATAATTGCCTATTCTCAATATCTCTATCAGTTCGCTACCTATTTGCAACAAGGCATTATGGAAAGTAATGGTAAAAGCGTAGATAGAAATGGAAATTCTGTTGATTATCAAACAGGAACATTAATTTGGGGAGAGCCAGGGACGAACTCACAACATGCATTTTTTCAATTGATCCACCAAGGCACTAAATTGATTCCAGCAGATTTTATTGGTTTTGTAAAGTCGTTACATGGTAATCAAGATCACCAGGATAAGTTAACATCTAATTTTTTAGCACAAACAGAAGCACTTTTAAATGGGAAAACTAAAGCGCAAGTTTTAGCCGAAGGCACAAAAGAATCAATAGTTCCATTTAAAATCTTTGAAGGGAATAAACCAACAAATACAATTTTTATTCAAAAACTATCTCCTGAAAGCCTAGGAAAACTAATTGCTATGTACGAACATAAAATATTTGTACAGGGCGTTATTTGGAATATTTTTAGCTATGACCAGTTTGGTGTAGAGTTGGGCAAACAATTGGCAAGTAAAATTTTGAAAGAGTTTAGTGGTGAAGAGAAAAACAAACATGATTCATCTACGTCAAATCTGTTAACATATTATAAGGAAAACTTATAAATTGTTAAAAACTTTTTAATAAAAACGCTGATACTGTGAATATCAGCGTTTTTTTGTTAATAACAACTGTTAAATTTCTTAACATTTCGTTAATGTTTATCTTCTAATTATCAGTATTTTTGCTTGGACTAATTTCAAATTATTAAATAATTTTTCAAAAATTATGAAAAAAACTACTAATTTATTGATTGTGGTAACAGTTTTGCTTTTTAGCGCTGTTGCTATGGCTCAAAGTACTATAACAGGTACTATTGTGGAGACTGGTACGAACTTGCCGCTTCCAGGTGCCAACGTTATTGAAAAAGGGACTTCAAATGGGGTAACTACAGATTTTGATGGAAACTTTTCCATTACTACTCAAGAAAACTCTGGAGAGATTGTAATAACCTATATTGGTTATAATTCGAAAACAATTGCCTTTTCTGGAAATGCTGCTTTAGGTAATGTTGAAATGACATCAAGCCAAGTAGGTCTTGAAGAAATTCAAATTATAGCTTCAGTGGCGGTAGATAGAAAAACGCCAGTTGCTGTATCTACTGTAAAAGCTGCAGATATTGAACTAAAACTAGGGTCACAAGAATTTCCTGAAATTTTAAAATCTACACCAGGTATTTATGTTACTAAAGCTGGTGGTGGATTTGGTGATGGACAAGTTAGAATGAGAGGTTTTGGCTCTGTAAACGTTGCGGTAATGATTAACGGTATTCCTGTAAACGACATGGAAAATGGTCGTGTGTTTTGGAGTAACTGGGCAGGTCTTGGTGATGTAACTAGTACTATGCAAACCCAAAGAGGTTTAGGAGCTGCTAAAATTGCAGTACCTTCTATTGGTGGAACAATTAACATTATTACTAAAACTACAGATGTTGAAGAAGGCGGAAGTGTAATGAGTTCTGTTGGTAACGACGGTTATAGAAAATATGGAATTACTTATTCAACCGGTTTAATGGATAATGGTTTTGCTGCTACAGTTTCTGCTGCAAATACTACTGGTGATGGTTATGTTGATGGTACTCAATTTTCAGGTGTATCTTATTTTGTTAATATTTCAAAAGAGTTTAACGAGCAGCATAAAATTGCGTTTTCTGCTTTTGGTGCGAAACAACAACATGGACAAAGACAAAATAGACAGTTAATTGAAACTTATAGAAATAGTGATAGAGGTAGAAAATTTAACGCTGATTGGGGATACTATAATGGGCAAGTAACGTTCCAAGAAGATAACTTTTACCACAAACCACAAATATCTTTAAACCACTATTGGAATTTAAATGATAATACATCTATTAATTCTTCTGCTTATGTATCCTTCGGTACTGGAGGAGGAGGAGGTATTAGAGGTGTAAACAAATTCACTTTTAATGCAGACGGAAGTAGTGAATACAGAGATGGTCTTTACGGACCAATTAACTTTGATAAAATTGCTGATGAAAACGAAGCACTAGGAGCTTTAGGTTCTGAAACTATTTTAAGAGCATCTCGTAACGATCACAACTGGTACGGATTATTGTCTAATTTAAAAACTAATTTAAATGATGATATGGTGTTACAAGTTGGTTTAGATGTTAGATCGTATAAAGGGATTCACTTTCAAGAAGTGACTAATTTATTAGGAGGACAATATTTCTTAGATGATAATGATGAAAATAACCCGAATAATCTTGCTCGAGTTGGTGATAAAGTAAATTATGACAACGATGGTCATGTAGGCTGGATTGGTACTTTTGGGCAATTAGAATATGATGTTACTGAAGACTTTAATGCTTTCGTAGCTGTTGCAGTTTCAAACACATCTTACAAAAGAGTTGACCGTTTTAACTATTTAAATTCTGATCCATTACAAGAAACAGACCGTTATAATTTCTTAGGAGGGAGTATCAAAGGTGGTGGAAACTACAGAATTGATGGAAACCATAATGTATTTGCTAATATTGGTTATTTTGAAAGAGCTCCAGAGTTTGATAATGTATTTTTGAATTTTAGAAATGATAACATTAATGAGGATGCACCAAACCAAAAGATAACCAGTTTTGAACTTGGATATGGTTACAGAAGCGAAAAGTTGGCTGCAAATGTAAACTTATATAGAACTATGTGGAATGATAGAACAGAGATTGCTACATTCCAACAGCCTGATGGCACAAGAGCTTCAGCAAACATCTTAGGGGTTAATGCGATTCACCAAGGTATTGAATTAGATTTTGTATATAAAGCTACAGATAGACTAGATATTAATGGTATGGCATCTTTCGGAGATTGGAGATGGGATAGTAATGTTACAGATGTACAGGTATTTGATGAAGAGCAAAACCTTATAGAAACAGTAAACTTATTTATTAAAGATGTCCATGTATCTGATGCCGCTCAAACGGCTCTAGGTTTAGGTTTAAACTACAAGTTAGGTTTAGATACAAGACTTATTGTAGATTATGTATATAATGCTGATATTTATGCTGATTTTGATCCAAGTGATAGAGGTGAACCAGGTCCTGATGCATGGAAAATGCCTGCTTTTGGATTATTTGACGTAGCAATGAGTCATGGTTTTGAATTTGGCCCATTTGATGCGACTTTATCGGCGAGAATGACTAATGTATTCGATACACAATATATCCCTGATGCACAAGATGGAGCAGGCTCTACAGCTGATACAGCTTTAGTTTGGTTTGGTTTCGGTAGAACATTTAATATTGGCGCTAAGCTTAATTTCTAAAAAACTTTGAAAATGAAAAAAATAATTTATTTAATTACACTAGTTCTTGCGGTTACCTTTGTAGGGTGTAACCCATTAGATGACCTAAATGCTGAAATTGATGCAAGAGATACTCCTGGAGTTGATTTTATACAAGCAGAAGAGCAGTATACTTTTACTACTGAAGATTATGAAATTTATGAAGATGAGCTAAGTGGTGAAGAATATTTTGAATCTCAAGATCAAGCAGATTTATTGATTCCAGACTTCTTAGCTGAAAAATATCCAGTTTGGGGAGAAGGATCTCTTGTAAATGTAACTTACAATTTATTTGATGAAACTGTTTTAGAACCTATTACAACTTCTGAAACATTATCTAACATTGGAGACATAGATAATTTTTTATCTGATACTAATGAGGCTGCACCAGATGGGACTTTTATAGAATTAACCTATAATGCCGAAGTGTTGTCATATACTCTTAATGATGATGATTTTGAAACTATAGAAGGTGCTTTAGGTTCTAAATATCCAGAAGCTACAAGTAGTGCAGCTAGATTTGGGAATTTTGAAAGAAGATCATCTAGAGATTCTTATTGGTCAGATGATATGATTGTTGAGGCGCTTACAGTATTATTAGCAGCCGATTACAATACTGGCCAAGTATTAGCAGCAAGTTTTGCTATTTTTGATGGTAGTCCAGGTTCTGAAACATTTACGGTACAGCATAATGGATATAACTTCTTAAAACTAGATGTTGAAGCAAGTGGAACAGACGCAACAGAATATACTTTAACTGGAGATGATTATGATGCGATAGCAGCAGCTTTAACAGCTACTTATCCAGGTCCTGGAGGTAATTTAGCGCAGTTTGGTAGTTTTGACGTTAGAGTTGGGTCAAGCGATAATGCTTGGACAGACGATATGCTTGTTGAAGGTTTTAACCTTGTTTTACCAACTGCAATGGAAGGCGATATTTATGTTGTGTCATATGAAATATTTAATGGTTCTAGAGGAACAGATACTATGACTTTAATATATACTGGAGGTACATATGTTCAAAATGCAACAACAGTAGAAGTTACAGCCGTTGTAGCTAAGAATGATGGAGATTGGGAATTCCCATATACCTTTACTAGAGCTAACTTTGATTCCTTTGGATTCAGATTTCCAAACTTTAGCAGTAGTAATGTTTACATTTTAGACATTTTCTTAGAAGATTTGTTCCCATTTGCACAAGCTGGGGATGTAGCTATGGTACAATACGACTTCTTCGCAGGAGGTGTTTCTACAAAATATGGTAAAAGTGTATTTGATGGTGATAAGTGGAATCTAACACCAGATGTTATTGAAACCTCATTCCAATATGGTTTTGAAGATGGTGCTTGGGTACCAGATAATACAATTAGTTATATGTTGTTAGCTGCAGATATAACCTTAATTTCAAATGCTTTTATTGATATTTATCCTGGCCCTGCTGATAATGTAGGTTTCTTCGGTAGTTTTGATAGACGCTCAGGAAGCGGTAATTATTGGACTGATGATATGTTACTAGAAGCATTTAATGTACTTTTAGATACAAGAAATCCTGGTGCTGAAAATGGACAAAAGTATGCTTTAACTTTTGTTGTATTTACAGGATCAACTGGTAATGAAACAAAAAGTGTGATAAAAACTGATGGTGTTTGGGTTTACCAATAGCCACTTAAGATTTTAATAAAAACCTCTTACATAATAGTAAGAGGTTTTTTTATCTTTAAATAAATTTTTGCTATGAAAAATTACATATACTTATTTTTTGTTTTAATGTTACTTAGCTGTGGAGGAAGTGAAGACAATCCCGTTGCAGAACCTCCCGTAGCAACAAATGATACAGCTACAACAGTAGAGAACACTTCTGTGTCTATAGATGTTTTAAGCAACGATTCTTTAAAGAATAATGCTACACTAAACGACTTTCAAAGTGTTTCTGCTAACGGTGGAGCAATTAATGAGGCATCTAATAAGCTTATTTATACCCCAGCAGATAATTTCATAGGTACAGATACATTTACCTATACTATTTGCGATGCTTTAAGTACACCAAATTGTGATACGGCTACAGTAACTGTAACAATAACTGATACTGGAAACCCAACAGCAGTAGATGATACTTTTGATGCTATTGAAAATACAACACTACAATTAGATACATTTTTAGATAATGATAATTTAGTTGATGGGGCAATCTTAACATCTATTGATATAGCTTCCAGTTCAGGAACAGTTATTTTAAATAATGACAATACAATATCATATACTTCTGAAAACGGATTTTCAGGTGTAGATACATTCACTTACACCGTATGTGATACAGATTCAACGCCATCATGTTCTACTGCTACAATTACTATTAATGTGGCAGATGAAGGCAATCCAACTGCTGTAGATGATGCTATTACGGTTTTAACCAATCAAACAACTACTATAAATGAAGTTTTAGATAATGATACTGTTATTGATGATGCGGTTTTAACTTCAATTGATGACAGTGCTACTATGGGTTCTGTTGTGTTAGCCACAGACGGAACATTAACGTACGAACCTATAGCTAATTTTCAAGGTGAAGACACCTTCACATACACCATTTGTGATGATGATTCGCCTACAAATAACTGTTCTACTGCGTCAGTTACAATTTCAGTAATAACACCTGTTAACTTTAATATACCTGCTCCCTTAGCAGATTATTATAGCGATGTTATTTTTACTGAAAACTCAGGTTTGATGAAGGATGAAATAGAGGACGTAACTCAATCAAAGCATACAACGATCTTATCTTACGGGCAGAGACATAATTACCTTTATGATGCAGACGAAGATTTGGGCAATGCTGATAATGTTATTTTAATGTACTCAAGTGAAAGTAGATATTGGGAAGAGTATACCTCTGGTTCTAACTCACATTCACCACAAACGTTTAATACTGAGCATGTGTATCCACAATCATTATTAACAGCAGCTGATGCTGTTACAGATTTGCACCATTTAAGATCTTGTGATGCCAATGTAAATAGCGATAGACTTAACTATCCATTTGTAGATGGCAATGGTACATATCAATTAATTGGCGAAACTTGGTTCCCTGGAGATGAATGGAAAGGAGATATAGCTAGAATGATGATGTATCTTAACGTAAGATACGGTGAGACCTTTACAAAAGTTGGTACCATAGAGTTATTTCTAAAATGGAATAGAGAAGATCCCGTTTCGGCATTTGAAGAACAGCGAAATACTGTTATTTTTTCTGCGCAAGGTAATCGAAACCCATTTATAGACAATCCTTATTTGGCTACCTTAATTTGGGGAGGCGAAGCAGCCGAAAACAAATGGCAATAATTAATCTCTTATAGATAAATTTAAACCGCTTCTAAACAAGAAGCGGTTTTTTTATGAATTAAAATCACTATTTTTGATGTTGAAATAAAACACCGCATTATGTACGAAGTTATACAATCTTTACATTCTTATTGGGCATATCTTGTGCTAGTTATATTGATAATTGCTGTAGTAAATGCAGTTGCTAAATCTGTGGGAGGTAAAGAATACAGTGCAAAAGATTTTAGGATTTCATTATTCACCTTAATTGTATCACACATTCAATTACTAATAGGTCTTATTTTATACTTTGTGTCTCCAAGACTAGCGCTTTTTGGTGAACTTGGAATGGGAGGCGTTATGAAAGATGCTGTGAATAGGTTGTATTTAGTTGAGCATCCAATGGTAAATATCATAGCTGTAGCTTTAATCACAATTGGATATTCAAAGCATAAAAAGAAGTTAACGTCAGCACCAAAATTAAAAACTATTGCAATTTTTTATACTATAGCATTAGTACTGTTTTTATCCCGAATTCCTTGGAATGCTTGGTTGAGCTAAATTTACTCCGCCTCTTTAATTAAATACATGTAAACTGGGAAGTGATCACTAAAACCGTGACTAAAACCACTATCATTCCAACTTCTAAAGGGATAACCTTTATATTTTCCGTTGGAAGTAATTAAATAGTTTCTATTAAAAATCCCTGACTTATAATACCTGTAAGAAGAAAAGTCTTTATTAAGTAGAGGCTTAGATATGATAATTTGGTCAAATAAGCTCCAATTATCACGATAAGCAGTCGTTCCTAGTCCATCTCTATAATAATTTTCAAACGGATTATATAAACCTTTAGAATCAACTTTTTTACGCTTTCTGATGGTTTTAAGAACATCTTTCAAACTAGGGTCGTTGGGATTATCATTTAAGTCTCCCATAATTACAACCTTAGCATAAGGATCATCAGCCTGAAGTGAGTCAACAATACGCTTATTTAATTTAGCTGCAGCAATTCTTTTGGGTTTACTCCTGGCTTCACCACCCCGTCTTGATGGCCAATGGTTCACAATGATGTGTATTAAATCACCATCAAGATTCCCGCTAACTAATAATTGATCTCGTGTAGTGATACGTTCTTTACTTTCATCATCATAAATTTTTAATTCATATGTCGACGAATTAATTGGCGTAAACAAATTCTTTTGATACAATAAGCCCACATCAATACCTCGAGAGTCAGGAGAATCATAATGTATAATACCGTAATTTTTTTCTATCAATAATACGTTATTGGTGATATCATCAAGAACACTTTTGTTCTCAACTTCGCAGATTCCAATTACAGCAGGTGTATTTTTAGTAACATCTTTACCAATTTCAGAAATTACACGAGCCATATTATTCACCTTATTTTTATAAGCTTCTGCTCGGTTTGTTTTCAATTCCATGATTGGACTATACTCATCAAACTTTAAAGGATCATTGATAGTATCGAATAAGTTTTCTAAATTGTAAAAGGCAAGGGTATGAATTTTAAATTTTTTCTTTTGCCCAAAACTTGATAAAGAAATACTCAAAAACAAAAGAATAAAACCTAGTTTTAAAAACGTCATGTGATGTATATGAAATATTTTCACGTATATTATAAACAAAACTTAAGCCAAAGTTAGCCTAATGATTTAAATTTATTAGAATCAATCAGTTACTTTTTCTTATTATGCCAAATGAATTTTAAAATGATTGACTATAAATTGGAGTTATATTTTCTATAGATGAACTAGAAAAAATAAGCATAGCCTCAGTTACGGTTATTTTTTATGGTGAAATATAAAGGAAATAGAAACGAATTTAATCGATTATTTTAATGTTTATTTGGTATTTTGGTGTCTTAAAGGCAAGTATGAATAAAATAGCCCTCATTTTTTTATTCGGAATACTCTCTATTTCTGGATTTTCCCAACAAACTGTTATCAAGGGAAGTGTAAAAGATGCAGTATCATTTCAACCTATATTAAATGTTACTGTAGAACTAGAGGGTACAGAATTCGCTGTATTAACAGATGTTCAAGGAGAATTTATCTTTGCTTCAAATGTGCCTTTGGGTGAACAATTTCTTAAGATTTCTAAATCGGGGTATACCACAAGACGTTTTCCAATTATTGTAAATGAAGGACAGACAGTTGACATAACAGATATGACTTTAGACCGTGATTTGTCGCAAAGTCAAGATTTGTTTACCATTACACTTTCTGATGATGAGTTAGACAATGATGCCAGTGGAGCCGATAATATTACAGGATTACTGTCGTCATCTTTAGATGTGTTTCAGAGAACAGCAGCATTTGAATTTAGTCAATCGTTCTTCAGATTAAGAGGGTTAGATTCTGAAAATGGTACCGTTCTTATCAATGGAATATCTATGAATAAATTATTCAGCGGCAGACCGCAATGGAGTAACTGGGGTGGTTTAAATGATGTGATGCGAAATCAAGAGTTAGCAACAGGTTTTGCTCCGTCTGATTATAATTTTGGAGGTATTCTAGGAACTACAAATATTAATGTAAGAGCATCAAGAGCTAGAGAAGGTGGACGTATTACGTATTCGTCATCCAATAGAAGTTACACCAACAGATTGATGGCAACGTATGCATCAGGTTTGTTAAAAAACAATTGGGCTTACACAATTTCAATCGGGAGACGTTGGGGAAATGAAGGCTATCAAGATGCAACGCTTTATGATGCTAATTCTATATTTCTTTCAGTTGAAAAGAAAATAAACGATAAGCATAGTTTAAATTTTACAGGAATTTATGCCCCTAATCGCAGAGGGAAATCATCACCAAATACACAAGAGGTTTTTGATTTAAAAGGGATTAGGTATAACGAATATTGGGGCTATCAAAATGGAGAACAGAGAAATTCACGTATAAAAGAAGTTGAAGAACCCATTTTTATGTTGAATCACTATTGGGACGTATCTTCAAAAACGAAATTGAATACAAACGTAGCCTATCAATATGGAAAATTGGGGAATAGCAGATTGGATAATAATGGAACAGATTTGGTAAATGGCGTTCCGGAAGGTGGCGGTGCTAACCCTAGTCCTACATATTATCAAAAACTACCAAGCTATTTTGAACGTAATTTTCCTGATGACTTGCAATTTGCATATCTAGCATTACAGGATTTTCAGAATAATGGTCAAATCGATTGGAATTCATTGTATGAAGCAAACATCTTAAGCTCTCAAAATGGAGGAAATGCTGTGTATGCTTTGTATGAAGATAGAGTGGATGACACTCAATTTACAT
Source organism: uncultured Flavobacteriaceae bacterium (assembly GCA_947502975.1). Taxonomy (GTDB): domain Bacteria; phylum Bacteroidota; class Bacteroidia; order Flavobacteriales; family Flavobacteriaceae; genus Jejuia. The sequence continues at coordinate 497,853 of CANNBV010000001.1, forward strand.
TCAATTCTATTTTGAATACAGCGCTGAATGATAATGTGATTTTAAATGCAGGTATAACTATTCAAACCTTAAAATCTGAAAATTTTGCTGAGGTTTTAGATTTGCTGGGTGCAACTACCTATTTGGATATCGATCAGTTCGCTGACGACGTTAATGAAGCTCAAAATGATTTACAAAACCCAAACCGACTAGTAGGAGAAGGAGATACATTCAAGTATAATTATAATTTGTTTGCTAATGTATTAAACGGATTTGCTCAAGCACAATTTAGATATAACAAACTAGATTTTTATCTATCGGGAAGCATCACAAGCACACAATACCAACGCGAAGGACTGTATCAAAACGGAGCTTTCCCAGATAACTCTCTAGGGAAAGGTGAAACATTGAATTTTACTGGTTTTGGAGCTAAAGCAGGGTTGACTTATAAAATTTCGGGAAAGCATTTGTTAAATATCAATAGTGGCTACGTTTCAAGAGCGCCATCGTTGAGAAACACGTATTCAAATTCCAGAGAAAACCATAACGTAGTCCCTAATATTTCTGAAGAAAAAATACTATCGGCAGATGCAAGTTATATTTTTCGTTCACCTATAATCAAAGCAAAACTTACGGGATATTACACCAAAATTCAAGATGCTAATGAGATTTCATTCTTCTTTGCCGATGGTATTGGAGGTGATAATGTGGCTTTTGTACAAGAGATTTTACAAGGTGTAGACAAGCAACACATAGGAGGGGAGTTTGGTATTGAGGCGCAAGTAACTACAACTATAAAATTAAAAGGGGTAGCTTCTGTAGGACAGTTTACTTATGCGAATAACCCCAATTTATATCTAACGACAGAAGCAGATGATGAATCTGTCGCAGCGGGTTTTATAGATGGATTTAAGGATTTCGGTCAATCCAATTTAAAAGATTATAAAATTGCTGCAGGACCCCATCGCGCCTATTCTATTGGTTTCGAATATCGCGACCCAGATTTTTGGTGGTTTGGGGCAACCGCAAATTTCTTTACAAATACGTATATAGATGTTAGTCCGTTAACACGTTCTTCAAATTTTACTACAGATTTTGATGGGAATGTATTTAATGATTATGATGAAGATTTAGCACGCGAATTATTAAAACAAGAACGTTTTGATGATTATATGGTAGTAAATTTAGTAGGTGGTAAATCATGGAAAGTTGGGAAGGGAAGTAAATATATCAGTGTTTTTGCCAGCGTAAATAATGTATTAGATGAAGTATTTAAAACTGGTGGTTTTGAGCAGGGTAGAAATGCAAATTTTAGACAATTGAGGGACGATAAAGCATTGAATACATCTGTTTTCGGTTCTAAATATTGGTATGGAAGAGGTGCAACGTATTTTTTAAATGTGAATTATAGGTTTTGACAATTCTTTTGAATTGTCATCCTGAACTTGTTTCAGGATCTAAAAAAGAAATCAGTCACACTGAGCGTAGTCGAAGTGCATTATATTATGAAGCGTTTCAACTGCGCTCAACGTGACAATTTGATAAAGCATCATTCTTGCAGAGGCAGGAATCAAAAAATAGAATTATGAAAACAATTTTTAACAAAACAGTGTATGGCATTATTGGGGCGCTGCTCTTATGTTTGTCTTGTGTACAAGATGATGATTTTGGAGTACCCAATATCAACATCGAAGATCCTGTGATTTCAACGGAAAAGTTAACAACGTTTAAAGCGATTACGTCACTTTATGAGCAGGCCGTTAATGGAGGAAATCCCATTGTAGTTATTGAAGATGATATTTACATTGAAGGTTATGTGGTGTCATCAGACAAAGGGGGTAATTTTTTTGAAGAATTAATCATCCAAAATAAAATTGATGATAGCAACCCTGACAATGATCCACGTTTAGGTTTTAAAGTTGAAATTAATGTAAGTAGTTTGTCTGACACCTACCAATTCGGACAAAAGGTTGTTATAAAGTTACAAGGGTTAGCTATTGGAGAAACTAGTGGCGTTGTTGCTATTGGTAACGATGGAGGATCAAGTATCAACCAAATTCAAGCTGCAGAATACCGTAATGTTGTTTTCCGTACAAATGATATCGCTGAAATGCAACCTATAGTATTGAATCCAGAAGATTTAACAGAAGCTCATGAAAACACATTAGTTCAGTTAAACAATATGCAGCTGAATCGTTTTGAATTGGGCGCCACATTTGCTAGTGAATCTTTTGATGAATTTGATGGTTTACGTTTAATGGAAAGTTGTAACTCTGGTGTGCAAATCATTATGCAAACAAGTACGTTTTCTGATTTTAAAACACTATTAGTCCCAGACGGTAATGGCAGTGTTACAGGCATTTATAGTCGTGATTTTAGAGATAATTTTAGTGTGATTCTTCCCAAAAGTGCTTCGGATGTTAATTTTGAAAATACCGACCGTTGTGATCCATTGGAGTTTTCGTGTGGATTGGCTTCAACAATAGGGTCAGAAAATTTATTATATGAAGATTTTGAGCCTCAAAGGAATAATAGGCCTATAGAGATTGATGGATGGACAAATTATATTGAAGCAGGAACTGAGGCATGGGAAGGCTATTCCTCAACATCATCAAATGCATCCTTAGGACGCTCTTGTAGGTTTCAATCGGCGAGTTCTGGTGATGAAAGTAATATTGGCTGGTTAATTACACCACCTATTGATTTAGATGCTCAAGATGGAGAATCCCTCCGTTTTAAAACATCCAATAGTTTAGCAGATAGTAGCTATATGGAAGTATTTTATGCTGATGATTGGGACGGTACTGAAGCTGGTGTTACAGCTGCAACGTGGCAAATTTTATCAGATGCTTATGTAGTAAAAGATTCTGATTCTTTTGCAGAATGGTTTAGTTCAGGAAATGTAGATTTATCCTGTCTCTCAGGAACCATTCATATTGCATTTAAATATACAGGAAGTGGACAATCTACATTTGATGGTGTTTACGAATTAGATGAGATTAGTGTAGACTATAATTAGAAAAATAACGTTAAATGCACAGAATGAATAAAACATTAATAATTATCATCATATCGATATTCTGTATTGATTCGACCGCACAAAATATTTTCCGGACTGCTTGTGAAGGGAATTTGGTAAGGCTAGATAGTATGCTTCAACAGGCTACAATTAGTGCAAGCGATAATCGTGGAAGATCTTTATTGCATTGGGCTGTCGCTTGTAAACAAAAAGAAGTTTTTAATTTTCTCATCAAGAAAGGGTTAGATATCAATCATGAAGATTATCTAAATAAAACACCTTTGCATATGGCTGTTTGGTTTGATAGTAAAGAGTATTTCTCATTGTTACGTGATTTACAGCCTAATGATGATTGGAAGACCAAATACGGTGGATCATTGATAGAGAGAGCCATTATAAAAGGGAATACTAACTTTATAAATACGTTAGTTGAAGCTGGAATAGATATTAATAGCACTAATGAAAAGGGTAGTACAGCACTGGAAATTACTAAAAGAAGAAACCTTAAAAAAACGTATCAATTACTAATTTCTTTGGGTGCAGATAGTAGCTTGGTAAGAGCTATTCAAATGAAAGGAAAATATATTGATGATCAACGCCCTGGAATAACCCCTAAAATATTCGCACCAAATTTTATTTCTACAGAAGAATATGAATTTGGCTCAGTGTTCAATGCAGATTTTACAGAGTTTTATTATGGTGTAGATGTTGGGAATAGATCAGAAATTCGCTATTCTAAGCGAATTGGAGAAGCATGGTCTCAACCAGAAATTATATTGTCAAATGAAAACTACGGTTATAACGATCCATTCTTATCACCTGATGAAAACAGGCTGTATTTTATTTCGCAAAGACCTTTAAAAGAAGGTGATATCCCCAAAAATGATCATGATATTTGGTATGTAGAGCGAATAGAAGATGGCTGGTCTGAACCTATAAATGCAGGGTCAAATATCAACACAGACAAACCTGAATATTATATTTCCTTCACAAAGGATGGTACCATGTATTTTTCTTCAGGTTTAGATATCTGTTATTCAAAATTTGTAGATGGAACGTTTCAAAAACCTGTCTTTTTAGATGATGCCATAAACACAAAGAATTATGAAGCTGATGTGTTTGTAGACCCTGATGAAACCTATATTATTTTTTGTTCGATACGACCCGAAGGTTTAGGTAGAGGAGATCTTTATATTTCATTTAAAAATGCTGATAATACTTGGTCTAAAGCAGTTAACATGGGAGATAAAATTAATACCAAAGGACATGAGCTTTGTCCTTTTGTTACTGCCGATGGTAAATATTTAATTTACACGAGTAATGAAGATATTTACTGGGTGAATATGGAAGTTATAAAACAAATTAAAACAAATTTTAAGGATTAGTATTTTTCTATATGATAGTTTAACTGCGTATTGATTTTGATAATATTTTGAAGATTAAGAAATGGTTTTATTACTTATAATCTATATGCTGAAGAATATAAATACCCCTGACATACATTTGGCATAACACTATTTTATTTTTGCTGTGACAAAACAAATTGTATGAAACCGATAGACAGTTTTTATTTCGATAAAGAAGAGCCAATTAAAAGTTGCTTATTGGCTTTAAAAGAAATAATAATTAATTATAATTCTGAACTTGAACCAAGATGGTATTATCGTTTACCTTGTTTCATGTATAAAAATCAAATTTTTTGTTATTTATGGATAGATAAAAAAACACAATATCCATATATAGCTGTTGGAAAAGGTATTAAGATAGAACATCCAGATTTAATTCAAGGGAAAAGAACATTTACTAAATTATTAATGATTAACCCTAATGAAGATATTCCTATAGAAACAATTTATAGCATATTTGATATGGCTATGGTGTTGTATAAATAGACTACATACTCAAAATGATCTTATAAATATGGAAATTAACCTAAAATACTAGAATAATTACTAACTTATAACAAATTTAGGTTTTATAGTATGTTGAAAAAAAGGTTTAATTTTTGGTTATGGTTAATTATTCTATTTAGTGTTTCTAGAATGTTAGCCCAAACCACCATCCAAAAAACAGAAAACAACTGGCAACTTCTAGTTGATGGCAAACCTTTTGATGTCAAAGGCGTAACGTTTGGCTACGATAAAGACATTGAAAACTACGACACTTACTTTAAAGAGTTGAACTTTCTTGGGATTAATGCTATTAGAACATGGGCTACTGGAGCCAACATGCCGCAATTGTTAGAAGCAGCTCAAAAACATAATATTAAGGTCATGGTAGGTATTTGGATGCGTCATGGTCGCCCTGGAATGGAAGACGATGATAGTTTCAATTATCTGAAAGATGAAAAAGGAATGGAAGACATGTATAATAATGCCATACATGTTGTACAGCAATACAAGGATCATCCAGCAGTTTTAACTTGGGGAATTGCCAACGAGGTATATTTGAATATGGCTACTGATGAAGAAAAAGAAGTATATTCCAAACTTCTAGAGCGTATTTGTAGTAAAATAAAATCCATTGACCCAAACCACCCTATTACATCAGTAGAAGCTTGGACTTTTGGAATGGATTGGTGGCAAAAGTATGTGCCTTCTATTGATATTTATGGATTGAATTGCTATGGTGCAGGGGCAGATATTTTAGCGTCCGAATTAGAAAAAAGAAACATAGATAAACCATACATCATTACAGAATTTGGTGTTACTGGTGAATGGGATATTACAACTGAAAAACACGGTGTAAAACAAGAACCAACGGATCAGCAAAAATATGATGCTATTGCCAAAGGGTACCCCGATTGGATAGCTAATAAACCCTCAAATCTTGGGGTATTTGTATTTCATTATGGTGATGGTAATCATTATGGTTCACCATGGTTGCATACACATCACTCAGGAGCATATCGACCGCAATATTGGGCAATTCGAGAAGCTTATACTGGCGAAAAACCAATAAATAATGTTCCAGTGATTAAAAACTTTGAGTTACCTGATGGTGACTATAAAAGCGATTCTTGGGTTCCAGTGACATTGAAAGTTTCAGACATAGAAAATGAAATGTTAGATATAAACTTTCATTACAACCATCGTAAGGGAAGTAGAATACGACGTAATCAAATTAACCCTTTAATCCATAGAGGGAATCTAGAAAGTGGTTTCGAAATTCAATTACCAAAAGAACATGGAGCTATTAAAGTTTATATAAATGCCAAGGATAGTTATAACAATGTTGGCATTGCTTCTACGGCTATTAAAGTTACAGATGAAGATGCTAAAAGCAGAAAGTACCTTGTGCCTAAAGTAAAATTACCATTTTATGTCTATAAAGATGGCGAAGAGATGCCTTATGCGCCATCGGCTTACATGGGTAATTATGAAAAGATAGCGATTGATACTAAAAACACAACTGAGGTATATTCTGGAACTGCGGCTTTAAAAATAAGCTATAACCATCATTACAATTGGTACGGATTGGGTATGGTAAATCCAGCCAACGATTGGGGAGACATTCTTGGAGGCTATGATATTTCTGGGGCCACCAAGTTTAGTTTTTGGGCAAAGGCCAGTGAAGGTCCGCTTACAGCTACTATTGGTTTTGGCTTAATTGGAAAAGATAAACAGTATCCAGATACGGCAAAAGAATCTTTAGAAATAAAATTAGGAACGAAATGGAAAAAATATACCATCAAACTTAAAAAACAAGATTTAAGTTGTATCCGTTCTGGCTTTACCTTGTTCTCACAAAGTTATGGTGCAGGACATGATATTTTTATTGATGAGGTGGTTTTTGAGTAGCCCAATTTGTCACCCTGAACTCGTTTCAGGGTCTCAGTAGAATTAAAATTTGAAAGTTGAGATTCTGAAACAAGTTCAGAATGACAATTTATTTCATGAATCATCACTTCTTCAAAATAGTATACACAGGAAAGTGATCGCTATAGCCACCTTTATATTTCTTTCCGACATAAGTTCTAAACGGTGAACCTTTAAAAGGGCCGTTAAACTGTTTTAAAAAATCAGCATCAAAAAGATCTGCTTTGAAGAATTCAAATTGTTTTTTAGAGCTTTTAAAAAAGTTAGTCGAAATTAAAACTTGATCAAAAATAAACCATTGTCTTCTATGTTTTACCGTACCACGTGTAAAAGAACGCAACGTTTCAAAAGGATTAAATAAACTATGGTCTTCAACCAGGCGTTTTAAACTTTCATTTTGTGGCGTATCATTAAAATCGCCCATGACCATAATTTTGACGTTTTCATCTTCTTGAGTTAGAGACGAAATAATTTCACTCACCTTTTCTGAAGCAGCCAAACGCTTAAACTCCGTTTCTTTTTGACCTTCACGTCTAGATGACCAATGATTCACTATAAAATATACGGTTTCACTATCTAAATTCCCACCTACTAACAGAATATCTCGCGTATAATCAGGAGAGCCATCATTATCTGTTAAAGGGATTGAAAATGTTTCGGTATGTAAAACCTCAAACATATTGGGATCATATAACATGGCGACATCAATACCACGTTCGTCTAAAGAATCAAAATGCACATAGTCATAATCGCAATCATCTAAGTGTTTAGAGTCTAACAAATCTTCTAAAACTTTAGCATTTTCAACTTCAGCTAAACCAACAATAGCAGGATGTTTCCCAGTTTCCTCTCTTCCAATATTAGAAATAGCAAAACCAAGTTTGCGCAACTTATTCTTATAACGCTTAGGTGTCCACCGCTTTGTAGACTCTGGTAAAAAGTCATTATCATGAGTAAATCGGCTATCTCTTAAATCAAATAAATTCTCAATATTGTAAAAGGCCACAGTTTGCATATCGTGGCGCACTGGAATGTCATCAAAATCGTCTGTCATACGTCAAAAATAGGTTTAAAATTATAAACATTAAAATCCGTGCAATTACGTAACTTTGCCAACATAATATTTATTAGCATTGTAAGGCATATATGGGATTAGAAAAAGCTGTTTTAATTGGTATAGTAACTAAAGATCAAGACGAAGCAAAACTCAAAGAGTATTTAGACGAGCTGGAGTTCTTAACATTTACAGCCGGTGGGTATGCCGTAAAACGGTTTACTCAAAAAATGGATATGCCTAACCCTAAAACTTTTATTGGTTCTGGTAAAATGGAGGATGTTAGTGAGTTTATCAAAGAAAATGAGATTGATACTGCTATTTTTGATGATGAACTATCTGCAGCACAAGAGCGAAATATTAGTAAAATACTAGACGTGAAAGTTTTAGATAGAACCAATTTAATCCTCGATATTTTTGCCCAACGTGCACAAACCAGTTATGCCAGAACTCAAGTGGAGTTGGCGCAATGCGAGTACCTATTACCCCGTTTAAGAGGTATGTGGACACACCTTGAACGCCAAAAAGGAGGAATTGGAATGCGTGGACCAGGTGAAACCGAGATAGAAACAGATAGACGTATTGTGCGTGATAAAATAGCCCTATTAAAAAAACGCATAAAAACCATAGATAAGCAAATGGCAGTGCAGCGTGGTAATCGTGGGAAAATGGTGCGTGTGGCACTTGTAGGTTATACAAATGTTGGTAAGTCTACACTCATGAATGTCATCAGCAAAAGCGACGTATTTGCCGAAAATAAACTGTTTGCTACACTCGATACCACAGTAAGAAAGGTAGTCATTCAAAATTTACCTTTTTTATTGAGTGATACCGTTGGGTTTATTAGAAAACTACCAACCCAATTGGTAGATAGTTTTAAAAGTACGCTAGACGAGGTTCGAGAAGCCGATTTATTATTGCATGTTGTAGATATTTCACATCCAAACTTTGAGGAACATATAGAATCTGTAAATAAAATTTTAGGAGAAATAAAAAGTAGCGATAAACCGACGATCATGGTGTTTAATAAAATTGATGCGTATCAGCCAGAACCTATAGATGAAGACGACTTAGACACTGAAAAAACAAAACGCCACTACACGCTAGAAGAGTGGAAAAGCACATGGATGAGCAAAATAGGCAATAACGCTTTATTTATTTCTGCCATCAATAAAAGCAATCTAGAAGATTTTAAAAAGCGTGTTTATGATGAGGTTCGCGAAATCCACGTTACGCGTTTCCCATACAATCATTTCCTGTATCCAGATTATAATTACGAGGATATGCAATAGAATAAGTTGGGCGTTCCCCGAGATGTTATTACCATAAATTTAGTGATACATACGTCCTCGGGTCGGGCTATCTGCTGCAAGTCCTCGCACCTCCTTCGTCGGGCTGTGGGCTTTCCACTACTATCCCTAACGCAACTAACTGTTAGGATTTGTAATTTAACTTCTTTTTAAAAAAACACTAAAGAAATTAAATGTTTCCACACCAACTTAATGTTCTTTAATTTTTTGAAGGAAATCTACTAAGACAACAGATCTTTCAAGGTTCATCTTCTTTCGAATTCTGCTTCTACTAGTATTTATGCCTTCTACACCTATTCCCATGATTTGCGACATGTCTTTACTAGAAAAACCTAGTTTAACAAAGGCACATATTTTTAAATCTGTTTTTGTGAGTAATGGAAATTCATTTTTTAAGACTTTAAAAAAACTATGATTTAAGGCCGTAAAATGCATATCAAACTCTTGCCACTTTTTAGATCTATCTATTTTTAAAGATCTAATGATTTTTTTAATGATAGGTGTATTAGCTTCTTTAAATTCAATTTTGTTGAGTTGCTCTTTAATATCTTCCTGTAAATTTTCTCTCTCCATGAGTTGAAGAGCGGACGAAAGTAATTCCTTGTTTTTTAATTCTAATTCTTTTTTTTGCCTTATGTGCTCAGCTCTTTTTTCATCTTCTAAAAACTCTTTTTCTATTTTTTGCTTTTTAACTTTCCTAAAAAAGTAAATTAAAATCCCAATAATTAAAAGTACCAAGCTACTTATATACATCACAGATTTTAAAAACCAAACATCTTTTTTACTTTTAAGAATTATAAGCTCTTGTTCTGCAATTTGTTTTGCATTTTTGTCTCTTATTTCAAATAATACTTTATTCTGTATACTTCTACTACCAAACAAACTATCATTCATGGATTTTGATTCTAAAAGATAACTATACGCTTTTTTAAGCATCTCTCTTTTGTGGTACAACTCTGCTAAATGTTCTAAAAGTTCTACTTTAATATCTACATGTATTTTTTGCGAATTGATTTGTTGCAAACTTTTTTCATAATACAGTATTGCATTCTCGTAGTTTTTCGTTTTAAAAAAAAGATTTCCAAGACTTCTGTTTAGTAAACAATTAATATGATCATTGGGGTCTGTGATTTTTTCTTTTATATCTAATAGAATAGATTTAGCTTGTTCAAACTTATACATTAAAATGTAGCAATCTGCAAGTCCTAATTGGGTATATAAAAAGCTTAAACTGTTTTCAAGACCGTTTTGCTTTATATAATTAATACTCTTTATTAAAATCTCTTCAGCTTTAATTAAATTATTATTCCCTCTAGACTCTAACCAACTATGCATAGAGTTTAATTTATTGTTAAGTTGAATTTTATCTTGATGCTCATTAATGTCTTTAACAATAGATTCATAATTCGAATGAAAAACTGTATTTGCTTTTTCTATTTGTTCAAAAATTAAATACAATCCCAATTGTTGATACAATAATTCTACTCTATAATTTATAAATTCTTGTTGCTTTATTTTGGGATTAATATTTTTAATCAAATCATAGGCCTTTTGATATTGACCTAATCCCATATAGCGTTTTATATCTAAAATTTTAGAATGAAATTCTTCTTTTAAATCTTTATGAGAATCATTAATAACCTCTTTTGCTATTATTTTTTGTTGTCCTATAATTGAATATTGGAAAGAATTAAAAAACAAAAAAAGTGATATTAGAATTCTAATATGCTTATATCTAATATTCATGATGTAATATTTAAAATATTATAATTGTATGTAAATCAATAATATATAATATTTAAAATTATAAAATATTATATGGTAATAATGAAAAATCTATAATTGCTTAGTTAATACTAATATTTAAAATTAGAGTTCTTTGCTATATTTTATCAAATTTACAATCAATTATATAATTTGATAACATGAAACATAATATAAAAGCCAATATTAAAAATTACTTTTTTTTGTCCCTCATACTAGCTTTTTTAGTTTGCTGTTCTGATACTAAAGAACCCGAGCCTGCAGCCGAAGAAGAAATGGAAGAAGTCGAAGAAGAGGAAGAGGAGGAGGAAGAAACTACAGATACTGATGATAGAGCAAATAGAACTTTTGATCTTAACCCTGAAATTCCTGAAGAGTTTAGAGAACGTAACGGTCTTCCTAACTTTTTTTCTAAAGTAAAAACTGGTCAGAATGTTACTGTTGCTTATTTAGGTGGAAGTATTACCAATCAAAATGGATGGAGACCTTTAACTTTTAATTGGATTAAAGAACAGTATCCAACAGCCACATTAACTGAAGTTGAAGCTGCTATTGCAGGAACAGGTGTAGATTTTGCTGCTAGTAGAGCGAAAGTTGATCTTTTAGATCATAATCCAGATTTAGTCTTTGTTGAATTTAGAGTTAACGGTGGTGTTGCTGATATTGCCAGATCAATAGAAGGCTTAGTTAGACAAATAAGAGCTAATAACCCTGAAACAGATATTTGTTTTGTATATACAATAGGAGAATGGATGTTAGATGCTCTACAAAATGGGAGGCAATATTGGATTGGTCAGGTCATGGAAGAAGTTGCCAATAGATATGGAATCCCATCTATAGACTTTGGCGTAGAAGTTGTTAAATTACTTAAAGAGGATAAACTAACTTTTAAAGCTCCAGCTCCTGAGAGTGGAAAATTATATTTTTCCAGAGATGGAGTTCATCCCCAGAAAGATGGTTATGAGCTTTATGCTAATACAGTGATTAAGTCATTTTTAGCTATGGAAAATAATGATAAACCTCTAATTCATGCTATGCCTACTCCAATTAAAACGAATCATTTTCAAAACGCATCTTTAATTCCAATTACAGAAGCTAGTAGTAATACTAACTGGAGTGCAGTTGATATTAATACAGATCCTATTTACAAAAGTGATCAAGACAGAACTAATGAGATGCTAAGAGGTGCTTTAAAAACAGATAAAGTAGGAGAAACACTAACAATAAATTGGGAAGGTGTTTTAATAGGATTTACTACGATACCATTAGATACAGGAATGGAAGTGGAAATAAGCACAGATGGAAGTGCTCCAAATAAAATAACACTTAATGACGGAGAGGGCACTGTAAAATATGCACAATTTTTTTACGCTCCTGAAATTTCTCCAGGCTCACATACAACTACATTAAAAGTTACCAATTTGCCTGAAAACACATCTTTTTATTGTGGACAATTTATCATTTTTGATTTACCTGATTAATGTGTTACAATGCGTAATTTTTGTTTCGTCTTAATGAACGCTATCGATGGTTAAACTAAGTCTGAGGAATTTTTATGAAAAGTCCACTACTATAAAAGCAATAATAAAAAAAGTGCGCTTCCCAGAGGGAAGCGCACTTTTTTTATAAAACTCACTATTAGTTAAGTTTAATTAAAATTTATAACTTAAACCAAAGGTATAGTAGCTTTGTAAATCGTTATCAACTGTATCAAAAGTCTCACCGGTATTACCCAAAGTATTGACCGAGTAGTTTAAAGCCTCTTGTTTGTTGCTTCTTAAACCAAAATCAAAACCAACACCAATCATTTTCCAAAGTGTGTAGCTAAAAGAGTTAGTCCATGTCCAGTTAGATAAGTCACCGGACTTATAACTTTGAAATGCAGATAAGTTTGTTTTAAAAGCGATAGCACCAATCTGTCTTGTGTAATCTGCAACAATTTTTGCACCGAGCGACGAATCAAAAATAGTATCATCATCAGCAAATACAAAGTTGTAGTTTAATGGGTGTATCACTACAATTAAATTTGTAATTGGCGTCCATGTAGCACCAATACCAACATCTAAATATCCTGGGTCGTTAAAGTTATTTAGAATCGTAGTTCTATATTCCATTAAACCAGAAGCAGCAAGTGTTTTACTTAAATTTCTACCATATAATGAAGATAGGTTAAACACATCGGTAGTAGGCTCAAAACTATCACTATCAGTGTCTATATCTTTATTATCTAGTTTTGTCCAGTTTAAATTAGTAGTTAAGGCATTTCTCCAGAAAAACTTTTCTTGGATTAAATTAGCAAAACCATTAACTGTAAATCCAATGCTTCCCGAAGCGTTGTTTGGCGCACCTTGTGCATACCAATTATTGAAGTTAGATAGGCTACCACCAATAGTACCAAAGGCACCAGTTCTCCAACCAGGAAGGGCGTCAATTTTTGCTTGTAAAGCATTTGCCTCTGCTTGGGCTGCATCAGCTTCGGCTTGTTTTTCAGCTTTTTGGGTTTCTAATTCTTCTTTTGTTTGAGCACTAATTAGAGAAACGCTTAAACATAATAATGCGAAAAAGAGTAGTTTTTTCATTGTAATTAGTTTTTAAATGTGGGCAAATATATATCAAATTTAAACAAATGTTAAGAAGATTCTATCTAAATAAAGACCATTTGAGGGACTCTATTTTCTTAGGAAAATTTAACACGCTTAAACATTTATGATTTTGACCCTTCTAAGATTTGAAGGTCACAATAAGGGTTTATTTCTTTTTATAAAGCGGAACGGAAGAACACGCTTCTCCATACATAATAGACCTCGCCACAGTTTTTAACTTAGTGCTTAGCATAATATATGCATTTTGAGGCACAGGTTTGTTAGAGCAGCCTTTTATAATTATAGGTTTGCCTTCATATTCAGAAATATCAAGATGATTGATAACATCTTGGTATATAGATGTTTCTAATTGCTCTAAATCACCAATAATTATTTTTTTGGCAAAAGGCTCTAAGCTAATGCTGAGTAGCATATATGCCCAACCAGGAATTATAGCATCTGTACTGCAAGTAAGCGCAACATATTGATTTTTATAGATACTCCAATCAAATTCGGAAACCTGTTGTCTAAAGTCTTTTTCCCGAAGTACAAAACCTTCAAATAACCAATCTTTAATATCAAATACCACACGTTGGCCTTCTGGATACAAATCCTCAAGGTCAATAGTGACTAATTTACTATTTGCTACGCGATTTATGATTTCGTCTTGCATAAATAAGGTTTCAAGTTTACAGTTTTATGTTCAAAGTTTTTGCAAACTGAAAACTGCCACTGTTTGCTGGTAACTGAATTAGAGCATCCCTAACTCCAGTTTAGCCTCTTCGCTCATTAATTCTTGAGTCCAAGGCGGATCAAAAGTTATTTCAACCTCTGCATCGTTAACAGCGTTTAAAGACTTTACTTTTTCCTCTACTTCTAAGGGCAATGTTTCTGCCACAGGGCAGTTGGGTGTTGTTAAGGTCATTAGTATTTTTACATCGCAATCTTCGTTGACAAAAACATCATAAATTAACCCTAATTCGTAAATGTCTACTGGGATTTCTGGATCGTAAATCGTTTTTAAAACGTTTACTATTTTTTCACCTAATTCGGCTGTATCTATGGTCTCACTCATAATAATTATAATTTTGTCATTCCCACGAAGGTGGGAATCTGTTTAAACTTTTATTTGTCGAGTTGTTTAATCGATTTAACGATTACACTATTAAACAAATACACTAATTAAGCTGTGTTTGGTATGCGATAGCATACATTTTAAGCTGCTTCACCATACTCACTAATCCATTAGCTCTAGTTGGTGATAAATGTTCTTTTAATCCGATTTTATCAATAAAAGAGGTGTCTGCATCAATAATATCTTTTGGGTGCTGATGTGAAAACACTCTTATTAAAATAGCAATAATACCTTTGGTAATTATAGCATCACTATCGGCAGTAAAAGCTACTTTGTCATCATCCATCTCAGCATGCACCCAAACTTTACTTTGGCAGCCTTTAATGATATTATTATCGGTTTTGTATTGGTCGTTAATTAAAGGCAAATCTTTCCCTAAATCAATCATATATTGGTAACGTTCTTCCCAATCTTCAAACATTGAGAATTCGTCTATAATTTCGTTTTGAATATCTTCAATACTCATATATTAAATTTTCCTTAAGTCACCTCGAGCGCAGTCGAGAGGTCATTAAATATAATCTTTTAAAAAGGTTTCGACTGCGCTCAACCTGACAATTATAATTTTATACAAAAATACAACAAGAAATGTTGCTATTCAATGTTTTCAGCCATTGATAGCATTTCTTTAACTAATGCAACAATTTCCTTTGGAGGATTACCATGATCAAAAGGAACTGACTCATAAGTTGTGCCATTTAATGTTATTTTAAGATGGGCAAGAGCTGCTCCATCAAACTGGAACTTTTTGCTTGGGGCTTCTAAATTTGAAATGTTTTCAATTTCTAAATCATCACATAGTCTGATTAAACTTTTCCATAACTCTGTATCACAAGGTTTTTGTAAAGATTTTTTATTCCTTTTTTTTGAGAAAAATATAGTATCCTTATTAATTTCAATACGTTTATAACTACCTCTAGATGAAGCCGTGTACTCAAAGCTCGTAATATTATCTTCGATAACTTTGGTAGCAATTAGTAACGATTTCTTTTTTTTAAAAAGTGTAAAACCATTTTTAGAAAAGAATACTTTATCAGCTTTTCCGAACGCCTTTATAAGCTCAGTTTCTATAGCGTTTTTATCCTCAGAACATAGCATTTTGGTTGTTCCCAGCGGACTAAATTTCAACGTATTTTCATTTAAGGTATAGGAACCAAAAAAACGATTGCAACCCGAAAACCCAGAAATCTTTTTAACGCTATCATCGAACGTTACATTAAGTCCAAATGAAGACACATCCTTTAGATTAAGTCTGTTAATATTGTATGTACCGTTGAGTTCTTTAAAAATTGTAGTGTCGTTTTGCATATGTTGCATAATTTGATAGTCTGTTGGTCCCCAACAGCAGCGTAATACTATCATGCTAAAACAAAGTAGCATTGTTTTCATGTTGTTTTGATTTACATTTGAATATACAAAAAGGACGCCAAACTATAAACTATTTTGGTTTAGAAGCCTTTGTCATGTCGAAGGAGCGAAGAATGAGTGATGAGACATCTCAGAATTATAAGGTTCCTCCTCGTTACCTCGTTCGGAATGACATTTAGCTTTAAGACAACATCATTTTTGCCTTCTTAACGCCTTCAACAAGAGCATCAATTTCAGCCTTAGTGTTATAAAATGAGAATGATGCGCGGATGGTGCCAGGAATTTTATAGAAATCCATAATAGGCTGTGCACAATGATGTCCCGTTCTTACAGCAATGCCTAGTTTGTCTAAAATAGTGCCAACATCGTATGGATGAATACCTTCTAAATTAAAGGAAATAACCGAAGTCTTTTGTTCTGATGTACCGTAAATTTTAAGGCCCTCAATTTCTAGAAGTTTTTCGGTACCATATTTTAGCAATTCATTTTCGTAAGTTGCAATGTTATCAAAACCAACACTATTCATATAATCTACGGCGGCGCCAAAAGCGATACCACCACAAATATTGGGTGTGCCAGCTTCGAATTTGTGTGGTAAATCTGCGTAGGTAGTTTTTTCGAAAGTAACTTCGGCAATCATTTCACCTCCACCTTGATAAGGCGGTAACTTTTTTAACCATTCTTCTTTGCCATAAAGCATTCCCATGCCTGTTGGACCACACATTTTATGTGCTGAGGTGACATAGAAATCTACATCTAGAGCCTGAAGATCTGGTATTAAATGTGGTGCGGATTGCGCACCGTCTATTAATACCGCTGCTCCAACATTATGCGCTTTTTCTATAATATACTCTATTGGGTTGATAGTACCCAAAGCATTTGAAATATGATTGACAAATACCAATTTGGTGTTTTTAGAGAGTAGTTTATCAAATTCTGACATCACCAACTCACCATCTTCATTCATAGGAATAACTTTTAGCGTTGCTCCTGTGCGTTCGCATAACATTTGCCAAGGCACAATGTTACTATGGTGTTCTAAAGCAGAAACTATAACATCATCTCCTTTTTTTAATACTGATGAAAATCCGTTTGCGACAAGATTGATACTATGCGTTGTACCCGACGTAAAAATAACTTCATACGCATGTTTCGCATTGAAGTGGTTTTGAATTTTTTGACGCGCTTCTTCGTATAAATCTGTTGCTTCTTGACTCAATGTATGTACACCACGATGAATGTTGGCGTTGTAGTTTGAATAGTACTCTACAATAACATCGATAACTTGTTGAGGTGTTTGCGATGTTGCTGCATTATCAAAATACACCAATGGCTTTCCGTTTACTTTGCGAGAAAGTATCGGGAAGTCTTTTCGTATGGTTTCTACATTGAACATGGCTGATAATTTAGCCCCGATAGCAGCGGCATCCTTTTTTGAGGCACGAGAAAAAGATATAGCGGATAGCGGGAAATAGCTTCAAATAAAATTTTTATAAATCGAATCCGATATTTACTCCTAATTTGTTTGCGATAATCTTGGTGATGCGCTGTTTTAATTCTGGTATTTTAACAGATTCGAGCACATTATTACTGAAAGCGAACATTAATAAAGCGCGCGCTTCCTTTTCTGGAATGCCACGTGAACGCATGTAAAACATGGCACTTTCGTCGAGTTGCCCAATAGTACAACCGTGAGAACATCTTACATCATCTGCAAAAATTTCAAGCTGCGGTTTGGTATTTATTGACGCTTTATCGCTTATTAAAATGTTGTTATTGGCTTGAAATGCATTGGTTTTTTGTGCTTCTTTTTCAACGACTACTTTACCGTTAAAAACACCAGTGGATTTATCATCAAAAATACCTTTGTAATCTTGATGACTTTCGCAATTAGGTTCTATATGATGCACTAAAGTATTGTGATCTACATGCTGTTTCTCACCAATAATGGTGATGCCTTTTAGTGTAGAATCTATACGTTCTCCGTTTTGATAAAAGTTTAAATTGTTACGAATTAACTTTCCACCAAAAGCAAACGTATGGACAGATGCCAAGCTTTCTCTTTTTTGTTTGATAAATGTATTATCGATAAGAGAAGCAGTTTCTTTATCATTTTGGATTTTGTAATAATCTACAATGGCACGTTTATTCGCAAAAATTTCAGTGACGCTATTGGTTAATACAGGGTTATCTGTTAAGCTTTGATGGCGCTCTATAATTTGTACATGCGAATTCTCGTCAACCACAACTAAATTACGTGGTTGTAACATGGTTGCTGATTCATCTCCTGTTGAAAAATGTAGAATTTGAATTGGCTTTTCTACAATTTTATTTTTTGGAATATGAATGTATGCGCCTTCGCTTGAGAATGCTGTATTTAAAGATGATAAACTGTCTTTTTCTGCCGCTTTATTAAAATAATTTTCAATAATCAATTGGTACTTTGGTTTGCTTAAAGCAGCCGACATTAAACACACATCAATACCATCATGCGTGGTTTGTGATAAATGTGATGAATATTTACCATCGATAAAAATGATTTTATACGTATCAATATCGTGGATGAAGTATTTTTTTATTTCGCTGTACTCTAAAGCATTTTCCTGTTTAGGAAACACACTGTAATCTTCTTTTAAAATGCTATTTAGCGACGTATATTTCCAAGCTTCTTCTTTTTTAGAAGGGAATCCTTTTTCTTCAAATATTTTAATAGCATCAGAACGTACATCGTGTGCATAGGCATCTATATCTACTTTATTTTCGAATGCTAGAAAAGATGATACTAATTTTTCTTTTAAATCCATTGTGTTGCTGTTTCAAGTTTGATGTTTAAGGTTCTAAGTTACTACTCAATCCTTAAAAGTTTATTTAAACTTGTTTCCTTTAAAATCTTTTTTATTTAAATATGAAATGAAAGCGGCAATTCTCTTGCTTAATGCTTCATATTCATTTACTAAAATTTTCATTTTTTCTTCTGAAATATATTCAGAATCAAATACTCTATAAAGTTGAGACCTTGTCTCCCCAGCTGAACCTTTAGCAATAGACAAAAACTGTCTAAATTCTAAATTTCCATCTCTTTCAAAGCCCTCAGCAATATTATCCATTACTGACCCTGCTGATGCTTTGATTTGATCTTTTAGTCTAAAATCATTTTTAAGATTTGAATTTTTAGAAATTTCGATAATGGCTTTTGATAGTTTCCTAGCTTCCTTCCAAATTTCTAAGTCTTCAAATTTTGTTATTGTAGCCATTAACTTGAAACAATAAACTTTAAACCTAAGAATTGGTTAAACCAATTCTTGTTTAATCCAGTCGTAACCTTTTGCTTCAAGTTCGTGAGCTAATTCTTTTGTTCCTGATTTTACAATTTTACCATTGTGTAATACATGTACAAAATCTGGAACGATGTAATCTAACAAACGTTGGTAATGCGTAATAACGACTACTGCGTTATCCTTACTTTTTAGTTTGTTTACTCCGTTTGCAACAATGCGCAAAGCGTCAATATCTAGACCAGAATCAGTTTCGTCAAGAATAGCTAATTTAGGTTCTAACATGGCCATTTGGAAAATTTCATTACGCTTCTTTTCTCCTCCTGAAAACCCTTCATTCAACGAACGTGATAGAAACTTTCTGTCTATTTCTAGCATTTCAGATTTTTCACGAATCAATTTCAGCATATCTTTTGCAGGCATATCTTCTAAACCTTTTGCTTTTCTAGATTCGTTAATGGCTGTTTTCATAAAATTAGTTACAGAAACTCCTGGGATTTCAACAGGATATTGGAATGACAAAAACACACCTTTGTGTGCGCGTTCTTCGGCTGCTAATTCTTCTATATCTTCACCTTCAAACTCAATATTACCTTCGGTTACTTCATAATCTTCTCTACCAGCAACCACAGAAGCTAATGTGCTTTTTCCAGAACCGTTTGGCCCCATAATAGCATGTACTTCACCTGGTTTTACTTCAAGGTTAATACCTTTTAAGATGCTTTTGTCTTCAACACTTGCGTGCAAATTATTTATTTTTAACATAGCTTTTAACTTCCTAGTTTTATAGTATTATTTTCCTCTTTAGAAATTGGTTTTACACTCAAGATTTCCATAACCTCAACCTTATTTTTCCAAAGAATAGTTTCGTGTTTTTCGTTTGTTATTTTTCCTCTAATTTCTACTTGAACCATATCGGTTGGCTCAGTTTTTAATGCTTCAGCTTTTTCGTTGAGCTCATCAAACTTACCTGTGGGTAACACACCGTAAATTTCAGCATGCGTTTGTAACACTGCAGCACCTCCGTGATACACAAAGTCACCCTTTAAAAGTGTTAAACCATCGCTTTGTTTTGCTGTTTTTTCTTGGCTTTCAGATTCTACAGTCTGTTGACTATTGGTTTTTTTATCGTCTTTACAGCTTACAAATGCTGTTAGAATTAATGTAATAAAAAGTAATCTTTTCATTTTTTAAGTTGTTTAACCTACACTTCCTTCTAAACTAATTTCTAATAATTTTTGTGCTTCAACAGCAAATTCCATCGGTAGCTTATTTAAAACTTCCTTGCTAAAACCGTTTACAATAAGTGCAATTGCTTTTTCAGTATCTATACCTCTTTGGTTACAATAGAAAATTTGGTCTTCACCAATTTTACTAGTCGTCGCTTCGTGCTCAATTTTAGCCGATTGATTTTTTGCCTCAATGTAAGGGAAAGTATGAGCGCCACATTCGTTACCCATCAATAAACTGTCACACTGTGAAAAATTACGTGCGTTTTCTGCTCTAGAGTTTATTTGTACCAATCCGCGGTAGCTATTTTGAGACTTTCCAGCTGAAATACCTTTTGAAATGATGGTGGATTTGGTATTTTTTCCCAAATGAATCATCTTGGTTCCAGTATCGGCCTGTTGGTAATTATTGGTAACCGCAATAGAGTAAAATTCTCCTACCGAATTATCGCCTTTTAATACACAGCTTGGGTATTTCCATGTTACGGCAGAACCTGTTTCAACCTGTGTCCATGAAATTTTTGCGTTTTTCTCGCACAATCCGCGTTTCGTTACAAAATTATATACGCCACCTTTGCCTTCTGCATTTCCTGGGAACCAATTCTGAACTGTTGAATATTTTATTTCAGCATCATCTAAAGCAATCAGCTCTACAACAGCAGCGTGTAATTGATTCTCATCGCGGCTAGGTGCTGTACAACCTTCAAGATAACTTACATAACTCCCTTCGTCTGCAATTACCAAAGTTCTTTCGAATTGTCCAGTACCTGCTTGGTTAATTCTGAAATAGGTTGATAACTCCATTGGGCAGCGTACGCCTTTTGGAATGTAACAGAAACTTCCATCACTAAACACAGCAGAATTTAAAGCTGCATAGAAATTATCTTTCTGCGGAACAACAGTGCCTAAATATTTTTTTACGAGTTCAGGATGCTCTTTGATAGCTTCAGAGATACTCATAAAAATGATACCCTTTTCACCTAAAGTTTTCTTGAATGTTGTTGCTACAGAAACTGAGTCTACCACAACATCCATGGCAACACCAGCCAATTTCTTTTGTTCATCCAGAGAAATACCTAGTTTTTCAAAAGTTGCTAATAATTCTGGATCAACTTCATCTATACTATCATATTTAGGTTTGCTGTTTGGTGCAGAATAGTATGAAATACCTTGAAAATCTGGTTTTTGATAATGAACGTTTGCCCATTCTGGCTCAATCATTGCTTCCCAAACACGAAATGCTTCCAAACGCCATTCAGTCATCCATTCCGGTTCTTCTTTCTTTTTAGAAATAGCACGAACAATATCTTCGTTTAAACCATTAGGAAATGTATCGGATTCTATATCAGTATAAAAACCATATTCGTATTCTTTGGTTTTTAATTCTTCGCGTAAATCATCCTCGGTATACTTCGACATATTACTTTCTTATTTTATAGTGAAAATGATTCACCGCATCCACATGTGCGGTTGGCGTTAGGATTATTAAAAACGAAACCTGTGCCGTTTAAACCGCCAGAGTATTCTAATGTGGTGCCTATTAGGTATAAAAAACTCTTTTTGTCAACAATAATTTTTACACCATTGTCTTCAAAAACTTTATCACCTTCTTGTTGGTCTTTATCAAACTTTAAATCGTAAGACAAACCTGAACAACCGCCACTTTTTACACCAACACGAACATAGTCCGTGCTTGCATTATAGCCATCATCGGTCATAAGCTCGACCACTTTCTTTTTAGCTGTTTCAGAGACTTTTATCATATTATTTCTTAATTACATTTAGTGTTGTATTAATAGTTTTTATTAAGACAGTTTCTAAATAGAGGACAAATATACAATATAAGTCCCGTAAACCTACATAACCTAACATTATATTAGCATATAGTTTTATAGGTTTTTGTTATGATTATTACAGCGCTGTTTAAATGGGTTAAAACAGTTTTAAAATCAATAGAATACCTGATTGCGAAACAGGTGTTTTTAAATTATAAAACCTGAATAGGTTCAAGTCTTCTTCTAAACTAGAAATGCTATAAAATATTAATAAAACTTGATTCTTAACTAAGGTTTACCCTTACTTTTTCTAAGGTTTAACCTTAGTCTCACGTGATGCTTTCAATATAATTTTAGAGTCTAAGAATCTTTAAAAAGTATCTACTATGAATTTGCGTTTATTTTTTTTAATCTCATGTATTGGTGCATTTGGATTTGCACAAGAAGACTACTATGGAGAGACACTCAATTCTAACCTCTACACTGCTTCGCAGGTTATTGTAAGTCCATCTATTCAGCCACCAGATGTGGCAGCTTTCCAAAAAAACACGTTCGTTCCTGTATCAAATTATACAGGTAGAGCAAATATTAGTATTCCTATTTATGAGGTTTCTGCTGGGAATATGAGTGTGCCAATTTCTTTATCATACAATTCTTCTGGTGTTAAGGTAGCGGATATGGCATCAAGTGTTGGGTTAAATTGGAGTTTAAATGCAGGAGGCGTAATTTCTAGAATAGTAAAAGGTATGGATGATTTTACAAGGCCAGATAGAGGAAGTAGTCCTGTTCCATATATGACCCCCTCAGGTTGGTTAGGCTATACATATCCAAATATGACTACTTTTGGGAGTATAAGTCGTTATAATGACTCAGAACCAGACTTATTCGTTGTTAATGCTCCTGGACTTTCTACCAAATATATTCATAAAAAACATTACTATACAACAAATGGGATAACAACAAATTATCCCAATTCTATAGGTTCTATGCCTGATCCTTTAGAGTTAGAGCATCAAGGTAATATTATTAATGAAACAGTAGATTATGCGCAAAATTATTACGATAGTACTCCTGGTAATACGAATTCCTCTTCGGCTTATGGTATTATAGATATAGGAGTAACATCTTTAAATGGCATTGAATATGATTTCACGTATCCTGATTTGTCAGTCCATTACAGCCCTTATAATTCTCAGCCAATTACCAAAATGGATACCTATCATCTCGATAGAATGTTTGACCCAAGTACTAATCAAAGCATAATCTTTGAATACGAAAGATATAATAATAGCTTTAGTGATGAGAAAGATGCTAAAGCTATTTCTTATGGAGGAGGAACACACCTTGGTTTTACTGGTAATAAGGCCAAAACAGTTTATCCCTACATCCACCGACTTACTAAAATTATTTTTGACAAAGGTGAAGTGCAATTTATATATGGTTTGAATAGATTGGATAATACGGGGGATAAGGCACTCACTGAAATTAAGGTAAAAGATGATTTAGGAAATGTTATAAAGCATGTAAAGTTATCTTATAGCTATTTTCAATCTTCTATTGAGAGCTGGTCTCCTCAAAGTAAAAGATTACGTTTAGATAGGGTTTATGAGGTAGATCCTTCTAATAGTAGTAATGAACTTCCTGGTCATAAGTTCACATATAATACTACTCAAACTATGCCCCCAAGAACATCTTATGCTCATGACTATCTTGGTTATAATAATGGTTCTTACAATGCTTCTATTACAAACCCGCAACCAAAATATTATTTCAAAAATAATGAGGTATTACCTTTTTACGATAGTTCCGCTATTTATTTGACGGGCAATTATTCCTTAGAAGCGATAGAAGGGTTTTGCAAAACATATAGTTTAACTAAAATAGAATTTCCTACTGGAGGTACTAATGAGTATACATATGAGTTGAATCAATTTAATTATTCAGGCACCCGATCTGGAGGAGGGTTACGAATAAAATCACAAAAAATCACCGATGCTAAAGGAGGTCAGCAAATTTTAGATTATGAATATGGAACTGGTTACATTGAAAAAATGCCAGATTATGCTGTGTTTAAATTAAAGAATTCAAGTTGGTCAAGTAGTAGTAATCCAAGCTCCTTGTCAGCTTTAACAAGTTATTTTGGAATAGACACTTTCTTGACACCTCAATCTCAGGTGGAGTTAACTCACGGAGCTTTTGTGGGTTACAGTTCAGTAACGGTAAAAGATAGAATTGCTAATGGAAAGACAGTTTATCAATATTCTACCCCATCAACATTTCCAAATATAGCTTCTTCCAAAACGAGTTCTGGCAGTAGCTACGGGAATTCATGGTTATTAGTTGGTCCTCCTTCATTATCTGCGAATAGAGATTTTAGGCGTGGAAAACCAACTTGGGAAACGGTTTATGATCAAAGTAATACTATACGTTTACAGAAAAGATTCATTTATACCTATAAGGAATTTTCAACATTATCATTAAGTCATTTAAACAAGGCATCAACGCTATTTTCTGAAACTTCTTTATGTTGGCCTGGGGATGGCGATCAGTATGCTACGTCATCTTGTGGAGCATTTACCGAAAATTTAGATTTGCCTATTGCTAGAGATCTGCTAACAACTGTATATATAAGTGACTATGTTAATGGAGTTTCCCAAGAGCCACTAAAAACAACACTATTTTATCAACATGATTTGCAGTTTCCATTGGTTGTATATGAATCTAAAGAGGTTGAAGTCTGTTATCCTACTGTACAAGGAGGCGAACAATTATGTGTTCCAGTTGAGGATCTTTATGAAACAGGATATTCTAAAACCTATACTTACCCTTTAACTGGTGGTAATTCTATGTCTCAGAATGTTATTAGTTCAATGCCTTTAGCTTCCAATTTGGTCAATCAAAATAGGTTAGCTATACCATTAACAATTGTGGCTCCTACAGGTACTACAGAAAAGCACTATTACAAGAATTTTGGAAATAATATTATAGCACTCGAAAAAATAGATTTTGAAAGTAGGGATAACAACATCACTACTTCAGAAAAAATAACGAAACGAGATTCTAAAGGTCATGTTATAGAATATCAAAAACGTAATGGCGTATATGTTTCGAGAATATATGGGCATAACAAGACGTACTTAATTGCTGAAATTGAAAATGCTACTTATGCGAGTATAGAGGCACTTAGTGGATTTGGTGCTGGGTTTAATATAACAAACAACTTAAGTGTATCTCAAGAAAACACATTGCGGAATTTATCTAATGCAATGGTATCTACCTATCAATATGATTTACTGGTAGGTATAACAGCCATGACCGATGCAAGAGGGTACAAAATGGCTTATGAGTACGATGAATTTAATCGTTTGAAACGCATAAAAGATGCCGACGGTAAGATACTCTCAGAGAATGAATATCACTATAAGGGGCAACAATAGGAATTAAATAGTATACGGTATAACATCAATAAAAATTTTAAACATGAAATCATCTTATTATATATTAATAATCATTGTAACCTTTTTAGGTGTAACTACGCAAGCGCAAGCGCAAACAACATCAGAAGAACTGATAGGGACATGGACTTTTGATTATGATACATCTTCTGCAAATATGACGGCAGCTTCTAAATCCATAATAGATAGAATGAATGAAAATCAAAAGCAAAATTTACAGGCTCTTTATAAAAATAGAACTATCACTTTCTTTAAAAACGGAAAATACCAGCAAAAACTTTCGAATGGCAAGACCATTAACAGAAACTGGACTTTAGAGGGTAATATTCTTGTCATATCCAATACTACTAGAAACAATGCCAATAGTAGCTATACTTTAGAAATACTTACCGATAGCACTTTAGTTCTAAAACCAAAGGATAAGGGGCAAGCAAAAGCATTGATTAGCCAATGGTACTATACTAAAAACTAAAAAAATAAGATCATGAATACATGTAAAAAAAATATAATAAAACAAACATTGTGCAGTATAGTATTTTTCTTTGGTTTAATAGAAACATTACAAGCTCAATATACTCTAACTAATGCATATGATGATGTTTATAAAAACAAAAATTATAACTACCAGATACTAGGAGATTTATCGAATATTGTATTTACAGATTGGATACCTGGAGAATATGTTACTATCGTAAGTACAAATGGTACTAATGTTGATGTACGGTGGACAGATGATGATGGCTACGGATATGGATGGTTTGTTGTTGAAATTACAGATTATGATGACAACATTTACTATGCTGACGCCACTGTAGGCATCATTTCTACAAATACATTTGTTTTAAGTGACGAAAACTACATACATACCATAGCACCAAGAATTGCTTCAACTAATGTTACGACATTAGCCGATAATGAAAAAATAGAAACCGTTTCTTATTTTGATGGTTTAGGTAGAAATATACAAACTGTAGGAATTCGTGCAGGAGGTAATAGTGAGGACATCATAACACATATTAATTATGATAATTTAGGAAGGCAAAGTAAAAGCTATTTGCCTTATACTTCCACAGATTATCCAGGTAGCTACAGAGATAATGCATTAACTAACATTAATGCCTTTTATAATACCACGAAATACGAAAACACAACAAACCCTTATAGTGAAACATTATTTGATGGTACACCATTAAATATTATAGTTGAGCAGGCTGCTCCAGGAAACGACTGGAAAGAAGGTAATACCACAGAACATACTATTAAAAATGAATATGAACTCGTAGAAACTAGTGATAATGTCATAATGTTTCAGAGTGGATTAGATCAAAATGGTGATCTTCCAGATAATGGACATTTTCAAGAGGGAGAGTTTACCGTACAAGGTGCTTATAATACACCTTATTTATATAAATTTATTACAAAGAATGAAAACTGGGTGCCATCAGATGTTAATGATAATACTACGCATACGTTTAAGGATTATAGAGGAAGGGTTATTTTAAGTAGAACATTTGATAATCAGGTGCCACACGATACCTACTACATTTACGATATTTATGGTAATTTAGTATTTGTAATCCCTCCAAAAGTAGACACTTCAAATGGAGTGTCTGCATCAGAACTTTCAGAATTGTGTTTTCAATATAAATATGATGATAAAAATAGATTAATAGAGAAAAAAATACCTGGAAAAGGTTGGGAATATATTGTTTATAATAAATTGGATCAGCCTGTGCTAACACAGCATGCTACTCAATTAGCTACTAGTAATTTAAGTTTATCGATAAACCAATGGTCGTTTACAAAATATGATCGGTTTGGGAGAGTAGCTTATACAGGACTAATGAATAGCAATAGTTCTAGAATCACGTTGCAAGGAATTTTAGATGGTACAAGTTCAACTTATGTAACAAAAGGTGGAGCAACTACTATCGCAGGAACCACAATTTATTATAATAATGGGGCATACCCCACAAGCATTGCTGAAATCCATACCATAAATTATTATGATGATTACACGTTTGATAAACCCTCCTCTACAAATCTTCCATCGAGTTACGAAGGACAAACTATTGTAAATTATAATAATACAGATAAACCAAAGACAAAAGGATTAGCTACTGGGAGTAAAGTGCGTGTGCTTACTACAAACCACTGGATAACTACAGTTACGGGGTATGATGTTAAAGGAAGACCAATTTATACTGCAAGTGATAATCCTTATTTAGGCAGTGTAGATGTAGTAAAGAGTAAATTAGACTTTATTGGAGTAGTAGATAAAACAGAAACATCACATGATAGAGGTACTACCAGCATAGATACAGAAGAGTTATTTACCTACGACCATATAGGGCGCCTTAAAAAGCACACACAGGAACTAAACAACTCTAATGTAGTTGAAGTCATTATGGAAAACACATATGATGAGTTAGGACAATTAACTGCTAAAAGTGTTGGAGGTAAAAGTACAGAAAATAGGTTACAGCATATAGATTACACCTATAATGTGAGAGGTTGGCTCAAACAAATTAATGATCCCAATGCTTTAGGTAGCGATCTCTTTGGATTTAAATTAAATTATAATACTACCGACACTGGAAGTGGAGCAATAGCACTATATAACGGTAATATAAGTGAAACTATATGGAAAACAGCAAATGATGTAGCTAGTAACCCAAGTACATTTAATAGAGCCTACAGTTACGTTTATGACGATTTAAATAGAATAACAGATGCATTCTATAAAGTTAAAGGCACTTCAGGGTCTTATGGAGCTTTAAATTGGGGTAACTACGAATTAAAAGATGTCACTTATGATAAAAACGGAAATATCTTAACACTTGTAAGAACAGGGAACTACTACAATGCTAAAATTGATGATTTAGTTTACGAATACAACAGTGGCAATAAATTGATGAAAGTATCAGATAGTGGTACAACTCATAATAATTTAAAAGATCAAGGATTTAAAGATGGTTTTACTGGCACAATTGAATTTTCTTATGATGCAAATGGAAACATGATAAAAGACTATAATAGAAGTATTTGGTCGAATATCAGTTATAATCATTTAAATTTACCTAAGCAAATCATACAAGGTTCAGGAAATATTTCTTACATTTATGATGCTATTGGTACTAAGTTAAGTAAAACCATTAGTACTACAGGTACGATAACCTATTATGCTGGGAATTACCAGTACGAAGGCAGTTCATTGAAATTTTTTGGGCATCCAGAAGGCTATATAGAACCCAATGGCAATAATTGGGAGTACTTTTACCAATATACAGACCATTTAGGTAATATTAGGTTAAGTTATAAAGATGTAAATCGTAACAATGGTAGTGCTAGTTCGTTACAGATACAGGAAGAGAATAACTATTATCCCTTTGGTTTAAAACATCAAGGGTATAATAATACCCATATTGGTAGAGATCATAAATTTGGGTTTGGCGGTAAAGAAGAGCAAGATGATGATGTGTATGGTATGCAATTAAATTGGTTAGATTTTCATGCTCGTAATTATGATGCGGCTTTGGGTAGATGGATGAACTTAGATCCTCTAGCTGATTCTGAATTGCAGTTTAACCAATCACCATATGCGTATACTTGGAATAACCCTGTTAATTTAACGGATCCTACAGGGATGCATCCGGATGGTATTTTAGATGATTATGGGATAGATAAAAATGGAAATATCGTCCTAATTAAAAAAACAGACGATAAGTTTGATAGGCTATATAGAGCCAAGAGTGATGAAAATGGAAATGCAACAAAGGATGAAAATGGTAACGCTGAAAAAGAGATTGAAGGAGAAGGCACTGAAAATAAAGATTATGTAAAGGTGAATAAAAGTTCAACAAAATCTACTACTGTTATTTCTGATTTATCAATTAATGGACAGAAAGGAGAAAAAAACAAAGATGTTAATTTTGCTCAAACAGGAAATAAAGAAGATGCTTTTAAAGTTTTTCAATTTGCAGCTGAAAATTCAAAAGTTGAATGGTCTTTGCAATCTCATACATTAGAAGGGAATAACACCTATGTATTTGGTACATATCATCAAGACACAAGGTCTCCTAATTTTACAAATAAGGCATTTGGACTAGGGCTGAACAATTCAAATATTAATTATGACATCCACTCTCATGTTTATACTTTTGGGCCCTCAAGAGGGAATCCCTCCGATATGTCACAAAAGAGCACTAAAACTAGATATAGATATATCTATTATGCAGGAAATAAAAGAGGAAAAGGAACGTTATTTCAGTACGGTTCTATTTATGGTAGAAAATCAAATAATAGAGGTATACATAAAATAGGAGATTTATATAAATCAAAATATTTTAAAGATTAAAAATCATGAAAATCTATCAAGCAATTGCATTGTCTTTTCTATTTAATTTTTCTTTTGCTCAAGATTTGAGTTTTATAAAAAATGAATCTTTAAAAGAAAAAATCCTAAATTTAAACACTTTTATTTATAGTTCTCCGACAATTAATGATAATTATTTTGATGAAAATATATATATTGTTTCTGACGGTTATAATTCTTTTTCCTTCGCTTTAACTACAAAAATTGATAAGAAAAGAATAGAGCCTAATAACATTAAATGTTATAAATTAAGTGAGAAAGTTGTATGGGTTATCTCAGAAATAGGCAAAATTGAAGATAAGGTTATAGATAAAGAAATGTTAAATAAGTTGAGTAACTGTGATAATCTTATTCCCAGTAACAATAAACAAAAATCTATCCCTGAAATGATAAACTCTTCATTTTCTTATGAGTTTAATAATTATGGAGACTATGTTTTAAATAAATTAAACACTTTTGATAAGCTACTATTTTTAAGTATAGAATTTGATTAAATAATGAAGTAAATTTATAACTAGTTGGAGATAGAGTTCCTCCTGCTGGCGCTAGTATATCAAAGTAACGGCTACCGCTAGTTTTAACTAGTGGCGGTAAGAGTGAGAAATCTAATAAAAGCTATTCTAATTTTTGGAGTAGCTTTTGGTGTTTTTATAGCACTATATATTTCTTACATTTATGATGCTCTTGGTACTAAGCTAAGCAAAACCATTAGTACTACAAGTATGGTAATCTATTATGCTGGTAATTATCAGTATGAAAATAGTTCATTGAAATTTTTTGGGCATCCAGAAGGTTATATAGAACCCAATGGTAGTAATTGGGAGTACTTTTACCAATATACAGACCATTTAGGTAATATTAGGTTAAGTTATAAAGATGTAAATCGTAACAATGGTAGTGCTAGTTCGTTACCCCCTGCTGGCGCTAGTATGCGTAATGGCTACCGCTAGTTTAAACTAGTGGCGGTAAGAGTAAGAAAAACAAGAGCTATTCTAACTTTTTAGGGTAGCTTTTGTATTTTTAAGTATTGATATTGACAAAGTATTGTGTGCACTAGTTACAAACTAGCGCCAGCGAGGGGGAACCACCAGTTATAAACTGGCGGTAGCGGGGAAAAAGTGTATTGACCAAAAAATTAAATTACAATGAACAAAAGTTATTCAAAAATATTATTAGCCCTTTCCCTTTTTATTTTATCATGTCAAAACAATGAAATAACCTTAGGCTCTAAGTTGGAAAATAAAGAATTTAACAAAAGGGTTCTAGCACCTACTATCTCATTTATACCTTCAACTAATATTAAAATTAATGACATCGAATATATTATAGGAGTTAATTCTGATCAAGAAATAAGTTATGTTTCTACAACTAATTCTAATTTTAGAGTAGATGGTCTTACTATTAATTCAAAGCTTGGTGATATTGAAAATGATATTAATCAAGTGAAGCATATCCCTGGCTGGGGATATTATATAGAAGTTAACTCAGAATGGTACGCTGGATTTGATTTTCAAATGAAACCAAACAGAGGTTCAAAAATAAAATGGTTTTTCAAATACCATTTTTCTAACTAGTATTGCTACCTGCTACCGCTCGTTTTTAACGAGTGGTGGTAAGAGTAAGAAAAATAAAAGCTATTCTACTTTTTAGGGTAGCTTTTGTATTTTTAGATATAGTTATATTGACAAAATATTGTGTGCACTAGTTACAAACTAGCGCCAGCGAGGGCCTTTAAGGAGTTTTAAACTAATTTATTATGAGAATATTAAAAAAAAACCAGAATTATTTAGTACTAATATTTTTATCTTCTTTCATATTTAATTGTAAGGGGCAAAATACATGTTCGGATTTATATAATAATTATTTAGATGAAGTTCTAAAAAGTAATATTTCATCAGCTGAAGCATATTTAAATAAAGCTATAGAATGTGATTCAAGTAATTTAAGTTACAAATCGGAAAAAGTAAATTTTCTAATAGGTGAAAAGAGGTATAATGACGCTTTGATTACAATAAGGGAAATAGATTTAGAGCCTTTTAATAAAGTCGTTGAAGCTACTTTAGTTTTAAAACTTGATTCAAAGAATGCTTTAAAAATTCTTAAAGAAGCACATAGCAAATTAATAAATTTTCAACTAGAGGATAATGATGAGTTAATTTTTTCTAGAACTATTAATTTAGTTATGTTGGAAAATTATTTATATGGAAGTGAGTATGCGCTTGAAAGAGTTGCTAAATTTGATCCAAAAACGACTCAACATGAAGAAATAATAGATTTTATCACAAATCAGATGAAAAGCGAGTCTCCAGATACAATTCTATTTCAATTTCATAATATTCAGTAATATAGTCATCCCCGCTACCGCTAGTTTTAACTAGTGTCGGTAAGAGTAAGAAAAATAAAAGCTATTCTAATTTTAGAGTAGCTTTTGTATTTTTAGATATAGTTATATTGACAAAGTATTGTGTGCACTAGTTACAAACTAGCGCCAGCGGGGGGAAAGGTGCTTTTGGACTCGGAGCTTATGAGCTTTTGGATTGGAGTGCAAACCAGATTAATTCTGAGAACAAGTTATTAATTTTATCAAA
This sequence comes from uncultured Flavobacteriaceae bacterium, assembly GCA_947502975.1. Classification (GTDB taxonomy): domain Bacteria; phylum Bacteroidota; class Bacteroidia; order Flavobacteriales; family Flavobacteriaceae; genus Jejuia. The sequence goes on from CANNBV010000001.1 coordinate 530,579, forward strand.
TCAAGATAGATCTAATGGTGTTCCAATGAATCGGCATAGGCTACCTAGAAAAACCAAGGGTAAATCAGTTTTAAAACCTATTCTTAAAAGAATTGGAAAAATATTAGGATTCTAAATATCTAATGAATAAAATTTTTAATAAATTATATTGGGGAGTTTTCTTGTTTATTTGTGCTGTTTTAGTGTTTAAAAATTATATTTCTAAATCGGATTTATACTTACGTTACAAGTATGGTTTAGGATATAATCAAGAACGATTAGAGAAAGGAATTCTGTTATTACCGGATAATTTTGAATTATATGATGGTCAACATGATAAAGAGAATATAGTTTGGATAAATCCCAAACCAGAATATTCAGATTCTTCTTATGTACACTTAAACAAAACGCTAATCATAAGAAACTCAAAGCTATTTATAGAAAAAGATGTATTAAAATTGAAGTTTTCTAACTCTAAAGAGTATAAACAGTTAACCTCAAAATATTATTATAATGCTTCAGGTGAAAATGATAAATTACTCTATATAACTCATCACTATGTTAATGATTCTATAAAGGAAATAGACACGGTTTCAGTTCTGGATAATATCAGATCTATAAATCGTATAAATACTATTTTTGATAAACATTTAAAATAGCCCCGCTGGCGCTAGTATGCGTACTGGCTACCGCTAGTTTTAACTAGTGGCGGTAAGAGTAAGAAAAACAAAAGCTATTCTAAAAAGTTAGAGTAGCTTTTGTATTTTAGATACAGTTATATTGACAAAGTATTGTGAGCACTAGTTACAAACTAGCGCCAGCGTGGGAACAACCAAAGTAAAGAAAAAAATTATAACATGAAATATTTAAAATTATTCACTTTAATAGTATCTCTTTGTCTTATTAGTTGTAAGGGACAAAATTGTAATAAAGATTATATTTCAAATTATCTTATCGACTATAGTGAAGAAAGAAACTATAATTATTGTGAATTGGTTAATCAATCATTAGAAAACGATAGCTATTCAATAAGAAGCCTTTCTTTATTGGAGTTTTATGACGGGATGACTTATGAACATGGTGCTGTGATTATTGAAATAATAAATAAGATTGGAGAAGAAAAATATTTAAAAGCATTAAATAATATTTCTCCTGATGAAAAAGTTAAACTAAAATCTTATTTACATGCAGGTTTTGATTTTACTCAAAACGTAAATTTTAAAGATAAAAATTTAAAAACTTCTTTCAATAAGGTATATGCCTATTTAGGAAAGGACTATTGATGGGAAAATAATTTCAATGCCCCTGCTGCCGCTAGTTTGTAACTAGTGGCGGTAAGGTAAGAAAATAAAAGCTATTCTAATTTTAGAATGGCTTTTGTATTTTAGATATATTTATATTGACAAAGTATTGTGGGCACTAGTTACAAACTAGCGCTAGCGGGGGTATTTTAGTCCATAACAGATTTGTTAATTAAAAACTATGAAAGGAAAAATAATTATAAGAGAAAACACATTAAGTTATGTATCAAATATATCTGTCCATAAATATGCATATTTTAAAGTAAAACCTTTCAAAATTAATATAAATGACATAAGGATCATTGCTGTATACAGAACTTTAATTTTAGATGATGAATCTGATTTTTTTGTTATAGTAGATGAATATGGAAAAAAGAAATTTATTCCAATATCTGATGACTTAGATGGGGAAAGTTTTCTGAGTTTTTTAGATTATTTTAAAATAAATAACTATAAAGATATTCCTTCTGAATGGCATAATTATGAATGAAATGATAGTTTTATTATTTACCCTGAAAAATTAAGAAATATCAGATTATATAAAAGATTAAATGTTTTCAAAAGAGTAGTTTTTTCAATAAATAAAATTTTGAAAATTTCATTTATAGCTGATGGTCATTTAAGTGAAGATATTAAGAATTATATTGAAGACGAAAGCTTCAAACACTCAAACGCATAAATTATCAATTCCATATGATCCCCCTGCTGGTGCTAGTATGCGTACTGGCTACCGCTAGTTTGTAACTAGTGGCGGTAAGAGTAAGAAAAACAAAAGCTATTCTAATTTTTAGGGTAGCTTTTGTATTTTAGATATAGTTATATTGACAAAGTATTGTGGCCACTAGTTACAAACTAGCGCCAGCGTGTGATGGTAATTACATGTTTACTTCTGCTAATAAGGCTGGAACAACAATTTATACCCATATGAAAGTAAATGCTCAATATCTTACTAATAAGGGAATAACGTTACTTAATGAATAATATGAAAAAATCAAATGAAGTTAACGAATTGATTAATAAAGGATGGATTTATTCAGCTTCTATAAAATATGCTGAAGATATCTTTAATAACCCTAAATTGAATTCAGACATAACGAATGTCTTCGATAATGATAGTTTAGTGAAAATTATACATAATGCCAACGATAATTATAATAAAATTATCAATATTATCTCGTACGGAAATAAATGGAATGAGGACGAATTATTATTGGTTTTTACACATATGGTTGAGTTAGTTTTACTTGATAACTTGTTTGAAAAAAATGATTTTGTTCTAGGGTTAAATATGGTGCAGCTTAGTCATGAAATAAATAATATTGATTTGATTTTTCATGAAAAAGAAATTCAATTTGTAAAAAAATCATTTAATAAAAATTGGAAAGGAATAAATGCAGTAAAAATTTTAGAAGATTTTTTGGAGGGTAACGGTCTAAATTAGTGGTTGTAATATTTTTTACAATTAACTAATTGAAAAATAAATAATTATATTAATTTATAATAGTAATGACAGGTATACACCCCGCTGGCGCTAGTATGCGTAATGGCTACCGCTAGTTTGTAACTAGTGGCGGTAAGAGTAAGTAAATAAACAAAAGCTATTCTGAAATTAGGATAGCTTTTGCATTTTTAGTTTATAAAAATTTGCGGTAATTATTTTAAGACTTATTCAAACCCAATAAACGTATTGAAACGAGACCCTCTTTTACTTTTAAAATAATTGGGAAAAGATTTCATTTCTCCATAAACAGTAAGATTTGTAATGTTGCCATTATTGGTAGATATAAAATGATTGTTACAACATTTACATGCAAGTTCTGAGGTATCCTCGTTTATATTAGACACAAGCTTAAAATTGTGCCCAAAAATGGAACAAAATCTGTTTATAGGTGTTTCAAAAGTCATTATCATACTAGATTTGGGGACAGCCAATATCGGAATTAATAAACATACTACCGACAAAACACATTTATTTTCGACGAAATACGTGTTTGTTTAAGAAATTAAATGCAATTCATCTTGTTTTTGATGTTATTGATTTAAAAAATCTGGATTACTTATAAAGTCATAATCAGATAGCGTGAGTAAAAAAGCTTTTAAGTCAGATTTGTCTTTTTCGGACAGCCCCACACCCCCGAGTGCCACTTTTTTCATCAATGGATCTATAGTTGGAGAGTTTTGCAGACCTTCACTATAGTGCTCAATAACCTCTTCTAAGGTGTTGAATCTGCCATCGTGCATGTATGGTGCTGTAAATTCTAAATTCCGAAGTGAGGGTGATCTAAACTTACCATTATCGGCAGGGTCACCAGTAACTGTGCCTAAACCTAAATCGGTAAACGTAGCGTCTAATCCATTATTGTGAAAGGCATTGTCTGTCCAAAGTGGGTTTTTATCACTGCCATGACAATGAAAGCAATCGCCCCTGGCTTCATCCATAAATACATCAAATCCGTTTTGCTCTTCAGGAGTTAAATTGACTTCACCTAAAAGGAATTTATCAAATTTAGAGTTTGCGGAAATTAGTGTACGTTCAAATTGTGCAATGGCTTTTGTTACAAGGGTAGAATCTATACGTTGTGTTCCAAAGGCTTGCTCAAAAAGCGTAGGGTATTCTGGATGCTGCTGCAGTTTTTGGACAACATCGGTCCAAGAGCTTTTCATTTCGGTAGGATCAGTCACAGGACTAAACGCTTGATGTTCTAAACTAAAAGATTTGCCATCCCAAAAGAACTGTTCGTCATAATTCCAAGCAAGATTGAATAAGGGCATAGAGTTTCTTGTACCCAAAGTACCATCTATACCATCACTAAATCTAGATGTATCGGTAAATGCATTTTGAGGTGCATGACAATCGGCACAGGCCTGAGAATTATCTCCAGATAAAATCGGATCAAAAAAAAGTGTTTTACCCAGAGCTACGCCTTCAATAGTTTGCGGATTGGTATTGGGAATTACAGGCGGAATGATATTATCACTAAACAGCTTTGGTATTTCTAGGTTTGCTGCTGTAGGCTCATATGAAGTTACACTTTCATTTGAGCAAGCGCAACAAATGAAAACAGTAAAAAGGACACTATTTATAAGCCATTTTTTCAATATTTATTGATCTACAGGTTTCAAACTAAAGACATTTTGCCCATTTTCAAACATTAATACCTGAGCATCAAAATTTGGCATCAACATATTGTTTAACACATTTAAATCCCAAGTATTAGGGGTTTTAAACCATTCTGCAATATTCATGTCAACATTAATAGTAGCATTGTTTGTAATGGTAACTTTGCCCAAATCAACTTCAAAAAACGTATCTTGAAATACGGGGGAACTTCCAGAATTATCAACAGCTCTAATGGCATGATATGCATAGCCTGTTTCTGAAGCAGTATTATCGATAAATTTACCTTCTAATTGCATGTAATGGTAACCACCACCCAATTGCGCTGGGACATTCCATGATGCTGAATTTAAATCTTGGTAATTATTAGCATTATCGTCATTATCAAATCCAAACGTAAAAGAAATGTTATAAGTGCCTTCTGATAAAACGCCTGTGGGTGTAAATGCTAAACTTTCGCTATTGGTTAAGTCAACGAGATTGTAACCGCCAAGTCGAAGCGTTTCGTTGTTAGATGTTGTAAATGTTACTTTTGAAATAAGATACCGTAGACGCTCAATACTTAGTTCGTCTGTATTAGCATTTATAAATTTTATAGTATTAAAATCGTCAACACTAACCGCAGTGTCATCCCAAGAATGTGTAAAATTGAAGGTAATACTGGTTTGAACAGTACCATCGGTATCTGAACTACTCTCGCAGTTTGTTAGTAAGAGTGCAGTAGTAAGAATGAGGACTATTTTTTTCATATTACATTATTTCAATTTATATATCAGTAGATCTGTAAACCCTTTATTTTCGGGTATGTCATTATCTGAACTACTAGATTCTCCAACAGCAATCACGTCTCCGTTATTTAGTTCTACAACATCATAAGCAATGTCAATATTTGAACCTCCAATGGTAGATTGCCATATGAGATTACCATCAGAATTTATCTTTAGCACCCAAGCATCGTTCTGACCATTATTTTTAGAAACATCACCATCAGAACTTCGTGAACTTCCTGAAATTAAGAAGCCACCATCCATGCTTTTAGAAATGGAACGTGCGGTGTCAAAACTTGTTCCGCCAAATGATTTGCTCCAGACGACATCCCCGTTTGGTGTGATTTTAATAATGAAAACATCGGCAGCTCCGTTATTAGTTGTAACGTTATTATCATTACTTCTGGTATCTCCAGCTATAATAAAATTACCGTCATTGGTAGATACAATGCCCCAAGCTTCATCGATTTCTGTGCCACCAAAAGATTTCTCCCATATTAAATCACCTGTGCTTGATATCTTTATAACCCAAAAGTCATACGTACCTATATTATTTTTGATATCAACATCATCACTATCGGAAGAGCCCACAATAATATAACTATTATCTTCTGCTTGTATCACATCATAAGGCGTGTCGGTAAATGTGCCACCAAAAAATTTACTCCATTCCTTTTCGCCGTTTGCATTTAATTTAATAGCCCAATAATCACCTCCTGCATGAAGCGAAGCCAATGTTTTACTGTTGCCTTGTCCTCCAGAAGCAGATACGTCTAAAACCCCTGTGATTAGATAACCATTATCATTAGTTTCCGTTAAAGCGTATCCAATATCTGCGCCTAAAAAGCCAAAAGATGTTTGCCAAATAATATCTCCTGAGGTATTGAGTTTTGCAATCCAAAAATCGTTAGCCCCAGAATTTTCAGTAATATTACCGTCAGCACTTTTGCTGTAGCCTAAAATGGCGTATCCGTTATCTTTTGTTTGAATAATATCTTGTCCTCTATCGTCATCAGTACCACCATAAGTTTGCTGCCATTGTAAAGCATCATCGCTATTAAATTTCAACAGCCAAAAATCAAAGGAAGTATTCGTTTTAGTAGTTACATCGCCATCCATACTTTGCGTATGTCCTATAATAGCATAGCCTCCATCAGTAGTTTTAATAACAGATTGTGCACTTTCGTTTTGACTACCACCTAGCGTTTTGATAAAATCAGTTGTTTTGATGGTAGGAGTCATAGAAGTAGTGTCATCGCTTTTCGAACAGTTAAAAAGGATGACATATAATGCCATCGCGAAGATGGTTTTATATAATATTCTATGTTTCATTTGGGGTTTTGTAAATGGAATTAGTCTTTCTTTCTAACCACAAATAGCCCTCGATTAATATCACTTATAATGATATTTCCACTTTCAAAAAATGGATATACATTCCATGCACCATCAAATGCTGTAGCGTTATCCTCGGGATAGGTGTCGAAGAACCCAACTTCAGTATACGATTTATTATCGATATCGCTGATGTCTAACACACGTAAACCGGCTCTATAACTTGCTTGAAAGTATGTGTTGTTTTTAATGTAACCATTATGATCTATTGATGGATTATCAGACAAATAATCAAAATGATGCATTGGATTATCTAAATCGGAAAAATCAAAAGTTATAATTCTAGTGTTGTTGCCAATACGTTGTTCATCTAATTCATCACCTAAAATAAAATAACGCATATCTTCGGTAAACCATCCTTGATGGGCATATCTTACATTTGCATAAGAGATTGTTGAAATCCTTACAGGGTTTGCTTTATCGGTAACATCAGCAATAACAACCTCATTTTCATTGCTTCCTATTAAAATTTCCTTACCAGTATAATCGGTGTCCGGTCCATTATAAGTAACAACTTGGGCGTCATGGGAATAACCACCTTCTGAAAACCCGCCTTCGATTGTTGGAGATTTAGGATTTTGAATATTGATAAAAATAGGGCCGCCAGAAAAGGTTGTACTACGGTTTCCACCAACAGTGTAAGCATATCCACTCGCTTCATTAATAACTACATTGTGTGCTCTGCCAATATCTTCTAAACGTGCATCTGTTGTGAAAATTTCTGGAGGATTAGCCACATTTCGTAATCGTGTAAGATCAAAAACTTGCAAGCCATGACTGTCTTCACCTACATTATTGTCAGCAACAATAAAGGCATGATTGTTATATACTTTTACATCTCGCCATGGACTGGAGGTAGTAGCAGTAGGAACATATCCAAGGTAAATAGGATTATTTGTATCTGAGATATCAACAAAAGCTGTTTTATCATTTGTGGCAAGTAATGCATACTCTTTTCCAGTGTCAGGGTCTGTCCATCCCCATGAATCATTAGCCGCTTGTGACTGAAAGGTAGTAAGTGGAAGATGAACCATTAGGTCATAGTCATTACATGGATAAATATCAGCAAAACCATTTACACATTCTGCTAAAGGTGCCGTATTAGTTAAGTTTTCACAAACATCCCCAATACCATTATCGTTAGTGTCTTCTTGATTTGGATTTGATGTATTTACACAATTATCTATAGTGTCGGCAATACCATCATTATCAGTGTCTATTGCAATAATTGGTTCCACAGATTCATTGTCACATGAAAATAGAACTGTAGAAATAACAAAAGGTATAACTAAAACTATTGCTAGTTTTTTTAAAATGGTCATAAGTAGCGATTTTTCTTTTTCAATGCTATAATAAAACGCAACATATGTCATTTATATTGCAGTGTTATATTCCTAGCTAAACAAATTTAATGTATTAAAATTAAATGGCTTAAATAAGAAGTTAAATTAAAAAGCCTTCTTATTTTTGCACTATGATAGAAGATAAAAATCAATCGCATACAGATTTGAGTAATTTAGGTGAATTTGCTTTGATAGATCATTTAACAAAGCATTTTAAGATACATCATAAATCTACAGTTAAGAGCATTGGTGATGATGCTGCTGTTTTGAGTTTTGAAGACAAAAAAGTAGTGGTAACTACAGATTTATTGGTTGAAGGCGTGCATTTTGATTTAAGCTACATGCCTTTAAAACATTTGGGGTATAAAGCTGTAATGGTGAATTTATCTGATGTGTATGCTATGAATGCTGAAGCTACACAAATTACTGTATCTATAGCAGTGTCTAATAGGTTTCCTTTAGAAGCATTAGAAGAGCTTTACGCGGGTATTGAAACAGCTGCTAATCTTTATAATATTGATGTTGTTGGAGGAGATACAACGTCGTCCACAACTGGATTGCTAATTTCGGTTACAGCAATTGGTCAGGCATTAGAGGATGAGATCGTATATAGAGATGGTGCCAAGCCTAACGATTTGTTAGTAGTCTCAGGAGATTTGGGTGGAGCCTACATGGGATTGCAGGTTTTAGAACGCGAAAAAGAAGTTTATAAAGTAAATCCTAATAATCAGCCAGATTTAGAGCCTTACACTTATATTGTGGAGCGCCAATTAAAGCCTGAAGCAAGAAAAGATATTATACAATTATTGAAGGAATTGGAGGTAAGACCTACTGCTATGATTGATATTAGCGATGGACTTTCTTCTGAAATCATTCATATATGCACTAACAGTAAGGTGGGTTGTGATGTGTATGAAAATAAAATTCCGTTAGATCCTCAAGTCATTTCTACTTGTGAAGAGTTTAATATTGATAGTACAACAGTAGCTTTAAATGGAGGAGAAGATTATGAGCTATTATTTACGGTATCTCAAGAGGATTTTCCTAAGATTAAAGCCAATCCAAGCTTATCTATAATAGGATATATTACAGAAGCATCTTCGGGTATGCATTTGGTAACCAGAGCTGATACCAAAATTGAGCTTAAAGCACAAGGGTGGAAGAATTTTAATGCGTAAAAACGAGTAACTCTTTATTAGGTTGTTTCGTTTTTAATTTAATCCTATTCTTTTTGAGGTGAATACGTTCTAAAACGTCGTTGATTTCTTTGAACTTAGGGGTTAGTTCTGTTAGGTTGCCTTTACCGTTGGTGGTTAATTGTTTTTTACAGTTGCAACATGTATATTCTTTTACATGATAGGTTACGTTGCGAGACACTTCATAATTGTGTCCAAATACTTTGCAATGTATGTACTTCATTTTGTTCGCATATTAATTATTTTGGTGAGAGGATCGTGAATTTATTAAAAACGAATGAAAAATGTTGACAATCAGTTAATAAATCGACGAAGCGAATGATTTCTTCTTTAAACGATTCATTCTTGATTGATGAACACGTTCTAGAATAGCGTTGATTTCTCTGAATTTTGGAGTAAGTTCCACCAAATTACCATTACTACTGGTAGTTAATTGCTTTTTGCAGTGAGAACAAGTATACTCTTTAACATGGCGGGTTACTTTTTTTGTAACCTGGTAATCGTGACCAAAAATATTGCAGTACATCTTAGGGATGAAAGCAGTGTTAGTAGTTTTGTTTGGCATAGGTTAAGCTTTAATCAGTTAAGTAAGGGATTATAAAAGTAAAAAATATTTACTAATAATCGACATAAAGCTCAATTATTCGATGAAATGCATTATTTTTTGTAGTAATTCTTGTCTGTTTTCAATATAACTCATATGACCATCAGGGAATATTACGGTCTCAATATTTGTGTTTTTAGTTTGACGTATTAGAGCAGAATACTCTAAAACAGGATCTTCTTTTCCAACTATTATCATTTTTTTAAACGTGCTATTTCTTAGTAATGTTGTTCTGTCTTTTCTAATCTTCATCCCTTCCAAAGCGGCAACAATACCTTGTAATGGTGTTTTTAGTGCTTCTTGTTTTATAGCTTTAATTTCTTCAGAAAAAACACTACGATTCTTGGGGCTAAACAAATTTGAAATTGCTAATTGAATGAATATTTTATGGTTTTCCTTTACAGCTGTGATAGCTCTATCTCTATTTTCTTTCTTTTCTTTTGTATCTGCTTTAGCGGTTGAATTTACCAAACAAAGTCCTTTAACTCTATCTTTATGATTTTCAGCTAAAGCCAGAGCCACATAGCCACCCATAGAATGTCCAAAAACAAAAGTGTTATTAATTTTGAGGTGCTCTAAGACAGCTTTAACAGCATCTGCCATTTGTTCCATAGTATGTATATAGCCTAAACAACCGGTTTGTCCATGCCCTAACAAATCAATACAAAGCACTCTGTTTTTTTTAGATAAGGTAGAAATAAAAGCATCCCAAATACTACTATTTTCCAAAAACCCGTGAAGCAATACTATTGCTGACCCTTTTCCATGATCTGTATAAAAAATTGATGCGCCTTTATGTTCTAAAACCATAATTAATTTATCTTGGGCAAAGATAAAAGCATCACATGAATAAAACTAAGGCATTAGCAATTACTAGTTTTGCACTATTCTCACTTTTTTTTGGAGCAGGAAATTTATTACTGCCGCCACTTTTGGGCTATAATTCTGGAAGCAATTGGCTTTGGGTAAGTTTAGGTTTTATACTTACAGCAGTATTTGTGCCTATTCTTGGCATTTATGCACACTCTAAATTACAGGGCACTTTATACGATTTTGGTAAAAATGTGTCACCACTGTTTAGTCTTGTATATTGTATCATTATTTACATTATAGCCATTGCAATTCCTTCTCCTCGAACAGTTGCAGCAACACATGAAATTGCCATTGCTCCATATTTCGAAATAGATACATTAGTGACAAGTCTAATTTATTTCGCTTTTGTTTTAATTTTTGTTCTCAACCGGTCTAAGATTCTACAATTGGTTGGTAAATATTTAACACCCATAATAGTACTCATATTATTAGCTGTAATTGTTATTAGTCTATACTCTTTAGAATTTACCGCATCACCTTCGGAAATGAAATTGCCTTTATTGAATGGCGTTTTAGAAGGCTATCAAACCTTTGATGCCATTGGTTCTGTAGTTGTTGGTGCAGTAATTATTATTTCAATACATAATAAATTCGATTACACGTTTGAAGAAAAAAAGCGACTTATTAAAAGATCAGGACTTATTGCAGGTTTAGGTCTGTTTATGATTTATATGGGACTGATTGCTACTGGAGCATTTTTTAGTTCTGAAATTAGTTTGGATACGTCGCTAAGTAGTGATATGCAAAGAGCCAGCTTGTTAAGAAAAATTAGTATCGCTGCATTAGGCAGTTTTGGTAATTCTGTATTAAGTGTGCTAATCGCGTTAGCTTGTTTTACAACAGCTGTAGGTATAGTTACTGGAGCTGCAGATTATTTTAAAGGACTGTTTAAAAATTATAAAAATGCTTATATCATTACTGCAATACTATCCTGTGTTTTTGGTGTAGTGGTTGGGCAATTAAACTTTAACACTATAATAGTTATTGCAATTCCGTTTTTACTATTTATCTATCCTATAACAATCGTTTTAATCGTGTTAAATGCAATTTCAAAGAAATATGCATCGAACTTGGTATTTCGCTTAGTCGTATTGGTAACATTTATTTTTAGTATTCCCGATGTTGTTGGGTTTATATCGCCTTCTGAAACTTTAAAATCAATTATTGCATATATTCCATTAGCAGAGCATAGTTTTGGTTGGGTGTTGCCTGCTTTTGTGGTATTTATAATTGCCAATATCTTTTCAAAGAAAAGACAATTAACTTAAGATTTCACCTTCTTAATTGCCGTAAACGCTTTATCAACAAATTCATCTTCAACTAAAATTGTAAACTCATTTGTGGTTGAAATCACTTCATATAAAACGACACCTTCCCAGGCCAAACGCTTAAAAAAATGATAATACAATCCTGCGATTTTAGAATTATCTTGAGGTAGATTGATACTAATGGCAGAAAGGTTGTCTTGAACTACAATAAAATATTCGTTTTTTAAATGTTCGTTTACAAAATCATTAAGACTACTAGAGACTATAATATTACTTTCATGAATACCTCTCGTAAATGTGTAAAACAGTTTGTCTTCTTGATTAATACGCTCTAATATTTTGGCGTGGTTGTCTATTAAGGTTGCTGAGTTTTTTACTGTAAAATCTGTTAGATTAGAGCGTACTGTAATATCACCAAGATTTTGAATAACACGTTTCATCTTTAAGCTATTCCCTAAAGCTGGCGGAGGATTGTAGCGACGGAGTGCCATCATTATTGCTCCAGGTTTCACTTCTTTTTTTAGCATCTTGCTGATTGGTTCGGTAAGTTCTACAGCCAAAGCACTAAAATTTATGATGTTTCTCGATAGGGCCTCTTCTAAATACGGTTGGGTAATTAAAATGTCTTCAACACAGTTAGATATCGTCTTCATGTTAATTATTTAACAATTTGTGCAAAAATAAACATTTTTTTATATAAATATGCTGTGTTTGTGGATGTGTTCTACATTTGTACCATAAAATAATGAAAATGAAGGTATTAAAATTTGGTGGTACATCGGTCGGTTCTGTGGAGAATATGACTAATGTTAAGAACATTATCAACGATGGGGATAAAAAAATCGTTGTGCTTTCTGCCATGTCTGGTACTACAAATAGCTTGGTTGAAATTGCTAGTCAAATAAAGTACTCTAATCCAGAAAGAGCTCTGGAAGATATAAATATGCTACATGAAAAATACATTCTAGTAATTGACGAGCTGTTACATGATAAGCCTTTGAATAGTTTAACTAAAAGTTATATTTCTGAGCGTTTTAATTTTTTAATAGAGTCAACCTACAAGACGTTTTTATCAGTAATAGAAAATCAAATTTTAGCCCAAGGCGAATTGATGTCTACTTTTATGTTCAATTCATTTTTGAAACAAGAAGGTATAAACTCTACATTATTGCCAGCTTTAGATTTTATGCGAATTGATGAAAATAAAGAGCCTTCAATTGAATATATAAAAGATAATTTAAGTGCTGTTTTAAATGAAGTTGAAGTTGCTGAAATTTACATCACACAGGGTTTTATTTGTTTAGATGCTACAAACGAGATTTCTAATTTGCAACGTGGCGGGAGTGATTATACAGCTACAATTATTGGTGCAGCTATTATGGCTGAAGAAGTGCAAATATGGACAGATATTGATGGCATGCATAATAACGATCCAAGGTTTGTAGAAGGTACAAAACCAATCTCAGATTTGTCTTTTGATGAAGCAGCAGAGTTGGCCTATTTTGGTGCAAAAATATTACACCCGCAAACAGTGCTTCCCGTTAGGGAAGATGGTATACCTGTGCGGTTAAAAAACACGATGGATCCAGCTGCAAAAGGGACTTCAATCACTGATAATCATTTTGAAACAGGAATAAAAGCCATAGCGGCAAAAGATAACATTACTGCCATTAAAATAAAATCAGGTAGAATGTTGCAAGCTCATGGATTTTTGAAAAAAGTTTTCGAAATTTTTGAGATTTACGAAACATCTATCGATATGATTACAACATCCGAGGTTGCCGTATCCTTAACTATTGATGACGATAGAAATTTAGATAAAATAGTTTCAGAATTAGAGACGTTTGCTACGATAGAAGTCGATCAAAATCAAAGTATTATATGTTTGGTTGGGCATTCAATTGTAAACCATGAAGGCACACACCGCCTGTTTAAAATTCTAAAAGATGTAAAAGTAAGGATGATATCCTATGGCGGTAGTAAAAATAATATTTCCCTACTTGTGGATACAAAAAATAAAATACCAACACTTCAAAAACTAAATAGTTATTTATTTGAATTAGTCACTCTGTAATAATATCAGTGTTTTTGATGAAAGGGAGGTGTGACAACCTCCCTTTTTTTATACATTCATTAAATCTTCTATATGATCAATCTCAATCGGAATGTTTTTCATAAGATTTAATGGTGCTCCTGTTTCCTGAATTACCACATCATCTTCAATTCGAATACCAAACCCTTCATCTGGAATATAAATTCCGGGTTCCACAGTAAACACCATATTAGGTTCCATTGGCTCGGTTAATATGCCGTAGTCATGAGTGTCTAAGCCCATATGGTGGCTGGTGCCATGCATTAAGTATTTTTTGTAAGCTGGCCATTCAGGATTTTCGTTTTGTACATCTGCTTTATCTAGTAAGCCTAAATTTAAGAGTTCTGCCGTCATTATCTTACCAACTTCAACGTGATATTCAGCCCAAAGTGTTCCAGGAACTAATAGTTTTGTAGCTTCATTTTTAACTCTCAAAACAGCATTGTAAACCGCTTTTTGTCTTTCAGAAAATCGTCCAGATACTGGAATTGTTCGTGTCATATCACTGGAATAATTGGCGTATTCTGCACCAACATCCATCAATATCAAATCGCCCGCTTTACACTCTTGATTGTTTTCTATGTAGTGCAATACATTTGCATTATTGCCTGAAGCAACTATCGGTGTATACGCAAATCCTTTAGAGCGGTTTCTAATAAATTCATGAATATATTCTGCTTCAATTTCGTATTCCATCACGCCCGGTTTTACAAACCCTAAAACGCGTTTAAACCCTTTTTCGGTGATGTTGCATGCTTGTTGTATTAAGTCAATTTCAATGGGTTCTTTAACCGAACGTAATCTTTGTAAGATAGGATTGCTTTTAGCAACGGTATGAGCAGGGTATTTATCCTTTAACCATTTAGTAAAACGATCTTCACGGGTTTCAACTTCAACATTTGCTCTGTAATGCTCGTTGGTGTTGATATAAACCGTGTCGCATTGCGTCATAATTTCAAATAACACTTTTTCTAGATCTTGTAGCCAGTATACGGTTTTAATACCGCTAGTTTCAAAGGCTTTTTCTTTGGTGAGTTTTTCGCCTTCCCAGACAGCAATATGTTCGTTGGTTTCCCTTAAAAATAGAATCTCTTTATGTTTATCTATAGGGCAATCAGGAAAGATCACTAAAATACTTTCTTCTTGGTCAACACCACTTAAATAGAAAATATCGCGGTGTTGTTCAAAAGGTAAAGTACTATCAGCACTAATAGGATAAATATCGTTAGAATTAAAAACAGCAAGGCTATTTGGCTTCATTTTTGAAGCAAATTTTGCTCTGTTTTTTATAAAGAGTTGAGGATTTATTGGTGTATATTTCATGTTGTGTATGCATTAACTTTCTGGATGATGTAAAAGTATAAATAAAAAGTAGATTATTATTTGTTATCTTTGAGGCTCTCTCTAGGATATAATCTATTAAAAACCAAAGTCATGAAAAAAATTACCCCTGTAGCATTTATACTAGGATTAATGATTTGTTTAAATTGCTCAAAACTGTTCTCTCAAGTTAGTCTTGTAGAGATACCTTTAAATCAACAAATACAAGAATCTTCTCTGATAATAGAAGGGAAAGTGTTGTCAAAAGAATCTTTCTGGGATACTACTTCAAGAAATATATATACAATAAATACAATTGAGGTATACAAGGTGTTTAAAGGAGACAAAGCTGAATTTATTAATGTAATAACCTTGGGAGGAACTGTAGGGCTTACAGCTCAAATATCTTCTCATAGTTTACAGTTAGATTCTAATAATATTGGAGTTTTTATGCTAGAATCTTCTAATAAGTTATCTCAGCAAAATAAAGGAGGGTTGAAAAAATATGAAGCTTATAGTGGAATTCAAGGTTTTTATAAATATAATTTATTAGAAGAAACTGCCATAAATCCATTTAAAAAGAAAAAGGCTATAACATCTAAGTTTTATGATGAAATTATGGGTTATACTAAAAAAATGTATACAGAAATAGAGCCTGTGAATATTACAAATTTATTCAAATCGAAATCAAGTAAGAGTAGTTCTTTATTAGTTCCTAGTGGAATTACATTCACTCCAACGACCTCAACAGCGGGAACTAGAGATGTGCTAACTATTAATGGTACTGATTTTGGTGGTACACAAGGGACAGTTTTTTTTAGTAATGCAGATGATGGCGGCGCTACTTTTGTAGCAGCTTTGGATTCTCAGGTGTTAACCTGGACAGATACACAAATTACTGTTGAAATTCCAACTGCAGCTGGTACTGGTCCTATAGTTGTTGAAGACTCAAGTTCAGATTCGGCAACATCTGCTAGTAGTTTAACCATTACTTATGCCCAGTTAAATCCAGTTTCAGGAGGTAATGCTTATCAGACTCAACACATAAATGATAATGGAAGTGGAGGATATACATGGGAAATGTTTACAGATTTTTTTAACGATACTGAACAACCTGGAGCTAGAGCTGATTTTGAAGCTGCGATAGAAACTTGGAGATGCGAAACTGATGTTAACTGGATAGTAAGTGGATCAGCAACAACAGTTGATGTTATTGGTGTTGCAGATTTAGTGGCTCCATTTGATGGAGAGTTAGATGCAGATGGCACTAATGTAGTAAGATTTGATAACGGTTCAGAATTAGAAGCAGGAGTCTTGGGTAGGTGTACTTCATGGTATTCCGGTTGTTTAACTGGAGGAACACCCGATATTAATTGGTTTGTTTCAGAATTAGATATTGTGTTTGATGACGGAGTAAGCTGGCATTTTGGAACAGGTTTACCAGGTTTTACGCAGTTCGATTTTAGAAGTGTTGCTTTACATGAATTAGGTCATGGGTTTCAATTAGGTCATGTTATCGATGGTACATTTAATGGTGATAATTTAGATGATGTGATGCATTACGCCATATCTAATAGCGAACAACAAAGAGTGTTAATGCCGAGTAATATTGATGCTGCAAATGATGTTCATAGTAGAAGCACAACATTAGTACCTTGTTTGGGTACATCAGTTATGACTGATTACACAGGATCTTGTACTTTAGATGTTGAGCAAAATGAGTTAGAAACGGGTATCAGCATTTACCCTAACCCAGCAAAAGAAACATTATTTATAAAGAACACGTCTTACTTAACTTTAAAAACAGCGACACTTTTTGATGTAAATGGACGTAATATTACTGAGCATGATATTTCTGAAGGATCTAATTTTAAAACGATAAACATTTCAGGTATTTCAAGTGGTATTTATTTTATAAAAATAGCTACAGATGAAGCTTCTATAACAAGAAAACTTGTAATAGAATAATTAAGAGATATATTAAAAAAGAAAAGACATTCTATGATTTTAGGATGTCTTTTTTGTTTGAAATTTAGATTTTTAATCTTATTAATTAAAACCATTCTAAATAATAAAACATGACATTTGTTATTTGTCTAAGACTACTTCCATAGTTACCTTTGTAGTTCTTATAAATTAATGATTATAACAATGGGTGGATTTTTTAAATCTTCGATTGGAAGAAAGGTCGCAATGGCTCTATCTGCATTCTTCCTCATGTTTTTTTTACTTCAACATTTAGCAATTAATATGTTATCCGTTTTTAGTCCAGATGCTTTTAACGAAGTGTCTCATTTTATGGGTACAAATCCGTTGGTACAGTTTGCATTGCAGCCGGTACTAATTTTTGCAGTTGTGTTTCATTTTATAATGGGATTCATTTTAGAATTGAAGAATAAAAAGGCTAATGGCGTATCATACGCTAGAAATAACGGAGCAGCTAATTCTAGTTGGGCAAGTAGAAATATGATTTATAGCGGACTAGTTGTTTTAGCTTTTATCGTGTTGCATTTTATCGATTTTTGGATTCCAGAAATAAACACAAAATATATCGTTGGAGACATGTCTGGATTGCATGATGGAGAATTTAGATATTTTCATGAACTGGTTGAGAAGTTTCACAGTCCTGTTAGAGTTGGTGCTTATGTAGTAGCTTTTATTCTTTTAGGCTTGCATTTAGCTCATGGATTTACTTCAGCGTTTCAATCTGTTGGTTCAACCGCAGGTCGTAAAAAAACATTACAAACTATTGGTAAAGCGTATTCGATAATAGTACCCTTAGGTTTTATTATCATAGCTTTATATCATCATTTAAACCCTCACCATTAATCTTAAATAATTATGGCTTTAGATTCAAAAGTACCAAAAGGTCCAATTAAAGATAAATGGACTGATTATAAAAATAAAATTAACCTTGTTAATCCAGCAAATAAACGTCATATAGATGTTATCGTTGTTGGTACAGGTTTGGCTGGAGGTTCTGCAGCTGCAACATTAGCCGAGTTAGGCTATAATGTTAAAGCATTTGCATATCAAGATTCACCACGTCGTGCACACTCTATTGCTGCCCAAGGAGGAATTAATGCTGCCAAGAATTATCAAGGTGATGGAGATTCAACATACAGACTGTTTTACGATACCGTAAAAGGAGGAGATTACCGCTCTCGTGAAGCTAATGTGTATCGTTTGGCTGAGGTATCTGCTAATATTATCGATCAATGTGTGGCACAAGGTGTGCCATTTGCTAGAGATTATGGAGGATTATTAGATAACCGTTCTTTTGGTGGTGTGTTAGTGTCTAGAACTTTTTATGCAAAAGGGCAAACAGGACAACAATTATTGCTAGGTGCTTATTCTGCGATGAATAGACAAATTGCTCGTGGTAAGATTGAGATGTTTAATCGTCATGAGATGTTAGATGTCGTGATCGTTGATGGTAAAGCTAGAGGTATTATTGCACGTAACTTAGTTACAGGTGAAATAGAAAGACATTCAGCACACGCAGTTGTTGTAGGCTCAGGAGGTTATGGTAATGTATATTTTCTATCAACAAATGCTATGGGTAGTAATGTAACTGCAGCATGGAAAATTCATAAAAAAGGAGCGTATTTCGCTAATCCGTGTTACACTCAAATTCACCCAACATGTATTCCGCGTTCAGGGGATTATCAATCTAAATTGACATTAATGTCTGAATCGTTGCGTAACGACGGACGTATTTGGGTGCCTAAAAACATGGATGATGTTATTGCTATCAGAGAAGGCAAAAAGAAACCAACAGAGTTATCTGAAGAAGAAAGAGATTACTATTTAGAACGTCGTTATCCAGCCTTTGGGAACTTAGTGCCTCGTGATGTAGCATCAAGAGCTGCGAAAGAAAGATGCGATGCTGGTTATGGTGTTAATGCTACAGGAGAAGCTGTTTATTTAGATTTTGCAGATGCTATTAAACGTTATGGAGCAGAGCAGGCTAAAATTCATAATATTTCAAATCCTTCAAAAGAAAAAATATACGAATTAGGTAAGGCCATAGTTGAAGCCAAATATGGAAACCTTTTCCAAATGTATGAAAAGATTGTAGATGAAAATCCATATGAAACGCCAATGATGATTTACCCTGCGGTACATTACACCATGGGAGGTGTTTGGGTAGATTATAACTTAATGACAACAGTACCTGGATTGTATTGTATTGGGGAAGCAAATTTTTCAGATCACGGGGCAAATAGACTTGGAGCTTCGGCACTGATGCAAGGTTTGGCTGATGGATATTTTGTTTTGCCATATACTATCGGTGATTATTTAGCTGATGATATTAGAACTGGAAAAATCCCAACGGATTCTCCTGAATTTGATGAAGCCGAAAAACAAGTAAAAGGTAAAATCGAATTTTTTACAACTAACAAAGGCACAAAATCTGTTGATTATTTCCATAAGAAACTTGGTAAAGTGATGTGGGATAAATGTGGAATGTCTAGAAACGAAAAAGGGTTAAAAGAAGCAATGGCTGAAATTAAAGCAATTCGTGAAGAGTTCTGGAAAGAAGTGATGGTTCCAGGTGGTGCTAATGAAATGAATCCAGAATTAGAAAAAGCTGGACGTGTTGCTGATTTTCTAGAATTAGGAGAATTATTCGCTAAAGATGCATTAGTAAGAGAAGAATCTGCTGGTGGGCATTTTAGAGAAGAACATCAAACGCCAGAAGGAGAAGCAAAACGTATAAAAGAATTCCAATTTGTCTCTGCTTGGGAATATGTAGGTGAACCAAGTGAAGCAAAACTTCATAAAGAACCGTTGGAATATGAAAATATTGAAGTAAAAGAAAGAAGTTATAAGTAGAGTTATGAAGAAATATATTTTATTTTTCCTTGTGACACTCAGCGTTTCATTTGCTTTTTCACAAACTCTTAAAAAACCAAAACAAGGAAAGTCTTTGGTATATATAATGAGAAGTAATTCACTTGGATCTGCTTTGAATTTTAGAGTTTATGATAAAGATAAATTCTTAGGAGCTTTACCTTCTAAAGCTTATTTTACTTATGAATGTGATCCAGGGGCACATTTGTTTTGGGCAGCTTCAGAAAATAGAGATTATGTCGAAGCTAGCCTAGAAGCTGATAAAGTTTATGTTATTGATTTAAGAGCTAAGGTAGGAATGTTTATTGCAGCTGTGGGTGTTGAGCCTTATGAGCCTAATAATGAAAAGCATGTAAAACGTTTAAAAAAAGTTCTTAAAAAACATATTAGCGCTAATGTTGTAGATGGAAATCTGACTGATGAAAAAGAAGAAAACATAGCGAAAGCTATGGAAGCTTACGAAAAAATAAAAGATAAAGAGTTTTCTAAAATAAAAAAACTGTTACCTAACATGAACTTTAAATTTTAGTCTTTTGAAGGGTAGATACCAAAGTTTAGTTTAGATAATAGAAATAAAAAAAACCAGTTATGAATTTAACACTTAAAATTTGGAGACAAAAAGACTCAAATGCAAAGGGTCAAATGGTGGATTATAAAGTATCTGATATTTCAGAACATATGTCTTTTTTAGAAATGATGGATGTTTTGAATGAGCAATTAATAGCGCAAGGCGAAGAGCCTGTAGCGTTTGATCATGATTGTAGAGAAGGTATTTGTGGCATGTGTTCTATGTATATCAATGGTGAGGCACATGGGCCAGATAGAGGTATTACAACATGTCAGTTACATATGCGTATGTTTAAAGATGGCGATACTATTACTATTGAGCCGTTTAGAGCAGCGGCATTTCCTGTCATCAAAGATTTGGTTGTTGATAGAAGTGCTTTTGACAGAATACAACATGCTGGAGGATATATTTCTGTAAACACATCAGGAAACACACAAGATGCAAATGCAACGCCTATTTCTAAGCATGATGCCGACGAGGCTATGGATGCGGCAACGTGTATTGGTTGTGGTGCTTGTGTGGCAACTTGTAAAAACTCATCAGCTATGTTATTTGTTGGTGCTAAAGTGTCTCAATATGCACTACTTCCGCAAGGACAAGTTGAGGCTGCAGATCGTGTTCAAAACATGGTAGCTCAAATGGATTTAGAAGGTTTTGGAAACTGTACTAATACTGGAGCGTGCGAAGTGGAATGTCCTAAAGGTATTTCGTTAGACACTATTGCAAGAATGAATCGTGAATTGATGAAGGCTTCTATTTAATCATATTCTCAAAATAAAAATTGTAGAAGGCTTATGGTTGCACTGTAAGCCTTTTTTTTATATTCAAATCAATCAACCCTTATAGATTTTCTTATTTATGAAATATCTTTTGTTTTATTCTTTAGCGTTTTTGTTAACCCATAATCAATTTATTTATGCTCAGAACGAACCAATGTTCAATGAGGATAAATTATTGATGCATATAAAAAAAATAGCTTCTGATAATTTCGAAGGACGAAAAGCAGGCACTAAAGGTTCAAAAAAAGCTCGAAAGTATATTACTAAACATTTTCAAAAATTAGATGTTGAACCGCTTAGCACTTCTTTTGGGCAACGCTTTAGTTTTACTTATGATAATAAAACCTATACTGGAACAAACATTTTAGGATGGATTAAGGGTACAACTAAAGCTGATAAATATATTGTTATTAGTGCGCATTACGATCATTTAGGAATTCAAAATAAAACAATCTATAATGGTGCAGATGATAACGCTTCAGGTGTGTCAACATTGTTAGCTTTTGCAGAATATTTCAAAAAATATCCACCAAAATATTCTATAATTTTAGCCGCTTTTGATGCCGAGGAACTTGGATTAGAAGGCTCAAAATACTACGTAAATAATACTATTGTTTCTTCTGAAAAAATTGTTTTTAACATTAATATGGACATGGTAAGTAGAAGCAATAAAAACGAGTTGTTTATAGTAGGAAGTAAAAATCATAAGCATATAAAGGTCGCTATAAATGACGTGAAAATGATGTCGCAAAAGATAAAATTAATATTTGGACATGATGGTACTGATGGTCTAGAAGATTGGACATATGCATCAGACCATGCATCGTTTTACAGAAAGCAGATCCCTTTTTTATACTTTGGAGTTGCAGATCATAAGGATTATCATAAGTCAACAGATGACTATGAAAATATTCATCCAGAATTTTATAAAGAAGCTGTTCATCAAATTATCTTAATGTTTCAGCAGATAGATAAAATTGACTTCTAAAAATAAGCCTTCAACTGAATATTGCCAGTATGAATAGTTCTGCTAGTTTCCGTTTTTCTTCCGAAGTAACTCAAATTTAAATCTAAGAATTTAGTCAGTTTCTTTTGCGCTAATAATGTCCAAGTGAAATTATTACCTGGTTGTAAACCTTCCAACATTTGAAAGGCTACAGGTGTGTTTGGATTTCCATTAAATGTGTTTGAAAAATAATTAACCTCTCCATTTACAGCGCCTTTTTCATTTTTAGATAGATTGAAGCCTAAACCAAATTTTTGTTGAGATAAGGTTTCTAAGCCACCAATTGTATTGTCTTTTGTAGTGTATTGATAAAATATATCAAAACGGCTATTTTCATTAAATAAATAGGACAGTTTTGGATTCAGCAAAGCCTCATCAAACTTAAAATTTTTACTAGTGAAGTTCTCGCTAGAACTTTCATTACTACCTATGGCAGATTGGAAGGTAACCAACCAATTTTCTTGTATTTTATGATTGAAGTTCAGTTGATGGCTCTTCAAATTATTTTCTAACAAACCTACGGAAAGTGTGTTGCTCGATTTGTTAGATAGGTAAGTGTAGGATGTCGTATACTTTTGTTTCCCTCTGTTAAAAAACAACACATTTCTAAAATTAAGTTGCAAGCCTAATTGGTTGTCGGCATCACTTTGAAAAGGGTTTAGGTTGAAATTACTGCCGTTTCTTCGAATTTTTCTATCGATTAAATAACTCGTTTGGTTATAAAAATGCGACCAAAACTTTTTAGATTTCACTTCAGAAACATTCCATTGCGCAGGATTGATTGTTAGGGTTTGACTAAATCTGTTTTGATGTGTTCTTATAAACACACGATTAGGTAACAATACCCGAATGTAAGCACCTTGGTCTTGAAACTGTGCAATTTCAAACTCTTCTAATTCTTGAATACCATTGTTGTTATAATCAATCCAAGTATATGTACCTTGGCCAGGTTCAACTTCAACATAAGTAAAATCTTGTTGCGGTAAAAACCCTGAATTGGTTTCAAAAACGGTATTACTTTGAACAATATTTTTGAACAATTTCTGATTGTATTGTAGTCTTGAATTTAAAGAGTTTTCATCTGCAATAGTATCACTTACATGAGTTAACGTTCTATAATTAGCATACAATGACAAATTGGTGTTTTTATTTTGAATGATGCGTGAATCAATATAAATCGTATTTGAGGTATTCACTTTTTGCAATTGGTTGTTGCGAATACTATCATTAACGCGATGCTTGTATCCAAATTGGGCAAACACTTTGGTGCTATCGCCCACGCCAACAAATGCTTCATAAGAAGAGAATTTCTGACTTAAAGGTGTTAAAGTTTCAGTGGCGATTTCGGTTTGTTCGTTGTCTTCAATCGAAAGTTTTGCACCAACCCAACTCTTTTTCATACCATAGCTTACAACATTATGAGATCTTAAAAAAGTAGAGGTATTGATACTAGATTCTGCATTTAAAAAGCTGGTTCTGGAATTTATGCTTAAGCGATTCAGAAATAAATTAACATTCGTAATATGTCTACTCCCATTGAAACCAGAAGCAAAATTTAGATACTCAAATTGATAGTTAATACGCCCTTTTTTAAAGTGTGAAAAATTAACTCCTGAATTTAGAAATGTTTGTGTGCCTAAATCTCCCACACGTTGATTGCCTCTTGGTTGTTCTAAATTCCAATCGCGATTAAACTCTGCATTGTACAAAATTTCAATACTTCTAAAATTATCTTGAATATAATCGGTATTGATATAGGCATTTAAATTCCATAAACTATCAGTTTTGATAATGTTTTGAGACATTTTAAATTTCCCAGCAAAACCATCATTATCATCATCATTTAAAGAAGAGAATAAATTTAAATCATTCTTGCTTCCAGCCAATTCAAAATTAATCTGTGTGTTTTCAGAAGACGTATAATTTCCATTTACTACTGCCATCTGTAATTTAGTCGGCGCTATAAGTTGCACGATTGGCGCAAAATCCCCCTGTAATTCACCGGCATATTCATAGATGTTGTTAATAGCGCTTGCATTACTTAAAACATAATCACCTAGGTTATCACCAACACGTGTAAACGATACTCTAAACAATTCATCATTGGGATCGTTTGAGAACACAAAAATTTCATTGCCACCAACCATATCTTTTCTGTATAAAATTCTGTTTTCACTGAATGATTCTTGAATTTCAGAAGGTGCAATCATTTGTGTGCGATCATCACCAGCATCAGATAAAATTTGAATTTGAGATTCAGATAGGTTTTGTTGTAACGGCTGATTTTTAGCATCATTTTCAGAATATACAGAAACGCCAATATTTAATTTTTCATTTTTAAAATTCCCCCCACCATAAGTCACTAATCTAGAATAATTTCGATCGCTAAATTGATAATCTACTGTAATTCGCATTTCGGAAGTTATTGGGAATGTGGTATTAAAAATGATTTCACCAGCGTTATAATCAATGATATAATCTTTGTCTTCGCCACGTTCTAAAGGAATACCATTTACATAAACAGTTTCACTGCCAGAGACAATTAAAACAAATAATTCGCCATTTTGTCCTTGCAACTTATACGGTCCTTGGTTGCCCTCTTGAGCAATAAATTGGCTGGTTGTAAATTGGCCACGAACCAAAGCGCCAGCAGCAAATATTTGAGTTTGAGAATTGGTTCCACCTAAATTAGCATTAATAGATAACCCTTGTACACGTTTAGAAAATGCACCGAAAAATGAACGAGTATTTTGTAAGTCTATATCACCAGCACGAATGTTCCAATTATCACTAAATAGTTCAATAAAAACTTGGTCAAATTCATCTAGTCTTTGGCTATAACCACTTTCTTGTAAAGGAATATTAGCATCCTGTATAGAAGCTCTAAGTGAGACTTTATCACTTAATTTACCTGTAATTTGTAAATCTAATTCACTATTTAACACTGAGTTTTGATTGTTCCCAACAGTGACACCTCTAGAAATACTTCCTGAAGTGGTTAAACCATCAAACGGCACAAAATTTCTTGAGGTATTAGATTGTGAAAGTTGGTATAGTTTTTCAACACCGTCGTTATTTTTTACAATTATGCTTTCGTCTAGTTGTTTATAGGTTTTAGTTAGAAATTCAGGAAACTTTAAATAATCTATAATAATAGAATCTGTTGCAATAGGTTTTTTAAACGTGAGTTTTGCAGTAGAAAAATCAATCTTATAAAAAGAAGAATCTAGTGTTTTATTATCTTTCGTTTTAACAGAAAACCAACTAGAATTTATACTAACACTATCTACAAAAATGGTGTCTTTAACAGCCACTTTTTTAGATTTGTATTTGCCATTTTGGTTTTGGGCAAAACCACCAAAACTCAATAATACAAACATAAATAGTAGGACGTATTTCATTAGGTATTTAAACTGCGATTAGCTTAAAATATTTTGTTAATAGAATTCGTTATAACTCCTTTGGTTAATTATAGTGTAAAAGTAACGTATTATTTATTTTAGCTGAAATACTTAGTTAAGCTAATGAAGATTATATCATACAATGTAAACGGCATTCGTGCTGCGATAAACAAAGGCTTTGTTGACTGGTTAAAAAGCGCAGACCCCGATGTTATTTGCTTGCAAGAAATAAAAGCCATGAAAGAGCAATTAGATCTAACACTTTTTGAAGAAGCAGGCTATAATTATCATTATTGGTTTAGTGCCCAAAAAAAAGGATATAGCGGTGTTGCGATTTTAAGTAAAACTGAACCTAATCATATTGAATATGGTACAGGGATAGCATCTATGGATTTTGAAGGGCGGAACCTTAGAGCAGATTTTGATGGAGTTTCTGTGATGAGTCTCTATTTACCATCAGGAACCAACGATGCGCGCTTGCAACATAAATTGGATTATATGGACATGTTTCAAGAATATATCAATGGCTTGAAGAAGAATGTTCCTAATCTGGTGATTTGTGGCGATTATAATATTTGTCATGAAGCAATTGATATTCACAATCCAAAGATGAAAGGCGTTTCAGGATTCTTACCTGTGGAACGAGAGTGGATTGGTCAATTTATTGACAGTGGATTTATCGATTCTTTTCGATACATCCATCCAGAAAAACAAGAATATAGTTGGTGGAGTTATCGTGCCAATGCAAGAGCCAATAACAAAGGTTGGCGATTAGATTATGCAATGGTTTCGCAACCATTACAAGAAAATATAAAAAGAGCCGTTATACTAACCGAAGCAGTGCATAGCGACCACTGTCCAATTTTAGTAGAAATCGAAAATTAAACCTATAAATCAACAAAAAACAGCCCAAATGACACTTAAACAAAGTTTAATAATTGCAGTTACTTTAGTATTTGCCACGTCTTGCGTATCACCAAAAGTTTACAAAGATTTAGAGAGTAAATACGCATCATTAAAACAAGAAAACAAAAAGCTTACCAAAGACAATAAATCACTTTTAGATGGAAAAACCTTAGCTGAAAATGAGCTAAAACAACTAAAGGCAGCATATGATGAAGCCGTTGCAGAGCGCGACCAATTGCGCAGCGATTATGCAGCTACAAAATCAAATTTAGATAATCTAAAAGCCTCTTATGCAGCTCTAGAGAAAAACAGTTCTGCAGCTATTACCAAAAATTCTCAAAAAAACAGAGAACTTTTAGCGCAATTAGAAGCCAAGGAACAAGCATTAGCCGCAGAGAACGAACGTTTAGAAAAGTTAAAGAAGGCATTAGAGGAGCGCTCTAGTCGTATTGCAGAATTGGAAAATGTGATTGCAACTAAAGATGCAGCGATGACTCAGCTTAAAAATGCTATTTCAAGAGCTTTAACCGATTTTGAAGGTAAAGGCTTAACGGTAGAGCAACGCGGCGGAAAGGTATACGTATCCATGGAAAACAAGTTATTGTTTCAATCAGGAAGCTGGGCAGTTGGTACCGATGGTAAAACGGCTGTTAGAAGCCTTGGAAATGTATTGGCAGAAAACCCAGATATCGCTGTGCTTATAGAAGGCCATACCGATAATGTACCCTATTCTGGAAATGGTGCGCTTACAAGCAACTGGGATTTATCTACTAAGCGTGCTACGGCAATCGTAAATATACTCAGAGAAAATACAGCAATAAATCCAGAAAATTTAACCGCTGCGGGTCGCGGAGAATATGCACCAATTGCAACAAACGACACTGAAGAAGGAAAAGCAAAAAACAGACGCATAGAAGTGATTTTAACGCCTAAGTTAGATGAGCTATCACGTTTGTTGAATGAGCAATAATTGTCACTTCGATTAATTTCGGTTACTAATGGAAATTATATCGAGAACTAGGGCGTTCCCTTCGATGATAATTTCGTTATTTTCATAAAGTTAACGTGCTCGGGTCGGGCTTTCGGCAGTCGCTCTCTCCTACGTCGAGGAGCTTCAATAAATGCCTCAATCCCTAACGCAGTTGAGTCTTCTGTTGGGGTTTTTATTCGTTTTTTTAGTGAGTTTTTGCTTAAATGGTTCCAAGGAGTATTCTGGCATTTTGATGATTTGGGAGATTGTTTTTAAGCTTTAAATAATTATCAATTTGCTTATGCCAATCTTTTTCAGTACGATTTTTATTGACGCCTTTTATTGTTGCAATTTTTGTAAATGTTACAGCTAAAACCCCTTTTGTAATTTTTAGTGATTGTAAATTCTCAGGCAGAATATCTAATGTGCAGAATAAACTAAAACATAAATTATTTAAATCTTCATAATTAACAGGTTGATTTATAGATAGTTTCAGGTAATTATAAAGCTTTTCTGAACTCTTTATTTCGACTTCTGATAATTTTTGAGTTTCAAATTCAGAAATATTCTGCTCAATCATTTTTTTTTCAGCAAGACGTTCATCTTTCCAGAAAAAGCGTTTTCCAATTTTTCTTAAGTGTTTACGCCATTCAAAGTCACTAGTTAATTGGCCTTTACGTTTATTTCCCATTTACTATAATTTGATAACACATAATTTTAAATATTAAAGTAGAGGCTAAACGAAGTTAGTTTATTTTTTAGAATTTCTACATCGAATCAATTCAGTATAAAAAACCGTTAAAAGCTTAATTAGCTTTTAACGGTTTTTTATCTTTGGCATTCAAAAAAAATAGCTAAATGAAATATACAAATCTTCCAAACACAGATATAAAAGTCAGTAAAGTATGTTTAGGTTCTATGACTTGGGGAAACCAGAACACAGAAGCCGAAGGACATGCCCAAATAGATTATGCTCTAGATAAAGGTGTAAATTTTATTGATACTGCCGAATTGTATCCAGTACCAGCCACTGCAGAAACGAGCGGACGTACAAGCGAAATAATAGGCACATGGATAAAAAAAACGGGCAAGAGGGATAAGGTAGTTATCGCATCTAAAATTGCTGGCCCTGGAGATTACACAGCTCATATTAGAACCACAGGCTTTAGCCCACAATCTATTCAAGAAGCTGTAGATGCAGAATTAAAACGTTTGCAAACAGATTATATCGATTTATACCAATTGCATTGGCCAGAGCGTGATACTAATAAGTTTGGAATTCGTAATTTCCCGTACAACTCTACGCAACAATGGCAAGACAACTTTACTGAAGTTTTAGAAGCATTAAACCACCAAGTTAAGGCTGGAAAAATAAGACATTTTGGCTTATCTAACGAAAACTCTTGGGGAACCATGCGCTATTTGCAAGAAGCAAAAAATAAAGGTTGGCAAAGACCAATAACCATACAAAACTCTTATTCACTAATAAATCGCGTATTTGAATACGATTTGGTTGAGGTAAGTATGCGTGAAAAAGTTGGGTTATTGGCCTATTCTCCATTGGCATTTGGTGTACTTTCAGGAAAATATATAAAAGGTACTGCAGCAGATAATGCCCGCTTGAAATTGTTTCCTAGGTTTGCACGTTACAGTGGAGAGCAAGCTACTGAAGCAGCAAAACGATATCTAAAAATTGCAGAACGTCACGGTTTAACCTTAGCGCAAATGTCTTTAGCTTTTATAAACCAACAACCATTTGTTACAGCAAATATTATTGGAGCTACTAACTTAGAACAATTAGAAGAAAATATAAATAGTGTTACTATAAATCTAAGTGAAGAGATTATTGCTGAAATTAACGCAGTACATAATACAATTCCTAATCCTGCGCCTTAGTTAATGCTGTGATTTTAGTCAATATTCTTCCAAGAATAATATACCTTTTAAGGTCTTAAAAAAAACCATCTGTAGTATTTTAGAAGTTTTTTTGTTGATATTTTTGATTAAAACTCAAAATCATGAACAAAAAAACCTATTTAACCATCAGTTTTCTGGTGTTTCTCACGTCATTTATTTTTTCTCAATCCGTAACTGTAGACCTATCACAGCAACGATTTTTAGGGAATACTTCAGATTTGAACAGGAGTAAATTTTTTAATATTCACGATAAGAATTTTGATGCTTTTACATCTACTTTCTTTCAGACTAATAATGTAGGCTTTGGTCGTCGATTTTTTGGACCATTTGCACAATATGGTTTAGGGAATTTTCCTAGCACTCCTGCAACTACTGATGGTATAGTTAGACCAGTGTCTAGATTTGTTGCTACAGCAAACCCAAAAGGTATATGGAGGCCAGGGTATAATACTACAGATGCAAGTAATGCCGCAATAAGGTATTGGATAGATGAAGTAGTAACAAACGATCGGCCAGAGTACTGGGAGCCTTTCAATGAACCCTTTGTGAAAGCTTTTGATTCAGCATTTGATAATGACATTGTTACTGGGAATCCTGTAAGCGATTCAGAAGTTATTACTAGGATGAGTGAGTGGTTTAGAGATATGGCTCAGAAAGTTCATAGTACTACTGAATTGAGTAATATGAAAGTCATTGGGTTTTCTGATGCTTTTCCATCTTTCGAGAGAAACTTTTTTAGTAACTGGAGAGATAGAGCAAAAAAGTTTATAGACATTGCTGGCGCAGATATGGATGCATTGTCTGTACATCCATATGATGGAATAAATGTTACAGGGGAAGACTCAAGAAGGTCTGGTAGTAATTCAGAAGCCATTTTAGATCTTTTGGAAACCTACACTCAACAAAAATTCGGAGCTCCTAAAAAATTAGCAATTACAGAATTTGGGATTATCGAAGCTAACTACCCTGTTGGACCATCTCCAAGTTTTTATAACGAATCAGAAAGTGCTATTTCGATAAGAGGACTTAACGCTATGATGTTCAATTTTTTTGAACGCGAAGACAATATAGAAATTTGTATCCCATTCATTACAGGTAGGGCAAATTTCTTTTATAACAATTCTAGTGCTATCCCAGACAGACCTTATGTTCCTGCTATTATAAGACCCACAGAAGTACAGCCTGGGAATGCAAGCCCTCCATATCGAAACGATACTTATGTTTTTACTTTCAAAGAAAATTTCTATAAATTCTGGAAAGATGTCAAAGGTAGTAGAGCAAGTGTAATTAGCAACGACTTGGATATACAAGCACAGGTTTTTGTAGATGATGCTACTGTTTATCTAGCCCTTAATAATTTAGATGATGCTAATAAGAGCGTGAATTTAAATTTTTTGAATGCTCCTGGGACTGTAACTAATGTTATTACAAAGTCACTTATTATTAGAGGAACCGATACTCCTATATTTGATGGAGGTACAACTACAACCAGTTTACCAGCGTCAGTTACACTTAATGATGGGGAAACAAAAATATTAGCTATCACTTATAGTTCTACCGTATCGTTTACAAATAGTATTGTTAGAGAAAAGTACTATGGCGTAGGCTCAAATGTACCTACAGATAAAGCACCAATTAGTCCAATTTTAGCTAATACGGCCAATACGTTCACTATTTCAGGTGTAAATAAAGGAACTACAGGAAGGGCAACGTTACGATTAGGAGTAGGGATAAGATTGGATGTTAACTTTTTTGACCCAACTCCTACGGGATTTCAAAGAACACCTACAGCAATTAGTATTAACGGAAACACTTTACTTATACCAACAAATTGGAAAGGATATGATCAAGAAAACAGACCAGACTTCTTTTCTGTTCTAGAAATTGACGTTCCGTACAATTTTATAAATGATAGTGTCGATAATATTGTAAGTATAACTTACCCTCAATCTTCTGGTAGTATAAGCTCAGTAATCCTTTCTATTGAAAGAGAAGAAGGTGCTTGTACTTTAACTACTTTATACGCCGATGAAGATAATGATGGTTTAGGAGATCCTGCAAATTCAGTTCAAAACTGCGGACCTCTAGAAGGTTTTGTGGATAATATGGACGATCAGTGCCCCAATGATACTGAAAACACCTGTTTAGGAACTCCAATTCCTGGAACTGTAGAAGCTGAGAATTTTACTAATGGTACAGCTAGTGGTGTTCAAGTAAATGGTGCAGGAACACTTATAGGTTTTATTAACGGAGGAGACGAAACTGAGTATAATGTAAATGTAAATGTTACTGGAAATTACTTAGTAACTGTCAATGCTGGTGCTCCATCGGATGCTGGAGGAACGATTACCTTTTTTAGCAACAATGTACAAGTAGGTACTATAAATATTACCAATACAGGCGGTTTTAATAATATACAAGCTTTTACGACTACGTTTAGTTTGGCAACCTCTGGAGTACAAACACTACGTTTAGTTTATAGTGGTACAGGTAATAGTGGAGGTTTTTTATTTGATTTAGACTCTGTTGTGTTTGAAAGTCAAGAAGCTTTTGTAAGGTTTAATGAACCTATAGTTGCTACAATAACTCCAAACCAAGAGAGCTTTACATTAAACATGCGTTATAATACTACTGCTATTGGACAAGGGGTTTTTGTGGAACTACGAAGACCAGATAATAGTTTTTTTAGAAATGCTATTTTTACACCAGCTACTCCAGAAAATAATAGTGGTAGAGATTTTATAATTACTATTCCTGTAGCTGATCGCCCCTTAGCACCTGGGAATTATCCTTTACTTCATTTTATTAATGGAGGAGGAATTAGCTTTAGTGGAGGTGATGGTATTCAACGATTTATTGAAGTAGTAGATCCTTCTTTATCCACTGATGATTTCAATTTAAAAAAGAAGATTTTAAAAGTAGTTCCTAATCCTGTTCAAGGATCTTTACAACTATTAACTTCTGAAAAAATTAATGGGAAAAAATATAAAATTTTCAATATATCTGGGCAAAAAATTGCTTCAGGTATTTATGGCTCAAGTATCAACGTATCAAATCTATCGAAAGGGTTTTATTTTATAGAAATAAATAATACTATAGTTAAATTTATTAAGCAATAATCTATTATAATTAGATAATCTCTAAACGCAAAAAAGCCTCTTTCTAATCAGAAAAAGGCTTTTTTAATTATTTAATTTGAGTACCATCTTTATCGAAAAAGTGGTATTCTAGATATGTGTAAGCATCGCGGGGTAAAACTTTAACCCATTTTTTGTGTTCTAAAAACCATTTAGAACGAATAGATGGAAAGCCTTTTGTTAAAAAGGCTGCTATAAAAGGATGTGTGTTTAAGGTCACCTTTTTGTAGTCTTTTTTAAATAGTATTTCAAGATCGTGGTTTATTTTTTGCACCAAACTTATTGGAGCTTCTACCTCAGAACCGTTTAAATCGTTAGGATTCTCCTCGCGAGTTTTTATATTCATTTCTGGGCGTGTACGTTGTCTTGTAATCTGTATCAAACCAAATTTACTTGGTGGCAGTATTTTGTGTTTTGCTCTATCGTCCTTCATTTCATCACGAAGGTGATTAAAGAGTTTCTGCCTGTTTTCAGACTTTGTCATGTCAATAAAATCAATTACAATAATGCCGCCCATATCACGTAAACGTAATTGGCGTGCTATTTCTGTAGCTGAAATTAAATTAACTTCTAAGGCTGTTTCCTCTTGGTTATTTGATTTGTTAGATCGGTTACCGCTGTTTACATCTATAACATGTAGCGCTTCGGTGTGTTCTATTACCAAATAGGCGCCTTTTGTCATGGAAACGGTTTTTCCAAAAGAGGTTTTTATCTGTCGTTCAATTCCGAATTTTTCGAAAATTGGAACTTTAGATTGATACAATTTAACTATTGATTCTTTTTTAGGTGCAATTTCTTGCAAGTAATCTTTAATTTGGTAGTACAGCGTTTCGTCATCTACTGTTATTCCAGTAAAGGTGTCATTAAATATGTCTCGTAAAATTGACGAGGCTTTATTCATTTCTCCTAATACTTTACTGGGGTGATGCGCTTTGTACAATTTTTTACACATTGCATTCCAACGGTGGAGCAAATTCTGTAAATCTTTATCTAATTCGGCTACTTTTTTGCCTTGTGCTACCGTACGAACTATAATACCAAACCCTTGTGGTGTGATACTTTTTACCAATCGTTTTAAGCGGTCTTTTTCATCACGCGATTCTATTTTTTGTGAAATAGAAATACGGTTTGAAAAAGGCATTAAAACAATATATCTACCAGCAATAGATAACTCTGAAGTTATACGAGGGCCTTTTGTAGAAATAGGTTCTTTAACAATTTGTACTAATAGCGATTGATTGGATTTTAAGACATCGGCAATTTTGCCATCTTTCTCAATATCCTTTTCAAATGGGAAGTTTTTTAAAGAAAAATCTTTTAGTTTACCTGTGCTTACACGTTTTGTGAATTTTAAAAGAGAAGGTAATTTAGGACCTAAATCATGATAGTGCAAAAATGCATCTTTATCATACCCTACATTAACAAATGCAGCGTTTAGTCCTGGAACAGTTTTGCGTATTTTGGCGATAAACACGTCGCCAACTGCAAAATTGTTATCATCTTCATCCTTTTGTAATTCAATAAGTTTTCCATCTTTTAATAAGGCAAAATCAACAGCTTCTGAATTAGATCGAATAATCAATTCTTTATCCATTGTGTTAATTTTAATCCATCACGTTTTAAAGTGACAGATGGATTATACATTATTTTTTCACAGGATTTTAATCCGTGGAGTTCAAAATACACCAATTACAGTGTTAAAAATATATGAACTCATTTCAAAGAACTTTGTTGTTTTTAAAATCAAAAAAAGTAGCTAATCTAACTACTTTTTTGATTTATTTTTTCTTTTTGTGACGGTTAG
This sequence comes from uncultured Flavobacteriaceae bacterium, assembly GCA_947502975.1. GTDB lineage: Bacteria > Bacteroidota > Bacteroidia > Flavobacteriales > Flavobacteriaceae > Jejuia. The sequence goes on from CANNBV010000001.1 coordinate 565,177, forward strand.
CGCGTCTACGTTTTTTACGCTTGTGCGTCGCTACCTTATGTCTTTTGCGTTTTTTACCACTTGGCATAAATAGTGTCTTTTTTAATTAATGATTTATTTTAAATGCTTTTTACTTAACTTCTACGTTAGTTTTAACACCCTCAACAAAAACTTTTGCAGGTTTAAATGCAGGTATGTTGTGAGCTGGGATTTTTATAGTAGTATTCTTAGAGATATTTCTACCAGTTTTTTCAGCTCTAGTTTTAATAATGAAGCTTCCAAAACCTCTTAAATATACATTATCTCCACTTTCTAAAGAAGTCTTTACTTCTTCCATAAATGTTTCAACAGTTGCTTGAACATCTCCTTTTTCAATTCCTAATTTCTCAGAAATTTTTGCTACTAAATCAGCCTTTGTCATTTTTCCGTCTTTTTTATTATTTGGGTTATATAAATTTCATAAAGGGATGCAAATATATGCATTTAATATTCAATATTTCAAACCTAATTCATTAAAATTTAAGATTATAAACGTTTATTTTAGCACTTGGTAGAAAATTAATCTATGTCTTTCTCTAAAATTTTAACAGACTGGTATTCAGTTAATAAGCGTAGTTTGCCTTGGCGCGAAACTCAAAATCCATATTTTATCTGGCTCTCAGAAATAATTTTACAGCAAACACAAGTAAAACAAGGGCTACCCTATTACGAAGCTTTTACAAAACATTTTCCAACTGTTTTTGATTTGGCAAAAGCCGATGAAAGTGAGGTGCTAAAACTATGGCAAGGGCTGGGGTATTATTCCCGTGCTAGGAATTTACATTTTACCGCAAAATATATTGTAAATGACCTTAATGGTGTTTTTCCAAATACCTATAAAGGACTCTTAACATTGAAAGGCGTTGGTGATTACACAGCAAGCGCTATTGCTTCTATTTGTTTTAATGAAGTTTCGGCCGTTGTAGATGGTAATGTATATCGTGTATTATCACGTTATTTTGGTATTGACACACCTATTAATTCTACAAAGGGCATTAAAGTATTTAAAGCTTTGGCTCAAGAATTGATTGATACAAAAGCCCCTGCTACTTTTAATCAGGCTATTATGGAGTTTGGTGCCACGCAATGTAAGCCTAAGAATCCAGACTGTATGTTTTGTCCGTTTCAGGAATCTTGTATAGCCTATAATAAAGGTAAGGTTGATGCCCTACCAGTAAAGCTGAAAAAACTAAAAGTAAAACAACGCTATTTTAATTTTTTGGTTTTCCTGTCGGAAGACAAACAAACCGTTTTAGAAAAGCGAGAAGGCAAAGGCATTTGGCAGAATTTGTATCAATTTCCGTTGATTGAGACGGATAAAAATATGGAGTATGACGACTTTTTAAAATTGATTAAGGAAGACTCAAGTTTAAAAAGCAAAACATTTGAATTGCGTCAATATAATGATGTGCCTAAAGTTCATAAATTATCACATCAACATTTGAATACTACCTTTTGGATAGTTAGTATTGATTCAGTTGAAAATGGGATTCCTTTTGAAAACATTACACAATACCCTGTACCAATTTTGATTGGGAAGTTTATTGAAGGGTTTGAGGTTTTTTAACTTAGTTCTTTGTTGCCATTTCGTTATTTTCTATTCGGTTTGTTGTTAATCAAAATTTAAAAATTAATTTTTGATTAATTTTTTTATCACAGTTTTTGTGTGTGCTTCTATTTTAATTAAATAAATACCATTATTTAGTTTAGAAATATTAATTTGATTAGAATTATCGTCTATTTCTTTACTCAATATTAGTTTTCCTGTTGTATCGTAAATCGTAATATTAGCTTTGTCTATTGTATTGATGAAATTTATATTTATGATATTAGTAGTCGGATTAGGGAATACTATTAATGAATTTCTTTGAGTTAAAATTTCTGGATTACTTAAAGTTACTTCTACCCATTCGCTTGCATTAGCAATAGTAATAGGAACTGTAGCAGATTCTCCTTGGTATGTTACTGTTAGCAAATCTTCTCCTTCTGTGAGCCCATTTACTAAGCCAGCCTCTAATATTTCAGCATTTTGGTTGTTGAATGCATATGATAGACCATTAACATTACTGATATCTCTGGTGATCCCATCGTCATAGTGCCCTAGAATTGTTATAAACTCTTGCCTTCCTTCGGGAACATAAATTAAGTTTTGAATAATTTCTATACTTAGTAATAGAGCATTGGTGTTAACAATGATATAGGTAGAATCATAATCAGCATATCCATTTGCATCAAAACCTACACTTGATACATTTAATCTACCAATAAAATTACTAGGTATTGTAAAAGAAAAATTATCCGAATTAGAATTTTCAATTAGCTGACCATCAATATTTGTTTTAGAATTTCCCATAATAGAAACTATATTTTCTATTCCAGAACTACCAGTTATATTAACGTTAACGTTATCGCCAGAATTATATACTTGAGCGTCAATTGGATTAATTATGGCTAAAGTTTCATTAGATTTTTGTGAAATTGAACGTCCTGATGTTCCATTATTAAAATCGTAATTTAAAATAGGTGGTTCAAATCCATCTGTTTTAAAAATGTTAGTATCGTTTGGATTAGAATTTAATAATATGATTGCTGTGTTTTGTATATCAGTTTCATTAGTTGAACCTTCATGTTTTATGCCATCAAAATTTGTTGTTAGGTTACCATTAAGACCACCTGCTTGGCTACTAATAGCAACTGCTAAGTCATTTGCTTCATTATCAAATAATTCTTCTTGTAAACCATCTATTCCATTTGTGTGTAACCCTGCTAAAGTTGTAGCTAAACCGCTACCATATCCAAAGAAGCCAGCGAAAAACTCTTGGATAAAACTAATCTCGAAAGTTGTAGTTAAACTATGTAATGATACATTCGATGGAACAGTATTCTCAATGATTCTCAAATTATTAATAAAATTACTATCCACTCTCAAATCATCAATTATGGGAAATGCATTTGTAATTGATTTCCCATGATTTTCAAGTATCGGAACTAGAAAAGAGAATTCAGGGTCGAGAATAAGATTAGCTAATTGAGACCCTGAATGAGGTGTGTTGAAAGTTATTAATTTATTTACATCTTCTTTATAATTTTCGTTACTCAAAATATACAGTCTGCTTAATAATCCTCCGTTACTATGAGCTAAAATGTCTATTTTGCCAAAGGAAGTATTATTGACAAGTAAACTATCTTTAAGTGAGTTCTTATCTGATATTAGTTTTCCAACTATTACGCTATTTGGTGCATTACTTGGGTATTGTTCAACCATAAGTTGATTTGGAAAAAACATATTTTCCTGTAGTAGAGTGTTTTTTAAATTAGTAAAAGTCTTTGTACTGCCCCAAAGACCATGAACAAACAATATAGCAGGTCTTACAATTTTAATGGGAAATTCAGTAATTGTTTCATTAGTTAAGGGGTTATATACCTCAATTGTAGCTTCCTTTTCTTTTTCACCATAAAGATTAAAGTATTCAGGGTGAGAATACTTAAATTCTGTATAGTCATTTTCTTCTGATCTATCTATAAAGCTTCCCCATAAGGATGTATTGTTTGAATTATCTTCTTTGATTCTTAAATTAGCATCTGGAAAATCAGTTCCAAAATATCTAAATTTTGTAGAAGTTGAGTTGTCGGCAGTAATAGATAAATCAAGCATCTCAAGTTCCTCTACTTCTGATTCTTGATAATCTATATTAAATACTCTCATATTATTACATTCGTTACAATATGAGAGAGCTACGCCTAAGCTACCAACCGCAAAAGAAGAATTTGCACTTTTTTGAAAAACACCACGTAATGCACCTGTAGAATTAGACTGTTCAGCATCCCAGTTAATACCAGAATCATCAGACTTTAAAATTATTCCTGAAAAACCGACAGCGATAACATTAGAGCCATTAAAATGAACAGCTCTTAAACTTTGTGTTGTGTTACTTGTTATTTGCGCCCAATTATTACCTCCATCTTCGGTTCTGTAAATAGATCCACTACTACCCACAGCAACACCAACTAAATTATCCTTAAAGGAAACTGCGTTTAAACCACCAGAGATATTGGTATCAATATTTGTCCAAGAATTCCCTCCATCTGTAGTTTTCATTATAAATCCAACTGATAGTGTTGAATAACCAACGGCAATACCATTTAAACCATCGTAGAATTCTACTTCTCTAATTATTCCTAAATCACCTGATGGTGAATTTCGACTGCTCCAGTTAGTTCCACCATCTGACGTGTAAAGTATTTGACCCTCTTGTCCTACAATAACACCTTGGTTATTACTTGCAAAATCTATAGACCACCAAGGAAGACTCCCACCTGTAAGATAAACTTGCCAAGTAGCTCCGCCATCTGTTGTAAATTGTACTCTTCCTGCTGTTCCTGAAGTTGATTTTCCAACAGCCCACCCATTCAGTTCATCTTTAAAATAAATATCATAGTATCGTGTAGTAGTAACAATTCCATTTATTTGAGAATTCCAACTTGAACCACCATCTTCGGTTTTATAAATACTAGCATTTCCAGCTATCCATCCGTTAGATTGGTTCAGAAAAAAAACATCGTACAAATTTTCATTTGTATTTAATGATGTTACAGTCTCCCATTGAGCAAAAATGCTCACTGATGTTGAAAGGGCAATAATTAAAGAAAGTAGAAGTCGTTTCATAATTTATTTTAGGTTACTTGATTTGTAAATGTAAATTTGATATTTAAATAAGTAAATACCTAACAATGGGGATATTTCAATTTGTTGGTAAGTTGCCTGAACTTTTGTCACAATGAATGGCAACAACGGAATAAACACAATTGTGTTTATCTAGCATATGTTCATCATCAAATATAATCAAATCTCCCATTCGGAAAAGATTTTGATTTTAGATGTTTGCAAGAAGGAATTGAAACTTTGACTTAACCAAACAGCCAGCAGATAGGTTCGCGTTAGGGATTGAACGGCATGATTGAAATCCCCGACGAAGGAGGGATTGAGTAGTGAAAGCCCGACCCGACCTAAGGAGGGTAACGCCCAAAAAGTAAACAAACCATAGAATAGTCGCATTTTTTTATTAATTTTAGAACTATGAAGTTTGAATGTCTATTTTTGCACTCTCTAATACATAGAAATTATGGCTGGTTCGTTAAATAAAGTAATGTTGATTGGTAATTTGGGTGATGATGTAAAAATGCACTATTTTGAAGGTGGTGGTTGTGTGGGACGTTTTCCGTTAGCGACTAGCGAAACTTATATGAGTAAGCAAACTAATGAACGTATTACCAATACGGAATGGCACAATATAGTGGTGAGAAATAAAGGTGCTGAAATCTGTGAGAAATACTTAAGTAAAGGCGATAAGGTGTATATAGAAGGCCGTTTGAAAACTAGAAAGTGGACAGACGATAAGGGAAATGATCGTTATTCTACCGAGATACAATGTACAGAGTTTACCTTTTTATCTACGAAAAAAGAGAGTGAAGCTAATGCAGCAAATTCTGGAAATGCGCCTGCAAATCCAGCGGCGAGTCCGTCAACTCCAAGTCAACCTACTGTTGATGATAATGATGATTTGCCATTTTAATTCTAAGTATAACTAAAACTAAAGTAGGTGGATCCTGAACCCCCGAGTTTACAATTTTTAATGTTAGCAATTGATATTCCAATTATTATTGGGTTTGTGTTGCTCTTTGTACTGTTGTGTTGTTCTGCATTAATCTCTGGCGCTGAGGTTGCTTTATTTTCTTTAACAAGGACAGATATTGATAATCATCCTGAAGTGGAAAGTAGGCCTTTTCAAATAATTTTGCAATTATTAGAACATCCTAAAAAATTATTGGCCACCATTCTTGTAGCAAATAATTTCATCAATATTGCTATAGTATTGTTGTTTGCTTATTTGGGTGATTTTATGTTTGAAAATATCACAGCGAGTTTAGATTTATACTTTTTTGAAGTAAGCGCGAAATTCATTTTAGAAGTTATTTTAATTACCTTCTTAATTTTGCTCTTTGGAGAAATTTTACCAAAAATTTATGCCAGTAGAAATAATTTAAAGTTTGCAGGACTCATGGCGTATCCCCTAAAAGTTTTGGATGTACTATTGTCTCCTATTAGTTTGCCAATGCGCAATATTACTTCAGGTATTCATAAAAAATTAGGGAAACAGAAATCTAATTTAAGTGTAGATCAGTTATCTCAAGCTTTGGAGTTGACAGATCAAGGTGATACATCAAAAGAAGAAAAGAAAATTTTAGAAGGTATTGTGTCTTTTGGAAATACTGATACAAAGCAAGTGATGCGACCACGTATTGATATATTTGCTTTAAATGTAGAGCAAAAATACACAGATATTTTGCCCGAAATTATAGAGCATGGTTATTCTAGAATTCCTGTGTACGAAGAAAATGTAGATCACATAAAAGGGATTCTTTATGTGAAAGATTTGTTGCCTTATATTGATAGAAAGCAATTTGATTGGACAAGCTTATTACGTGAGCCGTTTTTTGTGCCTGAGAATAAAAAGTTGGATGATTTAATGGCTGAATTTCAAGAGAAAAAAGTGCATTTAGCAGTTGTGGTTGATGAGTATGGTGGCACTTCAGGATTGATTTCTTTAGAAGATATTATAGAAGAAATTGTTGGAGATATTAGTGATGAATTTGATGATGAAGACATTAATTATTCTAAACTAGATGATAAGAATTATGTGTTTGAAGGTAAAACAGCCTTAAAGGATTTTTATAAAGTGATTAAGCTTGAAGATGATGCTATTTTTGAAGATGAAAAGGGTGAGGCAGAAACAGTGGCAGGCTTTGTTTTAGAGATTTCGGGGAGTTTTCCAAAATTGCAATCTAAAATATTTTTCAGAGATTACGTTTTTACTGTAGAAGCCATGGATAAAAAGCGCATTAAGCGTGTAAAAGTGACGATTAATTAATATGAGAATACAATTTGCGATAGTAACGGTTTTGGTTTTGATGTTGGCCTCTTGTGGAGAAGAAGATTATGTGCCGAAACCTAAAGCGTTTTTAAGATTGGATTTTCCAAACGCCACCTACCAAAAACAAGATATACCGAAAATGCCTTTAGCTTTTGACGTTAGTAATTTGGTAGACGATTTAAAGGTGAAAACCATACCAGGTACAACTGAAAGTTATGGTGTTAATTTAGAATATAAACCTTTAAAAGCTACTATATTCTTAACGTATAAAGCAATTAACGGCAGTGAAAAAAACTTAAATGCTTATTTAAGAGATGCGCAAAAGTTAACCTTAGAGCATACCAAGAAAGCAGATGAAATCCCTGTATACCTTTATGAAGATGTAAAACGCCGCGTGTATGGTGTACTATCTGAAGTTAAAGGCAATGTTGCTTCTCCAGCGCAGTTTTATGTTACTGATAGTGTCAATCATTTTTTAACAGGGTCTTTATATTTTAAAGCAAAACCTAATTACGATTCAATTTTACCAGCAGCAAATTATTTGCAAAAGGATATTCAATGGATTATGGAGACTATTGAGTGGCAGTGACACTTTTGAGGTGTCACCCTGAACTTGGTTTCTGGGTCTACTATTAATTAAGATGTTGAAACGACACTTCGACTGCGCTCAGTGTGACAGTAGAGCATGACAATCCCTGCAGACTGTTCATAAAAAAAGCTCCTCTTTTCAGAGAAGCTTTCAAATTATCAACACTTAATTGTTTTGATTTGGAGATTAATTTTTAGTTTAGGTCTTCTTTAGAAAACGTATCAACCGTTTTCATATCAACTACTTTATACAAATCGGCCACACTCGTTACTGTTTTTTCTAAACTATTAGGATTTACCTTGGCTTCGTCGTATTCGACCATAGCTAATTCATTTTCAAAATCAACCTTAGCAAATTTTACACCGTCCATTTTAGCTATTTTCTTTTCAATGGTTGCAGCACAGCCAACAGCACAAGTCATTCCTTTAACTGTAAACTCAGCTTTCGCATAAGTAGCATTAGGATCTAGTTCTTTTTTTGCTGCAGTTGTTTCAACTTCTACAGTTTTTACTTCAGGTGTGTTATTGTTTTTGCAGCTTACAACTAATAGAGTACATAGTGCAACACCTAGAATATATTTTATTTTCATCAGAAATGGAATTTTAAAGATTATGTTACAAAATTACTAAATAATGCGATTTATTGCTTTAAAAACTTGACTTTTGTGTTTTAAAAAAATACACCTAGTTGCTATGGCTACAAATTCCCTAAAATGGGTATACCTTATTATACTATCTTTGATTTGGGGAAGCTCTTTTATATTGATAAAGAAAGGGTTGGCAGGTTTAACACCTGTGCAATTAGGTGCTATCCGAATTATTTTTACAGCCTTCTTCTTATTTATTGTAGGCTTTAATCGTATAAAATCCATCAAGTTAAGAGAGTGGAAATGGGTAGTGCTTACTGGTCTTTTGGGTACATTTTTTCCAGCTTTTTTATTTGCATTTGCAGAAACTGAAATAGATAGTTCTGTAGCTTCTATACTTAATTCATTAGTGCCTTTAAATACAATTATCCTTGGGTTTTTTGTGTTCAGAATAAAGTCAACCAAAAGACAGGTATTAGGTGTTTTTATAGGGCTTTTAGGAACACTCTTTTTAATTCTTAACGGCGCATCAATAAACCCAAATCAAAATTACCTTTATGTTGTTTTTGTTATCATTGCAACTTTTATGTATGCAGCGAGTGTAAATATCTTGAAACGTTATTTACAGCATATGAATGCGCTTACTATTGCTGTTGGTAATTTTGTTGCTATCATAATTCCAGCACTTGTGATTTTGATGACATCTGGATTTTTTAAAGCAGAAACTTTGGAAGCGCCAACACTAAAACCAGCGTTGTTTTATATGCTGATATTATCATTATTCGGTACTGCCATTGCTAAAGTACTATTCAATAAATTGGTACACATCGCTACACCAGTATTTGCTTCTTCGGTAACGTACTTAATGACAATTGTCGCTGTTTTTTGGGGAATTTTAGATGGTGAACGGTTTGGGGTTTTACAAGCTGTTGCTACTGTAATTATACTCATTGGTGTGTATTTGGCGCACAGAAGAAAATAAGTTTACACCCAATTATTCTTCCCTAAATTATTAAAAGTCATTTTTTTTTGCGAACTTTAAGTGATTTGAAAAAGTTAAACAAGCCAATCTATTTGAACCTTAATCTCCATGTGTACTGGAAGATAGATGTTTAGAATAACTAATTAATTTGACTTTTTTATGAAACCGACGTGGTTATTATTTTAATCATTAAAGGTTACATGTGACTGTTAAAACAACAAGAATAACACATGAAAAATTTAATCCTTCCCATTCGTTTTGGCTTAGTAACTAGTGCCGTATTAATCGCATATTTTTTAGTGCTTTCTTTATTTAATAAGCACATTAATCCTGCTTTTAGCTTAGTGAATGCAGCAATTACACTTTTTGGTATTTACGAAGCTATAAAAATCAGTAAGTTACAATACCCTATGGAGTTTTCATATGGTGAAGGGTTTAAAACTGGTATTATTACCGGTGCCGTGGCAACCATAGTATTTACATTATTCTTCTTGCTCTATGCTACAGAAATTAATTCAGATTTTCTACCAGCTTTATTGGAAAATATGAATTGGGGATTTAAATCTCATATTGGTTTGATAGTATTTGTTGTTGCCGTTATGGGATTTTCCACATCAATTGTCTCTTCACTTACGGTGATGCAACTCTTTAAAAACAGTAATAATTACGTCGAAAACAAGTAAAACGTTTGTAGATTAATTAATTAGAATTATATTTGCACCCGCCTTAAGCAAATTAAGGTGTTTTTTGAATATAAATAATTAATAAAAACGTTACGCTATGTACGCAATTGTAGAGATAGCAGGGCATCAATTTAAAGTTGAAAAAGACCAAAAAGTTTTTGTTAACCGTTTGCAAACAGAAGAAGGTAAGAAAGTTTCTTTCGACAATGTTCTTTTAATTGGTGATGGTGACAAAGTAACTGTAGGCGCCCCAGCTATAGGCGGAGCACAAGTAAGTGCAAAAGTCTTAAAGCACCTTAAAGGAGATAAGGTGATAGTTTTCAAAAAGAAAAGAAGAAAAGGTTACCGTGTAAAAAATGGTCACAGACAATCTTTATCTGAAATCGTAATTGAAAGCATCGTAGCTTCAGGAGCTAAACCAGCTAAAAAAGCTGCTGCTAAAACAGAAGCTAAAAAGGCTGAACCAAAAAAGGCAGAAGCAAAAGCAACTGCTCCAAAAACTGAAGCAAAGAAAGCAGCACCAAAAGCTGCTGCTAAAAAAACAACAGGAAAAGCAGATGATTTAAAGAAAATAGAAGGTATTGGTCCTAAAATTGCTTCGACATTAGTAGAAGCTGGGATTGCAACTTTTGCTGATTTAGCAAAAGCTAAGCCTGAGGCAATTTCTGAAATTATTGCAGGAGTTCGTGGAAACCACGTAACTGACACTTGGCCAGCACAAGCTAAATTAGCAGCTGATGGTAAGTGGGACGAGCTTAAAAAATGGCAAGACGAATTAGATGGTGGTAAAGCTTAAACTTTTTCACTTAGTAACAATATAAAATCGAAATAAAATGGCACATAAAAAAGGAGTCGGAAGTTCGAAAAACGGTAGAGAATCAGAATCGAAACGCTTAGGTGTTAAGATTTTTGGTGGTCAAGCTGCAATAGCTGGGAACATTATCGTAAGACAAAGAGGAAATACACATCATCCAGGTGAAAACGTATATTCTTCTAAAGACCATACATTACACGCTAGAGTAGATGGTGTTGTAAAATTCACAAAGAAAAAAGATAACAAATCTTATGTTTCTGTAGTACCGTTTGAGGCTTAAGAAACACAATTTCTTTTAAAATTTAAAAACCCTTTCTGGAAACAGAGAGGGTTTTTTTGTACAAAAAAGGCAAATGTTTATTCAACTTTTATTTAATGTTAATTCAATTTTAAATCTATATGTTTTTCATCTTATTAATAACATAAGCTTAAAAATCAATTAAAGTGCTTCATCATGGTCTTTTGTTATTTCGTACGAATAACTAATCGACAATTTAATCATGAAAAAGTACTACGTATTTTTATTATTTACATTATTATCTTCTTTTGCCAGTTTCTCTCAAAATGGTAATATCAAAGGAAAAATTATTGACGAGAATGGACTATCTGTTCCATTTGGAAACATCATTATTGAATCACTAAATAAAGGAGCTATTTCTAACGAAGATGGTGAATTCCTATTTGTAGATATTCCTTCTGGTATTCAAAAACTTAAAACAACATTTATTGGTTATGGCGACAATATTACAGAAGTTACCGTATTAGAAAACGAAACTATAACTGTTGTAATAACTATTGCTCCAAGTTCTGTAGAGTTAGAAGATATCTTGATAACTGGATATAATAGCGGACAAACAAAAGCCTTAAATGCTCAAAAAAATAAGCAGAACATTACCAATATTGTATCTACAGATCAAGTAGGTAAGTTTCCTGACGCTAATATTGGTGACGCGATGAAACGTATCCCTGGTATTACCATGCAGGTAGACCAAGGTGAAGCACGTAATATCATTATTCGTGGTTTGGCACCTCAATTAAATTCTGTAACATTAAATGGTAGTCGTATTCCATCTGCTGAAGGTGATAATAGAAATATACAGATGGATCTCATTCCAGCGGATATGATTCAATTAATTGAAGTAAATAAAGCCGTAACACCTGATATGGATGGTGATGCACTTGGTGGTTCGGTAAACTTAGTAACTAGAACCTCTCCAAATGGATTTAGAGTTGCTGCAACGGCAGGTTCTGGTGTAAACTTTATCACTAATAAACGTATTGTAAACGGATCATTTTTAATTGGAGATAAAACCAATGATGGTAAATTTGGTTACATGTTTTCTGCCTCATTAAATGATACCGATTTTGGTTCAGATAACGTTGAAGCAGAATGGGTAAACGAAGCAGAAAGTCCGCTTTCTGGTGAGGATATAGACGTTGATCCTTATGTAGAAGAATCTGATATCAGAACGTATTTAGTACAACGTATTCGTAGAAGTTTTTCTGCAAATTTTGATTATGCCTTCAACCCTAATAACAAGTTGTATTTAAAAACTATGTATAACTGGAGAGACGATAGAGAAAATCGATATAGATTACGTTACCGTTCCATCGAACCAATTTTTGAAGATGGTACTGAAAACATCACTGGTTTTCAAGGCGAAATAAGAAGACAAACTAAGGGTGGTATTGATAACGACAGAAACCAAAACACACGTTTAGAGGATCAACGTATGCAGAATTACACTTTTGGAGGAGAACATCTAATTGGCAAAATTAAGTTTGATTGGATGGGAGCTTATGCTAGTGCATCAGAAGAACGTTTAAATGAACGTTATATTGAATATGAACTAGAGGAAACAGAAGGCGGAAATCCAATACCATTTACTACCGATTTTTCTAATACAGAATTTCCTGTAATAATGCCGGCAAATTCTAGTGATGTCCTTTTAAGTAGATTCAGTTTGAATGAAATAACAGAAGAAAATCAATTTACAGAAGAAAAAGATTGGAACTTCTTTGCCAATTTAGAAATGCCTTTAAGCTTTGTGAAAGAACAAGAAGGGGTCATTAAGGTTGGTGGCCGTTTAAGATTTAAAGAGAAAGATAGAAGCAATAACTTCTTTGAATTTTCACCAGAAACGGGCAACTTCGACAATATGGCATTATTGCCACTAGTTGATCAAACGGATGCTGATTTTTTAGCAGGAAGTCAATATGTGGCTGGTCCTTATGTAGATCCTGAATATTTAGGAACACTTGATTTTCAAAATTCTGATGTATTTAGCAGCGAATCTGTAGTGGATGAATTTTTATCTGGAAATTATCTAGTTAAAGAAGACGTTTACGCGGGTTACACTATGATTAATCAACAAGTTTCAGATAAATTATCAATTTTAGCTGGTATTCGTGTAGAGAATACAGAAATTGAAACCACAGGTAATCTAGTTGTTTTTGATGATGAAGGTGATTTTGATCCAAATGCTTCGGGTGAGATTAAAGATGATAACTCTTATATTAATATCCTTCCAGGACTTCATCTTAAATATAATGTTACCAATAATACTGTGTTACGTTTTGCTTGGACAAACACAATAGCGAGACCAAATTATATTGATTTAGTACCTTTCAGAAATGTGGTTAGAGAAGACGAAGAAGTAAGTATAGGCAACCCAGAATTAAGTGCTACTAAATCTATGAACTTTGATTTGATGGGGGAACACTATTTTAAAAGTGTTGGTTTAATTTCTGCAGGCGTATTTCATAAGAGTATTGAAGATTTTATATACACATCTCAGTTTACAGATGCGTCTACAGGTTTTGATGCATTTCAACCTCAAAATGGAGATGATGCTTCTATTACTGGTATTGAAGCTTCTTTTCAACGTAAATTAGATTTCTTACCAGGCTTCGCTAAAAATTTCAGTGTATTTTTGAATTATACATATTTAACATCTAGCGCTGATGGTATTAGAAATGAAGATGGTGATGAGCGTACAGATTTAGATTTACCAGGAACAGCACCAAATATGTTTAATGGTTCACTTTCATATGGAGGAAAACGATTAAATTTAAGATTATCTGCAAACTTTTCTGATGCTTACATAGATGAAATTGGAGGAAATGCTTTTGAAGACAGGTATTACGATGAGCAATTCTTCCTAGATTTTAATGCATCATATGCGTTTAATGATAACTTACGTTTATATGTAGACTTAAACAATATTACCGATCAGCCTTTACGTTACTTTCAAGGCGTTAAAAATAGAACGATGCAAATAGAATATTATGGTAGAAGATTAACTTTTGGTTTGAAATATGATTTATTCAAACATAAAAAATAAAATTGTAGATGAGAAGTCATTTTATAGTTATAATTGGGCTATTGCTAGTATCGTGTGGAAAAAAATTACCCGTAATTGGCCCCGATATAATTACAGAAAAAACACTGCATGATACCGATGATCCAGCTATATGGGTAAACCCAAAAGATGCTTCACAAAGTATCGTTTTTGGAACAGATAAAGATACAGACGGCGCTATTTATGCCTTTGATTTGCAAGGTAAGATCATTGAAGACAAAACTATTAGAGGTTTAAAACGTCCTAATAATATTGATTTAAAATATGGTTTTAAATTAAATGATTCTACAGAAGTTGATGTGATAGCATTTACTGAAAGAGAGCGCCAACAAATACGATTGTTTTCTGTTCCAGATATGACACCTTTAGATAATGGTGGTTTTAAAGTGTTCGAAGATGCAGAAATTCCTGAGCATAAATTGCCTATGGGAATCGCGCTTTATAAATCACCAAAAACTAATAAAGTATACGCTATAGTTGGAAGAAAATCTGGGCCTAAGTATGGCTATTTATACCAATATGAATTTGTTTCAGATAGCACGGGTGTAAAAGCAGAACTTGTAAGACAATTTGGTGAGTTTAGTGAAAAAAAGGAAATAGAAGCCATAGCTGTAGATGATAAAAATGGAATTGTGTACTATTCTGATGAAATGCATTGCATTCGTAAATATTATGCAGAACCGTCCAAAACAGTGGATGAAATTTTTTGTTTTGGCGGAGACTATTTTAAGCGCGATATTGAGGGAATTGCTATTGCAGATTATGAAAACGCATCATATTTGATTGTTTCAAATCAACAAGCACATACATTCAATGTTTTCGATATAAAAACCAATGCATTTATAAAAGAAATTAACTTGGGGACTTTAGAGACCGACGGTTGCGATCTTACGACAACTGGTCTAGGAAAAGCATTTCCAAATGGATTATTTGTAAGTATGAATGATGACATGAATTTCTTTTTTCATGACTTAGCAAAACTCAAATTACAAGAGTAAATTTATCTTATTGTTTAATTTACAAAAGAGCTCTTTCTTGAATGGAAAGGGCTTTTTTAGTTTAGTATATCGCGCACAATCTTCAAATGATGCTTTGTATGAATTTCAATAAAACGAATAGTCTGTTTTTTTGATAACGTTCCAAAAAGAAAATGCTTAAAATAAGAGGTTTTTGGTAATGGTTTAATGGCTTCTAAATTTATTTTTGCCTGCGCCAATTGTTTTAATAAATCATCTTCTGTAATTACTTCTGGTGGTAATACTATTTTTGGAGCTTTGCCTCTGCCTCTTGGAATAAAACCCAATGTAAATAGTATGATTCTTATGGGGTTAAAATCGGCTTTATAATCCTCTGGATTAGAGTTTACCATCATACCACAAATACCATTAACTACTTTTAGAGCATGGTCTAATTGCCAACCAATGGTGGATTGAGATACAGAGGCTTTTTTAAAATCTTTATTACTAATGTTGCCTTCTATTTCAGATAGAAGTTGGGTTATGATTTTAATTCGATTGATGCCCATACTTAAAAATATTTCCAAACATATTAATAAAATTACTAACTTTAAGGAATAGCAACTGTTATTTAAGCGAATGTTTAACTTCAAACTACTTAATTATGTTACCGTTTAGATCAGAAATTAGAAACTCCCCAACACAACCTACAATTAAGATTTTTTTAAGTGATGAATCTTTAGACGGACGGATAAAAAAACACCTTGAACATTTCAATGAAATAGAAGAGGTAGAAATCCGAGAAAGTATTGGTCAAAATCGTGTGAACGAAAACATTACTGTGTTTTTAAAAGAAGATGTGGATATCAATAGAATGAAAAAGTCTATCGATTCTAGTCTATGGTGGTATTTTGAGGAAGACCCTGTGGGCTAATACTAATTTAAGTAAACAATATATAGTAAGGAGTTTGAGTTATGATTATAATTCAAACTCTTTTTTATTAAATCAACAGTATTTATAGTAACCTTTATTTTGATTTTTGGATTTCAACATTCAAAAGAAAAACCGCATGTTGCAGATCTTAAAAAAATTGTAACCCTAGAAAAGATTGAAAAAGTGCATCCTGTTTTAGATAGTTTAAAATTGAATATCAATTTCAAAAAACGAGGTAACTACAACACGTTGAAAAGTCGAATCCTTGAAAGTAGAGTGTTTTTTCAACACTTTTATGAAGTAGACTCGGGTAAAGCATTGGATAGTGCGTCCCATTTTATTTATAACAAATTAATTAATGAACTTGTGCCGCATTGGTATAATACTACATGGGATTTTAATGGGCATACTAATATTCCGAATGAAGGTGATATTGCATGTGGTTATTTTGTGTCTACTACACTAAAACATTTAGGTTTTAATTTGAATCGTTATAAAATGGCACAACAGGCTGGTTTAATAGAAGCACAAGTTTTACAGACAAAGCAAGAATTAAAACACTTTTATAATATCTCTTTTGATGCTTTAAAACAAAAGATGAATGCGATGTACAACGATGGTATTTATTTTGTAGGATTGGATAATCATGTAGGTTATGTGTTAATAAAAGACAAGGAACTTTATTTTTTACATTCTAGTTATTATGATGATAAAGTGATGATTGAATTAGCAGAAACATCACCATGTTTTTATTCAAATTATTATGTTTTTGCTGAAATAACAACAAATAAAGATTTAATGAAAAAATGGATTTTCAACACACATTTACAAATACCTAATTCTTAATGAAGCGGTTACTTTTTATTACTTTTTTGATGGTTTTTAATTTAGGCTATAGTCAGCCTGAAGATCAAATAAGAACTATTCATGTGTTTGTGGCGTTGTGTGATAATTTAAACCAAGGTATTGTGCCGGTTCCTAAAAAATTGGGTAATGGACAAGATCCTAAAAACAATTTGTATTGGGGTGCGATGTATGGCGTAAAAAGTTATTTTAAACGCAGTAAAGATTGGGTACTTATGTCTTTAACTAAAAATCCAGAACCTCATGTTTTAGAGCGTGTTTTATTTAAACATGCCACAACAAATGCGTATTTGTTGGCCGATGCTTATGATGGGAAATATATTAAGAACACTACTAAAGATTTTATTGAAGCTACTGCAGGCAGAAACGGAATTACTATTATAAATGGTAAGCAAGAATTAAAGTTTGGCGGCAACTCAGATTTGTTGGCTTATATAGGTCATGATGGTTTAATGGAGTTTGATGTTGAAGGTGATTTTAAACCAATTAACCAAACGAAAAGAGATGCAATCATTTTAGCTTGTATAAGTAAAGATTATTTCAAGCCATATTTAGAACAAACAAAAGCAAACCCTTTGGTGTGGTCTACAGGATTAATGTCTCCCGAAGCCTACACTTTAAAATGGGCCTTAGATGGTTGGGCATTAAAAGAAACCGATTTAGAAATTCGTGAACGTGCTGCCAAAGCCTATCATCATTATCAAAAATGTGGTATAAGAGGGGCTAAACGTTTGTTGGTTACTGGGTGGTAATTTCCGCGTTAGGGATTGAACGGCATGTTGGAGCTCCTCGCAGAGAGCGACTAGTGAAAGCCCGACCCCTTGTGGGTAACGCCCAACTTCTCGATACAATACTTTATGCTTCGGGATTACTCGGAGTGATAAAAAAATCCCAAACATTGCTGCTTGGGATTTAGTATATCATGAGATGCTGAAACTAGTTCAGCATGACAATAAAAATTAATACCTGTAGTATTCTGGCTTAAACGGGCCTTCAACTTTAACACCAATATATTCAGCTTGTTCTTCACGAAGTTCGGTAAGCTCTACGCCAATTTTTGCTAGGTGTAGTTTTGCTACTTTTTCATCTAGGTGCTTTGGTAGCATGTACACATCGTTTTCGTAATTGTCACTATTATTCCAAAGTTCGATTTGCGCCAACGTTTGGTTTGTAAACGAGTTACTCATTACAAAACTTGGGTGACCAGTAGCACAACCTAAGTTAACTAAACGTCCTTCTGCAAGTATAATAATGTCTTTTCCGTTAACGGTGTATTTATCAACTTGTGGTTTGATAGTGTTTTTGGTATGCCCATGATTTTGGTTTAACCACGCCATATCAATTTCATTATCAAAATGCCCAATGTTACACACAATGGCTTTATCTTTTATAGCTTCGAAGTGTTTTGCTTGAACAATATCTTTATTTCCTGTAGTAGTGATTACAATATCAGCAACAGGTGCAACAGTTTCTAATTTCTTTACTTCAAAACCATCCATAGCAGCTTGTAATGCACAAATAGGATCGATTTCTGTAACGGTTACGATACTTCCTGCCCCTCTAAACGATGCTGCGGTACCTTTACCAACATCGCCATAACCACAAACCACAACACGTTTTCCTGCTAACATCACATCGGTAGCACGACGAATAGCATCAACGGCACTTTCTTTACAACCGTATTTATTGTCGAATTTAGACTTTGTAACAGAATCATTAACGTTAATAGCTGGCATTGGTAATGTGCCATTTTTTACACGTTCGTATAATCTGTGTACACCAGTTGTTGTTTCTTCACTTAAACCTTTGATACCAGATACTAATTCTGGATACTTGTCTAGCACCATGTTCGTTAAATCGCCACCATCATCAAGAATCATATTTAAAGGCTGCCTGTCTTCACCGAAGAATAAAGTTTGCTCAATACACCAATCAAATTCTTCTTCAGTCATGTCTTTCCAAGCGTAAACCGCTGTTCCAGCAGCAGCAATAGCCGCAGCCGCTTGGTCTTGTGTTGAGAATATATTACAAGAACTCCAAGTCACTTCTGCACCAAGAGCCTGTAAGGTTTCAATTAAAACCGCGGTTTGAATTGTCATGTGTAAGCATCCAGCTATTCTTGCACCTTTAAGAGGTTGTGAATCTTTGTATTCTTCACGAAGACTCATCAATCCTGGCATTTCAGCTTCGGCTAATTCTATTTCTTTTCGTCCCCAATCTGCTAAAGAGATATCTTTTACTTTACTGGCCACGTAAGGAATTGTTTTTGTACTCATAGTCACTTTTTTCTTTTGTTTAAAAACCTAATCTTGGATTGGGATTACTGGGTAAAATTTGGTTAAATTCGCTTATCAAATTTGTTCATCCCTCTTAGGCTGTGCAAAGATAACTATTAACTTTCAGAATATTAAATGCCTTTATACAAAACCATTACTCCAAATTCACAAACTACTGTTAAAATCTGGAAGATTACAGAGTCTTATGAACAGCTCATGGAAATTGTGGATTTAAAACCAAATTCTTTAGAACGTGTTTTAGGTATGAAGAGTGAATTGCATCAACGTGGATTTTTAAGTGTACGATGGTTATTAAGAGCTTTTGGATATACAGATCAAGATTTATTTTATGATGAGTTTGGGAAACCACATTTGAAAGATGGTAGACACATATCGATATCGCATTCGTTTAACTTTTCTGCAGTAATCATAAGTGATTTAATTATTGGGATTGATGTTGAAAAACAACGTGATAAAATTTCAATTATAGCACATAAATTTGTGGATTATGAATTTGATTATTTAGATGAAACAGTAGAAGATTATATTAAGAAACTAACTGTGATTTGGTGTGCAAAAGAATCACTTTATAAGCTATATTGCACTCCAGGATTGAGTTTTAAAGCCCATTGTTTAGTGATTCCTTTTACTATTGAAGATGAAAATACCGTAGCTTGGATAGATTATAACGATGTTAAAAGTAAGTATACTATCGAATTTTTAGAATTTGAAGGTTTCACTTGTGCCTACGCGATTGCCTAATGTCTATATATCAAAATATATTAGAAGCTATTGATAACGATGAAAAACTATTCGCGGTTTTAATTGACCCTGATAAATTTTCATTAGCAGATACTGAAAAATTTATTAAAAACGTTAATGCATCTATCACAACACATATTTTTGTTGGAGGGAGTACTGTTGATGAAAATGATACAGTAGCTTTAGTTAGGAATATTAAGAAACATACCAATTTACCAGTGGTTTTATTTCCAGGAGATGTTACTCAAATAACAGATCAAGCAGACGCATTATTGTTTTTGTCTTTATTGTCTAGTAGAAATGCAGAATATTTAATTAGTAAGCATGTAGAAGCAGTTTCAAAATTAAGAGATTCTAGTTTAGAAGTGATTCCAACTGGTTATCTTTTGATTGAAAGTGGTGTGAAAACGGCTGTAGAAAAGGTTACAAAAAGTAAACCAATAGACAGAGAGAATATTCAATATATTGTTGATACGGCAAGCGCAGGACAGTTTTTAGGGATGAGCTTAATATATTTGGAAGCTGGTAGTGGCGCCAAACAGCCTTTAACTAGTGAGATCATAAAAGCAGTAAAAAAAGAATTGAAAATTCCATTAATAGTTGGTGGTGGATTAAGAACTAAATATCAAATTGAAAACGCATATTTGGCTGGTGCAGATATGGTAGTTGTAGGAACAGCTTTTGAGGAAGATGAAGCTTTTTTTGAAGAATTAAAAAAATAACTTGATGAAAATATCAGTAGAACTAACATTAACTCCATTACAGGACGATTTTGAACCTGCAATCATTCATTTTATAAAAAAACTAAGAGCATCTAATGTGAAAGTTTTAGAAAATCCATTGAGCACTCAAGTGTATGGCGATTATGATGAAGTGATGCAACTATTAACTTTTGAAGTAAAAGAAGCTTTTGAGCTTATAGAACGAGGCTTGCTTTACATGAAAATAGTAAAATCAGACAGACACGATTATGAGCCCCATTTTTGATTTTTTTCTTGAACCTTACAGGAATAGGGAAACATTTTTAATAGTTTTAGAAGCTATAGCTTTTGTATTTGGTATCGCAAGTGTAATTTATGCGAAACGAGAAAATATTCTAGTTTATCCCACGGGTTTGGTAGCTACAGTAATTACTGTTTATATTTTTTTTGAAGATGAGTTTTTAGGTGATATGATGATGAATTTTTATTATTCTGTTATGAGTATTTATGGCTGGTGGAACTGGTCTAGAAAAAAAGAGGATAAATATGTGGTACCTATTTCTAGAACAAATTCAAAAGAAAAAATCATTGGTTTTGGTATGTTTATTATAACTATGGTGGTCACTTATTTGGTGTATAGAGGGTATGGCACAGAAATAACATCGTCAAACTATATTGATATTTTTACTTCAGGTGTTTTCTTTACGGCTATGTGGTTTATGGCGAATAAAAAATTAGAAAACTGGACACTTTGGATCTTTGCTGATATCATTACAGTGCCGCTTTATGCCTACAGAGGTTGGGGCATGTTATCACTTCAATATTTAATCTTTACTATATTAGCCATCCAAGGTTACATTGCATGGAAGAAAAGTATAAACAACAACCCGCAAACTGCATAAAAGTAGTTTTGTTTGGGCCAGAATCTACGGGAAAAACTACCTTGTCTCGCCAATTAGCTAGATATTACAACTCTATTTGGGTGCCTGAATATGCGCGTGAATATCTTCAAGATAAGTGGAACAACGAACGAAAAACTTGTGAGCCTGATGATTTATTGCCTATTGCTGAAGGGCAAATGAAATTAGAAAATGAATTAGCTCAAAAAACAGATTCGGTTTTAGTTTGTGATACGGATTTGTTGGAAACTAAAGTATATTCCGAAGCCTATTATATCGGAAGCTGTGATCCTATTCTTGAGAAATATGCTTTAAAAAACACATACGATTTATATTTTTTAACCTATATTGATACACCTTGGGAAGCTGATGATTTAAGGGATAAACCAAATGATAGAGAAGAAATGTTTGAGGCGTTTCAAAATGAATTAATTAAACAAAACCGACCATATGTGCTGTTGAAAGGTAACAAAAGAGAACGTCTTGAAACAGCAGTAAAGCATATTGATAAATTACTAAAGCATACCTAATGTTTACTGAAAAAGATATAGAGCAAATTCATAATAAAGGCATCACATTAGACCAAGTTAATGCACAAATTAACCGCCTAAAAAACGGGATGACACATTCTCAGTTATTGGCAGCGGCTACTGTCGGTAGGGGTATTCATAGTTTTGATAGTAACGAAATTAATGAATTGATAGAATTATACACTGCTCAAAAGGAACAATGGGATTTGCTCAAGTTTGTACCAGCCTCAGGAGCAGCAACACGGATGTTTAAGTTCTTATTCCAATTTTTACAACGATTTAATACATCAAAAGATGATATAAAAAAATATGTTGAAAAATATGGAGATCCTTTGATTGAAATATTTGTGTCTAACTTAGAACACTTTCCTTTTTATGAAGAAGTAATAATTAAAGCTAAGGATCAAGTTCCAAATTTTGAAAGCCTATCTCGTGAAGAACAATATTTTCAGTTTGTAAAAACAATGCTAGATGAAGATGGATTAAATTATAGTTTTTTCCCTAAGGGATTACTCCCATTTCATAAGTATGCTAATACATATGTCACGGCTTTTGAGGAGCATTTATATGAATCAACATTGTATGCTTCTTCAAAAGGAAATGCAAAATTACATTTTACAGTTTCAGAAAAACATCATAAGTATTTTTTAGAACAATTAGAAAACATAAAACCTCAGTTAAATGAAATTACTGATGCTAATTTTGATGTGTCGTTTTCATATCAAAAAGAAGCTACAGAAACATTAGCCTTAACTAAAGAGAATAAAGTCTTTAGAAATGATGATGGTTCAATTTTATTTAGACCAGGTGGGCATGGTGCTTTACTCGAAAATCTAAATGATTTAGATAGCGATGTCATTTTTATAAAAAATATTGATAATATCGTTGTAAAAGAGAAGAACAAATCAGACTCAAAATACAAGCAATTGCTAGCAGGAGTTTTATTGAAAGCTCAAAATCAGGTTTTTGATTATTTACGTCAATTGGATGATGGTGAGATAGATGATGCAGATATTACAGCAATGGCTTATTTTTTAAGAAAGCAACTAAGTGTTTATATCGACCCAGATTTTGGTGATTTTAGTTTTGATGAGAAAACGAATTACTTAAAAGAGAAGTTTAACCGCCCTATTCGTGTTTGTGGCATGGTGAAAAATGAAGGAGAACCTGGTGGTGGTCCATTCTGGGTTAAGGATGCAAATGGAGAAATATCATTACAAATCGTAGAATTTGCCCAGATTGATTTTAGCCAAAAATCACAGCAATCTATTGTTTATAAAGCATCACATTTTAATCCAACAGATTTGGTGTGCGCTGTAAAAAACTATAAAGGCGAAAAGTTTAATTTATTAGATTATGTAGATCCAGAAGCTGCTTTTATTACAATGAAAACACAAAATGGTGTTGATATACAAGCCTTAGAACTTCCTGGATTATGGAATGGTAGTATGGCTCACTGGAACTCCATTTTTGTTGAAGTTCCTGTGGAAACCTTTAATCCTGTAAAAACGGTAAATGATTTATTAAAACCAGCACATCAAGTTACATAATGTTTAACGAGGACGTTTTAGTAAAGGAATTGACTTTTAAAGCTGTTAGAAGTTCAGGAAGTGGAGGACAACATGTAAATAAAGTTTCATCCAAAATTGAATTATTTTTCAGTGTAAATGACTCCTTAACTCTAGATGAAGCTCAAAAAAGTACGCTTCAAAAGAAATTGCAAAATAGACTTACTAAAGAAGGTGTTTTGATTTTACAATGCGGTACATCTCGAAGTCAGCATAAAAATAAAGATATCGTTATTCAACGTTTTTTAAAGTTGATTAAAGACGCTTTAGTAGAAGAAAAACAACGAATACCAACAAAAATCCCTAGAGCAGTAATTCGTAAACGACTTAAAAGCAAGAGATATAATTCTGAAAAAAAGACAAATAGGAAGAAGCCTAATGTTGATTAAAAAATATACTAATTCTTGTTTTTAATTGAGAATTCGTTCTTACATTTGCAGCGTTCTCAAAAAGGGGTGCTCGATTGATTGACGATTGATGATGTCTGATTAACGATTGCTGAATAAAAATACTTCAAAAATCTAAAGTCAGAAATCTAAAATCTAAAATCTATTTGGCTGAGATCATACCCATAGAACCTAGAACAGGTAATGCTGTTTAGGAATTTAAGGATACTGTCATGCTGAACTTGTTTCAGCATCTCATTATTCAAAACATCATTTTTATTAACAATAAAGAATAATTACCTCTTTTTATTCGATTATAATTTATGTAATCGACATGAAAAATTTATTTCTTTTTTTAGCACTTTTTGTGCTATCGGTCAGTGCACAGGCACAACAAACATTTAAAGTATTTGGCGTTTTTACAATTGAATCAGGCGAATCTCTACCAGGAGTGTCTGTTTTAATTAAAGGAACACAAATAGGTACAACAACTGATTTTGAAGGAAAGTATCAGCTACAATTAAAAGAAGGACAATATACTTTAGTATATAATTATATGGGGCCTTCAACAATTGAAAGATCTTTCTATTTAGATTCAGATTTAGAACTAAATGTTCAATTAGGTAAAGAACCTGAAAAGCTAGACGAAGTTCTAGTAAGCGCAGTTCGTGTAAGCGCAGATTCACCAATTACACATTCCAACGTTTCGAAAGAAGAATTGGCAAAGCGAAATTTAGGGCAAGACATTCCAATTTTGCTTAATTATTTACCATCGGTAGTCACTACAAGTGATGCTGGTGCTGGTGTTGGTTATACTGGAATTAGAGTACGTGGTACAGATGCTACCCGAGTTAATGTAACCATCAATGGTATTCCGTATAATGACCCTGAAAGTCAAGGAACATTTTGGGTGAACTTAGGAGATTTTGCATCCTCAACAGAGAGTTTACAGTTGCAGCGAGGTGTAGGAACATCTACAAATGGCTCTGGTGCTTTTGGAGCTAGCTTGAATTTATTGACTGATGCGTTTTCTAAGAAAGCTTCGGGAGAAATTTCTAATAGTGTTGGTAGTTTTAATACACGCAAACATACCGTTAAATTAAGTACAGGTCTACTAAATGATCATTTTGAGGTTTCAGGACGTTTTTCAAAAATAGATTCTGATGGTTATGTAGACCGTGCATTTACAGATTTAAAATCGTATTTTCTCCAAGGGATTTATAAAGATGACAATACTTTAATTAAGGTATTGACTTTTGGTAATGAGGAACGCACGTATCAATCTTGGTTTGGTTTAACAGCAGAGCAATTGCAAGAAAACCGTCGACAAAATCCATATACTTACGAGAATGAAACGGATAATTATTGGCAGGACCACTATCAGTTTCATTGGAATCAACGATTTGATAACAGATGGTCCACTAATTTAGGTTTGAATTATACCCAAGGTAGAGGTTATTTTGAACAATACAGACCAGAAGAATCTGCTGAAGACTTTGCTAATTTAATTACAGATGATTCTGACGTTATTGTAAGACGTTGGTTAGATAACGATTTTCATGTACTTAATGCAAATGTTACATATAAAAATTCAGGTATAGAGGTCATTACAGGACTTTCTGTTAGTAGTTATACAGGAGACCATTTTGGGGAAGTGATTTGGGGAAGTGATTTAACTATGAACACCAATATCAGAGACCGTTATTACCAAGGAGATGCTACTAAAAATGATTTTAGTGTATTCTCTAAAGCAACATTTAAAATCGTTGAGAAATTAATGGGTTATGTAGATTTACAAGGACGATTTGTTAGATACAAAACCAATGGTTTAAATTCTGATAGAGCTATTTTTGTTACAGATGCTGCGTTTGATTTCTTTAATCCAAAGGCTGGTTTAACCTATAAAAGTTCAGATAACAATAGCTTTTATGTGTCTTATGCTAGGGCTAATAGAGAACCAAACAGAGATGATTTTGAAAATGGTGTTACCGAAAATGAGACCTTAAATGATATAGAATTAGGTTGGAGATATGCCAGCCCAAAAGTTGCAGTGAATACTAACTTATATTATATGTTTTATGAAAATCAATTAGTATTAACAGGAGCATTGGATGATGTTGGAAGTCCACTGAGAGCTACTAGTGGAGAAAGTTATAGGTTAGGATTAGAGGTTGACGCTAATGTGCAGTTTACTAATTTCTTTAGTACTTCAACTAATGTTGCTGTTAGTAGGAATAAAAATAAAGATTTTAACTTTCAGCGTGATGGTGTTTTACAGAATCTAGGTGATACTAATATTTCCTTTTCACCAGAATTGGTAGTAGGTAATGCACTTAACTTTTTCCCAACTAAAGGATTGCAATTATCCTTACTAAGTAAGTATGTTAGTGATCAATACATGGGTAATATTGATTCTAAAGCATCTAAATTAGATAGCTATTTTATAAACGATTTTAATATAGTTTATGAAGTGAAACCAAAATCATTATTTAAGTCTATTGTGTTTTCTGGTTTAGTAAATAATATATTTAATAAGAAATATGTGTCTAACGGTTATTTCTTCACGTTTGATGATACGTGGTCTAACCCAGGAATAACTACTACTATTGAAGGCGCGGGTTATTATCCACAAGCTACAACTAACTTTTTAGTAGGAGCTACTTTAAAATTTTAATAGTTTAGAGAATGTAATATAAAGCGTGGTTGATTCTTTTGAATTGACTACGCTTTTTTTGTTTTTAGTATAAGTTGTTAGCTTTCGACTCCCTTTGAATTTGTCAGAAAAAAACGATAACTTCGTTTAACAGTCGATACACTTCATTAAAACGCAATTTTATCGAGGAGTTGTAAAATATTTAACAAATGAAATACTTGCGATTTGTTTTAATCATTTTTATTTTTTTTGGTTGTCAGGAAGAAAACAAAGAACACTTTATATCTGGAACTTGGAAAAGGTGTAATAAAGATGGTAGTTATTATGAATATAAATTCACTAATAAATATTTGTTGATGTTGGATACCAATTCAGGGAGTGTTTCAATTTTTGGAAACAAAAATATAGACAAAGGAATTATATTATTTGAATTCGAAAATGGCGATAATTTACTTGTAAATAATGATACTTTAATTGCTATTTCAAAATCAAAAAGTAAAGTAATTCTAAAAAGTATTCATACTTATGAAACTTATGAATTTAACAAAGCTAAATTCGAAATAGACGAAATTGATTCACTAAACATGGAAGCTTGGAAAAACAAAATATTTGATAATTTTGAAAAAAGGGCAGAAATAGAGAATTGTCCAGATGTAAGAACAGAAGCAGAAAAAAATATTGAGATACTTGATATGGATGAATTTGAAGAGGAGGAGATTCCGATTACTGAAATAATTGATGAATAAGAACATTTGCTAACAATACATAACCACAATTAGGCAGGATTCGGGAAGGTCCGAATCCACTCGGAATTGCTAAAACCTTTGCTAAACCTAAAATTAACGCATTAACCCGTAACTGACAGTTATAAGAAATCGTTAAACTAACCTCTCCAAAAAACACAAAAATCACCAAAGAAAAATTCACTAGTAAAGAACCCCGCGTTAGGGATTGAGGGATACTTCGACTGCGCTCAGCACAGGTTTGTTGAAGCTCCCGACGTAGGAGGAGCGACTCCCGAAATATTTATATTCACGAATTCTTTAATATAAAATTGAAACCAATGAGTAAAGCCCGACTCCTTGTGGGTAACGCCAAAATATTAATTAAAAATAAGCAATGTGTTCCCGTTTTGTTCAACACTATAGCGTCTGAGCGCACAACGTAGGTTTCCGTTTTCTGTAGGTGTGCCGTCTAACAAGCTAAACTTATTATTGTCTTCGCAACCACATTCGCCTATAATACCATTTATGGTTAATATGGAGCATTCACTAAAAGCATGGTTGGGGTCGGCCGCATCAAACGCTGCAAAACCACTGCCTACATTGGTAATAATAATACCACCGTTGCCTTGATTTGGAATATATACTGGATTGGTAGGTGATTGTAGTTGTATAAATTGCGGAAAATTTAGGTTAATACTCTCGTTTACAGGAATATCTAATAAGAATTGACAGTTGTCGTCATTGTTAGAATTACTACTACATGCAGTTAAAGTTATGAAGCAAATAAGGGCAATAAGGTTTCGCATAGAATGTTAAAAATTAAGGTGCAATTTACGATAAAATACAGTCTTGATTTAAATATTTTGTATATTTGCCGTACAATCTCGTGAAAGCGGGATTTTTTTATTTAATCCCAATGTATTGGGATTTTGTTAATTAAACGATGAAGTTATGAGTAAAGTATCTTACTATACACCAGAGGGACTAAAAAAATTACGAGACGAGTTACAGCAATTAAAGGATGTGGAACGCATAAAGGCATCTAAAGCTATTGCTGAGGCAAGGGATAAAGGCGATTTGAGTGAGAATGCCGAGTATGATGCAGCTAAAGAAGCGCAAGGTATGTTAGAGATGCGTATTGCTAAGCTAGAAGAGGCTTTGGCTGGAGCGCGTGTTATAGATGAATCACAATTAGATACTTCTAAAATATTAGTATTATCTAAAGTGAAAATAAAAAACCAAACCAACGGTATGGAGATGAATTATACTTTGGTAGCTGATGGAGAGGCAGATTTAGCTTCAGGTAAAATTTCGGTAAATTCTCCTATCGGAAAAGGACTTTTAGGAAAGACAGTTGGTGAAGTTGCTGAAATTCAAGTACCTAATGGTGTGATGAAGTTTGATATTATTGAAATTTCTAGATAGTATACTTTATGGCATCAATATTCACTAAAATAGTTAATGGCGAGATTCCTAGTTACAAGGTTGCAGAAACGGATGAATTTTTGGCATTTTTAGATGTTAATCCAAATGCCGAAGGACATACACTGTGTATACCGAAAAAGGAAGTGGATAAGCTATTCGATTTAGATGAAGCAACATATAATGGTTTAATGCAGTTTTCTAGAAAAGTTGCATTAGCTATTGAAAAAACAATACCTTGTAATCGGGTAGGCATTTCTGTAATAGGACTTGAAGTACCACACGCTCATGTACATTTAATTCCATTACACTCAATGGATGATGCGCGCTTTATTAAAAAAGTAAAAATGACACCTGAAGGTTTTCAGAAAACTGCAGCAGCAATAGCCAATAATTTTTAAGTTTTTTCCAAGTAAAATACTAAAAAGCCAATTGCAGTAAAAACCGCGATTAGTACCGTAATTACTATAATCCAGAATTTTTTTTTGAAATACTTTGATGCAGGTTTGGGTGTAAATGCTTTTTGT
Organism: uncultured Flavobacteriaceae bacterium; assembly: GCA_947502975.1. GTDB lineage: Bacteria > Bacteroidota > Bacteroidia > Flavobacteriales > Flavobacteriaceae > Jejuia. Next base: position 594,346 of record CANNBV010000001.1, read on the forward strand.
TGATATTGAAATACGCGTTCTATATCATCCGTCCAGCGTTCTGGATAAATGATACTTTCGCAGGTGTTACAATAAATTTCATGACTAAAATCACTAGTAATAGATTTATAGAATGTAGTTTCTACAAATTTTTGTTTAAAAGTGAGTTGTAATCCTTCTTTGCTAAAACATTCTGGGCAGTTATTTTTTAGAGCTACTTTTTTAGCATCAATAAATGTTGATGTTTTCATTAGCTGACACGTTTTAAACTAATTTGAAAGGTGGTGCCTTTTCCAATAGTAGATTCTTGTACTTTTATTTTGCCGTTATGAAAATCTTCAATAATACGTTTTGTAAGTGATAGACCTAAGCCCCAACCGCGTTTTTTTGTAGTATATCCAGGTTCAAAAATAGTGTTAAAGTTTTTCTTTGGAATCCCTTTACCAGTATCAGTTATACTGATTTTTACATTGTTTTCTAGTTGTGTAATTTCAATAGTGATTTTGCCCCTACCTTTCATGGCATCAATACCATTTTTCACGAGATTTTCTATGGTCCAACTGTAGAGCTGTTTGTTAAGTGCTACAGGGATTTCAACTTGAGGTGTGTTAATTTCAAAGTCAATTAAATCCGAAGAACGACGTTTTAAATAATCATACGCTTGTTTGGTTTCAGAAACAATATCGGTAGTTTCTAAAGTGGGCAAAGATCCAATTTTACTAAAACGTTCGGTAATGGTTTGTAGTCGGTCTATATCCTTTTCAATTTCAACAATATAATCGGGGTTTACATTTTCGGTTTTTAATATTTCTGTCCAGCCAATTAAAGAAGATAAAGGCGTACCAATTTGATGTGCTGTTTCTTTAGCCATCCCAGACCAGAGTTTATTTTGACTAGCATTTTTATTGCTCTTGTAGAAGAAAAAGATAACGCTTGCGAAAAGGAAAATAATAAGTAATAAAGCTAGTGGATAGTATTTTAATTTGTTGAGTAAAGGTGAGTTACCGTAGTAAATGGTTTGTAATAACTTATTATCATAAGTGATTTTTATAGGGTTATATTCATTTTGAAATTTTAAAATTAGTTTTTGAATTTTAATGGAATCCTTAGCTATATCTTCATGAATATTTCTCGTATCATAACTCCCTGTTTTGTCAACTATAATCATCGGAGTAGTTTTATTGCTCTGCAGAATTTCAATAGGAAGATTGCCAATATTGATATCAAGATCACTAGTTTTGGACAATTCTTCTGAGGCGAAGGACCAATTTTTCATTTTTATACGCTCTTCTTCCTTAAAATTCTGAAAAAACACATAGGTATTCCACAATATTAAGGATACAATAATGAATGAAACCACTATCATTATCCAACGAAACGTATTAGAATATTTAGTAAAAAGCATTCAATTTTTGATTAGTCAGTAATATAATGCAAATCTGTTAATATTATTGCCCCAGTTGTTAGTAAATCTGTTTTTATAAGCTTACTAGAATAGTTACATTTGTTGAACTTGAAAAAAATATATGGCAACTTTTACACCAAATGCATTATCAACCAGTAAATTACATGGCTATTTGTTGAGTGCTGTGGCTCCTAGGCCTATTGCTTTTGCTAGTACTTTGGATACAGAAGGAAACCCAAATTTATCGCCGTTTAGTTTTTTTAATGTATTTAGTGCTAACCCACCAATACTCATTTTTTCGCCTGCACGTCGTGTTAGAGATAACACCACAAAGCATACATTACATAATGTTGAAACTATGAAAGAGGTGGTGATCAATGTAGTGAATTATGATTTGGTACACCAAATGTCATTAGCTAGTACAGAATACCCTGAGCATGTGAATGAGTTTGAAAAAGCCGGATTAACGATGTTAGCTTCTGATGAGGTGAAACCATTTAGAGTTGCTGAGTCTCCAGTGCAGTTTGAATGTAAAGTGAATGAAATTATAAAGTTAGGAACCGAAGGCGGAGCAGGAAATTTAGTGATTTGTGAGGTCGTGAAATTTCATATAGATGATGAGTTTTTAAATGAAGATAGCACCATTAATCAGAAGAAGTTAGATTTAGTTGCCAGAGCAGGAGGCAGTTTGTATAGTAGAGCGAATAAAGGCTTTTTTGAGATACCAAAACCTTTGTCAAACTTAGGAATTGGGGTTGATAGCTTTCCAGATCACGTTAAAAACAGTATGATTTTAACAGGAAATAATTTGGGAATGTTAGGTAATGTTGAAGCACTACCATCAAAGGAGGCTGTTGATGCATTTATAGCAGATTTAGGTTCTCGGTATCCTAAAATAAAAGAAGCTAGCCATAGAGAGAAACATACATTAGCACGAAAATATTTAAGTTATGGAGATGTGCAAAGTGCTTGGAAGATATTGTTAAGTTAAAAAGATCTTCTCTTTATGAAAATAGAGAGGAGATGTTAAATAAAAATATGATTTTTGAGAAATCAAGAACCTATAAATAGAAATCAAATTAAATAATTATAGTAAATGGAAGTTCAAGGAAGAATTAAGATGATTGGTGACACCCAAACCTTTGGGAGTAACGGATTTAGAAAAAGAGAAGTAGTAGTAACTACGGAAGAGCAATACCCACAGCATATTTTAGTAGAGTTTGTACAAGATAAAACAGACTTATTAAATAATTATCAGGTTGGGCAGCAAGTAAAAGTTAGTATCAATTTGCGTGGAAGAGAGTGGGTAAATCCTCAAGGCGAAACCAAGTACTTTAATTCTGTGCAAGGGTGGAGAATTGAAGCATTGCAAGCAGCTGCATCTGGTGAGAATATGCCTCCAGTGCCTCCAGCTGATGCTTTTGAACCTGCGGGCGATTTAAAAGAAGAAGATCACGACGATTTACCGTTTTAGATAAATAGTATTGTCACCCTGAGCGCAGTCGAAGGGTCATAAACAAACCTCATTGTTTTCAAAAGACAATGAGGTTTCTTATTTTTATAAAAAATTGCGATTATCTTCAAGATGATTAGGAAAAATTAAAAGTATCAGTGAGATTCTTAACAGAAGACTTATGGTTTCCTGATGTTACTAAAGCATCAGAGGACGGTATCTTAGCTATTGGAGGCGACTTGTCTGTGGCACGGTTGCTTCTGGCATATCGCTCAGGTATTTTTCCTTGGTTTGAAACAGACGAACCTATTTTATGGTGGAGTCCTGATCCTCGCTTTGTGTTATTTCCAGAAAGATTGAAGGTTTCAAAAAGCATGCGTCAAATATTGCGTAATAAGGATTATACAGTTACTGTTAATAAAGCATTTGTGGATGTTATTAAAGCATGTGCCGAAGCTAAACGTGGCGGACAAGAAGGTACTTGGATAACCCAAAATATGATTGTTGCTTTTACAGAATTATATAATTTAGGTTATGCCAAATCTGTTGAAGTATGGGATGGTGATGAATTAATAGGCGGACTTTATGGAATCGATTTGGGTAATGGTATTTTTACAGGAGAAAGCATGTTTGCAAAAGAGAGCAATGCTAGCAAAGTGGGATTTATAACATTTGTTCAGAATACAGATTATAAATTAATAGACTGCCAGGTTTTTACAAATCATTTGGCGAGTTTAGGAGCAGAGGGCATACCTAGAGATGAGTTTTTAAGGTATATAAAGGGCTAGAATATATTTTTCAAATTTTCAAAATAGCATTGGTCAAAATAAACAGATGATGTTGCGTTATCAAATTAAAAGCTTCCAACCGATGCTCTAAACCTATTTGAAGCTTTAGTTTTTCATTTAATTGCCAGCCTATTTGAGCTGTAATCCTAACGTCTGTTTCTGGCTTATCAAGTTTACTTAAACTTAGAAGACCTTCTACAGAATTTACTAAATAAGCTTCGCCAATATCTAACTTTTCACCATTCAAGGGAAAATCTACAGCAAATCGATACCGTTGTCTAAAAATAGTTTTAGTATCCAAAATTCGTTGTTCTGATCTTATACGATGCCCATAGCGAACCCCTAATCTTTGCTTCTTATAATTAAATTGTTCTGTAACTCGAAATTCATTACTACCTTGATTAAAAATAGCTCTATTTCTATATTCTAAACCTAAACTTAGTGAATGGTTAAAATTTAATTTAAATGTGGAGAAATGCGCAATATCTAGCTGTTGCTGTTTTATGAGGTACGTTTTATTTTGATATAAAAAATAACGTGATTCAAGAGCAAAATTGATACTATAACCTTTAGTTACTTTATGATTTATGGCTAAAACAGATTCATTAAATGAACCAAAATTATCCTGCGCAGTAATAGCTAAAGAGCTCACAAAAAATGATATTGAAATATAAATTCTAATATAACGCATGCTCATAGGACGATGAGATTACTTTTCTAGAAGATTCGAATTTGCCATGTTTGTCAAAAGTAAATTCTCTTAATTCTCGCGTTTCTTTGGTTTTTATTTCAGCTATAATTTCAAAATGGGTATATCTATCATTGGGATATGAAACAATCTGTTGAATAAATTCTTTATCAGAGGTTTCTGTGTGGTTTATGTATTGTTTTTGAATTTTTAACAATCGTGAGTTTTTGAAACTTGTGTCAAAATAATTGAAAATATTAGAAAATATACTTTCAGGAATATGCTTTTGCCTAATCAATATTTCAATATCTTCTAGCTTTCCATTTGTATCAAATTCAATACTATAATGCAATTTTTTGATTTTGAATTTAGCTTCAAAACTTTGTTTTTTACCATCGGTTTCTCTATAAAACTTTAAGAGCTTTACTTTTTTTGAAAAATTATTGAAATAGCTTTGAGTTACTTTAGGGAATTCAGATATGGAAATACGCTCTTCTTTTTCATTTTTTACTTGTGAAAAAGTAAAAGTGCTCCATAAAAAGAACGCTAAAATGCTATACTTTGTCATATCTAAAACAATTCACTTCATGGTCATTTACCATACCTGTTGCTTGCATATGCGCATAAACTACCGTAGTTCCAACAAACTTGAACCCTCGCTTTTTTAAATCTTTACTAATAGTATCACTTAAAGGGGTGTTAGCTGGCGCATTTCGGTAATTATCAAAAGCATTTTTAATGGGCTTACCATCCACAAAACCCCAAATATATTTACTAAAACTACCAAATTCTTCTTGAATTTTAATAAAGGCTTGTGCGTTTGTAACAGTTGCATTAACTTTTAGTTTATTTCTAATGATTCCAGCGTCTTGAAGTAATGTTTCAACTTTATCTTGCGTGTAATTAGCTATTTTTTTGTAGTTGAAATTATCAAAAGCTTTTCTGAAATTTTCACGTTTACGCAATACTGTAATCCAACTTAAACCCGCTTGAAAGGTCTCTAAAATTAGAAATTCAAATAAGGTGTCATCATCATAAACGGGAACACCCCATTCATCATCATGATAAGCTTCATAAAGAGGATCTCCCTCACACCAACCGCATCTGTGTTTTTTCGACATAATCTTTTGTATTAAAGCTTAAAGTTACTTTTTTTAATTCAACTTTTAATATAAAAAACATTTTGATTTGACCTCTATTTATGTAACCTATATCACGTTTTATTTGTAGACTATTACGTTATTTTGTAATGAGATTCGTAAGGAATTTCAAGTAATAAAGACAAACAACACATAAATATTAGAAAATGATACATCCAACAATAAAAACGAGCTTAGATACGTCAATTAGCTATCAAGAATATAGGGATTTAGTAAATAACTTAGCCGAAAGTAATGAAACAACTGGCTTAGTAAAATCTGAAGCCCTTGTAAATTATACAAAGCTAAATGCACGCCGAATGAAACGTTGGGATAAAACCTTAAAAGTTACAGAAGAAGTAAAAACAAAAATTTCAGAGGTCAAACAAAATGTTACTTGGCTAGTAATAACTGAAAGCTGGTGTGGTGATGCAGCACATGTAATTCCTGTTTTAAATAAACTAGCTGAATTAAATAACAACATCGATTTGAGATTAGTATTTCGAGATGAAAACGAAGCACTTATGGATATGTTTTTAACTAACGGAGGAAGAGCCATTGCGAAGTTGATTATGCTAAATACTGATACAGGAGAAGTTGTAAATACTTTTGGTCCAAGACCAAGTGAAGCCACATCTTTAGTAAATAACTACAAAGCAGAACATGGTAAACTTACTCCAGAATTTAAAGAGGATCTTCAGGTGTGGTATAACAAGAATAAAGGACAAAACATAATAGAGGATGTTGTAGGGATGCTTTGTGAGCTTGAATCTACAGTTTGCGTATAAGAACAAAATAAATATTTATTTCTTTAAAAAGCAGCCATATTCTTGGCTGCTTTTTTTATTAAAGTATTTTTTTAAACATGATAAAAGTCAGCAGATTACTTAAGACAAGCTTATAAATTTGTTTCATTGTCTCTAAAAGTATTTGTCATGAAAGCAATTATTGAATGTGGTATCAAGAAGAGTATACCGTATAAAGCATACCGAGATTTGGTTAACGATCTAGTCCAGAGAAGTGCAACCACGGGCCATGAACAGTCAGATGCACTAATTAATTATACGAAACTTAATAATAGGCGGATGAAGCGTTGGGATAAAACATTAAAAGTTTCGGTAGCTTCTAAAAAAAGACTAGCTGAGTTTGATATGAAGGTAACTTGGTTGGTTATTACAGAAAGTTGGTGTGGCGATGCAGCACATATTTTGCCAGTATTGAATAAAATAGCCGAGGTTAATTCTAACATAAACTATCGCGTAGTGCTTCGTGATGAAAATCCGCAGTTAATGAATGCCTTTCTAACTTTTGGCAATAAAGCCATACCAAAACTTATTATTATTGATGATGCCACTGGCGAAGTCTTAAATACATATGGACCAAGACCAAGTGAGGCCACAGAGTATGTCAATAGATTTAAGGCTTTAAATGGCACTCTAACGGAGAGTTTTAAAGAAGATTTACAACATTGGTATAATAATAACAAAGGAAAAAATGTTATTGACGACATCACAGAACTACTCAGTCATCTCCAACCAGCTAACGCTTACCAATAAAATTGAATGTAATAGATCCAATTTGAGTTTTTTTAGAAGCATCACCACTAAACTTGGCATCCTTTGCGTATTGTATTGCATGTTCAATTAAACATTCATTAGACGATGTTGACGATGTATTCGTATACGCATCAATAACATCTCCATTAGAATTTACCGTGATGTTTACAACGATTTTTCCACTGGTTTCACATAAATAAACAGGGATTGGAAGATGTCTATCATCACGATTTTTTAAGGAATAGCTAACCGTGCTTTTAGTATTAGCACCATCCTCTTTTTGTTTTTTTAGTAAGTCGTTTACCTTACTAAAAGATGATAAATCTTCATGTTTTAGCTTTGCAGGATTTGAGTCTTTATACTTAGATTTATAACTCTCAATAGCATCAGAACTATTGAGATTACTCGATTTAGGTTGGTAATCTTCTGGAGGTGCTATAGGTTTATAAGCTTCAGCAAAATGTTTGTTATTTTTTGTTTCATTAAAAGCCTTATTAGTTTCGGCTTTGGCGTTATTTTGGTTTTCTAAAGCTTCAAGAATTTTAAGTTCTTCTTCAGTAAGTTCTGGCTCAGGTTCCATTTCATAGTAACTTTCTGCCATTCTTTCATTCTGTTTTTTTAGGCTAAGATTGAAAACAGAGAGTACAACCGTACCAGTAATAAGTATGGTTAATAATAGGGCTTTATGTTGATTTGTTAGGTTCAAATCGATGTTTTAGCAATGTTTTTACATTGAAATATACGTAAATATAAAGATTTTAGTTTTTTAGGCTTTTTATGAAGGTTTCAATAGACGTGCCATTTTCAACATTAAAGTCTCCTATTTTAGTTCGCCTTAGTGCTGAAAGGTGTGCTCCTGAGTTCAAGACTTTCCCAAAATCATTAGCTAAAGAGCGAATGTAAGTACCTTTGCTACAAACCACTCTAAAGTTAACATGTAACCCTGAGATTTTGGTGATTTCAAATTCTGAAATAGATACCGTTCTAGATTTTATGTCGACGTGTTCACCAGCACGCGCAAATTCATATAGACGTTTACCGTCTTTTTTTATAGCTGAAAACACTGGTGGAAATTGTTGAATTTCACCAATAAATTGTTCAGTTGCCTTATGAATTAAAGCTTCAGTAATATGTTCCGTTGGAAAGGTATTATCGATTTCAGTTTCTAAATCAAACGAAGGTGTTGTACTTCCTAGAACAAATGTGCCAGTATATTCTTTTATTTGTCCTTGGTAAATATTGATTTCTTTGGTCTTTTTACCTGTGCAAATCACTAATAATCCAGTAGCTAAAGGATCTAATGTTCCTGCATGACCAACTTTTATTTTTTTTATATTGAATGCTTGACGGATTTCCCAACGTAATTTATTCACTACTTGAAACGAAGTCCATTGCAAAGGCTTATCTATTAGTAAAACCTGACCTGTTAAGAAATCTTCTGCTGTCATTATGTATTAAGTGTCGAAACTATGATAGCAATAATACCTACAATAACACAGTAAATGGCAAAGTAGGAGAGCTTACTCTTTTTAACTAAGGATATCATCCAAGTACAAGCAAATAACCCAGCAATAAAGGCTGCCACAAAACCGATAGAAAGCGCTGTGAAATTCTGACTTTCAGTTGAAATATCACCACTCAAAATATCTTTAGCTATTTTCCCAAAAATTAAAGGCACAACCATTAAAAAAGAAAAACGCGCTGCTTTGGTTTTATCATTCCCTAACAATACAGATGTAGATATGGTAGCCCCAGAACGCGAAATTCCTGGAAGCATAGCAATAGCTTGAGAAATACCGATGACAAATGCGTTGCTAAAATTTACTTTTTTATTCGTGTCTTTAGCTTTATCAGCTAAAAACAAAAGCACTGCCGTAATAATCAGCATGCATCCTACAAGTAGAATGTTACCATCAAAAAGTGCTTCTAGCTCTTCTTCAAAAAACACACCAACTAGTACAGCAGGAAGCATAGAAATTACAATTTTTGCTAAAAATTGCATATCATCATTCCATTGAAATTTTAAAATACCTGTAATGATTTCGAGGATGTCTTTTCTAAATACAACAATAGTACTTAAAGCTGTAGCAAAATGCAGCACAACAGTAAAAAGTAAGCTTTCTTCAGGAACAGAATTATCACCTAAAATGGCTTTTCCAAGTTCTAAATGCCCACTTGAAGACACAGGTAAAAATTCTGTTAAACCTTGAATGATTCCTAATATAATAGCATCGATAATGTCCATGGCGCAAAAATATTAAAATACTCACACAAAAGTCTTTTTAAGGCTTAAACTTTCGATGAACTAATTGTATTTTTATAGATATGAAAATAGTTATTGCACCAGATAAGTTCAAAAATTCGTTAACGGGATTTGAGTTTTGTGATGCTGTTGAAGAAGGTATTCGACAAGTAATACCAGATGCAGAAATCATAAAATCACCTTTGGCAGACGGTGGTGATGGCACTATAGAGATTGTGAATTATTATTTGAATGGTGAGGTGATTCATGTTACGGTTAATAATCCATTTTTTCAATCAGTGAAAGCATCATACCTGTATAATCAAGCTTCAAAAACAGCTTTTATTGAAATGGCCGAAGCTTCAGGTGTAAAACTTTTAAAACCTGAAGTATTTGATTGTAAAAATGCTACTACTTTGGGAACGGGTGAAATGCTTATTGACGCCATTGAAAAAGGTGCTACAAACATTATTTTAGGTATTGGTGGGAGTGCTACAACCGATTGTGGTATTGGTATGGCAACTGCTTTAGGTTACAGGTTTTTAGATAAAAACAATCAATATGTAAAACCTATTGGCGCAAACTTATCAAGTATAAAAACAATAGATGATTCAGGAATACATCCTAAATTAAAAACAGTAAAATTTAAAATAGCTTGTGATGTTTCTAATCCGCTTTATGGTCAAAACGGAGCAGCGTATGTGTATGCAAAACAAAAAGGAGCGACATTACAAGATATTGAACTATTAGATAAAGGACTTCAAGATTTTTCAAAACTCATAATGTCTTTTTTCGGTATTGATCCACAGTTGGTAAAAGGAGCTGGGGCCGCTGGTGGTATGGGAATTGCATCAAAAGTTTTTTTGAATGGAACGATAGAAAGAGGTATTGAGTTAATAAAGCATTTAGCTGATTTTGATAATAAAATAAAAGACGCGGATTGGATTATAACTGGTGAAGGTAATCTAGATGCTCAAACATTTTCTGGAAAAACAATTCAGGGTGTATTGACTTCCGCGAAAGCGAAACACATAAAAGTTGCTGCCTTTTGTGGTGGAATGGATTTAAATAGCATAGAACTTGAAACGTTAAGGTTGAATTACACCGATGTCGTTACGAACTATGCCATAGATATAGATGATGCTATGAAAAATGGAGAAAAATACTTAAAAAGAATAGTTAAGAAATTTTTAGAATCTTTTTGTCAGTTCGAGTGAGTTCGAAGTATGAGAAATTGTATCAAAAAATGGTCTATTATAATTGTAGTTATATATTATTATCCAAGCACTTTTTGATCTGATTATTTATTTCAATTATTAATTCTGTTTTTTGATTTTTTGTCAGTTCATTGAATAATTTGACCTTTTTACCTTTATAGTTAAATAAAATTTCTCCCATTGTATGGCTTAAAAGTAGTTTTCTATTCAAAGAAATATTTTGTAATATTTTCTCGTATAGCGAAAAAGAATTTGTAGTTTGATATCGAACGTTTTCAACATATTTCAATTCAAAGGTTTGTTGCTTAGTTAAAAAAGTTCCTTTTTTAGTTAAAGTCATTTTTCCGTTTTCAATCCATAGCTCTTGTCTCCCATTAACTAGCCATAAAAATTGACGTAAGCCTAATGTTGCAACTAAAGGATGAAAAAGAAAAAATACGAGTATAAATTCTATAGTAATTTCATTTTCATTTATAAAGCCTTCAACGATTCCAGAGAAAAATAGTCCACAAGAAAATAATGTAAATCCGATTGAAATAAATGTGTTTCTTGAATTATTTGAAGCGAACAAACTGTTCTTTTTCGGTAAACACTGAAATTTTTTTCTATTTAAACTAAGAGTAAAAAATTTACTGAATTGATAAAAGAAACTAAACATTGTGTCCCTAATAGACATAATAGTAACTACTTCTTATCAGGATTCAACAAAATGGCATAAATCTGAATACCAAATCCAATCAATACCAAAGTAGGAGCTAGTCGAATACGTCTCCAAGAAAAGATTTCAGGATTAAATACATTTGGGTCATCACTGCCGCCACCAGCCATTAAAATAAAACCAAGAGCAATACACGCCAAGCCAATAAACATAAATTTGTAGTTCTTTTTTCCAAATACAAACATTGGTTTTGCGGCGTCTTTACGTTTTTTTTCTCCCATAATTACTTAAATTCTGTAAAAATAATAGCGTCGTTAACTGATAATTGCGAAATGTGTTCGGAGGTTGCTAAACCACCAAAAACTTTCGCTAAGTGCAAAGTAACGGTTTTATTTAAAACTTTTGCGTTAAGAGAATCTAAATTTAAACCGCGTTCTAAACCACGATTAATATAATAGTGGTCGCCTTGTAAGTCAGTAAACACAATATCAAAGGACGTCCCTTCAGATATGTTTTTAATTCTTTTAGTTATAATATGAGACGTTTCAGGTTTTGGATCTTCAATTACTGCAGACATAAATACAGAATATACAATGTAAATAATACCCGCTAAAAGTGCTGCGTAACCCAAGAATTTTGCTGCTTTTTTCATGATTAAGAAGTTTGATTGGTTTAGTTAATCAGAAAAACGAAAAATACAACAATTTAGTATCTAGTAATACAGCTCGTCCGTCTTCAAATTTAAGAAGCGTTGTGTTGCAAAATGTGTGCTAATCCATGTAATAACGATGCCTAGAGCAAAAATCAATACAAAAAGAAAAACCATCAAAATAGGATTTGCTAATAATTCTAATTCGGGAAAAGTTTTATTGATGTAATATAATACGATGGCCATGCCTATGAGTGCTAAAACGGCACCAATAACACCTAAACGAACACTTTTCCAAACAAAAGGGCGACGAATAAAGCGCTTTGTAGCACCAACCATTTGCATGGTTTTTATAGTGAATCGTTTGGAGTATACAGCAAGACGTAAGGAACTATTAATTAATAATACAGCAATCAAAGTAAATAACCCACTTATGACTAATACCCAAAAACTAATTTTTTTGACATTGTCATTCATAAGATTAACCAAATCATTATCGTAAGTCACTTCATCCACAAACTTTTTATTTAAAGCTTCAGCTGATATTTTTTCTAAATGTTCGGAAGTAACAAAGTCAGCTTTTAAATGTACATCGATAGAATTTTGTAACGGATTGTAACCTACAAAGTCCATGAAATCTTCACCTGTCTCCGCCTTCATGAATTCAGCAGCTTTTTCTTTTGAGACGTATTCAGTAGACTTTACATAATCTGCCATAGCTAAACTCTTTTCCAGTTGTTTACGCTCTATATCTTTAGTAGTATCTTTCAAATAAATTGTAACTACAACTTGCTCCTTAAAATGATCGGATACTTTTTTAGCATTTAGCACCAACATGCCTAATAAACCCAATAAAAATAAAACTAAAGCGATACTTATCACTACAGAAACATAGGATGATACTAAGCGCCGTTTTTGATGTTTTTCGAAGGATGAACTCATAAAGAAATTGGATTAACGTTGTAAAAATACTAAAGTATATGTAATGTCTATTTATATCAACTAAAACATATCAACATTGTTGTTTTTAGGGGTCATGATATTTAGTTTTTTGCTTTTTGCTAATCAAATACACGCCAATTACGACTAAAATACAACAAGCAACTTTCACCCAATTGATATCCTTATTGTACATATCATTATGAAAAATGAATGACATCACTAAAACAATAATAAAACTCACTGCAGGCTGTACATATGTATAACTTGCTGCTACAGGAGCCGAAACTTGTTTTAAAGCATAAATATTGAATAAAAAGGTACAGAAGGTAGTAAACACGATAACATAACTAATCACTAAATAAGTGTTAATGGTAAAAGCTTCGAAGTTTGTAGTGTAGACTAAATCCTTGAGTGCAAACGGAATGAGAAAGATCAATCCAAATAAAAACACCCAACTTATAATTGTAATGAAATGGTATTTTCGCATCAAAGGTTTTACAATAACTTGGTATGAAGAGTAAAATAGTACATTCAAAAAAACAAAACAATTCCCTAAGAATGAACTATTACCATCAGCCACTTGCCCATACCAAACCAAACCTATGGCGCCCAATGCTCCAATACTAATGCCTAATATTTTATGTCGCGTTACCTGTTCTTTTAAGAATATCATACTTAAGATAAAAACTACTGCTGGAGCAGACGTCATAATGATTGAAGTGTCAATTGGTGATGTTAAATTAAGACCATGGAAAAATGATAATTGATTTATAGACGCACCAAACAAACCACACAACGCGAGTTTGAAAAAGTCCTTTTTAGCTATGCGTTCTCTGATGAAAAATTTAATCCCCCAAAATAGTAACCCAGCACCTATAACACGTAGCATAACTAGCGCATTTGGATTCACTTTTTCTGGCATGATACCTTTAGCTATAAAATGATTTGCGGCATAAATTACATGAGTTGCAAACAGTGCTATGTGCGCTTTTATAATATTGTTTTGCAATGCCTTGAGGTTTGATTAAAAAAATGATTTTTTAAAAGAACAATCAAAAATAATCTATTATTTCACAAATATTGAAGAAAGCCATTTTTTGTGGTTTAAGACCTCATATTTCCATTTAAAGCGTAAATTTGCAGCTTGTAAAAAGACTGACGATGAAATACAATTTCAACGAGATAGAAGCCAAATGGCAAAAGTATTGGGAAGAGAACCAAACGTTTAAAGCTGAAAATAAAAGCGACAAGCCAAAATATTATGTGTTGGATATGTTTCCTTACCCAAGTGGTGCTGGTTTACACGTTGGACATCCATTAGGATATATTGCTTCAGATATTTATGCGCGTTACAAGCGCCACCAAGGCTTTAATGTATTACATCCTCAAGGGTATGATTCTTTTGGTTTACCTGCGGAACAGTATGCCATACAAACAGGACAACATCCAGCAATTACAACTGCTGAAAACATCAAAACCTATCGTCGTCAATTAGATCAAATTGGGTTTTCATTTGATTGGTCTCGTGAGGTTAGAACATCTGATCCAAGTTATTACAAATGGACACAGTGGATTTTTATTCAGTTGTTCAATTCCTGGTATAATAATGAGAGTGATAAAGCCGAAGATATTTCAGAATTAATTAAAATTTTTGAAGCTGAAGGAAATACAACCGTAAATGCAGTTTGTGATGATGCTACGGAAGCCTTTTCCGCTGAAGCATGGAATAGCTTTTCGTCTGAAAAACAACAAGAAATTTTGTTACAGTACAGATTGACGTATTTGGCTGAAACTGAAGTAAACTGGTGTCCAGCATTAGGCACTGTTTTAGCGAATGATGAAATTGTAAACGGTGTATCAGAACGTGGTGGTCATCCTGTAATTCGAAAAAAAATGACCCAGTGGAGTATGCGTATTTCTGCCTATGCAGAACGTTTACTACAAGGACTAGAAAAAATAGATTGGACTGATTCATTAAAAGAAAGCCAACGTAATTGGATAGGAAAATCAGTTGGAGCACAAGTAGAATTCAGAATTCAGAATTCAGAATTCAGAATTTCTGTATTTACAACCCGTCCCGATACCATTTTTGGCGTCTCATTTATGACGCTAGCTCCAGAGCACGATTTAGTATCGCAAATTACAACTCCTGAGCAAAAAGCTGAGGTAGATGCCTATATTGAAGCGACGGCAAAACGTAGCGAGCGTGATAGAATGGCAGATGTGAAAACCATTTCTGGTGCATTTACAGGCGCTTACGCAGAACATCCATTTACCAAGGAACCTATCCCAATTTGGATCGGTGATTATGTTTTGGCAGGTTATGGAACAGGAGCTGTAATGTCAGTACCATGTGGTGATGAACGTGATTATGCTTTTGCAAAGCATTTTAATATTCCGATTCCAAATATTTTTGATGGTGTAGATATTTCAGAAGAAGCCTTCTCAGATAAAGCCAAAACCATCATTGCTAATAGTGATTTCCTAAACGGAATGAACTATAAAAAAGCGACCAAACGTGCCATTTATGAATTGGAGCAAATCGGTCAAGGCGAGGGTAAAACTAATTACCGTTTACGCGACGCGGTATTTTCTAGACAACGTTATTGGGGAGAACCATTTCCTGTGTATTATGTGAACGGGATGCCACAAATGATTGCTGCCGAACATTTACCAATTAAACTCCCAGAAGTAGAAAAATATTTACCAACCGAAACAGGTGAGCCACCATTAGGAAATGCTACCGTTTGGGCTTGGGATACTGAAAAGAATGAAGTAGTTTCAAATGACTTAATTGATCATAAAACCATTCATCCATTAGAGTTAAATACTATGCCAGGGTGGGCAGGTAGTTCATGGTATTTTAACCGCTATATGGATGCTAATAATGAAAACGAATTTGCAAGCAAAGAAGCCTTAGACTATTGGCAAGATGTCGATTTGTATATTGGTGGAAGCGAGCATGCTACAGGACACTTGCTATACTCACGTTTTTGGCAAAAATTCTTATTTGATAAAGGTGTTGTGCCAACTGATGAATATGCTAAAAAGCTGATTAATCAAGGGATGATTCTGGGAACTAGTGCTGTAGTTTACAGAATATCAGGTACAAATAAATATGTTTCTAAAAACCTCAAGAATGATTATGATGTTGAAGAACTTAGAGTGGATGTAAGTTTAGTAAACTCATCAGATGAAATTGATGTGGAAAGACTTAAGCTTTGGCAACCTCAATTTAATGACGCTGAATTTATTTTAGAAGATGATAAATATATTGTTGGGAGAGAAGTAGAAAAAATGTCTAAAAGATGGTTTAACGTCGTCAATCCAGACGATATCGTTGCAGATTATGGCGCAGATAGTCTACGTCTTTACGAAATGTTTCTTGGTCCATTAGAGCAATATAAACCATGGAATACAGCAGGTATTACAGGCGTACATTCGTTCTTAAAGAAGCTTTGGAAGTTATATGTAGATGATAACGGAATGAAAGTTACAGATGCTACGCCAACAAAAGACAACTTTAAAATACTGCACCAAACCATCAAAAAAGTTCAGGCGGATATTGAGAATTTTTCATTCAATACATCTGTATCAACCTTTATGATTGCAGTAAATGAGTTGACAAAACAAAAGTGTACATCAAAAGAAATTCTAGAGCCATTATTGATTTTAATTTCACCTTATGCGCCTCATATTGCAGAGGAACTTTGGAATCAATTAGGAAATACTGCATCCATTTCTACGTCACCTTTCCCTGAATTTGATGCATCTCATTTGGTAGAGAGTAGTAAAAATTATCCTATTTCATTTAATGGTAAAATGCGTTTCACGATGGAATTGCCATTAGATATGAGTAAAGAAGAAATAGAAAAAACAGTGTTAGCTTATAACAAAACACAAGACCAATTACAGGGTAGAATACCTAAAAAAGTAATTGTAGTCCCAGGAAAGATAGTCAATATCGTGGGGTAAATATTGTAAAACATTGTGTTATGAGTACAACAGGAATTATTATTAAAACAAGTCATCAGGATTTTGAAACAACATATCAAAAATTAAGAAATGTTATTGACAATAATCCTAACTTAAAAATTGTAGCTGAGTTAAACCATCAAGCCAATGCAGCTTCTGTAGGATTAGATTTAAATCCAACACGTATTATTTTGTTTGGAAATCCAAATTTAGGAACGCCATTAATGCAAGAGGTACAAACCATAGGCTTAGATTTGCCACAAAAAATATTAGTGCATCAAGATAGTGAAGGTAAGGTAACTGTATCATACAACGACCCTTTATACCTTAAAGAAAGGCACAGTATAGAAAACAAGGATGCTGTTTTGCAAAAAATAGCTGGAGCTTTAAATAAGCTTACAGACGCTGCAATACAGTAACATTAGCAAATTTCAATTATGAAGTTTATTTATAACGTAACAGCAAACATAGACGACTCTATTCATGATGAATGGCTAAAATGGGTGAAACAACATATTCCACAAGTGTTAGCTACAGGTAAATTTGAAAAAGCTACCTTAACCAAAGTTTTGGTGGAGGAAGATATGGGAGGGTTAACCTATTCTATTCAATACCAATCGTATTCTAGAGCCGCGTTAGATAAGTTTTATGAAGAAGATGCGCCAAAGTTTAGAGCAGAAGCTATGAAATTATTTGCTGATAAAATGTTAGCGTTTAGAACTGAGCTTCAAATTATTGATGAGTATACAGTGAATTTTACTTAAAAACCATATATGTTGTATTTAAAAACCTCTAGAATAATAGTGTTACTGTTGTTTTTGTCGCTTATATTTTCTTGTAAAAATGATTCTAATAAACAGGTAGATGAAGGTGAAATTGAAGAAAGAGTTTATCATAGTAAAGATATAGGTTGGACAATGAAAATCCCTAAAGGTTGGGAAATTATGCAAAGAGATGTTGTTCAGCAACAATCAGACAAAGGTCTTGAAGCTATAAGTGAAACTTTAGATTCTGAAATTGATGTATCGCAGTTAAAACAACTTATTAATTTAAAAAAAGATGAGTTTCATCTGTTTTTATCTACATCAGAAAAGTTTGATTTGACATATGAAGGAGAATGGGAGGAGAATAATGAAGTTTTAAAAAAAGTACTATACGATACATATACAAGTAAAGGCATAAAATTAGATACAAGTTCTACTAATACTATGGTTAGCGGGCTAAAGTTTAGTGTGTTTAAGATAAAATTATATGGGCCAAATGGTGAAGTTATACTTTACCAAGATATGTACAGTAGATATATAAATGGTTTTGACTTTGCAGCAACACTCAATTATATTAGACCAAAAGAAAAGGATGAGATTTTACGTGCGTGGAAGCGTTCAAAATTTGAGTAAAAAGTCAAAAAGTAATGAGCGTAAAAGCAAAAAAATATCTAGGTCAGCATTTTTTGAGAGATGAAAATATCGCTCAAAACATTGCAGATACCTTGTCTCTAAATGGTTATAAAAATGTCTTAGAGATTGGCCCTGGTATGGGTGTACTCACTAAATATTTGCTTAAAAAAGACATCATAACTTATGTTATTGAAATCGATTCAGAATCAGTAGAATACCTTCAAGCTAATTATCTTAATCTCGCTCCTAGAATCATTGAAAAAGACTTTTTAAAATATGATTTAAACGAAGTGTTCAAAGGAGAGTCTTTGGCAATAATCGGGAATTTTCCCTATAATATTTCATCGCAAATTCTGTTCAAGACTATAGAAATGCGTGCGCAAATCCCTGAGTTTTCAGGAATGTTTCAAAAAGAAGTAGCACAGCGTATTTGTTCTAAAGCAGGTAACAAAGTTTATGGAATACTATCGGTTTTAACTCAAGCATTTTATGATGCCGACTATTTGTTTACAGTACCACCTTCGGTATTTAATCCTCCGCCAAAAATAGATTCAGGTGTGTTAAAACTGACCAGAAAAGAAAACTACACTCTGCCCTGTGACGAAAAATTATTCTTCAAAGTAGTAAAAGCAGGCTTCCAACAGCGCCGAAAAACATTGCGTAACAGTTTAAAAACATTTGATTTGTCTGATAATTTAAAAGCAAATGTTATATTTGGCAAGCGTCCGGAACAATTGCAAGTTCAAGAGTTTATCGAACTTACGCAGTTGATAGAAAACGACCGTAAATTATAGCGAATTGTCAGGTCGAGTGATTCCGATTGTTATCGGAGTTGTATCGAGACCCTATTTTGACAGTTTTAAATTATAAGTTCTCGATATATCTCGCTAAGGCGTGAAACTCGAACCGACACTAATGTAAATTAATGTTCATTAAGCTAGAGTGGAAGAAGAAAAAGAAAACATACAATTTGAACTCACCGATGAACTTCTAAAAGAGGTTGAAGGCCTTGTTGCATCGCAAGACGATAAAGCACTTCAAAACCTACTAAGCGAATTTCATTACGCTGATATTGCCGAAATTCTAGATGAACTCAATCTAGAACAGGCGATTTATGTCATCAAACTATTGGATTCTGAGACGACTTCAGACATTTTGATGGAGCTCGATGAAGACAATCGAGAAAAAGTACTAAAAAACCTTACCGCTAAAGAAATTGCCGAAGAAGTTGAAGAGCTAGATACTGATGATGCCGCAGATATCATTGCAGAATTACCAGAAGCACGTCAGCGAGAAGTAATTTCTAGAATTGAAGATGAAGAGCATAAGGAGGAAATCCAAGAGCTTTTAGCCTACGATGAGGATACTGCAGGTGGATTGATGGCAAAAGAACTCGTAAAAGTTTATGAAACTTGGACGGTAGCTGGCTGTATGCGCCGTATTCGTGGTCAAGCCAAAGAAGTCACCCGCGTACATTCTATTTATGTTGTAAATAAAGAAGAAAAACTCATAGGCAGATTGTCTTTAAAAGACTTAATCGTTGCTAAAAGTGAACAGAAAATATCCGATTTAGTCAAGATTAATGTAGATTATGTAAATGTTAATGAAGATGTAGAAGAGGTTGCCAAAATTATGGCAAAGTACGATTTAGAAGCCATACCAGTTGTAGATAGTGACGATAATAAAGTGCTTTTAGGGCGCATTACTATTGATGATATTGTAGATGTATTAAAAGAAGAAGCCGAAAAAGATTACCAAATGGCAGCAGGTATTACAGGCGATGTAGATTCAGACGATAGCATTTTACAGCTCACTCGTGCGCGGTTGCCATGGTTATTTTTAGGTTTAGTAGGTGGTATTGGCGCTTTTTTAATCATGGAGGGTTTCGAGAGTTTATTTACAGGTAAAGCCGTTATTTTATTCTTTTTTACACCACTTATCGCAGCAATGGCAGGTAATGTGGGTGTGCAATCTAGCGCTATTATTGTACAAGGTTTGGCCAATGATGACGTTCGTGGAAGCGTCAACAGTCGTTTAATAAAAGAAATGCTACTCGCAGCACTAAACGGCATCATTCTCGCCCTATTTCTCTTTTTATTCGTCTGGGCGTTCAAAGGCGAAATCAACACAGCATTAGCTATTTCCGTCTCTTTAGTTGCGGTTATCATCGTAGCAGGGCTCATCGGTACATTTGTGCCACTATTTCTCAACAAACGTGGTATAGATCCAGCCATCGCCACAGGCCCATTCATCACAACAAGCAACGATATTTTAGGGATTTTACTCTATTTCTGGATTGCAAAAATGATTCTCGGTATTTAAAAAAACCCTCGTGTATACGAGAAACCTTTGAAATTGTCATTCTCGCGAATGCGGGAATCTGTTTTTTGTCATGATGAACTTGTTTCAGTATCTCTATTTATTTGGGCGTTACCCTCGATGTTTGTTTAGAACAATGCATGAGACATACCTGCTCGGGTCGGGCTTTCACGAGTCGCTCTCTGCGAGGAGCTCCAACAATCGTTCAATCCCTAACGCGGGTTTATTTGCTTACTTCTGTAAAACCTATACACTATTTCCTTTTTTTAAGGTTCGTTTAATATTCATTGTGTATGGGACGTAGCGAATTAAAAAATACTTTTTCAGAAAGTAATTCACAAAATAAAAGTAATAGCAACTTGAGTTAAATATCAAATCGCTATTACTTATACACGTTGTTAACAAATGTTTTTTTAATAATTTTTAAACTGTTATTGTTATCTCAGATTTATGTAAACTAACTACAGTTAGAACTGCAATTCCATTAATCCAATAATAATAAGCATCTACTCCTTCGAAGGAAAAAATAAAAGGCGAGATGATAAATACTATTGCGACAATAAAATCTACAATTAAATGCATTTTATATGAAATTACTTTAAATGCTCCTAAATGATGGTCTGTTAGCAATGTTAAAATAAAGGCAGCAATTCCTGTAGCAACCGATAGTTGTAAAGCCAAAGGATTTGATTCTCCTAATCCAAGGAGGAAAGGAAGTGCTATCAATGCAATAGCAACTGGATAATCTAAAAAAGCGTGTATTTTTTTGGTTATAAATTTCATGATTTTAAAATTTTAAGGTTGTTGAATCTCTTAATTGTGAGTTTTACTGAGTTTATACCAATTTTTGTCAGCTACACTCTTTAACTTATTATGGTTGTTTTCAGCCAACCATAGTTGCTTAGCATCTAACTCCACATTATTTAAATAGAGATAATACTTTCCATCCTCTACAATAAACTTATTAGGATCTACTCTAAATTTTGCTCCTGCATAAATTCCAAAAGCGCAGAATCCGCCATATTGTGGCGTGTACTTTGTAGGCTCTTTATCAAATGTTGCTTTTTGTTCTACTGATGTGAAATAATATACTACGTTCTCATACTTAGACTTAAACTGCTTGTTACCAATTTGTGCTAATCCTAAGTCTAAATACGATACAGGACTGTAACCTTGTAACGCAATATTACTGTTGTCAATATTATTTGCTTTGTTGTCTTGTGCAAATACAGATGTAGCAAATAAAAAGGCTACGATTACTAATGTTGTTTTTATTGTTTTCATTTTTCTTTGTTTTATTAATTATTTTAAATTTTAAGCTGCGTTGAAATATTCTTCTTGGGTTATTTTTCCCTGGTCATTCCATACTCTACGAATAATTTCGTGCCAGTAAATTTTACTGCCATCTTTCATGTCAAAATTAAAGGTGAATTCTGAGGCTGATACATTTCCATCTACTATAGAATTATGATGTTTGATTTCATTTACTTTAGCTATGGCTCCTGCAAAACCTTGCATTTTAGAAATCATTTCGGCTTTACCTGTGGTTTTACCATTACCGTAATCTGAGGTGTTTGCATTATCTGCGAAGAATTCTTCTACAGCGTTGACAATAGCTCCTTGAGATACTATCGCATCTATTTTTTGTACTTGTTGTTTAATATTCATTTTTTTCTTTTTTAGTGAATTAATACACTGCAAAGATCAATGAGATTTAAAGCTAAAGTGCTACAAAAAAAGGACTAAGAATTGTACTTTTTTAATTTGAACTCTGTGGGAGTCTCTTTAGAATAGTGTTTAAAAAATCTTGAGAAATGGTTAGGCTCTTCAAAACCTAATTGACGAGATGTAGATGTAATAGATTGTCCCTCTAATATCATTAATTTGGCAGAGTTAATCAATTCTAATCGTATTAATTGACCTAAGGAGGTGTTCATTTTAGCTCTTACTTTATTAGATAATGCTTTAATAGAAAGGTTCATTTTATCTGCGTAAAATTCGAGAGAACGCTCTTGTGTGTGGTAGTGTTTAAGCAACTCAATAATGTCTTGAGAAAATGCATCCCGGTTTTTAAAATCAAAATTTTCTCTAAATTGTTTTGGTGTTTGACCCATAGAATTTTTAAAAACTCTATTGAAATAAGCGTCATCTTTATATCCTAAATCATAAGAGATTTCTTGAATGTTTTTATCTGTGAATGCCACTTCTTTTAAGCTTTCTTGAAGCCTTTTTGATGTCATTAGGTTTTTAACTGTTAAACCAACTTTATTTTTAATTAGTACTTGAGCATTATACCCTCTGTCATTAATAAGATTAACTAAATCATTACTCGTTAAATTATTAGAATATTCTTTGTCAATGATTTCCTTAGTATCAAAAATAACTTGGTATTCTTCTCTATTTGCTTTAAAAGGGTTTTGCCAAAACCATTGTTTAGAAGATATATCAATAATGTCAGCTGAATTTTCAGCCAATGCCGTTTCAGAGAGGAAAGTTTTACATTCCTCACACTCTAATAAATTGATATAACCTAATGAAATAAGATGTTTAAATAAGACTCTAACATTATCATCATAAAATTTATTTTCATTAGAAAATTCAATTCTTCTAACAGTAAAATCGTCTGATAGGAATTTAATGTATTGCCCTTTTTCTAAAAATATCGCCTTTTCTTGCCAGTCAAAATAGTTTTTAAAATCAACTTGAATGCTTCCTTTTCCAGAAAGAATATGCATAAGCGTATGACGCTCTATAAAGTATACTTTGTTAATTTCTGGTGAAAATTTCTCAACTTTTTGCATTCAGTTTTGTAATGTTTCCTAATGTTGAGATACGGCTCCGTTTTAATGAACTATATCGGTTGTTAAACGAAGTTATCGTTTATTTTTGACAAATTCAAGAAACAATAAGGCATTAGAATACAGAATTAGAGATGTTATCTTTTTAAGCTTTAAAGATTACCAACACACCAAAACTTCGTAATTTTACAGCATGAAAGCTATAAATATTAAAGAAAAACTGTCTAAGTTCAATAAAAATTGGCATCCACATCAAATCGCCACTGTAGATAATATGCAGGTTATTTTAGCAAAGCTAAAAGGCGAGTTTGTATGGCATAGTCATGAAGATGAAGACGAATTATTTCAGGTGGTTAAAGGCACATTATACATGCAATTTAGAGACCGAACCGAAGTAGTAAATGAAGGTGAATTAATAGTGGTGCCCAAAGGCGTAGAACATAATCCGTGTACAAAAAACGATGAAGAAGTCCATGTGTTGTTATTCGAAAAATTAAACACGGCACATACGGGAAAAGTAGAGCATGAGATGACCCAAACACACTATCCCAAGATTTAAAACCCTTTTTGTCATGCTGAACTGTCACACTGAGCGCAGTCGAAGTGTCGTTTCAGCTTCTCTCATATCATAAAATCAATGAAAATACTCCACCTAGATACCAATCACGAACTTTTACTAAATCAGTTAAACGATTTAGGGTATACCAATCATGAAGATTATACATCATCTAAATCAGAAATTGAAGCAAAGATTAACGAATACGATGGTTTAATCATTAGGAGTCGGTTTACAATAGATAAACCCTTTCTTAATGCCGCAACTAATTTAAAATTTATTGGTCGCGTAGGCGCTGGATTGGAAAATATAGATTGCGATTATGCCGAAGAAAAAGGTGTGTATTTAATATCGGCACCAGAAGGCAATAGAAATGCAGTTGGAGAGCACACTTTAGGTATGCTATTATCACTTTTTAACAAGCTAAACAAAGCAGATAGAGAAGTGCGCCAAGGCAAATGGTTACGAGAAGACAATCGAGGCATAGAACTCGATGGTAGAACTGTAGGGCTTATTGGTTATGGTAATATGGGAAAGGCTTTTGCTAAAAAACTTCGTGGTTTTGATGTAACTGTTTTGTGTTACGATATTAAAGACGGTGTTGGCGATGAAAATGCTAGACAAGTTTCACTTAAAGAATTTCAAGAAAAAGTAGATGTGGTAAGCTTACATACGCCACAAACAGAGTTGACTTTAAATATGGTGAATGCAACATTCATCAATCAATTTAAAAAACCATTTTGGTTATTAAATACGGCACGAGGTAAAAGTGTGGTGACAGCAGATTTGGTTGCCGCATTAAAATCTGGACAAATTCTTGGAGCAGGTTTAGATGTTTTAGAATATGAAAAAAAATCTTTTGAAAACCTTTTTAAAGAAAGTGTCACATCGAGCGCAGTTGAGATGCCAGAAGCTTTCCAGTATTTAATTCAAGCTGAAAATGTATTGTTATCACCACATGTTGCCGGTTGGACTCTGGAGAGTAAAGAAAAGTTAGCGCAAACCATTGTAGATAAAATTAAGGCAAGGTTTTGCTAGTTCTCGACAATGCTCCTACGTCGCATCACTCGAACTGACCAAACTTACAATTTAGTATTATATCACTTCGAGTGATTTTTCGAAATACAATGTAGAAAAATTGTTTGGAGAAGCTTAAATTCTAAAACCATTAAAGATTTTTATTAGTTTTATTCCATGAAGAAAACCATTCTCGTTTTTTCAGGATTAATTTTAGCATTAGTGCTTTTATTTCAATTAAGCACCTATTCCATTCATTCAGGTAATCTTAAAATAGAGTTTGCAGTAGCTATCATTGCTATCGTTTTTTTAGTTGTTGGTATTTATATCAACAAAAAGAGTCTGCATAAACAACAAACAGCTACTAAAGTTATCAATCATCAAAAAATAAAAGATTTAGAAATTACCTCACGAGAATATGAGGTACTGCAAGCGATTTCAGATGGGTTGTCTAACAAAGAAATTGCTGATAAATTATTTCTTTCTGAAAGTACTATTAAAACACATGTATCTAATCTTCTGGTGAAACTGAATGCCAAGCGAAGAACGCAAGCACTTCAAATTGCGAAAACCTATCAAATCATTTAAAATTCTTACTTTTAAACTAAAGTACCAGCAGTTTGGTACTTTAGTATGAGCTCCATTTTCACCATCATTCCTAGTTTTGTTTCAAATTATTAATCAAAAAATGAGTAGTTTGAAACGGATATATTTAAAGCAATCCTATGTATTAAATTTTGTGGTTGTTTTAAATATTGAAGTTTCCCAGAGCAAGTAAAAACTTTAAAAGTATATATATGAAATTAGGTGCATTTTCTATCAGTTTGAGCGTAAAGGATATTCATAAATCCAAATCATTTTACGAAAATTTAGGCTTCAGTGTATTTGCAGGAGATATTGAGCGTAATTATCTTATTATGAAAAACGGAAACGCTTTAGTAGGTTTATTCCAAGGTATGTTTGAACAAAATATTTTGACTTTTAATCCTGGTTGGGACGAAAATGCAAATAAATTAGAGGATTTTGATGATGTAAGAACGATTCAGAAACATTTAAAGAGTGAAAACATTGCACTAGAACGAGAAGCTGATGAAAACACCTCTGGTCCTGCAAGTATGGTGTTTTATGATCCTGATGGCAATACTATTTTAATAGATCAACACGTATAACGTATCAATACATTCAAAATTATGAAACAGGCAGTTTTAAAATATGGTAGTTACGGTGCTATTACTGGATTTTTAATTTTTGTAATTCATTTAGCCTTAGGAAAGAATTTAGATTTTGGAACTTTACAAGTTTTAGGCTATGTGTCTATTTTTATTTCACTATCCTTTATTTATTTCGGTATTAGGCATTACAGGGATAAGGTTAATAATGGTAAAGTCTCTCTTGGGAAAGCAGTATTAATAGGTGTTTTGATTTCTCTATTGGTAGGTATTGGTATCGGTATAGCTGATTATATTTATACGCAATACATTAATCCGGATTTTTTTGAGGAGTACTCCCAAATGCTAATTGATGAAGGACGAGGTGATGAAGTCATAGAAATGACAAGTGCCATGGGAGCTTTATTTATGATAGCATTGGTAACAGTTCTAGGATTTATTATATCTTTAATTTCAGGATTAATTTTGCAACGTAAATAAACAAATTATGCAATACGAAGCTAACTCGCCAGAAGATTACATCAGTCAGGTTCCAGAAGAACGTCGCGCTACTATGGAAAAACTTAGAGCGGCGATTAACAAAAACCTACCAAAAGGTTTCGAAGAAGGGATGATTTATAAAATGATAGGCTATTATGTGCCGCATTCTGTATACCCTGATGGATACCATTGCGATCCTAAAACGCCTTTGCCTTTTATGAGTTTTGCGTCTCAAAAAAATTCTGTGAATTTATATCATAGCGGCATTTATGCTAAAAAAGAACTCTATGATTGGTTTGTGAATGAGTATCCTAAACATAGCAAACGTAAACTAGATATGGGTAAGAGTTGTATTCGTTTTAAGTATTTGGATGATATTCCTTTTGATTTAATTGAAGCGCTTACCAAAAAGATGACTTGTGAGGAATGGATTGAAATTTACGAAAGTGCCATAAAAAAAGCTTAGAATTTATTGTAATGACGATAACCGCGTTAGGGATTGAGCGATTGTTGAAGCTCCTCGCAGAGAGCGACTCGTGAAAGCCCGACCCGAGGATGTATGTTTCATGAATTGTTATAAATAGACATCGAGGGTAACGCCCAAAATAAATTAATACTAATATATTTTGAAATGAAAAATAGAGTAACAGGAATAGGTGGTTTGTTTTTTAAGACAAAGGACCCAAAGGCGTCTAAAGCGTGGTATAAAAAACATTTGGGATTTAATACGGATGATTATGGTTGTACCTTCTGGTGGAAGGATAAAAAGGGCAATGAGTGTTCTACGCAGTGGAGTCCGTTTCCTGAAGACACTAAATATTACGAGCCTTCTAAAAAGGACTTTATGTTTAATTATCGTGTTGAAAATCTGGAGGTTTTATTAGCGGTTTTAAAAGATGAAGGTGTAACTATAGTTGGGGAGATGGAAACCTATAGTTATGGAAAATTTGGATGGATTTTGGATAATGATGGTAACAAAATTGAACTCTGGGAACCTATTGATGCTGCATTTAAATAACAAATTATACTATTGGGAATAACAGACGTAATTGAATCGTATAATTTATCGCCCTCTCAATTGGGGGCATTTCTATTTGCTGGAATTATACTCGGGTTTTCAAAATCTGGAATAAAAGGTATTGGAATTATAGTAGTAATTACTCTAGCGTTCGTCTTTGGTGAGAAGACTTCGACGGGTATTTTGTTGCCTATGCTTATATCTGCAGATATTATTGCCGTTACTTATTATAACAGACATACACAATGGCGATTTATTAAGAAGTTAATTCCGTCTATGGTTATTGGTGTTTTAGTTGGGGTCTGGGTTGGCGATGCTATATCTGAGGTTGTGTTTAAGCGTGTGATGGCTGCTGTGATTATTGGATCTATAGCGCTTATGTGGTATTTTGAAAAGCGAAAGACAGATAGTGTACCTCACAACAAATGGTTTTCTAATTCTGCAGGTTTTTTAGCTGGCTTCACTACTATGATTGGGAATTTAGCAGGACCAATTTCTAACATCTATTTTCTTGCTGTGCGTTTGCCTAAAAATGAGTTTATTGGAACTGGTGCTTGGTTGTTTTTTATTATAAATGTGTTTAAACTACCGTTTCATTTTTTTGTTTGGAAAACGGTAACCAAAGAAAGTTTGTTGTTAAACTTAACATTAATACCAGTAATCGTCATTGGTTTTTTTCTTGGGGCTGCTTTGGTAAAGAAGATTTCGAATGTGAATTATCGTAGGTTTATCATTATAATTACAGCTATTGGTGGTATAATTATGCTATTCCGTTAAAATAAACTTGTAACGTATTTAAACTTTGGAACACATATAGTTAGGAGTAAATTTATTTTTTATTACTTTTAAAATCTAATCAAAAAAAACTATTATCATGTCAGATGAAAAAAATTTAGGAGACGATTTAAACGATATGTTAGGAGACGCTAAAGAAAGCGCTAAAAAAGCAGCAGATAAAGCTGGAGAAATTGCAGATGATGCCAAAGAAAAAGCGAAAGAGTTTGCAAGTGAAGCCAAGGAAACAGCTTCTGAGTTTGCTGAAAGTGCTAAGGAAACCTTCAACTCTCAGGATAATAAAAAAATTCTAGCAGGGATTTTAGGAATATTATTAGGGTGGCTTGGTGTACACAAATTTATTCTTGGATATAATAAAGAAGGAGCAATAATGGCTGTAGTGAGTATAGTTGGTTGGTTTTTATGTGGTATCCCAACAATGATTGTTTCTATTGTTGGTTTGGTTGAAGGCATCATGTACTTGACAAAATCTGACGAAGATTTTTACAACACTTACCAAGCAGGAAAAAAGCCTTGGTTTTAAAATAATATATAAGTCTAAAGCTATATATGTTTTAGACTTTTTTTAATTCTTTTATATTGTAATATTGCAATATTACAATTAATTCTTATATTTGCCTTATAATTAATAGCCATGGGCGCATCAAAACTCGATATTTATTCAGACGACATTAACCAAATGGCTATAGTAGCAAAAGTGTTTGCACACCCCGCTCGTGTTGCTATTTTACAGTATATAAGCAAGCAAGATTCATGTATTTGTAATGATATTGTAGATGAGATTGGATTATCACAACCAACAATTTCTCAACACTTGCAGGTGATAAATAATGCTGGTTTATTAAAAGGAAACTTTAAAGGAAAGAGTATTTGCTATTGCTTGGATGTTGAGCGTTTTCAGGAGTTCCAAGTACAATTAAATCGATTTTTTAATACAACAACATCGAATTGTTGCTAGTGTAATAGACTATATTTTCAGTAATTAAATCAGACATAAATATTTTAAAAAATGAAAACACAAGACTTATTTTCAATTTTAGATACCAATCGAGATAAAACTTTGCTTTTTGAATATACTGATGGCGCATTTGTTGGTGCAAACTATCATATTACAGAGGTTAAGCATATTACAATAGATTCTGTGGACTGTGGTGCACAAACTGATAGTTGGAACGAAACTATTATCCAGTTATGGGAAAGCCCAACGGAGAAAAATAAAACAGAGTATATGTCAGTTTTAAAGGCTTTAGGTATTTTGAATAAAGTAGGTAGAATGAAGTCTTTCGTTTTAGATTCTGAAGTAAAGTTTGAATATAGCAATGCAACATTTCATACTGCACAATTATTTGTTAACGATTTTGAAATACAAGGCAATAACTTAATATTTAAATTAGCAGTCGAAAAAACAAATTGTAAAGCGAAAGAGCTTTGTGGTGTACCTGAAAAAGGAGTTGAGGTTGTTGAAAAATTAGTTACAAATGCCGAAGCTTGTTGTTCACCTAATTCAGGATGCTGTTAATCAGAATATTATATGAATACTGCAACATTATTCACAACTATATCTAATACTATAAAATCATTAGATATTGGTGAGGTTTCCGAAGTCAGAAAAGCTATACTTCAACCTTTAATAGACTATGTAAAAGAGAAGGCTAACTCTAATGAAGCTATTAGATTAAATTTTATTTGTACACATAATTCGCGTCGTAGTCATTTATCACAGGTTTGGGCACAAACTATGGCAGCATATTACAATATCAATAAAGTATCCTGCTATTCTGGAGGAACAGAAGCCACGGCAATGTTTCCAAAAGTTGGTGAGACTTTAATCAATCAAGGTTTTGAAATAGAAAAACTGTCTGAAGGTAATAATCCGGTGTATAGCATTAAATTTTCTGAAAATGAACCGTCAATAATTGCATTTTCAAAGGAGTTTGGTGCAACTTTTAATCCAGCTTCTGAATTTGCTGCAATTATGACCTGCTCATCGGCAGATGAAGCCTGCCCCATGGTTTTAGGTTGTGATAAACGTATCGCTGTTACTTACGAAGATCCAAAAAAATCGGATGGTACGCCACAGCAAACAAAAACGTATTTAGAACGTAGTTTGCAAATTGCGCGGGAGATGAAGTTTGTGTTTGGTAGAAATAACCTTTAGTTATTTTTAATGTTTGTGTTTGCCATGTTTTCTCATGTATTCATTCATAGCCTTTATCCGTTTGGGATTGAGTTTAAAGGACTTGTTTAAAAAAGGTTTGTATGGCTTTATATCAATATCTTCAGTTAGAAAAGGCTTTATTTCACACTTCAATTTTTCTAAAATCTTTAATTTTTCTGGAGTATTTATGTTTTCATCCATTAAATATTCATAAAATCTATAAGGATGTCTAAAGCCAAGACTATTTCCTAAAAGTTTGGTGCTATTTTCTGTTTGCCATATATAGTAAGCTAATTTCTTCCACTTGAATAGAATTCGATTTGAAGCAATACGATATTTGTGGCCGTATCCTAAATTGTGTCTTAAAATAACTTTGATTGAGTCATTATAATTTAGTACTGATCTTCTTGGGTTATTGTTGATTTTTTCAAAGGAAATACTATCAATATTGATTTTAAACGATTCATCTAAATATTTATATTTTTTATCAAGAAAATCTATTTTCATAAAACTATCGATTTCCTTCATAATTTGTTTGTCGGTAAATTTTAATGAATCCATTTTTTTTTGCTGAGCAAAACCTGAAATATTGAAAAATGGTAATATTAAAATCAGAATTATTTTATACATTATTTGTTAAGGTAAGTTGTCTTCTTGATGAGTTCTAAAATAACAATCATTTAATGGAAAAGCAACACATAATAAGACATAACCTAAGTCCATCTGTTCTTGAGTTAAAAATGATTGGTCATCTTGATCAACTTCACCCCAGTGTAAATGTGCTACACAGGTTGAGGAAGCACCAGCTCTATCAGAATTGGGTAAGTCTATTCCCTCTTCTTCAGCAACATCAAGAACATATCTATAATTAGGACAATCAATTGTTTCGTCTAAACCTTCAACTAAATTGAACAACCTGACTTTTACTATTGTTTCAGTTTTTGATGATAAGTTAATGGAGTTTTTTACTCTTAGTTCTTCAAATCGCTTTGTGGAATATTCA
This sequence comes from uncultured Flavobacteriaceae bacterium, assembly GCA_947502975.1. GTDB lineage: Bacteria > Bacteroidota > Bacteroidia > Flavobacteriales > Flavobacteriaceae > Jejuia. The sequence goes on from CANNBV010000001.1 coordinate 625,747, forward strand.
TAATAAGAATTCGTAGTTCCATACTTTTCTATAATCGCATTTTTCGATTTTTCTGAAAAATGTGTTTTCATATCAAAAAGAGCTTCGATTTCTTCAAAAGAGAGAGAGTCTTCATTCTCTGAATTATTTTCTTTGCTACATGAACAAGCAAACAATACTAAGGTTAAAACAAAAATTGCTTTTCTCATAATTTCTAAATTTTAAACTAGTCAATGCAAACTTTATAACTAGTTTGTTTAACACAATAATTACCAGTCTATTTTTCAGTCTAAAATTGTAGTCTAAATACAGTCTATATCTTTGTGTTGGGTAGTTAAACCCAAAACAAAATTTTAGTAAATAATTAGAGAGGATAAAATAATCAGGGCGATTGCGTTGCAACAGTTGTTCAAATCATTTTAATTCGTATAGACTAAATCGAGCCTAAATATTCTGAACAAATTCAAATCTAAAAAGAATAAAAAACACACTATTACGGTTTTCCACAATAGTGTGTTTTTTTTGAAAAAAATTTCTAAATATTCAATCCATAATCAAAAGGCAAAAATTCACCAACGCGTTGTTGTCCCATGGCGCCGGAAAAACGTATTTTATCTACATTGGTATAATTACCAAAGAAATCTATAAAAATAGAAGGTGTTAGAAATTCAATTCTAGACTTTTCCCAGCTATTGAATAAGATGTTTAGAGGTTGTTCCAAAGAAACTCGTTTTATTTCAGAGTTGTCTTTAGATTCTATTTTGAAATAGTCCCATGGATTAACGGGAGACTTTTTGGCAAATATTCGAAATTTATTATCTGTTAATTCACGAGCATACAAGGCTCTCATAAATTGTAATCTTGAACCAGCATAGGCTTTTTCTCTGTTTTTATGGGCCTTTTTCTCGTTGAATATTTTTAGGTTCTGATAGTAAGTTGTGCCATAAAAACCAACAGATTTCACATCAAACTTACTGACACTGGGATTTGGAGGATAAAATTTTAGTGTAAACGTCGTGATGTCATAGCTAATTAAATATTGTAACGCTTTATTTTCAATTTGTAAAGGTGCTTTTGAATAGGCAGTAAGTATTCTTTCCTTTTTATTATAGCGAATAATAATGTCATCTTCATTTAAAATAGTACAGGAGTTTCCAAAACGTGATGTTCCTAATAATTCGTTTCTAAAGAATCGTAATTTTTGTTTTCGGGTAAGTCCGTCATCAGCATTTACAACAACTTCATCTAATGATTCGTGGTTTTCTTCAAGTAGAATGGTAAGTTTTTTATTCTCTCTGTAGTTATTGATCACCTGTTTTTTGTATCCTAAAAAGGAAATGATTAGAGGTGATTGGATAGCTTTTGAATACTGAATTGAAAATTCACCTTTGCTATTGGTAATGACACCAAACGTAGTATTATCAAAATAGATTGCAGCTGTTTCAATCGGTTTATTTGTTTCGGCATCGAGAACTATACCTGTTACAGTTTGAGCCACAGCTGTAGTGCAAACTAAAAACAAATACATAAATAGAGGAATTTTAACTTTCATTGTTTTCCATAAATTTTCGTTCTAATTCGGCTTGGAACTCCTCCATAACAGGGCGAACAGTACTTTCGGGTAAGTCTGCAATTTTAATATACATGAGGCCATCAACAGCATTATTAAATAGAGGGTCTACATTAAATGCTACCAGCTTTGCATTTTGTTTGATGTACTTTTTGAGTAAAACAGGCAGCCTTAACGCTCCAGGTTCCACTTCGTCTATAATTTTATCAAACTTGTTTAAATCTGCTTCTGTTTCATCAAAAACAAAATCTTTATCTGCATCTTTAAGTTTTACTTTAAACTCTTTTTTAGGATGCACATATTGTGCGATGTAAGGATCGTAATAATGTGATTTCATAAACTCAATCATCAAAGATTTGGAAAAGTTTGAAAACTGATTACTGATACTTACACCTCCAATTAAATAATTGTGCTCAGGGTAGCGTAAAGTAGTATGTACAATTCCTTTCCAAAGTAAAAATAATGGCATTGGTTTTTGCTGATACTCTTTTATGATGAACGCACGTCCCATTTCGATAGACTCACTCATCATTTTGTAGAGTTCTGGCTCAAAGCGAAATAAATCTTGTAAATAGAACCCATCGATGCCATAGAGTTTAAAGATTTTAGAGCCTAATCCCATTCTGTAGGCGCCCGCAATCAATTTTCGCTCATTATCCCATAAAAACATATGGTGATAATAATTATCAAAAGTATCTAAATCTATAGCTTCGTTTGTGCCTTCACCAACCTCCCTGAATGTGATTTCACGTAGCCTTCCAATTTCTCGTAAAATATTAGGTATCTTTTTAGCATCTGCCAGAAATACTTCATAGTTTTTACTCATTAAAAGTCTAGAGTTGTCTTGGCGCAATGCTTCAACCTCATTCATCATCACAGTATTATCTACAGGAGTTACAATGCTTTTAGGAAACTTAGGTACTTTTAAAGAAGATGAAATATTGTCTAGTATTTTCGATTTGTCTTCAAAGGCATTAGACAACATATATGTTTTTTTTCTTATGAATTCTGAAAACTCATCTAAAGCAGTATACTCCTTTTGATCTTTAACAGAAATAGGTTTGCCAATACGCACTTTAATAGTACGTCGCTTTTGTGTTAAGAGTTCTGATGGTAATTTAGCAGTTCTAAACGTATCGCTAATCTTAGATAGTTTATAGAAGAGTTTACTGTTTTTTGCATGAAAATATATAGGTACAATGGGTACTTCAGCTTTTTTCACCAGTTTCATTGCGGCTTCTTCCCATGGTTTGTCTACTACCAGCTTTCCATCTCGATAGGTAGATACTTCACCTGCTGGAAAAATGCCAAGCGGATGACCTTCACGTAGATGTAAAATGGCGTTTTTAAATCCAGCTAAACTCGATTTTACATCCTTTCTATCTTCAAAAGGATTTACTGGCATTATATAAGGTTTTAAGGGTACAATGCGGTGTAATAAAAAATTAGCGATAATTTTAAAATCTTTACGCTGTTCCAACATCAATTTTAATAATAAAATACCATCAATTCCCCCAAGTGGATGATTGGATATGGTAATGTATGCACCGTCTTTAGGTAAACGTTTAAGGTCTGCTTCAGGGATTTCAAACTTTATTTGAAAGTCGTCTAGAATACCATTTAGGAAGTTAACTTCTTCTAGGTGTTTATTGCGTTTATAAATTTTATTGAGTGTAGATATTTTAAGAAGTTTCATTAATAACCAACCGATAAAAGTACCAATAAAACCATATTTGTCTAATTGGATGGCTTTTGCGACTTCCTTTGCGGTTACTAAACCTATATCTTGTTGTTTCCCCATTAGCGTAAAAGTAATAAATAAAACTATGTTGTTACTATTTGCACTGTTTCTTGTGTTAATTGTTTTAGTAAGATACTTTTATCTTCTTCTAACTTTTTTAAAACATCATTATTGTAATGTCTAATGGTATATAGTGAAACATTTTTGTAACAGGTAACGCTAAATTTAGCTTTTAAGTGTTGTAATAATTTTTCTAAGTTGTTGAACACATTATCAACACAAACAGAGAAACTAATAGCGGAATTTTGAATAACATCTACTTTCATTTTATAGGAATGTAGTAGCCTGAAAATTTCACTGATATTGTCTTCAACGATATAAGAAAAATCAAGTGAAGATAATGATATTAAAACCTGATGCTTTTTTAGAATGAAACATGGCACTTTAGGTTCTAAAGTAATGCCTTTTCCTACTCTAGTGCCATTGTCTTTTGGGTTTACGAATGATTTTACATAAAGCGGAATTTCTTTACGTTGCAATGGTTGCAAGGTTTTTGGATGAATTACAGAGGCGCCATAAAATGCTAACTCTATGGCTTCAGTGTATGATATTTGATTTAATAATTGGGCGTTTTCAAAATAACGAGGGTCTGCATTTAAGACACCTGGAACATCTTTCCAAATGGTAACGCTTTCAGCATTTAGGCAATACGCATAAATAGCAGCAGTGTAGTCACTGCCTTCTCGTCCCAAGGTTGTTGTAAAATTATTAGAATCACTGCCTAAAAACCCTTGGGTGATATTTAATATTTTATTATCAAGCAATGTCGTTATGTTACGTTGTGTAGTTTCCCAATCTACATTAGCTCTCCTATAGTAGTTGTCTGTTTTTATATGTGTTCTGGCATCAATCCAATTGTTTTTGATACCGATATAATTAAGATAGGAGCTAATTATGGTGGTTGAAACTAGCTCACCATAACTAATGGTTTGGTCGTAAACATAGTTGTAATCTGGAGATTTATTAGTTCTTAAAAAATCATCTAATTCTCTAAATAAATTAGTTGCTTTTTTAAAAATGGGATGCGACTCGTTTTCAAATAGATCTAATAAGATGTTGTTATGGTATTTAATAACATCTTGTACAGCGCTTTTTAATTCAGCTTTATTTTCAAAATAGTTGTTAACTACAATTTCTAAAGCATTAGTGGTTTTACCCATTGCAGAAATTACAATAAGTACATTTTTGTAACCAACAGTTTTTAATACTTTAGCTAAGTTTTTAACGCTATTTGCGTCTTTAACAGAAGCTCCGCCAAATTTAAATATTTGCATATTATAATCTAGAAATATAGTTTTTTATGCCTTCTTCACTTAGTTGTACAACATCCCAATCTCGCATTACGTTCGCCCCATTTTTTTCATAGAACGCAATTGCGGGTTCATTCCAGTCTAATACTTCCCAATTGATACGTTTTACGCCTAAATTATGTGCATATTTAACTACTTCATCTAAAAGTTTAGAACCAATACCTTTACCACGAACAGATTGACTCACAATTAAATCTTCTAAATGAATGGCACGTCCTTTCCAGGTAGAGTAACGATTGTACACCAAGGCTATACCTTCAATTTTAGAATTTACTTCAGCTACAAAACAATGAAATCGAGGGTTTGTTCCAAAACCATCATATTCTAAATCTTGTACCGTTACTTCTACGGCTTCAGGTTCATTTTCAAAAGTTGCTAATTCTTTAATCAAGTCTAGTACTTGAGGCATGTCTTCTTTTTTTGAATCTCTAATTGTCAATTCCATAGTTGGTTATTCTAATTCACTTCAAATATAGTTTAACTTCATCATTTCATACTAATTTATATCTAACGAAAACGTTGTAGTTCCTTAAAATTTATTGATATTTGTACACACAAACTTAAATACCTATGTCGCATAAAAAACAAACGCTTGGGGAATTCATTATTGAAAATCAATCTTCTTTTAAATTTTCTTCAGGTGAGCTATCCAGCCTTTTAAATTCAATTCGATTAGCAGCAAAAGTTGTAAACCATGAAGTAAATAAAGCGGGACTTGTTGATATTATTGGAGCAGTTGGAGATACAAATATTCAAGGTGAAGATCAGCAAAAACTAGATGTTTATGCTAATAATAAATTTATACAAACACTAACAAAACGTAATATTGTTTGTGGCATAGCTAGTGAAGAAGAAGATGATTTTATCACTATAAATAGTCAAGATGAAAATCATCAAAATAAATATGTAGTTTTGATTGATCCTTTGGATGGATCTTCGAATATTGATGTGAACGTGTCTGTAGGAACAATTTTTTCAATTTACAGAAGAGTAACGCCTATAGGAACTCCAGTGCAACTCGAAGATTTTTTACAAAAAGGGAGCGAGCAAGTAGCTGCGGGTTATGTGGTTTATGGTACTTCTACCATGCTTGTTTACACAACGGGTGATGGCGTAAATGGTTTTACTTTAAACCCTGCAATTGGTTCTTTTTATTTATCGCATCCTAGCATGGAGTTTCCAGAGGATGGTACAATTTATTCGGTAAATGAAGGGAACTATATTCATTTTCCGCAAGGCATAAAAAATTATATTAAATATTGTCAATTAGAAGAAGAAGATCGCCCCTACACATCGAGATATATAGGGTCTTTAGTGTCAGATTTCCACAGAAACATGATAAAGGGCGGCATTTATTTGTATCCGCAGAGTTCGAAAAACCCTAATGGAAAACTACGTTTGTTATATGAATGCAATCCTATGGCGTTTTTAGCTGAGCAGGCTAAAGGCAAATCTAGTGATGGTTTTACAAGAACTATGGATGTTGAACCAACTGAATTACATCAGCGTGTGCCTTTTATTTGTGGTAGTAAAAATATGGTTGAAAAAGCGGAAGAGTTTATGCGAAATGCAGAATAAAGTAAGAAGATAAAAAAATGCGAACTTTTCAGTTCGCATTTTTTTATATGTATTTACAAATAGTTTTTAATGTAAACCTACTAAATCACCAGAAGCATCTTTTGTAGGTAAATCAGATGAGCCCATTAGATAAATATCTACTTGACGGGCAGCTTCTCTACCTTCAGAAATAGCCCAAACGATTAATGATTGTCCGCGGCGCATATCCCCAGCAGTGAATATATTTGGAACGTTAGTTTGATATTTTCCATAATCTGCTTTGTAGTTAGAACGTGCATCAGTTTTAAGTCCTAATTTATCAGCGAGAGTGCTTTCAGGTCCAGTAAAACCTAAGGCTAATAATGCTAAATCACAAGGCCACGTTTTTTCAGTACCTTCAATTTCTATGAGTTGAGGACGTTGTCCTGGTACCATTTTCCATTCAACATTAACAGTTTTAAGACCCGTTAGTTTATTGTTTTTATCCGTAATAAATTCTTTTGTATTTATTAACCAATTACGCTCAACACCTTCTTGATGAGACGATGATGTCTTCATCTGTAATGGCCAATAAGGCCATGGTGTAGTTGGCGAACGATGCCCAGGAGGCTTTGGCATAATTTCAAAATTCACCACAGATTTTGCACCATGACGATTAGAAGTTCCAATACAATCAGAACCTGTATCTCCACCACCAATAACAATCACATTTTTATCGGTAGCCATCACTTGATTTTCTACTTTTTTACCAAATAACACTTTGGTTTGTTGTGTTAAAAAATCCATAGCTTGTACCACACCGTCTGCATCAATACCTGGAGTTGGTAAACTACGTCTTTCGGTTGCGCCACCACACAACACAACAGCATCAAAAGCTTTTAATTCTTCAGCATCATAATTTACACCAACGTTTACGTTAGTTTTGAATGTGATACCTTCTGCTTCTAAAATTGCTAAACGGCGGTCTATAATTTCCTTTTCCATTTTGAAGTTAGGAATACCATAGCGTAATAAACCACCAATTTCGTCATCTCGCTCAAAAACGGTTACGGTGTGCCCAGCTCTGTTTAATTGTTGTGCTGCTGCTAAACCAGCAGGCCCTGAACCTACAATAGCAATCGTTTTTCCTGTTCTTGTTTTAGGTGGTTGTGGTTTAATCCAACCTTCTTGAAACGCACGTTCAACAATTTGTTTTTCTATGTTTTCAATAGACACGGGATCTTCAATAATACCTAAAACACATGATTTTTCACATGGTGCTGGACATAACCTTCCTGTAAATTCTGGGAAGTTGTTCGTTGAATGTAATATCCAAGAAGCTTTTTGCCATTCACCTTGATGCACCATATGGTTGAAATCAGGAATAAGATTTCCTAACGGGCAGCCACTATGACAAAATGGAATACCACAATCCATACAGCGAGACCCTTGTTTAGTAATTTCCTTGTCAGAAAGAGGTACTGTAAATTCTTTATAATGTTTTACACGGTCTTCTACAGGCGTGTATTTTTCGTCTTGTCTTTCAAATTCTTTAAAACCTGTTACTTTCCCCATGATTCTAAGCTGTTAATTCTTCTACCATTTGTTCTTCAGTCTCTAAACGCTTTAATGCACGTTTATACTCAATAGGCATTACTTTTACAAAGTTGCCTAAACTTTTATCCCAATCCGAAAGTAATTCTTTCGCAACGCTACTATTTGTATAAAGTTCATGTTTTTCAATAGACGCTTTTAATTCGTTGGCGTCTTCACTGGTAATATCCTCAAATTCTATAGTTTCGGTATTACACAAACCATTTACAAATTTGTTATCTGGATCATATACATAAGCAATTCCGCCACTCATACCAGCTGCAAAATTTCGTCCTGTTTTACCAAGTACGATAATGCGACCACCAGTCATGTATTCGCAACAGTGATCTCCAACCCCTTCTACAACTGCGGTTGCACCAGAGTTACGTACTGCAAAACGTTCGCCAGCAATACCATTTATATAGGCTTGACCATTTACTGCACCAAATAAACATACGTTACCTACAATGATGTTTTCATTGGCTTTGAAATCGGCATTTTCAGGTTTCTTAACAATCAATTTAGCTCCAGAAAGCCCTTTTCCTAAATAATCATTTGTGTTTCCTTCTAAAGTAAATGTTAACCCAAATGCTCCAAAAGCACCAAAACTTTGTCCTGCCGATCCTGTAAAATTAATGTTTAGTGTATCTTCAGGTAAGCCTAAATGACCATAGATTTTAGATAATTCGTTACTCACAATCGCACCTACAGTTCTATTGATATTACTGATAGGGTATTGCAATGTCATTTTTTCTTTACGATACATCGCACGATGCGAATCCTTAAGAATCGTAAAGTCTAATACGTTGTCTAGATTGTGATCTTGTTCTTCCGTATTTCTAACGATAAGCTTACTATATGCTGCAGGTCTGTGTAAAATACTTGATAAATCAAGACCTTTAGCTTTGTAATGCTTTATAGCTTTATTAGCATTGATTTTATGTGTTTGTCCAACCATTTCAGCCATGGTTCTAAACCCTAATTGCGCCATAATACTACGTAATTCTTCTGCTACATAATAGAAGAAATTAATCACGTGTTCTGGCGTGCCTTTAAAGTTTTTACGCAGTTCCTTATCTTGAGTTGCGATCCCTACAGGACATGTATTTAAATGACACTTACGCATCATAATACAACCCGAAGCTACAAGAGGAGCAGTCGCAAAACCAAATTCTTCAGCACCAAGCAGTGCAGCAATAGCAACATCACGACCAGTTTTTAACTGTCCGTCACATTCCACAACAATTCTACTTCTTAAATTATTTAAAACGAGTGTTTGTTGTGCTTCAGATAATCCAAGCTCCCACGGTAAGCCAGCATGCTTTAATGATGTTAAAGGTGAAGCACCCGTACCACCATCATATCCTGAAATTAGCACTACATCAGCTTTAGCCTTCGCTACACCAGCAGCAATAGTTCCAACACCAACTTCTGATACTAATTTCACATTGATTCTAGCATCACGATTCGCATTTTTTAAATCGAAAATTAGTTGTGCTAAATCTTCAATTGAATAAATATCGTGATGTGGTGGTGGTGAAATAAGCCCTACAAAAGGTGTAGAGTTACGTGCATTTGCAATCCATGGTAATACTTTTTCGCCTGGTAATTGTCCACCTTCTCCTGGTTTAGCACCTTGAGCCATTTTTATTTGAATCTCTCTAGCATTCGTTAGATAGTGGGATGTTACACCAAAACGGCCAGAAGCAACTTGTTTGATTGCTGAATTTCTGCTATCTCCATTTATATCTGGGTGGAAACGATTTCTATCTTCACCACCTTCACCAGAATTAGATTTACCTCCAATACGGTTCATTGCAATGGCTAAGTTCTCATGTGCTTCACGAGAAATTGAGCCATAAGACATTGCACCAGTTTTAAAGCGCTTTACAATCTCAGTCCATGGTTCTACTTCATCAAGTGGAATAGGATCTAAATTATCAAACTCAAATAAGCCACGAATAGTCATTAAGTTTTCAGACTGTTCGTTTATGGCTTTAGAATATACGTCATAACTGGCTTGATCGCTTAATCGCACTGCCTGTTGTAATTTCGCAACTGTGGTTGGGTTAAACATGTGTCTTTCACCATTACGCCTCCAACGGTAATCTCCTCCAATATTCAAACCTAATTTTTTGTCTATTGGTTTGTCTGGATATGCTTGCTTGTAGCGTTGATCTATTTCTTTTTCAATTTCATACAATCCAATACCTTCAACTCTTGAAGCGGTATAAGGGAAGTATTTTTCAACAAATGCTGAATTGAAGCCAACAATCTCAAAAATTTGAGAGCCTCTATATGAATGTAATGTAGAAATACCAATCTTGTTCATGATTTTAAGTATGCCTTTACCGATAGCTTTATTGAAATTATCAACAGCTGCTTGTTCATCCATATCAGTTATGAAGCCATCCTTCACCTGCATTCTGATAATTTCATTTACCATATAAGGGTTGATAGCACTTGCGCCATAGCCAAATAAAGTGGCAAAATGATGTGGTTCACGAGGTTCAGCAGATTCGATAATAATATCGAAATAAGAACGCTTACGTAAACGGTTCATTTGATGATTTACATATGAACATGCTAACAAAGCAGGAATAGGAGCGAAATCTTCATTTACACCTCTATCTGATAATATGATGATATTGGTTTTACGCTCTAATGCTTTTTCAATTTGAATAATAATATCATCTAAAGCATTTTCTAAACCGTTCATACCTTGTGCTTTCGGATAAAGTATTTGAATGGTCTCCGCTTTAAAACTTTCAATTTGTATGGTTCTGATTTTCTCTAAATCTGCATTTGAAATTACAGGGTTTTGAATTCTCAGCTTTCTACATTGTCTCTCTGTAATACTGAAAATATTTCTATCCTTACCTAGGTTCAGACTTATATCAGTAACAATTTCTTCACGGATACCATCCAATGGTGGATTTGTAACTTGTGCAAATAATTGTTTGAAATAATTTGAAATCAGTTGAGGTCTATCTGACAATACAGCTAGAGGTGTATCAATTCCCATAGAACCTAAAGCTTCTTTAGCTTTTTGAGCCATAGGAGTAATCACTTCCTGGATATCTTCAAACGTATAATTGAATAAACGTTGTCTTGTTTTGATATCTATAGTTTCTATTGGACAGGTTTCATTGGTATATGGAACGTCTCTTAAATGTAAACGGGTTTTATCTAACCATTCTTTATAAGGACGTTGATTAACAATTTTAGTTTTTATTTCTTCATCATCAATAATACGTCCTTCATTCATATCAACCAAGAACATTTTTCCAGGTTCTAACCTACCGTGAGATTTTATGTCTTCTGGCTCAATATCTACAACGCCAACTTCAGAAGCCATGATTAATTTTCCACTTTTGGTTACGGTGTATCTTGAAGGTCTTAAACCATTTCTGTCTAATAAAGCACCAATATAATCACCATCAGTAAATGGTACAGATGCTGGGCCATCCCATGGTTCCATAATGCAACCGTTATATTCATAGAAAGACTTTCTTTCTTCGCTCATGGTGGCATGTTTTTCCCAGGCTTCAGGAATCATCATCATCATAATTTCTGGAAGAGAACGGTCAGTATGTGTCAATAATTCAACCACCATATCCATAGATGCAGAATCTGATTTACCGGGTAAAATAATTGGAAACAACTTATCTATTTGCGGTCCAAATACATCACTTTTCATTATCTCTTCGCGCACACGCATGCGGCTTACGTTACCACGAAGTGTGTTAATCTCTCCATTTTGACACATAAAACGGAAAGGTTGTGCCAATTCCCAAGTAGGCATCGTGTTGGTTGAGAAACGTTGATGTACCAATGCCAAGCGTGTTACCAAATCTTCTTGTTGTAAATCAGTATAATATGGCCCAATATCCTCAGGCATAATAATACCTTTATATATTAAGGTAGTGGTTGATAAACTCGGCACATAAAAATATGAGCTTTCAGATATTTTAGATTCTCTAATGGCATGTTCGGTAATTTTTCTGGCAGCGTATAGTTTAGCTTTAAAAGTAGCTTCATCGATAGCATCAGTTTTACCAATAAATAATTGTTCTATACTAGGCTCAGAAGCTAGAGCTATTTGTCCTAATTGTGTAGAATCAACAGGTACAGTTCTCCATCCTAAAACAGTAAGTCCTTGAGCACTTACTTCTTGTTCAAAAATATCCTTACAGTATTTGTATTGGTTTTCAACTTTTGGTAAGAATACCATACCAACTGCATATTCTCGTTGTTCAGGAATCTCAAAATCACAAACACGTTTAAAATAATCGTGAGGAATATCAATTAATAAACCAGCGCCATCACCAGTTCTACCATCAGCACTTACTCCTCCTCTATGTTCTAATTTCACTAGAATTTCTAGAGCGTCATGTATAATTTGATTTGTTCTCTCTCCTTTAAGATTACAAATAAAGCCTGCACCACAATTTTCATGCTCAAATTCTGGGGAATATAAACCTTGTTTCTTCAACATAATCAACGATATATTTTAGATTAAAAAAGCGTCGAACTACAAATGTAGGCATAGAATTTATATTTCTAATAAGGGCTATTTCATTATTTCGATTTTTTAATTGAACTCAACTTTTAAATAGGTTTCTATCAATAATAATGAGATATTTTAATAAATATTCAATAGGCAAAATTTAAGGATAAATAAGAATATGTGAATTATTATAAGGAATCCTTGTTTTTGTTAAAAAAAACCGCATTAAAATGAAACAAAACTTGATGATTATTCAATTAATATAGTTATCAATATTTCATAAAATTTAGTTAAAACAGAAATACCCCTAAAAAAAAGGGGGTAAAAATTGAAAAATCATAAAAATACATCAAATACCCCCTTTTTTTTGTGGGGGTAAATCTTTTTTAAATAGTTTAGCCCCGTCTTAAGGAAATAAATTTTAAAAATTAATAACCAAAATTTAAACATTATGAAAAGATTATTTACCCTTACAATGCTTTTTGTAGCAACAGCATTATTTGCACAAGAAGAAGAAAAACCAGCACTAACTGTTTCTGGTAGTGTTGATGCTTATTATCAAACATATTTAACTGCTTCAGATAATGATGCACCAACTTTTGGAACTGCTTTTGCAGGTCAATCTGGTTTTGCTTTAGGTATGGCAAATGTTATATTGAGCTACGAAGGAGAAAAAGCAGGTGCGGTAATAGATTTAGTTACTGGACCAAGAGGTGCTGGTGCTACATTTAATACTGATATTGTTGATGGTATTGTAAATCAGGCTTATGTGTATTGGAATGTATCTGAAGGTACTACACTTACTTTTGGTAGATGGAATACTTTTTTAGGGTATGAAGTTATTGCACCAGCTGGAAACTTTAACTATAGCTGTTCTTACTTATTCTCTAGTGGACCATTCTCACATATGGGTTTAAAAGCTGATTTTACTTTAGGAGATGATGTTAGTTTAATGTTAGCTGTTACTAACCCATGGGATACTAACAATATTTCTATGACTGGTGAATATGCTCTTGGCGCACAGTTAGGTGTTTCAGGACAATTCTTAAACTTATACTACGATAGTGGAAACAACGGTGGTTTAGGTTTTGAAATCGATTATACAGGAGGTTTCGATTTGTCTGATTCTTTTTACTTAGGAATCAACGCTGCATATAACGATAACGATGGTGCAGGTTTCTACGGTGCAGCATTATACCCACAGATAGCTACTTCTGATGATTTTTCAATCGGTTTAAGAGGTGAGTACTTTGCAATACATGGTGATGGAGATGATTTACCATCTGTATTCGCTACAACTTTAACAGGAAGCTATACTGTAGACAACTTAATTATCAAGCCTGAAATTAGATTAGATGCTTTAACTAATCAAGATGATGGTCAGTTTTACGGAAATTTCGTTGACAGCGACGGAGTTGGAACAGATAGTTTAGCTGCATTTACTTTAGCCGCAATCTACACATTCTAAATATATAAATGAGAAACTCTCAAAAATAAAGAATAGAGCAAGTTCTTTATGAAAAAGGAACTTGCTTTATTCCATTTAATTACTAACCATTAAAAATAAAAATTATGTCATTATTAAACATGCCCCTTATAATGCAAGATACCGCCGCTATTGAAGGCGACATGGGAATGTTATGGATGCTTATTTCTGGTATTCTAGTATTCTTAATGCAAGCAGGATTCACATTAGTGGAGTCTGGTATGACACGTTCTAAAAACGTGGTAAATATTGCTATGAAAAACGTATTAGATATAGCAGTAGGTTCTTTAGTGTTCTGGTTTATCGGTTACTCTTTAATGTATGGAGAATCTGCTAGCGGATGGATAGGTTGGAGTGGTTTTATGTTTAATCAAGGTCCTGCTGATTTATTTTTCCAAACGGTATTTTGTGCTACAGCTGCTACTATTGTATCTGGAGCTATTGCTGGTAGAACAAAGTATTCTACATATATCATTTTCTCAGTTGTTTTAACGGCTTTTATATATCCTATCGCAGGTGGCTGGGAATGGAACGGTGGATGGTTAAATGATACAGAAGGTATTATGCCTGCTGAGTTTATCGATTTTGCTGGTTCTTCAGTAGTACACGCTGTAGGTGGATGGGCTGCATTAATAGCCGCAATGTTAGTTGGTCCTAGATTAGGAAAATATATAGATGGAAAAGCTGTTAATATTCCTGGTCATAACAAATTATTAGCTACGCTTGGTGTATTCATTCTTTGGTTCGGTTGGTTCGGATTCAACGGTGGTTCTCAATTAGCTTGGGGTGGTGACGACGCAGTTGGTGCTTCAATGGTAGTTTTAGTAACTAACCTAGCTGCTTCTGCTGGTGCTTTAGGTGCTTTATTCTTATCATGGATTAAATACAAAAAGCCTAATTTAGATATGACACTTAACGGTGCTTTAGCTGGATTAGTAGCAATTACTGCTGGTTGTGGTAATATGACTGAATTTGGAGCAATAGCTGCTGGTTTTGTAGGTGGTATTATCGTAGTATTTTCTATGGAATTTGTTGAGCAAAAACTTAAGATTGACGATGCAGTAGGTGCATTTTCTGTACATGGTATAGTTGGTTTCTGGGGAACTATTGTTATAGGTCTTTGGGGAGTAGACGGAGATGCAGGAATAGGTTTGTTCAACGGAGGAGGAGCTGATCAGTTCTTAGCTCAGTTAATTGGTGCTTTGGCTTATGCTATTTGGGCTGTTCTTACATCTTTAATTTTCTTAACTATTCTTAAGAAAACATTAGGATTAAGAGTTAGCGAAAAAGTAGAAATTGAAGGTCTTGATTTATCTGAGCATGGTGCTTTAGCTTATCCAGGTAAGAGACAAAGAGAAATAGAAGACTAATTGTTTTTTTTACAATTCGATTAGTATTTAAAACCGAATATAGAATTTTAGATTATAAAATTTTAGTTTAGTTAGTTTTATAAAAAAGGATGCTTTTACTACAAAAAAAGCATCCTTTTTGTCTGTTTTTTAATAAAGTAATAATAGTTTTTCATTAATAGCCTAATATTCTTGGTCGCCTAAATATTTTTCTATTTTTGAAATCTTACTAATCAAAATAAAGGCACATTATGAAGAAAATTGAAGCAATTATTAGAAAGTCAAAATACAGCGCTGTACGAGATGCGTTGCATGAAGTTGGCGTAAACTTTTTTTCTTACTGGGACGTAACCGGTTTAGGTAATGAAAAAGAAGGACACGTTTATAGAGGCGTGTCTTATAGCACAAGTGATATACAACGTAGATATTTATCTATAGTTGTAAATGACGATTTTGAGGAAGTTACAATTAAAACAATTTTAGAATCTGCTGCAACTGGAGAAGTAGGAGATGGAAAAATATTTGTTTCAGATGTAAGCGAATGTTACCGAATTAGAACAGGAGAAAAAGGAGGGGATACTTTAAAATAATAACCAAATAAACACTTATATAGATTAACTAAGATATTATGGAACAAGGATTATTTACAGCAAATAACGTATGGATGATGATCTGTACAGCACTAGTTTTCTTTATGCATTTAGGTTTTGCATTTTTGGAAATTGGTTTAACTAGACAGAAAAATACAATTAACATTTTATTCAAAAACATTTTTATAATCACCGTAGGGTTGTTATTATATTACATCGCAGGTTTTAACTTAATGTATCCTGGGTTTGAAGAAGGCTCTGCAGGAATTTTTAAATTTGCAGGATTTGGTATAGCACCTCCTGAAGGAGGAATGACTCCAGCATATGCTGATGGTGGTTATACTTGGTGGACAGATTTCTTATTTCAAGGTATGTTTGCCGCTACAGCAGCAACTATTGTTTCTGGAGCAGTAGCAGAACGAATGAAAATAGGACCTTTTATGATGTTTACGGTATTATATGTAGGTTTAGTTTATCCTATTGCAGGCTCATGGAAATGGGGAGCAGGTTTCCTTGAAGAAATGGGATTTCATGATTTTGCTGGTTCTACATTAGTACACTCCGTAGGCGGATGGGCAGCCTTGGTTGCAGTTTGGTTGCTTGGAGCTAGAATAGGTAAATTTAAAGATGGAAAACCTCAAGCTATTCCTGGGCATAATATTCCTTTAGCTACGGCAGGAGTATTAATACTTTGGTTAGGCTGGTTTGGATTTAATGGAGGATCTGTACTTTCTGCAGACCCAGAAACCACTTCACGTGTTTTAGTAACTACTTGTTTAGCTGCAGCAGCAGGAGGTGTAGTAGCTGCGTTTGTGTCACTATTAAAATATAAGAATTTAGATTTAACTATGTTCTTAAATGGAATTTTAGGAGGTTTAGTAGGTATTACTGCAGGAGCTGATGTTACAAGTCCAGAGAGTGCTATTCTTATAGGGGTAATAGCAGGAGCTTTAATTGTATTTGCTGTAGCATTTATTGATGCAATTAAACTTGATGATCCAGTTGGTGCCATAGCGGTTCATTTAGTTTGTGGTATTTGGGGAACTTTGGCTGTTGGTATTTTTTCAACTAACCCAGAACATTCGTTTTTAATACAGTTAACTGGTGTAGCGTGTTATGCTGGATTCTGTTTGATATCAGCATTTCTAATCATTTTTACACTTAAGAAAACAGTAGGTATTAGAGTTTCAGAAAGAGAAGAGCTTGAGGGACTTGATGCTCATGAACATGGTATGGATGCTTATCCAGATTTTAGATTGAACGAGCATTAATCTTACTTTTTAATATAATAAAAGAGCCTTGCAATTAGTGAGGCTCTTTTTTATTGTATAAGATTTAGGATATATTGTGGATTGGTAAAGTCTCTTATTATGGTGCTACAGCCTGCTTTTTGAAGTTTGCCATTATTTAAAAAATCCACGCCAATAAAATCTATTCCTAGTTTTGATGTTGTTTTAAAATCCCATAACCCATCTCCAAAATACACCACTGAATCAAAACTATTTATCTTGTGTTTGTTTTGCGCTTCTTCAATAGCAAGTTCAATTATTTTATCTCTTTTAAAATGATCGTTTGACGATTTTAGAGTATGCTTATCTAGGTGTAATCCAACAGCATTACTTTTTAATTGTGCAGTTTCTCCCCAGCCACCTGTGGCAAAGGCTATATCTAAACCATTGTTGTACGTTATAAGGTTAATAAATTCATTAGCTCCTTTTATTGGTAGTATCTTTTTAGAGTTTAGGCTAACTTGTTGATAGAATTCTTGTTTGATATTTTCAATTTCTAGCGAAGTAGGTTTTCTATTAAGCCACTTTTTAAAAATTTCAATTGTTAATCCAGTATCTGTAACATGTTTAAAATCGTTCCAATTGGCTTCAGATAAATCAATGTTGTGAAGCTTTTTAAAAGTTGATTTAAAACAGTCATCATCAACCTTTACCGAATCTATTATAGTGCCATCAATATCAAAAATTAATAATTTCATCAAATATTACTTAAAAATAAAACCCCAATTTACAAATAGTAAATCGGGGTTGTTTTAATTCGTAATTTTATCTTAAGCAGAGTTTCTACTCGCATTAATATTCCCAAATAACGAGCGTGTTACGATTTTCTCGTAAATTAATTTTTCAGGATCGTCTTTTGGTACTCCAGCTTTTTCAAACTCTTGAATTTTCTTCAATGCGTATTGTTGAATAGTTAATAAAGGCAATACAATAGACTCTCTAACTTCAATTGATGCTTTACCAGAAGGCTCATTTTCCATTAATTCTTTGTACCCTGTAAGCTTTAGAAGTAATCTTTTGGTAGTTAAATATTCTTCATAAATAATGTTCCAAAATGCGCCAAATTCTTCATCTTTCGACATATATTTTGTTAAATCAAAGAATGATTTCGTTAATGACATCATACTATTTTCTAATAACGTTTTAAAGAATTTAGAGTTATTATATAATGCTTCTACTTTTTCCCATTCGCCTCTATCTTCATACATTTTTAAAGCGGTACCGACACCATAAAATCCAGGTACATTTTGTTTTAACTGACTCCAAGATCCTACAAAAGGGATAGCTCTTAAGTCTGAAAACACTAGTTTATCAGATTTCCCTCGTTTTGATGGTCTACTTCCTATATTGGTTTTGGCATAATACTTAAGTGTACTCATGCGCTCCAAATATGGAATAAACATAGGGTGGCTTTTAAAATCCTTGTAAGTTTGATAACTAGTCTCTGCAAGATCCCCCATCACGGTTCTATCTTCCTCAGATAACTTATTCCGCTCTCCGTCAATTCTGTTTTTGATACCCGAACTTATCAATTGTTCTAGGTTATATTGAGACGAGTCGGCAGTTCCAAAGTTAGAGCTTACTGTTTGTCCTTGTATTGTAATTTGTACTTCTTTATCCTCAATTGTAGGTCCCAAAGACGAGTAGAAGTTGTGTGTTTTTCCACCGCCTCGAGCAGGTGGTCCACCACGACCATCAAAAAATATGGCAGTAATATCATATTTTCTAGACATCTCAGTTAATAATTCTTTGGCTTTGTAAATACCCCAATTTGCCATTAAATACCCACCATCTTTCGTGCCGTCAGAGAAACCAAGCATTATGTTTTGTTTGCTGCCTCTAGCTCTTAAATGTGCCATGTATTCTGGGTTTTGATACAATTGTTCCATAACACCTGGCGCATTTTCTAAATCTGGAATAGTTTCAAATAATGGCGCAATATCAACAGTTAACTCATCTTTAAATGCTACAATTTTCAGCATTGCAAATAATTGCATTACATTAAGTGCAGTTTGGTTATTGCTAATGATATAACGATTTGCACCACGCTCTCCGTTACTAGCCTGAATATCTTTTATAATTGAAATGGTTTTTAAAGTATTCCTAACCATTTCATCTTCAAAATTCTCTAAATCTTCAATTTCATCATTTGCTTTTGATAAAATTTCGATTTGTTCAGTTTCAGATAAATCATGATAATTTTTAGGGAAAGACTCACTTCCTTTTTCAATTAAATGATCTATTACAGTTGTGAAAACTGAATGGTGAATTCTGCTGTCTTGTCTAATATCTAGTGTTGCAAATCTGTAACCAAATAAATGCACTCTATTTATTAAGCTATTTATCTCATTAACATAAAGTGATTGATGTTCTTTAACAACAATGTTTCTAATAATAAAGAGTTCTTTCATAAACTCTTCTATAGATATTGCATTTTTTGTTTTAAGATTTATGCTGTAATCATACATTATAGTTTCAAGCTGTATCACGCGTTCTTCAACACCTTTAAAAGTAAGTTTGCGTCTTAAGTCCTTTAGATCCTCATAATATTTTTTAAGGATAGATTTCTTTAATTTATTAGCAACCTTTAATGTGGTTTTAGGTTTTACAAACGGATTTCCATCTCTGTCTCCGCCAGGCCAAAAACCAATATTTATAATGTCGTTATGTTTTTTACCATCAGCATAAATGTTAGTTTGAATATAGTTATAAATACCACCAAAAGTCTTGTAAAATACATTTTCTAGATACCAAACTAAACTTTTTGCTTCATCATATGGTGTTGGTTTTTTATGTTTGAAAAAAGGTGTTTTTCCTAACTGACCGAACAGGTTATTGATTTCAGATAAATCGTTATTTTTTATGGCTTTTGTAAGAGAAGTAATGATACCAAGAACTGATCCAGGATAAAACTGCGTTGGATGCGCCGTTAAAACAATACGTACTTTAAATTCTTCTAAGAAATTTTGAAGTTCCTCTATCTTTCCTTCAGACATTGCAGAACCTTTTAGATTTCTTAGCGTACCTACACCATCCATATTGTTAACCACAGGGAAAGCAGCGTCTTCAATAGCATCGAATAAAACTACTTGTCTTTCAATATATTGAATGAATCTGAATAACAAGTTAATCTGACTTTGCTTATTACGTCTGGCTTGGTATTTTTTAAAAAATGTTTCCACAATAGTGGTGGGATCATCACCATTTTTAAAACCTTTCTCACAAGTTTCATGAAACAGTGGCAACAAAACTCCAGTTTTTGTAACCGCATCAAAAGGTAAAGTCATAAATATACTGTTGTATATTTGATATTTTGACAATACTGTTTGATTGAATCGAATTAACTTTGGTTCTACAGACATATATCTAGCTTTAGTAAAATGAGGAGTAAAAATACTAAAGCTTTGGTGAAACCACCCGTTCTTTATAAAGTTTTGTCAATATTTGGCATTTAGTGAATTCTGATTAAGAATAATTAAAAAAAACACGAACAATGCCATTATCTTTTTAATAGGTTTAATATTAAAATAGAGTCTGAAGTTTGTTATAGTAAGTGGTTTAAGTTTTATGAATTTTCATAAGTTTTGTTTGATAATTACTTAATGATTTCTTGAAAACATTAAGGGTTTTTTATTCACTTATTTTTTTGTTGTTAAATATCACTAAGCAATCTATTTTATTAAGATATTTGTATACCAACTTATAGGAGATACTCCCTAATCCAACCTGATTGTAAATATATTTTCAAAACACAAAAATGGATTTAATTAAAGAAATAAATCGTCTTAAGAAAGAAAAAAATGCGGTAATATTAGCGCATTATTATCAGATTGGAGAAATTCAAGACATTGCCGATTACGTTGGTGACAGTTTAGGTTTATCTCAAAAAGCTGCCGAAACAGATGCAGATATGATTGTATTTGCAGGGGTGCATTTTATGGCCGAAACCGCAAAAATTTTAAGTCCAGATAAAAAAGTAGTACTCCCAGATTTAAATGCTGGGTGTTCCTTGGCAGATTCATGTCCGCCAGATGCTTTTGAAAAATTCACCAAAGCACATCCTAATCATGTAGTGATTACTTATGTGAATTGTTCTGCTGAAATTAAGGCGTTAAGTGATATTGTTTGTACATCGTCCAATGCCTTAAAGATTGTAGAATCTATTCCTAAGGAAACGCCAATTATATTTGCTCCAGACAAGAATTTAGGGAGATATATTATCAATGAAACAGGAAGAGATATGTTGCTTTGGGATGGGAGTTGTGTAGTTCATGAAGCGTTTTCGATGGATAAATTAATTGAACTTCATAAAAAATATCCTGATTATAAAATCATTGCACATCCAGAGTCTGAAACACATATCCTTAATACCGCTACTTACATTGGTTCAACCTCTGGGATGATAAATTATGTGAAAGAGCATCAAGATCAGAAGTTTATTGTTGCTACCGAAGCTGGAATTTTACATAAAATGCAGCAGGAAATACCTAATACAGAATTAGTACCAGCGCCAGCAAAAGAAGATAATACTTGTGCGTGTAGTGAATGTCATTTTATGAAAATGAATACCATGCAAAAACTATACGATTGTATGTTGAATGAATCTCCAGAGATACAGGTGGATCCTGCCATTATCGATCGTGCATTGTTGCCTATTGAACGCATGTTAGAGCTTTCAAAATAAATTATGATTATTACTAACTATTTGGTGATAGGTTCAGGGATAGCTGGATTAACTTTTGCAGTCAAGATAGCTGAAGAATTTCCAAATAGAAAAGTAGTTATTGTTACTAAAGATAGCGAAGACGAATCTAATACAAAATATGCTCAAGGCGGTGTAGCTGTTGTTTTAGATAAAGACCAAGACTCGTTTAAAAAGCATATAAAAGACACCTTAATTGCAGGTGATGGTTTATGTAATGAAGATGTTGTAAAGATGGTCGTTGAAGAAGGTCCAAAACGATTAAAAGAATTGTTGTTGTGGGGGGCAAATTTTGACACAAATTCTGATGGTGAATTTAACTTAGGCAAGGAAGGGGGGCATTCAGAATATAGAATTATCCATCATAAAGATGTTACAGGTTATGAAATTGAACGTGCATTATTGGCTCGTGTGCATCAACTCAAAAACATTGAAATTTTACCCTATCACTTTGCTATCGATTTAATTACAGATCATCATATTAAGGATGATAATGCAGAACGAGAAACCTGCTACGGCGCATATGTTTTAAATCAAAGAACAGGATATATTTTTACTGTAAAGGCAGATAGTACACTACTGGCCACTGGAGGTATTGGTCGCGTATATGGCCATACCACAAATCCAATAATCGCTACAGGAGATGGAATTGCAATGGCTTATAGAGCAAAAGCAAGAATTAAAGACATGGAGTTTGTGCAGTTTCATCCAACAGCTTTATATGATGTTGAAGGAGGCTCATCTTTTTTAATTTCTGAAGCTGTAAGAGGTTTTGGTGCCTATTTGCGAAATAAAAAAGGCTATCGATTTATGCCAGATTATGATGATCGTGCAGAGTTAGCATCGCGCGATATTGTATCTCAAAGTATTGATAGTGAGTTAAAGAAATCAGGAGCATCACATGTGTATTTGGATTGCACACATTTGGATATGTCTAAATTTATAGAACATTTTCCAAATATTTATAATGAATGTTTACAGCGACACATTGATATTAAAACAGATTGGATTCCTGTTGTACCTGCATCACATTACTTATGCGGAGGTATTAAAGTGAATACAAAAGGAAAAGCTACAATTAAAAACTTATTTGCTTGTGGTGAATGTACAAGAACAGGTTTGCACGGCGCCAATCGTTTAGCATCTAACTCTTTACTTGAAGCCTTAGTATATGCTCATAATATTTATAAATACCACGCTAAGCACGAACTAAAATCTGTAAGTATTGAAATTCCAAAATGGAATGATGAAGGAACAGTCATAACAGAAGAGCATATCTTAATTCAGCATAACTTAAAAGAACTTCAGGCCTTAATGCGCAATTATGTTGGTATTGTTAGAAATAATAGACGTTTAAAACAAGCGATAAAACGTTTAGATATTATTTATAATGAAGTTGAAGATTTATACCGCGAATCAAAAGTAACTACGTCACTTTGCGAATTAAGAAATATGGTGAATGTAGCGCACTTAATCATCCATCAATCCATAGAAAGAAAAGAAAATAGAGGTGGCTATTATAATAGTGATAATGTTACATAATAGATTCCTCTATACATTTATAAAAAAGAAAAAAAGGAATAGTCCTATAACAAGGCTGAAAATAATAAACTCTTTTACTGTTATTGAAACTCTCCAATAATGCTCTTGATGATTTCTTTGGATCTTCATAGTTTGTGCGCTCAATCAGTTAAGCTTATTTGTAAAATAGAGTTGTATAGTAGTATTTGTTGTTTTCTGATTTTACTATACCAAACCCTATATGTGTAAAATCACCCTCAATAGTTTTTCTATGTCCGTCACTTCTTAACCAGGCGCTTACTACAGACTTGGCAGATGTAAATGCATAAGCTACATTTTCACTTACTTTGGTCGCCCCTTTAGCCTTCAAGGCATTGCTTCTAATAAAAAAATTATTATGATTTACACTTTCTGTTGTTTTCATGTACATACTATGGTGAACAGCATAAGCTGTTGCATAAGATGTGTCTTTTGTTAGAGTGTTTTTTCCTAAACTTTCTCTGTGTTCATTTATAAGAAAAAGGATAGCATTGGATAAATCCCAGTTGTTTTTTTCGATTAGTTCTAAATCAATTGCAGTACCTGGTGTCTCTTCATGTTTTACATCGGTTGGAGAACACGAAAAAAGAAGTGTGTAAATTAGGGCTATAAGTGTTTTTTGTATTGAATTCATGATGCTTTAGATCAATTGTTTAATACAAAATTGAGTGCTACTATCTAGATTTCAATGTGAGAATGCATAAGTGGGAGATATAGCGAATAGGTGGGCAATATTTGCAGACTGACGATATTAAAAAACGATAACTGAAACAAGATCGATACTTGTATTGGTTCGGTCTTGTCCTTTTACTTTAAAAATTGCGGTGAAGTATTTCGAATCTTTTAGGTAAGAATTTCTAAAACTTTTTAAACTATCTATGTTAGTAAAATATTCAACCGTAGCACTAACCCCAATATCATGTTGTGAAAAAAACACAATATGTTCTGTATTGTTTGTGCTCGGATATTTAGATACGACGGCAAATTCTTCGTCATGAGTAGAGTTGTTTATTTCTATTTGATTATCTTCTAGTTTTGGATGATTACTTAGTGTTAAGGTGTTACCAGTAATTTTGAAATAAGGATTTCCTGTGTTAAAAAAATGAATAAATTGATTCTTATTTTTTGTAGGTCCAACATAAATAGCATTTCCTTCTTTTATTTCAGAAATGGAGGTTTGAGTTGAAAAGCGAATATTAAACGTTTTTTTATGTTTCTGAAATAACTGTTGAAATTTTTGTGTAGCTAAGGCAGCCATTCTAGTTGTGTAAGAATAATTTGAAGGCTTAAGCGTGTTTTTTAATTCTGGATTTTTTTCTATCAGTTCATAAAATTCCGTAATACTATTTATATCGAAGTCTCTTGTCCATCCAGTGCCATTAGTAATAGTTTTTCCTGTAGCACCAAAGTGATCTCCAATAAATAAGTTTGTAGGGCTGTTATTAGAAAGGAAGTTGTTCCATATTATAGGTGCTTTAGGAGTTGTATTGGTATATATAATAAGAACGATAGCAGATAGTAATCCTAAATAAGGTAATATTTTTGGCCAATTTATTTTTTTGTGAAATATGTTTTGCGATTCTTTTTTATAAAACCGAACATGGTATTGTCCTTTATCTATTGTTAAACGCCAAATATCATTAATGCCTTCATTTTCATAATAAGAGATAAGCTTTTTACGAAGATTATAAACATTAACTCTAACTCGTGGGTTGTTCTTTTCAGAGTCTAACTTATTTCCAAAGAATTCAATATCTATAATACTTTCTTTTAAACGGATTCCATTTAGAGTTTGCTCGAATAAGTACTGTAATAAAGCTATACTAGTAGGAGCATTTTGGAATGTATTACTGTTTTTTATTTTAGTAACAGTGTCTCTTTTTTGTCTAAGATTTAGTTGCATTTTCTAGAACTCTTTAATGCTTTTAGTTGTTGCT
The DNA here is from genome assembly GCA_947502975.1 of uncultured Flavobacteriaceae bacterium. Taxonomy (GTDB): domain Bacteria; phylum Bacteroidota; class Bacteroidia; order Flavobacteriales; family Flavobacteriaceae; genus Jejuia. The sequence continues at coordinate 650,959 of CANNBV010000001.1, forward strand.
TTAACCGTTATAGCTACCGTTAAAGTTACGTTAAAGTAATTAAATCAATCCTGAAAAGTTACATTTGGAAGAAACGAACTCATTTAAAACATCGATATGACCATTATGCTAGGTTCAAAATTTAAAACATTTATAGCTTTAGTTTTATTCGTAAATATTTGTGGATCACAAAATTCAATTAATGAAACTGAAACGCAAATTAAATATTTGTCTGGACTAGGGAAAGATAGTATGGCGAAATGGGATTTCTATTGTTCATCTGGTATGAATAGTGGAAAATGGACTAAAATTGGAGTGCCTTCGTGTTGGGAATTGCAAGGTTTTGGGAACTATAATTATGGACACGATCAAAAATTCGGAAAACAGGTATATAATGAATATGGGTTGTATAAACACCAGTTTCAAGTGCCTTTAGGATGGAAGGATAAAGAAGTTAAAATTGTATTTGAAGGGGTTATGACTGACGCTGAGGTGAAGATAAATGGAAAGTTAGCGGGCGAAATTCATCAAGGTGCCTTTTATGAGTTCAAATATTCAATAAGTAAGTTATTAAGGTATGGTAGAGAAAATACTTTAGAAGTTAAAGTTAATAAGGTATCCGCAAATGCATCTATAAATTATGCTGAGCGTAATGCCGATTTTTGGATTTTTGGAGGCATATTTAGACCTGTATATTTAGAGATTTTACCAAAGGATAATATCGAGCGCGTTGCCATTGATGCAAAAGCAGATGGTTCAATAAAAGTAGATATTTTTTCAAGTTCAAAAAGAATAAACTCATTTAGTGCTTCACTATCGAAAATAAGTGGAGAAAAGATTCAAGATTTATCACTAGCAACCTATACAGAGAATAACGAATGGCACCTTTCAACTCAAGCAACAAACATAAAATCATGGAATCCTGAATCACCTAATCTTTATAATTTAAACATTCAAATTTTAGATAAAAACCAAAAAGTCCTTCATAGAATAAAAGAACGCATAGGTTTTAGAACAGTTGAAGTTCGTGAAGCAGATGGTATCTATGTAAATGGACAACGTATTAAATTTAAAGGGGTTAACAGGCATTCGTTTTATCCGTCTTCAGGAAGAACAACGTCTAAGGCGTTAAGTATCGAACATGTAAATATGATGAAGGATATGAATATGAATGCGGTAAGAATGTCACATTATCCACCAGATAAACATTTTTTAGAGGCATGTGATTCTTTAGGATTGTTTGTAATAGACGAAGTTTGCACATGGCATTCACCACATTTAGACACTAAAGTAGGTGAGAAAATTGTAAAAGAAACTGTAGTGCGAGATGTAAACCATCCATCAATTCTACTTTGGGCAAACGGTAATGAAACTGGTTGGAATACTGAGTTAGATAATGACTACGCTATGTGGGATATTCAAAAACGAGAAGTAATACACCCCTGGAATATTTTCAACAAAACCAATACGATGCATTATCCAAGTTATCACATTTTTGCTTACGATACGTATGCAAAAGATAAAATATATTTTCCCACTGAATTTTTACATGGTTTATATGATGGAGGACATGGCGCTGGTTTAGAAGATTATTGGAAACAAATGTGGCAAATGCCTTTAGCTGCGGGTGGTTTTTTATGGGATTTTGCAGATGAAGCAGTCGTTAGAACGGATAAGAATGGTGTTTTAGATACAGATGGTAATCATGCTGCAGATGGCATCGTTGGACCTTACGGAGAGAAAGAAGCAAGTTATTTTACAATTAAAGAAGTGTGGTCGCCTATTTATATTGAAGACCGCTACATTAAGGCTAATTTTAATGGTGTTTTTAGGGTTGAAAACAGATACCATTTCTCAAACCTCAATGAATGTAAGATGACTGCCAAATGGGTTAGATTTAATGGGCCAAATGATCAAAATGATGCGGAAATTATATCGGAACATTCAGTAGAATTACCAGATATAGAACCTTCTAAAAAAGGTGAGATTTCTGTAGAGTTACCTGAAAAATGGCAAATGGCTGATGTATTATATTTAAAAGCTACGGATAAATACGGTAAAGAGATTTTCACATGGTCTTACCCTGTTAAAGCACCTATTCAAGTGAATCAATATGTAATAAGTAATTCGGGTGATGGAACAATCACAACCAGTGAAGAAAACGGTTTTGTTTATGTTGCATCTGGTGATATGAAGTATACATTTTCCAAAGAAACTAGCCTGTTGAATGAAGTCAATAAGAATGGAGAGATTATCCCATTAGCTAATGGGCCATTAATTTTTAACCATAATGACAAAGTCCAGTCTTTTAATGTGAATACTTTAGAGAATAGCGTAGAAATTGTGACAGTGTTTGAGATGACAGATAAGTCTCCAAATTGGGCAGCGCATAAAGAATATAGTTCAGATGTCGTAAAATGGACTATTCACCCAAACGGGTTACTAGATTTGTATGTTGAGATAAAGGGAAAGAAAATTGTGAAAGGCTTTAAGGGTATTACGTTTTCGTTTCCAGAAGAACAGGTTGAAGGTATGAAGTGGCTAGGTGATGGTCCTTATCGTGTATGGCGAAACCGTATGAAAGGCACAAAGTTACAAGTTTGGGAAAACGATTATAATAATACAGTAACTGGAGAATCTGGTTTTGATTACCCTGAATTTAAAGGGTTTTTCTCAAGTTTATATTGGGTTAAAGTGAAAGGAAAAAATGATAAGGGATTTACAGTATATTGTAATTCTGAAAATACATTTTTAAGAATGCTTACACCACAACAACCTAAGGAGGATCCTAATCACAGAGTTTCAGTTGACTTTCCAGAGGGAGATATTTCATTTGTGAAGAACATACCAGGGATAGGCACCAAGTTTCAAACAAGTGATAAAATGGGTCCACAAGGAAATCTAGAAAATTATTTCGGGAATGATGATGCGCCAATCACTTTGAGGCTAATCTTTGAATTTTAAATATAAAAAAAGGTGCTTCCCTCAAAGCACCTTTTTGTTTTTGGGCAAAAAAAGGTTTATTTACTTAGCATCAGCAACTCACTACATACAACCTCTGTTATATAGCGTTTTTCGCCGTTAGCTGATTCGTAACTTCTATTGGTTAGTTTTCCTTCAACGGCTATTTCCTTTCCTTTTGTAATGTAGTTTTCAACTACCTTAACCAAACCACCGCGAACTACTATATTATGCCAGTAAGCGCGTTCTACTTTATTACCGTCTTTGTCTTTGTAGCTATCATCTGTGGCAATCGAAAATTTTGCCATTTTGTTACCATCAGTGAAGCTAATAATTTCAGGATCTTGTCCTAATCTACCAATCAACTGTACTTTGTTTCTAAGTGCGTTCATAATTTTAAATTTTAATGTTTAACAGTTAATACCATCGAGTTCTTATGTTTCGACAAGGCAAATATCTGCTAGCATCAAAAGCTTATTCGGTAGTTACGCGTTTAAATTCGTTTGTAAATGTTTGTAGTCGTTTGTAAATGGATAATAATTATGTATATTTGGCATCTATATACAACTTACCACAAACTATTAAAGAGATTTCATAAAACGAAGATTATCGTTTTTTTTAATATGAAGTACGCAATTCATTTAATCCTTCTTTCCCTTGCCACTAATTCAGCAATTCGAGAGTGAGCATCTTGCCGACCATTCAAGGTCTAATTAAACTATTGCAGTCAATGAACTATTGTCCCTTTTGTTTAGGCTTAGGAATAGAAGCCTTTAATACGTCGTCTAAAGAAGTGTTTATCTTTAGTTTCTCGTGAGGTTCTTTTGAACGCTCTTTGGATTCTTTATCGTCGTTTATATTTGCTATCATGAAATAAAATTAGTTGAAATGCATAAAAAATTAACAAAAATATTATATTTTTTACTATTCAAATATTTATTTTTACGGTGAATAAATAGTTGTTTATATTTTTTTAAAAATATTTTTTTATAGAAATAAAAATAATACCTTTGCACGCATTTTTAAGTGGCATATTTTTTGTATATTATATAAAAAAAGTTACATTTACAAATATAATCGAATTAAATAAACGGAATTATGAATATTAAAGTAGACAAAAATGGAGTTCTTAGGCTCGAGTCTAACGCTCCGTTATCGGCAGAAATGATTGCCAAAATTGAAAAAAGATTAGAGAACAAGAAAGCTACATTAAACCAAATGAAGACTGACTTTGAAGAAGGCAAGTTTGATGAGATATTTAAAAAATTATAAGTATGCATTCCTATCATACAGAAGAGAGCCATGAAGGCTCTCTTTTTTTTATACAAACACCTCAAGAAGGTAAATACTTATTTCGCATAGACAATATCTTCGAAGAGTATATTGAAGATTATTTAGAAGAAAATGTTCAAAATAGTTATTTACATGGATTTACATTAGAGCCTAGACCTAAACATAATGAATGTTATGAGCTTTTCGAAACTATTAGGCATATTATATTTAATCATGTTTCTAATCACGATACCGTAGTAAAAATAGAAATTGACAAAGAAAAAGGAAGAAGAGAGTTTATTTTAAGACTCTTTAAAGATAGGCCAGACCATATTGAAGGTGTTACTCATGTCGTAAATGGGATAACTATATATTATTTTTTTAGTAATCTTAGAATAGAGTCTACACAGTTAATAAAATCTTTAGTTAAAGAATTTAGCTCTGATGAAGAGAGTGAAGAAGAAGAATAAGTTATTTTATTAACCTCTTATAGCTTAATACACTCTCACTATCCACCAAAAAATTTTCAAATCTCTCTTGACTAGATAAGCTACGAGTATTAAAACGTGCGCTAAATTCATCTAAATAACGTTCTAAATGCTTGTCGCTTACTTGGTGGTAAATACCGTATAAACCACGCTTTAAAACACTCCAAAAATTTTCAATAGTATTTGTGTGAACATTGCCCTCTACATAAATATTTAGAGCGTGCTTAACGTTATCGTGTGTGTAGTATTTCTTTAATTGATTATATGCGGGTGCTTCATCTGAATAAATAGTAGCATCCTTTGGAACGTGTGTCGTCACAAAATCCACCATATTTTCAGTTGTTTCTCCGCTTACATGCTTTAAAGCTACTTTTCCGTTTCGCTCAATAATTCCTATTACTACCTTTTTAGGTTTATATGATTTGCCCTCATTGGTAATATTTCTATCTTCTAAAGAGCGTCTTTTGTTTACGTGCTTATTCCCCTCTTTTCCACCTATAAAAGTGGCATCCGTTTCTACCATTTTACTCTCTCCCAACATTTGTGGAGACTTTTCTTTTAGCATTTCTCTAATACGATGCAAAACATGCCATGCGCTTTTTTGAGTGATACCTAAATCCAATGCTAATTGAACCGAACTAATACCTTTTTTATGTGTAGTCGCTAAAAATATTGCAGCAAACCAAATTCTTAGAGATATATTTGAGTTATGGAATATTGTTCCAGTAGTTACCGTAAAATCCTTTTTACACTCCTTTTCACCACATCTAAAACCACGCTTAGTTCTGTAAACTTTCAAGCACCCACAATGCGGACAAGCAACCTCACTACCCCAACGTATTTGTTCGTAGTAGTCTCTACAAGTTGATTCCTCTTTAAAGTAATCTAAAAGCTGTGGTAGTGATTTAAAGTTCATGGTTTCTAGTTTTATATATACAAATATAACCGACAATATTGGTATAAACAAATAATTATACAAAAATATTCGGTTAAATTGATATTTATTATTAATTTTGGTCTATGGTTACATACAAAGAGCGCAAAGAAAATAAGCACAACTTCGTTTTGGTAAAGGACGGTGAAGTATTAGGTACGTTTGGAAACCTAAGAAAGATTACGGAAATAGTTGAAGATGATGATTTCCCTAGTTATTGGACTTTAGTAAGAAAAAAAGAGTTTCCTATTGAGTTTATGGATTATAAAATCCATAAGGTAAAACATTATTGAAGCTATTTTTTTGCACCAACATAATCAGGATTTGAATACCTATAAACTTCTACTACAATACCGAAATTATTAACATGTAGATAAATGTTTTTTTCATCAATTTCTTTTTTTATTGTTTTTTTTGAACTTATGGTAGGATGAATAGCTTTAAGTCCCCTATAGAAAGAATCTAAGTTAGATTCAGCATAGAGCACTCTGTGATTACTAATAGCAATATAAATATCGTTAATTCTACTATTCATTCACAAAAGCACTTAATTAGAACAAATCTACTCAATTAAGCACTTAATTTGTTTATAACTTTCCTTTTATTTTCAATTTATACTTCACGGTTTTGTGTTTTTTTAATTAAATTTGTTTCAATAAAAAACCCCAACGTTGCACCGTCAGGGTTTTCTAAAAAGTAATCTTTGGAGTGTTTAGATAAATGTTAATGAGACATTTCTAATATAACTTTCAGCGATGGATATGTTTTCAAAGCCTTTAGATTACCATGAAAATAAAAGAAGTTGAGTATATTAAACTCGATTTAAGAATAGCTAATGAGGCTATCTTCAATCCTTCTTTCAATTGAAATAAAAGCATCCATAAAGGGTGCTTTTCTGTTATACAACAAATTTAACCACAACAAATCATATTTAGAAACGAAGTTATGAACAGTTGTAAACAAAAGGATCATGATTCAATATCCGATAAACACAAGTATATCGCATAATACCTGATGTTAATAAGTTTTTACTTAACTTTATTTTATGCTATAAAAAAAGAAAGCACCACCATTAACATCTGCAATGAAGGCATACTTAAAGCTTAAAATACTAAGAGAAGCTAAAAGGAATCCAGAGTTCGAGAAAAAAATCATAAAAAAGATAGAGAATCGGGATTATTGGACTTATTCAACAAAAAAGACAAACGCTACAATAACCACCAGGACAACTACATGAGTAAATATGAAGACCTTTTTTGAACTAAGGCTTGTCTCTTTGGTAATTGATGGTGTAGGATATGGATTGTACCAGCTCTATCTATACTTATTTTCTTAAATTTATACCTATCTAAATAAAATTATATGATAAAAATTAAAACCAAGAAAACCAAATATAAAAGTGATTTCGATTTTATAAACGAACTAGCAGAGAAATCGTTTAATGTCGCTTTAGAGTCTACAAAGCAAGAACTAGAAAATGTTTTTAAAGATTATAAATGTGATAACCATAAGGAAAAATCAAAAGGTATCATACTTCTAAGCTATAACCAATCTAAGTCTAAATCTCTTTCTTTCGATTTGTCTGATTTTTGTTGTCAAGACTTTAAAGAAACTGTGTCAAAATCCCTTAAAAAATAGATTTTCCTTTTAATAATATTTGAAAATCATATTTTTTTAGAAGTTCTTTGTTTGAATCTAGCATTTTTACTATTTCTTCTATTTTGTCAACTTCTTCTTGTGCTTTATATATAATTTTTTCTAAATCTTTCACTTTCTTTAAATTTATATTATCAATTAATAGTTTGTGGTAAATTGTATATAGATGCCGTATATTTGCTGAATTCATCAATAATCATGGGCCTTAAAGACATAATAACTCAGTTAGAACATAATAAAAAAGTTTTTGAAAATCTTTTAAAAGATATAACCGATTACCAATATAATTGGCGGCCAAAACCAGAAAAATGGTGTTTGTTAGAAATTGTTTGTCATCTTTTGGACGAAGAAATTTATGATTTTAGAGCACGAGTAAAACACACTTTAGAATATCCTGAAAAGGACCTGATTCCTATAGACCCAGAAGGTTGGGTAACAACTCGTAATTATATATCTAAAGATTATGATAATACATTAAAATTATTCTTAGCAGAACGACAGAATTCCATTGCATGGTTACAACAACTTGGTGATGTGAATTGGAATAATGAATTAAAACATCCAGAACTTGGAAATCTTTCTGCAGAATTGTTTTTAAGAAATTGGTTAGCACATGATTATTTGCACATTAGGCAAATATTGCGATATAAGTTTGAACTTTTAAAATCATCTTCAAAAATCGACTTGAATTATGCTGGAGATTGGTAAAAGTGCCTTATTTTTAAGGTAGAAATTTAAGATAAAAGATACACTAAAATAAACATGAAGACATTAAAATTTAGAAATAACGACGAGATGCCCGCATTTGGCCTGGGAACATGGAAATCTGCAGATGGAGAGGTTTACAATGCTGTAAAAACTGCAATTAAATCTGGATACAGACATATAGATTGTGCTGCTGCTTACGGAAATGAAAAAGAAGTAGGAAGGGCATTAAACGAACTCTTTGAAGAAGGCGTTGTGTCAAGAGAAGATGTATGGATAACTTCAAAATTATGGAGTAATATGCATGCCAAAGAAGATGTGCTTATTGCACTAAAACAAACATTAAGTGACTTGCAATTAGAGTATTTGGATTTATATCTTATACATTGGCCAATTGCTCAAAAAAAGGAGATACCTTTTGTAAGTAGTGTGGAGCATTTCATCTCTTTAGAAGAGCTGCCAAATGAAGTAACCTGGGAAGGTATGGAAAATGGGGTGGAATTGGGTTTAGTAAAGCATATTGGTGTGTCTAACTTTGGTCCAAAAGCATTAGAGCAACTCATTTCAAATTCTAAAATTAAACCAGAAATGAACCAAATAGAAGCACATCCATATTACCAACAAAACGATATGGTAGCATTTTGTAAAGCTTATAACATACACGTTACGGCTTATGCACCTTTGGGTTCAGGAGATAGAGCAGCTAAGTTTAAAGCCGAAAATGAGCCAAAGTTGTTACAAGATCCAGTAATCTTAGACATTGCTGCATCTAAAAATGTTACTGCTGGACAAATTTTAATAAGTTGGGCATTGCATAGAGAAACGTCGGTAATTCCTAAATCTGTAAACCCTGGACGTATTGCTCAGAATTTTGAATCTCAAGCTATCGAGTTATCAGAAACTGACATGAATAAAATAGCGGCCTTAGATAAAAATTATAGATTTTTAACTGGTGAACACTGGGTGTATGAAGGTAGTCCATACACACTTGAAAGTATTTGGGCATAAGTAAGTGTAGCATGACATTTCATATTGAAACAGAACGACTAATTTTAAGGGAACTCCGTTTAACGGATTTAGATGGGATGTTTGCATTAGATTCCGATCCTGAAGTTCATAAGTATTTAGGAAACAAGCCCGTAAAAACAAAAACAGAATCTCAAAAGATTTTGGAAAGCGTTGTAAATCAATATAAAGAAAGAGGCATCGGACGTTTTGCCGCTATTGAAAAATCATCAGGAGATTTTATCGGTTGGTCCGGAATTCGATTGAACACCGAGTATAATATGAATGGTTTTACCAAATATTATGATGTAGGATACAGACTCATAAAGCAATATTGGGGTAAAGGTTATGCTACGGAATCAGGAAAAGCAGCAGTAGATTACGCATTTAATGTTTTAAAGCTGCCAGAGCTTTATGCGACAACCGAAATAGGAAATCAAGCCTCTCATAATGCGCTTTTAAAAATTGGATTGAGTTATGTTGAAGATTTTTATTTTGAAGCAGAAGACTTAAATCTTAGGTGGTATAAAATTGAAAATAAGTAGCTATGGAAAAACAATGCTTAGAATGTGGTGAGAAAATTGTTGGCAGAATTGATAAAAAGTTCTGTAGCGATGGTTGTAGAAATTCATACAACAATCGTATAAATAAGGATAGTAAAAACTTAATTCGCAATACCAATAATCGGTTAAGAAAAAATCATAGGATTTTAGAACGCCTTAATCCTGATGGGAAAGTTACACGTTCTAAAGCTACATTAATTGAAGCGGGTTTCGATTTTAATTATTTCACTAGCATTTACACTACAAAAGCAGGTAAGGTGTATTATTTTGTTTACGATCAAGGCTACTTACCTATTGAAGGCGATTATTATGCTTTGGTAAAACGAAAGCGCTAGCTGCGTAACAATCTGTTTTATTTTAATACTTATAAGGTAAACCACATATTTCAAACCATGTCATCTGCATTAATTCCTTTGCTTATAATTGCTGCAATTATCACTATTGGAGTACTGTCCTACTATTTTGGGAAGAAACAAAAAATTCTAAGGCGGCTTTCAAAATTGAAACGCAAAGATATTCTCCAATTTAGAACTAATGAACCAACTAAAGTTACGGGCAAAGTTTTACACGTACACGAGCCTTTTGTAGCACCATTTAGTAAGCGTAAGTGTGTAGCTTTTGAGTTTAAAATTCAGCAGAAAAAAAAACGAGGTAAAAACTCCTATTGGAAAACACTCATAGACGAAAAAAACATACAAGATTTTTTTATAGAGCAAAAAGATGAAGTGGCAATGGTAACTCCAAAAACTAACCCTTTTAATTTTGAAATTTACTTAGAGGAGGATAAACGTGTATCCTCAGGTTTTTTGAATGACCCAACACCCGAATTTCAAAATTTGTTAGCAGCTTATAAGATTGAAAGTTTAAATTTTTTAGGTTTTAATAAAACCTTACGCTACACCGAACGTATTTTGGAAGTTGGAGAAACCGTTACCGTTGGTGGTATTGCAAAGTGGAAAGCTATAGACACAACTATAAATGGCTATAGTTACTCTAAAATAGCAGCTTTAGAAAGTAATGATAGACAAAAAATTATTATCACAGATTTACCAAAAGCAAGAGAGGTAAAAAGAAACAATTTGTAATTGTATTGTATAGAATTAAGGTATCCCAGGAAAGCTATTCACAACTTTGATTTTAATGTCAGGAAAACTCTCAGTGATGTATACTTTTAAATCACCATTGTGTTCTACAATTTCCCATTCTCCACAATCATCAGCAAAACCTTCAACAAACTGTACTTTAAGATCAGGGAAACTATTCACAATTTTTACTGTAATATCAGCTTCATTTTTATATTCTACAAGTTGTATTCTACCATATAGCTTCTTACTATCAAAGTAACAAGAATCTAACTTAGTAACTGTTAAACTTTTAGTTTGTTGTGATAGCGGTGTGCTAAATAAAGATAGTATAACCAAGAAAAATGTTGCAGAAAAAAAGCCAAAAACAATTTTCATGTATTTACTTCCAGGTTTGCCCTTTAAGTTTCATCGCAGCCTTTAAAACATCTTTTTGACTAATTTGCCCTACAAGTTTGCCATTTTCTACAATTGGAAAACGTCTGCGTTTCGATTCGAGGAACTTCTTTGCAGCATCAAAAATATTCATATTGCCATCAATAGTTTCTACATTGTTTACCATGTGTTTCTCAATGGTTTGATCCTGCATAGGCATATTGTAATAACGGCTTTCACTAATTTGTTTGATACAGTCTCCTTCAGAAATAATACCTACTAATTCGTGTTTTTCATTCACAACTGGACCTCCAGAAATTCTGTTTTTCACCAGTGCTTGCATAACGCTCTCTATGCTTTGATTAGAAGTAAAGGTTATCAAATTTCTCGTCATATAATCACTCACTTTAAGTGGTGTCGTGTCAGCTGTTGTGGATTGTTGTCTTCTCGACCCTTGAAAACTCTTAATTCCCATAATATTTAGTTTTTAGTAACTTTAAATATAGCTAAAAAAAAGTAGTTTTCCTAAAAGTGCATTTTTGGTTGAATATGGCATTTATAATTTACGTATTTTTATAAAAGCTAACAACTAAACTAAGATTATGCTAAAAAAAGCTGTTGCAGTCTTACTTATATCACTTGCGATTTACTGGAGTTTTTCAGCAATTATACCAAGTAAAATTTCTACTATTGATGCTCCAGACAATCAGTTTTCAACACAACGTGCACTTGTGCATCTTAAAGAAATTTCAAAAGCACCACATTATTTAGGAAGTGCATCTCATCTGGAAGTTCAAAACTATATTGTGAATGCACTTGAAGCATTAAGCATAGAAACAGAATTGCAAACAGATTATGCCATTGGTGAATGGGGCAATTTTTCAAAGCCCACTAATATTTTGGGTAGAATTAAAGGACGAGAAACAGGAAAAGCACTGTTGTTAATGTCTCATTATGATAGTCATCCGCATTCGTCTTTTGGGGCGAGTGATGCGGGTTCAGGTGTTGTTACAATATTAGAAGGTTTACGTGCTTTTTTAAGCAAAAATAAAACACCTAAAAATGACATTATTGTTTTAATTACTGATGGAGAAGAATTAGGTTTAAATGGTGCCGATATTTTTGTAAACAAACATCCTTGGGCAAAAGACGTTGGTTTGGCGGTTAATTTCGAAGCACGTGGTAGTGGAGGTTCTGGTATTATGTTTGTTGAAACCAATAAAGGGAATGCTAATTTGATTACAGGTTTTGTGGAAGCCAACCCGAAATACCCTTTGGCCAATTCACTGTTTTACAGTTTGTATAAGTTACTGCCTAATGATACAGATTTGACTAGATTTAGAGAAGATGTTGATATTGAAGGTATTAACTTTGCATTTATTGATGATCATTTTGATTATCATACAGCCTTAGATACTTATGAAAGACTGGACAGAAATACGCTTGAGCACCAAGGTCAATATCTTATGTCTATGCTTTCTTATTTCAGTGAGGCAGATTTAGATAAGTTAAAAAGTATAGAGGATGTAGTGTATTTTAATATGCCTTTTTTTAATATGCTCACCTATCCGTTTTCATGGATTTTACCAATATTTCTCTTTGCAGTTTTAGTTTTTATATTGCTAGTATCCTATGGTTTTAAAAGGCGCAGAATAGATCCAAAATCTGTTGGGAGAGGGTTTGCAGCGTTTTTTGTTGCACTTATACTATCGGTATTAGTTGGTATATTTTTGTGGAAATTAATGTTAGTGTTTTATCCAGAATACAGCGAGATGCTTCATGGATTTACATACAATGGTCACGCATATATCGCAGCATTTATTTGCATAGCAATTGCATTATGTTTGTTAGTGTACAGTAAAGTGTATAAACCCGAAAACGCTGCAAGTTTAATAGTAGCACCACTATTTTTATGGTTAATTATCTGTGGCGCAATAGCATTTAAATTAGAGGGCGCTAGCTTTTTTATTATCCCAGTGTATTTTGGGTTGCTCAGCTTTTTTGTGTTGTTAAGGCAGAAAAAACCGAGCCTTATCTTGCTTACGTTATTAGGCTTTCCTGCATTATTTATTTTTTCACCAATAGTACAACTACTACCAATCGGATTAGGATTAAATATGTTGGTGGCAACAACACTTCTTGTGGTTTTAGTGTTTGGGTTGTTAATTTCGATTTTTGCAGTTTTCAGACATAAAAAACGTTGGGGTTATTTATTCTTAGTTTTTGGATTGTATTATATGATAAGTGCACATATATCCTCAGATTTCACAAAAGAACGCCCAAAGCCAAATAGCCTGTTGTATGTTTTAGATGCTGATGAAAATACAGCTAAATGGATGACTTACGATAAGTTATTAGATGATTGGACAGCTCATTTTTTTGATAAAAATTCCAAGGATACTTCAAATATTGCGTTTAGCAGTAAGTATAAGACTAAAATACAATTTGCAAAAAACACCGATGTTATAGAAATTCCTGAGCCTATTGTTGAAGTTACGAATGATACCATTATTGGTGATTTTAAATCGGTTGAGATTTGTATTACACCGCAACGTGAAGTGCAACGGATGGAACTTTTTGTAGATACAAGCTATGTGTTTCACGAATTTAAAATTAATGGAATGGATGTAAAGAAAAACGAAGAAAACAAGGTGTTTAGTAAACGTAAAGGCAAAAGATTATTTAATTATTACGTTTCTAAAAATGAGCCTTTAGAAGTACAAATTACTGTACCAAAAGATCAAGACACAGAATTTTTGCTATATGAAGCTTCTTATGATTTATTGGATAATGGTATGTTGAATGTTCCAGACCGTTACACGAATATGATACCTAAGCCTTTTGTGTTGAATGATGCTGTTGTGGTGAAAAAGGTGGTAAAAGTTAACAATTAATAAACTTTTAAGAGATTAAGTCCCAAATTTTTATAGTTTTGGACGTTAATTAAAATAAACAGACGATGAAATGAGCCTAACGACCATATTGGTTGTGTCAAAAATGTTTGTTGGCGAATTACATCTGACCTTTTTTAAAAAAATTTTTACAGATGAAACGAATTATGATGTTAGCAGTTTTCGCAATAACACTACAAATTGGTGCGCAAAGCAATGCTGAATTAATAAAACATTTTGAAGCATACAATAAGCAAATGCGAGCACAAGGTGATGTACAGGGTATGATTAATGCGATGACGCATTTAAATATTTTGGCGCCTTCAGAAGCGAGAAAAGACACTTTAGCTTATATCTACATGAGTGAAGGGAAATATATGCAATCGCTAAATACTATTGGGATAGATGCAAAGGTTGACGATTCTGATATTGCAGTTGAGGTAAAAGCGATGTCGCTTAAAGCGGTAAAACAGCCAGAACGCGCGTTGGTTCATTTTAATGAATTGTTTAAAAGAACGCCTAGTCCTGCTTTAGCTTATGAATTGGCAGAAATTAATATGCAATTGCAAAAGTTAGATGAGGCGTTGACGCATATTAATTATGGATTAGCTAATGCAAAACCAGATATGAAACATGCGTTTTATGAGCAACAACAACCATATCAGGTAGAATTAAAAAGTGCATTTATGTATTTAAAAGCCTTGCAGTTGTTTCAAAAGGATAGAGAAAATAACATAGATGCTGCAGTAGATATTTTAGATGACACATTAAAGGCATCACCTAATTTTAATTTGGTAAACCTTACCAAAAACGAATTGTTAAGACAAAAACAAATAATGCAAGCGCAAACGGCGCAACCAAAGCAGTAATTTATTTGTAAATATAAAATGTAAAGGGTGTCATAATTTGATGCCCTTTTTTATTTTAAAAAGTCGAAAAGTTTCAGGTTTTAACTTAGTAAAACTTGAGATTTGTAACTATGTCACTTCGTGTGATTTTGACTTTTTTGTTGAAATTGTACTTCGATTTCGCTCAGCAGATCTATCGAGAAGAACACTAAGAAGTAAAGCTTAAACCCATAATTAATTTGGCCTTACAATGTTTTGACCATCCTTTTCTATTTTTTTGTTTAGCTGAAAGTTTAAATTAGAATACGAGATTAAAAGTGCTTTAACAGATGCTGCAAGTTCGGTTTTTGTGGTAGTACTTAATTGATAAGTCTCATCTAATTTGTAAAGCATATTTTCTACAATAGTGATTCTTGATAATACCGATTGTGTTTTTAGCGTATCAGGAATACCTTCTCGCAACTCTTTTAGCAGCTCAGGTATGGCTTTCTTATCTTCATCAAAAAACGAAAAGTCAGTTTTTTTTATATTTTCGATAGCTGTTTTAAGTCGAAAGTAAGGTTGCCAAGGTTCGGCTAAAGCTTCAACTTTAGGGTCTATGGCAAACTCTAGATATTTTAATTTGGCAATATCAGCTTCGGTTAAATCATAGGTTTTGTTGGTTTCAGTTGTTGCTTCTGTTGGTTGTTGTTTTTTGTTACATGCCATAACTACAAAACAAAAACAGATAATTTTAAAATGCCTTAATACCATAGGTTGTTCAATTTTTGGTGCTAGCCATGCAAATATATATTTTATGTTTTGATTAATTGTATATTTGGTACACCCTAAAATCTAATTAAAATGTTTGATGATTTTCTTTTTAATGTAGAGTACGGCATGAAGCACGTACTAGATATCAACGCCTACGATCACGTTTTATTTTTAATGGTGCTCACTATTCCATATTTATTTAGAGATTGGAAACGTGTGTTGTTATTGGTGTCATTATTTACGCTTGGGCATACGTTGTCTTTGGTATTGGCGGCTTATGATGTAGTTACTGTTAGTGGGACCTTAGTTGAATTTTTAATTCCCATAACAATATTGATTGCTGCCATTTATAATGTGTTTACGGCTGGTAAAGGCGCGCAAAAAGAACGTGTTGGTGTGTTGTTTATAACCACTTTGTTTTTTGGATTGATTCATGGACTGGGTTTTGCAAGAGAGTTTCGCATGTTATCTGACGATTCAGATAATAAACTAGCACTACTTTTAGAATTTGCTTTGGGTATTGAGATCGCACAAATAATTATTGTATTTGTCGTATTGTTTTTGGGATATTTGATACAAACCATTTTTAGGTTTTCTAAGCGCGATTGGGTTATGGTGATCTCATCCGTTGTCATTGGATTGGTGATTCCTATGTTGTTGAATAGTGAGTTTTTGTAATAAAATGATTAAATATTTAGTGTTGATTATTTGTTTTCTATTTGTACTAGGTTGCACCAGTAAAGGTCAAATCAATACTTTCGAGGCTATTTTAGGGAAGTCGAATGCAGATGTGTTAACCTATTTAGTTGATGATTTTGAGAATGATTTTTTACAAAAGCAATACCCTAACCTAACTATTGAAGAAGCATATGTTCAATATCTTATTGAACTAGATAATGATATGAGTGGTAACTGGAAAAAACCATCTATTAGTAAAAGAATAATACTTGATAAGAATAATCTTAAATATCAAATATATGCTCTGCCGGATTCAGTATGGCTAGAGACAAATCAAGATGAAATGCTTATTAAAGGAGATACTGCTACTGTTAAGACTAGATGGAAATATATAAATGAGAAAGGGAGTTTTGATTATGCATTTGATGAGTCTTCTATTTCAAGAAATGAACCTAAGGATATTGATTCGTTACTAAATATCAGAAAAAAGTATATTGACATAAATTATGTAGGAAAGTATAGAAAAGCACTTAAGGCTATATCTAAGAATAATAAGTTTGTTAAAGAATATATTGATTATACTGATGCTGTAGGAAACATAGATCCAAGAATGATAGCGGGTAAAATGTTAATGGCAAAAGTTGATGTTTCTGACTATTTTATCAAGAGATTGATTATTACCGAGATAATCTATTAATCAGTTTTGTGTAAACTTTAACGCCCAATTGATTGTATTTACAACATGAACCTGTTATTTTCGTTATAGTGTTTTGCGTTAGGGATTGAGCGATTGTTGGAGCTCCTCGCAGAGAGCGACTCGTGAAAGCCTGACCCGAGCACGGATGTTTAAAAACTGTTCTAATGTATCATCGCGGGTAACGCCCAAATAAAATTAATGCAAGACGAAAAACAATTAAAATACGACAAGGCTTATTTGAGAATTGCGCAGGAATGGGGAAAGTTGTCGTACTGTAAGCGTAAACAGGTTGGTGCGATTATTGTGAAAGATAGGATGATAATTTCGGATGGTTATAATGGTACGCCAACGGGTTTTGAGAATTTTTGTGAGGATGATGAGGGGTATACCAAATGGTATGTGCTTCATGCTGAGGCCAATGCAATTTTAAAGGTAGCAGCATCTACACAATCCTGTAAAGGCGCTACGTTATATATTACGCTTTCGCCATGTAAGGAGTGTAGTAAGTTGATTCATCAGGCTGGAATTGTAAAGGTGGTTTACAATAAGGCCTATAAAGATGATTCTGGTTTAGAATTTTTAAAGCGTGCTGGGATACATTTACAATTAATTGAAGATTTAAGAGCTTAATGCATTTTGATAAAAAATATTTGCCTTTAATACTTGGTGTAGCCATTGCTGCTGGTGTTTTTATTGGTGGAAAACTAAATTTTGCCGACGCGCCCGATCGTTTGTTTACATCCAATAGTAAAAAGGATAAACTGAATAGACTCATTGATTACATTGAATATGATTATGTAGACGATATTAATACAGATAGTATTGTTGATGTTACGGTGAATGGTATTTTAGAGAATTTAGATCCGCATTCGGTATATATCCCAAGGGATGATATGGAACGTGTTGCTGAAGAAATGCGTGGTAATTTTGTGGGTATTGGCGTGAGTTTCTATACGTATAAAGATAGTATTGCTGTAATTAGAGCTATTGAAAACGGACCGAGTGCCAAAGCTGGTATTAAAGGCGGTGATAGAATTGTAATGGCAGATAGCGATACGTTATACGGCGATGCATTACAAGATGGTGAGCTGGTAAAAAAACTAAAAGGGCCTTTAAATACTAAAGTAGAATTGAAAGTGTACCGCAAGGGAGAGCCTGAATTATTAACGTTTAAGGTGAAGCGCGGTAAAATCCCTATTAAAAGTGTAGATGCATCTTATATGTTAACTGAGAAGTTAGGCTATATTAAAATTAACAAATTTGCTGAGTCTACGTATAAAGAATTTAAAGACGCCTTGGATAAATTAATAGAGCAAGGTGCTACACAAGTGACTCTAGATTTAAGGGATAATCCTGGTGGAAGACTGGATATTACTGAGCAAATTTTAGACGAATTTTTAGAAGATGATAAACTCATTTTATTTACTAAAAATAAGCGAGGTGATATCGAAAATAGTTATGCAACCAGCAAAGGTGATTTTGAAGATGGTGAAGTATTTGTATTGATTGACGAAAACTCTGCATCTGCTAGTGAAATTGTTGCAGGCGCATTACAAGATAATGATAAAGGCACTATTGTGGGGCGTCGTTCTTACGGTAAAGGTCTAGTACAGCGAGAAATGGATTTGGGTGATGGCAGTGCGGTGCGTTTAACGGTATCTCGCTATTATACGCCTACAGGACGTTCTATTCAGCGTCCGTACGATAAAGGTAATAGCAGAGCATATTATGAAGATTATTACACCCGCATAGAAAATGGAGAACTTTCGGATGGTACTAAAATAGAAGTTGCAGATTCCTTAAAATTTACAACACCAAAAGGAAAAATAGTTTATGGCGGTGGTGGTATTATTCCTGATGTATTTGTTCCTGTAGACAAATCTATGAATAACGAAACACTTAGATACCTAAGGCGTAGAGGTGTGATTAGTTATTTTGTGTTTGAAAACTTAGAAAAAGATCGTGCGATTTACAAAGATTATCAAAGACAAGATTTTATAGATAATTTTGAGATAACCGATGATATGGTGTTAGAGTTTCAAGATTATTTAAATGTGAGAACAGGTTCTAATATTACCTTTGTGGCCTATCATGAAGAGGTAAAACACTATATAAAAGCAACATTTGCTGACCAACTTTTTGGTGAAGGCGCTTTCGAGGAAATCATTAATCAGCGTGATATTATGATTGATGAGGTGATTCGATTGAGTGTGGGAGAGTAGCGAGAATATACTGCTGATGTCTTCAACCTAGATGTATTACATTAGATTACTTATCTTTAGTAACCTGTATCTAATTTGTAATCATTGAAATTTAAGTCAATTTTAATAAGTGCTTCTTTGTTTATTAGTGGATTGCTATATACGCAATGCCCACAAGTAGATATCTTTTTATTTACACAAGAAGAGGTTGATAATTTCGTAAATACTTATCCTTCTTGCGAGTTTATAACAGGAGATTTAATTATAGGTGATGATGTTCAGGATATTTCCAAGATTAATAAAATTAAAAGAATTGATGGTTCTTTGGTAGTTCAGAATACTGAGATTACTTCAATCGTAAATTTTCAAGGAATAGATTTTATTAACGGAGACTTATATATTGAACACAACGATAATCTAGAAGCTATCGAAGGCTTAAATCAGCTGACTAATGTTGGAGGAGATTTAGTTATTTCTACCAGAAATGGAGGGTTGAAAACCATATCAGGTTTTGAAAAACTTGAGCGTATAGGTGGAAATTTTACAGTATCTAGAAATGAAGATTTAACATCTTTTACAGGTTTTTCTAGTTTAGTAAATGCAGAAGGTTGGTTTACTATTTCTGACAATGAGAGGTTACCAAGCATACCAGATTTTAATGCCCTTAAATTAATTGGAAATAATCTTACTATTGAAAATAATTCAAGTTTAGACGAAATAAATGGGTTTACCCAACTAGAATCTATAAAGCGGAGTTTCAATGTAAGAAATAATTCTAATCTAGTAACTCTTGCGGGGTTTGGTCAGCTTGATAGTGTTGTTTTCATTATAGAATTTACAGGGTTAAGTCTGTCAAGTATTCCTGAATTTAATAATTTGATATCTGTTGGTGGAGCAATAGATATAGGGCCTACAGACATATCAGAAATAAACAGTTTTAATCATCTTGAAGTCGTAGGAGATATAAATCCAAATTTGGGCTATCTAACGTTTAACTCTAACAAAAGGCTGCAAAGTATACTAGGGTTCAATAATCTTAGGGAGTTAAAAGGTGGGTTTAATTTATTATCTAATGATGCACTTACTGAGTTTTCTGGAATTCAAAATTTAACAGATATAGGTAGTTTGTCAATTACTGATTGTGGCGCTTTAACTAACTTAAATGGTTTAGATAATTTGCAAAATGTGGGTAATGAATATACAGATGGCCTTAAAATAGTTGATAATATAATGCTCAGCGATTGTTCAGCAATATGTGATCTTTTACATAATGGCAATGTTAAGGGTCTTATTACTATAGATGGAAACCCATCACAATGCTCTACCGAACTTGAAATAAGAAACGAATGTAATCCAGATTTTGATAATGATGGCGTTACAAACGATAATGATTTAGATGATGATAATGATGGTATATTAGATACAGTTGAGCAAAGTGGTGATTTAGATAGAGATTCAGACGAAGATGGTAGTCCAGATCATAGAGATTTAGATAGTGATAACGACGGTTGTTTTGATGTTATTGAAGCTGGGTTTTTTGATGAAGATGAGAATGGTACCTTAGGTGAAGCTCCAGTTCAAGTTGACGCAAATGGTTTAGTTATAGGAGTAAACGATGGCTATACAGAACCACATGATGATGATAGTAATGGTGTTTTTGACTTTCAAGAAAAAAATTATAAAAGCGCTGGAGAAGGTGGTAGTATAACCATTTGTTCATTGGACAGGCCAATAGATTTATTTACTTATTTAGCAGGTAGTCCAGATCAAGGTGGTATGTGGTCGCCTAATTTAGCAAGTGGCACAGGTGTTTTTAATCCAGCATTAGATCTGGAAGGTAATTATGTGTATTCTTTTAATAACGGTAAATGTGGTACTAGTGAAGCTGTAGTGATGGTTACAATCGATAGGTCCAACGAAACTAATACTCCCTCTCAAGTTTTAGATGTTTGTATTAGAAGTGCTCCTGTTAATCTTTTTGAAACCCTAGGGCTAACACCAGATTTACAAGGACAGTGGCGTCATAGTTCAGGAGATAGTAGTGGTGTTTTTGATCCATCACAAGATGCCCCTGGACTTTATACATATATCAAGTTTTCAGATGAACTTTGTGCAACAGAAAGTGTAAATGTTTTAATTAATGTTGAGGATGAATATCCGATATCTGAGTATACTATTCAAACCTCAAGCTTTCAAGCTTTAAATTTTATAGAGGTTAGTTTGAACATTTCTAATTTATATGAATATTCACTTGATGGTTTCAATTATCAAGATAGTAATAGATTTGAAGGGTTGCCTTCTGGGAAATACAATTTGCATGTAAGGGAAGTTAATGGATGTGGTTTTGTTCGGGAAGATGTGGTAATTCTTGATTTTCCTAAGTTTTTTACACCAAATGGAGACGGTATAAACGATACATGGCAGTTGAAAGGAGATATGGGGTCTGCAATATCCGTTTTTGTTTACAACCGTCATGGTAAACTTTTAAAGTACATTAAAGCGGGTGGGGAACCTTGGGATGGAACATTTAAAGGTGCAGATTTGCCAGTAGATGATTATTGGTTTAAAGCTGTGTTTTCAGATGGTAAAGTACGGATTGGAAATTTTACTTTAAAGCGTTAATCTATTTTATCGTGCACCTTGGTATGCTTCCCATCATTCCAAAGTGTTAAAATATCAGTAGCCACTTGTGCGCCACTTCCTGAAGCTATTGAAAACTGACTACGCCACCCAGCCAAAGTTCCAGCAACATAAAGATTGTCTTCAATAAGATGATCTATGTTTTTTAACCAGATACGGTCTTTCTCTAATTGAGCTCTTGGATGCGGTTCAATATAGTGGTCTAAACCCTTAATTCGCATTAAATTAGTGTAACCAACAGCAATTATAACTATTTTAGAACAATAGGTGTTTTTGTTGGTGCGGACTTCAAAATAGCTGTTGTTTTTTGATACCTCTAGAACTTTTTCTCTTTCAATTTGATTAACATGTGGATATAATTTAGACAGCTGTTGTTTTCCACTTTCCAAAATTGATGTGCCGGTTGTTCCAGGTGATAACCCCAAAACATTATTAAAGAGTGCAGTTTGTAAGTGAGATGTTTTTTGGTGTGCGATAATACCAATGGTTTTGTCAGCAGCAAATGTTTTTGGTTTTGCAGAGCCCAAAACTAAAGCACAAGACATACCTGCAGCACCACCACCAATAATTAGAGCATCAAACATTACTTTTTTTGTTTTACTTTTTCTTCAATACGTTTTGATGTTAATAAAATCAGCATCAAAATAATAGCACACAATGAAGCTAAAATAGTTATAATACCAACAATGCTTTCGCCTTCAAAAGGTGCGTTGAAATCTAATTTTGTGGCATTAAAAATGCCCAATCCTAAAGCCGAAACTATTATGATGTATGCAAAGTATTTCATGGTTATATAAATAATGCTTTAATATTTTGAGTAAATAGTTTTACCGCAATTGCTAATAATATGACACCAAAAACCTTACGTATAACGTTAATGCCGTTAGTGCCTAAAAATCGTTCAATCCTAGATGACGTTTTTAGTACAATAAAGATGAAAATAACATTTAAGACAATCGCAATAATAATATTTTCAACCTTAAACTCTGCGCGTAATGATAATAACGTGGTTAAACTTCCTGGGCCTGCCATTAAAGGAAATGCTAATGGAAAAATAGATGCAGTCATAGGGTTAGTTTCCTCTTGTTTGTAAAGCGTAATACCAAGAATCATTTCTAAGGCGATAAAAAATAAAATAAAGGCGCCAGCAACAGCAAACGAGTTGACATCAATACCAATTAAATTTAAGATGCTTTTTCCTAAAAATAAAAATAAAATCATGATACATCCAGCTATAATGGATGCTTTTCCGCTTTGGATATGACCTACTTTTTTTCGTAAGTCAATAACAATAGGTATGTTGCCAATAATATCAATTACAGCAAATAACACCATAAAAGCGGTAAATATTTCTTTAAAATTAAGCTGCATTAGTTTTAACAATTTAATGTTTTGCAAAGGTCTGTATTTATTATGAAATGACAACACCCAAAAAATTGAAAGTTTAACTATTTTTGTTACTCAATATTTTTGATGTATGTTTCAACTAGGAAAAACTATTGTTTCTGAAGATATTATAAAAAAAGACTTTTTATGCAATTTAAGTGCTTGTAAAGGCGCGTGTTGTGTAGATGGTGATGCGGGTGCGCCTTTAGATAAAGAAGAAGTGGCGATTCTAGATGATATCTATCCTAAAGTAAAACCTTTTTTACGTAAGGAAGGTATTGAAGCAATTGAGAAACAAGGCACATCTGTAACTACAGAAGATGGAGAATTAGAAACGCCACTAATACATGGTGCCGATTGTGCTTATGTTATTTTTGATGACAACCAAGTAGCATTATGTGGCATTGAAGAGGCCTATAATCAGGGTGAAATTTCTTGGAAAAAGCCTATTTCTTGTCATTTATACCCAATACGCGTTAGAGATTACACGGAATTTTCTGGTGTAAACTATCATAAATGGCAAATATGTGATGATGCCTGTAGCCTTGGAAAAGAATTACAAGTGCCCATCTATAAATTCGTAAAAGAAGCGCTTATAAGAAAATTTGGTGAAGATTGGTACACCGAATTAGAAAAGGTTGCAGAAACTTTTTAACATCACAAAAATCTACTACAAAAACACTCCTAAAACCCTTAAAAATAGGGTGGTGAGATGCTTTAGGTTTTTAATTTTTTTTGTAAACTTTTTGAATTTCAAAAAAACATAAAATTCTGATTATCAATTATTTAATTAATTTTTTTTGTAAACTTATTGATTATTAAGTAGTTATTTCTTTGTTAAAAACTTGTTGAAAAGGTTTTTCTATTCACTTAAAATCGTATTAATCATTTTGCAATCTTTGCTGAACTCAAACCAGAGTAAAAACACAATTTTAGCTTGTTAATAAACTTGTTAAAAAGGTATTTTAAGATTACAGAAAATACATTTAACAATTTACAATCTTTGTTGAAGGCATTTTTATCAAAAGATATTTTCAATAAAGTTTTTTAAAAAACACACTGGGTTTTTGGTGTGTTTTTCAGGGAAACCCTGCAAGAGTTTGTATGTCAATATTTAACTAATATCAACACATGGAAATAACACATATCATCAAACGCGATTACGAAACGACGCCTTTCGTATTAGAAAAAATCACCAATGCCATTGAGAAGGCTATGCTTTCAGTAAACCATGGTACGAAACAGGATGCTAAAGATATTTCAGACAGAGTTTTTGAATCTCTATTGGCGAGAAAAGCTGTTGATGCAAGATATGTGCCTACGGTAGAACAAGTACAAGATATTGTTGAAGATAAGCTTATGGATAGTGCATTTCATAATGCTGCTAAAGCTTATATTCTGTACAGAGATGAACAAGCTAGAAAAAGACAGACAAATATCTTTGAAAAGCGTATCAATTTAAAACCTTACGAATATCCAGATTTATATGAATATGTTAATGCAATTAGACATTCGTATTGGATTCATACTGAATTTAATTTCACAAGTGATATTCAGGATTTTAAGGCGCAATTGAATAGTGTTGAGAAATCAGCCATTAAAAATACCATGTTAGCTATTTCTCAAATAGAAGTAGCGGTGAAGTCATTTTGGGGAGATATCTATCACAAAATGCCAAAACCAGAAATAGGTTCAGTGGGGGCGACGTTTGCAGAAAGTGAAGTGCGTCACCACGATGCGTACTCACATTTGTTGGAAATATTAGGACTTAATGAAGAGTTTAAGGCGCTTAAAAAGAAGCCTGTAATAATGAGACGCGTACATTATTTAGAAACAGCTCTTAAAAACTCTAAAAGTGAAAATATTCAGGAATACGCAGAGTCTATTTTGTTGTTTTCATTGTTTATAGAACATGTGTCGTTGTTTTCACAGTTCTTAATAATCATGGCATTTAATAAGCATAAAAATATGCTGAAAGGAATATCAAATGTAGTAGAGGCAACTTCAAAAGAAGAGCAGATACATGGTGATTTTGGTATTGACGTGATTAAGATTATCAAAAAAGAAAATCCAACATGGTTTGGAGAAGAGTATAACGGAAAAATTCAAACCATATGCGAAGAAGCTTATAAAGCTGAAAGCGATATTATAGATTGGATTTTTGAAGAGGGAGAATTAGATTTCTTACCAAAGGCTGTAGTTAATGAATTTATCAAGAAACGATTCAATGATTCATTAGAAAGTGTTGGTATAGATAAGATTTTTGATGTGGATGATACACTTTTAGCTCAAACTGAATGGTTCGATGATGAAATTATTGGAACCAAACATGGAGATTTCTTTGTAAAACGATCCATTAACTATAGTAAAAGAACAAAAAGTATAACCAGTGACGACCTATTTTAAACTATGAAAATTAACACACACCCTCAAGACAACAAAACAACAGAGCAAAAATCTAATTACGATCAACTTGTAAATGCAAGAAAAGAACAAATAAAAAATGCCAACCAAACTACTACAGAATCAGGTTTTGCATGGTTGACAGAAAATAGCCGTAAATTTTTAGCATCAGGATATTTAACGGATGATGCAACTCCAGAGTCAAGAATTAGAGAAATTGCAGAAAGAGCGGAGCAAATTCTAAAAATTGATGGTTATGCAGACAAGTTTTATAAATACATGTCTGAAGGTTTTTTCTCTTTAGCCTCACCAGTATGGTCTAATTTTGGAAAAAAGAGAGGGTTGCCGATTAGTTGTTTTGGTTCCAATATAGCTGATGATATGGGTAATATCCTTTACACTCAATCAGAAGTTGGAATGATGTCTAAATTAGGTGGTGGAACTTCTGGTTATTTTGGGAATTTAAGACATAGAGGTGCGCCAGTAAAAAACAACGGTTCATCTTCAGGAGCTGTGCATATCATGCAGCTTTTCGAAAAAATGGTGGATGTTGTTAGTCAGGGGTCTGTGAGAAGAGGTCGTTTTTCGCCATATTTGCCAGTAGAACATCCAGACATTAATGAGTTCTTAGAAATTGGTACTGAGGGTAATTCTATTCAAGAGTTAACACATGGTGTGAGTGTTACCGATAAGTGGATGGAAGAGATGATTGAAGGTGATGTAGAAAAGCGTTCTATCTGGGCAAAAGTAATTCAACGTAGAGGTGAAATAGGGTATCCATATATCTTTTTTAAAGATAAAGCCAACAATCAAGCTGCTGATGTGTATAGAGACAAAAAGCATCCAATTGTGGCTAGTAATTTGTGTACAGAAATTATGTTGCCTTCTAATGACCAATGGTCTTTTGTGTGTGTATTATCATCTGTAAATTTATTACACTACGATAAATGGAAAGATACCGATGCCGTAGAAACTATGGTATATTTCTTAGATGCTGTAATTACTGAATTTACAGATAAACTTGAAGAGTTTAGAGATTCTGATGATTTAGATGATAGACAAACATTTATGTTCATGGAGCGTGCTTATAATTTTGCAAAAGAAAACAGAGCATTAGGTTTAGGCGCTTTAGGATGGCACTCTTTATTACAATCAAAAATGTTGTCTTTTGATAGTCAGGAAGCTTTCAATTTAAATAGTGAAATATTTAAAACTATTGAGGAGAAATCATATAAAGCATCTAAAGAGTTAGCTGAATTATTCGGTGAGCCAGAAGTTTTAAAAGGCTATGGAAGACGTAATGCGACATTAAATGCTATTGCACCTACAACATCTTCTGCTTTTATTCTAGGGCAAGTATCTCAAGGTATCGAGCCTATTTGGTCTAATATTTATGTGAAAGATATTGCAAAAATAAAGACAACTATAAAGAACCCTTACTTACTAAATCTATTAGAAGAAAAAGGATTGAATACTCCAGACATATGGCGTAGTATTAGAGATCACGATGGTTCTGTACAACATTTAGAAGAAGAGTTAACAGCACAAGAACGCGATGTATTTAAGACCTATTCTGAAATAGATCAATTAACTATCGTATATCAAGCTGCAAACAGACAAAACCATATCGATCAAGGACAATCAGTAAATATTATTGTGCATCCAGATATGCCTGTGAAAGACATAAATAAAATTTATGTTACTGCATGGAAACTAGGTTTAAAGTCACTTTACTACCAGCATAGTATGAATGCCGCTCAAAAATTCAAACAAAAGAAAGAGTGCGCTAGTTGTGAAGGGTAAAAACTAAAAGTTTTTAATTTGGTTCCCTCGTGAGGGGGAACCCCAAATTTATAAAAGGTATCTCAGAGAGATACCTTTTTGTATTAATTATCATATATTAACAAATTTAATATAATGATTAATGGAGGAAAATACTTTTCATATAACGGAGGATGTTTTAGCTAGTAAGAATGTTCGTTTTGTAAATCACCTGATAGATTTAATTCCACAGTATGCTGTGATGTATGCTATATCATATTCATTTTTTTATATTGGTGAATTTACTGGTAATTATACTTTGAATAATTATTGGGCTGAAATGTCTGTTGCCGAGGATTATTTTTACGCCTATATTTTACTGTTCTTATATTTTTTCTTTATGGAAAGTTATACAAGTAGAACTATAGGTAAATATGTTACTAAGACTATGGTAGTAATGACAAACGGACAAGAACCAACTAATCAAGATATCGCTAAAAGAAGCCTTTGTAGAATGATTCCATTCGATATATTATCTTTTTTGGGGACAAATGGTAAAGGTTGGCATGATTCTATATCTAATACTTATGTGGTAGATATAGAAAAGTTTGAAGCATTGAAAAAATCGCATTATGAACTAGATGAAATTGGTTCTCATCTAATTGAAGAAAAATAATATATTTTCTTTTAAGACATAAAAAAGCATCACGTAAGGGCGTGATGCTTTTTTTTGATTAAAAAATGGATTAATTAATCTAATATGTTGTTTTCAGCAACAGTATTATCGTTATCAGACATTAAAGCAAAAAACTTATCAATATTTGGAAGAATAATGATTTTCGTGCGTCTGTTTTTAGCTCTGTTTTCTCTTGAATTATTTTCAGCAATAGGTTGGTAGCTACTTCTACCTGCTGCTATCAGTTTTTCTGGAGCTACATTATATTTTTCTTGAAGTTTACGCACTACAGATGTTGCTCTCATTACACTTAAATCCCAGTTATCAGCAAGAAACTGCGTATTTATTGTTCTGGCGTCTGTATGTCCTTCTACCATAACATCTAAGCTTTCTTCAGAATTAATAACATCGGCTAGTTTCTTTAGAACCGTATCTGCTTTAGAACTTAATCTGTAACTCCCAGTATTAAATAGCATGTCGTCTGCAATAGAGATCATTACTACTGTTTCGTTGATATTTACAGCAAAATCCTCATCTTCATTCATGTTACTTTCGCTAATGGTTTTTTCAAGATTGTAGGCTACGGCTAAATTCATAGAATCTTTAAGCGTTTTAGCTTGAGCTAGCTTATTAGCATCAACATTTTGTAACGTTTCGCGCATTTTTTCTTTAGTGTCTTTAGAGATCACAGCAACATTTCCAACAACATCAAGTTTGGTGTCATTTTCTTGTTTTAAATTGGCTATTTTAGAATTGTAGGCATCAACTCTGGCTTGAATTTTGTCAAATTTGGCTTCTAGATCTTCCTTGGCTACTCTAGTTTTTTGTAATTCACTTTTAATCTCACCATTTTCTTGTTGTAATGCTACGTATTTTTTCTTTGAAACACATGAAAATGTAACAGCTGCTATTAATAGCAAAATTGAAATTTTCTTCATAATAATAACTTTAGGTTTGTTATAGTTACGATGAAAGTATGAGTTTGGACGTTGAAATGCATTTTTTATTTGCAAGAAAAATGCAACAGAGATTATTTGACTATTGTATTACGAAATAAACCATATGGTGCACTAATTTTAAGCGTATAGTAATGCGTAACGTGTCAGTTTGTTTAGATTTGTATTGAAAGTAAAAGTAGATAATACATGTCCGCAAAACTGAAATATATTTTATTGTTAGTTTGTTGTTTAGTCAATGTTCATAATAGTTTTTCGCAAATAAAAGGTCAAATAGTTGATGAACAAAATACACCTTTAGAATATGCTACTGCTGGACTATTTAATACTGAAACTAATGTGTTAATTACTGGAGTTATTTCTAATGAAAATGGTGTTTTTAAAATTGGAAATATCAAAAAGGGCAACTATTATGTTGAGGTTTCTTTTTTAGGATATGAAAAAAAGAGGATAGATACTATTCAAGTCAATAAAAAAGGGCAATATATAGATTTAGGAACTATTCAGTTGACGTTAGGTACACAATTGAATGAAGTAGTTGTGCAGGCTGAACGGAATACAGTTGTGAATAAAATTGATAGGCAGGTTTTTGAAGCTTCAAAATTCAAAAATGCGCAAGGTGGTTCTGGTATTGATGTGATACGAAACTTACCATCGATAAGTATAGATAGTCAAGGCGAAATTAGTGTTCGTGGAAGTACAGGCTTTGTGGTGTTGCTAAATGGCAAACCTATTCAGGGAAGCGCCAGTAATTTGATTGCACAATTACCGGCCAATGCGATTCAAAAAGTTGAAGTGATTACTGCGCCATCAGCTAAATACGACCCGGAAGGGAAAGCTGGAATTATTAATATTTTAACTAATAAAGGTGCTACAAATGGTGCTTTTGGTCAGATAAATATTAAAGGCGGATTGCCATCTATTGAAACTTATGGCAACGATGTGTCTCACAAACGTCATGGAATCGATGCCACATACAATGTGCGAACAGATAAATGGAATATTTCGTTAGGCGCAAATTACCAAAGAAATGATTTGGGAGGTAGGCGAGAAGGCGATGTGTTCACCATTATAAATGATACCAAAACACAATTTCCATCTACCGGAGAACGCAGTTTTGATGAAACCAATTATAGCGGACGCTTTACCGTTGACTTTACGCCAAGCAAATCAGATAGCTATTCTCTTGGTTTTTTTGCAGGCAAACGTAGTAAGGCGCGTTTAGCAGATATAGTTTATTTTGATAATCATTCCGTTACTCCCGCAGGTAGTGATAATAGAGATTATACGTTTCAATATTTTAATCATAATTTAAGAGAGCGTAGGGGCGATTTTGTATTAGGAAGTATAGATTGGGTTCATAGTTTTAAAAATGCATCTGAATTATCAGCATCGTTTCTTTATGAATATACACTTTTAGGTGGACCAACGGTAAATCAAAATCTGGGAGAACCCGATCGTTCTATTCTATTTCAAGATGAATTTAATACTAATGATAACCCACTTAATGGCGTTCGTTTTCAGTTAGATTATAAATTTAAGCCTTTTGATTTTGGAATATTGGAAACGGGATATCAATATCGTGATTTATCGCATACAGGTGATTTTATTTATGAAAGACGTACTGATTTTAATGATGAATTTGAATTGGTTCCAGAGTTTTCAAGTGAAGTTGATTTAGAACGCACCATACATTCAGGATATATACAGTTATCAGGTAAAAAGGGAAAGTGGGAATATGCAGCAGGATCGCGATTAGAAGTTATGGATCGCTCTTTTAGATTAAAAGATAAAACCAATACAGTGGATGAGACATTAATTTATGATTTTGTAAAACTGTATCCTTCGGCTTCGCTTCAATATGAAATCAATGATAAAACAAAAATAAAAGCGGCCTATAGTAAACGTGTTGAGCGCAATTCAACATTTAAAATGAATCCGTTTGCAGAACGTGAACATTCTGAAACGTTAGAACAAGGTGATAAAAATTTAAGACCAGAGTTTATTGATTTGGTAGAGCTTGGGGTTACAAAAGATTTAAAAGGCGGGAATTCTATTTTCGCAACAGGTTACTTTAGACATATTGATAATGTGGTAAACCGCGTAAATACGATTTATAATGATACTATTTTAAATAGAATCTATTCTAATGTTGGTAACGCTAAAGCTATTGGTTTAGAAGTGGGGGCTGAAATAAAACCCACTAAAAAATGGAGTAATTTTATTGGTGCTAATATTTATAATTACAGTATCGATGGACGTTTTGATAATAGAGTTATTGATACTGATGCCACGATATATTCGGTAAACCTCAATTCAACATGGCGTTTTTGGGATAATGCATCATTACAGTTTACCTTCAATTATCTTTCGGATAGAAATACGGCACAAGGGGAAGATTCTCGATTTTATTCGCCGAATCTTACCTTTCAAAAATCATTTATGGATAATAGGTTAACAGCCACTTTACAATGGCAAAATATAGATTTAGGATTATTGGATACTAACGAGCAGCGTATCACAACATTTAGAGATAACGAGTTTTTTACAACTACAAATTATATATACGAGGTAGATATGATTCTACTTAACTTGTCTTATACCTTTAAAAAAGGAAGTAACACATCTAAGTTTATTGATAGTGAATTTGGAAAACGCGAATTTTAAGATACGTGGTTATTCCTCTTCTGGTTCAGGTATTTGTGCAGGTGTAACCGATGCATCGTGAGCATTATGGTATTCTTCAAGTAAACTCATTGTCGCATTAAGTAAGTCCTTAGTTTCAAGCAATAAACTAAAATACAACGTAGTGTTTTTTGGACTGGATTCTTCAGATCTAGTACGTTCAACTTGCTTTTGAATTTTATCAGTTACCGTATTAAAAATCTTGTTTTTTTCATTAAGAATTATACCAATTTGTTCAAAAGAACTCGAATCAAAAGCTGCCTTAGTGTTATTAAACAATTGCTCTAAATGTGTATCTAAGTCTTTTAATTCTTTAATCTGCGTAAATTTTAATTTTTTGTGATTGTTATTCACATGTTTAAAACTTGCATTAGAAATATAAGTTAAAGATTGCGCCATATCTTGTAAGTAACTTAAAATACTTATGTAAAAGTTACTGGCGTTAAGACTTGGGTCTTCTAGGTTTTTAATGAAATAGTAAATATTGTCTCGCAAATCCTCAATCTCATTAGAAAGTTTATCTATTTGATTTTTGTTCTTCTTAAGCAGTTTTAAATTATGAGTTGCTAAGCCATTTACTGCACTCGTATATATTCTATTTCCTCTTTTAATAACGTTTGCGATATTTTTAGCACTTTCAACAATAACGCCTTGAGTTGAGCGACTTTCGGCTTTTTCTAACTTGTCTTCTACTTTTTGTTCCTTAGATTTTTTACGATGTGTTAGGTAGTTTTTAATAAGTACTATTACCGTAAAAATTAAAAGGGCAATAAGCGCATAAACTTCACCATAGTATAAAACAAAAGCCATAACAGCTGCAGCGACAAATGCACTTAAGGCTGTAAAAAACCAGCCTCCAATAACGTTTAATACACCGGCTACTCTATACACGGCACTTTCGCTCCCCCAAGCTCTATCTGCTAAAGATGTACCCATAGCTACCATAAATGTTACATAAGTTGTAGATAAAGGCAATTTCATAGAAGTTGCAATGGAAATTAGTACGCTAGCAACCATTAAATTAACAGAAGCTCTTACCAAATCAAAAGCTGGTAAGTCTTTAGTTTTTATGGATGCAGAAACATTTGTAAGTTTAAATTGTTTGTCAATATATTGTTTTAATGTCACTGGTAATATGCTATTAAAACTATCAGAAGCGGCGATACTTAATCTAACAATATTTCTAGATAGAAAGTTAGGTTGAAAACGTTCATTAACATCATCTTGACGGGATAAATCTACAGATGTTTTTACAACAGCTTTCGCTTTACTTGAAAACCATAAGGTGAGCACCATAATAACACCAGCCGCTAGTAAGATGTAAGTTGGAGTATAAATTTTTTGCCCAAGACTTTCCATACTAAATTCAGATGCAGCTAGTCCTAGAGTATTTACTTCTGGGTTAGAAAAATCTAAAAATGCTTGATATGCACCAGTTGTGGGACCAATAAAGTTTACTAAATCGTTACCAGCAAAGGCAACAGCTAGAGCAAATGTTCCAATTACTATAATTATTTTGTAAATATTCGTTTTGAAGAATGATACAATTACAAAGGATAGTGCCGTAAATATTAAAAAACTTATACCCAATAACGCAAAATTATTAGTAGCGATTAATGCTTTAAAATCATTACTCATAAAAGCAGCATTTTTAATTCCTTTTATAAGTATAAAGTATAAAATAGAAGTGGTAGCAAACCCGCTAAAAATAGCGCCATAGAACTTTGGCTTATTAGAAAAGTCAAAGGAGAGTAATAACCTTGAAATAAATTGTATTAAGGCGCCAATAGTAAATGCAACAAATACCGATAATAATATGCCTAGAATAATTTCAATAGCTTTTTCATTGTTAATGTAATTCCCTAAATCTAGTAGTGTTTGTCCGCTATCATCCGCAGTAATTTTTAAAATAGCAATACAAACAGATGCGCCAAGTAATTCAAAAACTATAGAAACTGTAGTTGATGTGGGCAGACCTAAGGTGTTAAAGAAATCGAGTAAAAGTATGTCGGTTATCATAACCGCCATAAAAATTATCATAATTTCATCAAACATAAATTCTCCAGGTACAAAAATCCCTTTTCTGGCAATTTCCATCATGCCACTAGAAGACATCGCTCCAAAAGCAATACCAATACTAGCTACAATCATTAGAGTTTTAAAAGAGACTGCCTTAGAGCCTATGGCTGAATTAAGAAAGTTAACAGCATCATTACTAACACCAACAACCAAATCTGCAATTGCCAAAATAGCTAGGGCAATTAACATGTAAGAATAAATACTATCCATTAAAATAGATACAAATTATAAAAAAACAAATGTCTTATTTTAAAATGAACTCAATGTTAACGAAATGTTATGTTCTAATATAAACAGATATAAATAACTCATGAAATAGCCATTGTTTAATTAGTCTGTTAATACTCTAATGTTAAGAATTCAATTTTTTTAAAAACATAAGTAACTGAAAAACAATTAATTAAAACTTCAATGTTAATTTAATGTTATGTAAGTGTTGCCTAAAAGTAAAATTAAATCTATATTTGTAAAGTAATTATTAATTAAAACCCCACAGACATGAAAAAATATATAGCAATTTTAGCAGCTTTGTTTATAAGCGCTTCTGTTTTTGCACAAAAGGAAAGAACTCTAACTCTAAATAAAGAAACTAATTTAATTGATGTAGTCTATTATCATGATAATGGTGATGTTAGCCAAACTGGGTCATACACTGCTGATGGTAAATTAGAAGGACAATGGATCAGTTTTAATGAAGCAGGTGAAAAAATTGTTACTGCTTACTATAAAAATGGTAAGAAAGTTGGAAAATGGATTTACGTGATTGATGGAAAAATAAAAGAAGTAGATTATTCTAAAAATATCGCTTCGATATAAATTTTAGTATCTGAAATAAAAAAAGCATCATGCCATGGCATGATGCTTTTTTTATTTATAAAGATTATTCCTTTGTTATCTAGTCCAACCAGATCCCCAAGTTGCGAAATCAGTTCCAGTACCATTACCTTCACCTGAAATAAAATCAGCTTCAGTTAAGGTATCAACACCAGTATCGTTTTTAAACTTAGTGGTAACATCTGTAAACGTTACATTGTTAACTTGTAATTCATCATCAAGAATAGCTTGTCCTGTTGGATCTGAGGTGTCATTTCCATCGACATCAAAAGCTTCTCCAAAACCAGTAATATTTACATTAGTAAAGATGGCAGCAGTACCTCTTCTTAAACGTATAGCTTCGTAAGCGGTTGCATCAATAATTTTACCATCTTGGAATGTATTGTCAGAACCTACACCAACTATTGTTACGTTAGTAACAGTTGGGCTAGAAAAGAATAAAGGATCTGAGTTGTTACCAAAATCATCGTTATAACCATCGCACTCAAATGCTTTGTCAGAGTTTAAGGTTTCAGTTGGGTTTTGAATGTGTTGAATATAAGCATCAGTAATTGTCCCAGAATACCCCTCAGTCCAATCAATAGAGTCATCTTGAAGATTCATTACGGCAACATGACTTACATTTACGGTGCCACCGAAAAATTCAACACCATCATCTTTACCTTCGAAGATTTGGATATAATCAACTTCAGTACCATTACCTACACCGTAAAAAGATAAACCATTGTTTTCTGACTGCCCATCAGCAGAACCACCAGAATATTCAATTCTTACATATTTTAAAGCACCAGAATTGTCGTCAGCAATATTTCCTCCGTAAGGTAAACCAGCAATCTCTGAAGTAGAAGTTGCAGTTCCTGTTACTGAGTTAATAGGTGCTTTTCCTAAAAGTATTAAACCACCCCAGTCTCCAGCTTCAGGACTAGAAGCATCAGAAGTAAATACGATAGGATTGTCAGCAGTACCTTCAGCGATAATTTGAGCACCTTGAGATATAGCAACATAAACGTCTGATCCAGCAGCTAAAGCTTCAATAGTCACTCCAGCAGGAATAGTTAACGTAGCACCATCAGCAATTACTAGAGAACCATTTATTTTATAGTTTATGTTAGCATCTAATGTTAAATCTTCTGTGTAAGTTCCAGATAAGAATACATCTGTATTAACTGGAGTACTACCGCCGCCGCCATTGTTGTTTGTAATATTAAGAACAATGTCAGCTGTATCATCGTTAGCACATGACGTAAAGATTAAGGTCAATGCCACTAAGCTTAGTAAAAAATTATTTCTCATTTTCATTTTGATTTAGATATTAAAGATTTTGTGTTCGTTTTTGATTGTTTATTGTTAAAAGTTGTATTTGAATTGAAGTCCAATAGTAATACCTCGTTGAAAACTAGATAGTAAAACATCTCCGTCACCAGTGTTTTCTCGAATCATTTCTACTTTTGGATCTAATAAGTTTTTCGCACTAAAGTTTATTTCAGTGTTTTCCCCTAATTTATTTTTTAAGACGAAATCTAAGGTCGGTACTGCTTTTTCAATAACATTCCCTACATCACCAGAGCCTAAAGAGAAGATTCTATCTGAGGAATAGTTAAATACTAAGTTTGCAGCAGGTTTAAAATTCTCGCTAATCGTAGGTTTAAAGCTTAAATCGGCATTTACAATGATTGGCGAAGCTCCTTCTAATTCATCAGTTGCTCTGTTAAACGATGTTCCGTAAGAACCTTCAATAGAACTATAAAGATCTTGCTCTGTATGCATATAAGTGAAGTTAAATCCTGAAGAAAGGATAGCCTCTTCATCTTCATTTAAAATTAAATTCTTTCTTAATTCTATTTCAGCTCCTAAAATTTCAGCTTGCTCACCTGTTCTAAAATAACGTTGTGTTCCAGTAGCATCTGCCGCAAGTACTAAGTTGATAGGATCGTTAATTTGTTTTGCAAAAACACCTAAAGAGAATACTTCACTTTTACTGATGAACCATTCGTATTTTAAATCGAGATTGTAAATATCAGAGTAAGATTTATCTGTTAAATTCACACCTGTTCTAGTACCCAATAAATCTTGGTTACCACCAATTCGGTAACTAATACCTTCATATACAAAAGGCGCAATTTCTTTAAACTCAGGAACCGATACTGTTTTGCTTAGTGCAAAACGGATATTTTGATCATCATTAATTGCATACTTTATGTTTAAACTTGGTAATACAAAGTTTTCGTTAGATTCTGAGAATCCTGGGTCGTTTGGGCGTAAGTTAATAGCGTTGTATTCGATACTTTGGTTAAAGTTTTCGACTCTAACTCCTGGAATCACTAACCACTTTTCGCTTAAGTTAATTTCAGCAGAAAAATAACCTGCGTATATGTTTAAAGTCCCTTTGTATGTGTTTTCTAAATTCCCTGGGAAATTGGTTTGTGTAATGCCACTCTCTGGATCAATAGGATTAAATACGTGGGTTTGATACACACCATCAACAAAGTTTTGAAGATTGAAAATGTTAGTTAAATTTCTGATATCATTAATACCAAATGTTGATGTATTAATGTTTTTATAACCGTAGCGAATGTTATCAAAATGTCTTTCTCTTGTTTTTCCATCATAACCAACAATTAATTTTACAGTTTCAGAAGGTTTGTATGACAATGATAATCTACTATTCAACTCTTCATCTTCAATGTTTTGAAAATAACGTTGGTTGTTGAAGTTGTTGTTTTGGTCAAAACTGGCTACACTATTTGGATCATTATCTAATAGATTGTCATAACCTAATAAAGAAAAACGTTTTCTGTCAGGTTCATGAGCAAATACACGGTTATGACCAATACCCCAATTTAATTCAATCTTGTCATCAAATTTGTGCTCACCAATTAATTGATTAACTAGTACAATATCTTGATTAAACTGTAAATTAGTTTGGAAGTATCCACTTGGTTCATCCGAGAAATCATATAAGATACCATTACCTCCTGTACCATAAAACCCAACCTGATCAGATGAGCTATTAATTGCTAAAGAGGATAATTTTAATTTGTGATCACTATTTATTCTGTATAAGGCTGTTGCCATTGCAGTAGCCGTAGTTGAGTAATTGTATTGCTCAGTCTCAGGAAATAACTTATTATATCCTGCCGTATAATCTGCAACAAGTCCTTCTCTATATTCAAAACTATTATCAAAAGATGCAGTAACAAATAAGCTTAAACGAGAATCATCTTTAAAAGTAAAAGATTTACCACCTGAAAGACTTATTCCCATATTTATAGCAGGTGTTTCAGCCTCAATTGGATCTACACCATGAGATAAGATGACTGCAAACGGATTGTGATTATATCTTGCATAATCACCAAAATATCCAGGTCCTTCATTTCTTAAAAATGTTTTTCCAACTGCTCTAGAGTTTACAGCAGCTCCCACTGATGCATCAAAAAATCCCTGTCCTGTATATTCTTTAGAAGTAATATCTATATTACCTGCAGAGAAATCTCCGTAAAATCTCGCAGAATAGGCTTTACTCACCCCAATATTTTCTATAACATCAGAAGAGAATAAATTTAAATCGATATTTTTCTTATTAACATCGTTTGATGGCAATGCCAAACCGTTCATAGTACTGTTTAAGTAGCGGTCTCCTAAACCACGTACGTAAACACTGTTAGAGCCTTCTTGTTTAGATATACCCGAAATTTTAGCAACCGCACCAGCAGCATCACTAACACCCTTTCTAGATAATTCCTCGGCACCAATACTTTGCTTAATTTCAACAGCTTTCTTTTGTTCTAGTAATAAGGCTGTTTCACTTTCACGTTTAGTTGTAGTGGTAATAACTACTTCATCAAGCGAAGCAGCACTAGCACTCATTTCTACATTAACTTCTATAGTTTCTCCGTCTACTATAGTAACTGCAATTTCTTGAGTTTCGTAACCCACAAAACTAAAAACTAAAGTGTATGCTCCAGCGTCTAAATCTGAAAATTCATATAGACCATCAAAATCTGAAGTTGTACCTTTTGTAGTGCCTTTTATTAATACGTTAGCAAACGCTAAAGGCTCATTATTATATTCTTTGTCCGTTAATTTTCCTTTAACAGAACCAGTTTGTGCATTAAATGCAACTGATGTAAAGAGTAGTAATAATAGTATAAAATGTTTCATTATTTTATTTAAATTTCTTGCCGCAAAGAAACTACCGTTTTGTAAAGATTGTGTTACCTGACGATTAAAGAACTGTAATAAAAGTGTTAGGTTAACATTATCTAAAACCCACTTTTTTAAACAGTTGTTTACGGTTACTTAACATTAGAAATAGAAGACATTAGGGTTTAGTATAATAGTATACCTTTTGACTATAGTAACTGTAATAAAAAAAGTCCTTTTTGTATTAACAAAAAGGACTTTTAAATATATGGTTAACTAAATGTACTCTAGTTGTTTCTTGTAGTATTATCTTTTTTCTCAGAAGTAGCAAAAGCCATCGCAAGATCATCTATGGATAAACTACTAACATTTAATGAGGCTTTAATTTCTTTTGTGGTTTTAGAAGAAACTTCAGTAATTATTTCTTTAGAATCATATCCAGTGAAACTGCAAACTAGAGTATAGGTGCCATTTTCAAGGTTTTCAAAAGCAAAAGCACCATGCGCATCAGTCATTACTTTAGCGCCAGTTTCTTTTATGGTTACTTTCGCAAAAAGTAATGGATTATTGCCTTCTTCAGCATCCGTAATTTTTCCATTAATAGTTCCGTTTTGCGCCGATACAAACATCGTAGCTAGTAAGAACATGGTAAATAGAAAATGTTTCATAAGTTTTATAACTTTTATTTGGCACAAATAAACAGGTTTAATGTAATCCAGATGTTACCAGAGCATTAATCTTAAATGATTAAAATGTTACCCTAATGTTAAGAGATTTTTGAAGAAATTTTATGTAAAAATTTAACTTTGTAGTTCAGCAGTTTTTTAATGTATTTTATCTGTTTGATAGATTTTTTAAACCAGATTTTCAGTTTAAAACCAATATTATTTTTAAATAAATTAAACCAAATTCTTTAGTATCTTGCTCGTGCTTTAAATAAATACCATGAACTGGGAACAATTGCTCTCTTTAAAACGCTTTGGCGACACCAATAAACGATTACGATTAGAACAAGATGAAACGCGTTTGGGTTTTGAAGTAGATTACGATCGTATTATCTTTTCACAAGAATTCAGGAGTTTACAAGACAAAACGCAAGTCATTCCACTTTCACAAACCGATTTTGTACATACGCGTTTAACACACAGTTTAGAAGTAAGTGTTGTGGGACGTTCATTGGGACGTATAGTTGGGCAGAAAGTATTAGAAAAACATCCACACCTGCAAAATGTTCATGGGTATCAAGCTAATGATTTTGGTGCTATAGTAGCCACTGCGGCCTTAGCGCATGACATAGGGAATCCACCTTTTGGCCACTCAGGTGAAAAATCTATAGGCGAATTTTTTAAATCGGGTGTTGGCAAAGCATATAAAGACCAATTAACCGATAAAGAATACCAGGACCTTTGCGATTTCGAAGGAAACGCCAACGGTTTTAAAATCCTCACCCAAAGCAGAGCGGGACGTGAGGGCGGACTCCGTTTAAGTTACGCCACACTAGGCGCATTTACCAAATATCCAAAAGAATCGCTGCCTAAAAAACCAACCAAACACATAGCGGATAAAAAATATGGGGTTTTCCAATCCGAAAAAGACGCTTTTCAAGACATAGCAGACGAACTTGGACTTATAAAGCGCAGTGAAAAACACCTCAGTTACGCACGCCATCCACTGGCATATTTAGTAGAAGCTGCTGATGATATTTGCTATACCATTATCGATTTTGAGGACGGTATCAATCTTGGCCTTATTCCAGAAGAATTTGCCCTAGAGTACCTCTCTAAAGTTATTCGTGACAATATCAAACCAGAGAATTATTACGCCTTAGCCACCAAAGAAGACCGTATAGGCTATCTGCGAGCTTTGGCCATAGGCGCACTCATCAACGATGCTGTGGATATTTTTATGAAAAACGAAGACGCCATTTTAAACGGCACCTTCGATAGTGCTCTGCTGGACAAAAGTAAATTCGAAGCTCAAATAAACGACATCATTAAAATAAGTATCGAAAACATATACCATTCCGAAGAAGTGGTTGACAAAGAAATCGCTGGTTACCAAATCATCAACAAGTTGCTCACGGTCTACACTGCCGCGGTAAACCACAGTTTCAACGGCACCGCATCAAACTACGATAAACTTATTCTCAAACGCCTACCAGAAACCATCAATTTTAGCACTCCCAATTTATACGAGCGTCTACTGGCCGTTTGCCATTATGTGTCCCTGCTCAGCGATAGCAAAGCCATACAAAATTTCAAAAAAATAGAAGGCGTTACGTTTTAAAACATCATTGCTAACGTAGCGAAACAATCTCCAACAT
This sequence comes from uncultured Flavobacteriaceae bacterium, assembly GCA_947502975.1. Lineage (GTDB taxonomy): Bacteria > Bacteroidota > Bacteroidia > Flavobacteriales > Flavobacteriaceae > Jejuia. The sequence goes on from CANNBV010000001.1 coordinate 691,933, forward strand.
AAAACAGCGAAATTAAAACTATTTGGGCGTTCCCCTAAAGGGTCGGGCTTTCACTACTCAATCCCTCCTACGTCGGGGATTTCAAACATGCCGTTCAATCCCTAACGCGGTGTATGTTTGCTGGCGTTTGGATATTAGACTTTGTTCTGGAATATCAATATTGAAATATAAAACTGATGTTGTCAAATTTATTAGTGAATTTACTGATAAATCCTAACATAATCCACCACCATTGCGCTTTCAGAAAATGAAGGAACAATTTTGAATTGAATAGCAATATTTAGTAGTACATATTGGTCGGTAGTAAACGGCCATGTATTTTTATTTTTTCGTTTTGGGTGGTATTTATAATGTTCTATCCCATCTACACTAAATGTTATTTCATCTTTAGTCCATTCCGCAACATAAGTATGAAATTCAGTAGATACATTTTCTACCGTTCTACCACCTAAATTTTCAACATAATCCCCATAACTAGCGCCTGTATGAAGTGCACTTTGTACAAAATTTTGTTTACTACCCCAATGCTCCAAAATATCAATTTCCCCACATTTTGGCCACTTAGACTTTCCAAAACCTTGTGTTTCCCAATACGCTCCTTTTTCGTTGATGGTTTTATTCAGCATCCATATGGCAGGCCATGTGCCAATACCTTCAGGTAATTTTGCCCTAACTTCAATACGTCCATAAGTAAACGCAAATTTTGAATTTAATCTAGCAGAGGTATATTTTTTTGTATGCCCTTGGTCTTTAAAGGTCTCCTTTTTAGCCACAATATGTAAAAATCCATCTTTTACAAATGAATTATCTACTCTATTGGTATAATGCTGCACTTCATTATTATACCAGCTTCCATGAGGCGGCAACTTGGTTTGATGAAACCATTTCGTAGTATCAATAGCACCATCCCCATCAAATTCATCAGACCAAACGAGGGTTTCAAATTTTGAATTACTCAGAACATTAGTAATTCCAACATCTTCCGTAGTATTAAAAATTTGGAATGCAAAAAAAGGTAAGCCGATTATAATGAGAATAACTATGTATACATGCCTTTTCATTATGATTGAGAGATTTAGCTTAATAAATATTGTTTTTAAAGATAAGTAATTTGTATCAAGAATAAGAATTTCTCTGTGCTTACTTGTTCTCGATATATCGCGTCTTGACCAAGACATCAGAACAGATAGATGGAATAGTATTATTGTATTAGGCTTCGAAAAATAGTGCTAAGACTCTTTGAATCTAACTCAGCTAAAGCCTGTAACTCCTTCACACTGCCATGTTCCACAAACTTATCAGGAATCCCCAAAGTTTTAATAGTGTTTTTGTAGTGATATCTTGCAGCAAATTCTAAAATAGCAGATCCAAAACCACCCTTTACAGTATTGTCTTCAACTGTAACAATTATGTCATGAGTTTTAAAAATATCATGAAGTAATTCTTCGTCTAAAGGTTTTATAAAGCGCATATCATAATGCGATACCTCTAAATTAATAATGGCCTTGGTTACGTTTTTAGCAATAGCGCCAATACTTAAAATTGCCAATTGCTGACCTTGTTTTAGTGGTTTGCCTTTACCGATTTCTAGTTTTGAAAACGGTTGTTTCCAATCCAAAGTTATACCACGTCCACGAGGATAACGAATAGCAATAGGTTGTTCTAATCCTAATTGTGAAGTGTACATGATGTTACGCAATTCCACTTCATTTCGTGGCGCAAAAATAATAAGGTTTGGGATACATCGTAAATATGACATGTCAAAAACGCCATGGTGTGTGGCACCATCTTCACCAACCAATCCAGCACGATCTAAGCAAAATATAACAGGCAAATTTTGTAACGCTACATCATGAATTATCTGATCATAAGCTCTTTGTAAAAACGTGGAGTAAATATTACAAAACGGAATTAATCCTTGGGTTGCCATACCTGCAGCTAGTGTAACAGCGTGCTGTTCGGCAATCCCCACATCAAAAGCCCGGTCTGGAATCTCGTCCATCATATATTTTAAGGAACTTCCTGTTGGCATTGCAGGAGTAATACCTACAATCTTTTCGTTTTGTTTTGCGAGTTCAACTATGGTATGTCCAAAAACATCTTGATATTTTGGCGGCAATACCTCGGCAGACTTTGCAGCTAAATCTCCAGTTTTGGCATCAAATTTTCCAGGGGCATGGTATTTTACTTGGTCGGCTTCTGCTTGTTTTAAACCTTTACCTTTGGTGGTAATAATATGTAATAATTTTGGTCCCCCAACAGTTTTCAGGCGTTCTAGTTCTGAAATAATTTTATCCAAGTCATGACCATCAATAGGTCCCGAATAATCAAAATTCAACGCCTCAATAATGTTGTTACGCTTTTGAGTACCTTTTTTGACGTTGGTTAAATATTGCTTTAAAGCACCAACACTTGGATCTATACCAATGGCATTATCATTTAAAATCACTAACAAGTTTGCATCGGTTACTCCTGCATGGTTTAAACCTTCAAATGCCATCCCGCTAGCTATGGATGCATCTCCAATAACTGCTACATGGTGTTTGTTTTCTCCTTTTAATTTAGAAGCAATAGCCATACCCAAAGCTGCAGAAATAGAAGTAGAGGAGTGTCCAACACCAAAAGCATCAAATTCACTTTCGCTACGTTTTGGGAATCCACTAATACCTTTTAGCTGCCTGTTAGTGTGAAAAATATCTTTACGTCCCGTTAAAATTTTATGCCCATACGCTTGATGTCCAACATCCCACAATAATAGGTCATCAGGCGTGTTAAATACATAATGCAGCGCTATGGTAAGTTCTATAACACCTAAGCTAGCACCCAAATGACCTTCTTTTGTGGCGACTATGTTGATGATAAATTCGCGTAATTCTTGAGCCAATTGAGTAAGGTCTTCTTGTTTTAAGAGACGAAGTTTACTAGGATAGTCAATATGATCTAACAACTTTTTTTTCACAAAACAAAAGTACAAGATTTTATAATCTTATATTCAAAATCTGATCCTAACTACCCTTAAATTGCTGCAAGTATTTACAAAACTACTTGTGTCTTCAAAAAAGAAAAAGAAAAATGAAACGGATAAGTATGAAATACGTGCTACCTATTATTGCCATATTGTCTGTGATATGGGCAGAGGCACAACAAAAATTACCTGCTTCTAAATACGGATCGAGGCTTTACGATTATTTAAATACAAATAAAAACATGCAGCATTTATCTAAAACAGATATGGCTGATATTTATTTAGATAATGAATCATATTCAAAGAAAACTGGTGTTACACATAGTTATTTACATCAATCTTATAAAGGTATAAAGATATTTAATGCCATATCTAATGCAGCTATTAAAGATGATAAAGTACTTTTTTTTAAAGATAATTTTGAGGCTAACATACAACAACGCATTAATGCTATTACACCTTCAATAAGTGCTTTACAAGCTATTAAAAATGTAGCAAATCATTTTGAATTAGAACTAAAAGGATCTTTAGATTTATTATCATCAATACATCATAAAAATATATATTCTAAAGGAAGTTTATCTCAAGAAGACATTGTTGTAGAATTAGTGTACTGTAAGGTTGAAAACGGAACATTAAAACTGTCTTGGGATTTGGATATTTATACGTTAGATGGATCTCATTGGTATAGTGTACGTGTCGATGCACTTGACGGAAAAATTTTAGAGGTGCACGATTGGGTGATACAGTGTAGTTTCGATCATACAATAAACCATAATCATTCCCATATTCATAAACTAAAAGAAAATGCTTCTATTGACTTATTCAAGCCTAACTTTCTAGCAGCTGATAATTCGCAATACAACGTATTGCCATTACCGATTGAGAGCCCCAACCATGGTAACTTTCAAATAGTAAGTGAGCCAGCTGATGTATTAGCATCTCCTTTTGGGTGGCATGATACAAATGGTGTTGTTGGAGCTGAACATACGATCACCAGAGGAAATAATGTGTGGGCTCAGGATGATATAGATGGTAATAATACAACAGATGGAAGTGCACCAGATGGAAATTTAAATTTGAATTTTAATTTGCCTCTTAACACTTTAAATCAACCAGCGCAAAATTATTTAGATGTAGCAACAGTCAATTTATTTTACCATAATAATGTGGCGCACGATATATTGTATCGACATGGGTTCGATGAATCTAACGGGAATTTTCAATTTAATAATTACGGAAACGGAGGACGAGAAGGAGATAATGTAATTGCTCAATCGCAAGATGGATCTGGAGTAAATAATGCAAACTTTGCAACACCACCAGATGGTAGATCTCCAAGAATGCAGATGTTTTTGTGGACACCAAACAACAATAACGGTAATATTGCACCAGATAATTTATCTGTTTCTGGAGGAACTGTAGCAGGAAACTACGGGTCTGTAAAACCTTCCACAGGAAACGGGGCAGATGGCATAGGTAATATAACAGGGCCTTCTACAACACCCGTTGTTGGAACTTTAGCAGTTGTGAATGATGGAGGTGTTATACCAGAAGAAGGCTGTAGTGCTTTAATAAATTCGGCAGATATTGCAGGTAAGATTGCGATAATTAGAAGAGGTACTTGCGCATTCACACAAAAAATTCAAAATGCTCAAGATGCGGGAGCTATCGGAGTTATTATAGCAAATCATAATAATCCAACTAACGATCCTAACTATGTGCCGTATGTGAATATGTATGGTGTAACTGATCCTGCATTTACAATTCCTTCAATATTCATTAATTATGAAGATGGAGAAACTATCATAAATGCTATAGAAAACGGAGAGTCATTAACTGCTACTATTGTAGATAATGGACCATTTCTTATAGATTCTAGTTTTGATAATGGTATTATAATTCATGAGTATGCACATGGTATTTCTACACGATTGACAGGAGGAGTGTCAAATTCTGGATGTCTACAAAATAACTTTCAAATGGGAGAAGGATGGTCTGATTGGTTTGCCCTTATGTTTACTATGAAGGCGACAGATATTGGAACAGACGGTAGAGGTATAGGTACATTTGCTAGTGGAGAAGCCACTAATGGTCTAGGTATACGCACAAGGCAATACAGTACAGATTTTTCTATAAACGAATATACATTTGAAGCTACCAATGATGATAGGGTGGTTGGAACAGATCCTGATACAGGAGATGATATAAGATTAAATGAAATAGTACATTACAATGGCACTATTTGGGCTACCATGTTATGGGATTTAACGTGGGCATATATTGATAAATTTGGTTTTGATCCTGATTTTTACAATGGTACCGGAGGTAACAATAGAGTGTTAGAATTAGTTATAGAAGGTTTAAAACTGCAAGGATGTAATCCAGATTTTATTGATGGTAGAGATGGTTTATTGGCTGCGGATACCGCTTTGACAGGTGGAGAAAACCAATGCTTAATCTGGGAGGTATTTGCAAAAAGAGGTTTGGGGGTTGCGGCTTCAAGAGGAGAACTAGATGTTTTTAATGATCAGGTTGAGGATTTTAATACTCCAGATCCTTCTGATGCTAGTTTAGCTAACTGCTCTACATTAAGTACAGAAGACATTGAAGAAAATATATTTAAGATATTTCCGAATCCTGCTAGAAATACAGTCACCGTTACTACACAAGGAAATCTTGATAACGTTAGGTTTAACTTATTTGATATTAATGGTAGGCAGGTGCTTTCACAAACTTCAAATACACCAAGACGTACAACTATAGATATTAGTGCATTACAATCTGGAATTTATGTTATGCAGATTGAGAGCAATACTGTTACTATGACAAGGAAATTGATTAAGAATTAATTGGATATTATTCAATATTAAAAACTATAGGTAACGTATAAACTACTACAACAGGTTTTCCGTTTTGTGTAGCTGGAATAAAATTTGGCAATAATTCAACGGTTCGTATAGCTTCTTTTTCTAATGTTGGATGAGGAGCCCGTGCTTTTACATTTTGTAGATTTCCTAAAGTGTCTATTTGGAATTGTACAAAAACTTTTTGCTTTCCTGTTAAATCTTGACAAACGGATGTGTTAAAATTATCCCTTACAATTTTTGAAATACCTTTTGAAAGATAATCACGTTTTTTTGTTATAGATAAATTTCTTGGCGTGTTTTTGAATTCTGGTGGGTTTTTCACAATTTGTATAGGAATTGGCTCATTAGGATTGATTTCAGGTATGACTATTCCAACTGTTGCAATTTCTCCCTCAATGTCTACGATTGGTGGTTCAATAACTGGTATAGAATCGGGATGTTTTGTAAAAGACTCATCTTTATTAGCATTAGTATCTATATCTCCAACAGTTTTTATGATAAAACCGTCAAGTGTTATTTCTTCAACGATATTATCTGAAGGTTCGTTTTTTGATGATGTACAAACAGGCTTTAGAATAGAATCCATTTTTTCAATAACAGGTATACCTTCTAATACATTTACTACTTTATTATTATTTAAAGTATCTATAACTTCGATACTATCAATTTTTTGTGAATTACCATTCTTGTTGGTACAATTAAAAAGTGTAGTACCCATAGTAATTAATAAGGCTAGTAAAAATAGCTTATGAAAATTAAGGTTTTGCTCTAATACTTTTGAAGGAACGTGCAAATTGATACTATCTAATTGTATTTGTTTGAAATGTCCACAAATGTTTTTTTGTTTATTTTGATGTATAAAATCTTGAATTTCAACCGTATTCATTTTAGTGAAATCAATCACTGTTTTTGAGCAGGAACTGCAAAACTTTCCTTTTTCTCTTGGAGACATTTGATTCCAATCTTCGTGACAAGGCTCAGGTATAGCAATAGAATAGTATGTTTTCATGAGTTAATAGCTTTCTGTAAGAGCATCAAACTTCTTGCCGAAGTAAATTGAAATTGTATTTTTGTTTTTATGATAGAACCTTTTGATGACTCATATTTTATGAAGAAAGCCCTCAATGAAGCTGAAATGGCTTTTGAAAAGGGTGAAATTCCTGTGGGTGCAGTTATTGTTATTGATAATAAGATTATTGCACGTGGGCATAACTTAACCGAGCAATTAACTGATGTTACTGCTCATGCCGAAATGCAAGCGATAACTGCTGCAGCAAATTTTTTAGGTGGTAAATATTTAAAAGGTTGTACGTTGTATGTGACTTTAGAACCTTGTCAAATGTGTGCTGGAGCTTTGTATTGGAGTCAGGTTTCTAGAATAGTGTATGGTGCTAGAGATGTGGAACGCGGTTGTATTAATTTGAAAACGAAACTGCACCCCAAAACTAAGATTGAAGGTGGTGTTTTAGCAGATGAGGCTAGTGCTTTATTAAAACGCTTTTTTATTATGAAACGTAATTTGAATTGACCTTGTCGACTTGAACAGACAGGAATTGAAGACTTTTAATGATAGAAATTGTTCTCGATACGATTTCTCATACTTCGAAATCACTCGAACTGAGATAGTTTGGTTATCTAAAAGTTGAGGTTTTGAAACTTAGATGGCAGATAAGTGCGTTAGGGATTGAACGGCATGTGGAGCTCCTGACGAAGGAAGAGCGACTAGTGAAAGCCCGACCCGACCTTAGGAGGGGAACGCCCAAATATTTAAAACTTTTTCTCTTTTTGACTTTCGCGCATTTTGTCTAGATTTTCTTTGGTAATCATATATTCTTTGAGGTCTTTGTCTTTCCATCTGTAGTAAGAGAATAGCGGGAAAACTAACAGAAAAAGAACTGCAACACCTGAACCGATATATTTTTGAGAATTTTGTGAATCTATGGAAAATCCAGTAATGATAAGACCAGCTGATAGCAATGCGAGAACTATGATGAGGTATTTCATGACGTTAATGTGTTACATTAATTAATTGACGACGGTAGGCAGTTAAGAGTTTTGATTTGGAAATATAGCCGTAATATTTGCCTTGTTTAATTACTGGTAAATTCCATGCGCCACTGGTTTTAAATTTCTCCATAATGTTGTTCATGGTATCTTTTTCATAACTAATAATACCAGCATCGGCGTGCATTAAACTTTGTACGTCTACTTTGTCGTAAAGCTCTGAGTCGAACATCATATGCCTAATGTCATCTAAACGAATGACGCCTAAAAACTCGTGTTGTTCATTAACCACAGGAAAGTGATTTCTGGATGATTTAGCTACTGCGTTTTTTAATACGTCACGTAGTTTCATTTCGGGTTTTAGAATAATAAAGTTGGTTTCAATTACCTTGTCTATTTCAAGCATCATTAGCACGTTTTTGTCTTTATCGTGTGTAATTAATTCACCACGTTGTGCTAATTTCAAGGTGTAAATTGAATGTGAAATGTAATATTTGGTAATAGAGAAGGAAATGGCAGCTACCAACATTAATGGCACGAAAAGCTCGTAGCCTCCGGTGATTTCTGCAATTAAGAAAATAGCGGTTAACGGTGCGTGTAATACACCTGCCATTAAGCCAGTCATCCCAATTAAGGTGAAGTTAGATTCTGAAACGTTAAAATCTAATCCAAGGTTATTAATAATTTTGGCAAAGGCGTTACCTAAAGCACTGCCCATAACTAATGTTGGAACGAATACACCGCCAACACCACCAGCGCCTAATGTTGTAGTCATGGCTATCGCTTTAAAAATAGCAATACCTAAAAGTAACGCGATGACGACCCAGACATTTTCTAAATCTATATTAAAAGGTGTGTTACCAATAGCAGCAATATGGTCTCCTTTAAGGAGGTTGTTCATAACACCATAGCCTTCACCGTAAAGCGGTGGAATAATGTACAGCATAGTGCCAATAGCTAGTCCGCCAATAAGTAAGCGTTTCGCGCGACTTTTAAACTGTTTAAAGAAGCTATTAATACCAAAAAATACTTTTGAATAGTATACAGACATCAATCCAGTAACGACACCTAAAATGGCATAAAAACCAATATCGTTAATTTGAAACTTATCAGTAAGTTCGAAGCGTAACAATACATCGGTTCCCAAGAAAAAATAAGAGGTGACTACTGCCGAAACGGATGCCAATAATAAAGGTACTAATGAAGCAAACGCGATATCTAAACTAAAAATCTCTATGGCAAAAATTATAGCTGCAATAGGGGCTTTAAACATCGATGCCATAGCACCAGCAGCAGCACAGGCGATAAGTAATAAGCGTGTTTTGGTATTCATATGAAACAAACGAGCCGCATTTGATCCTAGTGCAGAGCCTACACTAACGGCAGGGCCTTGGAGTCCAACAGAACCACCAAAACCAACAGTTAATGGCGCAGTAATTAAAGCGGCATAAATGTTATATCTCGGAATGATACCATTACGTTTAGAAATGGCATATAACGTGGTAGAAATACCATGACCAATATGTTTTTTTAACCACGTTTGTTTAATAATGTATACCAATAAAAGGCCAATTATTGGAAGAATAAAATAGAGTGAACTTTGGTAATCTTTAAAAATGTATGAGTTGAATAAATGCCTAATGGTATGTGTTAAGTTCTTTAGCAGTACAGTACCCATTCCTGCTAGGAAACCAACTAAAATACTAAGCATATAAATAAATTGCCTTTCAGAAATATGCTTGTATTTCCAAATTAAAAATTTACGTAAAATGCTTTTTAGACTCATTGTTAATTTGATGATTTTAAAATATCTGTACCCAAATATTTGTCATCTTTATTCATATACCAAGCTCTCACTTTCGGCATTTTTATACCATTAATTGTTTCCTCTTCTGAAAGTAGAATGTATTCACCATCATTTTTAGATTCCTCATGAAAAAACTGATAGATTTCCATAGCATACGTATCCTTATTGAAATAGAAATACCATGTATCTTCACCAACTGCCTTTTCATAGGTTGCCTTTAAAACCCAATATGCTTTTCCTTTGAATGTTTTAGATGCTACTTTATCGTGAATAATAGTTCCGCCATCTTTGAGTTTCATTGGTAAACCGTATAAATAGGTGTAATAATTTTGATAGAGTTTCGCACGTTCTTTACTAAGACGTTGTTCTTTAAGAATAGCTTCTGATGGATTTTTAGAGCCGTTAAATATTATAGTTGTGCTGTCCTTATCAATGATGTATTCTGAAACCTTATCATCAACCGCTGCTTTTACAGAAAAGAATTCATTTGGTAAATCGATTTTGATATTACTGTCTCGATTTGGCTTTTCAGGAATTTCCATGGTGATGTTTAAATTCCCTTTGAAGTTTGGCCAGTTCCCGTTAGGATCGTGATAGGCTATTGCTTTTTCTAAAAGTTGTTTTCCAGTGAGTTCTTGAGAGAATCCGGAAATAGAAAAAACTATAAAAAGAAAGAATAAGTAACGTTTTATTTGCATGATTAAAATTAACAAAAAATCCCGCAAAAGCGGGATTATATGGTTATGATTTTAAATTAAGTTTTAAACTTAATTCTTCTAATTGTTCATCATCTATTGGTGCGGGTGCATCTATCATCACATCGCGTCCTGAGTTGTTTTTAGGAAATGCAATAAAGTCGCGAATGGTTTCTTGTCCACCCAAAATAGCAACTAATCTGTCCAGGCCAAAGGCTAAACCTCCATGAGGTGGTGCGCCATATTGAAAGGCATCCATTAAAAAGCCAAATTGTGCTTTGGCTTCCTCGGGTGTAAAGCCTAAATAATCGAACATTAAAGATTGTGTGTCTTTATCATGAATCCTTATAGATCCTCCACCAATTTCATTACCGTTCAGTACTAAATCGTAAGCATTTGCTTTTACTGCTCCTGGATCAGTTTTTAATAATTCTAGTTGTCCTGGTTTTGGCGACGTAAATGGATGATGCATCGCATGGTAGCGTTCAGTATCTTCATCCCATTCTAATAAAGGGAAATCCATTACCCAAAGTGGTGCAAACTCGTCAGGTTTGCGTAAGCCTAAGCGTTCAGCTAACTCCATACGTAATGCGCTAAGCTGTGCTCTAACTTTATTTTTATCTCCTGAAAGTACACAAATTAAATCACCTGGCTTTGCTCCAGTAACTTCTGCCCATTTTGCTAAATCGTCTTGATCATAGAATTTATCTACTGAAGATTTGAACGAACCATCGTCATTACAACGACAATACACCATGCCTAAAGCACCAACTTGTGGGCGTTTTACCCAATCTATTAGTTTATCAATGTCTTTTCTGGTATAACTATTTGCTCCTGGAACAGCTATTCCAACCACTAATTCCGCAGTATTAAATACATTGAAATCTTTATGTTGTGTAACGTCGTTAAGTTCTCCAAATTCCATCCCAAAACGAATATCTGGTTTGTCGTTTCCGTACAAACGCATAGCATCGTCATAAAGTAGTCGCGGGAATTTTTCGATGTTAACACCATTTACTTCTTTTAATAGATGACGTGTTAAACCTTCAAAAGCATTCAGGATATCTTCCTGTTCAATAAACGCCATTTCACAATCTATTTGTGTGAATTCAGGCTGTCTATCTGCACGTAAATCTTCGTCTCTAAAACATTTTACTATTTGAAAATATTTATCCATACCGCCAACCATCAACAGCTGTTTAAAGGTTTGAGGTGATTGTGGTAGGGCATAAAACTGACCTTCATTCATTCGAGATGGTACCACAAAATCGCGAGCGCCTTCAGGAGTTGACTTAATTAAATAAGGTGTTTCAACTTCGATGAATCCTTCTTTAGATAAATAGTTTCTAACTTCTTGTGTTACTTTATGTCTAAAAATTAAGCTATTTTTTACTGGATTACGACGAATATCTAAATAACGATATTTCATTCTTAAATCTTCACCACCATCTGTCTTATCTTCAATAGTGAAAGGCGGTAAGATAGCTTCATTCAAAATAGATAATTCTGATACTAAAATCTCAATATCTCCTGTTGGGATATTAGGGTTTTTAGAGGCGCGTTCTACAACAGTTCCTTTGGCTTGAATTACAAATTCGCGTCCTAGATTTTGTGCTTGCTCTATGAGTTCTTTTGAAGTACGCTCTTCATCAAAGACTAATTGTGTAATACCGTAACGGTCTCTTAAATCTACCCAAACGATAAACCCTTTGTCTCTAGATTTTTGAACCCAACCTGCAAGGGTAACTTCTGTATTAATATGTGCAGCTCTGAGTTCGCCGCAATTATGACTTCTGTACATTCTCTTCAATAATTGAGGTGCAAATTTACATAAGTTAGATGATTATATGAGTATTTACTGGCTGAATTTAATGTGGATTAGATTATGAAACAACCTTTTCGACTGCGCTTAGGGTGAGAGTTTAGAATGGCAAAGTCAAAAAATGAAAAGAGCCACAATAGATTAGTGGCTCTTTCCTGTCTATGAATTGAATTAGTCAAACAATCAAAAGTCTTAAAATTGTTTTTAAGCTTCTTCTATGCGTTGGTCCATATTAAAAACTTCTTGTTGCGTTGACACTAAACCAACTTCAGCATTTCTGTTTTTGTATAACCACATTTTAAATTTAGTAGATAAGAAGAATAAAATAGGAACAACAATTAGTGTTAAGAATGTTGCAATAAATAAACCGTAAATAACAGTCCATGCTAATGGTCCCCAGAATATTACGTTATCACCTCCCATATAAATATTGGGGTTAAATTCACTGAATAGCGTAAAGAAGTTGATGTTGAAACCTGTTGCTAAAGGAATTAACCCTAAAATGGTTGTAATGGCTGTTAATAATACTGGACGTAAACGTGCTTTCCCACCTTTTACAATAGCTTCTATTAAATCATCTTGTTGTAAGTATTGTTCATCATCTAAGTCCAGCAATACCTTTTTTCGATCAATTAATAATTGTGTGTAATCAAGTAATACCACACCGTTATTTACTACAATTCCTGCGAGTGAAATAATACCCATCATAGTCATCATAATTACGAAAGCACTACCAGTAATTACAATTCCTCCAAATACACCTATCAAGCTTAAGAATATAGCTAGCATGATAATGGCTGGTTTTGAAACCGAATTAAATTGGAATATTAAAATAAAGAAAATTAAACCTAAGCCTGCAAAAAATGCACTCATTAAAAATGCCATTTGTTTGTTTTGCTCTTCTATTTGGCCTGTATAATCTACTTTAACACTATTTGGTTTTTCGGTGAAGCTTTTCATTTCACTTTGAATTTGAGAAACTATAGCGCCTGCATCTGTAAAACCTGGAGCTAATGCAGAATATAATGTAACCACACGTCTTACATCACGATGTTTTATTGCGCTAAAACCTGAATTATTACTTTGTTTAGCAACTGTAGATACGGGAATTTCCTTAATCTGTCCAGAAGCCATATCTCTAAAGGTAATTTTCTGATTAAAAATAGCACTTGTGTTATAGCGATTCTCTTCATTAAAGCGCACATAGATATCATAATCTTCTCCGTCTTTTTTATAGATACCAGCTTTTGCTCCGAAAATAGAATTACGTAGCTGCTGACCAACCTGTCCAGCTGTCACTCCTAACTCTCCAGCTTTTTTTCTATCCACTAGAACTTGCATTGAAGGTTTTGATTTATTAACATCTATTTTTAATTCGTCAATCCCTTGGATATTTTTAGTATTGATAAAATCACGCATTTTTTCTGCTGTAGCAATTAATTCAGCATAATTGTCACCTTCTAATTCTAAGTTTATTGGGTATCCAGCTGGTGGACCAACAGCATCTTTTTCAACCGAAATAGCAACACCCGGATAAATTCCTTGAAGAGCTTCCTGTACTTTTTTCAAAAGGATATTACTATCAGCGCCATCTCTAAACTTATACTCCCGCATAGTAGCTGTTATTTTGCCGCGATGTGGCATTTCTGCAGCAGAACCACCATCAGTCTGTGGATTTCCGGCACCTTCACCAACTTGAGATACCGCACTTTCTGTCAAGAAATTAAAGTCCCCTTTCATATAGGCTTCTTCGTTTATGATTTTATAAACGCGTTGCTCAATATCATTTGTAATGGCATTGGTTTTTTTAATGTCTGTGCCTTCAGGATATTCGATATAGACAATAATTTGATTTGGTGTATTGTCTGGGAAGAATTCTACTTTGGTACGTTGGCTTCCAACTGAAGCACCAAAGCCCATAAAAGCAATAATTAATAACACAAAAGTTCCAATGGCTATGAATCCAGGCTTCCTTCCTCGCAATGCAGCTCTTAAAGTTTTTTCATAGAAACGCTCCCATTTTGGTAAAATTTTATTTTGAAATCCATTTGCCCAAGCACGTAAGAACAAGCGATACATCCATAATAGGCCAACTACCACAACCATTAGCGTTCCAAGACCTCTATAGCTTCCACCAAAAAGAGCAATTAAAAGACCAATACCACCAACAATTGCTGATATTTTAATGATATTTTGAAGAGGCATTTCTTTGTCTTCTGTAGTCATGTATTGGGATACTAAGACAGAGTTGAAAAATATGGCCACAAATAAAGAAGATCCTAAAACGACTGATAGTGTAATTGGAAAATACTTCATGAATTGCCCCATTACTCCTGGCCAAAGCCCTAAAGGTACAAATGCAGCCACTGTTGTTAATGTTGAAATAATAATAGGAAATGCAATTTCGCCAATCCCTTTTTTTGCAGCTTCAATTCTCGGCATACCTTCAGACATCAAACGATACACATTTTCAACCACTACAATGCCATTATCTACTAACATACCAAGCCCCATAATTAATCCGAAAAGAATCATGGTATTCATTGTGTATCCCATTAAATTCAATATCATTAATGACATAAACATGGACATAGGAATAGCGAATCCAACAAATAAGGCATTTTTAAATCCTAAAAAGAACATTAAAACAGTAACCACTAATATGATTCCAAAAATGATATTATTTACCAAGTCATCCACCTGACCGATAGTTTTTGAGGATTGATCGTTGGCAATGGTAATGGTTAAATCTGGCGGAAACACATTCTCTATGGCGTCATCTACTATCACTTGAATTTGTTCTGCAGCAGCTACCATGTTTTTACCAGCACGTTTTTTAACATCAAGCATTACTACAGGATGTCCAAACTCTCTGGCATAGGTAGTTTTATCTTCATCTTTAAAACTTACTTGTGCAACATCCCTGAGATAGATAGGATTACCTTTCTCTGATTTTACAACGAAGTTTTCAAGTTCGCTGGGGTTTTCAATTTCACCTATAATTCTGATGGTACGTCTCTGTCCGCTTGTGATTAAGTTTCCTGCAGACATGGTCATGTTCTCTCTGCTTATCGTATTGATAATATCATCAAAACTCACCTGCGCAGCCATCATTTTATAAATGTCTACAGCAACCTCCACTTCCTTTTCCTGAGCACCACGAATATCAACTTGTTTTATTTCTTGAAGACTTTCAATTTCATCTTCTAGATATTCACCAAACTCCTTTAGTTTATCAACTGGATAATCACCCGAAATATTAATATTTAAGATCGGAATTTCCTCAGACATACTTAAATCGAATACATTAGGCTCAACTTTTGCACCATTGAAGGTAGGCCAATCTTCACCTGAAGTTTCTGAGTCTACTTCATCTTTTACCTTTTGTTTGGCAGCTTCAACAGTAATACCCTCATCAAACTCTACAATTACAATAGAATAATCTTCTTGAGACGTTGAGGTGATTTCTACAACATTACTTACCGTCTTAAGCTTATCTTCGATAGGGTCAGTGATTAGCTTTTCTATATCCTCAGCTGTATTACCAGGATATACTGAACTTATATAGATTTTAGTTTCCTTAATTTCAGGAAAGTTTTCTCGAGGCATACTAAAATATGCGCCAGCTCCTAAAATTAGAATAAGCGCTATTAAAACATACATGGTAGTTTTATTATTAATAGCCCATGACGATAAAGGAAACTCTTTGTCTACTTTTTTATTTTTGTTATTCTTAGTCATTACGTCTTAGTCTTTTTAGATTAGTTAGTGATCTCTAGCTCTAATATCTTCACATCCTGACCATCTTTTACACTACGAGCCCCTTCTTCAATAATCTCTTCGCCATCAGCAATTCCTGAGAGGACTTCTATATCATCACCTTGAGTTTTACCCGTTTCTATAATGGTACGTTTAGCTTTAGCTTTTTCTCCATTTTTATCGGCTACAGTGTATACGTATTGTTGCCCTTCAGCATTTTCAGAAATAATACTTTGAGGAATTAAAATTGCCTTATTATTCGTGTAATCGTTAATCCTTAATTTGGCAGTAAGGTTAGGTTTTATTGTAGCATCTTTATTAGGAAAAGCTACTTCAACTTTAAAAGTTCTATTCGCAGGGTTTATAAAGTTTCCTGCTTGACGTACTTTAGCATCTACATCTTTACCAAGTACAGGGAAGTTAACTTTTACTTCTTTCCCTGGTGTAATATCAGCAACATAACGCTCAGGAACATCTGTTTCAATATACATATCATTTAGATTTACAATTCTAAATAATTGAGATTGCCCTGGCGCAACTACGGTGCCCTGTTCTGTGATGACATCGTCAATAGTTCCAGAAAACGGCGCACGAACTATTGTTTTTCCTACTTGTTGTTGTAGTTGACTTACCATTTGTTCCTGTGCTTCATAAGTAGATTTAGCTTGTAGGTATTGAATTTCACTACCTATTTTTTGATCCCATAAACGTTTTTGACGTTCAAATGTAGTTTTAGCTAAATCAGTTTGAATTTTTACTTGTGCTAATTGTTGGCTTAATCCACCATCATCAATTTTTGCAAGTGCTTGTCCTTTTCTTACTTTTTGGCCTTCCTTGACATAAACCTTAGTGAGTACTCCTCCGTATTCTGCAGTTATTACCACGTTTTGTTTTGTACTTACATTTCCTTGTAATTCTACAAAATGATTAAATTGAGTTTCTTTTGCTGTAAATGTTGTGATTAAAGGAATTTTCTCCTGAGGATCTAGTGTTTTAATCTGTTGTTCTAGTTGCTTTAATTGGGCAGAAATTTCTTGAGCTGAAGCATCTAACTCCGCTTTTTTCTGTCTCATTGAACTTAAATCTTTTGAAGCTATGATATCTTCAACTGATTTGTTTTTATCTCCGCCACAAGATGTTAATACAATGGCGCTAATTAGGGTTACAATTATATATCTCATGATGGTTGTTAATTTAGATTTAATAGATTTTTAAGATTTGCTTTTTTGTTGATGACGTCTATAATAGATTGTAAATATTCTTGTTGACTGCTATACAATTGCGTTTGGGCTTGCCTTAAGTCAAAGCTACTTGCTATACCTTCTTTGAATTTAATGGTATTTTTCTTTTCAATTTTTTCAGCAAGAGCTAAATTCTTTTGTTTATTAGCATAAGTGTCTATGGCTAACTGATACTCATTTTTTGCATTTCTGAATTCAATTGCTAGTTGATTTTCAGTATCAATAAGGCTATTTTTAGCTTTGTCCCATTCAATTTTTGCACGTTGTCTCTTTGCTTTTCTACCAAAAGAGGTGAAAATTGGGAAAGTTATACTAACACCAGTAGTGGTGGTGAAAAACCATTCTTGTTCAGCTTTAAAATAATTACCAAATGACTCCGAAATACCTAAGTAGTTAGAGTTAAGAAAAGCATTTACTTTTGGTAGTTGTTCAGACTTTTCTAGCTTATATTCTAATCGCTTACTCTCTGTGTCATTCGCAGCTATTTTGTAATCAATGTTATTACTTACAGAATGTGTGTCGCTTATCAAGTTCAAGGAAATATTCTCAACTACAAGCGATTCCAAAGTATCAGCTAATTCAATAGTTTCATTTTGCTCCAAGCCCATCAAAATTTTTAAATACCCCTTAGAAATTTCAGAAAGTGTCTCTAGGCTTCTTAGGTTGTTTTCGAGATTAGAAAGTGTTAATTGTAATTGTTCAACGTCTTCTTCTTCTGTCAGGCCATTTTCAAATATCTTTCTAGTTTCATCTAAATTATCAGATAAAACTTTGATGTTGTTTTTAGTGATTTCAATACTCTCCTTAGTCAATAAAGCATTATTGTATGCGCTTATAACATTGGTTTCAATAGTGTTAACCGTTTTGTCTTTAGCATTTTTAGAAATGTCCAAGAACACTTTGTTAGACTGTAGACCGACAATATAGCCACCATCAAAAATTAACTGATTTAGCGTTACACTAGGAGTTAATTGATGCTTAGGAAAAATAAATCCGAATACATCGCCTGGTTCAGGGTCGAAAGCTCTTATGACATTGAAATTATAATCAACCTTACCAGTAATTTGAGGTAAGCCTCTCGCTGTTGTTTCCCAAACTTGTCGTTCTGCTGCAAGAATACTTAAGTCTGCATTCTTGATGTTTCTGTTGTTCTCTAAGGCATAATTAATTGCTTCTTGCAGCGAGAATTTTTGAGGAAGCTCTTGTGCGAAAATGCCAGAAATTATAAAGAGGTTAAACAATAAAATTAATAGTTGTTTCATGTTTGTTATTGATTGATATTGATGTAATTATTTAATATTTCTAATCCTTTTGGTGTACATATGCCTCGCAAATGGTATTCTATATAGTTAGTCATAAGCATAGGCATGGAGAATTTATTTCTTGGAAATAAATCATCATCTTTAATAACCATCATTGCATTAAAATAGATTCTAGAAATGAAGTCTACGTGGATATCTTTTCTATATAATCCTTTAGCAACGCCTTTATTTAAATTGTCTGTAACACAATCTTGCATAACACAAAATTGTTTATCCTTTAAATTTTTAAAAATTCCAGGATAGTATTTTTGCAGTTGGTATTGAGGAGAAGATTTTTCATCTTTTAGATGTTGCATTACAAAATGTTTGATACTGTAAATTTCTTCAATAGGGTTTTTGTCTAATGCACATATATTATTTATGCCTTCTGAAATAAATTGAAAGAGATGCATTGTAGATGCTTCAACTAATTTGGTCTTATTATCAAAATGTTGGTAAATGGTTTTTTTAGACATACCTAATTTATTGGCTATGTCGTCCATTGTAACACTTTTAAACCCGTAGCTTAAAAATAAATCTGTTGCTCCTAATAAAATTTTATCTCTCATAATCGAGTGCAAATATACTACAGGAAACTTTAGAAACAATAAAAGTTTCCAAAGTTTTAATGTTTTTTTAACATAGGTTTTACTTTTAGACGTTTTAGAAAGACATATAGAGGACATCCTTTGAATTTTTTTATCAAAGCATATTAACTTTTCTAAATTGGTTTCAGAAATACCCCGAATTACATTATTTTTGTGCGATGCTTTCCATAGAAAAATACCAAGAAGAGTTTATTATTTATTTAGAAGAGTATAACACTCTTAAAGAACCAAAGAATCTATACGAACCTATTGATTATATTTTAGGTTTAGGAGGAAAACGCTTAAGGCCTGTGCTAACTTTGATGTCAACAGATATCTTCGACGGTAATTACAAAGACGCTTTAAATGCTGCTTTAAGCATTGAAGTATTTCATAATTTCTCACTAGTTCATGATGATATTATGGATGATGCGCCCTTAAGACGCGGAAAGAAAACCGTACATGAGAAATGGGATACTAATACAGGTATTCTTTCAGGAGACGCAATGTTGATTATGGCGTATCAACTTTTTGAGAATTATAGTGCAGAAAAATTCCAGGATTTAGCAAAACTGTTTAGTAAAACAGCTATTGAAGTTTGTGAGGGGCAACAATATGATGTTGATTTTGAAACAAGAAATGACGTTACTATTCCTGAGTATTTAAAAATGATAGAATATAAAACCGCTGTATTAGTTGGTGCTGCTATGAAAATGGGAGCAATTGTGGCGGGTGCTTCTGCTGAAGACCAACAAAATATTTATGAGTTTGGTAGAAATTTAGGTATTGCATTTCAGTTACAAGATGATTATTTAGATGCATTTGGTGATCCAGAAACTTTTGGAAAGCAAGTAGGTGGTGATATTATTGAAAACAAAAAAACCTATTTGTATCTTAAAGCTTTAGAATTTTCTAATGATGCAGATACAAATAAACTAACCGAATTATTTTCTTCAAGTCCAGAAGATATAAATACTAAAATAGAAGCTGCAAAAGCGTATTTTGTGTCTTCGGGCTCCGCTGAAGCTACTAAACAGGCTATACGAGATTACACTAACAACGCTTTTTCTGGTTTAGAACACCTAAACATTTCAAAAGAAAAGAAGGCATTGTTGAAAGCGTTTGGCATCAACTTAATGAACAGAACCGTGTAATGCAATTGCCAAAAACATTTGAGGGTTTAATTGAAGAAGCTATTCAATTAGATTTATACAAAAAATTGGTTTTTCAGCTTAATAAAGATTTTCTGTTGGCCAATATCGATTTAGATTTTCATGAAGCTGTTTTGCCTTCTAGTTTAAAACTGATACTACACGAGACCATTTATAAACTTATCCAAGAGAAATTTATGGAGTACCTAAACTTACTCTATATTATTGATGTTTCTGAAAAACAAGTAAAGGCCTTGGATGGTGAGGATACTTTAAAACTTTCGGAAGAAGTTACTTTTTTAATTTTGAAACGTGAATGGCAAAAAGTGTGGTTTAGGCATACGTATTCTTAATCTGTTAAGGAACTATTGTTGTAAAAATGGTAGGCTTAGTGATCTAACCTAAATTTAAGTTGGTAGGTGCAAAAGCGATAGTAACGGTTAGCTTTTGGTGAGGTGCGCATCGAACCAAAACTATGAGTGGATAGCGCGGTGGCTTGCCATTTGCCATAAAAAATTAAAAGAAGAACCGAACAAAAGGTACCCAAGGGTCTATATATATGCTTTTCTCGCTATCATGTAATACGTTATATCGTACCCCGAAAATTACATTGCCACTTCTATAGCCTGCACCAAGGAATAGAGCCGGAGACCAATAATTGTCGTCTGGTGTATTGACTTTAATGTCGTACCTACGACTTACATTAAGCTGTTCTAATTCTCCTGAGAGTTGAATTTCTTGAATTACGTTATACAAACCTATAATACTACCACCTAAAACAGTAGTTTTATATAAATCTTTTTGATTATTAAATGTGGCATTGAGCCCAACACCCAAAGCTACTTGATTGTTAAATTCGTAAATAGCACTAGGTGCTATAGTGGCTCCAAAAAACCCGTTGCCAAAATTTAGCCCTAAGCCGCCACCGTATCTTACATTTTTCCAAAAATCATTCTGATTGCCTTGCGCATTACTGATAAGACTAATGCCTAGAAAAGCTAAAAGTAAGCTTCCAATAATTTTAGATTTCATAATATTCAATTTTTAATAAAGATAGTAGATTTTGAGCATAAAAAAACCACGCTGATTAGCGTGGTATATTTTCTAATGGATGTTAATTAATATGTAATTCTTTATAATCGTTTTGTTGATTGCAGTTCAAAAATATGTTTACTCTAAGTTACCTACAAATGATTATTAGGTGTTTTAGACCATCAGACAAATTACTCGACAAAACCACAAAAGCTTTTGCTGTTTATCTATTCATCGGTGTTTTTGTAAATTATAATTAATCTAAAATAATGAACTCTACACGTCTGTTTTCTTGTAGCTCTTTGTCTGTGCAATTAGTTTTACAATCTATTTTTGGTTGCGATTCACCAAAACCCCTAAATTCTAGTCTTTCTTTCTCGATACCATTTTGTATCAAAAACTTAACTGCAGAAGCAGCACGTTTATCAGATAAATTTAAATTGTAAGCTGCTCTACCTTTATTGTCTGTATGTGCATTGATAGATAGTTTCATTTCAGGGTTTTCAGTTAGCACAGAAACAATTTTGTTTAATGAGATATGAGATTCCTCTTTAAGACTCCATTTAGCAGAGTCAAAATAAATATTCTCTATTACTATGGCTAATTTTTCATTTACTTTCTCAATTTTAGGCGCTGTAGTTTCGAGTTCTAAATTTTTAGAATATGTGGTTTCAAAACCTTTGCTAGCACTAAAGTTGAAGGTTTCATTTACATAACCATCTTTTTCTGTACTTATAGTGTATTCTTCAAAAGGTAAAACATTAAAATTAAAAGCTCCGTTGTTGTCCGTAAGTTGTTTTGCAACCTCGTTACCATCTTCATCTTTTAAAACAACTACAGTATTTGGTAAGTGTATTTGACTATCAGAATGTACAACGAATCCGTTTAAAGATTGTTTTACTTCATCATTAATGGCGATATACATATCATAACTGCCTTTTCCATTTGGTCTGTTAGAAGACAAATATCCTTTGTTTCTTGAGGCTAAAAAATAGGCTACTTCATCGTGAGCTGTATTAATGGTATTACCCATATTTCGTGGTGCTTTAACACCTTTTTCAAGTATTCTACTCACAAAAATGTCATAACCACCTATGTTTTCATGCCCGTTTGAAGAAAAATACAAATACACACCATCTAAAGATAAAGACGGGTATTTTTCATCCGAAGGCGTATTTACATTAGGGCCTAAGTTGGTAGCTGGACCTAGTGAGCCATCACTTTTAATGTCAGCAACATAAATGTCGTAACCACCGTAGGAATTACTCATGTTTGCAGAAAAATAGATTTTCTCACCTTTAGGGTCTACAAATGGGTTTTCGATTGAAACGTTATTCTCATTAACGGATAATAACTTATGGTTGATCCAATTACCATGAGAATCTTCTTCTAAATCTGCTTTGTATAATTTATATTCTAGAGAATTACCTTTGTCGCTTCGTGTAAAGAAAACAGTTTTCTGGTCTGGTGTAAATGTTAATTGATCTTCACTATTATTAGTATTCAATATTCTTGAGAATAGTAAAGGCGAACTTAAACTTCCATTTTCTTTTATGTCTAAACAGAATAAATCTTTGTAAGCTTCATTGGTATTTGGGTCAATTTTTGCAAGTGCACCAATTTTTTTTGAAGAGACCATAATGAGTTTATCCATGAAAAAACCAGAGCCAAATTCTGAGTATTTCGAATTAACATCTGTGTTAATTATTTCAAAATTAAAACCGTTGTTATCTATTTCAGCAGACGATGTTGAGGTTATATCGTTATTTATATCGTTTTCCGCAATTAACTCCGATGGACCTTGACTGAAAGCAAAACTAAAGGATAGCAAAATGAATGCAAGTACATTAGTCTTCATATTTTGAGGGTATTAGTTGATTAACAAAAGTAAATGTATTATGAAAAAAAGTACTGAGAAATTTTTTTGGATAAATCGTATGTAAAAATCGTTAACCTATTGTATTAGAGGGTATTCTCACAATAAGAATGTATTTAAGAGTTTAATTTTAATAATTCGTCGATATAATCTCTTGAGTTTGAAAGCCTAGGAACTTTATGTTGTCCACCCAATTTATCATTTAATTTTAACCAATCATGAAATAGTTGAGGTCTAGCAATATTAATAGTGGGTTTATTTAAAGTGATGTTGTTATAGCGCTTTGCTTCATAATCAGAATTTAAAGATTTCAGGGCATTATCGAATAATTCATTGAAGTAATTAATGTCTTTAGGAGGTGTTTTAAACTCTATAAGCCATTCATGAGCACCTTTTTCTTTACCTTTCATAAAAATGGGGGCAGCAGTAAAGTCTACAATTTCAGATTTAGTGCGTTTGCACACATTCTTTAAAGCACTTTCTGCATTTTCAATAATTAATTCTTCACCAAATACATTTATGTGATGTTTGGTTCTACCTGAAATCTTAATGCGATACGGATTTAGCGATGTAAAGCGCACAGTGTCACCAATCTTATAACGCCATAACCCTGCATTTGTGGTGATGATTACAGCATAATTCTTATTAAGTTCAACTTCATCGAGTGGTATTGCTTTTTCTTCTGAAGTTGCATAAATATGCATTGGAATAAATTCATAGAAAATGCCGTAATCTAACATTAACAATAGTTCATCAGAATTGTTTTGGTCCTGTATGGCAAAGAAACCTTCTGATGCATTATAAATTTCGTAATATTTAAATTGATTGCTATGAAGTATTTTTTTGTATTGATCTTTGTAAGGCACAAAACTAACACCTCCATGAAAGTACACCTCTAAATTAGGCCATACCTCCAAAAGGTTTTCTTTTCCAGTAGTTTCTAACACATTGTTTAATAATACAAGCATCCAAGATGGTACACCTGCAAGACTCGTTACATTTTCATTAATGGTTTCATCGACAATAGCCTGCATTTTGTGTTCCCAATCACTCATAAGTGAAACTTTATTGCTGGGAGTACTGCTAAATTCTGCCCAAAACGGCATATTATCAATCAGTATTGCAGATAAATCTCCGAATATCGTACCATTTTCTTTGTATAATTCTTTACTTCCTCCAAGTCTTAAACTTTTTCCTGTAAATAATTGTGAGTCTTCATTGTTGTTTAAATACATGCACAACAAATCCTTACTGGCTGCATAGTGGCAGTCTTCTAAAGACTCTTCACTAACAGGAATAAATTTGCTTTTAGCTCTGGTAGTGCCGCTAGATTTTGCGAACCATTTAATTGGTGTTGGCCAAAAAATATTGTTTTCACCTCTTCGAGAACGTTCAATTACACCTTGCCAACCGTCATAATTTTTAATAGGAACACGTTCAGCAAAGGTTTTGTAATCTGTAATAGAAGCAAAATCATATTCCTTGCCAATTTCGGTGTTTTTAGCAAAATCAATCAAGCTTAATAATAGCTCATTCTGTACTTCATTGGGGTATTTTAGAAACAATTCAATTTGATGAAAGCGTTTCTTTAGGAACCATGATGCAATGGAATTAACTAAGGGAATTGGCATATTTATGCTATCTTTATTTTTTTAAAAATAATACTTTTTTTTATATGACCTACCAAGGTGTTTTAAGGAAAATGGAAACTGAATTTTCAAATCCTATTCAATATTATTTAGTGTTTGAAAATGACTTCATTAACATGAATCAATTGCTCAATAAACGTATAAAAATGGAATTTGTAAAGTTTCAATGTTTGAATTGTGGCTTAGACAAACCAATTTATCGACAAGGTTTTGATAAACAGTGCTTTTATGAAACTGCAAGAGCAGGCGATTGGATTATGCGTCCAGAATTAAGCACAGCACATTTAGGTATAGAAGATAGAGATTTGGATTATGAGAAGAAAGCACAATTGCAACCGCATATCGTATATCTTGCAAATTCTAGCAATGTAAAAGTTGGAGTAACACGAAAAAGTCAGGTACCAACCAGATGGATTGACCAAGGTGCACATGAAGCTATTGAAATTGTTGAAGTTCCCAACCGTTACTTGGCTGGTATTACAGAAGTAGCTTTAAAAGATTATGTGGCCGATAAAACCAATTGGCGAAAAATGCTAAAAAATGAAATTGAAGATGAAAATCTGGTAGAATGGCGAGAGCGTTTAAGATCCTACATTCCAGATGAGGCAAAAGACTATTTTATAGAAAGTAATAGCGAAACTAATTTAGAATTCCCAGTACATAAATATCCAGAAAAACCAAAGAGTTTAAATATTCAAAAAGCTCATACTTATGAAGGTACTTTAGTTGGGATAAAAGGACAGTATTTAATTTTTGAAGACGAAACTGTTTTTAATGTTCGAGCTAACGAAGGGTTGGTTTTGGGTATATCTGTTATTTAAAACTACAGAAAATAAAGCTGTGTACTTTGAATAAGTCCTATAATCATTAAGAGTAAGCCAGTAACTCTATTTAAAATTTGAGTGATATTATTTACTTTATTTTTAATAATAACACTCATTCTACTGTAGGCATAAAGTGTAAGTAATTTGCCTAAATATACGCCTGAAAAAAATAAAAATAATACGGAGAATGAGGATTGTAAGGAGAGCATGAAGTTGTTATTATTTAAAACACCAAAGGCAATAACCCAATAAATTAGAACAGGCGGATTAATAATGCCAAGTATAAAACCTGTGGTATATTTTGAACGATTGCGTTTCTTTTGATTTGATTTTGAAACCGACTGCTTTTTAAAGAATAAATACCCACCAACAACAAATAATAGGACAGCTACTGCTGTTTGCACCCATAGGTGTGTATCAAAGAAACCTTTGATTACTTCATTACAATCTAAAGCATAATAAGATAATAACACTTCTGCAACTCCAGCAGTTATAGCTATTTTAAATGCCTGTTTTACGTTTTCTCTTAGTGTTGTATTAATAACTGCAATGTTTGAAGCGCCTAATGGTAAGGCACTTAATATTGTAGCAAAAACGCCTATGAATAAGTAGATGATAATCATATTCTCTTTGTAGTGGAAATATCTAAATACTTACATTTTATTTGAAGATGATTTTAGTATTATTGTAAATAAATATTCACGAAAATCATGAAATTTCCATATCATCTTTTGTTATTAATACTTATAGCTAATTTTACTTATTTGCAAAAAGCGATAGCACAACAAACGGAAAGATCAATTAGTTATGAACGAAATGATGATAATTCAATAACATTTACGTTCAATAACAGTATACCCGAAAGTGTTTATGTTGTTTTAAAGTTCGATCAACTAAGTAATACTACAGCAGGTGTTATTAAGAAGAATGTTAGTGGTTTTACGTCGGAGTTAGTTACTCTATTTCCAGATAACCCTAAAAACAGAATAGGTTTTACTTCATATTCCTACAGAACATTAACAGGAAACATTAATGCTAAGCCCGATATGAATTTTAAGTATGCGTTACCTGTAAAAAGCGGAAATGAGATAAAGGTTAGAAATTTAGGTTATTTAGGAAATCGTTTTGGGAATACCGAGCCTAAAAATTGGAAATCGTTTCAGTTTTTAACAAAACCAAATGATACTATATACGCCATAAGAAAAGGCATAGTTGTAAAAACTAATGACGGTGAAAGAGCAGAAACTAGAGAAGGTAGAACTTATGGTTATAGAAATAAATCCAATTCTATAATAATAGAACATGAAGATGGAACTATTGCTAAATACGATGTGCTCAAAAACAACAGTTTTATGGTAAATATTGGAGATACAGTATACCCTTCTACACCTCTAGCAATTGCAGGCTCTTATGATACTGACGAAAATAGCCAGCTTAGGTTAATGATTTACTATTTAGATAATATTGTTAAAGATTTAGATTTTGATGCGAAAAGTAAAGAGAAATTTGGAAATACAACACATATCTATGCATACGTAAACCCAATGTTTTATGTGAATTCTAATGGATCTGAAGTTAGAACTTTAAATGACCTAGAAGCTTATACTGCATACTGCGATTCAGAAATTATTCAGTTTGAAATGCGTAAAAGAGAAAAAAAGCGATGGTTGAAAAGTAAAGCATTGAAGAAATAAAAAAATCCCGTTCACTACGAAGCAAACGGGATTGTATATATTAAAAAGGAATAATTTATATATCCTCTTGGTCTCTTAAAGTTTGGATGTAAGCAGCTTTTTGTATTTCGCGACGTCTCTTTACAGAAGGCTTAGTAAAATACTGGCCATCTCTTAAGTTTTGCATCACTTTAATATTTCTATGTTTACGCTTGTAACGTTTTAAAGCGCGCTCTATATTTTCACCGTCTTTTACAATAATCTTTAACATATATGTAATTTATTTTATTTTAAGCTTTTTCTAAAAGGATTGCAAATTTCTAATATTTAATTCTAAAAACCTAATTTAAAAGAGCTTTGTTTCAATTCTATTCTAAATATGTTTTTAAAAATTAATTTTTTGGGCGTTCCCCTCCTATAGTCGGGTCGGGCTTTCCGCTAATAGTTTTGGCTCGATGCGTGCCTCGCCAAAAGCTACCACTGCAATCCCTAACGCGGGCGTATTTGCAAATGGTATTATTTTTCAAAAATCATAAACATTTTTAAAAGTGGTTTTTAAATTCAGATTTTGTTTTTTTATGTTTTTTCCAAGCTATTACTTTTACACCTTTTGAATATTGAACTATGGTTGGTGAGTTATTAATTAGTTTGCCAAACCGTTGATAATTGAATTCAAATTCTGTGATATCTAGAGTCTGTATTGGCCATTCTAAATGATGAATTTCAAATTCATTAATGTGATTCTTAGAGTCTTGAAACAAAGCATATCTTTCAGTGAGCCATTTGTCAATAGATTTTTTTTCTTCCACTTTTTTTCCAATCGTAAATTCAATATTTAAAATATCATCAAGTTTTGAATTACGAGATGTGTATTGGTTTTTAGTTCGTTTCATTTTAGAAAACCTATATGGAAGCTCAGATAATGCTTTTGCAATTATACAAGATAAGTTTGTGCCGCCTTCAATACTTAAAAAATAAACACCAGTTTTATTATTAGATTTCACATAAGTTCTAATGTTAATCTCATGGAAATTTGAAATCGGGGGAAAAGGAGGTAAGTGTTTAGGTCTAATATTTTCCATAGTAAATGCAACTACGGAAACCCAAGGGTTTCCATCAAACACATCAATTTCTAATTCTTGAGGAACAAATTTTTGTAGTTCACTTAAATCAACTTGCCAGTGCAGAAAAATGGCATCATTCCATTCTTGGTAAAATTTCCAATTCTTATTAGGAATTGGCCATGGTCTGTGATCAGTTGTATTTAAAATCTCTTTAGATTTCATTTATTTCTTAAAATACAAATAGTTTTATCTATTTAATGTTTTGTATAAACTTTTCATAGTTTTTATTCCAATACTCTTCAATAAATTCCCATTTACCATCCCAATACCCTTCTTCTCTTTTAATAAACTTGATTTGATTAATTACTTTATTATTTATTTTGTTTATGTAAATGCCATTCATTTCATCGACACCGCATCCTATTCCCCTTATATTCCCATGTCTAATAGCTTTATTTTCTATTATTTCGAATAAATCGCTATCCCAATTACTGTCCGCACAACCACTCCTGTGGTATGAATAATAGTAGTGGGTTCCTTTGATTTTTATTGCTGAAGGGAAATTTTCAAAATCCTCAATCTTACTAAAGTTATTTTTTTCAGGATTAAAAATCAACAATTCCTTAATTCCAGGAACATTTGTGATATAGTCTAGTAGAACATCTGGAAATCCATCTTCATTAAAATCAGAAAACTCAAATCCAGCAGGACTACTACTGTGATTATAAATAACTTTTCCGTTAGAGTCTCTTATAGTAAAAACACCTGGTCTTTTTATACACGCATTAAATTTTATTTCATTTATTATTTGTTTTTTACAGTCTAAATAGAGTGGTTTTTCTTTACTTATTTCTATTTGTTCAGTAGAAATACTTTCCATTTTTACTTTATTCTCTTTGCAAGAACTAAATAAAATCAGAATAAGAATTATTGATGATGTTTCTATTGCTTTTCTCAATTTCTGTAAAATAACTTATAAGTTTATATTATAAAACTCAATTGGCAAGTGCACCCGCGTTAGCGATTGAAACGGCATCCTTTTTTGTTTTTTCTACAAAAAAGATATAGTGGAAAGCGCGACCCGCAGGGGAACGCCCAAAGATCAATTAACACTATCTTTCTGCTTTTTCTTATTGCCTAACAAACCACCTAAAACATTTTTAACTGTTTCTTCTGTAGAATTGGTTTTAGTAGAATCGGTTTTTTTATTACCAATGATGTCTTTTAAAACATTTTCAACCGTGTTGTTTTGCTGCTTTTTAATGGAATCGCTTTTGGTTTTATTACCGCCAATCACATCACCTATTAAATCTTTAACCTTATCTTTTCCTTGATTTAACAGTTTTTGTTTTTGAATCTCAATAAGCTGATTGGTAAGGTTTTTTACGCCACTTGTTAAATCTGTTTTAACGGTAGGGTTGGTAAAAACACCAGTAATATTAGTAGTTACAGGAATGGTGATATTATTTACTTCTGCATCGTTTATTTGCCCAATAAGCCTATTGACTTCGCTGCCTAAGTATTTTGCAGGGACGTTAAATACAGCGTTATAATTAAGAGTTTTATCAAAACCGTGAGCTCCAGAAACTTCAATATCTATATCATTATATTTTAAATTAAAAGGCTTTACAGCTACTTTTCCATCGGCAAAATCTAGCTTTGTTTTTACATCTTTCAAATCTAACTTATCAAAATCAACAAAACTCAGAGAGCTTTCTAGTTTACTCAAAAGGCCATCTGTAGCACCAATTTTTGTAGTAAGTAATTCTGCTAAAGCATCACCAGAAACAGAGTTTAGTACTGGTAAAAACTCTTTGTCTAAAGTACCAGACAAGTTTAAATTGGTGTTTAGTTTTCCCTGTAATAATTTGGCGATTGGGGCAAGGTTTTGTAGTAATTCCATGCCTTTAAAAGATTGTGCGATATCAAAATCATTAGCACCTAAATTTAAATTGAATACAGGTGTTTCAGCCTTTGTAGACACATCTCCATTGATGGATAATTTCCCGTCAAAAATAGATGAAGTCATATTTTGTAATGATGCTTTTTGATCTTTTATAAACAATGTTCCTGTGACGTTTTTTAAATTTAAATTATCATAAACTACTGTTTTGGCATCTGCTTTAATGGAACAATCTAAGAAGGCTGGAATTTTTAAAGATTCTGAATCGTTTGTAGTTTTATTGTCTTCAGAAACTGTTTCATCTTCAGACATAAAGTCACTTACTTTAAAAAGGTTTGAACTTACATTAAAGTTGCCCTGGAGTGTATTATCACTTAAGAGAAAGCCTAATAAATTTTTTATAGTTCCTGTTGCATTTAAATCGCTATCACCTGTTTTAGCTTTAAAATTAGATAAAGAAACTTGCCCAGGATTAAATGTCATATTAGCTTGAGAAATATGAATTGGGTTTACAATATCTTCAGAAGAAAATACAAAGTCCGTAATACTTGCAGCACCATTATTTTTAATACGTTCGTAGGCATTGTTTTCAATAGCGTTCATATCGAACGCAGTATTAATTTTGCCTTTTAAAATACCCGTTAGTGTATTTTCAAGTTTAACAGGATATACTTTTGTAATGTTTCCTAAATTTAAAACGCCATCAATATTGGCGTTTACCAACATGTTTTTGGTGATGTTTTTTAAAGTTGCTGAAGATTTAAACACATCTTCATCAATTTTAAAATTTAAGGTTTTTATGTCTATATAAGTGTCATCCGCTTTTCCAGTTTCGTTTTTTATACGTGTATCAATTGAAATATTATTGACGCGTTTTGGTAAATCTGGATATTTAAACGAAGCATTATTTGATGTAATACTAATATCTAAATTTGGAATGGTTTCTTCAGAGCTTAGTCCTTTTACAGCTCCTTTTACTTTAAAATCACCTGTAGTTTGTACACCTTCAATGTTTTTGGAATATGCCTTGGGTATTACTGCTAAGAAATTTTTAAAGTCAGATTCTGGATTTTCGAATGTGATGTCTATTTCTTGTCCATTTTCAACTTGTTGAATATATCCTTGAAATTCTAACGGTAAATCGTTTATAAACCCTTTGTTATCATTAAAAGTATATTTAGAGTTTTCTAAATCTAGATCAATCAAAGCATTAAGTTTAATAGGATTATTACTCAAGTAATTTGTGCTATCCATAGAAATGCTAACATTTGCTTGACTAGTGGTGTTTAACTCTGAGGTTTCAGCAGAAAACGTCCCGTGGCCTTCATGATTTAGTTCAGTGACATGTACTAAAATTTCAGAGCCTTCATCTATATAAGTGAAGGCGCTATTTTTTATTTGATAATCTTGAATATCAAACCCAAAACTACCGTCGCTTTCAGATGTTGTTTGGTCGTTACTTTCCTTGGTAATGTCGTAATTATTGTTGCCTAATTTATCAGTTTTTAAGGTTAATAATGCTTCATCAACATTAATAGAATTCACCACAATAGGGTCGTCACTGGCATTTTTAAACAATTCTTTTACCGACATTGTAAACGAAATATCTTTTGCTGTAGCAAAAGTTTCATCTTTAAAAGGCTCAAAATTGGTAATTACCAAATCGTTGACGTTAACATGTGCTTGAGGAAAACTTCTAATAAAACTCAAACTAACATCACTAAACTCTACTTTAGCATTAAGGTTTTGATTAATAAAGCGTTTTACCATATCTTTTATTTGCCCTTGAAAAGCAAATGGTATTACAATCAAAAGAGCAATAATAATCAGTAAAGTGATTCCGATAATTTTAAAAGCTTTTCGCATAAAAAAGTATTTATATAAATATACGTGCGAGTTTCGGTTTCAGTCTAACTAATTACGAAGTTTAATAAAAATTTAACCTTGGAACCGCTAATGCTAACACACTCAGCTTAAAGTAAATCAATCTCCTCATTCACTTTTAAACTAAAGCGTTTTCTGAATAAATATACGCCGAGGTATAAAAAAGGTGTGTCACAAGCAGCAACTAATACTTTAAACAAGAACCCACTAATTAAAAGACCTTTGAAACTACTCCAAGGTAATACATCGAAAAAGCAAAGTAGAAATACTACAGAGAATGTATCTACAAATTGTGATAACCACGTGGAGAAATTATTTCTTAACCACAAGTGTTTTCCATGTGTTAGCTGCTTCCAAAAGTGATAAATACGAATATCTACAAATTGTGCAAATAAATATGCAAACATACTTGCACCAACAGCTAAAATTGTGCGTCCGAAGACGGTCGAAAACATATCGTCTTGAATTGGAGAATTTGATAAAGCTGGGACAATATCAGCAAAATACACTATACCTACAGAAAATAGCGATGCGAAAATCCCAACCACAACGATGTCATTAGCACGTTTTTTTCCATAAATCTCACTAATTAAATCGGTGATTAAAAAAGTGATGGGGTAGGGTAGAATACCAACGGATATTTCAAATAGTTTACTTCCAAATATTTCTACATCAAAGGGATACCAATAAAAAAATTTCTGAAATATTAAGTTTGAAACTACTAGAGATGTGATAAATAAACCTCCTAAAAGTATGTAAATACGTTGGGCGAGTAGTTTGTCTTTTAAATTCATTTGCTTTGCTGATTTTTTTTCGACATGTTACTAAGTTAATGAACTTTTAAAATATCTTTATTTTAACTTAGATTCTTAACTAAAATTTGAGGAACTCTACACTATTTTTTTGCTCCAAAAGTGAATGCATTACACCAATATTTCCATTTGTATAAAACTCGGTTTTAGGACTTACTCTTGTTATATTAAGAAGATTGTGTTTCTCTAAAACAGCTTTGGTTTGTCGTGCTACTGCTTCACCAGAATCAATAATTTTAACATGTTTAGGTAACAATTCTAAAAGTATAGGGACAAGATATGGATAGTGTGTACAGCCTAAAACCAAATGATCAATATTGGCGTCCAGCATTGGCTGTATATATTCAGCTAACAGAGCTTTCATTTCATCAGAATTTAATTTTCCGCTTTCAATGAGTTCCACAATGCCCTTTCCTTCGCGTTCAATCACTTTTATATCTTTCGCAAATTTCCCTGAAGTTTTAGAGAATAAAGCACTAGTAAGTGTGCCTTTAGTAGCTAAAATCCCAATAGCTTTGGTTTGGGTATGTAAGGCAGCGGGTTTGATAGCTGGTTCAATACCTATAAAAGGTATGCTATAATTTTGACGTAAATAATCAATGGCATTAGTAGTAGCAGTATTACATGCTACTACAATGAGCTTACAGTCTTTTTTTAATAATAGTTCTGTGTTTTTAATACTTAGCTCGGTAATTCGTTCTTTGCCCTTTGGTCCATATGGTGCGTTTATACTATCTGAAAGGTAAATGGTATGCTCATGTGGTAATAATTGGTGAATCTCCTTCCAAATGGAAGTGCCACCAACACCAGAATCGAAAATACCAATAGGTTTGTTACTCATATAAACAAAAATAAAAAAAGCTGCTTCGTTAAAAGCAGCTTTAAGTAAGTTATTTGTAAGGGTAGATTAAATGCCTAAAGATGTTTTTACATCTTCTAATAAATCTTTACCATCTGTCATAATAGCAACACCTTGAGAAGAGTCAAGAACATAATCAAAACCTTGAGCTCTTGCTACTTCTAATATTTTAGCCTTTGCTTTTTCGGTAATTGGTTTTAATAAGTCAAACTCTTTTTTCTGTAAATCCTGCTGAGCTTTTGCTTGATACTCACGGATACTTTGTTCCATAGTTTGTACTTCTTTTGCACGATTTGTGTTTTCTTCCTTAGTCTTTGTAGCTGCCTCTTTATCATAAAGCTCTACTTTCTTTTGAAACTCTGCTCCTAAACTTTGTAATTCAGTTTGATATGTTTTAGAGAGTGTTTCTAATTGCGATTTAGCTTGCGCCATTTCTGGCATTGCTTGTATTAGTTCTTGGGTGTTTATATGTGCAATTTTGCTTTGTGCCCCAACAAAACTAACCATACCTATACATAAAGCAGTTGCGAATAAAATTGATTTTAAATGTTTCATTTTCAAAATAGTATTAATGTGTTATAATTTTAAGTTTATTTATTATTATTTATGCTGTCTTTAGCTTTTTGTTTTTCTTCAAGCGCTTTTTTTCTGTCTTCTAATATTTTCTTTTTCTTTTCTTCAAGTGCTTTTTTTCGCGCTTCTCTTTCTGCTAATTTCTTTTTTCTATTTTCTTCTATAAGTTCTTCTCTTGTTTTAGTCTTTGTCTCGGTCGTTTTAGTAGTGTCGGCAGCTTTTGTTGCTTCATTTTCTGTATTAGAGGCTGCTGACTTATTTCTAGCGTCTATTTTTGCTTGTTTCGCTTTTTCTCGTTCTTCAAGAATTTGTTGACGGCGAGCATTTGCTTCTTTTTTCTTAGCTTCTCTAGCTGCTAATATTTCTTGTCTTCGTTTTTCAACAGCACTTTCTCTCTCAGCTCTTTTCTCTTCTAAAGCTTTTTCCCTAGCTTCTTGCTCTTCATTAATCTCTGGAACAGTTTCTTCTGCTTCTGCAGCTTTGCGTTCTGCTTTGGTTTGTGCTTGTTTTCGTTTTGAAGATCTGGTAATAGCTCTTAAAACTTGCTCACTGATATCGAAACGTTCTGCTGAGTATAACATAACGACATCTGCAGATTTATCAAAAATAAAATCATACTTTCTGCTACTTGCCATATCCTGTACTGCTGCAAAAATTTGATCTTGAATTGGTTGCATCAACTGTTTTTGTTGAATCATTAAATCACCATTTGGGCCAAAACGCTTTTGTTGATAATCTAATATTTCCTTTTCCTCAAAACTAATATCTTCTTCGCGTTCTTCAATAAGTTCCGTTGTTAACAGTACTTTCTCATTGCTTAAATCTTTACGTTTTTGGGCAATTTCAGAAAGTTTTCCTTGAATTTCGTTTTTCCATTTTTGAGCTTTGTCATCCAATTGAGACATGGCTTCTTGGTATTCAGGTACGTTTTCTAAAATATATTCCGTATCAATATATGCAATTCGTACACCTCGCTGTGCATGAAGAGAAACACTTAGCATAACTACTAATGTCAATAAAAAAAGAACGTTTTTTTGCATCTGCGTTATAGTTTAATTCATTGTTTTATAAATTCTAAAAACGACAGATGATTTACTTTTCCTGTCACTCCTTATGAACCTTATCTTCAAAATTAACGAAATTTAATCTTAAAAATTTTAATTCTCATTCAAATCATCAAAAAGGTTATTAGAAAATATCGTGCCAAAGTATTTTTACGTTAGAATTGTTGACCAATAATAAAGTGCGTTTCCCAATTACCAGCAGACCCTGGTTGGCCAGGAATATCATCGAAACGACGTCCGAAATCTATACCTAATAAACCAAATGCTGGCATAAAAATTCTTACTCCTAAACCAGCAGAACGTTTTATATTAAATGGATTAAAATCTCTAAAACTATTATAAGAATTACCGCCTTCTAAAAAGCCTAAGGCATAAATTTTAGCAGAAGCTTTTAAAGTAATTGGATATCTTAATTCTAAAGAAAACTTATTGTAAATACTACCACCATCTTGAGTAGAAAGAGATTGGTTAGGGTAACCTCTTAGCTGCACTACTTGGCGTCCATCTAGAGCAAAATTACCTAGACCATCACCACCAACAAAAAAGCGTTCAAAAGGAATGACACCTCTATCATTATTATAAGCTCCAAGAAAACCAAATTCTAAGCTTGGTCTTAAAACTAAATCTTTTGTCAATTCTGTATACCAATCAGCTTTAAAGTTAACTTTATAAAACTCTAGCCATTTAAAACGATCCTGATCTATTTCGCTTATTCTATCACTAGCGGCTATTCTATCCGCTTCAGGGTTAGATGTATCATTTATAATTTCTTGATTATCATCACGCTCGTTGCTTAATGCTTCGTAATCTACACCATCAAATAAAGACCATGGTGGAGAGAGTTTAGCCGTAATAGAAAAGTTAGAACCACCAGTAGGATATATAGGATCTATTCTTGTATTGTTTCGGGTTAAACCAACGGTATATGATAAGTTTTTTGAACTTCCATCTCCAAATGTAAATAGGCCAGTATTATAATTGTTTAAATCGTATACTTGATAACTTAACGCTTGGGATAATGTAAAATAGTTGTCTGGTACTGTTAAACGTTTTGCTAAACCAAGTGTAATACCAGTAATATTAAAACTTCTACTTTTATCTGGCCGTCCATTTAAACGATTAAATAAAAATTGCTTTGTATGAGACAGAGATGCAGAAAACTGTACAGGACGTTTACCACCTAACCATGGTTCTGAGAACGAAAAACTATAGGTTTGGAAAAATTGACTAGCTTGTAAGCGTAGTGCTAATTTTTGTCCATCACCCATAGGAATAGGTTTGTAAGCATCTTTCTTAAAAATATCCTTCATTGAGAAGTTATTGAACGACAAACCAAGAGTACCAATAAAGCCACCTCCACCGTAACCCCCTTGTAATTCAATTTGACTAGATCCAGTCTCTTTTACCGAAAATTCCATATCGATAGTACCTTCGTTAGGATTCGGATTTTTAAAATCTGGAGATATCTCTTGGGCATCAAAAAAGCCTAATTGCCCAAGTTCTCGCACTGTTCTAACAACATCTTGCTTACTATACAATTGTCCTGGGCGTGTTCTTAATTCACGATAAATAACATGATCATTTGTCTTGTCGTTTCCAACAATTGATACATTATTAAAATATGCAGGTTTACCTTCGGATATTCTTATTTCTAAGTCAATAACATTGTCTTCTGCACTTACTTCCACTGGGTTGATAGAAGAGAATAGATATCCATGGTTTTGATATAAATTAGCAATATCATCACCATCTGGTTTGGTATTGTCCTGTATGCGTTTTTGAAGCATTACACCATTGTAGGTTTCACCTTCTTTTATTCTAATATATCTGTCTAATTGTTCGTCGGTGTAGACAGTATTTCCAATAAAACTGATTTTACCAAACTTATAAAGATCACCCTCTTCTAGTTTAACATGAATTGAGATGGTTTTATCGTCATTTACAACAATACTATCAGATAAGATACGTGCATCTCGATATCCGTTTTCAGCATATTTATCAACTACACTTGACAAATCTGCCTGATAAGCAGAATCAATAAATTTTGAGCGTTTTAAAATCCGTAAACGGTTGATTTTTTTAGTACTCTTCATCGCCTTTCTGAGTACCTTTTCTTTTAAAGCAGAATCGCCTTCAAAAGTAATATCTCTAATTTTTACTTTTTCACCTTTATCAACTGCAACTACCATTTTTACTCGAGCTTTTTCAAGAGAGTCTTTTACCTCAATAGTATTAACATTTACTTTAGCGTTATAAAAACCGTCTTTTCTATACTTTTTCTCAAGGAAGTTTTTTGTAGTAGTTATAAGGTTTTCAGTAACCTTTACACCTTTTTTTAGTTTGTTGTCATTAATAATGCCTTCAACTTTACCTTTTTTAACACCTGTTACTTTTACATCTAGTAATTGTGGCAGGTCAGATAAGCGGATTTCTAAAAACGCTGTGTCACCCTCTACATTTTTAAGATAAATTTCTATATCGCTAAAAAGCTTAGAGCCCCACAGTTTCTTTATGGCATCAGCGATATCTTCTCCAGGTATTTTTATTTCTTTACCTTTTCTTAAACCAGAATAGGCTACAACCGTTTGTTCGTTAAAGCTTGTGTTACCTGAGACAGAAACACCTCCAATGGTATATTTTTTACCATTTTCGTACGCAATGTCTTGTGCTTGAAGTGTAAAACCAAATGCAATAAAACATATTGCAATAC
Organism: uncultured Flavobacteriaceae bacterium; assembly: GCA_947502975.1. Classification (GTDB taxonomy): domain Bacteria; phylum Bacteroidota; class Bacteroidia; order Flavobacteriales; family Flavobacteriaceae; genus Jejuia. Next base: position 730,058 of record CANNBV010000001.1, read on the forward strand.
ATTGTTTTAGGTAAGTTTTCAATTGAAATGTATTAGCTAAGTTGTTCACTTGTTTTCCCAAATCGTCTTTCTCTTTTTTGATATTCTATAATAGCTTTATACAAATCTTGTTTTGTAAAATCCGGCCAAAGTGTATGGGTAAAATACAATTCGGCATAAGCTATTTGCCAAAGCAAAAAATTACTAATACGTTGTTCGCCACTTGTTCTAATAAGCAAGTCTACGTCTGGTAAATTTTGCGTGTAAAGATGCTTATTAATAATGGATTCATCAATAGCTTCGGGCGAAATTATGTTATTTTTAACTTTATTACTAATTTCTTTAACAGTGTTTAGCAATTCTTCCCTAGAGCCATAACTAAGTGCTAATGTTAAGGTCATTCTTGCATTATCCTTAGTGGCTTCCATTACTTCTGAAAGCTCCTTGTAAACCTTTGATGGTAATAGGTTTAGGGAGCCAATAGCAGATAGCTTTATATTATTGTCTTGTAGTGTTTTTATTTCCTTTTTTAAAGAAGATATTAACAATTTCATTAATGTTTTTACTTCTAATTTTGGACGTTTCCAGTTTTCAGTAGAAAATGCATAAAGTGTTAAATTTTCAACACCTAATTCTGCAGATGCTTCAACTACCTGTCTCACAGATTTTGTGCCATTTTCATGTCCAAAAGCACGTAACATCCCTTTTTGTTTGGCCCAACGTCCATTACCATCCATAATTATGGCGATATGTTTAGGTAATGCCTCAAGTAATATGTCGCTTTTTAAATCCATTAATCAATGCAATAGCATGGGTTTTGTCCAAAGGTATAAGTTAGAGTTACTCCCGAAAACGTATACCAATCGTTATTATTTATGTTTCCAAAGCGTAATTGAGTAGCATTGCTATCTGGAGCACTGCCATCAAGATTATCTGAAAATGTATAGCGGGCACCAACCTCCAAACCTAGAATAAATTTATCAATTAGGCGCATTTTAAAACCTACGACCATAGGTATACCAAAAGCCCAACTTTTACTGTTTTCTATAGATTGAACATTATTCAAAAAGAAAGAGTTATCATATCTCGCTGCACTAATACCTGTATAAAGATATGGCGTAGCAACCGGTCTACCACTATGTAAATTAAAGTCTATAAATGTAAATTCCATACCAGCTGAAACTTCAAACATACTATTAGTAAAGCTATAGCCTCGTTGCTGGCGTCTCGGATCGTCAGAATCTAAATCTATACCTTCTAATTCTGTAAAAATCATTGAAATTCTATATGAATGTCTTGCGCTTCTATTCCATTTATAAATACCACCAAATGCAGCCTGGTTTGGTGAAATATAATCTGTAGCACCAACGTCTCCAATAAAGTTACTACCTCCCGCAAATATACCAATTTCATTGATTTGAGAGAAGCTAAGTTGTAGCGTTAATAAGCTAATAATTAATAGGTTTACGTGCCGCATAGCTATTTAAAGTTTGCAAATATAATAAATAAGATGAGCCTATTACAATTTGATTGAAATAGTATGAACGTAAAACAGATTTTATGCAGAATTATTGCCTAATTGCGGTTGTCTTCACCCCAAAGCATTTTTTTGCGAAGTGTTTTTAAAAAGCTTTCATTTAATAAATCAATCATTTTAATTTTAAAGTCTGCTTTTTTAATTTTTATAATGGTGCCATTGTCTAGAGTAGCGATTCTAGAATCTAGTGATACTAAATGCTGCTCTTCACGACCACTCACTTTTAATTGAATTTCTGTTGAATCGGGAATTATAAGAGGGCGAGCACTCAAATTATGTGGTGCTATAGGTGTTAACACAAAACTATTTGCTCCTGGAGTAATAACTGGTCCACCACAACTTAGCGAATAACCTGTAGAACCAGTTGGTGTTGAGACAATTAAGCCATCACTCCAATAGGATGTTAGATACTCACCATCTAATAATGTTTCTACCGTAATCATGGATGTCGTATTCTTTCTACTCACAGCAATTTCATTTAGAGCAAAATTTAATTCTAAAATATCTTTGTTTTCAGGCGATGTTTCAATAGATAGTAAACTACGTTCGGAAATTTTATATTTCCCATCTATAATATTTTGTACTGCATTTTCAATGTCTTCAACCTGAATAGTTGCCAAGAAACCTAACCTTCCAGTATTGATACCAACAATAGGAATATCAAGTTCCATGACGAAGGTTATGGCTCTTAAAATCGTGCCATCACCACCTATACTTACGAGTAAGTCGAAAGATTCATCTAAAGTTTCGAAGGTTTCGAAGGTATTGTAGAATTCTCGTTTTGTAGATACGGATTTAATGAGTTCTGAAAATTCAGATTCTATAAAAACATCAACATCTTTTTGAGCCACATAATTTAACAATGTATCTACAGATGTTAACGTGTACTTATTATTAAAACGTCCAAAAACGGCTAATTTCATAATTAAATATTTAAATATTTTTTTAAATAATCAGACCGCTCCTTTAGGTTTTGCGTAAAACTATCTTCTTCGTGTCCTGATGCTATATTATAACTGTAACGACGAAAGGTTTGAATAATATCATTAAGACTTGTGTTACCTATTTTTAAAGTTACCTGTACAATATCATTTTGCATTTTTGAAATAAATGCGCCTAAGAGTTTGCCATTGTTAGACTCTACAATTTGACTTATTTCACTAAACGAATAATCATTAATGCCTTTTTCAACAACTAAAACACCTCCAGCTTCAAAGAAAAAAGGAGATTCATTAAATAGTCCTATGACATCATTGAGTTCGTAATACCCTATATAGTCTCCTTTTTCATTTAAAACAGGCATGATATTGGCCGAATTTTGAGCAAAAGCTTCTAAAACATCAAGCCACATGGTGTTCTCTCTAACATAAAAGTCTTCTAAACTATATAAATAATCACTTACTGATTTTTCGCCATCAAAGCAATGCACATCGGTTTCAAAAAAAGTACCAGCAAAAACATCATTATCGTCTTTAATGGGAATATGTGAGTAAGTAAGTTGATTAAAAAGCTCTTGTAGTTCACCTATTTTGCTACTACTACTTAGGGGCTTTATATCATTAATTATAAATTCTTGAAGTCTCATGTGTACTATCTATTACAATGCAAATTAATCAAAAAAAAGCTACTTAAGCCTGTTCTAGTTTGTATTTTTGTGTTTTAAAATTGAATTGATGACAAAGTTAAGTGTTAATATTAACAAGATAGCCACATTAAGGAATTCAAGAGGCGGTGATGTGCCAAATGTAGTACAATTTGCTAAAGATGTTCAGCGTTTTGGTGCAAAAGGAGTTACCATACATCCTAGACCAGATGAGCGACATATTCGATACCAAGATGCTAGAGATTTAAAATCCGAAGTGTATACAGAGTATAATATTGAAGGCAATCCAATTCAATCATTTATGGATTTGGTTCTTGTAGTGAAGCCAACACAGGTGACTTTGGTGCCAGATGCTGAAGATGCTATAACGAGTAATGCAGGTTGGGATACCATTAAACATAAAGATTTTTTAGTTGATGTGATTAAAGAATTTCAAAATAATGGCATAAGAACTTCGATTTTTGTTGATCCTGTTTTATATCAAATTGAAGGTGCAAAAGCAACAGGAACTGATAGAATAGAATTATATACTGAAGGGTTTGCACATCAATATGGTTTAGGACATAAAGAAGGTATTAAGCCTTATGCTGAAAGTGCGGTATTGGCAAATAAGTTAGGATTAGGTATTAACGCAGGTCATGATTTATCTTTAGATAATATTCAGTTTTTTAAAGAAAATATCCCTAACCTTTTAGAGGTGTCAATAGGGCATGCTTTAATAGCAGAAAGTTTGTATTTAGGTGTTGAAAACGTGATACAGATGTATTTACGTAAGTTGAAATAAAACTTTTACTTGGTGACATAGGTTCTCGAAGTCACCAGCTAAAATTAAAAAATGTGGCTTCGAGAGCCACAGCCACCAATAGAGATATGTTATTACATTCAAATATATTAGGAGAAGGACAACCATTCGTTATTCTACATGGTTTTTTAGGAATGAGTGATAATTGGAAAACTCATGGGAAGAATTTTGCAGCAATAGGATATGAGGTACACTTAGTAGATCAGCGTAATCATGGACATAGTTTTCATGATGAAGCATTTAGTTATGAGGTGCTTGCGGAGGACTTAAAAAACTATTGTGAGGCGAATAATTTAAAAGATATTATTCTTTTGGGGCATTCTATGGGAGGCAAAACCGCGATGTTGTTCGCAACAGAACATCCAGAATTAGTATCGAAATTATTAGTTGCTGATATTTCCCCTAGATTTTACCCTGTGCATCATGATGCTATCTTAAGCGGATTAAGTGCTTTGGACTTTGATATTATTAAAAGCAGAGGTGCAGCTGATAAAGCTTTGAGTGAATATGTCTCAGATGTTGGAACACGACAGTTTTTATTGAAGAATTTATATTGGATTGAAAAAGGACAATTAGCACTTCGTATTAATTTAGAAGTGTTAAAAAATGAAGTTGCTGAGATTGGTGAGGCTTTACCAAGTTATGCTAGATTTGAAAAGGAGACTTTATTCTTGAAAGGAGATCGATCAGAATACATTGGTCTAGAAGATGAAACCATCATTAAAAATCATTTTTCAAATGTTGAAATTGCAACTATTCCTAATGCTGGACATTGGTTACATGCGGAGAATCCTAAAGCCTTTTTTGATGCTGTTCTAGCATTTATTAAGTAATATATTTTGTACTTTTAAGCTAAACAAATAATCTCATGAAAATCATAATCAAACTTTTAATAAATGCCCTAGCAGTTTTTATACTAGCACATGTATTGTCAGGAGTGGCTGTTGATGGTTATTTGGGCGCATTAATTGTAGCTGTTGTACTTTCAATATTAAATCTTTTTGTGAAACCTATTTTGGTGATTTTTACATTACCAGCTACTATTCTAACTTTAGGTCTGTTTCTTCTAGTTATTAATGCTGTAATTATCCTATTAGCAGATAAATTGATTGATGGCTTTTCCGTTGATGGATTCTTATGGGCCATTCTTTTTAGTGTTCTATTATCAATACTACAATCCATATTGCATTCACTTTTAAAAGAAGATAAAAAGTAGCTCTAAATCAAATAATTAAAAACTTTGTTGGGATGTAAAAATGTACTAATTTTGCATCCCAATTTTGATTTAGGGTTTACCCATTTGTTAATTGCCTAATTAGGCTTATATCATAATAATGAACATTACAAGAGAAAATTTAGATGCATTAAACGCCGTAGTAAAAGTAGATATTGCTAAAGAAGACTACAGTGATAAAGTAGAAAAGATCTTAATCGATTACCGTAAAACAGCCAATATTCCTGGTTTTAGAAAAGGACATGTGCCAATGGGAATGGTTAAAAAACAATATGGTAAAGCAGTTTTAGTGGATGAAGTAAATAAGTTATTACAAGATGCATTAAACAAATACCTTACTGAAGAAAAATTAGATGTATTAGGGCAGCCACTACCTAAACCTCAAGATGATATAAATTGGGACGCTGATGGTTTTTCTTTTGAATTCGAATTGGGACTAGCTCCTGAGTTTGATGTAAAACTTAAAGGGAAAAAAGCAATCACACATTACAACATTGTTGCTGATGATAAGATGATTGATGAGCAAATAGAGCGTATTCAAAAGCAATATGGAAAATTAGTATCACAAGATACTGTTGAAAAAGATAGTGAAATTACTGGTGCTTATAAAAATGAAGAGCGCGATATTGATAACACAGTGACGCTTACTTTAGATAAATTTAAAGGAAAAGCTACAGCGAAGAAATTTATTGGTGCTAAAGCAGGAGATATTATTACATTGAAAACAAAAGGATTGTTTGATGACGATCATGATTTAATGCATGCATTAAAAGTAGAGCATGATGATGCACATGGTTTAGATATTGAAGTTACCTTTACAATTTCTGAAATTAACAAAAGAGAATTAGCAGATTTAGATCAAGAGTTGTTTGACAAATTATTCCCGTCTAAAGACGTGACTTCGGTTACAGAGTTAAAAGCTAAAATAAAAGAAGATGCTGAGAAGCAATTCAAACAGCAATCAGACCAGAAACTTTTAAATGATGTTACTGAATATTTAGTAGACAGTACAAAATTTGATTTACCAGCAGAATTTTTAACCAAATGGATGCAAACTGCTGGCGAAACAGAAATGGATGCAGAGCAAGCTAAAGAAGAATATGAAAAGTCTGAAAAAAGTTTACGATACCAATTAATAGAAGGTAAACTTATTCAAGATAATGACATACAAGTGACAATTGATGATATCAAAGGTCATGCTAAGGAAATGATTAAGGTACAAATGGCACAGTTTGGGCAAATGAATCCTTCTGATGAAGAACTTGAAGGTATCGCTGCAAGAGTTTTAGGAAATCAAGAAGAAGCACGCAGGATTTCTGAACAGTTAATTAGTCAAAAACTTATTGAACTTTACAAAGAAAAAGCAAACTTAAAGCTAAAGGAAATGAGTTACGAAAAGTTTGTTAAAGAAGTTTACGGCGATAAATAATCAAATAATAATTCATTATATTTATGCGCTTGAACTATTAATAGTTCAAGCGCATTTTATTTAATAATATCTTACAATTAAAACGATTAGGCCTACTATGGATTACGCTAAAGAATTTGAAAAATTCGCAACAAAAGATCAAGGTATAAGTAGCACATATTATAACAAAATTATAAGTAGTATGTATCCTACTAATCTTACTCCAAATATTATAGAAGAACGTCAAATGAATATCGCTATTTTTGATGTATTTTCACGTTTGATGATGGATCGTATTATATTTTTAGGTACAGGAATTAACGATCAGGTGGCAAACATCATTCAAGCACAATTATTGTTTTTGGAAAGTGTGGATGCTTCAAAAGACATTCAAATTTATATTAACTCTCCTGGCGGAAGTGTTTACGCAGGTTTAGGCATATATGATACTATGCAATTTATAAAACCAGATGTAGCAACTATATGTACAGGAATGGCGGCCTCTATGGGAGCTGTATTATTATGTGCTGGGGAAAAAGGGAAACGCAGTGGTTTAACACATTCTCGTGTCATGATCCATCAACCAATGGGTGGTGCGCAAGGTCAAGCTAGTGATATAGAAATTACTGCTAAGGAGATTTTAACCCTTAAAGAAGAACTTTACAAAATTATTAGTAAGCATTCAGGGCAAGATTACGACAAAGTGTATGAAGATAGTGATAGAGACTATTGGATGAAAGCTGATAAAGCTAAGGAATATGGTATGATAGATGAGATATTAGCGAGAAATTAAAAAAATTCGTACTTTTACGAGTCCTAATAGACATAGTAAGCGTTAGTTTACTTCTCTCAAATTTAACTGATTAATGGCAAAAGAAGAATTAGAATGTTCGTTTTGTGGCCGAAAAAAGCCAGAAACCAACTTATTAATAGCGGGCTTAGATGCACATATCTGTGATAGGTGTATAGAACAAGCGCATGGTATTGTTGTAGAGGAATCTAAGCAAAACGACACTAATGATTTATCTGCAGAATTAAAACTTAGAAAGCCACAACAAATTAAAGCGTTTCTTGACGAATACATTATTGGTCAGGAAATGACAAAAAAGGTCATGTCTGTTGCGGTTTATAATCATTACAAGCGTTTATTACAACCAGCATCAAATGATGATATTGAGATTCAGAAGAGTAATATCATTATGGTAGGGCAGACAGGTACAGGTAAAACATTAATGGCAAAAACTGTAGCCAGAATGTTAAATGTACCTTTAGCAATTGTAGATGCTACAGTACTAACCGAAGCTGGTTATGTTGGAGAAGATGTAGAAAGTATTTTAACACGTTTACTACAAGCTGCAGATTATAATCTTGAGAAAGCAGAAAAAGGGATAGTTTTTATTGATGAAATAGATAAAATTGCCCGTAAAAGTGATAATCCATCAATTACTAGAGATGTTTCTGGTGAAGGAGTACAACAAGCATTGTTGAAACTTTTAGAAGGTACAGTTGTAAATGTGCCACCTAAAGGAGGAAGAAAACATCCTGACCAAAAATTCATTGAGGTTAATACTGAAAATATTTTATTTATTGCTGGTGGTGCTTTTGATGGAATTGAGCGTGTCATTTCAAAGCGTTTAAATATGAAGGCAGTGGGTTATGCTGCATCTATGTCTGATGAGATTATAGATCAAAGCAATTTACTGCAATATATTATTCCAAAAGATTTAAAGGATTTTGGTTTGATTCCTGAAATTATAGGTAGATTACCAGTACTAACACATATGAACCCGTTAGATGCTAAAACATTAAGAGCTATCTTAACTGAGCCAAAGAATGCCATTATAAAACAATACAAGAAATTATTTGCAATGGATGAAATTGATTTCACTATTACTGATGGAGCACTTGGTTTTATTGTAGATAAGGCTATTGAATATAAACTCGGCGCAAGAGGATTACGTTCTTTATGTGAAGAGATTTTAACTGATGCTATGTTTGAATTACCAAGTAGTAATGATAAAAAGCTGAACGTTACTAAAAATTATGCAGAAGATAAGTTGACAAAAACAACACTTAAAAAACTTAAAGCTGTGTCTTAAGGTTACAGAAATTATAAATTACTGAAAAGCATTCTAATTTATTTAGGATGCTTTTTTATTTTTACAAAAAAATGAACAAATGTGTAGGTTTTTGTTGAAGCTATTTAAATCTAAAAAACCAAAAGAAGATCAAGATCCTATGAAAAAGTTTTTAATTGTTGGTTTAGGAAACATCGGAGGGAAATATGAGGAAACACGCCACAATATTGGGTTTAAAGTATTGGATTACTTTTCTAAAGCCGAAGACTTTACTTTTGAAACACAGAAACTAGGAGATGTAGCGACTTATAAATTAAAAGGTAGAACCTTTATTTTTCTTAAGCCTAGTACGTTTATGAATCTAAGCGGAAAAGCGGTAACCTATTGGTTAACAAAGGAAAAAATACCTTTAGAAAACCTTTTAGTGATTACCGATGATTTAAACTTACCCTTTGGAAGTATTAGATTAAAAACTAAAGGTAGTGATGGTGGACATAATGGACTAAAAGATATCCAAGATAAATTAAATACAACAAAATACAACCGTTTTAGGTTTGGTATAAGTGATGCTTTTAGTAAAGGGAGACAAATAGATTATGTTTTAGGAGAATGGACGGAAGAAGAAAATGATAAGTTACTAGAACGCTTAAAGACATCAGTTGAACTCATAAAATCTTTTGCCTTAGCTGGTGTGAATAATACGATGAATACTTTTAACGGAAAATAATTGCTTTCTATTTAATAGCTATTCGTTTGGCGTATCTTTTAGTTTCATCACTCAAATACAAAATATACATTCCTGATTGGGCACTACGTAAATTTATAGTTTCGTTTAATCTTGAGGTTTCATTAAATTGTTGTTCGTAAACCAGTCTGCCTCTCACGTCAAACACTTCAACTTTAATATTTTTTCTAGTATGTGTTGAATCTACCATAACAGTAAACTCTCCATTATTAGGATTTGGAAATATCTTCACATTTTCAAAAGCAAACTCGCTTACTTGTAAAGGCGAATGTGTTGTTTGGCAAACTTCAATAAACCAAGAGTTTAACGTGCCTGTATCTCCAGGCTGAAAATCTCCTAAACGGATAGTCCAGTCACCTGAAATACTTTCGCCGTCAAAAGTTTGTAGCAAGTCGTTTAAAGATTTTTGAGAAATATTATTTGCTGAATTAAAACAATTAAACGCCACAGCGTTATCATCAAAAACACCGATAATATTTTCCTCAGAATCACAATCGCTTGGAGTCTTAAGTGTTACTCTTGTATTATTTGGGCTTACTATTTCTATGGCCAAATCACCAATATAGCTATGTGTAATATTCATACCAATATTAATATCTTCAATGGTTCCACTATCAGAGATATTTATAATATTACTCTGTGTTAAAGAACCACTATTATCTGTAATATTAATACCAAGATTTGTCGCAGAACTGTATTGTGTGCAGGTATTAGTAACTTGAAAATCAATAGAGAAATTCTCTGCATTAATTGCGAAAAAGTTATTATTTGTGGGTTCTATCATTAATCTACATTCTGCTGAGGGCGAATTTGGAACAATCAGCGAATGACTTCCATTATTTGGAATATTGCTAACTATTTCTGTATATGTTTCACCACCATCAGTAGACAATAATATATTTACATTTGATGCACCAGGCAAGGTATTAGTGTTATTAACATCCCAAGTGATAGTTTCGGTAGTGCCGCTAGACCATGAAATTCCTGAGGTGTTCTGCGAGGTGATTTCAAAAGGTCCAAAACTAGGATCAAAAGTAACACGCATATCGTCATGTGTATTATTCGCGCCTCCTGCTTTGTTGTCTCTTACAGTTAGTCTAAAATCGGCAGTTCTCGCAACGTTTGGGACTTTTTCCCATTGGTTAGCATTTACTCCAAACTTTAAATCAGATAAATTTGGGAAATATCTTGTGTTGTCAATTACTGGTGGGAATGACCTATATAAAACGGCATCGTCATTTCCAGAATTAGGATTAGGAAAAACAGTTAAAGCATTGTTTTCATTGATTTGTTCCCAGCAGTATGTAATAGCGTCTCCATCGGTATCTCCTCCTGTCCCTACAAGCTTAAAAGGGGTTCCAATAGGTAGAGTTAAATCTGATCCAGCATCAGCGGTTGGAGTAGTATTTCCCGTATTGGTCTCGGTCGCACAACTTGTGGATTTTATATAAGTAGTAACTTGTTCTATAGAAATAGCATGAAAATATGAATCACTATTTAACTGAACGTTAGCCGAAGCTGCAATTCCAGCATACCCCATTATGGTGGTTCCACTTCCAGGTTCCATCTGTACGTTTGTACCTTCATTACCATCGTGTGTCCAAGTATGGTTTGCACCAAATTGATGCCCTAATTCATGCGCTACCAAATCAATATCAAAGTTAAAACCACCAGGAGCGCTGTCGGAAGTATATGCACTACCTTTTAAACCAGACGTACAAACGCAACCGATACAACCAGCATTACCATCAAAACCGATGGCAGATAATAAGTGGCCCACATCATAATTAGCATCACCAATTTCCATGTCTAAAGTGTTTTGTACTTCGGTATTATAATTATTAAATCCTGAATAAGGGTCAGTACCAGCATTTAGATAAATAACGTCATCATTATTGGCCGTAAGTTGCAGGGATACATTAAAATCATTTTCAAAAACTGCATTTATGTTGGTTAATGTTGCAGCTATAGCAGCGTTAACTAAAGGTAAAGTGCCACCATGAAAGTTAGAGTATTCTCCAGTAACTGAGAGTGCTAACGTATATAATCTATGGATGCTATCGTCAGCATCTTTAAAACCATTAGTTTTATTTGTAGATTCAGATAACGCTTCTAAAGTTGCACAGTTAAAGTTTTTAGATTTTGTTAAACCATTTTTGTGTTTTACTCGGAATTGAGTTGTTTTTTGAGAATCAGGTTCCAAAACCAGTGTTTTTTCTTTTCCTAAAACAATTCCTGTAAGTCCTTTGTAAGGAGATAAACTAAACCGAAGATAGGTTGAAGGGGTATCAATACCATAACCAATATAAGACCTTATGTCTGGATACTTTGCCTGTAAATCTGGATGCATTACGGAAGACTCCACTATGGTATATCGCCCTAATTCACCTCTAGAATTCGGAAAACTTATAATTACATTAGAGGGTTTTGAAGCGCCTTTATCGAATGTTTTTTCTAAAGTTGTGCTTAATTTTTTGTAATTAAACTCGTAAGTTAACGTCTCTTTAGAAGTGTTTTTTAGAGTGCCTTCTTTTTGCTGATGTTTTACTTTTACAAAAAAGTTATTTTGAGCAAATACCGAAAAAGCAGTTAAAAATATGGCGGTTGTAAAAACATAATGTAGTTTTGTTTTCATAACTATACTGGGGGTCTTTTAAAGACAAATCTAGCTTATTTTAACGACATTAACAATTCTTAAAAAGCCCATGGGCAAGGTAATAAAAATTGAAAAATATAAATCTTCGGTACCCACGATAGTCACTATTGGAACATTTGACGGTGTTCATGTAGGACATCAAAAAATTGTAAATCGTCTTATTTCTCTAGGAAAAGAAGAGCAATTAAAGTCAATTATACTCACTTTTTTTCCGCACCCAAGAATGGTACTGCAAAAAGATTCGAGCATCAAACTCATAAATACTATTCATGAACGTAGTGCAATTTTAGATAAGCTAGGCTTAGATTATCTATTGATAAAAAAATTCACAACCGAATTTTCAAGACTATCTGCAGAAGAATTTGTAAAGCAGATTTTGGTAGACATCTTAAATGTAAAAAAGGTGATTATTGGTTACGATCATAGATTTGGAAGAAATAGAAACGCTGATATCAATGATTTGATCAAATATGGAAAAGAATTTGGATTTGAAGTTGAGCAAATTTCAGCAGAAGATATTAATAATGTTGCGGTAAGTTCTACAAAAATTAGAAAAGCCCTTTCAGAAGGAAATATAAAAATAGCAAATAGATATTTAGGCTATCCGTTTATGCTTTCTGGTACTATTGTGCAAGGTAAAGGTATTGGTAAGCAATTAGACTACCCAACTGCTAACATTAATATTGAAGAAACTTATAAACTCATTCCAAAATATGGATCGTATGTTGTTAAATCAATTATTAATAATGAGACTGTTTTTGGCATGATGAATATTGGAATGAATCCAACTGTAAGTGGCGATAGCGAATCTGTAGAAGTGCACTTTTTCAATTTTGAAAAATCTATTTACGGAGAAAACCTTCAGATTGATATTTTGGAGCGTATTCGTGATGAACAAAAGTTTCAATCTATAGAAGACTTAAAGCATCAGCTTAAAAAGGATAAATTATTTTCATTGAATTTCATCAATAATTACAATGCTGAATAATTGGCTATTCAAACATATAGATAACTCGCAATTAGTAATTTTTAGAATCTTTTTTGGTCTACTTTGTTTCTTAGAATCTTTTGGGGCTATACTCACTGGCTGGGTAAAACGTGGTTTGGTTGAGCCAAAGTTCACTTTCACATTTATTGGTTTTGAATGGTTACAAATATTTCAAGGTGAAGGTATGTATTTGTATTATGGTATCATGGCCATTTTTGGACTACTTATAATGGTAGGTTTTAAATACCGTATAAGTATGATAAGCTTCGCGCTACTTTGGGCAGGAAGTTACTTAATGCAAAAATCATCTTACAACAACCATTATTATTTATTAATGCTAATAAGCGCCATTATGGTGTTTATGCCAGCACATCGTGATGTCTCCATTGATGCTAAATTGAATCCAACTATTAAAACTAACGCAATGTCAAGTTGGTGTAAATGGGTATTTGTTATTCAACTCTTTATAGTGTACACATATGCTTCGGTAGCGAAGTTATATCCAGATTGGTTAGATGGGACAGTTATGGAGGTTTTAATGAAGGGTAAAAGAAATTATTACCTCATTGGTGACTTACTGCAACAACAATGGTTACAAAATATATTGACTTGGGGTGGTATTTTTTTCGACGGATTGATTGTGCCATTATTACTTTATAGACCTACTAGAAAATGGGCTTTTATAATCTCTATTGGATTTCATTTATTCAATTCTATAGTCTTTCAAATAGGCATTTTTCCGTATTTAGCTTTAGCATTTTATTTGTTTTTCTTTCCGCCAAAAACGATTCGAAATATCTTTTTGAAGACAAGAGATTTTTATAATGAAGCTGAGGTGAAGTTGCCTAAGTTTAAGGAAACTTGCGTTGTGTTTTTTGCTATATATTTTGTTATTCAAATAGTATTACCATTACGCCATCATGCTTTTAAGGATGATGTGCTATGGACGGAAGAAGGTCATCGTTTATCATGGCGAATGATGCTTAGAGCAAAATATGGATCAATTACTTATACCGTTGAAGATAAAAAAACAAAAGAGAAAAGAGTGATTCGGTTAGATGATTACCTAACCAAAAAGCAACAAAAAAGTGCAAGTACAAAGCCAGATGTAATATGGCAGTTTTCGCAATATTTAAAAAAAGAGTTTGAGAGAAAAGGTCAAGATATAGCTGTTTATGTAAATTGTAGAATAAGTGTAAATGGTAAACCTTTAAAACGACTTATTAATCCTGAGGCAGATATTGCAAGTCAACCTTGGACACCGTTGTGTCACAGTGATTGGATTTTACCTTCAAAAACCGAATAAGTCTTATAGTATTTCTTAAATTTGTCGCTTAAAATTTGCAAACCATGCTACAAGTTCCATTTATTAGAGACAACAAAGCAGTTGTTATCGAGCGTTTATCAAAACGTAATATTGATGCAGCTAAATTGATTGACGACGTTATTGTTTTAGATGAAAAACGTAGAAGTACTCAAGCTGATCTTGATAATACTTTAGCAGAATCTAATTCAATTTCAAAAGAAATAGGGAACTTGTTTAAATCCGGAAAGGTTGAAGAAGCAAACGCCCTAAAAGCAAAAACGGGAGAATTAAAAGAAGCGTCAAAAACACTTACGGAACAGCTAAATACAACTGCTGAAAGTTTGCAAGAATTGTTATTTCAAATTCCTAATGTACCTCATGAATCTGTACCAGATGGAAATTCTGAAGAGGATAATGAAGAAGTGTTTAAAGCAGGTGAAGTTCCAAGTCTTCATGAAGGTGCTCAACCGCATTGGGAGCTTGCAAAAAAATATGATATCATTGATTTTGAATTAGGAAATAAAATCACTGGTGCAGGTTTTCCAGTGTATAAGGGAAAAGGCGCAAGATTGCAACGTGCATTAATCGCTTATTTTTTAGATAAAAACACGGCAGCTGGTTACACCGAATACCAATTACCACATTTAGTAAATGAAGCTTCAGGAATTGGGACGGGGCAATTGCCAGATAAGGAAGGGCAGATGTATCATGTTACTGAAGATAATTTGTACTTGATACCTACAGCAGAAGTGCCAGGAACTAATATTTTTAGAAACACGGTGTTGAATGAGGCCGATTTACCTATCGGAATCACAGGTTATACACCATGTTTTCGTAGAGAGGCTGGTAGTTATGGTGCACATGTTAGAGGACTAAACAGATTGCATCAGTTTGATAAAGTAGAGATTATTAGAGTAGAACACCCCACAAAATCTTATGAGGCTTTAGATAGTATGGTAAACCATGTAAAAGGTATTTTAGAAGAATTGAAATTACCATACAGAATTTTGAGATTATGTGCTGGTGATACTTCTTTTGCATCTGCATTAACTTATGATTTTGAAGTGTTTTCCACAGCACAAGATAGATGGCTCGAAGTATCTTCTGTTTCAAATTTTGAAACCTTTCAGGCAAACCGTCTAAAATTGAGATTTAAAAATGCTAATGGAAAAAATGAATTGGCACATACTTTAAATGGAAGTTCATTAGCGTTACCAAGAATTTTAGCAGGTATTTTAGAAAATTATCAGACTGAAACTGGTATTGATATTCCAGAGGTTTTAAGATCTTATACAGGATTTGATTCTATTTGATAGTTTTTTCTTTCATTTTTAATATATAAAATCGATTAAATGCAGTTATTTGGCGCTGTTTAACGATTTTTAAGTGCTTTTCTTTGTGATTTAGGTTATATTTTAGAATATTACTGAACCAAATCTAATAACCTACTTAACCATGAAGAATATACTACGTATTATTCTGCTTTTAGCACTGATCTTTATTGGGAGTAAAGTTTTGTTCTCAGATTTTAGTTTAGAAAAATCTGAAAATAAAACCTTGGCAGTCGTAAAAAAATAAGTTTTTAATTACTAAGAGCTGTCCCCAATCGAGTGATACTATCGTTTTTAATTTCGGTAGTTTAGTTAATAGAACATTATTTTGGTTGGTAATGCCCGAATGCAATATTCGGGCATTTTTGGTGTTTCTCTAATACCAATTTCAATATATCTTCATTATATTTACTAAATGCGATTAGTACTATTTTTATTTTTAGTAATTCCTTCGATTCTATTAGCCCAAGACGATTTGTTTGCTAAAGAATATTACAAAAACGGTGATTTTGAAAAGGCTTTAATTGAGTATCAGAAGCTGTATAATAAATCAAAATCGAATATCACTTATATCAAACAAATCATTGATATTCATCAGCAATTAGAACAATATAAAGAAGCAGAAACATTTTTACTCGAAATAATTGGTAGAACTAATTATCCTGCATTTTATGTTAATCTTGGCTATAATTATCAACTGCAAGACAACCCTGAGAAGGCGAATGAAAATTACACCATTGCGATAAACAGTTTGCTAGTCAACCCCAATAATGCCTATTCTGTAGCAAGAAGTTTCCAAGATTATGCATTGCTAGATCAGGCAACAACTACTTACGAAAAGGCAATGGAACTCAAGCCAACTTTGAATTTAAAATTGCCTTTGGCGCAAATTTACGGAGAGAAGGGAGACATTGAAAAAATGATGTTAAATTATATAGATTTTGCTGAAAGTAACCCTATATCTGTAAACAATATAAAGCGTGCATTAAATAGTTTTATAAGTGAAGATGGTAATAATGAAAGTAACTTAATATTAAGAAGACTACTCATAAAAAAGATACAACAAGAACCCAATGTACTTTGGAATGAACTGCTCAGCTGGTTATTTATTCAACAAAAAGATTTTAATAAAGCCTTTGTACAAGAAAAAGCAATTAGTGCTAGAAATCAAGACGGTTTAGACCGTATCATGAATTTAGGTAGAATTGCTGAAAAAGAAAAAGCATTAGAAACAGCTAAGACTATTTTTAATTATGTAATTGAAAATGCCCAAGATAATGATACTAAATTGATGGCATTCTACGATGTACTTCAAATAGAAACTAAAGAAGTAAATCCAGATGCATATAAAGATATACAAAGTAAGTACGTAGAACTTTTCGACACCTATGGAAAGTTTTCACAAACATTAGATTTACAAATATCTTATGCACATTTTTTAGCATTTTACATGAATAAAAATGAAGAGGCTACAGCTTTTTTAGAAGATGCTTTAAAGCTACCACTTAATGATATTCAAAAAGCTGAGATTAAACTAGAGCTTGGAGATATTTTAGTGTTGGAAGAAGCGTTTAATAAAGCGTTAATCTACTACACACAAATTCAAAGGAATTTAAAAAACAGCACTGTGTCTCAAATGGCACGTTTTAAAGTGGCTAAGGCAAGTTATTATAAAGGTGATTTTAAATGGGCAGAGTCTCAGCTTAAAATTTTAAAATCGTCTACCTCACAATTAATTGCTAACGATGCGTTGGACTTAAAGCTCTTGATTACCG
This sequence comes from uncultured Flavobacteriaceae bacterium, assembly GCA_947502975.1. Taxonomy (GTDB): domain Bacteria; phylum Bacteroidota; class Bacteroidia; order Flavobacteriales; family Flavobacteriaceae; genus Jejuia. Next base: position 747,500 of record CANNBV010000001.1, read on the forward strand.
ATAATAAATACGAAGATTCCTTACAAACAGCTTTAAAACGTTATGCAAAAGCAGATTTATTGGCATTTCAAAATAGAAATGATGAGGCAATTAATGTGCTGAGTAATATAATAACAGAGCATAGTACAGAACCAATAATACCTCAAACACTCTATAAGCAAGGACAGCTTTATGAACTTAAAAAACAGTTTGAAAAAGCTGCAGCAAACTATCAAGCTATTATCGAAAATTACAGAGATGGTATTTTAATAGACAACGCTATTTATAGTTTAGCTGAATTATACTTGCACCATTTAGATGCTCCAGAACAGGCAAAAGAATTATATAAAGAATTGGTGTTTAATCATGCAGATAGCATTTACTTCATTGAGGCTCGAAAGCAATATAGAAGACTAAGAGGAGACGCCATTAATTAATTTGAATTTCAATTATAATGCATTTTGATGTTAATGAAATCATTGGTTTTGGTGCTGCAGTACTTACTACTATTGCATTTTTACCTCAAGTATATAAAACATGGAAAACTAAAGACGTTTCAAGTTTATCATTGCCTATGCTACTTTTGTTTTTTATAGGAATTGTACTCTGGCTTATTTATGGTTTTTTATTGCATAGTCCTTCCATGATTTTTGCGAATTCTATCACTGTTATATCTTCATTGCTATTGTTATATTTCAAAATAAAGTATAGCAAAAACTAGTTTTTAATTATACTATTTCATCAATTAAATATCTGTAATTTAATGTCTATTAAATCGATGTGTTTTATGTAATTCCTAACGTATTGTTAAATCAGGTATTGAAAATTCAAAAAAAACACAGGTTTTGTGTTTATTCTCAATTCAAATTTTTAATATTGTACCCGATTTGGTGATGTTCATCAAACATAAATTTCAAATATAAAAACCTTTCAAATGAAAATTGGTGTTCCTATTGAAATCAAAAACAACGAAAACCGTGTAGGAATGACACCTTCTGGTGTTTTCGAATTAACAAAAAGAAATCATACTGTATATATTCAAAAAGATGCCGGGCATAATAGTGGCTTTTTAGATGAAGACTATGTAAATGCAGGTGCAATTATTCTTGATACCATAGAAGAAGTTTACGATGCTGCTGATATGATTGTTAAGGTGAAAGAGCCTATTGAAAAAGAATATGGTTTGATTAAGGAAAACCAAGTTGTGTTTACCTATTTTCATTTTGCTTCTAGTGAGGTTCTTACTAAAGCAATGATAGATAGTAAGGCTATTTGTATAGCATATGAAACTGTTGAAGATGCAGATGGTTCTTTACCATTATTGATTCCTATGTCCGAAGTAGCTGGCCGTATGTCTATCCAACAAGGTGCTAAATATTTGGAAAAACCAATTCAAGGTCGTGGTATTTTGTTGGGAGGTATCCCAGGTGTGCCACCAGCTAAAGTTTTAATACTTGGTGCTGGAATTGTTGGGTATCAAGCCGCTAAAATGGCTTCAGGTTTGGGAGCCTATGTGGTAATAATGGATATTAATATGAAAGCGTTACGTTATGTTAGTGATTCTATGCCAAATAATGTGATAAGCGAATTTTCGAGTGAATACAATATTAGAAAACATATTAAAGATGCCGATTTAATAATTGGGGGTGTTTTAATAAAGGGAGCTAAAGCCCCAAAATTAATTACAAAAGATATGTTGAAAGAAATGAGACCTGGAACTGTAATGGTAGATGTTGCCGTAGATCAAGGTGGTTGTTTTGAAACAACTAAACCTACAACACACCAAGATCCAACATATATTATTGATGATGTTGTACACTATAGCGTTGCTAACATGCCAGGAGCAGTGCCTTATACATCTACAATGGGATTAACAAATGTAACGTTACCATACGTGATTAAACTGGCAGATTTAGGCTGGCAAAAGGCTACTAAACAAAACAAATCTTTAGCTAAAGGTCTTAATGTGGTTAATGGTAAAATAGTTTACAAGGAAATCGCCGAAGCTTTCGATTTACAATTTGAAGAAGTTTAATGTTCGCATCTGACAAAATTTCATATATTAAATATGGTGTAATTATTGTTATCTTTATTACATAATTTAAAAATGATATTATGTTAGGATACTATATATTAATTGGAGCTGTAATGCTTGCAAGTTGGGCAGTGAGTAATACTTTAAAACGAAAGTTTGAAAAGTATTCTAAAGTTCATCTTAGAAATGGAATGAGTGGTGCTGAGATAGCACAAAAAATGTTATCAGATCATGGTATTTATGATGTTGAAGTCATTTCAACTCCTGGTCGTTTAACAGACCACTACAACCCAAAAAACAAAACTGTTAATTTAAGTGAAGCGGTATATAATCAACGAAATGCAGCAGCAGCAGCAGTTGCGGCTCATGAAGTTGGTCATGCAGTACAACATGCAAAAGCTTACAGTTGGTTAGAAATGCGTTCTACCTTAGTTCCTGTAGTTAGTGTAAGTTCAGGAATGTCTCAATGGTTAATTATTGGAGGATTGATTTTAGGTGGAGCTGCTGGCTTAGGTTTAGGTTGGTGGGTTGCAGTAGCTGGTTTAGTGATGATGGGCGCTGCTACGTTGTTTAGCTTTATCACTTTACCTGTAGAATATGATGCAAGTAATAGAGCTTTAGCTTGGTTGAAAAATAAAAACATGGTAACTCCAGAAGAATATAAAGGCTCTGAAGATGCGTTAAAATGGGCTGCAAGAACCTATCTGGTAGCTGCAATTGGAGCATTGGCTAATTTATTATACTGGGCTTTTCAAATATTTGGAAGGGATTAAACCAAAAATTCAATACATTCAAAGCTCTGAATTCATTCAGGGCTTTTTTGTTTCTTTACATTTTAATTAAGACAATGAATACTTCAAATCCAAAGGAATACTATAAGACACATTTAGAAAACTATAACATCAAGTCAACACAGTTGTATAGGCAAATGACAACATTAAGTGTGTTGCGTATTTCAGTGTTTTTAGCAACCACTTTTGGAATTTATATGTGTTTTAATTATTGGCAAATTGCACTTTTAATTGGGGTAGCGGGTACAGCTCTTTTTATTTATGTATTGTCAAGACATACAGATGTAAAACAACAAAAAAGGTTTTATGATGCCTTAGTTGAAATCAATACAGATGAAATAACCATTGCTTCAGGAGATTTTCATGATAGAGATGATGGTCTAGAATTTCAGGATCCGAAGCATTATTACAGTTTAGATATCGATTTGTTTGGTAGAGGTTCTTTTTTTCAATTTATCAATAGAACTACAATTTCTGAAGGTAAAACCAAACTTGCGGATACTTTAAAAGCAAATGATATAAACCATGTTGAGGCAAGACAAGAAGCAATCAGGGAATTAGCGTCAAAACCCAAATGGCGTCAGTTTTATAATGCTAATGCTAGCTTGGTAACTGTGGAAACGCCTGCAAAAGCCATTATCGAATGGTTGGGAGGTTATAAACCGTTTTTACCAAAATTAATGAAATGGCTCCCTCTGGTTTTTATTATATGTTCAATATTGATTTTTGTACTCACAGTTACAGAAGTTTTAAGTCAAATGATATTAGGTTATTGGTTGTTTTTTGGTTTGGGAATTACAGGACTTTATGTTAAAAAAACAAATGAACTCTCATCTAAGGTAGATAGCGTTAAAGACACTTTTCGTCAATATGCCATGTTGTTAGATTTAATTGAAAATGAAACGTTTCAAACTGAATTATTAAATCAAAAACAGCATCAAATTAAATTAGATACGGAAAAAGCTTCCATAATTTTTAAAAAGTTAGCACGATCATTGGATGCGCTCGATAATAGAAATAATATTATCGGTGCCATTTTTGGAAACGGATTATTTTTAACAGATATAAAGAATACTTATAGAATTGAAAAATGGATAGGTCAATATGGTGATAAGGTTTCTGATTGGTTTGAGGTAGTTTCGTTTTTTGATGCTTACAATACTTTAGGGAATTATACATTTAATCATCCAGAATTTGTATTCCCTACTATTTCAAAAGAAAATAAAGTGATAGAAGCCAAAGGGTTAGGGCATCCACTTTTGGATACGCGCAAAAGAGTGGATAGCGATATTACTATAAAAGGTGAGGAATTTTTTATTGTTACTGGAGCAAATATGGCTGGAAAAAGTACATTTTTAAGAACAATTTCCTTGCATATCGTTATGGCGAATGTTGGGCTTCCTGTGTGTGCAGCATCTAGTGTATATTATCCCGTAAAGCTTATTACAAGTATGAGAACGTCTGATTCTTTAACAGACGATAGTTCTTATTTCTTCTCAGAATTAACCAGATTAAAATTTATAGTAGATACCATTACACATGAATCCTATTTTATTGTTTTAGATGAAATATTAAAAGGTACAAATAGTACAGATAAGGCTATTGGTTCCAGAAAGTTTGTAGAAAAACTAGTGGCTACACATGCAACAGGAATTATTGCAACACATGATTTAAGTTTATGTGAGATTGAAAAGGAATTAGAAGAGGTGAAAAACTATTATTTTGATGCTGAAATTATTGATGACGAATTATATTTTGATTACAAACTAAAACAAGGCGTTTGTAAAAATATGAATGCATCTTTTTTATTAAACAAAATGAAAATTATTTAATCATATTAAAAAAATTGATGTGACTTTCCATGTTTGAAGTGTCTAAAAGGTATAGATTTTAAACAATGAAAAACATGAAGCGACTAGTATTATTTATCGTATTACTCATAATTGGATCTACCGTATTTGCACAAGAAGTAAAAATTAATGATGATGTTTATGAAGTAAAGAAAGATGTGATTTATAAAAATGGAGTTGATGTTACCAGTACACTTTCTGATGATGAAAAAACAAAAATTTTATCAGCATTTGAGACACAAAAAATAAAATCTGCTGAAGAAGATAAAGCGAAAGAGAGATTAGAAAAAGCAGAAAAGGAACAAAGGAGAGCAGAGAAGCAACAAAAGAAAGCCGAAAAAAAACAAAAAAAAGCAGAAAAAGCTTTAAAGCAAAAGGAGAAGGCTCAATCTAATTATGATAAAGCTATCAAGAAGCATGAGGATGCTATTACTAAATACGAAAAACTGAAAAAGAAAGGAAAGCTCTCGCCTGTTGAAGAAGGAAAATGGTTAGAAAAGATTGAAAAGTTGAATGCTAACATTGCTAAAACAAAGAAGAAATTAAAATAACCTACTTACAGATTTAGATTCAAATCTGGTTTGATAACTTTAAAATAAGTAATATCTTAAGAGTTCAAAAAACTAAAATTTTTGAACTCTTTTTTGTTGGAGATAGTATTATAATAAGGTAATCAATGCACTTTAATTAATGGATCAAAAAGACTTAAAAATAGCTTTAATACAAACAGATTTAGTTTGGGAAAACCCAGAAGAGAATCGATTCAACTTTACTGAAAAAATCAACTCTATTTCTGAAGATGTTGATGTAATTATCCTTGCAGAAATGTTCACCAGTGGTTTTACAATGCATCCTGAAGTTGTTGCCGAAACTATGAATGGTATTACAGTGTCTTGGATGAAAGATCTAGCAAAGAAAACAAATGCTGCTATTACTGGAAGTATTGTAATTCAAGAAGAGACTAATTATTACAACCGACTGTTATTTGTTGAGCCAAGTGGAAAAATATGGAGTTACGATAAGCGACATACCTTCACACTAGCTGGAGAGGATAAAGTATATAAAGCAGGAAATAAAAAGATTATTATAGATTATAAGGGATGGAAAATCTGCCCGATGATTTGCTATGATCTGCGCTTTCCAGTTTGGGCAAGAAATACTGATAATTATGATGTTTTAATATATGTAGCTAATTGGCCAGTGACAAGAATTGATGCTTGGGATACTTTACTGAAAGCAAGAGCTATCGAAAACATGAGTTATTGTATTGGAGTAAACCGAATAGGTATTGATGGTATAGATGTGAAATACTGTGGCAGTTCAGCAGTTTATGATGTTTTAGGTAAAAAATTAACTGACTTATCTCTGAATAAAGAAGCTATTCAAATAGTAACTCTAAATAAAAACCATATTAAAAAGTATAGAAATGCTTTAAAATTTCTTGATGATAGAGATGAGTTTACTTATTTAAGGTAAACGTTTCAATAACATCCCAACCAGCTCTAACTGGCTCTTGTATTTTAGTTTTAGAATGCTTTACTATTTCAGGTTGTGTTTTCTTTAGATAATTACCCGTGTCATAAACACCATTTTTGTTTTCGTCAAAAATAACTCTAATAAAATAATCTCCGGGATTAATATTTAAGAAGTCAAATGGCTTTTGTTCAGTAGCATATTTTTCATATTTCACTTTTCCCTCTTTATCTGTTAATTGAATGATAATTGGATAAACCGCGTTAATAATGCTTAAGCGTAAATTACCATAACTATCTTGTTTTTTTGTTCTTAAGGAATAGTTAAGTGTGTCATTCGTATTTTCAAAGAAATCCATAAAAGCTTCAGGGAACACCGTCATATTGTATTCATTATCTTCTGTTTTTTCAAAATTTAAAGTATAGGTGTTGGTAAGAGAATCAAATGACTTCATTGAAAACGCTACAGGTAAAGAATCCTTATCTATTAATTCTATTTTCGATGTATCAAATTTAGTAAATGGAATATTTCCAGAGATTTTAAAATCTTCATCATAGCTAATAGTACCACTAGGTTCAGCTTCAATTAACAAAGAATCACGTTCTTTATCGCGTATTCTAACGGTATATGTTTCTTCCGTTATTTGTGGGTGTTTGATACTTAATACCAAAGAATCAACTTCTAGTTTAGGTTTATACCAATAATATAGTGTGTCTGTTTCTTTATCTTTTGAAACACGATATTCAAACTCTTCAGGGACTACATCAGAGGTTATAGAATCCAATGAAAATGCAACATCTTCAGGATTCCCTTCATAGCCAATCATTATTTTTTCACCATTTACTAATTGAGGTCTAGACGGTTTAAAATCTATAATTTCATTAAACAACCTTAAATTATAAGTGCTATCTGTAGGAAGTGTTATAAATTCTTTTTTAAAAGCAATTTGATCTGATTTTTGTTGAAATTTATTATCCCCGTTTTTATCTTTTAAAGCTACTAACAAATATTTACCAGCTTTTGCATTTTCTATAGTATAGGAGGTAACACTATCTAATGTATTTGTAATGTATTTTGGGGTTTCTTTATAGATTATTGAATCAGTAAATGTAGAATCTACTTCATAAAGCATTACTGAAACAAAAGTTTCAGGCTCTCGTTTTAAAGCATCTGTGATATTTCCAGATACAGTTAAGGAATCAATATAATCTCCTGTAGAAAACACATAACGATAATAGGTGTATGGGTTTCCTTCATTATTATCCTCAATACTATTTCCAAAATTAAAGGCATAAGTTGTATTTGGAGGTAGCGTATCGAAAATTTTTATTTTAATGGTCTTGCTAGCACTACCCAAAGGTGTGATTTCGGGTTGCGTTTTCATTGGAGGTGAAATAATTAATTGCTTTTGTAAATTCTTAATTTTGATATACTCATCAAACTCAATTTTTATTTCCTTTACATTAAAATTGGTAGAATAATTTTCAGGGGAGGTACTTACAATAACTGGAGGTGTTACATCTTCTTCTCCTCCTATCGGTGCGCTTCTATTGGCACAGTTAATAAAAATACAGCCTATAATTAGAGCTAAAAGAACGTTTAAAAACTTATTACGCATTACCAAAAACTATTTTGCACAAACCTACATAAATTTAAAGAGATATCACTCGCTTAAATGTAAACGATAATATATTTATTTTCTTATTTAGAGTTTCAATTTTCAATTTAAGCTATAGCCATAGTAGCGATGCTTATTTTTATAATTTTCGCTTGACTCAATGCTGAAGCACATGCTTCTAATGTAGCACCGGTGGTTATAATGTCATCTACTAGAAGCACATGTTTGTTTTCAATTTTTAAGATGTTTTTTACAGCGAAGATTTCATTAGCATTGTTCCATCGTGCTAAACGGCCTTTTGTGGTTTGAGATTTAGTGTTTGATATTTTTACCAATACATCATCTACATATTCTGCATTCAAAGCTTTAGCAATTTGTTGTCCAAATTTTGCAACTTGATTATAGCCACGTTTTTTTAATTTTTTTGGGTGCATAGGTACAGGAATTACCATATCTATGGCTTTGTATGCTTCAATTTCAGAGAGTTCACCGCCAAGCCAATCTCCCAAAAGTTCACCAATATGTTCGTAGCCTTTATATTTTAAACCGTGAATAAGACGCTGTACAGGTCCTTTTTTTTCAAAACGAAAAAGTGCTGTACCATGCGCTATGTTTGCACGCCCTCGTAATACTTTTTTAACGCTATCGTCATTATTAAAATGAAAATCAGTTATTGGTAAATCGTGCCTACAATTAATGCAAATCGTGTCTTCATTATCCGAAAGGTAATTAGAACAGGCATAACATACCTTAGGAAAAAATAAATTGATAAGTGATTTCAAAAGCAGATGGAATTACTTGCCTTGTAAACTTAAGTAAAAAAACATAAAACAGTTCTATTAGTTTTCTGCACTTTTATATTTTTGCACCTATGGCAAATCAAGACGATACATTTAAGAAGGTAATTTCGCATGCAAAGGAATACGGTTATGTATTTCAAAGTAGCGAAATTTATGATGGTTTAAGCGCAGTTTACGACTACGCTCAAAACGGTGCAGAATTAAAAAAGAATATTAGAGACTATTGGTGGCGTGCCATGGTACAGATGAATGAAAATATTGTAGGGATAGATGCAGCAATTTTTATGCATCCTACTACATGGAAAGCTTCTGGGCATGTTGATGCGTTTAACGATCCTCTAATTGATAATAAAGATTCAAAAAAACGCTACAGAGCTGATGTTTTAGTTGAGGATTTCAGGGAAAAGATTTCAGAAAAAATAGAGAAAGACATCACAAAAGCTAAAAAACGTTTTGGAGATGCCTTTGATGAAAAGCAGTTTAGAGAAACTAACCCGAATGTAATTCGAAGACAAAATCAAATAAATGAAATTACTGAGCGTTTGACCAAAGTTCAGGAAGAAGGAGATTTAGAAGGATTTAAGCAGTTGATATTAGACCTTGGGATTATTTGTCCTCTTTCAGGAAGCAAAAATTGGACTGATGTTAAGCAATTTAACTTAATGTTTGGGACTAAATTAGGTGCTTCTGCAGAAACTGCGATGGATTTATATTTAAGGCCTGAAACAGCACAAGGTATTTTTGTAAACTTTTTAAATGTACAAAAGACCAGCCGTTTAAAGATTCCTTTTGGAATTGCGCAAACTGGTAAAGCATTTAGAAATGAAATTGTGGCGCGACAATTCATTTTTAGAATGCGTGAGTTTGAGCAAATGGAAATGCAGTTTTTTATAAAGCCAGGAACTCAAGGTGAATGGTATGAGCATTGGAAAGCGCATAGAATGAAGTGGCATTTATCACTTGGAATGGGAGAAGATAACTATCGTTTTCACGACCATGAGAAGTTAGCCCATTATGCAGATGCCGCAGCAGATATTGAATTTAAGTTTCCTTTCGGATTTAAAGAATTAGAAGGCATTCATTCTAGAACAGATTTTGACTTAAAAGCGCACGAAGAATATTCTGGAAAAAAATTACAATATTTTGATCATGAAGATAATGCAAGTTACACGCCATACGTTTTAGAAACTTCAATAGGTTTAGATCGTATGTTCTTAGCTGTATTTTCTAATTCATTACAAGAAGAGGAGTTAGAGAATGGTACAACTAGAACAGTTTTAAAATTGCCAAGTGTTTTAGCTCCAGTTAAGGCTGCAGTTTTACCATTAATTAAAAGAGATGGGTTACCAGAAGTAGCTAGAAAAATAGTAGAAGAATTAAAATGGGATTTTAATATTATTTATGATGAAAAGGATGCAGTTGGAAGACGTTATAGACGACAAGATGCCAACGGAACACCATTTTGTATCACTGTAGATCATGATACTCTGGAAGATAATACAGTTACCATTCGTCATAGAGATACCATGGCACAAGAACGAGTAAATATTGATAACCTAAGAGCGATTATCAAAAAAGAAGTTGATGTGCGCAATTGGTTGATGAAGATGAAGTAAAAAATTTGAAAATATAAATGTTGTTATAAAAACTCAAGTTAATTCGACTTGAGTTTTTTTGTATGCGCTTTTGTGGTATAGCTAATTGGTTTTTAGGGTTTTATATTGATTAACTACACGGTTTATCGATAAAAATCGTATTTACTGGTCAAATTAGGGTAATTATAGTCTTTTTCTGATAACATATGGTTTTTGTATGAAATAGTTGAGAGTTTTTGTCATAATTTAAGGATACAAACCATAACTAAATAATTATGAACAACTTCAAAAAAATTTTAGCATCAGGTTTATTCTTGATGTTTTTAGGAGCTTTATCAGCTCAGGATCAACCAACATTTAGCTCTGGACAAAATCCAACTCCAACAGGTAAAAAGTGGCAAAAAATTGAGAACATGTCAGATGAGTTTGATGGTACTTCATTAAACACTACTAAATGGGATGATCAAGACCCGCAATGGGAAGGTAGAAAACCTGCTAGATTTGAAAAGTCTTCGGTATCAGTTTCTGGTGGTGACTTAAAAATCGTAGCATCCAAAAAAACCAATCCATTTAATGGATGGACACACAACGGTGGCTTAGTAAGAAGTAAAAGCAAAACTACTTATGGCTATTTTGAAACCAGAGTAAAAGGTAACAGAACATTTTTATCAACTACATTTTGGCTAATTAACAAGCGTAATGATGTACCAACGTCTAGTTGTGATTATCGTGTAACCGAGCTTGATATTCTAGAAACTGTTGGAGTAGTAACTCCAGGTGCACCAAATTGGGCACAAGATTTTGAAAAGAAAATGAATATGAATACTCATAGTAGGGAAGCTCCTAATGCTCAAAGTTGTGGTACACAACTTGGTAGTAAAGGTGCAAAATATACTTTTGCTCAAAACGAAACGCATTGGGAAGATTACCATGTTTATGGCGTATGGTGGAAAAGTGCAACAGAAGTTATTTTTTATTATGATGGTAGGAAAGTTGCTGAAATTACTCCAGAAGAAAATTTTGATATCGGTATGTATTTAAGAATGGTAGTAGAAAGTTATAGTTGGAACCCCCCAAGTACTGGTAACGATAATATAGATTTACCATTAGCAGATAGGACTTCATATTATGATTGGACACGCTCTTGGAAACTGGTAGACTGCAATGGCGATTGTCCTAACAATAATCCAGTAGCTAGCGTAGACTGTAATAGTTTGCCATCATCAGTTGTTACGTCTACTGCCATAAACGTTCCTGTAGATTATGTAGCAGATCAAAATAGAGATGTGGTTGTGGAACTTTGGGATACTAGTACAAACACATATTTAAAAGAAGGTAAAACGACTGTATCTGCTGGTTCAGGAACTGCAAATGTTACTATAACTTTTAACACTGCACCAGCCACAGGAAATAATTACCAATTTAAAGCAAGTATTCGCCCAGTTGGTACAAACTGGCAACAAAATTTAGATGCTTGTAATAAATCGGGTATTACTCTAAACAATACTCCACCTGTTGGTGGTACACCAGATGTAGATTGTAATAGTTTACCCTCTTCTGTAACTTTAAATAATGGTGAAATATCAGTTTCTGTAGACTATACATCAGATCAAAATAGAGATGTGGTTATCGAATTATGGAACACCTCAAATAATAGTTACATTACGGAATCAAGAACTACTGTTGCTGCGGGCACAGGAACTGCAACTGTAGTTATAAATACAACAGCTGGAGCAGGATCTAATTATCAATTTAAGGCCAGTATTCGCCCTGTGGGTACAAATTGGCAGCAAAATTTAGATGCTTGTAATAAATCGGGGATTACTCTAAGCAATACCCCTCCTGTTGGTGGTACACCAGATGTAGATTGTAATAGTTTACCCTCTTCTGTAACTTTAAATAATGGTGAAATATCAGTTTCAGTAGATTATACATCAGATCAAAATAGAGATGTGGTTATCGAATTATGGAACACCTCAAATAATAGTTACATTACGGAATCAAGAACTACTGTTACTGCGGGTACTGGAACTGCAACCGTAGTTATAAATACAACAGTTGGAGCAGGGTCTAATTATCAATTTAAGGCCAGTATTCGCCCTGTGGGTACAAATTGGCAGCAAAATTTAGATGCTTGTAATAAATCGGGTATTACTATAATTGGAAACAACAATTGTAATATCAATTGGACATCCCCTAATCAAAGTATTACACAAACAACATCTAATTGGACATCTCCTGCTATAGATATTTCGTGTGCGGCTTCAGTTAATATTTCTATGGATATTGAAGGTCTAACACCAGCACAAATGGAAGCTTCAGATTACTTAAATATTTATTATTCTGTTGACGGAGGTACTCAAATACCTATTTCGGAAAATACCGATGGTTTTGCTTTAAAAACGGTTAGCGCTAATGGCATAACTGGAAATAGTCTGGTATTGATTATAAATGGAAAAACAAGTTGGAGTGATGAAACTTATAACATAAATAATATTTCTGTTCAATCTTCAAATACTTCAAAATCAATTGACAATAAATCTGTTGATGCTGCTGTGGAGAGTCTGAGCAAAAGTATAGTTTATCCAAATCCAGTATCATCAAATTCATCATTCAATATTTCTTTAAGTAATACAGATGATGAGAAACAAATTTCGATTTTTGAATATACTGGAAAGTTAATTTATCAAATACAAACGAGAGCATCAAAGGTAAATATTAAAAGAAGTGAACTCACTATATCTCAAGGTATATACCTAATTAAAATAGATAATTTAGGAAATAAGAGTGATGTTGAAATATTAAAACTATTAGTGAAATAGTTTTATTGATTTATCTATAAACAAAAAAATCCGAAATACTAATTGTTGAGTATTTCGGATTTTTCTATTATTGAATTCTAACAGTAATTAAAATCTGTAGCCTAATGTAATACCACCTTTACCAATGATTTCGTAATCGAGATCATTACTGCTAAAGAGGTTTCTACCTACACCAAAACCAATTTCGCCAATAAAACCACTTTTGGTAACCCATTTGCCGCCAATGCCTATCCCCAGTGCGAAATCTGTGTTCTTTTCTCTAGACTCCGTAAAACCGATGATTGTATCACTAAAAAAGCGATTTTCATTAGTAGAGTTTAGCATTCCAAATCCTTCAACATAAAATCCAGCTGCATATTTTTTACCGAAGTAGAAACGATAATAAGGAGATATATAATAATTAATATCATCACTCACATCATCATCAATTGGTAAAAACACTGTGATACCTGCCCCAGATTCCTCGTTTATTGTTCTTTCATAAGTTACTTCAAATGCGCCAAGAACGAGAAATAGTCCATTTAGTTTTATCTCATTAAAATTTGTTGAGGTGTCACTTTTGCTATTGCTACTATTGTTTTCTTGAGAGAAAGAAACGTTAAAAGTGAATAGTGCTAATAACACTACTAGACATAATTTTTTCATAAATATTTAGTTTAGAGTTTAATGTAAACAATTACACCCTAGATGTAATTTTATTACAAAGGTTGCGCAAAAAGTATGCCTGTTTTTGACTTCTGTTAGATTTTTACTTGGCGTTGTATTAATTGAGATAAAGAAATGAAGGTTTCGGTACGAGAAACACCATTGATTTCTTGAATGGTATTTAATACTTGCATTAAATGATCATTACTTTTACAAATTACTTTTAGGAAAACGTTCCAGTTACCAGTAGTATAGTGACATTCTAAAACTTCGGGAACGCGTTTTAAAAGTTTTATAATTAATGGTGCATCTGCAGCTTTGTCAAAATAAACACCAACAAAGGCCATAGTGTCAAATCCTAAAACTTCTGGATTTACAACGAATTTAGAGCCTGCTAAAAGACCTGATTTTTCTAATTTACGAAGACGTTGGTGAATTGCTGCCCCAGAAATCCCTACGTTTCTTGCAATTTCTAAGATGGGGGTTCGTGCATCTTCCATTAAGGTGCGCAGTATTTTTTTGTCTATACCATCAATTTCGGTTTGTTTTTTTTTGGCCATGAGAGTTGTAAATTAAAAGGTAAAAGTAATAATTTGATTTCAATTAGGAACATTTTTTTAACTCAGAAACGTTTTATCGTTTACTAAATATTTAGAAAGGGTATGATATTGGTTTTGGGTTAGAAGTTAGCAGATTACCCCGCGTTAGGGATTGAACGGCATGTTTGAAATCCCCGCCGCAGGAGGGATTGAGTAGTGAAAGCCCGACCCTTGTGGTAACGCCATAAAAAATTTAATTATTTAAGGGATTATACCCTAAATACGGTACTTCTTTTTCATGAAATTGAATGCCAAAATTTTTGAGTTCCTTTAATATGGGTTGATAAATTTCTTTGGATATAGGAATTTGAACGCCTGGGCTTTTAATTTTACCATTTAAAATAGCCAGAGCTGCCATGGCAACAGGTAATCCTACGGTTTTTGCCATAGCGGTGTAGGTTTGGTCTTCACCCAAAACTACCATGTTTGCGTCTATTTGATAGTGCTTGCCGTTGAGTTTATATCCAAACTTATGGTACATTACAATCATATCTTTATCATTTTTACTCAAGGTCCAACTGTCCATTAAAATCTTTTGTAGTATTTGGGCTGGTGTTGCGTTTTTCAGGCCTACTTTTTTGTTAGGATTGAAGATGTCTAGTTCTACAAGTTTATCCCAAACTACATCGTCTTGATCTATTTTTAGTTCATGTCTTAACTTTAATTCTACAGAATCTTTATGGCTGTAAGGTAGAAATGCATTGGTGAAATCGCGATAGCTCATGTTTTCACTATCTTCTATTGTAAAACCATCATCGGTCATACCTAAGGTAACAAAAATATGCCATGCGCGACTAAAACCTACACGACGCATAGTGCCACGATACAAGGTTTTTACATTTTGTAAGCCATACGCATTTTGATATTTTAAAGAGTCGCGATTGGCATAGGCTTCAAACCTACCATATTTATCTACATCTAAAAATTCGGTGCGTCTGAATAAACGTTGGTATGGAATGTACTTATAGCTGCCTTCTTGTAAAAATTTTGCAGTGCCACCTTGGCCAGCTGTAACCACATTTCTTGGGTTCCAAGTGAATTTATAGTTCCATAAATTATTGTCACTCTCTGGAGCTACTAGTCCACCCGTAAAAGATTCAAATAAGATGATGGAGCCACCTTTATCTCTTATATCATCTAAAACTTGCATGGCACTCATATGGTCTATCCCTGGATCTACACCAATTTCATTCATAAGGATAACGCCATTGGTCTTTGCTTCTTCATCAAGTGCTTGCATGTCTTTGTTAACATATGATGCCGTAACGAGGTGTTTTTTTTGTGCAACACAGTCTTTTGCTACCATAATATGGAATCGAGCCGGTAGCATAGAAATTACAATATCTGATTGTTTTATGGCCTCTACCCGTTGGGTTTCATCAAAAACATCTAAGGCTATGGCGTTAGAATTTGGGTGATTATGCAATAATGCTTTTGCATTGCTTAACTTTATGTCGCCAACGGTAACGTGTAGGTTTTCCAATTCTGATTTATCTAGTAAATATTTTAAAAGAAAAGCTGTGGATTTTCCAGAACCAATTACTAAAATCTTTCGCATAATTATGATTTGTTGAGTAGATTTGTTAAACTATTTAAATTTTTAGAATGAATAAAGTTATATTAATTACAGGAGCTATTTTAGGAGTTTTAGCAATTATTCTTGGCGCTTTTGGAGCACATGGTTTAAAAGCCCATTTATCTGTTGAAAGCTTACAAACTTTTGAAACTGGTGTGCGCTATCAAATGTATCATGGGCTATTTTTATTGTTTATTGGTAGCACAACTTTGGTGAGTTCAGGATATAAAAACATTATTTTTTATTTGGTTATTATTGGTGTTGTTTTGTTTTCGGGTTCTATTTATGGATTGGCGACAAATCAACTCACTAATTTTAACTTTAAATCTATTGGTTTTGTGACACCCATAGGTGGATTGTTTTTAATTGCGTCTTGGGTTGTTTTAATTGTTAATTTCATAAAATTAAAGTCCTAAAAATACGAATTTTATATTTTTAGTTTAAAATAATATCATAGTTTTGCGTAATAATTATTTTATGGTATAAATTATGACAAATTACAATCCATCTACGCAAACGATTGCGTTGGAATCTTATGGTATTAAGAATGCTAAGGTTCAGTATCAATTATCTTCAGAAGAATTACATCGTATTACTATTGAAAAGGGACAAGGTGTTGCCGCATCTTCTGGTGCGTTAGCAGTGAAAACGGGTGAGTTTACTGGGCGTTCTCCAAAAGATAGATTTATAGTTAAAGATACTATTACTAAAGATAAAGTTTGGTGGGGAGATATTAATATTCCTTTTGATACTTCTGATTTTGATGCACTTTACAATAAGGTAGTGAGTTATCTTTCTGAAAAAGAATTATTTGTTCGTGATTGTTATGCTTGTGCTGATGATAATTATAGATTGAATATTCGTGTAATTAATGAGTATCCTTGGAGTAACATGTTTGCTTACAATATGTTTTTAAGACCTACTTTAGAGGAACTAGATGGTTTTGAAGCTGAATGGACTGTAGTGAATGCCCCAGGATTTATGGCAAATCCTGATGTTGACGGTACCAGACAGCACAATTTTGCAATTTTGAATTTTACAAAAAAAATTGCACTAATTGGTGGAACAGGTTATACAGGAGAAATTAAGAAAGGTATATTTTCTGCTCTGAATTTTATACTTCCTGTTGAAAAAAATACATTGCCAATGCATTGCAGTGCTAATGTAGGTGCAGCTGGTGATACTGCTATTTTCTTCGGATTATCTGGTACTGGAAAAACAACGTTGTCTACAGATCCTAACCGTAGTTTAATTGGAGATGATGAACACGGTTGGACTAACGAAAATTCTGTTTTTAATTTTGAAGGTGGATGTTACGCAAAAGTGATCAATCTTTCAAAAGATAAAGAACCAGAGATTTATGATGCTATCAAGTCTGGTGCTATTCTTGAAAACGTGATTTTAGATGCTAATGGTGTGGTTGATTTTGAAGATACATCCATTACCCAAAATACAAGGGTAAGTTACCCAATAGATCATATTGAAAATATTAAAACACCGTCTGTAGGTAAGAATCCGAAAAACATTTTCTTTTTAACGGCAGATGCGTTTGGTGTTATTCCACCAATATCTAAATTAACACCAAGTCAAGCAGCATATCATTTTATTTCAGGCTATACTGCTAAAGTTGCTGGTACAGAAGCAGGTATTAAAGAACCACAACCATCTTTTTCAGCATGTTTTGGTGCACCATTTATGCCTTTGCATCCCGCTAAATATGCTGAAATGTTAAGTCATAAAATGATTGAAGCTGGTGTAAATGTTTGGTTAATTAATACAGGCTGGACTGGTGGACCGTATGGTGTTGGAACCCGTATGGAGTTAAAGTACACTAGAGCGATGATTAATGCCGTATTAAATGGAGATTTAGGATTGTATAATTATGATGATTACCATATCCATTCTGTATTTGGTGTGGCGCAACCTAGAACCTGTCCTGGTGTGCCAACGAGTGTTTTAAGTCCAAGAGCTACTTGGAACGATGACGAAGCATATTATACTACAGCTTTTAAGTTAACCAACGCTTTCAGAGAAAATTTTAAAAAGTTCGAGGCACATTGTACAGAAGAAATAAGACGTGGTGGACCACAACGGTATGCATTCTAATAAAAAAACAACTCTCATATAATATATATGAGAGTTGTTTAAAGTACTTTTTTTACTTAGTTAATAATTGATCTTGTTCCCATTTACCTTTTTTTATAACTTCTCCAAGGGTGTTAAAAATGGTACCTTTTCCATGCTTTCTATTTTCTTTCCAAGAACCACTCCATTTGCTATTGTCTGCTAATATCATAGAGCCTTTTCCATGTCTTTTATGTTTTTTAAATGAGCCTTCATAGCGCTGACCATTTGGCCAAATATAAGTTCCTCTTCCAGAAATGAAATAACCATTTAACTGGCCAGAATAAGAAGATCCATCATTCCAGGTAATAATACCTTTGTTTAATCGACCTCCTAAAACTTCTACATCAAAAGTTGAATTACCGAGAGTAAATTGATACCACCCATCGCTAAGCTTCTCAATATCTTGACTCTGTGGAATATTATTTAATTGTTGCGCATGTATAGTTATTACAGTTAAAAGAGCAAAACTTGCTAGTATCATATATTTTTTCATAATTACTTTTTTAGTTTTTGTTTTGAGTCGTAACCAGAATTAAAATACTTACAAGATTATATCATAAGTTATAGATGTATATAAAAAAAGCCTAACGAAAGAGTTAGGCTTAGTTTTTAGTTATTATAAATAAAGTGTAGTTTATTTTCCTTTATTAACCTTTTCTATATATTTTTCTAAAGCCATTGTCATAGAAGGGGTTTCAGGTGTTGGTGCAGCAATATCTACTCGCAAACCTTTTTCTTCTACAGCTTTTATTGTCGTATTACCAAAAACAGCAATTCTAGTTTCATTTTGTTGAAAATCCGGAAAATTTTGAAATAAAGACTCAATTCCCGAAGGACTAAAAAACACTAAAACATCATAGTATACATCAGCTAGATCTGATAAATCACTTACTACAGTTTTGTAAAATGTAGCTTGTTTCCAATCTACCCCTAAACCATTCAAAGTTTCTGGAACAAGTGGTTTTACCTTATCAGTATTGGGTAATAAGAATTTTTCATCCTTATACTTTTTGATTAAAGGAGATAGTTCTGCAAATGTACGTTTACCCACATAGATTTTACGTTTTCTATAAACAACATATTTTTGTAGATAGTAAGCTACAGCTTCTGACTGACAAAAATATTTCATAGAATCTGGGACTTTAAAACGCATTTCCTCAGCTACTCTAAAAAAGTGGTCAACTGCATTTCTACTAGTTAAGATGATAGCGGTATAATTGTGTAGGTCAATTTTTTGATGCCTTATTTCTTTTGCAGGGACACCCTCTACATGAATAAAAGGTCTAAAATCTATTTTTACTTTCTTTTTCTCCTGTAAATCAAAGTAAGGAGAATTCTCTATTTTAGGTTCTGGTTGAGATACTAAAATGGTCTTCACTTTCATAGGCTCAAAATAGTTAAATTAGGCACTAAAAACCGCGTAAATAATTACATAGGGTGCGATTTCGAGAGCGCAAAGATACAAAATAAAATAGAAAAAGTTGTTTTTTATTTCATTTTGATACATTTTAAATGTGGTTATTAAACCACTTATATTCACTACAAAAAGCAACAAAAGAATACCGTAAATTAGAGTCTCGCTGGGTGCGATGCTAAAGATTAACAGTGCATTAATTGGTAGAAGTAATATACCTAAATAATTTTTATAACTTATTTTCTGAAAAAGGTAGTTATCTATAATAGTGTCAATTTCAAAAAGACTAGCAATTAAGCGCTCTAAAAGTACTTTAGCGAGTATAAATATACCAATACCTAATACTAGCTTAAAAATTAGAGTGACATTTATTTCTATAGAATTGGTTAAGTGTTCAAAACACAATACACAAAAAATAGCGCTAGAAATAATTAAATTTAAAAATAGTAAACCGTCATAATAATCTAAAAACTTTTGATCTTTACCATAAATCTTTAAATATTTCGAGTTACCAATCACCAAGATAAATTCACTAAATCGTTTAGGAGCAATACTTTTGGCAATTGCTATAGCTACTAGGCAAATAACAAGTAAAATAATATAAAGCGTATGTGCAGGTACTTCTCGAAGCATGGGTTAAAATTATCATAAATTTTATAGAAGTAATGAAATATTACGAAATTTTTAAAAAAAAGAATAGCTTAAAAATGTACATTTGTCTCTATATTATTTTAGATGAAGGACGCTGTTGTAATCATTCCAACCTATAACGAGATTGAAAATATAGAGCATATCATAAAGGCTGTATTTTCTGAATCTAAAGAGATACACATTCTTATTGTAGATGATAATTCACCTGATGGTACTTCGGATAAAGTGAAAGCACTTCAAAAAGATTTTTCAGGACGATTACATTTAAAACAACGTGAAGAAAAAGCTGGTTTAGGTACAGCTTATATTTTAGGGTTTAAGTGGAGTTTGATTAGGGAGTACAACTATATTTTTGAGATGGATGCAGATTTTTCTCATGACCCTAAAGACTTAATTCGACTATACAAGGCATGTAGAGATGGAGGGGCAGATATGGCTATTGGTTCACGCTATATCACAGGTGTTAATGTTGTTAATTGGCCTATGAGTAGAGTTTTGATGTCTTATTTAGCCTCAAAATATGTGCGTTTTATTACAGGAATGAAGATTAATGATACTACTGCAGGGTTTGTGTGTTACAAGCGACAAGTACTTGAAACATTAAACTTAAGAAAAATCAAATTTATTGGGTATGCATTTCAAATTGAAATGAAGTTTAAAGCCTATTTAAGGCATTTTAAAATAGTTGAAGTTCCTGTTATTTTTACAGACAGGACTAGAGGAGAATCTAAACTAAGTTCAGGTATAATATCTGAAGCAGTTTTTGGAGTAATTTCAATGAAATTAAAAAGTTTATTTAAAAGAAAAGCATTGTAATGAAGCTAAAAAGAACACTTATAAAGAACGCTAAAATTGTAAATGAAGGGACTATTTTTAGTGGCGATATACTAATTGAAGGCGAATTTATAAAACAGATAGATACATCAATTAGCGCTAAATGGGCAGATGTAACTATTATTGACGCAGAAGGCAAGTATGTGTTGCCAGGAGCAATAGATGATCAAGTACATTTTAGAGAGCCTGGTTTAACACATAAAGCAAATATTGCTACAGAGTCTAAAGCGGCATTAGCAGGAGGTATTACATCGTTTATCGAAATGCCAAATACAAATCCGCAAACAACTACTCTAGAGAAATTAGAGGAGAAATTTGAAATAGCATCTAGAACATCATTAGCAAATTATTCCTTTATGTTTGGAGGGACAAATGATAATTTAGATGAAATTTTAAGAGTTGATGAAACTACTGTAGCTGGTTTAAAATTGTTTCTGGGGTCCTCTACAGGGAATATGTTGGTTGACGACCCAAAAGTTTTGGAGAAGATTTTCAAAAGCACCAATATGGTAATTTCTGTTCATTGTGAAGATGAAGCAACTATAAGAGAAAATCTCGAAAAGCATATTGAAAAATATGGTGATGATATTCCGATAGAATTACATCCGGTTATTCGAAGTGAGGAAGCATGCTATTTATCATCTTCAACGGCGATAAAACTTGCTAAAAAAACAGGAGCTAGATTGCATGTATTTCATTTATCTACAGGTAAAGAAACCAACTTGTTTTCAAATAAGATACCATTAAAAGATAAAAAAATTACTGCGGAAGTATGTATACATCATTTATGGTTTTCAGATGAAGATTATAAAAAGAAGGGCACCAATATAAAATGGAATCCAGCAGTTAAAACAGCAGTGGATAGGGAGCAGTTATGGGAAGCGCTTTTAGACGATAGAATTGATGTGATTGCAACCGATCATGCACCACATACTATAGAAGAAAAGAAAAACGTTTACACTAAAGCACCTTCTGGCGGACCATTAGTACAACATGCATTACCTGCTATGTTAGAAATGTACCATAAGGGTAAAATTTCAATAGAAAAAATAGTAGAAAAGATGTGTCATAACCCAGCTATATTATTTCAGGTAGAACGCAGAGGTTATATTAAAGAAGGGTATTATGCAGATTTAGTTTTAGTAGATTTAAATAATCCATGGACGGTGCAAAAAGACAATATTTTATACAAATGTGGCTGGTCTCCTTTTGAAGGATCAACATTTAAGTCTAGAGTAACGCACACAGTTCTTAATGGTAGCTTAGTATACCATAATTTTAAGTTTTCAGAAGTAAAAGCTGCTAAAAGATTAACATTCAATAGATGATGATATACAAAAGGTTGATAGTGTTATGTTGTGTTGTAATGATTGCTACATCATGCTATAAATACAACAAACCTGATAAGCCCAAAGATTTGGTTTCTCAGGAAACAATGGTGTATGTGTTATTAGATTTAAAACTTATTGGAGCTGTAACTGGAAGAGATAAAAAGGTTTTAGATAGTGCTAAGGTTGATCCTGAAGGCTATATCTATAAAAAATATGGTATAGATAGTACACAATTTGCACAAAGCAATGCTTACTATACGTATTACATGGACGAATATGCTGAAATTTATGTAAAAGTAAAAGATAGCCTATCTAAACTTAAAACACATTACAAGGCTATTCTTGATAAAGAACGTAAAGAGAAAAAGCAAGCAGATTCTTTAAAAGCGGTTAAAAAAGAACTTGAGGAATTAGAAATAGATGCGCAAATTGGTACAGAAGATCCTAAACTTATTGCGCCTGTTTCAGATAAAGATTCCCAATCTCAGAAACTATTTGATCAATAGGTTCAAATTCATAGTTTAAGGCTGCAATAACTTTTGCATTATCATAGTTTTTTGATAAGGTTAAAGATTGTGCTAGGTGCTTCGTAAGTATTCTTCGTTTTCCAGTAAGTATTCGTTTCAGCCAATCTAATCGCCACCCAATGTTAAGTAACCAAGGTTTAGCTAATTTTTTAGGAGGCTTTACATTAACTGCTTTAGCTGCGTTTTGTAAGAACGTTTTGTAAGACCAATTTTCGCCAACTAAAATATATTTTTCATGTGTTATATCGCTTTTTAATAGCCGAATCATAATCTTTACCACATCATTTACACTTACCAAACCAATACTTCCTGATGTATAATAATTAACACCTTTATGTATTTTTTTAAAAATACTTCCAGAACCATAGCGCCAAATTCCAGCACCAAGAATCACTCCAGGATTTACAATAACAGCATCAAGACCTTCTTGAGTACCGCGCCAAACTTCCATTTCGGCACCATATTTAGTTATGGCGTATACACTATTGTCCTCTTCAGGATTCCAGTGGGTTTCTTCGGTTATTGGTTCGTTTTTTACAGGGTTTCCAATGGTAGCGATAGAACTTACATAGCAGAGTTTTTTAACTCGGTTAGAAATGCACAAATTAACGATGTTTGCAGTACCTTCAATATTGGTGCGTCTTAACTGCTGATATTTATCAGGTTCAAAAGAAACAAAAGCAGCACAGTGGTAAACATAATTTACGTTATGAAATGCTTCGTTTAAAGATGGTATGTCTAGAAGATCAGCTTTAACCCATTCAATCTTATTAAGCAAATTTTCATAGTTGTCTGTATAACAAGAAAATACATTTTTAACGTTTTCAAGTTTACGTTCAGTTCTATAAATTGCTTTTACGGTTTCATTTTCAGAAACTAATTTATAAAGTAGATGAGCACCAACTAAACCTGTGCCTCCTGTTACTAAAATCATAAAACGAAATTAAAGAATTATTCAGAATCGCTGCCTATTTATACACGTATTTTTATATTTGCGCTAGTTTTCTAAAATAACATAAAATGATACGCAATTTTGTAGAAGAATTAACATGGAGAGGTATGATTCATACAGTTATGCCAGGTGCTGAAGAACATTTAATGGAAGGTATGAAAAGTGCTTATGTAGGGTTTGATCCTACAGCAGATTCTTTACATATAGGAAACTTGGTGCCGATTATGCTTTTAGCACACTATCAACGTTGCGGGCATAAGCCTGTAGCTTTAGTTGGTGGTGCAACAGGAATGATAGGAGACCCATCTGGAAAATCTAGTGAACGTAACTTATTAGATGAAAAAACATTGCGTCATAACCAGGAGGCCATAAAAAACCAACTGGCACATTTTTTAGATTTTGAAAGTGATGCTGAAAATGCTGCAGTTTTAGTGAATAACTATGATTGGATGAAGGAATTCTCATTCTTAGAATTTATCAGAGATGTTGGAAAACATATTACCGTAAATTACATGATGGCTAAAGATTCTGTGAAAAACAGAATTTCCTCTGATGATTCTGAAGGAATGAGCTTTACAGAGTTTACCTATCAATTGGTACAGGGTTATGATTTTTTGCATCTGTATAGAGAGAATAACTGTACTATCCAAATGGGTGGTAGCGACCAGTGGGGTAATATCACTACAGGAACAGAATTAATTCGTCGTGTTGGAGGAGGAAAAGGCTATGCTATTACTTGTCCATTGATTACAAAGTCAGACGGTTCTAAATTTGGTAAGTCAGAAGGTGGAAATGTGTGGTTAGATGCCAATAGAACTTCGCCTTACAAATTTTATCAATACTGGTTGAATTCCAGTGATGACGACGCAGAAAAGTATATCAAGATTTTTACCTTTTTAAAAGAAGATGATATAAATGATTTGATTAATGAACACAAAGAGGCGCCACATTTAAGAGTGTTACAAAAACGTTTAGCTGAAGAAATTACGACAATGGTACATTCTAAATCTGATTTAGAAAATGCTATAAAAGCAAGTAATATTCTTTTCGGAAAATCCACTAGTGAGGATTTGAAGGCATTAAATGAACAAACATTTTTAGATGTATTTGACGGTGTGCCGCAAACGCAAATAGATAGATTTGAAATTTCTGAAGGTTTAGATATAGTTGGTGCACTTGCTGAAAAAGGTGGATTTTTAAAATCTAATGGTGAAGCAAGACGTGCACTCAAAGAAAACTCTATTTCAGTTAATAAAGAAAAAGTAAAAGACGATTATAAAATAACTAAGGCAGATTTAATAAACGATAAGTTTGTACTGTTACAACGTGGTAAAAAAAATTACTTTGTTTTGACGGTAAAATAAACAAAGCCCAATCTTTCAATTGGGCTTTTACCTAACCAATCTACTAAAAATAACTTTTCTTAATCTTAGCGTTTGTTTTGTCGAAATTGAGTTCGATACCTTACAAAGTAGAGGTTATTTATTGAATTTTATAGCGTTCCAATTTTTATTGGCCATTTCAACTAATCTATTTTGGTTTTCTTTAAGCCACAACTCTAAGGTATCTATACCCCAAGCATTGTAAAATAAATAAAGCTTACCATTTTTAATTAGAAAAGACTTAGGGTTTATTGAAACTTTATCACTTTTTAAAGCAACTGCGTAAGCGCAATAACCACCATATTGTGGAATATATTTTTCTGGATGTTCAATAAAAAGATTAAGGTGTTCTTTTGATGAAAACTTATAGTTTACACCATTGAAAACAGTTTTAAATTTTTTGTGACCTTCTTGTGCTTTATTATCAAAATAAGCAACAACATCATATCCGTTAGCAGCAAATCCCTTTTTTGTATTGGTATCAATGGTCTGTCCTGATAGCGATTTGCAAAAAATTAGTAACACTATAAGTAAAGCTCTCATATAATGTAAAGTTTAGATAATAAGTCGAATAAGAGCATAAGACTTTACTTTTAAATCCGAATTATGTGATATTTTCTATTCAATAATTCTGGTTAAAGTACCATCAAATTGCACCCACGAATATCAGAATTATCAAAACGTCCAATTATCTCAAAAGAATTATCTGCATACACACGCCCTAGATCCTGTGTAGCAATAAAAGAACAAGAATTAATGTTGGCTAAATCTATAATATTTATGCCACCAGCCTTTTCCAAGTTTTGTATAGTTAGAGGGTCTTCAGTATCTCGTGTTAAAACCTTCATCCATGGTGGACAATTAAATATACCATTCCCTTTTGAATAGCCTTGACTCAATAATTCCGTCATGCCATATTCACTATGAATATTTGTTACACCAAATCCGTTTTTAAGTCTAGTATGAAGTTCTGTTCTTATCAATTCTTTCCGTCTTCCTTTCATACCGCCAGTTTCCATGATAATGGTGTTTTTAAGTTGAAATGAGTTTAATTCAACTAAATTTAATAAGGCGAAAGACACGCCAATAAGCAATATTTTTTCACCTTTTTGGTCTAAATGGTTAATTTTTTGTCTTAATTCCGATAGGTTATTCAGATAAAAACCACTTTCAGGAGATTTTGATTGCGTAATCAAATCGTTCACCATATAAACTAAGGATGAACCTTCACGCTCCAGGTAAGACGGTAATAAAGCTAAAATGGTATAATCTTCGATATTACCATAAAAGTAAGCAAAACCTTTTCTAAAACTTTCTTTGTAAATATCAAGATTAGCAACATAGTGTTTACTTGTTGAACTTCCCGTAGTACCAGAACTTGTAAATATTGTTTCTGGGTTTTGATTTTTACAAATTACTTTTCGACTTTTAAAAAATTCAATAGGTAAAAATGGAATATCATGAATTGCTCTTACATCACTGGGATGCTTATATAATAAATCACAAAAGGAGCGATATATGCCATTGTTTTCAAACTGAAATCTAAAGACATCTAAAGCCAAAGCTTCAAATTCGGTTTTAGAAGTAATATTGAAAATTGAGTTACTATCAATCATTTTTAGAAGAACCTTCTATATTAGAACCACAAAAATATGCAAATAAAAAAGCATCGCGGAGAGCAATGCTTTATTTATTTTATTTTGAAAAGATGGATTATTGTATCACTAATTTTCGTGTTTCACTAATGGAACCTTCAGTAATTTTTAAGATATAAACTCCAGAATTTAAAGCAGAGATATCTAGTTCTTTACTTGTAGCAATCGTTTTCTTTATCTGTTTACCTAGTACATTGTAAATGGTTACTTCCTTAATCGTATTTTTATTTTTACTGGTAATATAAATAGCAGTAGCTTGATTACTTACGGGATTTGGATACACAGAAAGCCCCTCAATATTTAATTGAATAGCATCAGGTGGCGGATTGCCCTGTGCAAATCCATTTTGAGTGGACAGGCAAAAAAAGGCGATAAAAATTAATAAAAAGTAGATGTTCTTCATAAAACATGCTTTATATGGTATAAAATTACTACAAAAGCTGCAAAATCCATACCAAAAATGTGTTAAATATTTGTGTTTTACATCGAAAAGTTACTTTTCTGTAAGAGTAGTGTTACCATTTTGTTATTAATCTGGTAAAGTTTATAAATTAGCGTTATTAGTTTTATATTTACTATTATAATAAATCTACATTAAATTCTTAATGAATAAAAAGGATATAAAAATACTTCTAGTAGATGATGAACCAGATATTTTAGAAATAGTTGGTTATAACTTGTCGAGCGAAGGCTATCAAATAATTACAGCAGAAAACGGTGTTGAAGCTGTAAAAAAGGCGAAAAAGGAAATACCGCAATTAATTATTTTGGATGTGATGATGCCAGAAATGGATGGTATAGAAGCATGTGAAAATATTAGAAAATACCCTGAGCTAAAAGATGTGGTAATTACCTTTCTAACTGCTAGAGGAGAAGATTATTCGCAAGTAGCAGGTTTTGATGCTGGAGCAGACGATTATATTACAAAGCCCATTAAACCAAAAGTATTAGTTAGCAAAGTTAAGGCGCTTCTAAGACGTTTTAAAGAGGATGTAAAAGACACGGTTAAGGTTGGTAACTTAGTTATTAATAGAGATGAATACAAGATTGTCTTAAAAGGAAACGAAATTATATTACCAAGAAAAGAGTTTGAATTATTATCTTTATTGGCGTCGAAACCAGGTAAAGTTTTTAAACGTGATGAAATCTTAGACAAAGTCTGGGGTAACGAAGTTGTTGTTGGTGGACGAACAATTGATGTGCATATTCGTAAATTGCGTGAAAAAATAGGAGACAAGAGCTTTAAAACAGTTAAAGGTGTCGGCTACAAGTTTGTAGACTAATGCAGGTAAAATTTAAGAAATCTTATAAATTTGCGATACACACATCGCTATATTTAACACTGGTTTTTACACTCTTAATGAGTGTTTTTTTGTATTATTTTTTTACGTTTGAATGGGTACCTATTCTAATATTTGCCGTAGCCTTTTATGTTTTTTCTTTTGTAATCATTCAATATCGCGTAGAGCACTATATATACAGACGTGTAAAAAGTATTTATGATGATTTAACCCTTTTAGAATCTACAAGTTTAACAAGAGGGGCCATTACAACCGATATGGCAACTTTAACTCAAGAAATTGACAAATTTGCCAGAGATAAAAAATTAGAAATTGAAACTTTAAAAGTAAGAGAACAATACCGAAAAGAATTTTTGGGTAATGTATCGCATGAATTAAAAACACCACTTTTTACCATTCAAGGCTATATTTTAACCCTTTTAGATGGTGCAATGGATGATGAAAAAATAAGAAAAAAATATTTAAAACGTGCCAATAGTGCTGTAGAACGCTTGGGTTATATCGTAAGCGATTTAGACTTAATTACCAAGTTAGAAGCTGGCGATTTACGCTTACAACCTGAAATTTTTGATATCATTGAATTGATAAAAGAAGTGTTTGGTATGGTTGAAATGCGTGCTAATGAGAAGAAAATCACACTTACTTTTGATAGAGATTATGATAATGCTGTGATGGTACGCGCAGACAAAGAACGGATACAACAAGTATTGATAAACCTCATTATCAATTCTTTAAAATACGGTCGTATTAAAGGTACCACAGAAATAAGTATCGAAAACTTAATAAAGAATAAAGCTATTATTCGTGTTACTGATAATGGAGAAGGTATAGAAAAAAATCATTTAGCACGATTATTTGAACGCTTCTATCGTGTAGACAAAAGTGGATCGAGGAGAGAAGGAGGGTCAGGTCTAGGGCTTTCCATAGTAAAGCATATTATAGAAGCACACGACGAACGTATTTATGTAGAAAGTGAGTATGGTGTTGGTAGTGAGTTCTCATTCACCTTAGAAAAGGCTAAATAGATCCTTGTAATCTACCCTAGTATTAAAGCTCTTTAAACCTTTGTAGTCTGCAATTTTATCCAGTAGAAAAATACTGAATTCATCTTGTTTACAGCTAGGTACAAACCCTTGGTCCATTAGTCGTTTTGCCAAATACTCTTGTTCTGTTTGCCCTGGTGTTGGAATGAAAAATGCTTTCTTTTCTAATTTAGCCAAATCCATAATAGTAGTATACCCCGATCTAGATAACACCAACTTACTATTGTTAATTGTTTTTTCAAGACGATTAGATGTCATAAAATTAAAAAAAGTCACATTATTTTTTTGGGTAATATTTTGGTGTTTTTCAGGAATACCCCTTACAAAAACAACATTGCCATTAAAGTTTTTAACTGCATTTACTAACTTATCTTCCAGTAAAGAACGTTGAGGTTCAGGACCAGAAAGTAGAACTAATAAATCAATGGTTTCATCGGTATTTGTCTTTGTAAATCTACTTATTGGACCAATATATTTTGTCTCAATATTAAGATGTTTTTTATGTCCTAATTTGCCCGATAAATTTAAATCGCCCTCAGC
The DNA here is from genome assembly GCA_947502975.1 of uncultured Flavobacteriaceae bacterium. Taxonomy (GTDB): domain Bacteria; phylum Bacteroidota; class Bacteroidia; order Flavobacteriales; family Flavobacteriaceae; genus Jejuia. The sequence continues at coordinate 777,040 of CANNBV010000001.1, forward strand.
ATCTGGAACCCAACACTCATCAAAGCGAGCTATGTATTTTTCGTGTAATTTAGTACTCAACCATGTGGTGCTACCAGTTAAAACGTTTAACTGATGTGTCATAAATGCACAGGGAATATGCTTATGGCTAACACCTAATCTGTTATCCGAAATAATACCAGCGATATGGTGTGTTTCAACAATATCAACGATAGCCTTTTTCTCAGCTTTAATCGCTTTCAAAAGTTTTGGAGAATCCTTAATCAACTTCAGCTTAAAATATTTCCCTTTTTTGGAATAACTGACGTTGTATGAAGGCAATTCAATTGACGAAAATTCAGGGAATTCTTTTTGTAATAAAGACAAGGCAACCCCATCACTAGCAATAATTGGTTGAAACCCATGAGCGTATAGTGCTTTAATTATAGGGATACATCGTGTGGCATGTCCTAAGCCCCAGTTTAGCGGTGCAACAAGTATTCGTTTTTTCATTAAAATAATTTGGGCGTGCCCCATAAAGGGTCAGGCTTTCGGCAGTCGCTTTTTTGTGTTGCATAGGTGCAACAACACAAAAAGAGCTTCAACAAATGCCTCAATCCTTCACGCAAGTTTAGGCTAAATTCAAAAGTAAAGATAGTAACCCTGCCGTATATTTCCTTAATTTTACCAATTCAAACTTAATACTAAGAAACAGTTAAGATATTTTGGGAAGTAAAAACAAACTAAAGCGGTTTAAGGAAAACGAAACCTTTAGCAATGTATTTCAGCCTTCACGAGAGGAACTTGTTAGTGATACTTACGAATTAAAAGGCCGGTGGAACAAAACTTTTTTCAATAATAATAATCCTATAGTTTTAGAATTGGGTTGTGGTAAGGGCGAATATTCTGTTGCTTTAGCACAAAAATATCCCGATAAAAATTTTGTAGGTGTCGATATTAAAGGTGCTAGGTTTTGGAGAGGAGCAAAAACTGCAGTTGAAGAAAATTTGCCTAATGTTGCTTTTTTAAGAACTCAAATAGAGTTGATAGATTATGCTTTTGGAGAAAGCGAGGTAGACGAAATTTGGATTACTTTTCCAGATCCACAAATAAAATACAAACGCACCAAGCACAGACTTACTAACCTAGAGTTTTTAGCGCGTTATAAGCGTATTTTAAAACCTAATGGGATAATGAATCTAAAAACCGATAGCGAATTTATGCACGGATATACTTTAGGTTTGTTACACGGTGCTGGACATGAAGTATTATATGCCAACCATAATGTATACAAACAAGAAGGAAGCCCAGAGGAAGTTACAAGCATTCAGACCTTTTATGAATCACAGTATCTAAAGGAAAACAAACCAATTACGTATATTCGGTTTAAAATCAACTAACTTATGAGTTTAACTCTCATCTTTTTTTTAGGACTGTTTTTTGCACTTGTAGGTGTTATACCGCCGGGATTGTTGAATATGACAGCCGCAAAAATTAGTTTAAAAGAAGGGCATGTAAGAGGTATTGTATTTTCAATTGGAGTATGTGTCGTCGTATTTGCGCAAACGTATTTAGCGGCAATTTTTGCACGTTACTTGAGTATGCATCCAGAGGTTGTAGGTATTCTTAGAAGTGTAGCTTTGGTTATTTTTGTTCTCATTACTATTTACTTTTTATTCATAGCGAAAGCGTCTTCAAAACAACAAATTCAACCAAAAGTAAAAAGTAAACATAGCCGCTTTTTTCAAGGTATGCTTATGTCGGCCATCAATGTATTTCCTATTCCGTATCAGGCTTACATGACGATTACTTTGGCTTCTATTGGTTGGTTGAATTTTGAACAAACAAGTATTGTGTCATATGTTGCAGGAGCTGGAATGGGTACATTTGTAATGCTGTATATTTATATTTTCTTTTTTGATAAAATAAAAAGCAAATCGTTTACATCTCAGAAAAACATGAACTATATTATTGGAGGTATTACAGGAATTATTTCTATGCTCACTATAATTAAAATCATAAAAGATTGGTAAACATGAAGGAAGAGACCTTAACGTTTTTTGATAAAGTGTATGATGTTGCTCGATTGATCCCACATGGTCGTGTCACCAGTTATGGTGCCATTGCTAAATATTTAGGAGCGGCCAGAAGTGCAAGAATGGTAGGTTATGCTATGAATGGTTCTGGTGGAAAAGATGTGCCAGCACATCGTGTGGTAAACAGAAAAGGCTTATTAACTGGTAAACACCATTTTGATGGTACTAACCTAATGCAACAACTTTTAGAAAGTGAAGGCATTATAGTTAAAGAGAACCAAATCCAAAATCTTGATGATGTGTTTTGGGATCCTTCGAAAGCACTAAAACACGAATAAGGCATTTCGCTAACTAGATTTAAAATTATGTCGAATTATAAGTGGCTTTTCTTTTTGAATTGAAAGACCATTAATTTTATCCAATAAATTAATTTCATTTTTAAAAAGCGACTTTTTTAAAATTTGCATTTCTTCCTCCATCTTAAGTTTTATGGTCTTTTTTAGACTGTCGGTAAAGGATAAGTTAAACGACTTTTTATACAAGTAAACATGATTAGAAAATGTTACCACACTATCACCAATACAAATTGATATTCGGTTTTTTTTATCCAACAAGAAATACTCATCAGAAATTGGAGAAATCATCTTCTTTATACTACTATTAGATGCATAGTTATTTACTATATCAATGATAAGTTGCGCATCTTCGGCTATTTTTTTCTTTTTAAAATTAAACATACTTTAATGTTTTATCTTGATTAAAATCAAGAGGTTGTGTTATTAAGAAACAATATTCAAGCCATTGTCACTCAAAAGGTTATGATGGAGTGCTACTCAACGTAATTGTAAGTATTTGGTCTAATTGAAGATGTTTTTTTCGACGAAATACGATTTTTGTTAACACTTATTTGTATGTATTATTTGAATTATAGCTTTCATTATTGCCATAACCAAACCCAATAACTAAATAGTAAAAACTTCTAGCTACCGTCTTCGGTCTTCTAGCTTTATTAGCTATCTTTGCATTTAGAATGATTCTTAATAAATTATGAAACTTAATAAACAAGATATATTAAAAGCTTTAGAAACCATAACCGTTCCAGGAGAAGGGCAAAATATGGTAGAAAGTGGCGCTGTAAAAAACGTAGTAACTTTTGCTGACGAAGTCATCGTAGATATTACGATAAAAAATCCGAGTTTACAGGCTAAGAAGCGAACCGAAGTAGATATACTTAAAACTATTCATGAACGAGTATATGCAAAGGCAAAAATTACAGTGAATGTAAAAGTGGAAGCCCCAGCAAAACCTAAAACAAATGTTATAAAAGGAAACCCAATTCCAGGGATTCAAAATATAGTGGCAGTAGCTTCAGGAAAAGGTGGTGTAGGGAAATCTACGGTTACAGCAAATTTGGCGGTATCATTATCTAAAATGGGATTTAAAGTTGGTATTCTAGATGCTGATATTTACGGGCCATCTATACCAATTATGTTTGATGTGGAAGCTGAAAAACCTTTAGCAGTAAATATTGGTGGTAAATCTAAAATGAAGCCTATTGAAAATTACGGTGTTAAAGTATTATCTATTGGGTTTTTTACACAACCTAATCAAGCGGTAGTATGGCGAGGACCTATGGCTGCAAAAGCTTTAAACCAAATGATTTTTGATGCACACTGGGGAGAGTTAGATTTCTTATTGCTTGACTTACCTCCAGGTACAGGAGATATTCACCTAAGTATTATGCAATCGCTTCCAATTACTGGAGCTGTTGTGGTAAGCACACCACAAAATGTGGCATTAGCAGATGCTAAAAAAGGTGTAGCTATGTTTCAACAAGACAGCATTCAAGTACCAGTTTTAGGAATTATTGAAAATATGGCGTACTTTACACCTGAAGAGTTACCTGATAATAAGTATTATATTTTTGGTAAAGAAGGTGCGAAAAACTTATCCGAAGATTTAAAAGTGCCATTTTTAGGAGAGATTCCATTAGTGCAAAGTATTAGAGAAGCTGGTGATGTTGGTCGTCCAGCTGCTTTACAAACAGCAACGCCTTTGGAGCAAGCTTTCGAGAAAATAACGCAAGATGTAGTTCAGGAAGTTGTAAGGCGTAATGATAATTTACCACCAACTGAAGCAATAAAAATCACCACCATGGCTGGATGTTCAGCTGTAAAAAAATAAGACATGACATCAGAAGAATTAAAAGAAAAAGTTGAAATAGCATTAGATGAAATCCGTCCGTTTTTGCAAAGTGATGGTGGAGATATTTCACTATTATCTATTGAAGACGATAAATTGGTGAAAGTCCAGTTGCAAGGAGCCTGTGTTGGCTGCAGTGTTAACCAAATGACCTTGAAGTCCGGTGTAGAAATGACCATTAAAAAGCATGCGCCTCAAATAGAGCAAGTAGTTAACATAGAAGTATAAGCACAATCAGTTTCTGCAAAACTTTCAATTATAATAACATTTTTGTGCTAAAGGTTTTCTAAACGCTTCATAAAATTAAATATTCTACAATTTTTATAAATCCTACTAAATTAGTAGGGAAAACATTTAAAAGTTTAAAACACATCACTTAAATTTGCGGCACGAATTATGTTATGCTCATAACGTAGCACAAATATTAAACTATGCAAGACATAAACATCAAGATAACTGACAGAGATGGCGTAATGCACGACATTGTAGCACCAACTGATATGGCCATGAATTTAATGGAGGTGGTACGCTCATACGAATTAGCACCAGAAGGAACCATTGGCGTTTGTGGCGGTATGGCTATGTGTGCATCTTGCCAATGTTATGTACTAAGCGAAACAGAATTGCCAGAAATGAGTGATGATGAAGAAGCAATGTTATCTGAAGCATTTGATGTTCAAGATAATTCTCGTTTAGGTTGCCAAATACAGATAACACCAGAAATGGAAGGTCTTGAAGTGGAGTTGGCTCCAGAGAGTTAGTAGTTTTTTGTTACTTTTAAGTTATAAAGCTTAAAATTCACTTTAGTGGAATTCTTAAATTGCAGGCGTGCCCTCTATGAATACCATCAATTGTAATTCCTAAAGCCCCGAATAAGTATGTAGGTTTATTATTTTCTATTAATAGCTGTGGGCGTTCTATTTTGTATTCTGTTCTGGTACCATCTTTCTTTAAAATTTTACTTGGTACCACTAGTGGATATTTAGATTTTTTCCAATCTATACCGTTTTCAGATTCCATCAAAGCAATTGCTCCATTATCTCCAGTAAAAAGCCCCTTAATATCTGTAACAAGAGCGTAATATTTTTTATTTTGACTCCAAACAAAAGGATCTTCAGCTATCATATGCGCTTCATCAGAACCTTTCAATTCAAAAATTGTCTCATGGTGTTTTTTAAAAGGTCCTAATGGATTTTCGGCAAAGGCTACCATATATCTAACTCTATCTCCTTTAGATACATTGTGACTTTCGTTAGTATTATTCATGTTAACCTGTTTCCAACCTTTCTGCTTTCCAACCGCTTTGTAAACAGCAAAAACACTTCCATCTGGAGCAATATTTATCGCAGGATTAGAGGTCATCAAAGCATCAGGAGCATTAGAATCTTTGCTAACATCTATAACAGGCTTTTCTAACCTATGCCACGGACCATCAGGATTATTAGACCACGCAACACCAATACGCTGATTATTTCTATATACCCACCAATCTTTGTTTTTCATAGATGTTGGTTGTTCAGCTTTTATATGAGAGGTTGTTCCCATATAATATAAATAGTATTTACCATCTTTTTTAAATATTGTAGGATTATGTGTTGTAGTGCCATCCCAATAATTACTACCTCTAGGAGGCAAAGCTACATTAACAGTCTTATAAGGCCCATTAGCTTCATCTGCAACTGCATATGCAATTTCAGAATTAGTTACCCAAGCCATATGACCAAGTTCGTATTTCCAACGCGAATAATACATGTGATATTTGCCATCATAGCCTTTGACTACCGAAGCTCCCCATATATGATAATCAGTACTAATGAATTTGTGTTCATCAGAAATTGGTTGTACCATCTTGCCTATATTCAAATCATTAGTTTGAGAACAACCAAATACTTGACATAAAACAAACCCTATAAAAAGTGATATGTTTTTAAATTGATTTTTCATTTCTTAAATCTAGATTTGTCATTTTTAGTTGTCTTGACTTTCTAGTTCAAACCAATCAAAAAAGGCTTTATTTTTACTCTCTTCACCTGAAGAAGTTGCATACATACCGATATATACTCCATTGAACCGTTGCGCAACTTCATCCGAGATCAAAGTGTAATCCTGAGTTTTTCCAATTGTTTTCAAATCATTTTCAGTTTCACCATAAAAAAATTGTGCTTCAATACCACTTATTTCTACTTTAAAAAGAACGTCTTTCTTATTGTAGGGTACAGATGCTATGATTTCTGGTTTGAATTTACCCTGATTATTCTTTTGAAAAACTTTAATAAGAACTATTTCTTTTTTAGTTTTTAATAATTGAAAGTTATTGCCATGTCGTCTATAAATTACTAAACCAGCTTTTTCATTTATTTTTCTAGTACTGAATGAAAGTTTAGTGTTAGCCTGATAGCTAAAATGTCTTGTGCGTTGTGCAATATAAGCTGGATTTACGAGTTTAGTTAGGGTTTCAGGCTGCAAATCAATAATAAGCTGCTCGTTATTAAGAGAATACCATTTGTGTTTCGGGGTACGTAAAAAATTCCATTCAAGCCCTAAGACTTCTTTATCAAATTCATCTCTGTGAGGAATCTCAGGAATTGGTGTCCATGGTAAATCTGGACGTTCTTGTTCTTTTTGGAGCAACCCTTTACCTGGATTAAAAATTGGAGTAATCCCACTTTCTTGTTGCGTCATTATCACCTCTGCTAAAAAGGTTTCTCTGGCGAGTGTAACAAACCCATCCACTTGTCTTTTGGCTAACATAACACTCCACCAATCCCCATTTTGAGTTTGCACCAAATCGGCATGTCCTGTTTGACCAATCGTATGGGTTTTTCCTAAATGGCGATGTGTCATAACTGGATTAGCATGATTTGGAATATATGGTCCCCACAAATTTTTACTATTGAAAACCGTAACAGCATGGTATTCCCCAGTGCCGCCTTCTCCAATTAATAACATATATTCACCATCAATTTTATATAGATGCGGACCTTCAGCCCAACGTGCGTTGGAGGCATGTCCATAAGTTAACTGTTTTTTTTCTCCCAACAGGATACCTTTGTCAGGATTGATTTCTTGCATCCAAACACCATTTTTTCCTGGCCATTCCTTTTGAGTTCCATCAACAATTCCAGCGCCAGTGTAGTAACATCTACCATCATCGTCCCAAAACAGGGAAGGGTCAATTCCTGGAGCATTTTCAATCCACATTGGGTCACTCCATGGGCCTTCAGGGTTTTTGGCTGTGATTATGAAATTTCCTTTCTGACCAACCATGGTGGTAATAATGTAAAATGTACCATTTCTATAACGAATGGTTGGCGCGAAAATACCATTAGAATTCCTTAAGCCGTCTTTGTATACTATTTGGTCTGGACGATGTAAACCATGACCAATTTTTTCCCAATTTACCAAATCTTTACTGCGATGGATGGGTAATCCTGGAAACCATTCAAAACTTGAATTCACCATATAATATGTGTCTCCAACTCTGCAAATTGAAGGATCTGGATAAAATCCTGATAGAATAGGGTTTTTAAAGGATTTTAGTGCTGTTTGGGCTTGTAAGTCGAGACTTAAAATAAGTATAATTACGATATTGAAAACTCTATTCATTTGATTTGTTTTTACTTTCTGCGAATTCAGCTTTGGTATTTCTATTTCTAGTGAAACTAAAACGTGCCAAATAGTTATCACCAGTCCACCAAGTTTCACCTGGGTATATTTTAGTTTTATGGTGGAGTCCCCAACTTAGTGCCTCGGTTGGATGCTTATCATTATCTAAAGTAGTTACTAGGCCCATGGCCGTGGGTACCCAGTTTACATAAGACATGATTTCAAAATTAATACCATCTTGGGCGTATTGAATGGTTTGCCTCTCTGGACCGTCGGCCGATGAGACCATGGCGATCCCCTCTTTATATTTCCAAACGCAAAGTTCATGACCACTATGCGTTATAGGGTTGTGTTCAGATTTTATATAAGGCCCTTTAATATTATCTGCAATGGCTACACCCCAGCGTATTTCTCGCCCACCAGCTGTATTTCTCTCTCCCATACGCTCACCTTTGTAATATAAATAGAACTTGTTATTGTAAAATAATAAAGTTGGATCATGTACTTTTTGACTATCGAAACTGCCTTGAGACTTTACAGAAAACCTACTATCTTCTTCACCTAACCATTCTCCATCTTTAGAAGCTTCAAGTATAGGAACTAGTAAGCGTTTCCATGGACCTTTTGGGCTATCAGCTATAGACATACCAATTGTATTAAAGGAACGATTTACATATGGTGCTTTGATACATTGATAGACTAAGTAGTATTTTCCATCATGAACTAATATTTCTGGAGTAAAAACAGATCTGTCGTCGTAAGCGCCTTTTGGACCAAAGGTAATGGCTACACCTTGTTCTTCCCATTCCCAACCATCTTCTGAGGTAGCATACCATATTTCTGTTTTGTCCCATGGAAATACCTTTTTGTCTGGATCTCCGGTACCAAAGCCATATGTTTTTCCAATGGATTTTGAATACCATGTATAATATAGTTCATTCACCTGAATAACCATTGTTGGATCTCGACGAATAACCCCCTTTTGATAACCTACATCTCCTTTTAATTCATGATTATGGAAAGTGCCAAACCATTCTTCATTTTTATGGTAATGATTTCTTAATGCTCGTTTAGAAGCTGAACTCATCTTTTGAGGATTTTCAATAGCAAGAAAATCGTAATCTTCTTGGGTATATTGCTCTGTAGTAATGCTAGGAAAATCAGTTTGTTTTTGTTCTTTGCAAGAAAACAAAAGAATCATTAAACATGAATATACAGTTAACAATCTCATTTTCGTTTAGTTTTAATTAGAATTCTTTAAATGTAATCATTCATATCTTTATACACAATCACTTTAAGTTCAGGGGAAATTTTTTGTTCTGAGCCCATTAAAGTTTTGATATATATACGTAATAAGTACCTGCAATAACTTGGTTAGATTCGTCTAACATTTCACTTTTAATATTGGTATATCCTTTTGATAACTTTATATTAAAAGTTACATGCGTTTGTTGATTAGAAACACGAGCTGCTGTCTTTTCGTGTGTGCCTACTTCAAGTGTAATTGAGTTTATGGGTAAAGCTTTCATTTTTCTGCCATATAACAATCTATCTACTTGGCCGTCTACCTTCCAAGCATCAATTGTTTTTTTAAAAGCAGGTATTCCTCTGATAGGTGCATTCGCTTCCCTTGGCCATCTTCGTGCTTCAATACGATAGGTTCCTGATTCTGCAATATGAATATCCCATGAGCCAGACACGGGTTTTCCATCCGCTACTTGAGCATGGTTCCAAGGGACATCTGGCAAGTACCAATCGGAGGGGGTTAGGTAGGTTTCTTTATCATTAGGATGCCCAACAATTATTTTTGGAAGTTCGCGATCGTTAGGTGAAACTAATTTCCAATACACTTCAAATTCATCACGGATTTCAGCTACAACTTCAGGATGTTTTTCAATTACATTTTTTTTTTGACCTGGATCATCAATAATATCGTATAATTCCTCGTTATGAATCAAACGCCAACGATTAGTCATACCAGCAGTTCTTTTCCATTTTTGAGCAGTAAACGTTCTTTGGTTTTCGACAAATAGAGTACGGTTTGGAAGCTGTGTTTCAGATTTCAATAGTTGTTCTTTAAAACTTCTTCCATCAAATTTCACCTCTTTTGAAGGGCTTAAATCGCAAAGTTCTAATAATGTTGGCAATACGTCGATATGCGCCGTTAAATCATTCACATCTTTCCCATGTGCCAAATTGCCTTTAGGCCAATGCACAAATAAAGGGACACGATGCCCACCATCATAAGCATCTGTTTTTCTTCCGCGCATTCCAGCATTGTATAGATCAACACCATCAGTTCCTCCATTATCCGTCATAAATAATAGTATGGTATTGTCAGCTTTTCCCGAAGCTTTCAAGGCTTTTCTTAATTTCCCAATATTTTGATCTACACGGTTAATTCCCGCATAAAAATAAGTAACATAGTCAGGAACCTTTTCTCCATATCCATCTGTCATAGAAGTACTAGATACTGTATGCGGACCATGAGGTAAGTAAGTTGCGAGATACATAAAAAACGGTTTCTCGTGATCTTTATTGATATAGTCTATGGCCTTATTAAAAAAAACATCAGGAGCATAGCCTTCAATTTTTTCTCGTTTTCCATTGTGCCAATACTGATCATTTACACGATCATTAAAGAACCAATCATCTGTGGTACCTGTACCTCCATCACCATTACCAAGCCACTCATCAAACCCTCTGTCTATTGGGCGGTAAGGATAATTAGCTCCTAAATGCCATTTTCCGAACATAGCAGTCCTGTAGCCTGATGCTTTAAAAACATCAGCCATCGTTTTTTCTGTACTTCTTAGATGATTACCTCCACTTACCGTATGCCATACGCCTACATGGTGTGAATATTTCCCCGTCATTAAAGCTGAGCGCGTAGGAGCACAAGTTGGGTCTACATGAAAGTCTGTAAAACGAACAGATTCGTCATGGAGTTGATCCATGTTAGGAGTTTTGATATAGGGATTTCCATGACAACTTAAGTCACCATAACCTTGATCATCTGTAAGAATGACTATAACATTGGGTTTTTCAAAATTTGATGCTTTCGATGTATTGGAGGAACATGAAAAGTAGGTTAGTGTAACAATTACAATTCCTAACGATTTCAGTACTTTATGGATTTTTTTATTCAACACATCAAGCATACAGTTTCAAATTTACATTTCAATTTTAAATACCCATGCGTAGTCTAAATTAACGTTTTTCGGTAAAGTAATAAGAGTACCCTTAGCTGATTGTTCAAATTCAATTTTCCCATCAAATCCTAAAAGTTCAATAGATTTGATGTTGATTTTTGAATCAGTCAAATATTTTATGTTAACATCTTTAATAGGAGCTCTCAAAACAGTAGCGTACAGTGCTTCATTATTTGTTGTAAAGCGAATGTCTTCTTGAGTAAATCCTTTGTTTTTATCTTCAGATAAATGACCTGTCGCAGTTTTTGTTGGTCCTTCACCATATACGTCAAAATATGTAGAACCATAAACGGCTTCTCCATTTATTTTTAGCCATCTACCGATATCTAATAATGTTTTCTTTTGATCATCTGGAATGATGCCATCTTTTCTTGGGCCAATATTCAATAATAAACATCCATTTTTACTCACAATATCCATTAAATCTGCAATTAAATCTTCTGCTGATTTTGGGATCCAATTTTTGGTATAGTACCAAGAGTTTTTACCAATAGAAGTATCTGTTTGCCAATATTCAGTGCGTAACGAATCCATTTTACTGCGTTCTAAATCAAGCATATGTGTACCTGGTTTGTAAGATTCATAGCGTAAATTCTTAGTTTGAAGTACTACATTCTTATCTCTTTTTAATCCAGAATTATAGTAATACGCTGCTAATTTTTTATGGTAAGGCGCAAATTCTGGACGATCTAAATAAAAATCGAACCAAAGAATATCTGGTTGGTATTTGTCAATAATTTCTTTGGTTCTAGGCCACCATGTATTAGCTAACCATTCTGGACTTGCAGGGGAATATGGTTTATGTTGTGGCGCATACAAATCTGCAAATTGAGAATCTCCAGTATCAAATCGATCTTTCTGGGTGTAGAAATTCCAGTTGAAAGCCAAATGCGAACTTACGCCACAAATTAAGCCTTGTTTTTTAATTTCATCGGTTAGGTCTTTTAATACATCACGTTTTGGTCCCATAGCAACGGCATTGTAAGGCGTAATACTAGACTCATACAATGCAAAACCATCATGATGTTCTGCTACAGGAACTACATATTGTGCACCAGCTTCTTTGAACAAGTCCACCCAAGTTTTAGCGTCAAAGTTCTCCATAGTCCACATAGGAATTAAGTCTTTAAAACCAAATTCCTTCGGGTCGCCAAAATTTTCCTTATGAAATACAGAGGCAGGATGAGGTATGTCGTTTAATTTTTCACCAGTTACATGGTCTACATGACCTTCATCTAAATACATCCAACGAGAATACCAGTCAGTATGCATTTCTGGTACAGAATTAGGTCCCCAATGAATAAAGATTCCGAATTTCGCATCTTTCATCCATTGTGGAATTTTATAATTGCTTAAACTTTCCCAGTTATCTTCAAAGCTGAATGCTGTTTCTTCTGGTTTCTCAGCTTCCTTAGTTTTACAATTAAAGCAGATTAGCGTTACTAGTAGTAATAAAAAAATGTTCTTACTCATTTAATTTCTTTTTAATAATTATAGTTTTATCATATCCTGCCATTTCTCTTGAATGGAACTTTCTGGGTCTGTTTTTTGAAATTTAGCCACATAAGCTTGCCATTCTTCCTCTCTAGGCAATTTTTGCCATTTGGGACCAACTTCATCTAAATCGAAATCCGGTTTTGCATCCATTATTAAAACAACTTTGTCATTCTTGATATAAATCTCCATATCCTTAACACCAACAATCTTCATGTTTTGTGTTATCTCAGGCCATGCTTGACCCATAGCATGAACATGCTTGTACTCTTCAATTAAATCTGGTTCTAATAACAGTGTCCAAACAAAACGTTTATAAGGTGCTACACTTGTTTTTAACTGACCTTCATTTGGGGTGTAAACTTCTTTTTGTTCTAGCTTATAAATACGTTCTAAAGGTGATGCTTCAAAAGAAATATTTAACGTTGATAACTTTTCTTGTATATAAGTATTATTCATTTCAACGGAAGCGTCTATCAGCAAAAAATAATCTTCCGATTCTTGATACACTTCGTATGTATAAATATCTTTATGTTGAAGTTGATTTTTAATGTAGTCTGACGTTAATTCACCTATTACACCAGAAGCATCATCTTCTGAAGATATTAAATATGTAAATCGACGAAATTGGTTTACAGACATGTTATTACGCTTTTATATTTACTTTATATCCTTTAACAGCAAAGAATAATAAATACACATAACAAACTAACGGAATAATGAACGAGTATTTAATACCTACAGTATCTGAAATGTATCCCATCAATGGCGGTACAATGGCGCCTCCTACAATTCCTAATAAAAATACTGAAGACCCCGTTTTGGTATATTCCTTTAAATCCTTCATACTTAAACTAAATATGATTGGATAAATAATTGAAGTAAAAAACCCAACGATTGATAAACATGTTAATGAGAAATACCCATTTGTAACAATAGCAAGGGTTACCATAATGAAAGCACCAATACTACAAAATGCCAATACATTTTGAGGTTTGAATTTCTTTAGAATGTAGACTCCTAATAATCTTCCGATAAGCACCAATCCCATAAATGCTGTAATATATTGTGCCGATTTTTGTTCGGTAAGTTCTGGCAAATTAAACCATTTAGCATATCTAATAATGAAACTAACAATACCAACTTCTGCACCAACGTAGAAAAACTCTGCACCCACACCATAAAGCGTGTGTTTGTATTTTAAAATTCCTGATAGTGGTTTTTTGTCTCCACCTTCTTCATCTTTAATAGTAGGTAATTTTGTAAAAACTACTACCAAAGCTATTAAAACCAGAATAGCACCTAAGACTAAATATGGTGGCTTTACCAAATCTGCTTCACTGGATAAAAAGGTTTCTAGTTGACTTGGCGAGAATGCGTCAATGGTTGCTTGTGCTACATCTTCTTCATGTAAAAGTAATAATGCTGCCAAAGAAGGCGCAATAGTTGCACCTACGGAACCTATTGCAGAAGCCATGCTTAAGCGACTAGAAGCACCTTCAGGGTTTCCTAATTTTGTAATATAAGGTGATGCTGTAACTTCTAAAACAGCAAATCCTGCTGCCATAATAAATAATGCTAATAGGAAAAAAGAATAAACCCGTGTTTCTGCTGCTGGATAAAATAGAAAAGCACCAATTGCTGCAATGAGTAAACCAGTAATCATTCCCATGCGATAGCCTTTTTTCTGAATATACCAACCTGCAGGTAAAGCCACTACAAAGTAGGCTCCAAAAAAAGCAGATTGCACTAAAGATGATTGAAAGTCGGTTAGCTGACAAGCTCTTTTTAAGTGCGGAATTAAAACATCGTTAATATTTCTACTTAAGTTCCAAAGGAACATCAATGCCATTACAATTATTAGTGGTACTAGAAACTGATTTGCTTTTTTAGTTTGCATTAAAACGTGGTTTAATTGGTTAAAGTTCTATAACTGCTTTAATTAAGTTTTTTTTGGTGTATAATTTTTCGAATTCCGTTGGAATATCGTCAAATTTTATGCGATGCGTAATAAATGATGTAGCATCAATCTTACCCGCTTCAATCAATCTAATGATTCTACCAAAATCGCTACCCATAGCAGCTCTACTGGCTTTTAGTGTTAGTTCTTTTTTATGAAAAGATGGATCGTGAAATACAACATCGCCCATAAATAAACCGATAAATACTATAGTGCCTCCAGCTGCTGCGTATTTAAAGGTATTCATCATAGAGGTTGCATTGCCTGTAGCATCTAAAATGACGGTGGGTAAATCACCATTTAACAATGAAGCCAATTCAGCTTCTACATCTCCTGTGGCATTTATAGTATCTTTTACATTGGTGATTTGTCTGCATTTTTCCAATTTGGCATCATCTATATCCATGGCAATAACCTTTGCACCTTTTAATTGTGCAAATTGAATGGTGCCTAAACCGATGGGGCCTGCGCCAATAACGAGTACAATATCATCTTCCTTAATATCAGCTCTATCCACAGCATGACAGCCTATGGCTAAAGGCTCAATCATTGCCAATTGGTCATCTGTTAAAGAATTAGTAGCATGTAAAAACTCAGCAGGATACACAAAATATTCTTGCATACCGCCATCTACATGTACACCTAAAACTTTTAAATGTTCTCCACAATTGGTTTTGCCTCGTCTTACTGCCTGTCCAACAATATCATTGTAATAAGGCTCTACCGAACATTTATCACCTACAGTTACATTGGTTACATCATCAGCCACTGCTACTACTTCAACCGCTAACTCATGTCCCAGAATACGCGGATAATTAAAAAAGGGTTGTTGTCCTTTAAAGGCATGCAAATCGGTACCACAAACCCCGATTTTTTTCACTTTCAGTAATGCTTCACCACTTGATAACACCGAATTTGGTTTCTCTACATCAAGTGTTTCCCATATTCCTGGTTCTTTTAATCTAACTACCTTCATATTATTCAGTTAAAATACAAGCTGTAACTTCGTTAAATAGGCCTTCGGAGAGTTTTCCTGCATTCCAATCATCAATAGTTGCCTTAATTTGGGCAGGTGTTCTTGCGCCCATTACTACTCTATCAGCTTCTTTAATTGAAAACAAGTAACGTTGTGCTAAGGTAGCTAAAGGCATATTGTGATTATCAGCTACTGCTTTTACTCGAATAGCATTTTCCATATCTAATTGAGTTATCCACTCACCATCAATACCTTCACTTTTATATTTTTCAAAACGATTTCCTAATAAGGAAAAATGTAATGCCGAAGCTGCATAATAAGCGATGCCTTGATCTTGATATTTCTGAATTTCGCCATTAAATGCCGATAAATTACAAGCATCCATATGTAAGAACCCTGAAACAACATCAAAATTTTCTTTAGTGACATAAGGCATAAATTCTGGAGATGGATTTCCACCTACGCCAATTGAATTCACTAACCCTTTAGATTTGAAGCTTTTTAAAGTATTTAATATTTCATCTATATTTTTAAGAGGGACCAATTGTGGTTCGTGTAAAAACAACAAATCTATTTTATCTAAGCCTAATGTTTTTAAACTATTGTCGAGACTGCGTTTTAAGCCTTCTGTACTGTAATCTAATTTAGTTTCAAAAGCATCTTTACCTTTTAAACGTCCAATTTTTGTGCTTACAAAAGGGGTTTTGCCATGCCATTCCTTTAATGCCATACCCACATAATATTCTGCGTTGGCATACGAAGGAGCGGTATCTAGAGCCGAAATTCCGTTTTCAAAAGCATACAAAAGTGCATCAATAGAATCACGTTGGTTTACTTCGCCCCAAACACCACCTAAACCTGATGTGCCGTAAACTAATCTTGTTTTATTATTAAATGCAGGGCTTAAAGTATAATCTCCTGTTATGTATGTTGGTTTCATCATTTACTTTTTCATTTGAGTGAGATAACCTATCTCAAAATGTGGATTAAAAATTAACAGTGGCGCCACCATCCACGGGTAAAATAACTCCTGTGATATATTTTGCGCCTTCAGAACTTAAAAATACTGCGGCATTACCGATATCTTCTGGTGTTCCGAAATGATCCATAGCTATACGATTTGTAATTTGTTGCTTACGAGCTTGATCTTTATTCACCGCATTTAAAAACATATTGGATGTTATCCATCCTGGAGCAATAGCATTTACTCTTACATTGTTTTTTGCGTATTCCGTCGTCAAACTATTTACCAACCCTGTTAAAGCTGTTTTTGAAGCACTGTAAGCAATGACGCGATCGATACCGAATAACCCGGCCATAGAGCCAATCATAATGATGCTTCCTTTTTTGCGCTTTAGCATGTATTTGGCACACTCACGCGTTAAAGAAAAAACACTGATGAGGTTGGTTTGAATTACACGTTCAAAATCTTCATCTGCGGTGTCTTGTGCCCAAGCTTTATGATGAATGCCCGCGTTATTTACCAAAATATGTATAGGGCCTTCTTCAGTTTCGATTGATTCCACTAAAGTTGGAATACTGGCTTTATCGGTAATATCGTTAACGCGATAAGAAGCGTTTTTACCTAATTCCGCAACAGCCTCTTTTAAAACGTCTTCTCTACGTCCTGTAATGACAACTTTTCCACCAGCTTCAATAATAGCTTTGGAAATTCCAAGACCAATGCCTGTGCCTCCTCCAGTTACTAGTGCGCGTTGCCCTTCTAATGAAAAAACTTGTAAACCCATTAAAACTTTATTTCTGTTAGTGTGTCATCAATAAAATTGAATCCCCAACCTGGTCTATCATGCGGTTTTGCATAACCATCTTGAATCACCATTGGATTGTCAATTAATGGATCGACCCAATCAAAAGATTCAGCGCCAACTCCGTTTGGAATAGTGCACAATAAAGGTACATCATAATCCTTGTAATAGTGAGGCAGTACAGGAAGGTTAAAACTATCTGCCAAAGCAGCACTTTCTCTCCATTTTTCTACACCTCCAATTCTTAAAATATCTGGTTGCCAAATGTCTAGGGCATTTCTTGTTACTAATTCGCGCAGTGGTAGAGTGTCAAACTCGCGTTCACCCATAGCTAAAGAGATACCTGCTTGATTTTTAAGGATTTCAAAAGCCTGGAAATTTTGATGGTTTACAGGTTCTTCAAACCAGTTGATGTTTAATTCTTTGGCTGCTCTAGATAATTTCATAGCAGATGGTAAATCCATACCTTGGTTGGCATCCATCATAATATCCACTTTATCACCAACAGCGTCACGTACTAATCGAAGCCGTTCTACATCTGTACTTACTTTTGGTGAGCCTACTTTTATTTTTACAGCTTTAAATCCACGGTCTGCGTAGCCAGTAACTTCTTCAATTAACTCATCAATCGTATAAGAAATCCAACCACCACTTCCGTAAATAGATACTTTTTTATGACAAACACCTAATATTTCATGAATAGGTAGTTTTAAGGTTTTTCCCCAAGCGTCCCACATAGCAATATTTACAGCAGATTGCGCCCAACGGTTGATGCCTTGATTCCCAAAATATTCTCCCAAGTCATCTAACTTGTCATATACAATGCCCATTTCATTTGTTTTATGGCCAATGATATGAGTAATAGCATCTTTTAACGCACCAGCAATTGCATTTGGCGAATATTGAAATGATAATAAATAAGATTCTCCAACAACACCGTTTTCTAATTGAATTCTGAGTACTAAAAACGAAATTTCAGTAATAGTATGGGTAGCATCAGATATTGGTTTTTTAAGATGTGCTACAGCCTTATATATTTTTGCATCTTTAATTATAATGTCTTTAGACATATTTTTTCTTTTTGTTTTAAATAGATCGGTTAATTAGTAGTAACAAATTTATCGATTAAAGTAGTGTGTTATTTCCACAATTACGCTATTTTTATACACTATTTTGGGTTTACATCTATTTTTAGAGCTTTGTTTACTCCAAAAAGATATATTTTTAAGCTTAAATCCATTTTAATTGAAGGCACGTTATCATGACATAAGAAACTCTCCGGGAAGTTCATTTAGAGTGACCCTATTTGAAGACAAAGAGTTTCCTGCTGCTTGGCATTTTCATAAAGAATACGAACTCACCTATATTATAAAAAGTACTGGCATTCGGTATGTTGGGAACAGTATGGATACTTTTGATCATGACGATTTAGTGATGGTGGGTGCTAACTTGCCACATTGTTGGAAAACCATTGGAGCGCAAACCGAAGATGTTAAGTGCATTGTCATTCAGTGGCATGAAGAGCTCTTACAGAATTGGTTAAATAAAGAAGAAATTAAGCATATCCATACCTTATTAAAACGCTCTCAAAGAGGTATCAAATTCAACAAACCATTTGCAAGAGACATTAAGAAAAACTTACTGAAGTTAGTGAAGGCACAATCTTTTGAGAGACTTATTTTATTTTTACAAGTGCTACAAAAAATAGCATTAACCAATGAGTTCGAATTGCTAGCAGGTTCCAGTTTTTCCAACAGTTTATCCTCCAAAGAAAGCGAACGCATTAACATCATTTATACCTATTTAAAAGAAAATCATTTAGAAAAAATTACGCTCAGTAATATTGCTTCAGAGGTTTCTATGAGTAACGATACGTTTTGCAGATTTTTCAAGAAAACCTTCAATACCTCATTCTTTTCATTTTTGAACGAATACAAAGTAAGCATTGCGAGTAAAATGCTTATAGATACCGATTTGTCAGTGTCCGAAGTAGGTTATAAAACAGGTTACAATACTCTCACGTTTTTTCATCGGCAGTTTCAAAAACACATTGGGATGTCGCCCTCAAAGTACAGAAAGGCGTACCAACGTATTCCAATATCTTAATTATTTTGGGCGTTACCCGAAGGGTCGGGCTTTCACTACTCAATCCCTCCTGCGTCGGGGATTTCAAACATGCCGTTCAATCCCTAACGCGAGGTGTTTGCCAGTTTTGTTTTAAATCTAAAAGTGATTTTATTTTATGGAGGTTCGTTAAACTGTTTGTTTATGGTTAGTAGCGTGGTTAAGCAACTAATTTAGCAAACATTCACGAGTCAGAGAAAATTCCGAAGGAATTTTCCAAATAAGCACTTGCCAAAGCAATTAATTATACACGGTGTTGTGGTGTCGTTTTTATTATCAATAGACGGAAATAGTAAGTAATATCATAGTGGTAATTAGCAAAACTAAAAAAAGAGGCATTATAAATTTCAACCACTTATTAAAACCAATTTTGACAATAGCCAAAGCCGCTAAAATTAATCCAGTAGGATTTATTAAATAAAACAAGCCAAGTCCATATTGATAAGTGTCAACAATAATTTCTCTTCCTACATTAACAGTATCAGCTAATGGCGACATAATAGGCATTGTAAGTACCGCCATACCTGACGAGGATGGCATAAAAAAGGATAAACCACCATAAATAGTGAGCATAACATTAGCAAATATGCCTTTGCTCATGCCCTCGGTTATCTCACTCGCATGAAATAAAATAGTATCACTTACAAGACCATCTGACATTAAAATAGTTACACCTCTCGCTATACCTATAATAAATGCAACGCCCAATAATTCTCCAGCGCCTTTTGCAAACGCCTCAACGAATATGTTTTCTTTTATCTTAGCAATGAACCCAATGATAATAGCTCCTACCAAAAATGTGGCAGTCATTTCTATGAACCACCAATCAAGCATAGAAACACCTATTATCATTACAACAAAACATAATGAAAATATGACTAGAATGAGTCTCAGTCTATTAGTGAATTTTACAGTAGCACTCATTTTATTTACCCCAAATAGCTCTTCTAGGGCTTCTTTTTGATCATAAATAATAGATTTTGTAGGATCGGCTTTTACGCGCTTTGCATACTGTAGAATATACAGAATAGTAATAGTCAAACAAACAACTAACATAATTATGCGATTTTCAAGACCTTCTGTCCAACTTATGCCAGCAGCATCTGAGGCAATAATCGTCGCAAAGGGATTTATCGTTGAACACATTGATCCAATACCAGAACCAAGAAAAATACATGCTAGTCCAACCATAGCATCATATTTTGCAGCGAGGAAAACTGGAATCAAAATAGGATAGAATGCCATTGTTTCTTCGGCAAGTCCAAAGGTTGTACCGCCAGCTGCTATTAATGTAGTTACCAAAATGATTAAGATGTACTCTTTACCTTTAAGCGTTTTTGCCATCCAAGAAATTCCGGCATCAAAAGCACCAGTCAGATTCATTATGCCAATCAATCCTCCAATAATAAGAACTAGAAAAATGATATCGGAAGCTGCTATTATTCCTTTTATAGGCGACTTCACGAATGATGCAAAGCCTTGAGGTTTTGACTCTAGTTTTTTATATGTATTGGGAATACCAATAGGTTTATAAATATCACCATTTAGAAATTTTTTAATGGGAATTTTTATACCGAGGTTATCTAAAGTCTCTTGTGTAGCAGGTAATTCGATACTCTTTTCTAAGCTAGTTTTTGTAAATAAATTGCTTGTGGTATTGTAAGATAAACTATCGTACTTACCAGCTGGAACTAACCATGTTAAGAGCGTTACAAACCCAGCTATGAGGATTAAAATTGTTTGGGCAGTTGGAAATTTTAGTTTTCTCATGTATAAATTATATTTTCAAATTTAAGTTAGTCCAAATGCACCACAACTTGAGGATATGCGTCGTTTTAATGACTTATATCCGACGTTAAACGAAGTTATCGTTTTTTCCTGACAAAGTCAAGGTTTAAAATTTTATAAACGGAAGCAATTTACCACCACACCAAAAACACTTTTTTAATCAAACCATTTTGCAATTTCATCCAAATTAATGTGGAATATTTTTGTTCAAAATAGTCTTGAGTAGTAGAAGAAAACAATTCAAACGTTAACCAGTTTACATTAGCGTGTGGTAGTAGTAACCAGTCTTTTTTAGATGGAATATAAAATTTACAATCCTCAAATGTAGAAAGCTCATTTTTGGTAATATAAAACCCAACCACACAATCATTATTCAAGGTTTTAAGTTGAATGTCTTTATTTGAAAATGGCACAAATAATTGCGCTTTAAAATAAACCTGTTGTTTAATGGTTTCAGCTTTTAAATCAAATGTTTCAAGATAAGGTTTGCAAGTATTGGTATATAAAAGCGGCAGCTGCTTGTCTTTTAGTTTCGTTAGTTTTTCAATTAAGGAATCTTTTCTGTTAGGGCCAATAAAATGGTCTATTTCAGAAGTGCCCACCGAATCATCATATAAATAAAACTTATAAATAATTTCCAAATGAATGGGTTTGCCATCTTTTAAAAGCAAACAATCCAGTTCGCCTAATGTCAGTTTATCTTTTTGAATTTGAATATTTTCTGCGAGAACTTTAATGTTGTTTTGTTGATTGAGTTCAAAAGCTGCCAAACGTTCCACATATTTACCTAAACGCAGATTGTCATCAATGGCAATATCAATTTTTGAAAAATTGGTTTTAAGTTCAAATTGCTTTAAATTAAACACCGCATCGTCATTCCATAAGCAAGATGTTTTAAGGAAGCCCTGAAAGCGTTTTTCAAAATTCAATAATTCTAGTGTTTTTTATTTTTAATATTATTGAAAGAACTCATTCTTTAAAATAATATCAAATTCAGTGAGGCTTGATGTCTCTGTAGCCGGAATTTCAACTTCAAATAATTGAGACTCTGAGTTTGATAAGTTTCGGTAAAATTTGATTATTTGTTTAGAAGTCTTATCAATAAGTATTTGTCGAACTTCAGTTCCGTTGTTAATAGTTATTGAAGGCAATTGTCTACGTGACCCGAAATCACTAGTAAAAAAATGTTCTATATAGATGGGTGTAAAATCAACATTATCTAATATTATATTTAGCTTAGCGGGAAACAATTTTAATACGTCAAAATTAATTTCGTTATCGTCACCAACATTAGAAATTTCTTTTTGACTATCATAATAATCCCAGAATCTAATATCATCGTTTAGATGAATCTCATATGAATTTCCTTGTCCGCTTGTTGTGAAAATAAAATCAAAATTACCAGAAGAATCAGTAATTGTCGAATCTACATATTGAATAAAATCGTTATTACTTCCTCCAGATCCCGGTCTAAATCGGTCTTTGTATTCCGCAACAAATATTTTGTAATTTTCAATAGGAATCTCGTTCACTTCATCATATACTTTTCCATAAACCCTAGTTTCAATGCCTTCCTCTAAAGGATCCGCTTCACAGAGGGCATTCAGAAATAGTAAAGGAAAACATAAATAAAAAAATACTTTTCTCATATTCTTTTTTTAAGAGATGCAGAAAGACTTTTTAGGTTGCGTCAAATTTCGTGTAATTAATCAATTTTCTTGGACCTTCTAATAATACCCTAACAATTTGCAGCGTACCATCTTCTCTTGTGGCAATATGCCATTTTATCAAAGAAATAGCACCGTTTTCAATCTCTAAACCAGTAATACTTCTGGGGTGTACACAACTACCATCGTTAAAAAAAGCAATGTCTCCAGGTTCAGGAAAACGAGGGCGGTGTGTATGTCCTGCAATAGTTAAGAGGTTATTATTTTCTGCAATCCATTTTTTTGTGCGACGCTCTACCTTAATCAATTCTTTATAATTTTTTGCAGGACTTGTAGGATCTGCAATGCCCATCACATTTAAGGGTTTCCAAAGCACACGTACCATAAATCGGCTCCATTTCCAAAAGAGGAAATTCCACCAATCTGCTTGATGTCCATGTGTTAAAAATAATTCTTGTTCAGTAGCACGGTGTTTTAAAACAATACCTTCGTGGTAGGTAATGTTTTCAAAAAGCTCAACATCTTCTCCTACTTTTGGATCGAAATAGGTCGATAAATATTTCTTTACATAATTGGGATCTCGATATACCATATCGTGATTGCCCCATATCATATGTAAACGATTATCCTTATGAAACAACTTCATTAGCATAAAGACATTCTTGTGCGCACCTAAAATGGATTTGAATGAAAGGTTTTCCCATAATTCATCACCATCACCTAATTCGCAGTATTGAAAACCTTCAGAATAATAATGTTTTAAAGCATGAAAATAGATGTTTCTATTATTTGCAAAATCGTCTGCAAAACTATTATCACCTCTATGGCAATCACTAAAAAGGATGAATTTGCTATCGTCATCAAAATCAATGATCTTAGCAGTTTTGTATGCCTTATCTAAGCGTTTTTTTGAAGAAAACATTAAATTACTTTAGGCTAATATAGTTAAATTAGTCAGTAGTATATCCTATTTTTTCTAAAGCATAGGGCAAAATTCTACTCACAAATTGCGTGTATGCAGATGTTGATGGATGTAAGCCGTCACTCGCCACTAAATTTGGGTTTTCTAGCCCTTTTCTAGTAATATCTGTGATGAATATATAGGTGATACCATACTGTTTACAGTAATTCTCAATATGACTGTTGTATTTATTAATGTCTTGAGAAATATTGGAGTCTGCATTTCCAAAAGGTGTGAAGGCATAATCTGGAATGGAAACCACAATAAGATTATCTTTTTTGCCATTAGCATATTTTATGGCTTCACTTACCAATTCGGGAAACTCCTTTTCAAATATATCAAAAGGTCTGCGTTGGTATTGATTATTAACTCCAATGAGCAGGGTAGCTAAATCATAATCTTTGGCTAAAGTTTCATTTTCTATAGCTCCTTTTAGTGCTGTTGTTGTCCATCCTGTTCTGGCTATAACTTTTAATTCAATATCTTGATTGTCAATTTTTTCTTTAATACTGTCTTTAAGTTGCTCAGGAAACCTGCAGGTGTCGCAGACACTTTCGCCTATGGTATAACTATCGCCAAGAGAAAGTATTTTTAAACTGCTTTTAGTATCAGAGGGTGTTTCTTCTGGTTCCGTATTATCTTCAATTTCCATTTCGGGTTCTTCGACATTTAAATCAGAATTTGAAGAACATGAAATGCATAGAAAAAACACCAAACCTACCCATAGCATAGAGAAGTTTAATTTCATTTTTTTGTTTTAAAGATACAACTTTGTAGCCAAAACATAAAAAAAATCCATTTTGCAGCATTTAAGTTAAGATTGCTTTTTTAACTATACGTAGCATTCTTATAGGTGCTATAGCTATTATGGATTTGTAGACCACAAAGCTGCGCCCTTAAGCATAGCTCTTCTTGGAAGCCTTAAACCTGCAACAATTAATTCTGCAAAATCTTGGGGTTGGAGTACATTTTCTGAGCCTTTTTCTAGCATACCTAAACCAATGGTCATGTCAGACTCAATTGTACTTGGTGTTAACGTGTTCACTCTAATATTGTTTTTACGCACTTCTTTCATTAAGGATTCTGACATCCCAATAACTGCAAATTTCGATGCACTATAGGCAGATATGTTGGCATTACCATTTAAACCTGCTGTTGACGATATATTAACAATATCACCTTCGTTTTGATTGATAAGATGCGGCAATACTTCTTTGGTAACATAATACATGCCCATCACATTAATTTGAATAATATCTCTCCATTGCTCAACGGGCATATCATTAAACGATCCAATGGCAGCAATTCCTGCATTATTTACCAAAATATCAATACCTCCTAAAGTATCAATAATTGTTTTGATACTATTTTTAACTTGATCGTAATTGCTAACATCAAATACTGAATATATTGCTTTAACACCAAAGGTTTCTAATTCGTTAACTGTTGCCTTTAAAACGCTTTCGGTCCGTCCAGTTATAGCTACATCAATTCCTTCTTTCGCAAAGGCTAATGCTGTTGCTTTTCCAAGACCTCTACCGCCTCCTGTTACGATTGCTTTTTTATGTTTTAAATTGCCCATTTGCTTCTTTTAATATTGTTTATTTTTTTGTCCAATAATCCATTACTAAAACATCGGCAATAATTGGACCTACCTTACTTACCAAATCCAAATGTGCCTTATGAAATAGATAGATTTCTAATGCGTGTTCATTTTCAAAGGTTAGAGTAAAACAATAATCAAAACCATGACTGTGCCCTTCTGTACTTTCATTGGGTCCCCATTCTAAACTAGCAATTTCTGGAATTTCATTTTTAAGATTTACAAATGTTTGTATAGCTTCATCTACTTGTGCTTTTGTCGCGTCTTCTTTATATTTTAAATTGACTATATGCCTTAATACTTTACCATCACGATTAATTTTAGGGGCAATTTTGTAGGTTACTATTTTTCCTAAATCAAACCTAAAAGAACCTGCAATCAGGAAGTTTTCATTTTCAATTTTATGCGACCTTAAACCATAGTAAATAGAAAAACCAGTTTCTAGATAGTTGATGGGACTTAGCATACCATCTTTGTTTAATTTTAAGAGTTGAATACTTGCATCATCTCTAGTGCCTACTGCCAATATAGCTTCGTTATTATCTTTTGAAATCACTTCAATTCTTGTCTGCCCCTGTAGCTTTGTAGTTTCATTATCTTTTAAAACGAAATGAGGAATTAAAGCTCCTTTTTTATTCACTTTAAAAACACTCACACCATCACCGTGGTATACAAAATCCGTCTTTTTAATAAAACCATTTCTCTTATAATATTTATGATGTCTGTGTCCAACAATGACATAATGGTTGTCATCTAAAGTTACACCAGTTACGGGATAAGCTCCAGTTAAATATCTGTCTGTGTTATTATCACTTATGTTATTGATGTTTTTGAACGTACCATTTTGATAAATTCTAAAGCTACTTACACCATTGTCTTGAAATCCGCCAGTATATAGATATGTTTTTCCTTTTATATTATGAACAAACATGCCTATGATGCCATCAGTATGAATTTTATTGTCATCTTTCATAGACATCACATGAGTTAATTTGCCATCGTTATTTATTTTGAAAGAACTTAATCCGGGTGTTGCTTCTAAGCCTCCAATAAACAGATATGACGATGTTTTCATATGAACAACCTGTAACGTTATAGCGGTTCCTAGATGAGTTTTATCTGTGTCTTCAACTAGAGCAACACGTTCAATAGCACCATTATCTAAAATCTTGAAGGTCTCTATAACATTGCCATGTTTGTTAGCTACAAATAGAAAATCGGTACCGCCAATATTATCGGCCACCATGCCCCGTGCGGGACCTTTTTGTTTATAGAGTTCATGATTACTGATAGACGTAAGCTTACCATTTTTATCTAAGCTGTAGACATCTACATTGCCGATACCACCAGCATAAACATAATGAGAATCTCCTTTTTTATAACTTGTTACAGAAACTGTATTCTTTCCAGAGATATTTTTAAAATCTTGCCTATACAGCATTAATTCATCAGAGGTTTGCCCTAAACATATTTGAGCTAAGCCAAATGCTAACAGAAGAATTGTTTTTTTAATAGTATTCATAGTTTAAGTCTTTTCTAAATGTAGTGTATTAATCTAAGATGGCAGCTGCACCAGCTTTGGCAATCGCTCGATCTTGTTCTATAGTACCGCCACTTACACCTATGGCACCAATAATTTTACCGTTTTTAGTTTTAATAGGGATGCCTCCGGGGAATGATACAAGTCCATTATTGGTCAATTCTATATTGTAAATAATGCCTCCAGGTTGTGTTAACTCGCCCAATTTTCCTGTATCGATATTAAAATATCTCGCAGTTTTTGCCTTTTTAATAGCAACATCAATACTCCCGAGAAACGATTCATCCATGCGTATAAATGTCTTTAAATTTGCACCAGCGTCTACGATCGCAATGTTTACTAAAACACTATCTTTTTCAGCTTTTTTCTTTGCAGCTAATAGTATTTCTAATGCTTCGTCATGAGAAATGTCATTTGTTATTTGCGCAGATATCGTATTTGAAAGTAGTAAAAGTGCTACTGCTACTGTATAAATTTTTAAATGCTTAAATGAGTTCATAATTAAGTTTAATATTTAAACTACAAAAATTATAAACCATTCTTATAAAACTGTTGAACAAGTTCAACTCTGCTTTTTTATTTTACTCAAAAATTCATGAGTGATTCCAAGATAACTAGCAATTTGTTTATCCGTTAGTTTTGAAGCGATATTAGGATAAGTTTTTGTAAAGTAGTGATACCGTTCTTTCGCTGTTTGGCTATGATTGCGTATTAATCGACGTTGCCATGCAACAATTGCTTTTTGAGACATTACTCTAAAAAGTTTCTCTACTATTGGAACCGACTCGTAAAGCGCTAATTTATCTGTTCTGCTAATTAAAAGCACTTTACTGTTTTCTAAAGCTTGAATATTTAGACTTGATGGTGTTTGATTCATAAAACTGTCTATATCCATTAACCACCAATCTTTAGCTGCAAAATGCAGTGTGTTTTCATTCCCTTTTTTGTCGATGGAAAAAATTCTAAAACACCCTTCTAAAACAAACCCTTCATATTTAAAAATACGCCCTTGCATGAGTAGGAATTCTTTTTTATTGATGATGCTAGGCTTAAAATAACTGCAAATAGTATTTAAATCTTCATTAGAGATTTCGATAGTATTTTTAATATGTTGCTTTAATAAATCGTGAGACATGCTTTTATCGCTGGATATCAAAATTACGCATTAATTATAGCTTTGAAATTAGAACTATAAATTTATTAAAAAAGCGTTTCGTTAACGAAACGCTTTTTTAACTATTTAAGGCAAAAAAGGTGGTTAATGCATGGCGTATTGTAATCCAAACATTAAATTATAATTCTGTTTTAACTGAATACCATTTAGGTCTTGGTATAGTGCTGTGCTTATCTCCCCAGCAAATCTTAGCCCTTTCAAACTACCATTTTTAATCATGTAGTTTAATCCGAAACCAGAATTAACATAACCGCCACCAGAATTTATGGTATCTGCTGTTGTTACCATCATTGGATTTAATACAGGACTAGTTCCATCTATTTCATCAATAAATAAGATTTCTAACCGTACAGAAACACTTAAATTTTCTCCAGCTTTAGCTGCTATCCAGTTATTAAAACTATAGCGATTTCCAAATTTGTAATCTTGGTTGTTATCGTTAATATTAACCAAGGCATACAGTTGATGTCCTCTAGAAAACTTTTTGTATTGTTCTAAATATGTCAATCCTAATTTAGCACCAAAAGAACCTGTTCCTGTTTGCATTGGGTAGGGTAATTGTACTGCGTTACCCATAGATACTGGTAGTACACCTTTTTCTTCTATGCTTCCAGTTGGTATATTTACACCTAGTTGTGCATGCATAGTTTTTCTGTTTTTATTAAAAAAATTGTATAGCGCGCTCACCATAATATCTCCAAATCCAGAAGTATTCGTGGAAAACTGATTGCCATTACGCATTTGCAAATTCATGTCATTTTCTAGGTAATTAGCCATCGCCATAATAGTAATTTTATCAGATGGTGCGTACATAGCACCTAGCATGTGCATGTTCATAATCATATCAATTGGAGCTACCATGTAATTAGTATGCGCGTCGCTGGATGACACATCATTTGTGCCTTGTCGTAATTGTCGCATATCCATGGTCATGTATCGGTAAGAGAACATAAATTCTCCTTTATGGTGTGTATGGTCTCCCATTACCGAAATTGGCGCATGTCCATCAGGTCTGCTAGAAGACCATTGATTTGAATTCGATTTGTGTTTGTCGTGATTTTCGTGTTGTGCAAAAGTTAATGAGGTTGCAACACAAAGTATTGCAATGATTATATGTTTCATTGTAGTTTAATTATTATATATGTAATTATTTGGGCGTTACCACAAGGGTCGCGCTATCCGCTATATCTTTTTTGATATTAAATGTAAGTTACTATCCAAGCTGTTTTTAGTGTATTCAAACTATGGGAAGCTCAATAAATATTTGTCTATCAAAAAAGGATGCCGCTTCTATCGCTAACGCAAAAGAAAATTAGGTCTGTAATAACTACACATAGTCTGGTGGTTGAAAAGCACTAAAATTATAATCGAAATGATATAATATGAGGTAAGGCGTGTTTGAGCGATGCTGTTGAGGTATAAAACTATTTGGTTTTACAATTTTATAAATGTTTACAAAGCCAATAGGATAGTTTTCTAATGCAATTGCTAGTGCAGAAAAAGGCTCTTGTTCTTGTTGTCTTTCAATTTCTTTTACCAAGTGACATTTACCATTACATTGTAATTTTGGTTTGTCTTTATTGATACATAAAAACTCGGCGATGTAATCTTGGTTTAGTATATATTCAACATAAGGTTGCACAGGTCTTAGCATGGCCAACATGTATAAAAAAACGAAAAATATGGCAGTGATTTTGTGCAATACTAAAATTTTGAGTAAATATAATTCTGAAAGGGTTAACAAAAAAATCTGGATGACATTTAATCACCCAGATTTTAAAAAATAACCAAAATCACACGTCAATTTATCAACTAGTTTTTTTATACAAAGGATCTGCTCCAATGGTACCAATTAAACTATTTAGGTAAGTATCAGATTTTACGTTTTTGTAAGATGCTTTTACAGACTTTAATCTCTCCTTAATATTCATTTCAGTAACTAAAATTTTGTTTTGTGGGTTCGAAATAAAATCTTCTAAATAGGTTATTTGCGCATCATAGAAACTAATATCCTTTTGTTGCTTTAATTGTAATCGCTCTTTGTACCAATCGCTATTTAAAACATAGTCTCTATCAAAGAATTTACGTAACTCAGGATCACTAATGTTTTTTCCTTCATATTGGCCATATGCCATAATATGTAACAATATTTTTAATGGAGGAATAGCACTTTCTACACTGCCATCTTCAAAATAATTGAGTGCTACTTTTTGTTGAGCTTCCACAATATTATTGATACCATCAACATAATCATCTAAACCTTGTAATTCAGGTTTTAGCATACGCTCGCTAAATACGGCTGTAGGCTCATCAAAAATTCTGTTTAAACAATATAAATCGAACTTTCTAGTAATTCTATAGCCTAATCTGCTTGCTAATACTTTTTGGCCTTCGTATTCAAAATCTTCAAGTTTTTCTAAAGAACCATTAGCAATAAGGTTTTTAGGATTTCTGTCTTCAGGAGTCATACGAGCCCAAATTTCAGGGATTAATAAACTCACATCATGGTCTATTTTATTTTCTGCACCAACATAGCCAGCCGCAGTACTGAACCCTTGAGATTCTGTTAAAATATGAGATAACAACGCATTATTTAAATCTGTTGTTGGTGTTAACATATTAAACGGTGCTTTGGTTAATGCGCCCTCAGAACCTGCTCCTGTTGTTGATGGCGATTTTCCTGTTAAGCTACATACAAAGTCCATAAACAATTCAGGTGTTTCTTGATAGTGAATTGGGTTGTATACTGCTAAAGGTCTAATACCATTTACTTTATCTACAGGGTTATTTCTTCTGCCTGGTAACACCGCATTTACAACATGAATAACAGGATTATTTGATTTAATTTTTCTATGCAAACGCACACCAATATCTGAGATGTAAGACGCTTCATTTTCATTATAGAACCTGTTTGGCTCTAAATAACGAGGGTTCTTAGTTGGTAAACCATCTTCAATAATCCTTGGATGAGAAGGTAAAACAAACTGAATATCTTCGTCATCACTATTAATAACCTCCTGTATAAAATCTTTAACGGGTTGGGTGTACTTATCAAAATTGATAGTGTCTTCGTAAATTTTTACAGCATCTTTCTTAGTCAACATTTCATAGTTGGTTAAGAATCGTCCATCTGAAATAATATCCAATTCTGCACCTTTATCATAACCTCTTACAATAGCTTCATCAGGTCTTTGAAATAAGTGTGCTTCACAGTTAATTAATACTTTTACACTAGGGTTATTAAATTCTGGATTTAGATTTTTAAATTGCTCTCTAGGTAAAGTAATAGATGCTGATATATCATCCTCAGTTTGAATTTTTTCACTTGCAGAAAAATCAGAACGCAATTTGTTTAACATCCAATTGCCTTGTTGGTTGAAGCCAATACGAACGTAGCTACCTACTACAGGATTGTTATTGTATCGTAGAGATGTACCTTGAACACCGTTGACAACTTCAACAGACATCATATCTTTCCAATTAAGATCTGCGCCATGTGCTTGTCTAAATAAACGTTTTACAAGTAACACTAAAGAGCGTACATGAACAGGAATACTTTTTAGCCAATTGTTAAATTCATCTGAGTTTTCTTCAGAAGGCGTCAATAACTTAACTACAGATCCAAGCGTTCTCTTTTCACTTAAAAATGATCTTGATTTTGGCTTGTTGGGATCTTTAATTTTCCATCTTGTAGAATAGTCAAATTCGATAATTTCATCAGCTTTTTTGAAATCTTCTTCTATATCGTGAAGATTGAAATTACTATACGTAATTGCATTTTGCATCGATTTAGAAATCTCTGATTTACCGCCTCCAGATACTGTACATGGTTTATGGCAAAATACACCTTCAGGATAGGTTTCTACCATGCGCCATAAATTGATCTTTGGATGCTTTTCCAGTCTTAATTTATTTCCTGATGGGTGGATATACGTTTTAAAAGGCGATAAAATTAATTTCTGTTTTTTGCCTTTATATTTCCATGTAATACGGTTTTTATTAATGTCGAAATATGCAGATTCTGGAATATACACCACATTAGGATACTTTTTATCTATGGCATAATTTTCGGGCATTACTTTAATTCTGTCACTTAATAACTTTTTTACCTCTTTGAAGGTGTGATCAAGTCCGTAGGATTTGAAATAATCTTTACCATTAACGGTGTCTCCCATAATACGTCTTGCATAAGCAATAGCACCACCAGCATGTTCTTCTTCAACGGAACCAAAAAGGTTAGCTGAATAACTTATTTGGGTTTTGATTTCTTTCTTGGAGTAACCGTAATAGTTGTCAGCAATAAGCGTTACTACTACACCGCGTTCATCTCTACAAGTAAGTTTGAAAGCGGAACCGTCATTATACAATTCGTTTTCATACTTCCAGCACATACCATCTTTTTTTTGACGCTCTGTAGCATCATCGTAATGTGGTAATCCGACCTCTTTTTTCTTTAAAGATTTTAGGTGAGGTGCTAATATGATACATCCAGTATGTCCTGTCCAATGCTCGGTGTCTAACGCAGCATCATTTTGGGCAATGTTTGGGTCGCCAGCATTACCAAAAATATTCTCTACGAAGTCTAAGTTGCTTACTAGGTTTCCGGGAGCGAAAAAGCGAACTTCTAAGGATTTTTTACTTGTTATGCCTTTGACTTCTGGGCAAACCGTAGGTCTCAATAGCATAGATACCATTACTTTTGCCTTATCTTTTTGACTGTCAGTAAAAGGTAAAACCTTCAAGTCTTCAGGAGCATTAAAAGCAGCATTTAAAAAGTGTGCTAAAACAACTCTTGGTATTTCTTTTTTATCTAAAGGTACAGGTAAATCTCCCTCAACAATATGAAAAGTACCCTTGGTAGTTCTTTTATCATGTAACGGATTGTTTAAAATACCTTGCTTTAAACGTTTAGAGTTTACCAAATCACTTTGAAATGATTTACCATCAGGTGGTAAACTTACCTCTCTAGCTTGTCCTTTTTTTGATAATATAAGGGTGTTGTTTGGAATTGTATACGATTTATTACATTCAACATCTTTAAGGTAATCATCTATAAAATTTTGAATTCTTGTATCTGCTGGACAATGATGGTCTGCTAAAAGGCGAGATTTTTCTTGAATGCTCTTAATTAATCCACTAGTTAACTCCTCAAATTTTGGATTACAAAATTGAGTTGAACTTTTTGCTTTGTCTTTAAATGTAGGTTGACCTAATGCTGCCAGCTGCAGATTAGTAAACTGAATAATGTCTTTTCTTGAATCTTCCATGGTACTTAACTATTGAATTGTATATGAATACACTTGTATTCAAGACAAAATTAGAGTTAGAATTCATGAAAAAACCTGACAAAAATCACATTTAGGGTAGATTTTTATCTATAACGATGTAGTTGTGATTTTTTTGTTTAAAATTGGTTAGATGTAGAAGTATATCCTATACTAGTACTGTGTTCTGATTATTCTTTCGAAGTTAATTCTGTACCATCATAGGGACAAAACGACCATTTGCCAGAATGCATTCTTTTACATTTTTTACACATTTTTTCTTCTAAAAGAGCGCTTAGTGGTAATTCAACTTCTTTTTCAAAACTATCTAAAGAAAAATAAAGTTTTTCAGAACTGTAAGTGTCTATTGGAAGTATTTTTTTAAACCCAGGATCTTTAAATAAAAACACTTGCATGTTCTGTCCCATAGGGCCTAACATGTTTTCCATCATTGGTTTTATAACGGATAAAAAATTAAGTAGATCTGGATTGTAATTTTTCTCGTCCTCTAAATGCAGTTTATTTTGTTTGTATTTAACAGTTAAAGATGATTGAATTGAATCTTTTGAAGCATACGTAATGCCACCAAACAATCCTACTTTCCCTTTTACAACAATTACAGTCACATATTTTTCTAAAAGATTTATAATGACTTCACTCTCTTCTTTAGGTACTGTTTTATCTTGTGAAAAAACCACACTCCAATATTCGGTGGGAAGCCACCAAATTAAGTCAATAGATTCAGTAGAATCACTTGAATATTGAGTTTCAGTTATAAGTTTATCTATACTTACTTTTTCAAAATCTTTTTTTTGGGAAAATGAAAACTGTGAAAACTGAAATATAAAAAAAGAGGTAAGAGTAATAATAATTTTATGCATAAAGAATATGTTTTATGCTAATTTACTTAAAAGCATTCAAACCTGTAATATCTAGCCCCGTAATCAATAAATGAATATCGTGAGTGCCTTCGTAAGTAATCACACTCTCTAAATTCATAGAATGGCGCATAATACTATATTCTCCAGTTATACCCATACCTCCAAGCATTTGTCTTGCTTCACGAGCGATGTTTATAGCCATCTCCACGTTATTGCGTTTTGCCATTGATATTTGAGCGGAAGTTGCAGTGCCATTGTCTCGCATTACACCTAATCTCCAGGCTAAAAGTTGTGCTTTGGTAATCTCGGTAATCATTTCAGCTAATTTTTTTTGCTGCAATTGAAACTGTCCAATGGGTTTGCCAAATTGCATACGTTCTTTACTATATCTTAGTGCAGTATCGTAGCAATCCATTGCTGCACCAATAGCGCCCCATGCAATGCCATATCGTGCGGAGTCTAAACAGCCCAATGGCGCGCCCAATCCCGATTTGTTAGGTAACAAATTTTCTTTAGGTATTTTAACATTATCAAAAATAAGCTCGCCAGTTGCAGAAGCACGCAAAGACCATTTATTATGTGTTTCAGGAGTTGAAAACCCTTCCATGCCGCGTTCTACAATTAGTCCGTGAATTCTACCTTCTTCATTTTTAGCCCATACTACAGCTACCTGAGCAAAAGGTGCGTTACTAATCCATAGTTTTGCGCCATTAAGTAAATAGTGGTCGCCTTTATCTTTAAAATTAGTTGTCATTCCTCCAGGGTTACTACCATGATCTGGTTCTGTTAATCCAAAGCACCCCATCCATTCGCCACTCGCTAATTTTGGCAAATATTTTTGGCGTTGCGCTTCGTTACCATATTTCCAAATAGGATACATCACTAAAGAAGATTGTACCGATGCTGTAGAACGTACACCAGAGTCACCACGTTCAATTTCTTGCATAATTAGGCCGTAACTAATTTGGTCTAATCCTGCACCTCCATATTCCATGGGAATATACGGTCCAAAAGCACCAATTTCTGCTAATCCTCCAATAATCTGTTTTGGGAATTCTGCTTTTTGGGCGTACTCCTCAATAATTGGAGACACATTGCGTTTTACCCATTCTCGAGCTGCATCACGCACTAGTTTATGCTCATCTGTGAGTAATTCGTCTAAATTATAATAATCTGGTGCTTCAAATAGGTCAGGTCTCATAACGCTTAAATTTGAGTGATAAAATGAAAATTATCAATAAATCAACATTTTTCTTAAGAATTCAATATTTTAATCTATCAAATTTAAAGAATCTTTATTGATTAATTTACATTTTCAAATAGAAATCTTTAGTGAGATTAACATAATCTTCTGTATACTGATGTCTTTCAGTTTCAATTATCAAAGATTGTATAGAAGATTCACATTCGAGAAAAGAAAACTCAATTAAACTGCGTTTTATTTCTGAATCAGGATTGCCCTTTACTTGCAGGATTCTTTTGGGGAAAAGATTAAATTGAGAAGCTAGATCTATAAATGTATGTGTTTCATTAAATGGGATAACTACCGAAAAAACACCATTTTTAGAAAGCAATTTTGAAACGCTCATTAATAAATGTTCAAAAGGCATTGCGTCTTGAAATCTTGCCAGATCGCGTTGTTTATTTTTAGTTTTATAATCTTCGGAATAAAATGGAGGGTTGCAAATGATTACATCATAACTGTCTTCAATTTCTTCAACAAATTCTTCTAAAGCGGCATGGTAGCAAAATAAGCGATCTCCCCAAGGGGATTGCTCAAAGTTGTTGACGCATTGCTCATAAGCCTGGTCATCAATTTCTATAGCATCTATAAGTTGGGCATTGCTTCTTTGTGCTAACATTAAAGATAGTACTCCAGTACCAGCACCAATATCTAATATAGAAAAAGGCTGTGTTTCCAGAGAGGTCCATGCGCCTAGTAAAACACTGTCTGTACCGATTTTCATGGCGCATTTATCTTGATTTATTGAAAACTGTTTAAAGTTGAAAACGGATGTATTTGACATCTAAATGTATTTGGGGTGCTTCGATGAAATGCAGTAAAAGTACTAAAATATGTTAAAAAATAGTTTTTAAATAAACTATGGACCTCTTTTACGACGTATTATATTTACTACTAAAGGCGATATGTTATGAAATACTTAGATAAAAATTTAGACAAAATGAATAATTTACTGTATTTGAATTATGAAGTCAAACAAATTTATTTAGAGTTATTTCAAAGGTCTGAAGATGAAACACTCGAAATATTTTTTAAAGAAATAGATACGCTAAGAAGTGAATTTATAAAAGTTTTAAAAAAACAAATTATAGAATTTGCAGGCAAACCCATAACTTTTGATAAAATTAGTAAACGATTTAATAGAGTTTTAGTTAATCCTAATCGCTGGTTTGACATCAATGATCCAGAAAAAGTAATTGTAAAGGTGCATGATATTGAGAAAACAAGCGTAGCAGCATGTAATAATTTACTACAAGAGCATCATTTACCGGTATCAGTTTGTAAAACACTAATTGGTTTTATTGATAAAGTTCAAGGTATATTGAATACTATGAGGACAAAACAAGTTTAGTTTTGACGATAAGATCAGTCCAGATATAAATCAATCAAACCTTCTGGGGTTTCTACCAGTATAGTTTTTGTTTTTCGATTTACTTCAATGATGAATTCGTCGTTCATGGGAATTAAAATCTCAGTACCATCTCTATCAATTTCAAAAAGAGATTGTGCTGTAGCATCATTTATAGCTTTGATTGTTCCAACTTTGCCAAAGTTTTTATCCTCGATTTCAAATCCTATGACCTCATGAAAATAAAATGTATTACCCTCAAGTTTAGGTAAAAGATCTAGAGGCAAGAATAAACCACTTTTCATAATGGCATCTGCATCTGCTTCGGTATCTACATCCTCAAATTTTAGTCGAAGTAGTTCCGATTTGTGTAATTGAGAACGTTCTACAAAAAATGGAACAAGGTTATTTCTAAGCTCTAAAAATATAGCATCTAGATTCTCGTAAAGCTCAGGTTGGTCAGTATCTAGTTTGGCTAAAACTTCCCCTTTAAAACTATATTTTTTAACGATTTTACCTAAGTAAAAACAGTCTTCTTTTTTCATGACAAATTATTTATTTGTCACCCTGAGCTTGTTTCAGGGTCTCCTTGTTAATTATTTAATTAAGATCCCGCTCTTCAGCGGGGTTTGTTCAATTACGTATTTTGTGAACCAAAATACTATTTCACAAAAAAACTCCGATATTTCTATCGGAGTTTAAAAGTATAAAAAATTAATTTTTTATTCCTCTTCGTTTGTAGCTTCTGCCTCTGCAGTTGCTTCTTCAGCTTCTTCAACAACAGGAGCAGCCGCAGCTATTCTTGCTTCGTTAACAGCTTTTTCAGCAGCTAATGCTTCAGCTTTTGCTTTTGCTTCAGCATCAGATAATCCATCTGCTTTAGCTTGAATTTTAGCTTCTTTTTCTTCTAACCAAGCTTTGAATTTCTCTTCTGCTTGCTCTTCAGTTAAAGCGCCTTTTCTAACACCACCTGCAAGGTGATTTTTCAACATGGCACCTTTGTAAGACAATAACGTTTTAGCAGTGTCAGTTGGTTGTGCACCATTCTGTAACCATTTTACAGCACCATCAACATTTAATTCTACAGTCGCTGGATTTGTGTTTGGATTGTAAGCACCTAATTTTTCAAGGTATCTACCATCTCTTTTTGATCGTGAATCTGCTGCTACGATCCAGTAAAAAGGCTTTCCTTTTTTACCGTGTCTTTGTAATCTAATTTTTACTGGCATAATAATTAATTATTTGAGGTTCCCGACCTCGGTTATTAATGAGGGCGCAAATATACCATATTTTTTGAATATCAATAGATTTTTTAGTTTGAAATTTTAATTTTTAATAGCTGAAAATTAGCGAGTTAAAAAATTAAAACAATAAGCAAGTTGGATTGGGTAATTCTATGCTGTTTAGAAAAGATAATTTGCCAGTTTCTTGGTTTCTTTTGAATACAGAAATATTATTACTTCTTCTGTTAGCAACTAAGACAAAATTACCGGTAGGATCTAATGTAAAATTTCGTGGCCAGTTGCCTTCAACAGGTGTGTTTTCAATTCGTGTGATTTTACCAGTTTTTGTATCTCGACTAAAAAGAGCAATTGAGTTTTCACCACGATTAGAGCCGTATAAAAAACGTTCATCTTCAGATAAATGAATATCGGCGCATGAGATTTGTCCTTTGTAATTTTCATCTAAGGTAGCGTCAAAATCAATTTGTTTATATCCAGAATCTGTTTTTTCAATGGAAGTTATAGAGCCACCATATTCATTAATCACATACATAAACTTGTCGTCTTTTGTAACTGCAAAATGACGCGGTCCAGGGTTGCCTGCCATAGTAACAATAGCATCAGATTTTAACATGTAGCTGTCATTTTCTAATGCATAATGGTAAACCGCATTGTTCCCTAAATCTGCAACGAAGAGATCGTTTTTATGAAATTGTGCGGAGTGCGCTCTAGCAGGTTTTTCACCTTTATTATGATCAAAAACTTGAGATGCTTTGCTTAAACTGCCATCAGCATTAATATCATAAATAGAAACCGATCCGCCTCCATAATTAGAAACAACGGCTTTTGTACCATTCTCATTTACTGAGATATGACATGGGCCTTTACCATTACTGCTAACGGAGTTTATATAGTTTAATG
This sequence comes from uncultured Flavobacteriaceae bacterium, assembly GCA_947502975.1. Classification (GTDB taxonomy): domain Bacteria; phylum Bacteroidota; class Bacteroidia; order Flavobacteriales; family Flavobacteriaceae; genus Jejuia. The sequence goes on from CANNBV010000001.1 coordinate 815,987, forward strand.
TGCCATCATTGTTTAATTTGAAAGAAGATACGCCACTTTCTGCATTGCCTTCACCAACAGCATAAATAAATGTTTTGTCTGGAGAAAATGCAATAAATGTTGGACTCTTAGCTTCAGCTGCTAAAATAGGGTTAGTAATTTCTCCTGTTTCAGAATTAAACTCTACTTTATAAATGCCCTTGCTTTCGCCTTCACTACTAGTACCAACATATAATGATATGTTTTGGTCTTTGCAGTTGAACAGAAAAAGTGTGGGTAGTAAGATATATAAAAGCGATTTCATCTTGAGTTGGTTTTGATTTATAAAAATAGAATAAAATTAAGAACAATATCTAGAAACCGTAAACACTTTTTGTTTACAACTGTTTATAACTTCATTTTAAAAAAGTACAAATTCTACCTATTTTTATATGCTCGTTATTTACGAATCCACGATGCAACGAATTCACAAATAAACACGTTACATGTACTTAATCTTCGATACAGAAACTACTGGATTGCCAAAACGGTGGGATGCACCAATTACAGATACTGATAACTGGCCAAGGTGTATACAAATTGCATGGCAATTGCATGATGATATGGGGAACTGTATTGAAAGTCAGGATTATTTGGTACAACCAGACGGCTTTAATATTCCCTATGATGCGGAAAAGATTCATGGGATTTCTACAGAATTAGCAGAAGAGCAAGGTGTGCCTTTAGCTGAAGTTTTAGAGAAGTTTAATGAAGCTTTAGGTAAAACAAAATTTGTTGTTGGGCAAAATGTAAAGTTCGATTTAAACATTATGGGTGCGGAATTTGTACGTGAGGATGTAGCAAACCCATTGCAAGAACTTCCAGTTTTAGATACATGTACAGAGCATACGGCTAGTTTATGTCAGATTCCTGGTGGGCGTTATGGAAAATTCAAATTACCAACGCTTACAGAATTACATGAATTTTTATTTAACACACCTTTTTCTGAAGCGCATAACGCAACTGCCGATGTTGAAGCAACCACACGTTGTTTTTTCGAGTTGGTACGATTAGGAGAATATACTAAAGAACAGCTAGACGTACAGCCAGATTATTTCGAGAATTTCAAAAAAGAGAATCCAGATACCATTCAAACCATTGGATTAAAGCACATCAATCTTAAAAAAGAAAGTGCTAAAATCCGAGAACGTATTGAAAAGGCAGAATCTTCAATTTCTTCTGAAGATATCAAACAAAATGCATCTGATTTAGCTGATGTTGATTTTGTGCACTTGCATAACCATTCTCAATTTTCGGTATTGCAATCTACCATGAGTGTTTCAGATATTGTTGCTGCTGCTGCTGAGCATAATATGCCTGCTGTAGCATTAACAGATCATGCAAACATGATGGGCGCATTTCACTTTGTGAATGCTGTAAATAAAGCAAATAGTAGTATAAAAGCTAAAATAGCTGAAGCGGAAGAAAAAGGGGAAATATCAGATGCAAAATTAATTAAACCTATTGTGGGTTGTGAGTTTTTTGTTTGTGAAGACCATACCGATAAAACCAGAAAAGATAACGGTTATCAAATAGTGCTATTAGCTAAAAATAAAAATGGCTATCATAATTTGGCAAAATTATCGTCGCATGCCTTTGTGGATGGGTTTTACTATTTACCAAGAATTGATAAAAAACTGATTCAGCAGTATAAAGAAGACATTATTGTTTTCACAGGAAATTTATATGGTGAAGTACCAAGTAAAGTCTTGAATATTGGTGAAAATCAAGCTGAAGAAGCTTTACTTTGGTGGAAGGAAGCATTTGGAGAGGATTTGTATGTGGAGTTGATGCGACACAATCAAGAGGATGAAAATAGAGTAAATCCTACGTTGATTAAACTAGCTAAAAAGCATGATGTAAAGTTAGTTGCGTCAAATAATACCTATTACAGAAAACAAGAAGATGCCAATGCACATGATATTTTGTTATGCGTAAAAGATGGCGAAAAGCAAACCACGCCTATAGGTCGTGGTCGTGGTTATCGTTACGGATTGCCAAATCAAGAATATTATTTTAAGTCTTCTGAAGACATGAAGGCATTATTCAGGGATATTCCTGAGGCTATTTTGAATGTCCAAGAAGTCGTCGATAAAGTTGAAGCGTTTCAATTGGCGCGAGATGTTTTATTACCTGCGTTTGATATTCCTGATGAATTTAAACATGATGAAGATCTAGCCGATGGTGGTAAGCGTGGTGAAAATGCGTATTTAAAGCATTTGGTATACGAAGGTGCAAAAAAGCGTTATGGCGAACCGCTTACAGAAGAAGTTACAGAGCGCCTTGATTTTGAATTGAGTGTTATTGAAAACACGGGATATCCTGGATATTTCTTAATTGTTGAAGATTTTATTCGAGAAGCTCGAAATATGGATGTGTCTGTAGGGCCAGGGCGTGGTTCTGCTGCGGGATCTGTGGCGGCCTATTGTCTTTGGATTACTAATATAGATCCATTAAAGTACGATTTGCTTTTTGAGCGTTTCTTAAATCCAGATCGTATTAGTATGCCAGATATTGATATTGATTTTGATGATGAAGGTAGAAGTCGTGTGATGGATTACGTGATTGAAAAATACGGATCAAATCAGGTAGCGCAGATCATTACTTATGGAACAATGGCGGCAAAATCATCTATTAGAGATACAGCACGTGTGCTCGATTTACCGCTTTTTGATGCTGATAGAATTGCAAAGCTAATTCCAACCATGTCTAAGCTAGGTAAGATTTTTGGTTTAGATGAAAAGGAACTTGGAAAGAAATTTAGAGCTGAAGATTTAGAGAAAGTCAACGAGCTTTTAAACATAGCTGATGGTAGTGATTTACAAGCTGAAACCGTAAATCTTGCAAGAACACTTGAAGGTTCTGTTAGAAATACAGGGATTCATGCTTGCGGTGTGATTATTACACCAGATGATATTACCAAGTTCGTTCCTGTGTCTGTGGCTAAAGATTCTGATTTATACGTTACACAGTTTGATAACTCGGTTGTGGAAGATGCAGGATTACTGAAAATGGATTTCTTAGGATTAAAAACGCTTACTTTAATAAAAGACACTGTTAAAATTGTAAAAGCAAAACATGATATTCAATTAGATCCCGAGAGTTTTCCTTTAGATGATGAAGAAACCTATGCTTTGTTTCAACGCGGAGAAACGGTAGGTGTGTTTCAATACGAATCTCCCGGCATGCAAAAACACCTTCGGGATTTAAAACCGACAGTGTTTGAAGATTTAATTGCGATGAATGCCTTGTACCGTCCAGGACCGATGGAATATATCCCAAGTTTTGTTCGTAGAAAACATGGTGATGAAGACATCGAGTACGATTTACCAGCCATGGAAGAATACCTAAAGGAAACTTATGGTATTACTGTATATCAAGAGCAGGTGATGTTACTGTCACAGAGTTTAGCTGATTTTACTAAGGGTGAAGCCGATGTACTCCGTAAAGCAATGGGTAAAAAACAAATTGCTGTACTTGATAAAATGAAGCCAAAGTTCATTGAACAGGCAAGTGCAAACGGACATGATGCCAAAATTTTGGAGAAAGTTTGGAAGGATTGGGAAGCTTTTGCGAGTTATGCTTTCAACAAATCGCACTCTACATGTTATGCGTGGATAGCTTACCAAACGGCATACTTAAAAGCACATTATCCTGCCGAATATATGGCGGCAGTACTGTCTAATAATATGAATGACATCAAGCAAGTGACCTTCTTTATGGAAGAGTGTAAGCGTATGAAGTTGGATGTACTTGGGCCTGATGTTAACGAGAGCTACTATAAGTTTTCGGTAAACGCAGCTGGTGCGGTGCGTTTTGGCATGGGAGCCATAAAAGGCGTTGGTCATGGTGCGGTAATGACTATTGTTGACAACCGCAAAAAGGATGGACATTATAATTCTATTTTTGATTTTGCTAAACGTATAGATTTAAGAGCTGCTAATAAAAAGGCATTTGAAAATTTAGCTTATGCAGGTGGTTTTGATGGTTTTGGAGATATACATCGCGCGCAATATTTTCATGATGATGGAGATGGTATTACCTTTTTAGAGAAAGCCATAAAATTTGCGCAAAAATATAAGGAGAACAAGAATTCTGCACAGATTGATATGTTTGGGGAGCAAAGCAGTGTCCAGTTTGCCGAACCTGAAGTGCCGCCATGTGAAGAGTGGGGCACGATGAAAACCTTGAGCAAAGAGCGTGAAGTAGTTGGTGTTTATATTTCTGGGCATCCGTTAGATGATTTTAAAACTGAAATGAAGACCTTTTGTAACGCCACGGTTGGTATGTTCAATAATTTAGAACCTTATGTAAATCGTGAGTTGGTATTTGGTGGCGTGGTGACAGATGTACAACACCGTGTAAGTAAACAAGGTAAAGGTTGGGCATTATTTACTATTGAAGACTATACCGATAGTTATGAGTTTAGGATTTTTGGCGAAGAGTATTTAAAGTACAGACACTTTTTGCTGCAAAATAATTTTGTGTTTGTAAAAAGTTTTGTGCGAGAAGGATGGACAAATAAAGATACAGGAAAAAAGAGCGACCCGAGATTACAGTTTAACAGTTTCCAATTACTGCATGATGTTATGGAACAGTATGCCAAAAAACTCTCCATACAAGTTGATATAAAAGATTTAACGGAACAAAAAATAATAGCTTTAAAAGAGTTATTACACATGCATCCGGGTAATCAAGCCTTAAATTTCTTGGTATATGATACTAAAGAAAAAATGAAATTGACGATGCCTAGTAGAAGACAGAAGGTTAAGGTGTCTCAAGAATTGTTAAATGAGTTGGAAGCTCAGGATGTTAGGTTTAAGCTGAATTAGGAAGGTACTTCAAACTCTGGGCAATCTATCCGAATTTCTGAATTTTGCAATTCCTTTTCTAGTAAATTACAGAAGTGTTGTTGTTTATTCTTTTTATAAAATTTACAGGCATAGCAAGTGCGTTGAACGCTTAAAATACCAATTCTGTTTAATTTGTATATGAGTTCGCTAAGCGTTTTAAATGTAGATTCAAGATCATCAACTTTTATTCCATCCAATTGATGCTCTAGAGGTGCTGCGAAATTTTCGGTTTCATCTACAATACCTTTTCCAGAATTGGATAATTCAATAGCATAGCTTCGGCTATCTGAGGACGAGAATACTTTTTTTATCAGCTCTTTTTTTAGTAAAACCTTAACGGCATCACTTATTGTTGGTTTTGTAACATTGAACTCTTTTGCTAAATGGCTCACGCTACAAAAATCTAATTTATGATATCGGATAAAAATGAGTATTTGAATTTGGATTGGGCTTAATTTTAGCAATTTTGCCTTTTCCCAAAGCAACACTTTAAAAGTTTCAGAAATGCGTTCCAATCCAGCAACAATTTTACTTTGAATATTATGTTCCTGATGGTTGGGATTAAATATACTATCGCTCATAATTAAAAATGTCCCGCCTTATTTGACGGGACTAAGTTAGTAATCCTAACTATAAAACCCAAAAAAACTATGCCTTCACATCAGCCATTGAAGCACCAAAGTTAATGTGTAGTACATTACCCGTCGGTGTTACTAGTGCAGGCACAGATTTTACTCCAGAGTTTTCTGCTTCGGATATTCTTGAGACATCTTCACCAAAGTGAACAATATCTACATTGTCTTTTCCTATTAGTTCAATTATGTCATGTTCTGCACTAATACATACTGGACATCCTGCGTGATAAAAAATTGACTTACTCATGATTTGAAATATTTTATTTGATTTATGATGCAAATATAGTAAGGAATCCTAACTAATAAAATAAATTTTTGTTTTTCTTGAGATTTTAACACTTAGAGAAGTATGAACTTTTAAAATTTTTGTGCATGTTTACTGATATGCTAGGTAATAGTTACAAACTGCTGTTTTAAAAAATAAAATCGTCACCTAAACCTTATAAGTGACGATTTTATTTTTCTTTATTAGTACTTTCTAGAACAGCATATTGCCGTTTTATTCTTTAAAAGGATGTCCTTTACCTGTTTCACATAAAGCTTTTAGGCTATCTAGAAAACGTCCCCAATGGTAAGTGCAAACACCAAAATATTCTGTTTCTTCATTCCAATTTAGATGCGAAAATTTTAAAAAAGCATCTTCTCCTTTTTTGTCAATTTGAAATACTATTTTAGTACCAATCCATTCTGGATCACCACCAATACATTCCCAAGTAACATTATTTGGAGCTTTTAACTCTTTTATTTTCATTTTTTTACAATGATTAGGTCCAAACCTGAATTCATTAACAAAACCTATTTCTGGTTTTGCAACTGTATTATTAGTCCACCAATCTGCTAATCCTTTTTCAGTTGAAATTGCATTATATACTGTTTGCATTGAGGATTGTATTACTAAGTTGTGCTTTATATTTGCCATTTTTTAATTGATTTATTAAACTTTATTATTAAGGTAATCTCCTAAACTACCTAGTTTATCATCCCAGAATTGTTCATAGAATTTCAACCATTTGTTGACTTCTTGAAGCTCTTTTGGGTTAGCATTGCAAAAGCGTTCTCGTCCTTCAGACTTAATATAAACTAAACCGGCTTCTTCTAGGGTTTTAATGTGTTTGGTTATGCCTTGGCGTGTCATTTCAAATTGATTTGAGATTTGTGTAATAGACAATGCTGAGGTTGCAATAACCAAGGCGTGAAAAATATCACGCCTTGTTGGGTCTGCAATGGCTTTAAATAGTCTGGTGATTTTATCCTGCATTAACTTCTTCTTTTAAATAGCTGGTTAAACCGTTGATACAGTTGTCCCATCCGCCATTAAAACTTTCAAACATAGCTACGGCAGTTTCACCCGCATAATTTGAAATACCTGAATGTTCTAAAGTGAGTTTTGTACCCTCAGAAGTGGATTCTAATTCCCACTTAACGGTAGTTTCAGTTTCTGTATCTCCAACTATCCATGTGTATATCAAAAGATAAGGATTAGCTTCTAAGATTTCTCCACCAATAGTGGTACAGCCTTTTTCGTTTGGAGGTGAGGTAAATAGGTATTTATAACCCTTTTCTGCTTTAAAATCTGCTGGTATAAACCAAGTTGAGATTTCTTCGGCTTTTGTAATGGCATTCCATACTTGATCTATAGCGTGATTAAACACCACTTCTTTTTTAATTACATCTTTCATTATAGTTCGGTTTTTTAATTAATATGCAACTTTGTGGTTGCTAAATTAAAGTAAATAAATTTAATACGCAACTTTTTGGTTGCATAAATAAAATTTAAAAAGATGTTCTGCACCCGCGTTAGGGATTGTAGCGGCATCCTTTTTCGAGGCACGAGAAAAAGATATAGCGGAAAGCCCGACCCGATAGGGTAACGCTATAAAAATTATAAATAAACCTAACTGATGCCGTTATAGGGAAAACAAATTGTTGGTTTGTAAGCTTTGGGAAATATTTTGACTAAGTTTGTGTAATTAAAATGAATTAAGAATTTTTTAAATAAATATATTATGGCATTAGAGATAACAGATGCGACGTTTGAAGAAACGGTATTAAAGAGTGACAAGCCAGTTTTGGTTGATTTTTGGGCAGCTTGGTGTGGACCTTGTAGAATGGTTGGACCTGTAATTGAGCAAATTAGTGATGAGTATGATGGGAAAGCTGTTGTTGGTAAGGTAGATGTTGATGCTAACCAAGAGTTTGCTGCTAAATATGGTGTACGTAACATACCTACTGTTTTGGTGTTTCAGAATGGTGAGGTTGTTGGAAGACAGGTTGGTGTTGCACCAAAGAACGCGTATACAGATGCGATAGATTCGCTTCTATAATAGAAAAAGAAAAGAAAGTTGAAAAGGTTTGCCATATGGTGAACCTTTTTTTATTTTAGATGTTTATTAAATACATATTAAGATGAGTAAAAATAAAGTACAAGATGCTATAGATAATAAATTGATTGAGCAACGCAAAGTGTTTTTGTGGGGTATGGTAGATGATAAATCTGCTAAACATGTGATTGATAGATTGTTATATTTAGATGCTTTAGAAACCGCGGATATTCAGCTATACATTAATAGTCCTGGTGGATATGTAACCTCAGGTTTTGCGATGTATGATTGTATAAAATCATTGAATAGTGATGTGTCTACTATATGTACTGGGTTGGCAGCTTCTATGGGGTCTATTTTATTATCGGTAGGTACTAAAGGCAAGCGTTTTATTCAACCGCATGCACGTGTGATGATTCACCAACCTAGTGGTGGTGCACGCGGACAAGCAAGCGATATTGAAATTACGGCACAAGAGATTTTAAAAACTAAGGAGTTAAGTGCGCAAATTTTAGCAGATAATTGTGGACAGAGTTTTGAAAAAGTGATGAAAGATTTTAATCGCGACCACTGGATGGGTGCAGAGGAATCTGTGGCTTATGGTATAGTAGATAAGATAATATAATTGAATTTACAAAAGGAACTTAATAAAGCAGAAGGTTTTAAAAACCTTGAATTACTTGCAAAACAAGTAGTTGAAGGGTTTATTGCTGGTATGCATAAGAGTCCGTTTCATGGGTTTTCGGCAGAATTTGCAGAGCATAAAATTTACAATCGCGGTGAAAGCACACGGCACATCGATTGGAAGTTATATGCCAAAACCGATAAACTTTACACTAAACGCTATGATGACGAAACGAATTTACGTTGTCATATCATTTTGGATAATAGTAGCTCAATGCATTACCCAAAATTAGATGCGTTTTCTATTGATAGTTTAAATAAAATAGGGTTCTCGGTATTAGCAGCGGCATCTTTAATGCAAATTTTAAAGAAGCAACGTGATGCTGTAGGCCTTAGCATTTACAGCGATGCTTATGATTATTATGCTCCTGAAAAAGGTAGTGAGCGTCATCACCAAATGTTGCTCAATCATTTAAGTGAAGCTGTGGTTTCTAAACCTTTAAATACCGAAACTGAAACCTATAAATATTTGCATGAAATTGCAGAAAAAATTCATAGGCGTTCTATGATATTTTTATTTACAGACATGTTTCAAACTTCGGAAGATGAAGTAAAGTTGTTTGAGGCGTTGCGACATTTAAAATATAATAAGCATGAAGTGATTTTATTTCATGTATTTGATAAAGAAAAGGAGTTACAGTTTGATTTTGATAACAATCCTAAACGTTTTATAGATGTAGAAACAGGAGCGTATATCAATTTATATGCAGATACCATTAAGCAGAATTATAGCAAATCGGTTAATGATTATTTTGAGGCATTGCGCTTAAAATGTGCGCAGTACAAAATTAAATATGTTGAAGCAGATGTGAATAAAGATTTCAATTCTATTTTAACCACATATATGGTAGAACGTCAAAAATTTGGGTAATGCATTTTTTGCTTAAAAAACTTTAAAAAAGATTTGAGATATAAAAAAAGCCGTGTATATTTGCAACCGCAATAACGCAACGGTCTGGTAGTTCAGTTGGTTAGAATATCTGCCTGTCACGCAGGGGGTCGCGGGTTCGAGTCCCGTCCAGACCGCAACTATTGCAAAAGAAGCTCTGAGAAATTAGGGCTTTTTTAGTATTACGATGTTGTGTTGTTCACGCCTTAGGCGTGATGTAGTTTACCAAAGCAATTTGGTAACCAATGGAAAGCTTTCCTTTTTTCTGAATAAGAAGATTGGGATGCTTTTTTGTTTTAATGCTATTCTAAATTTCATATTATTTAAATGGTATGAAATAAATTAAATACAGCATCTCTGTAGGTTTTACTAACTGGGATTTTTTTATCTCCAATAAAAAGCATATTTCCTTCAAAGCCATTAATAGAATTAATATTTACAACATAACTTCTATGAACTCTCAAAAACTGATTTATAGGTAGATGACCTTCAACTTTTTTTAATACCATAGAGTATGTAAAGCTTGCTGATTTTGTACTAAGTGTGCAATAGTTGTTTTCAGCTTTTAAAAACAATATCTCTCTTATGGGAACGCGTTCATAATGGTGTTTTTTTTTAAGAAATAAACTGTCTTTGATTTGTAATACTTGATTATTAGTTTTAATTAATTCTTGATTTTTTAATGGAGACTTTTTGTTAGTTTTATTAGCATAACTTATTATAGCAAGCTCAATAGCAATACTTACTTGCCTATCATTAAAGGGTTTTAAAATATAAGCACACGGATTAACGCTTTTCGCACGATTAACTATAGAAGCGTCAGCATGTGATGTAATAAAAATAAATGGAATATCGTATGTTTTAGTTATTGTTCTTGCCAACTCTATACCATCTTTATCTCCTTTCAAAATAATATCGATAAGAATTATATCAACTCTATTGCTTGTATTAATGAAGTCAATTGCTTTTTCAGCAGAAGAAGCAATTCCTATAATTTCATAGTTATTGGATAGTCTATTTGAAATATCTTGAGCTATCAATATTTCATCTTCTACAATAAGTATTTTTATTCTTGCTTTTTTATTATTCATGCATACAGTAGTTACGCTATTTTTATACTCATTTTCCAATGCGTACCATTCTTACTATCTAATTTTTTAATAACTCCTTGTAATTGCTCGATTAATGAATATATAAGCTTAATACCAAAGGAGTTACTTTTTTTAGTATCAGTAGTATTAAATCCAGTGCCGTTATCTATAATTTGAATATTTAAACTGTTTTTGTTTTCTAACATTATTAATTTAAGCTTCGGTTTATCAATACTGGGATAAGCATATTTTAAAGCATTAATTATTATTTCGTTAACTATTAATGCCAACGGGACAGCTATGTCAAGACTTACACTAACATTGTCTATCTTAAAAGAAGGTTTAAATGATGCATCATAGCCATGGAAAAGGCCTAGTACTAATTCTTCTATGTAATCCTTTAACATAATTCTTGTATCTAAATTTTCTTGGTAGAGTTTTCTATGTACCAGAGATAGTGCTTCTACACGATGTTTACCTGCTATAATGGCTTCTTTCGCAGGATGGCCTGCAAGTTCATGACTTTGTAGGTTTAACAAACTAGAAATCATTTGTAAATTATTTTTTATACGATGATTAAGCTCTCTTAATAGCATTACTTTTTCTTGCTCTCGTTTAGTAATAATATTTTTTTGATTAGATAAAGTGATATTTGCGGTTTTGATTTTTTTATTACTTGTATGAAGTAAATAAATAAAAAGTATTAATAAGAAAAGACCTATGCATAAAGTAATAACCCAGTTTTTCTGATTGGAGTTGATCGTGTAGAGCATACTAATTTCAGACTCGCGTTTATCAATTTCATAACCAGCTTTTAGTTGCTCTATTTTTTGAATATTCTCTTTATTAACTAAACTGTCTTGATAGACTTGAAATACTTTTTGATACTTTAAAGCTTTGGAATAGTGCTGTCTTTTTTCGTAAAAAGTAGATAACTGAGCACTAAAATCACGTACCTGTTCTTTTAATCCAGTTTTTTCTGCCATGGTAAAAGCTCTTAAAAAGTTGTCTTCAGCATTCTGATATTTTGTTTCTTTGTTATACACTATTCCTAACTCATTGATATAAATTGAAGTGGCATAGTAGTCTTTTAAACTATTAAGATTTGTGATTGAAGCATTAAGATATGTTTTGGCAGAATCTAACTTGTTTTGAGAATTATAAACCATACCCAAATTACCTTTAGCATATCCTTTTATTGTAGCGTCGTTTAAAGCTTCATTCAACTCTAAAACCTTTCTAAATGTTGTTGCTGCATGATCTAAATATCCCTTTAAACGATATACTTCCCCAAGGTTTAAAATGGTTAAAGCATGATTTTTAATATTATTAGAATTTACATAAATATGTATAGCTTTTTTTAAGTAATTAATGGCCTCATCATAATTTTTATTACTGATATAATTATTAGATATCTGAGTATACACGGCAGCTTGACTTTCAACCATATCAAGTAGTTTATATGTTTTTAAAGCATTAAGAGAAGCTTTTAATGATTGGCTATTGTTTCCCAACTTGTTTTCTAAATGGCTAATTTCTTCCCAAGCTTCAGCCTGCAAAATAGGAGACTTAATTTCAATAGCTAGATTGAGAGATTGCTTAGCAAAACCTAAAGCCAAATCCATATCTGGATGGTTAAAAGCAATATCGGCCAATAGTTTAAAATGTTTTTCTTTTGAAAAAGTACCTGTTTTTAAAATATGTAATAGACTATCAGATTTTTTTATATTTTGAGAAAAAATAAAAATTGGACAGAAAAGAAAAAAAAGTAAAAGTTTTCTCAAGCTCATTAGTGAAATAAATTAAATAAGTGATTTTATTTATTTCTATTTGAACTAATTCGGACCACTGGATCCAAAATAAAATAGTAACGGCGTTGAAAGCCATCTTTATGTTTAATAATTAAAGAAAACATAATGCTATAGGCTACAACTATATTAGGAATTTTTTTCCTTGTAGAAATACTACATCTTCCTTTTTTGTTTGGAGAAATATATAATGTCCCTTCTGGGGCATAAAATATGTGTTTAGTATTAATTTTAAAAACCTTTTTCCAATGTTTTTTTGCAATTAAGTCTTTATCATTAAACTTTCTTCCTACATTTTTTACTTTACAACATACTAGTTTTGGTTTGCTTAATTTGTATTCGCAATCGTCTTCATTTTCAGGGTATAACTTAATAGATATTTTTGCTTTTTGAGGTATTTCAGGAAACTGATTACCATCTAAATTTACAAAGTTATCTACTTTTATAGGAGCATAGGGAGTGCCGAGTCCTAAATAACATGCCCTAATTGCTTGTTTGAGGTCTTTTATATCTACAGGGAATTTTCGCTGATAGTTTTGGGTGGTTTTGAGATCTATTTTAATGAACATGTTAAATTGGTTTTAGTTAGAACATGTTCTTAGGGATTAATTAATATTAAAATTCTTCGAAAAAACAAGGTAATAAAAAAATATGATAAACCTTACTTACGTGTAGTTTTTTTATTCTTTTAGAAGTTGTTTTTGCTTAACTCAAAAAATTCAGCTACCCACTCAATATATCGTAGTGTTCACTCATCTCTTTTCTTGTTTTTATAATAATAAAACATCTTTGATATCATCTTAATTGTGTAGCTACAAATATGGATTGAAAATGGCGGAATCCGAAAAGCCTTAATAGAGTAGGTCTCTTTAATTTAAATATTTATAAAATGTCTGAAGTACAAAAAGCAATGCAAACGCTAACACAACAATGGTATAATGCTGTAGTAACAGGATTATCATTAGATCCTAAAAATTTCCAATTATATCAGGGGACAGCCACTACTGGATCAACTTCTGAATGGATTTGGAATATTCTTGACGCCATACCTCCTGCGTCAATTAACAATTTTTATAACCCGAACCAAAGCAATAATTTTTCACAAGATTACCAAGCAGTTATAGCTCATTTAAAACCAGATTCTGATAATTCATTTCAAGACTGTATGGGAGATTATTATACAGACTGGCTAACATACCTTCAATCTGATAAAGCTCCTGATGATATTTTTGAGGATGCTACAAAGATGTCTAATGCGTTTAAAAAGTGGGCTCTTGTAAATGCACCAGATCAGGTAAACTGTGCAGCTTCTTTAATTGCCACATTCTTTAATGACATAGTAACTATAGCCAATACTATGTTTGCAAATGCGCAAGCATCAGGTAAAGGGTATGCTTATAATACTACAATAGCGCAATTGAAGAATTCATTACAACAAGCACCAGCAAAAAGTTTTACAATGGATAGTAAAACAGCAAAAAGCACTTTAGATCATACTTGGGCTAAAGCCAGTGTAACAGGAGGTTGGGGATTTTTCTCTTTTAGTGCAAGCTCAACTTATGATAAGTTAACTACAACAGCTACTAATGCAGGTTTAGAGATTGATGCTAAGTTTTCACATGTTACAACACTAGCCTCTGGACCATTAGCCAAAGTATCTACAGATCCAATTCTTAGCAAATATACACCTTGGTATAACAGTGCTGCTTTCTCAAGAGCATACGGAACCAAAGATAATACGGTTTGGAAGAATGGATCACCTAATTGGGATTCTACTTTTGGTCCAAGTGGAAATATGCAGCGTGTTACAGATGGTTTAGTAGTTGTAGATGGGATTGATATAACAATAACTTCTAGTGCATCTTTTTCAAAAGATGATCAAAGAACAATCACAGCAGCTGCTAGTGGAGGTTACTGGCCATTTTTTAGTGCTTCTGCTTCGGGAGGTAATACAACAAAAGTTACTTTTTCAGATAGTGGAGAAATGACCGCTACTTATACAAGTCCAGCAGGTAACCCACAGTTATTAGGTGTTTTAGTTACTGAAACTTCTGATTTTATAGGTTGATAAGAAGTAATTTCTATCCAGAGTTATAGATACCTATAATTCTGGGTAGAAATATAAAATTCATTAAAACTTTACTTATGGATATCCTCACAAAACAATGGTATAACACTTTAGTTTCTGAATTAGGCTTGAATCCAAAAAATTTTCAACTTTATCAGGGTTCAACGCCATTAGGACAAGATTCTCCATGGTTATGGAATATTCTTGATTCAATACCGCCAGAATCCATAGATCAATTTTACGATCCTGTGCAACGCAATAATTTTTCACAGAATTACCAAAGCGTGATATCTCAATTATATCCTATGCCAATTAGTGGGAATCAAGTTGATATTGAAGATGTATTAACTCAAGCCAATATAATGTTGGCTCGTGTAGAAAAGACCAAGATTGGTTATGCCTATTCTTTAACTATTAATAAAATATTAGATGCACTAGAATCAGCGTCTTGTAAATCTTTTCAGTTTGATTCTGAAACGGCTTCATCAGATATTAATAAAACATGGGCTAAAAAAACACAAGGAAATACCCCGGGGTTTTTTAACAAATCAAAGCAGAAAAATTCAAAGCTATCAAAGTTTGAATCAGGTATTATTAACTCTAGAATTCGTATAAAATGTTGTTTTGATAAGGTGGTTTGTTTAGAAGGACATCCATTACAGAAACCTTCGGATCAAGCTGATTTAGAAAATTATTTGCCTTGGTACCATAAAGAAGCTTTAACCAGAGCTTACAGAGATAAAACCAATTCAGTGTGGAAACCTGGTATGCCTTCATGGGAGTCTACATTTGGCGAACATGGAAATATGCAAAGAGATACTTATGGTGTAGTGATAGTTGATGGTATTAAGCTTAAGATGAGTTCTGATGTGGTTTTAGACAGAACCAGTAAAAAAGGATTTAGCTCTTTAGATTTAAATAACGTGCCAATATGGCCATTTTATTTAAATGTGAATAATAAAAGTATACAAAATAAAACAAAATCTAAATCAGGTAGAAGTATACATATAGAGGTATTGAGTCCTCCAAAGAAACCACAATTAATAGGAGTTTTAGTGAGCAAGATAGCTAATGAATTTAATCAGAAAATCAATTAAATCTAGGGTGGAATCTGAAAATCCCAATATTAAATAGAGTAGGAATATAAAATAAATCAAAATGGCACAATTTAATAATCAATTACCGGTGAGTGTAAGCATTCGTTATATAGCCACTGATAATTCACAACCTTTACAGCATGTAAATGCACATACCAATAGAGCTAGTATAAAAAATGTTCAACCTGGTACTAATGTTTCAGTTACTGCAAGTGGGATTACACAAAATAGTGCGGCTGCTCCAGCAGTACAAGGTACTTTAAATATTATTCAAGGAGCTGGTAACGCATGGAATCTTCAATGGACATAATTTGTTTATTAAGAATATAATTAATTATGGTGGAACCTGAAAAACCTAATTAATAGAGTAAGGAAAATTTAAGTTTAAAATTATGGCAAAATTCCCAAAAATATCTAGAGATAAGTTTTCTAGAGAAGTTAAAGAATATCTAAGAGAAATGAATGATAGGGCTATGAACGGTACAGTGTATCCAGGTCTTAATTATGGGCCTTATGCAAATGCTGGCGGTCATGGGTCAATGAAACTACCTCCAGCTCCAACAAAAGGTGATACGCATTACTTTGAAGGGCGTTGTGGTATGACCAGAAATCAAGATCCTGGACGTTACCGTTTTGTGTTTTTAGTTGATATGACAACAAGAACACCAACAATTCTTAAACGCTATTACTCAGATAATCATTACAAGAGTTTTTATGAGATTGTAAATTAACATATAAGAATTTTATAAATAGCATTCCTGTTGCGATATATCGAAATTGGGATGCTTTTTCGTTTTGATCATATTATGTAATAGACACTTCTAAACCAAGAATAACATAGAATTTAGCATAATTAAATAATTCTTTTAGCTCAAGCTTAACTCTATTTTAGCAATTATCAAGGTACAGAATCACCTTTATGTACAACCATTTCTAATAATTTGTACTTTTTACTGATATTGACTAGTGAAATTGAATCATTATTTTTCAAATGTTTATCAAAGAATTTTGTTACAAGTTCATTTGTGATTTTAATCCCTAATTCTGGATTTATAGCACCTGTTTGTGCTAGTTTTCTAACAGGAATCATAAAGGGAATATCCATAAAGTTTGGATGTGCAGAAGTTAATAATTTACTTTCATAAAAGAAGTTGGTACTTTTATGTTTATATATGTGTGAATTTATGTCCTCATGATCTTTAGGCCAATCAGCTGAAATATATAGGAATGGTTTCTGATAAATTGTGTCCATCATTTCTCCCCACTGTACACCATCTATATTTGCTGCAGCTTTTATTCTGGAATCCTTTATCGTTACTTGACCAGCTGCACCACCACCCCTAGAGTGACCAAATACACCTATTTTATTTAGGTCTAATTTGTCTTTTAAAAAGCCTTTAGTATTCCAAGTTTCTAATTGATCTATTGTATAAATAATATCCGTTGTCCAGCGTTTTACCATATTGGTTACTACATAGTTCTTCGATGCTTCTCTTATAATTGTATGTCGTTCATCGTAAGATAAGTTTTTGTTTGCGAAGGCGTCTTTTATTGGAGCAATATGCTTCATAGAATTAGCATTGTTAGAAGCTTGATATTCATAATTGAAATATGCTTTTCTACCGTTAGGGAAAGCGGAACCTAAACTTTCATAGGTGTGATTCATATTTAAAATGATATAACCATGACTAGCAATCTCAGAGAGTAATGCATAATATCCTGATGCATTAGAACCATATCCATGAGAAAAAATTAAAATAGGGAAAGTTCCATCACTGATAGTAGCGTCTTTATATATATGAGTATCTACATAATTTAAATAGTTTAATGTTGTTTTAGGCATACCACTTAAATATTTATTAATAAAACTTGTTCTATTTGCTTGATCTAAGTATGGGTCTTGTTTTCCAGAAGCATCAGAGGAGGGATACCAAACCTTAATCATTAGTTCTCTTTTGTCGTTTGGATCTTTAGTTATAGCTTCATTGATATTTGTTTCTAAATGAATGGAACGCGTTCCGACAGTGTATTCGCCTGAAGGCTTAGGTAAAGAAAATACAGGTAAAACATTTGGTAATAGCCAGCTTAAAAATGTTAAAAATAGTATGCTGGTGTATCCAACAACTTTTAGAAACGTTAGTTTGAAAGTCTTTGTAGAATCAATTGAAAATATTCTAAAAATTAAGATGAATACTATAATATATGCTGGCAATAATTGCCAGCGCCATCCCTCAATTAGTAAGTGAAGAGTCAAAATAGTGCACAAAACACATATTAAAACTTTCTTGGTTATAAATTTAAGTATTAGCCGTTTGGTAAATGGTAAAATAGTAATAACAACTAATAAGGTGATTTCTAAAATTCTCATTTTGATGTTTTAATTAGTTTAATCTTCAATAGTAACCAAGATAAATAGGACAGGATGAATATTCCTAAGCCATACATGGTCGGTATTGAAGAGGTTATAAATCCATTTGTAAGATGATTAGAAGCGACATTCTCCCATTTTTCAATAGATTCGAATCCTTCATAAAGACCTACTATTTGACCAAATAAACCGAAGGTTAATGCAATTAACCCTATATGTATAATGTAGTCTATCTTCTTTTTAATATCTTTTTTTGATGTAAATTTATTCGCAAACAGAAAAGAAGCATTTCTAGTAATTAGAACAATGTTAATGAGTAGTATTACTGTAAGAGGTAGAGTAAATACCAATCCTCCATTTTTAAGAAATTCAATCATATATCGTATATCTGTTTTAACTAAATATGTTATTTCAAAAGTAGAACTATTCGAGGTTTTTCACCTATGTTAAATCCGTTGTTAAACCTGTTATTTGTCGATAAACAAAGTTATTTTTAAAAATTAATGGCATATTAGTAGCAAAATTTAGGTATGCGTATTCTATTGCATGTATTGTTTTGGTTAGTAAATAGTTTCTTAATTATACTTTTTGTAGGAGGAAAAGACGCTATTTATTTTTCTGTAGTTTTTACAAGTTTTTTACTTCCTGTAGTTGTAGCTGTTACTTATACATTCAACTACTGGTTATTTCCAAAATACCTATTCAAAAATCACTTGTATAAATTTATTCTTTTTGGATTATTTGTTGTTGTATTATTAATTTACTTGGAAACCCTAATTGTATTTTGGGCACTTATATATTTAGGAAACTATTCATTCCTTAATATGACAGCAGTAAGCTATAATATAGAGCAATTAGCAGTTATTTTATTTTTTATAGTTTTTTTAGGGAATTTAATTTACCTAATTAGAAGATGGTCAAGCAAAGATACAGTTGTAGGAACATTAATTCAATTTAGAGTTAATAGAAAGGTCATTCAACTTTGTGATAGCAAAATCAATTATTTTGAAAGTTTAGGAGATTATGTCAAGATATACGCCGAAGATAAAATGTTCACTACAAGAGAAAAAATCAGCAAACTAGAAGATAGATTACCTGATACTTTTATAAGAGTCCATCGATCTTATATAATTAACACATTAAAAATAGAATCTTTTAATACTACAAAAATACAGATTCAAGGATGTGATATTCCTATAAGTAGAAAATACAAAACTGAAGTGCTAAAGAAAATAAGATAAGACTAAATATCATCAATAGAGATTTTCTTTGTTCTTAATATGAGGTTTGAGATGTTTTTGTTGTTTAATGTCCTTAATGCTTGTGATTTAGGTGAAGAATGATATTGATTTTTTTGTATATTGAAGCTTCAAAAAACTTAAATTATGAAAACACAAAAGTTTATTTTTAGTTGTATGTTTTTTTTAGCATTTGTTTGTGCTTCTTTTTGTCAAGAAAAAAGCGATACTAACTCCAAATTCTTAATAGGTAAAATTACAGATTCTAATAATAAGCCAATAAAAAATGCGATTATTTTTTTGGATTCTATACATACAAATGTAAAAACAGATAAAGAAGGTTTTTATAAGGTAGAGTTAAAACAAGATATCAGTTTAGTTTCGGTTTTCTCAAAAAAGCATGGGTTACTAAGTGCCGATTTTACTGGACAGAAAAAGATTTACTTTATTTTTCCTGAGGATAGTAAACTCATAAGAAAAAAAGAACTCGCTTTATTAGGTTTTAGAAACGAAACTAGGCCAAGTAAAGAAGAAATTATTCTAGACGGAAAACAAAGTTTAAGTAATTTTAGAAATATCTATGAGTACATAGATGCAAGAGTACCTAGTGTATCTGTTTCTGGAGAAAGTATTTCAATTAGAGGAGCTGTTGCATCAACCATACAAGGAACAACTACAGAACCTCTTTTTTTAGTTAATGGGGCACCGGTTTCAACAATAAGTAATATAGCTCCAGTTGATGTTCAATCTATAAAAGTTTTAAAAGATTCAGAGGCGTCATTTTATGGTTCAAGAGCTGCTTACGGAGTTATAAAAATCACTTTGAAAGAGTAGCTTCATTTTTTAAAATAGGAAAAGAAAAGTCAATTAAGGACTACGGAAATAGTTAAATATTTTGTTTCGCTCACACTTTATAGCATAACTTAGTTTACCAATTTAACCATTAATCAATGGAAGCGTTCTCTTTTCTTTACAGAAAATTGAGGTGCTTTTTTGTATGTTATGCAATTATAACTACCAAGCCAATTTAATACGAATAGAAAAAATAATATACAATTTGTATTAGTAAATTGTATATTTATAGAAACTCATAAACTTTTTAATCAATTCTATAAGAGGTGTTTACAAATGATTAAATATAGAGATGCTATTAGATTTATGACTAGCCAAATTTAAAGGATGAAATATTCAATTTACTCAAAACGGTCTTTTCTATTATTCTTATTTGTTATGATATTTTACAACTGTAATTCGAAGCATAAGACACAATATAATAGTCCTGTTACCAAATCAGAAATTCGCCTTACTAAAGATGGGTATCGCATCTTTTTGAATGGAACACCTTTTTATGTTAAAGGAGCTGGCGTTTCAGATATTGATCGTATAGAAACTTTAGAAAAGCATGGTGCAAATGCTTTAAGAACATGGAGTACAGATAACGGAAAAGAGGTTTTAGATAAAGCACAAGAGCTAGGTTTGAAAGTGATGATGGGTGTTTGGGTGGGTTTAGAACGTCATGGGTTTGATTACAATGATGAAAAAGCAGTAAAGCAGCAATTAGAAAGTATTCGCGAACGCGTTTTAGAATTGAAGGATCATCCAGCATTAATGATATGGGGAATTGGAAATGAAATGAACCATCATTCGCAAAACCCCAAAGTTTGGGATGCAGTGAATGACATATCTAAAATGATTCATGATATAGATCCATATCATTTAACTACTACACCTTTAGCTGGAATCGATAAAAAGAATGTAGCTATGATTTCAAATAGAGCTACGGATTTAGATTTCTTAAGTGTTCAATTATACGGGCCAATGGATGTGTTACCAGAGATTATCTCAAGATCCACTTATAAAGGCCCTTTATTGATTACAGAGTGGGGTGCAACGGGATATTGGGAAGTGAGTAAAACAGAATGGGGCGCACCTCTGGAGAATAATAGCTCGGTTAAAGCAGACCTGTATCGTAGTCGATATGAAAAGTCTATACTATCCCAATCACAACAAGTTATGGGGTCTTTCGTATTCCTTTGGGGGCAAAAACAAGAACGCACACCCACTTGGTTTGGGATGTTTATGGCTGATGGGAATGAAACGGAATCAGTAGACGTTATGCATTATGTTTGGAATGACGCATGGCCAGAAAATCGTTCACCTAGATTAATTGATTTTACATTAGATGGACAAAGCGCTATTGACAATATTAAGCTAAAAAAAGGCCATAGTTATGCTGTTGAAGTTCAAATAGCTGATCCTGACAATGATACATTAATGTATCGTTGGGAAATAATGAGAGAGAGTAAGTCTCAAAAAACAGGTGGAGATGCAGAGTATATACCAGAAGTTATTAATAATTTATTTGCTGAGAATTCTAATAGTATCACCAACCTTATAGCACCATCTGAGCCAGGTGCATACCGCTTATTCATTTATGTAGACGATGGCCATCATCATACTGCACATGCAAATATTCCGTTTTGGGTAGAAGATTAGATGTTTCAGTATATAATTATTGAAAAATTATAGTTTTCTAGAAATTTAAAATTCCCTATTTTCTTCATTTTAGCAGTTAATCGACTTTTTTTGCCAATCACTTCTATTTAGATAGGTTCGAGGTATAAATTTGTAAATTGTTTCCATTATTAACTCTCTCTAATAACCAAATCAATATATACAATAGAATTTTTATTGAATCTTACTGTATTGACTACTAATGCCCACTAATTAATGTCTGAAGTTAAAAGCACAGTTAGCGTAGCCACACTCCAAACTTTATATGCCAATAGCTTGTCATCTACTTTAGATGGACAATTGCTACTACTCGAAGGCTTTTATTTTCAAAAGAATGGAAGACTATATGGGAAGTATTTTTATGACGAAATTGTCGGTAAGGATAAACAGCATAGAATCACAACTCAGCTTACATCCGCTATCAGAGAAACTATAGAAGTTGGTAAATATTACCAGTTTGAAGGTTTTTTAAATAAAGCGCAGAGTATATCTAACGATTCTAAATTGAATGTACTTTTTACGATAACTAAAGTTGTGAAGCATGAGAAAAAAGTACAACTTATTTCTAAAGTTGAGTATGATATTATTCAAGCCAGATTTGAAAGAGATTTTCCTTTAATAGATGATATATTATTGAGCAAAATTGAAAACGGATTAACACCTTCTGTTGATATTATTACTGGTGTGCAATCTACATCTAAAGATGATTATATGAGCCAATTACAAGATGTTAATTCTTATAATATTAGGCATCATAAATGCAATTTATCATCTAAAAAAGATATTGTTGAGTTTATAAGTAGTTTCGATTTTAGAAGTACAGATTTACTTATTATTCTTAGAGGAGGCGGTAGTGGATTAGAAGTATTTAACGAAATAGAGTTATGCAAGAAAGCCATAGAATTGCCTATTCCATTTATTACAGGTATTGGTCATGATGCCGATAAAACACTTTTAGAAAAAGTAGCTGATAGAGGTTTCTCCACGCCTACAGCAGTTGGCGCTTTTTTACAAAACGTAGTGAATACCCATAAAAATAGAATTCAAATTTTAAAATCTAAAGATGAAGATTTAGAGCGCTTTAAAAAGCAAGCAGAAAACGAAAAGCTATTGTTGAGTAATCAGATACACGCTCAGAAGAAATCATTAAATGTCATAAAAACACTTGTATTCGTTTTGATACTTCTGGTCTGTTTTTTAGCCTATAAATTTTATTTTAATTAGTGAATTTAGACTACCAAAATATAAGCGAAAGGAGTCAAGGTTTTTATAATACTTCACTATCTGCTGGGAGTATTGATTATAATATGCCTGTTAGACAATGACCTTAAAAGAATTCAATACACTAGATTATGATAATAAGTTGTTTGCCGTTGTAGATAAGGGAACATTCTTGGATAATTATGTGACGACAGCAATACGTATTAATTTATATTCAGTAGATAAATTCTATGTTGAATTAGTTTATGATCCTGAACAAAATAAAGTTGTAGAAATAAGAAGCTTTAAAGCTGGAATTCAACTCGATAAGTATACGAATCACCTGAACTTAGGTGAATAGTAAATACTCTCAACTTTCTTCTATTAAAGATTCAAAAGACTTCTTAGGTCAATTTTTTTAAATTTTTTTGATGACATATTAAAACCAATACGATGTACTTGTATAATCCATAAAATAGTACATCATGAAATCTAAAGTTTTATTTCTTATCCTCTCCATATTAACGCTTGTTTTCGGTTGTAAGAATGGCAATGAAAATGCCGATAACAACTATTATGAAGACACTTACTATGACGATTATGAGTCTGAAATAGAAGAAGACACATATTACGAAGAGGCTCCAAATTATCCTGATCAATATGCTGAAACCAATCATGAGAATTATATAGAAGATGCCCCACAAAGTAATAGCTTTTTTAGAGGTAGAAAGAAAACACATGAGTTTAGAGATGCCAGAACAGGTTTGGTAGTAAATAGTACTAGCTATCCATCCAACTGGAATGTTATTTCTAAGCCTATTTATACTATCGATCAAAAAATCCCTCTATTTCTGATGCAAGTAGAAGGGCCTCATAACCTAAAAACATTCAATACACCCGTTAAATTTCACTTACACTATCCAAATCGGCAAACTGCACAATGGATGCAACAATATAGCAGCACTTCGAACATGATGCGTCCTATGATGAGTAATGAACAAATTATGAGGGAAGAGGTCAATGGAAGAATGGCTAAAAGTGGTTTCCAAATGATTGGACAAAAACCTATTCCTAGAGCAGAACGCTATTTACGTAACATGTTGAACAAATCCGGAGGGCAAAATGCACAATTGGAGCATTATGTAACAGAATGGACAAATAATAAGGGGCAAAAAGCATTAGTAACTT
This sequence comes from uncultured Flavobacteriaceae bacterium, assembly GCA_947502975.1. GTDB lineage: Bacteria > Bacteroidota > Bacteroidia > Flavobacteriales > Flavobacteriaceae > Jejuia. The sequence goes on from CANNBV010000001.1 coordinate 839,959, forward strand.
TAGTGAAAATAGCAATGCAGCAACAAATTACTTTCAATGATTCTATGGTGATGTGGTTTTACAGCCTAGATTATGTATTTGTAAACGAAAATAAACTTGATGTAACCATAAATCAACTTCTTGATGCTACTGAGGCCACTAAAGAAAATCCACAATGGAAACACTATTTGGCACAACTTAATAGGGCAAGACAACAAAAAGCTGCATATGACCATCAGATAAGAATGAAAAACCGACAAGCAGCGTTTAATGCGCATCAACAAAAAATGAAAGGGATTTGGGCTGCTCAAGATGCTAACCATGCTTCATTCATGAACAGAACTTTTGGAGCAGGAAGTGATAGAAGTCAAAAGCAATTCATAAATATGATTAATGAGCAAGAAACAGTGTATAACCCCTCAACAGGAAGAAATTATCAAGTAGATGCTGGATCTACTGAATATTGGATGGACAGTGATAGAAACTACATTAAAAATGACGATTTATTCTATAACCCGAATGGTGATATCAATTTAAACAATAGAAACTGGACTAAGGTAAATAGAGCATTTTAAAATAAAAATCAACTAAAAAAAAATCAAAATGGCTACAATAAAAAAAACACTATTGCTATTACTTTTAATTGTTGTTCAATTAGTGAGTTGCAGTAAAAATAATATTACAGAAGACGATGAGACTACTAAAGAACCTGGGCTAACCTTAGTAGATCAAGTAAGTTTAAGAGGAACAGGCGATGAATTTGGCCTTGGTATTGTTGCTACAGCAAACGGGTTTATTATTTGCGGCGTTGCTGCCGATGAAAAACCTTATGTCATAGCCATTGATAACAACCATAATGTGTTGTGGGAAAAGATATTAGGCACATCTGGTGTTGGAGGCTTTGAAAAAATTATACAAACCAATGACGGAAATTTTATTGCAACAGGTTTTGTAGAAACTACCTTCAGAGAGTTTGATTTAGATATATATGCAGTTAAGCTAAATGCTACAGGCGAAATTCTTTGGGAAAAAACATTTGGGTTCAATTATATTACAGATACAACTATGGATATGATTGAAACTTCGAATGGCGATATAGTTATTGGAGCAACTAAGCTTTCAGAACCTCTTCCTAGCGATATACTTGTTAGTGATAATGAGGTATTAGTTTTAAAAATAAATACGCAAGGAGAGATGATTTGGTCTGAAACCTATGAAGCTACAGATGGTAATAATACATTTACGTCTTTAATAGATGAGCCAAACGGAAATATTTTGATAGGGGGAAGTTTTACTTATGAAGAGTCTAGACCAGGAAGTTCTATTACTATATTAAAAAGTAATCTTCTTATATTTAGAATAAACCCTATTGGAGAAGTTGTACAAGAGAAGATATTTGAGACAGCCGAAAATGATGGTGCAGCAAAACTCCATAAACTCAATAATGGACAAATTCTTGTACTTAGTGGAAAATCTGGTGGTAATCAAAATGATAGAGATGTATTGTTATTCACACTTACTAATACTTTAGAAATAGATAGACAAGTATTTATTGGGGGTGAAGGTTTAGATTTTGCAGTAAGTTTGATAGAAAATGAAGCTAACGAACTGTTTTTGGTTGGTGATACAAATTCTCATCTTATTACAAGTGATACGGATTTTGCATCTTCAGATTTATGGGTGGTTAAAATTTCTCCTTCATTTACCGTTTTAGATGAATTAGTTTTAGGAGGAAGTAATTCTGAAGCAGCTTCAGAAGTGATAATAAAGGATGACAAACTAGTGATAGTTGGAAGTACAGGATCTAATGATGGTGATGTCTTGGTAAATAATGGTGCTTGGGATATATGGGTAACGTTTATTGAAGATATTGAATAAATCAATTTTATAACTCAAAGAAAGAGGGTTGAAATATTATTTTATGTTTTAATCCTCCAAGTAGCCTTTAATATCTTTGCTCAATATATGTGTAAATTCCTTTGCACTTTCAGATTCTAAATGTAAGCCATCATAAGTTTTAAGCTTACCTGATAAATACCAATAATTAATATAAGGAATATTAAGTTTGGCTGCTATACTATCCATTTGGGGTTCAAAATTTGGCCAAAAGATTTTTTCAGAATCTATAAATTCTTTGTCTTCTGGCATAGTTATTATAAAAACACTACCATTTTGTTTTAAGAATTGTATCATTTCTACAAAACTTTTTATACGATACTCTGAAACTTCTTGTGTCTTAACCTCGTTCTTGAAGTGTTTAAGAAGTATCGACTTCCAGAATAGAATATCGTTTTTAACTATAGAGTCAGATTTAGAATAATCTAATTTAATCTCTAACCAACCGTTGTCATGTATCGTAAACCTTGGGTCTTTTTCGTAAGGGTGAAATGCGTTGTACAAAGGTTGGTCATAAGTTTCAATAACATAGTTGTAGTTTGGCTTTGCTTTTACTTGATCAACTTTACCAACTATGGTGAATTTTTTATCCATTTCAATGATATCTTCAGGTTCAGCATTTATTTTAGCTGCAAAACTGGCTGGAGATACACTAACTATAAACAATTGATTCTTAGATGAGAAATTCACTTTTTTCTTTATTGCTTCAAAGTAAATATCACCATATTTAGAATTACTTACGTTTAATGCAAAGTTTACAATAGGCGTGTCAAAATCAAGATGCTTTAATTCATTCTCGATGATATTTGGGTTTATCCCCTTGCTTGCTTTAGAAATACCTATTACAAGCCCCCCAGCTTCTTGAGTAAATTTTTTATAGTATATATCAACGTAATCTTTAGAAAGTATGTGGACGCATAGCATATAAATGCATACAAAAGCAAGACTAAATACGGTAAGTTTTATAAAAAAAGCTTTCATATTAACTTAAAATTGAAAATATATAAATGTGTTTTGCCTATTAATAGCAAATAATACTATTATAAAAATATAAGCTATATAATATGACCACCTTATAGCTAATGGTTTGCCAATTACCAAATCATATATTTTATCATTGCCTTTAAAATAATGAATGGTTTGAACTAATAAAACGAGGGATATACTTAATATGAGTTCGAAATAATTGTTTAGTAAATTAATATGTAGGCTTCTAAATTGAAACATACTTTTAATATATAACATGGCATGATCAAAATTGGGTGATCTGAAAAACACTAGAGTAAGAAAAATACAAGTAAAACCAAATGGCCACCCAAAAAGTTCCCTACCTCTTTTTGTCATTTTGAGAAAATCAAAAATTCTCATTCTTATTTTTCTAGTGCTATACTCAATGACGAGAATTAAAGCATTTAGAATACCCCAAATTACAAAAGTCCAACTAGCCCCATGCCACAAGCCAACTATAATGAATAAAACTAAAAGATTAAATATGGTTCTTATTTTTGACCCCCTAGAACCTCCTAAAGGAATAAAAAGGTAGTCTCTTAACCATTCCATTAGTGAAATATGCCAACGTTTCCAGAAATCTGCAATGGATGTAGCAAAAATTGGTTTGTTAAAGTTTTGCATCAATTCAATATTTATGGTCTTAGCTGCACCTATCGCTATAGATGTATATGCAGAAAAGTCATAATATATTTGGAAGCAAAAAAATAGCGCTCCTAGTATCATTGAAAATCCATGCGGAGAGTTTGGGTTTGCAAACGCAGCATCCACATAAATCCCAAGCCTATCTGCCACCACTACTTTTAAAAATAATCCCCAAGCAATTAGAATAATCCCTTTCTTAATATTTGTAATATTAATAACAAGTTTTTGTTTTAATTGTGGAATTAGCCTTGATGCTCTTTCTATAGGTCCAGCGACCAATTGAGGAAAAAATGAAACGTATAACGCAAACACCCCTAGATGCTTTTCAGGTTTTAAATTCCCTCTGTATATATCAATAGTATAACTTAATGTTTGAAATGTGTAGAAGCTAATCCCTACAGGAAGTAGTATTTGTTCAAAATTATAAGCTCCTCCATTTTCTTGAGTTGTTAATTCAACACCAAAAAATGCAAAAAAGTTATTTACTGTAGTTGTAAAAAAGCCCAGGTATTTGAAAATAAATAGCATACCTAAGTTAACAGCCAAACTCAATATTAGGTACTTTTTGTTTTTGGCCTTACTACCATTAGCCATTTTTAAACCACAAAAATAATCTGTAAGTGTAGAGATAATCAACAAAATGAGCAATCTGGGCTCGTGTATGGAATAAAACAAATAGCTAGCTAGTAACAGCCATAGCCATCTATATGTTTTAGAAATACAGTAATAACCAAAAACTACTATTGGTAAAAAGATAAGAAACTCAAAAGAATTGAATAGCATCGTAGGTTAAAAATAGACATTTGTTACAACCAAAAGTAGTTTTTATTATATCATGATGAAATTTTTTTATTTAAAGAGTCATTTAAATAAGTTGATGTGTAAACTTTTGAATATTTTATAGATGAATGACATGTTTTAGCATTATTCAGAGCTAAAACTTTGCTATAATATTAAAATTAAGGTGTCAAAATTTTAATATTATTAAAAATTTTAGAATATAGAATGTGAAATTTTATAAAGAATTATAAATTTCAATGAAAATTAACTAATTCGTTTTCAATGTAATTTCAACTACCCCATTAGCTCCACGGGTACCCCAGTGACCACTGTCACTACCTGTTAAAATTTTAATCGCTTTAACTTGTTTAGGTTCTATTCCTGAGATGTCGCGTGTAACAATACCATCTACAACTAGTAGAGCAAAAGGGCTAGCAAGAATGGATCTTGGACCTCTAGAGTCTAAAATAATTTGATTTCCTGTGGTTCCAAATGTGTTGTTTTCATCCGTCCTATTAACTTCCTGATCAGAAATTCTTGCAGTGGGATGTACATATTGAATAATTTCATAAATGGTTAACATTTGATCAAAATTATTATTTTCATCCATTAAATTGTTGGTGCAATAATCCAAATCAGATTGCTCCATGTGGCCTTCCTTAACTACATCTTTAAAAGCGTTTTTATTGTTCACTAAAATTAAGTTGACCTTAAGACTGTCTTGTTTTTCTATTTTGACAATACTATTTTGAAAACCTTCAGCCTTAAAAATTAATTTATCATTCTTTTTATACTCAATAGAGAAGAACCCTTGTTCATCAGTTACTGTTTCTGTTTTAAGCTTCTTTGATATAACTTTAACCTTTTTTAAAGGATACGTCTTAAAGGCAACTACTTTGCCTTTGATAGTTTTAGTTTGGGCGTAATTATGATTGATAGAGAAAATCAGTAATAAACAAAAAGTAAATACAATTTTTTTCATAATCAGTGGTGTTTAGCTTAGTTATAAAGATACATCATAAAACTATTATTTAATAGCTGTTGAAACATTTGTTATGTATAATAACCCTTTTGATTTACTAAATATTTCAAAATGATTTCATACAATATGTGTATTTATGCAGTTTATCACTTATTCTGAAGTTAAAAACACATAGAGGTAGTATGAACAAAGCAATAATTTTGAAATAAATTATTGTTTTACAATTTCAATTTTTAATGGATTGTTCAGCTTTTTAGTAAAGCTGCTCAAATACTGTTCCCACTCATATTGGTTTTTAAACTGATTACTTTTTTGCCATGTAAAACCTGAATAATATTTTACTTTTCCGTTGACCACTCTAAGATTTACAAAAGCATTACTTAAATCTTTTACATCAGTTTCATACTTTTCCGAATCAATAAAATATAGAGGGATTGTAACTATTGCTGTTCCAAGTTCTGAATCCGCATGAGGTTGCCAATAATTCAACCACGTTTCATCTTTATGAGATGTTACAACACCATCCTTTTCATGCAATGTTAAACCTGCTGAAATAGTATCTACACCTTTGATGGCAATTTCAAATTTTGAAAGATTATTGCCATAGTCTAAACTAATGGTTTTTGTTTCTTTAATTAATGTTCCATTCGCATCCCATACGCCATAATCTAAAACAAAGCTCGTTCTAATAGGACCATTGGTTAGAGTTTTATGACTTACAAAATTTTTAGAAATGTAGTACGTACTATCTTTTTTATAAGCTATACCGCCAACACCTCTACTTGACCCTACATGAAAATTATCTAAACCTTCTCCAGTATCTTCATGATATGTTCCAGTTTTTTCAGTGTATTTTTTATACCAAGCATCTATTATAGAATAGTCTACGCGTTTTAACCAGGCGTCAATTCCACTAGACAAAGTACCTTCTTCTAGACGATTTTCAAACCTATATTGTGCATTTGGGCCATAAGTTCTAAAAGCTACCTTATTATTTTCCCAAGCATAATCATCAGTACGTTCTGGAACAAATCTAGAGTAACATACTTTTTCTTCTGAAGCTTTAAAATCCTCAGGGAGTTTAACAATTTGATATGTTGCTTTTGAATTTGGTTTTATTTCTGGTTGAAATAAGAGTATGTCCATATTCCCATCGTTATCATTATCAACCAACTGAGATGTTAAAAAGGCATTGGAAGATATGTCTTGAATTCCAAAACCATTTAATGTTTCAATGCCTAAAAACTGTTTTGATAATTCTACGGTTTCAAAAGTTCTATCTAGAGACAATTCATTTGAAATTTCAATTTGAATAGAAGATGCTTTCTCACTACATGAAAAAAAGATCCAGTTAAAAAGTAGTACAAAAAATAGAATAGAAGGTTTCATGGCTTTTATCTTAATTTATTTATATCGCAAACATCCATATCACCATAATCTAAATTCTCTCCAGCCATACCCCAAATAAAGCTATAGCTACTAGTTCCAGAACCAGAATGTATAGACCAAGGTGGTGATATTACAGCTTCTTCACTAGCCATCCAGATATGTCTGGTTTCATTGGTTTGACCCATAAAATGACAAACAGCCTGATCTTCGGCGACTTCAAAATAAAAATAGGCTTCCATACGTCTGTCGTGAACATGTGCAGGTAAGGTATTCCATGAACTACCTGGCTTTAAGGTGGTCATTCCCATTTGTAACTGGCACACATCTACAACGCTATTTACAATGTATTTTCTAAGCGTTCTTGCATTTGCGGTTTCTGGTGCGCCTAGTTCGATCACTTCTAAATCGTCTAAGCCAATTTTTTTGGATGGATATGCTTTGTGTGCAGGAGTAGAGTTGATATAAAATTTAGCAGGATGATCATTTGAGTCACTGGAGAAAATAACATCCTTATTACCTTGCCCAACATAGAGCCCTTCTTTATGGGCTAAATTATAGATAGTGCCATCAACAGAAACAGAACCACTGCCGCCAATATTAATAACACCTAATTCTCTTCTTTCCAAAAAATACTCAGCTTTTAAAGGATCTATAGTTTTTAGAATTACTTTTTCTTTAACTGGAGATGCACCAGCAATTATGTATCGATCATAATGAGAATATACATAACTAATTTTGTCTTCTCTAAATAAGTTTTGAACCAAAAACTCGTCTCTGAGTTCTTGAGTGTTCATTTTCATTACTTCTCTTGGAGAGGCTGCGTATCGTACTTCAAAATCACTAGTCATTTCTGTTTTTATTAGATTTTTTGTTATTAATTTCAGTAAAAATAAGATTTTTATTGTAAAATACAATCGATTGTATTTTTGTTTTTGATATATTTGTTTTCTTTGTAACTATATATACTAAACTAAATAGAAAATGATTTTTAAGGCAAGAAATTTTGGTAAATACATACTTTTTTTGGTGTTTATTATTTGTTGTTCATGTGGTACTACGGAAAAAACTTCTTCATCTAATAATACTGTAACTAATATAAAAGGTTCGTCTATTAATCCGGTATCAGTAAGAAATGAAATGAAACGTGTAGCCGATTGGCAAATTCAGCATTTTAGAGACACTTTTAGTGGTAGAAAGAAGCCACATCACATAGCAGATTGGACTAATGGTGCATTGTATGTAGGTATGGTAAAATATGCTGCTATGGCCAAAGATGATAGTTACTACAATTGGTTGAAAGATATAGGGAACCAGCAAAATTGGAAATTGCATCGTAGAAAATACATGGCAGATGATCATGTTGTAGGGCAAATGTATATAGAGCTATTTAGAAAATATGGCGATAGTAAAATGATTGATGAGACAAAGAACAGTTTAGACTATATTTTACAAAATCCAAGCAAACAACCTATTACATTAGATAATTATAAACACCTAGAACGATGGACTTGGTGTGATGCATTGTTTATGGGGCCGCCACTCTGGGCAAAAATGGCTAATATAACAGGAGAACAAAAGTATAATGGTTTTATGCTTAAAGAATATAAAGCTACTTACGATCATTTATTTGATGAAGATGAAAGTTTATTTTATAGAGATAATAGTTACATCGGTAAGTTGGATGGAGGAAAGAAAATATTTTGGTCGAGAGGCAATGGCTGGGTATTTGGTGGTTTAACGCTTTTGATGGATGAGTATGAGCCAGGTTCTGAAATGTATGAGTATTTTAAAGATATTTATTTACGAATGGCTAAAAAACTTATTGAAATTCAAACAGAAGAAGGTCATTGGGCCATGAGTTTATTAAATGCAGATTTGTATCCAACTCCAGAAACTAGTGGTACTTCATTTTTTACTTTTGGACTAGCTTGGGGTGTAAATAAAGGATTGTTAGATAAAGCTACTTATGAACCACATATTAAACGTGCTTGGAATTGTTTAAGAGGTCATATTACAAAAGATGGTATGTTGGGTTATGTGCAACCAATAGGAGCGGCACCTGGAAAAGCATGGCCAGATAAAAGTGAGGTATATGGTTCAGGAGCTTTTTTAGCGGCAGGTTCAGAAGTGTATAAGCTTTATGGCGGACAGCCAATATTTCAAAAAAAAAACTAAATTTTGAAAAAAGCCCTATCACGGGCATCACAAGAGCACATTGGTTAGATGCTGCTCACTACATGCTCGAAGGTGCATTTAGCTATGTTAAGTCTTATGATGATCCACTAAAATTTCCTAAAATGGGAAGCGTGGCATATCCAAGGAACAATTCACAACTTCCAGTTGAAAAGCTTGAAGGTCTTTGTAGAACACTCTTTGTTGCTGCACCTTTATTAAAAGAAAATCCAGATTTAGAAATCAACGGCATAAGAATAGCTGAATATTATCGTAAGAATATTTTAAATCTTATAGATCCTTCACACCCTTCCTTTATTAAGGATAAAACAGGTAGTTGGCCAGGTCAAACTTTGGTAGAATTTGGTGCATTATCTATGTCTATGTTTGTTATACCAGAAGTATTGTGGGATCCTTTAACGCAAGAGCAAAAAGATATTTTAGCAAGGAAGATGATAAGCTATGCGGATGGCCCAACAGTGCCATCAAACTGGAAGTACTTTAATATTTTTGTGCTAAGTTTTTTTAAAGATCAAGGTTATCCCGTAAATGAGACGCTTTTAGTTGATTATTTGAATAAATGTGTTGATCATTACAGAAGCGATGGTTGGTATAATGATAACCCTGCATACGACTATTATAGTATGTGGGCATTTCAAATGTATGGTCCAGTTTGGTCAGAACTTTTTGGTAAAAAGTATTACCCAGAAATAGCTGAAAAATTAAAGCAAAACTTTTTGCCAATTGCGGAGAATTACCCTTATATGTTTGATGAAAATGGTAAAATGATTATGTGGGGACGCAGCATCACATATCGCTTTGCTTCTATAAGTCCATTTCCATTATTGAGTTTTTATGAAGATGATTTAAAAGATGTAAATTGGGGCGGTTATAGACGAATAGCATCTGGTGTTTTACTACAATTTTTACAACATCCAGAGTTTATGAATCAAGGTGTACCAACTTTAGGTTTTTATGGTAGTTTTGATCCATCAACTCAATATTACAGTTGTAGAGGTAGTGTATATTGGATGGGAAAAGCATTTTTAAGCTTATTGGCTCCTGAAGAAAGTTTGTTTTGGCAAGCTAAAGAGAACAGCGGTGTTTGGGAAAATGAGCTTAAGAATACTAATGTTACTAACCATTTTTATGAAGGCTCAGAGATATTGGTAACAAATTATAATGCCATTGGGGCATCAGAAATTAGAGCGTGGTGCAATGTGCCTCGAATTGGTATTAAAGAACCATTCCGTTCTAGCGAGAATTATAATAAGTTATCTTATAATTCAGCATTTCCATGGCAAGCAGATACTTCTAACGGTGTAGCTTCTATGAATTATGTTTTCAAAACGAATACAGAAGAATACCCTAATGAGCCGGGTCATCTTTTTGATTTTAAAAAGTTTGAAAAAGGTGTTTATCATAGACAATTAAAGTCTGAATATATAGAAGATGTTACATTGCAATTAGCCGATATCTCTCTAGAAAATGGAATTTTAAGAGCAGATAAAATAGAAGCAAATAAAGATGTGTATTTTAAATTAGGACATTATGCACTATCGCATATCAATGGATATATAAAAGAAATCGTTACAACCGTAAACGGAAAAGAAGTGCATATTATAGACAATGGTAACTATCAATTAGCAGTTGTCCCAGTAAAAGGCTGGGATGGGATTGAAACTATTACATCTACTAATATTCACCCAGAAACAAGAGAAAGTACTGTGATAAATATTTTTAAAAACTATGATTATGAAAAGGATAGCCCTATTTTGGTTACTGCATTATTATGGAAAAAATCTGGAGAAATCTTTACAGAAAAAGAATTGAGTGTTGTTAAAAATGTAAAATGGGATCAGAAGAATAATCAAGTTGAAATAGAGCAAATTAATAAGTCTAAGCGAATAATAAAATATTAATAATGAGCTTTAATAAAATCACCATACACGATATTTCAAAAGCACTAGAAATTGATAGCTCTACAGTGTCTCGTGCATTAAATGATAGTCCTAGAGTATCTAAAAAAACAAAAGCTAAAATTTTAGCCAAAGCAGAAGAATTAGGCTATCAGCGTAATAGTTTAGCGTCTAACTTAAGAACAAAAAAAACGAATACCATTGGTGTTGTAGTACCTCGAATTTCAAGAAATTTCTTTTCAACGGTCATTGCGGGTATTGAAGAAACCGCACATGAAAAAGGATATAATGTGGTTATATGTCAATCTTTAGAAAGTTTAGAAAGAGAACAGAAAATCGCAGAAACGTTACTTTCAAACAGAGTAGATGGACTTTTAATTTCAATATCCATGCAAACTACATCATACAATCATCTTAAGCCTTTTAAAGCCTATGGCGCACCTATAGTTTTTTATGATAGACCTTGTAGTTTTGAAAGTTCTAGTAGTGTAAGTATTGATGATATAGATGCGAGTTTCAAAGCCACAGAACATCTTATCCTACAAGGGTGCAAAAATATTGTACACTTTGGAGGTCCTCAAGAAATAAAGTTATACCAGAACAGAAAAAAGGGGTATCAAAATGCACTCGAAAAACATGGTTTAGATTATGCAGAAGATTATTTTTTTTCAACGAAATTAAGTGAAAAAGATGGCATAGCAATGGCGAAGAAAGTGTTAGCTTTAGGGAATGTTGATGGGATTTATTCCGCTAATGATACTGCGGCTATTAGTGCGATACAATATTTAAAAAGTCAAGGTGTAAATATACCAAAGGATATTGCAGTTGTAGGCTTTAATAATGACCCCATTTCTGCAGTCATAGAACCCTCTCTTACAACCATAAATCAGCCAGATTTTGAGATGGGACAAAAAGCAACCACAATACTTATTAATGAAATAGAAAATAATGCAAAGCCAGTTGAATCTATCGTACTTGTATCTGAGTTAATAATACGAGATTCATCAAAACATTAAATAAATACTAATGCGACATAAAATTGTTCTTAATGTGTTTTTACTTTTATCACTATGTTCTTGTAAGAACGAAGTAAAGACTGAGGTTAAAAAAGGAATAACACCATTTACAAAAGCCGAAGCACAGCTTTCACTTTTACTAGATAAAGCCGAAAGTGAAAATAAAATTCCTAGAACTGTATCTGAAAAAGGTGAAATACATTGGACAAATCCTAAGTTTGATTGGACTGAAGGTTTTTTTCCAGGAAGTTGTTGGTATTTATATGAGCAAACTAAAGATGCAAAATGGAAAAAAGCTGCAGAAAAGTTTCAGGCTATATTTGAAGATCATAAATATAAAACTAGTAACCACGATTTAGGTTTTATTTTTAATTGTTCTTACGGAAATGGGTATCGTTTAACCAATAACTATAGTTTTAAAAATGTAATGATTACCGCTGCCGATTCACTTTTAACACGATTCAATCCAAATGTTGGTTGCATAAAAAGTTGGGATGTAGATGGCGGTTGGCAAAAAGATAGAGGGTGGATGTTTCCTGTAATTGTAGATAATATGATGAATTTAGAATTGTTATTTAAAGTGAGTGAGTTTACAGGTAATGATAAATATAAAAAAGCTGCAATTACTCATGCTGATACCACGCTTAAAAATCATTTTCGAGATAATAACAGTTCGTATCATGTGGTAGATTATAACCCTGAAACTGGGGCAGTAAGAAGTAAAGAAACAGCACAAGGTTTTGCAAACGAGAGTTCTTGGGCGCGAGGACAAGCTTGGGGTTTATATGGGTATACCGTTTGTTACCGTTTCACAAAAGACCCCAAATATTTAAAACAAGCAGAGGCTATTGCAACATATATAATTAATTATGAAAACTTGCCAGATGATGGTATCCCATATTGGGATTATAATGCTCCAAATATTCCTAATGCACCTCGTGATGTTTCTGCGGCTACAATTACAGTTTCAGCGTTATTAGAATTAGATGACTACTCTAAAGTATCATATAAAGCGTTTATCGATAAAATAATGAGTTCATTAGCTACCAATGAATATACTGCAGACATAGGAAGCAACCATAGTTTTATTTTAAAACATAGTGTTGGGAGTATTCCTCATGGAGCTGAAATTGATGTGCCGTTAAACTATGCAGATTATTACTATTTAGAAGCATTAAGTAGATACAATAATTAATAAATAAATCAAATTATGGTTTACAAATGGTACATAGTAATATTTATAAGTTTGTGCTTTATTTTAAATTGTGCATCTCAAGAAAGTGAAGTATGGGAAAATTTCAAGGATTCAAAAGCTAATGGGGAAACAGCTATTCTACCAGATTTTTCATATGCAGGCTATATGAGGAGTGAAGCCCCTATTCCTATTGTAAACTATAAAAAGTTTGATGTAACAGATTTTGGAGCAAGACCAAATGATGGACAATCAGATAAAAAAGCTATAATACGTGCTATTAAAGCAGCAAAAAAACATAAAGGAGGTATTATTTATTTTCCGAAGGGCAAATATCATATAAATACTACCGATGACGATTTAAGTATAATAACCATTTCTTCTTCCAAAATAGTATTTAGAGGAGAAGATGCTAACGCGTCTATATTATTTTTTGAAAACGATCTGCCTCCAGCAGATCCTAAAAAGCTATGGACTTGCCCTTATGCAATACAAACAAAAGTGAAGTATGAAAACAGATATATTACTAAAATAGTTGCTAATGCTAAGCGAAACAGTAAAGTAATAGAAGTTGAAGATGCTTCGAGAATTAATGTTGGAGATTGGTTAACTGTAAAAGTACTTGATAATAGTCCTGATTTGATACAGTTTGATATTGGGCCTTTGCAACCAGATAAAGAGTGGACAGCCATAACAGAAAAAGGTGTAAGAGTAGAAGAGCGCCATCAAGTTGCAGCCATAAAAGGAAATAGAATTGAGTTAAAATCAGTATTACACTATAATATCGATGTTAGATATAGATGGGATGTGTTTACGTTTGAACATGTTAATCATATAGGTTTTGAAAGTTTAACATTTGAAGGCAATTGGACAAAGAAGTTTAAGCATCATAGATCAGCTCAAGATGATGGAGGGTGGAGTATTTTGAAAATAGCTGATGCATCAAATTCTTGGATTAAGGATTGTAAATTTAAAAACGTTAGTAATGCAGCAAGCTTTTCGCATTCGGCTAATTGTACAGCGATTAATGTTGTTGTTGAAGGCAATTTGGGGCACAGTGCAGTGCATGCATCACGTTCTACGAATATTTTAATAGCTTGCAGTAATGATAGTGCTGGTATGCACCATTCTTTTGGTGTAGATGGTAATAGCTCTGGAACCGTAATTTGGCGTTCTAAATATGCTGCGCATAGCTGTTTTGAATCTCATGCGTCACAACCGCGAAATACATTATTTGATAAGGTAGAAGGAGGTTTTTTTCAAGGTAGAGCAGGCGGAGCAAGGTTTAATTTACCTAATCATAATAGGTATCTAGTCCTTTGGAATTTCAAAGAGATTGATGAACCAGAGCAAGATTTTAGATTTATAGCTACTGATACTTGGTGGTGGAGAATTGTTCCTCCAATTATTGTTGGGTTTCATGGTGCAGGAACCACTTTTAATAAAGATGAAGTCCAAATTTTAGAGAGTTTAGGCACTCCAGTCGAGCCAGAATCTTTGTTTGAAGAACAACTAAAATTACGTTTAAGGGAATTACCTGATTGGATTCAAAAAATTAAAGAATGAATTTTAAATATACCATTTTAATAGTTTTTATATCGTGTTTTTTTAGTTGTAAAAATGAGGCTAAAATTGACAAAAATATAGATAAGAGGCCAAATGTTTTAATCATTTTTCCTGATCAGTTAAGACGTTACAGTGCTGGTTTTTGGAGTGAATCACCATATAAGGAATTCGCTCAAGGAAAAGCAGACCCTGTAGTTACCCCTAATATTGACAAACTAGCTAAAAATGGAATAGTTTTTACAAATGCCATTAGTAATTTTCCACTGTGCAGTCCTTATAGAGGTATGATGCTATCAGGACTATATCCAGAGCAAAATGGTATTTGGAATAACTGTAAAGTAGGTAGAGATGAAAGTTTACGAAACGATATTGAGACAATTCCAGATTTGTTCTTTAAAGCAGGTTATAATACCTCATATTTTGGTAAATGTCACTGGTTAAGAAATGATCCATTGTTTGATGAAAATGGCAATTTTATTGGTGTATCCCAGCCTCCTGGTGGTCATCATGTAAATAAATATGATACTTACATACCACCAGGAAAAACAAGACACAATATTGAATATTTCTATCAAGCTTTAAAAGATGAGCATTTTAACCCCAGAGTCTATTCTAATATTCCAGAAACAATAGAGGGTAAAAAAGATGGTGAATTACATTTACCAGGAATATTTTCAGCTAAAAATGAAGCACTTCAAATTATAAAATATCTGAAGAATGAAAATGGAAGGCGAGATGTAACAAAACCATTTTGTATGATCTGGTCTATGAATCCTCCTCATAATCCTTGGGATGATGAAAATACAGACATGGAAACTTTACACAAGCACTACAATACAGATAAATATCCTCAATTAAATAAGGATTTAGTAGTGAGAAAAAATGTCGATTTAGAAGTTGCAACATATGCAAGACATTATTACGCAAATGTTACCAGTGCCGATAAGTATATCGGTGAAGTTTTAAACGAACTTGAGAAAATGGGTGAATTGGATAATACTCTCGTTATGTTTAGTTCAGATCATGGTGAAATGTTGGGGAGTCATCAAAAAACAGGCAAGAACACTTTTGAAACCGAAGCCTTAGGGATTCCTTTTATTGTGCATTGGCCTAAAGGTTTAAAGGCTGGAATAGAAGATGTACTATTTGGAGCTCCAGATGTATTACCAACAGCTATGGGTTTAGCAGGTTTAAGAGATGCAGTACCTAGCTCTATTGAAGGAACAGACTTTTCAGCATTATTAAAAGAAGAAGAAAATAGTATTAAAAAGCCTGATGCTGTTCTATTAATGCTTGGTAATTCAAGAGGTGTGCTTACAGAAAGATACACACTAACATTAAAAGAAAATGATGAACCATGGGATAAGCATCAGATTAACACTATAATCGAAAGCTATTTCTATGATAATTTTAAAGACCCATATCAGTTAAATAAAATTAGTTTAAAAGAAAATCCAGAAGTTTCAAATGTACTCCTTACCCATTTAGGACATTTATTAAAGCAAACTAACGACCCTTGGTTTCAAAAGAAAAAATATAATGACCTCATAATTTACCCCAATTAAAAATTCTTTTTAGATAAAACTATTTATGATAAATTATTGTAATATTGTATTTTGTATACAAAATACAATATTAAGCTTATGATAGAATATACAGATTTAAGTCAACCTATATATAAGCGCCTCAAAGAAATGATTCGTAATGGCGAATTAAAACAGGGCGAAAAGATCATTCAAGAGAAAATTGCAGAGGAGTTAGGTGTAAGCAGAACACCTTTAATGAAAGCTTTGTTGGCTCTTGAAAATGAATATTTGGTTGAAAGCATCCCAAGAAGAGGTATGTATCTTAGAGTATTAGATTACAAAGAGATTATAGACATATATGTTTGCAGAGAAGCTTTAGAAGGAATGGCAGCACGATTATTGGCTAACAGAAAAGATGCATCTTCAATAAAACAACTAAAGGCATGTTTTACACCATTTTTAAATAAAGAACGTATTGATATGAATGCTTATGCAGAGGCTGATGAAAAATTTCATTCATTATTGATAAAGCTTACAGGAAATGCACCGCTGGATAATATTTATTTTTTTAGCAATATTCATGATAAAGTAGTAGGGCATGGTTTGGTAAGAACACCTGATGAAACATTACAGGAGCACTTTAAAATTATAGACGCCATTGAGGGTGGGAATCCTGATAAAGCAGAAAAACTAGTGCGAGAACATATCAACAAATCAAAAGAATTATTAATAAACCAATATAAAAATCAAAAAAGTGAGTAATTACAAAATTGCAGTAGTTCCAGGTGATGGTATAGGAAACGAAATTGTTCCACAAGGCTTAAGAGTAATAGAAGCTGTAGCAGAAAAACATAATTTTTCAATTAAAACTGACTCGTTTGACTGGGGCGCTGGTTATTATCAGAAGCACAATCAATTTTTACCAGATAACGGTATTGAAACATTAAAAGCATTTGACGCAGTGTATTTTGGTTCTGTAGGACTTCCAGCAGTAGATGATACGTTACCTGCAAAAGATTATACGTTTAAAGTACGTACACATTTTAATCAATATGTAAACCATAGACCTGTTAGAACATATCCTGGTGTAACTAGACCTATACGCTCTGAAAAGCATATAGACTTTGTAATTGTTAGAGAAAATAACGAAGGTGAGTTTGTGCAAATGGGAGGTCAATATTTGCCAGATTTTGAAAATGGTATGGGTATAGATACCAGTGTTTTTACTAGAAAAGGTATTGAACGTGTAGCACACTATGCTTTTAAATTAGCAAGAACTAGACGCAATAAAGTAACGCATATTACAAAATCTAACACCTTAATCAATAGCTTATCCTATTGGGATAGAGTGATTGGTGAAGTTGCAGCGCAATACCCAGATGTAGAACACCAACAAATGTATATTGATAATTCTACAGCTATGTTTGTTCTAAAACCAGAGCAGTTTGATGTGGTGTTAACTACAAATTTGTTTGGTGATATTCTAAGTGATTTAGGTGGTGCCATTATGGGAAGTCTTGGTTTAGGAGGAAGTGGTAACATCAATCCAGAAAAGGAGTTTCCATCTATGTTTGAACCCATTCATGGATCAGCACCAGATATTGCGGGTCAAAATATAGCAAATCCTTATGGGCAAATTTGGTCGGCTGCTATCATGTTAGAGCATTTAGGCGAAGTTGAAGCGGCAAATAATATCATGGAAGCAATTGATAAATCTACTACTGATGGTGTGTTAACAGTTGACCTAGGAGGAAGTGCTAGTACATCAGATGTTGCCGATGCTGTAATAGCCAATCTTTAAAATAATATTAAAATGGATAGGGTTGTAGATCTCACAATGACGTATCGTAATGGTATCAAAGGTTTTTCAAAAGAAACTGCAAAAACTAAAGATAAAGATGGATGGAATGCGAGTACGCTAACATTTTATTCTCATATCGGTACGCATATGGATGCCCCTTTTCATTTTAATGTTAGTAGTCAAACCATTGATGAAATTCCAGTTTCAGATTTTGTGGGATGTGCTTGGGTGGTAGATGCTCGTGATGTTGGACCAAAAGGGCTAGTCACTGTTGCACATATTTCAGAAGACATAACTAAAAAGTTTGTAGCTGGGGATAGTTTGATTGTTTGGACGGGGTGGTCGCAACATGCAGGCACACAAAAATATAGAGATGAATTACCAAGAATAAGTGAAGAACTAGCACACTGGTGTATTAAAAATAAGGTGAAAATGATTGGTGTAGAGCCGCCTTCAGTTGCAGATGTTAATAATCTGGACGAGGTTACTAAAATTCACGAAATTCTCTTGGAAGGTGTTGTGATAATTGAGGGGTTAACCAATATTGAGCAGCTCACATCTAATTGCGTAGAGTTAGTCGCTTTACCATTAAAAATAGAAAAAGGTGATGGTGCACCAGCACGAGTTATTGCCATAGAAAGTTATTAATGTCAGAATCTTTAACACATATTTTACAATATCTTCCTGTAGAAGATCAACATGATTTTCGTTCAGAAAACAGGATGTTATTTTCAGAATTGAATAAAACATGTATCGTAGTTGATGATGACCCCACTGGAAATCAAACGGTTTATGGTATTCCTTTGATTACAAGTTGGGATATGCAGGTATTTGTTAAAGAATTTTTAGAAGGCACACCAATATTTTATGTTTTAACAAATTCTAGAAGTTTAACACCAGAAGCTACATCAAAAATTTATAAAGAGATAGCAGAAAATATTTTAAAAGCTGCTGAGGTTACAAAGCGTGATTTTACGATCATTAGTAGAAGCGATTCAACGTTAAGAGGTCATTTTCCTTTAGAGCCGGAAACATTAAAAATAGGATTAAAGTTAGACGATGCAATTACTGTTTTTCTCCCAGTAATGTTTGAAGGTAATAGAGTGACGGTTAATAACATTCACTATATTAAAGATGAAGATGAGTTAACTCCTGTAAATAAAACCCCTTTTGCAGAAGATCATTCATTCAAGTACTCAAATGCAGATTTAAAGCAATATATAGAAGAAAAAACAAAAGGTGAAGTAAATGCTTCAGAGGTATTTTCATTTTCTTTAGAACGTATTAGGGATTTGGAGATAGATGTGCTTATGGCTAATATTTTAGAAATACCACCTCAGTCATATTGTATCTTTAATAGTTTAGATTATGCGGATTTAGATAAAGTTTCGCAAGCTTTACTATTAGCTGAAAAAATGGGTAAAAAAATTGTGTATAGAACATCAAGTTCTTTTGTGCCATCATATATAGGATTGGCACCCAAAGGCTTATTAACTTCAAAGAATATTTTTAGTGATAATACCACTAATGGAGGTTTAACTATAGTTGGTTCATATGTGAAAAAATCTTCGGAGCAATTACATAATGCGCTGTCTCTTTTTTCAAATGATGCTATGGTTGAGGTGGATGTCACTCAAGTAATTTCTGATACTTCAGAAGTGTATCTATCAGGTTTAATTTCAAAAATTGATAATACCATTTCCAAAGGAACTGATGTTATTGTATTTACAAGTCGCAAACTTGTTACTGGTGGTGATGCTAATACTACTATCAAGATTGCGAGTAGAATCTCAGGTGCTTTAGTAGATTTAGTAAAAGGTATTAAAGCAAGACCAAAATATATAATTGCAAAGGGCGGTATCACATCTCATGATTTGGCAATTAAAGGTCTAGGTATGAAACGATCAAAAGTTTTAGGACAAATATTACCAGGAATTCCACTTTGGAAAATGGGGCGCGATACTAGATTCCCAAGACTACCATATATTGTATTCCCTGGAAATGTTGGCGATGAAAATGCGCTTAAAACCATAATCACTAAACTAAAAAACCATGATAAATAACTCTAAACGTTATCGATTTTTTCTCGGCTCTTTTTTAATCACTTTACTACTATATGTGGATAGGGTTTGTATTTCTTCTGCCAAAGATTCCATTACAAATGATTTGAGCTTAACTGATATTCAAATGGGGTGGGTATTGAGTGCCTTTGCTTTAGGTTATGCTTTGTTTCAAGTTCCTGGAGGAGCATTGGGAGATAAATATGGGGTTAGGAAAGTCATGACTGGTATAATGGTATTATGGTCGATTTTTACATCCTTAACAGGCGTAGCATGGAACTATATTTCAATGCTGTTTTTTAGATTTATTTTTGGAGCAGGAGAAGCGGGAGCATTCCCTAACATATCTAGAGCCGCTTTTTCATGGGTGCCAACTAAAGAACGTGGTGCATTTCAGGGGATTAACTTCTCTGGTTCAAGATTAGGTGCAGCATTTGCATTACCTCTGGTAGCATATTTAATTGATGCTTGGGGCTGGCGTAATATCTTTTACTTTTTTGGAGCTGTAGGTATATTATTTGCTATTGCGTTTTATGTGTTTTTTAGAAATAAACCAGAAGACCATTCTGGATTGTCAGATATTGAAAAAGACTATATTGTAAAAAACAGACAGCAAGAAGTAGAGAAAAAAGGTGGTAACCTCCCTCTAGGAAAAATATTAGGCTCTAACAATGTTATTCTTGCCATGATACAATATATAGGAAGCAACTTTATTTTCTTTTTTATGTTAACATGGTTATTTCCTTACATAAAAGCAAAATATGAATTAAGTTTAGTTGCAACAGGTTTTTATGCCATGTTGCCATTACTAGCAGGTGCAGTTGGTAACTGGGTCTCTGGTTTTATGGTAGATGCAATTTATAAGCAAGGAAAATGGAAGCTATCAAGACAACTGCCAGCTACTATTGGTTTTGTTTTGGTAGTTATTGGAATTTTGTCTAGTCTATATATGGATACAGCTTTAGGAGCAGTATTATGTTTGTCTGTTGCCATATTTGGTGCAGATATGACACTAAGTCCATCGTGGTCTTTCTGCATGGACATAGGAGAAGAAAACTCAGGAAAGGTCTCAGGAATGATGAATATGGCTGGTAATGTTGGATCTTTTTCAACCGCTCTTGCCTTTCCTTACTTGCGAGAATGGACAGGCTCCGATGAACCATTTTTCTATGTTGCTGCCGCCTTAGGTTTTGTAGCTATATTTTGTTGGTATTTTATGAATCCGAATAAAAAATTAAGTGATGCATAAGTTGAAAGGAGTTGCTATTGGAGCAGGATATTTTAGTCAATTTCAATATGAAGCATGGACTCGAATTCCTGAAGTAGAAATTACAGCATTATGTAACTCTAACCAAGATAGAGCTAAAGGCATTATGGATGCTTATGGTGTAAAAACCCATTACACCGATTACAAAGAAATGATTCTAAAGGAAAAGCCCGATTTTGTGGATATCATTACACCACCTGAAACTCATTTCGAAATGTGTAAGTTTGCTGCAGACAATGGAGTACATATCATTTGTCAAAAACCATTAGCACCAACTTTTGAAGAATCAAAACGCATTGTAGATTATGTTTCAAAGAAAAATATTCGATTTGTGGTTCATGAAAATTTTAGATATCAACCTTGGCATAGAGAAATAAAAAAGTTGATAGATAATGATGAGATAGGCCATTTATTCAATTTAAATTTTAGATCTAGAATGGGAGATGGTTGGGGAGAAGATGCCTACCTCTCCAGACAGCCCTATTTTAGGGATTATAAAAAACTGCTGATATACGAAACAGGTGTGCATTATATAGATACGTTTAGATATCATGCAGGAGAAGTAAAAAATGTATTTGCTATTTTAAAACGTTTAAATCCAATAATTAAAGGTGAAGATTCTGGTTTAATGCTTTTAAATTTTGAATCAAATGCCACAGCACTTTGGGATGCTAATAGATACAATGAAAGTAATATCGAAAACTTCAGATATACGTTTGGGGAGTATTTGGTTGAAGGTTCTAAAGGATCAATTAGATTATACAATAATGGAAAAATAACAATCCAACATTTAGGAAAACCAGAAAAGGAACACCAATATATTCATAATAATGTAGGGTTTGCGGGAGATTGTTGCTATATTTTTCAGCGTGATTTTATAGATAATTTAATAGCAAATAAACCATTTGAAACAGATGGTGTAAATTATTTGAAAACGCTACAGATACAAGAAGCGGTTTATAAATCATCAGAAATTAATCTGCCTGTTAATATTATTTAGACTTCAATTGAAGAAAACTTCGGTTTTTAGCTGGGTATTTTTGTAAATTGCATATCAGATGTAATCAATAAAAACCTTATGGTAACCCTAAAACAACTTGCAAAAGAGTTAGAAGTTTCTATTTCTACTGTTTCAAAAGCACTTAACAATAGCGAAGAGATAGGAGAAGAAACTAGAAAACGCGTTAAAGAACTTGCAGAGCTGTATAACTACAAACCTAACAAGGTTGCTTTAAGTTTAAAACAAAACAAAACAAAAACTATTGGGGTCATTATACCAGACATCCTTAATTATTTTTTGTCCAAAGTGCTTTTTGGTATTGAGAGAGAAGCAAATAAGCATGGCTACAATATTATCACTTGTATTTCTAATGAATCTCTAGAAAAAGAAAAGCAAAGTCTAGAACTTTTGGCTAATGGAAGTGTTGACGGGTTTATTTTGAGTATTGCTGAGGAAACCCAAACTAAAAACGAAATCAATCATTTTAAAGATACTATAAGTCAAGGATTACCTATTGTGATGTTTGATAGAGTGGCGCACGATGTAAGGTGCGATAAAGTAATAGTTGATGATTTTGAGTCGACATATAGTGCTACTAAGAGTTTAATTGCTGAAGGTAGAAATAACATTGTTTTTATAAGTAAAATAGATAGTATTAGTGTGGGTAAACTTCGAGAACGTGGGTATAATAAAGCGATTTTAGAAGAAGGACAAACCCCCAATGTACTAATCATTAAAAAGAATGATGATACTCAACAGAAGATAAAACAACTGTATAAGAAGTATGATAAGATAGATGGCGTAATTGCTGCAGATAGCGCTTCAGGAGTCATAGCAATTAATATGGCAAGAAATTTTAAGAAAAAGGTGCCTAAAGATATTTCTGTAATCGGCTTTTCTAGTAAATCGGTATCCAATCATTCTGTGCCCAAGTTGACTATTATCCGACAACATGCAAAAAAGATAGGCGCAAAAGCAGCTGAATTACTTATAGATAGACTGCAAAATACTTCAGAAACTATCACAACAGAGTACACCACAAAAATTGTGAAGACTACCTTAGTAAAGAGTAAATCTACCTTATTACAGTAAATAAATGCAATTAAGAAATGATAGTGAGACTTGTGTAAAATGGTAGATTTAAAACACAAAACATGTATTTCGTCGATTAAAATGACATTTCATCGATTATTTTGTATTTCAAATATGTTTGACTGTAATTTAGCCAAGCTTTAGAGCACATAATCCCTCCGCTCATTATTAAAGCTTAATTAATCCTTTTTTTGACCCTAGGTCTCAAATTCCCTCAAAATAGAAAAACCTTCGTTTGTTTTCAAACATTCGATTTTAATTAATTATTCCATTTAACCCTCAGTCACGATCAAATTTGTATTTGGTTTTGGCGAAGCATTTAAAGAAGAATAGTTAACCTTAAAATTGAATATATATGAAAGCCCTAAAAATTACATTAATTTTAGCAGTATTATTTGCATCATTAACCTCTTGTGTAAAACAAGATTTAAATGAAGATGATTTATTAGAAAACACAGAAAACTATATGCCTCCAACAGGCGGTAAATCTCAAGATTAAGTGATCTAAAATTTCTTTTGAAATAAAATTTAGCTTCTTAGATACCTAAGAAGCTTTTTTTTGTATGTATAATATAATACATTTGAAGAAATAGGTTAAGTTTTACATTGAGAACAAAGATTTTTTTTATAGTAGTATTTTGGAGCTTTATGGTTTTTGGACAATCCCAAAAAGACTTACTTACTATAGATTCTTTACACCTCAATATCTCTAGTTTAAAAGCCAGTGACTCAGCACAAGTAGCTATTAACAAATATCAGATAGCTGAAATATATCGTTATGCATCAAAAAGTGATAGTGCATATCGTTATTATCAAAGTGCTGAAAAAATTTTTAGAGATATAGAAAATAAATATTTTATAGCTAGAACTCTTTTTGGAATTGCTGTTATTCAAACTAATGAAAAAGATTATACTGGAAGCGAAGTCACATCTATTGAAGCTATTTCTCTTTTGGAGAGTTTGGAAGAAACAAACGGTGTTAATAAATATAAAGCATACATTTTTAATAATTTAGGAATTATATTTGATGAATTGGGGCAATACGAGGAAGCAGTGGATTATTATAATAAATCCCTAGAGTTAAAAGGAAGACTTAAAGGGGATTTTAGCAGAAGTATATATAACACTCAAAATAACTTAGCAGATAGTTATAGCCGTAACGGCAACTATAATTTAGCAATAGAGAAGTATCTTGAGATTTTGTCTAACGATGACCTTTTTGTTAAATATCCTATGTTTTACGCCTTAGTGATTAATAACTATGCGCATACCTTGTATTTATCTAATAAAAATGAAGAACTACCAAATCTTTTTTTTCGTGCTTTAAGAATCAGTGATAGTATAGAGCAAGGTAGCTATAATTCAATTATTATACATCAGCATCTTGCAGAATATTATAATCATAATAACCAAAAAGATTCAGCAATATATTTTGCCTACAGAGCAAAAAATATTTCTGAAAATTATGCTAATGATGACTTATTAAAATCTCTAATGATACTTTCTAAAGTAGAAGAAGGAGAAAAAGCAGCAGAACATCTAAAAGCCTATGTGAGATTAAGTGATAGTCTTCAAAAAGCGGAACGAAAAATTAGAAATAAGTTTGCGCGTATTCGCTTTGAAACCCAACAAATAGAACAGGATAATATTCGCATTGCCAGAGAACGCATGTGGCTTATTGTGATATCTATAATTTTACTTATTGCAGGGGCGCTCATTTATATTATAATTTCTCAGCGCGCCAAAAATAAAGAGCTCCGATTTGCAAAGCAACAACAAGAAGCCAATGAAGAAATATATAACCTTATGCTGGGAGAACACGAAAAAGTTGAGGAGGCCAGAGCTACAGAAAAGCAGCGTATTTCTCAAGAACTCCACGATGGTGTGCTAGGTAGATTATTTGGAACACGACTAAGTTTAGATAGTTTAAATATGAATAACAGCGAAGAGGCTATAAAAACACGAGGGCAATATATCGTTGAACTTAAAACTATTGAAGACGATATTAGAAAAGTATCTCATGAACTAAATACTGATTTTGTTTCGGGCGCTGGGTTTGTTGATATTATAAAATCTATGGTAGAAACACAGACTGCTGTATACAAATTAGATTATGATTTACACCATGATGATGATGTCAATTGGGATGGTGTTGGGAATAAATCTAAAATACACATTTACAGAATATTACAAGAATCACTTCATAATATCCATAAACACGCTAATGCTACTTACATTATTATTAGCATAAAACTTGAAAATAACGTAATTTGCTTAACAGTGGAAGACAATGGTTCTGGTTTTGATGTGAATAAATCAAAATCCGGAATTGGTGTCAAAAATATGAATGCCAGAATTAAAGAAGTAGATGGTACAATTAATATTAAATCGGAGATAAATAAAGGAACGATAGTAAGCATAGAGGTGCCAACCCAATACCTGTAACTTATGACGCAACCAGAAAAGATTAAAATACTGATGATTGATGATCATCCAATGATTATTGAAGGGTACCAAAATACACTTCAATTCACAAAAAAGGAGCATCAAGAATTAAGTATAGATATTGCCAATAATTGTGATGAGGCGCTAGATTTTATGAATAAATCCATAGAAAATGAAGTGCCTTACGATTTATTATTTGTTGATATAAGTTTGCCTCCCTCTAAGGACGGTCGTATGAGCTCAGGTGAAGATTTAGCAGAATATGCACGAAAAACACTACCCAACGCAAAAATTATTATTCTTACTATGTTTAATGAGTCCTTCAGAATTCATAATATCATAAAAAACATAGATCCTGAGGGTTTTTTAATTAAAAGTGACCTAACATCAAGTGAATTGGCAAGTGCTTTTCAGGCCGTATTACATAACCCTCCTTTTTATAGTGGTACTGTTAATAGTTTTTTAAGAAAGTCCATAACAAGCGATATTGTTATAGATGATAAAAATAGAAAAATATTATATTTGCTTTCACAAGGTATTAAAACCAAGAATTTGGCATCTCATTTAGATATTTCGTTGAGTGCTGTTGAAAAAAGAAAAAAGCAGTTAAAAGAGCTTTTTGAGATTGAAGATGGACAAGACGAATCTTTATTAACTGCAGCCAGAGAAAAAGGTTTTATCTAAAAAACACCTTCATTTAAGAATTTTCATAACTATTTTTTAAAAATTCCTATTTTTTTTTATTTCAAATAGTGTGCTAATAGTGAGTTCTCTAAATTAACCGTACAAGTGTTACGGTTTTTCCACAGCTAGAAGATAAAACTTATACCTAAATTTGTAGTATCAACATATCAGATTAATTAATCCCTCGATTTTTTTGTTGATAATAGCAATTTACAAGGCCCTATGGAGGTGAGAGACCCATAGGGCTTCTTCTTTTTAAATATTGAATAGTGGCTGACTATATTCATAAAGTTTTCCAATGTAGAGCCCTAGAAAAATTAATGCCACAATAAACTTTAAAAATGTAGAGGTTATAAACCCTATAAACGAGCCAAAAGCAGCTTTTACAGCAGTTTTTGAATCATTTTTATTTATTAATTCACCAATTAAGGCACCCACAAAAGGGCCGATAATAATACCTCCTGGAATTGGTGATAGCAAACCAACAATTAAACCAATAGTAGTACCTACCATCCCATACTTAGAACCGCCAAATCGTTTTGTTCCTATGGCAGGGATGACGTAATCTAAAACCCAAATAATAGCTGCTATGATAAACGTGATTATCAAAAAGGTTACATTCATTGGAATAGCATCCGTAAAATGTATAATAAGCAGACCAATCCAACTTGTAATTGGTCCAGGTAATACAGGTAAAAAGCTACCAAGTATACCAAGCAGCATAAATAGTGCTGCAATAATGATTAGAATAATATCCATAAACTGTATTTGTTTCTAATATTTAGACGCATTAACAATAGTAATGTTACATTTTAAACTAAAAAATTAGTTTAAACTAATTTTTTAGTTATATTTGTTGAACTAAACTTTTAGTTGAATACAAATAATATTAAAAAAATGAAACAACTTACCAAAGCAGAAGAGGATATTATGCAAATTTTATGGCAGCTAAAAAAGACAAATGTAAAAGGCATAATAGAAGAGTTTCCAGAACCAAAACCGGCATATAATACAGTATCTACAATTGTTAGGATTTTAGAAAGTAAAGGTTTTGTAGACTATGAAAAACAGGGCAAGGGACATCTGTATTATCCGCTAATTGCAAAACAAGACTATAGTAATCAGTCTATAAATAAGTTGGTAGACAACTACTTTCAAGGCTCATTTAAAAGTATGGTGTCGTTTTTTGTAAAGAAAAATGATATGAATATAGAAGATCTAGAATCTGTATTAAAAGAGATTAATAAAAAAGAAGAGTAACATGTTGCATTATATCATACAAACCATAGTGTTTCAATTGTTTTTTTTGATCATCTATGATGTGTTTTTAAAAAAAGAGACATTTTTTAATTGGAATAGAATTTACTTATTAATCACACCAATTTTAGCACTTATAATTCCCTTTATTAAGGTTGCCATGCTTCGTAATATTCTACCAAAAAATTATACAATCACTTTACCAGAGGTGTTTGTCGGTAACGCGCAAATAGCACTAGCATATGATAATGAGATCACCCCTATTGCTTTAGAGCAACATAATTTTTGGTCATGGGAACTTCTGTTTTTCTCTGGTATGACAGTCGTTACACTAATATTTGTTTTTAAAGTTTTTAGGCTCATAAAATTAATATTAAAAAATCCACAGCTAAAGAAGGAAAAGTATACTGTAGTTCATCTTTTAAATAGCTCTTCGGCCTTTTCTTTTTTTAATTTCATTTTTCTAGGAGAACAAATAAATATAAAAGATAAGAAGGCAATTCTCAAGCACGAAATGGTACATGTAACACAAAAGCACAGTATAGACTTATTATTTTTTGAAGGGCTTAAAATTGTGTTTTGGTTCAATCCGTTAATCTACATCTATCACAGAAAAATCCAAGCATTACATGAATTTATCGCCGATGCTGAAGCTTTAAAAAATCAAGATAAGACGCAGTATTATCAGAATTTATTATCACAAGTTTTTGGGACTAAAAACATTTCATTCATCAATCCATTTTTTAAACAATCATTAATCAAAAAACGAATCATTATGTTGCAAAAATCAAAATCAAAACGAATTAATTTATTGAAGTATGGACTATTATTACCCTTAATATTAGGTATGCTAGTTCTTACATCGTGTTTGCAGACAGGAAATGCACAAGAAAAAACAAGTATTTCCAAAAAAGAGTCTTTTAATGACAGTCCATTGATAATAAAAATTAATGCTGTCCGCCATCAAATTCAACGACAAGGTAATGTTAGCAATGATGAAGAAAAGGGATTGGCGCTTCTATTTAAAATTATTAATGGAGAAGAATTAGATAAAGCATTTATAGATGATGTTCAAATGTTTATTTCTTCTAGTAATAAAACTGATTTAGAGAAAAAAATTGCTAAGGTTTTTGAGCAGATTCAAAGCCAAGGAAATTTAAGCAAAGAAGAAGAAATAGCTTTGAAGAGTTTACTTATTTTGACTAGCGAAGATGGTTTTAATGATCCATTCTTTTCTGATGTATTAGAATTTGTTGAAATTCCTTTTAAAGTTGTAGATCAAGTCCCATTATATCCCGGATGTGATTCTCTTGCAACAAAAAACGAAAGGACAAGATGTCTTTCTCATAATGTTGCTGTACATGTAAACAGGAACTTCAATACCAAGCTAGCTGATAGTTTAGGTTTAAAAGGAAGGCAAAGAATTAATGTAATGTTTAAAATTAGTAATACTGGAGAAATTGTAGACGTACGTTCAAAATCTGATAGCCCGGCTTTAGAAAAAGAAGCAGAAAGAGTTATTAAAACATTGCCAAAAATGATTCCAGGAAAGCATAAAGGTAAAACAGTAAATGTACCTTACTCCTTGCCTATAATTTTTCAGATAGCTGATAAAAATGATTAGACACATAATATTATTTTTTCTACTAATACTTTTTAAAACCGAAGCTCAAACTTCGGTTTTAAACATAGCTGACAGTTTGTTTCAAAACGGCAACTATGCTAAAGCTATTGCACAATATCAATTATATGATAATCCATCAGAAGTATATGATAAAATTGCTAAAGCTTACGTTGCCATCGGTAATTATGAAGAGGCTTTAAACCATTACAAATCTGCAATAACGTCAAATCCAGAAGACGCACTTATTACCTACAGTTATGGGAAATTATTATATAAAACTAAAAAGTTTAATGAGTCAGTTCAAATGTTTGAAAAACTTATCTCTGTTGATGCATATAACCCCAATTATCATTATGAGTTAGGATTGGTTTTAGAAAAGCTAAAAGATTCCACAGCATTTAAGAAGTTTCATGGCGCTTTTAAGTTAGATAAGTTTCATCAAAAAGCTATCTTCAAAATTGCAAAACGGCACCTTATCAAAAGGAGGCATGATAGCGTAAATTATTATATAGATATTGGACTCAAATCATATAAAAATAATGTTGAGCTGATTAGTTTGAAAGCACAGAATTTTTATTGGCAACATAAATATAATAAGGCTGCTGCTTGGTTTGAAAAACTTCTAGGACTTGGTGAACAGTCAGAATTTATTTTTGAAAAACTAAGTTTATGTTATTTTGAAATGTCTGAATATGAAAAAGCAATTGAAAATAGAAAATTAGCTTTGAAATATAATCCTAAAAATGCGGATGCTTTATACGCAATAGGCAGTTACCACGAACTTTTGAAAAATTTTGAAGAGGCTGAAAAATATATTACCAAAGCTTTAACGCTGATGGATGTGCCTCTTCATAATGAATACAAAACGTTAGCTAGAGTTTTTAATCAACAAAAGAAATATAAAGAAGCTATTGAAGCATTAAAAAAGGCAATTAAGGAAAACCCTCAAGATGAGTTTTCCCATTTTTTTCTAGCTATGACCTTATCTGAATATTATGCGGATTATGATGCTAAAATTCAAGCATTTGAGAATTATAAAAAGAAGTTTCCTAATGGTAAAATAAAAGAGTTTGCAGATGCTAGCATTCAAAAACTTAAGGAAGAACAGTTTAAAAATCAAGAAAAGAACACGGATTAGTTTTATAACGAAGCTAAATAAGGACTTTATCTTAAATTAATTTTATTTATAATTTCAAAAAATTGTACTTTTCGGTTTCAGAAGAAATCTATGAAGCAATTTTGTATTATTCTTTTAGTTTTAGTAGCAAGTTCTTGTGACTATTTCAATGTAAAGAAGACATCTTCAGAAGCTATATTACAAGAAGAATTACAAACGTTTGATTGGGAAAATGTGGATTCTTATCCAAGCTTTTCAGAATGTGATAGTCTTCAATTAAAAGAAGAAAAAAAAGTGTGTTTTGAAAGTACATTGTATGCAGAAATAAGTGAGTTTCTTCAAAAGCAAATTATTGTAGTAACGCAAGATGTTAACGATACTTTGATGTTGAAGTTACGAGTTTCCAACAAGGGTGAAATGACATTGTTAAGTGCTCAAATAGATTCTATTACAGAGGGTGAAATTCCTGACTTGCAACAATTAATTCTTAAAAGTTTAGATGCTTTACCGCAAGTAAACCCTGCTATTAAAAGGAGCCAACCTGTAGCTACAGAGTTTGAAATGCCCTTAATTATTAAGGTGGACTAAAACCGAATAGCCAGTTTTCGCATCAAGCGTAGTATTTCTACATACAACCAAACAAGAGTTACTAAAAGTCCCCAAGTAGCTAGCCACTCTTTGTATTTAGGTGATTTGTTTTTATGACGTTCAATATAATCAAAGTCTAAAAGAAGTGATAAAGCCGCGAAAATAGCAGCAACTATATTAAAAATTATTGCTGGCCAAGAGGTTCCCCAAATGAAAACTTTTATACCAAAGAATCCTAGTATCCACGATATAATATAAATAACGAAAATACTTGCAGCTGCTGTTATAATAACACTTCTTAACTTTTTCGTTACTACAATAATTCGTGTTTGATAAAGCATAAGCATCACCAAAAACGTTATCATGGTTATACCTATGGCTTGATAAGGTAGATTGGGAAAATGTGCGTGTGCATAAGCAGTAGTTGCTCCTAGAAAAAAACCTTTAGCAATAGCATAAAGTGGTACTAAAATATGTGCCCAATGTTGTCTTACCGAAATCACGATACTAATTATTATTGCTGCTAACATACCTCCCATAGAATACCATTTAATAGTGGCACCTTCACTATATAATCTCCACATGCCAATGGATATAATAATCATGATAAGCATAGAGAGAAGCGATTTAATAAAAATACCAGTCACTGTCATTTTTTTAGGAGATGGTACATCATTATTAAAAAAATAACTGTTGAATGCTGGATTGGTAGTTTTATCAAGTAATTTCATTGTACTAAATATACTAGATTATCTTTTAAAAGAACGCTCTTTCCATGTGTAGCCTTTAAAAAGTGATAATACAGCCACATAGATACTGAAAAACGGATACACAAAAAAACTGGTTAAAAAGCTTTTAAATGCGTGTCGCTGACCAAAAAATGCAGAGGTTTTATAGAGCAACAGAAAATCTAC
The DNA here is from genome assembly GCA_947502975.1 of uncultured Flavobacteriaceae bacterium. GTDB lineage: Bacteria > Bacteroidota > Bacteroidia > Flavobacteriales > Flavobacteriaceae > Jejuia. The sequence continues at coordinate 871,878 of CANNBV010000001.1, forward strand.
ATTCAATTTAATAACCAAAACATATACCCAAACTTTAATATTAAAGAGGCTTAAAAATGCGAGTATTGGTAAGACTAAAATAAATAGATTCATTAAGAATACCGATATACCAACGCATTTACCAAACCAATTTTTGTAAGCACTTGTTTTGGCTGCCCAACGGATGTGTTGCTGTATTAATTCACCCCAAGTTGTTTGGGGCTTTGTAGAGACGATAGCTTTCTCACATTTTAAATAAAGAACTTCTTTTGGATGGGTTTTTACTATTTTTTCTAATAGAAAAACATCATCGCCACTAGAAATATTGCTATTGCCCTCAAAACCATTCACATTCTGAAAAACTGTCCTGGTGTAGCCAAAGTTAGCCCCATTACACAAAAAAGGTTTTTTTATACCAAAAGCACCAATTGTGACACCTTGAAGGCTAAATAGATCTAACAGTTGAAACCTGCTTAAAAACGAATTGCCTTCAAAATATGTTACAGGAGCAACAACACAAACTGGATTTTTGTTTTGAATAGAAGCATCAAAACTATCTAACCAATATTGGGGTAAAATACAATCGGCATCTGTAGTAATAATCCATTCATATTTTGCGTGTTGTACTGCAGTTGTGATAGCATCTTTTTTTGGAGAATTTGAGGCTCTTTGGTTTTTTATTAGATATATGTCAGTTTGAGTGATTTCAGTTTTTGTCGGAATTGTATCGAGAAGGTTTTTAACAATTTCAACCGAATTATCTTCCGATGCATCATCAACTAAAATAATTTCAAAGAGATGTTTAGGATATTCTAAAGCATTTAAGGATTTCAACAGTTGTGATAAGTTTTCAGCTTCATTTCTAAAAGGAACAACTATTGAGAATTTTGTTTTTGCTTCAGTATCATTTAAAACAAAGTCTTTCACTTTATCAAAACCAAAAATAAAAGATAACATCAATCCTAAATATAATACTGTGATGCAAATGCTGAGAATTACCATATTAATGAGGTTCTGAAAATTTAAAATTCAACACGTAAAAACTTCCAAAGATGCTAGGAATTACAAAATTTAATAACCACATGAGTGTAATTGTGCTTAAAATAATAAGTTCATTAATCCCCAGAAACGAAAATAAATATACGGCTACACTACCTTTTATCACCACATCAAAAATGAAAATTGAAGGAATAATGGATGCAATTAAATACATAGAAGTAATTACTGGCATTGCTTCAAGATAAGATATATTAACTTTAAAAAGTTGCAATATTACAAAAAACTGAAATGAGAAAATCATATACCGAATTAGTGATAGTAATACTCCTAAAACTAATTTATGTTTGGGAAAACTAACAACGAAATCTTTTATACGCTGAAGAGAAAACCCTTTAATTTTATAGCGACTTTGGGTAATGCCGAAAACAACAAAGAAACCTACGACTAAACTAATAATCATAAACCGCCCTATTTTATAGTAATTGATATCAACTTCATAGTTGTTAATATATATACTGAAACCAATAATGCCCATCACCACAGTAATACTCATTTGCATGATGTTACTCAGGAGGTTTATAAGTAGTATTTTCTTTCTATGTTGTGTATTGTAATAGATGGCCTTTGCGCCATATTCACCTATTCTGTTAGGTGTAAATAATGATGCTGTTAGTGCTCCTAAACTTTGTTCTAATGCATTTTTAAAATTGATTTTTTTAACTATGGCAACTAAAAATTGCCATTTTAATATTTCGAAAAACCAGTTAAAAAATGACAAAAAGAGTAAAAAAATGATGTTTTTAAGTGAAAAAACATCATTTTTGGACGTAAATTGTATAAAACTATAGAAATCTAAATCTGGATTTTTTATTAGTTTTTGATAAATAAAGTAACCAGCTCCAACAACAATACTTAATTTGATAAGTACAAAAAAGAATTGTTTAGTTTTGTATGGAAGCGAATAAAGCATAGTTTTCAGATTGCAAAATAACCATTAAAGTAGTTATGAACCCAAAAATTAGGATACATAAATGTTTAGTTGTTTATATATTTTGCATGTTGACTAGCGTTTCAGTATTTGGACAAGGAGATACTAGTACATTAAAGGCTCAGATAGCTTTAGGTGTAAATAGTCCTTCGAGTGACGGATTTGTTCAAAATTTTGAAGGGAAGTCCTTAAATTTTCCAACGGTAAATTTAGGGTTTCAATATATGTTTTTGAAGAATTTGGGAGGCAAGTTAGATTATGGTTTTAGTAGAATTTCGAATACTACAAATTCACCAGATTTTAAATTGAATTATTCGCGTATCAATTTACAACTGGTTTACGATATATCCCAAACAGTTTCATTTTCTAACAGAATGGGAACATTTCTGCATGCAGGACCAGGATATTCCTTTGTTAAACCATTAGGAAACTATACCAATAATGATGTTTCATTTTTAAATGTCATGGGAGGTGTAGAATTTCATTACGGTATTTCAGATAGTTTAACATTATTTCTAGATACTTCTTATATACTCGGATTAGGGAAAGATTTTAACCCTGTAACTTCAGGTTTTGGAGCTTTTAATGGTAATTTATTAACTGTAACTTTTGGCGCATCTATTTCGCTAAGTGGTTGTTATTTTTGTGGTGATTAATGAAGAAAGAACGCATTATTTTAGGTATTGATCCAGGAACCACAATTATGGGATTCGGGCTCATTAAGGTTGTTGGAAAAACCATGACGTTTATGCAATTGAATGAGCTAGATTTAAAAAAATACAATGATCATTACTTGAAATTAAAACTGATTTTTGAACGTACTATAGAACTTATAGATACGCACAACCCAGATGAAATAGCTATTGAAGCGCCTTTTTTTGGAAAGAATGTACAAAGTATGCTAAAGTTGGGCCGCGCACAAGGTGTAGCTATGGCTGCTGGTTTAAGTAGAGAAATTCCAATTACAGAATATCTGCCCAAAAAGATAAAAATGGCTATAACTGGTAATGGGAATGCAAGTAAAGAACAAGTTGCTAAAATGCTACAAAGTTTGTTAGGTTTAAAAACACTTCCTAAAAATTTAGATGCTACTGATGGTTTAGCGGCTGCGGTTTGTCATTTCTATAATTCAGGCAGAATTGAGGTTGGGAAGAGTTATTCTGGGTGGTCTAGTTTTGTGAAACAGAATGAGGATAGGGTAAAGAAATAATATGAATATTAAAATACTATTCCAAAAGAAGCTCTTTTTTGCCCTAGTTTTTAATTGTTTGTTTTTTGGTTGCTCATCATTTTTGAGTGATGAAGAACTCAAAGAGAGATATGATAAAGCTATAGGAAATAAAAATTGGAGTGCAGTTATTCCACTTTTAGACGAAGTAATAGCTAGACATCCAAAACAAAAGGAAAACTACTACACAAGAGCGATAGCAAAATCAAATGTAAACCCTAAACAAACTCAAGGGGTTATCGAAGACTTAAGTGTTTATATTGATTTCGCTCCCGAAGATTATAAAGCCCGTTATATAAGGTTTCAAGCTTATTCTATATTAAATCAGTTTGATTTGGCTTTAGTCGATATTAATAAAATCATAGAAGTAAAAGGTAAAAACGCTTTTTTGTTATCATGGAAAGGTAATTGTGCTTTTGCGGCTAAAAAGTTTAAAGTAGCCGAAAAAAGTTATGAGGAACGTCTAAGACTTCAAGGAAGCTATGAAGATTTAAAGAATAATTATTACTATTTAATAGCATCAAAGTATTTTGATGGAAATAAGGAAGGAGCACTGTGGGATTGTGCCTTTTTAGAGAATCGAGGTTTTAAGAATGATGAAAAATTATTCAAACTTATATCAGAAGATAAGTTGGTTTTTGAAGAATTTGCAAATTTTGACGTACCACAAATAACAATAAAACAGCTAGAAGAATTACTTAATAACTTTTGTACAGATTTAGATATTTTTCAAAGTGAAGTTTATTTTAGAGCCAATATTGCTAATCAATTTTTCAGAGTACCACATACTAAGAACATAGAAGAATTACTCCCTAAAAAAGAAGAGGTTTATAGTTTAAATATTTCAAATAATAACCTTAAAACATTACCAGAAGAACTTTCTCAATTTATCAACCTACAATTTCTTAATATTTCAGGAAATAAATTTAAGGATAAAGAAAAGCTTGTTGAGAATCTGAGTAAATTACCCAATTTAAGGTTTTTATTTGCTAATAAATGTTATTTAAAAGCATTGCCAGATAATTTTGATTTACTTAATAACCTAGAGGTCTTAGAAATTGAAGCAAATGGATTAACAGAATTAAATGAAAAGATAGGAGAACTTAAAAAACTTAAATACATTAGTGTTAGAAGCAATGGTCGTTTAACTAATTTACCTAAAAGTATTGGTCAATTAAGATGTTTGCAATATTTAAATGTTTCTGGCGGAGGAATGAGTAAGCTTAGAAACGAATTAGCAGATTGTAGTGAATTGGTGTCAATAGTGGCAAACGCAAGTAAAATAAAAACACTTCCTGAAAATATTGGCAACTTGATTAACTTAAAGCATTTAAATCTGAGTTATAATAAAATTGAAAATATTCCTGCTTCAATTGGTAACTTAACAGAATTAGAACATTTAGGTATTGGATCAAACGAAATTACTCAATTACCAAAAGAGATATCAAACTTAAAAAAGCTCAACTTTTTAGGCTTACCTTTTAATAGATTTAAAGAGTTTCCAAAGGAGGTTTTGGAATTGGATGCAGTACATAATCTTTGGGTTCATAATAATAGTTTTAAGACTATACCTAAAGAAGTGGGTAATATGGAGTCTTTAACACATTTACTTGTGGATCATCAGGTTATTACAGATAACAATATAAAAGCTATTAAGGAAGTAAACCCTGAGTTAAGAGTGATACGAAACGATTCTCAACGTTATGTAAAAGGTAGGAAGAGAAAAAACTAGGATTTTGAATTTGTTAGATTATAATTTGCCTAAAATAATAACCATTTTAAGAATTGGTTTTCTGTTTTACTTTGCCAGAGAGCTGTATTTGACAAGATTTAAATTGAAAAGAAATAAATATATCTGGTTTTTCTTAGTGCTAGCTTTTGGTATTTATGGATATGTCATTTATTTGGCTAATAGAAGAAAATTAGTTGTAAAACGAAAATTTAACCCTAATTTTAAGCATCATAACTTAAGCTGATTTTTTGGCAGGAATCTACATCCACATACCATTTTGCAAACAAGCATGTCATTATTGTGATTTTCATTTTTCAACATCATTAAAAAAGAAAGATGAATTAGTACAATGTTTAGCTATAGAAATAGAACTGCGAAAAAATGAACTTCAACATAAAACTATTGAAACCATTTATTTTGGAGGTGGAACACCTTCATTATTAGCGATTGATGAGTTACGATTTTTGATTGATACTGTCTATAAACATTTCAAAGTAGTTGATGCGCCAGAGATCACTTTAGAAGCAAATCCTGATGATTTAATTTCAAGCAAAATGCCACCTCGAGCGCAGTCGAGAGGTCTCACAAGTAATGCCATTTTTGAATCTTACCGAGAAATAGGAATCAATCGTCTAAGTATTGGTATCCAATCGTTTTACGAGCATGATTTAAAATTAATGAATCGCGCTCATAATGCAGATGAAGCAGCAACATGTTTATCTGAAGCGAGGCGCTATTTTGATAATATCTCAATTGATTTAATTTACGGTATTCCGGGGCTGAGTAACGAAGCGTGGATCAAAAATATTGAAACGGCTTTATCATACAACGTTCCACATATTTCATGTTATGCACTAACCGTAGAGCCAAAAACAGCATTAGCAGCTTTTATAAAAAAGGGTATAGTAAAAAATGTTGATGATGATGTGGCTCAAGAACAATTTCAAATATTACTAGAAAAATTAGAAAACGAAGGCTTTGTAAATTATGAGCTTTCTAACTTCGGAAAGCCAAACTATTTTAGTAGAAATAATTCTGCCTATTGGCAAAGCAAGCCCTATTTGGGTATTGGACCTTCCGCACATTCTTTTAATGGTGACCAGCGTAGTTGGAATGTGTCTAATAATATGAAGTATATAAAAACAATTCAGGAAAATAAATTGCCCATGGAAGTTGAATTACTGTCTACAACCGATAAGTTTAACGAGTATATCATGACAGGTTTACGAACTATATGGGGTGTTTCTTTAGATAAGATACATGAGGATTTTGGAGAGCAGTACAAAAAGTATGTATTACAACAAGCTGAAGTTTTTATAAATGAACATTTATTGTATATTGATGATAACAAATTATTAACCACTAAAAAAGGTAAATTTCTGAGTGACGGTATTGCGTCTAGCCTTTTTAAAATTAGTATATCTTGATTGCAACAATTCAGTATAACTCTAGAAAATTACAAATCGATTTATCTAAGCCTTTGGATATTTCAATGCCGCTTAGGGCTTCAAAAAAAAATGTAAATGCATGGTATGTAGGCGAACCTAAAATTGAACCAGTAAAGGACGGTGATTGGGTTGCAACAGTGAAAAATGGTGCCTGCATCAATTTTAATACGATAACGTTCAACCCTCATGCTCACGGAACACATACAGAATCTGTAGGTCATATCACAGAAAAAGTGTATTCTATCAATCAAAATTTAAAACAGTTCTTTTTTTTAGCTGAAGTCATTACCGTTGCTCCAGAAAAGCAAGGAGATGATTTTGTGATTTCTAAAAAGCAAATTCAATATAGTCTTGGCAATAAAAAACGAGATGCAATAGTGATTAGAACCATACCAAATACTGTTGAGAAATTATCGAAACAGTATTCACACACCAATCCAACATATTTGTTAGAAGAGGCAGCAATATATTTAAAACAAAAAGGTGTTAAACATCTATTGATAGATTTACCTAGCGTAGATAAGGAAAAGGATGAGTGTCAATTGTTATCGCATAATGCTTTTTGGAATACCAAAGGGAAATTGCGACTTGACGCAACGATAACAGAATTTATTTATGTGCCAAATCATGTAGAAGATGGTGCGTATTTTTTAAATTTACAGATAGCTCCTTTTGAGAATGATGCAACACCAAGTAAGCCAATTTTATATAAAATAATTGAGTAAATGGAAATTTTTATAACCATAATTCTAGCAACTTTAGTAACTCTAGGTGCGGTAACTGTTTTTAAATCTTTCAAGAAAAAGCAACTGGTTAACGCACAATCCACTATTCTCTTAAACAAGATAAAAAAGGTGTGTAAGTTTATTACAGTTGAAGGAGATTTTGCTGAGATTTATCATTATGAAGACGTAAAGCAAAAGTTTTTAAAACTGATTTCTAGCAAAAAGAAAGCATTAGTAGTTATTAATGCCAAAGCTCATGTAGGTTACGATTTGTCTAAAATACAATTGAAGTCTGATATTGATAAAAAGAAAATTATTTTAGAACATTTTCCCCAACCAGAAGTACTTTCAATAGAAACCAATTTAAATTATTATGACAAGTCTGATGGATATTTTAATAAGTTTGAAGCTAATGATCTCACCGATTTACACAATGAGGCTAAAGTTCATATTAAAGCCAAAATTCCAGAAAGTGGCTTGATTCAAATGGCACAGCAAGAAGCTTTAGAAACTATTTTATTAATCGAAACTATAGTAGAAACTATTGGTTGGAAGTTGGATTATTCAGCATTAAAAATTGAAAGTGCAGAGGTAAAGAAGTTGGAGTCATGATCGAAATTTCGAAGGACAAAAGTAAGCTTCAACTCGATGTGATTCACGGTTTTCTTACTGAAACCTATTGGGCTAAAGGCAGAACGATTGAAGAGGTTGAGACATCTATTAAACATTGTTTGTGTTTTGGAGTGTATTTAGATGAAAAGCAAATTGGTTTTGCAAGAGTTGCTACAGATTATGTTGTTTTTGCATATATAATGGACGTTTTTATTTTACCAGAATATCGAGGGAAAGGGTATTCTAAGAAATTGATGAATGTTGTAATTAATGATGAAGAACTGCAAAACTGTAAAGTATGGATGTTAAAAACTGCAGATGCCCATGGTTTGTATAAACAATTTGGGTTCACAGAATTGAAGCACTCAGAAAAAGTTATGGAACGTTTGCTAATATAATTAATGTATATAGAATAATTAAGAATATATTTCTGATAGGTTAAAAAATTGAAATAAATACTGTTTTTGGCAAACACACCTGCGTTAGGGATTGAACGGTATGTGGAGCTCCTCGCAGAGAGCGACTAGTGAAAGCCCGACCCCTTGTGGGTAACGCCCATATTGTTTTAAGATGATAAAATGAACGTAGAACAATTAAGAACATACTGTTTAAGCAAAAAAGGGACATCAGAAAGTTTTCCTTTTGATGAAAGCACCTTAGTTTTTAAAGTACTAACAAAAATGTTTGTACTTGCACCTTTGGGTTTATGGGATAAAGGTGAAGATACTATTACGCTAAAATGTGATCCAGAATACACTGTAGAACTTCGAGAAACATACGAAAGTATCTATGCAGGACCATACGTAAGCAACAAACACTGGAACACCATAAGTATTTACAAAGGAGAGCTAACGCCACAGCTTATAAATGACCTCATAGACCATTCCTATGATATGGTTGTAAAAGGCATGACTAAAAAAATGCGAGAAGAATTACATAATTTGCCTGATTCTAAGAACTAAAACATCTATTATTGCAGTACTAAACAAATTTTAATGAGCGTATTACAAACCCTTATAGATAGAAGTAATAACACTTGCGAATTATGTACTTCTACCAATGATTTAAAACAATACACCATACCACCTTCGTTGAATGAAAACGTTGCAAATGCTGTTTTGGCCTGCAAAACCTGTTTAGACCAAATAAATGGAGACGAAGATATGAATCCAAATCACTGGCGTTGTTTAAACGAAAGTATGTGGAGCGAACATGTTGCGGTACAAATCATGGCATGGAGACTGTTGCAAAGGCTACGTAACGAAGGTTGGCCAAAAGATTTACTAGACATGATGTATTTAGATGATGATGCATTAACTTTAGCAAGAGCCACAGGAGAAGATAAAGACGAAAGCGAAAAAATTATACATCGTGATGTTAACGGTGTGATTTTAGACAATGGAGACTCGGTGGTTTTAATTAAAGATCTAAAGGTAAAGGGCTCAAGTATGGTTGCAAAACAGGGCACAGCGGTTCGTAACATTCGTTTAGACCGAGATAACGATAAATATATAGAAGGAAAAGTTGGTGCCCAACAGATAGTTATTATAACAGATTATGTAAAGAAAACTTAATATTTGGGCGTTACCCACAAGGGGTCGGGCTTTCCGCTATATCTTTTTTAAAGTCATAGCGAGGACGAAGAACACCGCTATCTGCTTAATTTAAGTTCTAATAATCTTAGTGTATATTAACTTTAAAAAAGGATGCCGCTGCAATCCCTAACGCAGAAGAAAATGATGGAAATTAGACCAACATGCGAAAATTGTAATAAACCATTGCCTTTCGATTCTAAAGAAGCAATGATCTGTACCTTCGAATGTACATTTTGTATAGATTGTGTAGAAACCATACTTCAAGAAGTTTGTCCAAATTGCGGCGGTGGTTTTGAGAAACGACCAATACGTCCAAAACACTTAATAGAAAAATATCCCGTATCAAAAAAGGTTATTCATAAGCCTGTGGATGTTGAGAAGCATAAAAAGTTGCTAAAGCTTAAACTTAAGTAATCTGCTCTACGAAGTCTTAGACTTCATAGTATACCACTATAAAAACTCACTTATTTAATAAAAACAAAATTTTAAACTTCATATGTGTTAAGAGGTATAGATAGCGATTGTTGCTCAACGTTTTTTAATGTCTTTCTACTTTTTTAAATTTTTGCTCAGCCAATTTTTCAAATGGTTTATTTCTATAAAATCTATAATTTGTAATTACAGAATCTATTTGAGTTTCAGTTCCTCCGTTTTCTAATTCAACTTCTTCCACATCAATTCGAGTCAAGATGTAAGTTGAGTCATTTACAAATTTTCCATATTGGTCGTATCTCCACATTCCATCTCCTCCCGTTCCTGCAACGATATTATCACTTAATAATTTATTTTCAGAGTTATATATTAAATAATGTAAATCGTGACAACAACTTTCATCTCCTTCTATAATCGTTATTATTTTTTCAGACTTGTCATTTTTTTGGAGTGAAAAGTATTGATAGTTTACAGGGTAAATATTTTCACCTTTGAGTCTTTCATCTTGAAAATATTCAATTAACTTTTCCTTTGATGAAAAGGACTTAAGACTATCTACGATTTTTCCATAATACCAACCTCTTAAATCAAATTCATTAAGATCTGAGTATTTGAAATTATTTAAGTCAATAAATATAGAATCAGATTTTTTGATTTCTGCATCTAATTCAGTTGAATCAGTATATATTGAAATTTTTTCTTTTTGCTCAATCTGTATTTTTTCAGATTTAGATTCTTTCTTTTTCTTAACGCAGCTAAAAGTCAGAAATATTAATATGTAGGTTAAAAGTTTGTACATCGACTAAATATATATAACTATTAGTTAAACCGAAGTATCCGCAATAATCTTCCATTGGCCATCTATCTTTTTAAAGACTAGCATAAAAAGTCCATCGGCATTACCAACTTCACGTTTTATATGAAACTCACCCAATACATAATACGCATCTGGTGCAATATTGGTTACTGCGTTTATTTTAAAGCTTAATTTACCAGTGTAAGCAGCGGTAGGGTAATAGGTTAAATAATGGTCCAGTGTATTTTCCCAACCATAGGTCACACCTTTATTGCCATAAAACGCAAGAGAATCACTTTTCCAATACCCTTCCATATAACCTTCAATATCATTATTAGACCAAGCAATCCTTTGTTTTTTTAATACTTTATTAATAGCCTTTATGTCTGCATCTTTATTTACTTGTGCATTAGTAAAACTAAAAGCCAAGAAACATAAAAGTGTAATCAATTTTCTCATAATTGTAGGTATTCAATAGTAATTATAGGTAAATGTAAACAAAAAATCATGCCAAAAGTGTTTCTCATCGATGAAATTGACATCAAATTTGCTTTCAACTAAAAGAAACCTCAATTGGTCGAAAACTAGAGGAGATTTTGATTTTCTGCTCTATATTTACATCACAATCAGACGATTAATAGCCCAAATTTATTGTTGAATTAAAATTTTATGTATTATGGATTTAAGAATTACGAGTTGTAATAACTTCTTCAAATTAAAAGGAATACTTAACAAATCTAATGTTGATGTATTTCAATCAGAATTCCAAGAAGCTTTTGAAAAATTTAATGCACTTACCATTAGTGTAGAAGGATTAGAAAGTGTAGACAAACATGGTGTTAATGCTTTAGCAGATTTACACGAGAAGTCTTTACAGCATAATATTAAACTTTCAATTGTTGGTTTAGGGTGTAAAGAACTTTACGATCATTTTAAAACCCAAGAAGCAGCCTAATTTTAGTAATAAAACCTCAGATTCTGAGATAGTTTTATAATATTAAGGTGTTTTTTAAGTAAATACCGTAGGAATTTTTGTTTTTTTTACTATATTCACGGCGAAAATATTCGATTAAAACCCAAATTTATCGATAAAATACACAATATGATATGGATTTAGAAATAATTTCTTGTAATAATTTTGTGAAGTTAAGAGGAGAAATCAATAAAAATAATGTTGAGATCTTCCAAGAAAAACTTCAAAATACGCTTAATAAATTTGATCAGCTAACTATTAGCATAGACGACTTAAAAAGTGTAGATCGCTTTGGGGTAAATGCCTTAGCTGATTTACATGTAAAATCTTTAGAAAACCATAAACAATTGTTTATAGTAGGTCTAGGATGTAAAGAATTATACGATCATTTTCAAACGAAACAAGAAGTAGTGGCCTAACTATAGGACAGATTTCTGTTTGTTATAAAAGGCATCGGCTTGCAATTGTAACAACTCGCGAGCCTTCTTGCTTTTATAAGTATATAATTCCTCATCACTTTCAATATCAGAATAAACACTATCATTAAGTGTGTTTTCTGTATGAAGTAGAGCCGCTCTTTGGTGTTTGTTTTGAAGCATTAAGTTTTTAATAGTATCTTCTTCATCTTCAAATTTAAAATCGTAGATACCTTTTGGAGAAAGTAATTTGGCAAATATCGGAGCTGTTTCTATAGCTAAAAACAGTAAGAATATAAAGAAAGAAGGTAACCAAGGTAGTTTGCTCAATGCATTTATTCTTGCCATTAATCCATCAAAATTATTGATTATAGGTTGTGTGTTTAGCACCTGGGTATTATAGTCGCCTTTCAATTCGGCAATTTTAGTTTCAGCAGCTAATATTTTGGATTTGTTTTCTTTTTTTAGGTTTTGTAAATCCGCTAAAGCTGCATCATGCTTTTCTCTTTTTTCCTTATAAACTGGGCCTTTTCCTAAAAGCTTTGTGCCAGTTGTTCCTTCAGCTTCAGAAATATATACATCATATAAACTATTTACTTCAATTTCTTTAGCATTAATTTCGTCTTGTAGTGCATTAATTTGAGAGTTTAACGTTGCTATCTCTGGCGTAAATTGTTCTGCTAATTGCGTTTTATTCGCTAAAGTCATTGCATTTTTTTCTTCTAAAAGCACTTGATTAATTTCCTTTTCGAAGATTTTTAATTCTAACGGTTTAGCAATTACTATGGCAATAATTATTGCAAGAATTATTCTAGGAGATGCTTGAATAAATTCATCAAGAGCGCTACCAGTTTTTTTTATGGTAGATACAATGTAACGATCTAAATTAAAAATGAGTAACCCCCAAATAAATCCGAAAAAGATAGCAGAAAAGAGATTGTCGAAAACGGTATAAAGTGCATACCCTGCAGCAATAAAAGCCATTACGGCTGTAAAGAATACTGTTGCGCCTATGCCTGCATATTTATTTTGCTCACCGGAAGAACACTGTTCTAAAATATTGGTATCTGCACCTGAGCAGATAATAAAAAAACGCTTTAACATTACTGATAGTTTTTGATTGATACTTCAACTCTGCTCAGCACAGGTTGACTATTTGAACGTTAAAGTGGTTGATTTGTTACATTATAAATAAAAAAAGCTCCTACAATAGGAGCTTTTTTTATTTATAATTGTGATTACTCAATAATAATTTTTCTTGTAATACTACTTAAATCTGTTTTAGCTTTAAATAGATATATACCACTGTTTAGATTAAGTTGTATTCTTTCGTTCAGAATAATACCTTTTTGTACAGTTTTACCTGTAATATCATAAATATCATAATTGGCATTTAGTAAAGCTTTAGATACCATTAAATAATCATTTGCAGGATTAGGGTATACTTTTACTATATCAGCTTGGCTATCACTTGATGATAATGTAGTTGGGTCTAGGCTATACAATTCGTTTCCAGTGGTTCCGTTATCTCCTTCAAAATAAATTACTCCATTTAACACTGCTAAATCGTCAACATCTTTTATAGTTGAATCTAATTGTTCAATAGTTGTACCATTAGTTCTAAATAGGTGCCCATCGGTGTCGTTAGTGTCTTCGCCTCTGTAGTAAATAAATCCATCATATACGATATAATCTGAGGGGTCATGATTGGTATTGGTACCCGTTAGATTACTTAAGTTGGTTAAAGTATCTCCAGTAGGGTTATATTTCCATAATTGATCACCACTGCCAGTGTCACCTTCAAAATAAACGTCGCCATTCCAAGTAAATAAATTAGCCACTCCTGTTGCACTTGAAGCTGCGGCAATGGCTATAGTGCCACTATCTGTACCATCTGTTTTCCAAAGTTGTCCTGTTGCTTCAAAAAATAATTCACTACCAACTATTGTAAAATTACTAATACCTGAATTTCCATCATCTCCTGTTATATCACTAACCAAGGCGTAAGTGTCAGTTGCAGGATCATATTCATATAGCTCTCTACCAATAGTTGGATCATCAGTAGCTGTAAAGCCATAACCTAATATTTTATTATTAAAAAAAATAAATTCGCCACCAGCAAATTGAACATCTTCAGTGCCAACATTTGCTACTTTACTTTGAGTAGCACCGTCAAATGTATAAAGCGCATTACTATCTACAGTATTGATATAATAAATTAAGCCGCTGACATCTATAGGATTAAAAATGAAGGCGCCTCCTGTAGTATTGGTGCCACTTTCAGTTCCATCCGAAGAAAATAATACATTTCCAGAACCTGAATTTGCTGAAAAATACATAGTACCAGATAATTCAAAAAAGTTACCAGGCGAAGAACCAGAGCTTCCTGTTCTCAAGTCTTTAACGAATAAAGTTCCTCCTTCAGTTCCATCTGTAACCCATAATTCTCTTCCTAAATCTGCAGCACCTGGTGAATTTGAACCATTTGAGTCATCTGCGCCAAAATAAATTTTCCCATTGTAAATAAATAAGTTATTTGGACTTGATGATGATGTTCCACTATCATTAATTTCTTTTACTATAGTAACTTGTGCATAGGAAGCAATAACCATTGCAAATGTTAAAAATGTGAGTAGTAGTTTTTTCATAATTTTTAGTTTTAAAAAGTTAATAAATAATTATTTTGGTAATTCTGGTATTAAAGTTCTGCCTTTATTAGAACTTAGAGTTTCCATAAATGCGATAAGCGCCTCAATTTCTGGTTTTTCAAGGTTAAGTCTTTTCAACATAGGAGAGGTTGTTGGTATTAATGTATCTCTTCCAACACCTAAATATTTTTTTTGAATAGGTGCTGGATTACCTAAGTTGTAAAATTCTACAATGTCTAATAAACTAGGGAAGTGGCCATGATGCATCCAAGGTCCTGTTCTAGAAACTTCTCGTAATGTTGGTGTTCTAAATTTACCAATATCATCCATGTTTTTGGTAACATTATATCTGCCGAAATCTTCATCTTTTGTTCCAAATAATGTCTGCCCGTCGTTATGAAATAGGTTGTCACTAAAATAAGGTGTGTTATGACAGTTAATGCATCTGGCTTTAGTCCTAAACAAATGTAATCCAAGTACTTCTTGATCTGTAAGTTTTGTAGAATCACCAGCTACGAATTTGTCAAACGGTGTTTTATAGCTATTCACAGTACGTTCAAATGTGGCTATTGCCTTTTGAATGCGAGATAATGAAATAGAATCGTTACCAAATGCAGCTTTAAACAAGGGCTTGTACCCTTCAATATCAGCTATTTTATCAACAGCAATATTAAGTTGTTCATTCATTTCAAGTGGATCTCCAATAGGAAACCTAGCTTGATCTTCAAGACTTTCTGCGCGACCATCCCAGAATAGGTTATGCGCAAAGGCAGAATTTAAAATAGTCATAGAATTTCTGCCTCCAGTTTGTCGATCATGACCGAAGGAACGAGTAGAATTATCTGTCCAAGCCAATTCAGGATTATGACAAGAAGCACATGCTATTTGTCCGCTAACTGATAATCTGGGGTCAAAAAACAGGGTTTTACCTAGTTTCGCTTTTTCTTTAGAGAATACGTTGTTTTCAGGGAATGTTACTTTTGGAAGAATACCAATATCTTGAAACTTTTCCTCGTTAACTAAACTATCCAATTCAGGTTCTGGCCATTGCGCATAATCGCCACTGGAGTATCTAGCTTTTAGAGCTGAAATATCAAGATAGTCTTCACTGTTATTCTCTTTTTTACATGAGAAGCATATTGTAAATACAATAATTAATATTCTTATTTTGTGATACATAAGCTTATAAATCATAATCAATTATACAGGGTGCATTAATATCAGCTGGCTCGGGGTAATCTCTGGTATTATACATTAGATATTGTGATGTTAGTGTGCCACCAAATATCTCGTCATTTGTAAGTTTTAATTCAAATTTTAACTCAAAAATACCTGGGCTAATTTCCATGTAAGTTCCTGCTCCTGATAGACCAAAGTTGTAGCTGTTACCATTTCTGCCTGCAATAGTTAAAAATTGTGGTATTATGAGCATAGTACCATTTGTTGTACTTGTACCATTTTCAGGAAAAAATTCTATTGCCGGCATAACATCAAATCCTGGTGATTCAGCAAATGAATTCGTTTCATTATTAAAATAGCGTTTAAGGTTGAACGAATTTGTAGTTAAATCTGCTCTATTACTTCTAAAGCCAACTTGAAATGCATGGTGGTAAATATCGTCACTTGTATCTGCTGTTCCCATATCATCGAAAAGTATAGCATTTGGGTTTGAAGCATCAACAACGACGGGTTTCGCAAAAGCAAAAAAGAATCCCCATTCACAGACATTATCTTGATTAAAATCATTCCACATTTCACCATACAACCTGTAAAATATATCAGATAAATTATAAAAATTAGAAGCCGTATTTACAGCTATGTTTCTATCGGTTTTTATGGGTTTTACAATTTGTAAAATTTTATTGCCAGTAGCTGTGTAATTATCTGTATCCTCTAGATTTATAATAGTCTGATAAAATACATCATCATTATTTATAGACTCATTTAGTGAAATCTTATAAGTGATACTGGTGTCATCTTGATTTAATTTTGATAAGGTGTAATCAAATCCATTAAGAAAACTAAATATCAAGCTTTCATCAATTTCATTTTCAAAATACCCTAGAGGGAAATTTACTTTAAAGAAAATATCCTCATTAGTTTCTCCAGTGATTTCCAGTCTATTTGATTCAAACGTATATTGTAAAATAGGTTCTGAAAAGGAAATAGTTAATTCATCATTAGACTCTGATGTATTTTGGATACCAATGGCAATATCAGAATTACTAATAGAGGTTAATTTAAGTTTTAGCTCTTGAATAGTATTTTGATCCCAGCGATTATTAGCTTTAACAAATATGGTGTCTACTAATTTATTTGGATTAAAGCTTACCGTTTCAGTTGGTGAAATATCCAGATCGATAGTTCCAGTAATACTAGTTTCAAAACTTGCAGTAACTGGTTCATTTAAATTCGCGGCAGAAAGCACAACAGGGATTTTTAATACTTTAACGTCTTGTTTATCATAAAATGAAGAGGCGGTTATTCCTCCACTAATTTCTGGGAATTCTATAACTTCGTTATTAGGGTTTACTAATAGATAAAAACGTATAAATGGGTTTCCATTATCAGCAAATAGTTTTGTGTCTTCATTGGTTTTACTGCATGAGATTATAAACAGTAAATTAAAGATTAATATGAGTCTAATAGCCTTCATTCTGCTGTAAGTTTTCATTTAAATTTATTGTGACTTCTGGGATAGGGAGTATAAAGAAATTAGAAGGGTAATTTAAATTACAGGTGTTTGCAATACACCCTAAAGTTCTATTAATATCCTTTTTAAAACGAGCTAAATCAAATAATAAGTGCCCTTCAAAAGCCAGTTCTCTGCGACGTTCTATGAAGATTTCCTCAAGTATACTAGATGATGAATTTAGTAGATCAAGATTAGCCCTTGCTCTTATAATGTTCAAATCAATTAAAGCATCATTAGTTCTGTTTTGTCTAGCATTAGCTTCAGCTCGAATTAAATATAATTCTGAAAGGCGCATATATGTGGTTCCAGCGTCGCCTTGAAACTTTTTAGTAAAGTAATAAGTTTGCTCTATTTCAAGATTATTTTCAATAGTTGGGAGGCTTATCTCCAAAAACATATTAGTTCTTATATCGTTAGTTTCGTAGAGGTTTAGCAGATCACCTGAAGCCACATAATCTGCATAATTTAGATTAGAATTATAAATAAAATGACTAGAAATACTAGAAGATACATTACCATCAGAATTTCTAGGCGCAGTAAACTCTAGGATTATCTCACTAATGGGCTCAACATTTTTCTCCCATTCAGAAATATAGTTGTCTTTGGGAGTGAGTGATATTCCTGAAGTTTTGAGGACTTCGTCAGAATATTGAAAAGCTAACTCCCAATCATTCATTTGTAGTGCAATTCTAGCATAAAGAGCTTTTGTATTGATACTATTAAATAGGGAGTATGAAGGCCCAGTCAATAATTCTACACTTGAGAAAAGAGATAATGCTAAGTCTAAATCTGTTTTAATCGAATTATATGTGTTTAGCATTGACTCCCTAGCAGGGAAGTCTATTCCAGCAATTAAAGGTTTGGTTACATAAACTACTCCTACATGGGAAGCATCATCGGTAAAGCCATATTGTTGTGCATAGTAAAGTGATATATGGTAATGCGAAAATGCCCTGATAGTTAGCAGCTCTGCTTGGAGTCTATTACTTTCTTCAGTAGTTAAGAATGTAAAATTATCTTTAAAAGATAAAATAACGTTAGCTTGATTGATAATTTCATAAAAAGTTTGGTAATAGTTTGAGTAGTCTGATTCTTGAGGTGTATCAGAAAAATTATAGCTATTTTCTACAACTTCTGGTGTTTCTATAATTTTATCGTTTGTTCCAGGTGTAATTGTTAAGTTACCTCCCTGTAAGTCTGAATAGATTGATTCTCTTGCAGAAAGAAGAGCTTCAACATCTCTGTAAATTCCATTAAGAGCCTCTAAAACGCCTTCTTTTGATGACATTTGCTCGTTTATAGATATCTGTTGATCAGGTTCTACTACCAGAAAATCACTGCACGACATTACTAAAATATTACTAAAGAGCAGGTATTTAAATATTTTTTTCATTGTTTAAAATGTGGTATTAACTCCTATTGTAAAAGTTCGCATTTCAGGATATGTATTTCTAAATTCAGCTATGCCGTTTTTACCATTAGGGCTCTTATTTTTAAACCAGTAGTGTAGATTTGCTCCATTTAAATTAAATGACAACGATTTTAGAGGTAATCTATATTTTTGAACTGGAAGTGAATAACTTAAGCTTACCGATTTAAGCTTTATATGTGATGAATCAAATAGGTACTTTGTACTGTTAGATATGATTCTATTACTATTAGAAATAATAGGGTATATGGCATTGTCTCCTTGGTTAAACCATGCATCGTCAATAATATTTGCATTAATGTTTCTATTAGTCATTACACGGTAATTATCAAAAATAGTACGATCTACAAGTATGTCTGCGCCGTAGGAGTAAGACATGATAATATTTAAATTAAAATTTTTGTATTTAAAAGTATTTCTCATGCCTCCAAAAAACTCAGGTTGAGAATCACCAATCGGAGTCCAGTAGGAAGCATCAAATTCTGAGGCTACTGTTGCGGCGTCGTATATTTCTCCACCTATATCAAACAGTTCTCGTCCTGTGGCAGGGTCTATACCAATAAAATTATAACCCCAAAAAGCAGATGTTGGAAAACCTATAGTTTGTGATCGTGCATTTTCTGCTGCTGAAAAGTCTGAACCTAAGCCAGTTAGGCTGGTCACCTTGTTTTGAATCTTTGTTATATTAAAGCTAGAGTTCCATGAAAAATCTTCATTTTTAAGCCAATTGGCATTAATTGAAAACTCAATACCCTGATTATACATTTCAGCTCCATTAATTTCAGCAGAATTAAAACCAGTTTCTAAAATTACATTTCTGCTAACAATTTGGTCAATAATATTATCTCTAAAAAAATCGGTAGTTATTGAAAA
This sequence comes from uncultured Flavobacteriaceae bacterium, assembly GCA_947502975.1. Taxonomy (GTDB): domain Bacteria; phylum Bacteroidota; class Bacteroidia; order Flavobacteriales; family Flavobacteriaceae; genus Jejuia. The sequence goes on from CANNBV010000001.1 coordinate 891,446, forward strand.
TCTATCCAGGAAGTTAAAATCTATTCCAACATTAAACTTTTTATTAGTTTCCCATCCTAAATTAGGGTTTGGTGCAGAGGTTAAATTGCCATAAACTTGTCCATTATATCCATTATCAAGTATGGTATATAAGCCTAATGCACGATAAGAACCTATTCTAGAGTTACCAGTAGTGCCATAACTAATTCGTAACCTTAAGAAATCCACTAGATTACTATTGCTAAGGAAATCTTCGTTACTAATATTCCAACTTGCCCCGAGTCCTCCATTAAGAGCAGTATTATTATCTGAACCAAATGCAGAACTTTGGTCAATTCTAAAATTAGCTAAGAAAAAATACTTTTGTTTGTAATTATAATTTAATTGAGAAAAAACTGATCGACCTGCATTTTCTGAGCTGTCTCTTTGATAATCTTGTTTTTCTGCAATTTCGATAGGCTGAGGTTCAGTAAAATTACTAAAACCATTTCCTCTTGCGTAACCAAAATCAACTATTTCTTGCCTAGTTTCAATTGCTACTAATGCATCAAAGGCATGAACTTCATTAAATTTATTTTCATAGAATAATGAAGCGTTCCAGTTCCAACGTTTAGTATCCCTATCTCTCAAAAACCTTCGCCCAATAGTACCATCATTAAATTGGCCTGAACCATTTAAGCCAGAGAAGAATTTATCTTCATCTTTGTTAGAAAAATCCATACCAAAAAGCGTAGAGAATTTTAGGTTATTAAAAATGTAATAATCTAATTTTATACTTCCCAAAACTGCAAAAGTTTTAGATTCAGAAAGATTTTGCTTAGCTACGGCAAGCGGATTACCAAAAGTTTGGAAAGGAGTATAATCTCCATTTTCGTCAAATGCAGGAATTGTAGGCGGTAAAGCAAATGCATATAACTTATTGGGATCATTTTTTATCGCCAAAGAGGGCGAAACACGAATCCCTATATTAATTTTATCACTTCTATAGTCGGCTGACAAAGAGGTGTTTATTTTTTTATAAGTATTTTCGATTTGTGCCTCATCATTAATTTGATATCCAACATTAGCTCTAAACCCCCAATGTTCTGATCCTCCCGAAACCCCAAAATTATATCGATTAAACCTTCCTGTTTTATTGAGTAAACTTTGCCAATCTGTATTTACACCATTCCATGGTTGTATATTATTTAAATCACCATTATTTCGGTTATATTCGTTTAGTACAGTTTGATATTGTTCTCCACTTAAAAATTTTAAACCGTTAAAAGCAGTAGATACACCAGATTGTATTGTGGCATTAAAACGTGTTTTTCCTTTCTTTCCAGATTTAGTAGTTATTATTATTACACCATTTGCTGCATCGGCACCATAAAGACCTACTGCAGCAGCATCTTTTAAAACATTAAAACTTTCGATATCTTCTACACCAACGCGAGCTAGAGGGTTCAAAATATTTTCTGAAAGATTGCCTTCTCCAACATCAAAGAAGTTATTTCCATCAAGACCAGTTTCTTCCGAGAGTATAATTCCATCAACAATTATTAATGGTTGTGTTGAAGTACCAACAATATTATTGCTTAAACGTGTTAGAGATCCTTGACCTCTAATATTTATACCTACAGGTTCTCCTAATTGTGGATTTACCTCAATAAAGACTCCTGCAATTTGACCTTCTAATAGCTCATCAAAAGTCACAGCGGGTTGTTCTATTGCTATATTCTTTGGGTCTACAGTGGCAATACTTCCTACCACTTCTTGTTTTAATTTCTTTGTACCGTACGAAGACGTAATAATAACTTCGTCCAACTGATCTGTAGATTCATTTAAGTAAAATATAAACTCTGACTTGTTTCCAATTACTTGAGTGGAAGTTTCCATGCCCAAATAGGAAACTTCCAAAACAATTTTATCAATATTTTGACCTTTCACAAGGTATTTAAATTCGCCTTCAAAATTTGTAATGGCTCCTTTTCTAGAGCCTTGTATGATTATAGTAGCACCAGCCAAAGGGAAGTTATCTGAAGCGCTATATACCTTTCCTTTTATTAATCGCTCATTTTGTTGTGGAGAAGCGTTATTTAAAGATGCTTTTTTCTCTATTAATAATACCTGTTTATCCTTTACGGCATAAGTAATACTCGTATTTTTTAATAATTGTTTTAGTGTATTATCTAAAGTGCTGTTAGTTACTGAAATGGTGACAGGACTATCGGTTTTAATCTTATTAGTATTATATATGATATTATACGAGGTCTGTTGTTCTATTAACTTTAAAACAGAGGCTAAAGGTTGTTTTTTTATATTTAAGGTAATGCCCGTATTTTGCGCAAAGCCTTTCATACCAAAAGATAGAACGATAAGAGTAATAAAAAGTCTTTTAAAATATGATTTTATATTAAAGGTCATTTGCCGATTTTTACAACATTGTTATTAATAGTATATTCAAAAGGTGTATCCATTTTTAACAAATCCAGAATACTTTGAATAGTAGTATTTTTTATATCTATGCTTCCTGTAAATTCTTGAATTTGTAATTCTGTATTCGTATTATCAATTTTAATATTGTAGGCACGCTCTAATTTTTTAGATATGTCGCTAAATTGGGCAGATTCAAAATCTAATTTACCATCAATCCAGGAGATATAAAGGTTAGTGCTTTTTACTTTTGAAATTTTAAAATCTGTTGAGGCTATATTCCAGGATGCTTTTTCATTTGGTTTTAATAGTTTGGTTTTTGATGTATTTTTATTAGATAATTGTACAGAACCTTCAACCAAAACACATGCTAAATTGTTGTTTTCTGGATAAGCATTTATATTAAATTTAGTTCCTAAAACAGTTACGTTTGTATTGCCTGTATTTACTATAAAAGGGTGAGATTTATCGGTTGTAACTTCAAAGAAGGCTTCACCAGTTAAAAATACTGTTCTATTGGAATTTGAACTAAACTGTGTGGGATATTTTAACGTTGATCCAGCATTCAAATGTACAATACTACCATCTGAAAGTATTATCTTATACGTTTTTCCATAAGGAATATTTAGCGTATGAAATACAGGTTCTGTTTCAGATGATGATGTGTTATTGTATACTATTAGATTTTCGCGTTGTTCAGCAATAACCTGGCCATTAGTACTTATTAAAGGTGTACTAAAATCATTGAGTTCAAATTTTTGATTGGTATCGCTTGTTTCTAATACTACGTGGTTTAAAATAATATCATCATTGCTCTTTGAAGGCCACAATAAAGCACCAAGCGAAATACTAATGATAGCTACAGCAGCATATTTTAAAAGTGTATTAGGTTTAGTTCGTTTTTTTCTTGGTAATGATGATATCAAAGATTTTAGTTCTTTAGCATCAGGTTTTTGTGAAACTGGGGTAATAGCGTAAGCCTTTTTTAAGGCTATAAACTTTTTTTTATTACTGTCGGAAGTATCTATCCATGCAAATATTTCAGTTATCTCCTTTTCTGAAGCTTCACCTTGTAAATATTTTGTAATTAACTCTGTCATTGTTTGTATAATTATTAGTCTTTGTAACTAAACATAGGGTGCCTGATACATTAGATGTACACCTTAAGTGTTTATAACCCTAAGTTGTGTCAAAAATACTTATTTAGACTAAATAAAAATAATAATTAAAAAATAATATTGGTAATAATGAAAATCAATTCAAAATTATTGAAGTAGAATATTTAGTAAAATAAAAAAAGGGAGATGGTCAGCTAGGTTAAATCGCAAAATTTTCAAAGCTTTTGTGAAATGTGCTTCGACTGTTTTTAGAGTAATATTTAATTCTTCAGCGATTTCTCTATTCTTTTTGTTTTCAATCCGTTTTTTTCTAAAAACCAACTTTGTTTTATGTGGTAAATTTTCAATGGAGTTTTGAATGAGTTGTTCTAATTCTGTTAGAACTAATGCATCAAAATTCATAGCATGTAATATTTCTATATTTAATTGACGTTCTTTTTCATTAAGGACAGTGCTTTGGTAATTTTGTTTTACTTTCTTATGTCTTAGCGCATTTAAGCATTTAGATTTAGAAAAAGTGTAAAGAAAGGATTTTATGCCGTTAGGTTTCTCAATGCTTGCTCTGTTTAACCATAAGTTTAAAAACGCTTCTTGTGTAACACCTTTAGCCTCTTGTGTATTACCGATAAATTGAATACAGAATCCTAAAACGTGACCATAATATTTGTTGAAAAAATATTCAAATGCTTTTTCGTTACCTTTTTTTAGGTCTTGAAAATACAATTGTTCTATTTTTTCGTTGGGTTGCATTGAGAAAATTACCTAGCAATTTATGAACTTATGTTAGCAATGGAAAGCTAAAGATAGTTTAAAATTTTATATGGTACTAGAGCCAAAAGGCCACAATTGTGAATATAGACTTATTTTCTAGACCTAATACTCTCTATAATAACAGTTGAAATAATTAAAGTACCGCCAATATACGTATTGGGTAATGGAATTTCGTTTAAGAAAATAAAAGCTAGAATGATACCAAAAATTGGTTGAGTGCTTAGTATAATGCTTGCGCTGCTTGCAGTAAAATGTTTTAAACTTTTGATAAATAGAGAGTGGCCAATTGCTGTTGCGAAAAGGGCAAGTATAATAATGTATGGATATTGTGTTTTAATATTTGAAGTGTCAAAAAGAAATATTACAGGGATTAATAAAATGGTAACAACTAAAAGTTGATATAGCATTACAGCAACGCCATTGTAGCCTGTAGCTCCCTTCTTTAAAATAATATTACGAATTGAAAAAGCAACGGCAGAAACTAGGCCCCAAAGTATACCTTTAAAATCTGAATTTTCAATATTGAATTCTGGAGCTAATATGTAAATACCAATAACGACTATTATGGCAAGTATAATGTGAATTTTATTAAATTTTGTTTTATTGATTATAGGTTCTAAAATTGATGTTATTGCTGGGAAGGTGTATAAAGATAACATACCAATTGAAACATTTGATATTTTAATAGAATAGAAATAAGTAATCCAATGCACACCTAAAAGGATGGCGCTAACTAATATGGTTGTTTTGTCTTTTGAAGATTTAAGTTTTAAACTTATATTTTGAATTTTACAGAAAAAAAACAAAAATATAAGAGCAAGTACTGCACGCCACCATATGATTACAGCTGTGGGCATATCTATATATTTCCCTAGAACTCCTGCAGAACTAATTAAGAAAGTAGCAAAACTTAGTTCTAATATGTTTTTTATGTGTTGGTTTTTCATGAGTAGCCTAGACAGCGTTAGGGATTGAATGCTTTTACTGCGCGCTCAGCATAGGTTTTATGTTGGAACTCTCAACGTAGGAGGAACGACTAGTGAAACATTTATATTCACGATTTCATATATTTTAAATAATAATTATGAGTAAAGCCCAACCCTTTGTGGGTAACGCCCTAATTATTGTTTTGTAAGTTCGGTAAAGTATTTATAAAAATGTGGAATCGTTTCTATGCCTTTTAGGTAATTCCAAATACCGAAATGTTCGTTTGGTGAATGGATAGCATCACTATCTAGACCAAAGCCCATTAAAATAGTTTTACTTTTTAACTCCTGCTCAAAAAGTGCCACGATGGGGATACTGCCACCGCCACGCTGAGGAATAGGGGTTTTGCCAAAAGTAGTTTGGTAGGCTTTACTTGCGGCTTGGTAGCCTATATTATCAATTGGAGTAACATAACCCTGGCCACCATGGTGTGGGGTGACTTTCACTTTCACGCCTTTAGGGGCAATGCTTTCAAAATGTGTTTTGAAGAGTTGAGTAATGTCTTCCCAATCTTGATGAGGCACTAAACGCATGGATATTTTGGCATAGGCTTTACTAGCAATTACGGTTTTTGCGCCTTCACCAATATAGCCACCCCAAATGCCATTAACATCAAGTGTTGGGCGAATTGAATTACGTTCGTTAGTAGTATAACCGGCTTCTCCATAAACAGCATCAATATCTAATGCTTTTTTATAGTTTTCTAAACTAAAAGGTGCTTTTGCCATTTCCTCCCGTTCTTCTTTAGATAGTTCTTCTACGCTATCATAAAACCCAGGAATAGTTATATGATTATTGTCATCGTGTAGGGATGCAATCATTTTTGATAAAATATTGATAGGGTTTGCTACGGCTCCACCATATAATCCAGAGTGTAAATCTCTGTTTGGTCCTGTAACTTCAACTTCTACATAGCTTAATCCGCGAAGCCCAGTTGTGATAGATGGAACATCTTTTGCAATCATCCCAGTATCTGAAATTAGAATGACATCATTTTTGAGTTTATCATGATTATTTTTTACGAAGGTTGATAGATTTTTGCTGCCAACTTCTTCCTCGCCTTCAATCATAAATTTTACATTACATGGTAACTGATTTGTGGACGTCATAAACTCCATAGCTTTTACATGCATATACATTTGTCCTTTATCATCGCAAGCGCCTCTAGCGAAAATGGCGCCTTCTGGGTGTAAGTCGGTTTTTTCGATTACAGGTTCAAATGGCGCAGAATTCCAAAGATCTATTGGGTCTGGCGGTTGTACATCGTAGTGTCCATATACTAAAACAGTTGGAAGGTTCTTGTCAATTATTTTTTCTCCATAAACAATCGGATAACCATCAGTTTTACAAATTTCGACTGAGTCACAACCTGCTTCTTCTAAGCTAGTCTTTATAGCCTCAGCAGTTTTTAAAACATCGTTTTTATAAGCTGAATCGGCACTTATTGATGGTATTTTTAGTAATTCAATAAGCTCTTTTAAAAATCTATCTTTATGAGCTTCAATATAAGATTGAATATTGTTCATGAGAAAAGTTTATGATGATATTCAAAAGTATAAAAAAGAATACTTTTTAAGGTTATGAGTTTGCAATTTAAAAATCTTGATTATATTTGCAGTCCTTTAGCGGGCGTGGTGGAATTGGTAGACACGCTAGACTTAGGATCTAGTGCCGCGAGGTGTGGGAGTTCGAGTCTCCCCGCCCGCACAAAACAAGAGCTTCTTTTTATAAAGGAGCTTTTTTTATGTCTTTTCAAAACTATTGGCTATATTTCAATTTAGTGTAGTTTTTATTATTTTCAAGCAAAACTTTATAATAATGCCCAAAAGTATTGGAAGAATTTTTTTGTGTTTCTTTTGTTTTGTCATCAGTATTAATGCTTATGCACAGTACACTCCGTTTTTTCAAAATTATGCACTTACAGAATTTGGAGCAGGTAATAAAAATTGGGGAATTTCATTAGCCGACAATGGTAAGTTATATGTGGCAAATGATAAGGGCTTAGGAGAATTTGATGGTGTAAAATGGGATTTTTATCAATTACCTAATAAAACAATTATTAGATCGGTATTGGCACATAATGGACTTATTTATACAGGTTCTTATGAAGAATTTGGGTATTGGGAAAAGAATTCAAAAGGAAAATTAATATATACGTCTCTAAGTAGTTTTAAAGAGCGACAAGAGTCATTAGCGGAAGAGTTCTGGCAAATTTTTCAATATAAAGATGCAATACTTTTTAGGTCGTTTTCTAATCTTTACAGTTATAGACAGGGAGAGGTAACTCAAATACGACCAGAATCTACCATTTTGTCTTGTAGTATTGTTGATGATGAAGTTTATGTTGCAACGGTAAGACATGGGATTTTTATTTTGAAAGAGGATACACTTCAACCTCGTATTAATCATCCACAACTGTATAATACTAAAGTTATAGCGGTAGCCAATTATAATAATAAATTGCTGATTACTACGGCTCTAAATGGTTGTTTTTTGTATGATAAGATGAGTAAAGAGTTGTTGCCTTGGATAGCAGATATTAATCATGATATTAAAGAACAACAGCTTAATAGTTTCGAAATTTTAGGAAACGGAGATATGGTATTCGGTACTATAAAAAATGGGGCTTACATCACAGATAATAATGGAAATATTAAATATATAGTTAATAAGGCAAATGGATTACTCAATAATACAGTATTAAGCCATCAGGTGGGTAACTACACTGATTTATGGCTGGGTTTAGACAATGGTGTAGCTAAACTAGATTTAGATAAAAACAGAGTGCTTTATAATGATAATTCTGGAAAATTAGGAGCAGTGTACGATGTTATACATTTTGATGGCAAATTATATCTCGGTACAAATACAGGCTTATTTTATTTAAATAATAATGATGATAAACTCTCTTTTGTTGAAGGGTCTCAGGGGCAAGTTTGGGATTTAAATAGCATTAATCAGCAACTTATATGCGGACATAATAGTGGCACATTTTTAGTTGAGGATAATCAATTGACTAAAATATCAGATTATACAGGAGGATGGGTTTTACGTAAGATTCCAGAAAGAAACAATACCTTTATTCAAGGTACATATGCTGGATTAGTTAGGTTTGATTACAATGGAGGCAACTGGAGTGCAAGACATTTAGGAGAAAGGACAATACCTGCTAAGTATTTAGTATTTGAAAATGCTTATACAGCTTGGGTAGCGCATGCTTATAAAGGATTATTTAGAGTAGAATTTAATAAGGATCATGATAGTATTCTCAGTTTTAAGAATTATAAAAATAAGGGACTGTGGTCAGATTTTAATGTAAAAGTTCATAAAGTTAAAAATGATATTTGTTTTAAGACAAATGAAGGCTGGCAGAAATATGAAGCTATACTTGATAGCATAATACCTCATGATATTTTAAATAATTCCTTTGGTAAGGATACCGATATTATATCAGAATCTGATAATGATATGATGGTAACTAAAAATGGTAAAGATAGAATTAGCTTCATATCTTTAAAAGATCAGGACAATACATTAAATGTTCCAAATGTATTATTACAAAAGCGATTAGTTGTTGATGCAGAAAGTGTTTCTAAATTAAATGATTCGGTTTACACATTTAATCTCTATGATGGTTTTATGTTGATTGATAAAACTATTGAAAGTACTAATGATACTTTGCAAAAGCCAATAATAGAACAGATTGAATTAGACAAAGAATTAGTTGCTAAGAATACTGTTAATAATTATGAATTTCCTTTCAATAAAAATGTAAGCATTTCTGTTTCATCTCCCTTATCAAGAAACCATTTCTTTGAATATGCAATGGCATCTTCTGATATTCTTAATTGGTATAAAATGGACAAAGAAAAGCTTGAACTTTCAGGATTAAGCAATGGTGATTATAAGATTCATTTTAGAGCATCAAATTTTTCTGGTGAGGTGTCTGATGAAAGTGTGATGACTATGAAAATTTTACCTCCATGGTATAAAAACGTCTTTTTTTACTTGTCTGTTCTACTATTGGCTTTAGGTTTATTTTATTGGCTACATAAGAGAAAAATAAATAAAGAACAACGATTGCTACATAATAAATTGGTAAAGGAACAAGAAGTTTTATTAAAAGAAAAGGCGATTGAAAACGATAAGAAAATTGTTGAGTTGAGGAATCAATCTCTTAAGAATGAGGTTAAGCTTAAAAGTAAGCAGCTTGCTAATACTGCTATGGCATTAGTTAAGAAAAATGAATCTATGCTTGAAATAAAAAATGAATTAGAAAAAAACAAATCTGGGTTTACTAATTCTTTAGCATATAAACGCTTGTTAAGAACAATAGATAATTCTATTGGACATGAAGATGAATGGGAAATATTTGAATATAACTTCAATCAGGTACATGAAGAGTTTTTCAATCAACTGAAAAGCAAACATCCAAAACTTACACATAAAGATTTAAAGATTTGCGCCTACATCAAAATGAATTTATTAACGAAAGAAATTGCGCCATTAATGAATGTGTCAATTAGAGGTCTCGAAACTCATAGATATCGATTAAAACGTAAGTTAAATTTAGAAAATGATAAATCCTTGACTGATTACTTAAGAGATTTCAAATAATCGACCTAAAATCTTAATATTTTTTATCACATAGACTACGTCATTACTACATCATTTTTTGTTTTAAATACTAATTTTTCTAGATTTTATACCATTATATGATACGTCAATTAGTCTTTTTTCAGTTTTCTGACTTATGACGTATTTTATGTGTATCTGTTTTTTTGATAAGGTTTTATCTAGTCCTTAATTTAGTAGAAACTAACAATTTAAATAAGACTATATGAAAACAAGATTTACTTTATTGTTAATCCTGCTCTTTACAATGCATGTTTTCGCTCAGGAAAAATCAGTTTCAGGTACTGTTGTAGGTGCTGAAGATGATATGCCTATTCCTGGTGTAAATGTTATTGTGCAAGGAACAACTAGAGGAGTAAGTACAGACTTTGATGGTAATTATACCATTAATGTAAGTGAAGGAGAAACTTTAGAATTCAGCTCACTTGGTTTTAAAACCTTTACGGTGCTTATTCAAAACCAAACAGAAATTAATGTAACCTTAGAGGCTGATATTGCTGCACTAGATGAAGTAGTTGTGGTAGGTTATGGGACACAAAGACGAGTAGATTTAACTTCTGCAATTACTACAATTAAGGCAGAAGAAATCTCTGCGGTTCCGACTGCTTCGGTAATGCAATCCCTTCAAGGTAAAGTGCCAGGTATGCAGGTAGTAAGTAATGGTTCGCCAGGGCAAGGACCAACCATTAGAGTGCGTGGCATTGGTTCTTATAATACAGGTGCTTCGGGACCATTATATGTGGTAGATGGTATGTTCTTTGATAATATTGACTTTCTTAATACCGCTGATGTAATCTCGGTTTCTGTGTTAAAGGATGCGTCAGCGGCTGCAATTTATGGTGTACGTGCTGCTAACGGCGTAGTATTAATAGAAACCAAATCTGGAGCTTATAATAAAAAAGCTGAAATAACCTATGACGGCTATTCTGGGTACCAAGTAGCCCAAAACATATTGAAAGTAGCAAATGCAGAACAGTTTACAACGCTAGCACAAGAGTCTGGATCTGCGCCAGATGCACAATTCATTTTAAATGCCATGCAGCGTTATGGAAGAAGTCGTGTTAACCCTAATGTGCCAAATGTAAATACAGATTGGTATGATGAGATTTTAAGACCTGGTTTTATGCAAAATCATAGTTTGGGTGTAACTGGAGGTGCAGATAATATAAGCTATTCCGTTGGTGCAAACTACTTCTCTCAAGAGGGAATAATGAAAATGAAGAATGAGTATGAACGCTTTAATTTAAGGTCTAAAGTTGAATTTAAGGCCAACGATTGGTTAAAAGTAGGGGCCAATACCGTAATAAGTAATGCTACAAGATATGATCCTGAAAATTCAGCGTGGCGATTAGCGTATTATGCCGTGCCTATTATGCCAGTTTTTGATCCTAATTTAGCTGATGATCCTAATGTTTTTCCTAGAAACTATGCCAATGCCCAGGATTTAGGATATAGAGGAGGTCAAAACCCATTTCCAACAATGGATTTAGCTGAGAATAGGTTAAAGATTAGAAATGTATTAGCAAACTTTTTTGCAGAATTCACCTTGTCTCAAAGACTTAAATTCAAAACAGCTTATAATCATAATTTTCAAACTATTGAGGAAAGAAATGTAAGGTTGCCATTTTTTATCGGGAATCAATTCCAAAGAGAAGATGCGTCCTTAAGGAAAGCTAGTGCTACAATTTCAAATCAAATTTGGGATAATACACTAACCTATAATAACAGTATTGATAAACATAATTTTACAGTATTGTTAGGTGCGTCTTTTAGGGATGAATCTTTTCAATCTATTAATGCACGTGGTTTAAATTTCCCATTATCAGGTGAAGAAGCTTATTATTTAGATCAGGCTCAGACTATTGTTCAAGACGATGTGGGCGATGCTGGAGCCAGAGAATATGGGCTTTCATATTTTACTAGGATTTCATACAATTATGATGATCGCTATTTATTGTATGGTACGTTTAGAGCGGATGGCACAAATAAGTATCAAGAAAAATGGGGGTATTTTCCGGTTATTGGAGCTGGCTGGGTGATTTCAGAAGAATCTTTTATGCAAGATAATGGCATTTTTGATTTCTTAAAACTACGAGGTAGTTGGGGATTACTAGGTAATGATAAAGTACCAGCAAGTAATGGATCAATAACTTCTACTGTTGTAGAAACAGCTTTAGGTGATACGCGTTTTAGCGGATTAAATACTGGTAGTGATTTTACTGCGTTAAAATGGGAAGTTACAGAAGAAACTAATATTGGTATTACTGCGCGTTTGCTTAATAACGATTTAAGTATAGAAGCAGATTACTATGTTAGAGATACCGAAGATGCCGTTATACCAGTGGAAAGACCATTAATTCCAGGGGCGACAAGAGATAACGTAGGAGAAATCAGAAACTCTGGTTTTGAAATAGCTGTTGGATATTCTAAGCAACTTTCTCAAGATTTTAGTTTTAATGTGGGCGCCAATTTTGCGACATTAAAGAATGAAGTTTTAAATTTAAGTGGGCAACCATTTTTAGATGCTGGAAGTGCTGAGTTTAGACAAAGATCTATTGTAGGAGAGTCTTTATTTGCATTTTATGGTAGGGAAGTAGAAGGTGTATACCAAAATCAAGCAGAAATTGATGCCGATCCTGTAGCAGTAGCCAATGGTTTGGTACCTGGAGATTTTAAATACAAAGAAAATGGTGGAGATCCAACTACTATTGACGACGATGATAGAGTTGTGTTAGGATCGTTCTTACCAAGTTATACCTTCGGATTTAATCTAGGCTTCAATTATAAAAATTGGGATTTCAATCTAGTAGCTACTGGTCAAGGTGGCAACAAAATTTTAAACCGTAAGCGTATGGAAGTCATCTTTACTAGTGATACCAATTGGGATCGTGATTTTGCAGTAAACAGATGGCGTGGTGAAGGTTCTACAAATTCGTATCCTTCAGCAGCAGCTGTTAGAAAAGGTTGGAACCAACGTTTAAACGATTACTATGTTGAAGATGGAGATTACTTCAGAATTCAAAACATAACATTAGGCTACACAGTAAACAGTGGCCGCAGTAACCCTGCAATCCCGCAAGTGAGATTGTATGTAACAGCTGAAAGACCTTTAACCATATTTAACTATAATGGATTTAATCCAGAAGTAGCTAATGGTGTAGATAATCAAACATATCCAATTCCTGCAGTGTATACTGTTGGCGTTAACGTAAAACTTTAATAGCTATGAAGAAAATATTTAAAAACATTTACGCGCCTTTAACTTTAATGACACTATTGGCAGTTGCCGTAGTAGGTTGTGCAGATAGACTAGATGCGCCACAAGAAAACAATAACTTCGCTGGTGGAACAGATTTTACCAAAACAGAAGACATGATTTTGTCTATTGTTGGTGTATACGAAGCGTTCCAATCAAGAGGTTGGGAACAACCATTATTAATTTCGGTGCGAGGTGATGATGTGAATTCTGGAGGTTTAGGAGACCAACAAGATTTTACAGAAACCGATTTATTCAATTACAACAAAGATTATTGGATGTATAATTCTCTTTGGGAGAATGTGTATGTAGATGTTATTTCTGCGCACACAGGTATGGAGCAAATTGCAAGATATCAAGAGTTTGCAGATGCCGATGGTATAGCCGAAGGCGATCAATACATTGCAGAAGCAAAAGTATTAAGAGCAATTATGCTTTTTGATATTTCAAGAGTTTGGGGAGATGTATTTATTCCTCAAACTTCTAATACTGCTGAGCTACTCGATGTGGAAGCTGTACCAACTAAAAATGAAGTGATGCAGCATTTAATTGCGCAAATGGACGAAGCGATACCATTTCTGCCAGACATGCGACCTAATGAACGTACCGATTTACCTGGAGGAGTAACGCTTTATACAGCTTTGGCTATTAAGGCACTTGCGAGTCAAGAACTAAAAGATTATCAAGGTGTTGCAGATGCAACTGGGCAGATTATCAGTTCAGGAAAGTTTAGCTTATTTTCTGATTTTTATGAATTATTTAAAACTCCAGGAAAATTAAGTAATGAAAGTATCTTAGATCTACAATATTCTGATTTCGGACAAGGCGAAGGCGATCGTGAAGGTCATCTATACGCGCCTTATGGGCCCCAAGGATGGACGCCATCTGTTTTAGGAGCTTCTGGAGGATGGGGCTTTTATGAACCAAGTATGAAATTCATAAAATTCATGTTAGATAGAGGTGAGGAGGTACGTTTAGAAACTAGCGTATTATTTACAGATAGAGGTATTGCAGAAATTCAAATGGATCCTGCGTATGCTACGCTTCCAGCTTGGATATCAAATACTACAAGAGACGGAGATAGAGTAAATGATTACGCCAGAGCACTATTTGCAAGTGGGAAACATTATTTACCATCAAATCAATTAATTCCAGGTAGAACTGCTTATGGAAGTAACAAAAACTATATGGTAATACGTTATGCTGAAATTCTTTTGATGTATGCCGAAGCATTAACACAAGGCGCTTCAGGAGGTTCATTAACCGCAACGCAAGCTGTAAATTTAGTAAGAGAAAGAGCAGAAATGCCAATCTTATCATCGGTTACATTAGATGATGTAATTGATGAAAAGTTTGCTGAATTAGGTATGGAATGGGGTAAACGTTATTACGATTTGTTAAGGCTAGAGCGCTACACCGAATTAAGCTATGATGGTAGAACATTTTCACCAGATAAAGCCTATTTACCTTATCCTCAATCTCAGGTTGATCAATTTCCAATTTTAGAAGGACCTTCTAACTAAAAAAATAGAGAATATGAAAACATTAAAATATACATTTTTTGGGGTCTTAGTATTATTATTTGTCTTTGCATGTAATGATGGTATAGATCCTATAACAGAGGTAGATCCAGGGCCAGATGCTGGAGCACCTCAAGTAACCTTAAAATATCCAATTGAAGGCACAAAAATTAAGGTGAATGACCCTGTAGTAGCTATAAATATCGAGTTTGAAGTTACTGATGATATTGAAGTGGATAATATTTCCGTTTTGATAAACAATAACGAGATTACTTCAATGAGTGGTAATTTCTTAGATTACAGACGTGTTTTAGCTGAGGTACCTTTTGATAATGTAACTACGGGGCAACACGAACTTAAAATAGTAGCAACGGATATTAATGGAAATAGCACCACTGAGATTGCAAATTTCGAAAAAGAGCCACCATATATTCCACTTTTCGCAAATGAAATTGTATATATGGATTTCGAAACTGACTATACCGAATTCATTACCGTTACAAGAGCTACTGAAGTGGGAACACCTGGGTTTGCTGGCGAAGGTTTAGCAAGTAATAATGCATATGCCGGAGCAGCAGATTCATATTTAACATTACCTACTGCTCCAATGCAATTAGGGAATGAACTTTCAGCAATATTTTGGTACAAAGTGAATGCTTCTCCAGATAGAGCAGGACTTCTAGTTATTGGACCAGAAGACCCTACTAATGCTAATTTTCCTGATAGTCAAAACAACAGAAATAGTGGTTTCAGGTTATTTAGAGAAAATGCTGGTGGAGAACAACGTATTAAATTAAACGTTGGAACTGGTAGTGGGAATACATGGGTAGATGGTGGTGATGCTGCAGATATTGACCCTAGCAAAGATGAATGGGTAAGTATTGCATTTACAATTTCTTCAACAGAGGCACGTGTGTATCTTAATGGAGTAATGGTGCGAGAAAGTGCATTGCCAAGTCCTGTAGATTGGACAGGTACAGACATTTTATCAATCATGTCTGGAGCACCTCGTTTTACAGGTTGGAACCACAGATCAGATCATAGTTATATGGATGAGTTGCGTTTCTTTAATGTAGCCTTATCCCAAGGTGAAATTCAGAATATATTAGGCGTTACAAACCCATATACACCTGCAGAAAATGAAACCATGTATATGGCGTTTGATGGTACTTATAAAAACTGGGTGTCTGGAACAGATGCAGCAGTTGTTGGAACTCCAAGTTTCGCTGGAGAAAGTAAACTGGGAGCCGATGCTTATGCTGGTGCTGCAGATTCTTACTTAACTTTCCCAACAACTGGGTTGTTAGGTGCAGAATTCAGTGCAACCATGTGGCATAAAGTAAATGCCACACCCGACCGTGCAGGTGTTTTAGTTATTGGACCAGAAGATCCAGATAATGCTAATTTTCCAGATTCACAAAATAATAGAAATGCTGGATTTAGATTCTTTAGAGAGAACGCAGGCGGTATGCAACGTTACAAATTAAATGTTGGTACAGGAGCAGCAAATGTTTGGGTTGATGGAGGAGCAGCTTCAGATGTTGATCCCACAGCAAATGAATGGGTACACTTAGCATTTACTATTTCAGGAACCAAAGCGATAGTTTATATCAATGGTGAGGTAGCGAGAGAAAGTGATATTACTGGTGTAGATTGGACGGGTTGTGATATATTATCCATTATGTCTGGTGCACCACGTTTTACAGGCTGGAATCACAGATCTGATGCTAGTTTCTTAGATGAATTACACTTATTTGATAAAGCACTTACCCAATCTGAAATTCAAGATATTATGGGTAACTAAAAGCATAGTATTAGTTTAGTTTCAATACTTAGTTTAGTTTATTTAGTTGAAGATTTTAGTCACGCTTTTTAGCGTGACTAAAATTAATTCACTCCTTGCACATATTTATATGAAAATAAAACTACTTTTTCTAGCAATACTTTTTTTGGTTGTTTTCAATTGTAAAGAAGATACACAGAAAAGTGATGTAATGGATTCCAAAGCAAGCATTGTTTTAGATGATGAAGCATTGCTTGATACCATTCAAAAACAAACTTTCAATTACTTCTGGGATGGCGCCGAGCCTAATTCTGGTCTAGCACCAGAACGCTTACATATGGATAATATTTATCCAACCTCGCCAAAGCATACCGTTACCACTGGTGGTACAGGGTTTGGTATGATGGCTATCCTCGTTGGCGTAAAACGAGGTTTTATTACTAGAGAAGAAGCTTTCAATCATTTTGTGAAAATGATTGACTTTTTAGAAAAAGCCGACAGATTTCATGGCGCATGGCCACATTGGCTGAATGGACAAACGGGTAAAGTTTATCCGTTCAGTAAAAAAGATAATGGAGGAGATTTGGTTGAAACAGCTTTTCTAATTCAAGGCATGCTTACTGTTGCTGAATATTTTAAAAATGGAAACGAAGAAGAACAAAAATTAGTAGCAAAAATAAATAAGCTTTGGAGCGAAGTAGAATGGGACTGGTACACCAAAGATGAAGGTGTATTATACTGGCATTGGTCTCCAGAATATAATTGGGAAATGAATTTTCCAGTGGGAGGCTATAACGAATGTTTAATCATGTATGTACTGGCAGCAGCATCACCTACGCATCCAATAAATGCTGATGTGTATCACAAAGGATGGGCTAGAAACGGAGCTATCGTTTCAAACGGAACATATTATGGTGAAGATTTGATTTTGGATTATTATGAGCACGATGCATCACCTATTGGCCCCCTATTTTGGGCTCATTATTCTTACACTGGATTAAACCCTAAAGGATTGTCTGATACCTATGCCAACTATTGGAAGTTATTGGAAAACCATGCAAAAATTCATCATAAGCATGCCATAGAAAATCCCCATAACTACAAAGGTTATGGCGATAGTATTTGGGGATTAACCTCTAGCTATTCTATTAAAGGTTATAAAGGTCATAGACCAGACAAGGATTTAGGAGTGGTATCTCCCACTGCAGCATTATCCTCGTTTCCTTATGCGCCAAAAGCTAGTATGAAAATGCTCAAGAAACTTTATAAAGATCATGATAGTTTAATTGGTAAATATGGGCCTTATGATGCGTTTAGTTTTCAGCATAATTGGTACACCCCTAGATATTTAGCAATAGATCAAGGGCCAATTCCTGTGATGATTGAGAACTACCGTTCAGGGATAATTTGGGACTTGTTTATGAAAAATGAAGATGTTCAAAAAGGACTAGATAAATTAGGGTTTACTTACACTAAAAGCGAATGATATGATGAAGAAACTTGCAGTGCTTCTTTTTTGTGTTTTTATATTTTCCTGTGGAAAGGATAACGGTCCAGGATATCAAGAGCCATTTATGCCTGATGATGAACCTGAAATGATAGAGCCATTAAGCGACGAAGCAATGTTAGACTTAGTGCAAGAAGAAACCTTTAAATATTTTTGGCATTTTGCACACCCCAATTCTGGTGCAGCAAAAGAAAGATATCATCCAAATGAACCTACTTTAAATCAAAATGTAGTGACTACGGGAGGCACAGGTTTTGGCCTTATGAGTATTTTAGTCGCCATAGAGCGTAACTATATTACTAGAGTAGAAGCTGTTTCAAGATTGAACGATATACTTAATTTTTTAGAAAATGCTGATCGATTCCACGGAGCATGGTCGCATTGGATAGATGGGGATTCAGGAAATACATTGCCGTTTAGTGCGAAGGATGATGGGGGCGATTTAGTTGAAACCGCATTTTTGGTCCAAGGGTTAATCTGCATAAAAGAATATTTTAAAAACGGGTCTGATGCCGAAAAAGCTTTAGCTGAAAAAGCAGATGCACTATGGAAGGGTGTAGAATGGAACTGGTATACGCAAAACCAAGATGTGTTGTACTGGCATTGGAGTCCTAATCACGGTTTTGATTTAAACTTAAAGTTAACAGGCTATAACGAAGTACTTATCACTTATGTTTTAGCTGCCGCATCACCTGATTATTCAATCGATAAAGAGGCTTACGAAAAAGGTTGGGCAAGTAGTGGAGGCATCGTATCTTCTGCATCTCAATATGGAATTCCATTAGTGTTAAGACATTCAGGAGGTTCTAATCTTGGAGGCCCTTTGTTTTTCAGCCATTATTCATTCTTAGGATTAAATCCTAAGAACTTGACGGACCAGTACGGGAACTACTGGGATTTGGCAGTAAACCATACTAAAATCAACCGTCAATATTGTATCGCAAATCCTAAAAATTATATTGATTATGGTGAAGATTGCTGGGGTTTAACAGCTAGCTATTCCAGAAATGCAGATGGTTCAAGAGGGTATTCGGCACATAGTCCTTCAAACGATAAAGGTGTGGTGTCTCCCACGGCGGCAATAAGTTCTATGCCATATACGCCTTCGGAATCTTTAAAAGTGATGCATTATTTATATCAAAACAAAGATAAAATGTTAGGCCCTGCAGGGTTTTATGATGCCTTTAGTCCACATTATAATTTTTGGGTAACCGAAACCTATTTAGCGATAGACCAAGGGCCACAAATTATCATGATTGAAAACCATAGAACCGGATTATTGTGGAATTTATTCATGCAAAATGCAGATGTCAAAAAAGGATTGGATAAGTTAGGTTTCAATTATTAAAATACTGATTATGAATACGTTTTTTAAATACAGTATATTTTTTCTAATACTTTTTATAGTGGGTAAAATTCAAGCACAGCATCAAAAGCTATATGAGAAAATGTATTTTATACATGAGTCAGATACATTACAATATCGACTTTTAATGCCGAAAGGTTTTGATGAAACCAAAGAATATCCAGTAGTCTTATTTCTTCATGGTGCTGGAGAACGTGGTGATGATAATACGTCACAATTGGTTCATGGCAGTAAGTTGTTTGTTAACTCATTAAACCGAGGTGCTTTTCCAGCAATTGTAATTTTTCCACAATGTCCTAAAAATTCGTTTTGGGCAAATGCAACTGTAGATAGAAGTTCAAGACCTATAACATTAGAATTTCCGCTAGATATAGAACCCACCAAGCCAATGGATTTGGTTGTGAAGCTAATGGATGATATGGTTACAAAACCTTATGTAAATCGAAATAAAATATATGTAGGTGGTTTATCTATGGGAGGCATGGGCACTTTTGAAATTGTTTACAGAAAGCCCAATTTTTTCGCTGCTGCATTTTCAATTTGTGGTGCTGGAAACCCTGAAGCTACTAAAGCTTATGCCAAAACGACACCGTTTTGGGTGTTTCATGGTGCGAAGGATGACGTTGTAAATCCACAGTTTTCTGTAAAAATGGTAGATGCTATTTTACAAAATGGTGGTACTCCAAATTTTTCTTTATATGCTAATGATAATCACAACAGTTGGGATTCTACTTTCGCTGAACCTCAATTATTATCATGGCTATTTTCTAACACAAAATCATTAAAAAATGAATAAAACACTAACCAAAACCTTTATTCTTTTACTAGTAATAACTGCTTTTAGTTGTAAGACAGAATCAAATAATAGTAATGCCAATACTTCCGAAGCAACAACACCCTACGATGCCAAGGTAGATTCTTTGATGAGTTTAATGACACCTCAGGAAAAAATAGGGCAAACCGTTATGTATAGTGGTGGTTGGAGTGTTACGGGCCCTGTGGTAAGTTCTAATAATCAAAAATTTATAAAAGAAGGTAGTGTCGGTGCTATGTTGAACGTGTATTCGGTAAAAGGCACACGAGATTTGCAAAAAATGGCAGTTGAAGAAACACGCTTGGGTATTCCGTTGTTGTTTGGTTATGATGTCATTCATGGGTTCAAAACTATTTTTCCTATCAATTTAGGACTAGCCGCAAGCTGGGATTTAGAAGATATTGAAAAAGGCTCGAGAATTGCTGCTGAAGAAGCATCCGCAGAAGGCATACATTGGACATTCGCACCTATGGTAGACATCGCTCGAGACCCACGTTGGGGAAGAATTTCTGAAGGTGCTGGCGAAGATGTGTATTTGGGGAGTGAGATTGCAAAAGCTTACGTAAAAGGATTTCAAGGCGATGATTTATCAAAACACAATACGATTCTGGCATGCGCAAAACACTTTGTAGGCTATGGCGCAGCGCAAGCAGGTCGAGATTATCATACTGTAAATATGGGAATGGACGAACTCAGAAATGTGTATCTGCCCCCATTTGAAGCTGCAGTTGATGCTGGTGTGGAAACATTTATGACAGCATTTAATGAGGTAAACGGTGTGCCGGCAACTGGAAATAAATTCATTTTTAGAGATATTTTACGTGATGAATGGGGTTTTAATGGTTTTGTGGTGACGGATTATACAGCCATTAATGAATTAGTCATGCACGGGTTTGCGGAAGATAGAAAGCATGCTACGGAATTGGCAATTAAGGCTGGTGTAGATCAAGATATGATGAGTAGCGCCAACCGAGAGTTTTTAGAAGAATTGGCTAATGAAGGAACGGTAAATATAGCATTAATCAATGATGCTTGTAGACGTATTCTTTTAGCAAAATATAAATTAGGATTGTTTGATGACCCCTATAGATATTGCGATGAGCAAAGAGAAAAAGAAGTAGTTTACAAACCAGAGTTTTTAGAAGCGGCAAGAAAATCGGCAGCGATGTGTTCGGTGCTATTGAAGAATGATGATGAGACATTGCCATTAGATAAAAATCAAACCATTGCATTAATTGGTCCATTAGTAAAAGACAAAGAAAATATTCTAGGTAATTGGGGTGCTGCTGGTGACCGAAAAGGAAAGGCCATTAGCATTCATCAAGGTATTCAAGACTATGTAGCAGATTCTAAAATAATATTTGCTAAAGGTTGTGAGATTGAAGGCGACGATGCAAGTGAGTTTGGTCAAGCCATTAGTGCTGCTAGAAGAGCAGATAAAGTTGTCATGGTACTAGGAGAAGATTATGATATGAGTGGTGAAGCTGCCAGTAGAACCAATATTAAATTGCCAGGGCGTCAAACAGATTTAATAAAAGCCATTAGAAAAGCGGTGCCAAATAAAAAAATCATTTTGGTATTGATGAATGGTCGCCCTTTAGATTTATCTGAAGAAGATATACTTGCTGATGCCATTTTAGAAACTTGGTTTCCTGGAACTAGCGGCGGTTATGGTGTGGCCGATGTGTTGTTTGGAGCTTACAATCCCTCAGCAAAATTACCAGTTACCTTTCCAAGAACATTAGGACAAGTACCTATTTATTATAACATGAAAAACACAGGGAGACCGATTCCTGATCACGATCCACATGAAGACTATAAATCTCATTATTTAGATACACCAAATACACCTCTGTATCCCTTTGGTCATGGATTGAGCTATACCACGTTTGAATATTCAGATACAGAATTTTCTAGTAAAATCATTGGTTTTTCAGATACCCTAACAGTCTCTGCTACCATTACAAATACAGGAGATTATGATGGATATGAAGTGGTGCAGTTCTATGTTCATGATAAGGTTGGAAGTATCACTAGACCTGTAAAGGAGTTGAAGGGGTTCCAAAAAGTATTCCTTAAAAAGGGAGAAAGTAAAACTGTAAGTTTTGAGTTGTCAGCAGAGGATTTAAAGTTTTACAACCTTGAAGAATTTACAGTAGAACCTGGAGTATTTGAAATTGCCATTAAAGGCACTTCAGATTTTGATTTTGAACAGTCATTTATACTAGAATAGATTAATAGCAATGGCCTGCCGCGGATGGTGTGGTAGGTTTTAACCAAATCAAAATATTTTAATTTGAAAGCAGTCCAATCGATAAGCTATAGATTAGTTGCACTATTGTTGTTTTTGGTGCTGAAACCACTTGTTTCTGATGGTCAAACAGTTACTATCAACTTAGGGTGGCAATTTATTTTGGGTGAAAAAACTTCTGAAAACTGGCAAACTGTAAACCTACCACACACTTGGAATAAAAAGGATGCTTTTGATGATGAAAAAGGCTATTTCAAGGGCGTCGGTTGGTACAAGAAACAGTTATTTTTTTCAAAAGACAAAGCGGACTTAATTCACTATATATATTTTAAAGGTGTCAATCAAGAAACCGATGTGTATGTTAATGGACATCATGTTGGGAATCACAAAGGAGGTTATACCGCTTTTAATTTCAACATTTCTAAATGGATAAATTATGATGTATATAACTTGATAGAAGTTAAAGTTGATAACAGTCATAACTTAAATATTCCGCCTTTAGATGCAGATTTTACATTTTATG
Organism: uncultured Flavobacteriaceae bacterium; assembly: GCA_947502975.1. GTDB lineage: Bacteria > Bacteroidota > Bacteroidia > Flavobacteriales > Flavobacteriaceae > Jejuia. The sequence continues at coordinate 914,371 of CANNBV010000001.1, forward strand.
GAGGCATCTATCGTGATGTACAGCTTATTTCAAAACCCAAGCAGCACATATCTTTATCTGATTATGCCTCAGATGGGTTTTATGTAGATTATTATTCGGTTTCCGAGGAAAAAGCAGGGGTTAGTGTTAAAATATTAATTGATAATTTTGAGACTAAAGCTGTAAATACTCAAATAAAAGTTGCCGTTCTTGATACAGAAAACAATCCTGTTTTTGATAAAAATTTGAAATTTAAAAGTAGCGCAGAAGCATCTGAGGCTGTAAGCGTTAAGTTTTCGGAATTGTATAATCCTAAGTTGTGGTCGCCACAATCCCCTTATCTCTATAAAGTACACCTTCAATTGCTTGATGAAAATGGTAAAGTTTTAGATGAAAAATGGCAGAATATAGCATTTCGGTGGGTAAGCATTGATGCTGAAAAAGGCTTCTTTTTAAATGGTAAGCCTATAAAACTTATTGGTGTAAATCGTCATCAAGATTATGAGGGTTACGGAAATGCAGTGCCAATGGAACTTCAAAAAAAAGATATTCACCTTATAAAAGAAATGGGTGCAAATGTGTTGCGAAATGCGCACTATCCGCAATCTCGAGAATTATATGATTTATGCGATAAACTTGGAATTTTAGTCTGGACAGAAATCCCAGTTGTGAATAAAGTTACCGATACAAAAGCGTTTTTTGAGGTGTGTCATAACATGCAAAAAGAACACATCAAACAATATTACAATCATCCTTCGGTGGTGATGTTTGGTTACATGAATGAGATTTATTTGCGTTTAGCATTTGATAATGCATCTTCAGCAACCGAAAAAGAGAATCAAAAAAAAGCGGCATTAGAGTTAGCAAAGCAATTGGAGCAATTAACTCGAGATTTAGCATCAGATCGCATCACGGTAATGGCTGGACATTTAAACGAATTATACAACGAAACGGGTATTGCAGATTTGCCGATGCTGTTTGGTTGGAACTTATACTTTGGTTGGTATGATAAAGACATTCCAGATTTGGGTATCTTTTTAGATGAACAACATCAACGATACCCAAATCGGTCTTTATTGCTATCGGAATACGGGCCAGGGGCAGATGCTAGAATTTTCACTAAAACGCCTAAAAAGTTCGATTTTTCAATAGAATATCAATCAAAATTGCACCAATCTTATTACCAGCAAATTACTGAAAGACCATATATGACAGGAATGACGGCATGGAATTTTGCAGATTTTGGCTCTGAGTTTAGAGGTGATGCTATACCGCATATTAATCAAAAAGGTTTGATTCAATATGATAGAACACCCAAGGAGATTTACTATTGGTACAAGTCGGTTTTGGATAAAAGTGAACCTTTTGTTCATATTGCTGCGTCATATTTGGAGGGGCTAACACTTTTTGGTGCCGACAGTTATCCAGTGCAATTCTATTCTAATCAGAATGAAGGAGACTTGTTTTTGAATGATGAAAAACTTCAACGTGTGTCTTTTAAAAACGGTTTGGCAACTGTTGATATGCCTTTTAAAGATGGAAGTAACACAATAAAGTTGATTACAGATTCTATTTCAGAAGAACGTATCATCACGCTTTCAAAAATAAAAAGTTTAAATTTTGAAACCTTTTCTCGTTTCGGAATTAATGTGGGATCTCACTTTTACTTCAAAGATAAAATACATCAAATAACATTTATTCCAGATCAAGTTTACCAAGAGGGAAGTTTTGGATATATTGATGGTGAAACCTATCAACTGAGTAAAGATAAACATCAGGGCATTCCATATAGCATAAGGAATACGGATTCTGATCCGCTTTTTCAAACGATGTTAGAAGGATGTACAAATTATAAATTAGATATTCCGAAAGGGGCTTATAAAGTGACACTATTTTTCGTAGAACCAAAAATAAAACCTGTTGAGAATATCTATAATTTAAGCTCTAAAACTGAAACAGTAATTGAAAAGAAAGCGCAACGCATTTTCGATATTTATTTGAATGATTACTGTATTGAAAGTGATTTTAATATGGCAGCACAATATCCCGAGAAATATGGTGTAGAAAAACAAGCTTTGGTACATGTTGAAAATAATAAAGGTTTAGATATTACACTAAAACCTGTTGAAGGTAAACCAGTATTAAGTGGTATTTTAATTGAAAAATTGAACTGATGAAACACAGACTTTTTAGAATTGCTTTTTTCTTTACAATGGTCGTGTTTTCACAAAATAAAGCGACTTATACATATAATATAAAAGGTTCAGATACTTTAAAACTGGATGTTTATACGCCCGATGATATCAATAAAAATGATAGACTTCCAGTAGTTTTATGGATGCATGGAGGCGGTTTTTCTGGAGGAAGTAGGGCTAATGTAGATGAAGTTAAATTCATGGAATATCTCACTAAAAATGGATACATCGGCATCTCAATTTCATATAGGCTATTATTAAAAGACTCTAAAACAGGTTCAGGCTGTAATTGTCCAAAAACCTTTAAATTAGATATTTTTAGACAAGCTGCTATAGATTATTTAGATGCCGCGAAATATATAGTCGAACACAAAACAAAGCTTCAAGTAGACCCGACAAAAATTGTCGCTGGAGGTAGTAGTGCAGGAGCTGAAGGTGTTTTAAATGCGGTATACCAAAAACATTTTTTTGTTGATGATACTTCAAAGTATGAAAGCATAAATTTTGCTGGAGTAATGTCATTAGCAGGAGCTTTGGTAAATGCAAGTTATATATCAGAAGAAAATGCAATACCAACTGTGTTATTTCATGGAACTGAGGATAATTTAGTGCCAGTCGGAAAAGCACCACATCATTATTGCAAACCTGATAGATTAGGGTATATGATTTTAGAAGGATCGGAAATTATTGCTAACAAATTACATGAGCTAGATGCATCTTATTATTTTCATAAAGTTGTAGGTGGTCGCCATGAACTATGTCAAATCCCTTTCTCAGAATTAGATAACATTCTTGATTTTTTTGATAAAACAATCAATAAAAATGAAGTCATTCAAACCAAACATATTATTCAAAAGAACTGATGAAAAAAATAGTCTATATTTTACTAATCTTATTATCGTTTCAATCTTGTAAAAATGATAAAACAGAAGCAGATAATCAAACAGCTAAGAGACCAAACATCATTTTTATAATGGCTGATGACCATGCAACTCAGGCCATTAGTGCCTATGGGCATCCCATTAGTCAACTAGCACCAACACCAAATATCGATAGGCTAGCTGACGAGGGCGCAATTTTTAAAAATAACTTTTGTACCAATTCCATTTGTGGTCCTAGTCGTGCTGTTATTCTGACAGGAAAACATAGCCATATCAACGGTTTTAGAATGAATGGCAATCGTTTTGATGGCAACCAACAAACCTTCCCTAAGTTATTGCAAAATGCTGGATATAAAACTGCTATGTTTGGGAAATGGCATTTACATGGAATGCCTCAAGGATTTGATTATTGGAATATTTTGCAAGATCAGGGCAATTATTACAATCCTAATTTTATTAAAATTAATGAACAAACAAAAGAGGCGGACACAACCATGGTTATGGGGTATGCTACGGATATTGTAACTGAAGATGCTATTCGTTACTTAAATGAAATTAAAGATGATAAACAGCCTTTTATGCTCATGGTACAGCATAAGGCACCACATAGAAACTGGATGCCGGCACTTCGTCATGCTAATAAATATGATGATGTAATCTTTCCAGTTCCTGATACATATTTTACCAACCATGAAGGTTCCACAGCCTCAAAAGAGCAATACCAAACGATTTATCGAGATATGTATGAAGGTCATGATTTAAAAATGACTAAGGAAAAAGGTAGCTCAGAATTAGCACATAATCCATGGAAAACAGATTTCAAGCGTTTAACACCTGAACAAAAAGAGGTTTGGAATAAAGCATATCAAGCTAAAAATGATGCGTTTCATGATGCCAATCTAAAAGGCAAAGATTTAGACTTATGGAAGCTGCAACGTTATTTACAAGACTATTTAGCTACCGTTGCAGCCGTTGATGAAGGTGTTGGACGAATTTTAGATTATTTAAAAGAAAACAATCTCGAAGAAAATGCCATTGTAGTTTATACCACAGATCAAGGGTTTTATTTAGGTGAAAAAGGATGGTTTGATAAACGTTTTATGTATGAAGAGTCTCTATCGATGCCAATGTTGATGCGCTATCCAAAAGCTATAAAAGCAGGTTCGGAAGTCACAGCATTGACCCAAAACTTAGATTTTGCTGAAACCTTTTTAGATTTTGCGGGCGTACAAATTCCAGAAGATATGCAAGGGAAATCCTTAAAACCATTAGTAACAAATGCTGTTGACGATGATGATTTTCGGGACGCTATTTATTATCATTATTACGACTTTCCAGCATTTCACATGGTGAAAAAAATGAATGGTGTACGCACCAAACGCTTTAAATTAATCCATGTGTTTGATGATATTAATGAGTGGGAACTGTATGATTTAAAGGAAGACCCATCTGAAGTTAATAATGTTATAGACGATGATGCTTATAATGAAATTGAACAGATTTTGCGACAAAGATTGGCAGAATTACAGGAGCAATATAATGTTACCGAAAAGGAATTTGAGCGTGCCAATAAAGAGCAAATAAAAAAAGCTTATAAAGGCTTTGAACGTTTACGAGGACAACCTATGGAAGCATATGAACACTAAACAATTTAAAATAGTAATTGGGTTGTCAATTCTTATTGGGTTCCAAGCCTGTAAGCAGACGGCTGATGAAGAAGAGGTTTCTAAAACTACTTTAGAGTATAAAAAGAAATTTAAAACCTATTGCAATCCATTAGATATAGACTATACCTATATGGTTTACAATTCAAGCAGAAATTTATCTTACCGCTCGGGTGCTGATCCTGCAGTAATTGAATTTCGCGGCGAATATTATATGTTCGTTACACGTTCTTTTGGGTACTGGCATTCCACAGATATGGTAAACTGGGATTTTATTAAACCTCAACAATGGTTTTTTGAAGGTTGCAACGCGCCTACTGCTTTTAATTACAAAGATTCGTTGGTATATTTTGCAGGAGATCCTGCAGGTTATGGAAGTATTCTTTATACCGACGACCCAAAAAAAGGAACATGGAAACCTACAGCTTCCATTTCGAAAAACATTCAAGATTCTGAGTTATTTATCGATGATGATGGTAAGACGTATTTGTATTGGGGTTCATCTAATGTACACCCAATTCGGGTAAAAATGCTAAACAAGAAAGATCGTTTCTTGGAAACTGGTGTAAAAGAAGAATTAATCAATTTGGTTGAGGAAAAACATGGATGGGAGCGTTTTGGAGAAAATAATTTTCACCCTAGTTTGAAAGAAGGCTATATGGAAGGCGCTTCCATGACAAAGCACAACGGGAAATATTATTTGCAGTATGCCGCTCCGGGTACTCAGTTTAATGTATATGCAGATGGTGTTTATATTGGCGATACACCTTTGGGGCCATTCACTTACATGAAAAACAACCCGATGAGTTTTAAACCAGGAGGGTTTACCAATGGCGCGGGACACGGTATTACCGTAAAACAAACCAACTGGCAATATTGGCATTTTGCAACGATGGCATTAGCCTCTAATGCACAGTGGGAACGCCGTTTGTGCATGTTTCCCACGTATTTTGATGATGATGGATTAATGTATAGCACTACGGACTATGGAGACTATCCGCGTTTTGCTCCCAATCATCCCAAAAAAGCAGGACAGCATAATGGTTGGATGCTACTTTCCTATAAAGGAAATACTACAGTGTCATCATCCTTGGCGCAAATCATGAAATTCACTTCAAATAATGATGAGGTAGAAGTCTCCGAATTACCCCTTGAGAGAACTACAAATGGTAATATTATCTCGAAAGTATTGACAGATGAAAACCCAAAAACTTTTTGGGTAGCAGAAGCCAATAATGAACAACAATGGATAAAGATTGAAATGTTAAATTCTGGAAAGATTTATGCATTTCAGTTGAATTTTCATGATCATGAGTCTGGAATCTATACACGAACTGAAGGTTTAAGACACCGTTTCAGTATAGATGTATCAGAAGATGGTGAACATTGGCAAACTGTAGTCGATCGAAGCAAAAGCAGTTTAGATGCGCCTAATGCTTATATTGAATTAGAAAACCCTGTTGAGGCAAAGTATGTATGTTACAATAATATAGAAGTGCCAGGAGCAAATTTTGCCATGTCGGAGTTTAGAGTATTTGGTTTAGGCAATGGTGAAATACCCAAAAATGTAGAGGGTTTCAGCGTGAAACGTGAAAGTGATAGAAGAGATGTAGCATTCTCTTGGGATCCTGTGAAAGGCGCTCAGGGTTATAATATCCGTTGGGGAATAGCTCCCGATAAATTATACCAATCATGGTTAGTATATGATACCAATCAACATTTTATGCGTTGTTTGGATCGAGATACTTCATACTATTTTAGTATTGAAGCATTTAATGAAAACGGAATTTCTGAAAGGACCGAAATCTTATTTATTGAATAAATAATTTATGAAAAAGTTAATCTCATTTTTATTGTTATGTTTTAGTTTCTGCCTTGTTCAAGGTCAAGAAACTACAAAAATAATGACCTACAATATAAAATTAGATTATCCTAAAGAAGGTAAAAATAGTTGGAACAACAGAAAAGATTGGATAGCAAGACAAATCAAGTTTTACGAACCAGATATTTTTGGTGTACAAGAAGCATTACCAAACCAAATGCAATATTTAGATACTACATTTGTTGATTTTAAATATGTTGGCGTTGGGCGCGATGATGGAAAAAACAAAGGTGAGTATTCTGCTATTTTCTATAATACACTAAAGTTTAAAGTCATTGAAAGCGGTACGTTTTGGTTATCTGAAACACCAGATAAAGTATCTATGGGATGGGATGCTGTTTGCAATCGCATTTGTTCCTATGCGCTTTTTAAAAACAAAAAGACGAAGCAACAGTTTTGGATATTTAACACACATTTTGATCATGTAGGGGAAATTGCAAGAATGGAAAGTCCTAAACTTATTTTAAAGAGAATAGAAGAATTGAATATTAATAATCTACCTATCATCTTAATGGGTGATTTTAATTTAGAACCAAATACTGAGAATATTCAGCTCATAAAAAAGTATTTGCATGATACTAAAGAAATTTCTAAATCAATTCCTTTTGGACCAGAAGGTACTTTTAACGGTTTTAATTTTGATAAACCTATAACCCGACGTATTGATTATATCTTCGTTAGTAATAATATCAACGTTAAAAAGTATGCCGTTTTAAGCGATTCTAAAGATTGTAAATATCCTTCAGATCACCTGCCAGTTTATATCGAATTAGGGAGCAATTAGATTCAGTTTTCTAATTTTAACAAGAAATATAGTTATCTAAAAAAAACTGTTTTTAGAAATTTATTGAACTTCAGAAAAAAATCATTCGAAACAGTACTTTATACATTTCGTGTCAATTTTTAAACATATGATTATTGTTATTTATTAAAATTTGTTGATTTTTGATAAAACCAAAAAACTAATAATGAAAAAACTTAAACTATTTTCAGTAATTTTCTTAATATTTATAACAGCTTGCAAGGGTAAAAAAGAAGAAGATAAAATTGTTGATGCAGAACAAGCTACTACAAAACCTAATATTGTAGTCATATATTTAGATGATTTAGGTTATGGAGACCTAAGCGCATACGGAGCAACAGAATTGCAAACGCCAAACATTGATAATTTGGCTTCCGGCGGAATGAAATTTACAAATGGTTATGCCTCATCAGCAACGTGTACACCTAGTCGTTATGCATTATTAACAGGAACTTATCCTTGGCGTAATAAAAACGCAAAAATATTACCAGGAACAGCGCCATTACTTATAAGTACCGAGCAACAAACCTTACCAAAGATGTTGAAGGACGAAGGTTATCAGACTGCAATAGTAGGAAAGTGGCATCTTGGTTTGGGATCTGGAAATGTAAATTGGAACGAACATGTATCTCCTGGACCAAATGAGGTTGGTTTTGACGAATCTTACATCTTAGCAGCAACTCAAGACAGAGTTCCAACAGTTTATATTGAAAATGGAAATGTTGTTGGTTTGGATCTCAATGACCCTATTGAAATAAATTATGAAGAAAATTTTGAAGGAGAGCCAACTGCGTTAACAAACCCAGAAATGTTAACCATGAAATGGCACCATGGCCATAATAATAGTATTGTAAATGGAATACCAAGAATTGGATTTATGAAAGGAGGCGATGCTGCCAAATGGAGTGATGTAGATATGGCTGATAACTTTTTGGTGAAGGCTCAAAATTATGTAAAGTCTCATAAAGATAAACCTTTCTTTTTGTATTACGCTTTACAACAGCCGCATGTTCCTAGAACGCCACATCCTAGATTTGTTGGTAAATCTGGAATGGGACCAAGAGGAGATGTAATTCTTGAAGCAGATTGGTGTATTGGTGAGTTTATGAAAACCTTAAAAGAAGAAGGGATTTTAGAAAATACTTTGGTTGTTTTTTCAAGTGATAATGGTCCTGTTTTAAATGATGGATATTATGACGATTCAGATACTAAAGTTGGAGACCATGATCCAAAAGGAGGTTTACGAGGAGGTAAATATAGTTTGTTCGAAGCTGGTACTAGAGTGCCTTTTATAACCTATTGGAAAGGGATAATTAAGCCAGGAGTTTCAGATGCTATGGTATGCCAAATGGACTTGTTAGCATCTATGGCTAGTTTATTACATATAGACGGCGCAACTTCAGATAGTCAAGATGTACTAGATGCACTATTAGGAATATCTGAAAAAGGTAGAGATAATTTAGTTATTGAAGCAGGTTCTAGAACAGCATTAAGAAGTGGTGATTGGGCATATATTCCTCCATATAATGGAAATCCAGTTAACACAGAGGTTAACATTGAATTAGGTAATAGTAAAACCCCGCTCTTATACAACCTTAAAGATGATATTGGACAGCAAATAAACTTAGCTACCTCTAATCCTGAAAAATTGGATGAAATGACGAAGTTATATAAATCAATTAGAGGAGTTGGGCCAGAAAAAATTGAAGCGTTAGAGCTAAAATAAAATAATACAGAGTTAATTAAACTTAAATCTCTTATTCAAATTTGAATAAGAGATTTTTTTGTTTAAAAATCTTCAAATTTTAACTATAAATCTTGTAACATTTCTAACGTTAGTTAGTCTTCTATAAAACGACTAATTTAATAATTCGTAATTTTGTTATACAACAATCTTCATAAAATGGATATTAACAGTAATATCGAATCGCCAATGGTGCTAAATGTTAGCTTTAACAAGCTATTACAGCATTATGAAAAATTAGCCGATAGCAAAGATGAATTTTTGTCGGCCAAGGCTAAGCGTGTTCTAAAAACTGCAGCACCTTATCCAGAATTAAGAGATGGTTTTAGTGATACTGATATTTTAAAGCTACGTGAACATGAAATTAGTATAATTCTTCAAGATTCTTTTGCTCCTGTACTGACAAAAAATGAAATTAAAACAGCTTCTGTTCCGTTTCATGATATGATTTTCAATTCATCTGAACGTTTTAAGAGTATAATTAAAACTGCTGGAGATAATTTTGAGTTGAATATAAAAAATATGCCTGAAGATGATAGGTATATTATTGCATGTACGGTTATCTTGAATTTTTGTTATGGTTATAATTTAAATTTCAAGCGCCCGTTTTACTACGAAATACCCGACAGTAATGGTATCTTAAGGTATTACAAAATTCTTTACAATGCAGATTTTTGTGAAATTGTTCCAACAGAAAGAGCAAAAAAAATCACCAAAGAAGATTATGAACAGCTTTTAGATAATTTTGAGAATATAGAGCTTTGGAAAGAAAAATTTCCACCCAATAGCTATATCTTCAAAGGCTTTGTAATCTCAAATATTTTTGATGTAACTGAAGATCAATCTATTTCAAATATTAAGTCTAGCCTTATTGGTGATGATAAGAGGAAAGATGAAGGTTTTATGGATAGTTTTCATGAAATTTTCAGATCGCTTTTAAGCATAAATGATATTAAAGTTGGTTTTTCGATTTATAACGAGGAAGAAGATGTTTTTGAACGTGTTTATGGAGTTGGTATGAATAGCTATCTTCTCGGGCATAATGAAAATCAAAAGTGTACAGACTCATTATGCCATTGGTCATATAATAGATTGTTAAAAGAAAAAACATATTTTTCAGTTTCTGATGTTGACAGAGATTTTGAAATATCCAAGGGTAAAGCCCCTCATATTGCTAATCTTAAAAAGCAAGGCATAAAGAGTGCTATTTTCGCACCAATAGCTAATGATGAAGGCTTAATGGGTATTTTAGAAATTGTATCAAATAAACCTCATGTACTCAATAGCATAAATGCTAATAAATTAGTTGATGTGATGCCGTTTATTGTATCGGCAGTTGAGCGATCTAAGAAAGATGAAGAAAATTTAATTGAGGCCATTATACAAAAAGAGTGTACTTCTATTCATCCAAGTGTACATTGGCGTTTTGCCAAAGAAGCTAAAAATTTCATTAAAGATGAAATGAATGGAAAGGAATCTTCTTTCAAAAAAATAGCTTTTGATAATGTGTATCCGCTCTACGGACAGATTGATATAAAAGGATCATCAGAAGCGCGAAATAAAGCAACTAGAGAAGATCTAACATTACAACTAAAAGCGATAAGGCGCATACTAGAAGAAGCTTTAAAAACTGAAACATTACCTATTTATGAACAATTTGCATATCAAATAGATGCATTTCAAAAGGGATTAGATGATAACTTTCAAGTGGATAGTGAACAACAAATTTCAACGTTTTTCAAGGAGGATATTGATCCGCTCTTAGAGCATTTATATACCGTTGATAAACTAAAAGAATCCATTGATGCTTATCATGAAAGTATTGATGATAAAGTGAATGTGCTTTACAGACATAGAAAAGATTACGACGATACTATCGCAAAAATAAATATTGAGATGGCATCTTTGTTAGATAAAAAACAAGTAGAAGCACAACAGATGTATCCGCATTATTTTGAGCGTTTTAAAACCGATGGTGTAGAGCATAACATGTATATAGGAGAGTCTATCACAAAAGAAAATAGCTTTAATCAAATCTACTTATACAATTTACGTTTATGGCAATTGCAGGTAATGTGTGAAATGGAAAATGCATATTATCAAATGCAATCAGATTTTCCTGTAGCCTTAGATGTAGCTTCTATGATATTAGTGTTTAATCAACCACTATCTATCAGTTTTAGAATGGACGAAAAACAATTTGATGTAGATGGTACCTACAATGCGCGTTATGAAATTGTGAAAAAGCGTGTAGATAAAGCATATATAAAAGGTACAACTGAGCGTGTTACTCAAAAAGGGAAAATAAGTATTGTGTATTCTCAAAAACAAGATGAGCTGGAATATCTAAGTTATATTAAGTTTTTACAGTCTAAACACTATTTAGATACAGATGTAGAGATTGTAGAGCTTCAAGATTTACAAGCTGTAACAGGGTTGAAAGCTATACGCGTAAGTGTGTTGTATCACAAAAATGAAGATGATAAGGCATTTTACACTTATCAAGATTTGATGAAAGAGCTTAAAGCTTAGTTTGAAAAACTAAGCTTTTTTCTTTTTGTAGTTTCTACCAAACCATAACAGAGTTCCAGTTACAGGAAGACTAGCAATAAGCAAACTAGTTAAGAAAGCAATTATTTTTCCAGCAATTCCACCAATGGTACCAACGTGTATATCGTAATTCATTCTTAATATCTTATCTGCTAGTTTTGCATCCTTATATTTTCCGAAAATACCAGGAGTCTCAATTTCACCTAAGGTGTTTTGATCAAAAAAACGATAGTCTGAATCATAATATAATCCCTTGCTGTTAGATACTTCTACGTATATACTAGAAGTATCGGATGCAGGGTAATGTAATTCAAAACTTTCAGCTTCTGGATCTGTTTTTTTGAGTTTTTCAATTAATAAATCAATAGGTTTTATTGTGTAATTATCCTTTAAAACGCCACTATTATTTTCAGGAATAATAAATGCGGCTACCTTATCACCGCCGGTCCCTTTATAAACTACATATTTTAACCAATTATATGACATCATAGTTCCTGTAAAGGCAATGATGAAAGCCAGAAAGCATATATAGAAACCAATTATAGTATGTAAATCAAAGTTTTTACGTTTCCATCGTGTCGTACTTTTCCAATCAAAAGTAATACGCTGCTTTAAGTTTTTACGTTTTTTTGGCCACCACAAAATAATACCAGAGATTATTATCATTAAAAATAGCATTATAGAAGCTCCTACAATATTTTCTCCAATAGTTTTAGGAAACCATAAACGCATGTGTCCTTTTAATATAAATGCAAAAAAGCCTGTTAGGTGGTTGTCTATTTGTATCACTTCTTTTGAGTAAGGGTTTATAAAAATGCTTTGATAAAACTCAGGTTTAGCATCATAAAAAATTACCTCAATACCATCATTCGGCTTTCCAAATACAACACCATGAATTGTATTGTTTGGGAAGATATCTTTGGCAATATCTTTAGCTTCAGTCGGAGTAATAGTTTTTGTGTTTTCAGGAGATACAGTTTTATAATCATTATAAAGATCTTCTATTTCATCTCTAAAAGCCCAACAACATCCAGTGATGGCAACTATAAAAACTACGATACCAGTTATTAAACCTAGTATTTTGTGGAGAAAAAGAATTTTCTTTTTAAAACTCATATTTTAAAATAATTAAAGGCAACTTAACTTCTGAGTAAAGCTGCCTTTTGAAAAAATAACTAAATAACTAGAACTTATAATCTAGTGTGGCTAAAATAAACCTAGGGAGTTGAGGCGTTAACGTACTCCAACCTGAATAATATTCTTCATCAGTTAAATTATTACCCTTAATACTTATTCTGTATGAGTCTGTTTCATAGTAAATAGATGTGTTAAAAACCGTGTAAGCTGGTAAAGTAAAACCTCCAGAATTTGTGTAATCACTCATGGTGTCGTAGTCACTCGCACCATTAAATCCAAGCCCAAAGCCTAAATTTTTTGTAAAACCTTCTTGTATTTTATAGTCTCCCCAGAAATTATATAAAATGTCAGACCCTGATTCTGCTGGCCGTACACCTATTAAATCGGGTCTAGATATTGTAGTTGTTACTTCGGCATCATTATAACTAAAACCACCAGTTAGGTTTAATCCGTCAATTGGGTTAGCACTTACTTCTAATTCAATACCTCTACTTTTCACAGTGCCGTCTTGTTGTTTTCCAGCACCAAAGCCCATAACTTTATCATCTACTTTAATGTTATAGTAATTAGCTGTGGCAACTAGTTTGTTTTTAAAAAGGTTTGTTTTAATACCAAATTCAAACTGATTGGCTTGTTCTAAGTCAAAAGATTGTAAAACAGTGCCTTGGGTTGGATCATTAATATCAATAGGAACTAACTCAGGGTTCACATAAGTAAAACTATTTTGGTAATTACCAAAAACAGATAATTCATTTAAGATGGGTTGAAAAACAACTCCGAATTTTGGCGAGAAAGTTGATTCTTTGTAAGATTGATAGTCATCATCAGGATTGTTAGCATCGCCTTTATATTCAAATCTATCGTAACGCACACTAGCCATTGCAGATACATTAGGTAGAATATTGATAACATTAGAAATGTAAGCACCAAATACGTTTTGATTTGTGTCTGTGTTAACATTGCCAAGGCTTGAAGTTGCAGCTGTTAAATTAGTAGCATTAACAGGTGGTTCATCAAAAACCAAATCCCCTTGTGCATTCACAGTATGAAGATATCCCCAATTAGAGCTCCTATCAATAATTTGAGAATCTAAGTAATCAACACCAACTAAAAGTTTGTTTTCTAAATCACCAATTTTAAAGTTTCCAGTGAAATTTTGCTGTAAGTTCAGTGTTTTGGTTCTTGCATCTGTATCTTGAACAAATAGTTGAAAATTAGATGTTGGTTGAGGGTTGGTAACATCGCTCCAATCTGCAGCATTCCACAAATACGTATAAAAGCCTTTAGATTTTGCCAGTCCACCAGCAATTATAGTTTGAGAAGACCAATTATCTGAGATTTTATAAGCAATCTCACCACGATAATTTTGTGTAGGATTAGTGATGGTTACATCATTATTGGTGAGTGACAAATCTCTGTTATAATTTAACTCTTCAACGCTGTTAAAAGCTAACGGCACTGTTCTATTAAAGAATAGAAATGTTTGATTAGTTTGTTCGTTTGCAGATGCTTCATAAGCAAAATTCAACGTTAATTTATTATTTACTTTGTATGAAGCGGAAGGTGCCATAAACACAGATTTTCTAAACCCGGCATCTTGAAAACTATTCTCTTTTTGATAGCCAGCGTTCATTCTTATTGAAAATTTGTCATTTGCGCTAACGTTTACATCTACATTAAGTTTTCTAAAATCGAATGAACCAGCTGAAACAGAAATACTACCACCAGTACCACTGTAGGGTTTCTTGGTAACAATGTTAATCAGCCCGCCATAAGATGTCACAGTACTTCCAAATAATGTAGCCGAGGGCCCTTTAATGACTTCAACCCGTTCTACGTTTGAAGGATTTATAAATCCATTAGTAATTCCTGCTACACCATTAACTAATTGAGGTTGAACAGAAAACCCTCGTATAGAATAGTATCCTGCACCGTCACCACTTCTACCAGTAGATGGCCAAAGTTTATCTACGCCAACAGCGTTTTTTAAAGCATCTTCGAAACTGTAAACAGATTGAGATATCAATAATTGATTTGTTACAGTACTGTAAACTTGTGAATTTTCAATACTTTTTAAAGGCATTTTAGAAACATAAGCACTCTTCTTTCTTGAGAATTTGTTTTTACGTTTTGTATCGATTACTACTTCTTGCAGTAACTCGTTACCTTCATAAAGTATAATTCTTCCTAAATCCGAAGTATTATTGACTACAGTGAAAGGAATCTCTTTTGTTTTAAATCCTAGGTAGGAGATAGTCAAAACATAATCGCCATTTTCAATATTTGAAATTTCGAAAAAACCGTCTTCGTTGGTTTGAGTTCCTATTAGAGTGTTTTTGATAATAATGTTTACACCTAATAGGGGCGTTTCGTTATTGTCATTTATAATACCTTCTACAATTCCGTTTTGTGAAAAGCATATCATATTTAGGGCAAAAAAGGTGAGTAAAGTAAGTTTTAGTTTCATTTATTTTTATTTAGACTAAATTTAAATAATTAATTTGAATGCAAAAGTATATTCCGTTAAGGATATATCCAAATTATTTAAAATGATTCTAAATAATATTTTTTATAAGACTGAAAGTGTGTTGTTTATAGTTGTGAAAAACTAGAAATAAAGTGAGTTTTATTTTCTAAGATGATTTAATGAAAGCGCTTAAGGCATAATATTTGTGTCCTTTCTTCAAATGAAAAACTCTAGAATCACTTTTTTATTATTACTGTTTTTTATCGTTTTTACTTCATTTATTTCCAATAGAAGTATAAATCCTGAATTAGTTGAATTTACTTCAAGTGAGTGTCAAGAAGGTATATACTATCCAAATTTATCTAAATTAAAAGATAGAATATTGAATATTTCTAAGGAAGGAAATTATCATTCATATGAAATTTTTGTTGTAGCCAATTGTGGCCAAGCATCAAATGGTAAAATTGAAATAAAAAATGATACTTTAAATTTAAAGTTTGAAGGTGCTTATACTTTTGTGGGCTATGAAGAGATAGTTGTTAATGATAGCATTAAGGAAGTATTAGAGGTATATGAATCTGAATACACTGATTGCGATTGCGCATTTAACTTAACCTATAAAATCAAAAATCTTAAAGATAAAGATTATGTGATTTTAGTAAATGGAAAAGAGGTTAGGAAGACTAAGCACAAGTATAAGATCCGAAGAAGTCATCCTAAGTTTAAAATTATCGGCAACCAAACCGTTAATTTAGTAGATATCTATGGGTTAAAACAGGGATTGCATATTTTTGAGAGGAATGATAAGTTTTCCTCTAGAGTAATCTATTTAGACGATGAAAAAATATCAGGAGTTTTTATCAGAAGATATGAGAACTGGAAATTTGACAGAGAAGAAACCTTTATGGAAAATAAAAAATATACTAAAAGGAAGTTCTATAGAAACAATAAATTAATCAAAGAATGTGACACAGATGGTACTTTTGATGAAGGTACTAATTGTGTCTTTTTTGATTGATTTTGATAGATGTGAAAACTCTTTTACATAGTTACTCCACTAGTAGCAAAAGCAATTCCGAAAGAAATAACACTGATAACAATTCCAATCATAAAGACTGTATAAGTTGTTCTTAATAGATTATACTTTCTATTTAAAACAAGACCAAGAAAATATAAATCTTTAGTTAAAGAACCATACAAATAATCTTTGTCTTTCATCATTTCTCCCATAGCCCACTCAAAGTCATTTAAGCCCATTTGGTGAAAATTTCCAAAGAATAGTAAGTTTACTTTTTTGTTAGCAACATCGTCTTTAGTGAATTGACCTTTTGTAACATTTGGTCTGGTAGCTAATACAGATAAAACTATAGAAGCAACAGTAAAAGCAAGAAATATTAGTGTAGGGTATATTAAATAACTATTAGACGGATTATCTAGTTTAGGTAATAAATTAGATAAAGCCACAGAAATGATAATAGCATTTACAGAGAGTAAGATGTTCGCTTTGGTGTCGGCAATATCACTCAGCGTGATGTGGTTTCTTAAAGCAACTCTAAACATGGTTTCAATACCTCTATCTGGTAATTCTACCTTGTTCTTTTTAAAACTTAATTCCTCTTTTTTCTGTTTCAGTTTTTTTGTGTCTGTGTCGAGTTTCTTTTTTGTCTTTATAAGTTCAGAAAGATTTTTACCTTTTCGTTTATCCCATATACTGGAAGCTTCAGTAGTGTAAAAACGATGCTTCGTAGATAAAAAGTGAATATTTTCATCCAACCATTCTTGTTCTGTGTAAGTTTTATCGCATAGTATTTCCCATTCTTTTCGTAGTAACTCGCAGATTTCAAAATAGCTTTTACTACCAATATGTGAACAATCAGCATCTCTAATAATCTTTTCTAATTGTGTATTAGGAACAGCTTCCATTTTAGTTACTAGAATTAAATCACATATAGTTTTAATATCACTTTCAGAACAATCTTTTGCGCTCAAAAATTCTTTCGCTATAGCTACACTAGCTTCTTCATGATTATCTATCCCTTTAGTGTATCCTGTATCATGTAACCAAGCCGCAACTAGGAGCAGATTTTTATCAGCTTCATTAATTTTAGATAATTCCGCAATTTCAGTAGCGCTTTCAACAACACGTTGAGTATGTGGGATATTATGATATGTAAAGGAAGTATCTAGCTTATCGTTAAGTAGATTAAGTGTGAATTTTTCAACTTCAGTAATCAACATATATATGATTTAAATAAATGATTATTAGTAAAAATACTAAACTTTAATAACATTAAAATTTGGCATGTATAACGTAATAATTTGTCGTAAATTACAATTATACTTTCAAGAACAGTTAGAAGTACCAAAATTGTTAGTTTTTGAATATATTTTCGACTAACATTTCACTTGAAAGCATATACTAATTTAACAAAGAAAGGACAAAACATATGCTAACTTGGAAAGAAGTAATTAACTTTTCTGTAAATGGAAATCCTACTCCAGACCGACGTGTCGAAAAAACGGAAGCCGAATGGCAAAATCAATTAACCCCGGAGCAATTTAGAATTACAAGATTAAAAGGTACAGAACGACCTCACAGTGGTGCTTTGTGTAGTATTCATGAAGCAGGAAAATACAATTGTGTGTGTTGTGATACGCCGTTATTTGATTCTACTATTAAGTTTGAATCTGGTACAGGCTGGCCCAGTTTTACACAACCTATTAAAGAAAATGCTATTAAGTATGAGCGCGATACCACATTTGGAATGGTGCGTGTTGAGGTGATGTGTAATGCTTGCGATGCACATCTAGGGCATGTATTCCCTGATGGCCCAGAGCCTAGTGGACTGCGCTATTGTATAAATTCTGAATCTATGCAGTTAGAAACGGAGGTTAGTAATGGATAACAAAAATTTAAAAGTAGCCACAGTTGGTGGCGGTTGTTTTTGGTGTACAGAAGCAGTATTTCAGGAAATTAAAGGTGTTGAAAAAGTGGTGTCTGGTTATTCTGGGGGTAATGCCCCAGGAAAACCGACGTATCGAGAAGTATGTTCTGGTTTAACAGGGCATGCTGAGGTGGTGCAAATTACTTTTGATGCTGATGTGATTTCTTATGAAGATATTTTAGTCATTTTTATGACCACACACGATCCAACAACTTTAAATCGTCAAGGCGCAGATAGAGGAACGCAGTACCGTTCGGTGATTTATTATCATAATGAAGTTCAAAAAGAAATAGCTGAAGTCGTTGTAAGAGAAGTGGCGCCGTATTTCGAAAACCCAATAGTTACCGAAATAACAGCTTTGGATATTTTTTATGATGCTGAAGAACATCATCAGGATTATTATCGTAACAATCAAGAGCAGGGTTATTGTAGTTTTGTAATTACGCCTAAACTAACCAAATTAAGGAAGCTTCATGCTGATAAATTAAAATAACTAACTAATAAGATGTCAAAAATAGAAATAGCTAAAATTTCAGAATTAAAAGAAAAAGAACCTATCCATGCTTTGGTGAGTAATACCGATTTGGTCATCATTAAGCATGAAAAAGGTATTTCGGTATTGTATGGACGATGTCATCACAGGGGTGCTTTGCTTTCAGATGGATATATAGAAGGTGAAAATCTCTATTGTGGCGTACATAATTGGGACTATCGCTACGACACAGGTGTAAGTGAATACAATAATGACGAAAAACTACATAAGTTTAGCAATTATATAGAAGGTGATATTTTATTGGTTGATGAAAATGAAATTATTGCTTTTGAGAAAGAACATCCGCAGCCTTTTAACAGAGATGAGTATTTAGGCGATTATGCGGATACACATCCAGAAGATACTGAACCATACACAGGCTATATAAAAGAGTTAGCTAAAAACGGTTTGAAAAATATTGGGCATCATGGATTTTCAGCCTCTATGGGTGTAGATAGAAATACATTGCCTAAATGGAATGATATTCAGTTTTTGCCAGCCCAGTTGGCATCAAGGCCATTGTTAGATCACGAAGAAGTGGCTACCAAAGTTGTTATTGGGCCTTCAGCAAAAAAGCCAATGACTTTAGATATCCCCATTTTTGTAAGTGATATGAGTTTTGGAGCCTTGTCTCGTGAGGCGAAAATAGCTTTGTCTAAAGGTGCTGAAATGGCAGGAACAGGAATTTGTTCTGGAGAAGGCGGTATGTTGCCACAAGAGCAAGCCAATAATTCAAACTATTTTTATGAATTGGCTTCTGCACAATTTGGCTTCTCATGGGATAAGTTAGACAATGTACAAGCGTTTCATTTTAAAGGTGGACAAGGTGCGAAAACGGGAACAGGAGGACATCTTCCAGGAAAAAAAGTAACTAAGGAAATTGCAGAAGTTAGAGGTTTAAATGAAGGTGAAACAGCAATTTCACCAGCAGCAAATCCAAATTTTCACACTGCAGAAGATTTTAAAGTATTTGGAGATAAAGTAAGAGAGCAAACAGGAGGTATTCCTATTGGTTTTAAAATTGCTGCAAGTCATATTGAAAAAGACATCCAATTTGCTCTAAATGCAGGTGTAGATTATATCATTTTAGATGGCCGCGGGGGTGGTACAGGTTCTGCACCTACCATTTTGAGAGATCATATCAATGTACCAACAATTCCTGCTTTAGTTAGAGGTAGAAAATATTTAGATAAAGTTGGAGCTAGTCATGTAACGTTAATTATTACGGGAGGTTTACGAGTAGCCGAAGATTTTGCAAAAGCTCTTATGTTAGGCGCTGATGCTATTGCAGTTTCAAATTCTGCCCTACAAGCCATTGGTTGTTTGGGGATGCGTGCATGTGGCACAAATAACTGCCCTGTTGGTATTGCAACACAAAAAGAGTCGCTTCGAAGTAGGTTGATTATTGAGTCATCAGCAAAACAATTGTATAATTATTTTAATGCCACTAACGATTTGATAAAAGTAGTGGCGAGGTCTTGTGGTTACGACGATATTTCAAAGTTTAATGATGATGATTTATCAACGTTTAACCATGATATATATCGCTTAACGGGTATTAATTATGCCGGTGTAAATCCGTAATGAAAATTAAATTTAAAGAAAGGGACAATTATATGTCTAATCAATTAGAACATCCAAATGTATTTAAAGCACCTGATTTTGAAGTAAAAGATTGGATCGATGCTAACGGAAATGAAACAGTACCTATAAAACTTTCCGATTTTAAAGGAAAGTTTAAAGTAGTGTATTGCTTTCAAAGTTGGTGCCCAGGATGTCATAAAAAAGGCTTGCCAGATTTAAAGAAAATGGTAAATGCTTTAAAGGAAAATGAGAGTGTGGTTTTTCTAGCAGTTCAAACCGTTTTTGAAGGACATCACGAAAATACTTATGATAAAATCATTGAAACCCAAAAGCAATACGATTTAAAAATTCCTTTTGGTCATGATGCAGGTATTGATGGAAAATCGGTTTCTAACATTATGAAAAATTACCAAACTGGAGGTACACCTTGGTTTTTGTTTATTGATAAACACGATAATGTAGTGTTTTCAGATTTTCATTTGAATCCAGATGCAGCTATCGAATTTCTCAAAACGATATAATTTATGAAGCCTATGATCAAACTTTATGGTGCTGAAAGGTGCCATAAAAGTCAATATTATAAAAACTATTTTGAAGATTTAAATTTGAATTATGAGTTTCTTGATGTTGAATTAAATGAAGAAAACGCTGATGAACTCAGAAGTCTATACGAAAACAGAAAACTTAATTTTCCAACCATTACCATTGGTGAAAAGAAATTGAGAAACCCTTCTGATACGGATTTAAAAAAGTGGATCGAAAAATTATTATGAAACTCAACATAAAAGATAAATTTAACAACCTATTACCTTCTGATCCTCTTTTAGAAAATTCTAGGAGGCAAGTTTCTGAAGCGTGTTTTTCATATGTAAAACCTAAACAAACGGCAAAACCTGAGATATTACATGTATCTCCAGAGATGCTAGAAAACTTAGGAATATCTGAAGATGATGCAAAAAGTGAAGCATTTTTAAATGTCTTTACAGGAAACAAAGTGCTGGAAAACACAAACCCTTATGCGATGTGTTATGGCGGACATCAATTTGGAAATTGGGCAGGACAATTAGGAGACGGACGCGCTATTAACTTATGCGAAGTGCAGCATAATGATAAAAATTGGGCATTACAGCTAAAAGGTGCAGGAGAAACACCATATTCTAGAACTGCTGATGGTTTAGCGGTGTTACGTTCTTCAATCCGTGAATATTTATGTAGCGAAGCTATGTTTCATTTGGGTGTATCAACTACCAGAGCATTGTCTTTGGCATTGTCGGGAGATCAAGTACTAAGAGATGTGATGTATGATGGTAATGCCGCTTATGAAAAAGGCGCTATTGTATGTAGAACTGCTGAATCCTTCTTACGTTTTGGGAACTATCAAATTTTTGCGGCGCGACAAGATGAAGCGAATCTAAAAATCTTGGTAGATTATACTATTAAATATCATTTTTCACATTTGGGCGAACCTTCAAAAGAAACATATATAGCATTTTTTAGAGAGGTTGCAAATCGTACTTTAAACATGATTATCCATTGGCAACGCGTTGGTTTTGTACATGGCGTCATGAATACCGATAACATGTCAATTCTTGGGCTAACTATAGATTATGGGCCTTACGGTTGGTTAGAAGGGTACGATTATGGGTGGACGCCAAATACAACTGATAGACAACATAAACGTTACCGATATGGAAATCAACCCAATATTGGTTTATGGAATTTGCTACAATTAGCAAATGCGATATATCCATTAATTGAAGAAGCTGAACCCTTAGAAACAATTCTAAATCAATATAAGACAGATTTTGAAAGTGAATCGCTTAGTATGATGCGTTCCAAATTAGGACTTTATATTGAAGATGAAAATGATCAAAAATTAATTCAGGATTTAGAAGATAATTTGCATCTTACAGAAACTGATATGACTATTTTCTTCAGGAACTTAGCTGATTTCAAAATGGAAGATGCTTCAAAAGGATTAAAAATTATTCATAATGCATTTTATAAGCCAGATGAGGTTATAGGTAATATTAAAAAGCGATGGGAAGATTGGTTTTTGGGGTATTCAGAAAGATTGCAAAAAGAAACATTTTCTGATGTAGAGCGTAAAATGAAAATGAACCAAGTTAATCCGAAGTATGTTTTAAGAAATTATATGGCGCAATTGGCTATTGATGATGCAGATAAAGGTGATTATGCTTTAATTGACGAATTGTTCAATATGCTAAAAAAGCCTTATGGTGAGCAGCCAGAATATGAAAAATGGTTTGCTAAACGCCCAGATTGGGCGAGACATAAAGTGGGTTGTTCTATGTTGTCTTGTAGTTCATAATGGGATTATTAAATCGTATAAAAACATTGCCAGTTGGTTATTCTAAAGTGAATTATAACAATAAAACATATGGTGTAACCAGAACAGATTTTAATGAAGGTAAAAGTTTTAAAATTTATGCTGAAGAATTGGGAGGTTTAGATTTTATAAGTCTTAATTACTACATCACAACTTCATCAGAAAAATTAAAACCTTGTGAAATGCCAGATGAGAAGGTGATACATTTTCTGAATAATTTTGAAATTTTAAAATGAAAGTTAAATCTATCCTAATCTAAAAATGACTAGTGAAAATATAAGAAAAATCAATTACAAATATTGCGTCTTCAATTTTCATTATCTTTGATATTCTTCACAAGCCATGCATCTTTATTAATACAAAACCATGACCTAAAAATGAAAAACTTATTTACTTTATTGTTAATTATTTCAATAGCCTTTAATTCGTATTCGCAAAGAAGAAAAAAAGCAGAACCTCAAAAATCCGTTCTAGAGACTACTTCTTTTTCAGGGTTAAAATTCAGAAGTGTAGGGCCTGCCTTAACTTCAGGGAGGATTGCAGATATTGCTGTCAATCCTAATAATAATAGCGAATATTATGTGGCTACAGCCTCGGGCGGCGTTTGGAAAACTATAAATTCTGGCAATACGTT
Organism: uncultured Flavobacteriaceae bacterium; assembly: GCA_947502975.1. Classification (GTDB taxonomy): domain Bacteria; phylum Bacteroidota; class Bacteroidia; order Flavobacteriales; family Flavobacteriaceae; genus Jejuia. Next base: position 937,717 of record CANNBV010000001.1, read on the forward strand.
TAAACCTTTATTTGATAGTCAAGGAAGTTATTCAATTGGTTGTGTAACCATAGACCCTCATAATCAAAATATTATTTGGGTAGGTACTGGAGAAAATAATAATCAGAGAAGTGTTGCTTATGGTGATGGCGTATACAAATCATTAGATGGCGGTAAAAGCTGGACGCATATGGGGCTTAAAAACTCAGAACATATTGGTAATATTCTTGTTGATCCAAGAAACTCGAATGTGTTGTATGTTTCGGCTATTGGCCCACTTTGGAGTTCTGGTGGAGATCGTGGTTTGTTTAAATCTGAAGATGGTGGCGAAACTTGGAATAACATCTTAAATATTGATGAGCACACAGGTATTAACGAAGTTCATATGGATCCTCGTAATCCCGATGTATTATATGCTTCCGCATTTCAAAGGAGACGTCGCGTATTTACATATCTAGGTGGAGGCCCAAGCTCTGGCATACATAAGTCTGAAGATGGTGGTAAAACCTGGAAGAAAATAAATAAAGGGTTGCCAAAAGTAGATTTGGGTAGAATTGGTTTAGCTATTTCGCCTGTAAACCCTGAATATATTTACGCTATTGTAGAAGCTGCTCAAGGTAAAGGTGGTTTCTTCATTTCTACCAATAGAGGAGCTTCATGGGAGCGACGTAGTAAGTTTTCAACCAGTGGTAATTACTACCAAGAGATTATTGCGGATCCTATTAATCCTAATAAAGTTTACGCTATGGATACATGGATGAAAGTGACGGTTGATGGTGGAAGAACATTTAAAAACGTAGGTGAGGATTATAAACATATTGATAATCATACCATGTGGATTAATCCAAATAACACTAATCATTTGTTGAATGGAAACGATGGTGGTATTTATGAGTCCTGGGATGCTGGAAAGCATTGGAGTTTTAAGGCAAATTTACCTGTTACTCAATTTTATAAAGTTGCAGTAGATAATGCAAAACCATTTTACAATATTTATGGTGGTACACAGGATAACTTTAGCTTGGGTGGTCCCTCCAGAACAACAAGTTATAATGGGCCAAATAATTATGATTGGTTTATTACACACGGCGGTGATGGGTTTGAATCTCAGGTAGCTCCTGATAATCCTGATATTGTGTATGCCCAATCTCAATATGGCGTATTGGTGCGTTATGATAAACGCAGTGGTGAAGAAAAAGGTATTCAACCAAAGGAACGTAAAGGAGAAGTTACTTATCGATGGAATTGGGATGCACCTTTATCGGTTAGCAAGCATAATCCTAAACGTATCTATTTTGCAGCAAATAAACTATTTAAAAGTGATGATAGAGGTGATAGCTGGGAAGTTATTAGTGATGATCTGACACAGAATATAGATAGAAATAAATTAACTGTAATGGGACGTATTTGGGGTATTGATGCTGTAGCAAAAAACAGGTCTACGTCTCCTTACGGAACTATTGTAGCATTTTCTGAATCTCCTTTAAATGAAAATTTATTAGTTGTTGGTACTGATGACGGGTTAATTCAAATTACTGAAGATGGTGGTGATACTTGGAGAAAAGTAAGCAATTTTCCTAGAGTACCAGAACGTACATATGTAAATGCCGTTTTAGCATCTAAACACAATGAAAATGTGATTTACGCATGTTTTAATAATCATAAGAATGGTGACTTTAGCCCTTATGTTTATCGAAGTAACGATAAAGGTAATACTTGGGCAGCTATTAGCAATAATCTTCCAGAGCGTGGTTCTACTTATACTATCGAAGAAGATTTTATAGATTCTAATTTATTATTTGTAGGTACAGAATTTGGAGCATTCTTTTCAGATAGTCAAGGTAAAGAATGGAAGCAGTTAAAAGCAGGTTTACCTACAATAGCGGTAAGAGATATAGCCATTCAAGAAGACCAAAATGATCTGGTTTTAGGTACTTTTGGTCGTGGCTTTTATGTATTAGATGACTATTCGGTTTTACGAAATATTTCTTCTACATTAAATGGAGCTGCTCAATTATTTAGTGTTAGAGACGGACTCTTATTTGAACCTTCTTATCCTTTGGGTTTGCCAGGAAAAGCATTTATGGGTGATGGATTTTATATTGGCGATAATCTGGGGTCTGAAGTATTTTTTACGTCATATTTAAAAGATAGTATTCAATCTAAAGCAGATATAAGAAAAAAAGCTGAAGAAAAGATCAAAGAAAATAACGGTAACAATGGCTATCCAACCTATGAAAGTTTAAAAGAGGAGCAAGCTGAAAAAACACCAAGGCTTGTGTTTACTATAAAAAATAATTCTGGTGATATAGTGAGAAAACTATTTTCTAAACCAGCAATAGGGCTACATCGTATACATTGGGATTTACGATATGCACCAAAAGATCCTGTAGATTTATCTAAACCAGCTTTTTATAATCCATTTGGAGGTGGTAGTCAAGGCGGTTTAGTGCCTCCAGGAGAATATAATGTAACATTATCAAAACTCATTAATGGAAAAGAAACACAATTTGGTAATACTGTGACATTTAAATTAGAAGCATTGAATAATACTGTTTTGCCAGCTTCAGATAGAGATGCACTTGCAGATTTCCAACAAAAAGTAAATGCACTTGGAGGACGAATACAAAGTGTTCAAAATGCTTTAAGAGAATTAAAATCTGAAATGAAATATATCAAGGTTGCTATTGATAAAGCGCCTGTGTCTCAAGCTCAATTAACTCGATTATATTTAGAGATTGAGCAAGATATTACAGATATAGAAGATCTATTAAATGGTGACCGTGTGGCTTCTCGATTGGATATAGGAAAAGTACCTTCTGTTAGTTCTCGTTTAAGATCTATAGTATATGAACAACTACATTCTACTTCCAAGCCTACACAAACGCATATAAATAGTTATACTATTGCTAAAGAGGAGTTTGAACCTTTATATAACAAAACTAAATCGTTGTTAGATGATAAAGTAAAAGCACTAAGATCGCAATTGAAAGCTTCAGGTGCGCCATATACTCCTGGGAATTTAAAGTTTTTAGATTAATAGATGTTTAGAAAAAGAACAATCAGTAAAGAAATAAAATAGCTTATAAAGTTTATGCTGAAGAATTGTGAAGTTTTAAAATGAAAGATAAAATAGCATTTGGTGGCGGGTGTCATTGGTGTACAGAGGCAGTGTTTCAGTCTCTAGTAGGTGTTTTAAAAGTTGAACAAGGTTTTGTCGCTTCAATTGATGAAAATGCAGCCTTTTCTGAAGCTGTAATTGTTCATTTTGATAGAACTAAGATTTCAATTGGAGTACTGATTGAAATACATTTACATACACATAGAAGTACATCAAATCACTCTATGAGAAAAAAATACCGTTCAGCAGTTTATACATTTTCAGAAGCACAAAAAAATACTGCCACAGCACAACTGGAATTATTACAGTTTCAATTTCAAAATAAACTCATCACCCAAATATTACCATTTAGTCGTTTCAAGGCATCACGAGAGCAAATTCAAAATTACTATTATAGTAATCACAAAAAACCGTTTTGTGAAAGTTTTATCAACCCAAAGCTACAAATACTACTGAATACGTTTTCAATATTTACAGATAAAAATAAATTAAAGCATTTGACTAATGAATCGAGAGAGGCTTACCATAAAAAACACCAAGGGTCATAATTTACAGGCTTATTTGGAATTACCAGCAGACCGAAAACCACATTATTTTGCAATTTTTGCGCATTGTTTTACCTGTAATAGTAATTTGTCTGCTGTGAAAAATATCAGTAGATCCTTAACGTCTCATGGTTTTGGTGTAGTGCGTTTTGATTTTACAGGATTAGGAAGAAGTGAAGGCGAATTTGCCGACAGTTATTTCTCAGCAAATGTTGATGATTTAATTGCTGTGAATGATTATATCACAGAACAATACAAAGCACCGGGTTTATTGGTAGGGCATTCTTTGGGAGGTGCTGCAGTTATTGTTGCTGCATCTCAATTAGATAATATAAAAGCAGTAGCTACAGTTGGAGCGCCTTCAACAGTAAGTCATGTAACGCATTTATTTTCTCATGGTATTGAAGAGGTGAAACAAAAAGGTGAAGTTGAGGTGAATATTGGTGGTAGACCATTCAAAATAAATAATCAGTTTGTTGAAGATTTTGGCAAAATAGATTTGCCAGAAATCACAAAGAATTTAAGGAAGCCTTTATTAATTATGCATGCTCCTTTTGATAGTATTGTTGGAATAAATAATGCTCATGAATTGTATCATAATGCGCATCATCCCAAAAGCTTTGTGAGTTTGGATGATGCAGATCATTTATTATCCCAATCAAAAGATAGTAAATACGTTGGTAATATAATTGGGACTTGGGCAGATCGCTATTTTGAACCTCAAGATAATGCAATGTTAGATACTAAAGGTGAGCAATTAGTGGCACATCTAAATTTAGTTGAAGATAATTTTACAACGTCAATTCAAACTAAAAAGCATCATTTTATTGCCGATGAACCTGAAACTATAGGAGGCGATGATTTTGGACCTTCACCATACGATTTCCTTAGCGCAGGATTGGCAGCTTGTACGGTAATGACTTTGAAAATGTATGCCGAACGAAAAAAATGGGATTTACAAGAGGTGTATGCCTACATCACTTATTCTAAAAAGCATAGCGATGATTTGATGTTAGATTTAGATGAACCAAAACGTATAGATCATTTGCAAAAGCGTTTAAAATTTATTGGAAATTTAGACGAAACTCAAAAAAACAGATTAAAAGAAATAGCTTCTAGATGCCCTGTACATAGAACGTTACTATCAGAAACCATTATAGAAACTGAAGTTATAGATTAAGAGCTTAGTGTTGCACTAAAATTCTATTTATTATCTTTATTCTATTAATCCAACAATACATGAAATTTCAAAAAACAGCATTTTTAATTGCCCTAATTTTAGTTGTTAATGCATGTGCTACGTATAAGCCTCAATATAAAGACAAGAGTACTCAGAATGCATTTCCAAATAAAAACATAGCGCATTCATTCTATCTTATTGGTGATGCAGGTTTGTCAGCAGAAACTGAATCTTCTGAGGCTGTTTCTAATTTTAAAACGGAATTGGCTAAGGCTTCAAAAAATAGCACAGTTATCTTTTTAGGAGATAATATTTATCCAGAAGGTTTACCAAAAAAGAATGATGAGAGCAGAGCTTTAGCGGAAAACCAATTGAATGCTCAAATAAATGCAGTCAAAGATTTTAAAGGTGAAACGGTTTTTATACCAGGAAATCATGATTGGTATAGCAACGGTTTAAAAGGCTTAAAACGACAAGAGAAATATATTGAAGATGCGCTTGGGAAAAACACATTTTTACCAGAAAATGGTTGCCCTATTGAACGTGTGAAAATAGGAGATGATATTGTATTGATAATTGTGGATTCTGAATGGTATATGACAGATTGGGATAAACACCCAACTATAAATGATGATTGTGAGATCAAAACAAGAACTAAGTTTTTTGATGAACTAGAAGGTGAAATAAAGAAAGCGAGAGGAAAGACTACTATTGTTGCAGTTCATCATCCTATGTTTACTAATGGGTCTCATGGTGGACAATATTCATTTGGGAATCATATGTCACCACTTCCAATTTTAGGAACTTTAAAAAATCTCATTAGAAAAACAGGAGGTGTCATTACTGTTGATAATCAAAATAGTCGTTACAATGAGTTCAGGAAGCGCATTATTACATTGGCACAAGAAAATGATAAAACCATTTTTGTGTCAGGGCACGATCATAATCTGCAATACATTGTTGAAGATAATTTACCACAAATAGTAAGTGGTTCGGGCTCTAAAACTAATCCAACACGTAACGTGGGCGGAGGACAATTTTCTTATGGTGCTTTGGGTTATGCAAGACTAGATGTATTTAAAGATGGTTCTTCGCATGTGCGTTTTTATGCTGATGACAAGGTGGTATTTCAAACCCAAGTTCATGAAGAAAATGATAAAAAGGTATTTACTACCTATCCAACATCGTACCCAACAGATAAAGTAGCATCTATTTATACTGAAGAAGAAACTACAAAAGGTGGTATGTATCAATTCTTTTGGGGAGATCGTTATCGAGAAGATTTTAGTACAAAAGTAAAAGCGCCAACGGTAGATTTAGATACATTGTTTGGAGGCTTAAAAGTGATAAGAAAAGGTGGTGGACATCAATCTAAATCTTTGCGTTTAGAAGATAGAAAAGGAAGACAATATGTAATGCGAGCTCTGAGAAAAAATGCAATACAATACTTACAAGCAGTGGCATTTAAAGATCAATACATTGAAGGACAATTTGATGATACTTATACAGAGGGGCTTTTACTAGATGTGTTTACCGGCTCACATCCTTATGCGCCTTTTACCATCGGGACGTTATCTGATGCGGTAGGTGTTTATCATACAAATCCTGTATTGTACTATGTGCCAAAACAAAATGCGTTAGGGCATTTTGCAAATGAGTTTGGAGATGAGTTGTATATGATTGAAGAACGTACAGATTCAGGTCATGGAGATAAAGCAAGTTTTGGGTTTTCTGATGAGTTAATTAGTACCGATGATGTTTTAAAAACCCTTAATAAAGATGAAGATTTTGTTTTAGATGAAGAAGCATACATTAGAGCTAGACTATTTGATATGTTAATTGGTGATTGGGATAGACATGAAGACCAATGGCGTTGGGCTGAGTTTAAAATTGATGGGAAAAAAGTATATAGACCTATCCCAAGAGATCGTGATCAAGCGTTTTCAATTATGGCAGACGGAGCGTTACTTAGTGTTGCTACTAAAATAGTGCCAGGACTTCGTTTAATGCAAAGTTATGATGAAGAACTTAAGAGCCCTAAGTGGTTTAATTTAGAGCCTTATCCGTTAGATATGGCACTAATTAATCAATCAGGTAAATCGGTTTGGGATGCTCAAGTAAAGCGTATTGTGGATAATTTAACGGAAGATGTTATTGACGAAGCGTTTAACAACTTTCCTTCCGAAGTGAATCAAAACACCATTCAGGAGATTAAACAAAAACTAATAGGAAGAAAAGCAAATCTTCAAAAAATATCTGATGCTTATTACCATCATATGAATAAATATGGTGTGATTAAAGGCACAAATAAAGACGATTGGTTTGATATTGAACGTTTGCCAAACGGAGCAACTAAGGTTATTGCTTATAGAATAAAAAAAGGAAAGAAAGCAGATAAATTTCATGAGCGTACGTACACTTCTTCCAAGACTAAAGAAATCTGGATTTATGGTTTAGATGATGATGATAGGTTTGAAGTCTTTGGAGATGGAGATAATTTGATTAAGGTTCGGATTATCGGAGGTCAAAACAATGATGTATATAATATTACAAATGGAAAACGTTTGAAAATTTACGACCATAAAACTAAAGACAATACATTTTTAACTAACAAAGGCGGTAAGAAACTAACAGACGATTATGAAACTAATGTTTACGATTATAAAAAGCTAAAAAACAGTTCCAATCAGTTTATTCCTGCTATTGGCGCAAACCCTGATGATGGTTTAAGTATTGGTTTTACGAATACCATAACCAATTATGGTTTTGAGCGTAATCCGTTCAGTTCGCAACATATAATTTCTGCCGGGTATTACTTCGCTACAAATGGTTTTAACTTAGGTTATCATGCAGAATTTGCAAATGTAGTTGGACATTGGAATTTAGCAATAGACACTAAATTTACAAGCCCTAATTACGCCATCAACTTTTTCGGTTTTGGAAATGAAACTACAAACCCAAATGCTGAAGATGATGATATGTTCGATTTAGATTATAATCGTGTAAAATTAAGAACTTTTAAAGTAGCGCCAGCATTAACTTGGAGAGGTAAATTAGGAGCAAAATTAAAAATAGGTGTGTCTTATGAATCTAATGAAGTAGACATGACTTCGGGGCGATTTATATCAGAACCTGCTGTAATAAATACCTCGGTTTTTGATCAACAGGATTTTTATGGTGCAGATGCTAAATATGAATATGCAAATACTGATAATGTTGCATTCCCAACTTTAGGAATGCTATTTGCAATTCAGGCAGGTTACAGAAATAATGTCAGTACTTCTAAAGGGTTTGGATATATCATTCCAGAATTAGGGTTTGATTATAAGTTAATACCTAGTGGACAATTAGTTTTAGCTACAAAACTTAGAGGGCATTTTAATTTAGGAGATGATTTCGAATTTTATCAAGCGGCTAGCTTAGGAAGAAATAATGGTTTAAGAGGATACAGAGATGAGCGTTTTATTGGTAACTCGGCGTTTGTACAAACTACAGATGTTCGTGTAAACCTTAGGAAAGTTAAAACGGGTTTACTACCATTGAATATAGGATTATATGGAGGTTTAGATTACGGGCGTGTATGGTTAGATGGTGAAGACTCTGATACATGGAATAATTCTATTGGTGGTGGTATTTTTGCCAATGCCGCAGATATGATGACCTTAAACATTTCTGCTTTTAATAGTGATGATGGTTTGCTTTTAGCATTTAAATTAGGATTTGGGTTTTAATATATTGAACTCCTGAACCAAATTAATTTTCATCAAACATTAAAACTATTTACCGAACGTTTGGTAAATATTATTTAATTATATATATTTGCTCTGTGAGACCTCAGAAAGTATTAGATAAAGAGATTTTAGCTAGCCTAACAAAGGTATTTCGTTCGAAGGGATACGAAGGTGCAAGTTTAAGCGATTTAGCTGCAGCGAGTGGCTTAAAAAAAGCAAGTTTATACCATAGATTTCCTGGAGGAAAAGAAGAAATGGCAAATGCAGTTCTTAACTATTTGGATGCTTGGGTAAGTGAAAATATTTTTTATGCTTTAAATAATAAAAATGCTATTCCTGAGCAGAGGTTAAAAGACGGATTGAAACAAATAGGAGTGTTGTATGATCAAGGTAATGAAACATGTATATTTCGTGCTTTATCAATGCAAGCAGGTTTACAACTATTTGAAGAACAACTGAAAAACGGTATGAAAGAATGGATATCTGCTTTAAAAGGTATAGGTGTTAATTTAGGATTAACCTCCAAATCTTCAGAAGAAAATGCTATTCAAACGTTAGTTGAAATTCAGGGAAGTCTTATAGTATCTAGAAGTTTAAATAACACTAATATTTTTGAAAATACATTGCAAAATATTGAAAAAAGATACTTGAAGAAATAAAAAAATTTAATTAATAATTTTACCGAATGTTCGGTAATAAATAATGTGATATGAAAAAATACCCTTTGCCTCCCTTTGATAAAGAGACGGCACAACAAAAAGTTCAAATAGCTGAAGATGCTTGGAATAGTAAAAACCCTATTCAAGTTTCCCAGGCTTACACATTGAATACGGAATGGCGAAACCGAAATCAATTTATTAATGGAAGAGAAGCGGTACAGGCATTTTTAACTGAAAAGTGGAAAACCGAATTGGATTATAAGTTAAAGAAGAAATTATGGGCTTTTGAAGATAATAGAATTGCAGTACGATTTGAATACGAATACAGAAATGAAATAGGAAAATGGTTTCGAGCTTATGGGAATGAAAATTGGGAATTTGATGAAAATGGGCTAATGCAAAAACGCTTTGCAAGCATTAATGACTTAGAAATAAATGAATCTGACAGAAAATTATAAAAACAAAAAAATGAAAACTTTAAATCTATTCTATTCTTTATTGATACTACTCATTTTAGGGTGCCAACAAGATATAAATACAAAAGAAAAAGATATGACAATGATTAAAAACAAGGAAGAAATGAAACAAATAAAGTATAAAATACTCGATGTTAATGGTGTAAATATAGCATATAGAGAAGCAGGAAGTATAGGAAAACCAACTATTGTTTTATTACATGGTTTTCCTTCATCTTCACATCAATATAGAAAGGTACTAAATCAGTTATCAGACGAATTTTATCTAATAGCTCCTGATTATCCTGGATTTGGAAATAGTGATTTTCCATCATCTGAGGATTACGAATATACTTTTGATAATATTGCTGAAACCATTAAAGCCTTTTTAGAATTAAAGGACATCAAATCTTATGCGTTAATGATTCAAGATTATGGAGCTCCCATAGGTTTTAGAATTGCAACTACCCATCCAGAAAAGATTACGGCTATTATTAATCAAAATGGAAATGCTTATGAAGAAGGCCTTGGAGAATCATGGGCGGGCATAAGAACATTTTGGGCTAATAGAAATGAAGCTACTGAAAATGCTTTATTACATACGTTCTCTTTAGAAGGTTTGAAATGGCAATATACACATGGTACAAGAGATGAAGAAAACGTTAACCCTGATACTTGGCATTTGGATTATCTGAGATTATCAAGACCAAATGCACATGCGGTTAATTTGGATCTGTTTTATGATTATCAAAATAATTTAAAATTATACCCAAAATGGCAGCAATACTTAAGAGATAACCAACCGCCATTATTGATAGTTTGGGGTAAAAACGATGCTTTTTTTCCTGAAAGTGGAGCAGAAGCATTTAAAAAAGATGTAAAACATATTGATTATAACATTTATGATACCGGGCACTTTGCTTTAGAAGAAGATGGGGAGGAAATTATAGAAAAAATGAGAAGTTTTATGAGAAAGTTATCGAAATAAGAGTTTTTCCAAGTGTAGTTGGATATTATAACATATATTCAGCTGCACTTAAATTTATTACCACCTTAATATCTTTTTAATTTGAAGTAAAGGAAGGCTATAAATGTAATTTATCATGGATTTTAACGACTTAATAATTATACATAATTCAATTATATGAAAAGTAGTTTTAACGATATAATAAACTCAGAAAAAGTAGTTTTAGTAGACTTTTTTGCAACTTGGTGCGGACCATGTCAAGTATTATTGCCAATTCTTAAAGATGTAAAAGATGAAATAGGAGATGCTGTAAAAGTTGTAAAAATTGACATTGATAAAAATAACTCTCTAGCGGTAAAATATCAAGTAAGAAGTGTACCAACTATGATGTTATTTGTAGATGGAGAACCAAAATGGAGACAGTCTGGAGTGCTTCAAAAGAAAGACATCTTAAACGTTATTCAAACGCACTCTGGGATTGCAGTTTAATTCAATTTGAATTCATATAATTTTCCGCCTTCGCCTTTAGTTTTTTCATCAGTAATATACACAGAATTTCCATTTTTAAAACAGATCCCTTCTTTTTGGGAATTATGATCAAATTCTAGTTCTTGTATATTGCCTTCAAAGAAATTATCGCCTTTAAAATCAGTTAGTTTCCATAGTTTATCATGATTTAATAACACTAAAGTTTGGCCATCTTCACTAATATCTGCTGCCGTTATTTTTAAGTTTTTTCCTTTCAGATTAAATTTAAAGGCTTTTTGCGCTATGTGTTTACCAATTCTGTTAGGTACTTTAAATAGCATACTAGATTTATTTTCTTTACTAAAGAGATAGAAATAGTTATTCAAAAGAAAAAAAGCTTCAAAATCTTTTGGTTTTACATCATTAGGTAATAGAAACGTTATGAGTTCTGCTTTGGTTTCATTACTATTTAAATCAGAAACTTTATAAATGGTGAAATCGTCTCTGTTTTTACTGTTATTACCAAAATCTCCTATGTAAAGATTTCCTTGTTTGTCTGAGGTTAAATCTTCCCAATCAATATTACTTGAGTTTTTTATATCAATATCTTTTACAATAGTTCCTTTTAGGTCTATACCATAAATATTGTTTTTATTTCCAGAATCCTCAATTGTCCAGAGTAACTCTGAGTTTGCTACTTTTTCTACAGCAGAAGCTTCCTTTAAACTCTTAGGTAAATCTGCAATGACATCCAATTTCCCTGAATTACAAGAAGTTAAAAAAATAAAAAGAAAAACTAATTTTTGAAAATGATACATGCTCAAGATTTTAATAGTCCCAAAATTACAATTTAGTAAAGTAACTAAAAGCTAAAAAAGGAAAACTATTTACAAAAGATAGTCAAAGCCTCATAATATTTAATAATTTTATGCTGAAATTGAAAGATAGTATATGACTACAGTTGACGATTTATTAAACCTTTTGGTGCTAGATAAAGTAGGTGACAACGAATTTAATGGTGTAAGTAAAACAGTTGGTAGTCCAATTGTTTTTGGTGGTCAGGTTTTAGCCCAGGCTATAAATGCAGCTAGCAGAACTATAACCAATGGCAGAGTATTACACTCTATGCATTCTTACTTTTTAGAAGCAGGAGATTTAGAATGTGCAATTACTTATAATGTTAGTAAGGTTAGAGATGGAGGAAGCTTTTCTGTAAGACGTGTTACAGCACATCAGAAAGGTAAAACTATAGGTATTCTATCAGCATCTTTTCATCAAAAAGAAGAAGGTTATGAACATCAAATACAAATGAAAACTAATGTTAAGCAACCTGAGGAATTATTGAGTTGGACAGATATGCGGAACGAATTTGGTGATGCCTTACCAAAAGGCCTTAAAGCGTTTTTGGAAGTAAAACGTCCTGTAGAATTTAAACCAACAGCAATTGCAAATCCATTACAACCCAAAGATATGCCACCAAATCATGATGTTTGGTTTAAGTTAAAAGGAGATGTAAAAACATTAGATTTAGCAACGAATCAACAAATTTTGACTTATATTTCGGATTATAACATCTTGGTGTCGGCAATGAATCCGCACGCAAGTCAAGCAAATTGGGGTAATACTCAAACTGCAAGTTTAGATCATTCTATGTGGTATTTTCGAGATTTTGACTTTTCTGATTGGTTGTTGTATACTATGGAATCTCCTAGTGCATCAAAAGCCAGAGGATTTGCTAGAGGAAATATTTTTACAAGAGAAGGAAAATTAATAGCTTCGGTGGCTCAAGAAGGTCTAATACGCCCTTTAAAAAAATAAAAGTATGTTAAAAATAGGACATAGAGGTGCAAAAGGACATCTTGCTGAAAATACAATTGCTTCAATTCAAAAAGCTTTGGCGCTACGAGTCGATGGTATTGAAATCGATGTACACCGTTGTGCTTCGGGAGAGTTAGTAGTGTTTCATGATTTTACCTTAGACAGAATGACAAATGGAACAGGAGAGGTTTCAAAGTTTAACTATCGAGAATTAAAAAAGTTAAAAACAAAGGGAAATTATGAAATTCCAACTTTAGCACAAGTTTTGGCATTTGTAGATAATAGATGTTTGCTAAATGTGGAGTTAAAAGGACATGATACAGCTAAAGAAGCAGCCAGGATTATCAAATTTTATGTAGATAAAAAAGGTTGGGAGTACAAGAATTTCTTAGTATCTAGTTTTAAGGAAGATTTGTTAGAAAACGTTTTTAATACTAATAAAGATATTCCACTTGGTGTACTTACTGATAATAATTTAGAAAGAGCTGTTGCGTTTGCTAAAACCATTAATGCGGTTTCTATTCATGTCGATTACACTATGTTAACAGAAGAAATTGTTGAAGATTTAAAGCAAAATTTTAAAGTATTTGCCTTTACCGTTAATAACTTAAATCCGCTGGCTAGAATCCAATCATATGGTGTTGATGGTATTATTTCCGATTATCCGGATAGAATATGATTGAAAAAGATGTTATTATAATTGGTGGTGGCGCGGCAGGCTTTTTTGCAGCGATTAATATCGCAGAACGGCATCCAAATTTAAAAATAACTATTCTAGAGCGTGGTAAGGAAGGATTAACCAAAGTGAAAGTATCAGGTGGTGGGCGCTGTAATGTGACGCATGCAGAGTTTATTCCTCAGGATTTAATTTTGAATTATCCACGTGGTGAAAAAGAACTGTTAGGACCTTTTCATCAATTTATGACAGGAGATACTATTGAGTGGTTTGAAAAAAGAGGAGTAGCACTAAAAATTGAAGATGATGGGCGCATGTTTCCAGTTTCAAATTCATCTCAAACCATAATTGATTGTTTTTTAAATGAAGCCGATAAGTATGGTGTTGAGATATTGTACAATCATTCAGTAAAGGCGATAGGCAAAAAAGGGCAGTACTTTGAAATTGACACTACTAAAGATGCTTTTATTACAGATAAAATTTTAGTGGCAACAGGAAGTAACCCTAAAGTGTGGAACTTACTTGAAAACTTAGGTCATACCATTTCTCAACCAGTACCGTCTTTATTTACGTTTAATATTAAAGATGAGCGTATTAAAAATATTCCTGGAGTAGTAGCTAAAAATGTTGAGGTAAAAGTTTTAGAAACTGATTTGTGGAGTGAAGGACCACTATTGATTACACATTGGGGTATGAGTGCGCCTTCTATATTGAAACTGTCAGCTTTTGGCGCTTTAGAGCTAGCTGAACGTAATTATAAATTTAAAATAGAAGTCAATTTTATCAAGCAATCTTTTGAAGATTGTTTAGATACTCTAAAGGCTGTAAAACATGATCTAGCAAAAAAAACAGTATTTAAATCTACGCAATTTGATATCCCAAAACGTTTATGGCATCAATTAGTTTTAGCTTCAACGATGACTTCAGAAACGCGCTGGGCAGATTTAAATAAGCAGCAATTAGAAAATTTAGCAAATCAATTAACTCAAGCCATTTTTAATGTTGACGGAAAAAGCACATTTAAAGAAGAGTTTGTAACTGCTGGAGGTGTCAATCTTAAAGAAGTCAATTTTAAGACTTTTGAAAGTAAAAAGGTTGATAATTTGTACTTTGCAGGTGAAGTATTGAATATTGATGCTATTACTGGTGGTTTTAACTTTCAAAATGCTTGGACTGGAGCTTATATAGCTTCAAAAGCAATTGTAAATTCTCAATGATATGATACGTATAGTATTATTGATTTTATTGTTTTCTAATGTTATGTGGTCACAAAATGTGAAGTCGCATCAATGGAAAAATCGTGTTGTCGTAATATCAGCAGATAAAACCAATGCAACACTTGCTGAGTATCAGTCTAGTATATTAATTAGAGAAAAAGAAAAACTTGTTGATAGAAGCATTGTAATCTATAAATGTATCGACAAACAGTGCATGTTTTATGATGAGAATCAGAATTTAAAAAAAGTACAATTTGATAAGCCTGTAAAAGGATTTAGTGTAGTACTAGTAGGTTTAGATGGTGGAGAAAAATTTAAATCGAATAATATTGAAAAAGCTAGTGTTTTTTTTGATTTGATTGATAAAATGCCAATGCGGAGGCAAGAACTTAGAAATCTAGATAATGATTAAATACATCGCACTTTTAAGAGGCATAAATGTTAGCGGTCATAAAAAAATACCAATGGCAGAATTGCGTGATTTGTTGTCCAAATCAGGATTAGAAAATGTGCAAACCTATATTCAGAGCGGAAATGTGATTTTTGAGTCTTCAGAAAGTGATACAGCAAAGCTAGAGTTAAAAATACACGAAGCGATTCACACATATTTTGGTTTTGAAGTACCTATTCTAGTACTAAAACCAGAAGCATTACAGCAAATTTTTGATAGCTGTCCGTTTCCACAAGAAAAGAAGGAGAAGAGTTATTTTATGATGCTTTATTCAAAAGCAAATAAAGATATAGTTAAGAGTGTTTCTGAGTTGTCCTACCCAAATGAAGAATTTTTAATCACTGATAACTGTGTGTATTTTTATTGTGCTGTGGGGTATGGGAAAGCAAAATTCAGTAATAATTTTTTCGAACGAAAATTAAAAGTTGTTGCTACAGCTAGAAACTATAAAACAATGCTAAAGTTGTTATCTTTGTCAAGTTAAAAAAGATTCATGACAGAAAAAGAATTTATTCCTAAATCATATTCAAATACTATTGAAAACGGAAGTGTTACTTGGTCCTCACCAAGTAATATAGCTCTGGTGAAATATTGGGGAAAGAAAGCGCATCAAATACCAGAAAATCCATCAATTAGCTTCACACTTAACAATTGTAAAACAGTAACAAAATTAAGTTTTTCTAAAAAGGAAAGTCAAACAGATTTTTCTTTTGAAGTGTATTTAGATGGTGAAAAAAAAGACGATTTCAAACCAAAAATTAAAACGTTTTTCGAAAGAGTGGAAGTGTATTTACCATTTTTAAAAGCATATCATTTTAAAATTGAAACGTCTAATACATTTCCTCATAGTTCAGGAATTGCCTCTTCTGCATCAGGAATGAGTGCTTTAGCCCTATGTTTGATGAGTATTGAAGGGGAATTGATAGAAACCAATGTCATTCCGAGCGCAGTCGAGGAATCTCACTTCATCAAAAAAGCATCATTCTTAGCGCGTTTAGGTTCAGGTAGTGCTTGTAGAAGTTTGGAAGGGGATTTAGTAGTTTGGGGAAAACATGATGAAATTAAAGGGAGTTCAGATTTATTCGGTGTAAAATATCCTTATAAAGTACATCCTAACTTTAAAAATTATCAAGATACCATCTTGCTAGTGGATAAAGGTGAAAAGCAGGTGAGTAGCACGGTTGGTCATAATTTAATGCATGGACATCCATTTGCGCAAGAACGTTTTAAGCAAGCTGATAAAAACCTTTCAGATGTAATTTCAATTTTAAATGAAGGCGATTTAGATAAATTCGTTGCATTAGTGGAAAACGAAGCATTAACACTGCATGCCATGATGATGACTAGTATGCCATATTTCATATTAATGAAACCAAATACCCTAGAAATTATTAATAAAATATGGGCTTATAGAAAATCAACTGGCTCCAAAGTTTGTTTTACTTTAGATGCTGGTGCAAATGTGCATGTGCTTTATCCAGAGTATGAGAGTGGGAAAGTATTGGAATTTATTAAAAATGAATTAGTTGCATATTGCCAAAATGGACAGTATATTTGCGACGTTATTGGTTTGGGGGCTAATAAATTATAGAATTAAAATATTTTGTTTAAAAATTTAGTATATTTGTTAAACAATTCACCTCAAGCAAAATAGCTACTATGAAGGGACCCTTATTTTACTCAAAAATTTTGCTCTTTGGAGAGTATGGTATCATTAAAGATTCTAAAGGATTATCAATTCCATATAGTTTCTACAATGGTGCGCTAAAGAAAGACGAAAACCCTTCTGAGGAAGCTATAAAATCCAACGAAAATTTAAAACGTTTTGCGTATTATATTCAAAATATAGATGATGCAATTGTTCGCTTTGATAATGAACGTTTGCACAGTGATGTGAATTCTGGGATGTATTTTGACTCATCTATCCCTCAAGGTTATGGTGTAGGAAGTAGTGGCGCTTTAGTAGCTGCACTTTATGATAAATATGCATTTGATAAGATTACAGTTCTTGAAAATTTAACTCGAGAAAAACTCTTAAAATTAAAGACAATATTTTCTGCAATGGAATCTTTTTTCCATGGAAAATCCTCTGGGTTAGATCCTCTAAACAGTTATCTAAGCATTCCGATTTTAATCAATTCAAAAGATAACATTGAAGCCACAGGTATTCCTGCGCAACAGACGAAAGGTAAAGGTGGTGTATTTTTATTAGATAGTGGAATTATTGGAGAAACAGCACCAATGGTTAGCTTGTTTATGGAAAATATGAAGCAAGAAGGTTTCCGAAGTATGCTTAAAAATCAATTTATAAAACATACCGATGCTTGTGTGGATGATTTCTTAAGAGGTGATGTAAAATCATTATTTAGAAATACGAAACAGTTATCTAAGGTTGTTTTAAATCACTTTAAACCTATGATTCCGCAACAGTTTCATGAACTTTGGAAAAAAGGTATTGAAACCAACGAATACTATCTAAAGTTGTGTGGTTCTGGCGGTGGTGGCTATATTCTCGGTTTTACTGAAGACATGGAGAAAGCAAAACAATCACTCTCAAATTATAAATTAGAAGTAGTTTATAACTTCTAAATTTCATTTATCTTTATTTAAAATTTTATTGTCATTCCGAACTTGTTTCAGAATCTCACTAATTCTTAATAGATGCTTTCCAGAAGACAGAAACATATTTTTCTAAAGTTTTTCAGTATGTTTTCTGTAATTAGAGGTTATAATATACTAGTTGTAGTGTTAGCGCAATACCTCACATCTATTTACATATTAGCCCCTGATAAACCATTGAAAGATGTTGTTTTTGATTGGAATTTACTCGCACTAGTGTTGGCATCTGCTGCGACAATTGCAGGAGGATATATCATCAATAGTTTTTACGATTCAGAAAAAGATTTGATAAATCGTCCTATAAAATCAAGATTGGATAGGTTGGTAAGTCAAAACACCAAATTATCATTCTATTTTGTATTGAATTTTATTGCAGTGATTTTAGCAAGTTATGTGTCGTTTAAGGCTGTACTGTTCTTTTCTATTTATATTTTCGGTATTTGGTTTTATTCGCACAAGTTGAAAAAATTGCCTTTTGTAGGGAATTTAACCTCGGCTGTTTTGACCATTACACCCTTCTTTGCCATTTTTATGTATTACAAAAATTTTGAAACTGTAATTTTTGTACATGCGATATTTTTGTTTCTAATGATTTCCATGCGAGAACTAACTAAAGATTTAGAAAATATAAAAGGCGATATTGCTCAAAATTATATTACAATTCCAGTAGCTTACGGAGAAAAAACCTCTAAGATGATGTTGACGGCACTTGCAACAACTACGTTAATCCCAATGTATTTATTGTTGTTCCGCTTTGAAGTTGGTCACATGTATCTATTTTTTTACTTGAGTTTATTTTTAATTGTAGTGTTTTTGATATTATTATGGAAATCTTCGACTAAAATGCAATATTTAATATTACATAATATTTTAAAATTTATAATTCTTGCAGGTGTATTTAGTATTTTACTAATTGATGTAAGTGTTATTTTAAATCGAATTTAAATGCAAAATTTATTGAAAGTAGCGATGGCTCAAATTTCACCAGTGTGGTTGAATAAAGCTGAAACGTTAAAAAAAGTTGAAGAAGCTATTCTTGATGCTTCAAAAGAAAATTGTGAATTAATAGTTTTTGGTGAAGGCTTAGTTCCTGGATACCCATTTTGGTTAGCGCTAACTGGTGGTGCAGAGTGGAATAAAGATGTAAATAAGGAGATTCATGCACATTATGTAAAAAACTCGATTACTATAGAAGATGGTGATTTAGAATCTATTTGCGCACTAGCTAAAACACACAACGTTGCAGTGTATTTGGGAGTTATTGAACGTCCATTAGATAGAGGTGGTCATAGTATCTATGCCTCTTTAGTATACATAAATCAAGTAGGAGAAATTAAATCGGTACACCGAAAATTACAACCAACGTATGATGAACGCTTAACTTGGGCACCTGGAGATGGAAATGGCTTACAAGTACATCCATTAAAGGATTTTACTGTTGGAGGCCTAAACTGTTGGGAAAACTGGATGCCATTGCCCAGAGCGGCACTCTATGGTTTAGGTGAAAATTTACATATAGCTGTTTGGCCAGGAAGCGACCACAATACAAAAGATATAACACGTTTTATAGCTCGAGAATCACGTTCTTTTGTGATTTCAGTCAGTAGTTTAATGAATAAAACTGATTTTCCAGAAAATACACCACGTTTAAATGAAATATTAGAGAAAGCACCAGATGTTTTGGCTAATGGAGGTAGTTGCATTGCTGGGCCAGATGGAGAATGGATCGTGGCACCTGTTTTACATAAACACGGATTAATCATCGAAACCATTGATTTTAACCGTGTATATGAAGAACGCCAAAACTTTGACGCTGTTGGTCATTATTCAAGACCAGATGTTACGCAATTAGCAGTTAATACTGAAAGGCAATCTACTGTAAGGTTTAACAAATAAATAAATAGCATATTTAAAACCTTCAATCGTAAATTAATAGATATATCTTTGCAAAAAATTATATGTAATGAACAGACAACAAGGCGGTAAAGGAAAAGGAAGATCATCAGAACGCTCAAATAGAGAAAATCGTTCCACAGGTTATGCCAAAGGAAATACGCCAGTTAAAAAGTCAAATGCCAAGAAAAGCCCTGCTAGTAATTCTAATGAAATCCGATTAAATAAGTATGTTGCTAATGCTGGAGTTTGCTCTCGTCGTGAAGCCGATGTGCATATTGCTACAGGTTTAGTTTCTGTTAATGGAAAGGTAATTACAGAAATGGGTTTTAAAGTAAAACCAGGTGATGAGGTGCGTTATGATGGTGCTAGAATCAATCCAGAGCAAAAGGTATATGTCCTTTTAAACAAACCTAAAGGCTTTGCCACCACTACAAGCGAAGGTAAAGGTAGAACAGTAATGGATTTAGTAGCCAATGCCACAAATGCCAGAATTAAACCTATTGGGCGTTTAGGTAGAAACTCTAAAGGTTTATTATTTTTTACTAATGATGATGCTGTTCATAAAAAATTCACGAATTCTAAGAATGGTGTCCCACGTTTGTTTCATCTTGAATTAGATAAAAATTTAAGACTTGAAGATTTAAAAAAGATTCAAAATGGATTTAAGTTTGAAGGTAAACTAGTTGAAGTAGAGGAAATTAGTTATATTGATGGTGCTAGTAAAAAAGAAATTGGTTTAAAAATTAAGAACACTGGAAACACTATTATAAGAACTATTTTTGAGTATTTTAACTACGATATTTTAAGTTTAGATTGCGTTGCTATAGGACATCTAACAAAAAAAGATATTCCAAGAGGACATTGGAAACATTTAACTGAGCAAGAGTTGAATACTTTGAGAATGTTATAAGATGCTACTAGATTCTGAAATAAATTCAGAATGATATGACCTGAGTTTTTGGTCTATTTGCTAACTTGTCGTCATGCTGAACTTGTTTCAGCATCTAATAATAAAATTAGTTTTATAGACGAGATGGGCCATTTGTGTTAAAGTTATTGTAAAAGCGTTTTTGTAAAATCTAAAGTACACTTGAGCGCGTATGTATTATAATTGTGTGTTGTTTTTGACGTCGAATAATGTGCAATGTGAACTTAACCTAACAGGAGAATTCCTGTAAATTATTTTATTTTAATCTATAAATTTTATCAAAATGAGGACAAAATTTTTGTTTATGTTATGTAGCTTCTTGATGTTATTTTTTACACTATCAAGTTTTACAACTGAAGTAACTTCTGATGAATTATCGTTTGTAATTCAAGATTCTGAGGAAGTCAATGCCATTTATAAAGGCAGTAGTGATGATGGTTATAACTTTGAAGCTGAATCGACTACAATGGTTTTTCAACAAATAGATGAACCAGTATTAAGTGTTTTCGATTTACATTCTGAAACTTTTGTTGGTGTTAATTTTAAAGTGACCTACACCACAAAAATGGATGACAATGGTAATGAAATTAAAACCATTACCAATTTAGAAAAGTTATAGTATAAGTAGTGATAAGTATATATACTTAAAGCCACCTTTATGGGTGGCTTTTTTTGTGATATGTATAACAATAAGACTTTGAGTAATATAAATTGTAATTATCTAATTAAGACATACTTTTCATTTAATGTGTTCTATTCTAAAGTCTTGATGTCTTCTTCTATCAAATTAAAACACTAATAAAGTATTTGTTTACATACTATTACCTAAAATAATTGATGGTATGTCAAAAAAAATTAGTGCAAAATATAGTTTGTTATTGTTATGATTTTATTTTTTGTTTATTTTAGTTAAGTGAATTAACCAAATCATATTCGGCCAACCATGAAACAAAAAAATGATAGCTTAAAACGGGTTATTGTTGATTTTAAAAAATTAACCCCTGAAATCTTAGCATTGTTAGTTGCGAAGTATCCTGATGGATATGATGATGATCATATTATTTCCTTCAGAAACCATCATAATGACTTAATTGAAGCTGTAGAAGTTACAACAGAAGATACCAAATATTTGGTAAAAGTCAGCTCGAAGTTATCGGTGACTATGGAGAATTATGATGAAGATGATTATGAAGGTTTTGCTGGAGATAATCCAGAGGCGGTGCAACCACCAAAGCTAAATGAAGAAGATGAAAATGATACATAACACAATATTTATATAATTAATTGCTATGAGAACTGCTGTTTTTAAGTCTTACAAAAACGGTTATTACAATTTTTGGTTTGAAAACGGAGAGGAGTTAGCCTTTGAAGAGGTACATCCTCGTGTTTTAAAACAATTTGACTTAGAGAATGATAAAAGCTTAATTGATACAAGCTTTAGAATCACATTTGTTGAAGACTTGGATGGTGAAGATGAGATTTACCGTGTGCAGAGTTTAAAACTGATTTAAGCTAACTATTTAAGTCTTTTTTAGGAGTCTTTTTAAAAAATACTTCCCAAAGAAATATACCATAAACTATGGTGTACTCTATAGCTATTATCCAAAGATTTTCTGATTTATCAGCCTTGTTTAAATTAACATAAGCAAGGTAGCTTAGAATAATTACAAAACTCCAAACCAGTGGGAATTTGTACTTGGTAAACACTGATAAAATTAAAAGTGTTGCTACGTACCAAGGATGCACTGTTGTTGTTGTGAAGTAATAAAACGATAAAATAAATAACATAGCTGTTATGAGTTCTATCATAGTTTTGTTCTTCCGAAAAAATGTGATGATTAGGGTTACTACTACAACCACTATGGGTATCACTTTTCCTATTGTTGCTATTTCATTATACCCTCTAAACAAATATCCAATTTCTCTAGCGATATAGTAGATACTCGCATTAAATTCAAAATTTTGAAACCAAAGTGCTACAGTTTTGGAATAATTATTTATGAATTCTGACGAATAAAATGGCGAAAACAATAGAATTGTAGTTGCTATAACTATGGTATAGAATCCGATTAATATTGTCAGGTTATGCAAAGTTGCTTTATCTTTTTTATCACCTCTATGTTTTATAAACCATTGAAAAAATACTGGTAAAAATATGAGTGGAATCAATTTCACAGAAATGGAAAGCGCCAAAACTACTGATGCCCATTGCCATTTACCTATATAAAGTAAATACAAACTCCATATTAAAAAGAAAATCATCACACCCTCAAAATGTAAATTTCCAGTAAGTTCAATGATAATAAATGGGTTTAAAATATACCAAAAGAGATTGTGAGCAGGAAGTTTTAGTTTTTCTAAGAGCTGCTTTCCAAAGTATAATGTGCCAAAATCTGCGGCAATAATTAATAATCGCATAACTATTACCGATCCTAATATGTTTTTTCCAGCGAAAAAGCCTGCGATTACAAAGCATAATTGATTAATGGGCGGGTAATTCGTAAAATGTCCTGCATTTAAACTTCCCATACCTTCTCTAAGCTCTTGTGCTTGGGCTACAGGAAATGTACTCTGACTAGTAGTAAAAGATTCTACGGTATATAAATAAGGATTAAACCCTTCTAAAATCATACGTCCATCCCAAATAAAACGGTAAAAATCTTGTGAGAGATTTGGAATGGCAAGAATAAAAATGGCCCTAAAACCAAAAGCCAAATAAGCCAAAAATTTTAAATGGCTTTTAAAAACTTGAATAATTTTATAAAATAGAAAGAATAAGGCAGCATAAATCGAAACTAGTTTTACGTAATCTGTTCTAACCAAACCATATGCGAAAACCCAGTATAACATGATGCTTGCAATGACTGTTAACAAAGATGTTTTGTGTGTTTTGAAAAATGTTGGGTTCAGAAGCATGAATTAAATATAGAACTGTATTAATATGTTAGTATTTTCTTGGTCACAATATTAGTAAAAAGGTTATAGGTGAATCTCCTAGAAGAGAGCACCTTCCGAAATAGTTATATTCACGAATTCAATTATTTGAAATTCAAATTAATGAGTAAATTCCAACCTTTATAGAAACTTAAAAAAAATTAAACTTTAGAAGCTAAAGATTTAAAAAACACATAACCGAAACCTACAAAAAGCATTAGATGAAATGGGAAAAGACCAAAATCACCGCCTTGGTCGCCTACTATAAAAGCACTATACATACCAAAGCCAAAGTATGCCATTAAAAGACCTTCGAAAACAACGTGTACAGATATGCTGCGTTTGATATATTTATTGTTTTTCCAGTTGTCTTTATACTTGCTGATATTAAATTTAGGTGTTCTTATAAATTCACTTTTTTTACCTAGATGACCTTCTAAAACAGCAATAGAATTATGTAATGAAAACCCCATAGCAATCGAGAAAAACACAAAAAACATACCTATATAACCCATGAAATTCTTAATGCCTCCACCATATGTTTTTCGGTACATAATCCAATAACAGATAAAGAAAATGACCGTGCTTATGACGAAAAAACTCATGACGAAGAAATAAGATTTTAGGTGTGCGTATTCGTTTTTTATGTATAGCATTGGGATACTTAAAACTGCCACAATAAGAATGTTTAAAAACATGGTGCTATTGAGCAAATGAAGTAATCCATGTACTTTAGTTTTGGCAGAGATGTTTTTGTTTTTTAAAACTCGCCAAAGCATTTTCCTAAAGTTTTCTGCTCCACCTTTGTTCCATCTGAATTGTTGTGAACGTGCTGCACTAATTACGATTGGTAATTCTGCGGGGGTTTCTACATCTTCTAAATACTTGAATTTCCAGTTTTTTAATTGTGCTCGATAACTTAAATCTAAATCTTCAGTTAGTGTATCACCTTCCCAATTTCCAGCATCAATAATACATTGCTTTCGCCAAATTCCTGCTGTTCCGTTAAAGTTGATAAAATGACCTTTGCTATTTCTTCCTACTTGTTCTAGTGTAAAATGAGCATCTAAAGCAAATGCTTGAATTCTGGTTAGTACAGAATAATTACGATTGATATGTCCCCAACGTGTTTGCACCACGCCAAGATCTTGGTTTTTAAAATAGGGTACCGTACGTTTTAGCCAATCTTTTTGAGGTAAAAAATCAGAATCAAAAATGGCAATGAATTCTCCTTTTGCAATTTCTAGTCCTTCTTTAAGAGCACCAGCTTTAAACCCTGTTCGTACCTGTCTGGTAATGTGTTTTATGTCTAGCCCTGTTGCCTGTAGTTTTTCAATATGGATTTTCGTACTATGTACAGTTTCATCTGTAGAATCATCTAGAACTTGAACTTCTAATTTGTCTTGAGGATATTCTATTTGGGCAATATTATCTAAAAGCCGCTCCATAACATACATCTCGTTGTATACAGGAAGTTGTATGGTGACGTGAGGTGTTTCCTTAGAGTTGGATAGGTCAAACTTCGGCTCGTTAGTATTTTTTTTAGCCGATAAATAATTAAATAACAGATTGAGTTGTGCCAGTGCATACATGAAAATGAGCAACAACGCAATGGTATAAACGACTATAATTATGGTTTCTATATACATTATTTTAGACTGTATTTAAAAATCCAACCTAGTATTTTTATGCCTGCAAATATAGCACCTTTTACTGTTCCTGAAACTTTTGAGACCCCAATTCTATTTCTATAATTAACAGGTACTTCGGTGTATGTTAGTTTTTGTTTTAAAGCTTTAAGTTGCATCTCTACGGTCCAACCATAAGTTTTGTCTTCCATGCTAAGGGCTAGCAATTTATTGTACTTTATGGCTCTAAATGGCCCTAAATCCGTAAATTTTGCGCCAAAAAATAATTTCATTAATGTAGTTGCTAACCAATTTCCAAATATTTGAGGGATGGTCATAGCGCCTTCCTCTCTGAGTCGTTTCACTCTAGCTCCAATTACAAAATCTATATCTTTTTCGAGAATAGGTGCAACAATTTTGTCCAGTTCTTCTGGATAATCACTATAGTCTCCATCTAAAAAAACGATTATATCTGGTTTTTCGTCTTTTGCAGAAATGTAATCCATACCTTTTAAACAGGCAAAGCCATAACCACGATTATCTTCAGAAAGTACAGTTGCTCCTGCGTTTTGTGCATTTTCTATTGTTGCGTCACTTGAGTTATTACTCACTACAATAATGTCTTCAACTATAGAAGGAATATCCTTGATAACATGAGCTATGGAATCAGCTTCGTTGTAGGCTGGAATGATAACGCTTATTTTGGTCATAAATAGTTATTGTGCTGCAAAAGTACAATAAGCTAAGTCGTTCATCAAATCATGAACTAACAACATTTTTCTACTATTTTCAAAAATTAATAAAGAGTATGATCAATGCTTCCTATTAATTTTTTAGTAATCGCTTTAAGCTAGAATATGTTTACAAATAGAATGTATATGTGTTGTGTCTGTACCACAACACCCACCAAAGACAGTAAGTTCAGGAATATATTTTTTTAAGATTGAATGAAGCACTCCTAACTCTTTTATATCTCCAATATCAAGTTTAGTCGCATTATCTAATTCAGCATGACTTTTACAAGACGCATTGGCACGAATGCCTTTAATCCTTGATTTCCATTTTGAATCTGATTTAATCTTTTCTAAAAAATGTGTAGGATGTGCACAGTTTATCATGAAATAAGAAGGATACTTTTCTGTAGCATTATCAATACTGATAATTGCATCTTCAAGAGTTTCCCCACTTGGCAAATTGCCATTGGTTTCAACAGTAAATGAAATAACAACAGGTGTGTTATAAGACTTTGCCGCATTGACAATTCCCAAGGCTTCAGCAGTATAGTTCATTGTTATTGCGGTAATCATATCTACTTTAGCTTCCGTAAAAGCTTTTACTTGTAGGGTATGATAATTCTTGGCCTCCACAGATGTCATTGCCTCATCAATATGGTAGGCATCACCTCTTGGGCCAATCTGTCCACTTATTAAAATAGAATCTATCTTATCGTAAAAAAGAGTTTTTAACGAATTAAGTTCGTTAATGGCTGATTTATTAATACGTACTAGATCATCCATAGAATAGCCTAATTTATAGCCCCAATCTTTGTTAGCGCGCCATGTTGGACTTTCTAAAATAAAATTGGTTTTAAAAGTTTTGGCCAATTCTAAATATTCTAGATAGTAGTTTTTTAGAATTTCTTTTTGCTGAGGACGTTCTAAAAGAGGAAATGCAGCAAAGTGTGGTAAGTCAATATTCTTGTTGAATATCAAATCGGTTTCTAAACCACCATCTGTTAAATAGACGGTGGATGAGTTACTATTAGTGAGGCACATAACTATTGTTTTTGTTTGTTGATATCTTGAAATGTTAACATCTCCATAATTTTTGATGAAGCACCGTGATAAAAACCTGTATCGTGCTCGTAATTTTTTGGGTTTATAAATGAACCAAAAATGATATCAAATATTGGTAAGTCTGAATAGTTATGTTTGTGAATTCCTTTAGCATGATGTACAGTATGGCTTTCGGGACGTTGAATAATATACCCAAGCCAATACGGTGTTTTAATATTTGTATGTTGAAAAATACCTAAGAAGAGTGTGCCTAAAAGCATTATAGTAACAGCTTGAGGAGTAACCCCTATTAATAATGCTAAACAAATACTTCCTAAAAATGTGAAACCTATCATATCAAAAAGACTAAAATAGAATGCGCCATAAGTATCCATCCGTTCTGCACTATGATGCATTTGATGAAATGTTCTCCAAAGAAAATCTGATTTGTGCATAGCGCGGTGCCAAATAAAAACACCAAATTCGTAAAGTAGAATAGCTATAATACCACCTCCAATATTACCCAAGCTTGTCAAATCAAATAATTGATATTCAGATAAAAATGGATCAGTTAACAATGGTAAATACGATGATAAGAAGAAAAATATCATAAAAGATGTTAAGCCTCTTAACTTCCAATGTTTAACTTTTGGTAAAGGTCTTGCAGGGAAAAGTGCCTCCCATATAATAAGTAAAGCATACATTGCTAATGCAATAAGTGAAATAGGGTCTAATAAAATTTCTAAAGGCGTTGGCATAATAAAATGTTTAAGGTTAATAATTTTTGCTCTCAACCTTAAAGGCGTAAGTTTTTGCCTTACGATGTAAGTTTTAAAAAAAATGAATGTAAGTTTTTAGGAAATTATAAAGTCCAATTGGTGTTAACTTCAGGGCTATAGACACAAAAAGTACCCGTTTTAATGGATTTAGAGAGGTGTTTGGCTAATTCTGGATGGTTGGTTTCTATCTTTTTAATGCTATTTCGTATGCGCCATGTTACAGCAGAACGGGCTTTTTCCAATGTTGATCCTACTTTTCTTGTTTTACCAGCTAACCCAAGAGATTGCGATAGATGATCCAAAATGCCATCATATTCTTCTCTCAGAGACGAAATTCTCTCTATTTGATTATGGTTTTCTGCTTCTTCAAGCTCTATTTGAAGTATTTTAATTCTATTCTGATATTCAGTTTTTGCCTTTTTATCAAATACAATTGTAGTATTTGATTCATCTACCCCAGATCGCATTAAATCTAAGCAATGATGCGTCTCATTGGGTTGTTTTAAAAGCTTATGAATATCATGAAGTCCTTTTGCATCTTTCAAAATTATTGAAGTGTTTTTAAAATAAATTTCCCAGACATCCCCAGTAAGATGAAATGAATTTTCACCTTTGGTAATAGATTTTTCAGATTTTGAAATTCGCTTTTCTGTTTTTATATAATCAATGAGTTTATGTAAACTAGATGTGTTTTTAAATGGATTTACAACCAAAAGCCATTCTAGAGCTTCTTCTTCTAAATTCTTTTTACCAGAATAAGCTTCTCTTCTAAAAAGGTCTAAATACACGTCCCAGTATTGCCACATTAGCTCGAGTTCTTCAGTTTGTAAATATGCAGATGCAATAAACGCAGGAAAGTCAGTCCAGTGATCAATAGGGGCTTTTTTTGCCAGCTCAATACTTTTGTTAAAATCACCTATTTCTAAATAATAAATGGCACCATGTGCGTAATAATGATTTGAATGAAATGGGTTTAAGCCAATTGATTTATGATATAATTTTAAAGCTTCATTTGTATATCCTAAAAACATAAAGGAGAATGCTACTCTAAGCATATTGGAGCAGTCGTTAGGGTTCATGCGTAATGATTTTCTCAAATAATGTTCTGCTTTTTCATATTCGCCCAAATACACAAACGTTCTACCTAAAATTCCTAATGCTGTATAGTCATCTTCATCTAGTTCAATAGCTTTTAGAGCGTATTTATGAGCCCCTTTCATGTTTTCATCCCATCGGTCCCATAATAAACAAGACCAAAAGTTGAAATAGCTTAACGATAATCCAGTGTATGCTAAGGAATAATTTGGGTTGATCTCTAAAGCAGCATAAAAGAACGCTCTAGATTTTATATCATTGTCACCAGAGCCTTTTTTTAAAGTATGCATGCCCATGAGGTAATTCTCATAAGCAGCAAGATCAACAGAGTTTTTTTTATAAGAATAGGATAAGAGATTATAATTTATTTTTTCTTCTAGTACAGTGGTTATTTGATGGACAATAGCGTCTTGTGTTTCTAATAAAGCATCTAATGATTCATCATATTGGTTTCCAAAAACAATACTTTGATCTTCATTTTTTATGAGTTGAATGGAGATCCTGAGTTTAGATTGATGTTCACGAACGCTTCCAAATACAAAATAATCAGCACCTAACTTGTCGATTTCTTCATGATTAGAGATGTCTTTTATTCTATTGGTAGAAAAAGAAGAAATTACAGAAAGTCCAATAAATTTCGAGAAACTGGTGATGATATCTTCTGTAAAGCCATTAAAAAGAGCAGCAATTCTTGAATCATTGCTCACCACTTGAAAAGGCAAGACTGCAATAGCAATATTTCTGTTTTTGACTAGCATTAATAAAATTAGAAATGTTACCTCTAAATTAATAATTTTAGACAAAAATAGGGTTTAATTAAAAATGAACTCTAAAAACTCTTATCTCAAGTCACTTAATCTATTTTCCTTTTTAAAGGATTCTAAATCCGTCCATTCTTTAATTTTTTTACCCGAATGGTACTTTCTTGCAGATATTAATTCTTCATTGTTATACATTAAACAATAGCCATTTTTTATACCATCTTTTAATTGGCATTTATGGTTTACTTTATCCATGGTGTCATAAAACAACCACCATTTATTCTTTTTCCCATTTACAAAATGACCTTCCATTTGCTTAGCGCCGTCTTTTCTATAGAATACCCAATATTTTGAGGCCATTCCTTTAGTAAATTCACCTTTCTTTTCTAATTGTCCATTATCAAAAAAGAATTGCCAGTATCCTGATGATTTATCATTTTTAAAGCGCCCTTTTTTTTGAGTAGTCCTATTAGCGTGATAAAATATCCAATATCCAGTTTTTTGATTACTTAAATAATTTCCTTCAGATTGAAGCATACCAGAAGAAAAATAACTTTTCCAATAACCAGATTTCAAGTTGAAAATATAATTACCTTCTTCTTTTAGAGACGTATTAGGATGATAATACTTCCAGAATTTATCCTTTTTATTATTTTGAAAATAGCCTTCACTTTTTAAATTTCCATTTTCAAAGAAAAAGCGCCAATAATTTGAATAACTATCATTTTTAAAATGCCCTTGTTTTTCGATATTACCAGATGCATAATAAAATTTCCAATATCCAGTTTTTTGATTGTTTTCAATCCAACCTTCGGCTTTTATTTTACCATTTTCGTGATACGTTTTTTTATATATATTTTGAGCGTTTAAACTAAAAAAACATATAAGAAAAGCAACTGAAATGAAGGTTGATGAAAGCTTCAAACTAATTTTTATTAACCAATTCCATTAAATCTACATCGTTCCCTAATAAGATTTCAGTAGGATTGATACGTCCATCTAAAGTATCATTTTCTAATTTAAGAACACCACGAGGACACACTGCTGAGCAAACACCACATCCCACACAACTAGAGCGTACAATGTTTTCACCTTTTTGAGCATAAGCTCTTACATCAATTCCCATTTCACAACTGTTAGAACAGTTGCCACAAGAAATACATTGCCCTCCATTTGTAGTAATTCTAAATTTAGAGAATAAACGTTGTTGTATACCCAAAATACCAGCCATTGGACATCCCATACGGCACCAAACGCGATTACCTAGAATAGGGTAGAAACCAGTTCCAATAACTCCAGAGAAGATAGAACCAATACCAAACCCGTAGAAGGTACGCATTGCACCATCTAAGGCATATTCATTAGTATTTAATCCAAAAGAGAAGTAAGTAGCATTGATTTTAATTTGACTAAAATCTATAAATGCCATAGCGACAAAAAAGCCTAAAGTAATGGCTAAAGCACCAATAGCACCTTTAAAAGCATCAGTTTTTAATTGATCACGTTTGTAGTATGCAACAATAGCAAATATAATTACTAGAAAAGCACCAGTGCTAATTAAAAACGTGTTTTTAGTAAACCAATATTTATTGCTATCATACCCTAAAAAGGTTGAAATAACAGCAGTTGTCATCACTACTGAAAATACTAAAACAGCATTAATCATCCATCTTTCTAATTTCCATGTAGATAATTTTTTAGATGATAAGTGTCTGTAAGGGTCTCCTGCAGTTTCAGCAAGGCCACCACAACCACAAACCCAACTACAATACCAACGTTTTCCGTATTTGTAAGTAAGAAATGGAGAGATTACGAAGATCATCAACACACCTAAAATCAAGAAAAATAATCCAATATTCTGTGCGTTTATAAACTGATCTACACGCCATTGGTCGAAGGCATAGTAGTTTAATGGCCACATATTTTTTAAATCGTTATATGGTAATGAAAAATCATTTGAATTTAAACGAGCCATTAATTCTGGAATTACAAAAGCAAAAGCTGTTTGAAAGAACATAACACTCAAGGTGCGTAATTGTTCATACCTGTTGTGCTTGTATTTCCACATGAACTTGATACCAAAAGCTAAAATAGCTATGGTGTATAATGTACCATATACAAACCATTGGCTTGCCGGATTTCCACTTAATGCTCGACTTAATGGATCAAATAGGCCAACTAGTCCAGTATTTGTGCCATCAGTGCCTTGTCCAAGCCCTAATAAATCAGCATAAAAATATAGGATGATATAAAAACCTGTGAGTACAATACCTGCTATCCATGCTAAAACACCTTTAGAAGTCATGGATTTAAACCAAACCCCATCATTTTTAATACCGGGAAGCTTGTGTGCATAAGCACCTTTTGCGAAAATAACAATACCGCCAAATATTGCTGATAATGAAATGGTAAGCCATAATGCAGTGTTACCTAAATTTAGACCTAATGTTGCCAGTACAAGAATAAAAAGGCCTGCCATTCCTGTAATAACACCTATTTTTTGGGTTGTATTGATACTTACTGGTGGTTGTCCAGTAAGAGACATATTTCTTTCTATTGCCATATCTTTTTTGATTTAATTCTTGTGTTTAAAACAAGAGCTATGTTTTTTTATTCTTTTTAATATGTTATACTATAACCGCTTTAGACTTATATGCGTTTAAAATATCTTTTTCAAAACGTTTATAAAACTCAGGATCGAAGTTAGCTTCAGCTAAATGCTCAACTACATAATCTGTGGTGCGTTCTTCTGTAAGCCAACGATCAAAAACCTCATGTCTTAGTCTAATTCCAAAATTGTTAATACCAATAAACTTACCAGTTGCAGCTTCTGTATTTATAGTAATACATTTCGTGTCGTCTTCATGTTTCCAGTGGAAATGTGTTTCACCTTCTCTAGGAGACGCAAACACCCAACCATAAGTTTGATATTCTATATCTAAAAATTTAGCGGAGTTAAACCAATGTCCAGGATTGTATTGTATACGATTACCACAAATGGTTTGCGCTACTGTTTCTCCCATCATTCTCCCAGTATACCATACCGCTTCAATAGGACGACGGCCATTAATACCTTCATGTTGTTCGGCACAATCACCAATAGCATATACATCAGGAATATTAGTTTCTAAGTAACGGTTTACTTTTACACCACGCCCAGTTTCAATATCAGAATCTTTAATAAAATCAATATTAGGAGAAACACCGGCTGTTAAACCAACAACATTACAAGCAATTTCTTCACCTGTTTCTGCAATAACAGCAGATTTAACTTGTCCGTTTTCATCTGCTTTTATTTCTTTTAGGTTAACCCCAAGTCTTAAATCTATATGATGATTTTTTATGTGTCTATTAATCATAGCACTTTCGCCTTCTGGCAATACACCATTCCAGAAACTATTCTCACGAACTAAGAAGGTTACAGGGATTTCTCTAGAATTTAACATTTCAGCTAATTCTATACCTATTAAACCACCACCAACAATTACAGCATGTTTACATACTTTTTTATTAGGAGCATATTTCTCAAGATTATCTAAATCTTGTTTGTGATACATACCCATAACACCATTTAAATCTTGACCAGGCCACCCAAATTTATTGGGTTTGCTTCCTGTAGCAATGATTAATTTATCGTATTGTAAGGTGTCACCTTCTGCAAAATGCAAAGTTTTAGAAGTGGTTTCTATTTGTTTTACAAACCCTTTTCTAAGTTCAATTCTATTTTTCTCCCAAAACCAATTTTCGTAAGGTTGTGTATGTTCAAATTTCATGTGTCCCATGTACACATACATTAATGCAGTACGAGAAAAAAAGTAATCGGTTTCAGCAGAAACAATAGTGATTTTTTTGTCGGAAAGCTTTCGAATATGTCTAGCAGCTGTAACACCAGAAATTCCATTTCCTATTATAACAATATGTTCTTCCATAATTTGATTGTTAGTGCATTTTTATTTTGGGCGTTACCACGCTTTTGGGCGTGGTCGGGCTTTCGGCAGTCGCTCTCTGCGAGGAGCTTCAACAAATGCCTCAATCCCTAACGCGGGCAAATTTGCTAATGTAATACATCACCTAAAATTAGTGCGTGTCATTAACAATATGCTATTAGGTCGCATCTAAAGATAAGAACTTAACAGGTTTGTTTAATTTAGAACAAGTTTAAATTGAACTTTATTTGTAAGGATTTGTAATAACGTAAGACGCGAAAAACTTTAACTTTTTTTGAAAGTTTCTTGAAATAATATAGACTTAGGGTTTAGAAAATTGAAATTCAAATTGATAAAAATGAGAAAAATCATAATAACAATAACCGTAATATTAAGTAGTATTTCTATTCACGCTCAAGACTTAGAAACGTTCTTTAAAAAAGCAGATGCGTTTTTTAAAGCAAATGTGGCTAATGGAAAAGTAGCATATTCAAAAATACATGAAAATCCTGAACAACTTAATGATGTATTGAAAATAGCCCAAGGTATTTCAATAACTAAAGATGATGCTAAAAATTACCAAGCATTTTGGATTAATGCCTATAATTTATCTGTTATTAAAGGATTAATAGATAACTACCCTACAAAATCTCCGTTAGATAATGCAGGTTTTTTTGATAAAACAAAACATAGTTTAGGAGGAAAACAAATTACCTTAAACGATATAGAACACAAGCTTTTAAGAGGTCAATTTAATGATGCACGTTTCCATTTTGTATTGGTATGTGGTGCAGTTGGTTGTCCTCCTTTAATTAGTGCTGCGTATTTACCAAATACTTTAGATGCACAGCTAACAACTCAAACTAAAAAGGCTATTAATGGTAGCTTTATTAGAGTTAATGACAAGAAAAACCGTGTACAAGTATCTCAAATTATGGAATGGTATAAAGGCGATTTCAAAATGGATGGTATGGATGAGATCGATTTTATCAACAAATACAGAAATGAAAAACTGGAAGGT
Source organism: uncultured Flavobacteriaceae bacterium (assembly GCA_947502975.1). GTDB lineage: Bacteria > Bacteroidota > Bacteroidia > Flavobacteriales > Flavobacteriaceae > Jejuia. Next base: position 972,346 of record CANNBV010000001.1, read on the forward strand.
AAATGGAAGCTTAGCTACTTTCCATACGACTGGACGATAAATAAACAATAATTAATAAACACTTCATTCAATATAATTAATAAACCAAAAATCAAAATAATGAAAAGAGTAATAGCAATAATAGCAATAGTAGTAATATCCTTTAATGGGTTTTCTCAAGAGGAGGAACAAGATACACAAGCAAGTAATATTCAAACATATACACCATCTAAGTTATTGAAGAAAGGACAATGGGACATCAAATGGTTTAACAACTTGTATACAGAAACTGAATCTAGATTTAACGGAGTAAAGGCTGATAAACCTCGCGAAACATATTTCACATCTAGTTTTGATATTTTTACAGGAGTATCTGAGAATAGTACATTTAATGTTGGTGTTTTATTTGATATAAGATCTAATGTAATAGGAGATAGAAGCGCCTTAGATGTACTTTCTTTTGACGGTGAAAGAGGAACAGCGCGCTCTGGGTTAACGTCTATAGCACCAGTGGTTAAGTTCAATCCAATAAAAAGTGTTAGTAATTTTACGATTCAATCTGCATTTCATATTCCTCTTTTCGGAGAAGAATCTGATAGTCAAGGTGTGTTTTTAGATCAAACTGCATACACATTTCAAAATCGTTTTTTCTATGATTATACTTTACCAAGTGGAAACTGGCAACTTTTTACAGAGTTGAATACAGAATATAACTTTGGAGACGATGATAGTTTTGCCAACAATACCTTTGTATTAGCACCAGGAGTTTTCATGAGCTATTTCCCAAGTGATAAGTCTACGGTTTTAGGTTTTGTACAGCATTTTCAACGAGTTGGAGATTTTGATCAGGACTTTACAGCATTAGGTTTTGGAGGTAAATATCAACTTACCAAAGAATTAAACTTAGAGTTACTTTACAGTAAATTTGTAAGAGGAGAAAATACAGGCTTAGGACAATCCTTTAATATTGGCTTAAGAGCATTATTTTAATAGAATTATCAGATTAAATAGTAAATTAGGAGTTTAAAAGCTATGTAGATGAAGCATTTTAAACTCCTTTTTTTTGTTCTAATACTTAATTTTCATTCCTGTAAAACTCAAACTAATAAGATAAATGGGGTGAGTTTTGTGGCTGCAAATGCCGAGGTAAATACTAAACATACTGATCCAGTTGTAAATGTAAATGCCAATTATGCCGCCATAATGCCGTTTGGATTTATAAAAAATTTAAAACACCCTGAAATAATTTACAACACACATAGGCAGTGGTTTGGTGAAACTGTAGATGGTGCGAAGCAATACATTAAAGAACTTCGAAAAAAAGATATAAAGGTAATGTTAAAGCCTCAAATTTGGGTTTGGCATGGCGAGTTTACAGGGTATATTGAAATGGATAGTGAAGCTGATTGGAAAACCCTAGAAAACACCTACTCAAAATTTATTTTGGAGCATGCAGTGTTAGCTAAAGACCTTAATGTCGACTTATTTTGTATTGGTACAGAGTTAGAACGCTTTATTACAAATAGAACACCATATTGGTTGGATTTAATAAAGCAGATTAAAACCATTTATAAAGGAAAATTAACCTATGCCGCAAATTGGGATGAATTTAAGCGCACACCATTTTGGAATGAATTAGATTACATTGGAGTGGATGCCTATTTCCCTGTTAGTAATAGCAAAACTCCATCACTAGAAGAGTGTTTAAACGGTTGGAAACCGCATAAAAAAGTAATTGAAAGTATGTCAACTAAATTCAATAGACCAATTCTATTTACAGAATTTGGATATAGAAGCGTAGATTATGCAGGAAAAGAACCATGGGTAAGTGATAGAAATATGAACCAAGTAAACTTAGAAGCACAAACAAACACTACAAAAGCATTATTTGAAACCTTTTGGAAAGAAGATTGGTTTGCAGGTGGATTTGTTTGGAAATGGTTTATAAATCATGATGACGTAGGTGGGCATGATAACGCAATGTTTACGCCGCAAAACAAACCAGTGGAAACTTTAATTCGTAAATATTACAAAACAAGTCCGTAATGCAGAAATTGCAATATATATCCTTTATTGTTATGATTATGCTGTCATGCACAGACGCAGACGACAACATCGAGCAGACTTTAGCGGTATATACTTCTGGTAATACAATTGAAACAGGTGCCGTAATTGCATGTGCAGCAAGTGATGCTAATACTGGAGAAGTTTTAACGTTTTATTATCCAGAAGAAGGCGCTAGCAACATCAGATTTTATGAAACTAAAAATATAGAAGTGGATCATGAAGACTATACCAATTATAATCAAATAGTCATATCTAGTTCGCCATTTTTTAATGGTCATTTAGGGAAATTTACTCAGGAATCATCTAACGAAAAATGGGTTATTATTACTTTTGAACTAGATGGTGAGATAAAAATTTCAAACCCAATTCGAATTAAGCATTTAACCAAACCCACAGTTTGGACAGAAGATGTTACAATTAATCAATCCATTTCTGGAATGCCTATTTTTTCTTGGGAATTTGATGCTGTTGGCGATAATGCTATCTATTTTCAGGTAATTTCAGATAATGAAGATAATTTATTGTCAGGGACATATACTTACGAAAGTTCATTTCAATATTATAATACTAACAATGTGGTGCTAAATGTCACCACTCAAACACCCCCAGATTTAGTTATAGGAAACGATTATAATTTCACTTTAATGGATGTAAGTTTAGATAATTGGGTAAATTTGGTTGTTACTAAATCTTTTACTGCCCAATGATAAAAAGAATTTTAGCCCAAATACTTTGTTTTTTGTTTATGTTGACTGCATTGGCGCAACAAAATTATGTGGCTGATCTTAAAATTCAAGGTAACGAAAAACTTAAATCCTCTTTTGTAAAAAAAATAGCGTCTTTAAAAGCTGGTGATGTGCTAGACTCATTACTAATTGAAGAAGACATTAAACTTTTAAAGCGGTTACCGTCTGTGTCCCATGCGTCATATCAAGTATTTCCTGCAGAAGATAATCAATTCAACGTATTTTATAACATTGAGGAAAACTTTACCCTAATACCTTCTGTAAATATTTATACAACTGATGATGATGAATTTGCATATCGTGTAGGTTTGTATGAGTTTAATACCTTAGGAAGGAATATTATTTTCGGAGGTTTTTTTCAGCACGACATATATAACTCTCATGCCATAAATTTTAGAGCGCCGTTTTTATTTTCAAGACATTTTGGTCTTGCATTAAACTATCAGGATTTAACGACCCAAGAACCTGTTTTTTTTGAAGATGAAACAGCAAATTACAAATACAATAATATCTCTTATGAGATTTTAGGTTTATATCGACTAAATTTTAATAATCGATTTGAATTAGGTGTGAATTACTTTGTAGAAGATTATAGTTTTAAGGGTGAAAATATTAATAATAGGCCAGAACTTAATGTACACAAATGGTTGGCAAAAGGTATTTACGAATACAATAACCTCAATTATTTTTATCAGTACATATCTGGATTTAGGAGCACCTTAAATTTGCAATATGTAACCTCTATGGACGCAATGTTACCCGACTTCTTTATTGGCTGGAATGATTTTTTCTATTTCAAGCGCATTGGAGAAAAAGGTAATTGGGCAAATAGGTTACGTATGGGCTTGTCTTCTAATGATGATACGCCATTTGCTCCGTTTTCAGTAGATAATAACTTAAATGTTCGTGGTGTTGGTAACACCATTGATAGAGGTACTGGAGTTATAGTTTTAAATACTGAATATCGTCATACTTTATATGAAAAAAATTGGTTTGTACTTCAAGGCAATGCGTTTATTGATGCTGGTACATGGCGAAACCCTGGGGGCGATTTTGGAGATTTTAGTAACAAAGACAATCTTAAAGTTCACCCTGGTTTAGGATTGCGTTTTATTCATAAAAAAATCTATAATGCTATTTTTAGAATAGATTATGGTTATGGAATTACTGAAGATACTACCAAAGGATTTGTATTCGGTATTGGGCAGTATTTTTAGTCTCACTAATCCCGCTAAAAGCGGTATCAATATTTACATAATTCCTTTGGCGTTACCCTATCGGGTCGGGCTTTCTACTATATCTTTCTGCGAAGCAGTCCCGAACTTGTTTCGAGATTTCTTTACTAATTAATACTTCATCTAAAATTTTAGTACCGGCATTTAAGGCTTCGCAAAAAGGATGTCGTTACAATCCCTAACGCACTTGTCAGCCAAAGCAAATCAGAATACAAAAAACAATAATTATTTGCATACTATATTTCTTATAAAAAAACCACCGTTTTTAGGTAAGATTCTACTAGTTTTGCCAAAAATTATTTCAATATGCGAACCTTAGCTATAGGCGATATTCATGGCGGATTAAAAGGGGTAATTCAACTTTTAAATAAACTAGAACTAAAAGATGAAGATACTCTTATCTTCATGGGTGATTATGTAGATGGTTGGAGCGAATCTGCACAAGTTATTCAGTTTTTAATAGAACTTTCAAAAAAGTTCAAGTGTACTTTTATTAAGGGCAATCATGATGTTTGGGCAGAAGATTGGTTGAAAAATGGAGAGGTTAACCCAACTTGGTATATGCATGGAGGTAAAGAAACCATGGAAAGTTATGAAGGATTTTCACATGAGGAAAAGAAACGTCATTTAGAATTTTTCGAAAATCTTAAGATGTATCATATTGATGCTGAAAACCGATTATTTCTTCATGCAGGTTTTACCTCTATGCATGGTGTTGAAAAAGAAGTATTTCAAACAACATTGTATTTTGATAGAACACTTTGGGAAATGGCATTAACAATGGATAAGCGTATTGAAAAATATTCAGAGTTATATCCAAAACGATTAACACATTATAAAGAAATTTATATAGGTCATACCCCAACTATCAACTATAATAGTTATGTGCCTATAAATGCTATCAACGTATGGAATATTGATACAGGTGCTGCATTTTATGGAAAGTTGTCAGCAATAAATATCGATACTAAAGAAGTTTTTCAAAGTGATGTGGTCAAAGATTTATATCCAGAAGAAAAGGGACGAAATAAACATTAAGTCTTCGTTAAATGCTGGAAATAATACGATTTGAGCTCAGAAGGTGAGGCACCGAGTTTACTTTTTAGGTGTATACGCCAAAAATGAAATTGTGTTTTCCACACACCATGTTTTTTATAACACCTTGCAGATGTAGTTAGCCATTTTTGGATTACTACAAAATCATTAAGCGCATATAGTTTTTTAATTAAATCGTTATCCTCATAAATAGTAAAAGACTCGTCGTATCCACCAATTTTTTTAAAAAGCTGTCGTGTTATAAATTGGCTTTGATCGCCACCTCTACTCGCTTTTAGGGGTAAAGCGGTTAACCAACCTGCTAGTTTTAACCACCAATGATTACTGTCAAATCTCATTTTAAAACAGCCAGCATTATTACCTTTTTCAATTTCGGAGATAATGTATTGGTCAAAATTCTTCGGAGGAAAAGAATCAGCATGTAAAAAATATAGAATTTCACCTTTAGCAGCTTCAGCACCTTGGTTCATTTGCTTAGCACGGCCTTTTTTTGACTCTATTAACCTAATGTCAGTTCGAGTGTTTTTACTTTGCGACAACGTATCGAGAACCATATGTTGTGTACCATCAACACTACCGCCGTCAACCACGATAATGTCTTTAATATGTTCTTCAGAAGAGTTTTCAATAAGATGATTCAGCAATTTTTCAATCGTTGCTGCTTCGTTTAAAGTAGGTATGATTATGGATAGTTTATACATCTAAATATTTTTAGCTTTTTCTAAAATTGATTCAGAATTTATGAGATCCTGAAATAAATTCAGGATGACACAATGTGTCATTCATTTAAATCCCAGTTATAATCTTTAAAACGAGTTTTTGCTGTGTTCGAAATTTTAGTTTCAGAATATGTGTTAAGAAAATCTATTAAAGAACCATTCTGTTTAAAATCCTTAGCAAACCATTGAAATACTTTTGATAGCTCTAAACTGTTTTTAGAAATAGTATTTCTCTCAGAATCACTTAGGAATTCTTTGGTTGCGCTAGTTAATTGTTGTTCTATATTATGAGCTGTGAATGCTTTGTTTTGAAGTTTAGGACAGGAGTAAGATGCACAAACAATAGCAAAATGAATACGAGGCTCATCCATTTTACGTAAAATTTGATGCTCTATTTCATCTAAATTAAACCACTTTTTTCCTAGTTGCCAATAGCGTTGTTTCCAAGGATTTTTAATGTCTTTGATGCTTTTTATAGGGTAATGACGCAAAATTAAATCTACAGTCATAGCATTGTATGCATTGATCCAAAAGGCTAGTTTTTCTTCTATAGAAACTGATTCAAAATCATCATGAGAGTATATTAAATCTAAAAGACGGATGTAATCTAGCAACTTCTTATATTCTTTTTTAAGTGATTTGTAATTTACATTTCCATCTTTAGAAACATGCTTTGTTAACAATTCGTCCCATAGCTCATGAATTTTGATGGTTTTTTTATTGAGTATTTGATTGGATTCTTCTTCAGGTTTTTCGATGATTTCTTTAGCTTCAATAATTGGCGTATCAACAATCTCAATGTCATTATCTGATTGTGGCACGTACAACGAATCTGTATATTTAATAATTTCAGTAGTTTTAGTCACTATAGAATCCTTATTCTTTTTTACTGATGTTGGGGCAGATGAAGATGTTTCTGTATCAGAGATAACTTTTTTAGTTCCAGAACATGATACTATAAAACCAAAAAGTATTAATAATTGTAGGTATTTCATTTTGAAGCCAAATTTAAAAACTAATCTGTGTCTTTCTTTTCAGAAAATAAGGGATATAGTTCTTGTTTTACAAAACTTTCAGGAAAAGATTCGTCGCCACTAAATCCTAATTCAATGTCTTTTCCACTGTATGGGACATAATTTGTTTTAAATAAATAATCCCAAACACTTAAAGTAAGTCCAAAATTTATGCCATACCTTACATGTGTTGGTAATGCTTTAGCATGATGCCATATGTGCATTTTTGGGTTGTTGAAAATGTATTTTAAAATACCATAGTCCCAGCCCAGATTAGCATGATTTAAATGCCCAATACAAATAGCAAAAAAATAAACAATAGCAACGTCTTGAGCATTATAATTAGCAATTAAAGCCAAAGGAATATATAAAAGGGATTTATAAACAACTGGCTCCATCCAATGGTAACGCAAATGAGCAGCAAACCCCATTTCTTTTACTGAATGGTGGACTTTATGAAAATTCCATAAAGAAGGAATTCTATGTAAAAGTCTATGTGTATTCCATTGCACAAAATCACTCACTAAAAAGAACATTAATAGTCCTAGCCATTTTGGCAAATCGTTAGCGTTATATAATTGGAAACTTGATAGAGATAATCCAATAAAGCCCAAAACATCATTAAATAATGTTGCAGCAGTATTAGAAAGTGCGATAAGTACAATTAGATTTAATAGGAAAAAATTGAAAAACATATAAAATGTATCCAACCAAAAATCTTTACGGAAAATGGACTGGTTTTTTCGCCAAGGAAAAATAATTTCTAGTATCCAAACTACAAGTGAAATCGCAATAAGACCATAAAAATAATTATCCCAATTATTTTGAAGTAAAATCTCGTTTTTGAGATAATTCCAATAATCGGAATAAGAATTTTTTATTAGTTCTAGATACCTTTCCATATTTTGGAATTAGCAACATCCACCACCATCATAATGATATGTAGACTCGCTAATATAAATATCGTCTCTGTTCAATGATGCTATTGCCTCAGCGGTTTTATCACAAATAGCCAAAGGTTGATTTTTCAATAACACATGTCCCTTTTTATCATCAAAATAATCGTCTTCACCATAATATATTGCTGCTTTTCCTGTGAAAATACAAGGCCCATCTTCTGGCATAGGGTCTTTAATAGCAGCAACTTCAATAGATTCTATATAGATAAGCTCGTCTGTAGGATAATGTTTTGGATCTAAAATTCTGTATGGTTTTCTTGCTCTAATTTCAATAGTACCAAAACCTGCATCGGTTAAAGCTTTTACATATTCGGAAATTGGTAAACTTCCACTTAAACATAAAGCTCTTAAACGTTCGTCATTACGTAAAGTGTCATTCATAGGCTGTTCACACGTAGGATCACTCATTACTAAACGTCCGTGAGGCTTTAAAACACGATACATTTCGGCAATAGCTTTTTTTAAATCGTCAGCTTTAAAAATATTAAACAAGCAGTTTTGTGCTGCAACATCAATGCTATTATCTTCAACAGGTAAGTTTAAAGCGTCCCCTTTTTTAAGATCAATAAACTCACTTTTAAACCAATCGTTTTGTGCTTCAGCCTCTAAAAAGTTTTTACGAGAAGCTTCCAACATTTCATCAACAACATCCACACCAACTACACCTCCTTTTTGACGGTTAAAATATGCGAATTGTAATAATTCCATGCCGCCACCTACACCAACATACAACATTTTTGGGTTATTGGTTAAATCTCTAGCGTGCACTGTAGAACCACAACCGTAGTTCATCTCTTGCATAATTTTTGGAATTTTTAAACCAGGTAATTCCCAAATAGGGTTGGTTGTACAGCATAATCCAACATCTGGAGTTAAGGCTGCTTCTTTGTATACGTCGTGCGTTGTTTCTAAGTATGTACTCATATTTTTAGTTTTCAGTCTCCGTTTTCAGTCTCCGTCAGTATAGCTTTTTGTAAACAATGACTGCGACTGTAAACTTATAGTGATTTAATCAATTCTTTAAAAAGGACTACCATATTTGGTTCTGCTTTACCTGCCATTGCAATAATTTCGGCGATATCTACAGGTTTTAGATTATCTGGGTCGCATTCATCTGTTAAAACTGACACTGCAGCCACTTTTAATTTTAAATGATTGGCAACAATGATTTCAGGAACAGTACTCATACCAACAGCATCAGATCCAATAAGTTTTAACATTCTGTATTCTGCTCTAGTCTCTAGCTGCGGCCCAACAACGCTTGCATAGACACCTTCATGAAGCGTAATTTTATGTTCCTGAGCTATTTGTTTAAATTTTGCGTTAATTTCTAGGTCATAAGGTGCGCTCATATCCACAAAACGATCTCCCATTTGTTCAATACCTCTTACCGCAAGTGGCGAACTTCCTTGAAGATTAATATGGTCATCAATAAGCATTAATTCTCCCTTCTTAAAATTTAAATTAATAGCACCAGCCGCATTAGAAACTAAAAGTGTTGAAATACCTAATTGTTCCATGATGCGCACAGGATAGGTGACATCCTGCAAAGAATACCCTTCATAAACATGAAAGCGTCCTTGCATTACAACAACCTTTTTATTGCCTAAATTTCCATAAATGAGTTTACCTTTATGAAATTCAACAGTTGCTGTTGGGAAATTGGGAATATGATTATAACTTACTTCTTTTAAAATCTCTACTGCATCAATAAGTTGTCCAAGACCAGTACCAAGTATGATGCCTACTTCTGGATTATCAAAACCTTTGTCTTTAAGATAATCTACAGTTTCTTTAATAAATTTAACCATTGAGTTGTTTAATTTTTTCTTGTAATTGTAAGTTCGACTTATAAAATTCTGAAGCTATTAAATCTTCAAAAGTATCTATGTCGTTTAAAGTATCTAAAGTACTAAATGTAATTGCGTTTTTCTCTAATTCTTTTAGCGTTTCTTTCAACAAATTTGATTTGCTCCAGGGCTTATCATCGAACACACAATCATAAACTTTGGAAAGCCCGATAAGGTAATAACCACCATCTACAGCTGGTCCAAAAACGGCATCAGATTGTTCTAATGCTTTTAATCCACTTGATACATGATCTACATTGATATCTGGTAAATCAGAGCCAATAAGTACAATACGCTCATAACCATCTTCAAATCCTTTATTGAAAGCATTTTTCATTCTAACACCTAAATCATCACCTTGCTGAACAAATTTTTCAAAACCATTCCATTTAGTTTCTAAAATAGCATCCGAAAAATAAATGCGTTTATCTGCTTCAATTTCTGAGGTAGCTTTTTCTGTGATGTTTACCAGGGCTTTATATACTTCAAATGCGCCTTGGTTACCTATGGTTTTTGCAAGTCTGGTTTTTACTTTTCCTAGCTTTATATTTTTTACAAAAACTATAACGAGATCTTTAGTCATCATACACTTTAATTCCTTTTTTTAGCCATTGACTCCATTCTAAAGAGAATGTGTGTACACTGTCTGTTACTTTTTCTACTGAATTGTATACTGGTAAATTATTATTCTTCCATTCAAAAATACCTCCAAAAAGATTTTTTATATTGGTATAACCAGCCTTTTTTAAACTGTCTCCAATAGATTCCGAGCGAATACCAACGGAGCAGTAGACAATGATTTGCGAATTTTTATTTGGTATTTTTTGCGCAACACTATCCATTTTAAAATGATCATATCCTACATGAATTGCATTTTTTAAATGACTTGTGTTGTATTCTCTCAATTCTCTTGAATCTAGAAGTATAATGTCTTTATCTAATGCGTTTAATTGCTGAGTTGTGATATACGGAATACTGTTGTCGTTGTATTCTTTTAGCAATTTTTTGATAGATTTTTGAGCTATTCCTGATGCAGATGTTAGCACAAATATGTACACTAATAGATATTTCATAACATTTAAGACGTTTTTAAAATTTAAAGTTTACACCAAACTGCATACGCCATCTTGAATTTTGATTGTCTACAACCCATGGTGTATCATCAGTATTAGTATACTGAAATTGAGGTTGGTTATTTTCTATGCCTCTAAATCGTAAAAGACTAAAATTAGAGTTCACCACATTTGGAACAAATACCAAACGTCCCCATTTTCGGTTGAGAAAGTTAGGAATATTAAAAACATCCATAGAAAAAGCAATGCTTTTTTTTCCTCCTAATTTTTTATTGAATTGAATTTTTCCGTCTAAGCGATGATTCCATGGTGTTTTTGGCCCGTTTCTTTCAGCATAGCTACCTCTGTTTTTACTTAGATAATTATTGTTTTCTATAAAATTATTTAATCTGTCCCACTGCTCACTTGCTGTTTGTAAAACAATACCATTACCATCTACAACATCTATTAGGTTAATCTCAGAAGCATCTCTTGGAATATAGATTAAATCGTTTCTAGAAGAACCATCTCTATTAACATCACCTTGGTATACAAATGAAAATGGACTTCCAGATGTGCCATTGTACAATAATGAAAGGTCAAAATTACTAGTAGCATTCAATTTGAAATTATAAGATTGTGTACTTACAATTTTATGTCTCAAATCAAAATTAGAAAACGATAAGGCTGGATCATTTGAATTTAGTGCTTGATTCCACTCAAAATTAGCAGCAGGTGAACTTCTTACGGTGCTGGATACATCTTTACTTTTTCCATAAGTGTAACCTAAATATCCAGAATAATTGATGTTGTTTTTAGATAGACCTAGGGTTAAATTATAACGGAACCCTTTATTTGAATTACTCAATAAAAAGACATTGGTAAAATTTGGATTGATTTTAATAGCATCACCCGTGGCAAGAAAGTAGGTCCTATTATCTGCGCCATCAAATTGGCCCACATTAGTTTCTCTATTAACAGATTTAAAAAAGATACCTTTTAATACTTTGGTATAAGAGGCATCAAAAGTGAGATTGAAATTATCAGGTAGCTTTACATTTACTCCTACATTTGACTTCCATTCTCTAGGTAATTGAAAATCAGTGTCAACTAAATTAATTTCTGCGATAGGTTGTCCGTTTGATAAATCGCTGATATTATTCACTAATTGTTGTTCGCTATCTGGTCTAACATCTACATTAAAATATTGGGTTCCTGAGATATATTCAGCATAAGCAAACCATAAATAGGGAAGACGACCTGTAAATAAACCAGAGCCGCCTCTTAGTTTTACTTGATCGTTTAGATGATATTCAAAACCAAATCTGGGATTTAAGTGAGGTGCTGTTTTAATTTCATTATTAAAGTTTGAAAATTCTGGAGTGTTTTTAACCTCATCACTCACAGGTAATTCATCTAAAAGAAATTGAGAATCTAATCGAAGTCCGAAAGTTAGAGCCAAATTATCATTAACTCTGTAACGATCTTGAGCATATAATCCTGCCACTAAAACATCAACAGTAGCCGAAGGTGTATTTTGTACAAAATCGAACGTATTGTTTTCCAGACGATATACACCTCTAATTCGTGATGGTCTATCTGCCAAGAAATTGTCTACAGAACTATATTCCCACCTGCCATTCCATGCTGATAAGAACCCGTAATCTATATCGTTATATTGCGCTATGCCTCCTACTGTAAATGAATGCCTATTCTTGGTGAAGCTGTATTTATTATTGATTTGGAATGTGGATAAATCCGTGTTATATACTGAAGCTTCTCTATATGTTCCTGCAAATAGTCTATTTGAAGCATCAGAAACTTGAATGTGTGGAAACACATCACCATCAAAGGTTCTGTCTTCTTTACCAATGTTATAGCCTATGCTTAATAAATTAGTTGCGTTATTATTGAATTTAGAATTTAATTCTGCCGTGAAACTATTGGCTATGCTGTTATGTCTAAATCCTTGATTTCCAAAATTGAATATAGATTCATTCCATTCTAAATTATCAGCATAACTACTCACAAAATTATTTCTTACAGTGAGTTTGGTTTGATCTGAAATGTTATAGTCTAATCTGAAAAATAACTTTGAACTATTGGTTTTTAAAGAAGCATTTGTAAAACTACCGGGATCATAATTATAATCGTTTATCAATTTGTTAGAAATTGCAGTAACAGTTTCTAAGGAGATATTTGAAGAAGAAGATCCAGGTGCATTTAAAACAGGGTTACTAGAATTTGCTTGTTCAAAATTTATAAAATAGAACAATTTATCTTTTTTTAAGGCACCACCAGTGGTAAAGCCAATTTGAAAGTCATGAAAATCACCAACATTTTGTTTTTTATTATCAGCATAACGGCCTATTAAAACCTGGTTATTTCCATATGCATAAACTTCTGACATTCTAGTATTAGTACCATTTTTGGTGACCACATCTATGTTGGCCCCACTAAAATTACCAATGCTCACATCAAAAGGTGTCGTTTTTATGGATAACTGTTTTATACTGCCAAAAGCAATAGGCTGTGTTCTGGCCAAACTTCCTGGACTTCCGTTAGCTGAGGATCCTGCGGCACCACTAGAAGGTTCTTGGAAACCAATGACATCATTATTAGCAACACCATCAATGTTTAAATTGTTGAATCGATTACTAGCTCCAGCAAATGAATTTAAATTGGCTTCAGGGAGATTTCTCGTTAAATCCTGTATGCTTCGTGTTATTGTTGGCGTATTTTTTATAAGACTGGAATTAATCGTTTTTTCGTTACCTGTTGTTTTTTGTTCTGAAGTAATTAAAACTTCATCAAGTGCATTGGTGTCTTCTTTTAAAACGGTATTAACTCTAGTGATGGCTCCAAGATTAATATGTACGTTTTCAATAATTTCGGTTTTATAACCTATGTAGCTTATTTCAATTTTGTAGGCTGTTCCAGGCGGAATACTGTTAACTATATAATAGCCTGATTCTTGAGAAACTGCCCCAAATCTAGAATTGGTTTCTGTATCTGTAACTATGATGTTTGCGAGCTCAATAGGTGTATTATCGCTTAGCGTTATCTTTCCTTCCAGTTTGCCTGTAGTTTCTTGAGCATAGATAGAAGTTAACGTTAAAAGTGCTAATAATAGTAGCAATATTTTTTGCATACCAAGTGTTTGTATATCATTTATATTAAAAACCTTTTTGCATTAGATTTTTATTGAAATGAAATTTTTTAATTTATTTATTTGGATGTTTTGAGCTAGTAAAGACCTTGCTTTTACTTTATGCTAGTAAGAAAAATAAAGAGGAGACCCTTTGTTTAAATAATGATTAATAACAAAACAATATGAGCCTATGTCTAGACGCGTGGTTATTATTTTATTAAGAGAAGTATATTTAATTAAAAGTTTTTTTATAGTTCTAGAAAGTGTTTTAGAATGATTTAAAACAGTTTCTATGTCAGATATGGTATCAATATCTGTTAGGGATTCTAAAAAAGTAACACTTAATTTTACTGAAGCTACTAATTTGGTAAAACTTCTATTTAATTTAGAAGTTTGCCAAGGGAGTTTTAAAAAAGTATTAGCATTAAAATGCGCTTTTTTAAGTCCCATTAAATAAAAACCGCCGTCTGTTGAAGGCCCTAAAACAATATCATGTATTTTAAGTTTTTCAACTGCTTTTACTATATGTTTTGAGGTTAAATGTGGTGTATCGTTTCCAATGGTTATAACAGCATCAAATCCTTTGTTGTACACAGACTGAATGGCATTAGTAAATCGTTCTCCGAAGGATTGACCAATTTGCTGTGTTTCAGAATGTATAAAGAAAGGTAAGCCAGTGTTCTTCGCAATGGTATATGTTTTATTGTTTAAAACTTCAAATACCCGTTTTGATGAAAAAGATTTTGTTGTAATTTCTTTTTCGGCAGAATTGGCAAAAATTAATATAGCTGTTTTACCGTTTTTCATATCATTAAGCAACTACACCTTGGCAACTACTACCTGCACCAGCAGTACACCCATAACAATGTTGAGAAATCACGATATTCCTACCTTCTAATAAATCTTCGTTGTATTCAGAAATGTGTTTTACTTTACTGTTTACAGGAAGTTCTAGCATTTGATTAAAATCACAGTCATACAGATAACCATCCCAACTTATAGAAAGGGTATTTGTGCACATCACATTTGCTACAGCAGCAGGATTATAAGCTTCAACCAATTGATACATGTAATCTTCGTAGTTTTCTGAAGCGATAAGGAAATCTAGAAATCTAGAGATTGGTAAGTTTGTTATAGCAAATAGATTGTGAAACTGAATACCAAAGTCATCCATCAATGCTTTCTTAAAGTCTTTTTCCATAGACATTTGGTCTCCAGGTAAAAAAGCTCCTGAAGGATTGTACACCAAATCTAAACGTAAATCGCTATCTGGCATTCCATAGCCTACAGCATTCAATTCTTGTAATGCTTTTATAGAAGCATCAAAAACACCGTCACCACGTTGTTTATCGGTTTTACCACGTGTCCAGTGTGGCATAGAACTTACAACATGAACATTATGTTTTTTAAAGAATTCGGGTAAGTCGTAATACTTTTTATTAGCGCGAATAATGGTAAGGTTAGAGCGTACTATAAAATCTTTAATACCAGCTTTCGCAGCTTCTTCTACAAACCACCTGAAATCAGGATTCATTTCTGGTGCACCTCCAGTTAAATCTAAAGTATGAGCTCCTGTATTTTTTATGACTTCCAAGCATTGTTGCATGGTCTCTCTTGTCATGATTTCTTTTCGGTCTGGACCAGCATCAACATGACAATGCTCACATACTTGGTTACACATATAACCCACATTTATTTGAAGAATCTCAAGCTTTTTAGCTTTTAATGGAAACTGATTGGTTTCTGATATTTTATCTTTAAATGTTGGTAATTCTCCGTTTTGAAAAATGCCATTAGACAAAATTTCCAATTGTCGGTTACTTTGCGCTAAATCGCTGTCGCGCTTGTGTAGTGATTGTGTTTTTATTTTCGTCATATTCTTTTTTACGGATATTATCTTAGGACGTTCTGATTTCGCGTTAGGGATTGAACGGCATGTGGAGCTCCCGACCTAAGGAGGAGCGACTAGTGAAAGCCCGACCCCTTGTGGGTAACGCCCAAAAAGCTAACCGTCTAACTTATTTACTTTATTCATCATTTGTACGCCATGTACCAATGTTGCGCCACTTTTTATAGCAGCACCAACGTGTATGGCTTCCATCATTTCTTCTTTAGTAACACCGCGTTGTAAACCGTCTTTGGTGTAAGCATCAATGCAGTAAGGGCATTGTTCTGTATGCGCAACCGCTAATGCAATTAAAGATTTTTCTCTAGCCGTAAGTGCACCTTCTTCGAAAACTTTACCATAATATTCAAAGAATTTGTTGCCTAATTCTTCACTCCATTCTGTGATTTTTCCAAATTTTCTAAGGTCTGCGGGGTCGTAATATGTTTTTTGCATGTTAAATTTCTTTTCAGGTAAAGATAAGCATCTGCTGGTTTTTGTCGGCAAAAAGTGATGGACTTAACAAAAAAATCAGATAATTTGATTACTTAAATTTTTCGTAGAAATGGAATTGATATTTTCTGAAACAGGATTGAATACTAAAGGTGAATACTTACCTTTCATAATTCTAATTTTAAAACCAATTACGTGTATTACATAGGGTATGATTTGGGAAGCTCTTCAGTTAAAGTGTCCATTGTTGATGCTAAAACAGGAACAAATGTAGTGACACTTAATGAGCCAACTAATGAGATGGAAATTGTTGCGCCACAGCAAAACTGGGCAGAACAAGATCCAAATATGTGGTGGCATTATGTGTGTGTGGCTACAAAACGTGCCATTAAAGAAGGTAATATTGATGCTTCAAAAATTGAAGCTATAGGGATCTCGTATCAAATGCATGGATTGGTTGTTGTAGATAAGTCTGGTGAGCCTTTGCGGAATTCAATTATATGGTGCGACAGTCGCGCTGTAGAAATTGGGAACACCGCTTTTGAAACTTTAGGCGAAAGCCAGTGCATGGAAAAACTACTAAATTCTCCTGGTAATTTTACAGCTTCTAAATTAAAATGGGTGCGAGATAACGAACCTGAAATTTATAATAAAATAGATAAATACATGCTTCCTGGAGACTTTATCGCGATGAAGTTAACAGGAGAAATTAATACTACCAAAAATGGTTTATCTGAAGGTATGCTTTGGGATTATAAAACTGATACAGTTGCCAATTGGTTATTAGAGCATTATGATATCAACACGACGTTAACGCCAAATATTGTTGAGAATTTTACCATTCAAAGTAAGGTAAACGAAATAGGAGCAAATGCAACAGGATTACCAGAAGGTATTCCAGTAACCTACAGAGCTGGAGATCAACCTAACAATGCCTTATCTCTTAATGTGTTTAATCACGGAGAGGTAGCAGCAACAGGAGGTACTTCGGGTGTTGTATATGCCGTAACTAATGTTTTAAAATCAAAAGAATCGTCACGAATTAACCATTTTGCGCATGTTAATTACACCAAAGAGAATGCCACTTTAGGTAAGTTGTTATGTATTAATGGTGCGGGAATTCAATACCGATGGTTAAAGGACAATTTAGCATCAGATTCTTATGAGGCTATGAACCAAAAAGCAGAAGACGTACCCGTTGGGTCAGAAGGTGTATGTGTTATTCCCTTTGGAAACGGTGCAGAACGCATGTTCAACAATGCCATAGTTGGCACTCATATTAGCAATTTAAATTTGAACATGCATGGCGAAGGGCATTTGTGTCGCGCAGCTTTAGAAGGTATAGCGTTTTCATTTGTGTATGGTATGGACATTTTAAAAGCAGATAATGCAGAGATAAAAGTAATTCGTGCTGGTAATGATAATTTATTCCGTTCAGAAATTTTTTCAAATACCGTAGCGACTTTAATCGGTCACGAAATCGAAATTTATAACACAACTGGAGCCATAGGTGCAGCAAGAGCCGCAGGATTAACCGATGGCGATTTTAAGAAATTTGGCGACAACATTACAGCTAACGATCATGTAATGACATATAAACCTTTAGGGAATAAAGCCCCGTATGAAGCGGCATATGAAAACTGGAAAAAGGCATTGGAAAACGTTTTAAATAAGTAATATTTGGGCGTTACCCACAAGGGGTCGGGCTTTCGGCAGTCGCTCTCTCCTGCGTCGAGGAGCTTCAACAAATGCCTCAATCCCTAACGCGAAAGCAACTTTAGGAAAACAATAACATATATATATAAACGAATAAACATATAAACTCATAAACAATAAGAAATGGCAATTTTAGGAGACAAGGAATACTTTAAAGGTATAGGAGAGATTAAGTTTGAAGGAAAAGATTCAGACAATCCATTAGCATTTAAATATTACAATCCAGACCAGGTAGTAGCTGGTAAAACCATGCGTGAGCATTTTAGATTTGCAATAGCGTATTGGCATACATTCTGCGGACAAGGAGCTGATCCGTTTGGGCCTGGTACACAAAACTTTGAGTGGGATCAAGCTAATGACCCAATACAAGCCGCAAAAGATAAAGCCGATGCAGCTTTTGAATTCATTACGAAAATGGGCTTTGATTATTTCTGTTTTCACGATTATGATTTAGTAGCAGAAGGTGCCACTTTAGCAGAATCAGAAAAAAGACTTGCAGATATTACAGAGTACCTAAAAGGTAAAAAAGCAGCATCTGGAGTAAAATTACTTTGGGGAACAGCGAACTGTTTTTCAAATCCAAGATACATGAATGGTGCAGCTACCAATCCAGAATTTAATGTCGTAGCCAGAGCAGGTGCACAAATAAAATTAGCCTTAGATGCAACTATCGCTTTAGACGGTGAAAACTATGTGTTTTGGGGTGGTCGTGAAGGTTATATGTCTTTGTTAAATACAGATATGGGACGTGAGTTAGATCATATGGCACAAATGCTAACTATGGCAAGAGATTATGCCAGAGGACAAGGGTTTAAAGGGACATTCTTTATCGAACCAAAGCCTATGGAGCCAATGAAACATCAATACGATTTTGATGCAGCTACAGCAATAGGTTTCCTTCAAAATTATGGCCTAGACAAAGACTTTAAAATGAATATTGAAGTAAATCATGCCACTTTAGCACAACACACGTTTCAACATGAATTAGAAGTTTCGGCTAAAGCAGGTATGCTAGGAAGTATTGATGCCAACCGAGGAGATTATCAAAACGGATGGGATACCGATCAATTTCCGAATAATATCCAAGAAACTACCGAGGCAATGTTAGTGTTCTTAAAAGCTGGGGGCCTGCAAGGTGGAGGTGTTAATTTTGATGCTAAAATTAGAAGAAATTCTACAGATTTAGAAGATATATTTTTAGCACATATTGGTGGTGCAGACACCTTTGCTAGAGCATTACTTACTGCCGATAAGATTATAACATCTTCAGCTTACGATAAATTAAGAGAAGCGCGTTACGCGTCATTCGATTCTGGTAACGGAAAAGCTTTTGAAAATGGAGATTTAAATTTTAACGATCTTTACAAAATTGCTCAAGACAATGGAGAATTACCATTAAAAAGTGGCAAGCAAGAATTATTTGAAAATATTATTAACCAATATATATAATTAATATGAGTTCAGTATTAGAAGGATTAGATTGGGTTGTTTTAGGTATTTATTTTTTGGCCTTAGTGGCAGTTGCTGTATGGGTAGTACTTCAAAAAAATAAAAATACAGAAGATTATTTTTTAGCAGGAAGGAATGTTGGCTGGTTTGTAATTGGAGCTTCAATTTTCGCCTCTAATATTGGTTCAGAACATGTTGTTGGTTTAGCGGGAACAGGTTTTGAATCTGGAACGCCAATGGCACATTACGAACTCCATGCCTGGATAGTATTGCTTTTAGGCTGGCTCTTTTTACCATTTTATATTCGAAGTGGTGCATTTACAATGCCTGAATTTTTGGAAAAACGTTTTGATTCGCGTTCACGTTGGTTTTTATCCGTATTCTCCTTAGTAGCTTATGTACTTACTAAAGTATCGGTAACTATTTATGCAGGGGGAATTGTAGTATCTGAATTATTAGGCATCCCATTTTGGTATGGTGCCATAGGTATTGTTATTTTTACAGGAATATATACCGTGATAGGAGGTATGAAAGCTGTGATTTATACAGAAACATTGCAGACCGTAATTTTAATTTTAGGCTCTATCATTATAACTTATTTAGGATTACAAGAAGTAGGAGGCTGGTCGCAATTACGAGATACTGTAACAGCTGTTAGCCCAGATCATTTTAACATGTGGCGTCCTATGAACGACCCACAATTTCCTTGGACAGGATTATTAATAGGAGGAACTATTGTTGGTATTTGGTATTGGTGTACAGACCAATATATCGTGCAGCGTACCCTAGCAGCTAACAATATAAAAATAGGTAGACGTGGTGCTATTTTTGGAGCCTATTTAAAGTTATTACCTATATTAATTTTCTTGGTACCTGGTATTATAGCATTTGCCTTATCCATTCAAAACCCAGAAGTGTTTTCAGTTGAAAAAGCCGATAGAGCATTTCCAATGCTAGTAAAAACATTATTACCAGTAGGTTTAAAAGGATTAGTAGCAGGTGGTTTGATGGCAGCTTTAATGAGTTCGTTAGCATCAGTGTTTAACTCATGCTCAACCATTTTTACTATAGATATTTACAAGAAATTAAAACCAAATATGACCGAAGCTAAACTGGTGAAAATTGGTCAGATAGCAACTGGATTTATTGTGGTTTTAGGAATTATTTGGATTCCAATTATGGAAAAAATAGGAGGCGGTGTTATGTACCAATACCTTCAAAATGTCCAGTCCTATATTGCACCTCCAGTAACAGCTGTGTTTCTTTTAGGGATTATATGGAAACGTGTAAATGCAAAAGCAGCAATTACAACCTTAATGGCTGGTTTTGTTCTTTTAGTATTAAGGTTGGGTTCAGAAATCTATTATCGACCACAAATTGCAGCTGGTGAATCTTTAGATGGGATTATGTATGGTTTTGCAACCATCAACTTTGCACATATGGCCATATTCATGTTTATATTTTCAGTTATTCTGTGTATATCTGTAAGTATGGCAACCACAGCACCAGATTATAAAACCATTATTGGGTTATCATTTGGTACCTTAACACCAGAGCAAAAACAAGAAAACAAAGGCAGCTATGATAAAGTAGATGTTGTTCTTTCTGTCATCCTTGTTATTTTAGTGATAGGTGTATTAAGCTATTTTACGGGCTAATAAAGAAATTGATTTAATAGTAGCAATCAGGGATGGTATTCAATTTTACAATTGAATACTGTTCCTGTTTTTTTGTTTTCTGAAGTTATAGTGATAAAGAAATCACTCATGAAGTTTATTATGATATAGATTTTGTACTCTCTCTCTTAATTAAACTAGTCTTCACTACTTTGGTTGTGAAAGGTTTGTTTTGGTCTTCGTTTTCAATACGATCAATCAACATGCTTGCTGCAGTTTCTCCAATATGTTTTCCATGCTGGCTTATCGCAGAAATTGAAGGTGTAAGATGCTGTAATAACTTACCATTTGTGAAACAAATAATAGACATCTCTTCAGGAATATTATATTGCATATGTTTAACAATTTGTAAAGCATTAACCGCGGCACTTTCTTCAAGACATAATAGTCCATCAATACTTTTATCAGCAAGTACAATTTTCATAGCAGTATCAAAATCTTCATTATGTCCAATTTTAACAATGAGTTTGTCTTGAATAGGAATATGATGCTCCTGTAGTGCTTTTCTATACCCTTCTACACGTAGCTTGCCAACACTTAAATTATCAATCACAGAAATAAGAGCAACGCGTTTACAACCAGTATTTATGAGGTGTTTGGTTGCATGATAAGCGCCTTCTAAATCATCTACAATAACTTTATCACAATCAATTTCATCTGAAACCCGATCAAACATTACTATAGGTACACCTTCGTTTACAACATTTTTAAGATGTGCGTATTGTTGCTTTATTTGTGTTTCTTCCGATAGGGAAATAATAATACCATCAAGCGTATCACTTTTTAATAGTTCCATGGTTTTAACCTCTTTTTCATAAGATTCGTTTGAGATACACGAAATGAGATGATACCCATGTTGGTTGGCTTTAGCTTCGATACCAACAAAAACCTTAGCGAAAAAACTATTCATGATATTAGGAATTATTACTCCAATGGTTTTTGTTTTTTTGTGTAATAAGCTTAGATCAATACTTTTAGATTTATAATTGTTCTCTCTTGCATATGCTACAATTTTTTCTTTGGTACTTGTACTGATTTCATAACTATCGCTAAGTGCTTTAGATACAGTAGCGATAGATACTCCAAAGGTGTTGGCAATATGTTTTAAAGTAATGCGTTTTGGCATTTTGCTTAGCTAAATTAGTCCATTATCCAACTTGGTAAGGCTAGGGAAATACTTGGGAAGAGCGTTACCAAAGCAAGTACTACAAAGCTAACGAATAAAAATGGAAATCCAGCTCTGCTCACTTTTGCAATTGGTACTTTTCCGATACTAGAAGAAATAAACAAACACACACCAACTGGTGGTGTCGTTAAACCAATAATTAAGTTTAACACTGCGATTACAGCAAAATGAATAGGGTCTATATCTACTGAAATGGCTAATTTTAAAAGAATTGGAAAGAGAATTAATAATGCAGCTATGGTTTCCATAAATGTACCTACAAAAATTAGAAGCAGATTTATCATTAATAATACCATATACTTATTTGTGGATATTCCCAAAATTTCAGATGAGATGAGTTGAGGTACTTGTTCGGTGATTAAAATCCATCCAAAAAGATTAGCAAAACCTACAAGTAACATTAATGATGCAGAGGTTTTCATTGAATCTAAAACGATAATTTGTACTTTCTTAAAGTTTAGTTTTTTATAGACGAATGCACCGATTAATAACGCATAAACTACAGCAATTATGGAAGCTTCTGTTGGTGTGAAAACACCACCAATAATTCCAAATAAAATGATAAAGGTCATTAATAGCGACCAAAACGTGTCTTTAAAACTTAGTAAAACTTGTTTTAAACTGCTTTTTGGATGTTTTGGGTATTTTTTTCGTTTTGAGATAAAGTATGCTGTTGCCATTAGTCCGCCACCGAGTAATAGTCCAGGAAGCGCACCAGCTAAAAATAATCTTCCAACTGATAATCCGCTTAAAGTAGCAGCAATAATCATGGGGATACTTGGTGGGATAATTGGCCCCATGGTGGACGATGCAGCCGTCACAGCACAGGAGAAATCAGCATCATAACCTTCTTTTTTCATTGCAGGAATCATAATAGATCCCATACTAGCCGTATCTGACACGGCAGTTCCTGAAATACCAGCAAATAACATGGAAGCTCCAATATTTACAAGTGATAAACCACCAGTAATATGTCCCATTAGGTGATTACAAAAATTGACTATCTTTTCCGTAAGTCCTCCATAATTCATCAAGTTTCCAGCCAATATAAATCCAGGAATACTTAATAACACAAAAACATCAATACCAGAATATAGCTTCATTGGAATGACAACTATTGGAATGCCATTCAAAAGTATATAAGTCAAACATGATAGTGCTAGTGAGAATGCTATTGGAAAGCGTAAGATCAAACAAACAATAAAAACAATGAATAGGGTTAATATCATGGACGAGGGGTTTTGAAATGTTTAATAAGTTTTAATCCAATAAAAAAACACATGCTAATGCCTAAAATGATCATGCTTAAAAATGCTATTCCCATTTTAATGCCCATGCTTGGAGAGTTTTCTGTGAATCCCATGGATATGAACTTAATTGCACCTATACTCAATATTAAAAACAATAAGAAAGTTGTAATTAAAATAAAGGTATTGATGCGTTTTTGCCAATGTGGTTTTAACATCTTGAAAAACACGTCTAAATAAATATAGTAGTTTGATTTTAAAGCTAGAGGTGCTGCAAAGGCTACCGAAAAAATAAAAAGCAATCGTGATACTTCTTCAGTCCAAGATGGTGCTTGAGCCAAAAAGAAGCGAGCAAAAATTTGAAGTAATACCGAACTGATCAATAGGAAGACACTCCAAATAGTACCTAATTTTAAGAATTTCTCAATGTGTTTTTTTAGCATTGGTTTATTCTTTAGTTAATGTTTTGTATACTTGTTTCATTTCGTCAGATAAGCTGTTATAAATGGCATCCTCACACTTTTTAATGAAAGCGGTCTTATCAACTTCTATAAATTCCATGCCTTTTGCAGCTAATTCATCTTTAATATTTTTTTCGTTTTCTAAGAATAGCTGCCTTTCATAAGCTTGCATGTCTTTTGCAGCCTTCAAAAATATAGTTTGTAAATCTTTAGGCAGTTTTTGAAATTGCTTTTCGCCAATTACAGGGTAACCCCAACTAATAACATGTCCGGTTAAGTTAATATAATCTTGCACTTCATAAAATCCGGCATTTTTTATGAGATCAAACGGATTTTCCTGCGCTTCTATTGTGCCTTGCTGTAATGAAGTAAAAACTTCAGAAAAGGCCATTGGTGTGGGTTTTGCTCCCAATGCACTCCATGCTGTCACGAAAGAAGGTACATTTGGAACACGAACGATAAGCCCTTGTAAATCATCAGGGTGTCTAATAGGTCTTGTTGTCGTTAAATGTCTAGGACCTCTTTGAAAATAGCCTACAGGGCGCAATCCTGTAACCTCAATCATTTGACGTTCCAAGTCTATGCCAACAGGTCCATGTATAAAGTCTCTGGCTTCAATAGTGTCTTTAAAGAAAAAAGGTAGTTCACAAAATGCAGCTAATTCAAACCAATTGCTAAGGGTAGAGCCTGTTACGGTCATATCAATCACATCAGCTTGGATTAATCGGATGGCTTCAATTTCTTTCGCAAGTTGTTCGGATGGATACACTTGAACTTTCATTTTTCCTTCCGAACGTTCTTCTAAAATCTCACCAAAATACTTAAATGCTTTAAACCATGTATGGTTTTCTGTAACTATTAAACTAACCCGGAATACATGTGTATCATGTTTTTTGTATTTGCAATTTGTAACTAATACAAAAAGAAAGGCAAATACAAAGTATTTCATAATATGTGAAATAGAAATCAAAGGTGTTTTAGAATTAGTTTTCAATTAAAATATTTTTAATGTGTTGACGCTATATTTTCATTTTTTAAAGAAGATAAATAAGTAATTAAATCTCTTAACTCGCGTTTACTTAGTAGTTGTCCCATAGGTGGCATTGAAGATATTACATTTTCTCGATGCTTTATTCTAGAAGCTGCAATAATTAAAGGTTCAGCTTCAGAAGTTCTTAGAGTTAATTCATTTTTGGTCTCTTTTTCTAAAATACCAACAACAGTTTGTTCGTTGTCAAGAGTTAAAATGACGTTGCCGTAACCAGGTGCAAGTCTTTTACTAGGCACAACCAGAGCCTCTAAAATTTCTTGTCTATTTAATACATTGGCAATATTGTCTAAAGGTGGACCAACATCACCACCAGCGCCATTTACTGCATGACACCTTACGCATTGCGCGGTAGCATTGTAATTAAAAATATTAAATCCGCTTCTATGTTTTCCTCCATACAGCACTTCACTGTAATTGCTTAAAACATTACTTTTATCTCTTATGCCATTGAGCAACTCTATTAGTTCTGCTGATTTTGAAGTCTCAACTGTTTCAAATAAATCTAATGTAACACTTCTAGATAACGTTTTATTTTTCGCTTTTTTAAGTAGATTTTTTAGTATCAATTGCGTATTTTCTATAGGCAGATTTTTCAAAGTTTTCAAAATACTTTGTTGATCTCTAACAGAACCATATTTGAAAATTGGCGTAACAATATCTGGTAAGTTTTCCTTTGACATTTTTAAATGGGGTAGTGCGTTGATAGCTACAGATCTTACATTCTGGTTTTTATCGCTCATACCTATCTTTATAGCGTTTTCGATATTTTCAAAGTTTAATAGTGTCAAAGCCTCTAACGCAGCTGCTTTTGCTTTTGGTGACGTATGGGACTTCATAATACTAAATAAGGTTTTATTATGAGATGTAATGTTTAATTGTTTTAGTACATCTGAAATTCCAACAAGAATATCAGGATTGCTATCGCTCAAAAACGTAGTGACTTCTGGTTCTATTTTTTGCTTTACAAGATTAATGTCTCTTTTAAAATACCCTCGATATCTTCCATCTACTCTATCTAAAGGAGATGGCTCATGCCAGGATGCAATTGTAGCCAAAGCTTCTCCTCTTAAAATATTTGATACATCTTCACGTTTCGCAAATGTTATCAAATAGTTTAAAGTAGTGTCATCTCCAACGCGAAGTGCTGCATTAATACTTCGTCTTAAAAGGGGTTCGTTATCTGTATACTTTTCAGAAACTAACAGCTTAGCTAAATCAGGAAGAGATGCTTCAATAGACCAATCATCATTAATAGCTCTTGCAACTTCGGTTACAATGTATTCGTTGTCATCATTTAAAAACTTACTGATGTTTGAGTTTCTCATTTGGCGTAATACTAATACACCAGCCAGTCTTAAACTTTTATTTGGGTTATTGTAAAGTGCTGCGATAGGATTGATTTCTCCAATTCTAGAAAGAGCTAAAACACCAGCATGTCTTAGATAAAGATCATTATCATTATTTTGTCCAAGCATATTTAACAAGGGCTGTACTGCAGATTTATATTCGAGTCGCCCCAAAGCTTGGGCAGCAAAAAATTTGACTCTATCATTTTTATGAGATAATAATGAGATTAATTTTTCTCCTGCTACATTATACTTAACGTCACCTATTATTTTAATGGCTTGAGCAACTATTTCTGGATCGTTATCAGATAATAATTCCAATAATGGTGCAGCTTTTTTAGGGTTATTATTTGCTATTTGACCAATGCCCCAAATGGCATGGATTCTTGCAAATTGATTACTACCTGTTTTCGCTAACTTTTGAAGTGTTTTATATTCAGAGCGTTTTACCAATTCAAATTGTGCTTTCTTACGAATGCGCATGTCTTCGTAGCTTAGAAGTTCTATGAGTTTTTCTTTAGGGGTATTATGGTAGTCTAAAACCATTAATGCTTTGGTTTTTTGTCGCACGTCAGCTAAATCATTTTTATTGGTTTCTACATCTAATTTCCAGATACGTCCATAATTTTTTGTATCCCATCCGCTAATCCAATCAGCTAAATATAAAGCGCCATCTGGGCCAAACCTTATACCTGTTGGTAATACTCCATTTAGAATAGATGTGTCGTTATTTAGTTTGAAACCAGCCCCTTTTTGTTCTAAATCAAAACACCAAATATGTGAACGACTAGGTGTACCCGAAAACTGAACTAAAAAGAATTTATTTAACCAATCTTTTCCTAAAGCTGTTCCTGGGTTAAACGCCATACCAGTTGGACCACCATGAAAACTTGCTAACGGTGGCATTATGTATGCGGCTTGTCCTTCCCACCTTGGTTTAAATAATTCCTCATCCATCCAAACTTTATAGGTGTTATTTTTTGGGTCTGTATATTTTCCATACTGCCAATTGGCACGCCAACCAGCGTCAGAACCTTCAACTATGTATACCAGACGTTCTGATTCTCCAGCATGATCGCCATCATTATCACTAGAAATAATATTGCCATAGGCATCGAATACAAATTCGTGCGTATTTCTTAATCCATGAGCAAACACTTCAAAATTACTACCATCAGGATTACATCTAACAATCACACCTTGGTTTGGATATTTATAAGTATTACCAGCATTATCGGTAAGGTTAGCACCAATATCACCAATGCCCCAATACACCTTTCCATCTGGACCTTCAATAGCTCCTGACATACCGTGACCGCCAAAACCTATATGGGTTTGGAAACCTTTAGCTAAGGATGTTTTTTCATCAAAGACACCATCATCGTTTGTATCTGTCATCTTCCACATATTGGGTGCAATACCTACATACAGATTGTCGTCTTTCACTAAAATGGCGCCCGCGACATCATCTACTTCATCACTAAAATCGTTAACAATTCTTGTAGATATATCTGCCAGCCCATCATTATTAATATCTTCTAATTTCCAGACCTCTTCTTTTTCAACAGTTAGATCTCGCCAATCGTGAATAGAATCATTATTTAAATCCTTTAACCATGTGTTTTTATCGCTTAATGCTGTTGCAAATGTTTTATGTAAGAACTCACGACGTTCTTCTACCGTTTGAAGAATAATGGAAGGTGTCATCCAATCTCGATGACTGCGAATATCAAATTCTGAATTCTTTTGACGATTAGTCCTTGTGAGATAGATATTTCCTAAATCATCAATATCCATGCCTACGGGATCTGGAGCAAGAGAATCGGATGCCCATAAACTAAGAGTTAATCCATCAGCTATCGTAGCACTTATGTTTTTTCTAACTTCAATAGCTCTTTCCTTTATAGTCGTTGAGTCTTCAACTTTTACTAAGGGTGTTTCCTTCGGTTTTTTTGGTTTAGAAGTACAAGAATATATAAGCACTAAAGCAACTATAATAAAACAATTAAGATTAACTTTCATAATTAATATTGTCGATTTTTGGTTTGCTAAAAATAGCTAATGGAATTTTTAATAACTAAAACATTTCATTCATTCTATACAAGAAATGTTTAAATTAAGTTAAAATCAAGTTGTTTTTAAATGAGAAACAACGGTAAAGGTAATATGTGATAGATGAAAACGAAGCATTTATAAATTAAGGTTTGTTAGAATACTAAACTAAAAACAGAACCCTGATGTTCTTCACTTTTCACCATTATTTTTCCTTTATGTAAAAGCATTATTTGCTTACAAAGACTTAATCCAATACCGCTACCGGTTGTTTTACTTGTAAAGAAAGGGACAAATATATTCTCTAGAATATCTTGTGGTATTCCAGAGCCATTATCGTAAACTTTTAAGATAATATCTCTATTAGCAGTTTGCGATGCTAGAACTTTAATCTTAGCATCATCTTTATGTACACATGCATCTATGGCATTTAGTATAAGATTTATTAAAACTTGCTCGATGAGATGTATATCTATATCCAGTTCTAGCTTAGGTCCAGTAATTTTAAATTCAACATCAATGTTTTTAGCCTTTATTGAGGGCTCCATGAGTAATCGAATATTTTCAAATAACTGAGATACCTTGATTCTTTGTAAATTAAGATTTGTAACTTTACTTAAACTGCGGTACGTTTTTGCGAATTTTAAAAGACCTTCACTTCGGTTTTTTACCGTTTTTATTCCTGAGTTTAAATCATCTAATTCTAATGTATTTTTTTTAGGATGTTCAATAGCATGTTGCACACTTTTTTGAAGTGTATCTGCAAGTGATGAAATAGGAGCAATAGAATTCATGATCTCATGAGTCATTACACTTAATAACTTCTTCCATGATTCCGATTCGTTTTTATTTAAGGTATTGTCAATATCTTGAATAACAACTAATTTAAACGCATCATCATCAACTTGAAACACGGTGTCTGATATTAAAATCTTGATACTTTCATTTTGTAAAGCAATAGAAATAGAATTTGGTTCTCTGTGATATGTTTCAAAAATGGTATTGAATAGTTTGGGTTTTCTACTTTCTACGAATCTAATATTTTTGAAAGATGGTATGTCTAGAATCTCACCAAAAGAGTCGTTACTCCATAGTACATTTCCTGTTTCTAAATTGTAAGCAATGATACCTATATCCACCATTTCTAAAATCTTTTGTAGATATACATATTGGGCTTGATTTTTAGTGTTAATTTCTTTAATGGTTCTATTAATTTCGTTGAAACCAGTGTATAAAAACCGAATATCTTTGGGACCTCTATCTTCTGGGAACCATCTAGAAAAATCACGATATTTTACCGCTTCAAAAAAATCATCCATTGCGACAAATCGCCGTTTTACAAAACTATAGGTGTTTGCAAGTACATATAGAATCCCCAGACTTATGATGACCACATAAGTTGTTTTATTATTTTGAATAAAGTAAGCAAGACCAAGAATAAGACCTACCAGAAGTAAAACTCTAAAAAATAATCTAAGAATGTAACTTCTATAGTTCATACTTGTCTAGTCGTCTATATAAAGCAGCTCTGGTAATTCCTAATTCTTTTGCCGATTTAGATACATTTCCTTTATGCTTTTCTAAAACCGTTTGAATTGCATTCTTTTCTATATCATCAAGATTTAGACTGGTAGTTTCTACACGGTTTGACGTCGCTGGACGTTCAATGGAAGAAAATACCAAATCCTCTGGTTTAAGCGTATTTTCATCTGTCATAATTACCGCACGCTCAAGGATGTATTGTAGTTCTCTTACGTTACCTGGAAAATCATGTTTTTTTAATTTTGAAATAAACCCGGGATCAAATGAAAAGGCATTTTTATTATATTTTTCAGCATATAGTGATACAAAATAATGTGATAACGCAGTAATATCTGTACCTCGATCTCTTAAAGGCGGTACGGTGATATCTACAGTATTAATTCTATAAATTAAGTCTTTTCTGAATTTTTTCTCGTCTGCTAATACGTTAGGGTCTTCATTCGTGGCACAAATAAGCCTAATGTCGATAGGTATAGCTTCGTTACAACCTAAGGGTGTTACTTGTCTGTTTTGTAAAACGGTTAATAATCTCACCTGCTGTCCTAGGGTGATATTTCCAATTTCATCTAAAAATAATGTACCACCATTTGCAGCTTCAAACCGACCCTTTCTATCTTGATTTGCACCAGTAAAAGCGCCCTTTTTATAGCCGAACAATTCACTTTCAAATAGAGAAGACGTTAATGCACCAACATCCACTTTAATAAAAGGTTTGTTTTTTCTGTTGGAATTTTCATGAAGCGCTTTTGCAATTAAATCTTTACCAGTTCCATTTTCGCCTAGTATCAAAACGTTAGCATCTGTAGGAGCTACTTTATTGAGTTTTACAAACACATCGGTCATAATTGGACTATCACCAATAATTTCAACACTATTGGAATTCAAATTATGCTTTTTAGAAGTTTGCGACGTTTTATTACTTAAAATTGAGCTTATGGCTTCAATAACCTTTTCATTTTTCCATGGTTTCATTAAAAAGTCTGAAGCTCCTTCTTTAAGTCCTCTTATGGCTAAGTCAATATCTGCGTATGCAGTCATGAGAATAACCGATATTTCTGGTTTCAAAGTTCTAATTTTATTTAACCAAAAAATCCCTTCATTACCAGTATTTACCAAACCACTAAAATTCATGTCTAAAATTACAATATCAAAATTAGTGCGCTCAATAAGCGCATTAATATTATTAGGATTTTTTTCGGTAATAACCTCTTTAACTAAGGGTTTGAGCAATAATCGCAAAGCGGTTAGAACATCTGCGTCATCATCAACTACTAATATGCTAGCATTTTTTAAAACCATTACTCGATAATCGAGATTTAATTATTAGAAAGGTAAACTCAGTGTCATCCCTTTTCTATGGGATATATTTAAAGTCTACTTTGAGTGTTTTACAATATTACGATTTTATATTAAGCTTCAAAAGGGGCTGTAATCAAAAAATAGAAAGCGTTTAAAATTGAACACCACTGTACACTAATGAACACAAAGTGTATCAAAACCGAACACTTTTAGTTTTGTTATTTGTTTTAAATGTCTGGTTATTAGATTTTTAGATTTTTGGCATCATCTTCACTATACATTAAGTGTCATAATAAAGAAACAATGGACGTACCAATTCAAAAGAAAAAATTTTCAAAACAAAAACTTGGATTAATAGGAGGTGTTTTAGCTCTAATAGCTTTAATCGTTTATGTTATAATCCAAACATCTGGCGGCTCTAAATTAAATGTAGACAGAGAGCGTATTTCAATTCATACGATTTCAAAAGATGTGTTTCAAGAAAATATTCCAGTAAATGGGATAGTGCTTCCAATCACTACTATTTATTTAGATGCTTTAGAAGGCGGTAGAGTAGAAGAGAAATTTGTTGAAGATGGTGCAATACTTAAAAAAGATGAACCAATTTTAAGATTATCTAATACAGATTTAGAATTGAGTCTAATTAATCAAGAAACATCAGTGTATAACTTGTTAACCCAGATGCAGATCTCTCAAAATGCTGCACGCCAAAATACTATTAATAGACAAAATCAATTTACAGATGTTGAGAATAGTCTAATAGAAGCAAAGCGTGTTTACGAATTGAATAAAAGACTTTATGAAAAAGACGCTATAGGCAGACAAGATTACGAATCTTCTCAAAATAATTATGAGTATCAAAAGGAGCGTATGAGACTTTCAAAACAAGTACTATCAGAAGATTCTATTTCTTCAAAGCTAGAAGTAAAACAGGCAAGAGATTCTTATGCTAGAACTCAAAGTGCTTTAGAATTAATGCGGAAAAAAGTTGGAGACTTAGTGGTAAGAGCTCCAATAGATGGACAATTAACATCATTAGACGCTGAGATTGGACAGTCAATTACCAAAGGAACAAGATTAGGACAAGTAGATGTTACAAGTGGGTATAAGGTTAGAGTGGATATTGACGAGCATTACATTTCCAGAATTTACAATGGACAGATAGGCACTTTTGAGTTGAATAGTAAAACCTACACATTGATGATTAAAAAGGTGTTTACTCAAGTAACGAATGGACGTTTTCAAGTAGATATGAAGTTTGAAGGCGAAGTTCCAGAAGGTATTAGAAGAGGACAGAACTTACAAATTAGAGTAGCGTTAAGTGCTGAAAAACAAGCGCTACTTGTGGCCAAAGGTGGTTTTTTCCAAAAAACAGGAGGGAACTGGATGTTTAAAGTAAGTGAAGATGGCAACACAGCTTACAAGGTAGATGTGAGATTAGGAAGTCAAAACACAGAATACTACGAAGTACTTGAAGGATTAAATCCAGGAGATAAAGTAGTAACCTCTAGTTATGATTCTTTTGGAGATGTTGAAGAACTGGTTTTAAAATAAATATGTTACACAAAGTAGTAGAAGTTAATACAAAGAGATTCAAATAATATAATACACAATACAATGATACAAATTACGGATTTAGAAAAGTTTTATAGAACTGAAGAAGTGCAAACGATAGCACTTAACAAATTATCCTTTGGAGTAAAAGAAGGTGAATTTGTGGCTATAATGGGGCCTTCTGGCTGTGGTAAATCTACATTGCTAAATATATTAGGGCTATTAGATGATCCTGATGGTGGGAGTTTTAAGTTTAATGGTGAAGAAGTTGCAGGCTATAACGAACGTAAGCGTTCAAATTTACGCAAACACAATATCGGCTTTGTATTCCAAAGTTTTAATCTAATAGATGAGCTTACAGTTTTTGAAAACGTAGAGTTGCCATTGATTTATACAGGTGTAAAACCTGCAGACCGTAAGAAAAAAGTTGAAGAAGTTTTAGAAAAAATGCAAATCATGCATCGTAGAAATCACTTCCCACAACAATTGTCTGGTGGACAACAGCAACGTGTAGCAGTAGCAAGAGCCGTTGTAAATAATCCGAAATTAATCTTAGCGGATGAGCCAACTGGAAACCTTGATAGTACCAATGGTAATGAGGTAATGGATTTACTGATAGACTTAAATGAGGCAGGTACTACTATAATTATGGTAACACACAGTGAACACGACGCAAAATATAGTCATAGAATTATTAGAATGTTAGATGGTCAAAAAGTGACAGAGAACATTTTGGCTTAAAAGATATCATCAATCAAAATCAATCAGGTGAATACACTTCAGTGTAACTATTAACCAATCAAACTAATTATACTGAAGTGTTGAAGCCAAATCAATCAAAAAACGAACAGTAATTCTTCAGAAATCATGATTAAAAATTATTTCAAAATAGCGTTTAGGAACCTT
The DNA here is from genome assembly GCA_947502975.1 of uncultured Flavobacteriaceae bacterium. Taxonomy (GTDB): domain Bacteria; phylum Bacteroidota; class Bacteroidia; order Flavobacteriales; family Flavobacteriaceae; genus Jejuia. Next base: position 1,005,996 of record CANNBV010000001.1, read on the forward strand.
TTAAAAAACAAAGGATTTTCATTTATCAACATCTTTGGATTGAGTGTTGGAGTAGCTGCTTGTATATTAATTTCAATATATATTCTTCATGAAAGTAGTTATGATAAACACGTTTCTAATTCTGAGAATATATACAGAATGACAATCGATTATATTGATGGAGATCGTGTAGATTCAGGACTTCATTTCTCCGCAAATACAGCACCTACGCTTTTAACCGATTTTGAAGAGGTTAAGAATTCAGGAAGATTAATGCCAAATGGGTTGTTCTGGGGAGCAGGAAGCAATGAAATACGTTTTAATGGTGAGGATATACAGCATTATGAGGAAGGATTCACATATGCGGATCAGTCCATAATTGATATAATGGATATCAAAATGATTTATGGGGAAGCTAAAACAGCACTTTCAACTCCAAATACTATTGTTATTTCAGAGACCATTGCTAACAAACATTTTAAAAATCAAAATCCTATTGGGCGTAGTATATATTTAAATGGTAATAATGAAAGGCCATTTAAAATTAATGGAGTAATGCAAGATTTTAAGAGTAATTCTCATTTGGATTATGATTTCTTAATCACATTAGAAGGTGAAGAATTTGGAAGAGGAGAGCAAACCAGATGGTGGCAGAACAATTATTTTACATATGTAGTATTAAAACCAAATACAGATGTAAAAGTATTTGAACAAAAAATGAGCACTACTTTAATAGAAAAGTATATGAAACCAGCTTATAAGTCTGTAGGGTTTGCTGGATGGGAAACGTTAGATAAAGGAATGAAAATGAATTTACTCCCTTTAACAGATATTAATTTATATTCAGCTCATATTGATTTCGAATCAAGTTCTAGAAATGATATCAAGATTATTTGGATTTTTGGTATTGTAGCATTATTTATACTGATCATAGCCAGTATAAATTTTGTAAATCTATCAACAGCTAAATCTGCTAATCGCGCTAAAGAGGTTGGTCTTAGAAAGGTGGTAGGTTCTACTAGAACGCAACTCATAGGGCAGTTTTTAGCCGAATCTATACTTATTTCACTTATAGCATTTATTGTAGGAATCGCTTTGGCGGCATTATTTATGCCACTTTTTAGAACTATGTCTGGTATTAATTTAATCTTTCCTTGGTCAAGTTTTGGTTTTATTCCTGTTGTGTTTGCTGCATCAATAATTGTAGGTGTGCTTGCTGGTTTATACCCTTCATTTTATTTGTCCAATTTCAATCCAATAAATGTACTTAAAGGCAAGCTAAGCTCTGGTAGTAAATCTGGTGGTTTAAGAAGTGGTTTGGTAGTATTTCAATTTACGGTTTCAATTATATTAATAGTTGGTACGCTGATAGTGAACCAACAAATGAACTTTATTTTAAATTCTAAAGTTGGTTTTGATAAAGATCAGGTGGTTCAAATCTATAGTACAAACATTTTAAATGATCGCGTTGAGACTTTTAAAGAAGAACTTAAAGCATTACCAGGAGTTAGTAATGTTACTATTAGTGATTATTTACCAATAGAAGGCACAAAGCGTAATGGGAACAGTTTTGTAAATGAAGGTAAGGAGGGGATTGATGAAACAGTGCCAGGACAAGCATGGGTAATTGATGATGACTATTTAGAAACTATGGGTATGAATTTAGTCGATGGTCGTAATTTTATTGAAGGAAGAGCATCTGATGAACAGGCGGTTATAATTAACCAAGCTATGGTAAAAGCATTAAGAATAGAAGCCCCTGTGGGGAAACGGGTTTCCAGATTTGGTCAACTTTATGAAATCATTGGTGTTGTTGAGGATTTTAACTTCAGTACAATGAAACGCACTATTGACCCACTGTGCTTTTTTCAAGGCATAAGCCCTACTATTACATCAGTAAAGATGAATGCAGCTGATGTGTCAGGAGTTTTATCCGCAATGGAGACAAAATGGAAGGAGTTCGTACCTAATATGGCTTTTCGTTACGAATTTATGGATGCTTCTTTTGCGAAAATGTATGATAATGTAAGTCGAATTAAAGTCATATTTACTGCTTTTGCCATTTTAGCAATATTAGTAGCCTGTTTAGGTTTATTAGCGCTTTCAGCATATATGGTTGAACAACGCAATAAGGAAATGAGTATTAGAAAAGTTTTAGGAGCATCTATACAAACCATTTTTAAGTTATTAACAAAGAATTTTTTAACCTTAATCTTGTTAGCCTTAGTTGTTGCTATTCCAATAGCGTATTACTTAATGCATACTTGGTTGCAGGACTATGAATATAGAATTGAGATGTCTTGGACCGTATTTCTTTTTGCAGGAATTACAGTGATGATCATTGCCCTATGTACAATAAGCTATCATGCCATTAAATCAGCACTTATAAATCCTGCAAAGGTTTTAAGATCAGAATAAATCATCAATCATAAAACAATAACAATGATAGTTAACATCAATACATGGTATCATATCAAATTTTTAGCAATTGTTTTTTGCCTCTTTTCATGTAGTAATGATTTACCAGCACGCAGTAATGATATACCAGCACAAGAAATGCCTGGGGAATCGTTTACCATTTCTTCTGAATTCATGAAAGAAGATCGAAAAATACAAGTTGCACTTCCAAAGGGCTATAATGAATGGACCGAATATAATGTACACTACATGTTAGACCCTGTATGGAACATGCAATTAAGAAAATCACTGTTAGATTTTATGCAGACGAATGCGATGTCTCCTAAAACAATTTTGGTAGGTATCGTTAGTCTTGATAGAAATTCTGATATGACACCAACCAAATCAGATAGGTTAGCTACTTCTGGTAATGCAGATAACTTTATAAAATTCATTACTAAAGAAGTAAAGCCTTTTATAGAAAAGAAATATAAAACTACAGGGCATAATACGTTTGCAGGTCATTCTTTTGGCGGACTGTGTGTGATGTATTCTTTTTTAAAATCACCTGATAGTTTCGATGCCTATTTAGTAGGTGACCCATCATTTTGGTACGATGATAAATTACTAGTAAAGATGGCAAAAGAAAAGTTGCCTAAAATAGATTCAGGAAAAACATTGTTTATAGCTGGTCGCCAAGGAAGTGCCTTCGAAGCTATGGGTATAGATGCTATGGAACTGGTACTTAAAGAAAATGCGCATGAATCTTTAGATTGGAAAGTTATAGCTTATGAAGACGAGAACCACAATAGTGTGATTTATAAATTGAATTACGACGGTATAAAATTCATAGCAGATGATTACAGAAACAGTTTGATTAAACTAAGACCCAACCAAGGTGAAGTTGTTCCTGGTATACCAGTAGAAATTTCTGTGTCTAGACCTGATATAGACAATTTAAGATATACTACTGATGATACAGAACCTAACTTTGGCTCTGTCCTCTTTAAAGAAAAGATTACAATTAGTGAACCTGCCACGGTGAAAATAAAAGTACCAACTACGCGCAGTAAATCATTTCCTGCAATAAGTGGCAATTTTGTTGAAGGCGAAAAATTAGAAGGGATTAAAAAGAGCAACAAATTTAAGAAAGGGTTAAGTTATAAATATTACGAGGTAGAATTAAAACAATTACCAGATTTTAATTCGCTTGACATTAAAAAAGCTGGGATAGTAACAGAGCAAGGGTTTGGTCTTAATTCCTTTCCGCGTAAAGAAAATTTTGCTTGTGTTTATGAGGGGTTTATTGAAGCTAAATCTGATGGTTACCATTATTTTATGACCTCATCAGATGATGGGTTTAAATTCTATTTACACGATAAGTTAATTATTTCAAATGATTGGAGGCATACTGCTTATGATATTAAATCTACAGTTGTTTATTTGAAAAAGGGATTACATCCTGTACGATATGAATATTTTCAATATAAAGGGAATTTTGTAATCAATCTTTTTGCAAAGTTCCCTGAAAATGAGGATGTCACGAGAATAGATTTTTCTAGATTCTATCAAACTCAAAAATAATATACCTAATGATAAACAACTACTCCATAACTGAATGGTTAGTCAAAATAAACACAACTGGTTCTAATCCCATAAAATTATTAGGAATAGAATTATCATCATCAAAATAACGAACAGTCATGCTTAAAAATTATTTCAAAATAGCGTTTAGAAACTTATTGAAACACAAAGGATTTGCATTGCTAAATATTAGTGGTCTTGCTATTGGAATGACAGCTGGTTTTCTTGTTTTACTATATGTGAATTTTGAATTGAGTTATGATAACATGCACAGCAAAGCAGACTCAATCTATAGAGTCGTTGCTGATATTAAAACACCTTCTGAGACTATTGAAGCGAGTGTTGCGGCTTGGGCAGTAGCGCCAAATTTGGAACGAGAGTTTCCAGAGATACTTAAGTCTACTCGAGTTATGGATGTTAATTTAACAGTGGTTAAGGATAATAAAAAGATAATTGAAGAAAATGTGATTGCCGTAGACTCAGCATTTTTAGATGTTTTCGATTTCAAATTAATTAAAGGCAATAGAAATAAACTATTCAAAAATCCGAATGACTTAGTAATTTCAGAAGAAATTGCAATAAAATATTTTGGTAATACCAACCCAATAGGTAAGTCCCTTGAGTTAGATGATTTTGATAACTCAGGTGTTATAACTGGTGTTATAAGTAAAATTCCAGAAAACTCACATATTCAGGCCGACATATTAATGTCCATGATCACCTTCACAGGAGCACCTAGCGATCGAGATGAGCAATGGGGAAACTATAATCCATCTAGTTATGTATTAACAACTAATAATGTTAATCATCAGGATTTAGAATCTAAATTCCCCGATTTTCTAGAGAAGAAAACAGGTGACGAAATGCGTGAATCACAAATGTTTGTAACACTTTTCTTAGAACCTTTTTCTGATGTTTATTTAAGATCTGACAGAGGAGGAGACATTACTGGAAATATCAATAATGTTTATATTTTTTCAATCATTGGTATTTTTATACTATTAATTGCTAGCATTAACTTTATAAATCTATCTACAGCACGTTCTGTGGAAAGGGCTAGAGAAGTTGGTATAAGAAAGGTTATAGGTGCAGGGAAAAACCAATTAGGATTTCAATTTATTGGTGAATCAATAATACTATGTTTACTTTCATTTTTAGTAGCTTTGGGTCTGTCTTCATTAAGCTTACCCTATTTTAATGAATTGGCAGGTAAAACAGTTAGTGTTGGTATTTTTCTCGAACCAATAAATATTCTTTATTTATTTATAATTGCTCTTACTATTGGTTTACTTGCTGGAATTTATCCAGCAGTTATTCTCTCTTCATTTAAACCTGTTAGTGTTCTTAAAGGAAGTTTTTCCAAGGGAAGCAGAGGCGTATTACTAAGGAAAAGCTTAGTAGTTGTACAGTTTACCATTTCAATAGCTTTAATCATTGGCACAATTGTTATTTATAATCAAATGCAATTTATGAGAAATCAAGATTTAGGTTTCAATAAAGAGCATACATTGATTATTGAAACAGAGACTGGTAGTTCCCAAGAAGCATTTCGAAATAGAATTGCTCAAATTCCAGAAGTTAAAGGAACTTCTTTAACTTCTAGCGTTCCCGGATCTGGTAACCCAGCAGCGTATTCTGAAATTGAGAATAAAAATGGAGATTTACAAGTTGCAAATTTAGACCTGTACTTTGTAAATGAAGATTTTATCGATCAATTGGGAATGGAAGTTATTGCTGGAAGAGGTTTTTCAAGAGATTTTGCTTCAGATTCTTCACAAGCAATGGTTGTTAATGAAAAAACATTGTCTTTACTTGGGTATACTAAACCCGATGAAGCAATAGGCGCTAGATATCAACAGTGGGGAAGTAACGGAAAAATAATAGGCGTTGTCAAAGATTTTAATTTTAGATCACTACAACAAGATATTAGCCCGTTGACTATGCGTTTAGAGCCTAGAAGTACAGGTCTTATTACGGTAAAACTACAAGGAGAAAATGTATCCAAAGCTCTTAATTCAATTGAGGCCGTTTGGAAATCATTAAAACCAGCTGATCCTTTTGAATACCATTTTTTAGATGAACTTTTTGATGCGCAATATCAAGCAGAAGAAGACTTTGGTAACTTGTTTTTAAGTTTTGCATTACTAGCAATTTTTATCTCTTGTCTCGGTTTGTTAGGCTTAGCGGCTTATAGCACAATTCAAAGAAGAAAAGAGATTGGAATACGAAAAATTATTGGGGCATCGGTTGGTAGTATTGTGAATTTGTTGTCAAAAGACTTTTTAAAGCTAGTTGTTATATCATTTATAATTTCGGCACCAATAGCGTGGTATGCAATGCAAAGTTGGTTAGAAGACTTTGCGTATAAGGTTAATATAGAATGGTGGATGTTTGTGTTGGCAGGTGTGGTTGCAATTATCATAGCTCTTGTAACTGTAAGTTTCCAAGCAATAACAGCTGCAATTTCTAATCCTATTAAAAGTTTGCGTACAGAATAGATAGCATCATCAATCAAAAAACAAGTAATCATGATCAAGAATTATATAAAAATAGCATTAAGAAACTTACTTAAAAACAAGGTATATTCTATTATAAATATTTCTGGATTAGCTATAGGAATGTCTGTTGCCATCATGATAGGGCTTTGGATTAATGACGAATTAAGCCATAACGATTATTTTAAAAATAAGTCTACCATAGCTCAAATATGGCAAAGTCAAACGTTTAATGGGAAAACAGGTACAGGTCCTGCAATTCCAAGACCTTTAGAATTTGAGTTGCGCGAAAATTATGGGGATTATTTTAAGCACATTGTAATGTCTTCATGGAACAATTCAGTTTACCTTAAGGTAGGTGATAAGAGTATTTCTAGATCTGGAAATTTTATGCAAGACGATGGTCCTTCACTTTTAGATTTAGAAATGATCAAAGGCGATCATAATGCATTAAAAGAGGTGAACTCAATTATGTTATCAAAAACTTTGGCTAAAGATTTATTTGGAGATGAAGATCCAATAGGAAAGCCAGTTACGGTAAATTATGAAGGTGATTTAATGGTTACTGCAGTATATGAGGATATACCTGAAAACACCTCTTTTGTTGACTTAGAATATATAGCAAATTGGGAAATGATAATACAGACCTATGATTGGATGAGAAATGCAAAAGATAACTGGGGGAACAATTCTTTCCAATTATTTGTACAAGTACATGATAACGTTAATATCGAATCTGTTTCAGAGATTATTAGAGATGCCAAGAAGAAAGTTGCAGGAAAAGATATTGAGCAATTTAATCCGCAGCTAATGTTATTACCTATGGAAGATTGGCATCTACGTAATAATTTTGAAGATGGCGTGCAAACAGGTGGACGTATTGAAAACGTATGGATGTTCGGGATTATTGGGATTTTTGTATTGCTTTTGGCCTGTATCAATTTTATAAATTTAAGTACCGCACGTTCGGAAAAAAGAGCTACTGAAGTTGGTATTCGAAAATCAATAGGATCTAACAGAAATCAGCTGATTGCCCAATTTTTAAGTGAGTCGTTTTTAGTAGTTGTATTTGCTTTTGTTTTAGCAATTGGGGTAGTTTTATTGTTTTTAAATGGCTTTAATACTTTGGCAAGTAAGGCTATTATTTTTCCATGGGTAAACCTTGATTTTTGGTTGGTATCATTAGTGTTTATCGTGTTTACAGCACTAGTTTCTGGCAGTTATCCAGCGTTATATTTATCGTCTTTTAATCCAGTAACTGTTTTAAAAGGCACTTTTAAAGCTGGGCGTTATTCAGCTTTACCACGTAAAGTTTTAGTAGTGATGCAATTTACCTTTTCGGTAGCATTGATTATCGGAACCATGGTAGTCATGAATCAAATTCAATATAGTAAAAACCGACCTATAGGATATGATAAAAATGGGTTGGTACAACTCCCTGTAATGAGTCCAGAATTTGAAGGAAAAGCTGACTTAATGAGAAATCAGTTTATAGCATCAGGAGCCATTACTAACATGTCGACCTCTAGTAGCCCAACAACACAGGTTTGGTCTAATAGGAGCGGTTATACTTGGGAAGGCAAACCAGAAGGGTTTCAGGAAGATTTAGCATACACATCTGTATCTTATGAATTTGCAGAAACCATGAATCTTGAACTTATTGCTGGACGCGGATTTTCACGTGAGTTTGCAACCGATAGCACAGCTGTTATTCTGAATGAAACTGCAGTAAAATATATGGGTTTAAGAGATCCAATAGGCATGTTGATTAAAGATTCTGATACTGAAGACCCTGCACCACCATTAAAGGTTATAGGTGTGATTAAAGATATGATTGTGCAATCGGCTTACGAGCCTGTAAAACAGGCAATGTATGTTTTTGATAGTGATGAAAATGCTAGCTATTATAATTTACGATTAAACCCAGATAAGAGCGTTGGCGAAAGCTTAAGTCTCATAGAAACTGTATTTAAACGAAACTTTCCTAGCATACCTTTTGAATATCAATTTGTAGATAAAGAATATGGAAAAAAATTCGCAGCTGAAGAGCGTATAGCAAGTTTAGCTAAAGTCTTTACAATCCTTGCTATTTTCATTAGTTGTTTAGGCTTATTTGGTTTAGCATCGTTTGTAGCTGAACAGCGAACCAAAGAAATAGGAGTTAGAAAGGTGCTTGGAGCATCTATTAGTCAACTATGGTTGTTGCTTTCAAAAGACTTTGTAACGCTTGTAGTTATTTCAATTATAGTAGCATCACCATTAGCATATTATGTTATGGGGCAATGGCTTCAGAAGTTTAACTATAGGACTTCAGTGGGTTGGGAAGTGTTAATTATTGCTTGTGTGGGCGCATTAATCATTACACTTATTACGGTAAGTTTTCAAGCGGTAAAAGCCGCAATGGCTAACCCTGTGAAATCACTTAGAACGGAATAATTTCTTAAACTAAAAAATCATGATACGTAGCTATTTTAAAATTGCGTGGCGGAAACTAATTAGAAACAGACTGTATACAACTATAAATTTGTCTGGGCTAACCATTGCGTTCACCTGTTTCATTTTAATAGCGCTTTATATTCAATTTGAGTTAAGTTATGAATCTCACCATCAAAAAGTAGATAATATATTCCGTGTTGTACAACAACAAAAAGGGAATGAATTTAAAGGAACAGATTATTTTGCTGTTACTCCAAGACCTCTGGGAATTGCTATGAAAAAAGACTTTCCAGAGGTAGAAGCTGTAACAAATATTTCATGTGAAGATGCTTTAGTGGTGTATGGAAATACATCATTTTCCGAAAAGGGACTATACGCAGATGAGTATTTGTTTGATGTATTTACCATTCCTGTAGTACAGGGTATTGGAAAAGAAGCTTTGAAAAATCCTTCAACAGTATTACTCACGGAGTCTCTAGCTAGAAAAATGTTCGGTGAATCTTCTGCTCTTGATAAGGTCGTTCTATTAGACAATAAGCAAAAAGTAATAGTAAAAGGTGTTGTAGCTGATCCTCCTAAAAATCAGCATTTCACCTATAACTTTATTACGTCTATTCAACAATTAAGTTATTTTGAAGAGGGACAATGGGCTAATAATAATTACTACACTTATTTTGTATTATCTAAAGACGCTAATTATAAGACACTAGAAAAGAAATTGGTTGCTTTTGATAAGATTACTAAACCAATATATAAGTCACAAGGACTCAATTTTTATCCTGAGTATAAAATTCAATCTCTTAAGGATATTCACCTGCATTCCAACACCAATTTTGAACTTGAGGTTAACGGAAGTATTAAATATGTATATTTTTTCATTGCCATTGCACTTATCATCTTAATTCTTGCAGGTATAAATTACACCAATTTAGCTACTGCACAAACAGTGCAAAGAGCAAAAGAAGTGGGTGTTTCAAAACTTTTTGGAGCTCGCAAAACGCATTTAGCATCACTTTTTTTAGGAGAATCTTTTATATTAACACTGCTTAGTTTAATACTAGCCTTTGCTTTAGTTGTTCTTATTTTACCAACGTATAATGAGTTTTTAAATAAAGATATCTCTTTATCAATAATTGGTGAGTCATGGTTGTTTATTGGTTTGTTATTTGTTGCAACTTTAATTGGGGGCTTGTCTGGTTTATATCCTGCACTATTTCTATCAAATGTGTCTCCGGTTAGAGCTCTTAAAGGTGGTATTCTAAAACAACAAAGAAAAGGTTCTATTTTACGTAATTCTCTTGTGGTAGGTCAATTTGTAGTTGCTATTATATTAGTTGTAGGGAGTGTCATTATTTATCAGCAACATCATTTTACACAAAACGCAAACTTGGGTTATAATAAACAAAGTATTGTGCATGTGCCTTATTTTGATAAAGTTATTGCTAAAAAAGAGCAAGTGATTAAGGAGAAACTATTAGCTCACTCTAAAATTCATCAAGTCTCATTGAGTTCGCAAATTCCTTTAAATTCAGAAAATCAAGGTATTGTAGATGTTTGGGAAGGGAATACTACTAAAGACCAAATGTATTTTTACAGACTCCATGCAGACTACGAGTTTTTAGAACTTTTTGAAATGGAACTTTTAGAAGGGAGAGCTTTTTCCAAAGCTTATGCTACAGATGCTCGTGAGGCATATATTTTAAATGAATCTGCTGTTAAACAATTGGGATGGGAAACTGCTATAGGTAAAACGTTTGAATATGGAAAAGTGATTGGTGTAGTTAAAGATTTTCACTTACAAACGTTCGACCAACCTATAGAACCTCTCTTCATAAATATGAATAGTTGGCAATGGCAAAGAAATCAAGGTGAAATCATTTTAAAAATATCTCCTGAAAATTTTGAGGATACTAAAAACTTTATAGAAACCACATTAAGCTCTATAACACCTCATATTCCATACGAAGCGAAGTTTATGGATGATACTTATGCTCAACTTTATAACAGTGAAATAAAACTTGGCAAACTTTTTAATGTTTTTTCTGCTTTAGCTTTATTTATTGCTGGTATGGGCTTATTTGGTTTGGTTTCTTTTCAGGTGTTTCAGCGTACCAAGGAAATTGGAATTAGAAAAGTGCTAGGGCTTTCAGTATCTGGTGTAGTTGGATTGTTGTCAAAGGATTTTCTAAAACTTGTATTAATCGCTTTCATCATAGCTACCCCTATTGCCTATTTTTCAATGAATCAATGGCTTCAAAATTATGTTTACAGAATAGAAATTAAATGGTGGGTTTTTATTTTGGTGGGACTTTGTGCAATAGTAGTTGCTTTTGTTACCATTGGGATTCAGAGTGTAAAAGTAGCTATTTCTAACCCCGTAAATGCGCTACGAACAGAATAATCGTCAATCAAAAAATGAATAGTCATGCTTAAAAATTATATCAAATTTGCTTGGAGAAATCTCATAAAGAATAAAGGCTATTCCTTGATTAATATAGGAGGTTTAGCAATAGGTATTATGGTGATTACACTTATTGGTGTATGGATACATGACGAAATCACTTTCAACCAAAATCATGACAATTATGATACTATTGCTCAGGTTTTAATGCATAAAACAGCTAATGGTAAAAAAAGAACAAGAACAGTAATGCCATATCCTATTGGGGATGAATTAAGAGCTAAATATGGTGATAATTTTAAGCATGTTGTGATGAGCTCTTATCATGGGGACAATATTCTTTCCAAGGATACCAAAAACCTGACCATATATGGTGCTTTTATGGAGCCTGATGCACTTAAGATGCTATCGTTAAATATGATTTTAGGTGATTGGAATGGATTGAAAAACCTTAACTCAATTGTAATATCAGAATCTACGGCATATACCTTTTTTGGAGATAAAAACCCGATTGGTGAGGATATACAAATTGGTAATAAACTAAATGTTACAGTTACTGGGGTTTTTAAAGATTTACCTTTTAATGCAGAGTTTAACGAATTGAAATTTATAGCACCTTGGAAGTTATATACGGTGTCAACCCCTTGGGTGAAAAGAGCACGAGATAAGAATCTATGGGATAACAACTCCTATCAGCTTTATGTACAAATTGCCGATGGCTTAACGATGTCTGAGGTAAGTGAAAATATTAAAGATGCAGTTTATAACAATTTATCAGAATACGGTAAAAGAAGTCAACCTGAATTGATACTTCATCCGATGAAAAATTGGCATTTAAAATCCGATTGGAAGGATGGTGTTAATACAGGAGGATTTATTCAATACGTATGGCTCTTTGGCATTGTAGGTTTATTTGTGCTGCTACTGGCATGTATTAATTTTATGAATTTAAGTACAGCGCAATCTGAGAAACGTGCAAAAGAAGTAGGTGTTCGTAAGTCTATAGGATCATCGAAAAAACAGTTGATATTTCAGTTTTTAAGTGAATCGTTTTTAGTTGTTGTGTTAGCTTATATTGTAGCTATTGTCTTGGTAATTCTGGTAATGCCTGCATTTAATCAGTTAGCAGATAAGCAGATGAGTTTACCAATCAATAATATATATTTCATTTTAGTTAGTGTTTTGTGCATTGTAGTGACCAGTCTTATGGCTGGAAGCTACCCTGCATTATATCTTTCTTCATTTCGTCCAGTAAAAGTTTTAAAAGGAACTTTTAAAGTTGGTAAGTCTACAACATCATTCCGAAAAGTGTTAGTAGTTGTTCAGTTTGCGGTTTCGGTTATACTTATAATTGGAACCATAGTTGTTGAAAAACAAATACAGCATTCAAAAAACCGTACAGTTGGTTATGAAAATGATGGCTTAGTCATGATTAGTAAAGATACGGAAGATTATGAAGGTAAATATAATACACTTCGTAACGAGCTTATACATAATGGTGCTGTGATAAATATGGCAGAATCTTCAAGTCCATTAACAGGTGTCTGGTCTTCAGGAGGCGGTTTTGAATGGGAAGGAAAAGATCCTAGTTTTTTAACGAACATAGTTACCATTTGTATTTCTCATGATTATGGAAAAACAGTTGGCTGGAACCTTGTAGAAGGGCGCGATTTTTCTAGAGAATTTGCAACAGATTCTACTGCTTTTGTACTTAATGAAACTGCCGTGAACTATATGGGTTTAAAAGATCCGATAGGTAAAACTATTCGGTGGAATAATAAAGAACATAAAGTGATAGGTGTAGTGAAAGATATGCTAGCTGAATCTCCTTTTGAACCTGTAAGACAAGCTGTTTATATGATTAAATATGACAACACTAATTGGATAGAGTTAAAGCTAAATCCAGAGAAAAGTGTTTCAGCAGCTTTAGCGTCCGTTGCATCTGTTTTTGCAAAACATGTTCCTAATGTACCGTTTGAATACAAATTTGTAGATGAAACCTATGCTAAAAAGTTTGTTGCTGTAGAGCGCATTAGAAAGCTATCTACCATTTTTGCATTTCTAGCCATTTTTATAAGCTGCCTAGGACTTTTTGGATTAGCTTCTTTTATGGCAGAACAAAGAACTAAAGAAATAGGCATTCGTAAAGTGGTTGGCGCCTCGGTGTTTAATTTATGGCAACTGCTTTCTAAGGATTTTATAAAATTGATAGGTATTGCAATTATAATTGCAATACCTCTAGCATATTATGGTGTTACGAATTGGTTGAATAATTACACATACCGTACAGAGTTATCCTGGTGGATTTTTGTGTTATCAGGTATAGGAGCTATTGGCATAACATTATTTACTGTAAGCTTTCAGGCCATTAAAGCAGCAATGGCTAATCCTATAAAATCTTTGCGTACAGAATAATTCTCATCAATCAAAAAATGAAGTATCATGATAAAAAATTATTTCAAAATAGCATTTAGAAACCTTCTTAGAAACAAGGGGCTTACTTTTATAAACCTTGTAGGTTTAGCAACTGGTTTTGCAATTACATTATTAATTGTACAATATGTTCAATTTGAAAGAAGCTACGAAAACACACATTCAAATGCAGATCGTATTGTACGACTTACGCTAAACTATTTGACAGGAAATACAGTAACAACTCAAGATAGTGAGATGTATCCTGCAGCTGGTCCTAAACTAAAATCTGAAGCTCCAGAAGTAGAAAAATATACAAGGGTTTATGATATTGGCGAACCCAATTCACCAATGCAGGTTGGAGATCAACAATTTCTTATGAAAAGCTTATATGCAGTTGATGCAGATTTCTTTAATATGTTCGATTATAAGTTGATTTATGGAACTAAAGAAGATCTTTTTAATAAACCTAATGAAGCTGTAATTACTGAATCTATTGCTTTAAAATATTTTAATCGTACAGATGTTGTTGGAGAAGTTTTAAAGTCTCCAGGACCAAATGGGGATATTTTGTATAAGATAGTGGGAGTTACTCATGATAGTCCTCCTAACACACATCTTAAAGTTGATATGCTTATTTCTTATGCAACCATGATTTCTGATGAAGAAATGGTAAGAAGACATGGTGAAAAGAAGGATAATTGGAGTGGAAATAATTCATATATGTATGTACAATTAGTTGAAGGAGCAGATTTCGATAGTTTTACAAGTTCATTAAAAGATTTTAGCAAACGTTTGATTGATGAAAAAACGATAAAAAGTGAAGCAATTGTTGGTCAAAAAATAAAAGACATTCATTTATATTCTAAAAAAACATTTGAGCCTGAGCCTAACGGAGATGCCAATTCTGTTTATTTTCTTTTTGCTGTAGCAGTGTTAATTATCATTAGTGCTTTTGTGAATTATATAAATTTAACGACATCTCAAGCATTAGATAGAGCCAAAGAAGTAGGCGTAAAAAAAGTACTAGGGTCTACCAAAAGTCAATTGCGAATTCAATTTCTAGTAGAGTCCATAGTCATAAATACGCTTGCTGCAGGTTTAGCCATATTACTTGTTTCGGCAGTAAAATCTATGTTTATTTCCCTTTCAGGATTGCCAGACAGTTTTAGTGTTTTGGGAAGTTTGTCTTTTTGGCTATTGTTGTTATCTTTTATTGTTATTGGAGGTGTGCTTTCAGGATTATACCCAGCTTTTGTTTTGTCTTCGTTTAAGCCTTCAACAATATTAAAAGGTAATTTTTCTCACTCTGTAAAAGGTAATTTACTCCGTAAAGGGCTTGTGGTTTTTCAGTTTGCAATTACCACCATTTTATTAATACAAACGTTTACTGTAAATGAGCAAATTGATTTTTTACGAGGTTTAGATCGAGGTGTTAATGTAGAACAAAGTATTGTAGTAGAAGCACCAGCAAAAAATGCAGCCAAAAATTATTCAGCATTCAAGCAAAACCTATTAACCAATACTAATGTAAAGACTGTGGCTTTATCGCATACAGTTCCTGGACAACCGTCTGGAGCTTTGTCAACTACTGCAGATATACACATAACGGGCACAACGCCTGATGCATATCATAACTTTTACCTCACTTTTATTGATAAGGATTATGTACCACTCTTAGGGGTGGAAATGATAGCAGGAACCAATTTTGATGAGGGTACTACACAACAAAAGCGACACGTTATTGTAAATGAGAAAGCCTTAGAAAAATGGAATATAACAGATCCTGAAAAAGCAATAAATCAAAAACTCTCGTTTTGGGGAGGTGAATGGACTATCAAAGGTGTGGTGAAAAATTACCATCAGCAATCTCCAAAATCACCTATGTTGCCTTTAATTCATGTATTTAATAATTATTTTGGAAGTTTAGCTACCGTACAATTTGTCGGAGGTTCCCCAACTGACAATCTAAAACAGGTTAAGGAAGCATTTCATGCAATTTATCCCGGAGCACCTTTCTCTTACTTTTTTATGGATCAAGAATACGATAAGCAGTTTAAAGCAGAAGATCGCTTTAAAAATGTATTTATGATTCTTACAGCATTTTCTATACTAATTGCTTGTTTAGGATTACTTGGTCTAGCGTCTTTTTCAGTTGCAAAAAGAAAGAAAGAGATTGGTATTCGAAAAGTTGTGGGTGCTAGTACGGCTACCATATTAATGTTGCTGTCAAAGGACTCCTTAAAAACCGTAATGATTTCTGTTATAGTAAGTATCCCTATAACGTACTTATTTGTGAAAAAATGGTTAGAAAATTTTGCCTATAAAATAGACCTAAATATTTGGTTATTTATACTTCCAATTCTTTTGGTCTTTATACTAGTGCTTTTATCTATAAGTTTCAAAACAGTGAAAACTGTTATGGCTAATCCTATAAATAGCCTAAGATCAGAATAAATATCATCATCAAAAAATAATATTATGTTTAGAAATTATTTCAAAATAGCGTGGCGTAACCTTATCAAGAAAAAGGGTTTTACTGCAATAAATATCATAGGGTTGTCTTTGGGTATTGGTTGTTTTATTATGATTTCCATGTACGTCACAGATGAGCTGAGTTATGATCGTTTTCATGAGAATGCAGATCGTATTTATCGAATTAACTCCGATATTATTTTTGGAGGTACGGAGTTGAGCATGTCTGCTAGTGCTGATCCTATGGGCGCTACGCTTCAAAAGGATTATCCGGAAGTAGAAAACTTCGTGAGGTTTTATGCCTCTGGGGGATCAAAGCTGATTAAAAAAGGAGATGAATATATAAATGAAATGGCAGTCGTCCATGCCGATTCAACATTGTTTGATGTTTTTTCGTTGCCAGCAATATTGGGAGACACTAAAACAGCCTTAAAGGCCCCAAATAGTGTTGTTGTCACAGAAAGAGTTGCAAAACGATATTTTGGAAGTCCAGAACTAGCAATAGGACAAATGTTGGAAACAGATGGAGGTTCTCAAGGTTTGTATAAAGTTACCGCTGTAATAAAAGATATTCCAAAAAATTCACATTTTAATTTTGATTTTTTCTTTTCAATGGCGAATGTAAATTATCGTTTTGGTAATTTTTTAAGTCATAATTTTTACACTTATGTACTATTAAAAGAAGGGACAGATTACACAGAATTCAATAAGAAATTCAAAGAAGTTATTGATAAATATATTGTGCCCCAAGCTGCACAGTTTATGCAGATTGAGACTATAGAAGATTTTGAAGCCAGCGGTAATAAATTAGAGTATTCTTTAATTCCAATAACAGACATACATTTACACTCTGCCAGAGATTTTGAAATTGGAGTTAATGGTAATATTCAATATGTCTATATTTTCTCTGCAATAGCACTGTTCATACTTTTAATTGCGTGTATCAATTTTATGAATCTTACTACGGCTAGGTCTTCTGGAAGAGCTAAGGAAGTTGGTATTCGCAAAGTTTTAGGTTCAGAGAAAATTGCACTCATTTGGCAGTTTTTAACTGAGTCTACTTTAATTGCATATTTGTCCATATTTTTAGGAGTATTTTTTGTTTGGATAGCATTGGGATGGTTTAATAGTATTTCAGGCAAAGAACTGCTGTTAAGCACGTTGTTTAGTCCGAAATTTTTAATATTTATACTACTACTGCCTGTCTTAGTTGGTATTATGGCAGGTTTGTATCCCGCGTTTTTCTTGTCTTCATTTAAACCAATTAAGGTTTTGAAAGGAAAACTATCTATCGGACATAAGAAAAATACATTTCGCAACTTTTTGGTTACTTTTCAATTTGTAACATCGATTGTTTTAATTGTGGGTACTATTGTAATTTATAAACAGATTGATCATATTCAATCGGTTAATCTAGGTTTTAATAAAGATCGTGTACTTGTTATTGATAATTCTGGGGTGCCATATAATACACGAGAATCCTTAAAAAATCAAATTGAACAAATAGCAGAAGTTAAATCAGCATCTTTTGCAGGGTATTTGCCAGTTTCAAGTTCCTCAAGATCAGACACGACATTTTCTACGGAAACGGTAATGACGGAGTCAAATGGCTTTAACATGCAATTTTGGAATATAGACTATGAGTATATAGAAACTATCGGTATGGAAATTATACAAGGTCGAAATTTTTCTAGAGATTTTGGATCTGATTCTACAGGAATAATTTTAAATGAATCTGCAGTAAAGTTAACTGGATTTAAAGACCCTATTGGTAAAAAGATATATACATCAGATAATGATGCCAATACAATTCCTAAAACCATTATTGGAGTAGTTAAAAACTTTAATTATGAGTCTCTACGCGAAAACGTAGGTGCTTTGAGCTTTACCCTAGGTAACAATAGTTGGGCATCAGCTTACAAGTTTAATACAGAAGATATTAGTGGACTAATTCATACAATTGAAAACAAATATGGAACTGTAGCTTCTGGAATGCCGTTTGAATACCAATTTTTAGATGAGGCCTTTGATAATATGTATCGTCAAGAAATGCGTGTTGGAAAAGTAGCGCTTTCGTTTGCATTATTAGCAATAATTATTGCTTGTCTTGGATTATTCGGTTTAGCTACTTACATAGCAGAGCAACGTACCAAAGAAATTGGTGTTCGTAAAGTGTTAGGTGCTTCAGTAATTAATATAGTGAGAATGTTGTCTACAGATTTTGTAAAGTTGGTGATGTTATCATTTGTTATAGCAACCCCAATCTCATGGTGGTTTATGACTAAGTGGTTAGAGGATTTTGCTTATAAAGTGGACTTAAGTTGGTGGATTTTTGCTGCAACAGGTATAATTGCCTTGGTAATTGCATTATTTACGTTGAGTTTTCAAGCAATAAAAGCAGCAATAGCTAACCCTGTAGATAGTTTAAGGTCTGAATAAATAAAAGAATCATGTTAAAACACAACTATTTAATTTTCGTATTCGTAATTACATTTTCGATAACCTTTGCCCAAAAATGGGAAAACCCAGCAAATAAATATATTAATAGTTATAAGGCATATTTAAGTGCTGCATGCCCTATCCAAAAAGATAATATCAAACATTTTGTGTATTTCGCTAAAGATAGACATAGTATTAAGACGCATCCCTTTTTAAAGCACCAAGCATTTTATGGTGCACAGATTATGTATTCATGGCGTCAATTAGAACCAGAGAAAGACAAATATGATTTTTCTATTATTGAAGAAGACATAACATATCTTAGGCAATACGGTAAAAAACTTTTTATACAATTACAAGATGTCACGTTTTATATTAAAAATAATCCCGTTCCAAAATATTTAAGAACAGATGAATATGGAGGGGGAAGCGTTTTACAATATGAGAATAAACGCCCAGTAGGTTGGGTTGCAAAACGATGGAATGTGAAAGTTCAAGAACGATTTTTTTTGCTACTAAAAGCACTCGGCGAAAGGTTTGATGGAGAAATAGAAGGTATAAATTTACAGGAAACAGCCATAGGTGTAGAACCATCGGATGTGCCCGACTATACAACAGAAGCCTATATAAATGGAGTCAAAACCAATATGTTATCACTTAAAAAGGCTTTCCCCAATACCACTACAATGGTATATGCCAATTTTATGCCAGGAGAGTGGTTACCGTGGGAAGATAAAGGATATTTAAAGAGTATTTATGCTTATGGCGAAGATATTGGTGTTGGGCTAGGAGCACCAGATTTAATGGTGACTAGAAAAGGACAACTAAATCATGCGTTGGCCCAAATGCATGAAAATAATTTTACAGTTCCCTTAGGTGTAGCTGTCCAAGATGGTAATTATATTGGAAAAACTGGAGCAGATCTAAATTATAATGAAACTAACGACAAAGGAGAAAATAGAAACAGCATAGTACCATTGTTACATGCTTTTGCTAAAGGTTTTTTAAAGGTAGATTACATGTTTTGGGTAAACCAAAAACCTTACTTTGAAGAAGATGTTTTACCCTGTTTTTCAAATTGAGAAAATAGGTAAAAAGTAAACCAATAACTATGTTAAAAAATCATTTAAAAATAGCGTGGAGAAGCCTTAAGAAGAAACGTCTTTATACTGTAATTAACATATTGGGTTTGTTTGCAGGTATTAGTTTTACACTATTAATAGCGGCTTTCGTTTGGCAAGAATTACAAGGAAATAAAAACCTTAAAAATTCTGATTCCCAATATATGCTAACGAGTCAATGGAAAGATCCAAATATGGGTGTTGACTTTGCTACTATCGGGCCATTGGCAGAGCGTCTAAAAGAACAATATCCAAATTTGGTAGCTGATTATTACAGATGGGATGGTATCACTAGTATCGTGTCAGAAGGTGATAAAAATTTTAAAGAAGGCATTCAATTAGGTGATGAAAGCTTTTTGAGTATGTATGGCTTTAAATTGTTACATGGTGATGAAAGTACAGCCTTTAAAAATCCATTTTCAGTTGTTATAAAGCCAGAAAAGGCTATGAAGTTCTTTGGAAAAACCGATGTTGTGGGTAAAACTATAATGATTCAAAATTTTGGGGGTGATAGTAAGGCATTTACTATTACAGGGGTTTTAGAGAAAACTCCTGAAAACTCCGTAACTCCAATAATAAATAAGCAAAGTAGTGGTTTGTTTATTGCTAAAAATTCTGCTGAGTATTTTAATCGTGCCGATTTTCATGATTGGAATTTACCTATTTTTGCATGCTATGTTGAGCTTCAACCAGGTATAAATGCCAGTCAATTAGAACTTCCTCTTAAGCGTTTAATAGAAGATCATACTTCTGAATCTATCCAAAGTAATCTAAAAGTTATTCCCGTAAAACTTACCGATTATTACCTAAATAGAAATAACTCAAGTTTAAAAAAGATACTTTATGCATTATCTTTTGTTGGGATTTTTATAATCCTAATGGCTTTAGTAAATTTTATAAACATTGCTATCGGTCATTCTGTAAGTAGAGTAAAAGAGATTGGTGTACGCAAGGTTTTAGGTAGCAACAGGAAACAATTAATATTTCAATTTCTTTCAGAATCTATAATTCTAGTAGCTGTCGCTACAATATTAGCGTGTTTGGCTTATCCATTTTTTAGCAAAGTATTTGTAGAGTTAGTAGGCAAAGAAATTATGAGTTTATCACAATTTCCAACTTATTTCTTGCTAATACCTTTACTTTTTATTTTAATTATTGGGATTTTGGCAGGATTTTATCCAGCTTTTGTTTTGTCTTCGTTTAAGTCAATTCATGCACTCAAAGGTAAATTTAAAATAGGCGCCAAAGGTGTATATCTACAAAAATCATTATTGTGCTTTCAGTATGTAACGGCTCTAGTTGTATTAATTGTAGCGCTTCTGGTAACTCAACAATTAGATAGTTTTTTTGGTAAGAATTTAGGGTATGATAAGGAATACATAGTTACTGCTGCTGTTCCAAGAGATTGGACTGCCAATGGAGTTCAAAAAATGTTGACACTACGTAATGAGCTATCTGAAGTCTCATCTGTGTCAAGTGTCAGTCTTTCTTATGAAATTCCGAACGGTAATAATGGGTTTCAATTAGCAGTAAATAAAGCTAACGAAAATCCAGAAGAGTTTTATGCTTCTCAAAGTTTAGTAGTTGATGACGCTTATTTTGATACCTATGGCATTCCACTACTAAAAGGCTCATATTTAAAACCCGGTGAACAAAATCCTGATTATGCACTTATCAATGAAAAAGCACTTCATACCTATGGTTTTTCAACAGCAGATGAAGCGATTGGTCAAAAATTAAAAGTTGATAACGCAGAATACATGCTTACTATAAAAGGCGTGATAGGAGATTTTCATTTTGAATCCATGCAACAGCCTATAAAACCACAGTTATTTTTTAGCGTTAGTGCGCTTCATAATTATAGATACTTATCGTTTAAGTTGAAACCTGGAGATATAGCTCAGAGTCTAACTGAAATTGAACAAAAATGGAAGCAACTTTTGCCCAACGCTCCATTTGATTATGAGTTTATAGATGATACTTTAGCTAGATTATATGAAAGCGAATTGCAACTAAAAAAAGCAACTTATACAGCATCTTTATTGTCTTTAATTGTAGCACTTTTGGGAATATTTGGAATGGTGTCTTTAACTGTTAATAGACGTTTTAAAGAAGTTGGTATACGTAAGGTTTTAGGAGCTTCAGTAACTAATATTAGTATTCTTTTTGTTAAAGATTTTTTAATCATTTTAGCAATTTCGGTACTTATTGCTTGCCCAATTGCCTATTTAATAATCAATCAGTGGCTAGATAATTATTCGTACAGAATTGCTATTGGTTTTAATCCATTTTTAATTGGAATTGTATTAGTAGGTAGTATTACAATATTATTAGTTGTACTTCAAACTTTAAAAACAGCGATAACCAATCCTGTAAATTCATTGAGATCTGAATAAGGTGTTCGATTACGAACAAAAAGTGTGTCAAAATCGAACACTTTTGTTTCTTGGCTCTAGCTTAAGTGTTTGATAATCAATTTAGTGAAGTTTTGGCATCATCTTCACTATATAATTATCAAATAAAATACGCAGCAGAATCATTAATCAAAAGCGATATAATTATGAAAATCTTCAAACAAATTTCAATTGTAGCATTAATTTGCACAAGTCAAATGATATTAGCGCAAGCAAAAACGACTGTAGAATCTTTCAATAAAGTTATTATTAGCCCCCATATTGAAACTACCTTTGTACAAGGAGATGAGGAATCTGTTACAATACTTGAAAACACCTTATCAAATGATAACATAAATATTGAAGTTAAAAGTGGTGTCCTTAGAGTGTATTTAGATGATGCTAAAGTCACCACCAAGCATAAAAAAATTGTTAAGAATGGTATGAAAACTAAAGTTCCTATTTATAGAGGAAAAGTATTAACAGTACAAGTAACCTATAAGCATATTGACAATTTATCCTTACGAGGAGAACAAGAAATAACCTGTACAAGCCCTATTAATACTGAAAAGTTTACGCTTAAAATTTATGGTGAATCTCAAGTTGTTTTTAATGAAGTGAATTTTAAAGAGTTTAATGTGGATGTTTATGGAGAAAGTAAATTAACTATTAAAAAAGGAAATGTTGAAAATCAGCATATAACAACTTATGGAGAAGGTGTAATTAACCTTGTAAAGGTAGATAACAAAACATCAAAACTTAAGGCTTTTGGAGAAGCTAAGTTCAGTGTCAATGCATCAGAACGTATAAAATTCACAGCTTATGGTGAAGCAGAGTTATATTACAAAGGCAATGCTCAAATTGATAGAGGTTTAAGTATTGGTGAATCAAAAGTTAATCAATTGAATTAAAAAAACTATAATGTCAAATACAATATTAAAATTAAGTCAGGCTACACGAGAAGTTAACTCAGGAAGTAATAAAATAGCATTATTAGATAACCTGAATATGGAAGTTAAAGAAGGTGAATTTATATCGCTAATGGGACCTTCTGGTTCTGGTAAATCAACCTTGTTAAACTGTATTGGGATGCTAGATAATTTTACTGACGGCGGATATGTGTTTTTAGGGGAGCCTGTGCATAGCATGAAAGAGCGTAACAGGTCTAAACTATATAAAGAATACATAGGTTTTGTATTTCAAGCGTATCATCTTATTGATGAACTTAACGTTTGGGAAAATATTGAAACGCCTTTGTTGTATAAAAATATAAAGTCTTCTGAACGTAAAGCTTTAGTGGCAGACATGTTAGACCGCTTTAATATTGTGGGTAAAAAAGATCTGTTTCCGATTCAATTAAGTGGAGGGCAACAGCAGTTGGTTGGCATTGCTAGAGCTTTGATAGGAAGCCCAAAACTGATTTTAGCTGATGAACCAACAGGTAATTTAAACTCAAA
The DNA here is from genome assembly GCA_947502975.1 of uncultured Flavobacteriaceae bacterium. Lineage (GTDB taxonomy): Bacteria > Bacteroidota > Bacteroidia > Flavobacteriales > Flavobacteriaceae > Jejuia. The sequence goes on from CANNBV010000001.1 coordinate 1,029,585, forward strand.
ACAGAGTACGGAAATTATGGAGTTGTTTTCAGAGTTAAATAAACAAGGCGTCACAATTATTCAAGCAACACATTCTGAGAAGAATGCATCTTATGGTTCAAGAATTATCAATTTACTCGACGGTAAAATAGTTTCAGAATAAAGAAATCATGATACAGAAAAAATTAATAATCGCCCTAATAGTTTTGACGGGTTGGGTAACATATGGCCAAGACCTGGGTTCTAAAAGTTTTTCATTAGAAGAATGTATAGCCATAGCATTAGAGAATAATTTGGATTTGAAATCGACCAATTTAAGAGCTAATGCAGCAAAAGTGAATCACCAACAGTCTAAAGCAAGTTTGTTGCCAAGCATCAATGGGAATTTTAATTTAGGGGTAAATGATGGAAGGAGTATCGACCCTTTCACAAATGATTTTATCAATCAAGAGTTAACATTTTCTAATATGGGCTTAAGCTTAAATATGACTGTGTTTAATGGGTTTCGACTATTAAATGCAGCAAAACGAAATCGCTTAAATAGAGAAGCTTCAGAACTAGAAATTGAAGCTGCTAAGCAAGATTTAGTCCTAAATGTTACATTGGCATATTTACAAGTTTTAAATAATAAAGCTGTATTAGAACTCACAAAACAGCGTTATCAAGCGACTAAAAAGCAACTAGCTATTCAAAAAGATTTCTATGACAATGAATCAGGAAACCCTGCAGATTACGCTGATATTTTAGGACAAATTGCAAATGATGAGACCAGTATTTTGGTGTCGGAATCAAACCTAAACAATGCAAAACTTAGTCTTCTGCAATTAATGAACTTACAAAATGTTACCGAAGTAGATACTAAAGCGATTATGTTGGATTTAGAAAAATATGAATTGTCCGCGGATGAAGTTTATACGGCTGCTTTAGAAAGTTTAGCAACATTTCAAGCCAATGAATTACGTATTGAGGCAGCTAAAAAAGGTGTTAGTATGGCTAAAGCACAATTTACTCCAGAAATATCTGTTTTCAGTGGTGTTAATACAAATTATTCTAGTGCAGCAGAAATTTTCTCATCAACAGGAACAAGTATTGTTGAAACTGGAGACTTTGTAACTGTTGGTGGACAAGATTTTTCAGTAATGACAGAAGAAACAACGTTTGCTGCTGAGAGTATTAGTTATGATGATCAGTTAGATAATAATTTAAATACCGTAATTGGTGTATCTGTAAGCGTACCATTGTTTAACAGTTTTAGAGCCAAAAGTAATGTAGCTATAGAAAAGATTAGGGTACAAGAATCTATTTTGGAGCTAGAACGCACACATATAGATATTAAGAATACCATTGCTCAGGTACACTTTGATATGGAAGCCGTTTATAATCGTTATCAAAGCATTCAAAAACAAGTTGAAGCTTATGAAGAATCATATCGCATAAATGAAATACGATTTAACAATGGTGTTTCTAACTTTTTAAACTATGTGACTAGTAAAAACAACTTAGATAATGCGAAAGTAAATCTAACAAATGCAAAGTACGAATACTTATTATTAGTGAAGGTGCTTAACTATTACAGAGGGAATTTGTAGTTTCTTACCTTAATGAATTCTATACCTCATTACAAAATACATCTTACACAAATTTTATGATATAAATAGATTTAAATTATATCTAAACTTTTTTTCAAACCCTTAATCGAGGTAAATTACTTTTGGCTTATTTTCTGTTACTTTTGTATCTTTTACTTCTGAAATTTACAACAGAAAATAATATATGATTATAAAACAATATTTATTTATAATTCTTCTTTTTTTAGGATTATCTATAAATGCGCAGAGCAATGATTTTGAAAAGAATATTACTGAATTAGAATTAAAAATTAAACAATCAGTAAACGCTGAACACCTTAAATGGTTGGACAGCCTAACCACTTTAGTAGAATTTGATGAAGCACTTAAATATGATTCTATAGCAAGAGAAACCATTACATATGCTTTAAAGTTAGATTCCTTAAATATTGCAACAAGAAATACAAGTAAACTCATTCATTACCATAGTAATATAATGGGAGATTCTGAAGAAGGGTTGCGAATATTTAAAGATTTTTTGAATACTATAGAATCAGTAACATCTAATGCTATTAAGGGAAGGTTTTATCTCTATGGTGCAGATTCATATGCAGGTCAGGTTGATTTTGATATGGCTTTTAAATATTATGATCTAGCTAGAGATTGGGCATCGAAAGCAAATAATCAGTTGTTGTTGGGAACTATAGCTTTAAAAACTGGAGGTGTTTTAATGGAAATGGGCGAAGCAGTTGATGCCTCAAAACACATTCAGGATGCTATTAGAATTTTTGCCATAGAGAAAGATACATTAAACTTAATAAATGCTAAAAATGACATTTCAATTTTATACAGTCAAAATGCATTTTATAGAGAAGCAGAAAAAGAGCGTAATGAAGCCATAGCTTTATCAAATACGTTTAAAGAAGACACCGCAGTATCACTACTGTATTATAACGCAGCGGCAGATTATAGATTAATTGATGATCAAGAAAAGCGAATATCAAATTTAAAGTTAGCACTGAAGCATAACAATTCTGAGTTCAGGCGTTTTTATGAACCTTTCTTTTTGTGTGATTTAACGATAGCTTTGGCAGAAAATGATAGTATAGAAAAAGCAGAACAGTATTTCAATAAAATCAAGAGTGATCCAGATACATACTCCGAAGGTATTCAAAAAGAGATGTATATTGAAGTTCTAAAACAAATAGCTTTAGGGAAAAATCAGTTTAAAGAAGCTATTGATTATGGGAAACAGCATTTAGAATTAAAAAAGGTTCACAAAGGGTATGTAGAAATAATGAATGCTGAAAAATTTTTGTCAAATGTTTACAAAAATACTAATGATAATAGAAACTCTGAAAAACACTTAATTAATTACTATAAAATAAAAGACTCCATATCTAAAGTTCAAAATGTTAAGTCATTAACCTATTACCAAACACTTTACGAAACCGAAAAGCGCGATTTAAAAATACAGGCGCAAGAAGCAGACATAGCCTTATTAGATGAACAAAATAAAGTAAAAAACCAATGGCTATTATTTGGAGGTTTAGGGCTTTTAGCAGTATTTGGCATTGTCTTGTTATGGCGTTCTAGAAACGCAGCGAGAAAACGCGAACAATTGCAAGAACAGTTTTCTCAAGATCTTTTAAACGCGCAAGAAGAAGAACGCACAAGGGTATCTAAAGATTTACATGATAGTGTGGGGCAGCAGCTGACATTAATTAAAAAGAAGGCTCAGAATTTGGAACAAGAAGAACTATCAGCGATGACAAATAATGCTCTTGAAGAGGTAAGAAGTATATCAAGAGGATTATTCCCAGCGACGTTAAAGCAATTAGGTGTAACAGAAAGTATTCAACAATTATTAAATGATTTAGATGAAGAAACCGATATGTTTTTTTCTGTAGAGATTGATGATATTGATAACGAATTTAATGAAACAGAAACACTTAATTTGTATAGATTTATTCAAGAAACAGTAACAAATGCTTTAAAACATGCCAAGGCTAAAACACTAACCGTAAACATTACAAAACATAAAAATAGTGTAGACGTTTTAATAAAAGACAATGGTGTAGGTTTTGATAATGTGGCGTCAGTAAAACAACATAGCCTAGGTTTAAAAACTATAGCAGAACGCATACGCATGTTAAAAGGTACACTATCAATAAAAAGTAAAAAAGAAGAAGGAACGCTGGTTCTAGCTCAAATACCAATAGTATAATTATGGAAATTTCTGTTTTAGTTGCCGATGACCACCCGATGTTACTCAAAGGTTTAGTAGATGAACTTAAATCGTTTAATTATAATGTTATTTCTTCAGTAGAAAATGGAGCAAAAGCTTTAGATGATATTATGTCATTGCAACCAGATATTGCCATTTTGGATATAGAAATGCCTTTGTTATCAGGTTTTGAAGTCATTCAAAAATGTTTGGATAAGCAACAAACCACAAAGTTTATAATCCTGACATCTCATAAACAAAAAGGCTTTATTTCAAAAGCACAAAAACTTAATATACAAGGTTATATTTTAAAAGATGAACCATCAATCGAACTCCATAAATGCATTCAGGAAGTTTATAAAGGCGGCACATACTTTAGCTCAGAATTCAATAAAATACTTCAAAATCAGATTTCACCAGAAATTGAGAAAATTAAATTCTTAAGCCCTTCAGAGCGTACCATTGTTCGTTTAGTAGCACAAGGGAAATCTTCTAAAGAAATTGGAGAATTATTAAGTATATCCAGTAGAACTGTAGAAAAACACCGCTCCAATATCATCCAAAAATTAGACCTTTCAAACGAAATGGATGCCCTTAGTTCTTGGGCTCAGGAGCATAAAGAGCTTATACTTTCGATATAAATTCGGTAAGCAACTTTCATATCAAACGCTACGTAGGGCTACGTAGTATTTGCAAGTGGTACGTATTGTTATAGACTACCCCTAGTTATACCTTGCACTAGCATTGGATGTATATCCTTGTCTCAAAAAAAGAGTATAACGAATTAACAACATAACCATGAAAACAAAATTTACACTTTTAACGTTATTAATGCTTTTTACAACAACGTTTAACTATGCACAAACCTCTGCAGAAATAGCAGATATAGCTGTACAAGGTATAGCAAGAGATGGCAATAATACAGCTAAAACAAATGCTACTATTTCTTTAACGTTTGAGTTGTATTATTTAGATGCCAATAACGGTAATACTAAAGTAGTTATTGGTAATCCAGAAACTGTTAATTTGACGACAGATGCCTTTGGCGTGTTTTCACATATTATAAGTCCAGCGGCAACTAATAATCCCATATTTGCAAACCAACAGGTGTATTTAAAAATAAGTGAAGGGCAACAGGTCATTTCAGAAGAAAAGTTAAAACACGTGCCTTATGCTATAGCCGCCAATAACGGGGTGCCAACTGGGGCTATTATGCCTTTTGTAGGAACAACAGCTCCAACAGGCTGGGTGTTATGCGATGGGAGGTCTTTAGTAGGAATCAATGGCTCACAAAAACTTATTGACTTGTTGGGCAGTAACAATGCCCCAAATTTACAGGCCATGTATTTGCGAGGTGCCGGTTCTCAAGCTTATGGAGGTACCAGTTATGCTGGCATCGCTTTAGGAGTTAAACAAAAGGATGGCTTTCAATCTCATAATCATACAGCGGGAAGCTTAGAAGCGGCCAATGCGGGGCAGCATACACATGATTTAAGACAACCTTTTCGTTTCTTTGAACCTAGAAATGGGGGTAGTTCTGGAGCCACAAATGCTTTTCAAAACCAATCTGCTGCTGGAACAGGAACAGTTAATGATGGTGCCCTAGCAGCTGGCATTCATTCTCATCAAATCACAGGACTAACCGGGGCTACAGGTACACTAGGTGAAACACGTCCTGTAAGTTACGGTGTTAACTACATCATTAAACTATAAACTATAGGACGATGAGAAAAAAAATACTAACCCTGTGTTTAGGGTTCCTGGTCTCAGGGCTCTGGGCACAACAAGATGATGGTGCCAAAATGGTTACCACATCGCAGGCCGTACAAAACAATGGTTATACCATTCAAGTTGGTGTACCTTATTTGGGAACCAGTAATGTTGCCAACAATACAGATGCCCGTTTTCCATGGGACATATTATACATTTTTGGAACATTTGCAGAGGAATCTTTTGATGTGTCTAAAGGCTATTTCGGCGATAAAGTACTGCTGCAATGGGAGCTAAGGAATAACTTCAATTTAATTACAACCATAGAAATATCACGTAGAGAACTAGGAAGTGTAACGCCATTTCAATTTATAGGAAGTGTGTCTCCCAATGATACACAATACGAAGATAAATATGTAGATGGTGGCGTACTGTATGAATATAAAGTATTAGCAAAAGGTGTAAGCCAAACAGAAGAATTATATACCAATTTTATTACAGGTATAGGGTTTAGAAACCCAACAGCCATAGTAACAGGTAACGTAAGTTATAAAGGGGGCAACCCGGTGCAAAATGTAACCGTTACAGCAGAGTCTGATGGCAGCGTTGTAAGTTACGGCAGTGGTTTAATTATTCCGGGGTCTAATCAGTTAGAAATATTAAATCTTAACAAACCTATAGCAACACAAACTACGTTGCAAGCGTGGGTACGTCCGGATGAGCCTTATACAAACGATAGTGGTGATGCCATTAGACTATTTAGGCTTAATGAGTCAAACGGAAATAATATTGATATTACCGTTAATTTAAAAGAAACCTCTAAAACTTTAGAAGTTAGTATTGGAGGAAACCTTCATATTATTCAAAACGTTTACCCATCTGGAGATATAGATGCTCGAGGGAATGATATCATGATACCGGTATCAGATTTTAACAGCAATTTTGTACATATTACTGCTCAGTTAGAAGATAATAAAGAGCCTTTATTGTTTATAAATGGGCGCCCTATGACTGCGGCTTATAGGGATGCAGCACATGCTGCCAGAGCTGAAGTAGATGATGAAGATACCTCACCATATTTAGAAATAACGGTTCTAACAGTAACAACAAGGTTTAATGTAGGAAGTGCCGATTGGAACAATGTACTTGTGGGAGGTGGTAAAACCGCATTAATTGACGAAATACGTGTTTGGAAAAGTATAGAAGACGCTTCAGATATTCGTACCGATTATAAGCGATACATAAGCGGAAACGACCCAGATTTGGTCGTGTATTTAAGTGCTAACGAAAATACAGGAGGCTATGCTTATGATGCCTCAAGAAATGGATTCAATTACAACAAAAATCACGGTAGTTTAAACATCCAGGGTATAAGTAACGATATCTCTTTTGTGTCTGGCGCAGGAAATATTCCATCGTCCAGCCAACTAGGCATTTTGGGAGTTACCGATGTTAACGGTAATTATGAAATCAATGCGATTCCTTATACAGGAACAGGCGAATCATTTAAAATCACACCAAGTTTTGGGCAGCATAAATTTGAGCCCAATCAGCAATTGGTATTTTTAGGTGAAGGGTCTGAAGTGGTCAATAAAATAGATTTTACAGATACCTCATCCTTTATTTTTAAAGGCAAAATATTATATGATACCAGAGGTGTGTTTCCATCCTTTGTTGATATAAATGGTGGTGTTTTAGGTGGTCTTAGTGATGGTGATGAGTATATAAGTGGAGGGGCTGGTATTTTAGATGAAACGTATAATCAATATGAACAAAACGGTAATTTTTACAATAAAGGAGAATATTGGTTAAATGATTTAAACGATGCCGATGCGACTAATGACCGTTTAGAACGTTATGCGCGTATTCCGGTAGCAGGCGCCAACATTTATATAGATGGCAATATTGTTTTAGATGAAAATAATGTCCCTATAGAATCGGATAGCGAAGGTAATTTTGATATTAGTGTACCCATTGGAAATCATTTTATTCGTGTTGCTAAAACTGGACATGATTTTACTTATGAAGGTAGGTTCCCAGCAGAAACAGGCACCTTCCAAGAGTTCTTTGAAGATGCTCAGGAACAGGTAGTATTTATAGATGAAACACGTGTTACTGCTGTTGGTCGTGTAGTTGGCGGCTCTGTAGAAGCTCAAAAACCAATAGGGTTTGGAGAAAACGGCTTATTTGAAGTGCCTTATTCGGCTCCAGATGGAGATACAACGTTACGAGTGAGTTCTAAAAACAATATTGGAACAGCAACTATCACTTTAGAATTACCAGGAAGTGTATCGGATGTTACAAAGTTTGAGTTTCAAACCAATGAAAATTCAGGAGAATATCGTATTCAGGTAATGCCACTTAATTATGAAATTGTTGGTGGTAGTGGTTTACAAATTTCTAATGCCACTATTGGTACAAGCATAATAGCAGCAGGGACTAAGGAAACTGTTACTTTTGCAAGTATTCCTCCATTATTAACTCCCGAATTTAAATATCCAGATGATACAATACTTCAAGGAGACCCCTATCATTTTGATAAAAGTTTTATTTACAGATCAACACCAGTATTAAGAGTTACAGACCAAACGTCTGAAAGCGAACTTGTATTAAAAGATGTGAATGGTATTGACCAAACCATAAGCACTGCAGGAATAAAACATCCAAACGGATCAGGAGATGATGTGCTCATTTATCAACAGTTTTCAAATTATGAAATTGTTTTAAGTACGTTTGAACGCTATTTGAATAATGATGATCTTAATAATATTGTTGAAGATATTGTACCCATTGTAGATGGTCAGCTCAGTATAACTAATAATTTGGCGATACCAGAATCAGAGCTCACAGAGACTGATCCTAATGACAATAGTATTACCAGGTACTCATTTATTGGAGGTGTTCCTAATACCAATACGCCTTTTACACGTAATATTAACATTCAATATGTTATAGAAGGGGTACCTTATCCAGCCGAAAATTATATTAGTGAAGGGATTATTTTAGGAGGTGCTAGAGATGGAACACAATCCATACTTTCAGAAGCTCCCGAAATTCCAGATATTATTCTTCGAGATCCTCCAGGATCAAATAGTTTCGCATCTATAGAAGCTGGAGAAAGCATTAGTTTTACTACAGACAATAGTTTTTCAAGTGGAGGAGGCGTTTCTCAAAGTGTGAAGTTAATGTTGGGAGGTGATGTATCTATTGTTGCAGGGCCTCCGGGAGCGGGACTTATTATAAATACCGAAGTTACCAATAGTTTAACAGGAAATATTTCAGTAGAAGCCTCTTCTAAAGATGGCAATAGTATTACCAAAACCTATACATTCAATCAAACCATATCAACCAGTGATGATCCTGAATTTGTAGGAGCTGAAGGTGATTTATACATAGGAAATTCTAAAAATTATTCTAAAGGTAGTTTTGATGATTTTCAAGCAACTTTAGATCAGGTAGGTGATCCTGGTGATAATTTTGAATTAAGAAATAGTAATAACGATGTTGTTTATTTGAATAAGCAAAAAGCCTTCTATCTGGGTGAAAAGCCAACAAATACGTTCTTTGTGTATTCTCAAAAATTCATTATTACCGATTTAATTCCAGAATATGAAGCTATTGTAGAAACTTTATCAACTGGAGGTACGGTTGAAAATGCAAAACCTCAATCTTGGTATGAAAATCAAATTGATTTATGGCGCAGAATCATATTAAATAATGAACGTAGTAAATATACAGCGCTAAATGATCCTACTTTTATTGGACAAACAGCCTTGAGTGCTATTGGATCTTATACTAGTGATCTTGAAGATGAAATAAATAATGCACAAGTTGGTGGGCCTTATGAAAGTTTATTGCTGGAGAAGTTAAAACTAGCGGATGAACAAAAAGCTTTGATAACATCAAAATCGCAAGATAATATCACATTTGATTCCGGTGTTGGTGAAGTGTCCAGAAGCATAGAATCAGTAGTTGTTAATACATCAACTTTAGAGTTTGATATTAACATAGAAGAAAGTTTACAATTACAATTAGGTTTTAGTGTCAATAAATTGGGAATAGAATCTACAACCACAGGATTTGCAAGTCAGGCATTTAGTGCATCCTTAACAGAAGAAGATACAAAAACGACCACTATTAGTTATACGTTAAAAGACAATGACCCAGCTAATGTATTAAGTGTAGATATTATCAATTTATTTGATGGTAGCGGTCCTATATTTACAACGGTAGGAGGTAGAACATCTTGTCCTTATGAAGGTGCTGAATTATCACATTATTATAATCATAGCACTTTTAATCCTAACAACCCAGTTATAGAGTTAGCAGAGGCAGATAGAGAAACATTAAGTAATGCCACAGAAAGAGCAGAAGACCCTAAAATTCTTGTTGAGGTTGCTGAAATTTTTAATATCCCTGAAAGTAACAATGCAGAGTTTAAATTGCTACTCTCAAATAATGCAGATGCTACAAGCGATGCCGCTAGCTTTAATTATTTTGAACTTATTGTAGATAACTTAACAAACCCGAATAATGCATTAATAAATGTAAGCCAGAATGGAACTGTAGTTTTTGTGCCATATGGTCAAACGGTTGAATATACGTTAACATTAGGAAAATCAGTATCCGATGTTAATGATTACGAAGATATTCGCGTTATTTTACAATCGCAATGCGATCCGGTAAATGTTTTTGATGATGTGTTGATTTCTGCGCATTTTGTGCCATCCTGTTCTCGAGTAGCCGTTAAGGCACCATTGGATAATTGGGTGTATAATACTAGCAGTTCAACAAGTCCGCTAACGATTAACTTATCAGAATACAATCAAGCCTTTGATAATTTTGAAAAGATAGATTTAGAATACCGTTTAGCCACAGCTCCAAATTGGACACGATTGCAAACGTTTTATAACGGAACCATACCAGCAGGTGCCACTTTGGCTTCTTTAATAACAGACGCAGAAGTTGTTTATGCTTTCGATATTGTAGAATCTGGACTGCAAGATGGTAATTATGAAATACGGGCGCGAAGTACGTGTACCAATGGTACACAGTTTATTTCAGAAGTTATTTCAGGTAGTGTAGACTTAAAATCACCACAGCAGTTTGGAACCCCATTGCCAACCGACGGCATATTGGGCCCAGGAGAAGATTTGCGTGTGAGTTTTAATGAAAACATCTTTTATAACAGTGCCTTGAGTACGATTGAGATAAAAGGAGAAATCAATCAATTGCCAATAGATAACAGTGTGTCGCTTCGCTTTGAAGGTGCTAATAACACGGCAACCATAGAAAGCCCGAGATTGGTATCAGGAGACCTGTCAGTAGAATTTTGGATGAACAACGCCACAACAGCATCAACAGCTACTATTATCAACCAGCAAAATGGATTAAATATTCGTTTAGAAAACGGAGATATGTATGTGTCTCTTGGCGATATAATAGCCAATGGTACCATAGCAACAGATGGCTTGTTTCACCATTATACCATTACACACGACAATGCTTCAGGAAGCCTTAGTATTTATGAAGACGATAGAGATATTGGCGGTAGTACTGGGGCTGCAAACACACAATTTACTAATAACAACCCATTAGTCATTGGAGGCAACACATTTATAGGGAATATGCATAGTTTACGACTATGGACAAAATCCCTAAGTTTAAGTGAAGCCTATGCAAATATCTACACGAAGTTATTAGGAAACGAAGCAAATTTAGTTGGCTATTGGCCAATGAATGAAGGGCGTGGGACAATTGCCAATGATTTGGCAAGATTTAAACACGCTGCAGTTACAGCAGATTGGGACATTAAACCTAAAGGTACCTCTTATGAGTTCGCCAATGGGCAGTATCAGGAGTTAGATAATGTTGGTTTTGTACAATTAACCAATGAGATGGATGCCACTATATCCTTCTGGATAAAAACAGCAACAGCACAAGAAGCCACCATATTTTCTAACGGACGTGGAAATGGTGAAGATCCAATACAATCTGTTGGATTATCCAACAAATGGGCTATAAATATGAATAGTTCAGGAGCCTTGTCCTTTGCAAGTGAAGGTAATAGTTATGTGTTAACAGCAGCAAGTGTGGCCGATAATAATTGGCACCATATTACCTTGTTATTTAATAGAAATGGCTCTTTAAGAACCTATGTAGATGCAGAACAAGTATCCTCAAATCCTATTACAGATATTGGTGGTTTTTCGGGGAATCAAGCGTGGATTGGAGCTAGAGGATTTAAAGATCAGTCGGGCAATGGAAGCCCAGACAGACCCTTTACCGGTAAAATTGATGAGTTTAGATTATGGAATACATTGCGTAATGTAGATCAAATATCTAGAGACCGTTTTAACGAAATGGATGTGGAAAGCATTGGGCTATTATTATACGCTCGTATGAATGCACCTGATCCTGTTACAGCTAATGGGCCAAGATATTATCATGCCTTTAGCAATCAAAGCGTCATTCCATCAAATGCAGTATTAAGTGCAGGTGCTGTGAATTATTCTGATGATGTACCAGCTATTAAGCCAGAGCGTAAGCTGATCAAATTCCAGGTGAATCATGTCATTAACGAAGATGATATGATTATTGAGCCTGTTATTTCAGATTGGGCAGCTATAGAAGGTCAGATACTCGATATTACTGTACACAGAATGTTTGATGCATCAAACAACCAACAGCAATCGCCAATTACCTGGACCGCGTTTGTTCAGAAAAACGAAATGAGTTGGTTTGTTGAAGGCTTTAACGATGTGGTTGATATTGTAAAAGAAGGTAACGAATCACCTTCATTCGAAATTACTATTATTAATAAAGGTGGTTTAGTCCAGCCTTATAATATCTCAGGTGTGCCAAACTGGTTGTCTTTAAGTAGTACATCAGGCAGTTTAGCACCAGATAGTAAGGTCACAATCACGGCAACTATTGATGCAAGTCTATCCGTAGGAGATTATATAGAAAGCCTTTATTTACAAACCGATTTTGGTTTAGATGAAAAACTACAGCTAGAAGTTAGAGTTCTAGCGGAAGAACCAGCATGGGAAGTAGATCCTAATGACTTTGATTTTAGTATGAATATTGTTGGTCGTATAAAGATAAATGGTGTTTTCTCAGATGATGAATTCGATAGAATTGCAGCGTTTGTAAATGGCGAAACTAGAGGTGTTGCGAATATTGTTTATAACGAATCGTATCAAGAATATTTTGTATTCCTAACAGTTTACAGTAATACTGTATCAGGAGAAACAATAGCATTCAGTATATGGGATGCAACAAAAGGCCAAATAATGCAGTCTACTTTAGATGGCAATGCCTCCGTAACCTTTGTGGAGAATAATGTTATTGGATCTTTAAGCAATCCTGCGATATTTGAAAACACTAATGTTGTAGAACAAGACATTGCTTTAAATGCAGGTTGGACTTGGGTGTCATTTAATGTAAATGACGCTAACTTCTCAAACCTCAATGTATTAACATCTGGTATGAATTTACAAACATCAGATCGTATATTGAGTCATTCTCCAACACAGTTAGAAACCTATTTCAAAGATAACGCTACACCTGCTAACAGTTCATGGAATGGAGCAATTAGTGCTAATTCTGGTTTGTCTACAAATTTTATGTACAAGATGAAGTTTGCAAATCAACAATCATTAAAAGTAAAAGGGAGTAGTGTTGATGTTAATGCTTGGAGTTTTAATATTCAGGAGAACTGGAATTGGCTGCCCTATCCATTAAATAAGAATGTATCTGTAAATGAAGCTTTAGCTACGTTTGATGTGTCTGATGGAGACATCATAAAATCACAGAATTTATTTGCTATTTACGACCCATTGAATGGTTGGAGTGGTACACTAAATTATCTGGAAGTAGGAAAAGGTTATATGATTAGGTCAGGAAAAGGACAGAGCTTTAAGTACCCAAATATTTTTGGTAAATCTGGAAATACGAAGAAAGGGGATGCAACTTCGAAAACATCTGGAAACCAAGACGGCATAACTAAAGAATTTGCTCAATATTCTAATACGATGAATGCTGTAGTGCTGTTGCCAGAAGGGTTTGATAAACTCTATGTTTATGATGATGAAGGTGTTTTAAAAGGGATGTCCGAGAATCAATTAGTTGGAGATAAAACATTGAATTTTATAACAATTTATGGAGAGGTAGAAAGAGAATTAACCTTTTTTATAGGAGATGGAAATTCTCAGAAGTCAACTCAAAAGACCTTTATGTTTAAGGGGAATAATGTTTTAGGGACTGTGGCTAATCCAGTTGTTTTAGAGGCTAATGGTTTAGAACAGCTTAAAATGTATCCTAATCCGTTTAAAGATGAATTACTAATACAGCTAAAATCTGAAAATTCAGATATTATGAATGTTGAATTGGTTAATGCTTATGGTCAGTTGGTTTATAAAAAAGCATATAAAATTAACAGTGGTATCAATACCATTAAATTAAAACCAGAGATTAGTATAGGCGTTTACTTTTTAAAAGTAAATATGAATACCACTAACAAAACGTATAAAGTAATTAAAAACTAATCAAGATGAAAAGAATAATTATAAGTGCAGTCATCTGTTTCTTTATGGGAATAACTGTCTATGCACAAACACCAACTTGGTCTGTTAACGAAAATGATTTTGAATATAATATGTCATTCGTAGCTTTTTTAAATATTGACGGTGTCACCTTATCTAGTACAAATGATATGATTGGAGCCTTTGTAAATGATGAGTGTAGAGGCGTTACGAACCTAATATATGTGCCAAGTAAAGACAGGTATTACGCGTATTTTAATGTGTTTTCTAATACAAGCGGAGAGGCTATAAGTTTTAAAGTGTACGATTCAACCAATGATAAGGTTGTTGATATTAGTAAAACGGTAAATTTTCAAATAAATGCGCTTTTTGGAGATATAGCACAAGCCTTTAGTTTTGCAAGCCCAGAATTGAATAGCGAAGCAGAATTAGTGAGTTTTAACTTTAAGGATGTCACTATTAGTAATAGAATAAATAATGGTAATGAAATGACATTATATATAGAAAACAGTCAGGATATATCAGCTTTAATACCAGTTTTTGAATTAAGTCCGGGAGCACAACTGTATCATAATGGTACGTTACTCACATCAGATAATAATGTCTTAGACTTTACCAGTACACAAACTTTTGATGTCATATCCCAAGATGAGTCGGTATTTAATCGTTGGCAAATTACAGTTAAATATAATGCAGCCATAGGTGATTTAACCTTTTACAAAAAAGATGCAGTGTGTTACAATGGTGGTGCAATAAAAGTGGTAGCATCCCAAAACGGAACTACTGTCGTAGTATTGAAGGATCAATCTGAGTTCGCAACACAACAAATAAATAATGGAGAAGCATTATTTTCTAATTTAAGTGTTGGGAATTACCTTTTAAAGGTTAATGGGTTGGAGAAAGAAATAGAGATAAATTTAAAAGAATAGATTATGAAAAGTCATAAATGTTTTCTGTTGATTATTATAGTTACGTTTTTATCGATAAGTTGCTCTAATGATGATGAACCTGTTGATCAAGGCCCATCTGCACCAGTAACTCCAGAAGTAATTGAAAGTTTTGATCCAATTGATATAAAGTTTGTTTATGAAGATGGCTCAGGCATTGGTACTGATGAATGTATTGACCCTGAAAATGCATACGCAATTGAAATTGAGGTATCGAAAAATTCTGAAGGAAATACTGATGTATCAAAAATAGAATACACTATAAATGGCGCTTCTTACAGTATGTCTTTTTCAACAGCTGGAACCAAAAGAAACCCCATTGTGTTTGTTAAAGGCAAAAATATTGCCGAATTAGTAAAAACGGCAAAATCAACTGAAGTCGTACTAGTAGAGCAAGATGATTTCCAACTGGTGGAATAGCTTAAATTCAAATAAATATTAATTTAAACAAAAAATCCCGTAAACATTATGTTTCGGGATTTTTTTGTGGTACCTCCAGGAATCGAACCAGGGACACAAGGATTTTCAGTCCTTTGCTCTACCAACTGAGCTAAGGTACCTCGCCAAAGCGGATGCAAATATATATGCATTTTTATTATTTGCCAAAATAAAATTACAAAAAAGATAGCTTAATGCGCAATTCAACAATTATAAAATACTTAACATATTAATTCACTTGGTTTTGTAGATTTACACTTTTACAATTTGGAATGAATTTAATAATTGATGTTGGTAACACATTTGTAAAACTCGCTGTTTTTAAATCTGATAGGCTGGTATTTAAATCATCAGTTGATTTAGAAAACATAGTGGAGGAAATTAAAGTTTTAAAAGATAACTTCCCGAAGCTTAAAAGGGCAATAATATCTTCTGTTGGAGCACTTAAAAAAGATCAGATTACTTCAGTGAAAAAGCAGATAGATCTATTGGAGTTAACACACAAAACTAAAGTGCCTTTTAAAAATAACTACAGTACACCAAAAACTTTAGGTATTGATAGAATCGCTCTTGTTAGCGCTTCGGTGTACCATCATTCTGAAAATAATGTGTTAATAATAGATGCAGGTACTTGTATTACCTATGATTTCATTACTAATCATAACGAATATCTGGGAGGAGCCATTTCTCCGGGAATTAGGATGCGATATAAAGCACTGAATAATTTAACTGCTAATCTTCCGTTGTTAGATACAGAAGTACCAGAAAGTATTACCGGGGCTTCAACCAACAGTTCTATACATTCAGGAGTAGTTAATGGTGTTGTAAATGAAATAGATGGCTGTATTAAAACATATGAGGATAAATACTCAGATTTAACAGTTATTTTAACAGGTGGCGATGCTAATTTCTTGTCAGAACAATTAAAAAGTAGCATATTTGCCAACTCTAATTTTCTTTTGGAAGGTTTAAACTATATTTTGAAATTTAATTCAAACTAATGATTAAAAAACTTGTAGTAGTTTTAATTGCTATTTTTACTATCTCGTCATTTGCTCAAGAAGGCACAGCATCACCTTATTCTTTTTATGGTATTGGAAGCCTAAAATTTAAAGGAACGGTTGAAAATAGAAGTATGGGGGGCTTAAGCATCTTGAGAGATAGCATACATTTGAACTTGAGAAATCCAGCAGCATTTACTGGTTCAAACCTTCAAATGTTTAAAAATGAAAGTAGGCCTGTAAAATATGCAGTGGGTGGAAGTTACTCAAGTACAGGTTTAAAAAGTGATTCTGGAACCGCAAATGTGTCTTCTTCAACGTTTGATTATTTAGCACTTAATGTACCAGTCGGTAAATTTGGAGTGGCATTCGGGCTAATGCCATACACAGCGGTAGGTTACAAATTAGAAACAGAAAATGATGAAGGCCTAACTACAAACAGGTTTAATGGTGAAGGGGGTTTAAATAAAGCCTTTTTAGGTTTTGGGTATAATATTACTGATAACTTTAGTGTTGGTGTTAATGCCCAATATAATTTTGGTAACATACAAAATAGCGCTATTGAATTTCGTTTTGATAATGACCGTCTACCCTTATTATTACAATCTCGAGAGAATAACCGCTCAGATTTAAGTGGGCTAAATTTTGATTTCGGATTGTATTACAAATCTAAGATTAGTAAATCTTTAGAATTGACAACAGCACTAACGTTTACTCCAGAAAGTAATTTGACATCAAAAAATCAAAGAGCGATTTCTACCATTACGATAGGAACTTCAGGTCAAGAGATAGTTTCTAATGTGATAAATGTAGATTTAGAAGATCAAGGATTACAAGAAACAGATTTAGTATTACCTTCAAGATTTTCAATAGGTGCAGGTATAGGACAACCAAGAAAATGGTTTTTCGGTGCAGAATATGAAAGTCAGAAGACCAGCAATTTCGAGAATGTTTTATATCAAACATCGGCAACTAGTTATGAAGATGGCTCCAGATTCTCATTAGGAGGCTTTTTTATTCCAGAATATAATGCGTTTTCTGGTTACTTTAAACGCCTAGTATACAGAGGAGGATTGCGATTTGAGAGAACAGGATTAAACATTGAAAACGAATCAATAAAAGAGTTTGGCATATCTTTTGGAGTAGGTATACCAGTCGGGGATTTTGGTTCTAATGCAAATTTTGGATTTGAGGTTGGTAAAAGAGGCACCACTAATAATAATTTAATACAAGAGAACTTTATAAATTTTCAGATTAGTTTATCTTTGAACGATAGATGGTTTCAAAAGAGAAAATATGACTAACAGAGTAACACGATTATCATGAAAACAAAAATTACATTTTTAACTTTTTTATTCGCTTTTTTAGTAGCAGGAGTGAGTGGCGTTAATGCCCAAAATGAAGAGCAAATGGCTAAATTGTCTATTATGACAGAATATGCCAAGGCTAAGAATTATGAAGCTGCTTATAAGCCTTTTAAAGAGCTTTGGGCTGAAAATCCAAAATTTAACCGTGCAATATATGTTTATGGCGAGAAAATATTGGATTATAAAATAGATAAGTCTGCTGGAGATGAGAAAACAGGTTTTATAAACGATTTAATTAAACTTTGGGAAGATAGAGGAATACATTTTGCTTCTAAAACACCTAAAGGTGAGTATGCAGCAAAAGCCTGTCAGCTAATGTTTGATAATAAGTCGGTTTTAGGAAAAAGTGATGAGGAATTATATGATTGTTTTGATGCTGCATATAAAGCAGACAAAGAAACGTTCAAAAACCCTAAAAGCTTATATACTTACTTTTATTTGATGGTGAAGTTATATGATGCAGGTAAAAAACCAGCGAAAGACCTATTTAACAAATATGATGATGTTGTAGAGAAAATTGAAGATGAAATCAAATATGCATCTGAAAAATTGAATAAACTTGCAGAAAAAGAAGAGGCTGGGACACCATTAACATCAAAAGATAAAAAGTATAAGAAATACTACGGACAAGTATTAAACGCATACGATCAAATCTCGGGGAGTATTGATTCTCAATTGGGTGGTCGTGCAAACTGTGAAAACTTGATTCCATTATACAATAAAGATTTTGATGCACATGCGACTGATGCTGTGTGGTTGAGACGTGCTGTAAGTAGAATGTATAATAAGGAATGTACAGAAGATCCATTATATGAGAAATTAGTAAAAGCTTATGATGCAACAGCACCATCTGCAGATACAAAATACTTCGTGGCAACTATTCTTCTTAAAAATGGCAAAACTTCTGAAGCTGAGAAATATCTTAAACAATCTTATGATTTAGAAACAGATACCTTTAAGAAAGCAAAATTGGCTAATAGAATTGGTTTGATTTTGAAGAAAAAAGGAAGATATGGGCAAGCTAGAGGGTATTTTAGAGATGCTCTAAAATTAAACCCATCAAACGGACGTCCACACCTTTCTATTGCAGCAATGTATGCAGCAAGTGCGAAAAATTGTGGAGATACAAACTTTAATAAGAGAGCTGTATATTGGTATGCTGCGCAAGAAGCTAGAAAAGCATCTCGTGTAGATCCAACATTAAAGAAAGCTGCTGCGCAAAGTGCTGCTAATTATTCAGCAAAAGCGCCTCAAAAAGCAGAGATTTTTACCGAAGGGAACAGTGGAAAAGTAATCAAAATTGGCTGTTGGATTGGGGCTTCGGTAACAGTGCCAAACATTTAATGCAAAACAACACATTAAAATATAATACTTTAAACATAGTCATAACGTTAGTTATGGCTATGTTTTTTTCTTGTAAAAATAACTTTAAAGACGTTCAGAAAATTGGTATTTCTGAAAATGAGCCTATAGGTGTTGCTGAAAATATTAATTTAAAATATACAGACTCTGGTAAGGTAAAAGCTATTTTAAAAAGCCCTAAAATGTTTGATTATAGCAATAGAGAATTTGCCTATAACGAATTTACTGATGGTGTTAACCTTGAGCTTTTTGAAGATGGAAAGAAGAGTGTTGTAGTTTCTGATTACGCTATTATTTATAATAAAACTAATATTATTGACCTACAAGGTAATGTTAAGATAACCACACATAGTAATGACACCCTTTACGCAGAACAACTTTACTACGATCAAATAAAAGAGTGGTTGTTTACCAATAAACCTGTAACATTTAGAACAGGACAAGATTTGATAAACGGTAACGGTTTTGATTCTAATTCAAAATTTACTAATGCAGAAGTTTTAGAAATTACAGGGCTTATTACTGTTAATGAATAATTTTTCAGTATTCCCATTCTGTAATTAAAGTTCTATTTTAAGTATCTTTGCTATATAATTTATTTCAAACATGAGATACGCTAAGTTTTTTCAATTTGTATACTTAGTTTTTGGAGCATTGTTTTTATATGATGCTATTTCAAAATATACTGCTACTGGTAAAATTGCTTACCCTTCAATCTTGTTGGGTATTACTGCAATTTTTATGTTTTTCTTCAGAAGAAAGTTTATGAAAAAATTTGAAAATAAAGATCAATAAATGACATTCTATGTTGTTATTATTGTAATGTCTTTAATCCTATCTGCATTTTTTTCAGGAATGGAGATAGCCTATGTGTCGTCCAATAAAATTCATATTGAAATTGAGAAAAAGCAAGAAGGTATTCTTGCAGTTGTATTAAGAAAGTTAACTGCTAAACCATCTAAATTTATTACTACAATGCTCATTGGTAACAATATAGCGTTAGTAATTTATGGGTTTTTTATGGGAGATGTTTTAGTTCAGTGGTTTCAGTCTATGTTGCCATCTCAATATAACTTTATAAACTACCTTCTTACAGATTTGAGTCTTTTGTCACAAACAGTTATTTCAACATTTGTGATTTTAATTACTGCTGAATTTTTACCCAAAGTATTCTTTCAAATATATGCAAATACACTTCTAAAAGTTTTAGCAGTTCCAGCATACATATTTTATAGATTGTTTACTTGGGTTTCAGATTTCGTGATTTGGATTTCAGATTTAGTGTTGAAGTATTTCTTTAAAACCGAAGGCGATAATATACAAATGGCCTTTACTAAGGTAGAGTTAGGCAATTATATAAGTGAGCAAATGGAATCTGTTGAAGCACATGATGAGGTAGATTCAGAAATTCAAATTTTTCAAAATGCATTAGAGTTTTCTGAAGTAAAAGCGCGAGAAGTGATGGTGCCTAGAACAGAGATTATAGCTGTTGATATCAATGATACGGTCAAATCTCTAAATGGCTTATTCACTGAAACGGGGTGTTCTAAAATACTGGTGTATAAAGATTCTATTGATGATATTTTAGGTTACGTACACTCTTTTGAACTTTTTAAAAAACCTAAAACGATAAAGTCTATTTTATTGCCTGTAGAATTTGTTCCAGGAACCGTTTTAATTAGTGATGTATTAAATATATTAATTAAGAAACGGAAAAGTATTGCTGTCGTTTTAGACGAATATGGGGGTACCTCTGGAATTATGACTGTTGAAGACATCGTTGAAGAATTATTTGGGGAAATTGAAGATGAACATGATACTGTGGTTTTAGAAGAACAGCAGATTAATGAACATACATATCGTTTTTCAGCAAGAATGGAAGTGGATTATATTAATGAAACCTATAAAATGAACCTACCTGAAGATGAAACCTACGAAACTTTGGGAGGACTAATTGTAAATCATACTGAAGAGATACCTCAAAAAGATGAAGTAATTACTATGGAGGCATTTCAGTTCACAATTTTAGAAGTATCTAATACTAAAATTGATTTAGTTGAAGTAAAACTGATTGAAGAAGATTAATTGTAGCAAACTTCTGAAAATTGAAGTAATAATTAATGCCGGTTTCTCCTTTTATTATTAAATAGAAAATGGTATTTTCGCGCACGATATTTTTGTCAAATTGTAATTTTAAAAGCACTATTGGCGTTTAAATAATTAGATTCGAGATAAAAATTGGTTAGTAATACCAACTTAACACTATAAAATTTTAAGTAACAAATGGCAGTTTTAAATAAAATTAGACAACGCTCATTATTCCTAATAATAATAATTGCATTAGCATTATTCTCTTTTGTATTAGCAGATTTATTTAGAAATAGCGATGCCCTTTCAGCAAGATCTCAAAGCACAGTTGCAACAATAAACGGTAAGGATATTGATCGTGATGAGTTTATACAGAAAGTAGAGAACATGCAACGTCGTATGGGACCAAATGCTACCAATACGCAAGTGATGAATAATGTTTGGAATCAAGAGGTAAGAACAGCAGTATTTGAAACTCAGTATGATAAACTTGAGATCTCTATTGAAAAAGATCAAATGCGTGATTTATTAAAAGGGCCATTGTCTTCTAATCCTGAGTTTTTAAATGAAGCTGGATTATTTGATGAAAATAAATTGAATGAGTTTATTGCAAATTTAAAAGCCATTGCGCCAAAACCAGGCTTTTTAGGTGGACAACCCTTAACGTATAATGATTGGGTAAATTACGAGCAACAACTTGCTAATAATGCATTGCAACAAAACTATTTTAATTTAGTGAAGGCTGGTTTAGTTGGTACTTTAGCAGAAGGAGAACTTGAGCATCAATTAGAAGGAAATAAAGTAGATATTAAATTTGTCCAAATACCGTATTCTAAAGTTGCTGATAGTAGCATTGCTGTTACCAAGTCTGATATAGAAGCTTATATAAAAGCACATAAAAATGAGTTTGAAGTAGAAGCTTCAAGAGATATAAAATATGTGGAGTTTAAGGAAACGGCTACTATAGAAGATGAAAATGCATTTAAAGCAACCTTAAACAATTTTAAAAGCGGTAGCGCAGCAACAGCTAGACAAGATGCTATTGCTCCTTTTTCAACTGTTGAAAATAACGAAGAGTATATCAACTTAACCGCTGAATCTGACCTTAAATTTGATGATCGTTTTGTGTTTAAGTCTAGTTTACCAGCACAAATTGCTGATAGTATTTATAACCTAAATAATGGAGAAACTTACGGACCTTACAGAGATGGAGATTTCTTTAAACTTACCAAGTTAATTGAAACAAAACAAGTTGCAGATTCAGCCAAGGTAAGACATATTTTAATTCCCTTTATAGGATCTCAAAGCTCAGGTGCACCTGCTACGCAAACAGAAGAGCAAGCTAAAACTACAGCAGATAGTTTATTAACGATTTTGAAAAGAGATAAGTCAAAATTCCCAGAATTTGTCAAAGAGTTTTCTAGTGATCAAGGAAGTGTAGCAAATGAAGGCAGATACGATTGGCATCCATATGGCACAATGGTTACAGAATTTAATGATTTTGAATTCAACGGAAAAGTAGGTGATATTGATGTTGTAAAAACTGTTTTCGGATTCCATATTGTTGAAATTGAAGGATTAACAGATAAAAAGAAAGCTGTAAAAGTTGGAACTATAGCTCGAAAAATTGAACCATCAGAAAACACTATAAATGCAGTTTTTAGAGATGCGTCTAATTTTGAAATTGCTGCAGCAAAAGGAGATTTTGAAGAAGTAGCGAAGTCAAGCAACTATGCTGTTCGTCCCGTAAATGGTGTAAAAGCTTTAGACGAAAGTATCCCTGGAATTGGAAATCAAAGACCAATTGTACGTTGGGCATTCGAAGAAGATGCAGAAGTTGGAGATGTAAAACGTTTCACTATTTCTGGAGGATATGCTATTGCTCAACTAGTAGCAAAAAATAAAGAAGGCTTAATGGCTGTTGAAGATGCTTCGGCTACAGTACTTCCTAAAATAAGAAAAGAGCGTAAAGCTGAAATAATTAAAGGACAAGTTGCTGCAAATATCATAGAAGATGTTGCTACAGCCGAAAATACTACGGTAAGAACTGCATTGGCGGTTAACATGAAAAACCCAACTATTTCTGGAGCTGGAAAAGAACCTCTAGTTGTTGGTGCTGCCTTTGCATTAGAAGAAGGAGAAACGTCAAAATTAATCGCTGGAGAGAAAGGAGTATATATGGTTCAGGTGACTAAAAAGACACCAGCTGTAGAATTGGATAATTATCAATCTTTTGCTAATAGAGTAGAAATTCAAAAATCTAGTGTTGTAAATTCTAAACTTTATGATGCATTAAAAGAAGCTGCCGATATTGAAGATAATAGAGCAAAGCTTCAAATACAATAAATTAAATAAAAACTAACTCAAGTTTATGCCTCAGTTATACTGGGGCTTTTTTATAAGATCATTTTTGTATAAGGTATAACTGTATTAAAACCTTTTTGGTTAAAATAGGTAGTTGGGTTGTTTTCAGAGGCTGCAAGTATAAAATCTCCACCCCATGCGCCTAGACTTTTTATAGCGCCATCAAAATCATCAAAATAGCTAGATGTAACAGTGTCTTGTTGTGTAACATCTGAAATAATCTGTTCGTGTATTTCTAATAATTTTTGAAATTCTCCTAAAGTCTCACAAGACATCATTTGTGAAGTAATCTTATTAATCTTAGAAATAACAGGTTGTAAATCGTATTCTAATGATTTGTAATGCGCAATACCTTTTCTACTATTTTGTTTTTTATTCAGATATATAAAATAGAGTTTGTCTTTAAACGAAGGCTCAAAAGTCACAGGTGTTACAATGGGAATGTCTTCTGACAACTGATATGTAATGGAAGTATTGTGTTGGGCACAAGCTATATCATAACCGCTACCACCGAAGGTGAGCGCAAGTAATTTAAACGCATCTACGTTAGCCCATTGCGCAATATTATTTATTAAAGTGGAAGAAGTGCCTAATCCCCAGTTTTTTGGGAAATCTAGATGTGTTTCTATCTCAAAACCTTTATTATCACTGAGGAAATTTGAATTCAATTTTCGAACTGCACATAAAATTTGTAATAACCTAGAATTAGGTTCATCAGGATGTATTTCAGCAAGTGTTGCATTAAAAATAACATCTAAATCGAGTTTAGTTTCAAACCATATACGTTTCTGATCATCAAAACTTTTCCAATAAATTTTTGATGTTTCTATAGGTTTCACACTAAGCGATTGTCCGTCTCTAGTAGGAACTGCAAGAGCTAGAGCACCGTCTAAAACAACATATTCACCTGTTAATAATAATTTGCCGTTACTTCTAAATATCTGTGATTTTTTTTTGCTTTCTAATGGAGTGCCTTCGAGTGCCTCAGGCACCAAATCGTCTTTCATTTTCATGGTGTCCGCAGCTCTCGCGGTGTCTGAGGTTCTCGAAGACACCTTGTCCCTGTAAGCAACAGAGAGCTTAGGCAAATTATCATAATTCTTTTCAATTAATGCTTCCTTTTTATTTCTGCTCCAACCTTGAATTTGCTTTTCTCTGTAAAAAGCTTCATCTACTCTTGTAAATTCTTCTGCGTAAACCAACTTAACAGGTAATCTCTTTTTCGTATGATTTGCACCTAAACCATTTTGGTGTTGATTTAATCGCTTTTCTAAGTCAATGGTACTTCCAGTGTAGTAACTTCCATCAGAACATTCTAATATGTAAACGTAAGCTTTGGTCATTTTAAGTGTGCCTTCGAGTAGATTTTGAGTTTTTTCAATAAACTCCTCAGACAACAGATATTTATATTAATTTTTAACTTCTCAATTTTTCTAAAGCTGATACTACCGCACTATGTGTTACCGTTTCTGTTTTAAAATATTCAACTAAATTTTGTTTTTCAGAATCATTTGCTTCAAACTGATTCAAAATATTCATCAAATGCATTTTCATGTGTCCTTCTTGAATTCCAGTGGTAGTCAAAGAACGTAAAGCTGCGAAATTTTGTGCTAAACCAGCAACAGCTACAATTTGCATCAATTCTTTAGCTGTGGGTTTCCCCAACATTTCCAATGCTAATTTTACTAAGGGGTGTAAGCCAGTTAGTCCACCAACGGTTCCTAAAGCCAAGGGGATTTCTAGCCAAAATTTAAAAATACCATCTTTAACTTCAGCATGCGACAAGCTACTATAACTACCGCCTCGAGATGCGTAGGCGTGAACACCAGCTTCTACAGCTCTAAAATCGTTACCAGTTGCCAAAACAACAGCATCGATACCATTCATTATACCTTTATTATGTGTAACGGCTCGAAATGGTTCAACTTCCGCAATTTTAACGGCCTCAGTAAATTTCTTTGCGAAAGCTTCTCCTGAGATTTTTGAGTTTTCAGCCAATGCTTCAACTGGACAACTCACTTCAGCTTTAACTAGGCATTCTGGAACATAATTAGAAAGAATGCTCATGATGATATCGATGTGCCTTTCTTCTGAAGAAAAGCCATCAAAATACAACGCTTTAGTTTTAAATGTTTTTGCAAATTGTTCCAAACATGAGTTGATAAAATTGGCTCCCATAGCATCTAAGGTTTCAAAAGACGTATGCAGTTGATAATAGCCTTCAATATCGGATGTTTTATCTCGTAACTCTATATCTAAAATTCCACCGCCACGTTTTTCCATATTAGAGGTTATGGGGCTTGCTTCTTCTAGCAATTGTGGTTTTATAAAAGTAAAATAGGCTTCTAAATGTTTCTGATTTCCATAAAATTTAAAATGAACTTGTCCAATTTTTTTAGTTGAAATCACTTCAGTTTTAAACCCGCCTCTATCCATCCAAAACTTAGCAGCTTTGCTTGCTGCTGCTACAACTGAACTTTCTTCAATAGCCATTGGAATTGTATAGGTATTGCCATTTATTATGAAATTTGGGGCTACACCTAATGGTAAATAGTAATTGGTAATGGTGTTTTCAATAAACTCATCATGGAGTTGTTGTAATTTTTCATCAGCATTCCAATATTGTGTCAAAATCTGTTTTGCATTTGTGTCATCAGAAAAATATGTTTTAACGATCCAATCAATTTTTTCAGACTTAGAAAGTTTAGAAAACCCAGAAATTGTTTTACTCATATTAGCATGCTTTTTAAAGTGCAAAGATACTACTCTTGGTACGAAAATTGAACATCTGCATAAACGGCGTTATTTAACTGTTAATAATTTCGGTTAATTACATAATTTTTAGTAAACTTGGAATCGGTTTGTCAATTGACTAGTTTTTTGAGTAAAATGTCTATAATTTGTAATATTATTTCAATAAAATAGATAGAAATGCAAGTTGATTTACCATCAAATACGATATAAATATACATATGAAATATTTAAAATTCTCTCTTAGCGTTTGCCTATTCATTTCTCTTTCATTTACAGCGCAAACCAAAGAAATTACCCTTGAAGCTATTTGGAGTGGCGCTTTTAGAACCGAAGGAATGGATGTGCTACATTCTATGAAAAACGGACAGAAGTATTCTGTTTTAAATTTTGATAGGGCTACGCGCTCTACATCAGTAGATATCTACGATTATGAGACGTTAAAAAAGGTGGAAACTCTGGTGTCTTCATCTAATATAGCAGAACTGAATTATTTTACAGATTATACATTTAGTCATGATGAGCAAAAGCTGCTTTTAGCTACAGAAGAAGAGTCTATCTACAGGCGTTCTTCTTTAGCTTATTATTATGTATATGATATAAATAGTAAAAGTGTTAGCAAAGTAGCTGAAGAAAAAATCCAAGAGCCTACATTTTCTCCAGATGGTTTAAAAATAGCATATGCTTTAAACAATAATTTGTATGTGAAGGATTTAATCGCCAATACTGTTAAGCAAATAACTTTTGATGGTGAAAAAAATAAAGTTATCAATGGTATTACGGATTGGGTTTACGAAGAAGAATTTGCTTTTGTTCGTGCATTTGATTGGAATAAAGCTAGTAATAAAATAGCGTTTATAAGATTTGATGAAACTAATGTGCCTGAGTTTTCGATGGATATTTATGGGGAAGCATTATACCAAACTCAGCAGGTGTTTAAATACCCCAAAGCTGGCGAGAAAAACTCTGATATTTCACTTCATATTTATAGTTTGAGTGATGATAAACTTACAGATGTTAAAGTGAATAAATCTTACAGTGATTTTTATATTCCAAGAATTGAGTGGACTAACGATGCTGATATTTTAAGCGCGCAATACATGAATCGTAATCAAAATGAATTGGATTTATGGTTTATAAATGCTGAAGACAACACTTCAAAATTAGTATTAGCTGAAAAAGATAAAGCATATATTGACGTAACAGATAACTTGACATTTTTAAAAGACAATAGCTTTATTTGGACAAGTGAAAAAGATGGTTACAATCATATATATCACTATTCGAAAAGTGGAGATTTAAAGAATCAAATTACAAAAGGGAATTGGGAAGTCACTAATTACTATGGATATGATGAAAACAATAACACTATTTTTTATCAATCCACAGAAAACGGATCTATTAATCGTGATGTGTATAGCATAAAGTTAAACGGACGTAATAAGAAGCGATTAACAAAAACAGACGGAACAAACAGAGCATCATTTAGTGCAGATTTCTCATATTTTATAAACACGTTTTCTAGTGCTACAACACCACCCGAATATAGCTTAAACAGCGCTGCATCGGGTAATCTTATTAAAAGTATAAAGGATAATGATAAGCTTGCTCAGAAAGTGTCAGATTTCAAAACTTCTAAAAAAGAGTTTAGTACCATACATGTAAATGGTAATGATTTAAATATGTGGATGATTAAGCCGTCTAGTTTTGATGCTTCAAGAGCCTATCCACTTTTTATGACGCAATATTCAGGTCCTGGTTCACAGTCGGTTTCTAATAGTTGGAATGGCACTAATGATTACTGGTATCAAATGCTAGCACAACAAGGTTATGTTGTGGTTTGTATCGACGGGAGAGGCACAGGTTTTAAAGGTGCAGAATTCAAAAAAATTACGCAAAACGATTTAGGTAAGTATGAAGTTGAAGATCAAATTCAAGCCGCAAAACAATTAGGTGAATTACCGTATATTGATGCGAGTAGAATTGGTATTTGGGGCTGGAGTTATGGTGGTTTTATGAGTAGTAATTGCTTGTTTAAAGGTAATGATGTGTTTAAAATGGCTATAGCAGTAGCACCAGTAACGAGCTGGCGTTTTTATGATACGATTTACACAGAGCGTTATTTAGGGACACCACAAAATAATCCTGATGGGTATGATGAAAATTCACCTATAAACCATGTAGAAAAATTAAAAGGTGACTTTTTATTGGTTCATGGGACAGCAGATGATAATGTACACGCACAAAACACTATGCGATTAGTGGAAGCATTGGTTCAAGCTGATAAGCAATTTGATTGGGCGATGTATCCAGATAAAAATCATGGGATTTACGGAGGAAATACGAGACTTCATCTCTATAAAAAAATGACTAGCTTTATCAATGAAACATTAGGTGATAGAATAGAGCAACCTAAAGAAAATCAAGAGGTTGAATCAAAGATAAAAGGGTAATTACTAACTAATCAACATTATTTATGGCAACATCAGTATTAAAGCCGCATCAAAGGGAACTATTTGGACAACCCATTGGATTATATATTTTATTCTTAACGGAAATGTGGGAGCGTTTTTCATACTATGGCATGAGAGCGCTTTTAGTTTTATATATGACAACTTCAACATTAGGTGATGATGTGAGAGGCGCCGGATTAGGTTGGACGAGCAAAGAGGCTTTGGCACTATATGGATGGTACACTATGTTAGTCTATGTAATGTCTATTCCTGGTGGAATGATAGCAGATAAACTTATTGGTCAAAAAAAGGCAGTATTGTGGGGAGCGATAGTTTTATGTCTTGGTCATGGTGTTCTCGTACTTACTGATATTTGGGCATTTTATACAGGTCTTGGTCTTGTTATTTTAGGAGTTGGTTTATTAAAGCCCAATATCTCTACTATGGTCGGAGGCCTATATAAAGAGGGAGATATAAGAAGAGATAAAGGTTTTAGTATATTTTATATAGGTATTAATTTAGGTTCGCTTTTAGCTACAATTTTTGTTGGAATAGTAGTAGCAAAATGGGGTTGGCATGCTGGATTTGGTCTTGCTGGAATTGTTATGGTCTTAGGATTGATTAATTATATAATTGGACAGAAATATTTAACTCAAGTAGGGAATTACGAACCACCAAAAGCTGATGATGCTAATGAAGTGTCTTATGGGAAGCTATATTCAAAGTTATTTAGTTCTCCCAAACAGCTTGTAATAACAATATTATTATTAGTTGTATCATTAATCGGTTGGTATTTTATGGATTGGGGTTATGGGCTGTTGTTTGTCTTTCTTACTGCTATTGCTGCTTTGTTAATGATGATTTATAAAGAACTGGAAACTCAAGTATATAAAGATCGCTTTTTAGTATTACTATTATCATTTATAATGGTGATAATTTTCTGGGGGGCTTTTGAGCAAGCTGGAGGTTTGATGAATTTATATACCGAAACAAATACAAATAGAAATTTCTTTGGACTCTTTGAGATTCCGACAGTAATGTTTCAAAGTTTAAATGCAGGTTTTATTATATTATTTGCCACTTTGGTTGCTAGTATATGGGCAAAGCGAAAATTGAAGGGTAAAGAAGCTTCTTCTTTGTTTAAAATGGCTTTAGGTATAATAATTATGGGCTTTGGTTTTCTTTTTATGGTATTTGCCGCTATGGAATTTCAGAAATCAGGGACATCTAGTATGATTTGGTTAGTATTGGCATATTTATTTCATACTATTGGTGAATTATGTATTTCACCTGTTGCATTATCATTTATTACAAAATTAGCTCCAGTTAAGTATGCTTCACTAATGATGGGAGTTTATTTTGCATCCACAGGTTTAGGAAATAAGGTAGCAGGAATTGTTGGTGAATCAGCATCAGATTATGGAGAATATGCTGTTTTCTTAGGGATTCTAATTTTTACTGTAATTATAGGCGGATTATTTATTCTGCTTCTGAAACCCCTAAAAAGGTTAACACATAGAGCTGAAGATAATGAACGTATAATGCACAATGACGAAACCGAAGGTTTTGAATTAGCTGATGCGGATATAAACGATTAAAACCTTTTAATTATGAGTACCGATATTGAAAATCTTTTTAAAGACAAGGTAATTGGTCATCCAGCTGGACTATTCGTGATATTCTTCACCGAAATGTGGGAACGCTTTTCATTCTATGGGATGAAAATACTTTTGGTTTTATTTCTCACAGCTCCTTATTTGAGTGATAATCCAGGTTGGGAATGGTCTCGGGAAAATGCCTTGGCACTAATAGGAACATATTCTTCATTACTATATTTAACACCAATAGTAGGAGGATGGCTAGCCGATAAAATTACTGGTTACAAGTGGGCAGTGATTATTGGCTGTTTTATTATGATGTTAGGACATGCGGCAATGGTGTTTGAGACCACATGGTCGTTATATTTAGGTTTGGCTCTATTGGTTATAGGTACAGGTTTTTTCAAGCCTAATATGACTTCTATGATTTCTGAAATGTATAAAGGGAAAGAATCAAAAAAAGATGGCGCATACACTATTTACTACATGGGGGTGAATGCAGGTGCGTTTTTTGGTATGATGCTTTGTGGATATTTAGCAGAAAATATTGGTTGGAGTTATGGTTTTGGATTAGCTGGTATATTTATGTTAGGAGGATTAATCCAGTTTTGGCTAGCTAAAGACTTGTTCGGGCAAATAGGAGAAAAGCCTTCTAAAATTCATGAAGTTGAATTGCCACAAAATATTAATGAGGAGGCTCCTTTCGAAAATTTTGAAAAAGACAATAACGAAAAGTTAAACCCTTTTACCAGATTAGATAAAATTTTAATCGTGTTATCTGCTTTAGGAGGTTTACTTTATTTATTTAATGATCCTATTTCAAAAATTGGAAATGTAAACTTGTTGCCTTTTAATTTAGGAAATTTAGATGGCTCTAACGCCACAATTTTGATTGCATTAGTTTTGTTTCTTTTTCTGATTATTTCGAGAATGTCCAGATACGACAATATTACTCGTGATAAGATAATTGCAGTCTCAGTATTCGGAATATTCACTGTATTTTTCTTTGGAGCTTTTGAGCAGTCTCTGGGTTCGATGACACTATTTGCAAGAGATTACACGGCAAGAGCATTAACGGGTAATTCAGCATTAATTTTTAAAATTATTGATACTGTTCTTACTATTGTTCCTCTAGCTATTATAACTTGGGTGTTATATTTATTGTTCAAAAAAACTTACTCTAAAATCCCATATTCTAATATTGTACTAGCTGCAACCTTTGCATTTTTGTGGTATGTGGTTTTTTACAAGGTTAATAATGAATTTAGTAAAGAAACAACTGAAGTAGGTGCGTCTTGGTTTGGAATTTTAAATTCATTTTTTATTATCACTTTAGCGCCATTATTTTCTAAATGGTGGGAGAGTAAGTACAACCCAAGTGTAGCGATGAAATATGGTATTGGGTTAATCTTACTAGGACTAGGGTTTGGTATTTTAGTATTTGGAACATTGGGTATTCCGCAAGGAGCCAAAACTGCATCAGTAAGTATGATATTTTTGATATTAGCTTATTTATTCCATACAATGGGAGAGCTGTGTATTTCTCCTGTAGGATTGTCTTATTTAAGTAAATTAGTACCCGGTAGAATGATCGGTTTTATGTTTGGAATATGGTATTTAGCTATAGCTATAGGTCAGAAAGCAGCTGGAACTATGGGCGGTATGATAGATAGTATCACAGAACAGTATTCTCTTAGTACATTTTTCTTGATATTTACGTTAGTTCCAGCAGGTGTTGGAGTTATTTCCATACTATTAAACAGGGTCTTGAAAAAACTAATGCACGGTGTGCGTTAATCGAAAAAACCGTTAAAAAATATTCAAAAAGCACCTGTTTAGGTGCTTTTTTTGTAAGTTCGGCATATCATTTGCAACAAATCAGTTATGAAAAAAACGATATACCTACTTTTTATTAGTGCCTTTTTGATGCTGAAAGGGAATGCTCAAGATCAAGTTTGGCATACGGATATGAATTCGGCTGTTCAAATTTCAGTTAGTGAAAACAAACCATTACTTATGTTTTTTACGGGTTCAGATTGGTGCGGTTGGTGTAAAAGACTTCAAAAAGAAGTGTTTCTAACATCTGATTTCAAGGAATGGGCAAAAGATAATGTTGTTTTGGTAGAATTAGATTTTCCACGGAGAAAAAAGATTGATAAAAATATTCAGATTCAAAACCATCAATTACAGAATATTTTCAAAGTAAAAGGTTATCCCACCATTGTATTCGCTATGCCTGAAAATACTGAAGGTAAAAAGATAAACCTTAATCATAAAGGAAGTTTAGGCTATGTAAAAGGAGGAGCAGAAAAATGGTTAAAAACAGCTAAAAGTATTATCAATTAAAAGAAAATTTAGTTATGAAAAAGATAACTCTCATATTTACATTTATAGTTACCATTTCTTTTTTAAGTCTAGATGCACAAGAGATAAATTGGGTGTCATTAGAAAAAGCCATTGAGCTTCAAAAGAAAACCCCTAAAAAAATTATGATGGATGTCTACACCGTATGGTGTGGCCCATGCAAGATGTTAGACAAAAACACATTTCACAATGCCGATGTTGTAGCATATGTGAATGCGAATTATTATGCAGTTAAGTTTAATGGAGAAGGCAATGATGTTGTGGAGTATAAAGACAAAACGTTTTCTAATCCAAGTTATAATGAGGCGCGCGCAAAAACGAGAAATAGCGCCCATGAGCTAGCAAGATATTTGCAAGTAAGTGCATATCCTACAATAGTGTTTTTTGATGAGGACGCTGGTGTTATTGCTCCTATTCGTGGTTATCAGCAACCTAAACAATTAGAGTTATATCTTAAAATGTTTAAAAATGACGACCACAAAGAGATTAAAACTCAAGAAGATTTTAACAAATATTACAAGGCTTTTAAAGCTGAATTTAAAGGCTAAAATTAATACTCAAGAATAAAGGCTCCCTTTTTACTAGTTTGATGAAAAGGAAGTTTTCGGTTTTTACAGATGACTTCCCAACGTTCTACATAAGATTTGTAATTGCTCCCATCTGCAATAATTAGTTTAGGTTTTAAGGAATCAATTAAACGGTTCAGGTTTACTTTTGGAGATTGCCTTAAAAGTACGTAGTCTGCTTTAAAACCATTAACATTATAAACCCCCAAACTATCTACTACTAAAAGTTTCTTGTTGTTTAAAATATAAATAGGTGCTATACTATCTTGTGCATCACCTTTTAGATGTGTCTTGACAGTATAGTTTCTGACAATAGTGTTGGTAGAAGCAGTAATGCTATCAAAATCATTAGCAAACCTAATTTTGTCATTTTTAACATGCCCTAGTAGTGAATATCTACTTTTATGAAATACTATAAATTGTTTTTCGGGATTAGCGTATTCAGTATAAATAAAAACACATTGTACAATGCCAATAACAATTAATAGATATTTTAAATTAGTGTAATTCTTTCGAAAAAGCCATTTAAAAGCAGCGATTATCAATGCGTAAAAAGCTATAACATATAGCACACTAAAAGGAATATCTTGAAATATAAAAGCTTCTTGTTGAGAAACCCAATTCACAAAATTATTCATTAAACTAATACTGTATCCAAAGATTGATGCTAGAATATTGGGAAGAAGGTTTAAAACAGCGAGGGCAATAACTATTATTCCAAGCCCAAGGATAAAACCTAACAATGGAATAATAACTAAATTAGAAATAAAGAACAGCCCTGGAAATTGATGGAAATAGTATAAGCTTACAGGTATAATGCCAAATTGCGCAGCAATAGTTACTGTTAAAGTATGCCAATATGTATCTAAAAGCCAATTTTTGGGTTGCCATAACTTATATAATAAAGGGTCTATTGTAACAATAGATAAAACTGCCAGATAACTCAACTGAAAACCAACATCAAATATAAATAGAGGTTTAATTAGAAGAATAATTAAAATCGAAATGGCCAATGTGTTATATATGTTTGTTGGTCTTTTTAAATTCATTCCAATCGCTACTATACTAAACATGGTGACGGCTCTGGTGACTGAGGCAGATAATCCAGCAATTACTGCGAAACTCCAAAGTAATACAACCAATACGATGGTTTTTATAAGCCTGCCGTGTTTAAAACGCTCTAGAGGTTTAAGTACAAAGCTTAAAATGATTAAAATTATACCTACATGTAACCCTGAAACTGCAAGAATATGTATAGCTCCTGCATTGGTGTAGCTATTGTAAACTTCTTCGCTAATGTCCTGTCGTTGTCCGAGTAAAAGTGCATTTATTATGGCTAATTCATCAGGCTTAAAATTATAAGTTTTAAGCTTGGTATTAATATGAGTTCTAATGCTATTTGCGATTCCAAAAAGCGTAGTTTTATCAGTATCAAGTTTTAAAAGAGAATGGGGTTCAATAAATAATTGATGATAGATGTACTTTTTTTTAAGGTAACTTTTATAATCAAATTGCCCAGGGTTTAAAGGGGCATTTAAATTTTTGAAATCTGTTCTTATAAGAAAAACATCGTCAACTTTTAAATCACTTACAATAGTATCATTTGAAATATTTATAATTGATTTCCCAGAGACATTTTGATCATCAATTTTGAAAATATCTATAACATATTTATCAGAATAAGTACTAGGTTTTAAAACTTCTCGAATTCTAAATGTAATGGTATGCAATTCGTTTAAATCTTCAGAAATATATTTTGAATAGTGATTTGAAAAATTCTTTTGATTATGAAGATTTACAGTAAGAATTCCAATGGAGATCATGGTTGAAAAAACAATAAAACCAAACCAGATATTTTTAGAAAATTGTTTTTTACTAACGAGAAAGATGATGAAGGTTAATAGAACAAGAAGGGATGTCGATAAAATAGAGGTAAATAGAGGGATGTCGATAAAATAGCCTAATATAATACCAACTATAAGACATATGGTAAGCTTTATTATTGTAAAGTTAAGCAGTTTCATCAAGGCCTAATTTACTAAAATTACTCTAGTACTCGACGCACTTCTGTAAAAGCAGATTTCCAATAGGTTTCATTTAATGAAGAAATTATCACACCTTTTGAGGTTGTGGCATGAATAAAATAAATAGCATTATTTTTTATTTCTACAACAAGCCCAACATGATTAATAAAATTCCTTCTGTTTTTTCCAGTTTTAAAAAACAATAAATCTCCTTTCAATGTTTCTCTAAGGGTTATTTTCTTTCCTTTTTTAGCTATATCTCGGGAAATTCTTGGAAGATAAATTTGATATGCTTTAAAGGATTCGTGTACTAATCCGGAACAATCCATTCCTTTTTTTGTGGTTCCGCCCCATTTGTATCGAGTTCCTAAAAATTGTTTAGAATACTCTATAATTTGAGAAGAAGTAGAGATGTTTTTAATTTTCGGATTAGATGTTTCAGAAGTTTTTGGTGTATCTCTTTGCTCTACCTTAGATTTTTTGGTTACTACTTTGGGACGTTTAGAAGATTTGCAAGAATTAAAACTTATCAGTATTACTAAAACAAAGATGAAATTTCGCATTGTGAAAAATAGTGAAATTATTGTAAATTTGAGAAAAGCTAGATTAAAATGATTTGTTTAAATATTCTTGGAGATTACGGGTATTCATTTCAGAGTTTTTCTTTGTTAGGGCTTTTATTAATGATTTTCATTATTGTGTTTTTTGTTTTTTTACAATGGCTTATTTCGGGAAAGTCAATTAGTTTTAAAGTAAAAGAAGACCAGAATTTAGGCAATTATACTTTAAATCTTAAACATGAGGAAATAATTGTCATTCCTGAAACTGAGAAGAGAGTGAATATATTGACTAAGATATTAGTTTGGGTTTTATCGGCATTTCTGATTTTCATACCGCTTTCTAAGTTATTAGGAATTGGTGATTATTGGTTTATGTAATCATAAATCAACTTCGCAGTTTTCTCGCTGGCACCTTTTCCACCGAGTTTTTGTTCTAGTTCATAATAATCAGTAAACATTATACTGCGATTTTTGTCATTCAAAACCCTTTCCAACTCAGTTTTTAATCGCTTCTTGTTAAAATCATTTTGAATCAATTCCGTCACTACTTCTTTATCCATAACTAAATTCACTAAAGAAATAAACTTTAAAGTGATAATCCGTTTTGCAATATGATATGAAATGGCACTTCCTTTATAGCAAACTACTTGCGGAACTTTAAACAATGCAGTTTCTAGAGTAGCTGTGCCCGAAGTTACCAATGCCGCATAGGAAACACTCAATAAATCATATGTTTTATTGGCAATAAAACTAACGTTATTATGCTTTATAAAAGTCTGATAAAATTCAAAATCTTGACTTGGTGCACCAGCTATCACAAATTGGTAATTTGGAAAATCAGGTATCATACTTAGCATCACTGAAAGCATTTTGGTAATCTCTTGTTTTCTACTTCCAGGAAGTAATGCAATTATAGGTTTATCGTTAAGATTGTGGGTTTCTCTAAATGTCTTAGGATTAACCTGAATTCTGTTTGCAATCGCATCAATTAAAGGATGACCTACAAATTCTACATTGTAGTCATACTTTTTGTAAAATGGTTTTACAAATGGTAAGATTACAAACATGTTGTCAATATCACGTTTTATAGCTTTTACTCTGCTGGCTCTAGATGCCCAAACCTGCGGGGAAATATAGTAATTGGTCTTGAAACCTTGAGTTTTTGCCCATTTTGCTATACGTAAATTAAACCCAGAGTTGTCAATAAAAATTACCACATCGGGATTGAAATTTGCAATATCACTTTTACAAAACGAAATAAGTTTGAAGATTTTACGAAGGTTTAGCAATACTTCAGTAAACCCCATAAAAGCACGTTCTTTATAGTGTTTTACTAAAACACCACCAGCTTCTTGCATTAAATCACCGCCCCAAAATCTAATATCAGCACCTGCATCAACATGCAACAATGCTTTCATTAAATTTGAGCCATGTAAGTCTCCGGAAGCTTCTCCAGCAAGAATGTAATATTTCATTTTTATAATGGGTTGAACGCAGTCACGTTCTATTTACTATTTCAAAATTTAATTAAAATAATTTTATCACAAACGTAAACACAGCTATAAACACGGTGATTAATAAAACACCTCTAGCTCTATAATCTTGTTTTTTCTTAATAAAAATAAAGAAGGCTATTAGGTTTAGAACAGCACCTAAACTAATTAGTTTGCCTAAAAAACCTTCTGTATAAGCTGCTTTTATTACTGTGATAAAATCATCACCATCACCCAAGAGTTGTGAAGTGATAAATAAGCCTATTGCATTGGCTATTAAACCGACAAAAATTCCAATTCCAAGTTCTTTTTTCATTTATGTGTTTTCAATATCATTAAAATTCCAAGTGTTCAAATCGTCTAAAAAACTATGCGCTGTGAGATCAAACTGCACAGGAACAATAGAAATATAGTTGTTTTCTAGTGCCCACTCATCAGTATCTTCGCCACCGTCTAAATTCACGAACTTTCCGGTAAGCCAATAATAATCTCTTCCTTGTGGGGTCTTACGTTTATCAAATTCTTCCACCCAATTAGCGCGTGCTTGTCTACAAATTTTTATGCCTTTAATAGCAGATTGAGGAATATCGGGTATGTTAACATTTAATACAACTCCTTGCTTTAATCCATGTTGCAATACATTTTCTGTAATGGTTTTTACAAAAGTTTTGCAAGCATCAAATTTTGCGCTCCATTTATAATTTAGTAAAGAAAAACCAATTGCAGGAATACCTTCAATACCCGCTTCAATAGCTGCACTCATGGTTCCAGAATAAATAACATTTATTGAAGAGTTTGAGCCGTGATTAATCCCAGATACGCATATGTCAGGACGCCTGTCAAGAATTTCACGAACTGCCAATTTTACACAATCTGCCGGTGTGCCAGAACATGTGTATTCTAAATGTGTTGCGTTTGGCACTTCAATTTGTTCAACGTATAATGTAGAATCCACAGTAATAGCATGTCCTTTCGCGCTTTGAGGACTGTCTGGAGCTACTACTACAACATCACCAATGGTCAGCATCACGTCAATTAGGGTACGTATACCTTGGGCAGTAATACCATCGTCATTTGTAACTAAAATCAAAGGTTTCTTCAACATAAAATCAGCTTAATTTTAAGCACTGCTAAAATACATAATTTCTTATGTAAAGTCTTGTTTTGTTTGCTTTAACAAAAAATTAGGGGGATGTCCGTTCAATGGCACGGTTTTTTCAGTATTTTAGTGAATTGATAAATGAATTAAAAGGCTTTTATTTAAGAATATGAAAGATATGATGAAAAAGAATTATAAGGTTTTACTGTTAGTGTTGTTATTGGCGTTTGCTTCATGCAGCTTTACTTCAAAAACATTTGACGATACTGATAAGGATAAATTGTTAATACAAGTAATAACTTATGTATTACAAAACTGGCATTTTGATCCTATAAAGATGAATGATAAATTTTCTGAGGAATTATTTAATGATTACATCGAGCGTGTCGATCCAGGGAAACGTTATTTCTACAAATCAGATTACAAAGAATTTGAGAAGTACAAAACAGATTTAGATGATCAATTAAAGGCATTTGATATTACATTTTTTAATGTGGTACATAATCGAATGATGGAGCGTATTGAGGAAACAAAAAACATATATAAAGATGTGTTATCTCAACCTTTTGACTATTCTATTGATGAAGTTTTTGATACAGATTATGACAAGATTGATTTTGTTAGTAACAAAAAGGAGATGAAAGAGCGTTGGAGAAAACAATTAAAGTTTTCTACTATATCAAACTATGATGATCTTAAACAACAGGAAAAACAGGCCAAAGCAAAAGATTCTGAATATGTAATGAAAACCGATACTGAAATTGAAAAAGAAGCCCGGGAGGCGGCACTAAGGTCTATAAATATATATTTTTATGATAATCTTGATGACCTAACCCGAGAAGAATGGTTTTCAATGTATGTAAATGCTATTGTTGAAGAGTTTGATCCACATACCTACTATTTGGCGCCTAGAGATAAAGAAGGTTTTGATACGCAAATGTCTGGAAAGTTAGAAGGTATTGGCGCTAGATTGACGAAAAGCATGGATTATATCAAAATTGTGGAATTAATTTCTGGTGGTCCAGCATGGAGAAGTCAATTGCTTGAAGTTGAGGATGTTATTTTGAAAGTAAAGCAAGAAGATGAGGAGGTTGGAATTGATATAGTTGGTATGCGTATTGGTGATGCTATTAAATATATTAAAGGACCAAAGGGTACCAAAGTAACTTTGACGATTAAGAAAGTAGATGGTACTATAGAAGATGTGACTTTAGTAAGGGATGTAGTAGAATTAGGAGAAACTTATGCCAAGGCATCAATAGTTGAAAAGGATAATAAAAAGTATGGTATTATCAATTTACCTCGTTTTTATGTAGATTTTGAAGATTATAAAAACTTGAATGCTGCTATTGATGTTCGTAAGGAAATTGAGCGTTTAAAAGCAGAAGGAATGGAGGGCTTAATTTTGGATTTAAGAAATAATGGAGGAGGGTCGTTGCCAGCAGTCGTTGATATGGCAGGTCTTTTCATAAAAGAAGGTCCAGTGGTGCAAGTACGTTCTACAGGAGCTCCAAAAGAAGTACTTCGAGATAGAGATCAATCTATAGCTTGGGATGGTCCATTAGTGATTTTGGTTAATGAATTATCTGCTTCTGCTTCTGAAATTATGGCTGCAGCAATGCAAGATTATAAGCGTGCTATTGTAATTGGTAGCAAACAAACTTATGGTAAAGGAACTGTGCAAAATGTTTACCCTCTTAATAGTATGGTTAGAAATAATACAGGAGGAGACTTAGGCGCATTAGCTTTTACAACCCAAAAATATTATAGAATTAATGGAGGCTCGGTTCAGTTAGAGGGTGTTAAGAGTGATGTGCAAGTTCCAGGGCGTTTTAGTTTTATTGAAGTAGGCGAGAAAGAAAAAGAAAATCCGTTACCATATGATGAAATTGATCCTGCTGAATATCAAACTTGGGATAATTATTTTGATTATGATAAAGCTATAAGCAAGAGTAAAGAACGTATGAGTAGTAATAATCAGTTGAAGTTAATAGAGGAAAACGCTAGATGGGTAAAGCGTCAAATTGATGAAACAGAATTTTCTTTAAACTACGAATCGTATAAAAAACAAATAGAATTGAATGAAGAAGAAGCTAAACGTTTCGATCCAATTTCAAGTTATAAAACAAATTTAACCTTTTCACCTACAAATTTTGAAAAGCAATTGTTCGCAAGTGATACTACCAATTTGCAAGAGAAACGTGAGAGATGGTATAAGAGTCTAAGTAAGGATGTTTATGTTGAAGAAGCAGTAAACGTGCTCGAAGATTTAAAAATGGCTTATAGTATTAAAAAGGTTGCTAAGGTAAAAGACTAAGGCTTCATGAGTAATATTTCAAACTCACTAAAAAAATTAGCGCTCCAAAAGTTTAAAAAGAACTTTTGGGGCGTTTTCAGTTTCGGTTTTATAGTTTTTGTAGGATTGGTGTCGATTTTTGCCTATGTTTTTGCTCCTGATAATTCTCAGTATGCTAACCAAATGCATTTGTCGATTCACTCTAAAGCCCCCGGGTTTAAGGTTGAGATGCTCACCATACCATCCAAAGTAAAAAATAAACAAACAGCTTTTGGAAAAATATTTTTTGGAATTAAAAATACCGATACTGAAGTCCCGATTTCCAGTTACAGTTTAGATACTAAAAACTTGAATTATACCGAGTATGCTTCAGACGGATTAGAAGGTGTTGAAAAATCGATACCATTATCTAGTTTTTATAGTACAGATATTAAAGACTTTATAAAAGAGAAAAGTTTTGTTTTTGGGACTGACAAATACGGACGTGATTTGTTAAGTCGTGTTTTAGTAGGTGCTAGGATTTCATTTTTTATTGGTTTTGTGGCAGTTTTTATTTCATTAGTCATTGGAATTCTAATGGGAAGTTTAGCCGGTTATTTTGGAGGAAAAGTAGATGCAGCTATTATGTGGATTATAAACGTTACATGGTCTATCCCTACATTGCTTTTGGTGATAGCCATAACCTTAGCCTTAGGAAAAGGGTTTTGGCAAGTGTTTATTGCGGTAGGATTAACCATGTGGGTAGAGGTGGCGCGTGTAGTGCGTGGCCAGATAATTAGCACAAAAGAAATGCAATATGTTACAGCAGCAAGAGCTTTGGGTTATAACGATTTCAGAATTATTACGAAGCATATTCTCCCAAATATAATGGCGCCGGTTATTGTTATTTCTGCAGCAAATTTCGCAGCAGCTATTTTAATAGAAAGCGGACTTAGTTTTTTGGGAATAGGAGCGCAACCACCAATGGCAAGTTGGGGTGCAATGATTAAAGATCATTACAATTATATTATTCTGGGGAAACCCTATCTAGCTATGATACCAGGACTTTGTATTATGAGTTTGGTAATGGCGTTTATGCTGATTGGTAATGCCTTAAGAGATGCCTTGGATGTAAAAAGTTAATGTTTAACAAGTTTTACGTTTTTATTCAAGTGATTAATTTCATCAGATATTTTAACAACATAGATTCCCGAAGGATAGTTGAAATCTAATGTAATTTTGTTTGTCCTTGTTGGAGCACTTGAGTAAACTAAGCTTCCAGAAATACTAAAGATTTTAAAGGATAGTTTGTACTCTTTTATATTGGATACATTTAATTCAGTTTGTGTAGAATTAAGGTGTAAATTGACGGTATCTAAACTATAGTCAATAGATGAATTGTCTAAAGTTGTTGGACATAAAATGTTATTAAAAAAAATAGTGCACTCATTTAATACATTGTTTGAAGCAGTTATATCATTTAAATAACTTACATGTGAATTACTGTTAATAGCTATTAATGTGTTTTCGATGGCTTCAGAAGTAGCCTTTAAATGTATTGAGCTGCTGCCACTAGCGTTAATAATATTGGAGCCAAAAAATGTGAGAAACCCATTTCCGTATGGTACTACTGTGTCATTAATGTCATGAGCAGAAAATATTGGTGGGTCGTTGCTGTCTATTAAATTGGTATCAAGGATGGCTCCAGAGAAGTTGATTACCCCATTAACACTTGAATCAAACAGAAGGTTAGTGCTACTGTTACCCTCAATTCCTCCATTATTAGATATAGCTGTACTAATAACTGTACTCAACGTGTCATCAGAATCTATAAAAGCTACATGATTTGCTACAATGGCGCCAGCTGAAATACCTCCAACAAAAATTTGATCAGGGTCTATTTTATATGTGTTAGATGAAGCTGCATCTTCTTTAAGAAATCGAACTGCAGCTCTCATGTCCGAAACACTTTTTATGATTTGGTCTACTATTTCACTTTCTTCAGGAAACGGAAATACAGGGCCATCATATAACCTATAGTCTATAGCTACCGTAACAAAACCTCGTTGAGCGAAAAAGGAGCATAAGCCCTCCATTTCTCCTCGTGTTCCTGTTACAAAAGAGCCTCCAAAAGCAAGTAAAATTACTGGTCTTGTAGAGGCTGAGTCATTATTAGGTTCGTAGATATCCATGAATAAATCAGTATTATTTCCTTGAACAGTAGTATTGTTTCCAAACAATACATTTTTCGTTGATATAACTGTTGAAAAAAAATCGGTTACATATCTATTCGAACTACAACTTGTATGTTGATTTTGCCCTAAACAATCTATGCTAAAAACAAAGAATAAGATAAAGGAAAATACTAGAGTGTACCTATACATCTGTTTGAA
This sequence comes from uncultured Flavobacteriaceae bacterium, assembly GCA_947502975.1. Lineage (GTDB taxonomy): Bacteria > Bacteroidota > Bacteroidia > Flavobacteriales > Flavobacteriaceae > Jejuia. Next base: position 1,072,758 of record CANNBV010000001.1, read on the forward strand.
TTTTTTGCAGTATAAAAATATTTTTTTTAAAAAATGAATTCTAAAAAAGCAGGTGAAACACCAATAAATTGTTATAAAGTCCTAAACTTGAACATTTAGTTCTGCTATATAAGCTAAAACATCATCTTTACCTATTGACTTTGACGATGATGTAATGAAATAATTTGGCATTTCCTCCCAAAACTCAAGCATTACTATTTTGTAATCAGTAACATGATTTTCAATAGCTTTTGGCTTTAATTTGTCTGCTTTTGTGAAGATAATTGAAAATGGAATATTATGTTCTCCTAGCCAATTCATAAACTCTAAATCTATAGGTTGAGGTTTGTGACGAATATCGACTAATACAAAAGCGGTAACTAATTGCTCTCGGTAGCTAAAATATTGAGTAATAAATTTTTGAAATGTTTTTTTAGAGCTTTTAGAAACCCGAGCATATCCATACCCTGGCAAATCTACGAGATGCCAGTTTTTATTAATTAGAAAATGATTAATTAACTGAGTTTTTCCTGGTTTGCCTGATGTTTTTGCTAGATTTTTTCGTCCAGTAAGCATGTTGATTAAAGAAGATTTTCCAACATTACTTCTGCCAATAAAAGCATACTCTGGTAAACTGCTTTTTGGGCATTTATCTACATCAGAATTACTAACAACAAATTCAGCAGATTTAATTTTCATCGTTTTTTCATTCCCACGGAGGCGAGAATCTCTTATTTAGAACTTATTAGTTTTTTTATTCGGAATTTTAAAACTCACGTTTAGTTAACCACGCATCCAAAATTTTATTAAATTCATCAGGATGTTCCATCATTGCAGCGTGTCCACATTTATCAATCCAATACAAATCAGAATCTGGTAACAATTCATGGAATTCTTCAGCAACTTCAGGTGGTGTAACATTATCATTTTTACCCCAAATTATACAAGTTGGTGTGTCCATTTTAGGTAAGTCCTTTGCCATATTATGGCGTATAGCACTTTTAGCAATGGCTAGGGTTTTAACTAATTTATTGCGGTCATTTACAGTAGCATAAACTTCATCTACAATGTCTTTGGTGGCCACTTCAGGGTCGTAAAACACATCTTGTGCTTTCTTTTTAATCACTTCATAGTCACTTCGCTTAGTGTATCCACTACCCATAGCACTTTCATAAAGTCCAGAACTCCCAGTTATTATCAAACCTTTTACTTTTTCAGGATATAATTTTGTGTGATACAATCCAATATGTCCACCTAAGGAGTTACCAAGTAGAATGACTTCTTTAAGCCCTTTAAATTCTATAAAGTCATGTAAATATTTTGCAAAACTTTTCACGTTAGTCTTTAAGAGAGACATGGTGTAAATTGGTAATTCTGGAATTATAACTTTATAGCCTTTATGACTAAAAAAATGTTTTACAGCTTCAAAATTACTCAAGCCACCCATCAAACCATGTAAAACTACAATAGGTGTACCTTCACCAACTTCTATATAACTGTAGTTTTTTTCTTTTCGTAAGCTATTCCCCATTAACTTTTTCTTCATCCGATTCGTTAAAAACAAATATAGTTAAATCATTCATATTTCGAGAGTTTTAATTCTGCCTAAAAGATGCCTATTAAAAATCGCTGTTGTTAACAGCGGTTCATAAGTTGCTTCTCCACTTTTTAATTCATTGATAATTAAAGTGAAAGGCCCTTTAGATGTCTTATAAATCGGATTAAAACCGCAATGATTTGAAAAATTATTAACAAAAGTGGTAGAAAGTGGTAAATGGTGGTAAATTTTGATATATTTGAAACTTAAACACCAAAATCTGAATCGGTTATAGTGCATTCATTAATAGGAACATACAATTGTAAAGTTGACGCCAAGGGACGTATGATGATCCCTGCTGGTATGAAAAAGCAGTTGATGCCTATTTTGGATGATGGATTTGTGTTGAGACGTTCTGTGTTTCAAAAATGTTTGGAATTGTATCCAATGGCTGAATGGCAGTTACTGATGCAAAAAATGAACAAGCTGAACAGATTTAAGAAAAAGAATAACGATTTCATCAGAAGATTTAGTGCTGGTGCGAGAATTATTGAGGTAGATGGAAATGGTAGATTGTTGATTCCAAAGGATTTAACAGTATTCGCTAATATTTCAAAAGACATTGTAATCTCGCCTTCGATAAATATTATCGAAATATGGGATAAGGACTTATATGAGCAATCTATTGACGATGCTGCTCTGGATTTTGCTGATTTAGCTGAAGAAGTAATGGGGCAAGACGATAGTGACGATGTATCATAATCCAGTTTTATTAAAAGAAACCGTTGATGGTTTGGATGTAAAACCTGATGGTGTTTATGTAGATGTCACTTTTGGTGGTGGTGGTCACAGTCGGGAAATTCTAAGTAAGCTAGGAGAGAATGGAAGGCTTTTGGCTTTCGATCAAGATCTTGATGCTTTAGCAAATAGTATAGATGATAAGAGATTTACGTTGATAAATGAAAATTTTAGATATGTAAAACGGTTTTTGAGATTTCACGGTGTAAAAGAGGTTGATGGGGTTTTAGCAGATTTTGGGGTGTCTTCTCATCAGTTTGATGTTGCGGAACGAGGATTTTCTACCAGGTTTGAAGCGAAACTAGATATGAGGATGAATCAACAAAATGAATTGTCTGCTTATCATGTGGTAAATGAGTATGAAGAGAACCGTCTTAAGCAAGTTTTGCTAGAATATGGAGAGTTAAGGTCGGCACCAGCTATGGCAAGAATGATTGTTGCTGAAAGGCAAAATGAACTGATTGTAACTAGTGATCAGTTGAAAAAGGTGTTGCGAAAGTTTTTGTCACCACGCCATGAGAATAAAATTTTGGCACAAATATATCAAGCTATACGTATTGAGGTGAATCAAGAAATAGAGGCGTTAAAGGAGTTTTTGCAGCAAACACCAGAAATTTTGAAACAAGGCGGGCGTTTGAGTTTTATATCCTATCACTCTCTGGAAGATAGATTGGTAAAGCGCTTTATAAGAAATGGATTGTTTGAAGGGGAGCCAGAGCGGGATATGTTTGGAAACTTTGAAGTGCCATTGAAAAAAGTGAATGGTTTAATAGTGCCAACACAAGATGAGATTAAGCTGAATAGTAGGGCTAGAAGTGCAAAATTAAGAATAGCAGAGAAGCTTTAGTAGATGCTGTTTTTGGCTGATAGACCCGCGTTAGGGATTGAACGGCATGTTTGAAATCCCCGACGAAGGAGGGATTGAGTAGTGAAAGCCTGATCCGAAAGGGGAACGCCCAAAATATAAAATAGAACTAGCTGAATTTGTGATAAAAAGATGAAGAAAAACATCTATAACATTTTAAAAGGAACATTTCTGGTAAGTGACGATTCGTTTAAAAACTGGCGCATCATCATTTTTATTTCGGTTCTGGCTATTGTAATGATTGCGAGCTCGCACAGTGCGGATGAAAAAGTACATGAGATTGCAAGATTGGAAAATGAGGTAAAAGAAATGCGATCTGCATTTGTGGATGGGCGATCTAGATTGATGAAATTGAAAATGGAATCTGCGGTGGTGGCAAAAATGAAAGAAAAAGGGTTGGCGCCTTCTGTAATTCCGCCTAAAAAGATAAAAGTAAAAACACAAAATTAAAACTTTGGCAGTAAGCGAAAAGCACATATTAAACCGATTGTATTTCATAGCTGTATGCATGTTCCTTTTTGGTATTGCTGTTATGGTGAAGTTGGGTAATATTCAGTTTGTGCAAGGTGATGAGTATCGTGCCAAAGCAGAGGAGCGCATTGTAAAAGACTTTGTGATTCCTGCTAATCGTGGTAATGTGTATTCGGTTAACGGGAATTTATTGGCGACTTCAATCCCTAAATATGATATCCGTTTTGATGCTTTAACACCAAACACTTCAATTTTTGAAGATAACATAAAGTCGCTTTGTGATTCTTTAGCAAAGTTTCCTGGTAAAAAAACATCATCTCAATACCAAAGCTTGATTAGAAAGGCTAGAGCTAATAAAAACAGATATTTTCTGTTGGCTAAAAATATGGGGTATTCTGAATATATGAGAATGCGAACCTTTCCTTTGCTGAAGATGAGTCCGTTTAAAGGTGGCTTAATTGTAGAGCAAAATACAAAACGAGAGCATCCAATGGGTGGTATTGCGCAGCGTACCATTGGGTATGAACGTATTGATGAGCAAGGAAATGTGACACGTCCGGGAATAGATGGTGCTTTTGGAGTGAAGTATTTAAGGGGAAAAGATGGGAAACATGCAAAACAGCAGATAGGGAAGAATCAATGGAAACCAATAAGTGACAATACTAAAATTGAACCTCAGGATGGTCTAGATGTTTACACGACAATAGATGTTAATATTCAGGATATAGCACATCATGCGTTGTTGAATCAGTTAGAAAAGTATAAGGCAGATCATGGTTGTGCTGTGGTTATGGAGGTCGAAACAGGTGAAATAAGAGCTATTGTTAATTTGGGGCGAAATACAGAAGGGAACTATTACGAACGTAGGAATTATGCGGTTTGGGAAACACATGAACCTGGTTCTACATTTAAGCTGATGGCGCTGGCTGCTGGTTTTGAAGATAAAGTTATAGATACAAGTGATATTGTTGATACTAATAATGGTAGAATTGTTTTTTATGGTAAACCTGTTGAAGATTCTAATCATAGAGGCTATGGTGAAATATCAATTTCAAAAGCGTTTGAAGTTTCTTCTAATACTGGAATTGTACGTGCGATATATGATGCTTACAAGGATAAACCTGAAAAATTTGTAGATAGGTTATATAATATGAACTTGAATGATAGCCTGAATTTACCAATTATTGGAGAGGGAAGGGCTATCATCCCAGACCCAAGAATAAAAAATAAACGTTGGAGTGGTATTGCTCTGCCTTGGATGGCTTTTGGGTATGGTGTGTCTTTTACGCCTTTGCAAACATTAACATTTTACAATGCAGTGGCGAATGATGGTGTGATGGTGAAGCCTCGATTTTTAAGAGAGGTTAAAGAGTTTGATAAAACCATCGAGCCGTTTGAGAAGGAAGTGATTAATAAACAAATTTGCTCGAAGGAAACTATTGGTAAACTTCAGCAGTTATTAAAAAATGTAGTAGAGAAGAAACATGGTACAGGGCATAGGTTATATTCTAAAACCTTTTCTATGGCCGGAAAAACAGGTACTTGTCAAAAAGACTATAGAGATAAAGAAAAGCTGAATTACATTTCTTCGTTTGCAGGCTTTTTTCCTGCTGAAAACCCTAAATACTCGTGTATTGTAGTGATTCATGAACCAGATAAAGAAGTTGGTTATTATGGTGCTGACGTTTCGGGTCCTGTTTTTAAAAGTATAGCACAAAAAATATTTACAGATACGCCTCTTATAGAAGAAGTAGAATCCTTAGAAGTGAAACATGCTGCCGTTGAACAGCAATTTGAAAACTATTACAATACAGCGCAAACTTACAAAACCATAATGCCTAATGTAGTTGGATTACCTGCTATGGATGCTGTAGCGTTACTTGAAAATATGGGGTTAAAGGTGAGTTTTAAAGGCGCTGGTCTGGTGAAAAAGCAGTCAGTTGCCAAGGGGCAAAAAGTGAAAAAGAATCAAAATATTGTTTTAGAAATTTCGTGAGTATACTAAAAGACATATTGTATAAGGTTAATATTAATGCTGTTGTTGGGAGTACAAATATTTCTGTAAATGCTATTGATTTTGATTCAAGAAATATAGTAGAAAACGATGTGTTTGTCGCTATTAAAGGCACACTAACAGATGGTCATAACTATATAGATGTCGCTATAAAACAAGGTGCAAAAGCTATAATATGTGAAACTTTGCCTACTGATTTAATTGATGGTATAACTTATATAGAGGTTAATAGCTCAAACAAAGCACTAGCAATAATGGCTTCAAATTATTTCGACTCCCCATCGGATAATTTGAAGCTTGTTGGTGTGACAGGGACTAATGGTAAAACAACAGTTACCACATTGTTATATCAGTTGTTTAAAAATGCAGGGTACAAAGTAGGGTTGCTTTCAACAGTGAAAATTTTGGTTGATGATGTCGAATATAAAGCAACGCATACAACACCAGATTCAATTACTATTAATAAGTATTTGAAGATGATGAATGAAGCAGGTGTAGAATTCTGTTTCATGGAAGTAAGTTCTCATGGTATTCATCAAAGTAGAGCTGAAGGATTACGATTTGAAGGTGGTGTATTTACAAATTTATCACATGATCATTTAGATTATCACAAGACGTTTGCTGAATATCGTGATGTTAAAAAATCATTTTTTGATGGTTTAGGAAAGCATGCATTTGCACTATCTAATACTGATGATAAGAACGGATTAGTGATGTTGCAAAATACAGCAGCAAAAAAATATACGTATGCGCTTAAGGGGTATTCAGATTATAAGGCCCAAATTTTAGAAAATGAGTTTAGTGGTTTATTACTTTCTATTGATGGAAGTGAAGTATGGACACGTCTTATCGGAAATTTTAACGCCTACAATGTTTTAGCAATTTATGCAACAGCAGAATTGTTAGGTCTAGAGAAAGTTGAAATTTTAAGATTGATTAGTGAGTTGCAAAGCGTTAGCGGGCGCTTTCAATATTTAGTTTCTGATGAAAAAATTACAGCTATTGTTGACTATGCGCATACACCTGATGCATTAAAAAATGTATTAGAAACTATTAACAGCATTCGAACTAAAAACGAAGCATTAATCACAGTAGTGGGTTGTGGAGGTGATCGCGATAAAACAAAGCGACCTAAAATGGCACATATAGCTTCAGAATTGAGCACTAAAGTGATTTTTACAAGTGATAATCCAAGAAGTGAAGTTCCAGAAGCTATTATCGAGGATATGGAAAAAGGTGTAGAGCCTCAAAACTTTAAAAAAACATTGTCCATTGTTGATAGAAAACAAGCGATTAAAACTGCTTGTCAGTTAGCAGAAGCGAATGATATCATTGTAATTGCTGGAAAAGGACATGAGACGTATCAAGAAATTAAAGGAGAACGATTTGATTTTGATGATTTTAAAACCGTTCAAGAATTATTAAAACAGTTGCAAAAGTAAATACCATTCAGACACTGAACTTGTTTAAGTGTAAGAATCTCAAATAAAGATAGATGTTATACTACCTATTTGAATATTTAGAAAAAGAGTTTCAGTTTCCTGGAGCATCGCTTTTTGGTTTTTTAACCTTTAGAGGTGCCTTGGCAATGATTCTGTCATTGTTGATTTCAACAATTTATGGAAAACGTATTATCCGTTTTTTACAGAAGAAGCAAATGGGGGAAACCATTAGAGATTTGGGTCTTGCTGGTCAAGCAGAAAAGGCAGGTACGCCAACTATGGGAGGTATTATTATCATTTTAGCAACGTTAATCCCTGTATTTCTATTAGCAAAATTAGAGAATGTATACATCATATTATTGATAGTAACCACAGTTTGGATGGGTATAATTGGGTTTCTAGATGATTATATCAAAAAATTTAAAAATGATAAAGAAGGATTAAAAGGGCGTTTTAAAGTGCTGGGGCAAATTGGCTTAGGGCTTATTGTAGGATTGACGTTGTATCTTAATGATGGTGTTACCATAAAAGAGCAACTCCCAGAAGTAGAACAGCAAGTTTTATTAGAAAAGAACCCGAATTTACCTGTAAGTCAGCTGTTTGGAAAAGAGCATCAGTCTACTAAAACCACAATACCATTCGTGAAAAACAACGAGTTTGATTATGCTAATCTTATTACATGGATAAGTGAAGATTTAGCCGATTATGCTTGGGTAATCTTTGTTTTAGTCTCAATATTTATAATAACTGCTGTATCAAATGGAGCAAACCTTACTGATGGTATAGATGGCCTAGCAGCAGGGACTTCTGCAATAATAGTATTGACTTTAGGGATTTTTGCTTGGGTTTCTGGTAATATCGTTTTTTCAGATTACCTCAATATTATGTACATCCCCAGAGTAGAAGAAATTACGATTTATATAGCTGCTTTTGTGGGCGCTCTAATTGGGTTTTTATGGTACAATACGTTTCCTGCTCAGGTATTTATGGGAGATACGGGGAGCTTAACAATTGGTGGTATTATAGCGGTTATAGCCATTGCTGTTAGAAAAGAATGGTTGATTCCTGTATTGTGTGGAATTTTTCTTGCTGAAAATTTATCTGTAGTCATGCAGGTGAGTTGGTTTAAATACACAAAAAAGAAATACGGTGAAGGACGGCGCATTTTCAAAATGTCTCCTTTGCATCATCATTATCAAAAATTAGGATATCACGAGAGCAAAATTGTTACAAGATTTTGGATTGTGGGTATCCTACTCGCTATCATTTCAATAGTAACATTGAAAATTAGATAGCATGAAAAGGCTGGTGATTTTAGGAGGAGGAGAAAGTGGTGTAGGTACAGCACTCTTAGGAAAAGCTAAAGGATATGATGTTTTTGTTTCTGATAAAGGAAAAATAAAAGCATCATATAAAAAAGTTCTTATACATAATGAGATTGAATGGGAAGATGAGCAGCATACTGAAGCTAAAATACTGAACGCTGATGTAGTGATGAAAAGCCCTGGAATTCCTGAAACTATAGCGTTAATTAAAAAAATTAGAGCGCACAAGATTTTGATAGTTTCAGAGATTGAGTTTACATCGAAATTCACTCCTGCGACACTAGTTGGTATTACGGGAAGCAATGGGAAAACTACTACAGCTACATTAACGCATCATCTATTGAAAGATGAATTGAATGTGGGTTTAGCTGGTAATATTGGTGATAGTTTTGCAAATCAACTCCTTGAGAAAGATTACGAGAACTATGTGCTAGAAATTAGCAGTTTTCAACTAGATGATATTATAGATTTTAAACCTAAAATAGCTGTAATTACCAATATCACACCTGACCATTTAGACAGATATAATTATCAATTTGAGAATTATGTGAATGCTAAATTCAGGATAGCTATGAATCAAACTAGTGATGATTATTTGATTTATGATGCTGATGATGAAGTTATAATAAATCACTTAAAAAACAACCCAGTTCAATCGACATTATTACCATTTTCATTAGAAAAAAAAATTGAAAATGGAGCATATTTTGAAAATAACAAACTAATAATAACTATAGAAAACGATAAATTTATTATGCCAACAACCAACTTAACCTTAGAAGGGAAACACAATATTAAAAATGCAATGGCTGCAGCTACTGTAGCACACTTACTTAAGATTAGAAAACAAACCATACGTGAAAGTTTGGAGAATTTTCAAGGTGTAGAACATCGTTTGGAGCAAGTGCTTAAAATTAATAAAGTGCAATACATTAACGATTCTAAAGCTACAAACGTTAATGCAACTTATTTTGCATTAGAAAGTATGGATGCACCTACGGTTTGGATTGTTGGAGGTGTGGATAAGGGTAATGATTATCGTGAGTTGTTTTCTTTTGTAAACGAAAAAGTAAAAGCTATTATTTGTTTGGGTGTTGATAATGAAAAGTTGATGGATGCTTTTGGAAATATGGTAGATATTATCATTGAAACTCAATTTATGAGCGAAGCGGTAAAAATTGCATATAAGATTGCTGAAGCAGGTGATAATGTATTATTATCTCCAGCATGTGCAAGTTTTGATTTGTTTGAAAACTACGAAGATAGAGGGCGTCAATTTAAAGATTCGGTAAGAAACCTATAAAGAAAATCAATACGTAGCGTGCAGCATATATTTAAAAATATAAAAGGAGATCGGTTAATATGGGCAATAGCGGCACTATTGGCTATTTTATCGTTTTTACCAGTCTACAGTGCTGCGAGTAATTTGGCGTATCGTGGTGGCGGAAGTAATACGTTTACCTTTTTTATTAAGCATTTTGTACACTTATTGCTTGGGTTTTCTATAATGTATGTTGTGCATAAAATTCCTTATCGTTATTTCAGAGGTTTATCATTGATTATGATTCCTGTAGTTTTAGTATTACTTGCTATTACGATATTACAGGGCGAAACTATTGGAGGCGCAAGTGCAAGTAGGTGGATAAAATTTGGAGGAATGTCCTTCCAACCATCAACACTAGCTTCAGTAGTTTTGATGGTGTATGTGGCTAGGTATTTGTCTAAAATGAAGGATAAGGTAATAGCATTCAAGTCGTCTATTTTACCATTGTGGGTGCCAGTGTTTTTGGTGTTAGCGTTAATTTTACCTTCTAATTTTTCTACAACAGCTATCATATTTACTATGGTATTGGTGTTGGTGTTTTTAGGAGGTTATCCTGTGAAATATTTAGCAATAATATTGGGGTCTGGATTAGTTGGATTAACTTTTTTTGTATTAGTTGCTAAAATGACTGATGGGCCTTTGAATAACAAAGTTACCACGTGGGAAAATAGAATTAAGAATTACTGGAACGGGGAAGATACTGAAGCTGATTATCAAATTGAAAAGGCTAAAATAGCAATAGCATCAGGAAAAATTAAAGGTGTTGGTCCAGGTAAGAGCATTCAAAAGAACTTTTTACCTCAATCGTCTTCCGATTTTATTTTTGCAATTATCATTGAAGAATATGGGTTGATAGGTGGGTTCTTTATTATGCTATTGTATTTATGGTTACTATTTAGAGTAGTTATTGTGGCGCAGAAATCAGATACTATTTTTGGAAAGCTCTTGGTTTTAGGAGTTGGCTTACCCATAATTTTTCAGGCTTTAATAAATATGGCTGTTGCGGTAGAATTATTTCCAGTAACTGGTCAAACATTGCCTTTAATTAGTAGTGGAGGTACATCCATTTGGATGACTTGTCTTGCAATTGGTATTATACTAAGTGTTAGTGCACGACGAGAAGAAATAAAAGAGCAAGAAATAAACGAAGATAATCCACTAGAGATACTTTCAGAAACCATATAGAATGTCAAGTAATAAGCAATATAAAATTATTTTATCTGGAGGTGGCACAGGAGGTCATATTTATCCAGCTATTGCTATTGCAAACGAATTAAAATCAAGATATCCAGAAGCTGAGTTTTTGTTTGTTGGAGCAAAAGATAGAATGGAAATGGAGAAGGTGCCACAGGCTGGGTATAAGATTAAAGGCTTATGGATTTCGGGAATTCAAAGAAAGTTAACACTAAAGAATTTAATTTTTCCGTTTAAAGTAGTAAGTAGTCTTTGGAAAGCACGAAACATTATAAAGTCATTTAATCCAGATGTTGCCATTGGAACAGGGGGATTTGCAAGTGGGCCATTATTGCAAATGGCAGCATCAAATAAAATTCCAACTTTAATACAAGAACAAAATTCTTACCCAGGAATTACAAATAAAATACTGTCAAAAAAAGCACAAAAAATATGTGTGGCATATGAAGGGTTAGAGCGATTTTTTCCAAAAGAAAAAATTAAAATTACTGGAAATCCTGTACGCCAAGATTTGTTAAGTATTGAAGGGAAAACAGTAGATGCTAAAAATCACTTTCGACTTAAACATGGAAAATATACATTACTGGTTTTAGGCGGAAGTTTGGGTTCAAGACGTATCAATCAGTTGATAGAAAAGGAACTGGATTTTTTAGATACTCAAAATGTAGAAGTTATATGGCAATGTGGTAAACTTTATTATCAGCAATATAAATTGTATGGCAACTCTAAAAATGTTCAGGTATATGAGTTTTTGAATAAGATGGATTTTGCTTATGCAGCAGCAGATATTATAATATCGAGAGCTGGTGCAAGCTCCGTTTCAGAATTATGTATTGTGGGTAAACCGGTAATATTTATACCCTCTCCTAATGTGGCTGAAGACCACCAAACAAAAAATGCCATGGCTATTGTCAACAAAAAATCGGCTATGGTTATTCAAGAGGAAGATTTAGATGCCGATTTTGAGAATAAGTTTTCGCAATTAATAGCTTCACAAGAAAAACAAAAGGAGCTAGGGAATAATATTAAAAAATTAGCACTAGTAAACGCCACAAAGGATATAGTGGATGAAGTAGAAATATTGTTAAATCAATGAATTTAAATACTATACATAATGTGTTTTTTATAGGCATCGGTGGTATCGGTATGAGTGCTTTAGCGCGCTATTTTAAATCTATTGGAAAACATGTGTCGGGCTATGATAAAACACCATCTGAGATTACAGATAGCCTTGGTGCTTTAGGTATTTCAATTCATTTTGAAGATAATGTAACACTCATAGAAGCGCCTTTTAAGCATATTGAAAATACATTGGTAATTTACACCCCTGCAATTCCAAAAAATCATGAAGGATTGAATTACTTTGTGTCCAAAGGGTATCATGTGATGAAGCGTTCTCAAATTCTAGGTTTGATAACGGAACAAACGTTTTGCTTAGCAGTTGCAGGGACACATGGTAAAACAACAACAACAAGCATTCTAGGACATTTATTATATCAAAGCGATGTGAAATTGACCGCGTTTTTAGGTGGTATAAGTGAAAATTATAATTCTAATTTAATTTTGAATGGCGATGAGGTTTCAGTTGTAGAAGCTGATGAATTTGATAGATCATTTTTAACACTTTCTCCAAATTTTGCATGTATCACCTCGATGGATGCAGATCATCTTGATATTTATGGTGATGCTTCAGAATTAGAAAAGTCATTTGAAGATTTTTCAAAAAAGATAAAACCTAATGGTAAATTATTTGTTAGAAATGGTTTACCTATTGACGGAATTACCTATGGTATTGAAGATAACTCAGATTATACTGCTCAACATATAAAAATTGAAAAAGGAACTTATGTTTTTGATATAAAAACACCTAAAGGTATTATAAAAGATTTGAGGTTTAGTCTTCCTGGAAGGCATAATTTATCTAATGCAGTAATAGCAATGGCAATGGCTGCTGAATATGGTGTCTCTCACCAGCAGCTTGCCAAAGCTTTAGCTTCATATAAAGGAGTTAAGCGAAGATTTACGTATCAAATTAAAACAGATAATTTGGTGTTTATTGATGACTATGCACATCATCCAGAAGAAATAAATGCAGTGCATAGCGCTGTTAGAGAAATGTATCCTGATAAAAAGGTATTAGCTGTTTTTCAACCTCATTTGTATAGTAGAACTAGAGATTTTATTGATGATTTTGCACAAAGCTTATCACAGTTTGATGAATTGTTATTGCTGGATATCTATCCAGCTAGAGAGTTGCCCATTGCCGGAGTGACGTCAAATTGGCTGCTCGGTAAAATTGATAACACCAATAAAAAATTAGTGAGTAAGAAGCATCTAATTTCAGAAATACATAAAAGCGCTGCGGAAGTTATTTTAACCATTGGGGCTGGTGATATTGGAGAAGAAGTAAAACGTATTAAAAAAGAATTAAGCATTGCGAGTTAATTGGAATTACATAAAAATGATTGGTCTGCTTATTATGGTGGTGCTTCTGTATGCTTTTGCTTCTGTTAAAAATGATGCAAGAAAAACATCAAAACCAAATATTTCATTTATAGGTGAAAACAATCTTTTTATCACACATGAGACTGTTAGTAAATTGTTAATACAAAATCAAGAGGGCGTTAAAAATAAGGCTAAAGAAACTTTAGATTTGAATACATTAGAAAATGCCCTAAATTCTAATCCTATGATAAAATCAGCGGAAGTGTATGTTGCTGTAAATGGTACACTTAACGCTGAAATTGAACAAAAAAGACCTATTGCAAGAGTGAGCACAAACGCATCATATTATATAGATGATGAAGGCGATTATATGCCATTATCATCTAATTATACTGCAAGAGTACCACTAGTTACAGGTTATGTTGAAAAAAATAATTTAAAAAATGTTTTTAAGGTTGCCCAGAAGGTAGAAATGGATAACTTTTTAAAACAACATGTTGTAGAGATTCACCAAAATACAAATGGTGCATTAGCCTTAAGATTAAGGAAATGCAAGTTTATTGTAAATCTTGGGAGTTTACATTTTTTAGATAAGAAGATAAATAACTTAAAAGCCTTTTATAAAAAGAGTTTAAAGGAGAAAACATTAGATAAATATAGCAAAGTGAATTTGCAATTTGAGAATCAAGTAGTGTGTACCAAAACGTAAAACATGGAACATAATTTATCAGTAGGTTTAGATATTGGAACCACCAAAATAGTGGCGATGATTGGTCGTAAAAATGAGTACGGCAAGCTCGAAATTTTAGGTATTGGTAAATCTAAAAGTTTAGGGGTGCATCGTGGCGTAGTAAATAATATCACGCAAACTATTCAATCTATTCAGCAAGCTGTTCAAGAAGCAGAAGCCACTGCAGAATTAAAGATTGAAGAGGTTACTGTGGGTATTGCTGGGCAACATATTCGTAGTTTGCAACATAGCGATTATATCACAAGACCAAATTCTGAAACTGTAATTGACGAAAATGATATAGATAGATTAATCAATCAAGTTCATAAGTTGGTAATGCTACCTGGTGAAGAAATTATACATGTGTTACCGCAAGAGTTTAAAGTTGACGGGCAAGCAGAAATTAAAGAACCCATCGGAATGTATGGTGGACGATTAGAAGCTAATTTTCATGTGGTTGTTGGACAAGTGTCTTCAATTAGAAACATTGGGCGTTGTGTGCAAAGTTCAGGCTTAAATCTCGAAGGGATTACATTAGAACCTTTAGCATCAGCTAATGCCGTGTTAAGTCAGGAGGAAAAAGAAGCAGGTGTAGCGCTGATCGATATAGGTGGTGGAACAACAGATTTAGCAATTTTCAGAGATGGCATTATTCGTCATACAGCAGTTATTCCTTTTGGCGGAAATGTAATTACAGAAGATATTAAAGAAGGGTGCTCCATTATAGAAAAGCAAGCAGAATTACTTAAAATAAAATTTGGCTCTGCATGGCCTGGTGAAAATAAGGATAATGAGATTGTTTCTATTCCGGGTTTACGAGGAAGAGAACCAAAAGAGATTACCCTCAAAAATCTCTCGAGAATTATTCATGCTCGTGTTGTAGAAATTGTGGAGCAAGTTTTTGCAGAGATTAAAAATTACGGACACGAAGAACAAAAGAAAAAACTAATTGCAGGAATTGTATTAACGGGTGGTGGTAGCCAGTTAAAGCATTTAAAACAATTAGTAGAATATATTACTGGTATGGATACTAGAATAGGGTATCCTAATGAACATTTAGCTGGAGATAGTGATGCAGATGTTACAAGCCCTTTGTATGCAACAGCTGTTGGTTTGGTGCTTGACGGACTAAAACGTAAAGAGCGTATAAAAGTTGAGCAAGAGGAACAAGAAGTATATGAAGAGCAAATTAAGGATGAAACGGTTAATGAAGAGGAAATAGAAAAACCAGTAAAAGAGCGTAAATCGTTCTTGGATAAATTAACCGAACGCGTTAAGGATTTTTTAGATAACGCAGAATAGTGTGATAATTAACCATTGATTAAAAATAATATTTAGAACCCCAGAAAACAAGAATTTATGAGCAGCAAAAACGAATTCGAAAGCATTGCATTTGATTTACCAAAAAATCAATCGAATGTCATAAAAGTTATCGGTGTTGGTGGCGGTGGTAGTAATGCCATAAACCACATGTTCCAACAAGGTATTAAAGGTGTAGACTTTTATATATGTAATACCGATGCGCAAGCTCTACAAAACAGTGGTGTGCCAAATAAAATTCAATTAGGGGTCAACCTAACTGAAGGATTAGGTGCTGGTGCAAATCCAGATATTGGAGAACAATCTGCCGTTGAGAGTTTTGATGAAATTTCTCAAATGCTTGATACCAACACTAAAATGGTATTTATTACTGCAGGAATGGGGGGTGGCACAGGTACTGGTGCTGCGCCTATTATTGCAAAAATGGCTAAAGATAAAGACATCTTAACTGTTGGAATTGTAACGATGCCATTTCAGTTTGAAGGTAAAATGCGTTTGGAGCAATCTCAAAAAGGAATTGAAAAATTAAGAAGTGTTGTAGATTCACTTATCGTAATAAATAATAACAAACTTCGTGAAGTTTATGGTAACCTTGGTTTTAAGGCTGGGTTCTCAAAAGCTGACGAAGTGCTATCCACTGCTGCTCGCGGAATAGCTGAAGTTATTACACATCATTACACACAAAATATCGATTTACGTGATGCTAAAACTGTTTTAAGTAATAGCGGTACTGCTATTATGGGATCGTCTATTGCTTCTGGACAAAACAGAGCACAGGATGCTATCCGTAAGGCTTTAGATTCACCATTATTGAATGATAATAAAATTACCGGAGCGAAAAATGTATTGCTGCTAATCGTTTCTGGTGCACAAGAAATTACTATTGATGAAATTGGGGAAATTAATGACCATATTCAAAATGAAGCAGGTCATGGTGCCAATATCATTATGGGGGTTGGTGAAGATGAAACACTAGAAGAATCAATTTCTGTAACTATTATTGCAACAGGTTTTAATATTGAACAACAAGATGAGATTTCTAATACTGAAATCAAAAAGGTTGTCCATGCTTTAGAAGATGATTCTGAAAAGAAAGACAAGGAGCCAGTAATTATTGCGCCAATTGTTGAGTTAGAGAAAAAAGAACCCAATCCTGTTGTTAGACATACCTTAGACATAGAAGAAGTTGAAGAGGAAATTACTTCCGCAGAAAAAGTTGTAGTTGAAAAACCTAAGCCTAGTGTTGCGCCTAGAGATATCACTTTAATTCCAACCTCGGAATTAATTAAAAATATCGATGTAGTTTATGAAGAGGTAGATGCAGTTATTGAAGAAGATGATTTTATTATTAAACCAGTAACAACTATGGAAGTTAAAGAAGAAGAAGACTTTGTTGAGCCTGAGGAAGAAGAGCAACAAATAACTTTAACTTTTGATTTGCCATTGTCTACTGAAACAATAGAAGAGACAAAAGCAGAAGAAACAATCACCTATAGTCTTGATGAAGACGAAATAAAGGATATACCCGTAAATGATCATGTTGAGTTAATCACAGTTACAGAAACTAATGAAGAAGGTAATGATATAAGGTATGCTCTAGACGATTATGTAGAAGCAGAATCTTCAATGAACCAAATACAAACAGCTGCTAAAGAAGTGGCTGAGGAGATTCAAGAAGATATTGTGTTTGAAAAGAAAGTATTGAAAGAAGAAGCTGTTGAAGAAGAGGTAGCAGAAGATGTTGAAGCTACAGAATTACCAATTTCTGAAATATTAAAACAACGCACTGCAGAACGCAGACGTAAGATGAAGGATTTCAACTATAAATTCAATAATGCAAAAATTGATGATATTGAGAAGGTTCCAGCTTACAAGCGTCAAGGCGTAAATTTAGATGAAGCTAAACATTCTTCTGAAACAAATATGTCTAGAACTAGTGTTGGTTTAGACGATAATGACGATATTCAAATTAGAACAAATAACTCTTTCTTGCATGATAATGTAGACTAAGAAAGGCACTTCTGTGTTTAACCTCACTTAAGTTATGATCCCGAAGAGTTTCCCTCATACTTTTCGGGATTTTTAGTGAAACTCAATTTTGACAAGCCTGAAAGGCGCAGTCAAAATTGCAAGTTGAACTAATCCCGCTGCTAAGCGGGATCTCATACTTATTTTTTGTTTAGATGTCTAACTTTTTTCTATCTTCGCAGCACTTTTAATAAAAAAGTTATGAGTTTACAACAAGATATAATGGCAGCTCTCAAAGATGCCATGAAAGCAAAAGATCAAACCGCATTAACAGCTTTAAGAGCAATAAAATCTGCAATTCTTTTGGCTAAGACTGAGAGTGGTGCTGGTGATGAACTTTCAGAAGAGCAAGAGCTTAAAATATTGCAAAAGCAAGTAAAACAGCGTAAGGATAGTGCATCTGTTTACTTAGAACAAGGTAGAGAAGATTTAGCTGCTCCAGAGTTAGCTGAAGCAGAAATTATTAGCCAATTTTTACCAGAAGCTTTAACGGATGAAGAAATAGAGAAAGTAGTAGTAGCTACAATCGATCAGTTAGGAGCTGAAGGCATGAAAGATATGGGTAAAGTTATGGGAATGGTAAGTAAACAACTAGCAGGACAAGCTGATGGCAAAACCATATCAACTATTGTAAAGGCTAAATTATCTAATTAAAATAATGGCTGCGTAGTTCAACTGGATAGAATATCAGATTTCGGCTCTGAGGGTTGGGGGTTCGAATCCCTTCGCGGTCACGAATAAATAAAAGGGAAAAATAATTCGAGCTTGCTCAGAAATTATTTTTCCCTTTTTATTTTCAAAGCGGAGCTTTGAGGGATCACCGTAGCACAGCGGAGGTAATCCTTTCGTGAAATGTCAATAGCAATTAATATATACAAAAGTGAAATCCATGTGCTTGAATTTGTAAGTAGAGATTTTATTTTTTCAAGGCGGTATTTTAATAATAGTTAACACCAAAACATCTTCTGTGTTTTATGGTGTATATAAAGGTTTAGGTTATATCATGGTTTTGGGTATTCAATATGAGCACTAGAATGATTTGTCAACCATTTATTATATGTAATTATTGTTAACTTTCTCTTTCTTAATTCAAAATGTAGTTTAAAATAAACTTGACTAAAACTTAATTCGTACTGGTAATTCCAGTTCAAACTAGGGTTTAATCATGTAATTTGTTGAAGCTGTTTCAATTTATTCTATATTTAAATCCTTTAACTAACTAAATTTAGATATTAAATGGGGGTTAATACTTTAAAACCAAAGACCAACAAACGCTACGGTATTCTTGCCATGATATTTGTTACCGTAGTAATAAATTATTTAGATAGAACTAATATTTCGGTTGCGGCTTTTGCGCTTCGAAAGGATCTAGGTATTGATACTGTACAAATGGGGTATGTATTTTCTGCTTTCGGGTGGTTTTATGCATCATTACAAATTCCAGGAGGTATAATAGCAGATAAAGTCAAGTCAAGAATATTATATACTGTAATTCTTGCGTTTTGGTCTATTGCCACATTATTACAGGGCGTTGTTAATTCTTTTGTAGCGTTGTTAGGTCTTAGAGCAAGTATTGGTGTTTTTGAAGCACCTTCGTATCCTATAAATAATTTAGTGGTGAGTCGTTGGTTTCCAGAAAAAGAAAGAGCGTCTGCAATAGGAATTTATACGTCTGGACAGTTTCTTGGTTTAGCCTTTTTAATACCTATTTTAACTGTAATTCAAGAAGCTTATGGATGGCGAGGCCTGTTTATTATCTCTGGTATAATTGGTCTTGTTTGGGCTGTAATTTGGTATCTATTTTATAGAGATCCAAGAGATCATAAAACTGTTAGTGATTCTGAAATAGAATATATTGAACAAGGAGGCGGTTTGGTAGGCTCTAAAAATAAAGACAGTCAAAAGAAAAAATTTGATTGGAATGATTTTAAACAAGCTTTCATATATAGAAAGCTTTGGGGAATTTATTTAGGACAATTTTGCTTAGGAGCTACAACAATGTTTTTTTTAACATGGTTTCCAACATATTTAGTAGAGTTTAGAGGTTTGGATTTTATTAAATCTGGATTTTTAGCTTCGGTACCTTTTTTAGCTGCTTTTGTTGGGGTACTTTTATCAGGGTTTACTTCAGATTTTCTAATTAAAAAAGGAGTTTCAAATGAGATTGCAAGAAAAGCACCTATCATAACAGGAATGTTACTATCAACATGTATTATTGGCGCAAATTATACCAATGATACGTTTTTTATCATTTTGTTTTTAGCTATTGCATTCTTTGGAACTGGTCTGGCAAGTATAGCATGGGTGTTTGTGTCATTAATAGCACCAAAAGAAAATTTAGGAATAGTAGGAGGAACTTTTAATTTTATAGGTGGGCTCTCTGGTATTGTGATACCTATAGTTATTGGGTATTTAGTACAGGAAGGAGATTTTAGTCCAGCACTCATATTTATTGCAGCTATAGCTTTTTTAGGGTTCTTTTCTTATACGTTTTTGGTAGGTAAAGTAGAACGAATAGTTCCAAAGAAATAATATTAAAATGAAAATTACAGCAGTAAAACCATATCCTATTAATGTAGGATCGGGAAGTCAATTAGTAGTAAAAGTTGAAACAGATTCTGGTATTTACGGATGGGGCGCATCTGGTCTATCCGGAAGAGAATATGCCGTAGTAGGGGCTATTCAACATTATGCGCCATTAATTATAGGAAGAAACCCTATGGAAATTGGAGCCATTTGGCAAGATTTATACCGAGGACAATATTTTGAAGGAGGACGTGTACTAACTGCAGCAATTTCAGCTATTGACATTGCACTGTATGATATTAAGGGAAAAGCATTAGAAGTTCCCGTATATGAATTGTTAGGTGGAAAACAACGAAATTTTGTACCATGTTTTGCTTCAGTTAGGTTTTCTACTTTTGATGCTTTAATAAACCAATCAAAAAAGATGGTTGATGAAGGCTGGGATATAATAAGACTTGCGCCAGCAGAGTTTGAAGATCAAGAAGATATTACACGTTTTGAACCAAGAGAATCTATTGCAAAATTAGCCGATTGGATGATTGCGTTACGTAAAGAAGTAGGAAATAAAGTTACTATTGGGTTAGATTATCACAGTAGGTTAACAGCAGCAGAAACGTATTCTTTTATGAATCGCATGCCAAAAGGAACATTAGACTTTATTGAGGAGCCTATTCGTGATGAAAATCCAGAGGCATACGAAAGTCTCAGAAAAATGGTTGATATACCTTTTGCTATTGGTGAAGAGTTTGCTAGTAAATGGCAGTTTTTGCCTTTTTTAGAACGAAATATTACACAATATGCACGTATTGATGTTTGTAATGTTGGAGGCATAACAGAGGCGATGAAGGTGGCTGCAATGGCCGAAGCACATTACATTGATTTAATGCCGCATAATCCACTTGGTCCAATTTGTACAGCGGCAACAATACATGTAGCGGCTGCTAGTCCTAATTTTAGTTGGCTAGAAGAGGTAAATACAGGTGCTCATGTGTCTACAAACGACCCGAAATTTTATCCAGTACAACCAAAATTAGATGGTCCAAGGTATCCTGTGCCAACTGCTCCTGGTTTAGGAGTTGAAGTCAATGAAGAACTAGTTGAAAGTAGTGATTTTGTGCCTGTTGAAATTCCAAGATTGAAACGAAATGATGGTTCTCTAACGAACTGGTAGATCAAGTTTTAGTAAATATTTTAGAATGGATAGAAAGAAACGCGTTGCAATTATTGAGCGAGAAAAAATAGTATTCGTTACGCGCTTAGCAGATCATACTAAAACACAATTGGTGCTAAAAAGTCTGATTGATGGTGGGGCTAAAGTCATGGAGATTACATCAAATACACCAAATTTTGCTAACGAGATTTCTAAAGGAAGAATAGCTTTTCCTAATGTTTTAATAGGAGCAGGGACAGTTACAAATAAAATAATAGCAAAAGCAGCAATAGAAGCTGGAGCACACTTTTTAGTGACGCCAAATACAAATATTGAGTTAATTGAAATTGCTCATAACCACAATATTCCAATATTAATGGGAGCGTTAACACCAACTGAGGTATGCGTGGCTTGGCAAGCAGGTGCCGATTTTGTGAAGCTTTTTCCCGCAGATATTATGGGGATTCCGTATTTTACATCAATAAAAGCGCCATTAAACAATGTCAAACTTTTAGCTGTGGGTGGCATTGAATTAAATTCAGTCAGTACTTGGATGAGTTCTGGTGCCCATGGAATAGGCATTGCCAGTGTTTTGTCTGAATCAATTTCTGATCAAAACGATTTAGATGCAATTAAGAAAAATGCAGAGGCATTTATTAATGAAATGAAGAAATTAAGTGAATGATTTAAAAATTGAAAAAATTGAGTTATTCAAAGTTCCACCACGCTGGTTGTTTTTAAAAATAACAACAGCTTCGGGGATTTTTGGTTGGGGTGAACCTGTCGTTGAGGGTAAAGCCGATACAGTTGCAGCCTGTATTAAAGAGTTAGAGAAATTCATAATTGGTAGAAATGCTAATGAGATAGAAGATATTTGGCAAATACTTTATCGTGGAGGTTTTTATCGAGGTGGGCCAATATTAATGAGTGCTATTTCTGGAATTGATCAAGCATTATGGGATATTAAAGGGAAATATTTAAATGTTCCCGTTTATGAACTTTTGGGCGGGGCCGTCCGACATAAAATGAAAATGTATTGTTGGATTGGAGGTGACAATCCTGGAGTTATTTTAGAACAGGCGCATGCGAAAGTAAATGCTGGATTTAAAGCCGTAAAAATGAATGCCACTAGTGGAATGGATTGGATTTCATCTTTGAGCGATATCAAAAAAGTAGCACATAATATAAAGAGTTTACGTGAGGAGTTTGGGTATGATTTAGATGTAGGACTTGATTTTCATGGAAGAGTGCATAAACCAATGGTGAAACGTTTGATAGATGAATTGGCGCCTTATGAACCAATGTTTATTGAAGAACCTGTTTTAAGTGAAAATAATGATGCTTTAAGGCATATATATAGTTTTACGAGTATTCCAATAGCTACTGGTGAGCGTATGTTTTCTCGTTGGGATTTTAAAGAGGTTTTGCATCAAGGTGTTGTGGATATTATCCAACCAGATTTAAGTCATGCTGGGGGTATTTCAGAAGTTAGAAGAATTGCTGCAATGGCAGAGGCTTATGATGTGACTTTAGCTCCTCATTGTCCATTAGGCCCGATTTCATTGGCCTCAGCATTACATGTAGATTTCGTTTCTGCAAATGCAATAATTCAAGAAAGTAGTATTGGTATTCATTATAATAATGACTATGATATTTTAGACTATTTATCAAACCCTGAACTCCTTAATATTAAGGATGGTTATATAGCATTATTTCAAAAACCTGGCTTGGGTGTAGAAATAAATGAAGATAAGTTAAAAGAAGCTCAAAAAATAGGTCACGATTGGCATAATCCCATTTGGAGAGGAGAAGATGGAAATTTCAATGAGTGGTAAAACTAAGCAAATAATGAAATATTTCCTTTTATTGATTGTGTCTTTTGTCTTAATTGGTTGTGATTCTGATAAAAAAGTTGAAAAACCAAATATCATTCTTTTTGTGGTGGATGACCTAGGGTGGACAGATTTGTCATCCTATGGAAGCGATTTGTATCAAACACCTAATGTTGATAAGTTAGCAAAAAATGGAACGAAATTTACAAATGCTTATGCATCCTGTACTGTGTGTTCTCCATCTCGTGCCAGTTTAATGACAGGAAAATATCCTGCAAGAATTAATTGTACAGATTGGATAAGTGGTCACCAAAAACCATTTGCAAAAATGGCAATTCCAGATTGGACCGAACAGGTGAATTTAGATGAAGTTACCCTAGCGGAAACGTTAAAAAATGAAGGTTATAGCACTATACATTTAGGGAAATGGCATTTAGGAGAATCTGATAAGTTATGGCCAGAGTATCAGGGTTTTGATATTAATATTGGAGGGTGGTCTAAAGGAGCACCCCAAAAAGCAAACAACAGTAACGGTTACTTTTCACCATATGGTAACCTTAGACTTGAAGATGGACCAGATAATGAATATCTTACAGAGCGTTTAACCCACGAAGCACTGCAATATCTAGAATCAAATAAAGGGAGTGAAGTACCTTTTTTTATGAATTTTTGGTTTTATAATGTCCATACACCACTTCAAGCAAAAAAAGAAAAAGTCGACAAATACAGTGCACTTATAAAGGGTGAATCTAACCATAAAAATCCAACCTATGCAGCTATGGTTGAGCATATGGATGATGCTATAGGCGATATCGTAAATAAACTTGAAAGTTTAGGGAAATTAAATAATACTATAATAATCTTTACGAGTGATAATGGAGGGCTAATTGGTAATTATGGATTTCCAAACGAGGTGACTTCAAATGTTCCACTCCGATCTGGTAAGGGTGATATTTATGAAGGTGGTGTTCGTGTGCCCTTTATTGCTCAATGGTTGAATAAAATTCCGAAAGGGAAATCAATTGATATCCCAATTATTTCACCTGATGTTTACCCTACGATTTTGGGCTTAGCTGATATAAATGGAGATCCAAACTATAATAAGGAAATGGATGGTGTCAGTTTTTCAGAAGCTTTGATAAAAGGAGATGACGTAGATCGAAAGGCTATTTTTTGGCATTACCCACATTATCATTTGGAGGGTGCAAAACCATATAGTGCCATTAGAAAAGGAGATTGGAAGTTGATTGAAGTTTTTGAGAATAAAAGTATAGAGCTATATAATTTGAAAGAGGATATTGGTGAAACTCAAAATTTATTTTTCGAACAATCAAAAAAAGCAGAAGAACTGATGAATGATTTGAATGTTTGGAGAAATAAAGTCGATGCACAATTACCGGAAGAAAACCCAAACTATCAAGAAGATTTTGAATCATTTTATAAAAAAGGAAAGTGGTTGCAAAAATCTGATGGGGAATATCTAGAATACCTTAAAAAGAACCATTTATAAGCGTTTGAAAAACCGTAAATAAAAGCTTTGCTTGAGTTTTGATTAGAATATCCAATGGAATGAACAGCATATTCATTATACTAACTTTAGTTATCAAACGACTTTACATATATTTAATTCAATAAAAAGTTATATATGAATAGTAGTTTCAAAACCTTGTTTTACCTCCTAAAAATAATATTTGCTGTACTTTTTTTTGTGTTTTTTTGTTTTAGCTGTGAATCTCAAAAGAGTGAGCAAAAACAACCAAATATCATTTTAATTATGGCAGATGATTTAGGGTTTGAGTGTATAGAAAGCTATGGAGGTACATCATATAAAACGCCTAACATCAATAAATTGGCAGAAACAGGTTTACAATTTAATAATGCTTATGCACAACCACTTTGCACCCCAACAAGAGTGGAACTAATGACTGGAAAATACAATTTTAGAAATTGGAAAGCTTTTGGCATTTTAGATCCTAATGAGAAAACTTTTGGTCACTTAATGCAAGAGGCAGGTTATAAAACTTGTATAGTTGGTAAATGGCAATTGCAGAGTTATGATACTATTGGTCATCCAGGTGCTAACCAAAGAAGAGGTTCTGGAATGATGGTGGGTCAGGCTGGGTTTGACGACTATTGTCTATGGCACACAGGACATCAGGAAGATAAAGGATCTCGATATCCAAATCCAAAGATTTTACAAAACGGAAAACTCGTCCAGGATACCAAAGATAAATATGGTCCCGATATATTTACTAATTTCTTAAATGAATTTGTAAGCAAACAAAGTGATAAACCATTCTTTGTTTATTACCCTATGGCCCTAACACATGACCCATTTTCGCCAACTCCAGACAGTGATGCATGGTCAAATTATGAAAAACGCTTTGAGAACATGCCAAATCACTTTGGAGATATGGTTGAGTATATGGATAAAGTTGTTGGGAATATTGTAAAAAATTTAGAGGAAAAAGGGCTTAGAGAAGAAACTCTAATATTATTTTATTCAGATAACGGCACGCATCAAAAAATAACATCTTTATTAAATAACAAGCCATACAAAGGAGGGAAAGGTTTGACGATTCAATCTGGAATTAAAGTGCCATTTATTGCCAACTGGTCTGGAAAAATTAAAGCGGGTACAAAAACAGATACATACGTTAGTGCAGTTGATTTTTTACCCACGGTTCTTGATGCCGCAGGTATTGAGATTACAAAAGAGCTTCAAACAGATGGACAAAGCTTTTTAAGTGTATTAAAGGGAGAATCTAACCATAGAAGAGATTGGGTGTATATTGGTTACAATCCAAGACCAGGAATTGGTAAGGAACATTTTGAGTTACAAGAATTTGTATTAAACTCAAAATATAAATTATATAGTGATGGGCGTTTTTTTAATACGGATGATGATGTATTAGAAGAAAAACCATTGAAAAAGACTGCTATTACAAAAGGTGAAAAAATTGTGGTTCAAAAGTTTAAAAACATACTAGATTCACTAAATAAATATCCTCCATATGGTTTTGTTGAGCGTTTAGATCCTGTTTTAGATGATATTATTGCAAAAAACGCAAAGCTTCAGTTAGTAGCAAGAGGGTTTAATTGGTCTGAAGGTCCGGTTTGGCTTCCAAAAGAGCAAAAATTGTTGTTTTCAGATGTGCCAGAAAATAAAGTGTACCAATGGAGTGAGAAAGAGGGGCTAAGTATTTATCTAACACCTTCAGGATATACAGGAAATAAAGAACATTCAGGAGGAAAAGGATCAAATGGGCTAGCCCTGAATAAAGATGATGAATTAATTTTATGTCAACATGGAGATAGAGCAATAAGTAAATTGGTGAGTTTGAGTGATACTAAAACTCCAGTGTTTCAAAATATTGTTAATAGGTATAAAGGGAAAAAATTTAATTCTCCAAACGATCTAACTTTTGATAAAAAGGGTAATATGTATTTTACAGATCCTCCTTATGGATTACCTCAAGGTGATTTGGGAGAAATGGGCATGTTTGGTGTTTATTTTTACAGTCTACAAGGAGAAATTAAATTAGTGGATGGTGACTTAGCCAAGCCAAATGGCATTGTGGTGTCTCATGATGGTAAAACCTTATATGTGGCAGAATCTAATATTCCTAAGCCAATAATATGGGCTTATGACATTATTAATGATGGTATTGTGGCGAATAAACGCGTATTTTTTGATCCAGGTGAAATCATAAGTAATAGCTTATTCAAACAAAATCCAGATGGTATTAAATTAGATAAAGAGGGCAACATATTTGTTGCAGCTGGGGATGGTGTTCTAATTATTACACCAGAAGGTATACACATCGGAACGATTAATATGGGACGATTAACAGGTAATTGTGAGTTTACAGATGACTACAAGTATCTATTTATTACTGCCGATAATTATTTGGTGAGAGTTGAATTAATGCCCGAGTTATAATACCTTTAGAGTCAAAATTAAACTAAATCTTATTTCTAATGAAAAACCTATTGTTGTGCATGTTTTTAGTGGTTTTTCTTTTTAGTTGTGAAAAAGAGCCTTCAATAGAAAAGAGTAAGCCTTCAACCTCCTTCAATTTACGTTCTCATGAATTTACAGGAATAAATTTTTCTAATAATGTCATTGAAAACGATACACTAAACTATTTCACATTTCCATATATGTACATGGGTGGTGGCGTAGCTATTGGTGATATTAATAATGATGGTTTATCTGATGTTTATTTCACCGGAAATATGTCAGAAAACAAGTTGTATCTTAATAAAGGAGATTTAAAATTTGAAGATATTTCACAAAAAGCAGGTGTAAGTGGTGGTGATAGATGGTATACTGGCGTAACAATGGTCGATATAAATTCTGATGGATGGTTAGATATATATGTTTCTGTTTCTGGAATTTTTGGGACGACTAATAATCAATTATTTATTAACAATAAGGACAATACATTTTCTGAAAAAGCCAAAGAATATGGGTTAGATGATGAAACAGCATCAATACAAGCTACATTTTTTGATTATAATAATGATGGTTTTTTAGATGTATTTGTTGCTAACTATCCTGTCGTTAAGGTTAGTATGGGAAATAAGTATTACCATGCCTTAATGCAGGAGAACCGCATAGAAAATTCAGGACATCTATATAAAAATAATGGAAATAATACATTTACAGATGTAACGGAAGCAACTGGTGTTAAAAACTTCGGAATGACCTTAGGTGTTGTAGTGTCAGACTATAATAATGATGGTTGGAAAGACCTGTATTTATCAAATGACTTTAATGTGCCAGATTATTTTTATCTAAATAATGGAGATGGAACATTTAAGGAAGTCATACAAGAAGCTACAAATCATACCGCTATGTTTGGTATGGGAATAGACGTTGCCGATTTTAATAATGATAAATTACTTGATATAGTTCAACTAGATATGACACCATCTGATTATAAAAGATCAAAAACCAATATGGCTAGTATGAATCCTGAGTCTTTTTATGAAGGAGTTGATTTAGGACTTCATTATCAATATATGCAGAACACTTTACAGTTAAACAATGGTGTTAATAGAAATGGTGTGCCAATTTATAGCGATATTTCAAGACTTACAGGTTTGGCGACTACCGATTGGAGCTGGGGTACACTCTTTGCCGATTTTGATAACGATGGATTAAAAGATATTATCATCACAAATGGTATGAAGCGTGATGTAAATAATAATGATGTGAATCAAAGAACAAATCTTAGTGATTTTTCTGATCTTAATAAATCTATTGATTATAAGCAATATCCAAGTACACCTTTAGATAATTATGTTTTTAAAAATGAAGGTAATTATAACTTTTTTAAAGCAAATGATTTGTGGAATATAAGTTATAAAGGGTTTTCAAACGGTGTCTCCTATGGTGATTTAGATAATGACGGTGATTTAGATATCATAATAAATAATTTAGATGATACTGCATCTTTGTTTGAAAATAGTATGAATACTGAAACTGGAGGTAATTATTTAAAAATCAAATTGAATGGTTCTAAAAATAATTCTTTTGGATTGGGAGCCAAAGTAGAGCTTACCTCAAAAAAGAGTAAGCAGTTTCAAGAATTTACACTAACCAGAGGGTTTCAATCTAGTGTTGAACCTATTATTCATTTTGGATTAGGCAAAGATGAAATAGTCGAAAAGGTTGCTATCACTTGGGCAAATGGCAATAAACAAACACTAGAAGGAATAGATGTAAATCAGCAATTAGTTTTAAGTTTTGAAAATTCTAAAAAAATACATGCCGAAGAAAATATATCTAAAAACGGGTTTTTTAAAGATATAACAGTTGAAGCAGGAATTAACTTCAAGCATTCTGAAGATGATTATGATGATTTTGCATTAGAGCCATTATTACCACATAAAAATTCTCAAATGGGACCAGCGCTAACTGTTGGAGATATAAATAATGATGGTTTAGATGATTTTTTTATTGGTAATGCATCAGGAAAATCAGGGCAAATGTTTATTCAAAAATCCAACGCAACTTTTGATGTGATTGATGGCCCTTGGCTAGATGATAAACACCATGAAGATACAGGGGCATTATTATTTGATGTTGATGGTGATTCAGATTTAGATTTATATGTAGTTAGTGGAGGAAATGATCCTTCTAAAACTAGAAGTTATTATCAAGATAGATTATATGTAAACACGCCAGAGGGATTTGTGAAATCTTTAAAGTCACTACCATTGATTGATACAAGTGGTTTGGTTGTGACAGCATCTGATTATGATAATGATGGTGATTTAGACCTATTTATTGGAGGAAGAATAATTCCGGGAAAATATCCATTTCCAGCAAAAAGCTACATTCTTAAAAATGAAGGCGGTAAAGACGAATCAGCCTATTTTTCTGATGTAACAAGCGAAGTGTTACCAGACTTAGCTGAAGCTGGATTAGTAACATCAGCATTGTGGGATGATTTTAATAATGATGGTAAAATTGATTTAATTGTTACAGGTGAGTGGATGCCCATTAGATTTTTTAAAAATACTGGAAATAAATTCAAAGAGGTGACTCAAGACTTAGGCTTAGAAAATGACACTGGCTGGTGGTATAGTTTGCAGAAAGTTGATTACGATAATGATGGTGATATGGATTATGTGGCTGGAAACCTTGGATTAAATTATAAATACAAAGCAAAGAAAGAAGCACCTTTTGAAGTTTATGCTAATGATTTTGATGAAAATGGTAGTATGGATATAGTGCTTAGTTATCAAAAGAAAGGTGTTTTATTGCCTTTAAGAGGTAGAGAGTGCTCCTCCCAACAGGTACCAGCAATTAAACACCGATTTGAAACTTTTGAGCTTTTTGCTGATGCAACTCTAGCTGATATTTACGGACAATCCATGTTGGATAAATCGTTGCATTATAAAGCTACAACCTTTGCGAACTCTTGGATTGAAAATAATGGAAATGGTAAATATAGTCTACATCAATTACCAAAAAGAACTCAGTTTTCTTCTATAAATACAATGCAAGTTTTTGATATGAATGATGATGGGTTGTCTGAAATTATTCTTGGAGGTAATTTATACCAATCAGAAGTAGAAACACCCAGAAACGATTCAGATTATGGACTAGTACTATCCACGACATCAAATTCTCAACCAATCATACACCAATCACAAGCAACAGGATTGTTTATTCAAGGTGAAATTAAAAAGATTCAACCTGTATATGTAGGAAAAGAAAAATCATTGTCATTTTTATTTGCTAAAAATAATGATAGCCTAAAACTTTTTACACTTAATTCTGAATAGTTATTAAACTTATTATTGAATAATCACTATTTGTTTATCATTTTCATAATCTTTAAGTTGAATTTTACTAAATAGTGAATTTTACTGCCCTTTGAATGTGTTTTCCTAAAATTTGACACGATATTCCCAACCAAAAAATCAATAAATAGGTTTCTTTGATAATAGGTATAGTACATACTATACTCAAACCAATTAATTCAAACTAAATTCATTAAACTTAAACTTTATGAAAAGAAAACTATTTTTTAGATTTTTTAAAAGTAGTGCTTTACTATTGCTGTTTTTTGCCATAGTAAACATGCAAAGCGCAAATGCGCAAACAATTTCTGGAACTGTTGTTGACGAAAGTGGTATAGGTATACCAGGAGTTAACATCTTAGTTAAAGGGACGTCCACAGGAGCAGTTACCGATTTTGATGGTAATTTTAGTATTGCTGCAAAAAGTGGAGATGTTTTGGTTGCTTCTTATATAGGTTATGCTACTCAAGAAGTAACTGTTGGATCTCAAAGTAATGTTAATATTACTTTACAACAAGACTTAGAAAGTCTTGACGAGGTTGTTATTGTAGGATATGGTACTCAGAAGAAATCAGATCTTACTGGGGCTGTTGGTACAGTTAGCGGGAAGGATATTGATAACTTTACATTTACCGATGCTTCACAAGCATTACAAGGTAGAGTTGCTGGTGTTAGTGTACAATCTACTGGAGGTGCACCAGGTTCAGGAGCTAATATTGTAATTCGTGGTGCTTCTACATTTACTGATATCGGGCCTTTATTCGTTATCGATGGTATGATTACTGGAAGTATGACAAGTGTTAACCCATCTGATATTGAATCTGTTTCGGTGTTAAAAGATGCATCAGCGTTAGCAATTTATGGTTCTCGTGCTGCTAATGGAGTTGTGATTATCACAACTAAAAAGGGTACAAGAGGAAAAATTAATATTGAGCTAGACGCTAGTTATGGTGTGCAAAATATTATAAATACTATTGACTGGGCTAATGCTAGACAATATGCAGACATAGTAAATAGAGCTAGAGATAACGATGGGCAAGCAAGGTTTCCTGCAAATGATACGCAGTTTGATCCTAATTACTCTAGTGATTTATATGGAGAATCAACAAGATCTGCAGCAATACAGAATGTGAATTTCCGACTATCTGGAGGAGGTGAAAATACACTATATAGCCTTTCCTTTAATGATTATGATGAAGAAGGTGTAATTAAGTTTTCTGATTTTAAAAGAACTACCGTAAGAGCTAATGGAAGTTTTTCTAAAGGGAAATTTAAATTGGAAAGCACCATCGGTTTAACAAGAACTGTAAATAATCCAAATCCATATTTCAATAGAGAAAGAAACCTTATACCAACAATAAGGTTGTTTAATGATGCTGGAGAATGGAGTGCTGATGATAGAGCAGATAGAGGTATAACTGGTATAGCTCTAGGAGCATTTTATGGGCCAGGTACTATTACCAATGAGCTAGGTTTTGCTGCTTTAGAAGACAGAACTGCTACTAGAAACACAGTTTTGGGGAATGTTATTGGATCTTTTGAGATTTTAGACGGTTTAACTGCTAAAGTTAATCTAGGTATAGAAAGTTTTTCAAACAATAACTTTAGGTTTAGTCCTGATGAACAAGTTATTTTTGATGGCTCTAATAGAGCATTTTCAGAGTTAAGTGAGACAAATACTAATTTTTTATCTACGTTAGTTGAAACTACCTTAAACTACAAAAAGACTTTTGATAAACATACTATTGATTTGGTTGCAGGAGCAACAGAGCAAATTAATAATACCAGAAATTTAGGGGCCAATGCTATTAATTTTCCTAATAATGAGGTACGAGTGGCTTCAGCAGGGGAGATTCAAAGTGTAGGATCTGCTGATAATACATCAGTAATTCAATCTTATTTTGGAAGGTTAAATTATACATTCGATGACAGATATGTAATAACAGCTACATTGCGTCGCGATGGTTCTTCTCTTTTTAGAGATGGTTTAAGATGGGGGTCTTTCCCTTCTGGAGCGATTGCATGGAATTTGAGTAATGAGTCATTTATGGAAGACTTTGATGCTTTAACAAATATTAAAATTCGTGCTGGTTATGGAGAAATAGGTTCTAATAATGTGCCAATATATTCTACAGACCCAGTTCTAAACCTTTTTAGTGATTATGTTTTTAATAATACTCGTGTAAATGGTTATGCAATTACTAATAGTGTAAACCCTTTTATCACTTGGGAAACTACAAAAACTACTAACATTGGTTTGGAGTTTAACGCTTTAAGTAATAAATTGAATGTTACTATGGATTATTACATTAAAGAAACTGAGGATATTCTAGTAGCAACACCATTTTCTTTTATTACAGGTACGGGAAATGCTGTACCAGCAAATAATGGTAGTATAGAAAATAAAGGGTTTGAGTTTTTGGCAAACTATAGAGATCAAATAGGAGATCTTAGATTTGGAGCTACAGTAAATTTCTCTACTTTAAAGAATGAAGTTACTTCAATTGGAGATGGGGCTGCAATTAGACAAGGTTCTTTTACATCAAATACAATTAATAGTACAAGAACAGATGTAGGACAACCTATAGGTTCTTTTTATGGGTATTTAACAGATGGTATTTATCAAACAGATGCTGAAGCAACTGCAGCTAATGATCAACCAGGAAACCCAAGAGCTGGAGATTTAAGGTTTAAGGATGTAGATGGGGATGGTGATATCGATGAAGATGATCAAGTTTATCTTGGATCTGGTATCCCAACCTTTGAATATGGAATTAACTTAACTGCTGAATACAAGAACTTTGATTTAAGTCTATTTTTCAATGGAGTATCTGGTAATAAATTATTGAATGGAACAAAATATAGAGGGTATTTTGATTTCAATGGTAATTATTTTGCAGATGCTTTAAACGCATGGACACCATCAAATACAAATACAAATATTCCAAGAAATACTCAGGCAGATCCTGGATTTAATAGAAGAATGTCTGACTTCTATTTAGAGAATGGAGGTTTCTTCCGTTTGAGAAATGCTCAAATTGGGTATTCAATTCCAGATAACATACTTGAAAAAATAAAACTAGAAAAAGTAAGATTTTATTTAACTGCTATTAACTTATTTACTATTACAGATTATACTGGCTATTATCCAGAAGTTGGTCGTAACGGTAGAGGAGCTAATGGAAGAAGTATACTTAATACAGGTGTAGATGAAGGATCTTATCCTACACCTAGAACCTTTCAACTTGGCGTACAAGTTTCTTTTTAAAAAAAATAATATGAAAAACATGAAAAACATGAAAAAATTAAAGAACTCAGTTAAGATTACGTTGGTAATACTAGCAGTTTGCTTTATCAACTTAAATTGTTCAGAGGACAAGCTTGATCAAGTAAATCCTAACTCAATTACACCTGCATCTTTCTGGAAAACAGAGGCAGATGCAACTAAAGGAGTTATTGGTGCTTATGCTCCATTTACCAATATTTGGTATTATACCAGATTTGAAATCTTTACTTCAGATTACAGAGATGATGTTATTAATGGATTTAATACTTCAGAGCGTACAGCAGTAGGTTATTTTAGTGGTACCCCAGATAGTAATGCAACGTTCTGGGTTTGGCAAGCACAATTTCAAGGTGTTGCCAGAGCAAATGAAGTTATTTTTAGAGTGCCTCAAATCGAGGGTATGGATGCAACTTTAAGAGATAACATAACAGGTGAGGGCTATTTTATTAGAGCGTTTAACTATTTTAATTTACTAAATAGCTGGAGAAATTTGCCGTTACTAACTGTGCCAACTTCAGAAATCCCTGATCTTACAGCTATTCCACAAGAGGATCCTTCTGTTATATGGGCACAGATTGAATCTGATTTACAGCAAGCACAAAACTTATTACCAGTTTCTTGGTCAGCAGATAACGCAGGAAGAGCAACTTCTGGTGCTGCTACAGGATTGTTAGGTAAAGTTTACTTATATCAAGGGAAGCATGCAGAAGCTAAAGCCGAATTTCAGAAAGTTATGAGCAGTGGTACATATCAATTAATGGACGATTATGCGCATAACTTTACCGAAGAGTTTGAAAATAATGCTGAATCATTATTCGAAATTCAAATGGTATCCGATGGTAACGGTGGCTGGGGTGCAGACCGTGCTAATTCAGGAAAAGGTTCAGGATATCAACCAGATTTGGCGCCTATAGGCTATACAAATCAAAACGGTATGCGTGTAAATCAATGGGCTTTGGATTTATTTTTAGATGAGCAAACTATAAATGGCGAAATTGACCCAAGAACTTACACTACTTTTTTCTGGAATACAGAGGAAACCACAGACTATCAGGGTAAAACTTTAAGATCTAGAACATATGAGAATACCTCGTATACGGATGCATATTCCGCAGCTGACACAAACATTTACGGTAATAAATGGCAAGATTGGGAATTTAATGGAAAAACTCAATCACTAGATGGAGGTTGGCATGGAGCTGGAAATAATTTAAGAATATTAAGATATGCTGATGTACTTCTAATGTTTGCTGAAGCTGAGTTTATGTTGAATGGTTCAACTCAAGCTGCTTTAGATGCTATTAATGAGGTTAGAGAAAGAGCAGATCTAGCTCCACATGCGTCGATCACTATGCAGGATATAGAAGATGAGAGAGTAAAGGAATGTACTTTTGAGCGTACCCGTTATTTTGATTTGTTACGTTGGGGTAGAGTTAAATCTAGAATTGTAGATAATCCTGATTTAAAGTCTGAAAGCGCAGGTACAGCAGCTTATAAGCCGGGTAGAGAGTATATTGCAATTCCTCAAAATGATATCGATAGAAACCCGCTTTGGTCACAAAACGATGGTTATTAATTAGTTAGATTTCATATACATTGTTTTAGTTTGAAAAGGCGGCTCAAGATGTTTCATGAGTCGCTTTTTTATTATATTCAATAATTTATAATTTAAAACAGTCCTTCTAGTACAATCATGAATAGATATTATTTCCATTATTCAAAAATGAAACTGATTATAAAATATTCTATATATGTTTTAGTAGTATCGTTTTGGAATGGTACACTTTTAAGTCAAAATTCAAATCACTTTGAAAGAATTACTACAGATAATGGTTTATCTCAAAGTGATATTAATGCTATTCATCAGGATAAAGATGGTTTTATGTGGTTTTGTACTCATGATGGATTAAACAGATATGATGGCTATTCTTTCAAGATTTTTAAACCAGAAGCAAATAATCCTAATAGCATTTCGAGTAACTTAATATTTGATATTGAAGAAGACCAAAATGCAAACTTATGGATTGGTACTACTGGAGGTGGACTTGTTTTTTTTAATAGGTCTACAGAAGAATTTACAACATACAATAATGATCCGAATAACATAAACAGTATAAATAGTGATTATATATCTACAGTTTATCATGATAAGGAGAATAGATTATGGATAGGGACTAACAATGGGTTGAATATGTTAGATTTAAATAATACCCGAAAATCTATAATATTCAAACGTTTTAAGGCCCAACAAGAACCGTTTGTTGCCAATATAAATATACGTTCGGTTAACGCTATATATGAAGATACAAAAGGACAAGTATGGATAGGTGGTTATGGCGGGCTCTATAAGTTATCTCGAGAATCTAATGGAGATACTTATTTTAGATATGTTAATAATGATATAGGTCTGCCGAATGTTGCGGTTAGAGAGATAAAAGAAAAAAACGGAAGATTACTTATTGCTACAAATAATGGACTGTACATTCAGTCAAAAAACTCAAATACTCTAAAAGTAGAGAGAGTAATAGAAGGATCATTTAATAATTTGCTTATCGATAAAAATATTATTTGGACTGGTACTGAAAATGGTTTGTGGAAAATCGAATATGCATCATTAAATGATATGCCGCAGGTAACACATAAATTTATGTACGATCCTAAGGACCTTAATAGTATAAGTAAAAACAATGTTATTTCTCTTTTCAAAGATAAAACTGGAATTATTTGGGCAGGTACTAATGGGGGAGGTGTAAATAAGTTTGATCCTAGCCGAAAACAATTTGTTCATGTTCGCAAAACGTTGGATGAAAATAGTTTAAGCTATGATAAAATCAGATCGTTTTATGAAGATAGTAACAATATACTTTGGGTAGGTACAGAAGGAGGAGGCCTTAATAGGCTAAATTCCAAACATAATTATAATCATTATTTAAAATATAATAATCTAAAGAATGTTTACGCTATAGAAGAGTTAAAGCGAGGTAATAAAAAATATCTTTTGTATGGAGGGCAGGGTAATCCATCGCTTTTTGAATTAGATATTACCAATCCAAACCCTTCCGATGTCAAAAAAGCTAGGCCCATAACCGAATTCGGAAATAGTATTTTTTCACTTCTAAAAGATTCGCGAGGTTATTTATGGATTGGAACATATAATGGTGGTTTGTATCGCTGGATTTTAGATGAACGGAGTATGGCATACAAAAAAACTAATTTTATCAATGATATTAATGATATGTATAGTATTTCAGGAAATATCATTAGAAATATTTTTGAAGACAGTAATGGAAATATGTGGTTTGCTACCAATAATGGCTTAAGTATGCTATCAAAATCTGAAATAAATAAAGATGATTCGCAATTTACTGTTTTTAGGAAAGCCTTTAATGATGAGATGTCTTTAAGCCATAATTACATTTTGTCAATTCAAGAAGATAAAAATAATAATATTTGGGTTGGTACATTTGGTGGAGGTCTTAATAAACTTACTAAAAATGTAGATGGAGTATATGAAGTGGTGAATGTATATTCAGAAAAAAACGGACTTCCAAATAATGTTATTAAAGGAATATTAGAAGATAATGGAGGTAACTTATGGCTATCAAGTAATAAAGGGCTTTCAAAGTTTAATTCTGAAAGTGAAGAGTTTAAAAATTATGATGTAAATGATGGGTTACAGAGTAATGAGTTTCAAGAGTTAGCATATATGAAAAGTGATAATGGCGATTTCCTTTTTGGAGGTGTCAATGGCTTTAATGTATTTCAACCCATGGATTTAAGGGATAATACATTTATTCCTGAGACTGTAATCACAAAGTTTTTCGTATCAAATGAAGAGGTTAATGTAGGACAAAAATTTGATGATAAAGTTTTACTTAATAAAACAGTTAATGAGACTGAACAAATCAACTTAAAGCATTTTCAAAATAATATTTCATTTGAATTTGCAGCATTACATTACGCTGCTCCAGAAAAAAATAAATTTAAATACAAATTAGAGGGGTTTGATAATAATTGGGAATCTACTTCTGCTAGTAAAAGGTTTGCAGCTTATACAAATTTAGCTCCAGGAGATTATACTTTTAAAGTTAAGGCTTCGAATAATGATGGAATCTGGAATGATGGAGCCGCAAGTATTGCTATATTAATTAGTCCCCCATTCTGGATGACTTGGTGGGCATATGTTATATATAGTTTATTAATATTTGCGTTATTTTGGAGTATACAGTCTTACTTTAATTTACGATCTAAGCAAAGAGCGTCTGTAGAATTACAAAGAGAAATTGAACAAGTAAATAAGTTGAAACTACAGTTTTTTACCAATATCTCTCATGAATTTAAGACACCAATTACTTTAATTCTTAATCCAGTAGAAGAGTTATTAGCATCTATTCAAAACAATTCAACTATCCAATCCAAATTAAAAGTGGTACAACGCAATGCTAATTCTTTATTGCGTTTGGTACATCAGCTTATGGAATTTAGGAGAATAGAGGTCGGTGAGACAAAACTAGGAGCAACACAATCTAATATAGTAAGTTTTGTTAGAGAAATTACACATTCATTTCAAGCTTCTGCAAAGAAAAGTGGTGTAAATATTTTTTTCAAAAGTGAATCAAAAAAAATTGATGCATGGTTTGATTGGGATAAGCTTGAGAAAATCATGAATAATTTAATTTACAATGCTATAAAATTCACCCCAGATAAAGGAGAAATAGTAGTTAGAATTAAAGAGTCTGGTGTTAATGACCAAATGCATATTGAGAGTAGAGGTGTAATTGCAAATTATGTTAAAATTGAAGTAGAAGATAATGGTGTTGGAATGGATAGGGCGCAATTACCGTATGTGTTTCAGAGGTTTTATCAGGTAAATCAGTCGGATAAAGCAGCGCATAAAGGTTCTGGAATTGGTTTAGCTATCACTAAAGATTTGGTAGATCTTCATCATGGTGATATACAAGTAGCTTCTGAACAAGGAAAAGGCACAACATTTACAATTAGATTGCCTTTAGGTAAATCGCACTTATTATCAGAGGAAATAGTGGAGGTTGATACCTATAAGTCCATTAATGAAGATGCTTTTGATAAAGAAATGATAGATGAAGAAGGTTTCACCGAGCTGGAGACAGACATAAAGGATTTAAAAGGAAAAAGTGTAGTTTTAGTTGTTGATGATAATGCTGATATACGAGAGCTTGTAAAAGATGGCCTTTCGGAACATTACCAAATCATTGAAGCCGAACATGGAAAAGAAGCACTACACAAAGCACTTAAAGAAATTCCAGATTTAGTGATAACCGATGTACTTATGCCAGAGATGGACGGCGTAGAGCTTACTCAGGAGATAAAAACCAACGTTAGGACTAGCCATATTCCTGTGATTATGTTAACAGCACTTAATTCTGTAGAACACAGAATAGAAGGGTTAGAGTCAGGAGCTGATGCATACATCCCAAAACCATTTAAGATGAAATTACTCTCGGTAAGAGTGGCAAAACTTATAGCCTCCCGAGATTTAATGAGAAAGCGTTTTCAGACGGAAAAAGAAATAACACCAGAACATGTTACGCTTAATTCCATAGATGAAGAGTTCCTAAAGCAAATTATGAATCATATGGAGGAAAATATGGGTAATGAGCAATACTGGGTTGATGAGTTAGCATCAGATATGAATACTAGCCGTTCTACGTTCTTTAGGAAATTAAAGAAGCTAACGGGGCAAGCTCCAAATGATTTTATGCGTATGGTAAGATTAAAACGAGCAGTTCAGTTATTAGAACAAAACGAGTTAACGATTGCTCAGGTGAGCTATAGGGTTGGTTTTGGAGATCCTGGTTATTTTGGAAAATGTTTTAAACGAATGTATGGTGTAGCACCATCTCATTATTTAGTTAAAAGCTAAATTTTTACTTGTAGTAATTATGGTTATAGCTATTCTAACAACTTTTGGAAGTTAATTATAGAGACTTCTACTATTTTTATAAATATTTAAAAAAAGAATATATGATTAAGATTTCATGGTTAAAATATCTTTCTATTGTAGTTTTTATAGCTTTAATAACGTCATGTAATAAAAGCGAAAATCATCTAGTGTTAAATATTAAAAATGCTGATTTAAAAGAAGAACTAGGCTATGGATTTGATGTTCTCGAAAAGGCTGTAGAAATTAATAATATTCAACTAGAATATGCTTCAGAAGAAGTAAACTCAAACTTTATTATTAAACTTAAAGAGGATAAAAATTCTATAAAAAATGATGGGTATAGCTTTGTGCAAGAAAATGGTGTTTGGACACTTTATTCTGATAGTAAAAGAGGTTTGCTGTATGGTCTTATGGACGTAGCAAAACAGGTTCAAAGTGTGAATAATGTTTCTGAGTTTACCGAAAAGCATATAAAATCGCATTATCCATTTAGAGCTATTAAGTTTAACTTACCTTGGTTTTCTTATAGAAGTGGAGAAAATCTTTCTTTACATTATGAAACTTGTCGAGATCTGAAATTCTGGGAATCTTTTTTAGATATGATGGTTGAAAATAAATTCAACGCTTTAACATTATGGAATTTACATCCATATATTTTTATGGTAAAGCCTAAAAATTTTCCAAAGGCTTCTCCTTTTTCGGATAAAGAAATGGCAGAATGGCAACAGTTTTTTAAGTCTCTTTTTAAAATGGCTAAGGCTAGAGGTATAGAAACATATGTAGTAAACTGGAATATTTTTGTGTCTGAAGAATTTGGGAAAGAGTATGGTGTTGCAGATTATTCTAGTGCTGCGGGGTTTTGGGGTGATGGAGAAACTAATGATCTAGTAGAGCAATATACCAGAGAGATAGTAACTCAAACTATAAATGAGTATGAAGACCTAACAGGTATAGGCATAACCCTTGGAGAGCGAATGGGAGGAATGACTTCTGAAGAACGCAGAGACTGGATTGATAGAACTATAATAGCTGGTTTAAAAAATGCAGATCGAGAAGCAAGATTAATTTACAGAGCGCCGCTTTCTGCAGGAACAACAAGTCATGGTACAGTAAGTGTTTCTACCGAGGAATTAACTCGAAAAGCCATCGAAAGTATAGATTTGGAAGACGATATTCTTATAGAATTCAAGTTCAATTGGTCTCATGCACATTCATCTCCTAAAGTATCTATTGTTCATGGCGGGATTTTAACGGATACGTATTGGGAGCCAGAGCCTACTAATTATAAAGGTATTTGGACAATGCGTAATGAAGATTTCTTTGCATTGAGATGGGCACAACCAGATTTTATTCGAGACTTTATGAACTATAATAGCCAATCATATATCGGTGGTTGTATCATTGGCTCGGAAACGTATATTCCAGCTAAAGATTACATTACAAAAGAAGAATTTAAGACTTGGGATTACGCATTCCAAAGGCAATGGTTGTTTTATAAAGTGTGGGGTAATCTTTTATATAACAAGAATACGAAAGATGAATATTTTGAAGATGCCATATCTGATAAATTTGGAATAGAAAAAGGGAAGGAGATTTTAAAAGCTTGGAAACTAGCATCAATGAATGCTAATAGAATGGCTAGTTTTTTTCAAGGCACTTGGGACGCAACTATATATACAGAAGGTTTTACAACAGTAGGAGGGAAGTTTATAGATATCGATAAATTTATTTCACAGCCAGTTTTAGATT
Source organism: uncultured Flavobacteriaceae bacterium (assembly GCA_947502975.1). Lineage (GTDB taxonomy): Bacteria > Bacteroidota > Bacteroidia > Flavobacteriales > Flavobacteriaceae > Jejuia. The sequence continues at coordinate 1,114,016 of CANNBV010000001.1, forward strand.
CATCTTATGTGAATATTAAAGATTTCGTTCAAGGTAAACCATTAAGGAAAGGTCAAGTTACACCTTTGGAGTTAGCCAAAATCACTGAAGACGAGAGTAATGAAGCCATAGGTATTATTACTGAAATAGAACATCAAAAAATAAGTCAAGAGCTTAAAATAGAATTGAATGATATTAAAGCTTGGAGTCATTTTGGATTGTATTTTGCCTCTAAAATTAGAGGAGGAGTCGCTTTAGAGTCTTTTAGGGCAAATGGTGATACAACAAAACAAAAGGAAGCTATAGAATATTTAAATAAAGCTTTACAATATTGGAAGGACTATACTTTAATCATGGAAAAATATAATTTGCCAGTAATACCATATCAATTTGATGCAGAATTTTCATGGAGGAAACATATTGAGGATGCCGAGCGTGATATCGAAATAGCATCACAATAATAGTTTTATACTATTTACTTCTTTATTTTCGCTAGAGTATTTAAATACCTCTTATGCTATTTTTAGAGCAAAATGACTTTAGTTTTATTGGTAATATAATTTTAGCAATTCTGTTATTTGGGGTAGCATTCCTTTTTTTCTTATTTGTAAGGAAAATAATTACTACAATTTTGGATGGTATAGAAATGGTCTATGCGCTTTTTAGAAAAAGGCCTATTTTTATTCATTTTTATGTTTTTAAAAGGAATTTAAGTAATGAGCAAACTAAAATTTTAGAAGATGAATTTGCGTTCTACAGACGATTAGATAGCAAACGTAAAAGTTACTTTAGGCATCGTGTTGCAACTTTTATAAAAAGGAAAGCTTTTGAAGGTAAAAAAGAATTTGAAATTACAGATGAAGTAAAAATATTAGTTGCTGCAACGGCTACAATGTTAACTTTTGGTTTTAGAAATTACCTGATAGGATATATTAAAAAGATACTTATCTATCCTACGGAATATTATTCAAGATTTAGTAAAACGACTAATAAAGGCGAGTTTAATGCACGCCTAAAAATACTGGTGTTATCTTGGGATAACTTTATTGAGGGCCATAAAATTGAAGATGATAAACTAAATTTGGGCATCCACGAATTTGCGCATGCTATTCATTTTAATAGTATTAAGAGTGAAGATATTAATTCAATTTTATTTGTAGATACTTTTAATGAAATAAGAGATATGCTGTCTTCGAATACAGAATTGAAAACAATGTTAATAAATTCAGAGTTTATAAGGAGTTATGCTTTTACAAACGACTCGGAATTATTGGCCGTTATTATTGAAACATTTATTGAATCTCCAAGAGCATTTAAAATGCTTTTTCCTGATATTTATGTAAAAGTAAAGCAAATGCTAAATTTCAATTTTGCTGGTTATTAATAATGTTCATGATTTTTGTCATACTTTTTCTGCTACCGTATCTCTATTTTTATAAGTAACTAAACTAAATACTTTACTGGTATGATACGAAAAGCACCAATATCTATGATAATGACTGGGGATGTCATTACATTAGAGCGAGATGATAATTTAGAAAAAGCAGAAAGATTATTTAAAGATTATAAAATAAGACATATTCCTGTAGTGCAAGACAATGTAATTATTGGAATGCTGAGCTATTCAGATTTATTAAGGTTGAGTTTTGCAGACGTAACAGGTGCTAATGACAATGCAGCCGATGTTATGGTATATAATATGTTTACTATAGATCAAGTAATGAAGAAAAAAATAGTCTCTGTTTCTCCTTCAAATTCTATAAAAGAAGTAGCAGAAATACTTGCTAAAAAGGAATTTCATGCATTGCCAGTCGTAAATAATAATCAATTAGTTGGTATCGTAACTACTACAGATTTGATCAACTATTTATTACAACAGTTTTAAGAATTAGCAATTTGCTTTAAATTTTTAATAGTTTCAGGCTGATTACTACTTTTAAACACATGACTACCAGCAACAAATACATCTGCACCAGCGTCAGCTAATTGTTTAATGTTTTTATCTGTAACTCCGCCGTCAATTTCTATATGGGTATCTAAACCTTGTTCCGTAATCATTTTGCGAAGTTTTTTAACACGATTATAGGTAATATCCTCAAATTTTTGTCCACCAAAACCAGGGTTTATCGACATTAATAATACCATAAAACATTCAGGTAGAATATCTTCTAAAACAGAGACAGGTGTGGTTAAGTTAAGTACTATTCCCGCTTTACACCCTGCAGCTTTAATTTGTCTAAGAGTTCTGTGTAAATGTACCGTAGATTCATAATGTACCGTAATAATATCTGCGCCAACCTTAGCAAATTCTTCAATGTAACGCTCTGGTTTTTCAATCATTAAATGTACATCAAGAGGTTTGGTGGCGTGTTTTTTAATAGCTTGAATAACTGGCATGCCGTAAGATATGTTCGGAACAAAATGGCCATCCATGACATCAATATGAAACCAGTCAGCTTCACTATTATTTACCATTTCTGTATCTCTTTGAAGGTTTCCAAAATCTGAAGCCAACATTGAAGGTGCAATTAGTTTAGAACTCATACTATTTAAATTTCGTTTTGCAAAAATAGGTTTTTATAAAAGTATTATCCTATGGTTCGTATAAAGTTTTCCACCATAGTTATCAATTTATTTGCAATTTGATTATCGGCATTTTTTAACCAATTCAAATACTCATTAAGCTCCTCAAATTCACTGCTACTTTTTACAATTGTAAACCCAAAATTATAATCTTCAAAAATACGTTGCTCTATGTCAATATTAATGACTTTAATAATATTTCTATGCCTTGTGTCTACAGCTATACGATTATAGGTTTTATCAACATCATCTACCCTTCCTTCTAAAACTTGTAAATAATTTCCTTTATGATAAATTAAAATTCCAGAAATATCATTTTTTAAATTGTTTTTTTTAGCTTTTGAGTATAAGCTTTTAATAGTGTCTAGCGACCCAGATTGGTTTGAGTCACTCATATAGCATATGGTCTTTAACATTTGTGTTGTTAAGAATTCTATTTATGCTTAAAAATACTATAAAAAAATGAACCCGCGGTAATCAGCCGCGGGTTCTTTCATCAATCAAAAAACGAACAGTTATGTGTAACTGTTGTTACCTTAATTTAGTCGTAATTTAAAGCAATTACTAACCTAAATATGTTTTTAATATTTTACTTCTAGACGTATGTTTTAATCTACGAATAGCTTTTTCTTTTATTTGTCTAACACGCTCACGAGTTAAATCGAAAGTCTCACCAATTTCTTCTAGAGTCATTGGGTGTTGATTTCCTAATCCAAAATATAAGCGAATTACATCCGCTTCACGAGGTGTTAATGTCTCTAAAGCACGTTCAATTTCCGTACGTAAAGATTCATGTAATAACTCTTTGTCAGGATTTGGTGATTCACCAGAGTTTAAAACGTCATATAAATTAGAATCTTCACCTTCAACCAATGGTGCATCCATACTTACGTGGCGTCCAGAGTTTTTCATAGACTCCTTAACATCATTAATCGTCATATCCAACTCTTTTGCAATTTCTTCAGCAGAAGGTGGACGCTCATGGCTTTGCTCCAAGAAAGCAAATGTTTTATTAATCTTGTTAATAGAACCAATTTTGTTCAATGGTAAACGTACAATACGCGATTGTTCAGCTAAAGCTTGTAGAATCGATTGACGAATCCACCAAACAGCATATGATATAAATTTAAAACCACGAGTTTCATCAAAACGCTGAGCTGCTTTAATCAAACCTAAATTACCTTCATTTATTAAATCTGGTAATGTTAATCCTTGGTTTTGGTACTGTTTTGCAACAGAAACCACAAAACGTAAGTTCGCTTTTGTTAACTTTTCTAAAGCTATTTGATCACCAGCTTTGATACGTTGTGCTAACTCAACCTCTTCATCGGCAGTAATCAAATCTACCTTACCAATTTCCTGTAGATATTTATCTAACGATGCAGTTTCTCTGTTGGTAACCTGCTTCGTAATTTTAAGTTGTCTCATCTAATGTTCTCCTGTAATTTAAATTGTGAATTATAGCCACTCAATAGTTATACGTATAAATAACACATTTTGTTACAAAAAAGCGAAATTATTTTTAATGCTTTATTATTTAGACACAAATATACAGAATAAGTCACACATTTTTAAAGAGGTTTTGGCTTTCCATTACAATTCTTAGTAAGCTTATTTATATGGCTTATTCAAAAGCTAATCTATGTATTTTTTAATTAAATAATAACTAAGTTTTTCTATGTTACTCAAATTGTACTTTAAAAACGGTTGCGACCTCATCCATATCTGTAGTTTTAGGAGTTGTTATTGTGAGTAAATCATCCTTTACAGACCACTTTATTTCCGTTTTACTACCAATTAAAGATACTTTTGCAATGGATTGATTTTCCGAACTATTTATAACATGTTTTATATTTATATCTTCATTTTCATTGGGAAGACCTAAAACATATACATATACTGTTTTTTTATCTTTTGATACTGTAAATCGAATATCATCTTTTGTATATTTCACAGTGGCAGATTGTCCACCATGTATGTTGTCTTTAGAATGCGCAATACCATAACCAAAAGTTGTATGTGTTCTAGTTCCATAAACAGCTTCTTTATGTTTATTTATCCATTTTCCAATGGCTGCTAACACTTCTTGTTGTTCGTGCGGTATTTCCCCACTAGCACGAGGAGAAATATTTAACAATACTACTCCTTTTTTACTCCATACGTCAATCATATTGCGAATAAGTAATTCTGGTGATTTACATATTAATTTATCAGTATAGCTCCATCCCCATTGGGTTATAGTAATATCGGTTAACCAATACTTTTCTGAGATTCCTTTTTTGCCTCCTTGTTCAATGTCTAATAAGCCAATAGTGTCTGGTAAATCTTGTTGCTTGTAGAATACAATCGGTTCTTGCCCTCGAGCCATACCAGTATTGTAGTGATGTGCAACCATTTTTTGCAGATGTTTTTCTGGAATTAAATGAAGCCAGGAATCGAACCAAATCATATCTGGCGCATATTTATCCACAACTTCATTTACCTGATTCAACCAATAATCATTAAATTCATTTTCAGGAATATTACCATACAAATATTTCAATTCAGGATCATTGGTTGATGTTATTAGATCTGGGTGATACGGATAATAGCTGTCATTCGACATTTGCGGCCCTGTGATAACATCTGCCCATTGTGTAGTGTCTTTCGCATGTCTAGCAGAGTTTCGAGCATTATGAAAGGTCGCTATCGTTTTTAAACCTCGCTTTTTTAACTCTGCAAATAGCTCGCCTGCAATATCTCTTTTTGGACCTTTATCCATGGCATTCCATGGATTTACATCACTATCCCACATTGCAAAACCATCATGATGTTGTGCCACTGGACCTGCAAATTTAGCTCCTGAAGCTGCAAACAAATCTGCCCATTTTGCTGCATTAAATTTCTCTGCTTTGAATTTTGGAACAAAATCATGATAATTGAAAGCCTTAGGGCCTCCATATACACTATCATGGTAGGGGGGCACAGGACCTCCCCAACCTTTGGGGTCAAGCTTATTGAAATACATCCAACGTGGATATTTTTCATCGTAATATTCGGGTACTGTATAAAGCCCCCAATGAAAATAAATCCCATATTTAGAATCTTTAAACCATTCTGGTTCAATATTGTGTGTTGCTAACGATTCCCAGGTCGAATCATAGATTGTCTTATTGGTATTAGCCTTTTTAGAATTACAAGAATTTATCATTACCGTTATAGTAATGACTAATAATATTTTCCTCTTTAATTTAAATCTATTCATAATTGCTCATGATTTTTAGTATGGCTAATTGCTAATGTATTCGTATAGGTCTAGTTCCGTTGATAAGAGCTAAGTTAGTAAAACAAGCCAAGTCAGTAGGGCAATCTGTAGGGTTTTTAGGTAAACAGAAACTAACAATTGGGTATAGATGTTGTTGACGGGGCGTTTTTTAATTCCATACTAAAAAGGGATATATGCTTCAATTTTGATATTTGGATACTCTTTTGTTATTATTGTTTCCATGTCAGCTATTACTTTATTTACCAATCAGGCTTATAAATTAATTCGTTGAGTTCCAATTTTCTTTTATAATATTTTTCAATTCGAAATATGGTTTGCGGGCTTTTAAGAGTATTAATAATTAAAGTGTCATTAATGATTTCGAATTCTTCTTTTGATTTAAATGTTCCGGATTGCACGTGATAATAAGCAATTTGAATATTGTTCACTTCGGAACAGGTCGAGTAAAACCCCATTTGCGCTTTTTTAGGATTTAATGCATTTGTGCTATCAATTTTGATATTAATGAAAAATGCAACTTTATTATCGGCGTAAAATTTATATCCGTTGAAAAATGGTTTCCCATTATCATAAGTTTTTAATTCGGATAAATATATAACGCTTGTATCTACTTTTTCAAAAACTCTTTCATCAATGCAATTTTTATTGGAAAATTTAATCTTATTTGGTCTAACTATTCCATATTCATTTCTACTAGCACAATTTGTTAAGCATATGATTAATAACATTAGAATAATATCTCTGTAAAAGTTCAAAATGTTGTCGTTTCTTTTATTACTGCTATGGGTTTAGTGTATAAATAGTAGCGGATTAAATCATACTCACTTTTAATAAGCAATATACTTAATTAAAAACAATAGTGGTTTGGGTTATATACCCAAACCGCTATTACTTTTATGCCTTGTTAGAGACAGTTGTTATTTCTTATTTATTTGATAATAAGTCACAATACTAGCCTTAGCCAATGTGTTATTCCATAAATAATACCCAACTACTGCAGGATTGGTACTTTCATTTAAGCCAAGTTTATCTGTTTTTAGCGCGTATATAGTAATTATATATTGGTGTAAACCATGTCCTTCAGGAGGACAAGGTCCACCATAGCCATTTACTCCATAATCTGTAATACTTTGTATAACTCCTTCAGGTGTTAGATTTAGATCCATATTACCAGCACCCGATACTAACTCATTAATATTAGCTGGAATATCAAAAACAAGCCAGTGCCACCATCCACTACCAGTAGGAGCATCGGGGTCGTACATAGTTATCGCAAAACTCTTTGTGCCTTCTGGGGCATTTTTCCAAGATAACTGTGGGGACTGATTTTCACCAGTACACCCAAAGCCATTAAACTCCTCATTAATTGTAACTTGTCCTCCTAAGTCATTACTTGATAAAGTAAATGTGTTTTGTCCGAAAACAGAGGTTGAAAAAACGATTAATACGATTAAGATTTGAAATGATTTTATCATAATATTTGTTTTTAATTATTAAATTATGTTGCAAATCTACGTAGCAATCTAAGTTGAGTGTTAATCAGAAAAGTTCAAAAAGTATTGATAAAAGCTCAATTTGATTGATATTGTTTTGGGGTGACTCCGAATTTTGTTTTAAAAGCTTGGATAAAATTAGATAAGTTTTCATATCCAATTTCTTCAAAAATATCTGAAGGCCTTTTTAATTCACTTTTTAACAGAAAAGCTGAATGTTCGAGTCTTTTATCCTGAAACCACTTACTAGGTGAACTGTGAAAGTGTTTCTCAAACTCTCTCTTGAAAGTTGATACACTCATATTAGATAAAAAAGAAAGCTCTTTTATTGTGAGTTTATTTAATCTGTTGCTTTCTATTGTTTGGATAAACTTTTGATTTTTATTATCACTATTATTAATCAAGGAGTAAAGAAAGTCCAAGCCTTTTAAGTCTATGAGGTAAAGCAATATTTCTTCGAGTTTTGTTTTCAAAATATTTTCCTGAATGGACTTAGAAAGCTTTGATATATCTATGAGACTTTCAACAAATCTTTTGATAAATGAATCATAATTAAAGGAATATGTCGAATACAGTTTTTTGGAATTAGAAGTTTCTAATTTGAATTTTCTTATAAATTTTAAAACTTCTTCGTTAGAAAAGAAAAATAAAACGCTACGGTAATACTCCGAATCGTTAGAGAGTTTTTCAGTCATTAAACAATGTCCAGACTTCATTAATAGAAATTGAGAATTATCTATGGCATATCCAGAATTGTCGAAAAACACTTCTTTACTTCCTTCTTGAAGGAAGCTAAATGTGTTTTTATTTAATAAAACTTGTTGTTTCGATATTTCAGTAGTGTTCTCGTAATCATATATCACAATAGATTTAGAAGCGCTCAACTTTAATTCGTCTGGTAAGGTGACTGTTTTCATTAGATTCTCTAATTGCCTCTAAAGTGTTTGTATAAGATTAGTTGCGTTGATTAAGTAACTAATTTAGCAAATACAAACCGAATAGAAAACCCGCGAGGATTTTCGTAAGTAGGCGAGTACTAGCAATGAATTATACACGTCTTAAGTTTACAATTACTAAATTTAAATGTTTAATCAGAAAGAACAAAAGAGAGAAATAATAAAGTGAAGATTAATATTGCTATGGATGTATTTATTCTCATTTTGTTTTATTGAGGCTAACGGTTTGTGTATGGTGCGTATCCCCAAGGGTATGCATTATACACCATGTTAGCTAAAGTCTATTTTACAAAATACATTTCCAATTCCCCTTTTCCCTTTGCATGGATCTTTCCACGAGAAAGACATGTAAACTCGTTTTTAATCAGTACATAGGTGGATGAAGATATATTGATTTTACCTGCTTCACCAGCTGATTCTATTCTGCTGGCAGTATTTATCGTGTCTCCAAAAAGGTCGTAAGCAAATTTCTTTTTGCCTACCACACCTGCTACTACCATTCCTGAATGTATTCCAACCCGCATTCTCCATTTTATTTCATGGCTTTTATTCCTCTCCTCAAGATAGGAGAGCATCATTTGTGCTGCTCTAATACAGTTTACAGCATGATTTGTCATTTCTTTTTCAAGGCCACATGCTGCCATATATGCATCACCAATTGTTTCAATCTTTTCAACTTCCGTTTCTTCCATTATTTCATCGAATCGACCAAAAATGTCATTGAGTTCATTTACCAATGTGATTGCCGGTATGGATGCTACGAGTTTTGTAAATCCCTCAAAATCAGTGAATAGTACGGTAATATTCTTGTGTCTTTTGGGAATTGTCTTACCACTTTCTTTTAAGTCCCTGACAATGTTTGCTGGTAGAATATTGTGCAGAAGATCATCTGACTTTTTCTGTTCAGCCATTAACGATTCCTCTGATTTATCAATTAACACAGACATACTCGATATGAGTATGAGGCAAATGAATCCAGTAATGCCGATATTAACTATCTGTGATATGTGTGGATCTAGTCCGCCAACATGACCAGTTATGTATGATTGAAGCAATACAACGACAATCAACGTCAGGCAAGCCAGAATACTAAAGCCATGGGCTATATTCCTTGCCTTTCGGGGGAAAGTCATGTATGGCAGGATAATTATTAGGAAACAAACGACTACAACGCCTGAGGAATATCCCAACAAATAAAGAAACACGAGAACGGATGTATAAGATGCCAGGATAAGCCATATGGAAGCCATGACCCGCCACCCTTTCCTGTTAAATATTAACGCCATGAGAAACATCAATCCCAACAAAGCATTACTCCCGTAAATCACCAGTGCGTCTGTGAGAAAAAATGCAATTAGCATCCAAATTGCATTGTAACTTGCTCCTAAAATGGATGCAATATTCGTTACACGTAAATATCTGATTTCAGTGCTTGAAGAGTTATAATTAGCACCAATGTCAACCATTCTTTGAAAGAATCTAGATTTATTTTTATCATAAGTTGACATAAGCTCTTCTCAAATTCTATGGATTATTAACTTCTGTTCTATTGTTGCTAACGGTCTCGGCTATGAGTAGTTGTGTGGGTTGGTACTTGCAATTACTTATAGCCATTGTTGTATACAGTTATTTTATTTCGTTCATATTAGTCAAATAGATTTTATTCTCTTCAAGAAAACCAATATATGAACCAAAACTCGTAATATAATTCCGTTTGTTCAACTCTTGGTTTTCTTCGTTCTTGAACTCAACCTTTTTAGTTTCCTTTAATTTATTTCCTTTAATCTCAAATAGGATAAATTTATTCTCATCATATCCACCTGCCATAAGCACTTTATTGTCAGAAATATTTAAAGAACTTGAACCTCCAATGTTTGTATTCCAAAACTTAATTTGTTTTGAGTTATCAAGTTTGACAAGTGGAAACTCCGTGTAATAGTAAAACCAAATGTTGTTGTTGGAATCTATATTCATTGCATAACAATCCGCCATATGATCAAGCCCGTCAATTGGTTCGAATTCCCATATTTTCTGTCCATCCTTATTCCAACAGATTAGTCCAGGTGCTCCAATCGGCTGGTTCCATCCATAATTTCCAAATATTCCTTCATCAAAATATGAAGTCCATATATTACCGTCATTGTCAATTTGAACATCTTGAATTCCGTCTCCAGCAATAAAGTCTCTTAATAGTTTTCCTTTTAGGTTATAAATACGAGCATTTTTATCTATTTCATTTTCATTTTTGTATCTGCTACGTCCACATATAAGTAGAATTTCTTTCGTCGGTAAGAAATTCACATTATGAAAATTGTAATACTCATCTTTAATTAAAGTTCTAAATATTTCATTTCCTTTTAAGTCAAAGCGGATAAATGAATAGTCTTTAGGTTTGTCAGATTTAATCACTGCAAACATTCCATTTTTAGTTCTATATTGAGGCGCAGAATGAATTATTAAGGCATTTATTCCATCCCTATCTACTGATACAGATATAATTTCATCTTTGCTCTCAAGTTTTTCTGAAAGGTTAATTATTGGTTGAACTTTAAGTGATTTTGTTCCAAATATCATCTCACTATTTTCAGCTTTCTTATTTTCTTTCTTTTGGCAAGAAACCAGAATGATTAGAATCAATATTGATTTTATAAATCTCATACTTTTCGGGTTTCTCTAATTGGATACAACGCGTTCGTGTATGTTTAGTTGTATTGACTAGTAACTAAATTAGTAAAAGAAAACAAACCTGAGGGAAATCTGTATAATTTTTTAGAGCATACAAAGAACTAGTAATTGACTATACACTTTGTTGGTAATATAGTTTTACATGTCTATAAATACAAATTTTAGTGTATTATCATTTGTATTAATCCATGAATGAAGTATGTTATGAGTTTTTCCGAAATCCACAAATTCATAGCCATCATTAATTTTAATCCAACTTCCTCTATATTTTGTTTTTGCGATTGAGTCTTGAATGGTTTTAAAATTATAAATGCCATGATCCATTATGTACCTATTTCCATCTCTCCATCTATAGTATTCTAATTCATTGTAATATGGAAAATCAATAATCTGTTTAGAAATTAATTCTATTTGAGTTTTATTTAAACTGATAGTCATTCTTAAGGTATGGTCTGGTAGCAAGAGTTCAGATTTCTCAACTTCATCTTTGATAATTTCAACTTCAGATGGAATCTCAATTTGCAATTCCTTTTTCAAAAAATCTATTTTTTCTTTTTGATTAGAGCAAGAAAAGAAAAGAATAATAAACAAAAAGAAAGAGTATATACGCATTGTTTTGAAATTATTGCCAACGGTCTTGGCTATGAATAGTTGTGAGGGTTAGCGCTTAACTTATCAAGTTTTAAAATATGTGGTTTCCCTTTTTCTTTAGGAATCCACCCATCTTTTAATCCGGATTTTATTACTCTTGAAATATCGCTTGGGCGAAACACTATGTAATCCTCCTTTTCATATTTTCCGAGTTCTGAAAAATCAAGCCAGACATCTCGTGTCACGATTCCATCAACTTTTAAAACACTACCTTCTCCAGATGCGACTTGTATTGTCAAATTAAGACGGAAGTTCGAATCATCATCAACTTTAGATGTAGAAATGGAATAACGAAAATCTATTGAGTCCACAGTTATAGGTCTACTCTTCTTCTTAGGTAATGTCATCTATTATTTTTAATGTTTTACAACGGTCTCGACTATGATTAATTGTGTGGGTTAGTATTTGCAATTACTTATAGCCATTGTTGTGTAGGTGTTTTTAGTTCAGACTTGTCATTCCGAATTGGTTAATTGCCTGTTTTTTGTTCTCGGCAAGAGAAAATTTTAACTCAGTCCACGCTGTTCCTTCAATTCCTTTGAGTTCAATTCCGTTTTCCGATTTAGTTATCGTAAATAAAAAGTCCGCAAGGTTTTCGTCCTTTTTTTTTGAAACGTTTTTCAACTCGGTCATGCCATATTCATCAACTGGTTGTGGTCGATAATTGTTCAAGCTAAATGACAAGTCGATCCAAGCACTTCCTTTTTCGCTTTTCATTTTTATTCCATTGTCTGTTTTCTCTACTATAATCTTAAATTCCTTCAATTTATCCATTTTCTCTTGAGCTAGAAATTCAGATATTGGTGTCAAAAAAAGTAGAAACATTATCATTGTCGAAAATGGTTTTCTAAAGTTCAATTTTGTTTTCATATCTCTATTTTAAATTTCAATTCAAGTATTGGTTTACTTACAAACAACGGTCTTGTGTATGGTTAGTTGCGTGTTTCAGCAACTAATTTAGTAAACAAAAACGAACGCGAGAAAATTCCGAAGGAATTTTCCAAATAAGCAACGACCAAAGCAATTAATTATACACATTGTTGCCCACAGTTATTTTATTCCGTTTTATTATTAATATCAGATATGTTATTATAAAAATCAAAAGAGGAATTTGAAAAGCTATGTAATTAAATTTCTCAATTGGTGTTTCAGTCATTCGATTTATTAATGGTAAAATCATTAAAATGAAACTCAAAATTTTAATGATTCTTAATTTCCAATATTTTGTAAAGTTTAAAATTATTCCAGCTATTCCAAGAATAGCAAAAACCTGTTCAACATTTCCAAAATCAAAGCTTGTAAAAATAATCCACATTAAAAATGGAATCCCAATCATTTGTCCCATAAGAATTATTAAGGAATATGAGATTAGAGAAACTATTTTTATTTTTTTTTCCACTTTAAATTTTATTTTCTTCAAATGATTTGTTGAAATTCCTAACTCTTTTAGTATTATTCAGAGATTCTCGATTTTCATATTCATCCCAATACATTATGTCTCTTGGGTCGCCTTTTGCAGATTCTAAAAATGATTTAAAACTTTCAATTCCATTATCTGCTAAAAATATCACGCAGCGAATAATTCGGTCAGAATTCAGATAGTCGTATTTATTCAAATATTCTGATAAAATTTTGTTCGCAGAGTTAAAGTCCGATTCAAATCGGATTTTCATTTCAATAATAATATCTTTTGGTAATTCTCTCAATTTTTTTGTTCAGCGAAATGTTTGTCTTTAATTGTGTCTAACGGTCTAGTATAAGAATAGTGCGTTTTATGTCCGACGATTTTCCAAAGGAAAATCAGAGTGACCAAAAAGGCACTGTCGTTTCGATCAATGACTAAACTTAAGCATTATTTTTATACCGCGTTGTACACTGCCTTTTATTTATATTTTTCCGAATATAAAAATTCAGCACGCTCATTTAATTTGTCAGTCATTTTTATTTCATTCGGTTTGTTTTTCTTGAGAATCCAAGCTTTGTTTCCGATATCACTACTTTGAAGAACGATAGTATCTCCAAGTTCAGTCCAACCAATTGTCCATTTATTTGCATCACCAGCTCCAGTATTCAATTCAGTTAGCTTATTATTTTCTGTATCGAATAAGTGAATAATAACATCAGCGTAATTTTCCACATTTTTGTCAGTCCGATTTACAGTTGCTTTAATTTCAAAATTTCCAGTTGGCGATTTAATCAATTCACTTTCATAGTCGCTGAAAAAGCAACTTGTTAAAGTCAAGGTCAATAGTATTAAAGTCAGATTGCGTTTCATTTGGTAGCTTGTATACAACTAGTTTATATGCGTATGTTTATTCCGTTTTTTAATCCATTTTGGGTGGCTATGCTGAAGTTTTTATGTTTTTATTCAGATTATTTTTAGGAAAACATAGAACATTTCATACAATATTTAAATGTAACTCTATTTTATAAAAAACATTGAAATAATACTTTATTTACAAATGTAAATAAAAAAGCCTGTTTTCAAATTTTGAAAACAGGCTTTGCTTAATTGTAGATTTATAAAAGAATTAATCCTCTTTTTTATCTTCTCTAGGTTTTCTATCGTCTCTGCGATTATCTCTATTACGATTATCACGTCCACGGTTATCTCTACCTCTGTTATCACGTCCGCGTCCACCACGATCATTATTGTCTCTAGGTGGTCTCGCTACATAACCTTCTGGTTTAGGTAAAATAGCTTTACGAGATACTTTTTCTTTACGTGTTCTTGAATCTACTCCAAAATACTTAACGTCAAAAACATCTCCCATGTTTACAACATCAGATACATTTTCAGTGCGTTCCCAAGCCAATTCACTTACGTGTAATAATACTTCATTTCCTGGAGCATCTACATATTCAACTACGGCACCAAAGTCAAGCATTTTAATCACTTTTACTTCGTAAACGCTACCAACTTCAGGCTTAAATAATAAAGAATCAATTTTTGCCATAACAGCATCAATACCTTTGCTACCAACGCCTAGAACTTCAACAACACCTTCTTCAGTAACAGGGTCTTCGTTTATTACAATAGTCGTCTCAGTTTCTTTTTGTAATTCTTGAATTACTTTTCCACCTGGACCAATTAACGCGCCTATAAATTCATTCGGGATACGTCTTGTCACCATTGTAGGTGCGTGATCTTTAACTTCTGCATTAGGTGTTTCGATAGTTTCGGTAATCTTACCTAAAATATGTAAACGTCCCTCTCTTGCTTGTTTTAAAGCATTCACCAAAATCTCATAAGACAATCCTTTTACTTTAATATCCATCTGGCAAGCCGTAATACCGTCTTCTGTACCAGTTACTTTAAAGTCCATATCTCCTAAGTGATCTTCATCACCTAAAATATCAGAAAGCACTGCATATTTTCCAGTATCAGCATCCGAGATTAATCCCATAGCAATACCAGAAACAGGCTTTTTAAGTTGAACACCAGCATCCATCATCGCCATAGTACCAGCACAAACAGTTGCCATAGAAGACGAACCGTTAGATTCTAAAATTTCAGAAACTACACGAACTGTATAAGGACAATCTTCTGGCACCATACCTTTTAAAGCACGTTGTGCTAAATTACCATGCCCAACTTCACGACGAGACGTTCCACGAATTGGTCTAGCTTCACCCGTTGAAAAAGGAGGGAAGTTATAATGTAAATAGAAACGCTCTTCGCCTTCGTAAGATGGCATATCTATTTGGTTCGCTTCTCTACTTGTTCCTAAAGTTACAGTAGCTAACGCTTGAGTTTCCCCACGAGTAAATATGGAAGAACCATGTGTAGAAGGTAAATAATCAACCTCACACCAAATTGGTCTAATCTCATCTGTTTTTCTACCATCTAAACGTAAACCTTCATCTAAAGTTAAGTTTCTAATGGCAGATTTTTGAGCTTTCGCTACATATTTATGAATCAGTTTTCCTAATTCATCTTGTTCTTCTTCAGAAAACGATTCAAAAACCTCTTCTTTTATTTTGCTAAATGCTTCACCACGTTCATGCTTTGCAGAACCTGCTTTAGCAATGGCATACGTTTTATCGTAAACCATATCGCTAATTTTCTTAGCTAAATCTTCATCTTCAACTGCTGGCTCATATTCACGAACTTCTTTTTTGCCAAACGCTTCAGCTAATTTTACTTGAGCAGCACATTGCACTTTAATCGCTTCGTGTGCAAACTTAATAGCATCCGCCATTTCTTCTTCAGAAATCTCATCCATTTCCCCTTCAACCATCATTACAGAATCAGCAGAAGCACCAATCATCATATCGATGTCAGACTCCTCTAATTGCGCACGTGTTGGGTTAATTACAAACTCACCGTTAATACGACCAACTCTAGCTTCAGAAATTGGACATTCAAACGGAAAATCTGATAATTGAATAGCCGCCGATGCCGCTAAACCTGCCATGGCATCTGGCATAACATCATCATCATGAGACATTAACTGAATCATCACCTGAGTTTCAGAATGGTAATCTTTTGGGAATAACGGACGTAAAACGCGGTCTACTAAACGCATCGTTAAAACTTCCCCGTCGCTAGGTCTAGCTTCTCTTTTAAAGAACCCGCCTGGGTATCTTCCTGCTGCAGCAAATTTTTCTCTGTAGTCTACCGTTAACGGTAAAAAGTCTACATCAGCAGCGTGATAATTGGAAACAACTGTACACAAAAGCATACATTTTCCAGATTGTACAACAACAGAACCATGGGCCTGTTTTGCTAATTTTCCAGTTTCAATAGAAATTTCTCTACCGTCACCAAGGTCTATAACCTCTTTAAATGTTTGTGGAATCATAAATTTTTTCTTGTAATTTAAGCGTAAAATGGCCTAAATCATGTTAAACAATGGTCGTTGTGTTGTGTGTAGTTGTTGTGTGTGCGACTCTAAAGTCTCGACCAATGAAAAACTATAATTAGCTTCTTCTAATGCGCGGTTTAAACTCCTACGCTCGAGTTATTTATTTGGGCGTTACCCACAAGGGGTCGGGCTTTCCGCTATATCTTTCTGCGAAGCAGTCTCGAACTTGTTTCGAGATCTCACTTAAATGAAACTTTCGACCTCATTTAAATGTTCTCTTTTTTAGTGCTTCGCATAAAGGATGCCGCTGCAATCCCTAACGCAAAAGAAAAAAGAGGCTTACTAAATGTAAACCT
The DNA here is from genome assembly GCA_947502975.1 of uncultured Flavobacteriaceae bacterium. Classification (GTDB taxonomy): domain Bacteria; phylum Bacteroidota; class Bacteroidia; order Flavobacteriales; family Flavobacteriaceae; genus Jejuia. The sequence goes on from CANNBV010000001.1 coordinate 1,130,792, forward strand.
CTCTTATTCTTGTTTATTTTCTTAATCCTAATTCTTTAACTATGGCACGATATCTTAAGACATCTTTCTTAGTTAAATAGTCAAGTAAAGCACGACGCTTTCCTACTAGTTTTACTAACGAACGCTCAGTGTTATAATCTTTACGATTTTGTTTTAAGTGTTCAGTTAAGTGATTAATTCTCTGCGTAAATAACGCAATTTGTCCCTCTGCAGAACCAGTATCGTTTTTCCCTTTACCGTGTTTTGCGAACAATTCTTCTTTTGCTTCTTTTGATAAATACATGCTAATATTATTGTAAATGATTGTTATGTACTATGAAAGTCTTTCTTTCAAGCGGCAAATATACTACTTTTTGTTAAATAACAAATATGTATTATTAGGTTAAATTTAGCTTGTAGAAATTGAGTTGTATTTAGGCTCTTATAGGCTGATTCAATATTAAATCTATATATTGATTTACCTTGTTTTTCAGATCCTTACGAAGTGTTATAAAATCTAAGAACCCATGTTCTAATAAAAATTCTGAAGTCTGAAACCCTTCTGGTAATTCTTTTCCTGTCGTATCTCTTACAATTCTTGGACCTGCAAACCCTATTAAAGCTCCTGGTTCGCTAATATTAATGTCTCCTAACATAGCAAAAGACGCAGTAGTTCCACCTGTAGTTGGATCTGTACAAAGTGAAATATAAGGTATTTTTGCATCTGCTAATTGTGCTAGTTTTACTGATGTTTTTGCCAATTGCATCAACGATAAAGCAGCTTCCATCATTCGAGCACCTCCCGATTTAGAAATTACCATCAGCGGAATATTATTCTTTAAAGAGTAATCTGCAGCACGTGCAATTTTTTCACCCACAACACTTCCCATAGAACCACCAATAAATGCAAAATCCATACAAGCAATAACCAAGTCTTTACCTTTTGATTTGCCAACAGCTGTTCTCACGGCATCTTTTAGTTTTGTTTTCTCTTGTGCAGCCTTAACCCGATCTGGATATTTTTTAGTATCTACAAAATTTAAAGGGTCTTTAGATTCTAGTTTAACATCTAGCTCATTAAATTCATTGTCATCAAAAAGAATTTCGAAATACTCTTTACTACCAATTCTAACGTGGTAACCATCTTCTGGACTCACATAAAAATTTTGTTCTAACTCTTTAGTATCAACAATTTTACCAGTGGGAGATTTATACCACAAGCCTTTAGGCGTGTCTTTTTTCTCTTCAGTTTTTGTTTGTATTCCTTTATCTTTTCTTTTAAACCAAGACATATAGATTTCAGATTTTAGATGAACGATTTCAGATTTAAGAATCTATGAAAAATCGTTTGAAAATTTAAAGTTCGAAAAATTTAAAAATAAACTAGTCTACAAAATTAAGTCTTTTTTTAGTTATAGGGTAAAAGCTTAATGATTTTATTGTTTTAATGATTGTAACACGCTGTTTTATAGGTGTATAAATAAAAAAGGCTTTGCGTAAGCAAAGCCTTTTTTAAGAAATAAGACATGTATTCTTATAATGTATTCACATTATTTAAATCTTCGAAAGCCTTTTTAAGTCTTGCTACAAATGTTTTTTCACCTTCACGTAGCCATACTCTTGGATCGTAGAATTTTTTATTTGGTACATCATCTCCATCAGGATTACCGATTTGAGATTTTAAATACTCAGATTTACCATTCATGTAATCTCTAATGCCACTCATAAATGCATATTGTAAATCAGTATCAATATTCATTTTAATTACACCATAGCTGATACCTTCACGAATTTCTTCAACTGTAGAACCAGAACCACCATGGAATACAAAATCGATATGATTATGCTCAACACCATATTTTTCAGTGATATATTCTTGAGAATTCTTTAAGATTTTTGGAGTTAGTTTTACATTTCCTGGTTTATAAACACCATGAACATTTCCAAAAGCAGCTGCGATAGTAAATCTTGGACTTACTTTACTCAACTCTTCGTATGCATAAGCTACTTCTTCTGGCTGTGTGTATAATTTAGAATCGTCTACATCTGTATTGTCAACACCATCTTCTTCACCACCAGTGATACCTAATTCAATTTCTAAAGTCATGTCCATTTTAGACATTCTTTCTAAATATGTTTTACAGATTTCGATGTTTTCTTCAATTGATTCTTCTGATAGGTCAATCATATGTGAACTAAATAAAGACTTACCTGTTTCTTTATAATGTACCTCACTAGCATCTAAAAGACCATCAATCCAAGGCAATAATTTTTTTGCACAGTGATCCGTATGAAGAATAACAGTAACACCATAGGCTTCTGCTAAAGTATGCACGTGTTTTGCGCCAGCAACGGCTCCAGCGATAGCAGCTTTTTGTCCATCGTTACTTAGCCCTTTGCCTGCATTAAATTGTGCGCCACCGTTAGAAAACTGTATAATTACAGGTGAATTTAAATCTCTTGCAGTTTCTAAAACACCATTTATAGTATCTGATCCTATTACATTAACCGCAGGTAATGCATATCCGTTAGCCTTTGCATGATTGAAAATAGCTTGTACTTCATCTCCTGTTGCAACTCCTGGTTTTATATTATGTGCCATTGTTTTTATTTAAGTTTTAATTATTTGACTGCCCAAAAATAATCATTTTTATAGTTTCTATATCAATGATTTATAATGAAAGTAATAATTAAAGGCTAAAACGTTATAGTAAGCTAGTAGGCTAGAAAGGATAGTTAATACCTATATTGTAAACGGCATTTTTAAAGTTGTAATCGTTAAACCAACGATTTTCATCTCTGTAGGACGGATCATAGGTTTTGAACCCCACATCAAAACGAAATAAAAAGAAGCTAAAGTCATAACGTAAACCAAAGCCAGAACCTACCGCAATATCTTCTAAAGAGTTTAAACCAGAGAAGGTGGCACGTGGATCCTCTACATCATCCAATACATTCCAAATATTACCAGCGTCTACAAATAAAGCACCATTTAAATCGCCAAATAAATTAAAGCGTTGTTCTGCACTTAAGGCAATTTTAAGATTGGCTTCATTAAACTCATCGGTGGTTTCTGAACTTCCAGGGCCTAAGGCATATGCTGTCCACGCTCGATTGTCATTTGCCCCACCACCAAAGAAACTCTTTGCAAAAGGGATGTTGGTAGAATTTCCATAGGGAATGGCGATACCAAAAAAGCTGCGTATGGCGAATATGTTTTTCTTGCCTAAATCCCAACGTTTTACATAGTCGAGCTCAGTTTTAATATATTGAGAAAATGCAACATTAAAAAGCTCGAACCTATCATCTGTATCTTTTTCTAAACCTATTAGTCGTGATGCATTGGCCAATAAAGTCCCTGCAGATTCAACCTTCAATCTAAAAATTGAAAAGTTTTCATCGGTCAAGCTACTCCTGTTATCTTTTACGAAGCTAAAACTAGTTGCAAGAATTAAGTTGTCTTCCGTTAATCTATCTTTTCGTTCATCAATGGCAGAAACTCTTCGGTAATCTGCATCATTAGGTGTTAAGCTGGTATTGTTGTTTAGCACATCAGAAATAAATACATCTGTTTGCCCTGTATTAATACTCAGGTCATTACCATTATTATAATTTATGGATTGTGAAATATCATTAAGCCTTCTGTAGGAAGAGGTGTAAATATCAAAATAGTTATTTATATTCAGATTTCTAACATATTGTACATTAAATAAATCTAGTTTGTTACTTATTTTGGCGCTAGGTCTCCAGTTATAACTTAGAATACCATTAAGTGCTTGCTTATCCAAACCAATATTTGTTTGCCCTGATGCAGACAGTGTAATTCTTGTAGATGGAAACATATATTTAGGGATAATTTTTTCTGTGTTAAATGGAGAAAATATCCTTGGAATAGTTAGTCTTAAATCTAATGCTAGTTCATTAATATCAAAAAATGGATCTCCATCACTTCGTTCTTTAGAAGCGCCTATTGCTGCGGTACCCGAAATTTCAAACGTTTCGGCACCATTAAAAACGTTCCGAATTGACAAACTTGGATTTAATGCAAACCCAATAGTTTGAATATTACTAGTTGAAGCCTCTGTACTAAAGCCAAGACTAAACTTTTTTAGAGGTGATAAATAAATATTTGCAGTTAGCGTAGTATCATTTTCTTCAATATACTTTATGTCTGGATATTTAAAAGTTCGTAATTCATTTAAATGCCTGTAAGTATAAGTTCTATCAATATCTTTAAATAAAGAATTGGGTTCGATAAAAATAGCATCGGTTATAGCTTTTGGTTTAATACGCATATCACCATAACTAAAAAGTTTATAACCATCATAGATAATAGAATCTTTTACAGCTGTGCCTTCATTCGCAAACGAATGATCAGTATAAATATTTACATCCTTAACTTTAAATATTTTAAAAGGCTTCCGAATAATAGAATCTGGTGTTCTAATCGCTCTATTTTGAATATTGAAGTTTACATTTACCTTTTGATTGGTGCCTATAGTATCAATTTCTACAGTAATATAATCTTGCTTAAAATGAAATAAACCATGATTACGAAGCAATCCAGAAATACGTTTGCGTTCCAATTCAAAATTAATAGTTTTATACTGTTCACCTTTTTTAACAAGTGCATTTTTTCTGAATCTTGGATAGAGTGTTTCTACAGCAGGAGAAGCAATGTTTTCTGAAATAGAATCTATAATAAATGCAGGGCCTCTTTCAATGTTATAAATTACTTCAGCACGTTTGTTCTCATCTTTTTTGATGTCATAAGACCCTGAAACATTAAACCATCCATTATTAATGTAATAGTCTTGCATGCGTTTTACAGATTTCTTAGTTTTTTCCTCACTTACAATAACCGGCGCTTCTCCAGTACTTTTAAGCCATTGGTTAAAATGTAATTTAGATTCTTGCATCTTATAAAACTGCTTCTTTGATAAAAAGCGTTTTGTCCCTTTTTTACTAGAGTCTGCAAGTTTAACGGCTAGAATAGAATCTATATTTGGTCGTGCAAGATTGTAAATATGGAGGCGTAAAGGTATTTTACTATTTGGCTTTTGATACAGCAGACTGTTTATGGTTTCTGAATTGTCTTTTTTTCCATCAATAATTACAGTATTATTTGTTAAAAGATGCTCATCTTCAGTCACTCTTTTTACCGAATTACAAGACATAAAACAGCTAAAAAGCATAAAAATTGATAGTATTCTAATAAAAAGCTGTCTTAAATACACGTACAATAAAACCTTTAAAGATTTATGTTGAAATTCAGTTAATATACAGTTGGTTCAATCTGCTAGTATTGCTTTCAAAAATACATTATTTCTAATTAAAGTAACCTAGTCTCTTACAAGTAAAATAGTTTAGCTTTTTCTTTATGTTTGCATTATTATTTTACATAGATGCTTTCGAAAAACCAAATAAAATATATAAAACGATTAGGTCAGAAAAAATTCAGACTTCAAGAACAAGTTTTTGTTGTTGAAGGCGTGAAAACTATAAACGAGCTTTTACAATCACATTTTGAACTGCTCCAATTATATACGACAGCATCCTTCAATATTGATGCCAAAGCCGAAAATTTAATTTCTGAAAACGATTTAAATCGCATTAGTTTTTTAAAAACACCTAACAAAGCATTGGCTATTTTTAAGATGCCAAAATCTGAAGCTATAGATCTTGAAGGTTTAGTTGTAGCCATAGATGATGTTAGAGATCCAGGGAATTTGGGAACTATCATCAGATTATGTGATTGGTTTGGAATAAAAGATTTGGTATGTAGCAAACAAACGGTAGACTGTTATAACCCTAAAGTTTTACAGGCAACAATGGGTTCTATCACACGTGTCAATATTAGTTATATAGATTTAGATGTGTTTTTAAAAGATATTAAAATTCCTGTTTTTGGAGCGTTTATGGATGGAGAGAATGTTTATGCAACAGAGCTGCCCAAAAAGGGTATTTTAGTAATGGGAAATGAAGCAAACGGTATTTCTAAACAGATTGAAGACGCCGTAACAAAACGTATTGCAATTCCTAGATTTGGAGCTTTACAAGCTACCGAAAGCTTAAATGTAGCAACAGCAACAGCTATTTTGCTTAGTGAGTTTAGACGTAAATAATTGTTATACTAGTTAACTTTAACAATTTAAACATAAATTAAACGTTTCTTTTTTGAAATGATGTATTGTCATTTTCGACCTCATATCTTAAAGAATTTAACCTTAAAAAAAATTAAAATGAAAAAGTTCTTATTATTAGTTCTAGGTTTAAGCCTTATCATATCATGTAGCAATGATGACGATGGTGTAACTGAACCACCATTACTAACTTTTGATTACAATGAAAACTTAAGTGGTGACTTATCAAGTATAAATACTACGCCTACGGCTCTTGTTTTTGTTGGCGGACAAAACACAATTACTGCTACCCAATCATCAAGTGATGTAGATTATTTTACATTTACTGTGCCTGCAGGCTATCAATTATCTCAGATTGTTGTAGATGACTATCAATCTAGTGATGATGCTGGATTTATTGGTATTGTTAATGGAAATACCTTTACAACTGATGCTATGAATACCAATGCCAGTGATTTGTTGGGTGGTTTAGTTTATGGTGTTGCCAATAGAGGTAATGATATTTTGTCTGATATGGGAGCTTTACCTGGTGCTCAAGGTTTTACTGGAGCACTTCCTTCAGGAAATTACAGTATCTGGTTAAATCAAACAGGCGCTACATCTGAAACTGCGCTTAATTTTGTAATCACAAAAGCTAATTAATAGAAAGGTTTTACTGAAACGTAAAGTTTATAAATAAGCCTCTGGTTTGCATTTTAGTAATATTACTTGTCCAGGGGCTATTAGGATCATTATCTCTAACTAATTCATCTCCGATACCAAACAATCCTCTGATAGATGGTGTGAATTTAAAGTTATAGAGGTAAAAATCGATACCAAATCCTAATTCATAAAATAGGGGACTAGCTTTTGTTCTAAATTGCCCTTTACTGTTGTCGTCAGGATTATTTTCATTACTAGATAAATTTAGTGCTGTAGAAAAACCACCAACAATAAATGGCTTAAAATTATTAATGCGTTTTGTAGAAACTTTCAATAATATGGGTAAGTGTATGTAGGTTGACTTTACTTCACGAGATAAGTCTGATTCTTTAAAATCAACACCTTGAAAATACGTTTCACTATAAAATAAGTTTCTTGTGGTGATAAATAAGCCTGGTTCAAATCGTAAATCTAAGAAGCTATTAACTCTCATGTTACCAATTAAACCAACACTAAATCCAGGGCTTCTTTGAACATATATATCTCTTAAATCTTCTTCGTAATCAAAATTAAAATCATAGGAGTTAATCCCTAAGAAATAGCCCCAACGTAAAAACTTAAAATCTGTCGTACCACGCCCCTGATTGGCGTCATAAGTAATTTTTTCCTTTTTAAACAACTGTGCTTGAGTTGTTTGAAAGGTGAATAAAAATATAAAACCAATTAAAAAATATTTCATCTGCACAAACTTATTGTTTTTCATAGGTCATATGTAATTCGCCATTTGAATATATACGTAAATGTGATAACGTTATTGTTATGGCTCATTTCATAACTACTTGGACGATTTATAAATTGTTGCCACCCCAAATGTTTGAGGAAAATCTTCAACATTAATAAACCCAATTTCACGTAAAATATTGTTTAGTGCTTCACCATAAGGAAAAATAGAAGCCGATTCGCATAAATACTTATAGGCACTTCTATCTTTCGAAAATGCACGACCTATTAACGGTAATATATTTTTCGTATAAAAATTATAACCTTGTTTGTAGGGCGTCTTTGTAGGTACAGAAGTTTCTAAAATCACAAAAATACCACCAGGTTTTAAAACACGTAATATGTCTTTCAAACCACGCTTAAGGTTTTCAAAGTTTCTAACCCCAAAGGCAACAGTAATAGCATCAAAAGTATTGTCTTCAAACGGCATATTTTCAGAATCACCTAAAACCATTTCAATTTTAGAAGACAAGCCTTTTTTATCAATCTTTTCCTTGCCAATTTCTAGCATACCGCTACTAATATCAAGACCAATGATTTTTTCAGCATTCGTATTGGCCATAGCAATAGCCAAATCTCCTGTTCCTGTAGCTATATCAAGAACAGCTTTTGGTTGTTGTTCCTTAACCAGTTTAACTACTTTTTTACGCCACTTTACATCTATCCCAAAAGAAATTACACGGTTTAAACCGTCATAATCACCAGAAATAGTATCAAACATTTTAGTTACCTGTTCTTTTTTACTCAGGTCGCTATCTTTATAAGGCTTAATTTTAGACAAATCGCTATTTTTTTGGCAAACTTACATATTTATATTATTTCTACCTAAGAACAGTAATGTAACTGTAACCTAACCCTGTTTATAACATTTCATTTTATAGTATGTATTTTATAGTATCTTTGTATCACTTTTTATGATATACATATAGAATGAAAATAATAATTGCTGGAGCTGGTGAAGTTGGATTTCATTTAGCAAAATTATTGTCCTACGAGTCTCAGGAAATTACTTTAATAGATACAGACAAAGAAAGTTTAACCTACGCAGACACCCATTTAGACATAAAGGTAATTCGGGGTGATGCCACTTCTATTGCAATTTTAAGAGAGGCAAAAGTTGACCTATGCGATTTGCTAATAGCTGTTACTGCATCAGAAACTACAAATATTACAATTTGTGTTTTAGCAAAACAGTTAGGTGCAAAGCGTACCATAGCTAGAATATCAAATACCGAATTCATTGCTAATAAAGAAGCAGTTGGATTTACCAGATTTGGCATAGATGAATTAATTTCTCCTGAAGCTTTAGCAGCTTCTGAAATAGAATTATCTCTTAGACAATCATCTTTTAGTGATACTTATGAATTTGAGGAAGGCGCACTAACCATGGCAGGGCTAACGTTGTCTAAAGAAGCATCTTTCGTTGGAAAAAATGTAAAAGAGGCTGCAAAGATTTTCCCTGAAATTCATTTTATTCCTATCGCTATACAACGTCAAGGTACACAGTATACTTTGATTCCAAGGGGTGATACTATTTTTAAAGAAGGCGATAATGTTGTATTTATCACTTCAGAAGGTGGTGCTGAAGAATTGTGCAGATTAACTGGTAAAACTAATACCGAGATTAAAAGCGTAATGATTCTGGGCGGTACAGAAATAGGGTTTAAAGCAGCTAGGGATTTATGTAAAAAAGGATTTAACATTAAACTTTTAGAAGGCGATAAAGAACGTGCTTTCGATATTGCTGATAAGCTTCCGAATGTTTTGGTGATTAAAAGTGACGGACGAAAAGTTGATGTTTTAGATGAAGAAAACATTAGTGAGATGGATGCCTTTATAGCCGTAGGGGATAACTCTGAAACAAATATCATGTCCTGTTTAGTAGCAAAGTCCAAAGGCGTTAAAAAATCTATCGCACTTGTTGAAAACATGGACTATTTTGAATTATCACATTCCATCGGAATAGACACATTGATTAATAAAAAACTCTTAGCCGCAAATAGTATTTTTAGATATATTAGAAAAGGAGAGGTCGTAGCGATGACCAAATTGAGTAATATGAATGCGGAGTTATTGGAGTTTGAAGTAAAGGCAACGTCTGCCATTTGTAATAAACTCATTAAGAACGTAGATTTTCCACGTTCGGCAATTATCGGTGGTGTTATTAGGGGTAATATAGGTTATATAGCGCTAGGTGATTTTAAAATACAGGAAGGAGATAAGGTTGTAGTTTGTAGTTTATTGCGTTCTATTAAAGGTGTTGAAAAATTGTTTTGACAATGTTTATGAAAATATTATCAATAGTTATATTTTCTTTGGCATTCATTCATGCAAATGCTCAAATAACAGGAGCTTTTTATTTACAAGAAGTTGATGAAGGTTCAGCACTACCCGGAGTATCAATAATAATACCTGATTTTAATAAATTTGAATTGTCAGATTTTGAAGGTAAATTTAAAATTAACACCGATTCATTAGAAAGTGCAAGTTCTTTAGTGTTGAAATATTTAAACTGTTCAATATTAATTGAGGATTTCCAAGTAGAAAAAAGTGAAGAAGTTATATTGGGAAACATTATTCTTCCAGAGTACAAATTGATTGAAGTAGAAAAATACTTAAAATTGAGTAAAAGAGAAAGAAAAAGTTACAGACCAATTTATCATTATGCTAATATCGTAGGATATGAATCGATATCCGAATTATATCATAATTGTTTGACTTTTGTAACAAATGAAGGTAAAGTAAAAAAGTTATATTTTGATTTTGATGGCCCTTGTAATAGCATTAAAATCAAATGGAAAGATATTCAGAAAATCATAGAATAAAGTTTAAAAAGCTTCATGAAACTCAATTACAAAATCATTTTTCATTTTTTAGGGTTACTTATTCTGTTTAACGGTGGATTTATGCTACTGTCAGCATTAGTGAGTTATCTGTACAAAGATGGTGTAACTGGTAATTTATCTGTTGCTGCAATAATTACACTTGCTTTGGGTGGATTAGCAATGCTTTTTACTAGGAAGCATAAAAAAGAAATGAACAAGCGCGAAGGTTATATTGTCGTCGCTTTTGGGTGGATTATTATGGCGCTTACTGGGTCTTTACCTTATGTTGTAACTGGTAGCATCCCAAATTTCACAAATGCTTTTTTTGAAACCATGTCTGGTTACACTACCACTGGGGCATCTATTTTAAACGATATAGAAGCGATGCCAAAGGGCATTCTGTTTTGGCGAAGTTTAACCCATTGGATTGGTGGTATGGGAATCATAGTTTTAGCAATTGCCATTCTGCCATTGCTAGGAATTGGTGGTATGCAAATGTTTGCAGCTGAAGCACCAGGGCCAAGTGCCGATAAATTACACCCAAGAATTACAGATACAGCAAAAAGACTTTGGTTAATTTATTTTGGGTATACTGCTGCCGAAACGTTATTATTAAGCGTAGCTGGAATGTCATTTTTTGATGCTATAAATCATGCATTATGTACAGTATCAACAGGTGGTTTTTCAACTAAAAATGCTAGTGTAGCACATTGGAATGGACAGCCAATAATTCAATATATTATAATTCTGTTCATGTTTTTAGCAGGCACAAACTTTGTACTAAGCTATTTTGCGTTTAAAGGCAAAGTACAAAAAGTACTGCACGACGAAGAGTTTAAACTCTATTTTAGATTTATTGCCATATTCACAATTATAGCTGCATTATTAATTTATTTTAGAGCAGACGTTTCTGTGTCCTCAATTGATCATCCTATGGTTTGGGGCGAAGGCGAAAGTGCTGTTAGGCATGCCTTATTTCAAGTATTGGCAATAGTTACTACAACAGGATTTGTAACCGCAGATTACACACTTTGGACCCCATTTTTAGTTGTCTTCTTTTTTGGTTTAATGTTTTTAGGAGGCTCCGCTGGTAGTACCTCGGGTGGTGTAAAAGTAGTACGCCATTTATTACTCATTAAAAACGGGTTTCTAGAATTTAAACGTGCCTTGCATCCCAGTGCAATTTTACCTGTGCGCTACAATATGAAAGCCATTTCTGGAGACATTGTTTTCAATATATTAGGATTCTTTATTCTATATATGCTGTCGTTTATTATTGGAGCACTAGTGTTTTCTATGTTTCAGCTCGATTTTCAATCTGCAATAGGTTTAGCAGCCTCCAGTTTAGGAAACGTAGGACCTGCTCTTGGTGATTTTGGTCCCGTAAATAATTATGCTGCATTGCCACCTCTAGCACAATGGTGGGCCTCGTTTTTAATGCTTATTGGGCGTTTAGAATTATTCACAGTTTTAGTGTTATTTACACCATTTTTCTGGAGAAATAGATAGATTTTATTTTTGGGCATTACCCACAAGGGGTCGGGCTATCCGCTATATCTTTTTTGCAGAAAAAGCAAAAAAGGATGCCGCTTCTATCCCTAATGCGGTTGAGGTAATTCCTGTCATGTTTGTAACAAAAATTTAATTTGCTCGTCATAGTAATATAACCAATTAAAAATCATCAATCATGGAATTAGTATTAAACTCAAGTAAATTAGAAACAATCCCCGAACATAAAGAAGACCTTTCACAGTCTTTAGGATTCTTAAATTCTCAATATAAAGCTGTTGTAAAGGAAAGCTTAAACGACACTTCAACCAAATCAATTTTTGGATTAAGACGTCACATTAAAAACAGCAGACATTATTTAACTTCAAGCGCAGAAGTGGTACTAAAGGTGTCAGCGTTTTTTGGTGTAATACTATTAATTTTTAATTAATTCTAGATACACGACATGCTACAGCGTTTAAGACAGAAAATTTGGTTGCAAATTTTTATTGTCTATACCAGGTATTTAATAGGTAGCGCTTTTGTTTTTGCTAGTATTGTTAAAATTAGAGGAGCAAGATTCACTGCTGAGAGCGGAGTATCACACCCAATAGATAGTTCGTGGCATTTATTTGAAACGCTATACCAATCCGGTTTGTATTGGAAATTTCTAGGAGTAGCTCAATTAATCTCAGGATTTTTATTAATGACTCAGCGTTTTGCAAAATTAGGTGCGCTTCTAAACCTTCCAATTATAACCAACGTATTTGTTATAACCATATCATACTACTTCGCGCTAACACCTGTTATCACTGGTTTAATGTTATTAGCTAATATGATGTTATTAGTTTGGGATTGGAATGCACTTAAAGTAATCATTAACCAAACCCCAATTTTTGATAAAAAGCCAAGACTTGAAAGTGATATTACATGGCAAATTCTCGGTCTTTGCTTGTTTTTTATTATTGTAATTTCAAATCTATTATCTAGTGCTAAAAGTCTTTTAATTACTTTTCTAATAGTATTTATTACTGCATTGATAGGTTTAATTATTGGCTTTAAAAGAAGAACATCATATTAATAGTTGTAACATTATTCATTGATTAGCTACTTATATGATATAAAAATCCAATAATAATGGGAGGCGAGGGCTCAATGATGACTGCGAATCAGTCATTAAAAAATAATAGGAATCTGTTAAAACGAAAAGAACGAAACGCTTTAGAAGGAAGTTATGCCAATATACAATTAAAAGAATTTCCAAAAGCTACAAAAGCACAACTTCAAGAAATAAAAGAAAGGGTACAAATAGAGAACAAACAAGCTCGTATAAAACAACTTATCCTTTTAGCACTATTTATTATAACTATTTCCTTGTTTTTTGTGTTTATGTAAAATACTCTATTATGCCATTCGTTGAATCATTTTTTTAGTAACTACTATAATATGTATTTAGATTATTATTTCATCATAAAAAAAGCCGCTTAATAGCGGCTTTTTTATATTTATAATAGACGGTTATTAGCTAACCGCTGCTTTAATACGTTTTATAGCCTCAATAATCTGCTCTTGAGAAGCGGCATAAGAAATTCTAATACAATTAGGATTACCAAAGGCATCACCAGTTACAGTAGCCACTAAAGCTTCCTCTAACAAAAACAAAGAAAAATCGGTTGCATTATTTATTTTGTGTCCTTTTAAGGTTTTACCAAAGAAATGAGTTACATCAGGAAACACATAAAATGCACCATCAGGTGTGTTAGATTTAAAACCTTCAATATCACCCAACAAATCTAAAATTAAATCACGACGCACCTTGAATTCGTCTATCATGTATTTTACACATGAAGGATCTTCGTTTAAAGCGGTAATTACAGAGCGTTGTGCAATACAATTTGCACCACTTGTCATTTGGCCTTGTAATTTATTACATGCTCTAGCAATTTTTTCTGGAGCACCGATAAATCCAATACGCCATCCCGTCATTGCAAAGGCTTTTGATACACCATTTACAGTGATGGTTCTATCGTACATTTCACTAAATTCAGCGATACTTGTGTAGCTTTGTCCATAGTTAATATGTTCGTAAATTTCATCAGAAACCACATATATATTTGGATGCTTTACTAAAACATCCACTAGTGCTTGCAACTCAACTTTACTATATACAGAACCACTTGGATTACAAGGTGAACTAAACCACATCATTTTGGTCTTTGGCGTAATGGCAGCTTCCAATTGATCAGCAGTCATTTTAAAATCAGTATCTATAGACGTTTTTACCTCTACAGGAACACCATCGTAAAGTTTTACAATATCCGAATAGCTAACCCAATACGGACAAGGTAAAATTACTTCATCACCTTCATTCAGCATAACACCAGCAACATTTGCTAAACATTGTTTGGCACCTGTAGAAACTACAATTTGCGAAGGTGTATATGTTAAATTATTATCGCGTTTAAACTTTTTAATTACCGCTTCTTTTAACTCGCCATAGCCATCAACTGGTGTATAGGTGTTATAGCCATCTTTTATAGCTTGTATAGCAGCTTCTCTAATAAAATCAGGAACCTTAAAGTCTGGTTCCCCTAGACTTAAGCCTATAATGTCTTTACCTTCACCTCTAAGTTCTCTTGCTTTTGCTGCCATAGCTAATGTGGCAGATGTAGACATGTTTAAAATCCTTTCTGATAATACTTGCATTTTGGGTTTGATTTGTTTTTGGTCAGTAATTATTGTTAAGCTAAGCTAGGTTTTTGACCTAATGCTTTCAATTGATTGTAGTGTTCAGCAACAGCTTGCCAGAATGTATTGTATTCATTATACGGTAAACTAAATTCTTGGGCAGTTTCTCTCACTATTTTAGCTAATTTACTATAGTGAATATGACTGATGTGTGAGAATAAATGGTGCTCTACCTGCCTATTTAAACCACCAGTATAAAATTCTACAAACCAACTTTTCGGTGAAAAGTTTGAGGTTGTAAATAATTGATGAATAGCCCAAGTGTTTTTCATATTACCCTGTTCGTCAGGAAGTGGCATTTCAGTATTTGGCATTACATGTGCCAATTGGAAAATTACACTTAGAATAATTCCAGCAGTGTAGTGCATAATTAAGAAACCAATTAGAACCTCCCACCATTTAAAACCCAAGGCTAAGGGTAGCACAACCCAAATAGAATAATATACTATTTTGCCTATGATAAGTTTGGTCCATTGTGTTGCTGGATTAGGCATCTTACCATAAGCCAGTTTTCTTTTTAGGTATCTATACGTTTGTGTGAAATCGGTTGTAATTGCCCAATTTGCTGTTAGTAATCCGTATAAGAAGAAAGCATAAAACCTTTGGTATTTATGGAAACTGTACCATTTTGCATGTTTTGAGAATCTAATAACTCTACCGGCATCAATATCTTCATCATGTCCTTGAATATTAGTATAAGTATGGTGTAAAACATTATGTTGTACTTTCCAGTTATAATCGTTTCCAGCAAGAATATAAATACTGCTACCCATAAGTTTGTTGACCCATTTTTTACTTGAAAATGACCCATGATTTGCATCATGCATCACATTCATACCTACACCAGCCATACCTACACCAACTATTACCATACCTAGTATTTGAGCCCAGCCCGGTAAGCTGTCTATGGTGAATATCAACACAACAGGAACTATTAATAATGAAAACATCACAATGGCTTTGGTGTACAATTTCCAGTTGCCAGTACGTTTAAGATTGTTCTCTTTAAAATAGTCGTTTACACGTTTATTTAGGGTCTTAAAAAATTTCGCAGGATCTTTTCTTGAAAATGAAAGTGCTTGCTTATTCATAAATTATTAGTTTAATCAGTTCGTATAGAAATATATCATTAATATACGTTTTGCAAAGATATATATTAATCAACGCAACAAAGAACGTTTTAATGTAAAAAAATATATGTGAAACCTATATTTTTGTTCAAAATTTAACACACATGGAGTTAGTTCTTAAATATTTCCCTAACCTTACAGATGATCAAATCTCTAAATTTCAGCAACTTGAAAGCTTATATAAAGATTGGAATTTAAAGATAAACGTGGTATCTCGTAAAGATATTGATGAATTATATTTAAGGCACGTATTGCATTCCTTAGCTATCGCAAAAATTATTTCTTTTAAAGATGGTACTCAAATAATGGATGTGGGCACAGGTGGTGGATTTCCGGGTATTCCATTAGCTATTATGTTTCCCAATTGTAATTTCCATTTAGTAGATAGTATAGCTAAAAAGCTAAAGGTAGTTAATGAGGTTACTGGAGGTTTAGGTTTGACCAATATAAGAACAACCCATACCAGAGTTGAGGATATTGATGAAACTTACGACTTTATTGTAAGTCGTGCTGTTGCTGCAATGCCTACGTTTGTACATTGGACCAAAGGCAAAATAGCAAAACAGCAAAAAAACAATTTAAAAAACGGTATTCTCTATTTAAAAGGCGGAGATTTAAGTGAAGAACTCAAAGATTATACAACCACAACTATCTATAATTTAAATGATTTTTATGAGGAGGGCTTTTTCGATACAAAAAAACTAGTGCATCTCCCGCAGAAGTTCACAAGATAACATCAGATTTTTATCGTTATAGCGTATTAAGCTTGTCAAAATAAGCTTCAAAAATAAAACCTTCATTTAAGTTCCAGGTAGTATTTTCAAAAAGAGAGATATCATCAATTCTATAACTAATATCAGTTGGTGTCAAGATGTTTTTTGCTTTTCTAAAGCACAATCTAGCTTTGTCATGATCATCAATATGATAATACGCTATTGCTAAACCGACCAAAGCCTCATGGTCTAACGAATTGTAAGAAAGCGTGTGTTTAAATCTTTCAGCAGCTTTCGCATAGTTTCTCTTAAAAAGTTGACTAATGCCAAGATAGAAATGTGCTGCATCGTTTTTTGGATTCAGGCTTATGGCCTTATTGAAATCTGCCATAGCTTTTTTGTAATCTTTCATATCTAAATAGGCCATACCTCTGTTGTAAAAGGCATCACTATTGTTATTTAACTTAATAGTCTTATTAAAAAAAAGTAGTGAAAGTTTGTAGTGTTTAAGCGCCATGAGTGTTTGCCCCATTTGCGTAAGTATTTCTGAATCATTAGGGTAGTGACTCATTAAGAAGCTAAAAGATTTAAGAGCATCTGAGAATTTTTGTAGATGCAGTTGCGTTATCCCTAAATTATAATACGCTTGAAAAAAACTACGGTCGTATTTAATTGCCATATTGTAATCTTCGTATGCACCTTTATAATCTTCTATGGCATATTTGGAATTCCCGCGATTAAAATAAGAGTCTGCATCTGGTTTTTTAAAAATCACAGTTGTAAAATCTAACATTGCACCCCAATGATTTTCTAAATTTGCTCTAGCAATACCACGATAAAAGTAGGCATCTAGATTTTCACTATCTAGATCTATTGCATCTGTATAATATTGTATTTGTTGCTGAGGATCGGTGAGTTTTTTCCCCTGTCTAACTAGTTTTCTTGATTGTCCAAAAGATATAATGGGAACGAGTATAAAGAATACAATAACACTAGATGTAAAAAGCGATTTATTCATAGCAACAAGAATATCAAAAAATTCGCAAAATAATTATACAAACACCTGAATAGTAAATGAGTGTGCTGTATAAAGATACAAAACACATCGTTTTAAATCCACAACTTTAAGACAATTTTTACACTTAAATATAGAAAACCTTAAAGTGCACTTAAGACTTTGTACATTTTTGCAAATAATTGCTTTTCGTTAACTTCCCAGTAGGTGTCTTTAAAAACAGAAGCGTTGTTGATGCTAGCAGTAGGGTCTAAAATTTTCTTGGCACGTTCAAATTTTGCTTTTGCTTTTTCAACATCACCAATGTAGTGATACCCCATAGCTAATCCAAAATGCGCGTCATAATCCATTTGATCTTTGTTAGTAGCAAAAGTTAAACTTTTTATGGATGGTTGAAATTCACCTAATAAAAATTGACTAACACCAAGATAGAAGAAAGCTGGTGTGTTTTCAGGATTTTTTTCGATTGCCTTTAAAAAATCACCTTTGGCTTCTTTGTAATAATTAATTTGTAGTAACGCAAAACCTCGATTGTAATAAGATTCACTGCTTGGTCTTATCAATATACAAGCACCAAAATCAGAAAATGCTTTTTTGTAATCCTTAAGTTCCATATAAGCTAAAGCACGCTGACTATAAGATTTATAATCATTAGGAAAAAACCGAATCATCTTAGAAAAACTATCTACAGCACCTTTGTAATCTTCAGCATAAAACTTAGCATTTCCTAAGTTAAAATAAGCGCCAATTAAATCAGAGTCTAAAGTAAGCGCCTTTTCATAATCTAATAATGCCCCTTGATAATCTTCTAAATTAAATTTACAATTACCACGATTGTAATAACTATCAGCATCAGGTTCGTAAAAAATTATTTTAGTAAAATCTAAAATAGCAGCATCGTAATTTTCTAGATTATATTGGGCAATACCTCTGTAGAATAATGCATCTAAATGTTTATCATCAATTTCTAATGCTTGATTTAATACTTCTATCTGTGCATTAGGGTCGGTAAGCCTTAAAGCTTGTCTTACAAATTTGGTAGCTTGACCAATACTAAGTAATGGTACAAATAGAAAAACGAGTAATGTCTTTTTCATGCTCTTTTTTAACGTCAATTCTTTAGAGGTATTGTTTTTAATGCTAATCAAGTATCAAAAACTATTCCAGTATAATTGAAAATATAAAACTAATGAAAATTTAGAGAAGACGTTAGTACTTTTCGATTTTAGACAGTAGATCGTGTTTTTTCTTTTTCAAATAAGCATTTTCCAAATCATTGCTTACATGTCCTAAAGCTAGGTTAATATAGTGTAATGCTTTTTTGGGTTTAGAAGTAGCATCATAAAAATCAGCTAGAGTACCATAATATAAATAGGAACGTTGACCAAAATCTTCTGGGTTTATTTGCTCTAAATAACGATACGCTAGTTTAAAATCTTTTGTTTGTAGGCAAACTACTGCCATAGTAAGCAGATGAGAAGGCATAGGTTGCAAGGTGTGTAAGCATTGATACCAATGTAATATTTTTTTCCAATTGGTATCTGCAAATTTTCTGGCCTTTAAATGTTCTGCAGCAATAGCAGCTTCGTAATGATAACATGAAAATTCATCGGTCTCTACTGCCTTGTGCATCATGGAATTGCCTAATTGAACCAAAGGAAAATACCATTTACTACGGTCTTGATGTTTTAAATCGAGTAATTCGTTATCAGCATTGGTTTTACTTTCAATTCTAGACGCGTGAAAACACATTAAAGCGCAAAGTGCATAGGTATCAGGAGTTCTAGTTAACACATTTCTTAAAAGCATCTGTGACAACCTAAGGGCTTCTGTACATAACTCTTTTCTAACTATGGTTTCTTTTTTGTTAGAATGAAATCCTTCGTTAAAAATAAGATATAACACTTCCATGACACTTTCTAAACGAGAAGCTAAAGCTTTACCCTGAGGAATTTTAAATTTTATATCTGATGTTTGAATCGCTTTTCTAGCACGAGATAATCGCTTTTTAATGGTATCTTCCTTGGTTAACAATGCCGAAGCAATTTCTTTAATACTAAACCCTGAAACTGTTTTTAAAGCAAAAGAAATCCGATCACGAGGATCTAGTTTTGGGTGGCAAGCCGTAAAAATCATGCGGAGTTGGGCATCTTCAATTTCAGTATCTAAAAACAGTTCATTTATGGCAATAGCATCCGTTCCTTGATTAATGTTTGGTAGGTGTTTTTGCTCTGTTTTTAGTTTCCTAAAAATATCTAAAACCCTATTTTTAGCAGCTTGGGTTAACCACGCTTCAGGGTTTTTAGGTTGCTGCTTTCGCCAACTTAAACTCGCTTTAATAAAAGTGTCCTGTACTGCATCTTCAACAATATCAAGATGTTTCAGTCCAAAAATCCTAGTTAAAACAGAAACCATCTTTCCGCTATGATGGCGGAAAAGATGGTCAATTAGTTGTTGTTCCATTAACGGTCAAATACCATTACTTCTCTAATCTCTACAGTACCGTCCAAATCGTAATCAGGGAAATCCTGTGCAATTTTTTCAACCGCATCAAAGCCCTCAGCCTCAACAGTGTAATACCCACCAATAACTTCTTTCACTTCCGCCGAAGCAATATCTGTTACTGTTCTATTTTTCCCAGAAACGCGTCTTATTTGAGGTGTTAAAGCCTCTCCGCCTCTCAAAATCCCGGCCTCTTTCATTTTGTTGCCCCAAGCAAACCATTTGCCCATGCGTTCTTGTAATTCTTCAGGCGAAAGCCCTAACGCCGCATAATCGGCTCCCGTAAAAATCATCATAAATTGTTTCATAACTAAAATGTTTTAAAGTTTATATCAGTAAGACGGTTGCCAAAACACAAAAGGGGACAACTTTTCAAAAATAATTAATTGAAAAGAATTACACGCATGCTTGCATCGGGTTTCCGTTGAAATTGTCATTCCCGCGTAGGCGGGAATCTAAATAAAAAAATCACTGGTTTTTTTACGTTACCCGCAACACTTCGACAAGCTCAGTGCAGGCGGGTAAGGCTTTCTACTATATCTTTTTTAAAGCTTCGCTTCGGTACCTTCAACCAAAATATATTTTGGTTTCGGTAATCTCAAAAAAGGATGTCGCTGCAATCCTTTACGCGGGTTGTGTTTGCTGAGGTCTTTTCAGTTACCTAACCTATGTTTCAGTTAGTTTTTTTACGTCAATTCAACATATCCAATTTTAGTAATCACTTTAGTCGATTGATTAAATTCTATAAAAATGAAATTATTACAACCATCGCATTCCATAAACAAAATACTTTTTGAATTATCATTATTTGTATTGAAAATCATATTTCCTAATTTGTTAATGTTGTCTCCAATAGTAATTGTTTTGCCTTTAATAGTTATGTTAAATTTGTTGTTGGTTATGCTGAATGAAGATAACACTTTCTCATAAAAACTCAAGTCTAAACCAGCATAGTAGAAATCTATAGCAAATATTTTTCCCTCATAAATTGGATCATCATCTTTTTCGATTCTATCCGGAGTTCCAAATAAATTTTCTACATTGTTTTGATCTCCTTGAGAATTTAAGATGTCAATTAATTTTACATTATTTACCTCTATATTTTCATACTCAGTTGGAGTAATGATATTTGCACTAGGTTGACATTTTGCTACATTAATAAAAACTATTGAAAAACTAATTATTAAATATTTCATTTTCAATCCTATTATATTAGATATACGTATTGTAGATTCCCTTTATTCTTTTAAATAAATTTCTAGTTGTCCCCTTTCAGTTGTAATTGATAGAGTGGTAACTCCATTTGAGTCAACATGAATATTATTTATTATATCACATGTAAAATTATTTATATCTATTTGAGTCTTAAGGAAGATATCATATCCATTGTTTAGGTTTGTATTACAAGTTCTATCTAAGTTATAACTGTAAGTTTCTTCTAAATTATTATCAATGTATATTTTACAGGTATTGTCTGAAGTGAATTCAAATTTATGTGATGAATCATCTTCAGAAACCCATTTGCCAATTATTAATTCTCTGTAATTATTAAGTTTTTGAATTTGTGATTGAGCCTTGCATATAGCTGTATAACCTAAAATAATCATAAAAACTAATAGGGTTTTTAACTTTTTCATTGAGTGAACTAGTATTCTTTTAATCCTTTGTTTGTAAAGCTGAACTAATTGGTAGATAGCTTTTGGATGTATTAATTATCACTGACTTTGTAGCAGCTAATTTTATGTTAATTCAATATATCCAATTTTAGTAATCACTTTTGTTGATTGATTAAATTCTATAACAATAAAATTATTACAACCATCGCATTCCATAAACAAAATACTTTTTGAATTATCAGTATTTGTATTGAAAATTACATTTCCTAATTTTTCAACTTTATCACCAACAGTAATAATTGTACCTCTTATTTTAAATTCAATATTATTGTTAGTAATTTTAAAGCTACTAATAATTGGTTTTTCATGTGTGCCATCTGAGATTATAGAAGAAAAATTTATACTAAAACCATTAAAGTTATAATGGTAAAAGTCTCCATCTTGATCTATATTTTTTGAGGTTGTAGTTCCAAATAAAGATTCGACTGCATCAGCTTTACCTAACGTATTTTTTATATCAACTAGTTTAACGTTATTAATCTCTATATTTTCATACTCAGTTGGAGTAATGATATTTGCACTAGGTTGACATTTTACTGTAGTCGTAAAAGCTATTAAAATAATAATTATTAAATGTTTCATTTTTACTCCTTAATTACTATACATGGCATTGTAGTTTCTACTCGTCCTTTATAAACAACATTGGCTTTGGTTTTCCATCGTATTCTAATGATAAGTATATCTTACCATCATCGTCTTTTGTTATTCCATTTATAGCATAACAAAAAGTTCCTGATGTATTACTTAATTTTAAATATTCATATTCAGAGTCAAATTCATTATAACAAGAGTATTCACTAATTGAATAGGTGAAAGTTTCAGTAATTGAATTTTCATAATACCAATAACAATTATCTGTTTCAGTAAATTTCATTTTCCAATTAGTATCCTCTTCTGAAATCCAAGTGCCGATTATTTCTTTAGAATAATCAATTTGAGCGTTAGTTTCACAGTTTAAAAAGAAAAATGTAAGTGCTAAAAAACGTATTGTCTTAATATGATTTTTATAGTTCTGCATGATTTATTCTTTGATAAAAGTTTCTAGTTGCCCTTTTTCCGTTGTAATTGACAATATGGTTTTTTTATTAGCATTATTGGTGTCTATATTATTTAAAAGCAAACAAATTTCGATATTATCGGAATCTATCCATTTTAAAAATAATTCATTATTCGTTCGTATATATTCTCCACATTTATTTGTAATAAAATATGATGAATTATCAATAAGTTCATCTTCATAATAATCAATTCTTTCCCCATTAGGCTTAAATTCTATTTTCCATTTTTCATCATCTTCTGAGACCCAAATACCAATTATTTCTTTAGAATAATCAATTTGTGCATTTACTTTACAGTTTGAAAGGAAAAATAGAAATGTTAAAAAACTTATTATTCCCAAATAATTTTTATAATTCTTCATGATTTGTTTTTTTAATTTATAAACAATTAATTGAATCTTTCGCCTTTTTAAAACGTTCTTTACGGTCATCAATACCAGAATACCCTGAATTTATTGGTTTTGTTACTTTTATAACAGTTGTGGTAGAATCGATAGTTACTCTGTCAATAACTCTTGTTTTGTAATACCATAAGCCGCTTAAAATGGCCAATGTGTCATTAGAAGCTAATATATCTGGTGTTTTAACGGGGTCAATATCTGGATCATATTTTTTGTTATACCAGGTTTTAAAAGCTTTGTAATTATCTTTCCAAGTCAATTGAAAAATTCCTCTGCCTCTATATTTATAACCATCACCACTTGCAACATCTCCATTTCCATAATCACAACACATAGCAATATTTGCTACGCCAGAGGAGTTTTTTAAATAATCTGGAGCATAATATAAATTAGCATTGTTTTTAGCTTTTGTTGAATCCATTGTAAACTTGGTGTAAGTAGTTGCTAGTTTACTTGCAGTCCTCCAATAGGTGCTTTCAGTGACATTTAATGTTTTAAAACCTCCAGTTTCGTGACCAGCTTGACTTAAGAAATGCCATAATTTTTCATCACTATTTATGCCAAAATCTTTGCCTTTATCATTTATTAATTTAGCTAGTAATTCAGCATCAGAATTTGTCATATTAGGAAAAACCTTCTTTAAATCTTCCTTAGAAGTATCACAGTCATCATCTTCCTCAACACAATTCCCATCATCATCTTCAACTTTTCCATGAGGACATTTACATGTTTTGGTTGTAGCGTCATAAACTTTACCGCCACTACATAAGGCAATACATTCTCCAGTTTTAGGGTCTTTAGTGTATCCAGGAGGGCATTTACCTTCATCGTCAGGTTGAATAGGAGGGTTCATTATTATTGTGGTAGCGCCAATATCTATGCCACCAGTAGTTATAGATGTGCCTCCACTGCCAGTGACTAATCCGCCTCCTGAATTGACGCCGCTATTAATATAGCCGCCATAACCGCCAGCTGAGGTCACCCCTGGTGGCAAACCAGTGCCTATGCCTGAATAACCACCACCTCCAGAACCTGATGGTATTACGCCCAAGTTTACAGCTTCAAGCTGTCCATCTTCTGGAAGGTTATCTGTATTCCAACAGTCATCATCTTCTTTTCCTTGAAAAAATGTTAAAAAAGAAGCGGTTTGTATATGAGGTTTTGGTTTTAGCCTTTCAGTAAATAAACCATTTTCAATTTTGTAGGCATCAATAAACCTACCCTCGTAATCGTTAAAATATATGGTGGCGTTAACAATATTATCTTCTAAGTCATATTCAGTTATCCAAGTTGTTAAAACAATACTTTTGATTTCATCATCAATATTCACAAACAACAGCTTTGATGTAAATGCTCCATCACGGTTTACTTCTGTATTAGCTTTAGTAAGTTTCGCTTCTGTATATACTAAATTAGAATGTTCAAGAGAATTCCAATCGGGATCTAATACTAGTTCTTTAGAAGAAGATTTATCGCTTTCCGATTTAGCATTTTGGCTTTTATTTTGAGCATTTTCAAAAAAAGCCTTTGCCTGTTTGAAAGATACGGTTTTGGCATTTATTTCTTTATGCGCTTCGTAAGTGATTAAGTCATCCTGCTTACAGTTGATGACTAAACAAGACATTCCAAATAGTAAACATCCAAGTTTAAGTAAATTTTTTAATTGGTTTCTTATCATAATGCACAATGATTTGAAATTGATAAAAAAGGCCTTTGGTGTGGTTACTATTTAACCGAAATGTTCTCGGTTATGACTGTAATGTTAAATGATACTATTAGAAATATGAAAAGCGAAGTAATAAGTGGTAGCTTTTGCGTAATATCTGGGAAGACAAGTGTAAATTATGACTTAATTCGTTCTTGCTACACGGTTATTCAGCATAACGCATTGTATGTATGTAATATGTCCATTGGTGAATGGCCCAAGTAGAAATTGTGAAGTCAGTTTTTTGAAAATCTCAATTTATATTTGATATATAAATGTTGCTTATGAACTATTTATGATGAAGTCTAGTCTTTTTTCTTACCCAATGAAACCTTGTAGTCATTTATACTGCCTTTGATCTTTAGATTGAGATACTTTATTTTTTTGTTAGGATCTATTTCTAGAATCTCATCTTCTTGCGTTTTATTGCTAATACTATCCTTCTTACTTCCAAATATTTTTTGCCAGGCAGCTTGTCTTACTGTTTTCCATGGAATACGTAAATAATAATCGATATTTTGATTACTATCGTGTGTGCCTGACAATTCCATATGGCCCAACGTGGATTCAATCCTCATTGAAGGGATAGTAATCTTCCCTTTCTTTATATTTAAGCTATTTTGTAAGGTGTCAAACCGAATGTTTTGCAGGTTTTTATCTCCCATATAATCTGAAAGTGCCAGCATTGGATCATAATTTTTTAATCTTCCATTTAGTACTTTTACGTCCATTTCTATAGTAGATTGATCCAGATCCGGAACCAGATCTGGGTATACCCTGATTTTTCCTTTAATTTTAGAAGTGAGTTTACCTTGTAAATTTTCTGAGACAAGGTGATCTTGTCCAAAATTTTCGAATTTGAACAGCAATTTATCCAAATCAACATTGTTCATCACCAAATCTGGTTGCATATATATATGTTTTGGATCACTACCATTAAAATAGCCATTTAATTGAATGTTTCCTCCAGCAGCATCCATATGTAACGTATCTATATAAATGTAATGGTTAGGAGTAGTTCTTATATCTGCTTTTATATTTTGAAGATCTATTTTATGGTAAATAAAGTGAACGATATCTGCTTTAAATTGCATATCCGTAAATGGTAATTCATATAAATTAAAGGCATCTGCATGCTCTTTTACATCTTCAGTTTTTGAAATAACAACTTCTGCTGGTTTTGGTGGACTTAAATTGAAATTGAAAAGTGCATCAAAGTCGATATAGTTTGCCTTTACGGCTAAATAATTATCCCTTTTCTTTATTTGTGAATCTTTCCCCAAATAATAATTTAAATCAAAATTAAAATTGGTAGTTCCTATTTCCCCATGAAAGTCTTTTATTACCAAGTGTTCGTCTTCGTAATGAATATTTCCTCTAAAATCATGAAAGCGAAGTGGGTGTAATTTCATTTTTGTGTCTAACTTATCTAAAGCTAGATCTATAGAATGTAAAGCGGAATCTTTGTAATGCATACTAGATGCAAAATGCAATGCTAAATCATCAAATTCTTCGTGACGGTATTCTTCTGGAACATAATTCTCACCCTCATATGAAAAGACATTTTCTAGACGTAGTGATTTAGAAGTAAGGTTGATATCTAGATCAACATCTCCATTAAGTTGGGGTTGCATCCAAAAACCATAATCGTGTATGAGTCCATCAATATGAAAATCACTATCATCTATATAACCTTTAAAATCTACTAGTTGCAGGTCTTTGTCATTTATCAATACATCAGCATGAAAATCATGTAACTTATGCGGATAATGCTTTAAGTCTGCATATAAACTGTCAATAAAAAATTCTCCTTTAGGTAAATGCTCAAATTCTGTAAAGTTTTTGGCAGAAGTTCTAAAAGAAAGTCCCAAGCTTAAGTCTTTTATTTGTTCATCGACACCGGTTTGGGTAGAATCTTGTTTTGAAAAACGGGTTAATTGGGCGATGTCTAAGTTATTGGAGGTAATATCCAAATGGGCTTCTACGGGGATGTTTGTATGATGTACAACAGCAGGTAGATTAGAAAGAAAGCCACTTATCGATAAATCCGAATTACCCATTAATAGCTCAAACTGGTTCAGTTTTGCTTCCTTGCCATTCATTACTAAATGTACATCCAAATTGTGTAAGGGAGCAGGAAGTTGTTTGGCGTCTAAACTTAAGTCTTTTACAATCAATTCTGTAAAGTATGCTTGATTGAGTTTTTGTAAAGCATTTTCTGGGTTGTCAATATCGATAATATCATGAAAATTCATTTTTAATGAAACTTCCCCATAGGCATCTTGTACTTGCTCTAGTTCAAGAAATTCTGCAATAAAATCGAGATTAAAATTCGAGTTTATTTGCATATCCACCTCAGGAGATTCAAAATTTTTCACAAAAATAGAACCTGTAAATTCTCCTTTTTCTAAAGATGCAGTCATATCGGTTAGAGAAAATTCCATAGTACTTGCATCTCTATTTTTTCCATTCGTAAAATGGCCTTTGAAGCCCATCTCATCTATCTTTTTCTTTCTTTTTGTATTTTCCAAAAAGGCTTTCCCGGCTCCAAAATTGGCGTTGATAAAGGGTCTATTTCCTTTGTTGGCTGGCCCTTGTATTTTAGCATTTAAATAGATTTCACCCGCATTTTTGTATTTCTCTAATACAGGTATAACATCTGTTGGAGCAAATGCGATAAGCATATCAAAATTAGGCTTTGTACCTTTTATAGAGAGGTCAAGATCTACATCATTTTTTGTATCTATCGAGCCTTCTAACTCAAAATCACCATTTTCCATGACAATGCCCGAAGGTTGTATGTTAAGAATGCCAGAATATTCATTAAACACAATGTCTGTATGAATTTCAAAATGTTTTTTATGGATAAAAGTGGTATCTCCATCTTTTATTACATTTAATTCAAGATCCGTATCTATATGCCCAGCGATGATACTATCTTTTCGCTTAAAACCACCTTTACCCGAATAGATAAATTTTTCGACATCTGTATTTGTGGCTTCATCTAAGGTGTGGATATCCAGATTTTTAAGTTTAATTTTTTTGAGATGAATATTAGTTGAAGAACTTTCTGTTTCGGTAGTGCTTGCTAAGGAGTTTTCAATATTAGTAGTATTATTTTCATGAATCACAATATTAAAAACACCATCTTCAACTAATACAGATTGAATATCATAATTTCCACTTACAATATCCCATAAATTAAAGCCTATGTATATATCTTTTACATCTATTATGATAGGTGCATTGTTTGCTTTGGTTTCAAAAATTTGCACATCATCAACCTTTATAGAAATGTATGGAAAGTTGCCAAAAAGAGATAAGTCACTTTCACCAATACTAATAAGGCCATTGTGCTCTTTGTTTAGTTTTGCAATCTCTCCTTGAATAATGTTAGATTGGTTACCCTGAATATATATCACAAGACCTCCTATTACTAAAATTGGAGCTAAGATTAGTACTAATAAAATCCGTTTCCAGAATTTTTTAAGCTTCAAAGTAGGTGTCTTTAGGGTTAGAAAAAGTATTTGACTTTAAAAGTAACGAATTTGTATGAAACTCTCCTTAAAACATCGATTTGCTCAGTTGAATTAGAAAAATAAATATCTGTGATGTAATTTTTCAAACTTAAATAATGATTGTTGTTGTTTTTACGGATATCAATCGTTTTAATTGCTTGTACTCGATGTTAAACTAAGTTATTGTTTTTTACAAAAATCCCAATATTTCAAATTAAATTTGACAGATACGTTTTTTTAGATGAAACATTTTCAACACACATTACAAAACCCAGTTTGGTATGCTTTGGAGGAAACCCATCAAAAGTTTACTTTGATGTATGATGCCGTACAATTTTACGATCCTGAAATTTGCCCGTTTGGTGCATTTAAAAATGCGCAAAAAACAAAAGTAGCGCTTACCGCATATTCAAAACTCACAGAGCATTTTTTTCTAGTTTCAGAAAATGATGTACCAACTTTTGATGAAAATCATGTGATCTTGGATCGAAAAATTGAAGGTTGTCAAATGGTGTTGCAACACTTAATAGAAGTTGATATTACAGAAACTATCGTACCTCTTACTGCAGACTACATGCAAGAGATTCATGATTTAATATGGTTAGTCATGCCAGGTTATTACAAAAAACGAAGTTTTGAAATGGGAGATTACTTCGGGATTTTTAAAGATGATAAATTAGTAGCAGTTACAGGTCAGCGCATGCAAACATATGATTTTATTGAGGTTAGTGGTGTGGTTACACATCCTGATTATACTAGGCGTGGTTTTGCAAAACAACTCATTACACATACCACTAAAGAGATATTAAAAACAGGCAAGCATGCCATTTTGCATACTACAAAAGGTAATCCTGCCATTGGTTTATACGAGTCTTTGGGTTTTAAACTCACTCGAGATATGAATTGGTGGTATTTTCATAGGAAATAAATGAATTTCTTAAATAAATGGTTCCCAATGCAATGTGCTCTTACTTCGAAAACCACTCGAACTGACATCATAATTTTGTTGTGGTTTTGTATAGTATTTTCCTAAAAACGATACATATGAAACAGTATACGAACACTTATCTTTGCATCGGTTAAAGAAGAAATTGTATTATTTTTAAGATGAAAAGGTGTTTTTACTTTTTGTTATTGTTTCCCATTTTTATTTCTGCTCAAATTAATGAAAGTGATACGCTTAAGTTAAAAGCAAATCTTTCAGTAACAGGTTTTTGGCAAGGAGGCAATGTTGAAACTTTAATTTTCCGAACAAAATCTGAAGTTAGTTTCAGACCCTGGAATAAGTGGATGTTTAAAACTACAAATTCCTACGTTTATCAGGAGTTTGGAAAGGAAAAAGCCGATGAAGATATTTTAAGCCTCAACTTTTTATACATTAATCCAGAACGAAAATTTTATCCATTGTTTTTAGGGTTTGTAAGTACTAACTTTAGAAGAGAAATTGACTTGCGGTATATTTTTGGAGCAGGAGTTACCTATCAAGTCCTAGATGAGAAGGATAATTGGTTGAAATTTTCTATAACAAGTGAATATGAAAGTACCGATTTTGCCAAAACAGATTTTAATAAATCGGAGTATGATGGGAGTAGTTCTATCAAAACGCTTCGAGGAACCTTTTGGGTAAATGGTAAATATAAATTGTTTAAAAAGAAGATTATTCTTAATCACCAGAGTTATGTGCAACCCTCACTTCAAAGAGGAAATAATTTTAGGTGGTATGCAGATGTTGGTGTTGAATTGCCCGTTTGGGATTTTTTAAATTTTAAAATAAACTATCTTCATACTTATGAAAGTATTGTCATAGAAGGCCAACAAAGAGAAGATAGGTTTTTAACTTTTGGTTTTACACTGAAAACAGTGGGTAAGAAAAAGATCTCTAAACAAAAACAATCCAATGTAAAACAGGGGTAATTTGTAGTTTAGTTTTCCAAAAAAATTAAAATACCATCTTTGAGTTGGAACAAAAAAAAAGAGACTATCTCTGTTGGATAATCTCTTTCTGTCTTAATTAAAGGAAAAAAATGTGTGTTATCCCAAAAAAGGATAACGATAGTCTGTTGGTGTTACAAAGGTTTCTTTTATCATTCTAGGTGATACCCAACGTAATAAATTTTGTGCGCTACCAGCCTTATCATTTGTTCCAGAAGCTCTTGCACCACCAAAGGGTTGTTGTCCTACAACTGCACCTGTTGGCTTATCGTTAATGTAAAAATTACCAGCACTGTTTTGTAAAGCATTTGTGGCTTCAGTAATGGCATATCTGTCTTTTGCTAAAATGGCACCAGTTAACGCATATTCGCTAGTTTCATCAACTAATTTTAAAGTTTCTGCATATGCATCATCTTCATAAACATAAATTGTGATTACTGGTCCGAATAGCTCTGTACACATCGTTGTGTATTTTGGATTGGACGTTACTAAAATTGTAGGTTCTATAAAGTAACCTTTACTCTTATCGTAGCCACCACCAACAAGTACATCAACATCAGCATCTGCCTTGGCTTGGTCAATATATTTTGCCAATTTATCAAAAGAGCCCTCATGTATTACTGCGGTAATAAAATTACTCATATCTTCGGGAGAACCCATTTTAAAAGAGTTAACATCTTGAGCGACGAAATTCTTAACGTCATTCCAAATACTTTTTGGAATATAAGCTCTAGAGGCGGCACTACATTTTTGACCTTGGAATTCAAATGCACCACGTGCAATTGCTGTGGCTACTTGTTTTGGGTTTGCCGATTTATGCGCAATGATAAAATCTTTTCCTCCAGTTTCTCCAACAATCCTTGGGTAGGTTTTATAATTATGAATGTTATTTCCTATTTGTTTCCAAAGTTCTTTAAATATGTGTGTAGAACCCGTAAAGTGTAATCCTGAAAAATCTGGACTTGCTAAAACTGTATTAGTTATCATCACAGGATCCCCAAAAACTACATTAATTACGCCTGGAGGCACACCAGCCTCTTCAAATACATCCATAATTACTTTTGCTGAATATACTTGGCTATCACTAGGTTTCCATACCACAACGTTACCCATTAAAGCCATACATGCAGGTAAATTTCCTGCGATAGCAGTAAAATTAAATGGGGTAACAGCATAAGTAAATCCTTCTAGTGGACGATATTCTATACGGTTCCAGGCATCACTTGTGCTTTCTGGCTGTTCCATATATATGTCCGTCATAAACTGAACATTAAAGCGTAAGAAGTCTATAAACTCGCAAGCTGCATCAATTTCGGCTTGATGAATCGTTTTTGATTGCGCTATCATGGTGGCAGCATTAATCTTAGCTCTGTATGGGCCAGCAATTAATTCCGCAGCTTTTAAAAAGATACCTGCACGCTGTTCCCAAGGCATTTGACTCCACGTTTTTCTTGCATCTAATGCAGTGGCTATGGCATCATCAATATGTTTCTGTTCAGCTAAATGATAGGTGCCAACTATATGTTGATGGTCGTGTGGAGGAGACATCGTTCTGGTGTTTCCAGTAGATATATGCTCACCATTAATATATAAGGGTACATCAACCTTACTATTAAACATTGCTTTATACGCCTCTAGAACGGCAACACGTTCTGGAGATCCTGGAGCATAAGATTTAACAGGTTCGTTAACTGCAATTGGAACATTAAAAAAGCCTTTTCCCATGATTTATTTGTTTTCGTTAAAAAATTATCAGTGAATCGACTGCAAATTTAAGAATTATTAAATTACAAAGTATCACTAATATCACTTAAAATGGCGTTAAATTTTACAATTAACAGTTATTTTAATTATGAATTTATGCATGTTGAATTGATTTAGATTTTATTTATTTTTTGTAAGTTGGCAGTCCTATAACAGACTACTGGTTTTATGTGTACTGTAACTATTGTTCCAAAAGGTGAAAATGATTTTATTTTAACCTCAAATCGAGATGAAGCGCCAAATCGAGTATCCAGCGCTCCTGAATTTTATTCGTTAGACGATACTCAAATGTTATACCCTAAAGATGAACTATCTGATGGTACTTGGATAGGAGTTAGTGAAAAGAAACGGGTGATCTGTGTGTTAAATGGTGGCTTTGAAATTCATGAACGTAAATCGCAATACCGATTAAGTAGAGGAGTAGTGGCAAAGGATTTTATGATGATGAATCATATTAATGATGCTCACAATTATAACTTTACAGATATTGAACCTTTTACCATTGTAGTGGCAGATTGGAATACAAGTTTAAATTTTTATGAAATAGTTTGGGATGGCGTACTAGCACATTTTAATCAGTTAGGATTAAAACCTCATATTTGGTCATCATCAACGTTATACAATGCTTCTATGAGAAGTGAACGTAAGAAATGGTTTGAGGATTTTAAGTCTGGACAGGATATAAATTCTGATACACTTTTAAAATTCCATAAAACTGCTGGACAGGGTAACCTAGACTACGGTGTTATTATGGATAGAAGTTTTGTAAAAACTACTAGTATAACACAAATAAATAAGAGTGCTGATATCATAGGAATGCGTTACGAAAACCTACTTAAAGGTCAGCAAGCCTCTAAAAATTTTAAATTTCCTCTCCCAGTTAATGGCTAATTCAGGTATTATTTTAACCATGGCATATCCTGAAACCATTGTTATGGTTGCAGATGAATGGTATTCTCCTTTTTTGAGATATTTAGGTGTTGGAAAGAAGAATTATTTGCGTGCAGGTCATGCCGCTTTGGTTTTAATTGATAAGTCTACTGGTGTTTTGGAGTATCATGATTTTGGACGATATATTACCCCAGAACCTAATGGGCGTGTTCGTGGAAAGGATACAGATAATGAATTAGATTTTCCTTTAGTGGCTAAAATTGAGAATGATACCATTACCAATCTTGAAGATATTTTAGAGTTTTTAGGCACTCATCCGAAATTGACACATGGTGATGGTAAACTAGTAGCTTCAGTATGTAATGCTGTGGATTATCAAAAAGCAAGAGCGCATATTACCAAAATGCAAAACAAGCATTTTATTCGTTATGCCGCTTTTATAAAAAATGCTTGCAATTGTGCACGATTTGTTACAGATAGTTTAATCGCATCAGTTACTAATAAGGCCATCAAAAATGCACTAATTAAATCGAAATGGTTTACGCCTAGTACAGTAGGTAATGTATTATTGGCAGATACAGAAAACTATGTGTATGAAGTATCTGAAGAAGGTATGATTTCAGAGTTTACTGGTTCGCAGAAGAGTGAAAACGTACGTTACTTTTTAGACAGATTGCCAGATCATAAAGTAAATCTTATTGGGACTTTAGAATCAAAACATAACGAGGTGAAAGCAGAACATGCCCAATGGTTAAGTGGTATTGCAGCTGGTGCTTGGTTTGAGTTATATAACACAGAAAATACTGCTGAATATAGATTTAGACGTATTTCACCTTACGGAAATGTAGATTGTGATGCCATTTTTACTGTAGAAGATGTGTCTTTCAATTATAATTTGCCCTATGAATTTGTGCCTTACTCAAACTGCAAGTTTTTTCATATAAAACAGGAAGCCAAGGTTTTTAGATTTGAAAAAAAATAATTTTTTCTTGAATAGGCGTTTGATGTTTTTATATGTCTTTCAAATAATCAGTTGTTTTAGTTTTCCGCGTTAAAAAACACTTTGTAATAATGCATTTTCTTTTCATCATCATAACCGCGCTCTAAATATTCTGTAGAAGCATCTGGAGCATCAATATCGAGTTTAATCTGTATGTTGGTATCTAGTTTTATATCTGTTTTAATCTTTCGCTTCTCTTTAGTTACAACAGCTTCGGCTACATCAAACTGATTCCGAATTACCAAATTCTGTTCACCTTCAAATTCCTTTTTGTAAGTATCAAATTCACGTTTATGCCTATCTTCTTCAAATAGTTCTTCCTTAAAGCGTTCAATATTTACAACTTCATTTTCTTTAAAAAAGTCAATTGTTTTAGCTAAAAAACTATTTTGTTCCTGTGCACCATACGACGTTTTAATAATTTCAGTAGAGAAATCTTTACACAATTCAATATACTGTTGGGTATGATTATTAGCATCATCAGCATATTTAATATTTAAAAAATGATTGATCCAGTATTGTGCATCGTAACTATTATTATCAATACTGAAAATAATGTTGCCTTCACTATCACTTTGATTTAAAATGAGACACCCTTTATCTACTTTTTTAGAATTAATGCCTTTTTGAACTAGTACATCATAGCTATTGTTTTCTAAATAGGTTTGAAAGAAATTAACTTTGCTTTCAATTTTAAAAATGCCAATGGCATTAGTGGTTATATCTCTAAATTCGATACCTTCAAACATCACGACTAACACATCACCTGTTTTGATATTTGCTGAATTTGACTGCTCAAAAAGATGCATCACTATATGCTTTGAAACTTCAATAAAAGCATCGTCATCATTAAACATTTGGGTGCAGTATGTATTAATCTCATTTAAAGAAATATTAGCGTGATGATTAAACCGATAACTCTGCACTAAGCTGCCAAATGGACGCAAAAGAAAGGGCAACATTAAATCGTAGCTGGCCTCATCAAAATCTACTATTTTTTCTGAAAAAGCATTCTTGGTGTCGTTAAATTTATTACCGACTTTGTGTATTATGAATTTTGAAATGGAAGCGTTTTTTCTTGAAATCATAAGATTGTTATTGAGAATGCAATACTATTAAATAAAGTTGATATTTGCGTAAAAAAAGGCGCCAAAGCAAAAGCACTTTGACGCCTAGATTCGAGGACTTGTATTTTGGTGGTTAAAAACTATTTACTAATGCTGGTAAGTTCTGAATACCCCATTAGTTTTCCTTTTTTATTATATGATTCGGTTTTAACTACGCCTACACCTTCTGCAATCCACTCTTTTATGGTAAAAGAGGTTTTAATACCCATTTTTATCTGAGAATCATAACTTAAGGCAAAGCAATTAAATGTTCCAGCAGGTGTGGTTATATTCTCTTTAGCATCTACGGTTCTATTTACGATATCCATGGTTATATTCATATTCATAGCACCCATATTTATAGTCATGACCATATTAGCATCTTTTAGTTTTTTTCCTATGTCTAAGTCGTTAGGTAATTCAATATTAGTACCAGATACATCAACATCCATGTCTTTATATTGTTGTAACATCTCTGGGCTAATTAAAGATTTAAAGTCAATAGAAATACTATTACCTTCACACGTCATATCGTATGATGTAGAGGTAATTTCTTTATTTTTATTGTCGAAAACTGCTGCATCTACAGTAGCAGTATTTCCTTCAATTTTAGAAATACTATATTTAATCACACTTTCTGTTTTACCTTTTTTGTTATAGTTGGTCATCTCAAACTTAGTGCCTTGTTTAAAAGGATAATATACACTACAGGCATCTTGTGCGTAACAATAACAACTTGTAATTATACTGAAAATTAATAGTACTAATTTTAATTTCATAGTGTTAAAGTGTTATAAATTCTACACGTCTGTTTTGAGCTTTTCCATCTGAAGTACTATTATCTCCTACAGGAACACTTTCTCCTTTTCCATCAGTTTCTAATCTGCCCGATGAAACATTATATATCGTAACAAGCGCATTTTTGACAGCTTCAGCACGTGCTTTAGACAATTTTAAGTTGGCGTCTTCAGTACCATCTGCATCAGTATGGCCCACTATTTTTAGTTTAATATTATCATCTTGCATTAAAACTTGAGAGATTTGGCGCACAATGCCCAAAGACTGCGGTTGAATATTTGCTGAACCTGAATCAAATAAAATACCGTTAGTAGATATTTTTCCTTCTGAAAGTAGTTTTCTTCTCAAATCAACGCCGCCCTCAGCTACTTTTATATTGGAAATATACAGATGTTCTTCTCCATCTTTTAAATTGTTCAGATGAAACTTCAGGTATTTAAGGACATTTTGTTCTTGAATAAAACGAGGAATATCAATGTATTTAGTTTGGTTAACCCACAATCTATAGCGTTTTTTAGTCACAGAAATCGCTATATGTGGTTGGTTTAAAATAGCTTTTCTGATATCTGCTTTTATATCAGTATTAATGTCGCCGCCACCCCTATTAAAGTAGTTTCGAGCACGAAACGCAAACGCTGCATATTGCCCCAATGGAATTGATACTTCGGCATAATGTGCTAGTCCTTCTTTAAATTTATTGTCATCACTTAAAATAATGTGAAACTTAGCGGTTGAAGAGGTTTGTTTAGTAATGCCTTTTGTTAAAATATCAAATTCAATGGTGTAGTCTTCTGGAAGATCTGCTACATCGGGAATAAAAAATACACCATATCCAGTTTTAAGCTCAAACCACTTTCCTTTATCTCCAATTTTTACTACTTCACCAGATGCATTAGTATTCCATTTACTTGGGAAATCACCAACAAAATCTCTCGAAAAATCATCAAAGAACAAAAGCTTGTCTCCTGGAACAAAATCATATTTACTATAAACTTCTAAGTCATCTGAAATATTTTGTTCTTTTTCGGCTTCTTCATTTTCATCATTTTTATCATTCGAGGTATCGTTTTCAGTACTATTTTCTTCGGATGAAGAGGTGTCCTCTTCTTCTTTTTGTTCTCTTTTACGTTGGCCAAGTAATAATTCTTTGGAGGTTTTGATACTGTATTTAAGAACTTTTTTTGCTTTGTTTATTTGTAGTGTTGCTTTTCCCTGCTTTAAAACACTTATACCATCTAAGTCTCCTAAGATATCAGGTGCACTATCGCTTAACCCTTGTAAATCGTCTAATGCTTCTTCTAAAACGTCAATATCTTCATCATCTAAAGGTGTACCCGCTGCTGCATAACCATCATATTTATATACTTTATCATAAATATCAAATGATTCTTGCACAAATTGATCAACGCTAGCCACACCAACTCGATTTTTTGGTCGCTTAATTTGTTTGGTTTGCGCATCAAGTTTAGGCGCAAAAATGATTAGAAATACTCCAAGAATAAGAATGCTATGCGCATTTTTGAGGGATTTCATTCACAAGGATTTGATTAATAGCTGCGCTAAATATAGAAATTAGTTTTCGAGATACAAAAGTCTCATAAGAATTTAATCAACATTTGTATGTTAATTATATACTTGTGAATAAGCTAGTTAATCTTATAAAGTATAACAGTGTTAGAGTCGCCCTTGGTTACGAATTCTAAATTTTGGTCTCTATCAATATTATCTAAATCAATTAAAGCGTTACCATATACAGGAAAATTAGGGCGTAATTTGCCTTGACTATCATACAAAAACACTTTTTTAGCTTGTAAATCGGTTATGGTAACGTAAATTTTATCATTAATATAAAAAATACTTGGTCTGGAGTAATTGCCATAATCTAGCTCTATTACTCTACTCTTAATACCTAACTTATTATCATGAAACGTTACTCGCGTTTTACTTGTAGTTTCCAAATTATGATTAGAAGATAATTGTAAATTTATACTAGAGACGTTGCCTCGGGTATCAATACTTATTAATTTTCCATCATCGCTTGTTGTGGTGAATTTATTTTGATACAAAAAAACAGGTTCTTCAGAAAATATGTTTTTAGATTTAGGTAAAACACGTGTTTTTCCAACTCTATTTAAAATATGAAGTTTGTTTTTTGTTTTTAAAACGAGGTAATCTTTAGAGCTAATTCTGAAATGTTTTGGCTGACTTATTATGGCATCATTTGCAGATTTAAAGGTGAATCCTGATACGGTTTTTCCTCTTGCGTCATACATTGATACATCTTTACCTTGTGTTACTAAAAGTCTGTATAGTTTGTTTTTATCATAATCAAACACTGAAAGTGGTTGTGTGATAGTATTATTAAATTTTAAGGGGAATGGTGCAACATCTTTACCGTTCCTATCTATAACGTAAACACGATGTGCTGTAGAGAACGCGAGTTGTAATCTACCATTTTTATACATGTCGATTTGTGAAATCTCACCAAGTATTGCTCCGTTAAGCTGTTTTTTCCATAGTATATTCCCTTTATTAGAAATCAGATACAAAGTATTATTAATATCTTGAACTACAATTTCCTTTTGTTTGGTAATATGATTTGTAACAAATTGCGGATTATTTAAAAGGTCTGTATCTAGTTTTTGGCTAAACTGTTCTGAGATGGAATGCTGTACACGCTTTTTCTTTCCTTTTATAATGCTACCGTGAACATGTGCAAAATTAGTGTCGTAAATAAATTGTATGGCGGAAAGGTTATAGGGTTTTAAGTTTAAATTGTAATTTTTATCAAAGTTATTTTCGGTTAAATTTTTTA
Organism: uncultured Flavobacteriaceae bacterium; assembly: GCA_947502975.1. GTDB lineage: Bacteria > Bacteroidota > Bacteroidia > Flavobacteriales > Flavobacteriaceae > Jejuia. The sequence continues at coordinate 1,169,421 of CANNBV010000001.1, forward strand.
GTAGCTGAGGTTTCGCAACTAGCATCAAAGAGCTTTCGCTACTTAAATTTTCACTCATTTCTTTAAAATGATGCCTACTGCCAAATGTGGTTTTGTTTTGATAATTAGCAATAACATTCTGAAGTTCTTCAATGGTGTTGGCAAACACAAAATAATGATCTAAAATGCAATATTTTGAAACAGAAACATTGCTCAGTAAAGGGGTAAAGGTATTTTGAAAGATGTCTGGTTTTGAGAATTCAAAAACAGGGATATTCCTGTAAGTTTCAATAGTATTTTGTTCACCTAAAAGGGCGTCTTGTGTAGCTATCTCATCAATAGAATTTAAAACTACAGCACGCTTTTTATCTTCGTAAATCAAACCAATTTCAATAATAGAATTGAAAAGGTCTTCATTCTCGGAAATGGAATCTTTACCATGAAATGCAAAGATGTTTTTATTTATAGTTTGAAAATCATCAAAAGTAAAACTCAAATATCCATCACTATTCCCGGGTGTAATGTGCTGCATTTGGTTTTCTTGTGGTACAGTATTTCTAAACAAGTCGATGACTTTTGTTGAAGTATCTAATGATTTAGTAATACCATTAAAAAGAATATCATCCTGAGCTATTTCAGTATCTAAAATCAGAAAATCACTTAATTCATTTGATTTTAAATTATCTTCTACAAAGAATGAAGGCGCAAAAGTAGTATTGGTTTTTAGTAGAATGGATAAGTTCTCATTATCTGCTGTAATATTGTATAAGTTTTTAAAATCTGAAGTAGTATCAGTAATATTAAAAAGTTCAGATATTGTCTTTTTTGAGGAGGACAATATAAAAGTACTATCTATAATTGCACTAAAAAACTGATGATTTTCAAGTGTTGATTTTGTAATGGAATAAGACTTGTATTTAAGATGCTCTTCTATATAATTCTTCAATGAATCACTTTGGAATAATGTTTTAGAAAATTTTGTGATCAATGTATAATGAAGACTATCTACTTCAGTTTTAGAAAGGCATATCAAAACGTCTCCAGATGTATTAAGTGCAGTTAGTGGTTGTAATGCATCTTGTACTTTTTTATAGTTTGAAGTATTAGACAGCGTATTTATATAGCTGTTGTTGCTAATGGCGCTTTGTAAGCTCTCGAGATTAGCGCTTTTTATGACCACCTCAGAATTACTAGGAATAAAATCAATAAGTTGACGCTGTTTATTTTTAGAATTTGAACAACTTAGTACAAAAAAAAGTAAGAGGGAACATAAAAAAAATCTCATGGAGTCATCAAATTTCTGCTAAAATATAAAATGAGGGATAAAAAAGTTGGTATCTATAGATATGTTTGTTTCGAATTTCATCTAAATATTTAAAACATATAAAAAAGAATACATAAAACTCATAAGTCTAGCTTTAATTGTTCTGGTAACAATCTAAAAGATTTCCTGTGATATTTAGTAATACCATGCTTTTTAATAGCTTCACGATGTTCTTTTGTAGGATATCCTTTGTTTTTCTTCCAGTTATACATCGGGAATTCTTCGTGAATTTTATGCATATAGGCATCACGATATGTTTTTGCTAAAACCGAAGCGGCAGCAATACTCAAATATTTACCATCACCTTTAATAATAGTTTCGTGTGGTATAGTATGGTAAGGTTTAAATTTGTTACCATCAACAATAATAAACTCAGGTATTATACTCAATTGATCAATAGCTTTATGCATGGCTAAAATCGAGGCGTTCAATATGTTGATGTTATCAATTTCTTCCTGAAAAACATGTGAAACCCCAAAACACAGGGCGTCGTTTTCAATAATTGGTTTTAAACTATCTCGTTTTACTTCGCTAAGTTGTTTAGAATCATTAAGAACCTGGTTTCTAAAATTATCGGGCAAAATAACAGCTGCGGCAGTGACAGGGCCCGCTAAACAACCGCGTCCAGCTTCATCTGTACCACATTCAAAAGTGTGTTTTGTGTGCTTAAAATTTAGCATGACTCAAAAGTATTATGAATAATTTAATATATCAACTAAATAATTTTTTCATTTTACTGCGTTATCATATTTTGTATTTACATTTGCAACGTTTTTAAATTTTATATGCAGAAGTTAGCTTTCGTTTTATTTTTTGTGCTATGCTCAGCCTTTGCTTTTGGGCAAACAAACCCAGAAGAGAAACCGCTAGTTAAAGAGGCAGATTCTTCAGCTATAAAAGCACAAGATAGTACCGAGGTTGTTCCTAAAAAGAAAGAACGTAAAGAAAGTTTATTAGCTAAATTAACTAAGGATAAAGCAGGAGATAAAAAAGCTAAAATACAAGATTACCTCATTATCTCTCACAAGAATGATACTACTTTTGTTGATACCACACTTACTATTCAAAAGGAGTATAAGTTCAATTATCTAAGAAAAGACAATTTTGGATTAATGCCGTTTTCCAATCTCGGACAAACATATAACAATCTAACCTATGATTTCCAGAATACCGATCTTATGCCACGTTTTGGTGCCAGAGCGCGACATTTTAATTATATGGAAATCGAAGATATTTACTATCACCGCGTACCAACACCATTAACTGAACTTTTTTATAAAACAGCATTTGAACAAGGGCAATTAGCCGATTCATTTTTTACAATAAACACATCGCCCCAATTTAATTTTTCTATAGCCTACAAAGGTATGCGCTCATTGGGACAATACCAGAATATTTTAACGAGTACAGGTAATTTTAGATTTGCTACAAATTATACAACAAAAAATAATCGGTATTACATGCGAGGGCATATTGTAATGCAAGATTTGCTTAACCAAGAAAATGGAGGATTACAAGATGGCGATATAGAAAATTTTGAATCTGGCGATGAAGATTTTTTAGATAGAGCAATTTTTGATCCTAACTTTCAAAATGCTGAAAATATTCTTAAAGGCAAGCGATTTCATTTAGACCACGGTTATAATATATTTAATAAAATTGTGTCAGATGCAGATACGACTAATGTTGCAGTTGTAAAAGATTCTACTAATATTATAGCAAAAGTAGATTCAACAAAAATCACCAAAACATCTATAGCTAATTATAGGCTTGTCTTACATCATATAATTTCTTTTGAAGATAAATCGTTCCAGTTCGACCAATCAAGCCAAAACGCAATTTTTGGAGATGCTTTTACAAGCTCAAATCTAAGAGATCGTGTAACTTTAGAAAGGCTCTACAACCAAGTAGAACTTAACTATTTGCATAACGAATTAGGAGATTTTAGTGTAAATATTAGTAACACGCATTACAATTACGGGTACAATAAATTAATAGTATTAACAGACGAGACTATAACCAATAGGTTAAAAGGAAACATATATGCAGTAGGCGGTAAATATCGCAAATTCTATAGAGGATTTAATATACAAGGCGAAGGCGGTATAAATCTCGTAGGTGATTTTACCGGAAACTATATAAAAGGAGAAGCATCTTATAATTTAAGCGAAGATATTTTTGCAAAAGTAGCTATCAACCACAGTTCGCGAGCGCCAAATTTTAATACGCTGTTGTATCAAAGTAGTTATCAAAATTATAACTGGCAAAATAGCTTCAATAACACCGAAACCCAACAATTAGCATTTCAAATTAAATACAAGCAACTGTTAAACCTTTCAGTAGACTATTCTACCATATCAGATTACGTCTATTTTAAACAAGATGAAACCGCTACGGCCTCACAATCCATTCGGGCGTTCCAAAATAATAGTACGATTACCTATTTAAGAGCCAAACTAGAAAACGAAATAAAAGTTGGCAAGTTTGCACTCAATAATACAATCTTATATCAAAACGTTCAAGACGATAATAATGTGTTAAATGTTCCTGAACTCACAACTAGAAACACCCTTTATTTTAGCTCACATCTGTTTAAAAAAGCCATGTATCTACAAACAGGAGTAACACTAAACTATTTCACAAAATACTATATGAATGGTTACAACCCTGTACTAGCAGAATTCTACGTACAAAACGAAAGAGAATTTGGTGAATTCCCACGACTAGACTTTTTTATAAATGCCAAAATACGTCAAACCCGTATTTTCCTTAAAGCAGAACATTTTAACTCATCACTAACAGGTTATAATTATTACGCTGCACCAAATTACCCTTACAGAGATTTTACCGTACGTTTCGGCTTAGTCTGGAATTTCTTTATGTAATTTAGTTGGGCGTTCCCCTCCTAGGGGTCGGGTCGGGCTATCCGCTATATCTTTTTGCGAAGCAGTCCCGAACTAGTTTCGAGATCCTGCCACTTAATGACTACTGTTTTTTAAAACATAAATTTTAGTATTCCAGGCATCGCAAAAAGGATGCCGCTCCTATCCCTAACGCGGGGTGTACTTGTAATATTCAGTGCATTAATATATAGGTTTGGTTTTATCCTTAAAGGAACTATACATATGTAATAAGAAAGGCCATTCAATTAGGGAAGATTATGATAGATAAAAATCCAAAAGAAGATCTTAATTATCTAACAAGATTATAGTTCACCCAACACCTTATTAATATACCAACTTTTAAGTTTTAAAAGGAGCGTATTAGCGTTTAGGTGTCAAAACCAGAAGTATTCCAAAGCTAGATTTGCCAGATTAGTGAGGTATTACCAATAAAAAAACTAAAGCATAGGCGTTAATGTTGATAAAAAAGAGTGTTATAAGTCACAGAAAATAAGGGCATTAAAAGGTGATGTAAAAAAGAATAAAAAAAAGATTAAAAAAGCCATTGTGTAATTAAAAATAGGTGCTATGTTTGCACCCGCAAAAACGGTGAAGGCTGTTAAGCAAAAAGTTCATTCACAGAAATACGATTTAGAGTTAAAAATTGAGTAAGAAAAAAAATCTCAAAAAAACATTAAAAAGTATTGTGGGTAAAAAAAAAGGGTTTTATATTTGCACCCGCTTAACAAGGAAACGAGTTAAGGAGAGATA
>CANNBV010000002.1 GCA_947502975.1 uncultured Flavobacteriaceae bacterium
ACTGCTAGTGCTGACCGTACATTTAACATTGTTGTGAATGCTGATATGACAACTGCTGATGCTTCAGCGTATTCGGTCCCTTCGTCTGTTACTGTTCCTGCAAACTCTAACATTGGAACTTTTGACTTTGGTGTTGTAGGGCCTAATATAAACCCATCAGGATCTGATATGTTAGTCTTAGACTTTACATCTCAAGATGGATTAGAAATAGGCGCCTCTATGCAAATAAATCTAAAGCAAGTATGTCCAAACCCTGAAGTAATCTTAGATATCACCTTTGATGACTGGCCAGAGGAAATCTACTGGAGTATAACAGACTCAGGTGACAATACTGTATTTGAGAGTGCTACTCCTGCTGGATTTGGTGCTTATGATGGACTGACTGGTGGTATCACTAGAAACATCTGTCTTGCTTCTGGAACCTATACTTTTTCTATTGTTGACCGTTTTAGTGATGGCGCAGGACCTTTCTCACTTACTTTTGAGGATGGAACTCCAATTGGAGCTTCTGATGGAAGTTATGGAGCAGGAACTACTATTACTATTACTGTGCCGTGATAGAAAATTCTATTGTCTAAACAAACTTAAACTAGAAAAACCGAGATAGAATTATTGACTATCTCGGTTTTTATTTAGTATTATTCAACGGTTTTTTTCTTCTTCTTTAACATCATAACTACCAAAATAATCATTCCTGTAGTTACCGATAAGTCTGCTAAATTAAAAATACCTGTTCTTATAAGATCTGTAATGTGTATGTATAAAAAATCAGTTACACTACCATATGCAAAACGATCATAGACATTTGCAATACCACCACCTATAATACTTGCAAAGGCAAATAAAGACCAGTTATCTAAACTTTTATCTTTTATAACATGTCTCAGAACAAAACCTAAAACTATAACAGGTAGAATAAGTAATAAGATTAATTTAAGTGTAGGATTTAAGTCTCCTCCCATACCCAAAAAGGCACCATCGTTTTCAACATTCATTAATTGAAAAAAATCACCAATAATAGGTGAAGAAGTGCCAGCTAAAACGTATTTTCTAACTAATACTTTAGAAATTTGATCAACACCAATAGTTAAAACAATGGTAATTAAAATAAAGGCTGTTCGGCGAGTAAGTTTCATTTATGCGTCAGCTTGAAAGGTTGCAGATTCAGTTTGAGCTTCTCTATTTATTTTTTTCACTAAACCTTGTAAAACCTTACCAGGTCCAACCTCAGTAAAAAGTGTAGCGCCATCAGATATCATTTGTTGTACAGATTGTGTCCAACGTACAGGAGCCGTTAATTGAGAAATTAAATTGGTTTTAATCTCATTTTCATCACTTACTGCACTAGCAGTTACGTTTTGATAAATATGGCAATTAGGCGTATTAAACGTCGTATTCTCAATGGCAGCTGCTAACTCTTCACGGGCAGGCTCCATTAATGGGGAATGAAATGCACCGCCAACAGGCAATACTAATGCACGACGCGCCCCTTCCTCTTTTAAAGTTTCACAAGCTTTATTTATGGCATCTATTTCTCCAGAAATCACTAGTTGACCTGGACAATTATAATTTGCAGCAACTACAACACCTTCGGTGGTAGCACAAACTTTTTCAACTATATCATCTTCTAAACCTAATACAGCGGCCATAGTACTTGGTTGTAATTCGCATGCTTTTTGCATGGCTAGAGCACGCTGAGACACTAATTTTAAACCATCTTCGAAATTAAGAACTCCATTCGCTACAAGTGCAGAAAACTCTCCAAGAGAATGCCCCGCAACCATATCAGGCTTAAAAGCACTTCCTAAAGTCTTCGCTAAAATCACAGAATGCAGAAATATAGCAGGTTGTGTAACTTTGGTTTCTTTTAAGTCTTCAGCAGTACCTTCAAACATGGTATCTGTAATTGAGAATCCAAGAATATCATTAGCTTGTTCAAAAAGGTCTTGAGCTAAAGGTGAGTTTTCATAAAGGTCTAAACCCATTCCTGAGAATTGAGCACCTTGTCCTGGAAATATATATGCGTTCATATGGATTAGTTTTTAGTGCAGCTAAAATAGAAATAAAAAATATAATTATAGGTTATTCGTTGCCGCTTCTGCACATCGTTCTCCGTCCATTGCTGCAGAAACTATACCACCAGCATAACCACCGCCTTCTCCACAAGGATATAAATTTGTTATTTGGTGATGTGCTAATGTTTCATTTCTTGGAATACAAACAGGAGATGAGGTTCTAGACTCTACACCAACAATATTGGCTTCTTCGGTATAATAACCTTTCATTTTTTGTCCGAAAGCTTGAAAACCTTTTCGTAATCGGCTACCTATTAGTTTGGGTAAAAGGGAATGCAAAGGTGCGGAATTCAATCCAGGTTGATATGACGTATCATTCAAATTTGAAGAAAGTTTTCCTTCAACAAAATCGGTTAATCGTTGTGCTGGTGCAACCTGACTTCTTCCACCTGAAGTAAAAGCCAGTTTTTCTAAATTCTTTTGATATTCTAAGCCCTTTAGAGCACCAAATTGTTCATATTTTGGTAAATCTTTATTCACATCAATTTCAACTACAATACCCGAATTGGCATACAGATTATTTCTTTTTGATGGGGACATACCATTTACGACAACTTCTCCATTTGCTGTAGCTGCTGGAACAATGAACCCGCCAGGGCACATACAAAAAGAGTACACACCTCTATCGTTTACCTGGTTTACTAAACTGTATGAAGCAGCTGGAAGTAATTCGTGTCGTTCTCCAGAACAGTGGTATTGAATACTATCTATAATATGTTGCGGATGCTCTACCCGAACACCCATTGCAAATGATTTTGCTTCTAAAGTAATTTGCTTTTTATGAAGTAAATAAAAGATGTCACGGGCTGAATGCCCCGTTGCTAAAATTACTTTTTCAACTGGAATTTCTTTATCGTTTTGAATTTGAATGGCTTTAATTTTATTATTTTTAATAATAAAATCGGTAACTCTGGTTTCAAAATGAATTTCACCTCCAAATTTCAAAATGGTTTCTCTAATATTTTGAACTACTTTTGGAAGTTTATTAGTACCAATATGTGGATGTGCATCAATAAGAATTTGGTCGGTTGCTCCATGAAACACTAGGTTCTCAAAAATACGTCGTACATCGCCACGTTTTAAACTTCTCGTATACAGTTTACCATCGCTGTAAGTTCCAGCACCACCTTCTCCAAAACAATAATTAGAATCTTCATTCACAAAATGGTCTTGATTTATAGCTTTTAAATCTCTACGACGATCTTGTACATTTTTTCCACGTTCTAGGACTATAGGTTTAAAACCGAGTTCTATACAACGTAATGCAGCATACATGCCAGCTGGACCAAAACCAATAATATGAATGTGTTTTGCTTTTGAAATATCTTTATAATCAAACACATATTCAGAATTTTTTGGAAGCGCTTCTCTAATAAAAACAGCAACCTTATAATTAAAAAATATTTTTGGTTTTCTAGCGTCAATAGACTTTCGTAGTATTTTAACACCCGTTATATCTTCTTTATCAATATCTAATTTGATAGCAGATTTTAAAACTAAAATATTATTAATTTCTTCTTCCTTTAGAGTAATACGTAGTTGTATCTCTTTTACCATGAATTGAAATTAAGGAAAGTTAAGATTGGAATTTATATATGTTATTTTCGTTCGTAAGTTATAAAAGAAAACTCATGGTCATGCTCAGCATCTTTTTTATTGAACACATTACTAGTTTCCTTCCAAGAAGATGTATCTAGTTCTGGAAAAAATGCATCAGCTTCAAAATCTTCATGTACACGTGTTAATTCAATTTTGTCAACCAAATTAGCAGACAAAGCCTGTTTGTAAATCTGTCCGCCGCCAATAATAAAAGGCTGTTTATCACTTTTAGCAGCATCAATGGCATCTTCTAGAGAGTGAACAATTATAACACCTTCAGGAGCCTTATAATCTTTTTGGCGTGTAATAACCACATGAGTTCTATTAGGAAGCGGTTTAGGGAAACTCTCAAAGGTTTTCCGTCCCATAATGATGTGATGTCCACTAGTTAAAGCTTTAAACCGTTTTAAATCATCACTTAAATGCCAAATGAGTTTATTTCCTAAACCTATAGCATTGTTTTCAGCGGCTGCAACAATAATAGTAATCTCAGATGTTTTTGAGGGTTTGCTGTTTTCAGAAGGGTTTAATTCATTAAACACCTCGCTTTTCGCTTTAAGTTCCTCTTCTTTTCTAAAACCATCTTTTAGCTTATCAATTCGTATCTGTTGTTTAGCAACCAGTTTTTCCAGTTGTTGCTGTTCCCAAGCTTTACCCATAAATTTATGGGTTACAAACACATTAAATAGGTGATATAAGAATAAAAACAACCAAATTAAAATGGCATACACAAACCAATTGATACCTGCAATAGTAAAGTCTTTCCCAATACCTAAAACCGTATTGGCAGTAATTAATAGAACGCAACCAATTAAAAACAGAACAAAATGCGCATACAAACGCTTTTTCTGTTTAATGCGTTTTTGTGCATTTTCAATCAATTCTAATTGTGTTGCATCTATCTGTGGCTGCTGTTTTTTCTTTCCGAACATGTGCTAATATAAAACCGTAAAGTTAAAGTTTTTTAATCAAATCTAAACGCAATACTCTAAACAGAAAAACGAAAACGTTTGCGAATGGAAATGACTGAAAATCAATGTAAAAACTAAAAAATTATATTGTTAATACTACAATTATGCTCTTAATTTTTTCAGATACTATAAATTTAATAGAGCTCATATTAACAAATTGATAATTCTTTCAAGATAAGCCTTTTAAATATATGCAGAAATATATTCTTTTATAAATTTGTACCGTAATTAAACACTTATTATTATGGCTATTAAAAAACAGTATTTAAAGAGTAAACCTATATGTAAAGTAACATTTTCAATTGAAGCACCAGAAGCAAAAAAGGCTGCTGTAGTTGGAAGTTTTAACGATTGGAATACTAAAAAAGCACCATTAAAAAAATTAAAAAACGGTACGTTTAAAGCTACTTTAGACTTAGACAAAGACAGCTCTTACGAGTTTAAATATGTAGTAGACGGTGAGTACGTAAACGATGCTGCTGCCGATGCTTATGCATGGAGCGATTATGCAGGTGCAGACAACAGTGTTGTAACTGTGTAAGTTTACATTTCAAAAATTAATTAAAAGCATCTTCTTTATAGAAGGTGCTTTTTTTATGATTGGTATTTGGGCGTTACCCCGCTTGGTCGCTGATGCTCTCGAAGCGCGGTCGGGCTTTCCGCTATATCTTTTTTCGTGCCTCAAAAAGGATGCCGCTACAATCCCTAACGCGGGTTTACCTGCCAGCTACATTTCAAGATGTAAATTGATGGTTTTTTTGAAGGTATGTTTAACGTCTTTATGTATGATGTCGTTGCGTGTTTCAGCAACTAAATTTAGCAAACAAATCACAGATAGAAAATTTCGATGGAATTTTCGTAAGTCTACAGTGACCAAGCAATGAATCATAAACGGTGTTGTTATTTCTTTGATTTTGAAGAATTTAAATTATTCTGCTAAATTCCGCACATATTTAAGTTTTTTTCAAGTTTACATTAAAATTTAAACATCTTAAATTTCAAAGTTAATGTTAAAGAAATATTCGCCAACAGCACTTCCAGCTTTATATATTAAGAAGATTGAGAATAATACAAGCAATACTTTTATAGATATGTCTATTGTTTGTTTATCCTTTTCTGATAAAGATTGGTATTTTGAAATGATTTTATCAAAAATAAATTTTTTCTTTCGAGTTCCCATTAAACGATTTTACCTTACTTAGTATTTAATTGTAATCAAATGTTACAAATATTATTTAGTTATTGAATTCGGCTCGGTGGCACAATGGGCAGTAAACGGTGTTGACTGTTCGTTTTTTAATACCTAAATACTTTGTCCAAAAGTCAATAGGTTATTATCTGGGTCTAGTAAGGCAAACTCTCTTTGTCCCCAAGGTTTATTTTCCAAGAGTCCATTTGGATGAATTTCTATTTTATTTTGAAGCATAGATTTATACAAACCGTCTATATTATCAGTTCTGATATAAACCATTCCATAATTCTCTTTTGGATTAAGTTCTATAAATTCAAAGAAGTGAATTTCTATGCCATCCTTCTTAACCATTAAATATCCTTCGTAATCACCTAATTCTTGAAAACCTAGTTGGTTTACATAATAACTTCTTGTATTAGATTTATTACGCATTGGTAATTTAGGGTTGATATCTGTTAACATAAATTTATTATTTAGTTTAAATTTTAAATAGCACGTTTTCTTAAATGACTATCTAACGGTTTCGACTATGAGTAGTTGCATGGTTAAGTCACTAATTTAGCAAACATTCCTGAACCAGAGGAAAATCCGTAGGATTTTCCGAGTGAGAACAGACCAAGCAATTATTTATAGCCATTGTTAGGCATAGTATTCTTTCTTTAATGTCTTTTTATATTTTGGAGCGTGCATTCTAAGTCTTTCGTATACTAAATATTTCAAGAGTTTGTCTTCTGAGTCAAACTCTTTTTCAAATGCTCGATAGTGCCTGTCATTAAAAATATACTTAAATGAATTATTGGTTTGCTCAATGTAAAATCCGTCTATTAGTTTGTCCTCCAGCTTATTGATATTCATCTTCTCAATTAGATTTCTTTTCTTTAAGTGGTTGAAGTATTGATCAGGACTTATTGTTATATAATGGTCAAGTAAACCTGTTGGCACAAAATCATATTTTGTCAATCTTTTTACCGAGGATTCATCTTCAAAGTCAAGTATCCTAAATTGCTGTTCAATAGTTAATTTTGGATATCCAATTTCCTTATGTGCCTCGAATATTTCTTTATATTTTTCTACATATTCTTTATTGTCTTTCCAACCAATAAATTTGTAATAGCTAAATCCTACTATAATTAATATAGTAAAAAAAGTGATTGTAAATGTCATTTCAATATTATGCCAACTTTCTGTGTATGGTTTCGTTGTGTAGAGACTAAGATAACAAAAAGGCGAGAACCCATTGTTCAGCAGCTAGGAAATTCCGAGTAGGAATTTCAGACGCAATGAACTATACACGGTGTTTTAAGTAGTTGTGTTTTATTCTTGACATTTCATGAATACCCAGACTACTCCACCTTTCCCCCAATCACCCAATAAGCCAATTGCAGTTTTACTTTTTAATGGAATAATGGTGTCAATCTTTTTTGGATTTACATCATCAATTGATGTAATCGATCCTAATTCAAAATCATAATTCCTTATTAACGTTAAACTACTGCGGCCCAACAAAATCAATTTCTTTTTTTCTTCAGTAGGATTTTCATAACGGTTGCTCATCACTTGATCGAAAGTTTTACTAGCTTTTTTTCTGTCTATGTCAAGTCTAACATAAATTCTTTGATGGTCTTTAACAATGATAGATTTTTGCTAAAAAAAAGGTTTTTTTCACAATTAGTGTGTCACCTAATTTGGAGATTAAGCGAAATTTCCCATTACAATTTGTGGATGTTTTTTCTTTGGTTCTAATATTTTGAACGCTTACTTCTTTTACATTAATATTTAACTCATTAGCAACATTACCCCATACTTCAAAGTTTTGACAATGAATTGAGAAAGGTATTATCAATATGATAAGAAATAGTTTCACAACTGTTCGTTTTACAATTACTTACAACTTTTCGTATATGGAAAGTTGCGTGTTTGTGTGCGAGGATTTTCCGAAGGAAAATCAAAAGCTAGCAAACAAAGCAACTCACATTGGTTAAGCACAAAATAGCAATTTTTTATATACAATGAAGTAGTACGTTTTTATTGTCGGATTATTATTGTTTCAGTGATTTTCACATCAGCTAGTTTTCCACCATCATTCAACAGTTTGTTTATTGCATTAAATTCAGCGCTTCTTCCCGCTATATTAATTATTACATCATTATTCGGTTCGTCATTCCAATAATGTTCAACAATTTTTTCTATTATCAAATATTGTTGATTTTCTGAAAATCGTTTTGGTGTTTTTTTCGAATCAGAATATTGTTCCAAATATGTTTTTGGCCAATCTATATTAGCTAGCCATTTTCGTACGAATGCTATTGGTAGAAAAGTAATGATTTCAATTCCGATATTTTCTTCAATTCCATTTCGAATGAGTAAAGTCAGAAGTTCGTCATCCTCAAGAGATTTCGCGCCTCCAATAATATCAATCGACTTTTTAACATCAGAGTCAAAATCCGATGTTTTTTTTATTCGATTACCTTCCTTTTTTCCTAAAATCTTATTCCAAAAACTCATATTTCTCAAATGCATTACAGCGGTCTCGGCCATGAGTATTTACGTGGATTAGCACTTAACTTAGCAAGCACATACCAAACTGAAAATCCGCAAGGATTTTCAGAAGTAGGCGAGAACCAGCAATTAGTTATAATCATTGTTAGTTTTTCGTTTTATTTCAAAATTATAGTTTTTTGACTAAAGTATTATTTTCAATATCTATGAAATAAAATTTGTCTAATATTTTAAGTTTGTTTCCTGTAATAAGAAATCTCATTTTTTTTATACTTAAGCCTTCATTATTGACTCGATTTTTAAGTTTTATAATATATTCATTTGTTGCTTTTTTATTCTCTAAATTGATTATCCAATCCATATTATACATACAAGAATAAGACAACTCAATAGAAGAGGGTTTTTTCTTAATGTTAATAGTGTCTCCAACTTTATAACTTCCAATTTCCGTTGAATCAATTTTAGCTCTCATAGAATAGCCTCTTAAGTGGATTTGGTCACTGAGGGCTAGAATCAATTTTATGTTTTTATTGTCAGACTTTGTTTGTCTGCTTTGGATTTCATAAAATTTTCTCATTGGATATTTGCTAGTTAAAATTAGAGTATCTCCGTTCTTTTTATATTTTCCTGTACAAATTCTGTTAAGATCTGTATGAGCTGAACAAACAAAATGTTTATGGTAAGACAGTTTGAAATTACTTTTTTTATCCAACTTAAGTTCGACTTTTGGACGAGAAGTTATAAGTTCAGTATCGCTTTTAAAGCCAGCGTAAATTCCTTCTAAATTTTGAGAATTAATACTAATGTTAATAAATATTAGAGCTAAAAAAAATATGTTCTTCATATTACTATTTCATATTCACTTGCTAAAAATGAAAGCCAACGGTCTCGTCTATGAGTAGTTGCGTGGTTTAGCACTTAACTTTACAAGTACACACCAAGCTGAAAATCCTCACGGATTTTCAGAAGTAGGCGAGAACAAGCAATTACTTATAGCCAATGTTATGTGTCGTTGATTTTTTTTGGTTTAGACATTTCACAATAGGTATCGATTCCATACATAACTACTAATGCTGCGAAAGGTGCAACGAGTGGATAACTGGTAATACCAATCGAAATCACAGAAGCTGAAACTAATTTTTTTAAACTATCTATGGTCACATAGCTTTTTCCTATTCTGTTTTTTGGGTCACAAAGAATGTTGTATAAACTTTTCTTTAATGCATTAGAAAGCTTTTTACCAAAAGTGATATTTTCCAATTCTTTTTCGGTTTTTGCTGCTTTGGGTGGAATTAATATAATATTATTCGATTCGAGTAACACCAACCTGCCGTTAAGGATTTTGGAATTATTTTTAATTTCTTCGGGAATATGTTTGCCGATTTGTTGATATAATTCTTCTTCCGACATTTTTAAATATTTGTCCAATTCGAAATCTTTAATTCTTTCACTGCTTTCTTGTTGCGTTGTTAAATCGCTGATCAAGTGAATTTCATCAATTTCAGGTTTTATTCTTTTAATAAATTCGTTTAGTTTATTCTGATAATCGAAGTATAATTTATCTTTGAACAACTTAATTTCATTAATGCTACTGTCAATTTTATCATTTCCTAATTTGGTTTCGTTAAGATAGAATAGGGCTAAAGATGACATTAATCTTGCTTGTATTCGTAATAGAATAAGTTGGTCATTTCTTATTCGATTTGGTACTGAAATATCTTCTAAACCACCAATCGCTTTTAATAACCAGGGGAATTTGATAGTCGATGAAGTCCCTAAATCCTCAATCTTAATATCTTTTAAGTCGTTAATAATTAATTCGCAAAGGTTATATGCATCCTTGTAATTTCCAAGTCTGATATAGTTTTCAATGTCATCAATATTTTTCGTGTATTTTATTGGCATTCTCTCTTGAGTTTATTGACACATAACGTGATTGTGTATGGTTAGTTGCGCGATTAATCACCTAATTTAATAAAAAGAGAGTGGCCATCGTAAAAATCCGCAAGATTTTTGCGGATAGGCTTGTAGTGAGCAATTAAATATACATTTTGTTGCCAACGGTCTCGTATAACCGTCAGTTACGGGTTTATATGTTTTACTTTTCGTTTAAGCACTGACGCTCGCAATTCCGAGTGGATTTGACTACGTCCGAATCCACTCGGAATTGCGGTTATACATTGTTGTAACCAGTGCTTTATTAATTCCGAACTAATATTTCGGTCAATATTTCTCTTGGAAATTCGTATTCGATCTTATTTGGTTTTTCAAAGTTTGTCTTTCCGTTTTTGTCTCGGTATTCAACAAATAAAATGACAGTAATTGAGTTAGACTCAATTTCCTTAATCTTGCACATTGAAATTCGGATTTTATATCCGTCAATAAATTCAGTCGATTCCAGATACTGTTCCGAAAACCAGTTATTATGTCCATTGTCAACTCTGTGTTCAGAAAATTCTATTTTTATATTTTCAAGTTCGATTGTGACTTTGTCAGTCAATTCTTTATCGTCAAGCTTTATACCTCCAAATGAGCGATTATAAAAGTCCAAATGAACCAATTTTCCAACATAAGAATTGTCAAGTTCATATATTGGCACATATTTAATATCAGAGCCATCTTGTGCAATCGTATTGATTGTAAATGTCAAAATTATTAATAGGATTATTCTTTTCATTCGTTCGTTTCTAGCATTGGTTACAACGTGTTTGTATATGGTTTGTTGCGTGGTTTAAGCACCTAATTTAGTAAATAATTACCGACCAAGAAAGTCCGCGAGGACTTTCGTAAGTAGGCTATAACTAGCAATGAATTATACACATTGTTGCCCACAGTATTTTATTCAATTTGCCAACTCCATTCACTTTCTAAATCGGCAATTTCACTTTCCGTGTAATTTAATTGTTCAACAATTCCGTTATAAATTTCATTTGGATATTTTTTAAGAGCTAACCAAATAAATTCAGAATGATATTGTTTTGTATAACCATCTGATTCGTTGATTGTTTTCTCTAATAAAATCCGAGAGTTTCCATTTTTATAATTCACTATACTTTGATAAAGTTCTCGTAACATGGCGTAATTGAAACTCGTAGGTTTCTTGATTTCTATGGAATGAATTTTTTTAATATATTCAAATGAATTTTCATTCGGAAAATTCTTCACTGCTTTTAATCCATAAAATTGAATGTCAGTATCTTCATTGTTAAGAAGATTGTTTATTAGTTCAATATCGCTTGTTTTCTGATATTTTGAAATTGCAATTATCGCTGAATTGTTCCCTTTTAAAGCTAACTCTCTAATTCTGTCGTAATATTTTTCTTTTGGTTCAATTTTTTCTAATAGTCTGTTTTTGTAGTTACTTATTAAGTTTGGTGTAAATAGAATTAAACTATCTAAAGCTCTTTTGTCAGATTCTGTTAGGTATTCATTGTCAGGATAAGGTCTCGACATTGACTCAATAAAATAGTCATTAACTCTTGTCATACTTCCAATACAGCCATATTGTGTTGAGACAGTAGTGGTGTCTTTTAAATTCTCTTTTAAAATATTGAAACTGTTTTTATTCCTCTGTTTAACGAGTAAATCAAATGCATAACATTTAACCACAGGATTTGGATGTTCAGTCAAGAGTAACAATTCTTGTTCAGTAGCATTTTTCTTTAATTCAGTGAAGTTATCCCATTGTTTTGGTTTTCCTCCAGAATATCCTACTGCACTTCCAGTTATTTCTCCATACTCGATTAAATCACTAACAATATCTTGAGTTTTCTGACTTAATTCATTCGTTTGAGTAAATTCAGTTTTCTTCTTTTCTTGAGAACAAGAACATAGAATGAGAAAGATGATTAATATAAGAACTGAAGTTTGTTTCATATTGTGGGCAACGGAGAGATAAACGCAATTGCGTTTATCCCCATTATGTTTATTTCCATAAAGTTAAGTATAATTCTTACAATTAGGGTGTTGTCACTTCAAGAAAGTGTCTTTACTCAAGTCATTTTATAAGAAAAGCCTAAAAACTTAAAATGAAGATACATTGCTAGGCTTTTAAGGCTTTAAACCTAAACCGCCACAACCCCTTTAATATGAGGATGCGGATTATAATCCACTAACGTAAAATCATCAAAATCAAAATCAAAAATATCTTTAATGTCTGGGTTTAAGATCATTTTTGGCAACGGACGAATATCTCTAGATAATTGTAATTCTAATTGCTCGTAATGATTACTGTAAATATGCGCATCACCAAACGTGTGAATAAATTCTCCAGCTTCGTAACCACAAACTTGTGCCATCATCATGGTAAATAATGCATAAGACGCAATATTAAATGGTACACCTAAAAAGATATCGGCACTGCGTTGGTATAGTTGACAAGACAGTTTTCCATTTGCTACATAAAACTGAAAAAACGCATGACAAGGTGGTAACGCAGCTTTACCATTTGCTACATTTTCACTAAAGCTTTTAGATGTATCTGGCAACACCGAAGGATTCCAAGCAGAAACCAACATGCGTCTACTATTTGGATTGTTTTTAAGTGTATCGATAACCTCTTTAATTTGGTCAATCTCATCACTATTCCAGTTACGCCATTGGTGACCGTAAACTGGACCTAAATCACCATTTTCATCTGCCCATTCATTCCAAATACGCACACCATTTTTAGTTAAATAATCAATATTTGTATCACCTTTTAAAAACCAAAGCAACTCATAAATAATAGATTTTAAGTGCAGTTTTTTTGTAGTAACCATTGGGAAACCTTCACTTAAATCAAATCGCATTTGGTAACCAAAAACACTTTTAGTACCCGTGCCTGTGCGGTCTCCTTTCTCATTTCCGTTTTCTAAAACGTGCTTTACTAAGTCGTGGTATTGCTTCATAATAATTCTCTGCAAAAGCAGAAATATCTTTAAGGTTTTACGTGAGCCAAACTAAAAATACAGTGATTACGAATTTAAATAAAAAGGGAGGTTAAATTCTCATGGTTATATAGGAGAATATCAAAAAGTTATTAACCAATAATCATTCCAGCTATAGTCGCCGAAATTAAAGAAGCAATCGTACCACCAAGTAAAGCTTTCATCCCAAATTTAGATAAGGTTTTACGTTGTCCAGGAGCTAAAGAACCAATCCCACCTATTTGAATACCAATTGATGCGAAGTTGGCAAAACCACATAGCATATATGTTGCCATGATTACTGACTTTTCATATTTCAAATGTGTAGCATTTGCAACATCTTTTAAATCTGCTAACTGTATGTAACCGATAAATTCGCTTGCAGCTAGTTTAATACCTAGAAGCTGTCCCATAAGTGCCATGTCTTCTTTAGCAACACCAATGAGCCACATTAAAGGGGCAAAGGCATAACCTAAGATGAATTCTAGGGATAAACTTTCGTATCTGGTGTTTTCTACAATCCAATTATTAAGTCCAGAATAGTATCCTATTTTTTCAAATCCGTAATTAAACATAGCTATAAATGCCACAAAAACTAAAAGCATTGCGCCAACATTTACTGCTAGTTTTAAACCTTCAGTAGTTCCATTGGCAATGGCATCTAGAAAATTAGAGCCTATTTTATCTTGAGAAACTTTTACATCTGTATCGATAGATTCAGTTTGCGGATACAAAATTTTTGAAATAACAATAGCTCCAGGAGCTGCCATAACTGAAGCAGCTAAAAGGTGTTTGGCATAAAACAAACGTAAAGCAGGATCGTCGCCCCCCAGAAATCCAATATAGGCAGCTAAAACAGCACCAGCTACAGTTGCCATGCCTCCAATCATTACTAGAAGCATTTCAGATTTATTCATTTTCTCTAAATATGCTTTAATCAGTAATGGCGCCTCTGTTTGTCCTAAAAATATATTTCCAGCAACACTTAAACTTTCTGCTCCAGAAATTTTAAGAAGCTTAGATAACAACCACCCAAAACCTTTCACAACAATTTGGATAACACCTAAATAATATAGTACTGAAGTAAGCGCAGAAAAGAAAATGATTGTAGGTAATACTTGAAAGGCGAAAATGAACCCAAAAGTATCCATATCTACTACTAGACCTTCAAAAAGAAACTTACTACCTGCTCTGGTAAATTCAAGTATTTGTACAAAAAGTCCGCCAATAAATTCAAAAAAACTTTTTATAAAGCCTACTTTTAAAACACCAATAGCAATAACTAGCTGAAATGCGAGACCAATACCTACCACTCGCCAATTAATCGCTTTTCTATTACTGCTGAATAAAAATGCAATAAAAACTAGAGAAATCATACCTAAGATACCACGCCAAAGACTATTAAATGAAAATCCTTGTCTCGGAATCATAGTTTCCTCAGAGCTTTCTGTTTTACTTTTTGCTACATATGGCGTAACCGAAATAGAATCAGAAACAAGTATGGTATTAGTTTTGTTTTCTAATTGATTTTTAATTTCAGTTTTAGATGCTTCTAAATTATCAAGTGTATCTTGTGAAAATGCAGGTGTGTTTACCAAACACAATATGAAAACAATACTACAGAAAAATTGCTTCATAAAAAGAAATATTAGCGTTTTGAGATTTCGTCACGAATACTTGCAGCTTTTTCGTAGTCTTCGTTATTAACGGCTTCTTCTAAAAGTGTATGCAATTCTTCGAGAGATTTAGAGGAGTAGTCTTCTTTAGATACAGCAGGCTCTAACTCTCCAGCCAAAATATCATCAACTAAAACACTGTCTTCAGTCTCTTCGTCATCTTTTTTTGGATCAACCTTTAAATAAATACCCGCTTTGTCTAGAATGTTTTTATAGGTAAATATTGGTGCGTCAAAACGCAACGCTAAAGCAATAGCATCACTAGTTCTGGCATCAATAATTTCTTCAATTTTATCGCGTTCACAAATCAAACTAGAATAAAAAACACCATCTACTAACTTGTGAATAATGACTTGCTTTACAACAATATCAAATCTGTCAGCAAAGTTTTTAAACAAATCGTGAGTTAATGGTCTTGGCGGACGAATTTCTTTTTCTAAAGCGATAGCAATAGATTGTGCCTCGAAAGCACCAATAACGATAGGGAGTTTGCGGTCACCCTCAATTTCATTTAATATCAGAGCATAAGCGCCATTTTGTGTTTGGCTGTACGATATACCCTTTATATTTAATCTTACTAAACTCATAAATCTATTAAAAACGCAAAGAACTGCTTAAATTAGAACTTTACCAACTGCAAAGACAGTTTTTGGCATGAAATGCTAATTTAAGCAGTTCTACAGTACTTTACAATTTATAAAAATAAATTATTACTGTTGTGCTTTAAATGTTTTTAATTTTTCGATAAGTTGCGGCACAACCTCAAAAGCATCACCAACAACACCATAATCTGCAGCCTTAAAGAATGGCGCTTCAGGATCTGTGTTTACAACTACTTTTACTTTTGATGCGTTAATTCCTGCTAAATGCTGAATAGCACCAGAGATACCAATAGCGATATAAAGATTGGATGCTACGGGTTTACCTGTTTGACCAACATGTTCGCTGTGAGGTCTCCAACCTAAATCTGATACTGGTTTAGAACATGCAGTTGCAGCACCTAAAACATCAGCTAATTCCTCAACCATACCCCAGTTTTCTGGACCTTTTAACCCTCTTCCTGCAGATACTACAATTTCAGCATCTGCTATGGTTACTTTATCTGTAGCTTTGTCAACTGAAGATACTGTAACACCTAATTCAGGTATTGAAGGTGAAAAATCTTCTGCAGAAGCATTGCCACTATTTTCAACCAATCCAAAAGAATTATTTGAAACACCGATAATCTTTACATCAGACTTGATTTCAGCAACTTCAAAAGCTTTATTAGTAAACGCTGAACGTTTTATTGTAAACGGACTCGTACTAGATGGCGCTTCTACTACATTTGAAGCATAACCAGCGTTTAGACCAACAGCTAATAGAGGTGCTAAATATTTGCTATCCGCACTAGAGCTTAAAACAACTACTTGTGCACCTTCTGATGAAGCAGCTTGGTTTAAAACATTGGCATAGGCTTTTGCATTAAAGTTTTCTAAATCTGAATTTGATACTTTTAAAACCTTGTCTACGCCATAATTTCCTAATTCTGAGGTATCATCGGCATTAATAGCTACTGCTGTAACAGTTGTTCCTAATTGATCTGCAACAGCTTTTGCGTAAGATGCTACTTCAAAAGCAGCTTTCTTAAATTTATTTTGTTCTGATTCTGTATATACTATAACTGACATAAAATTTTATTTTTTGTCATCCTGAACTTGTTTCAGGATCTTATTATTTTAACTAATTCATCAAAATAGATTCCGAAACAAGTTCGGAATAATTTAGCAAGCTAAATTACTTTTGCTTCATTGTGAAGTAAATCTACTAACTCATCTAAATTATCAGGAGAAACCAATTTTACAGCCCCTTTTGGAGCAGGTTTTTCAAAACTAACTGAATCTGTACCAGCATTGGCATCAACAGGTTCAGTTATCGTTAAAGGTTTTTTACGTGCCATCATGATACCACGCATGTTAGGGATTTTTAAATCGCTTTCTTCAACCAAACCTTTTTGTCCTCCAATAACTAGAGGTAAACTAGTAGAAACAGTTTCTTTACCGCCATCAATTTCTCTAGTAGCAGTTGCAGAAGTGCCATCAACCTCTAATCCAATACAATTATTTACAAAATTGGCATTGGTTAAACCAGCCAACATGCCAGGAACCATTCCACCATTATAATCAATAGATTCGCGCCCAGCAATCACCAAATCATAACCACCATCTTCAACAATTTTAGCCAATTGCTTAGCAACCGAAAAACCATCAGTTGCAGGAGTATTTACTCTAATTGCAGCATCAGCACCAATTGCTAAAGCCTTACGTAGCGTGGGTTCTGTTTCAGCACCTCCTACATTTACAACGGTTACATTAGCACCCTGTTTTTCCTTAAACCACATGGCGCGCGTTAATCCAAATTCGTCATTTGGGTTAATCACAAATTGCACACCATTTGTATCAAATTTTGTATCACCATCTGTGAAATTGATCTTTGATGTTGTGTCTGGGACATGACTTATACAAACCAATATCTTCATAACTTTATCTATATTAAAATATCTTATTTTTTTGCGGATACGAAGTTAGGTATTTTATTTCAAAAATACTATGCATGCATAGTAAATTTTTGAAAAAATATTTTAGTAAGGTGCCTGTTTATTACTATTTTTGCAACTCGATTTAAAAGCAAGTAAATGAAGACAATTCAATTTAGAGAAGCGATTTGTGAAGCGATGAGTGAAGAAATGCGCAGAGATGAAAGCGTATATTTAATGGGTGAGGAAGTCGCTGAATATAATGGTGCTTACAAGGCATCTAAAGGCATGTTAGATGAATTTGGAGACAAGCGCGTTATAGATACACCAATTGCCGAACTTGGTTTTGCAGGTATTGCAGTTGGATCTACGATGACTGGAAACAGACCAATTGTAGAATATATGACCTTTAACTTCTCTTTGGTTGGAATTGATCAAATTATAAATAATGCAGCAAAAATCAGACAAATGTCTGGTGGACAATTTAAATGTCCGATTGTATTTCGTGGACCAACAGCATCTGCAGGTCAGTTAGGAGCTACGCATTCTCAGGCTTTTGAAAATTGGTTTGCTAATACGCCAGGTTTAAAAGTGGTAGTGCCTTCAAACCCATACGATGCCAAAGGGTTATTAAAAGCGGCTATTCGCGATGACGATCCAGTTATTTTTATGGAAAGTGAGCAAATGTATGGTGATAAAGGTGAAGTTCCTGAAGGAGAATACATTTTACCTATCGGGGTAGCAGATATTAAAAGAAAAGGTGACGATGTTACTATTGTTTCTTTTGGGAAAATTATAAAGGAAGCATATAAAGCTGCAGATGAATTGGAAAAAGAAGGTATTTCTTGTGAAATTATCGACTTGCGTACAGTGCGTCCAATGGATAGGAAAGCTATTGTAGAGTCTGTCAAGAAAACAAATCGCCTGGTGGTTTTAGAAGAAGCATGGCCTTTTGGAAATGTTGCAACAGAAATCACATATTTAGTACAAAGTGAAGCATTTGATTATTTAGATGCGCCAATTGTAAAAATAAATACTGCTGATACACCTGCGCCTTATTCGCCAGTGTTATTGAAAGAATGGTTGCCTAACCATGAAGATGTTATTAAAGCAGTAAAAAAAGTACTTTATAAATAAAACAATATTTTTTACGTTATATAAACTTCATTAGCACGATTGTTGTTGATGAAGTTTTTTATTTTAAATGAATAATGAAGTTTTTTTGAACTAGATGCAACTAATTTCAATTTTTTTGTGTCTATACTATATGAATGAAAGTTTTTAAATGAAGTTAAAACTATTTTTTGCCCTTTTCCTGCTAAATCTATGCGCAGCAATGGCTCAAACCAAAGTGAGCGGTTATGTGTTTGATGAATTTAATCAGCCTGTGTCTTTTGCCAATGTTATATTTTCAGGAACTACGGAAGGCACAATTACTGATGAAAACGGAAAGTTTTATTTAGAATCTGATGAAACCTGGGATGCGCTAACCATTTCTTTTATTGGTTATGAAACACTTAATATTCCTTTAGAAAAGAAGGTGAATTACAATCTGAAATTCATCTTAAAAGAAGAAGCTGCACAGTTAAATGAAGTTGTTATTGTTTCAGGTAAGCAGCCTAAAAAAAATAATCCTGCCATTGATATCCTAAGAAAAATTTGGGAAAATAAACGGAGTAACGGGTTAAAACAATTCAAACAATACGAATACGATAAATACGAAAAGGTAGAGTTTGATATTAATACTATAGATAGTGCGCTTATTAAAAGTAAGTTGTTTAGAGGTATGGAGTTTGTTTTCAATGAAGTGGATACCTCTCGCGTTACAGGTAAGACTTACTTGCCAATGTTTATTAACGAGGCGGTTTCTAAGATTTATGGCGATAACATTATAAATAAAGAAAAGGAAGATTTAAAAGGAAATAAAAATTCTGGATTTAGTGATAATCAAGTCATAATTGATTTTGTAGACGACTTGTATGCCGATTTTAATGTATATGATAATTACTTAAAGTTTTTTGATAAAAGCTTTGTAAGCCCGCTTTCAAGAACAGGTGTTAGTACTTATAATTATGTGTTATCAGATAGTGCATTTATTGATAACAAGTGGTGCTATAACATCATTTATTACCCCAGACGTAAAAACGAATTAACTTTTAAAGGCGATTTTTGGGTAGCAGATACAACATATGCATTAAAAGAAATCAATCTTCAAGCTTCAAAAAGTGCCAATATTAACTGGGTAAAAGATATATATATTGAACAAGAGTTTGAAGTGTTAAACGATTCCTTATTTCTTGTGAAGCGCGATTATATGATGAGTGACTTTGCGTTCAATAAAAAGGAAAAATCAAGAGGTGTTTACGGTAAGCGTACAACACTATATGATAATTATAAATTTGACATTCTGAAGGATAAAAAATTCTATGAGAAAGAAGTTTATAATTATGATAAGGATGTGTATGATAGAGATGATGCATTTTGGGAACAGAACCGTTTAGAGGCTCTAAATAAAGACGAAAAAGGGGTGTACAAAATGTTAGATACACTCAAAACAGTAAAGAAATTTAAGCGTTTATATAACTTAGGAAGTATTCTTGCATCAGGTTACATTGAGTTTAATTCCTTGCCACTAGATTACGGACCAATTTTTTCAACCTTTGGATTTAATGATGTTGAAGGTTTGCGTTTACGTACAGGAGGTAGGACTTATTTTGGAAGAAACGATTTATGGCGTTTAGAAGGGTTTTTGGCCTACGGTTTTGAAGATGATAAGTTTAAATATGGCATCTCAGGAAAGTGGTTGTTAGATAAAAAGAATAGACTAATTATATCTGGAGGAAATCGCCGTGATGTGGAGCAAATGGGCGCTAGTTTAACGAATTCAACCGATGTTTTAGGGCGAAGTTTAGCGTCTTCAGCAGTAGTAACGGCAGGTGCTAACGACAAGTTAACAACAATCAATCTTACCAGTTTTGCTGTTGAGGCAGAACCTTTTCGAAATTTAATATTTAGGTTAGGTGGTAACTACCGTACTTTAGAATCTGCCTCACCAACATTTAGTTTAGATTATAATATACCAACAGGTATCAAATCTGAAATTAAACAATACGAAACTACATTTTCTGCTGCGTATTTTCCAGGGCGAAAAATGACAGGTTTTGGTGTTGAACGTAAAACAGCAAATGATGATTTTGCGCGTTTGTTTGCACAAGTTAGTCGTGGAGATAAAAGTATACTAAATAGTGATTTTGATTATACCAAAGTACAATTGTCGTATTTGCAACCATGGCAAGTAGGTGGTTTTGGTAGATTGGTGTCTTCAATTGAAATTGGTAAAACTTATGGTGAAGTGCCTCTAGGGTTATTAAATGTTATTCCTGGGAACCAAACCTATTTCTCTATATATAATACCTTTTCACAGTTAGATTTTTATGAGTTTGTGTCAGACCAATATGCATCTTTCCATTTAGAGCATAATTTTAACGGACGCTTGTTTTCTAGAATTCCGTTTTTAAGAAAATTGAATCTCCGAGAGATTATAAGTGTCAGAGGTGTTATGGCGAGTATTTCAGATGAAAATATAGCATTAAGCAATGTGCCTAGTAATCCAGCAAATTTACAATTGGTGGCACCAAATAAAGAACCGTATTACGAATACAGCTTAGGTATCGGTAATATTTTTAAGGTCTTTAGAATCGATTTTAATTTCCGAGGGAATTATAAAGATGATACATTATATCCCAATGCTAGGAAGTTCGGAGTTACAGGAAGTTTTGGGTTCTATTTTTAGGAACTTCGTTTAACTTTAAAGATAGAACCTTCTTTGTTATAGCCAATTTTCTCGTAATATTGATCAACATCAGACATTACTAATATATCTATATCTGGGAAATCAGTTGATATACGGTCCATTAGTTTTTTTCCAATGAAATGACCTCTTCGTTTTTTGTCAACTAGTAAATCGATCACCCAAATAAACAATCCAGAATCACTTATCGAACGAGAATATCCATATAATTCATCTTCAATCAATGCGACATATGTAAAAGAGTTGTTGAGGGCTTTTTGATATGTAGGATTTAGATAGTCACTCCATTCTTCACCTTCTGATTGAATTAAACTTATCAAGTTCTCGTAATCAAGAGTTGGGTTATATTTTCTGATTATTGGATTCATATGGTTAATGACTGATATCTGACGTCAAACGAATGTAGCCCAAATTTTATATAAAGTCAACTTTGAATTTATTAAATCATAAATATAGTTTATGTTTTCAATAAAAAATATAAATAAAAATATATCAAAACCATACTCTATCTTTGTCTAGCTTAGGGAAAAAAAATTGCTTGAAAAAGTTTTTTTCGTATAGTAAATTAGTTTAGTTTGAGTTGGTTTAATAGCACGATTTTTGGGTAAGAAATCGGAATAAAATCCATGAGATAATCATGGATTTTATTTTTATATCATCTTATATATAATTAGTTGATATTACCCCCTACTTCTAATCCACTAGGAACAACTTTAGGAATTGAATCGTCAAAAGTATCATCATTTAAAGAATTCAGAAAAGAAATTATAGGGCTCATTTCTTTTACACTTAATTGTAAGTTTTGCGCTAAGGAATCTATGAGTTGAATGTGTACATTTGGATTTCTACTTTTTTTAAAGCTTAAATCTTCATAAAATTCTAAAACTTTTTCGAGAGTTGGTAGAGTGCCATTATGCATGTAAGGTGCTGTAAACCTTAAGTTTCTTAAAGTAGGCGTTCTAAAGCTAAATTGCTTTTCAAACCCATCATCAATAAAATTAAGCTTATTGTTTTCTGGAACGCTTAGCACATGCATTTTGTAGTCTGAAAACATAGGTCCGTTATGACAATTAATACAACCTACTTGTTTAAAGAGTTTGAATCCTTCTTTTTCTGCTAATGAAATTGCTGTGGATTCTCCACGCATATATCTATCAAAATTAGAATTGTTAGAAATCAAAGTCCGTTCAAAAGTTGCAATTGCTTTTCCAATATTTTCAATAGTAATTGGATATTCTTCATTGAAGGCAGCCTTAAATAATTTTTGGTATTCTGGAATCGAACGTAGTCTTGTAATAACTTTCTGTAAAATATCGGTATCTGTAAAATGACTTCCTCTCATTTCCTCTAACGCTTTAATAGGTTCTATAGCCTGTGCTTCTAAACTTTTTACTCTAGAATCCCAAAACATTGGGGCATCTTCAGGGTTATAATTGCTATCAATATCAATTCCATTAAAAGCCGTATTCACTATCGTATGTGCATTGCGCTTAACAAAAGGAATAGTGTTTGGACTGTTAAAAGTACGTTTACTAGCAAAACCTTTTCCGTTTACACCAATAGAAATATCTCTAAACTCTGCATATCCATTTTTTGGGTGATGACACGTAGCACACGCCACATCTTTATCACCAGAAAGTATTGGGTCAAAAAAGAGTAACTGTCCTAATTTTATTTTATGATTGTTGGGAATATTAGTTTTGGGATGAATAACTTGTTTAGGTAGTGCTGTAACTTGATTTATAGACTGTTCAAGTTGTTCATTTTTGTTTTCTGAAGAAATATATTTAGCCTTTTCTTTACAACCTAAGCATATGATAACAATTGCAAAGCATACTATTTTCGCAAAGTAAGATGGCATTTTTAAGTCTGTTTTACAAATTTAGATTATTTATCAAATCTAAAATATGAATTAGTAATGGATTTCTATTGTTTTTATTCCAAACTACTGATAGTTCTGTTCTTTGACGGATTTTTTTCAATTCGATAAACTTAACACCTTTAGTATTGGTATTTATTAAAGATTTTGGAACGATAGAAATGCCAAAATTATGTTCAACCAACTTGTAAATAGAACTGGCATGAATAGTGAGATGCGAAATTAAAGGCGAAAATCCACTTTCTTGAAACACTTGCAATACTTTGTTATAGTAAGATTCGCTATACTCTGGATCGAATAAAATAAAAGGTTCATGTTCTAATTGCAATAGATTTTTAAAGTTTGAAGCGTCAACTTTATGAGATTTTGGAAGTACTAAACAAAAGGTGTCCTTTAAAATGATTTGTTTATTAATAGAAGACGGTGTGTGCTCTAATCTCACAAAACCTAAATCAATTTTAAAATTTAAGAGATCTTCAATTTGTTTTTGATTGTCTGTTTCCTTTAAACTAAATACCACATCTGGATG
The DNA here is from genome assembly GCA_947502975.1 of uncultured Flavobacteriaceae bacterium. Taxonomy (GTDB): domain Bacteria; phylum Bacteroidota; class Bacteroidia; order Flavobacteriales; family Flavobacteriaceae; genus Jejuia. The sequence goes on from CANNBV010000002.1 coordinate 23,654, forward strand.
TTGTTCTTTATACTTTAAAAGTAAATTAGGAATAATGTGTTGCATTGCAGAACCTACATATCCTAATTTTAATTGCCCTTTTTTGCCTTCATGTAATAGTTTAGCATGAGTAATTATATCATCCATTTGCTTTAAATGAATACTTAGTTCATTTTTAAGATAAGCACCTGCTTTAGTTAAAGCCACTTTACGATTATGACGCTCAAAAAGTTGAATACCTAAATCTTCTTCCATCTGCTTAATCTGTCTACTTAAACCAGGTTGAGAAATATATAGTCTTTCAGCTGCCTTTCTAAAGTGTAGTTCTTCAGCAACTGCCAAAAAATAATTAAGATGTCGTAACTCTAATTGATTACTCATGGTTATCAATTTATGATTTAAATGGTCTTTTTAAGCATTAAAAATAAGAATAACTTTGTAATAACTTGACAAAATATTCAAAATGATATTCAAATATGGCATAGATGAATTAACTGTAAAGAAGGTAATGGCTATCGCCAACGGGGCAATACAAGGAGTTTTGACTTCAGAAGCAAAAATGACTGTTGATGACTGTAGGCAAAAAGTTGAAGTCTTAGCTAATTCTAACAAAGCCATTTATGGTGTTAATACAGGCTTTGGGCCTTTATGTGATGTTAAAATTTCTACTGAAGAAATCAATAAATTACAGGAAAACCTCTTGATAACTCATGCTGTAGGCGTAGGTAAGCCTATAGATAAACAATTGTCAAAATTGATGATGATTTGCAAAGTACACGCATTATGTCAAGGTTATTCGGGTATTCGATTAAAAGTCATAGAGCGTATTTTATTTTTTATTGAACATGATTTATTGCCAGTGGTTCCAGAACAAGGATCAGTTGGAGCATCAGGAGATTTAGCGCCATTATCGCATTTGTTTTTGCCATTAATTGGTGAAGGTGAATTTTGGGTTAAAGACAAAATAGTCGAGGCAAAACCAATTCTAAAACAATACAAGTTAAAACCAATTCAACTTAGAGCTAAAGAAGGATTGGCACTAATAAATGGGACGCAATTTATTTTAGCGCACGCTATTATTGGTTTAAATAAAATGGAATATCTTCTAGATTTAGCTGATGTTGCTGGAGCCATGAGTATTGAAGGTTATCAAGGGAGTTCTGCCCCATTTAAAGATGAATTGCATAAAATTCGTCCGTTTCAAGGCAATGTAGAGGTGGCAGAACGGATGTTTGCCTTATTATATAAATCGCAAAATGTGGATGCGCACGAAAATTGTGAACGTGTGCAAGACCCTTACTCTATGCGATGTATTCCGCAAGTTCATGGCGCATCAAGAAACGCATTTTACCATTTGAAGGAATTATCCGAAATAGAATTAAACTCAGTAACCGATAACCCTATTGTGTTAAGTGAGACTGAAGCTATTTCTGGTGGAAATTTTCATGGGCAACCTCTAGCAATGGCACTAGATTATGGATCGATTGCAGCATCAGAATTAGGAAATATTTCAGATAGACGTTGTTTTTTGTTGCTAGAGGGTAAATTTGGTTTGCCAAGATTATTAACGACAGGTGGTGGTTTAAACTCTGGATTTATGATTCCGCAATACACCACCGCAGCTTTGGTAACCGAAAATAAATCACTGTGCTTTCCGCCTTCTGCAGATAGTATTCCAACTGCTTTAGGTCAAGAAGATCACGTGTCAATGGGAAGTATTTCTGGGCGTAAGTTCAATCAAATTTTAGAAAATTTAGAGAAGATTTTGGCTATTGAACTCATGTATGCAGCCCAAGCTTTGGAGTTTAGAAGACCAAATACGTTTTCAGATATTATTGAGGCAAATTTCAAAATCATAAGAAAGAAGGTTAACAAACTTGAAGAAGATCGTTTGTTGAAGGATGATATTTCGGCTATGATAACACAGGTAGCAGAGCAAGCATTCATTTTAAAATAATTTGAAGATGACGTTTAAAGCGCAAATACTACAAGGTTTACCAGATAAGCTGCCAAATAAAAAGCCATATCCTAAAAATGCAAATAGCGCACCTAAGCGTAAAGATGTATTGTCTCAAGAAGAAAAACGATTGGCTATTAGAAATGCGTTACGCTATTTTCCAGAAACATGGCATAAAGAATTAGCCATAGAATTTGCAGAAGAGTTGAAAGATTATGGGCGTATTTACATGTATAGATTCAAACCTGATTATAAAATATATGCACGACCAATAGAAGAGTATCCTGCAAAATCACAACAAGCTGCTGCAATTATGTTGATGATCCAAAACAATTTAAACCCAGCAGTTGCACAACACCCTGAAGAATTAATTACCTATGGTGGCAATGGCGCGGTATTTCAAAATTGGGCGCAATATGTGTTGACGATGCAATATTTGGCCACTATGACCAATCAACAAACATTGCATATGTATTCTGGTCATCCTATGGGATTATTTCCATCTTCAAAAGAAGCACCAAGAGTTGTGGTGTCAAATGGTATGATGATTCCGAACTATAGTAAGCCAGACGATTGGGAAAAATATAACGCTTTAGGTGTAACGCAATATGGACAAATGACTGCGGGGTCCTACATGTATATTGGTCCACAAGGCATCGTACACGGCACAACAATTACGCTGATGAACGCTTTTAGAAAAATACTGCCAAAAGGAGAAATTCCTGCTGGGAAACTATTTTTAACCTCTGGTTTGGGAGGTATGAGCGGTGCACAGCCAAAAGCTGGAAATATAGCAGGATGCATTACGGTATGTGCTGAGGTAAATGCTAATGCTGCGAAAAAGCGACATGAACAAGGCTGGGTTGATGTGTTACTTGATGATATCAATCGATTGATAGAAAGGGTGAAGGCTGCCCAAACTAAAAATGAAGTTGTTTCCATCGCTTATATTGGAAACGTTATAGAAGTTTGGGAGCGATTTGACAAGGAAAATATAGTGGTTCACGTAGGTTCTGATCAAACGTCTTTACATATTCCATGGACAGGTGGTTATTACCCAGTAGATTGTTCATTTGAAGAAGCAAATACTTTGATAAAAGACAATCCTGAGCTTTTTAAAGAAAAAGTACAAACTTCTTTAAGGCGACACGCCAAAGCTATAAGCAAACATGTTAAAAAGGGGACATATTTCTTCGATTATGGCAATGCCTTTCTATTAGAAGCATCTCGTGCAGGAGCAGATGTAATGGCAGAAAACAAGATTGATTTTAAATATCCATCTTATGTGCAAGATATATTGGGGCCAATGTGTTTTGATTATGGTTTCGGGCCCTTTCGCTGGGTGTGTGCTTCAGGAAAACAAGCAGATTTAGATAAAACCGATAAAATAGCTGCTGAGGTACTGCAAGATATAATGAAAGCATCGCCAGAAGATATTCAATTACAAATGCAGGATAATATCACATGGATAAAAAATGCAAAACAAAATAAATTGGTGGTTGGTTCTCAGGCTCGTATCTTGTATGCAGATGCCGAAGGACGTACTAAAATAGCATTAGCGTTTAACAATGCCATTGCTAAAGGAGATATAGGACCTGTTGTTTTAGGGAGAGATCATCATGATGTAAGTGGTACAGATTCACCTTACCGAGAAACCTCTAATATTTATGATGGTAGTAAATTTACTGCTGACATGGCAATACATAATGTTATTGGCGATAGCTTTAGAGGAGCAACTTGGGTTTCTATACATAATGGTGGCGGTGTAGGTTGGGGCGAAGTTATTAATGGCGGATTCGGTATGCTATTAGATGGAAGTGAAGCTGCTGAACACAGATTGAAAAATATGTTATTTTATGATGTAAATAATGGAATTTCAAGACGAAGCTGGGCAAGAAATGATAATGCACGTTTTGCAATACAACGTGAAATGGAACGCACACCAAATTTAAAGGTTACGATACCAAATTTAGTCGATGATACAATTTTAGAATCCCTGTTTTAATGAAGTTACTTTTTAAAAATATTAAACAACTCATTCAGGTAAGGGAAAAGGAAATATCTTTTGTTTCTGGAAAAGAGATGCGCATTCTGCCCACAATTGATAATGCATTTTTGTTAGTTGAATATGGCTTTATTGTGGATTTTGGAAAAATGGAGGATTGTCCAAATATTCCAAATGCTAAAATTATTGACGCCACAGGGAGACTATTATTGCCTTCATGGTGTGATTCTCATACACACTTAGTTTATGCAGGAACAAGGGAAAATGAGTTTGTCGATAGAATTAAGGGTTTGTCTTATGAAGATATCGCAAACCGCGGTGGTGGCATTTTAAATTCGGCAAAAAAATTACAAGAAACTTCAGAAGACGACTTATATATTCAAAGTAAATCGAGATTAGATGCCGTTGTCAAATTGGGCACAGGAGCTATTGAAATTAAATCTGGATACGGCTTAACTTTAGAAGCCGAGTTAAAAATGCTAAGAGTCATCAAGCGATTAAAACAGAATTACAATTTGCCAATTAAAGCCACCTTTTTAGGCGCCCATGCCTTGCCTCTCGAGTTCAAAAATAATAAAGAAGGCTATTTGAAATTGATAGTTGATGAAATGCTACCAAAAGTAGCAAAAGAACAATTGGCTGAATTTATTGATGTATTTTGTGAAATAGGCTATTTTTCAGTTGCCGATACCGAGTTGATTTTAGAAGCTGGAAAAAACTATGGATTAGTGCCTAAAATTCATGTGAATCAGTTTAATGCTGTGGGAGGTGTGCAAGTTGGTGTAAAGCATAATGCCATATCGGTCGATCATTTGGAAGAAATGCGTAACGAAGACATTCAATCATTGAAAAATACACGAACGATGCCAGTTGCGCTACCAGGTTGTTCCTATTTTTTAGGAATTCCATACACACCAGCAAGACAAATGATAGACGCTGGCTTACCGCTAGCTTTAGCTACAGATTATAATCCGGGTTCTGCACCATCTGGGAATATGAATTTTGTGGTGTCTTCCGCTTGCGTAAAAATGAAGATGACTCCTGAAGAAGCTATAAATGCTGCAACAATTAATGGTGCGTATGCCATGGGTGTGGAGCAGGAGGTGGGGTCTATTACCAAAGGTAAATTAGCAAATCTTATTCTAACGAAACCAGTGAATTCCTATAATTATTTACCATATAATTTTGGAGATAGTAATATTGAAACTGTGTATTTAAAAGGTAACCCGATTGTCTAGTAATTCTTATATAACAAACAAAAATTATGAGCCTGCACAGAAAAATATCTGGACAGGAAGAAAAACAAGTGCCGAAATTGAACCTCAATATTGGTATCAACACATCATGTGTCGTAGTTTGAATAGTTTCATGAGTGATGGTAATATTCCAGATTATGGATTGATAGGGTATGCTTGTGATGAAGGAGTAAAACGAAATTTTGGCCGCGTTGGCGCTGCTACCGGTCCAAATGCCATTCGAGATAAATTAGGGAAGTTACCGCTTCATTTTGAAAATAAAACTGTTGCTGATTTTGGTAATATTATTTGTGTTGATGAGGATTTGGAATCTTGCCAAGACCTATTTTCATTAACTATAGCTGACTTGATTAAGAAAAACGTGTTTCCCATCGGTTTAGGAGGGGGGCATGATATTGCATATGCACATTTTAAAGGGTTGAAAAAGGCATTACCAAATAAGCGTATTGGTATCATAAATTTTGATGCACATTTTGATTTACGTCCTATTGAAGAGCAACGAAATTCTGGGACACCCTTCAATCAAATTCTATCAGAATTCAAAATCAAAGGAGAAGATATTGACTATTTTGCAATAGGTATCCAGAAACAATCTAATACTAAGCAACTTTTTGAAATAGCAGAAACGTTTAATGTAGATTTTGTATTAAGTGATAGATGTTCAGATTCAAAAGAAGAGATTAAAACACTTCAAAAGAAATTAGAATCATTCATTTCAAAAAATGATTATTTGTATATCACTATTGATATGGATGGCTTTTCTTCTGCATATGCATCAGGTGTTAGTGCGCCTTCACCATTTGGCTTTAGTCCATATTTTATTTATGCAGTACTAGAGTTTTTATTCAATTCTAAAAAAGTAATGTCTTGCGATATAGCCGAACTCAATCCAAAATATGATAGAGATGGACAAACAGCAAATTTAGCGTCGCGATTGATTGATTTTATCGTAACTCATATTTGAAAACATTACTGTTTACTTTTGAAGCCATCAAATTCTGAAGTAGTATCCGATTTTGGAAACACATTATTTGACATATCTGTATCAGCAAATTCAAAATTAGGATCAAGATTTACCGTCTTCACCTCTTTTTCTTTTATAAAAACCTCTTTGACTTCATACTCATTTCGTCTCCATATTTGAGCAGGTAGCCTATCGATTTCCGTTGAGCCATCAGTAAATATCCACTCAATAGTTACTGGCATCACAAGACCTCCAACATTTTTAATAGTGAGTTCGTAAAGATTTTTTCCTGAAAGTTGTTTCCTAATAGCTGCATCATCCATTCTAGATAAAAATTGTCCATAAGATGCATCGGGTGTATCAGTCATATTAATCACTGCAGGGCCACTTGAAAAGTCCTTAGGAGCTTCTGAAGCATTATTTCCTTCAGCAGTAACTTGAGTGCTTTGGGTTTGATCTTCAATATTGCGATTTTCTTCATGGACTTTAAACCATTTTACGTTAGATAATTCTATATCCACATTGTCGGTAGTAAAAAACCAACCTCTAAAAAACCAATCTAAATCTGTTGCGGTTGCATCTTCTAAAGTTCTAAATAAATCTGAAGGATTAGGGTGTTTATATTTCCAACGGTTGGCATATTCTTTAAATGCAGCATCAAACAATTCTTTTCCAACTATTGAATTCCTAAGCATTTGCAAACCAACTGTTGGTTTTATATAAAAATTAGCACCAAATTGACTGAACAGTTCATTGTCTGAAGTCGTCATAATAGGACGTAAAATATTTTTATCACCACTCATAAAAGGTGCAATACTTTTAGGTGTTACACTATTAAACTCAGGATAGCGTTCAGCTACAGTGCGCTGATGCAAAAATGTATTTAAGCCTTCATCCATCCACATCCATTTACGTTCATCTGAACTTACAATCATAGGAAACCAATTGTGACCCACTTCATGGATAATAGTACCAATCATACTAGCCTTAGCGTTCTTACTCATTTCCCCATTTTTTGGTCTACCACCATTAAAACTAATCATAGGGAATTCCATCCCAATATTAGATGTGTTAACCGAAATGCAAACAGGATAAGGATAATCGAAAGTAGCTTCAGAATAGACCTCTAAAGCATGCATTACAGATTTTGTAGATTCTTCTTGCCAAACAGGAAGCCCTTCCTTTGGATAGTACGACATGGCCATCACTGTATTGGTTGGTAATTTTACAGCCTGAGCATCCCACATAAATTTACGAGATGAAGCAAATGCAAAATCGCGAACATTTTTAGCAGAGTATCTCCATGTTTTTTGTTTTGTTGATTTCTCTTTTTCATTTTCAACAGCTTCCTCTTTTGTAATCACCATTACAGGTGTGTCAAATGATTTTGAAGCTTCATTTAAACGTTTCCGTTGTTTTTTGGTAAGTACATTTTCAGGGTTTTGAAGTGCACCTGTTGACGCTACAATGTGATCAGCAGGAACTGTAATTTCAACATCATAATCTCCGAATTCTAAAGCAAATTCACCTAACTTTTGAAATTGTTGGTTTTGCCAACCTTCGGTATCGTTATAGACTGCCATTCTTGGAAACCAGTGTGCAATAAGATATACTGTATTATCATCTTCTGGAAAATATTCATACCCTTCACGAGATAATAAATACATACTACGATCTGTTATTGGGTAGGACCAACCAATTGAAAAGGTTAAAGTGTTACCAGATTTTAAGGGTTCATCCAATAAAACCTTCATCATGGTATTATTAACCAAAGATTTAATAGGTTTTCCGTTTGAATCTTTAATGTATTTGATGGTGTAACCAGCTGGAAAATCTATAGTCCTGGTTAAAAATTGCATTTGCCGAGTATTGATACCATCTTTTAAACTATTATTTATGGTGCCAAAATCTTCATTTTCTTTTTTATTTACGTTCTGTTCCAATTGAATCCATAAATAACTTAAATCATCAGGCGAATTATTGTAATAAGTGATGATTTCCTCCCCAGAAAGTGTATTGTTACTTTCATTCACAATTGCTTTAATCTTGTAGTCAGCACGTTGCTGCCAATAGGCTTTGCCTGGAGCTCCACTAGCAGTACGATAAGCATTTGTGGGAGACATTAAGTTGTCAATAGGTTCAAACTTACCTTTCCAAGGTTGATTTTGCGATTGTATAGGCAGAATAAAAAGTGTAAGGCAAAAAGCAATTATGTACTTCATATTGTGTTTAAATTAGTCGTTTTTTTAAAAGTTTCACAAGTTAATAATTTCTGAGGTAAAGATTTGTTAATTAGATGATTGTTTTCTTTTTACATTAAGATTATGTGAAATCTATATAATTCGAAAGGCTTTAAGTTGTTTTCGCTATTTAGCTTCAGTACCTTTGCAGCCCAAATATTATACTATGGCAAACAAGAAAAGGTTGACATTTGATGTCCTAATTGAAATACCTAAAGGAAGCAGAAATAAATACGAATACGACTTCACACTAAATAAAATACGTTTTGATAGAACCCTGTTTTCTTCTATGATGTATCCAGGAGATTATGGATTTATACCAGAAACTTTAGCATTAGACCAAGACCCTCTAGATATATTGGTATTAGGAACTGAACCTACATACCCAATGGTTGTAATGGAGGTAAAACCAATAGGTGTCTTTCATATGACAGATGAAAAAGGGCCGGATGAAAAAATTATATGTGTACCAGTTTCAGATCCAATTTGGAGTAAAAAAGAGGATATAAATGATATCAACCCACATAGAATAAAAGAAATTGAGCATTTCTTCCAAGTTTATAAGGATCTTGAAGAGAAAAAAGTAGATGTTGGAGGTTGGGGTAATGTGGAAGAAGCATATAAGATTTATCACGAATGTGTAAAACGTTATGAAGAAAGTGAGCATAAGAAAAAACGTACTTTCACAATCTAATTGAAAGATTAATAATTTTAAGCAAAAAAACTAAGCTATCTTTAACCAAAGGTAGCTTTTTTTATCACTTATATTTTCCTATTTTTAGCCCCGTTAAAAATATTAACATACTAACTAATTAATTAAAATATGGAATTACTAATTAAAGGATTGCCTGCTTTTGGGGTTTTAGCTTTGCTATTTGTATTTATTAAAAGTGCATGGGTAAATAAACAAGACGAAGGAACCGACAAAATGAAAAGGATTGCGAAAAACATTGCTGATGGAGCAATGTCTTTCCTTAAGGCTGAATACAAAATATTAGCTGTTTTTGTGGTGGCCGTTGCTATCTTATTATTTTTCAAAGGAAGTAATGAAGAAGGTTCTAATGGGATGGTAGCAGTATCATTTATTATTGGAGCTATTTGTTCTGCACTTGCTGGTTTTATTGGAATGAAAGTAGCTACTAAAGCCAATGTAAGAACTACAAGTGCTGCTAGAACATCTCTAGGAAAAGCATTAGAAGTTGCTTTTGCTGGAGGAGCTGTAATGGGACTAGGTGTTGTTGGTCTTGGTGTTTTAGGTCTTAGTGGATTATTTATGATTTACAGCGGGCAAGGTTGGCAAATCGGTGAAGTATTGAATGTACTTTCTGGTTTCTCTCTTGGAGCGTCGTCTATTGCATTATTCGCCCGTGTTGGTGGTGGTATCTATACCAAAGCTGCAGATGTTGGAGCAGATTTAGTAGGTAAAGTTGAAGCAGGTATTCCTGAAGATCACCCATTAAACCCTGCAACTATTGCCGATAATGTTGGTGATAATGTTGGAGATGTTGCTGGTATGGGAGCAGATTTATTTGAGTCTTATGTAGGTTCAATTATTGGTACAATGGTATTGGGTGCTGCGTTTACTCAAATTCCTGCTTTTGCAAGTTCTTTTGATGGATTAGGAGCCGTTTATTTACCGATGGTATTAGCTGCAGTGGGTATTATTATGTCTATTATTGGTACTTTCTTTGTGAAAGTAAAAGATGGTGGAAACCCTCAAACAGCATTAAATATTGGAGAATTTGGTTCAGCTGGTTTAATGTTGATAGCGTCTTATTTTATTATAAATCAAATATTACCTGAAACTTGGTCTTTTGGTGGAACTGAATTTACATCTATGGGTGTGTTTTGGGCAGTTGTAGCTGGTTTAGTAGCTGGTCTAGCAGTTGGAAAAGTAACAGAATATTATACAGGAACTGGAACAAAACCTGTGAATTCAATAGTAAAACAATCTGAAACTGGAGCTGCAACTACAATTATTGCTGGTTTAGGTGTGGGGATGATGTCTACAATGATTCCTATTCTTTTAATAGCTGCTGCGATTTTAGTATCACACCATTTTGCAGGTTTATATGGAATTGCGATTGCTGCGGTAGGAATGTTAGCGAATACAGGAATTCAATTAGCGGTTGACGCTTATGGGCCAATTTCTGATAACGCTGGTGGAATTGCTGAAATGGCAGAATTAGATCCTGAAGTTCGTGAGCGTACAGATAAACTGGATGCTGTTGGTAATACAACTGCAGCGATTGGAAAAGGATTTGCAATAGCATCTGCTGCGTTAACTGCTTTGGCATTATTTGCTGCGTTTATGCAAACGGCAAATGTAACTGCGATTGATGTGTCTAAACCAACAGTAATGGCAGGGTTATTAGTAGGTGGGATGTTACCATTTGTGTTTTCTGCCTTGTCTATGAATGCTGTAGGACGTGCTGCAATGGCAATGATTGAAGAGGTGCGTCGTCAATTTAGAGACATTCCTAAACTAAAAGCTGCTTTAGAAGTAATGCGTGCTGTAGATTCTGATATGTCTAAAGCTACTGATGCGCAACGTAAAATATTTGATGAAGCTGATGGTGTAGCAGAATATGATAAGTGTGTTGCGATTTCTACGAAAGCATCTATTAAAGAAATGGTATTGCCAGGATTGTTAGCCATTGCAGTACCAGTTGCTGTTGGCTTTATTGGTGGTGCAGAAATGCTAGGAGGTTTATTAGCAGGTGTAACCACTTGTGGTGTGCTTATGGCAATCTTCCAATCTAATGCTGGTGGTGCTTGGGATAACGCTAAAAAAATGATTGAAGAACAAGGAAGAAAAGGAACAGATGCTCATAAAGCAGCTGTAGTAGGTGATACTGTAGGAGATCCATTTAAAGATACTTCGGGGCCTTCTTTAAATATATTATTGAAATTAATGTCAGTTGTTGCTTTGGTAATTGCACCAAGTATCGCTTTATCTGCTGATGCTGTAACAGCTTATATTTCTGATGATAATAATATTGAACAGGTTGAAGTTCAAAAGAACGTAGAAGTAAAGTTAACAGAAACTGAAGAAGATGGCATTGTTAAAGCTGTAGTAACTACAGTAATTACTGAAGGTGGAGAGGAGTCTACTACTTACGAAACGATTACAGGAACGAAATCTGAAGTTGATGCAAAGTTAGAAGCTATTAAAAAAGCCGAGAATGCATCTTAAATGAAATACATTCAACTAAACTAAATAAGCCAATTATTGAAAGCCACGTGAAAGCGTGGCTTTTTTGTTATATAAATATCGTCACTTTATTAGGATAAACTTCTTATCTTTGAATTGGTTAACCAATTTGGTTTTCCAGATATAAATTAGAATACGATGAAATATTATTTAACAATTATCACTTTGTTTTTACTAATTACTCTACATGGGCAAGTAGTAAATAACAATGCTGAACTTCAAAATGCGATTTCAAATGCAACTGCAGGGACTATTATTGAGTTAGCAGATGGTACCTGGACAGATGTGCAAATGTCAGTTAATGTAGATGCTACAGAACTTCAACCCTGTATCATTAAAGCTCAAAATTCTGGAAGTGTGTTTTTTGAAGGACGTTCAAATATTAGTATGGGAGGGTCTTACATTATTTTTGAAGGCGTTATTTTTCAGAATGCTTCTGGACTTATTTCGAGTGGAGGAAGAATAGAACCCGTTATTGAATTTAGAGATACTAGCAATAACGATTGTGTACATTGTGTTGTTAGAAATGTGAAAATTGATTCATATAATGGTACGGTAAGTCAAGAAGAAGATGTTTTTAAATGGGTTATTATTTATGGTGAATACAATGAAGTTAGTTATTGTTCATTTATAGGAAAAACAGGCGTAGGCAGTATTATTAATGATAATCATAATAACTCAACTCCAGATTATTCTAAAATACATCACAACTATTTTGCAGACAGAGTTCCTGTAAATAACGATGTTAACGGATTAAATGATCAAGATGCAATACGAATTGGTGTAAGTACTACTTCGCTCTCAGATTCGTTTACAGAAGTTTATGATAATTTCTTTAATAATTGGTCTGGAGAAGTAGAAATCATTTCAAATAAAAGTGGAAGTAATAAATATTATAACAATACTTTTAGAGATTATCAAGGGACCTTGACTTTAAGACATGGTAATAATACAGAAGTATTTAATAATTTTTTCTTTGGAAATAACAATACTTTTTCTGGCGGTGTAAGAGTTATTGGAGAAGGCCATAAAGTATATAATAATTATTTTGAAGGGCTTAGGTATAGAAAACCAAATGGGTCAGGTTCTAATACAACTGGAGCTTTAAATGTTATGAATGGTTTAGAAAATTCTCCTTTAAGTGGATATTATCAAGTTAAAAATGTACAAATTGTAAATAATACACTTGTCAATTGTGATTTGGGCATTAGAATTGGAACTAGTTTGAGTGGAGCGACCCTAGCACCAGAAAATTTAGTAGTTGCTAACAACATTATTTTAGATTCTGATATTAATGCGTTTCAAATACTCACTGCGCCAACAGGAGCCTCAAGCTATGAAGGTAACATTACACAAAATGGAAGTTGGGATTTAACTAATGGTGTTAATTCAAACCAAACTGTAGCTTCAGGGTTGTTAACCAGTGGGAGCGATTTTTATAGATTAGCATCAGGAAGCCCAGCAATTAATGCTGGTGTAGGTTCATATTCATTTTTAACTAAAGATATTTTGTACGGAGATAGAGAAGTGAATTTTGATGCAGGTGCTGAAGAATTTGATGCTGGTGGTGCATTTGGTCCTTACGAGTTAGCAGATGTTGGATTGGCAATTGGGTTTGGAGCTTTAAACGCATTGTCGGTTAGTGATATAAACCTAAATAAAAACACTATTAAACTTTACCCATCACCAAGTACTGGGAAATTCACAATTTCAAATAAAGCAGATGTTATTGGAGAAATTAAAATATTTGATACAAGAGGAAAACTACTTCATATCGAATATTCAGAACTAAAAAAAGTTGAAATAGATATCAGTTTTTTTTCAAAAGGTGTATATATTTTAAAAACAAAAGAATTAGTTAATCGTATTGTGTTACACTAAACTTTAAACCAATGTTTTATAATTTCTTTTTCTGTTGAAGTATTACTTTTATGGACATACTCATTTTTAATAGCATCATAATTATAGTCATGTTTCCAATTTTCATGATGCTGTGCAACTTGTGATATTGCATCACAAATAAAATTAATATCCTCATCACGCATTGTTGGATGAATAGACATGCGAATCCATCCTGGACGCTCAATTAAGCAACCTTCTAATATTTTTTCTTCGATGGATTTAGAAGTAGGTTCGTCAACATTTAATAAGTAATGCCCATAGGTTCCAGCGCATGAGCATCCGCCTCGGGTTTGTATACCAAACTTATCATTTAATAGTTTCACTATGAGATTATAATGGACATTTTCTATATAAAATGAAAATACGCCAAGTCTGTCTTTATGTTCGGGTGCTAATATTTTTAAGTTTTCAATTTTAGAAAGTTTATCGAAAACAATGGTATTTAATTGATGTTCTCTCTCTAAAATACGTTGCACTCCCATGTCTTCTTTTAGTTTTATAGAAAGCGCTATCCTTATGGCTTGCAAGAACCCAGGAGTACCACCATCTTCTCGGGTCTCAATGTCATCGATATAATCATGATCACCCCAAGGGTTTGTATAATTTACGGTGCCTCCTCCTGGATTGTCTGGTACTAAATTCTTGTATAATTTTTTATTAAATATAAGCACACCAGATGCTCCTGGTCCTCCTAAAAACTTATGTGGTGAAAAGGTAATGGCATCTAAATACTTCTCGTTATCTTTAGGATGCATATCAATGTCGACATAGGGTGCAGAACAAGCGAAGTCAACGAAGCAAAGTCCATTGTTTTGATGCATCACTTTCGCTACATCATGGTAATTGGTTTGTATACCTGTAACGTTGGAGCATCCCGTGATTGCCGCAATTTTAATAGGAATATCTTTATGTTCATGTAATAAGGCTTCAAGCTTGATCAAACATGGCAGTCCCTGATCATTCGATGGGATTACCTTAACTCTTGCAATGGTCTCCAACCATGATGTTTGATTGGAATGATGCTCCATATGAGATACAAAAATAATAGGGCGTTTTTCCTCTGGAACTGTCGTATTATCTTTTAAGTTCTCACAAAGTTTAAGTCCTAAAATGCGTTGAAACTTATTTATCGCCCCAGTCATTCCTGTTCCAACGGTTATTAAGATATCATTTTTTGAAGCGTTTACATGCTCTTTAATAATGCTTCTTGCATCATGGTAAGCTTGTGTCATTATGCTACCAGTTATTGAAGTTTCGGTATGTGTATTAGCCACATATGGGCCTATGATATTGCTAATTTTGTCTTCAATAGGTTTGTAGAGTCTTCCGCTAGCCGTCCAATCTGCATAGATTATTTTTTTTCTGCCATAAGGCGATTCAAAATATGAATCAATACCAACAATATTGTTTCGAAATGTTTCGAAATATTTTTCTAAATCTGTTGGTATTTTGTTAATTGAATCAATCATAACACTAGTATCTAACTATCGGCTGGCATTATATACTTCTAGCCCCTTTTGTAAAAAATTAGCATATTCGTCTTCGTCGGGTGTATATCCAACAGGTTTATTTAAAACCTTACTAGTGTTAGGATTGTAGAGTACGTAATATGGTTGTGAATTAGACTTAAAAAACTGTGTTTGAAAATTTGCCCATTTGTGACCATAGTTTTTAAGTAATCTAGTGCCTCCATTTATCCTGTTTACTTCTACTTTTTGTTCATCAGGAAGGTCTTTCTTATCATCAACATATAAAGAAATCAGAACATATTCATTTCTAAGATAGTTGTCAATTTCCTCTAAGGGCCAAACATGTTCTTCCATTTTTCTGCAATTTACACAGGCATAACCCGTAAAATCAATCATAATAGGTTTGTTAACAGATTTAGCGTAAGCAATACCTTCTTTTAAATCTTTAAAGACTTTTAAATCACCTGTAGATTCACTGGGATGTAACCAACTATACCAGCCAGGAGGAGCTAAACCACTTAGTAATGTAAGAGGTATGTATGAATTAGTTTCCTTATCAACCCTAAACCCTGAAGCTAGATAAATAACAAACGATGCAACGAGTATACCTCCAGCAATTCTAGGGAAAGTTAATTTTTTGATAGGTGAATCATGAGGGAATTTAATTTTACCAAACAGGTAAAGTGCTAGCCCAATGAAAATAATAATCCAGATAATTAAAAATGGTTCAAGTTTTAGTATGCCCCAACGCTTTACCATATCCGCATTCGATAAGAATTTAAAGGCTAATGCTAGTTCTAAAAATCCTAAGATTACTTTAGTAGTATTCAACCAACCGCCAGATTTTGGCAAAGCGTTCATCATATTAGGAAACATAGCGAAAATAGCAAAAGGTAAACCTAATGATACACCAAAACCAGCCATGCCAGCAGTAAGTTGCCATGCGCCACCATCAGAGGATAATGAACCTGCCAGTAATGATCCTAAAATTGGACCAGTACAAGAAAATGATACAATAGCCAAGGTTAGTGCCATAAAGAAAATACCAACTATGCCACCAGCATTTTCACCCTGTGTGGTGGTGGTTGTCCAACTTGCAGGTAACGTTAATTCGTAGTATCCGAAGAAAGAAAAAGCGAAAAATACAAATACAGCGAAAAAGATAATATTCAACCATATGTTAGTTGATATCTCATTTAAAATATCTGGATTTACAGAATCTAAAAGATGAAATGGTATGCTTAGAATTAAGTAAACCATCAGAATAAAGAAACCGTAAAGTATGGCTTTTGATACTCCAGAGCCTGAATTTGTATCTCCTTTTTTTGTAAAAAAACTAACAGTTAGAGGTATCATTGGGAATACACAAGGTGTTAGAAGAGCCAATAAGCCACCTAAAAAACCAAGAGCAAAAATAGTCCACAATGATTTTTTCTCAATAGATCCACTCTCTATAAGCTCAACATCTTCAGGGTTCATACCATATAACATAGTGTTTATGTTGTGATTGTCTATTTTACCTTGACTAGTGATGTTTTCATTTTTAGAAGAATTATTTTCAGAAAAATTAAAGACCAAATCAATTTCATTAGGCGGTAAACATCTGGTATCATCACACACCATAAACTCCACTAGAGCTTTAATTGATGAGATATCTTCAGAAATTTTAACTGTTTGTTTAAATGAAGCAGAGTTTTCAAAAAACTTAATCTTCATTCCAAAAACTGGGTCGTCTATAGTATGCCCTTCTTCTTCAGAAGTTTCTCCAACAATTTCAAATTCGCTATTGCTCTCACTGCCATAAGTAAACGTAGTAGGAATAGGACCGTCTTCTGGTACATTTTGCGAGTATAAATGCCAACCCTTTTCAATAGAGGCCTTGCTTATTAGTATATACTCAGTATCTGAGATTTTTTCTACAGAAGTTGTCCATTTAACTGGATCAAGTATTTGGGAATACCCGTTTGTAACGGCTATGAAAGCAAAAAGGAAAAACAATTTTTTCATTAAATCAATTTTAAGGAAAGTGCAATAAAGATATTTAATTTTTATTCATTGCTACTTTTGTTACATGTATTATAGTCGTGTAAATGACCTCAAAAATACGATTAACCCTTACTAAGGAAATGTTAAATATTTAGTTTTTTAAAAACCAATTAAGATTAATCTAAAAATGAAAGTTGAAAAAGTTCCATATTTCAAAATATAACAAAAGTGTTCTTTTTTTGTGTTAAAAAATAGATTTATACATTCATTTAAGTGTCAATAGCCTAAATTTATACTGAGTCTTTATGATAATATCGCATGAAATATACCCATCTTCTTTTTTTACTATTTCTATTTTATATAAGTATTAGTTTTTCTCAAGAAGATTCGAAAACCTCTAGTTATTACAGTGTGTTTGATGCCTATACCGCATATGAAAACAAAGGTGTTTTTAATGGTTTAGAACATATAGATGAGTTTCCTGAAATGCCTTTAAAAGCAGAATCAAATCATAAGTTTTATGGTGCTTTTAATTTTTCAAAAGGCTATGTTTTATACAATGGACAGCCTTACTATAACTTAAAAATGAAATATAACCTTTTGCATGATCTAGTTCTTTTGCAATTCACCAATAAAAAAGTGAATCAGGTAAAACTCAGTTCAGGATTAATAAGTGAATTTGTTTTACTCGAGGGTAAGTTTGTTAGGTTAGAAAACAATAAAGTTTTAAAGCCTTACTACAAAAATGGATTTTTTAAAGAAGCATTCAGTGGGAATGCCTTTTCTTTATTTGTAAAATATGATAAGGAAAAATTAGAAGATTTTCGAAATAGAAAAGTGTATTACAGGTTTCTTATGCATCAGTTTTATTTTTTGAAATATCAGGATAGCTTTCATAAAATAAATTCAAAAAGAGATATTATAAAATTATTACCCAATTTAGAAAAACCAATCAAGCGTTTTTTTAAGAAAAGTCCAAAGTTATTTCGAAAAAATAAGGAGTTATTTCTAGCTAATCTATTTAGAGATTTAGATGGGATTAGTAAACAATCCATAAAAAATTAATAGTTGAATTGAAGTTTATTAAAGTAACATACATTATCGTTTTATTTTCGCAACTATTAATGGCTCAGTCTGTAGCTAAAAAAGTATCTATTTCATTTGACGCAGTGAGTATACCTGATGCCTTGATCGCTATAGAAGAGATTTCAGACTATAAAATTTATTTTGATAATAATTGGTTTAATGAAAATCTGATTTCAAGATCTTATGAAAATAAACAGTTAGACTTTATACTTGAAGATATTTTAACTGACACCACAATTAATTTTTTTATTCAGGGTAATAAAATTATACTGACTAAAAATAATGCAATACGAAGTACTTTACCGTTAAATTATTTTAATACAGATGTAGAGGAAATTGAGGAAGAACAAAGTACTGCAAAGGTTCCAGTTTTACAAAAACAATATGTAAATACGAAAAGAATAGTAACAACTGGAAAGGTATTTTATGTTGGTAAAGAAAACAAAAATACTAATCAAAACTTGTTTACGCTCTCTGGGCGTATTATAGATGGTAAAACTAAGAAGGCTCTAGATAATTTAGATGTGTACATTAAAGGCACTAGTATTAATACGTTAACTAATAGTCTTGGAATGTATACACTTAGAGTTCCAAAAGGGTTTCATGTTTTAGAAATTGCTTCCATTGCGTATGGAAAACACGAAAAACAAGTTGTAGTGTATGGTGATGGTGTCTTAAATTTTGAATTAGAAGAGGATGTTGAAGAACTTGGGGAAGTACTTATTAGAGCTGATAAAGATGAGAATATAAAAAGTGTTGCAGTTGGAGTTACCAAAGTTGATGTTCAAGGTATTAAAAATATACCACTTGTATTAGGTGAAAGAGATATTTTAAAAGTGGCTACTACAATGCCAGGGGTTAAAACAATAGGTGAAGGAGCTCTTGGATATAATGTAAGAGGTGGTAAAGTAGACCAAAATTTAATTTTGTTTGACGGTGCAGCAATTTACAATCCTTCTCATTTTTTTGGTATATTTTCTGCTATCAATCCTTTTGCTACAGGAAGTGTCGATATATACAAAGGCAGTATTCCTTCTGAATTTGGAGGAAGATTATCTTCTGTAATTGACATCTCTACCAAAGAAGTAAATACTAAGGAGTTTTCTGGAGAAGGTAACATTGGCCCAGTTACAGGAAATTTAATGGTAGAAGTACCATTAGTTAAAGATAAATCAGGCCTTTTAATCGGTGCAAGAGCTACCTATTCAGATTGGGTTTTAAGATCAATTTCTGAAGAATCTATAAGTAATAGCGAGGTGTCATTTTATGATGTTTTGGTGAAGTATAATCATAAAATTGATGTTAATAATGACATTCAGGCTACCGCTTATGTTAGTAATGATCAATTTAGTATTACTTCAGATTCTATTTTTAAATATAGTAACCGATTGGCTTCTGTAAAATGGAATCATACCATCAACGAAAAAAATAGAACAACTGTACAATTGGCAACTAGTCAATATAGATTCAATATAGTATACGATGGTATTTTTAATAGAAACTTTGATTTTGGATATACTATAAATGAGACACAACTTAAATTAAAGGCAAGATATCTTCATAGTAATAAACATAAGTTTACCTATGGTTTAAGTAGCAAGTTATATGCTATCAACCCAGGTGAAATTAATCCTTTAGGAGATCAATCTTTAGTTCAAAGGGAGCGTATCGATAGAGAAAAAGGATTAGAATCTGCGATATTTATTTCAGATTTATATGAAGTTAATAAAAAGCTGTTATTAGATTTAGGGTTTAGATATTCTGTATATAATGCATTGGGACCAGCAACTCAAAATGTTTATGCACCTAATGCACCTGTGAATGCAGATTCTGTCATAGAAACGAAAACATATGGAAATAATGAGTTTATAAAAACTTATGGCGGGCCAGAATTTAGATTCTCTGCAAGGTATTTCTTGTCTCCAACTGCCTCCATTAAAGCAGGTTATAATAAAACAATTCAGTATTCTCATTTATTATCTTCTAATACTACAGCGTCTCCTGTTGACTCTTGGAAACTGTCGGATTTAAATATAGAGCCTCAAAGGGCAGAGCAAATATCCTTGGGTGTTTTTAAAAATTTTGATGATGCTTTGTATGAATTAAGTATTGAAGGGTACTATAAAAAAATGAGAAATCTTTTAGATTTTCAAGTTGGAGCCGAACTTTTATTGAATCAAAATATTGAAACAGAATTGCTGCAAGGCGACGGTAAAGCTTATGGTGTAGAATTTTTATTGAAAAAGAAACAGGGTAAATTTAATGGCTGGTTAGCTTATTCTTATTCTAGAACTCTAGTAAAGCTTGATAGCGATTTTTTAACCGAGCGTGTTAATGATGGTAATTATTTTGCGGCGAATCAAGACAGGCCTCATGATTTAAGTTTAATTTCTAATTTTAAACTAACTAAAAGGTACAGTTTTTCTATGAATTTTAATTATCAAACAGGAAGACCAATAAC
Source organism: uncultured Flavobacteriaceae bacterium (assembly GCA_947502975.1). Classification (GTDB taxonomy): domain Bacteria; phylum Bacteroidota; class Bacteroidia; order Flavobacteriales; family Flavobacteriaceae; genus Jejuia. The sequence continues at coordinate 44,173 of CANNBV010000002.1, forward strand.
ATATCCCGTTGGTAAGTATATTTTTAATGGAGCAGAACAAGTATTATATAGTGATAGGAACAGATTTAGAGTTCCAGATTATTACAGATTAGATTTAGGAATTAATATTGAAGGGAATCATAAAAATGTAAAGCTAGCACATAGTTTTTGGAATATTTCAGTATACAATGTACTAGGAAGAAATAATCCGTTTTCAGTATTTTTTGTGAATGAACAAGGGCAGATAAAAGGGTATCAAACCTCAATTTTTGCAATACCAGTACCAACAATAACTTATAATTTTAAATTTTAAGATGAATTTAAAAACAACTTATAAACTTATCATTCTACTAATTCTAGTGGCTAATTTTGGTTGTACAGAACCTTTTGCGTTGGTTACCGAATCGTTTGAAGATGCATTAGTTGTTGAGGCAACAATTACTGACGAATTGAGAATTCAGCAAGTTAAACTAAGTCGTACATTTCCATTAGAAGGAGGGATCGCTTTCGAAAATGGAGCAAATGTTAGGGTAGTTGGTGGTAATAATACTGAATACACATTTACAAATGTTGGTGAAGGTATTTATAATTCTACGGTTGAATTCAGAGTTGAACCTGGCGTATCTTACCAATTACTTATTTCTACATCAGATAACAAAGAATATATATCTAATGAGGAATTTCTTCCTGAAAGTGCAGAGATAAGTAACGTTTATGCAGAGTTGGTAACATTGTTTGGTAACGTTGGAGTTCAGGTTTTTGTTGATAGCGAGGATGTTACAGGAAGTACAAGTTATTTTAGATATGAGTATGAGGAAACTTATCAAAGAATTGCAGCACGTTTTTATCCTTTTGATTTGGTTATAACTAATGTTACTGGGTTAGGTACTGATGAAATTCGATATAATATAAGAGAAGAAAGACGCCCAGACAACCAAAGAGTATGCTACTCAAGTAATACTTCAAACGAAATTATAATTACAAGCACAGATGGTCTGACAGAGCAAAAAGTATCTAAGTTTCCAGTTCGTTTTATTCGTGCAAATAATTTTATTATTCGAGATAGGTACAGTATTCTGGTTAGGCAACTTTCTCAATCGGCAGATGCTAATAATTATTATAGAATATTAAAAGATATTAGTTCAGATGAAAGTTTATTAATTGATAAACAACCAGGTTTTATTCAAGGTAATGTATTTGCATCTCAAAATTTAGATGAAAAAGTAGTTGGTTTTTTCGATGTGTCTTCCGTTAGTACAAAACGAATATTTTTTACTTATAGTGATTTTGATATTAGAGAGCAACCAAAATATCCATTCTCTTGTGTAGATGAAGATACTCTGAGTTATAATGTGAGAGAAGAAAGACCTAGACTACATGAACTTATTGTGAATAGAGGCTACAAAAGTCTTGGCGGCACTGATAGTAATGATGATCTAGAATTTCGAATAACTAGGCCTCAATGTGGAGATTGTACATCCTATGCTTCTAATGTTAGACCAGATTTTTGGGAAGATTAAATGAAATATTTAAGATATCTACATATAATTTTGTTTTGCTTGTTTTGTAACCGAGCAATTTGTCAAGTAGAAAATGATATTCAACTTAAAATGACGAATACCATTCCTGCTGAAACTGTCAAAATACATATAAATGATAATGTGTTAGTTTCTGGTGAGACACTTTATTACAAAATATTTTGCTTAGATAATATTACAAATAAAGTAAGTGCTGTCAGTAAAATGGCCTATGTTGAATTGTTAGGAATTGACAATAATACATTGTTTAAGCATAAGATTAAATTGAGAAATAGTATAGCTAATAGTCAATTTTTTATTCCTGCTAATGTGAAGACAGGTCATTATAAACTTATTGCTTACACACAATGGACGAAAAATAATGACGAAAACGCATTTTTTCAAAAAGATATATATATTATTAATCCGTTTTTAGGATCTTCCAATAAATTACAAGATAGTATTGAAAATACGGATTCTAATACTACAGAGATACGCCAAATTGAAATTTCAAATATTAATACTGCTAAAACCCAAAGTATAGCTTTAGTGTTAGATTCAAACGTATACAAAACAAGAAGTAAAGTTGCTTTGGATGTGAAAAACCTAAAGGGTACTACAGTGTATGGTAATTATTCCTTATCAGTAAGGGAATTGGATAGTGTAGGTTTGCAGCGAGAGCCATATGGAGAGGTTAAAGAAACCTTAGAAACATATGATCAATTTTATCCTCCCGAGCTAAGAGGAGAAATTATATCAGGATATATTGTTTCAAAAGAAAATACAAAGAAAGGTCTACCTGATATTATAGTTTCTTTATCTATCACTGGAGAAAATCCTGTATATAAAAATGTAATTACCGATAAAAAAGGAAGGTTCTTTTTTAATATTCACGAAAATTATACAAGTTCAAATTGCATATTGCAGATTGTTGATGAGAATAAAGAAAACTTCACCCTTATTATTGACGACAAATCTATCAATTATTCCGATAGCTTAAAATTTGAAAATTTATACCTAAACCCAAATACTGAGGATTGGATTGTTAGTAGAAGTATTAAAAATCAAATTGAGAATTCATATAATGAAATAAAGCAAGATAGTACGATTTATCAAGACCTTGTAAAACCGTTTTACAGTACACCAACTGTAAGCTATGTGCTAGATGATTATAAGAGGTTTGGAACCGTTAGAGAAACGTTTATTGAAGTGATTGAAGGTGCAGGTATAAGGAAAAACAAAGACAAATATGTATTTAATGTTTATTACAGAGAAGAGCATAAAAATGATGTATTTAGCATTTATACGCCTTTAATTCTCATAGATGGTTTGTTAATTCAAGATAATCAGTATTTAATAGATTATAATCCTTATAAAATAGAAAGTATAAGTTTGGTAAAAGGAGTTTATTTTTTTGGACCTAGTATTTTTGATGGCATCATAGACATAAGAACTAAAAAAGGAGACTTTAGTTTACCTGCAACGTTAGCGGGATTAAAATCTTTAAATTTAGAAGTACCTCAAGAAAGGAAAATATATTATAGGCCAAATTATCAAGTGAAAACTGAAGATTTGAAAAGAATCCCAGATTACAGGCATCAATTATTATGGCAACCTAGTATTAGCTTAAATTCAGAATTAAAAACAATTGATTTCTTTACTTCTGATACCGAAGGTGTTTTTGAAATTGTATTAGAAGGATATACCGTAAATGGAAATTATATCACCACAAAAACATATTTTGAGGTTAAGAAATGATAGTTTAAAACAAGCCATTTATTTCTGCATCGATCGTATTGATGACATGTCCCAAATCTTCAGGATTGTCCACAAAATTTAAATTGTCAACATCCATTATCAATAACTTACCTTTATCATAACCATGTATCCAAGCTTCGTAACGTTCGTTTAGCCTGCTTAGATAATCTATACTAATAGTATTTTCGTAATCTCTTCCACGCTTGTGAATTTGAGAGACTAAATTTGGAATAGAACTGCGTAAATATATCAGTAAGTCTGGGCCTTGCACAAGAGATTCCATTAAATCGAATAAAGAACTGTAATTACCAAAATCTCTATTAGTCATTAAACCCATGGCATGTAAGTTCGGAGCAAAAATATGCGCATCTTCGTAAATGGTTCTATCTTGAATGATATCTTTGCCACTTTCTCTAATTTGTAATACTTGGCGAAATCTACTATTTAAAAAGTAAACTTGTAGATTAAAACTCCAACGTTCCATTTGATTGTAGAAGTCATCCAAATAAGGGTTGTCTACCACATCTTCTAGTTGTGCTTCCCATTTATAATGTTTTGCGAGTAATTTGGTTAGCGTTGTTTTTCCAGCGCCAATGTTTCCAGCAACAGCAATATGCATAATCTAATTAATTTTTATTTGGAATTCTTGGAGAGAATCAAAGTTGTAAATATACAAGGTTTCATTGGTTACAAAAAACTGAGGTATTAAAATATTGTCAGTTTTCACTAGAATTGCCTCTTTAGCGTCTTCTGATAAGTAAAATAAACGGTTATCTTTTTTTAAGTACAAACCTTCATTGTTTTCAACGACCTCAGTATAACCATCATTTTTTATTTTTTTTACCAAACTTCCGAAGTAATTATAAACTAAAAGTTCGTCTTCAGTCAATAAATAAGCATAATTATAATTACTTTTTAAGTCTAAAATGGGGTTGTCTACAGGTTTAAGTGTTTGTGCTTTTGTAGTTCTGGTTTTATAATCAAACACCTCAAGTAACTGTGTGTCTTGGTTGAAAATCCAAATAGTATTATCGTATCCAGTAGAAATATGCGATACATTTTTGTAGTTATTAATCAAATTAAAATCAATTTTAAATATTTCGGCTAACCTATTATCTAAAATAATTACCGTATTAAATTCCTGGTAAAATAAGTTGATTTTAAGAGGGTTAAAACTATTTGCTGTGGTGAGTTTTCCTAATTGCAGATTGTTGTAGCTAATTGTAGTATCTCTATTTTTCTTATAGATAGTATTCTCTTTAGTGTAGAATATTGTACCAAAATTATCTATACCTACAACTTTTTCAGCTTTTATTGTTGAGGTTTGTAAATGTGATATTTCAATAGATTCTTGGGCGTCTATCGAAATACAAATCAAACATAAAATGTATAAGGCTAATTTCATTTCAGTTTGAAAAATACAAAAATCAAACCACTTCTATGAAATTAACTTATAACCATAACCTCTTACATTAATAATTTCGATGTTAGTATCTTTTTTAAGTTTTTTTCTAAGTTTCGTAATAAAAACATCCATACTTCTAGCACTGAAAAAATCATCTGTTCCCCAAAGTTTGTTTAAAATAAGAGATCTATCTAAAACTTGATTTTTGTTTTTTATTAAATGAAACAATAAATGTGCTTCTCTGTGTGTGAGCTGTACTTTGTCTTCAGATTTGTACTGTAATGTTTGCTTGGGAAAATTAAAGGTATAATCACTTAATTTTATGATTTCAGACTGTTGTTGTTCTTTAGTACGATTTAATAAATTATTGATACGAACGATTAACTCTTCCATACTAAAAGGCTTTTTTAAATAATCGTTACCACCAATAGTAAAACCTTCTACAACATCTTGAGTTTGTGACTTAGCCGTTAAAAAAATTATAGGAATACTATCATCAATTTCACGAATATCTTTAGCTAGAGTAAAGCCATCTTTTTTAGGCATCATTACATCAAGAACTAGCAAATCAGGTTTTACTAAATGATATTGTTTTAGCGCTTTTTCTCCGTCCTCACAAAGGGTGACTTCAAAATTACGGGTTTCTAAACTCTCTTTGATAATCTGTCCTAAAGCCGGCTCGTCTTCGGCTAATATTAGTCTTATAGAATTAGCCATTTGGTATTGAGATTTTAAAAGTGGTTAAATTATTATCTAAACTAAGGTCGATGGTTCCACCATGTTTGTTTACAACCGTTTTTGTGTAATACAAACCTATGCCGTAGCCTTTAATATCGTGAGTGTTTCCTTTTGGAACTCGATAGAATTTCTCAAAAATTCTTTGTTTATTTTCTTTTTTTAAAGAATTGCCATCATCTGAAATATTAATTACCAGCCCATTTTTAGTTGTCTTTAAATCTACTGAAATTAAGTACCCTCCATACTTTACAGCATTGTCCAGAATATTATTAAGCGCATTTTCAAAGTGAAAAGGATCTGCTTGTATATTTGCGTTATCATTAAGTAAAACAATTTTAAATGTTTTGTTCTGGTGCTGTGTTTTGTATCGGTTAACAAGTGTGTCAAGTAAATGGGAAACGTCTAAATTTTCTTTATTGAATTTTAGAGATTCACTATCCAATGTGGCTGTTTCTAATAACTTTTCAACCATCAAATTCAGCTTTGCTAATTGATTTGAGGACATATCAACATACTGCTTAGTTTTTTCTTTATCTTCAATAACATTAAAGTTGCTGATACTTTCTAAAGCTACCCCAATAGTGGCAATTGGTGTTTTGAATTCATGGGTGATATTGCTAATTAAGTCATTTTTTACTTCTGCCAATTGTTTTTGCTCTCTAATCACTTTTAATAAGAACAACAAACAACTAATTACAGCTAACACTAAAAGTGTAGAAATTAAAATAGCATTGGTTCCTTTTTTGAAAGCTGCCCAGTTCGCATTATTAAAAGATACTTTAAGGTTGCTGCTTTTTGGTAAAAATGTCGATTTCGAAGTGACCGTTAATACTTTGTTACTTAGAGTTGAATCAACCGTTTTTACCTCTGTCTCCTTTTTTGATCCAAAGAAGTCTGGAAATCGATTATTTGGTTTGGTGTAGTTTATAGTATAGCTTAGATCAATTTTTTTGTCCTTTAAGTTTACTTGTAATAAGCTATCTATTTTATTTACATTAAGGGTGTCATTATTAATAGAGATGACTACTTTAGAGGTTAACAACTCAAACTTTTTGTCAATAGAATCACTTGTGAAAATTTGAAATCTTTGCTGTTTTTTGGTGGAATCTTTATGCCAAAAAGTAAATCCTTTATCTTTCTTGTTATGCAATAGGGCTTTTGCATTTTCACCCTTAAGCACAGTAACCCCCTTGATAGAGTCTAAATTTAAAGAATCTAGACCATTAAAGGATTTATTGTTGTCATCTATAGATTTAGTGATGCTTTCTAAAACACCTCCCTTTTTTAAAGTATGCTTTTTTGAGTCGTCGTCAAACATTAAACCTAAAGTGGTTTTTTTTGCTAATTGCGAGTAATAATCATCTACAACTTTATCTAAACTAGTTTGCACATCACTAATCAACTGTTGTTTGTTTAATAGGTAGTTTTTATAATTCCAATACCCTTGAATCCCAATGGTAGCAATAATTACAACGATAATAATATAAAGTGTGTATTTGTATCTTTTATCATTCATACTCCAAAAGTAAAGGGAAAAACCCTTAAAAACTAATCGGTTAACACACGTTAACACTGGTTAACTTTTAAATAGAGTTTTCCTTCAGATATTTGTACCAGATCAATCAAAAAACGACTGCAGTTATGTTTTTTTTAATCGGACATTAATTATTATAAATTTTAAAAATTAAAACAATGAAAAATTTAGTCACAATTATTGCACTTACTTGCTTTACTTTAGTTTCTGCTCAAACCATTCATCTTGATGAAGGTATTACAACGGAAAATATAAAATTAGAAAATCTTAATATTTCAGTAACTGTCGATTCAGAAGAGAGCATAAAATCTACTTTTGATGTAAAAGATATGAAAGAGATTTTAGTAAAAGCAAAAGAAAACCAAGCGTTAGAATTTCAAATTACTTGTGAAAATAAAACGGACAATAGAATGACTAATATGACTTATAAAGTGAAAGGTAATTCTAATGACGTTAGTGGCTTTATGAAAAGCATTAAAGTGGTAAGGAAATCAGCAATTAAATATTATAAGAACAAAAAAGCATAAGGATGAAAACTGTAATTAAACTACTAATAGTAACAACATTTCTTGTTATTTCGCAATTACAAGCCCAAAATTTTCAAGGCGTGGCTACCTATAAATCTCACAGAAAAGTTGATTTAAAAATTGGAGATGATAGAATGAATTCTGAGCAACAGAAAAACATTCAGGAACAATTAAAAAAACAATTTCAACAAGAGTATACTTTAAAATTTAGTAAATATAAATCTGTTTACAAGCAGGAGGAGAAATTAGACGCTCCACAAGCTGTAAGTTCTGGTATAAATATTAAAGTGGTTCAGGGCGCTGATGTAATGTATAAAAATGTTAAAGAGCATAAGTATACGAACAAAACAGAAATTTATGGAAAAGTTTTTTTAATAAAAGATTCTTTGACAAGTAGAGAGTGGCAGTTAGTTAATGAAACTAAAAATATAGGAACGTATACTTGCTACAAAGCTACTTTTGATGAGGAGTATACTACAAGAACCGTAAATGAAAAAGGCGAGTTTACTACAGTGACAAAGCCACGTACAACAACGGTTTGGTATACGCCACAGATTCCTGTAAGTAATGGTCCATCAGACTACTTTGGATTGCCAGGTTTGATTTTAGAAGTAAATGATGGTCAACTTACATTAGTGTGCACTAAAATTGTTTTAAATCCTGAAGAGACGATTGAAATTGTTGAACCTAAAAAAGGAAAAGAAGTGAGTCAAGATGAATTTGATAAAATAAGAGAAAAGAAAACCGAAGAAATGCTTGAACAATTTAGATCTTCAAATAGAAGGAGTGGTGATGGAAATCGAGTAATGATAAGTGTTGGGGGGTAATAAATTTAGACCTTAATTTAAGGTGAAATGTTAGTAATATAGTCTCATATATTATTTTGTTTAATAATTATGTATATTTGTTAAACATTATAAATTATAAATCACTCACCATGAAGACATTTACTATTACAATTCTTGTATTTTGTTTAAGCTTAGTATGTATCAATTCTCTAAAAGCACAAGAATTTCAAGGAAGAGCAGAATATGTTTACAAGGCCCAAATGAACTTAGGACGTTGGGGTGCAAAAATGAGTGAAGCTCAAAAAAAGCAAATTGCTGCTCGTTTGAAGAACAGGCTTGAGAAAAAATATATTTTAACTTTTAATAAGGAAGAATCGGTATACAATGAATATGAAAAGTTAGATGCTATGTCTGGAGCAACTGATTCTTGGGGAAAGAATTTTACACCTGGTGAACAGTATAAAAATGTAAAAACTAAAGCCTTTGTACAAGATCAAGAGTTTTATGGGAAAAAGTTTTTAATTGAAGATAAATTATTAAAGATAGACTGGAAGATAGCATCTGAAACAAAACAAATTGGTAATTATACATGTATGAGAGCTACAGCTATGATTCCAACCTCAGAATTATCGTTTTGGGAATTTTCATGGAGCCAGCTTCGTCAGGAAACAAAAGAAGACGAAAATGCTACAGCAGATGCTGATTCAGATGACGTAAAAGAAGAAGAAATACCTATGATGGAAATAGAGGCATGGTATTCACCACAAGTACCAGTTAGTCAGGGTCCATCTGAGTTTTGGGGCTTGCCAGGATTAATATTTGAATTGAATATTGGTACAACAACTATCCTGTGTTCTAAAATAGTAATGAATCCGCAGGAGAAAATTAAAATTAAAGCACCAGATAGAGGTCAAGAAGTTACCAAGAAAGAATACAAAGAGATCATCTTTAAAAAAATGAAAGAGTTTCGTGATAATAGAGTTGGTAGACGCTATAGTCGTTAAAATGCATTTTGTTTTTTTAACAATACTTTAATAAAATCAATTTAAACTAATAGCTTATGGTGTAGTCAAATATAGGTGTCTTTTGAAAATGTGAACACTAGGTACACATGTTTCTGAGATAAAAATAAATTATATATCATGACAGCAGCCATCGCAAAACGTTCAATTACCTTTTTCTTTTTATTAGTATCATTATTTATGAATGCCCAAGATTTTCAGGGTAAGGCATATTATATGTCCAAAACTTCTGTAGATATGAGCAACTTTGGACGCCCTAATATGTCTGAAGACCAAAAGAAAAGAATGGCAGAACGCTTAAAACAAATGTTTGAAAAAACTTTTGTTTTAACCTTTAATAGAGTTGAATCTATATACAAATTAGATGAAAAACTAGAAATGCCAACTCAAGGTCAAGGTGGTAGGTTTGGAGCGATTATGTCAGGAGCCATTGATGGCGTAAAGTATAAAAATATAAAGTCTAAGGCGAGTTTAAGTGAACATGAGCTTTTTGGGAAGTTGTTTTTAATAAAAGAGGATTTACCTAAATTGGATTGGAAAATGACAGGCGAAACAAAGCAAATTGGTGGGTACAATTGTTTTAAGGCCACAGCTATAAAAACATGGAAAGACTTTGATATATCTAGCTTAAGGCGACCTACAAATAATAATTCTGAAGATGATAACGATGATGAGAAAACAAATGAGGAAGAAAAGGAAATAGTAGTTACAGCATGGTATACGATGCAAATACCTGTGAACCATGGTCCAAGTGATTATTACGGACTTCCAGGTTTAATTCTAGAAATCAATGCAGATAAAACAACCATATTGTGCACAAAAATAATATTAAACCCTGAAGATAAGGCCACTATAAAACAGCCGTCTAAAGGAAAGGAAGTAACAAAAGAAGAATATGTAGATATCGCCACAGAAAAGTATCAAGAAATGAGAGAGAATTTTAGAAGACGAGGAGGAGCAAGGCGATAAATAAATAACCAAAAGCAAATGAAATTACAACTAACCATAGTATTCACTTTATTAGCCACCTTAGGATTTTCACAAGTTAAACTTCAAGGGGTTGTTAAAGATAGCATAGGGAGCCCTTTAGAATTGGCAAATGTTATGGCGCTAAACCAAGAAACTAATGCCATGGAGTCTTACGGCATTACCAATGAGAAAGGTAAATTTATATTGTCGCTAAGTAAAAATTCTAAATATAAGTTGCAAGTAAGCTATATAGGGATGAAAACTTACGAAGAAATTATTGAGACTACTGATGCGAACATTGATAAAGATATTACCATGATTACCGATAATGCTTTGGACGCAGTTGAGTTAACCTATGAGATGCCAGTAACTATAAGCGGTGATACATTGATATATAATGCTGATTCTTTTAAGAATGGAACGGAGCGCAAACTGGAAGATATTTTGGAAAAGCTTCCTGGAGTAGAGGTGAATGATGAAGGACAAATAGAGGTAGAAGGTCAACGTGTATCTAAAGTGATGGTAGATGGAAAAGACTTTTTTGACGGGGACACTAAGTTAGCTACCAAAAACATTCCTTCAAATGCGGTTGATAAAGTTCAAGTGTTGAAAAATTATGCTGAGGTGGGACAATTAAGTGGTGTAACTAACAATCAGGATAATTATGCTATCAATATCAAACTAAAAGAAGGAAAGAAAAACTTTTGGTTTGGTAATATTACTGCTGGTGGAGGTGCTTCAACAGATAATGAGCTATATGTATTTCAACCAAAGTTATTTTATTACAGCCCTAAATACAGTATCAATCTCATTGGAGATTTAAATAATACGGGAGAACCTGCACTAACACGACGAGATTTACGAGGTTTTGGTGGAGGTTTCCGCCCTCCAAGTAGAGATAGTGGTACAAACTTAAATTTAGGAAATAACGATTTAGGATTTTTAGCCACTCAAAACGATCGTGCTCAAAATATAGAGAATAAATTAGCTTCTGGGAATTTTAGTTATTCACCAACAAAGGCTTTGGATATTAGTGGTTTCGGAATTTTTAATAGTAGCAGTATAGATATTCGACAAAAGCAATCTATTCAGTATACCAATCCCGATTTGGGTATCCCAGATGAAGATACCGACCAAATGACGACACAACGTTCAGATATTGGCTTGTTGAAGTTAAGTGCAACCTACAAACCCAATGTTAATAATCAACTAGACTATGATGTTTTAGGTAGAGTGACTAAAGAATCGCAAGAGCAAAATTTATTTTCTTCAGTTATTGGAAATACAAATCAGTTTGAAGATAATACCCCATACAGTATCAATCAGAATTTAAACTATTATTATACACTCAACGACACCAATATTTTTGCTTTTGAAGTGCAGCATTTACTACAAGATGAAGATCCGTTTTATAATGCTATTTTAGAAGATAAAGATAATTACGAAAGTATTGCTAATAACCTTGGATTAGACCCTAGTCAAATAGGATATAATATTAATCAAAATAGAAGAGTAAAAACTAACCAGTTAGATACAAAGCTAGATTATTGGAATATTTTAAATGATAAGAGTAATATCAATTTTACCTTAGGTGTTACTTCAAGTCGACAAGATTTTAATTCTAATTTATTTCAAATTTTAGATGATGATTCTAGTTTTGATCCTACACCAACCTTCAACGATGGTTTAGATGTTAATGATATTGTATATAGCTTCAGCGATTATTATTTGGGTGCAAAGTATACATTAAAAGCGGGGATATTTACATTCATGCCAGGGCTTTCAGCACATGCATACAGGTATGGGAATGATCAATTTGGGCAAGAATTTCAAGATAATTTTGGGTTGGTATTGCCTAGTTTTGAAACACGCATGCAGTTTAAAAAGAGTGAAAGTTTAACGTTGCGCTACACCATGCAAAATCAGTTTACTGATGTAACTCGATTGGCGAGTGGTATTGTTTTAAATGGTTTTAATAGTATTCAAATTGGTAATCCAGAGTTGCAAAATGCGCTTACAAATAATGTTAGTCTAATTTACAGAAGCTTTAATCTATTTAACTATACGAATGTTTTTGCTGTAATAAATTATAGTAACAGGGTAGACCAAATACGCTCTATTTCCAGTTTTGAAAGCGTGGTTCGTACCAATAACTTTTTTAATTCTGGATTTGCTGACGAAAGCGTAACAGCGTTTGGACGATTTCAAAGGACTTTCGGAAAGTTAAGAGCTAGTATTAATACTCGGTTCAACTACAATAAGTTTAACCAGTTTATTCAAGGAGATAGATCGATAAATGAGAACTTTTCGCAAACCTATACACCAGAGTTAAGAACCAATTTTAGGGAAGCACCAAATTTTAGGGTGAGATACCGTTACGCAGTAAACAATAATAAACAAGGTGGAAGAAATACAAAGTTTATTACTAATGCACCATCTGTACAGTTTGATGCCTATATCTGGAAGAAATTTACATTCTTAACCGATTATTCCTATAACCGACAAAGCAACCCTAACGGATCGCCTCAAGAGTTTGAAATTTGGAATGCATCCCTGTCTTACAGAAAGGATAGAGATGCCAAATGGGAATATACGTTGAAGGCTACCAATTTGTTAAATACGTCGTCACTTATTCAAAATGGTAATAGTAATATATCAGTGTTTGCTTCAGAATATTTTATTCAACCAAGATTTGTTACATTTCGATTGAGATATGAGATTTAGGAGATTCGTTTAACGTTTATGTATATGAAATGCGCGTGTTTGAGTGCTAGGGTTTTCCGAAGGAAAAATCAGAAGCTAGCAAAAAAGTAACTAACATTATTTAAGCACAAAATAGCAATTTTTATATACTGTATTATGCATAGTTTTTATTTGTTTAATAGTTTTTCTGTTCTGTTTAGTTTAGGATATTCAGGAATAAATTTTATTAAAACACTATCTTTTAAATTAACTTTATCAAAATCTTCAATTTCCATATGGAAAGTAGATTTATAATTAATTCCGTTGTGATTAAATATGGATTCTAACCAACGAACAGATTTGGAGCCTCTTTCTTTTTTTTCTACAATTCCGTTTTTCAAAATACCATCATTGTCAATTTTATTTTGAATTCGAGTTGAATTAAAAAGTATTAACGGAATTATCAATCCGAAAACAATAAATGATAAATTTATAATCAATTTTCTTTTTTCTTTGGGAAGAGACTCGGTTAATATTCCAAAAAATACTGCTGTAATTCCTAAATGGGATAATCCAATTAAGATAAAGAACTCCATAAAATACAATTCCTTATACCAATGGATATATAAAATAAATTCTAATCCAAATAGTAAGGTTCCTAAAACAAATAATATCTTTTTCAATAAGTCTTAAATTTGCTCTATTTGTAGTTGTTCAAATTATGCATGATACAAAAATAAAGTTCCGTTTCAAACTTTATGGATAGTTAAATAGATTTAGTTTAATTTTCTGAAAAGGTCAATTTAAGTAAAAAAAAGACTGCTATTAAGCAGTCTTTTTTTTACTTATTTATAAGGTATTTTAAGGCGCTACTGTAAATTGAAAAATTGCAGAACTAGAGGTATTACCAACATCGTCTCTAGTAATGACTCTCCAATAGTATATAGTATTGGCTGTAGTGTTCACTGCTCTAGTAGTAACATCCTTATCAACTGTTACCATATCAGTTGGAGGGTTAGCCTCACCAAAATAAACATCATATTCTTTAATATCATTGTTTTGGTCACTACCTGTCCATTCTAGAGTTACAGAAGTGGTAGATGACGCTAATACTTGGTTTCTACTTGGATTCACAGGTGTAGCTGTGTTAGGAGCAAAGGAAACCTCTGCTACGCCAGCTGCTGTAAATGTTTGTGTTGCCGAAGCGGTTGTTTCGCTAGTGCCATCTTTAGAGGCTACTACTTGCCAGCTATAATCTCCACCAGGTATTATTCCAGTAACATCTAAAGTTACATTACTGCTACTCGCAGTTACCTCAAAATCTGCAGACGTATTGTTGTCAGTATTAGTAAGCGTGAGTGTATATTTAACATTAGTGCTAGTGGTAGCATCTCCTGTCCATGCAAATTCTATGGTATAAGTTCTATCTGTATCACCATCATTACCAGTTAGGTTTTTTGCTATAGCACATACTTCACCATTTGCTGGAAAAGTTAAATTTGCAGCAGCAGGTGGATTTACAACTACTGGTGGATCTGGATCTACCGGAGGAGGAGGGGAATCATCACCTCCGCCGCCACAAGCGACAGTTAAAGAAACTAATCCTATAATTAAAAATATCTTTTTCATTACTTAATAATTTTAAATGTTGATGTTGAATTTGGAGTGTTTACAGACACTAAGTAAATACCAGAGGCTAAGTTTTGCATATCTACTTCAGCTAAACCAGTATCAGACTTAGTATTTTTAGAAATCAATAATTGACCAGAAAAACTGAATACATTTATATTCACTTTATCATTGGTTCCTGTTTCTACAGTTAAACGATTTTTAACAGGATTAGGATAAGCAGTAATTAAACTACCAATAACTATTTTTTGAGTAAATTCTCCTTGACAATCTTTCTTTGCTTTTACAGAAATATTATTCGTGCCTTCATTTAGCTGAAGTGTTAAGTTTTGCTCTGTGGTAGTGAATTCTGTACCGTTAAGTACGATGGTATATTCTTCACTTCCAGACATAGCCAATGTTACATTTTTATTCGGTTGAGAAACTTTAGAGGTCACAGAAAGATCTAAAGGTTGAGATATGGTGATATTAAAAATAAATATCTCTCCAGAATCGTTGTCTGTGATTTCTACGATATAATCACCAGCATCTAAATCACCAATAGTAATATCTTGAGTAAAGTTTTCATTAAAAGTAGTTCCTCCAGTAATATTAACCGTGAAGTCTCCAGCATTTGTTGCATTGACTACAATAGAACCATCGTTATTATTTGCACATACTTCACCAGTATTAGTTATCGAGAATTCTGCTAATGCAAATTCTACAAAAGTAATGGTGACCGATGCAGTATCACTTAAACCTGTGGCATTTTCTGTAACCTGATAGGTTATTGAAGGTGGGTTTCCAGAGAATTCAGCCGAAGGTGTAAATGTTAACACACCCGAAGTATCGTTGTATGACCAACTACCAATGACACCTGCTGATAACGTAGTATCAATATCTACTGTAGATGGATCTAAATCTACAGTCGTGTTAGCTGCGGTTAAAGCTTCTCCGCTATCACTCGTATCATTATTTAAGATATTTATAGAAACTTCTCCTAAATCGTTATTTGAACTTGAGTCGTCATTAGCTATAGGATCTTGTACATACTCGAAATTAACAGATCCAGTGTCGGATAAGTTATTAGAAATTTCGGTTAATGAATATTGTATGTCCGTAGGGTTATCTGTAAAACCCGAATTCGGAGTAAAACTTAAAATTCCTGTATTAGTATCATAATCCCAAGTGCCTTCATTAGCAACAATTAGTTGAGTTTGTTGTCCATTAGTATTTACATCAATATCAATATTTACCTCGCTAGGAAGAGGTGTATTTCCGTCTTCTTTTGAATCATTAGCTAAAATATTTAATGAAATAGTGTTGCCTCTTGGGTTGCTTAGACTTTCGTCATGAGCAGCATCAACAGCAGGCTCTACAATTCGAATAAACCTTCTTATACCATCACCACCAGTGAAAGTATTCCCACTTGGTGTGGTTGTAATAATAAAAGTTAATACACGATAATCCCCTGGAGTTAATGGTAAATCTCCCGGGGCAAAGTTTATAACAAAGTCTACATTACTTCTAGAAACAGGAGTTGCTTCCGTTATTAAATTATTTTTGAAAAAAGTTTCATTAGGTGTTCTTAGTTCTATTCCAGCTCTTTGTCCAGGTGTATCAGTAGTATAGTCTAACTGTAGCGTAAAAGATGTTGCAGTATTT
This sequence comes from uncultured Flavobacteriaceae bacterium, assembly GCA_947502975.1. Taxonomy (GTDB): domain Bacteria; phylum Bacteroidota; class Bacteroidia; order Flavobacteriales; family Flavobacteriaceae; genus Jejuia. The sequence continues at coordinate 60,365 of CANNBV010000002.1, forward strand.
GGTATAGTCTGTATTATTTCACCAATATTAGGATCTGAAAAACGTATGATTTCTTCCGTACTAATAAAAGTAATTGAATCTATATTGAATAGATCTCCAGACCCTGTTCCAGAGTATTCAAATCTTAGTCTTGATAAGCCTGTACTTGAGAGTGTTATACTTCCATCGAAATCTTGAAAAGTATTTATATCCCCAGTACTAGTAATGGAAATGGTACCTAATTCATCAGAACCACTAAAAATCGTAACTGTACCTCCAGCACCAGCTGCAGCACTTGCATTTATTGTAACATTTAAATCACCAGAAACTGTATTATTGACATCATAAGTAGTAGAATCTCCGTTATTAACAGATTCAATAAATGATCCGTTTACTGTCACCCCATTATTTTCGGTAAACTCTTCAGCTTGTACGACTCCAGGAATGACTACTGCTTGACATACGTTCTCAGCATCATCGATACATTTATCGTCTGCATTATCTACGAAACCTTGTACAGGTCCACAGCTCTCAATTGTAACATCTGGATCACCTAGACCATCATTGTCTTCATCTGCGTATAGCGTTGTTTTAGTACAAAGCACATCGTCGTTTTCTATAGATAAAACCGCAGCAGCTAACCTGCCTCCAGTTTTAGCATAGGTTACAGAAACTGTATTGTCTCCATTATTAATTAAATTGTAAGGAACATTAAACTCTAGCATTGCGTAAAAATCGGCTCTACCTGTTTGATCATAACCTTTCCAATTGGTTGGTATTGTTAAAGCAGTACCATTAAATGTAACCTCGCTTGGTAGCCTGTCTAAACCAGAAGGGGTAGTAGACCCTACTCCAGTAGTAAGAGGTATTCCAACACTTAAACGTAGCGTAGCATCACCATTACTAGCTTTCACCACATCATTAATTGTAAAGGTATTAGCTACATTGGCATTTACTAAAACCGTAGGTGCTTTATCAGTAGTAGCTTGTGCAGATGTGCCATAATATTTTTTTCTCACAATACTACTTGTAAATTGAACAGGTGAATCGTAAGTTATTTTTAATAGTTTTGTTTCTCCAGTTGCTAGAGATACTGTAGATGGAAGAGAGCCACTATCAGTCCCTTCATTATAAATTGGACTATTTTGTCCGTTAATAATTAATGAGGATGTATTAACATTAGTAATCCCTGATCCTCCTGTAATAAAGCTGAGGTTTACTGTTTTATCTGCATCGTCAAGATTATTTAAGGCAATGTAAGTAGTGTTGCCATCTACAAATGCTTGTACTTGAACATCTAAATCATCACTTGTGATTTTTGCACGATCTCCTTTTATGTCTTTCCAAAATCTATAAAAATTGGCTTTATATGATAAAACATATTCATTGTTTCTGTATGGAGCAGTGGTGAAAAGTTCGGTTGGACGTGTAATTGCTGGTGTGTAAGGTCTTGGAGTACCATCCCCACCATCAGCATCAAACCCACTATTATAGAAAAAATCAGCTCTTCCAGTGACAAAAGGCAGGCATATTTCAATATTGTCTTGACGTTCTAAAAAATTGAATAACATATTATTCAAGCCTGATATTGAAACAGCACTTCGTGCTTCATTGTAATAACTTGGGGCTGGACCTGGAGGAAATGCGGCATCACTTTCAATTACTCCGTATTCTGTTATTGCGAGTTTTTTTGGTGTACCAAATTTTTGATTTGTATAAGATTCTATTAAATCTAAAATTGCCTCAGAGTTACTTCCAGATCTACCATTAGGTTGCCCTACTTGGTTAACTCCATCATATGGATGTACTGAAATAGCATCCATATCAGCTCCGGCGATATCAATAAACTTTTTCATGTGGTTTTTCCAAGTTTCATTAAAATCTCTTCTGGCATAAGAAGGGAAAGCACTTCCAAATCCTATAACTTTCATTCTTGCTAACTCAGGCGTGTTGTGCACTGCTCTGGCCATTTCTCTAAACCATTCACACATTTTTGTTACAACTTCCTCATTGGTTAAACCACTTTCATCTGTAAAATTATTAGCTTTAATGAAAGGTTCATTAAAGGGTTCCCAATACTCGGCTCTTCCTGAAGCATCTGTTTCATCAACCCAATACCTTATAGCGGTATTTGTAGCGTCTGCAGGATCATAGGTTGCTGACCATATATTTGTTGGATTAAAAGTAGCAACAATTCTACTAACTGGTCTTACGATACCGTCAGAGGTAGGTAAAGTAGTAGTAAAATTACCTTTTCCAAAGAAAGCAAAAGGGCCCCAAAATTGTCTTCCAAAACCAACATTGTTGTCTTTATAAAAAGTTGGGAAATCAGGATCTTCTTTTGCATCATGATTGTTAAAATATTTTGTTCTATCTAGATTAGACACATTATCTAGAAAGCGTTGCTTTTGAAGATCGACAGAAACATTTACATTTTGCGATGCTACGACCAAAGGTGCCGTCAATAAAATAAATAGGATTACGTTTGATAAAATTCTTTTCATATCCAATAGTTTTAAAAGCTCATGTTTTCAAACATGAGCTTTTTAATGTTTTAATTTTATAAACAAAATTAGGGGAATAAGCGATTTATCATCATAACAAATGACTAAATAAAAGTATCAAATGATTCAAAATGCTTAAATTAATCTCTAAGTACATGAATAACACCAACTATGGTGTGCGGATTGCCATTAAAATCTTCATAGCTTCCACTAAAGTTAATGTCGATATATTCATCAACGGCACCCAATGCGGTCACGTTATAAGTGATATTGTTGTTGTTTTGTGAGATACCTATACATTCTCCAATGTTAATTCCTGTATCATTGCTATCTTCAAAATTAATATCATCGTAAGTACCAGTGTGTGGAGCATTATCTAGCACTCCAAATAAATAGAAACAACCGTTATTTGTACCGCTATCTCGTTGACCAGAAATGTTTAAGTTATTATCACTATTACCTCCTGTAAGCATAAAACTCGCTTGAATATTTGTGGTAATCAATACCTCATCAGTATCATCAACCGTGTATTGTATAAACTCAGTTACTGTATTACAAGACAGTAGGTTTCCTAAATTGGTTTCGGTTGTAACATCAAACGTGTAATTTATAGCACCGGTAGTTTGTAGGTTATTTGTATCTATCGCTTCAATTGAAAAACTATCAGATGATGAACAACGTAACATATTAATTTCAAAAGCACCATCTGTCACTGTATCATAAAATGTTTGTTCACCATAGGTTAAAACTACATAACCATTGGTAATTAGATTTTCATTACAATCAGCAAAGGTGCCAATTACTGTTTCATGAATAATATCAGAGGTTTCTTCAACCATAACTGTAATATTGTCATCAGCATTATAAGGCCCGATAGTAGAAGTGTAAATAACATTTGAACCGCAAATGGCAAAATCGTAAACGTTAATTTCTAAAGTTTCTCCACTAGGAACCAATCCACATACTTCACCAAGTTCGTTAGTGTAACCACTTCGAGTTCCAAATGTATTACTGGTAATAGTAACACTTGTATTAGCAAAAGCAGTTTCACTCTCATTAATTACAGAAACACAAAGATTAATGGCTTCTGCAGGAATATCGCAATTCCAAAACGAAAAATGTTTTACGGTACCAATATAATTATTGCCCACTAATGTAGCTTCGCCTTCTTCAATCCAATAGCCTTTGTCTTCGTCAAAACACCAAAGCGGAATAGTGCTTGGGGCTATTCCCATTAAACTCGCATCTACAGGGATTTTAATTTCTGCAGAACTATTTTCGGCTAAATTTAAATCTTCACCTGCGGTTCCTCTTAATTCCACCGCCAACATGCCCAAAGTTTGAAGCATACGTTCTTGGTTGGCTTCGTTTTCTGCATATAGCATCCCAGGCATTAGTAAGGCAACATTAGTATCTGTTGGGTCTAAATGATGCACAATAACATCTAAGTCTCCAGAATATGATGAGCCATCTGCTTTAATGTAATCGCCTTTGAGGCTTACTGAAGCGCCATTAGCAATTGCAATTGTTTTTTCAGTGCCACTGGTCGTGGAGCCAGCAACAGTTTCTTCTAAAAGCATTATGGATACTTTGTTTACACCATTAGTTGGCACCAAAGCTCGCGAGCCATGAATATAACCGGTTTTTTGAGCTTTCACATAGGCGAAGCGCTGATTAACTTGGGCGTCTTCCATACTAAATACTCCATTGGCATCGGTTTGTACTTGGTCTGTTCCAATGGAAATAGTAACACCTTCTATGGGATTGCCATTGCTGTCCATTACATTTCCGAGGAAAGATCGCGTAATTTCACTTCCAAAGTATTCGCTAAAATTTGAAGGTGTGTCGTTCTGTTGATCGTCGTTTGAAATAGTGTCTTTATCACAAGACATAAGCATTCCAAAAAGACAAAGGGTGAAAATTAGTTTAAGTTTCATAATCATGATTATTTGTAGGTTAAACGATTTAGGTTGATGACTGCCAAAGCAGCCATCTGCTTATAGAACAGTTAAGATTATGAAATTCCTACCCTTAGTGTAAAAAAAACAAAAAGCCTTAATGATTAATCCCTAAGATATTAGGTTGAATGCGTAACTTTAATTTTTAAAAGTTATTTCTCTTCAGTTGTTGTTAGTAGATAATTTATGGCATCCTGAGTAGCTTTTGTGAAGTTTTTAGAGGTGTCAAAATACGTTAAGTTATGCGCTTTACAACTAATTCCAATTTTAATGCTATGCGATATCATATTGTTAACATGATCGGTAATGTATTCGTCAGATTTATCACTTAACCAATCTTTTTGCTCCTTGCTGTAATTTTTTATTTCGTTTACTTTTTTATCTATATCAACATCTGTAAAACCTAAAAAGCATACTTTAAATTTATTAGGATATTTTTCCGTCAATTCTATTATCAATTCTGGTAATATAGCTTCTCCTTCAATGATATAATCTACTTTACTTTGTAGCATACTTATTAACATGGCTTTTAAGAAAGACCACGATTTTTTGGCAATTTCATCTGGCATCAACATATCATGTACTCCATATTCTGGAATACCATTAGTAAAACCCATAATTAGCCAGTCTATAGAAAAATATGATATTCCTCTCTGCTTTGAAATCCGTTTAGCAATGATAGTTTTTCCAGCTCTTGATGCGCCACTAACAATATACAGCATAGTATTTTTTGTTAAATTTATGATTACAAGATATTTAAAAAAATAAGTCTATGTATTAGATATGTACTTAAAACAAAAAACCACTTCTTTTCAGAAGTGGTTTTTAAAGTATTTGTTTAAAATCAGTTTCTTTATAATTCAAAAGCAGCTTTTACTTTGTCTATGTAATCCAATTTTTCCCAAGTAAATAACTCTACATCTAAAGTTGTACTCTCGCCATTAGGTTGAGAAAAGGTTTTAGTTACCGTTCTATTAGTACGTCCCATGTGTCCGTAAGCAGCAGTTTCACTATACATTGGCGAGCGTAATTTTAGACGTTCTTCAATGGCATAAGGACGCATATCAAAAATTTCAGATACTTTTTCTGCAATTTCACCATCAGTCATATTAAAAGGACAAGTACCGTAAGTGTCAATGAAAATACCCATAGGTTCTACAACACCAATGGCATAACTTACCTGAACCAAAACTTCACTTGCCACTCCAGCCGCCACTAGATTTTTGGCAATATGGCGTGTAGCATAAGCTGCACTTCTATCTACCTTACTTGGGTCTTTACCTGAAAATGCACCACCGCCGTGAGCCCCTTTTCCACCGTAAGTGTCCACTATAATTTTACGACCTGTTAAGCCTGTATCGCCGTGAGGTCCACCAATTACGAATTTACCTGTAGGATTGATGTGGTATTTTATATCACTATTAAATAACTTCTGAATATTCTCTGGAAGTTTAGCAACCACTCGGGGGATTAAAATGTCGACGATATCTTTTCTGATTTTCGCCAACATGGTATCGTCATCAGCAAAATCATCATGTTGTGTTGAAACCACAATAGCATCTATACGTTGTGGTACGTTATCGTCACTGTATTCAATGGTTACCTGACTTTTAGAATCTGGTCTTAGGTAGGTGATGTCTTTATTCTCTCTTCTCAAAGTAGCAAGTTCAATCAAGATGCGATGCGATAAATCTAATGCCAAAGGCATATAGTTCTCGGTTTCATTAGTAGCATAACCAAACATCATCCCTTGGTCTCCAGCACCTTGTTCTTCTTTAGTAGCACGATCTACACCTTGGTTGATATCTTCTGATTGCTCATGTATTGCCGAAAATACACCACAGGAATTGCCATCGAACATATACTCGCCTTTGGTATACCCAATTTTGTTAATGGTATCTCGCGCAATTTTTTGAACGTCAAGATAGGTGTGTGATTTTACCTCTCCAGCAAGCACTACTTGCCCCGTAGTAACAAGAGTTTCACAAGCCACTTTTGAGTCTGCATCAAAGGCTAAAAAATTATCAATTAGGGCGTCGCTAATCTGGTCTGCAACTTTATCTGGATGTCCTTCAGAAACACTTTCTGAAGTGAATAAATATGGCATATTTTTTTATTTACGAAATAAGATTTGACGGAAAACGTCTCAGGAGTTTACACTGCCTTTAGCATTTTTGTTTACACGTTCATTTTTCGTGTAAAGAGGTTGCAATCAGTCAAATCTTTCCTCTATGATTTGTGAAGTGCAAAAGTAAAAAAAATAAGAGAAATATATGAGAATTGATTAAAAATTGACAAAAAATATTAAGATGAGTATTTGCCTATGGTTGATGCCATATTTTTGGCGGATAAACCCGCGTTAGGGATTGCAGCGGCATCCTTTTGTTTTCATTGTTAAGGTAGAAAGGCTTTACCTTAATAGCTTATGATTGTGTAGTGGATTCCTGCCTGTGCAGGAATGACAAAACAAAAGATATAGCGTAAAGCCCGACCACGCTAGAGCGTGGGAACGCCAAAAGTAAAATTATTTCTAACTTTTTTTTTATTTGAACATCATAAAATATTAAAGTTAAGTTAATGATAATCAATAAGATAATATGATTTTTAATGCAGTGAATTTAACCCCTTTATTGGTATGGAAAAAGGGATAAAACGATAATGGATTATTTTCGTTCTCTAAAATTAAGAATTCTTGTTAATATTCTTAAAGTAATTGAAATATTTATAGCTAAACCAACTGAAATTTAAAATTATTTTCAATAAAAATGAAGGAACTCAATAAATATAGTAAAAGACTAACTCAGGATGAATCACAACCGGCTTCTCAAGCTATGTTGTATGCTGCTGGTTTAACTGATGAGGACATGCAAAAGGCTCAAGTAGGTATTGCTAGTACGGGTTATGATGGCAATCCTTGTAATATGCATTTGAATGGGTTAAAGGATGAAGTGAAAATTGAGTGTAATATAGCTGGTTTAGTAGGTTTAGGGTTTAATACTATTGGTGTAAGTGATGGTATTTCTATGGGGACTTCAGGTATGAATTATTCATTGGCTTCTAGAGATCTTATTGCAGATTCTATAGAAACAGTCATGCAAGCGCAAAGTTATGATGGATTGATTTCTGTGGTTGGATGCGATAAAAATATGCCAGGAGCAGTAATAGCGATGTTGCGTTTAAATCGCCCTTCAATTATGATGTATGGCGGTACGATAAAATCGGGGAATTATAAAGGTAGAAAATTAAATATTGTTTCTGCTTTTGAAGCTTTAGGACAAAAAGTGGCTGGAGAGATTGATGAGGCAGAATATAAGGAAATTATAAAAAGATCTATTCCTGGAGCTGGGGCATGTGGAGGTATGTATACAGCAAATACAATGGCATCATCTATTGAAGCTATGGGGTTTGCATTGCCATATAATTCGTCCATTCCTGCTGAAAATCCTAATAAATTATCTGAAGCTGAAAGACATGCAAGAGCGATTAAAAACTTGTTGGAATTAGACTTAAAACCTTTAGATATTATTTCTAAAAAATCGATTGAGAATGCTATTACTGTAGTAAATGCACTTGGAGGTTCTACAAATGCGGTATTGCATTATTTGGCAATTGCCTTTGCTGCAGATATAGATTTTACACTTGAAGATTTTCAGCGTGTAAGTGATAGAACACCTTTGATAGGTGATTTAAAACCATCTGGAAAATATCTAATGGAAGATGTTCATAGTATTGGTGGTACGCCAGCAATCATGAAATACTTGTTAGAACAAGGTTATTTACATGGGGATTGTATGACAGTTACTGGTAAAACATTGGCTGAAAACTTAGCTGATGTAGAAGCCATGGAGTTTGATGATCAGGATGTAGTTTTTCCAACAGATAAAGCTTTAAAAACATCAGGTAATTTACAGATTCTTTATGGAAACTTGGCTACAGAAGGCGCTGTTGCAAAAATATCTGGAAACGAAGGTTTATTGTTTGAAGGTAAGGCAGTTGTGTATAATAGCGAGCAAGAAGCCAATACAGGTATAAGTAATGGTGAAGTTGAAAAAGGCGATGTGGTCGTCATTCGTTATGTTGGTCCTAAGGGAGGTCCAGGAATGCCAGAAATGCTTAAACCAACCTCTATGATTATGGGGGCTGGTTTAGGGAAATCGGTAGCGTTAATTACAGATGGGCGTTTTTCTGGAGGAACACATGGTTTCGTTGTAGGTCACATAACACCTGAAGCACAATCTGGCGGAACCATAGCCTTAATAGAAACTGGCGACCGTATTAGAATTAGTGCAGAAGACAATTCTATTGATGTATTATTATCAGATGAAGAATTAGCTAAAAGAAAAGAAGCGTGGGTAGAACCACCTTTAAAACATAAAAAAGGAATACTATACAAATTTGCAAAATCGGTTGCATCGGCTTCAAAGGGTTGTGTAACGGATGCATTTTAAAAAAATATAATATTATGTCACCCTGAGCACAGTCGAAGGGTCTCATTAAATGACATATTATGAATACAGAAACAATAAAAAAAGAAGAAAACAAATCAGCTAAAACAGAACGTATCTCTGGTTCTGAAGCCATCATAAGATGCTTAATTGCTGAAGGCGTAGATATACTTTATGGATATCCAGGAGGTGCAATTATGCCAGTTTACGATGAATTATTCAAATACCAAGATAGAATTCATCATGTGTTAACACGACACGAACAAGGTGCAGCACATGCAGCCCAAGGGTATGCAAGAATTTCAGGAAAGGTTGGTGTAGCAATGGCTACTTCTGGTCCAGGCGCGACCAACCTGATTACTGGAATTGCTGATGCACAAATAGATTCAACGCCTATAGTCTGTATTACTGGCCAAGTACCTTCTCATTTATTGGGTACAGATGCATTTCAGGAAACTGATATTGTTGGTATCTCTACACCAGTTACAAAATGGAATGCACAAGTAACTAAAGCTTCTGAAATTCCAGAAGTGATGGCAAAAGCATTTTACATTGCGAAGAGTGGAAGGCCAGGACCAGTATTGGTTGATATTACTAAAGATGCACAGTTCGAAGAATTCGATTTTAAGTATGAAAAGTGTACTGCAGTAAGAAGTTATAATCCTATACCGAAAACAGATATCAATCAAGTTAAAGCTGCTGCAGAATTAATAAATAACGCTAAAAAACCTATGATTGTTTGGGGGCAAGGTGTCATTTTAGGCAAAGCAGAAGAAGAGTTGATAGCTGTGGTTGAAAAATCTGGTGTGCCAGCAGCTTGGACTATTTTAGGTGCTTCGGCTATACCAACATCACATCCATTAAATATAGGTATGGTAGGTATGCATGGTAATTATGCGCCTAATAAATTAACCAACGAATGTGATGTGTTAATAGCTATTGGGATGCGTTTTGATGATCGTGTTACTGGAAGTTTAGATACTTATGCGAAACAAGCAAAAGTGATTCATTTTGATATAGATCCTGCCGAAATCAACAAAAATGTAAAAGCAGATGTTGCAGTACTAGGAAATTCAAAAGAAAGTTTAGCACTATTACTATCTGAACTTAATGCGAATACGCACGACTCTTGGCTTCAAGAGTTTAAAGATTTATATGCTATAGAATATGACGCAGTTATAAAAGGCGATTTATTACCTGAAAAAGAAGGTTTAACTATGGGTGAGGTTTTAAAAGAAATCAATACACATAGTAAAGGAAATGCTGCTATTGTTTCTGATGTTGGTCAACATCAAATGATTGCTTGTCGTTATGCAGAATTTAATCTGTCAAAAAGCAATATTACTTCTGGCGGATTAGGAACTATGGGATTTGCTTTACCTGCAGCTATAGGTGCTAAAATGGCAGAGCCAGATAGAGAAGTTGTGGCTATTATTGGAGATGGAGGCTATCAAATGAATATTCAAGAGCTAGGTACTATTTTTCAGCAAAAAGTACCAGTAAAAATCGTTGTTTTAAACAATGAGTTTTTAGGAATGGTACGTCAGTGGCAACAATTATTTTTTGATAAAAGATATGCGTCTACCGAAATGACGAACCCAGATTTTGTAACAATAGCTAAAGGGTACTATATTGATGCGAAACGTGTTACAAAAAGAGAAGAACTAGCAGATGCTGTAAAAGAAATGATCGCATCAGATGCATCTTATTTCCTAGAAGTTTGTGTAGAGAAAGAAGACAACGTATTCCCAATGATTCCATCAGGAGCATCGGTTTCTGATGTAAGATTAAGCTAGTATTTAATAAAATTATCATGAGTCAAGAGATAAAGACATTCACCATATCAGTTTACACTGAAAATAATATCGGATTACTTAACCGTATTTCTGCTATTTTTCAACGTAGACACATCAATATTGAAAGTTTAACCACATCACAATCTGAAATTAAAGATGTAAATCGTTTTGTAATTGTGGTAAAAATTACTGAAGAACAAGCGATTAAAGTAGTCGGGCAAATAGAAAAGCAAGTCGAAGCTATTCGCGCGTATTATCACACTAACGAAGAGACTATTTTTACTGAATCTTGTATGTTCAAAATTAAATCAGATTTATTGTTTGAAGAACCGCAGATTCAGAATATCATTAAGGATAGCGATTCTAGAATAGTTACAGTAAACAAAGAGTTCTTTGTGTTAGAGAAATCTGGAAGACGTTTTGAAATAGAAGAACTAAGAGAAAAATTTGAAGCGTACGGTATTATGCAATTTGTACGATCTGGTCGTATTGCTGTGACAAAAGATGAAATGAAAGTATCAGAGTTATTAGAAGATTTTAAAAAATTATAACAAATCAAAATTAAATAAAGTGTCCGCAATATATAAAGGATGCTAACAGACTATTAAATCAATAAAGTAAAAATGGAAAATTATTTTAACACACTTACATTAGCTGGTAAATTAAACCAATTGTCTAAATGTAGATTTATGGATGCATCAGAGTTTGCTGATGGTGTAAATGCATTGAAAGGCAAAAAAATAGTAATTGTAGGTTGCGGTGCTCAAGGATTAAACCAAGGGTTAAACATGAGAGATTCTGGATTAGATATTTCTTATACATTACGTGAAGCGGCTATCAAAGAAAAGCGCGCATCATATGTAAATGCAACCGAAAATGGGTTTACTGTTGGAACTTACGAAGAGTTAATTCCAACTGCTGATTTAGTGTTAAACCTTACTCCAGATAAACAACATACTAATGTTGTTAATGCTGTAATGCCGTTAATGAAAAAAGGAGCTACATTATCATATTCTCACGGTTTCAATATCGTTGAAGAAGGTATGCAAGTACGTAAAGATTTAACAGTAATTATGTGTGCACCTAAATCTCCAGGATCTGAAGTGCGTGAGGAATATAAGCGTGGTTTTGGTGTACCAACGTTAATTGCAGTGCATCCAGAGAATGATCCAGAAGGAAAGGGTTGGGCGCAAGCAAAAGCATATGCAGCTGCAACTGGTGGTGATAGAGCAGGTGTTTTAGAGTCGTCTTTCGTCGCTGAAGTAAAGTCAGATTTAATGGGAGAGCAAACCATTCTTTGTGGATTGTTACAAACAGGTTCTATCCTTTGTTTTGATAAAATGGTTGAAAAAGGCATCGATCCGGGATATGCATCAAAATTAATTCAATATGGTTGGGAAACTGTAACTGAAGGTTTGAAATATGGTGGTATTACCAACATGATGGATAGATTATCTAATCCTGCAAAAATTAAAGCTTTTGAATTATCAGAAGAATTAAAAGATATCATGCGTCCGTTATTCCAAAAGCATATGGATGATATTATTGAAGGTAATTTTTCTAGCGGAATGATGGCAGATTGGGCAAATGGTGATGCTAACCTTTTAGGATGGAGAGCAGCAACTGCCGAAACAGCTTTTGAAAAAACACCTGCTGGTGATGTTGAAATTTCAGAGCAAGAGTATTACGATAATGGTGTGCTAATGGTAGCTATGGTAAGAGCTGGTGTGGAATTAGCTTTTGAAGCTATGACAGAATCTGGAATTATTGATGCATCTGCATATTACGAATCTTTACACGAAACACCACTGATAGCTAATACGATTGCAAGACGTAAATTATATGAAATGAATAGTGTAATTTCTGATACTGCTGAGTATGGTTGTTACCTATTTGATCATGCATGTAAACCATTATTGGCAGATTTTATGAAGGACATCGATACTGATGTCATCGGTAAGGCTTACGCTAAAGATAATGGTGAAGGTGTAGATAACGCAAAACTTATTGAAATCAATGCTATTTTAAGAGCACATCCAGTTGAAAAAGTTGGTACGTTCTTAAGAACAGCAATGACTTCAATGAAACCTATTGTCTAATAATTCAACTAAACTAAACTAGACAATTGCACTTTAAGTGCTACTAGCCTCACATGCTTTTGGTATGTGAGGTTTTTTTATGCTATAAAGTCAATATTTTTAACTCGGTACTTTTTTTACTTAAATAATAACGCAATCGATTTAGTAGGTTTTCAGTGGAAAATTGTAGATAAAAATTTAGTTTGTAAAGGTTTTATCGACTTTTGTAATGCTAATTAATTTTTAATTATGAATATATTAGCAGTACTAAAAACTAAATAAATTATGAGTAATACAAAAACGGGAATCCCCGAAGCATATCAGATAGATGGGTTATTACATCAAACTACATATTTGGTAGATGGCGAGTTGAAACAATGGAGTGGTGATACAGCTGAAATTTATTCTACGATTTCTTCCACAGATACATATAAGCCAACATTATTGGGAACTATTCCGCAATTAGGAGAAACGGAAGCATTAGAAGCTTTAGATTCTGCAACAAAGGCTTATGACAATGGTCAAGGACTTTGGCCTACAATGAAGGTTGAAGATAGAATTGCTTGCATGGAAAAATTTGTTGAGCAAATGAAAACCAAACGCAATGAGGTTGTAAAATTATTGATGTGGGAAATTGGTAAAAACTTACCAGATTCTCAAAAAGAGTTTGATAGAACTATCGAGTACATATATGATACTATTGAAGCTTATAAAGATATAGATCGAGATGCGGCAAGATTTGAAAAGCATTCTGGAGTTTATGCGCATATCCGAAGAGGTCCTTTGGGTGTTGTGTTGTGTCTCGGGCCTTATAACTATCCTTTAAATGAAACATTTTGTTTGTTAATTCCAGCATTAATCATGGGGAATACCACCATTTTTAAACCTGCGAAAATAGGGGTGTTATTGATCTCTCCGTTATTAGAAGCGTTTCAAAATAGTTTTCCTAAAGGTGTAGTTAATATTGTTTATGGACGAGGTCGTGTATTGGCAACACCAATTATGAATTCTGGGAAAGTAGATGTGTTAGCTTTAATAGGAAATAGTAAATCTGCAAATGCATTACAAAGTCAGCATCCTAAAGGAAACAGACTACGTATGGTTTTAGGTTTAGAAGCTAAAAATCCTGCTATTGTATTGCCAGATGCCGATTTAGATTTAGCGGTTGAAGAATGTATTGCTGGGACTTTATCCTTTAATGGGCAGCGTTGTACAGCGTTAAAAGTATTGTATGTTCATGAATCTATTGTTGAAGAATTTAACAGACGTTTTGCTTATAAGGTAGATCAATTAAAGTTTGGAAATCCATGGGACGATGGAGCAAAGTTAACACCGCTTCCTGAAGCTGATAAGCCAGAATATATTAAAGAATTAATTGATGATGCTACTGAAAAAGGCGCTAAGATTTTAAATAAAAAAGGGGGAGAGACTACAGATAATTTTATTTTTCCAGCAGTGTTGTTTCCTGTGAATAAAGACATGCGTGTGTTTAAGGAAGAACAATTCGGACCAGTAGTTCCAGTAGTACCATTTTCTGATATCGATGAACCTTTAGACGATATGGCAGAATCTGATTACGGGCAACAAGTAAGTCTATTTGGAAAAAATGTAACCACATTATCACCTTTAATTGATACGTTGGTGAACTTAGTATGTCGTGTTAATTTAAATAGTTCATGTCAACGCGGACCAGATATTTATCCGTTTACAGGACGAAAAGATTCTGCTGTGGGAACATTGAGTGTAACCGATGCGTTACGTTCATTTTCTATCAGAACATTCGTGGCTTCAAAAGATAATGAATACAACAATGCTATTTTGAATGAGTTATTAGATAAGAAAGCGTCTAATTTTATTAGCACGGATTATATTTTGTAGAATAGCCAAGGATAATTTTTTAATTGTAATATGGGACTAGATTCAGTTGCATTAATAATGTCAATAGAAGATAAATTTGGAATTGTAATTCCAGATGCCGAATGTGAAAGAATTGCTACAGTCCAACAAATGGTTAATTCAATCTTTGAAAAGATTAAAATTACCCCAAATAATAAATGCTCATCTCAAGTTATATTTTATAAAATAAGACAGGTATTATTTGAACAGTTTAGTTGTAACAAGAAAGATATCACGATAAACACAAGAATGATAGACTTATTGAGTGAAACTAATTTAAAATCTGATTGGATTAGGCTTAAAATTAGTTTAGGACTTGAAATACCAAATTTAGTTGATTTAGATTTGGATAAGACCTTAAATAAAGAAGTTAGATTTTTAGGATTCAAAATATTTGACCGAACAGAACCAGTTGCCGAAAATACTTTGAGGAAGTTTACAGATTGGATTATTTCTTTAAACTATCATAAATTGAAGTTAATCGAAAATATCTCAAATAAATATGAGATAGAAAGAATTCTTTGCGGTATAATTGAAGAGAATACGGGGGTGCCTATCAGCGAAATTGAATTACAGCATTCTTTTACAAATGATTTAGGTATTGATTAGCACTATCAAGTTCATTTTCTTTCAATGAATAAAACTATACAACAATTAGAACAGTAATATTTATCTTTGTAAAGCAAGAAGCAATTAAAAAAATATTATACATGAAAACCATTAAATATCTATTTACAGGCGTATTAGCAACAACACTTTTATTCAGTTGTGGAGGTGACAAAAAGAAAGAAGAAACAAAAGAAAAAATTAAATTAGGGACTCAAAAAGAAGAGAAAAAAGTTGATGCTAATGTGGCTAATTTAGTAGTTTCTGGTAACGATATGATGCAATTTGATAAAAAAGAGCTTAAGGTTAAAGCTGGTCAAAAAGTAAAATTAACATTAAGGCATACAGGCAAAATGGATGTGAATGTTATGGGGCATAATATTGTTATTTTAAAGCAAGGTGTTAATCTTACAGCTTTTGGAAATAAAGCAGCGGCATCAAAAGCTAATGGTTATATTCCAGAAGGTTCAGAAGGTGATGTTATTGCCAACACAAAAATAATTGGTGGAGGACAAACAACATCTATTGAATTTGATGCACCAGCAGCAGGCACTTACGATTTTCTTTGTAGCTTCCCTGGGCATTATGCGTTAATGAAAGGTAAGTTTATTGTAGAATAAATAAGTTTATACGAATTATAAAAAAAGGCGATAACTTTTAAATGTTATCGCCTTTTTTAGTTTTAAAATAATATAAAGTTTATTTCACAATTAATTTAGTTCGCATCGTGAAAGCATGCCCAGGAAAAGTACATACAATCCAATATTCACCAGGTTCGCTTGGCGATGTGAAATAAATAGTTTCTGAATCTTCTGGGCCAACAGTTCCAGAATGCGCCAGTACCATATCACTAAATGGGACATAGTTTAAATCTGGACCTTCTAAACCTAAACCAAGTGCCATTTCACCAACTTTAAGTGGGGTTTCTTTGCCTTGATTAGTAACCACTACATTATGAATCATGTCATCATTATTATTCAAAGTCAATTGAATTTTACTATTTCTAGTTATTGTAATTTCTTCTGTATCATATTTTAAACCTGGTACGGTACCTAAGACAATTTTTTCATCTGCTCCATCTTCACCCCAGGCAGATGGCATTGTAGTTACACGTTTAGGTTGCTCTATTTTTTTATCAGATTTTTTTATTTCCATTTGCATGGATTTCAACTCACCTCCAGGAACTTCATTTAGTGTATAATACCCTTTGTTATGTAGAAGTAAATCTCCAGAAACCGATGTTAACTTAGGAATTTCAATTTGATGTATATACCCCAAACGCATGCCATGAACTGTCAGCTTAACGGTTAAACCATCTTCTGAAACTTCAGCATTATGAATCATTGCATTTTGTTGATCAATTATTGGACTACCATAGGTTCTGTGGTACTTATAGTTGAAAGTCGCCATTTTATAAGTCGAAATATCTGAACCTATTTTTTTATCAATAGGTTTGGTGAATTCTAACTCAAAGCCATCGTCAAGCGCTTTCATAGTTTTAATTTCAAAAGGTGTTTTTCCTGTCCAAATCAAACGCTGCAATCCAAATACTTTTTTGCCAGTAGAAGCCCAACCGCGACTTGTCATTCCAACAAACATACTATTGTCGCTTCCCCAAATCATTCTTAGAATACCAGAAGAAAAGCCCTCCACAAATGGGAAAGCAGCACCTTGATATACACCATTAACTTTTTCCATAAAAACGCGCATAATCTTACTGTGCCCTTGATCTCCAATAAATTGTTGCCCTTCAAAAGGTCCAAATTTACCTTGTGTTGTATCGTATAAAATATCAGAGGTAGAAATACCCAAGATAGTATGTGGGAACCAAATAGCTGGGGCTTTTAATTCTGGAACTTTTTTTGCATATTCATACAAGGTCATACCAGATTTATCTTCAATATCTTCTAATTTTAATGAAAGTGGAGATTTAGAGTCATTGCTCCATTTTAGGCCTTCAGGGTGTCCAGCAAAATCACCAACAGCTAAATGTGTCATTCTACCAGAACCAACCCAGTCGCCTTGGTTTTCAGTATAAAAATAATCTCCATCTGGATTTATTCCAAAGCCAGCAGGCGAGCGTAAGCCCGTAGCAATAGGTGTCATTTCGCCTTCTGGAGTTATTTTTAACATCCAACCTCTCCAGCGTACAGTGCTTCTTCCACCGTCTAGCCATGATAAATTTAATGTTACAATCATATCTCCGTTGTCCAAGAATTTTGGTCCATAAGAGTAGTCATGGTAATTTCCAGATAGAGGCCATGAGAAAATAGTTTTGTAAACATCGGCTTCATCATCTCCATTTTTATCTTCTAAACGTGTTAATTCACCACGCTGAGATAGATAAAAACCACCATTTCTATAGCCTAAGCCTAAAGCTTCGTGGAGGCCGTTTGCAAACCTTTTGTATGAAGGATTTTTGCTATATGGTTTGTCAATAAGCCATACTTCACCACGTCTTGTAGAAACACCTAATTTATCATCATCGGTAAGCGCTAAACCACCAACCTCTAATTTAACATCTTCAGGAATTGGTACATCTACTATCTTGTAATATACTGCTTCTTTTTCTTTTGTAGATTTTGATTGACCAAATGTAATTGGACCAACACAAAAAACTAAGATTACTAATAAAACTATTTTAAATTTTTGCATGATACGATATGTTTGGTTACCAAATAATATTATAGTTTATGGTGTTACTTCCTTTAGGTACTTGTATTAATAATTCTTCTTTTCCGTTATTAGTTCTTATAACTGGTTTTAGATCAGGAGTATTAGAAAGGTCTATGTAATAACTTTCGTTGTTTACGATGTAAAGATGATTAGGAAGTGCTTTTATGTTTTCCCCATCTGCTAATTTATGCCATAATTGTTTATCACTTGAAACCGTAATGGATCTATTCAATTGACGTTGTCCATCAGATACCGTAAAGCTATTTGTTATTGTAGAATTTTCGATTTCATAAGAAAACGAAGGCATTCTTGAGGCATCAAATTCATATCCCAATTGCTTAACATCCTTATTTTCCGGTAAAGGCATAGGCCACGGTGAATTATCGTTTTCTAAAATAGCAAATTCCAAATCCCCATGAAGCGAGATAGCAAAGCCTATCGGTTCTCCTAGTTGATGTTTGCCACGGGATAACCACATGTGTGTTGTGTTTAAAAATGAACCATTCCATGCTTTTAATAAAGACCCAGTAGCCAAATTATACGAGTAATGTATACCTTTAGGAGTTCCTACTGAAATACAATGTGTGTATTTTTTTCCTTCATGATTTATAAAACTCCTCTGAGTTATTGGTTTATCAGTAGGTTCAACAATGATACCTTTTAAAGGATCAAAATCATTATCTGATAAGTTTACACCTTCCTGAAGAGAATATTTTTGCATGTTAGGACCTTCTACAAATAAATTAAATCCTCGCATCCAAGGTCTATTTTGATTGTATATTATTTTAAACGGATAAGTGCCTTCTTCCAGATTAATTGTGGTTAAGTTTTTTCTATCCATATCGCCTCTCATTTTTAAAATGGTTTCGTTATTAATAGATAATTCTGAAATTCCATTAGTACGACCATCAAAAAGATATTCTCCTGTTTTTGGAATTGTAATTGTGCCTAAATACACAATCATTTTTTTTGCTTTCTCTTTTGTGTCTTTTGCTAATGAAAAGGAATTTGTAGGTGTTTCACTAACTAAAGGTATAGTGTCTAAATTGCCAATAGACATCGAGTTACTTTCATATTCTTTTTTAACAAGCTCACCTAATGTAATATGATAACCTTCATACAGTTTATATTTCATATTTTTAAATGCTACAGGACCATGATCTCCCTGTATCATAATAGGACCTCTTGGTTTTTCATCTCCAAAAGCTGCAGCACGTGTTGGTCCAGTTACTTCAATGTTTTTATGCAACAAAACACCATTTAACCATACTTCTTCAAACCAAGCATTTTTTGTTTTGTTTCCATTGTTATCAAATTGAGGGGCATGAAAAATCACTTTCATATGTTGCCATAATCCAGGAGCTTTTGCTGCATTAATTCTTGGAGAGTTTCCTTCATAACCTTCGTTTCCTTTTTTAGCGTCTTTATTCCAACGTTGGTAAATACCGCCTATATCTCCATATTTTGGCTTTTTTACACCCCAGCTATCCAATAATTGAATTTCATATCTCCCTTGAAAATAAACTCCAGAGTTAGACTTTAGTGGCATCATCACATCAAATTCAATTTCGATATCGCCATGCTCAAATTTTGTAAACAGATTTTTGTTTTTAGCTTGGTCATTTTTATTTAGAAGAATGCCATTACCTTCTGAATTAGTGATTGTTTTTTCTTTGGTTTTGTCTGCTATAACATCACCCGCTATTTGCCAGTTTTCGCCAGTAGCCTTGAACTCAGATAAATCATTTAATTCAATATTTGTAAAAGGTAAAAATGCTGGTTTTTCCTTCTCCTTTGGAACAGTTTTTTCAATGGGTTTTGCTTCGTCTTTAGCACAAGAAACGATAAGCAAAAGCATTAATAATAAGATGTTTTTTTTCATGTATGTTTAGTTATTGATTGATTTTACTACTGTTATTAATTTCTATTTTCACTAAAATTACGACAACTAAAAGGAATAATTTAGTGTTAACAAACCTCTTCTTTGCAATACAGGGAAAACAACAAAACTAGCATCAGGATTATTGGCAATAAATTCTGGAGTAGCACCATTGGCATTTGCTCCAAAACTATTTGCTCCAAAAAAGTTAGCTAAACCTTCTGAGTTGAAAAGATTTGTAATTACAATATTAGCTGATAGGTTTTCGGTCATTTTATACCCAGTTCCTAAATTAAAAATACTATAAGCTGCAAGTTCGAAACCGTTTGCCACATTACCATAACGTTTGCCCATATATTGCCATTTTAGAAAAGCAGAAAAACTATTTTTTTCATATTCAGTTCCTAAATTCAGCATTAATTTAGGATTAAAGGGTAAGGTGTTATCAGAGTAATCCGTCACAGAATCGTCTGATGTATCAACTGTACCAGCGGCATCATAAATCTTCCAATCAGATGCTCTAGGGTTTTGAAGTACACCGTTAAACGTGAATACGAAATATTCAATTGGTGTAAAAACACTCTCCCATTCAAATCCAAAAGTATCTGACGAATTGAATAAAATAGGTGTGTAAAAAATACTATTATCACTATCGTCAAATTCAAAATTGGCAATGCCGATATCGTTAAGTTGACTCCAAAATGCAGTTCCAGTGAATGATATTTGTTTTGCGTTTAGTTTTATGCCTAATTCCGTTTGAATAATTTTTTGAACTTCACCTGCTTGATTAATTGGAACATTAGAGAAGTTATTGAAATAGTAATTCAATTCAGGAGCTTTATTTCCTTTAGAAAATCTTGAAAATATGGCGATGTTATCATCAATTTTATAATTAATACCTGCAGAGTATGATAGATAATTGTAATTGTAGTCAAAATTATCACGTTCGCCTGTTGGTGCTAGAATACCATTGTCATAAGCGGTAGTAGCATTACCATCAAGGCCTCCATCTTGCGAGAAAGGTGCAAATCTATCTTTACTTCCTTTATGATTTATAGTTTCATATCTTAAGCCTAAATCTAAATGGATATTATCTGCAATCTGCCAACGATCATTTATAAAACCAGCAATTTGACTTACTTTAGCTCTGGCATTTACAAAAAATAAACCACCATAATTACTCACACCGTTTTCGTCAGATAAAGCAATAACTGGTTGACCAGGGTTTTCTAAAGTAACTTCTAGCATTCTTGGGTTTGGTTCGTAGGTTACAAATGCAAAACTACCTTGTGTGAAATGAGATGTATCTGAAAACCCTAATGATAATCCAGTGCTAATGTTATGTCTGTCTGTATTTTTTTGAAAAATTAATTCGTCCATCCATTCATTCGCAGAATTATCTTTATACCAAGCAGAAGTTCCCATGATCGCATCATTAGGTAATGTCCCACTTAAATATTGAAACGGTTCGCCAGCTAGAATTCCTGCATTATTTACTCTAGCAATTTCAGAACCAGATTGCGCATCATTAAATACCACCTGGCCAATAGGAAATTGTGCTCCACTGATAAAATACGCCAGAGGATTACTTAATGATACAAAGGCGTTACTAATAGAAGTTTGCCAATTAGCATCTTTTGAAGAGTATTTCAGATTGTTTTTTAGCGACCAATTATTTCCTAGATTTTGAAAGATGTTTAGCCCGAATGCTATGTCTTTAGCATGTACACCATTTGATGGGTTGAAAGTATTAGTACTATTGTTACTTAGATTACGTCCATCGGGAATGGAAGCACTATAACTAGGCATCAAGAGAGATGTAGATTTGAAATCTTGTCCGAATGCAGCTGTTGGGTTATCCCAATTCGTTGCGGCTACACCAGTATAACGATTGGTATAATCATCTAGAAATTTTCCATAAAACTTAAAAAGCCCATTTTTTGTTTTCTTAATGAGGTTAAATTTAAGTTGCCCACCTTTACTAAATTCAAAATCTATATCCCGTGCACCGTCATCTCGTCTATAATGTCCTCCAACATTGAAATACCAATTATTTCCAAGAGGACCGTTAAAAACACCATCAAGTCTTTCCATAGAATTGTTATTCCCTTGAAACCCTTTAGATACTTGAATTTCACCTCCAAATCGTTGATTTATACCTTGAGAAATGAAATTATAAATACCTCCAGGAGCATTTAATGAAGTAATGGCTGAACTTCCGCCTCGAATGGCTTCAACTTTTTTAGTCATTAAATCTACACGGTGAAATAAATCTGGGCTATAATAAGAGTGTTGCACTAAGCTTACTGGTAATCCATCCTCCTGAAGTGATACATAATACCAGCCCATATCATCTTCTGCTGAAGCGGAAATGCCGCGGGTGTAGACTTTAGTATAGACTTCTCCAGCTGAAACATCAGTGAATGTACCAGGGATATTTTGTAACAAACCTGCAGTTCCTTGAGGATAGGTTTGTTTTATAGCTTTTTGATTTAATGTGCTAATTGAAGTGCTGGATTCTATGCCTAACCTTGGGTCAAAAGTTCCTGTTACTATTACGGTTTGAAGACTCAATAAGTCCGATTCAAGAATGAAATTTAAGTTAAGATTTTTATCAGCCACTTTAATGACATTACTTATAGTTTTATAACCAAGTAATGATATAGATATTTCATAATTACCTGCAAGTACATTGTTTAATATAAATTCACCATTCAAATCAGATATTGTATTTTGATTTAACGGTTTTAATGTAATAGAAGCGTTTTCAACAGGGTTGTTGTTTGTGTCTGTTACAGTTCCAGAAATACGTACTTGTGCATTTAAAATTGAACTAATTGTAAATAATAATAAAAAGACAGATATGCTTTTTAAGAAGGTCATAGATAACTAGGAAAAAATTATTGCTAAACATACAAATATGAAAATTAAAAAGGGTAATCCTGTTTATAATAATTCACTGAAATATATTGAACAAGAATTGTAACAATCTAGGTTAAATTTATAGTTGTAATTTTATAGAAACTCATTTTTAAGTTTATGCTGAGCGTAAGAGTATCCCGAAAAATACAAGTTATTAATATCGTATTATGTGTTTTGTTTTTACTTTTTGTAATAGTTCAATTAAATGATCCCGATCCTATACTTTGGGTTTTAATCTACGGAATAACGGCATTCATTCCATTAATTTCTAATTATATAAAAATTCCAAAGATTATACTATGGTTGATTTTAATTGCGCTTTTGATATACGGATTTCAATATTTTCCACACTTAATAGATTGGTTGCAAACCGATAATAAAAATGAACTCTTTGGGGAAATGGTATATGAAA
The DNA here is from genome assembly GCA_947502975.1 of uncultured Flavobacteriaceae bacterium. Taxonomy (GTDB): domain Bacteria; phylum Bacteroidota; class Bacteroidia; order Flavobacteriales; family Flavobacteriaceae; genus Jejuia. Next base: position 83,516 of record CANNBV010000002.1, read on the forward strand.
AACCCTATCTGGAAGGTACACGAGAATTTTTAGGGTTATTTATGTCTGCGTTGGTAGTTGTTTATGTTTTACGACAATAATTATTTAGCTACAAAGACCAACCCTCGCGATATTGTCGTTTTACAAACTGATTTGCAGGTTCGAAATTCGTAATTTTCATGTTAGTGCCATCCCAAAGTAGTTTTTTTCTTCCTGGATATATGAATTTATTATTTAACCCTTTCTCTCTCAAACCATAACTCCTAATAGCAAGATTACCCATTAAAATACTTTCTGTTAGTGGACCTGCAAAATCAAAAGATGAGGTTAGTTTTCTATGTTTTCTACTATCAAACCCTGCTTTGCAGGCTTCAACCCAAGAAGCTTGATGGCCATGCTCTGGAAGTTTATTTTCTTCAGTGTCATTGAATTCCAAAAAATCACCATTATTAAAGTATATTTTAGGGTTTCTCCCATAAGTTCCACAAGTCATAATCCCTTTTTCTCCATACATGATAACCCCATTAGCAGAGTTATTGCTACCTATAGGATGATCTGCAGGAATTAAGTCTGGATGAAACGGTCTTAAGCCACCATCAGTCCAAGTCATTTTTAAATCCACAGGATTTTTATCTGTAGCTTTAAATTTTAATTGTGTTCTAGATGAAGGAGGGCAAGATTCAGGTAAATATTCGGGAGACCAATCTCGAGTAAAAACAGCTCCAACACTACTTTCAACTTCAGTAGGATAGCCAAGACCTAATACTCGATAAGGAGGATCAATCAAGTGACATCCCATGTCACCTAAGGCACCTGTTCCAAAATTCCACCAACCACGCCATTTAAAAGGATGATATTGAGGATGGTAATCTACCATTTTAGCGGGTCCAATCCAAGACTCCCAATCCAAGCCATCAAGAAGTGGTAGCTTATTAGTTTTTGCTTTAATACCTTGAGGCCAAATAGGTCTGTTCGTCCAAACATCAACGTTATGCACATTTCCTATTTTCCCTTTATTAAACCACTTCACCATTTTTGCAACACCTTTTCCAGAAGCACCTTGGTTTCCCATTTGAGATACTATTTTGTGTTTTCGAGCAGCCTGCGCAAGCATTCGGGCTTCATAAATATTATGTGTTAAGGGTTTTTGAACGTAAACATGCTTTTCTCTTTTTATGGCAGCCATTGTTATTACCGCATGAGTATGGTCTGGTGTAGAGATTGTAACAGCATCAAAATCGTTAAGCTCATCAAAGAGTTTTCTGTAATCTTTATATTTTTTTGCTAATGGGAATTTTTTAAATGCTTCTGAAGCTCTATTCCAATCAACATCACAAATAGCAGTGATATTGGAGGCGCCTTCATTCCATGTGTTTACTGCGTCACTAAAACCTTTTCCACCACCACCAATTACGGCAATGTTTAATTTATCACTTGGAGGGATATAACCTTGCCCTAAAACGTGACGGGGAACTATAGATATGCCAGCAGTAGCATAAGAAGCTTTTTTTAAAAAAGAGCGCCGTTTCATTTATAACTCTAAAATTTCAATATTCTTGAATTCAACAGTATGACTTTCACTTTGAAGTGAAATGTATCCACTTTTAACTGGTTGCCCTTCTTTTGTTTTCCAGAAATCCTCATTGTAATCAACTTTTCCACCATAAATAGGCTTATGATAACGCATTACTTCCTCACCGTTTATAAAGTGTTTAATGATAGAGTCGTTGCGCACTTCAACTTCTACATGTACCCATTGTTCTCCATGATAAGTTTTTGAGTTAGAGGTAATGCAGTGATCTGTTATTAATTGTCCATCTATCTCAACATGAGTACCAGGAGTACACAAATTTGCAGTAGAACGCTCATCTGTACCATTGCCACCTAGTAGTTGTAGTTCTATAGAGACAGGAAAATTTTGGTCTACCCCCATTTTCATAGGATCTTCGCAATGTAACATAATACCACTATTTCTTGTGGCCCAAGATGCTCCATCGGCAATTTGTTCTCCTATAAAACGATAGTCCATTCTAAATTTATAATTTGAGAAAGGTTTTTTATAGTAGATATGTCCGAAGGTATTTTTAAACGCGCCATTATATTCATCGTAGTTTACTTTTAATACATTATCTTCCAAAACGAAGGTATTATTATAATTTTCTCCTGCGGGATAACCTTTAATTTTTACAATCCAATCACTTAAATCTTTACCGTTTAGAAGGCTTACCCATTTTTCTTTTGGACTTTCGATAATGACTTCTTTTTTTTCTTTGTTTTTGCAATTAAAGGCAATTGCTATCACTAATACAAGAGCAAGTAATTTTGATGTTTTTTTCATTATTATAGTATAAGGTTTACAGAGACCAAGCTTTTCCTCCAGTGGCTTCTTCAATTGAAATACATCCTTTAGCTGGACCAGGAATAGGGTCGTACGCTAGAACGTTTTTACCAATAAATTCGGTATTTTTATATGCCCAGATAGATTGATATCGGATATAGTTCAAATTGTTAAAAACTAACTTGTCTATTTTATTTTGCTTAAATTTTTCTATCTGAGCTTTGTCTACTTTAAAATATTTAGCCAAAAGCGCATCGTAAACTTCAGGTTTTAATTTAGAAGGGCCTTCTTCAGGAATATGTAATGTTTTCATTACTTCAGAAAAGCCTTTTTTGAATTTGTTTTGCTGTTCTTCCAATGTAGCTTTAGCTAAACATAAATCAATGAACTCTGGCACATTTACATCTAATGCTCCAGGAGTGTCGTCTGTTTTTGGTAAAATTAAATCGACCAAGTTTTTAAGAACTATGCCTTCATTTAAAGATAAAAACTGTGGTGCCCAGACTTCAACTTCGCTTTTACAACTGTGTAATAAACTAAGAATACTAGGTGCGGCAACAGTATAACCTAGAGATAATCCTATATTTTTAAGTGCTTCTCTACGTTTCATAACTAACTGTTTTTAATTTGTTTTGCTGCATGATCTGCAGCTCTAGCTGTTAATGCCATATAAGTTAACGAAGGGTTTTGGCATCCTGAGGATGTCATACAAGCACCATCAGTAACGTATACATTCGGAACTGTATGAATTTGATTGTGTTTGTTTAGTACAGACGTTTTTGGGTCTTTCCCCATTCTAGCCGTACCCATTTCATGAATGCCAATGCCTGGTGCATGCACATCATTACGTTCTTTTATATCTGTGAAACCAGCTTTCTCAAGCATTTCTATGGCTTGCGCTATCATATCCTTCCGCATGGCATATTCGTTTTCTTTCCATTCGGCATCAAAAGTTATTGTAGGTAATCCCCAGGCATCTAATTTATTATAATCCAAAGTCATTTTGTTATTATGATTTGGTAAACATTCTCCAAAACCACCTATATGCATGCGCCATTCTCCAGGTTCCAAAATACGTTCTTTTAATTCTTTTCCATAAGCCAATTCTGCTATAGGCTCTTCGTAGTCATTTCTTGAAGCGCGTCCTTGATAGCCATAACCTCTCAGAAACTCCTTCTTTTCAGTTTTTTTATCGCCTAAATTTCTGAATCTAGGTAAATAAATTCCACCAGGAATACGTCCCTTAAAATACTTTTCTTCAAAACCAGAAATTTTACCTGAAGCACCAGCGCCTAGATGGTGATCCATAATGTTGTGGCCTAATTCACCTGAATCGTTACCTAAACCATTAGGGAACCGTTTAGATTTCGACTGCATTAGTATTGATGTAGTTGCCATAGTTGATGCGCAGCAAAAAATAACTTTTGCTTTAAAAACCAACTTTTCCTTTGTTTCGGTATCAATAACGCTTACTCCTGTTGCTTTCTTTAAATTATCATCGTAAATGATTTCGTGTACTATAGAGAAAGGACGGAGCGTCATGTTTCCAGTACGTTCTGCAGCTGGAATAGTAGATGCATTACTGCTAAAATATGCACCATAAGGACAGCCACGTATACATCTATTTCTGTGGAGACAAACACTTCTGCCTTCATGTTCTTTATCTCCTGTAATATGCGCCACACGGCCATGTGTTAATACGCGATCATCATATTGTTTTGCAATACTATCTTTAAAATATGTTTCAACACAATTTAATGGCATTGGAGGTGTAAATATGCCATCAGGTAAATGCGGAAGCCCTAGATTTTCTCCACAAACACCTATGTAAGATTCTACCTTATCGTACCATGGTGCAATATCTTTGTAACGAATAGGCCAGTCTACACCGTGTCCGTCTTTTTTATTTGCTTCAAAATCTAAATCGCTCAAACGGTAACTATGCTTTCCCCACATGATAGAACGACCGCCAACGTGATATCCTCTCATCCAATCAAAGCGTTTGGTTTCGTTATATGGATGTTCAATATCATCTACAAACCAGTGACTGCTTGCAGGGTGTGTTGTATAACCAGTGCGATTCTGTTTGAATTGACGTTTTAAAGTTTCTGCAGGCTTTTTTCCCAAGAGCTCAAAGTCCCATGGGTCCATATGTGCGGTTGGATAATCACCGTGCTTTACATCTCTACCCCGCTCTAAAACGAGAGTTTTTAAGCCTTTTTCACATAATTCTTTTGCTGCCCAGCCCCCTGAGATTCCTGTTCCGATGACAATTGCATCATATGTTTCTTGCATAATTTTAATTCTTATGGGTTATAAGGACCAAGCCCTTCCATTCGTTGCTGTTTCAACAGAAATACAGCCATTGTAAACACCAGGTACAGGGTCATAGGCCAATATATTTTCTCCGACTTTTTCTGAAGTACAATACCCGAAAATAATATAATATCTAACGGATAACAAAAATTTATAAATGCTGTAAGATTCAATATCTTTCTTCGCAACGTTTTTTATATTTTGATCTTTCATGATATGTTTTGAAACATCGTCCGAAATATCGAAATAATTAGACACTAAAACCTCAAAGTCTTCTTTTGTGCCTTTTAAAATATCTTTTTGAAATGTCTTTTTGAAGGAGTCAGCAAAATAATTACTTCCTGAAGTAAAGAGCTCTTTTTTTGAATCTACCTCAATATCATGATACATTTTATCAATAAATTGCGGGATATTAACATCAAGTGCTCCTGGTAAATCATCTGTTGGTAGAATAATATCTACAATATGTGTTACCATGTGTTTTTGTACTTCAGAGAAAAATTGTGGAGTCCACGTTTCTGAAGCGTCTGAACAAGAAGAGAGCACGCTCATTATGGTTGGGGTAGCAACGGCATAACCAATGCTTAATGTTAAGTTTTTTAAGGCAGTCCTTCTGTCCATGTTTTAAGTAGTTTTATTTTTTTTAAATTGATTAGCAGCATGATTAGCAGCTCTTGCGGTTAATGCCATATAGGTTAACGATGGGTTTTGACATGCAGATGATGTCATACAAGCTCCATCAGTTACATAAACATTGGGTACCGCATGAATTTGATTGAATTCATTTAATACCGAAGTTTTTGGATCTCTTCCCATACGAGCAGTTCCCATTTCATGTATACAAGCCCCAGGAATCGCCTTACCAAGATAGCCTTTTACATTTTTATATCCAGCAGCTTTTAGCATAGCTACAGCTTGATTCATCATGTCTTCACGCATTTTCATTTCATTCTCTTTAAATTCTGCATCAATATCCAAAGTCGGTAAACCCCATTCATCTAGTTTGTCATAATTTAAAGTTACTTTGTTGTCATGATAAGGAAGGCACTCTCCAAAACCAGTCATGCCAATTGTCCAAGGGCCAGGTTTTAAAATATCTTCTTTCAAATTTTTACCATAGCTCAATTCAGAGACAGCATGTTGCCATCCTGTTCTACTCGCGCCTCCTTGATAACCGTATCCTCGAATAAACGTTTTGCTGTCTGTTTTACTATCACCTAAGTTTCTGAATCTAGGAATGTAAAATCCGTTAGGCCTGCGGCCTTTATAATATTTGTCTTTAAAATCTTCAACTTGTGCCGATGCGCCAACAGCATAATGATGGTCCATTAAATTGTGACCTAATTCTCCACTGTCATTTCCTAACCCATTTGGGAAGCGTTTTGATTTAGATTGAAGAAGAATACTTGTGCTACCGATAGTTGATGCACAATTAAAAATTATAGATGCTTTAAAGAAGAACTTTTCTTTAGTTTCTGAATCAATCACATTAACACCAGAAGCTAGTTTGGTTTTTTCATCGTATACGATTTCGTAGGCTATTGAGTTTGGTCTTAGATGCATATTTCCAGTGCGCTCTGCAGCAGGTAGTGTTGACGAGTTGCTACTGAAATAGCCGCCAAAAGGACAACCGCGGATGCATCTATTTCTATATTGGCAATTAGAGCGCCCTTCGTGCATGGCATTACCAGTTAAATGTGCCACGCGCCCAATGGTTAGTAACCTATTGTCGTCAAATGATTTATCTATGCTTTTTTGTAAATCAAGTTCCACACAATTTAATTCCATTGGAGGAGAAAGTTTACCGTCAGGTAATTGTGAAAGTCCTAAATTTTGACCAGAAACACCAATGTACTCCTCAACTTTATCATACCATGGTGCAATATCCTTATAGCGAATAGGCCAATCAACGCCATGGCCATCTTTCTTATTCGCTTCAAAGTCCATTTCACTCCAACGATACGTTTGCTTACCCCACATAATAGAGCGTCCTCCAACATGGTAGCCTCTCAACCATAGAAAATCTTTTACCTCATTGTAAGGATGTTTTAAATCATCAACAAACCAGTGCTTTGTTGCTGGGCCAGTTAAGGCACCATTCCACAATCGGCTTTGTTTTTGTTGGTTCTTTAAAGTATCAGGATGCTGTTTTTCACGATGTTCAAAATCCCAAGGATCCATATTCATGGTAGGATAATCTTCTATGTGTTTCACATTTCTTCCTCTGTCTAGAACAAGAGTTTTTAATCCGTTTTCACAAAGTTCTTTTGCTGCCCATCCGCCACTTATACCTGTGCCAATAACAATTGCATCATAGGTTTCAGGGTGTTCTGTTATATTTTTGTTTTCCATTAAAATTTAAAAAAAGTATAGCAAGAAATTAATAATATTTTTTGTTGATTTTTGCTAAAAGTTTAGAAATTACTAAATATTTTTCTAATAAATGGAAAATTAGCTATTTTGCAGATGAAAAGTGTTTAAAATATTTCAGTGAAAATAAATAGACAAGAAATTGAGCCATATAAAGCTGATGGAGTAGTGTATCATGCTGATACTTGCTTGCCTCTAATTGATGCTTATCAGCGAAAAAAATTAAAATTCAAAGCTTTAGCGAGACACACCTATCCGGGAGATAGACTAGACGATAATACTTTGGGTCTAAATAGTATTGGATATTGGGATGCTAACGAGCCTCAAGATTGGGGTTTGGATTGGCATAGAAATGAGGGTATTGAATTTCATTTTTTAGAGTCAGGAACAATGCCGTATGCCCAAGAAGACAAGGAGGTTTTGTTAACACCTAACCATTTAACCATTACACGTCCTTGGGAAGCACACAAAGTAGGGAATCCTCATATAGGTATGGGGAAGTTTTATTGGGTTATTATTGATCTTGGTGTTAGGAGGCCTCATCAAGATTGGGTTTGGCCAGATTGGGTGACATTAACAAAAGATGATCTAGCACAATTGACCACAATTTTAAGGCATAATGAAAAGTCGATTTTAAAGACTGATCAAAGAGTTCGAGACTGTTTCAAGCGCATAAATATAGCTGTAAATAAAGATGAAAGTGGGAGCAATGCCTCAAGAATTCGATTACTGATAAACTACTTGTTGATATTGATTTTAGATGTATTAAAAACCGAAAATATTGTATTAAATGAGTCATTAACCGATAGTTCAAGAAGTGTACAATATTTTTTGAAAGAGATGGAGAAAAATTTATCTGAAAATTGGACTATTGAAGATATGGCAAAATCTGCTGGAGTTGGTTTAACACGGTTTACACATCATTGTAAACAGTTGACAAATTTAACACCAATGCGGTATTTGACAATAAGACGTTTAGAGATGGCTAAAAACATTCTTCGTAAGCATTCAAAATTAACAGTGAGTGAAGTGGCTTATATGTGTGGGTTTACTACGAGTCAATATTTTTCTACGGTTTTTAAGAAGCATGAGAAATGCTCTCCTAATGAATACCGAATGAGATTTCAGTTAAGTGAAAATATTAGTGCTTACCCAGAAGTGTAGTGTTTAAATTCTTTCACTGAATAAAAATAAACATTGAAAAGTTTTTAATTATATATTTTCACATGACTCCTTGAGTTTATAAACAAATCAACTAACCATTATGAAACGAAGAGATTTTATTGTAAAAACGTCTCAGACTAGTTTAGCGTTATCCGCACTTGGGCTTTACGCTTGTAAAAATTCAAAAGAAAAAAACATATCAGAACAAAACGTAGTTGAGACTGCTGAAACATCAAACGAATTGTTCTTTAAATTATCTTTAGCACAATGGTCTTTTCATAAAGCCTTATTAGGAGGAACCATGGATAATTTAGACTTTGTTGCTAAAGCAAGGAACTTAGGTTTTGAAGGAGTTGAATATGTAAATAAATTTTTTAAAGATAAAGCGAAGGATGTTACATATTTAAAAGAAATGAAGTCTCGAGCAAATTCTGAAGGTCAGCAGAATGTTTTAATTATGGTTGATGGAGAAGGTGGTTTAGCTGATGCTAATACCGAGAAGCGTTTAAAAGCAATTGAAAATCATTACAAGTGGGTTGAAGCTGCTAATTTTTTAGGTTGTCATGCTATTAGAGTTAATCTTGCTGGCGGTGTTGATAAAGATGATGCTATCAAAGCTGGAGTTGATTCTCTTAATAAGCTATCAGATTTTGCAAAAGGATCAAATATAAATGTGTTGGTTGAAAATCATGGTGGATTTTCATCAAATGGGGAATGGATGACTCAGGTGTTTTCACAAATAGCAAATGAAAATTGCGGAACACTTCCAGATTTTGGAAACTTTTGTATCACAAAAGATAAAGATCGCAATTGTTTAGAAGCATATGATATCTATAAAGGTATGAAGGAGTTGTTACCATTTGCAAAGGCGGTAAGTGCCAAGTCGTATGCTTTTGATGCCAATGGAGATGAGACAACTATAGATTATCTAAGAGTTATGGAAATGGTTAAAGCTGTTGGTTATAAAGGCTTTGTTGGAATTGAGTTTGAAGGTCATGACGTTTCAGAAGAAGAAGGTGTAAAAGCTACTCGAGATTTACTTATTAAGGTTGGAAAACAACTGTCATAAAATTACAACTAACTAAATTATATATAAAGATGGAACAGATTAACAAAAACAGACTCTTTCTTGGAAGTTGCTTAGCTTTAATTACAACAGCAATGACCTTTGCTATTCGTGCACGATTAGAAACCGTTTTTGGACCAGAAGGTGTAGGTCTTACTCTCGAACAAATTGGGTATGCATTTGCCCCAGCTTTTTTTGGATTTACCATAGCTATGATTATTGGAGGACCTTTAGTTGATTTGCTTGGTATAAAGAAGATAACTTGGATGGCATTTATAACACATGCCATTGGTATTGTTTTAACGCTTCTGGCAGATTCTATGACGTCTTTATTTATAGCAACATTGTTTGTTGGTATTGGAAATGGTTTTGTTGAGGCGGCATTGAATCCGTTAGTTACTTCAATGTATCCGAATGAAAAAACGAAGATGCTTAATAGGTTTCATGTTTGGTTTCCGGGAGGCATTGTTATTGGTTCGATTTTAGGATGGCTAACTATGGATGTTTTGGGATTATCTTGGCAAGTAATGGTTGGTACATTATTTATTCCATTGGTGCTTTATGGGTTTTTGTTTTTGGGACAAAAGATTCCAGTTACAGAACGTGTTCAATTAGGAATTAGTAATAAAGAAATGTTTTCAAGTGCTTTAAAACCTCTATTCTTGTTTATGGTATGTTGTATGTTTCTTACTGCTGCTTCAGAACTTGGGACAACGCAACGTATAGAATCTTTATTAAAAGAATCTGTTTCTGCACCATTGTTAGTGCTGGCATTTATAAATGGTATTATGGCATTAGGACGTTTGTTTGCAGGTCAAGTTGTTCATAAACTTAAACCTTCAGGAATGTTATTATACTCTGCTATTTTTACTTTTATAGGTCTTTGGATGTTAACATATACTAGTGGAGGAATGACCTTTGTAGCTGCGGCAATTTTTGCTATCGGTGTTACTTTCTTTTGGCCAACTATGTTAGGGTTTGTAGCTGAGTATTTACCAGAAACAGGCGCACTTGGTCTTTCTATTATGGGAGGTGCAGGTATGTTTTCGGTTTCGATAGTATTACCAGTAATGGGAAGGCTTATGGATGGCGAAGGAGGTATTTCTGAAGCTTTAAGAACAATGTCTATTTTACCTGCTATTTTGATAGTTGCGTTTTTAGGACTAAGTATTTACATGAAAAAAAGAAGTAAAACAGCAGAAGCATAATTAAAATATGAGTAGAAAATTAAGAATGGGAATGGTCGGTGGAGGCACCGGTTCATTCATTGGAGACGTACATAGAAAAGCGTCTTCAATTGATGGTATGATTGAATTGGTTTGTGGGGCATTTAGCAGTACTGCAGAAAAATCTATTGCATCGGGTAAGGATTTAAATTTAGAAGAAAGTAGGTGCTATGGTACTTTTGAAGAAATGATTCAGAAGGAAAAAGCATTGCCTGAAGATGTACGGATGGATTTTGTGGCTATCGTAACACCTAACCATATGCACTTTCCGCCAGCAAAAATGGCATTAGAACATGGTTTTCATGTAGTTTCTGATAAACCTGTGACATTGACATTAGAAGAGGCTGAAGCGCTTCAAGAGATTGTTGCTAAAAGCGGGAAAATATTTGCTTTAACTCACAATTATACGGGTAATTCTATGGTGAAACAAGCCAAAGCTATGGTGGCTAAAGGTGAGTTGGGAAGCATTAGAAAAATACAGGCGCAATACTTACAGGGGTGGTTGTCTACTTCTTTAGAAAAAACAGAACAAAAGCAAGCTGCATGGCGAGTTGATCCAAAACGTTCTGGAATTGGCGGTGCTTTAGGTGATATTGGAACACATGCTGAAAACCTGATTGAATATATTACTGGATTGAAGATAGAAGAAATTGCAGCAGATTTAGGGCGATTTGGTGAAGGACGTGTATTGGATGATGATGGTAACATGCTGATTAGAATGGAAAATGGTGCTAAGGGTACAATTTCTATTTCGCAAATTGCTTTAGGTGAAGAAAATAACTTAGGGATTAAAGTATATGGTACCAAAGGGAGTTTGGAATGGTATCAAGAGAATCCAAATGAATTAATTACAAGATGGTTGGAAGACCCTAAGAAAGTGTATACACCAAACGGCAACGGCCTACACGATGAAGCCTTGGAAGTTTGCAGAATTCCTGCAGGACATCCAGAAGGGTATTTAGAGGCTTTTGCTACGATTTATAAAAATTTCGCAGCACATTTAAATGCTATTAACAAAGGGAAATCGGTTGAGAATCCAGATTATCCAACAGTTGAAGATGGTGTACGAGGTATGAAATTTATTTATGCTGCTGTTGAGAGTGATAAAAACAATGCGGCTTGGACTAAAATAAACTAATCTTAATAAACTAGTGTTGGCGGATGATGCGTTAGGGATTGAACGGCATGTTGGAGCTCCTCGAAGAGAGCGACTAGTGAAAGCCCGACCCTTGCGGTAACGCCAAAAAACAAAACAAAATATGAAAACATTAAAAGGACCTGCTGTTTTTTTAGCGCAGTTTGCAGGAAGTGAAGCACCGTTTAATTCGCTTGATGGGATGTGTAAATGGGCAGCAGATTTGGGGTATAAAGGCATACAAATCCCAACGTGGGAATCGAGTTTAATCGATGTGGAGAAAGCTGCCGAAAGTCAGACGTATTGTGATGAATTGAAAGGCAAAGTAAATTCATACGGATTAGAAATCACAGAATTATCTACCCATCTACAAGGGCAATTAGTAGCTGTTAATCCTGCTTATGATAGCATGTTTGATGGTTTTGCACCGGGGCATGTGCATAACAATCCTAAGGCTAGAACTGAATGGGCAATAGATTTTGTTAAAAAATCTGGAACTGCCAGTGGACGATTAGGTTTAAAAGCACACGCTACTTTTTCGGGGGCATTGATGTGGCATACCATGTATCCATGGCCACAGCGCCCTAGCGGATTGGTAGAAATGGGATTTAAGGAATTGGCAAATCGTTGGTTACCAATTTTAAATCATTTTGATGAACAAGGGGTTGATGTATGTTATGAGATCCATCCAGGTGAAGACTTACATGATGGTATTTCTTATGAGCGCTTTTTAGAAGCTACAGGAAACCATAGCCGTTCTAATATTCTATATGATCCAAGTCATTATGTGTTACAACAATTAGACTATTTGTCATTTATAGATATTTATCATGAGCGTATCAGAGCATTTCATGTAAAAGATGCGGAGTTCAATCCGACGGGAAGACAAGGTGTTTATGGTGGTTATGCCGATTGGAAAGATCGTGCAGGTAGATTTAGAAGTTTAGGTGATGGACAGGTTGATTTTAGTGGGATATTTTCTAAACTCACCAAATATGGATTAGATTTATGGGCAGTTATGGAGTGGGAATGCTGTATTAAATCATCAGAACAAGGAGCAAGAGAAGGAGCGCCTTTCATCCAAAAGCATATTATTGAAGCTGCGGAGCGTAGTTTTGATGATTTTGCAGGTGGTGATATTGACGAAGATCATTTGAAGCGTATTTTGGGAATTTAAACTAAATAGTTATGAAACGTATTTTAGTCTTATTAGTTGGTGTTGTATTATTTTCTTGTAATCAAAAAACTGAAAAAGATTCTAAAGATGACACGATAGAAAATTCTGCTGAAGTATTAGTTGAACCTACAAAACCAGAAGAAACAGAATTTTATGAGCCAGTGCCACCAACTGTGAATCCTACTGGTCAAAATGGAGTGCCAAGTGATGCTATTGTATTATTTGATGGCACAAGTTTAGATGGATGGGAAAGAGCTCAAGATAGAGGTAAAGCTACTTGGGTATTGAATGACGATGATAAAAGTATGACTGTTAATCGAGGAGATTCGGATGATAATGCGACCATTCAATCTAAAAAAGTATTTGGCTCTGTACAACTTCATATAGAATGGAAATCGCCAGAAAAAATAGAAGGCAAAGGGCAGAATCGTGGGAACAGTGGTGTGTTTTTACAGGGACTATACGAAATTCAGGTGTTAGATAATAACGATAATGATACCTATGTAAATGGACAAGTTGGTTCTATTTACAAGCAATCTATACCATTGGCTAAGGCGTCTGTTCCTACAGGAGATTGGAATAGTTATGATGTTGTTTATCATGCTCCTGAGTTTAACGATGCAGGAGAAAAAACAAAATCTGCAACTATCACTGTGTTGCATAATGGAGTTTTAATTCAAGACCATTATGAGATAAAAGGCACAACACCTTATATAGGTTGGCCTAAAAACCCACCGCATGGAAAAGGACCTATTAAATTGCAAGACCATGGTAGTCCTGTGAGTTATCGTAATATTTGGGTTAGGGAGTTGGATTAGTGATAAGCCAAGTACAAATTATTTAATATATGCACGGTTTTATCCGTGCATTTTTTTTATCAAAACATTAAAAAATTAAATTTTTCAAAACAAAACCTTAAAAAAAACGAGATTTATTTAATTCTTTTTAAAAAAGTAATGGTTTTTAGGCGTTTATAAAATAAAGTCTTAGTTTTACAACATGAAAAATTTAAAAAATAAAATACGTTGTACTACCCCCGGGTTGCCCGTGCGCTTTCGCCGCCGCTTCTAATATCTTGATTAGTAAACCCAAAACGTAATTTTAATTTTTCAAAAAAGTGTCCAATTTTTATACCATAGCAATTCAAAATAAAGTTAATTCAATAATTAACCATAGTTGTATTATGCGCCGTCGTTTTCCTCGTCGCCCGTAAGGGTATGTATCAATTTTATTGAACTAGGTGAGTCCAGTTCAGCATTTAAGACAAAATTAAAATCAAAGACATTATATCAAATTAGGAAAATGAAGGTTGTTATAGCCGATACATCACATATTAAATACGCACAGGATATTTGCGATACCATTGCCGAATCAGCACAGGTAAGAGGTACAGGTATTGCGAGGCGTACTCCAGAATATATTTCATCTAAAATTGAAAACGGCAACGCCGTTATTGCTTTGGATGGTGAAAAGTTTGCAGGGTTCTGTTACATTGAAAAATGGGGACATGGTAAGTTTGTAGCTAACTCAGGTTTAATTGTACATCCTGATTACAGAGGTAAAGGACTTGCAAAAAAAATTAAGCATAAGATATTTGAGCATTCTAGAACTAAATTTCCAGATGCAAAAGTATTTAGTATTACTACTGGCTTACCAGTGATGAAAATGAATAGTGATTTGGGCTATAAGCCTGTAACGTTTTCAGAGTTAACAGACGATCAAACGTTTTGGGATGGATGCCAAACCTGTAAGAATTATGATGTATTAACGAGAACAAACAGGAAAATGTGTTTGTGTACAGGGATGCTTTATGATCCTAAAAAAGTTGGTAATGAAGATGCAGAACCTAAGCAGGTTAAGGAAAAAGCATTTAAAAGGTTAAAACGAATTAAACAAGCATTGTTTTTAAGAAAAGATAAAAAGTAAAATAGAGATTTCCTCCTTCGAGGAAATGAAAAAAATAGTTTTCAATGAAAAAATTAGTAATAGCATACAGTGGAGGATTAGATACATCGTATTGTGCGGTAAGTTTATCAAAAGAATATGACGTACATGCTGTAAGTGTAAATACAGGCGGATTTACTAAAGAAGAAATTAGTCATATTGAGAGTAATGCCTATAAAATGGGAGTTTCTACCTATAAAAATATTGATGCAGTAGCTACATTTTATCAAAAAGTAGTGAAGTATTTAATTTTTGGAAACGTACTAAAAAATAATACATATCCCTTGTCTGTTAGTGCTGAGCGTATTATTCAAGCTATTGAAATTATTGAATATGCCAAAAGTATTGATGCGGAATATATAGCTCATGGAAGTACAGGAGCAGGAAATGACCAAGTTAGGTTTGATATGATTTTTCAAACGTTGGCACCAGGAATTAAGATTATTACACCTATTAGAGATGAAAAATTAACGAGGCAACAAGAGATTGATTACTTAAAAGAAAATGGTATTGAAGCGTCTTGGGAAAAAGCGAAATATTCAATTAACAAAGGGCTTTGGGGAACAAGTGTTGGAGGAGAAGAAACCTTAACTTCTGAAAAAGCTTTGCCTAGTGAAGCATACCCTTCGCAATTAGAAAAAGAAGGCAGTGAAAAAGTAACATTGACTTTTAAAAATGGTGAGTTTGTGGCACTAAATGGTGAAGAAAACGCTCCAGAAGTTAATATTGAAAAACTGAATAATATAGCTTCGGCCTACGCTATTGGTAGAGATATTCATGTGGGAGATACCATTGTAGGTATTAAAGGAAGAGTTGGTTTTGAAGCTGCTGCAGCTCTAATAACTGTGAAAGCGCATCACTTACTAGAGAAGCATACTTTGACCAAATGGCAATTACAGCATAAAGAATATTTGTCTAGTTTTTATGGGATGCATTTACATGAAGGGCAATATCTAGATCCAGTGATGCGAAATATAGAAGCGTTTTTACAAAGTAGCCAAGATATGGTTTCTGGTGATGTAACTGTAACATTACAACCTTATCATTTCTCTTTAGATGGTATATCATCTGATCATGATTTAATGAGCGCGAAATTTGGAAGCTATGGTGAAGAAAACAGAGCTTGGACTGCCGATGACGCTAAAGGATTTATTAAAATCCTTGGTAACCAGAATAAAATATACCAACAAGTAAACTCGTAAACTATGGTAAAAGTAGGAATTATAGGAGGTGCAGGCTATACAGCTGGTGAGCTCATTAGATTATTGATTCATCATCCTGAAACTGAAATAGATTTTGTGTATAGTACATCGAATGCTGGAAATAACATTAGCAAAGTACACCAAGATTTAATTGGTAGTTTAGATTTGAAGTTTACAGATACCATTAATCCAAATATTGACGTATTGTTTCTATGTTTAGGACATGGAAATTCTGTAAAGTTTTTGTCGGCTAATACATTTTCTGAAACAACTAAAATTATTGATTTAGGCAATGATTTTAGGTTGGAAGCTGATAAGATTTTTGAAGGCAAAACGTTTGTATATGGTTTGCCAGAATTGAATAAAGAGGCCATTGTAAACGCAAATTATATTGCAAATCCAGGATGTTTTGCAACAGCTATTCAATTAGGATTATTGCCGTTAGCAGATGCTGGTTTGATTAGCAAAGATGTTCATGTGAATGCGGTTACTGGAGCTACAGGAGCAGGTACATCATTATCTGCAACAACGCATTATACATGGCGAGACAACAATTTTTCGTATTACAAACCATTTACGCATCAGCATTTAGGAGAGATCAACCAGTCGGTTAATCAGCTACAAAACGATTTTTCTTCGGAAATTATTTTTATGCCAAATAGAGGTAATTTTTCTAGAGGCATTTTTGCAACAATTTATACTGATTTTGAAGGATCTGTTGAAGAAGCAAAAACTATTTATAAGTCATTTTATAAGGATGCTAAATTTACGTTTATATCTGACGATTTTTTACATATGAAGCAGGTAGTAAATACTAGTAAATGTTTGGTGCATTTGCATAAACATAATGGTAAGTTATTAATTACGAGTACCATTGATAATTTATTGAAAGGCGCTTCTGGACAGGCGATTCAGAATATGAATTTGATGTTTGGTATTGAAGAAACAACAGGATTAGGATTAAAAGGGACGTATTTTTAAGAAGCCCCACCTAACCTCCCCGAAAGGGAGGAATATAGTACGTAGTAGTACTTTGATAGTATTAAAATAAAAAGTAATAGTAAGCGTTCCCCTCCTTTGGAGGGGTTAGGGGAGGCTGATTATGAGTGGCGCGTTAGGGATTGCAGTGGAAAGCCCACAGCGACGTAGGAGCGAGGACTTGGAACGTAAAGCCCGACCCCTTGAGGGTAACGCCATAAAAATTAAAACAAAGAAATTATGAAAATAGCGATTATTGGAACGGGAAATTTAGGGAGTTCGATTGCGAAAGGACTTATTAAAAATAAATCGTTTACGTCGTTGTACTTGAGTGATAAAAACACGAGTGCGGTGAATGAATTTGTCGACGAAGATTATGTAACGATTACAAATAATAATGCTGCTGCGGTTGAACATAGTGATGTTGTGATTTTTGCGTTGCAGCCGAGGCATATTGAAAATGTGCTAAAGGAAGTAGAGTCTTTGGTAACAGATGATCATGTGGTGATGTCGGTGGCAGCAGGGTACTCAATTGCAAAGATTGAAAGTATTCTGGGTGCCGAGAAGCATATTATTCGCGTGATGCCAAATACGGCAATTTCTATTGGAAAATCTATGACGTGTTTGTCTGCAAATGATGTTGGACAGCTAAAGATTGAATTGGCGAAAACCATATTTAATCAGTTAGGGACTACCATGGTAATTCCTGAGGAACAGATACAGGCGGCAACCGTTATTTGTGCCAGTGGTATCGCTTTTTGGATGCGTTTGGTGCGTGCTACAACTCAAGGTGCTATTCAGCTTGGTTTTGAAGCTGAAGAAGCACATGAATTGGCTTTGCAAACCTGCTATGGTGCAGCTAGTTTATTAAAAGAATCTGGCAGACATCCAGAGGCTGAAATTGATAGAGTAACCACACCAAGTGGTTGTACTATTGAAGGTTTAAATGAAATGGAGCATCAAGGACTGAGTTCGTCATTGATAAAAGGAATTAATGCTTCGTTTGAGAAAATTAATCAAATTAAAAAGAGTTAGAGATGCCATTATTTGACGTTTATCCATTATACAATGTAACACCAGTTTCGGGAAAAGGCATTCATGTTTACGATGACACTGGTGTAGAATATTTAGACCTTTACGGAGGGCATGCTGTAATTTCCATTGGGCATGCACATTCTAATTATGTTAAAGCAGTAACGCAGCAAGTTTCGCAGCTTGGGTTTTATTCGAATGCGGTACAAAATCCGTTACAAAGCCAATTAGCAGATAAATTAGAAACACTTTCTGGTTGTAAAGGCTATGAGTTGTTTTTAATAAACTCTGGCGCTGAAGCCAATGAGAATGCTTTAAAGTTAGCTTCTTTTAAAACGGGCAAAAAACGTGTTGTAGCTTTTAGCAACGGGTTTCATGGACGAACATCGGCTGCTGTTGTGGCGACTGATAATAAAAATATCATAGCGCCTATTAACGCGCAGCAAGAGGTGACAATTTTGCCATTAAATGATGTTGAAGGTGTAAGAGTCGAACTCGAAAAAGGAGATGTTTGTGCTGTGATTGTTGAGTTTATTCAAGGTGTTGGCGGTTTAGATCAAGGTGCTACAGAGTTTTTTGAAGCTGTAGATAAATTGTGCAAAGCAAATAACACGATGTTTATTGCTGATGAAGTGCAATCGGGTTATGGACGTTCGGGACAATTTTTTGCATTTCAACATTATGATGTAACGCCCGATATTATTTCGATAGCGAAGGGTATGGGGAATGGATTTCCTATTGGAGGCATATTGATTCATCCTGATATTCAATCTAAATATGGAATGTTAGGAACAACTTTTGGCGGAAATCATCTAGCGTGTGCTGCTGGTTTAGCAGTTTTAAATACGATTGAAGAAGAGGATTTAATAGCGAATGTGAATGCCATGGGTGCCTATTTTATTGAAAAAGCAAAAGCGATACCAGAAGTAAAAGCTATTAAAGGTAGAGGCTTAATGATAGGTTTAGAATTTGATTTTGAAGTTGGTGACCTACGCAAAGATTTGATTTACAATTATAAAGTATTTACGGGAGGCGCAGCTAATAAAAAACTATTGAGAATATTGCCACCTTTAAATATTGAGAAACAGCATATTGATCAGTTTTTTGAGGCTTTGGAAAAGGCTTTGACATATGCATTAGTTGAAAAATAAGCGTATTAAAATGACGTATAGAAAAGCTAAACTAGAAGATCTTGAAGCAATAGCTGAATTATTTAATGCTTACAGAGTCTTTTATAGAAAAGATGCTGATATTGAAGGTGCAAAAGCATTTGTATTAGAAAGAATAACACATCAAGATTCTGAAATATTTGTAGCAGAAACTACAGAAAAAAATCTTGCTGGATTTGTACAGCTTTATCCGTTATTTTCTTCTACAAGAATGAAAAAACTATGGCTTTTAAATGATTTGTTTGTGAATTCAGATTATAGAGGCAAAGGCATTTCAGTCGGTTTAATTGAAGAGGCTAAAACATTGGTTAAAACAACAAATGCTTGCGGTATGTTTTTAGAAACTGAAAAGTCTAATACAATTGGCAATAATTTGTATCCAAAAACGGGTTTTGTTTTGAATGAAGGATCAAATTATTATGAGTGGAATATTAATTAAAAATTAAAATGAACACATTACTATCCATAGAAAAAAGAAATGCTGTTTTATTAAAAATGGCAGTGCTTTTAGAGCAAGAACGTCAAGCGATAATTGCCGTTAATAAAGTGGACTTAGATAGTTATTCTGGCGATGATATTTCTATGTTCGACCGTTTAAAAGTAGACGATACAAAAGTTGATGAGATGATTAAAGCGGTGACACATTTAGCATCTCAAGACGATCCTGTTGGTGTAGAACGCTTTAGTTTTAAACACGACAATGGTATGCAGGTATATAATAAAACAGCGTCGTTTGGCACGGTGCTGATTATTTACGAATCGCGCCCAGATGTTACTGTTGAGGCTGCAGGTATTGCGTTTAAATCTGGCAACAAGATATTACTAAAAGGCGGCAAAGAATCCTTGCGTTCTAATCTTAAGATTGTGGAGTTATGGCACCAAGCTTTAAGGGAAAAGGATGCATCAACCGATTGGGTGGAGTATTTACAATTTAATAGAACAGAAACTCAGGCGTTTCTCGAGAAACCAACCCAGAAGGTAGATTTAATTGTACCTCGAGGTGGAGAACGTTTAATTGCTTTTGTAAAACAACATGCTACCTGTCCAGTAATCATCAGTGGACGCGGGAACAATTTTGTGTATGTTCATAAAGAAGCTGATTTAGATATTGCTGTAGATGTTATCATGAATGGGAAGTCTAAAATATCGGCTTGTAATGCGGTGGATAAAGTGTTGATTGATGAAAACCTTCCAAATAAAGACGAGTTTATAAAAACTTTAATTTCAAAATTAAAGGAATTTAAGATTGAAGTGTTAGGAGATGCAACCATTTCAAAATCTTGTGATTTAGAGATGATTACATCTGATGATATTTGGTATGAAGAGTTTTTAGATTATAAAATTCTTATTGGTGAAATTGGATCTAACCAAGAAACCATTGCAATGATCAATACCTATTCTGGGGGGCATTCCTCTTCCATTATTACAACGAATCAAGCTGAAGCGCAATTATTTATGGAAAATGTAGATACTGCTGCGGTTTACCATAATGCATCAACTCGATTTACAGATGGTGGACAATTAGGTTTAGGAGGAGAATTAGCCATAAGTACAGATAAATTACACCAACGCGGACCTATAGGATTACAACATTTGGTGACAAATAAATGGTATGTTCATGGCAATGGACAAATACGTTAAGCATGCAAAAGAAAAAGCGCATATTATTAAAAGTTGGGTCGAACACCTTAACAAAGGAAACAGATAATATTTCTAGAGGTAAAATTGAAGATATAGCAAGTCAGATTGCACAACTTCAAGATACTTGCGAATTTATTATTGTGAGTTCTGGTGCTATTGCTGTGGCAAAACAGTTTGTGAAATTAGAAAGTCAGCGTAAAGAACTTTTTGTAAAACAAGCCTTGGCATCTATCGGTCAGCCACATTTGATAAGAATTTATCAAGAGATTTTTAGGGAATATGGTTTATTGAGTTCACAATGTTTACTGTCCTATTCAGATTTTGAAAAAGAAGATAGCAGAACCAATATCATGAATACGATTAATGTACTGGTAAACAACAGTTATATTCCAATCATTAATGAAAATGATACAGTTGCTACAGATGAAATTAAGTTTGGTGACAACGATAAATTAGGTGCGTTAACAGCATCATTGCTTGATGTAGATTTATTTATTATTGCTACGAATACTAATGGCATTTATACCAAAAGTTCTATTGAAAGAGGAAAGCCTGAAACCATTGAAACAGTAACAGATTTTGAACAATTAAATGCAGAGGTAATGAGTTCCAAATCATCACATGGAAGCGGTGGCATGCAAAGTAAGATTGAAGCAGCTGAGGTGACACAAAAAGCTAACATAGAAACATGGATTCTAAACGGTTTAGAAGATAATTTCATTTTGAATGCAATAGAAAATAAAGTGCCGTTTACTAAAATAACATAATAATGAAGTATGATTTTGTCATTCATAGCGAAGCGAAGAATCTCAATCATAGTAATATTTAAACAATGAAACATTACACATCTATACACGATATAGACGATATCAATTCTTGGATTGAAGAGGCCAAGACTTTAAAGGCTAATGCACTAAAACATATTGAGCTAGGAAAAAACAAAACCATCGGTTTGTTATTTTTTAATTCCAGCTTACGCACGCGTTTAAGCACTCAAAAGGCAGCTTTAAATTTAGGAATGAATCCTATTGTGATGAACGTTTCTGGTGATGCTTGGGGTATTGAGTTTGGAGATGGTACCGTTATGGATGGTAACACTGCTGAACATATAAAAGAGGCAGCTGCTGTAGTATCCCAATATTGCGATGTTATTGCGGTTAGAGCATTTCCAACGTTAACAGATAAAGCCAAAGATGAAAGTGAGCAAGTGATGCATGCGTTTAAAACATACGCTTCAGTTCCTATTGTAAATATGGAAAGCGCTACAGGACATCCGCTTCAAGGATTAACCGATGCTTTGACTATTTCAGAACATGCAAAAGTAGCAAAACCAAAAGTGGTGTTGAGTTGGGCGCCTCATGTAAAAGCCTTGCCGCATGCGGTAGCAAATAGTTTTGTACAGGTGATGCAAAAAATGGATGTGGAATTTGTAATTGCTAACCCAGAAGGTTATAATTTAAATCCTGAAATTACTAAGGATACACCTATATATCACAATCAAGAAGAAGCTTTTAAGGATGCCGATTTTGTTTATACAAAGAATTGGAGCTCTTATGAAGACTATGGAAAAGTAAATAATACCGACCCTAATTGGATGATTACTAAAGCTAAACTTGGTGATGCCAAATTCATGCATTGTTTACCTGTTAGACGAAATGTAGTTGTTGAAGATGCTGTTTTAGATACAGACAGTTCTATAGTGATTGAACAAGCAAATAATAGAACCTATGCAGCACAATTAGTGCTCAAAAAGATTTTAGAAAATGTCTAAAGAAAATTTATCAATCGTTAAAATAGGTGGCAATGTTATCGAAGATACAGAAGCTTTAGCCAAATTTTTAGAAGGCTTTTCAAAATTAAAAGGCAAAAAGATTTTAGTACATGGTGGCGGGAAACGTGCAACTCACATTGCATCTAAACTCGGTATTGAGTCTAACATGATTAATGGAAGGCGTATTACTGATGCGGATACTTTAGAAGTGATTACGATGGTTTATGGTGGACTGGTTAATAAAAATATTGTAGCTAAATTACAAGGTTTAAATACTGATGCGATAGGCCTAACGGGGGCTGATATTAATAGTATTTATTCAGAAAAGCGCCCTGTAAAAGAAATTGATTATGGTTTTGTAGGAGATGTGAAAAAAGTAAATCATCAATCTATAAATAAATTGATTGAAGCTGATTTTACACCAGTGTTTTGTGCGATTACCCATGATAAAAACGGACAATTATTCAATACGAATGCAGATACAATTGCTTCTGAATTGGCAATAGGACTCTCAAAATTGTATCATGTAGAATTGTATTATTGCTTTGAAAAAAACGGTGTATTGCTATCAGTTGAGAATGATGATTCTGTGATTGAATATATGGACTCTCCAACCTACCAAGGCTTAAAACAAAAAGGGACATTTCATGATGGGATGTTGCCTAAATTAGAAAATTGTTTTTATGCGATAGAGCATGGAGTTTCAAGAGTTTTTATTGGGAATCCATCCGTAATAAGTAATAAAAATCAAAAGTTTACTACCTTGTATTTATGATAGAGCAACTAACAGAAGACGCAATTTTACTTTTAAAGCAATTGATTGAGACACAATCATTTTCTTCAGAAGAAGATGAAACTGCAGCGCATATAGAAGATTGGTTTAAGCGCTATCATATCGATTACAAACGTACCAAAAATAACGTGTGGGCAGTCAATAAACATTTTGAAGAAGGTAAGCCGACCTTGTTGTTGAATTCCCACCATGATACGGTGAAACCTAATTCTGCGTATACCAAAGATCCGTTTAAAGCTATTGAAGAAGAAGGCAAATTATTTGGCTTAGGCAGTAATGATGCAGGCGGTTGTTTAGTATCGCTAATCGCTACCTTTACGCATTATTACAATCACGAGAATTTAAAATATAATTTAGTTATTGTTGCTTCCGCAGAAGAAGAGAGCAGCGGGCCAAATGGATTAAATAGCATGCTATCTGTAATACCTAAAGTAGATGTGGCTATCGTTGGAGAACCAACTCTAATGAATTTAGCAGTTGCAGAAAAAGGCTTAGTCGTTTTTGATGCTGTTTTAAGAGGCACACCAAGTCATGCGGCACACCCTAACGATGATAATGTGATTTACAAATCAATAGAAGCTTTACAATGGTTTAAAGATTATAACTTTGAAAAAAGTTCTAAAGCTTTAGGTGATGTAAAGCTAACTGTAAGTCAAATAAGCGCGGGGAAACAACATAATGCAGTTCCTGCGGATTTAAGTTTGGTAATAGATGTTCGTGTAAATGACGCTTATACTAATAAAGAAGTTGCAGATATTTTACAAAAAGAAGCACCAGTTACAAGTATTACTCCGCGTAGCTTACGACTAAACTCATCATCAATTCCAATAGACCATGAATTGGTAAAAGCGGGAATTGCTATGGGAAGAACAACTTACGGTTCACCTACATTATCAGATCAAGCAGTGCTGTCTTGTCCGAGTTTAAAATTAGGCCCTGGAGATAGTACGCGATCGCATTCGGCAGATGAATTTATTTATTTAAATGAAATAGAAGAAGGTATTAAAATATATGTTGAATTGTTGAAGCGGGTAATTTCTTAAAAAGTGGAATTGCTTATTTGTGTATTCGTTTAATCGAACCAGAAATAAACAAAACTTTTCAACTAAACAAATCAACGCATAAACACATAAACATTTTCAAGAAATGAAACTCTGGGACAAAGGCATATCAATAGATAAAAAAATAGAAAATTTCACCGTTGGTAATGATCGTGAAATAGATATCCATATAGCAAAATATGATGTAATTGCATCTAAAGCACATGCAAAGATGTTAGAAAGTATCGGAATTTTAACTTCTGATGAGTTACATCAACTGTTGGGAGGTCTGGATGTTTTGGCTAGCCAAATAGAAGACCAAACTTTTGAAATTGATGCCCAATTCGAAGATGTACATTCCAAAATTGAATTTGAATTAACGAAATCTTTAGGCGATGTTGGAAAAAAAATCCACACAGCACGCTCTAGAAACGATCAGGTTTTAGTGGCGTGTCACTTATATTATAAAGAGAATTTAAAAGGGATTCAAACTAAAACAAAAACCTTATTTGATACGCTTTTAGATTTAGCAGAAACCTACAAGGACAAAGTTTTACCAGGATATACACACTTGCAAGTTGCTATGCCGTCATCATTCGGATTATGGTTTTCAGCCTATGCGGAATTAATGATTGATGATGTTTACATGTTAAACGCTGCATTAAAAACGGTGGATCAAAATCCATTAGGTTCAGCAGCAGGTTATGGAAGCTCATTCCCCATTGATAGGGAGTTGACAACCAAAGAAATGCAATTTGCTACTTTAAAATATAATGTAGTAGCTGCTCAAATGGGACGAGGTAAAAATGAGCGAACTATAGCTGCAGCTTTGGGTGGTTTAAGTAATACTCTAGCACGTTTTGCTATGGATACCTGTTTGTATATGAGTCAGAATTTTGGGTTTATCTCTTTTCCAGATGAGTTAACTACAGGCAGTAGTATTATGCCTCATAAAAAGAATCCTGATGTATTTGAATTGATTCGTGGTAAATGCAATAAAATCCAAGCACTACAATCAGAAATGGTATTAATTACCAATAATTTGCCAAGTGGATATCATAGGGATTTTCAATTATTAAAAGAAAATATGATTGCTGCTTTTGAAGAGTTAAAGGATATTCTTGATATTTTCAATTATTCTATTCAACAAATTATTGTGAAAGACATTGACATTCATGATGATAAATATAAGTATCTCTTTACAGTTGATAATATTAATACTTTGGTTGTAGAAGGACAAAGTTTTAGAGAAGCTTATCAAAAAATTGGAGGTCAAGTACAAGATGGTACCTATGTACCAGATACATCAAAAGAGCATACACATGTTGGGAGTATTCATAATTTGTGTTTGGATAAGATTCGCGATAAGTTTCCTAAATCATCTTAATAAGTACAATGGGCTTTGTAATTATTTTATAGTATTGACAGATACTGCTGCAGCAGCACCAATAATTCCTGCATGATTGCCTAAAGAAGCAGGTTTTACGGGTGTTTCAATTTTTATGTGTTTTTCATACTTTTTAAAATCCTTGGAGACACCTCCACCAAGTATAATTAAGTCTGGACAAACAATAACGTCTACTAATTCTAAGAAGATATTTAATCGTTTTCCCCATTCAGCAAAGCTGAGGTTTTCTTTTTTTCTTATAGAATCGGCGGTCCAATGCTCTATTTTTTTATGTTTTTTGTAGGGTATTTGTCCGAGTTCAGAATTAGGAATCAATGTACCATTAAAAAAAGCACCACTTCCTATACCTGTGCCAACGGTTATCATAAGTACTAATCCTTGTTCGTTCTTACCAATACCATAATTCATAACAGCATATCCAGCAGCATCAGCATCGTTTATAACAGTTACTGGTAATCCGCAAGCCTCTGAGAATAGTTTCTGAGTATCTAAATTTAGCCATGCTTTATTAAGATTACTCACAGATTTACATACGCCATGTTTTATGATAGTAGGAAAACCGCATCCAATGGGGCCGTCATACTCAAAGTGGCTTACGATATCTTTAAATACCTTAGCCATGTCTTCAGGTTTACGAGACGGTGGCGTTGGAATTCTAAAGCGTTCAGTTATTAGTTTACCAGTTTCTATATTTACAAGAGCACCTTTCATACCTGAGCCTCCAATATCTATTCCTAAAATTTCCATGTGTTTTCTCTAAAGCTTATTTTCAAATGTACTAAAAGTTAATTTGTGTATCCTTACTAATTTTAAATATGAAAAAGAACAAGAGCCCTAGAATTGGGCTCTTGTTTTCGGACGTCTCCTTAAAGTTTAGTTTGGTATTTAATTGTATTGTTGACTAATTCAAATAATTAAATAATGGTGGATTGTCCTAGGTGAATATTAGTAAAGTTTAGATTGGTTTCTTCTGGATTATTTATAAAATCTTCTATAAAATCGCCCACTTTGCTGGTAGAAATATTATCGTATTTGGTGTTTAAATCGGGTGTGGTGATGTGTAATTTCAACGACTTATCTACAGCTTCGCGTACCAGTGCAGCTTCATCAGCCAAATTGAAATGGTCTAATAACATGGCCGCTGACAAAATGGAAGCTATAGGGTTAGCAATACCTTTATTTTTGGCTATGGGATAGGCACCATGAATGGGCTCAAACATAGCATATGTATCTCCAAGAGAGGCTGAGGCCAATAGTCCAATAGAACCTACAATAACGCTGGCTTCTTCTGATAAGATGTCTCCAAACATGTTTTCAGTAAGAATAACATCAAACTGTCTAGGATTTTTAATGAGTTCTACCGCAGCATTATCAACATACATATAATCTAGTCTTACATCTGGATATTGGGTTGCCAATTCCTGTACCACACGACGCCATAAACGAGAACTTTCTAAAACATTAGCTTTGTCTACTAAAGTGATTTTTTGTTTTCGCGATTGTGCTGCTTTAAAAGCCGCATGTGCAATACGCTCTATTTCATAGCGGTGATATTCACATAGATCAGATGCGGTATTACCATCTTCACTCAATGTACGTTCCCCAAAATAAATACCACCAGTTAGTTCTCTGTAAATAAGAATATTGGTGTCTTTGATCTGTTTTACTTTTAATGAAGATTTGTTTAATAAATCCTCATAAGCAATCACAGGGCGGATGTTAGTGTGTAAGCCCAGTGCTTTGCGGATACCTAGAAGTCCTTGTTCTGGACGTACTTTAGCATTAGGGTCAATATCGTAAGCTGTATCTCCAATCGCTCCAAATAAAACAGCATCGGTATTTTCGCAAAGTGTGATGGTTTCTTCTGGAAGCGGGTTATTGGTTTTATCAATTGCAGCTGCACCTACCAAACCATATTGAAAATTAAAAGTATGCTCGAATGCCAAACCAATAGCTTTTAGCACCTTGACTGCCTCGGCAGTTACTTCTGGTCCTATGCCATCACCTGGTAAAACAGCAATGTTTAATTTCATGGTTTAAATGTTAAGATGAAGCTATTTCTTTATACACCGTCGTAGATTCTACAATTTGGTGAATATCGTTATCATCAATTTCTTTTTTCTGATCTGCAAATTCTAAAAACTTAGTATATACCTCGTCTAATTGTAGTTTGGTTAATTCGTAACCCACAATTTTAGCACGATACGCTAGAGCAGCTCTACCGCTTCTTGCAGTTAATACAATTGCAGATTCGGTAACGCCAACATCTTTAGGATCCATAATTTCGTATGTTTCACGATTTTTTATCACGCCATCTTGGTGAATCCCAGAACTATGTGCAAATGCATTTGCACCCACAATAGCTTTATTTGGTTGCGTATAAATACCCATACTATCAGAAACTAATTGACTAATGCCGTATAACATTTCTGTTTGAATTTGAGTATCTAAGTTTAGGTAAGGATGTTGTTTTAAAACCATTACAACTTCTTCTAGCGCTGTATTTCCTGCACGCTCTCCAATACCGTTAATGGTACATTCTATTTGGCGTGCACCATTAATCACACCCTCAATGGAATTGGCAGTAGCCAAACCTAAATCATTATGGCAATGGCATGATAAAATAGCTTTATCAATACCTTTTACGTTTTCTTTTAAATATTTAATTTTTGCACCGTATTCACTAGGCAAACAATAGCCCGTAGTGTCAGGAATATTCAATACCGTAGCACCAGCTTTTATAACAGCTTCACACACACGTGCAAGATATTCATTATCGGTTCTACCAGCATCTTCTGCATAAAATTCAACATCTTCTACAAAAGATTTAGCATAACTTACAGCTTTTACAGCGCGCTCGATGATATCTTCTTGTGTAGATTTAAATTTGAATTTTATGTGAGATTCTGAAGTACCAATACCAGTGTGAATTCTTGGTAGTTTAGCATATTTGAGAGCTTCAGCAGCAACTTTTATATCGTTTTCAACAGATCTGGTAAGTCCACAAACTGTTGCATTTTTTACTATTTTAGATATTTCCTCGACTGATTTGAAATCGCCAGGGCTTGAGACGGGAAAGCCAGCCTCAATGATATCTACTCCCAATTTATCAAGCTGTTCCGCAATAATTAATTTCTGGTCTGTATTTAGTTTACAGCCAGGGACTTGCTCTCCATCTCTCAGGGTAGTATCAAAAATTTGAACGTGATTATCAGACATTTATTAGAATATATTTTCTTATTGTTACACGAATTTATATTTTGGTTTCGTAAAAGCTACTATCCATCTCATTTTTTTTACGATGTTTAACTTATAGATGGTTGATTTAAATATCTAAAAATCAGTTTTTTACATCTGGTTTTATGACTATGACAAAAGCGCAAAAAGATAATTTATTTGTTCTGGTAAAATCGCTCTCAAAATCTGAAAAGCGCCAGTTCAAATTATACGTTGGTCGATTGGGGGTAAATGAAGACTCTAAATTTCTGATGCTCTTCAATATTATGGATAAGTTGAAGCAGTATGATGAAGCTGCAATTCTAAAAAAAGGTATTGTAAAGAAGCAACAATTGTCAAATCTAAAAGCACATTTGTACAAGCAAATTTTAATTAGTTTGCGCTTAAATCCATCACATCAAGATATTAGAATTCAAATTCGAGAGCAGTTAGATTTTGCTACAATTTTATACCATAAAGGCCTGTATAAACAGAGTTTAAAAATTCTAGATAAAGCAAAAGCATTAGCTATTTCTAACGAAGAGAAAAATGTAGCTTACGAAATTGTAGAGCTAGAAAAAATAATTGAATCACAGTACATTACACGAAGTATCAGTAATCGTGCAGACGAGCTAACCATTCAAGCCAAAACCTTGAGTTTGCAAAATGTTTTAGCAAGTAAACTTTCTAATTTATCGCTACAACTATATGGCTTGTTTTTAAAAACGGGCTATGTAAAAAATGATGAAGAATTTCAAATTATCGATAAATATTATCATGACCGGCTTCCAAAATACGATATTAACAAACTAGGTTTTCGGGAAAAACTATGGCTTTACAAAGCTAAATTATGGTACAGTTTTTTAACAGTAGATTTCTTATCCTGTTATAAATATGCCTCAAGATGGGTGAATTTATTCTATAACAATAAAGATATGATTGTACTAAATCCCGTCTTTTTCTTAAGGGGCAATCACTATTTGTTAGAGGCTTTATTTTACCTACGTCGGCACGATAAATTTAAAGATACCCTATCTAAACTCGAAGGTATTACTGAAGAAAAATGGTTTCCCCTAGATGATAATAATGAAGCCTTAGCATTCTTATACATCTATAACAACAAATTCAATTTACACTTTATAGAAGGCAGTTTTGTTGAAGGTTTGCCCTTAATCGATGAAGTTTTAGAAGCATTAAAAAACTACAATAACCGTATTGACGAACACCATATTATGGTATTTTATTACAAAATAGCTAGTATGTATTTTGGGGCAGGAGAGAGTAGAAAATGCATCTATTATTTAGACAAAATTATCAGTAATAAATCCTTGCAAATGCGCGAAGATTTGCTGTGTTTTTCTAGAATTTTAAATCTGGTAGCTCATTACGAAGCTGGACTAGATTACAACTTAGATGTACTCATCAGAAGCACCTACAAGTTCCTAATTAAAATGGAAGATTTGTACGAGGTACAACGTGAATTTATCAAATTCTTAAGAGGGTTGGGCGATATTTATCCTCACGAAGTAAAAGGCGAGTTCATCAAACTACACAAGAAACTAAAAGAGTTTGAAAACGATCCCTATCAAAGCCGTGCCTTTTTGTATTTAGACATTATTTCCTGGTTAGAATCTAAAATTCAAAGTAAGCCCATTGGCGAAATTATTCGCAATAAGTTTTTACAAACACTGGCTTAGTTTTTTGGGCGCAACCCAAAGGGTCGGGCTTTCCACTATATCTTTTTGGTATTATGGCTTCGAGAACCTCAGCCAACAATACCAAAAAGGATGCCGTTGCAATCCCTTGTGCGGGTGTATTTGTTTTGGTTGGTGCTTTTACAATACTAAAGTGATTTTTTTGAAGTTTGTTTAACGGTTGGGTTATGGCTTCGTTGTGGAATTGTCCGTTAGGATCATTCAACTAGAACCAAGCGATGATTTAAATATGGGAATTTTTAGTATAAAATTCCGCCGCAATGAATTATAGTCTTTGTTAGTTACAGTTTTTTAAATCCGCTATTATTTCTTCCTTATTTAATTTAGAGCATAAAGCAAACCTTGATTTAAAGTCAGCCTTATCCATTTCTTTCAAGGAGTTTAAACGTTCTGGTATTCCATTATTAAATTTGATTATTGTAATAGTTTTATATCCCAAATCAATAAAATTTAGTGGAATAAATCCATTCCAAAGAGCATGGGTAATAATTGCGTTTACATTAATTCCTCCATTTTCATCTAATAAGTCAATTAGAAAATCAAATTTTTTAGGAATGTGCGTTTCACAAACCGCTCTACAAAATGTAACCAGTTCATTTGGTGATTTTTTCCAGTTCAAATATTGAATAATTTCATTTGTGTGTTCCTTATCGCTCGTGTAACTATTTATTGAGTCAATTGTAGGAAGCTTATTTAACTCAACAAAAGCTGATATGGGAACATATTCGTTCTCAACTATAGATTTTAGGCTATTCATATTTGTATTTAGATACCAATGTTTTTTTAATTTTAAAAGGAACTATATCTAATTAGACCCAATAATATGAATAGTCCAATTAGTCCTATGCTTGCGTACCCGAAAAACACAGCAATTAAAAGGATCAGGCTTAAAGTCAGAACTAACGTTTTAAGGGTTTTATTAGTTTTACCCTTCGATTTGTATTTCTGATATTGAAAGGATTGATTAAGAAATATTTCATCTGATTTTTTTAAATAATACTGGATTTCAGAATCATCAAAACCCTTTTCTTGCATTTTCTTTTTTATGCTTTGCGAATCAAGACCTTTTTCTCTTAAAGATATACTAAAATTGAGTTTATCCATTTCAGTTGCAATTGTGCTTAATACTTTTCTTTGAATAATTCCTTTAAATGTTCCGCAATTTCTTCACATTCAGGAACATATATTTTTGTAATAAAATCCTCGTTTTCATCCTTATATTTATCAAACATTCGAGAACGATTGTTTTTTGAATGTGTCACATTTGCAATTCTATCACAAAACTTAATAAATGACGCATTCTTAGTCTCTCTAATTCCTTTATAGTATTTGTCATTCGCTCTTTCGGCTCTGTTTCGACCTTTCTCATTTGTTAAAGCGTAAGCAAGTTCAGCTATAGTTTCATTTGTTTCTTTTTTAACATCATTATAAGTCTCTCTTGCATCTTCAATTATATCGTGAACCCAACATCCAGACAATACATTTTCTTGTTCACTTGGCTCTACTATATAGATGAATTTTTTTGCGATCTCAAACACCATATTTAAATGAAAATCGTAATCGTATGCGTCGTATTTGTGATTTACATTTTTATGTTTTCGAATAGAGTATTCTTTAGTTTTCTCTAATATTTTCATTAAATCTTGCGTTCTGATTTATTATTAGGTACAACGTTTATGTATAAGAATAGTTGCGGCTTTGTGTGCGAGGATTTTCCGCAGGAAAATCAGACGTAACAAAAGTGCAACGACTTTTGGTTAAGCATAAAATAGCAATTATTTTTATACTGTGTTGTGTACAGTTATTTATATTCATAAACAAATTCGTCTTTCAATTTGTCATTTCTGCCGAATTCTTTTTTCCTTTTTAGTATCCCATTTTTGTCATAAATGAATACTTTATATTCCATTATTGCATTCTTTTTTTTATAAATCTTCTCTATTTTACTTAATCCAAATTCATTGTATTGGTACCGATGGAAATCATAATCGTTGTCATCCCTTTTTATAATCCGTCCTTTTTTATCATATTCATAAGTAAACTTTCTTCTGTATTTTATTCTTGTCGGATAAACTTGGCTGACTAATAATCCTTTTTTATAATTACTTATTTCATAGAGGATAGAATCTTTATAAAGTTCAATCTTTTTTAGATTACCAAAAAAATTATAATAATACAATTCTTTATTATTCTCTTTGTTTATCAGGTATTTAAGTTTTCCTTTTCGGCGATATTCTTTTTTAATACTATATTTCCATTCTCTTAGTGTGTCTTTATTGTAATTTGAGTAAATACTATCAAGGTTTCCAAATTCATCATAATAATTTTTTTGAAGACCATTTCCAACTGACCAAAAATGGATTTTTAAACTTGATTTATATTCTCTATTTAGTTTGCCATATTTTGATTCGAAAATATTAATGAAAGGATATTCGTGATGTTCTTTTTTGAAGTCAGTAAACTCTTCTTTATAAATTCCGCTTTTGTATTCAGTCAGTATTTGATTCAGGGTTGAGTCGTTTTTTTTCTTATCCAACTTCCATTCATATCTTATTGACTTAATCACAGATGTATCAATTTTGACTTGCGAAAAACTCGAAGTTGAAACTGAAATGAAAATGATAAGCAGGATGTTTCTCATAATTGTACACAACGTTTAGCTATGCGTAGTCTCCATCATTCACATATCGTCTTTTACTTCCCGAAGTTTTAAGTCGTGAAATCAACCACCTTTTGTTATGTCTTTTTCCTTTATTGCTCATTTCTAAAATTGGCTACAACGTGTTTGTGTATGGTTAGTTGCGTGTTTAAGCAACTAATTTAGCAAACAAAAACGAATGAAAGAAAATTCCGAAGGAATTTTCCAAGTATGCAATTGCCCAAGCAATTAATTATACACGGTGTTGGCAACAGTTTTTTAATTTTTATCAGTCATTTCGTTCG
The DNA here is from genome assembly GCA_947502975.1 of uncultured Flavobacteriaceae bacterium. GTDB lineage: Bacteria > Bacteroidota > Bacteroidia > Flavobacteriales > Flavobacteriaceae > Jejuia. The sequence goes on from CANNBV010000002.1 coordinate 117,139, forward strand.
GGTCAAAACCGTACATAAATTTATTCAGCTGTCCGTTAGAACTTTCCAGTCCGACAATGTCCATTAATTCCTCAATGTATGTGCAAACTCTTTCTCTGTCTTCGGTGTCCAATTCCATATAAACGTTCGCAAATCTTGAAAGTCCAATTCCAATTTTCTCTTGATATTTTTTGTCAGTTGGATTTTTAGATTCCGCTACTCTTTTAAAGTCAGACGCAATACTATTAATTTTCTTTGTAAAAATCGGGCGCATTTTTTCATCCGCAATTCCAGGGTAGAAATTCGGATATGGTTGTTCAATAAACTTTTTCTTTGCTATGAATTCCACAATCATTTCATTGGCATTTTCTGGTGTTTTCATTTTATTTGCACTTTGTCCGCAAGAAGATAAAGTCAAAAAAAGAGCTAATATTTTGATGTGTTTTATCATATATTAATAGATTCAATTTAAGAATTTAAAAAATCTTCTTTATTATGGTATCTATAAATTTTAAAAATTAACCCAATGACTGATATCAAGATTAATAATCTGGGAATTCCAGTATATAAGCCTAATGTAATAGGTTCAATATTTAAATCAATAATAAATACTTCTACAATAAAGTCTTCGAAGATTGCTATTGCTATTTTAGTGATATAGCTTATTATTAGTAGGTAAAGGAAATATTTTACTTTCATTAGAATTATTTATTGGGTTGTGAAATTGTTGCCAACGTCTCGGCTATGGTTAGTACGGGAATTAAAAGTAGTGAACTTTCGATTAAGCACTTAGCCAAAACTTTTTATTTTGTTTTATCTTTTCTTTTTTTAAAGCTAAATCAAAAGATTTGGCGGACTTCGCAAATATGCTTAAACTTTGGATTAAGCGCCAAAACCCGAATTAACTATAGCCATTGTTGTACCCAGTTTTTATTTACGATTTAATTGTTGATTCATTAATAAAATGTTCCACATTGCAAAAAAGTCAGAACCTTTAAATGCAGGAATAACAAACTTTTCAGAATTCAGATTAGTGATGGTCAATTCGTCCCATTCAGCTTTTTTTATTTGTTCTCTTGTTGCTTTTCCAGTTTCACTAATTTCAACCAATGATTGTGGTCGCATTTCTTTTATTTCACTAATTGGTAGACTTTTAAATTTGTCATATTCGCCCCAAATTATTTTCCGAGTAGCAATTATAGTCCACTTGTCATTTTTAGGTTGTGTAAATATCAGAACAGGAATTTCAATAGAGTGATTTTTAAATAATCCCAAGTAATATTTTTGGTCTTCGGAAGACAAACTTTCGAACAAGAATGAGTATTCAGTCGGAATGCTGTGTTTTCCAGCTTTCCACTTTAATCTTTTCGCTATATATTCATCTGTTTTCTGCATTTCTCAAATTGGGTACAACTAGTTTATAAGCGTATGTTTATTCCGCGTTATAATCCATTTTGGACGGCTATGCAGAAGTTTTGTTTGTTTTTATATTTTTTATCACTCGTTAAACGAAGGTAGAAGAAAGTTTCTACAAAATCAACTATTAGATGCATTCAAAAATGAGATCAAAACAAAAATAGTTTCCCAAAAATTTGGATATTAACTTTTTCTGAACGAATATTTGCATTCACAAAGTTAAAACACTTATTGAAATGTTATCAAGAAAGGTGGAGGGATTAGACCCCGTGAAGCCTTAGCAACCCTTTAAACTTATTAAAGAAGGTGCTAAATTCTACTTAAACTCGATTCATTTATCGGTGTTTGGATAGATAACCCCAAAAAAATTGCTTCAGGTAATTTTAATACTTCTTCATAACATTTTTCTATTAAGTACGCTTCGTTAGAAGCTTATTTGGCTTTTGGTTTAATTTATTAATTCAAAAATATTAGAAAAATGAGCGATCAAAAATTAGCAACAAATGCATTACATGCAGGGCACGATGTAACAACAAATGGTGGCGCAAGAGCAGTACCAATTTATCAAACGACGTCTTACGTGTTCAATAATTCTGACCATGCGGCAAACCTATTTTCATTACAAGAATTAGGGTTTATCTATACACGTTTAAATAATCCAACCAATCAAATTTTACAAGAGCGTTTGGCAGCGGTTGAAGGCGGCATTGGTGCTGTAGTATTTGCTTCTGGTACAGCGGCAATCTCAACAGGATTATTAACACTTTTAAAATCGGGTGACCATATTGTAGCTTCAAGTAGTTTGTATGGCGGCACCTATAATTTATTAAGTGTTACACTTCCAAGATTAGGCATTACAACTACGTTTGTAGATGCATCAAATCCTGATAATTTTGCAGAGGCTGTACAAGATAATACCAGAGCATTCTTTGTAGAATCTTTAGGAAACCCTAAATTGGATGTGTTAGATTTAGAGGCTATTGCTGAACATTCAAAAGCAGCTGGTGTGCCATTTATAGTAGATAATACTGTAGCAACACCTGCATTGTTGAATCCGATTAAGCATGGGGCGAATATTGTAATTCACTCGCTAACAAAATATATTGGCGGACAAGGAACGTCTTTAGGAGGTGCCATTATTGATGCAGGGACTTTTAATTGGGCAAACGGTAAATTTCCAGAGTTTACAGAACCTTCAGCTGGTTATCACGGTTTAAAATATCATGAAGCCTTAGGTGCAGCATCTTATACTTTTAAATTAATTTTGGAAGGTTTAAGAGATTTTGGAGGTGCTATGAGTCCGACTAACGCTTTCAACATCATCCAAGGTTTAGAAACATTACCTGTTAGGATAAAGCAACACAGTGAAAATGCGTTGGAATTAGCAACATGGTTAGAAGCGCAAGATGAAGTGGCTTGGGTAAATTATCCTGGATTAGAAAGTAGTAAGTATAATGCGTTGGCTAAAAAGTATTTACCAAAAGGCCAAAGCGGTATTGTTACATTTGGACATAAAGGTGGTTTTGATGCAGCAAAAACTATAGCAGATGAAACTCAAATATTTTCTTTGTTGGCTAATATTGGTGATACAAAATCATTGATTATTCATCCTTCAAGTACAACACATCAGCAATTGGATGAAGCGGAACAAGCTTCGGCTGGAGTTTCTACAGACTTAATTAGATTGTCTGTTGGTATTGAAGATATAGAGGATTTAAAAGCAGATTTAAAACAAGCGTTTGCAAAGATATAAAGGCATTATGGCATTATAGTTTGAAAATGAATTTGGCGGATATGCGCGCGTTAGGGATAGAAGCGGCATCCTTTTTGGTATTGGTGGCTGAGGTTCTCGAAGCCATAATAGCAAAAAGATATAGTCCTTCGACTGCGCTCAGGATAAACTCCTAGCTCGACCCGATAGGGTAACGCCCAAATAAAAAAATAGATTGAAACACAAATTGCAACATATTACCATTGAGAATTACACCACAGAAAGTGGTGTGCTTAATCCTGAAATACAATTGAGTTACCAAGTGTTTGGTAAAGTTTTGGGAAGTGCACCAATTGTTCTTGTGAATCATGCACTAACGGGAAATAGTGAAGTAGCTGGCGACAATGGCTGGTGGAAAGATTTGATTGGTGATGGAAAAGTGATTGATACAAAATTGTATACCATTTTGGCATTTAATATTCCTGGAAATGGTTTTGATGGTTTTGTGATTGATAATTATAAAGATTTTGTGGCACGCGATGTGGCAAAATTATTTTTAAAAGGCTTAAAAGCACTAAATACGAGTAAATTATTTGCTACCATTGGCGGGTCGTTAGGTGGTGGCATTGCCTGGGAAATGGCTGTATTGCAACCAGATTTTACCGAAAATTTAATAGTTGTGGCGACGGATTGGAAATCGACAGATTGGTTGATTGCCAATTGCCAAATTCAAGAACAGTTTTTATTAAATTCTAAACATCCTGTGCATGACGCGCGGATGCATGCGATGTTGTGTTACCGCACGCCTGAGTCGTTTAAAGAGCGTTTTCAGCGTTCTAAAAATGATGATTTAGAGATTTTTAATGTAGAGAGTTGGTTGTTGCATCACGGTAAGAAGTTGCAGGAACGTTTTCAGTTGTCTGCCTATAAATTGATGAATCAATTGTTAAAAAGCATTGATGTTACAAAGGGGAGGGCGAGTAACTTTAACGTGCTTGAAAATATTGAAGCTAAGATCCATATTGTAGGTGTAGATTCTGATTTGTTTTTTACTGCTGAAGAAAATCGAGAAACGCATAAACAGTTGGCATTAACGCATCCGAATGTGACGTATAATGAAATTCATTCTGTGCATGGGCATGATGCATTTTTAATGGAGTATGATCAACTGGAAAAAATTGTAGAAGGCATTTTTGTGCCACATTCTAAAAGAAAACGTATGAAAGTATTAAAATTTGGAGGGAAATCTTTAGCCAATGGAAAAGGCTTGGATACTGTACTTTCAATTATTAAAAATAAGGTTGAAGCTGGCGATAGAATTTCTGTTGTGGTTTCGGCTAGGGGTTCAGCAACTGATGATTTAGAAGCCATTTTAAATAAAGCTTTAAAAGGAGAAGCATATCAAGAGGATTTAGAAGCCTTTAAAGCGTATCAAATTGCGCCTTTGAAAACGATTGATTTTTCTGAAGAGTTTTCAGTGTTAGATCAACTGTTTGAGGGTGTGAGTCTATTGCGCGATTATAGTAAAAAGACCAAGGATAATATTTTGGCGCAAGGTGAATTGTTGTCCGTAAAGCTAATGACTAGTTTATTAAATGAGCATGGTATTAAAGCAAAAGCTACTGATGCGCGAGAGCTGATAAAAACTGATGAAGCCTTTGGTAATGCACAGCCATTGTCCAAACTGTCTAAAGAAAATACACAAGCTTATTTTGGCAAGCACAAAGATGTCGTAAATGTAGTGACTGGTTTTATCGGATCTAATTTGAAAAATGAAACCACCACTTTAGGGCGTAACGGCAGTAATTACACTGCAGCGTTATTAGCTAACTTTTTAGATGCCGAAGAATTGCAAAATTATACGCATGTTAGCGGAATTTACACTGCTGATCCTGGTTTGGTCCCTGATGCAAAACAAATTAGAGAGCTGTCTTTTAGTGAAGCGAATGAACTGGCAAATTTTGGGACTTCGGTATTGCATGCAAAAACCATCATTCCATTAGTTGAAAAAAATATCAATTTAAGAATATTAAATACGTTTAATGCTGATGACGAAGGCACACTTATTACAGCAAAACCAAGTACTAAGGAAGTAACATCATTATCTATTTTAGATAATGTAGCGTTGTTGAATTTAGAAGGTCGTGGTTTACTCGGAAAAATTGGTGTGGATGCACGAATTTTTGGAGCGTTAAGCCAACATGGTATTAGTGTAAGTATTGTGTCTCAAGGGTCTTCGGAAAGAGGCATCGGATTGATTATTGATGCTGACCAAGCGACTCAAGCTGTTATTGCTTTGGAACGTGAGTTTGAAAGTGATTTCTATTCTCAAGATGTGAATAAAATTGATGTGGTTGATGATGTTGCGGTCATTTCAATTGTGGGAATTGAATTGAGTTCGTTCCACAAACCATTTAATGCCTTAATTAAAAATCAAATTACACCATTACTTTTCAATAATACAGTCACAGGAAAAAACGTGAGTTTGGTGGTTAAAAAATCGCAATTGCATAAAGCTGTAAATGTGATTCATGGTGAAGTTTTCGGAATTTCGAAAAAGATAAATATTGCCATTTTTGGTCACGGTGGCGTTGGAGGTGCTTTAATAAATCAGATTTTAAAATCGAAAGATGATATTGAAAAGCGAAAAGGTATTAACCTGAATGTATTTGCTATTGCCAATTCTAGAAAGTTAGTGTTGGATAAAAATGGTGTTACTGCAGATTGGGAGAGTGCAATTAAGTCGAGTTCTTATAAAAGTTCTATTGAAGATATTATCACATATGCTAAAAACCATCATTTAGAAAATTTAATTGCAGTGGATAACACGGCGAGCTCTGAGTTTTACCAGAATTATATTCCGTTGATTGAAGCTGGTTTCGATTTAGTGTCTTCAAATAAAGTTGCCAATACGGTATCTCATGATTTTTATAAGGAATTACGAGTTCAGCTTGAAAATAATAACAAACAATATTTATATGAAACCACGGTTGGTGCTGGGTTACCACTGATAGATACGATTAAGTTATTACATGAATCTGGAGAAAATATTACACGAATTCGTGGGGTATTCTCAGGAACCTTAAGTTATTTATTCAATAATTTTTCTGTGGAAGACAAACCGTTTAGTGAAATTATTCAAGAAACGGTGGATAAGGGCTTTACAGAACCAGACCCTCGTGAAGATTTTTCAGGAAATGATGTGGCAAGAAAGCTGTTAATTCTAGCGAGAGAATTAGATTTGCAAAACGAGTTTGAAGATGTTGAAGTTTTGAATTTGATTCCGGAAGCGTATAGAGATATTTCTGTTGCAGACTTTTTGTCTCAATTAGATGTTTTAGACGCGGAATATCAAAAGCTAAAGGATGACCAAGATGAAGGGCATGTGTTACGATATGTTGGTGATTTATCTGGAGATTTATCTCAAGACAAAGGGAATTTAGAAGTAAAATTGGTATCTATTCCAGAAGACAGCACTTTGGGACACGTAAAAGGGTCTGATGCTATTTTTGAAATATTTACAGAGAGTTATGGAGAACAACCGATTGTGATTCAAGGAGCAGGAGCTGGTGCTGAGGTGACGGCTCGTGGTGTTTTTGGAGATATTTTGCGGTTGAGCAAGCATATAAATTGATGACTTTTAGTCAAGTAATTAAATGGTTTTCTTTAAAGTCGGATAAAGAAAAGATAAAGTTTTTAGAATTATTTCTTTCTGAAATCATAGTTATGAATAGGTGTTTTTGGAGCGACCCGGATACCTCCTCTGTTGAAAAGATAGAGTCTTTGAAATGGTCAAATGAATTGACTCATAGAATTTGGGGGTTGTTATTTGGCTTAAAAAGAGGTGATAATAATGAAATTGAAGATAGGTTAATTGGACACATAAATTTTTACACTAAGTTATCAAAAGAATTAAGAAGTAATTTACCTTCTATTATTGTTTTAAGTGTAGAAAGGTTTAAAAGAATTGAAGATAAAAAAAATAAAAGTGAGCGATAAAAAATTTGAAACAGAAGCGATAAGGATACAGAGTGAAAGATCTCAGTTTTCAGAGCACTCTACACCCTTATATTTAACGTCAGGATTTGTTTTTGATGATGCGGAAGATATGAGAGCATCGTTTGCTGAAGAAAAGCAACGTGATTTATATAGCCGTTATAGTAATCCTAACGTTAATGAATTTGTAGACAAGGTTTGCGCCATGGAAGGCGCAGAAGCAGGTTTTGCATTTGCTAGCGGTATGGCTGCCGTATTTTCAACGTTTGCAACATTGTTAGATGCAGGCGATCATGTGGTGTCCTGCAGTTCTGTATTTGGAGCAACACATGGCTTATTTACCAAATATTTTCCGAAGTGGAATATTGAGTGTTCGTATTTCAGTATTAACGATGTTGAAACTGTAGAAAGTTTAATCAAACCGAATACCAAATTTATTTATGCAGAAACACCAACGAATCCTGGTGTTGATGTTTTGGATTTGGAGTATTTAAGTGGTATTTGTAAAAAGTATGATGTATTATTAGTGATTGATAATTGCTTTGCGACGCCTTATTTGCAAAATCCGATTAAATATGGTGCAGATTTAGTGATTCATTCTGCGACTAAATTAATGGACGGACAAGGGCGTGTACTTGGAGGTATTACGGTTGGTAAGGCGGCGTTGATTCGCGAAATCTATTTATTCTCGAGATTGACGGGACCTTCTATGAGTCCGTTTAATGCTTGGGTGTTATCAAAATCTCTAGAAACATTGGCTATTCGTGTGGATAAGCATTGTGAAAATGCACTGAAACTAGCGGAGTATTTAGGGAATCACCCTAAAGTGAAATGGGTGAAATACCCATTTTTAAAATCGCATCCTAAATATGAGATTGCAAAAAAACAGATGAGATTGGGCGGCAATATTGTGGCTTTTGAAGTGGAAGGTGGTTTAGATGGCGGTAGGGCATTTTTAGATGCGATTAAAATGTGTTCGCTATCTGCAAATCTGGGAGATACACGAACTATTGTGACACATCCTGCAAGTACTACACATGCCAAAGTTGAGGCTGAGGTGAAAGCTGCTGCAGGTATTACTGATGGTATGGTACGTGTTTCAGTAGGATTGGAACATGTAGACGATATTATAGCTGATATTAAACAAGCATTAGGATAATACAATGATAAACAACAAAATAATATACCAAGTTGATGCTTTTACAGATAAGGCATTTAAAGGAAACCCGGCGGGTGTAATGATTCTTGATGATTTACCTTCAGAAGCATTTATGCAAAGTATGGCAGGAGAAATGAATTTATCTGAAACTGCTTTTGTGGCACCAAACTCTGATGGTTTCGATATCCGATTTTTTACGCCAACTGTTGAGATTCCATTATGTGGTCATGCAACGCTAGCTTCGGCACATATTATTTATCAGCTCGGTATAAAATCTACTGATGAATTGATTCAGTTTAAAGCGAAAGGTGGAAATTTAGAGATTTCTAAAGCAGGTAATGATATTGTCATGACATTCCCGCAATATAGTTTGTCAAAAATGGATGTTCCAAATGCATTTAAGAATATCGTTGGTTTTGAACCGATAGCATTTTATAAAAGTGATGATAATTGGGTGGTTGCCATAGCTGAACATCAAGACGACATAGAAAATTGTAATCCCGATTTTGCTGCTTTAACATCACATGGATTAGGACATTTAATAGTGACTTCCGAAGGAAAACATCAAGACGTCGATTTTGTAGTACGCTGTTTTGTACCACAATCAGGAATTAACGAAGACCCTGTAACAGGTTCTGCGCATTGTGCTTTAACACCTTTATGGTCTAGCAGGTTGGGGAGAACACAAATGACGTCTCATCAAATTTCGGAAAGAGGTGGTGTTTTAGAAGTAGCGATGCAAGATTATAATGTTCAAATCAAAGGAAAGGCGATTACTGTTTTTGTAGCTGAATTAAAAATATAATTCTGGCATATTAATTGTTGCATTTTTGTTGTTTATATTAGTATAAAATTTAATTGCTACAAAAAAAGAAAAATGAAAAGATATGCACCAATAGTATTTACTATATGTTCTTTGGTAATGTTATACAGCTGTAGTTCAGAAGAAACTACAACTGAGGAAGAAATGACTGTTGAAGAACCTCAAGAACCCCAAGAACCAGATGATACTCCTGATGGTTTAGATCCTGATGCAGCACCTTCAGAAAATTTTGATTTATCTACATGGAATCTAAGTATTCCAGAAGATGAAGGTGACGGAACAGCATTAAACATCACGGTAGCTGAAATTAATAACAAATATCAAAATAATAAATATTTCTATACTGCAGATGACGGTGGTATGGTATTTAAATGCCCTGTAGCTGGATTTAAAACATCGTTAAATACCAAATTTACACGTGTGGAATTTCGTGAAATGTTAAGAGGTACGAATACCAATATTCGAACACAAGGTATTACTAAAAATAATTGGGTTTTTGGTACGGCACCTGAAGCAGATAAAAATGCAGCTTATGGATACGATGGAGAAATGAATGCTTCATTAGCCGTTAACTATGTTACTACAACTGGAGATGATAATCAAGTTGGAAGGGTGATTATTGGTCAGATTCATGCCAATGATGACGAGCCTATTAGGTTGTACTACAGAAAGTTGCCAAATAATACGCTTGGGTCTATCTATTTTGCTCATGAACCTACTGATGGAAATGGTAGTGAGCAATGGTATGATATGATTGGATCAAGAAGTAGTTCTGCTTCCAATCCAGAAGATGGTATTGCACTTAATGAGAAATTTAGTTATAGAATTAGAGTTATTGGTGATGTACTAACAGTTATTATTTTTAGAGAAGGGAAAGATAATGTGGTTAAAAGTATAAGTATGATAAATAGTGGGTTTAATGTTGGTGGACAATATATGTATTTCAAAGCAGGTGTGTATAATCAAAATAGTACAGGTGATGGAGACGACTATGTACAAGCCACGTTTTATGAATTAGATAAATCGCACACTACCAATTAAAGTGGTGTATTAAAAGATACATTAATAAACGTACGTTTCAACCTAAATATATTCCGAAAAATCAAAGTACTTTAAGTTGATTTGGTAATTTATTTTTGATAATCTCGACTACTACCTGAAAAAAGAGATTATGAAAATGAAAAATATAAGAAGTCTAATCTTCTTATTACTAAGTTTGGTATGCTTCAACGTGTTGGCACAAACCAAATTTAAGGTTGAAAGTTTAAACTTTGAAGGGCTAAAAAAAACAAAAGCAAGTTTTCTTTCCAGAATAGCTAAAGTCAAACCAAATAAGGAAGTTGATAGTGTATTAATCATTACGGATGTTGAGCGTATTAAGCGTTTAGATGGTATAGCCTATGCGGACTATAAAGTAGAAACTGTAGGGGAAGAAGGGTATAAAGTTACCTATATCATAAAAGAAAACTTTAGTATTATTCCTGGTGTAAGAATTGGGCAAGCTGCTGATGATAGTTTTTCGTACCGTTTTTCCGCTTTTGAGTTTAATGGACTAGGTCGAAACATCATTTTTGGAGGATTTTACAAAAAGGAAGTGTTTAACGCTTTCGGTGTGTTCTTAGAGCATCCTTATCTGTTTACTAATAAGTTAGGTTTAGGTGTGAATTATATAGATGATAGCACACAACAACCTATTTTTTTTAATGCTAATGATATTGAAAATGAAACAGATTATATTTACACTACTCGCGGTCCTGAAGTCATCTTATTTTATGAACTAAATTTTCATAATCGATTTGAGTTTGGTGTTAAAACAAGTGAAGAAAGGTATACATTTTTAAGAAGTGATTCTAATGAAGGCACTTTTATAAATGTCCCAGAACCAAGTCTTAATAGAACTGCATTTAGAGGATCTCACGAATATGTAGATTTAGATATTCAGTATCAAAACGTAAGTGGTTTTAGAAATCTTTTTGAAGCTACCGTTTTCAACACCTCTAACAGGTTATTACAAACCAATTATATCTTAAGTAATACAACCCAATATTTTAAAAACATTGGGAGTCGAGGTAATTTTGCTACCCAATTACAATTGCGCTTAAGCAACCCTATTGAAAATAGTGCTTTTGCACCGATAACTGTAGATAATCAATTAAATACAAGAGGTGTGGGAAACACTGTGGATAGAGGTGCTTCAGTTGTGGCTTTAAATACCGAATATAGGCATACGTTGTTTGAAAAAGGATGGTTTGTGATTCAAGGTAATGGGTTTGTAGATATTAGCGGGGTTCAAAGACCAAATGCCAATTTTGGAAATATCTTGTCATCAGAAACAACACGAGCGTATTCTGGTGTTGGTTTACGTTTTATTCATAAGTATATCTTTAATGCTGTTTTACGATTTGATTATGGCATTAATCTAACAGGAAATGGTGCTAACGGGCTGGTTTTTGGAATCGGACAATATTTTTAAGTTGAAAAGCAACTGAAACCTGTCGTGTTGTTCTAATTTATTTATATTAGCAACATGCTATCCAAAAAAACAAAATACGGCCTAAAAGCATTAACGTTTATTGCTAGAAGCGGAGATGATGTTCCAGTTCAGGTAAGTGCCATAGCTAAAAGTGAACAAATCCCGCAGAAATTTTTAGAAAGTATTCTGTTGACACTACGAAAAGCAGGCATTTTAGGTTCTAAAAAAGGAAAGCACGGCGGTTACTATTTGAGAAGTGAGCCTTCTGAAATTAAAATGACTGATGTAATGCGTGTATTAGAAGGCCCAATTGCTATGGTACCTTGTGTAAGTTTAAATTATTACGAAAAATGTGATGATTGTCCTGACGAACATAAATGTAGTGTGCATAAACTCATGATTCAAGTTAGAGATAACACTTTAAAAGTGTTCAGAAATACAACGCTTGCCGATTTATCTGGGGTTAGTAATTAATAATTTCACAGATTTCTTCTAAATCGTTGTAAGTTTTCTTCAATTTATCGTCGAAATACGTCATTATTCAAAAAAATAAGTGTCAAAGTTTGTAGAGCCAAAAAAAATATTACTTTTGTAATCCCTACTAAGTTGATAGGATTAATATAAAATAACGACAAATGATTGCGCAAATGTTATTAAAAAGTAAAGAAAAGTCCACTTATAAAGAGGATAGTGTTGGAGAAAAACCAATAAGAAGTGTTGCCAAGGCTCTTAGTTGGAGAGTTGTTGGTACTTTAGACACCTTAGTGGTCTCTTACGTATTGACTGGAAGAATATCACTTGCAGCATCAATAGCTTCTGTGGATTTTATAACAAAATTAATATTATACTTTTTTCACGAGCGTATTTGGAATGCTATTAAATGGGGGAAATAAGCTAACAGAATTATGTTTACAGAGAATCAAATAGAAGAATTAAACAAAAGCTTTGAAAAAGCTACGCCAGCTGAAATCATTCAGAAGGCTTTTGAGCTTAACACCAAGGCCGTAGTAACAACTAATTTTAGACCTTATGAAGCAGCAATCCTTCATGCGGTTAGTAATATTGAATCAGAAATTCCAGTAGTTTGGTGTGATACAGGTTACAACACACCACAAACCTACAGACATGCAGAGCAAGTTATTAAAGACCTAAGCTTGAATGTACATTTATATGTGCCAAAGCAGACATCGTCGCATAGAGATGTAGTCATGGGTATACCAAGTGTAGATGATCCTAATCATGGGTTGTTCACAGAGCAAGTAAAGTTAGAACCTTTCAAAAGGGCAATGGAAGAGCATCAGCCAAATGTATGGTTTACCAACTTACGTCAAGGACAAACAGCATTTAGAAATAGCATAGGTATTTTTAGTTTAAGTAAAGATGGTGTTTTAAAAGTTAGTCCATTTTATTACTGGTCTGATGAAAAATTAGACACCTACTTGGAGGAAAATAATCTGCCAAACGAATTTAAATATTTCGATCCAACAAAAGCATTAGCAAATAGAGAGTGTGGTTTACACGCTTAAATAAGATATTATGAAGAAAGATACATCACACATCAATTCGCTTGAAAATGAAGCGATTTATATTATGAGAGAAGTAGCAGCGCAGTTTGAAAAACCGGTACTATTATTCTCAGGAGGGAAAGATTCAATCACCTTAGTAAGATTAGCTGTTAAAGCATTTTACCCTGCAAAGGTGCCATTTCCTTTAATGCATATTGATACAGGCCATAATTTTCCAGAAACGATTGAATTTAGAGATCGTTTGGTTAAAGAATTAGGCCTAGAATTAATTGTTAGAAACGTACAAGATTCTATCGATGAAGGAAAAGTAAAGGAAGAATCTGGGCGTTATGCAAGTAGAAATATGTTGCAAACAACCACACTTTTAGATGCCCTAGAAGAATTTAAGTTTGATGCAGCAATTGGAGGTGCAAGGCGTGATGAAGAAAAAGCAAGAGCTAAAGAACGTATTTTTTCTGTGCGAGATGATTTTGGACAATGGGATGAAAAAAATCAAAGACCAGAATTGTTTGATATGCTGAATGGTGAGATTGATTTAGGACAAAATGTTCGTGTCTTCCCTATTTCTAACTGGACAGAATTAGATGTTTGGTCTTATATCGAAAAAGAAAATATTGAAATACCGTCTATTTATTTTGCTCATAAACGTAAAGTATTCTTAAGAGATGGTATGATTTGGTCTGCAGAGGATGGTATCGTTTACAGAGATGAAGATGAAGAAGTAATTGAAGAAATGGTTCGTTTTAGAACTGTTGGAGATATGAGCTGTACTGCAGCTGTATTATCTGATGCTGTATCTATCTCTAAAGTAGTTGAGGAAATTAGAGACTCTTCAATTTCAGAACGAGGTGCTCGTATAGATGATAAACGCTCTGAGGCAGCAATGGAAAAGCGTAAACAACAAGGGTATTTCTAAAAAGAACAAATCAACTAAAAAAAACAACCCTTCTTTTTTGAAGGTTATTATAAAAAATGGAAGTATTAAAAATAGCAACAGCAGGAAGTGTAGATGACGGGAAAAGTACCTTAATAGGGCGTATTCTTTATGATACAAAATCCTTAACTACAGATAAATTAGAAGCCATTGAAAAAACAAGTAAACAACGTGGTTACGATTACTTAGATTTTTCTTTAGCTACAGATGGTTTAGTTGCAGAAAGAGAACAAGGTATTACAATTGATGTAGCTCATATTTACTTTTCAACAAAAAAGAAAAGTTACATTATTGCTGATACTCCTGGTCATGTTGAGTATACACGAAACATGGTTACGGGTGCCTCAACTTCTCAAGCCTCTATCATCTTAATTGATGCAAGAAAAGGTGTGATTGAGCAAACTAATCGTCATTTCTTTATCAATAATTTGCTGAGAGTAAAAGATATAGTTGTTGCCATTAACAAGATGGACTTGGTAGATTATTCAGAGGAAGTTTATAATAAAATTAAAGCAGATTTTTCTGAACTAATGAGCAAACGTGATTACCAAGACCAAAAAATCACATTCATTCCAGTAAGTGCTTTAAAAGGAGATAATGTTGTTAATAAAACTGATAAAATGCCTTGGTATACAGGTGAAGCTTTATTAGAGCATTTAGAAGCTATTGATAAAGCAGATATTTTTAATGTTGGAACGCCACGTTTTCCTGTGCAGTATGTTATTCGTCCAAAGACTGAAGAATTCCATGATTACAGAGGGTATGCAGGTAAAGTATATGGAGGTGATTTAAGTGTGGGTGATGATATTATTGTTTTGCCTTCTAAAACAAGATCTAAAATTAAGGATATTTATTTCTATGATGAAAAATATGAAACGGCTTCAAGACGCTCTTCCGTAACCATCACTTTAGAAAACGATATCAACGTAAGTCGTGGTGATATGATAGTGAAAGAAGGTGACTTACCAACGATAGATAAACAATTTACAGCCAATGTATGTTGGATGGATACAGATGAATTAAGACCAGGTGGCAAATATGTGGTGCAGCATGGTATTAATAAAGTATTGGCAAAAGTAGATCGTATTAATCATAAAATTCACCCTGATTATTCAGGTTTTGAGAAAGATGTTACTGGTTTAGGTATTAACGATATTGCTTCAGTAACATTCAAATTAAATAAGCCAATTTTCTATGATCAATTTAAAAATCATAGAACTAATGGATCATTCATTTTAATAGATACACAATCGAATAATACTGTTGGGGCAGGCTTCATTCAATAAAAAAAAGAAAATGCAAAGTTTTAGAACAGAATTTGAAAATCCAGTTGTTGAAAAAGACATTATAGAATTAGCCAATAAAATTGAGCTTTTCCATAATGGAAAAATAGATGAGGAGAAATTTAGAAGCTTACGTTTAGCTCGTGGTGTTTACGGACAGCGTCAAGAAGGCGTTCAAATGATTCGTATAAAACTACCTTACGGGAAAGTAAAGAGCAATCAGTTACGCAGAATTTCTGACGTTTCAGATGAATATTCTAGAGGAAGATTACATATTACAACGCGTCAAGATATTCAAATTCATTATGTAGATTTAAATAGAACGCCAGAATTATGGGCAGAATTAGAACGTGATGATGTTACCCTTCGAGAAGCTTGTGGAAATACGGTAAGAAACGTAACAGCTTCTGAAACTGCTGGAATTGACATAAATGAGCCTTTTGATGTGTCGCCTTATGCTGATGCATTATTCAAGTTCTTTTTACGTAACCCTATCTGTCAAGAAATGGGACGTAAATTCAAAGTATCATTTTCGTCTTCAGATGAAGATACAGGATTATCCTACATGCACGATTTAGGTTTTATCGCTAAAATAAAAGATGGTATTCGCGGTTTTAAAGTAATGATTGGTGGTGGCTTAGGGTCTCAACCACGTCATGCAGATGTATTGTATGAGTTTTTGGAAACAGATAAAATCATTCCAGTAATGGAAGGTGTGCTAAGAATTTTTGATCGACACGGAGAACGTAAGAGTCGTGCTAAAGCGAGAATGAAATTCTTAATTAAAGATATAGGTTTAGATGCGTTTAAGGAGTTAGTTGAAGCAGAACAGAATGCAATAGAACTTAAATCTGTAGCTATTGATGCAGATGCTTATGAAGCGTCAACACCAGTAGAAATCACAGAAATTCCTGAAGTTGAAATTAAAGATAAGCAAGCTTTCGAAACTTGGAAGTCTACCAACTTAATTGCTCAAAAACAAGAAGGTTATGTAGCTATCGGTATTAAAGTTTTACTAGGTGATTTTTACACAGATAAAGCGCGTTTATTAGCAGATCTGGTTGAAAACTATGCTGCTGGAGAAATTAGATTATCACTACGTCAAAATATCATTATTCCTTTTGTGAAAGAAGAATTGGTGCCATTTTTCTACAATGCATTAGAAAAATTAGGATTTGTAGAAGCTGGTTATAATAAAGCTATCGATATTACAGCCTGTCCAGGAACTGACACATGTAATCTAGGAATAGCAAGTAGTACAGGGATTTCGGTAGAGTTAGAGCGTATGCTTAAAGCTGAGTACCCTCAATATTTAAAAAACGAAGATTTAGTAATTAAGATTAGTGGATGTATGAATGCTTGTGGACAACACAATATGGCAAATATTGGTTTCCAAGGTATGACAGTTCGTACTCCAGATAAATTAGTGGCACCTGCTTTACAAGTATTGTTAGGTGGTGGGAATTTAGGTGATGGAAACGGAGCTTTTGCCGATAAAGTGGTAAAAGTGCCAAGTAAAAGAGGACCAGAAGCATTACGTAGAATTTTAAATGATTTTGAAGCTAATACCAATGGAAAACCATTTACTGAATATTATAAAGAAAAGGGTGAGAAATATTTTTACGATTTCTTAAACGATTTGCAAGATGTTTCGAATTTAGAACAGTCTGATTTTATAGATTGGGGTGAAGAAGAAAAGTATGTAAAAGAGATAGGAATTGGCGAATGTGCTGGTGTTGTTATCGATTTAATTGCAACATTATTCTTAGAAAGTGAAGAGAAAATCGAAAATGCTAAAGAATCTTTTGATAACAAAGTGTATTCAAGTGCTATTTATCATGCTTATAGTTCACTAGTAAATTCTGCAAAAGCGTTATTATTAGCTGAGAACAAGAAAACAAATACACATGCAGGTATCATTTCTCAGTTTGATGAGTTATTTGTTGAAAGCGGTCGACTAGAAATAGGAGCTTCTTTTTCAGAATTGATATATCAAATTAATAAATTTGCACCAACTGCTGATTTTGCTTCAAAATATATTGAAAACGCAAATCAGTTTTTAGTAAAAGTTAGAGCTTTTAGAGAAGCGCAAACACAACTAGAAAAGAAAGCAGTTTAAAAAATAGAAATGAGCATTAAAACTCCAAAATTAACTGTTGTAGGTGCAGGTCCAGGTGACGAAGATTTAATAACCTTGAAAGCAATTAAGGCTATTGAATCTGCTGATGTTATTCTTTACGATGCGCTTATCAACGAATCCTTGCTAAAATATGCTTCGGAAGATACCGAACTTATTTTTGTGGGGAAACGTAAGGGGTGTTATGCATTTCAACAAGAACAAATAAATGAGTTAATCGTTTCAAAAGCCAAAGAAAAAGGACATGTAGTACGATTAAAAGGAGGAGATCCATTCATTTTTGGACGAGGTGCTGAAGAGATTGATTATGTAAGACAGTTTGGTTTAGAAACTTTTGTAGTACCAGGAATTTCATCATCTGTTGCGGTTCCAGCTTACCAAGGTATTCCACTAACTAAACGAGGTGCTTCCGAAAGTTTTTGGGTGATTACAGGAACAACTAAGCAACATAAACTATCAACAGATGTAGCCTTAGCAGCAAAATCGACAGCTACGGTTGTGATTTTAATGGGAATGAGCAAGCTTGCAGAAATCGTCAAGATTTTTTCTTCAGAAAATAAGCAAGATACTGCAGTTGCTATCATTCAAAATGGAACTAGAGATGACGAAAATGTTGGTATAGGAACAATAGCAACTATAGAAAGTATTGTTGAGGAAAAGCAATTAGCTAATCCTGCAATTATTATTATAGGAGATGTAGTTAAGGAAAGGGCAGTATTAAGTTCAATTTATAGTGAAGTGAGTAGGGGGTAAATTATGGAAAGAAATAATCTATATCCTATTTTCCTTAAATCGCGAAGCCTAAATGTATTGATTGTTGGCGGTGGTAATGTAGCTGAAGAAAAATTAACGTTCTTATTAAAATCGAGTCCAGATGCACATGTAACTATGGTGTCGCCAATGTTTAGAGAAGGCACTAAAGCACTTGCAGAAAAAGGTTGTGTAACATTGGTTGAAGATGTTTACAAAAAAAAGTATTTAATTGGCAAGCATATGGTTGTAGCTACGACAGATGTACCTGAAGTTAATGTTCAGGTTTGGAAAGATTGTAGAGCTGAAGCAAAATTGGTAAATGTTGCCGATAATCCACCATACTGCGATTTTTATATGGGAGGCATTGTAACAAAAGGTAATGTGAAAGTAGCGATTAGTACAAACGGAAAATCGCCAACAACAGCGAAACGTCTAAGACAATTTTTTGAGGAAGTAATTCCTGAAAACATTGACGATTTAGTAAAGAATTTAAACGAGTACAGAAAAACAATAAAAGGTGATTTTGAACAAAAAGTGGAAACACTAAACGAATTCACCAAAGGATTAATAGAGAAAAAAGAATCATAAAATGATTAAGACTGATATACTTATCATAGGAGCGGGACCAACAGGATTATTCACTGTTTTTGAAGCTGGATTATTAAAATTGAAATGTCATTTAATTGATGCATTGCCACAACCTGGTGGACAATGTTCAGAATTATATCCAAAAAAGCCTATTTATGATATTCCTGGATTTCCAGAAATTTTAGCTGGAGACTTAACAAGAAATTTGTTAGAACAAGGCAAACAGTTTGAGCCAGGATTCACTTTAGGAGAACGTGCAGATACTGTTGAAAAACAAGAAGATGGTACATTTATAGTTACTACAAATAAAGGCACAAAACATCAAGCACCAGTGGTAGCTATTGCTAGTGGCTTAGGTAGTTTTGAACCAAGAAAACCACAGCTTGAAAACCTTGCTAAGTATGAAGATAAAGGTGTGGAATACATGATTAAAGAGCCAGAAATGTACCGTGATAAAGATGTGGTTATTGCTGGTGGTGGAGATTCTGCCTTAGACTGGAGTATCTTTTTAGCTGATGTTGCAAAAAGTGTAACATTGATACACAGACGTAATGAATTTAGAGGACATTTAGATTCTGTTGAAAAGGTTCAAGAATTGAAAAATGAAGGTAAAATTGCATTGATTACACCTGCTGAAGTAACTGATATTTTAGGTGATGGTAAGGTTGAAGCTATAGAGATTACCAAAAAGGATGAAGCACCTGTTCAATTAAAAACCGATCATTTTATTCCATTATTTGGGTTGTCGCCTAAATTAGGACCTATTGCGAATTGGGGATTAGAGATTGAAAAAAATGCCATAAAAGTTAATAATGCATTAGATTATCAAACTAATATTCCTGGTATTTTCGCTATTGGCGATGGTAATTACTATCCTGGAAAATTAAAATTAATACTTTGTGGTTTTCATGAGGCAACCATAATGTGTCAAGCAGCATATAAAATCATTAATCCAGGTAAGAAATTTGTGTTGAAGTACACAACGGTAAGTGGGGTAAATGGTTTTGATGGTACAAGAAAAGAAGCACCTAAAGCGGTTGTTCAAGCTATAAATTAAATTTTAGCTTTTTAATAAAAAAACTATCCCGCGTGTTTCTTTTAAAAACCGCGGGATTTATTATATAGTAAAACCAGATTATTCAGGTATTAGTTTTATTTTTATCAACTGAAAATTCAAATAATGAAAAGTTATAATGTTTGTCTAAAAGATACGGTTAAGACGTTTACGAAACGTTTGTTCTATTCTTTGTTCGATTGTGAACAAGAAGAAGAACACGGCGCGTATTTGGATAAAACCTTTTTAAAAATTCTTTCTGCTTTAGAAATTGAAAACGGAGAAGCTATTTGGGAAAGCTTTAAAGCTGAGCTTCCAGAGATAAGAAAAAAACTAGATTTAGATGCTATTGCTTTTGAGAAAAATGATCCTGCATCACATTGTTTACAAGAAATTTATTTGGCCTATCCTGGATTTCATGCAATTTCGATTTACCGATTAAGTCATGCCCTTTATAAAAGGGATGTCTATATATTGCCAAGGATGATGAGTGAATATATTCATGGCATTACGGGTATTGATATTCATCCGGGAGCTACCATTGGCGAGTCATTTTATATTGATCACGGAACGGGAATAGTAATTGGCGAGACTGCCATTATTGGTAGAGATGTAAAAATCTATCAAGGTGTTACTTTAGGTGGTATTTCTGTTTCTAAAGATTTAGCAAAAACAAAGCGTCACCCAACTATTGAAGATGGTGTATGCATTTATGCTAATGCTACAATTTTAGGTGGTGATATATCTATTGGAGCGAATAGTGTCATAGGTGCTAATGTCTGGATTACAGAATCGGTTCCAGAAAATTCATTAGTAACATATCAAACGGAAATTAAAATAAGACCTAGAAATAATGGCATACGAGAATAGTATTATTGGTCAGATTGGAAACACGCCTCTAGTGGAAGTAACTCATCTTTTAAATAAAAAAGGTGTGCGTTTATTTTTGAAGTTAGAGGGTAATAACCCTGGTGGAAGTGTAAAAGATCGACCAGCTTTTAATATGATAAATGAAGCTTTAAAACGAGGTGACATTAAAAAAGGAGGTACTTTGGTTGAGGCTACAAGCGGAAATACGGGGATTGCGCTAGCGTTCATTTCAAAGCTTTTAGGTTTGAATATGGTATTGATTATGCCGGAGAATTCAACAGAAGAACGTGTTAAAACGATGCGTGCTTATGGTGCTGAGGTAATTTTAACGCCTGCAGATATTGGTATTGAAGGCTCTCGTGATTTGGCTTTCAAGCTAAGAGATGAAAAAGGATACACACTTTTGAATCAGTTTGAAAACGATGACAATTGGAAAGCACATTATAAAACTACGGGGCCAGAAATTTGGAGAGATACAGAAGGCAAGGTTACGCATTTTGTAGCCACTATGGGGACTACAGGAACCATTATGGGAACGTCGCGATTTTTAAAAGAGAAGAATCCTAATATTACCATTGTAGGCGCGCAACCTGCAGATGGTGCTAGAATTCCTGGGATTAGAAAATGGTCGCCAGATTATGTGCCTAAGTTTTTTGACCGTTCAAGGGTAGATACTGTGATAGACGTATCAGAAGAGGATGCCAAGGCAACCACTATAAAATTAGCTAAAGAAGAAGGCGTTTTTGCGGGTATGAGTAGTGGTGGTTCTATGTATTGCGCTCTAAAGACAGCTCAGTCAATTGATGAAGGTGTAATCGTTGCAATTATTTGCGATAGAGGAGATAGATATTTGTCGTCAACATTATTTGAATAAAAGGAAGTTAAAATGTCAAACATTCAAGAAGCTTTAAAAGAGCGAATTTTAGTTTTAGATGGCGCCATGGGTACCATGTTACAAGCATATAAATTCACCGAGGAAGATTTTAGAGGCGAGCGCTTCAAAGATTACCCTACACCATTACAGGGTAATAATGATTTGTTATCGATTACGCAACCTGAGGCTATAAAAACTATTCATGGGAAGTACTTTGAAGTTGGAGCCGATATCGTAGAAACCAATACATTTTCGGGGACGACTATAGCCATGGCAGATTACCAAATGGAAGATTTAGTTTATGAACTAAATTATGAGTCTGCAAAAATTGCTAAAGAAGTTGCTGATGAATTCACAGCCAAGGAACCTCATAAACCTCGTTTTGTAGCCGGGTCTATTGGACCGACAAACAGAACGGCAAGTATGTCGCCTGATGTAAATGATCCGGGATATCGTGCTGTAACTTTTGATGAATTAAGAATTGCTTACAAACAACAAGTAGAAGCTTTAGTTGATGGTGGCGTGGATTTATTGTTAGTAGAAACTGTATTTGATACCTTAAATGCAAAAGCTGCTTTATTTGCTATTGAAGAAGTGAAAGCAGAACGAAGTATAGATGTTCCAATAATGCTAAGCGGAACAATTACTGATGCTTCAGGGAGAACATTATCAGGACAGACAGCAGAAGCATTTTTAATTTCAGTGTCGCACGTGCCGTTATTGTCAGTTGGATTTAATTGCGCTTTAGGAGCCAATTTATTACAACCGCATTTGGAAGCTATTGCCAATAAAACTGACTTTGCAATTTCTGCGCATCCTAATGCTGGTTTACCCAATGCCTTTGGCGAATATGACGAGACCCCAGAGCAAATGGGAGCACAAATAGAGGAATATTTAAAAAAGAATTTAATCAATATAATTGGAGGATGTTGCGGCACAAGTCCAGAGCATATTCGTGTGATAGCGAACATAGCCTCTAAATACAAGCCTCGTGAAGCTACCACCCTGAGCGCAGTCGAGGAGTCTCACTAGGAAAGAAGATGATTTTAGAAGTAGCCATATTAAATGTAAAAAGTGGACTTTCTGCTGAATTTGAAGTCAATTTCAAAAAAGCTGAAGGTATTATTTCTTCAATGAAAGGCTATATATCGCATCAACTCAAAAAGTGTATTGAAGAAGCCGATAAGTATATTTTATTAGTAAACTGGGAAACGCTTGAAGATCATGAAATTGGTTTTAGGCAGTCTGAAGAATACCAAGAATGGAAAGCACTATTGCACCATTTTTACGAACCGTTTCCAATAGTTGAGCACTATTATTAGTTAATGGTTTTTAGTTATTAGTCTTTGGTAAAAATAGATATAATGGATTATACTGAATTAGATGTTTGGAAATATTCGAGAGACTTGGTAAAGTATGTATATCTTTTGTCTAAATCATTTCCAAAAGAAGAATTATACGGATTGACTAATCAAATTAGAAGCAGTGCAATTTCAGTGCCTTCAAATATTGCTGAAGGTATAGGCAGACAATCTAATAAAGAAACAATTCATTTTTTATATATAGCAAAAGGTTCATTGCAAGAAGTAGAAACACAGTTATATTTGTCATCCGATTTAGGATATATTTCTGAAATAGAATTAAATGATACTTTAGAAAAAGTAACATCAAATAAAAAACTTTTAAATGGTTTTATAAACTATTACAAGAAATTATAAGTATGAATGATACCATAAACCATAAACCAATAACTATAAACCAAACACGATACATGAAGTTGTCTGGTTTAGAACCTTTGGTTTTAAATGAGAATAGCAATTTTATTAATGTAGGAGAACGTACAAATGTAGCAGGATCACGTAAATTTCTTCGTTTAATTAAAGAAGAGAAGTTTGATGAAGCCTTAGATATAGCTCGCCATCAAGTGGATGGAGGAGCTCAAATTGTCGACATTAATATGGACGACGGTTTGATTGATGGTAAAGAGGCTATGGTACGTTTCTTAAATTTGATTGCTGCAGAACCAGATATTTGTCGTGTACCCATGATGATAGATTCTTCTAAATGGGAAATCATAGAGGCAGGTCTTCAAGTAGTACAAGGAAAATGTGTAGTGAATTCAATTTCACTTAAAGAAGGCGAAGAAAAGTTTATTTGGGAAGCCACTCAAATAAAACGGTATGGCGCAGCTGTTATCGTTATGGCTTTTGATGAAGTTGGACAAGCAGATAATTATGAACGCCGTATTGAAATAGCCAAACGCTCTTATGATATTTTGGTCAATAAAGTTGGCTTTCCTTCTGAAGATATTATTTTCGATTTAAACATTTTCCCTGTGGCGACAGGAATGGAAGAGCATCGTAAAAATGCTATCGATTTTATTGAGGCCACGCGATGGGTTCGAGAAAATCTAGAAAATGTTTCTGTAAGTGGGGGTGTGAGTAATGTGTCTTTTTCCTTTAGAGGAAATAACGGTGTTCGAGAAGCAATGCATTCTGTGTTTTTATACCACGCCATTCAAAATGGTATGAACATGGGTATTGTAAATCCGACAATGTTAGAGGTTTATGATGATATTCCAAAAGATTTATTAGAGCATGTAGAAGATGTTATTTTAGATAGACGCGACGATGCTACGGAACGATTGTTAGACTTTGCTGAAACCGTTAAAGGTTCTAAAGCAGAAAAGACTGTTGATTTATCTTGGCGAGAAGGTACAATTCAAGATAGAATAACGCATGCTTTGGTAAAGGGTATTGATGCCTTTATAATAGAAGATGTGGAGCAAGCTAGACAAGAAGCATCTAAACCAATTGAAGTCATTGAAGGCAACTTGATGATAGGCATGAATGTAGTTGGTGATTTATTTGGCGCTGGTAAAATGTTTTTGCCTCAGGTAGTGAAATCGGCACGTGTGATGAAAAAGGCAGTGGCGTATTTAAATCCGTTTATTGAAGCTGAAAAATCAGATAAATCTGAACCTGTTGGGAAAATATTGATGGCCACAGTTAAAGGTGATGTGCATGATATTGGAAAAAATATTGTAAGTGTTGTACTAGCTTGTAATAATTACGAGATTGTAGATTTAGGAGTGATGGTACCGCCAGAAAAAATTATAGAAACTGCAATTAGTGAGCGTGTAGATGCCATTGGATTATCTGGGTTAATTACCCCATCGCTTGATGAAATGGTGTATTTGGCAAAGGAAATGCAAAACAAAAATTTTGAAGTACCATTATTAATTGGAGGAGCTACAACATCAAAAGCACATACTGCAGTTAAGATTGATACACAATATAAAAACGCAGTGGTGCATGTTAATGATGCATCGAGAGCAGTAACTGTTGTTGGAGATTTATTGAATAAGAAAACTGCGCATGCCTATGTATCGAAAATGAAGAAAGATTATGATGAATTCCGAACGAAGTTTTTAAAACGCGGTAAGGAGAAATCATATATTTCGATTGAAGAGGCTAGAAAGCGAAAGTTTAAAATTGATTGGGAGACCTCTGAAATAGTGAAGCCCAAAGAAATGGGGGTTCAAATATTAAAGCAGCTAAGCTTAAAAGAACTATTACCATATATAGATTGGAGTCCATTTTTTAGAAGCTGGGATTTACATGGTAAATATCCAAATATTTTAGAAGATGATGTAGTTGGTGAACAAGCCACACAATTGTTTGAAGATGCACAAGATATGGTTCAGCACATTATCGCGAAACAATCCTTAAAACCAAAAGCTGTTTTTGGGATATTTGAAGCAAATGCGATTAACGATGATGATATTTCTGTTCAGAAAAAAGGAGAAGAGATTGCAGTGTTTAGAACATTACGTCAGCAATTGAAAAAACGAGAAGGCATACCAAATCATGCACTATCTGATTTTATAGCACCAAAAGATTCAGGAAAAACGGATTATATTGGAGCATTTTGTGTTGGTATTTTTGGTGCGCAAGAATTGGCGGATAGTTATAAAGCAAACGATGATGATTACAACGCTATTATGGCACAGGCTATAGCAGACCGATTTGCAGAGGCCTTTGCCGAATATTTGCATAAACAAATAAGAACGAAACATTGGGGTTATGCATCGGATGAAACTTTAAGTAATGACGATTTAATTAAAGAGAGTTATAAAGGTATTCGTCCTGCACCAGGATATCCCGCATGCCCTGACCATTTAGAAAAGGAAACGATTTGGGAATTATTAGAGGTTGAAAAACTAATTGGTGTAACATTAACCGAAAGTTTAGCGATGTGGCCAGCAGCAGCAGTTTCTGGGTGTTATTTTGCAAACCCAGAAGCTAAATATTTTGGGTTAGGTAAAATTACAGACGATCAATTAACGAATTATGCTGAAAGAAAAGGCATTACCAAAGAGAAAGCTAGAAAGTGGTTGCATCCTAATTTGGCAGGTTAACCTGCGTTAGCGATTGCAGTGACATCCTTTTTTGAGGCACGAGAAAAAGATATAACGGAAAGCGCGACCCGATAGGGTAACGCCCAAATAGAAAGTAAATAATGATGAGATTCCTGCCGAAGTTTATCTTGAGTGTAGACGAAAGGCTGGAATGATAGAACATAACAATGAATAGATTCCCACCTTCGTGGGAATGACAAGAGATGATCAATGAAAGTAACAGACCATATTAAAAACGCTAACGGAAAAACTTTGTTTTCGTTTGAGGTGATTCCGCCAAAAAAAGGAAAGAATATTCAGGATTTGTATAATAATATTGATCCGTTAATGGAGTTTAAACCGCCGTTTATTGATGTAACTACCTCGCGTGAGGAGTATGTGTATATTGATAAAGGGAATGGACTTTTAGATAAGCGTATTACACGTATGCGCCCAGGTACGGTGGGAATTTGTGCGTCGATTATGCATAAGTATGATGTGGATGCAATTCCGCATTTGTTGTGCGGTGGTTTTACAAAAGAAGAGACGGAATATGTGTTGGTAGATTGTCATTATTTAGGGCTTGATAATGTGATGGCCTTACGTGGAGATTCCATGAAAGATGAGCCGTATTTTAAAGCTTGTGATGGCGGACATGCCTTTGCCAGTGAGCTTGTTGCCCAAATTGCAAAACTGAATAGAGGTAAATATTTGCATGATGATGTAGAAGCAGAACATTACTCTGATTTTTGTATTGGGGTGGCGGGATATCCTGAGAAGCACATGGAAGCCCCGTCTTTAACAACAGACTTAAAACGATTGAAAGCAAAGGTAGATGCAGGAGCAGATTACGTAGTAACACAAATGTTTTTTGATA
Organism: uncultured Flavobacteriaceae bacterium; assembly: GCA_947502975.1. Classification (GTDB taxonomy): domain Bacteria; phylum Bacteroidota; class Bacteroidia; order Flavobacteriales; family Flavobacteriaceae; genus Jejuia. The sequence continues at coordinate 143,991 of CANNBV010000002.1, forward strand.
ATAAAAAGTATTTTGAATTTATTGAAAAAGCTAGAGAAATTGGGATCGATGTCCCAATTATTCCTGGAATAAAACCTATTGCTGTTAAGCGCCATTTGCAGTTATTGCCTCAAGTTTTTAAGATAGATTTACCACAAGATTTAATTGATGCTGTTGAAGGTTGTAAGGATAACAAAGCTGTAAGACAAGTGGGTGTGGAGTTTGCGATCCAACAGTCTAAAGAATTATTAGATTTTGGTGTGCCTGTGCTACATTACTATTCGATGGGTAAAAGCGATAATATAAAAGCTGTTGCTGAGGCATTGTTTTAAGTATTACATTTGCGATCTAGAACCCTTTGATGAAATTAGTTTATACCTGCTTATTCCTTTTTTATTTTACTTGTGTTTTAGCGCAGGACAAAACGCATTCATCTTATCTAGACTTAAACTATTTTAGAGGTAATATAGCGTTGCACAACAACGATATTCTGCATTTAATTCAGGGACATCCTGAGGGCTACATTCTAAGTTGGAATAAGAAAACGTACGGTTTTAACGATTGGGAACAGCGTTATAATTATCCAGATTTTGGAGCGACTTTCGCTTACCAAAACATGAAAAATGATGTTTTAGGATCTGTGTCTTCGTTGTATGCGCATTATAATTTCTATTTTTTCAATCGGAATTTGATGTTTCGTATTGGTCAAGGTTTGGCTTACGCAGAAGAAATTTATAACAAAGACACTAACTTTAGAAATATAGTATATGGTACACATTTAATGAGTAGTACCTTTGTAATGCTTAATTATAAAAAGGAACGAATTATTGATAGGTTTGGAGTGCAAGTAGGATTTTCGTTAATCCACTATTCTAATGCGAATGTAAAAGCACCAAATGCAAGTACAAACACTTTAGCTTTTAATTTAGGTGTAACTTATAACTTAGATGAAGAAGAGCCCGAATATCAGAATACATTAGAGGCTGATGATAGTAAGTTCACACAACCTATAAAGTACAATTTTGTGTTTAGAAGTGGCGTTAATGAAAGTGATATTGTGGGTAGTGGACAGTTTCCATTTTACATTTTTTCAGCTTATGCAGATAAACGGATTAATAGAAAGAGTGCCCTGCAATTTGGTGCCGATGTGTTTTTTTCTAACTTTTTAAAAGAACTCATTTATTTTAAAAGTGTATCCTTTCCTGAGGAAAATGTATCAGCAGATGATGATTATAAACGCGTTGGTGTTTTCGTAGGTCACGAACTTTTTGTGAATAAAACATCTTTAGTAACGCAATTTGGATACTATGTATATTATCCTTTTGATTTTGAGGGGCGAACGTATTTACGTATCGGATTAAAACGTTATTTCGGGAAAAAATGGTTTGGAGCGTTAACCTTAAAATCTCATGGTGCTAAGGCTGAAGCAGTAGAACTTGGAGTTGGTATAAGACTATAAAGAGGTTATAATATGGAACAAAGATTGACTATAGTTGGTTTAGGTGTAAGTAATTTAAAAATTGCTGCTCAGTTTTATGAAGAAAAATTTGGTTGGAAAAAAACTGCTTCAAGTAATGCTAATATTACGTTTTTTCAATTAAACGGTATGCTTTTATCATTATATCCAAGAGAAAAATTAGCGGAAGATGCTACCGTATCTCATGAAGGTAATGGGTTTAAGGGGTTTACACTGGCTCATAATGCGAGATCAAAAGCTGAAGTAGATAATCTGTTTTTAGATTTAGAACAAAAAGGAGTAGAAATTGTTAAGCAACCAGAGGAAGTGTTTTGGGGAGGTTACAGTGGTTATGTTGCAGATATTGACGGGAATTTATGGGAAATAGCATTCAATCCTTTTCTACTTTTAGATGAAAACGGTAATACTATAGAAGAGAAATAATTGAAGATGAAAATAGTAAAATACATTGTAATTGCACTTTTAGTTTTTGCTTGTGATAGTGAAAACGCAGGTGACTGTTTTCAAAAAACAGGTGCTATTATTCAGCAAGAACGTAGTGTTGCAACTTTTACTAAAATATTAGTCAACCGCGATATAGAACTTATCATAAAACAAGGTACAACACAAAAAATAATTGTAGAAAGTGGTGAGAATCTACTAAATGATATTACTGCCGAAGTTATTGATGACAGACTAACCTTAACGGATAACAATGCCTGTAATTATGTGCGCGATTATGGAATCACAAAAATATATATCACCTCACCTAATATTACTGAAATACGAAGTTCTACCCAATACGATATCAGTTCCGATGGTGTGTTAATGTATCCAAGTTTAACATTACTTTCCGAAGATTTTGGAGCGCCAGACAGCTTTACAAATGCCAACTTTAATCTTCTGGTAGATAATACTAGGTTACGCATAGTTTTTAACAACTTATCTAACGCATTTATTTCTGGGGCAACCGAAAATTTAGAAGTTACCTTTGCAGCTGGAACCTCACGTTTTGAAGGCCGTGATTTAATAGCTCAAAATATCAATATTTGGAATCGCTCTTCAAATAACATGATTCTTAATCCGCAAGAACAAATTACAGGAAGAATATCTGGAACAGGAGATGTAATTTGTGTAAATGAACCACCAGTTGTAGACGTAGAAGAACAGTATAGAGGACGTTTAATTTTTGAATAAATTTTTATTTTGGGCGTTACCCTCCTGTGGTCGGGTCGGGCTTTACGTTAATAGTTTTGGCTCGATGCACGCCTCGCCAAAAGCTGCCACTTCAATCCCTAACACACATATCTGCTAGCTTAGTTTTTAACCGAAAATGGGTTTGTTTTTTTGAGGATTGTTTCGCTTTAAAATCAGCCGTTGATTAATACCTTTTATTTTGGGATAGCACAAAACCACAATGAATTATAGCCGTTTTTAGCACCTGTATTTACTCTAATTTAAATGCTATAATCGGTTGATAGTCAAAATAGAATATTAATTCTCTTTGCCTCTTTAAACCGGTCAAATCTATTTCGAACTCTAAATTGTCATTATTCTTGAATTGATTTACTTGATGATTTTTATCATCTAGGTCATAAGAAATTGAGTTTATTTTTTTGTTAGTTTGAAATCGGAATTTGACTTTTCCAACTTCTACTTTTTTTATAATTCCATTAGTTGGACTTTCAAGGTTGAAATCAAAATCATAGATGAGAGGTCCTTTTAAAAAGACCTCTTTATCAATCTTTTCAATTAGAAGCGCATTTTCATAGTAATCTGGGTAGTGGTTTTTTATAAATAGCTTTGGATCTGTTAAAAAGTAAAAATAATTTACTTTTCTTTCAAATCGATTCTCATAAGTTCCTGCTCCCCAAGTGACATCAATCAGGTATTTTTTGTTTTCTATCAATACCATATTCCAAGCATGGTCAGAATAATATCTTTTACCTATGTCCTTGGTTAGTGTCTTTGAACCACCTGTGATTACTTTTGATTTTATACTTATTTTGTCGCATAATGCTTTGAATAGTGTCGAATAGCCTTCACAAACTGCTTTACCCTTTGAAATTACTCTTGTTGATAGTTTTTCCTCATATTTCTGTTCTTTTTGTTCAAATTCAGTTTTTGTCGAGTATTCAAAATCGTATTTTCCATATTCGGTTGGCTCATATGCAATATTGTTTGTAATCCACGTATAAATAGCTCTAGTCTTCTCAAAATCATTCGAAAAATCAGAATCTATTCGTTTTGCAAGTTTGGATGTAGAGCTGAATTTTGTTGGATATGTCAAAACAATGGAATCAACTTTTCTATAGTTTTGAGACCAACCAAAGGTCGAGAAACAAAAGAAGATTAGAATGATTAAAATTTGTTTTTCATACATAAGCTAATGTTTTTACGGATATATGTCGCTTTAATACTGCGATAAGCTCAGCACAAGTAATTGATATCCGAAATAAAACGAATTTAGCTGAAACTTTTTACAAAGTCAAATATGTAACTATTGTAGCTTTAAAAAGGAAATGTTAAGGATAGTAACAGTACTTTTTTAATTATCACGAAATAAGGCTACAGACTGTTTTGCAATTTCTAATTCCTCATTCGTAGGAATCACCAAAACCTTCACTTTAGAAGTTTCAGCACTTACATCAGCTAATATATCGGGTCTTATATTGTTCTTTTTAGTGTCTATTGAGATACCTAAATAGTCTAAATCTTTACAAACACGTTCACGCATGGAGGGAGAGTTTTCACCAATACCTGCCGTAAAAACAATAGTATCTAGCCCGTTCATTATTGCGGTATAACTACCAATGTACTTTTTAATGCGATACGCATTCATATATAATGCTAATTGACAATTTTTATTACCTTCTTTGGCTTTGGCTTCTATTTCACGTAAATCACTATGTCCAGTTAAACCAAGCATCCCACTTTTCTTTTGAAGAATAGTATTGATTTCTTCTAAAGAATATCCGAATTTTTCTGCCAAGTGAAAGATGATTGAAGGATCAATATCGCCAGAACGTGTACCCATAATCAAACCGCTAACAGGTGAAAATCCTAAAGTATGCTCTATACTTTTACCATCTTTAACCGCGGTCATGCTACAGCCGTTACCAAGATGGATCGTTATGATTTTGGAGTGTTTTTTCCCTAGATATGCAATGGCTTTTTCAGAAACATATTTATGACTTGTGCCATGAAACCCATAGAGACGTATACTATGTTCCTCTAAAAATTCATTTGGAATTGCATATTTATAAGCATGCTCTGGAATGCTTTGATGAAATGCAGTGTCAAAAACAGCAACTTGTTTGGCATTAGGGAAGATCGTTTCAGCAACTTCAATACCCTCTAAATTTGGCGGATTATGTAATGGTGCTAAAGACGAAAGTGCTTTAATCTTCTCTTTAATAGTTTCGGTGATTTCAGTTGTATCGCTAAAATATTTACCGCCATGTACCACCCGATGGCCTACAATATCAATATCATCTGTAGATTTTATAATACCAGTATTTTTATCCAAAAGCTGATGGGATAATAGCTCTAATCCAGCTTTATGATTTGGGATAGGAGCAACAACTTCAATAGTATCTTTTTCAGTTTTGAATTTAAACTTAGCATCTTTAAAACCAATGCGCTCAATTAAACCAGAACTTAAAATGGTAGCCTCTGGCATTGAAAATAATTGAAATTTAAGTGATGAGCTTCCAGAATTTAATACGAGTACTTGCATATTATAGGTCTTGTGCTTGAATTGCGGTTATAATTACAGTACTGTAAATATCATCTGCAGTACAACCTCTACTTAAGTCATTTACAGGTTTGTTTAAACCCTGTAGCATTGGTCCGATAGCTAAAGCGCCTGTTTCACGTTGTACCGCTTTGTAGGTGTTGTTTCCTGTGTTTAAATCAGGAAAAATCAATACACTTGCTTGTCCTGCAACTTCAGAATCTGGTAATTTGCTTTTACCAATACGCATATCTACAGCAGCGTCGTATTGAATAGGACCTTCAATTTTTATATGCGGTGCTTTTTCTTTGACAATTTCAGTAGCTTCTCTTACGCGTTCTACATCTTCACCTTTTCCTGATGCTCCAGAAGAATAGGATAGCATGGCTAATTTAGGTTCTACACCAAAGTCTTGCGCCGATTTTGCAGAAGAAATTGCTATTTCTGCCAATTGTTCTGCATTTGGATTTGGGTTAATAGCACAGTCGCCAAATATACTCACCCTATCCTCTAAACACATAAAGAATATAGAGGACACAATATTTACTCCAGGTTTTGTTTTAATGAATTGTAACGCTGGTCGTAAGGTGTGTGCCGTTGTGTGAGCTGCGCCAGAAACCATACCATCGGCGTGGCCTTTGTGAATCATCATAGTAGCGAAATAAGACACGTCAGACATAGCATCTTTTGCCATATCTAGATTCACACCTTTATGTTTTCGTAATTCATAAAAGGTGTTTACATAATCTTCAAAATGAGGCGATTTTTGTGGTGCAACAATATTGATGTCTTTAGGATTTAAAGGAATATCAAGTGTTTCAATATGTTCCTTTATTTTATTTTCTTCACCGATTAATGTCAAATCAACGACATGTGCATCAATTAGTCTTGCTGCCGCTCTAAGCACCCTTTCGTCGTAACCTTCAGGTAAAACAATATGCTTTTTTTGTTGTAATGCGCGCTGCAAAAGATTGTATTGAAACATTCTAGGTGTAAATATTTCAGATTTAAACGTAATTAAATCATTGGCTAGTTTATCTGTATTTACATGCTTTTCAAAAGTGGCAATTGAGGTTTCAATTTTCTCAATATTTTCAGCATAGATTCTTGATCTAATTTTCCCTGTAGTATTGGCCACAGCAAAGGTGCCATCTTTAACATTTATAATAGGCACAACGCTTGAAAGTCCTTCAATAAGTTTTAAAATAGAATCTTCTGGCATTAGTCCGCCAGTTAAAATGATTCCTGAAATTTTAGGGTAATTTTTAGAAATGTTTGCTTGTAGTGCTCCAAGGATAATATCGGCCCTATCTCCAGCTGTGATCACCAAACAATCATCTTTAAGTTGATTTAAGTAGTTTCTAAGCTGCATTGTTGCCACATTAAAACTATGCACTTGATTGTTTATCATGTCTTTCCCAAACAGGACTTCACCATTTAACTTCTTGACAATTTCCTTTACTGTCGGACTAGCTAAACTCTTAATTTTAGGAATTACAGTAATGTCTGTGCCACACGATATTCGCTTTTGTAATAATGCTTTTAATTGAGATACATCATCAGGATTAACCTTGTTAGTCATAATAGAAAGTACATCTACCTCTTCCTTAAACGTATCATGGGCTAATTGAACGTTATCGATAACTTCTGAAAGGTTATTGCTGCTATCACCTCTAGAAACTATAATAACAGGTAGTCCTAAATTTTTAGAAATCAGCATGTTAATATCTAATTCTAAACTCGAATTTTCATGAGAAAAATCGGTGCCTTCAACTAGTACAATATCAAAACGCTCTTCTAAATATTTATACTTTTCTATGACATGATCTATAACATCTCCAGATTTTCCTTTATTATAAAGTTCTAGAACTTCACTTCTTTTGTATGCAAAGGTCTTCTTATAATTAATATCCAATTCAAAATAAGATACTACTGTGTTAATGTGATTATCAAACTCGCCTTCTTTGGTGTCTTCAATAATAGGCCTAAAATAACCTACTTTTGCAGTTTTACCCAATAGCATACGCATTAAGCCTAATACCACAACAGATTTACCACTATTAGGTTCAATAGTTGCTACATAAATTCCTTTGCTCATTGTAATGGTTTTTGAAGTCATACAAAGATAACGTATCCTTTTTTGTAGATGAATTACCCTTGCTATTTTACTATAAAATCATAACAAAATTAGTGTCTTAATATCGTTGTGAATATGATTTTTGTCATGCATTTATAAGATTGCTTGTATTTGTTTTAGGAAGTTTAGTTTTATTACATTTATACTGAATATCAAAACGCATATAATGAGTTTTAAAAATAACAAACTACATTTTTATATTGGAAGTTATACCGAAATGCTTGCTGAAGATTTCGGAGGTTCTGGCAAAGGCATCTATGTACTAGAACTGAATTTAGATACAGGTGAAATAAAGCTACTTAGCACATATAAACTCACAAATCCAGCTTATCTTACAGTAAATGCATCACATGTATATGCTATTTCAGAAGTTGAAGAGTATAAACATCCAAAAGTAAGTGCATTCAAAATAAAGGATCATGGTGTGTTAGAGTTTGTTAACGAACAACATGTTGAAGGTAGTTTACCATGTCATATTAATATACAACATAAAACGCTTCTTGTTGCATGTTATGGTTCTGGGAATGTATTGTCTTTTCCAGTAGATAATGAAGGTAAAATTTTAAAACATAATTACAATTTTAAGCACACGGGTAAGAGTATAAATATGGAAAGACAGGAAGCACCACATGCACATCAAGTAGTTATCCATCCCGAGAGAGAAGAGGTTTTTGTGCCAGATTTAGGAATAGACAAGATTAAAGTGTATCAGTTTAATAACCAGGTTTTAACTCCAATGCCAAGATTAGATATAGATATACCAAAAGGGAATGGTCCAAGGCATATGGTATTTCACCGAAATGGAAACTTGGCTTATGTCATGAATGAACTTACGGGAAATGTTACTGTACTTAAATTAGAAGGCGATAAATTTCAATATAAAGATTCGTATAAATCATTACCACAAACTTTTACAGAAACTCCAAGTGGTGCAGCAATAAGAATTCATCCTAATGGAAAGTATCTCTATGTTGCAAATCGTACCATTGATAGTATTACCATTTTTAAAATTCAAGGCGAATCACTAGAGCTTTTAGACTATCAATACACCAATGGCACAACGATAAGGGAATTTAATATTACACCAGATGGTAATTGGTTAATTGCGTGTTTACAAGATTCCAACGAGGTCATTAGTTACAGTATTCTCTCATCAGGGTTGCTTCAAGAAAAACAAAGAAACACAACTATTATTTCTCCTGTTTGTGTGTGTTTTTAATTTGGGCGCTACCCGCAAGGGGTCGGGCTTTCCGCTATATCTTTTTTGTATCGATAGCTTCGAGAATCTCAGCCACCGATACAAAAAAGGATGCCGCTGCAATCCCTAGCGCGGGTGAGCCTGCTAACACCAGTTTAACTTTTAGGTTCAGGTATTTTTGCTCATAAAAAAAGCTTGCCTGTTCAAAGAACAAGCAAGCTTAACAACATGTTTAGTTGTAGTTTAGTTGAAATTTATCTTAAATGAAAATGCATGATCTCCAACTTTTTCTTTTGGTAAATCAATATATAAACCATCGTCCTTCATTTCAAAACTTAAGTCACCTTCATGACCTAATAATTGAATGGATTTGATGTCTTTTTTCAAATATGTATTTCCTTTTTTAAACGAGTGGATTTTTTTGGTGTCACCTTCAGGCCAATCCATAACAATGGCATAAAGTGTTTCACCTTTAGTTGTAAAACGCACATCTTTTGACGTGTTATCAGCGTTTTTACGCTCACTAAGGTGTCCTTCAATAACCTCAGTGTCACCTTCTCCATAAATTTCAAAAGGACGTGTACCATAGATCGCTTCCCCATTAACTTGTAACCATTGTCCCATTTCTAATAAACGTTCTTTAACAGGCTCTGGAATAGTACCATCAGCTCTTGGTGTGATGTTTAATAAAACTGCCCCGTTTTTACTCACTACATCAACTAAAAAGTCAACAAGTCTGTTTGTCGATTTATAATTAGGATCATCAATATGGCACCATGCTTTCCAATCAATAGAATCATCTGTTAACCAAGGAAAATCTTTTTTCTCACTCATTCTGGCGCGTTCTAGATCCAGTACGGCAGAGCCTTTTGCAAAATCATAAAACTTATAAGTAGAAACAACCTCTTGGTCTTTCTTTGCAGCTTCATTATAATAATATTGTAAAAATTCTTTTCTGTGGGCCTCACTTATAACATCCATTTTATTGTCAAACCATACTAAGTCTGGATCGTATTTATCAACAATCTCTTTTAATCGGTTTAACCATTCATCGTTAAAAGCTTTGTCTGCAAGAGGATAATATCGTTTAACACCAGCATCAATCTCGTGTGGGTTTGGAGGCATTTGGTTATCTCCTTTTTTAAGTTTTGGTCCGTATAGTCCAGCATATTTAGGATCTGATGCATCTGTCGTTTCATCCCAAGTTGGATACCAACCAAATAACCAGTGGCGATGAAAAGTAGCGATGAACTTCATGTCTCTCTTACGAATTTCTTTAGACAATTCTCCCATTACGTCGCGTTTTGGTCCCATATCCATAGCATCCCATTCAGTCAAATCACTATCCCACATGGCGAACCCATCAGCGTGCTCTGATACAGGGCCGGCAAATTTAGCACCAGCTTTTTCGAATAGGTCTGCCCATTCAGCAGCATCAAATTTTTCAGCTTTGAACATCGGAATAAAATCCTTGTATCCAAATTCATTTAAAGGGCCGTAAGTTTTTACATGGTAATCGTGAATTGCACTTGCTTTACCATCTTTTGCTTCTGGATTGTCTTTGTTAACATACATCCAATGCGCATACCATTCAGTTTCGTGAGCAGGCACAGAATATGGTCCCCAATGACAATAAATACCAAATTTTGCATCTAAAAACCATTCTGGAGTTTTATGTTGTTTTAATGACTCCCAGTTAGCCTCGTAAGTCATAACTTCTTTTGATGCAGTATCTTTGTTAGCATCTTCTTTAGCTTTGTTATTACACGATAGTACCACTAGAGCGAGTAACAGAATTGAAAATAGTCTCATAAATAATTCTTATTTAGTTGTATTGTTTTATAGGAAAGCCTTCTTTTTTGCTAATAAAATATGATCGCATACTAGCACCAATTCATCATTTTGGTTAAAAATTTCAACATGTTCGTTTACATGGCCAAGTTCAGGTCGTTTAGATTCTTTTTTTTCTGAAATAGTTACAACAACACGAATAGTATCACCAATATGTACAGGTTTTATAAAACGCAGTCTGTCGTAACCTTTCGAAAAGGCCTCAGGGTTTATTTCAGTAGCTGTCATGCCAATACCAACAGCAAAAGTTAATGTGCCGTGAGCTATACGTTGTTTAAAGGGTTGAGTTTTACACCATTCTGCATCCATGTGATGTGGAAAATAATCACCAGTATGACCCGCATGAACTACAAAATCAGTCTCTGTAATAGTTCTTCCTAAGGTTTCTCTTTTATGACCTAATTCATAATCTTCGTAAAATTGAGATTTAATATGCATTGTTAAAACTGTTTAATCGTGTAATTGTTTATTTATTTAGCTAGTTCATTGAATGAGATTAAAAGCTTTTATCTACCCATCCAACCACCGTCTACAAGAACGATTGTACCATTCATATATCCAGCAGCTTCAGATGCTAGAAATACAGTAGGTCCTGCAAAATCTGTAGGGTTACCCCATCTTCCTGCTGGGATTCTAGATAAAATAGATTCTGATCTTACCGGATCGTTTCTTAGGGCTTCAGTATTATCTGTCGCAATGTATCCAGGTGCTATAGCGTTTACATTTACGCCTTTTCCAGCCCATTCGTTAGCAAAAGCCATAGTCATTTGTCCGATGGCACCTTTACTAGCGGCGTAACCCGGTACAGTAATTCCTCCTTGGAATGTTAATAAAGATGCTGTGAAAATAATTTTCCCAGACTCTCTTTTTACCATTTCTTTACCAATCTCTCTGGTTAAGATAAACTGTGCATTTTGATTTACTTCTATGACTTTATCCCACATTTCATCTGGATGTTCTGCAGCTGGTGTTCTTAAAATAGTTCCAGCATTATTAACCAAAATATCAATTTGTGTATGATCAGCTTTTACAGCTTCAATAAACGTATATAATGATTTTCTATTTGAAAAATCACATTGGTAGGCGCTAAAGGTTTTACCTCTAGAAGTCACTTCTTTTTCAACATCACTTCCGCTTAACTCTAAAGATGCAGAAACACCAATAATATTTGCTCCAGCCTCTGCTAAACCAATAGCCATGGCTTTTCCTATTCCTCTTTTACAGCCTGTTACTAATGCCGTTTTTCCTTCTAAACTAAATGTATTTAAAATACTCATTTGTGATATATTTGTTGTAATTAATTAAATTATAGTGTGCAATCCATTAAGACTTTCATGCCATCAGGATTATTATCAATATTTTCAAAAACTTGTTGAATATTACTTAACGGTTGTACATCTGTAATCATATCTTCAAATGGCAACTCATTTTTTGTAATTAAATCAATTGATTTTTCGTAATCTTCTTTTTCATATACTCGGGCTCCAATTAATTTTAATTCCTTCCAAAAGAATTTAAATAAATCTATTGGCTTTTTTTCACCGTGTATAGCAACCATTAAAATTCTACCTCTAATACCAGCAATTTCAGTCATAATATCTAATGCAGGTTGTACGCCCGCAACTTCAAAAACAACATCAGCTAAACGCCCTTCTGTTTGTTCTTTTACGTATTCTACTAAATTATTAGTAATCGGGTTTACAGCATTTAACCCCATAGCTTTAGCTTTGGCTATACGCTTTTCATTTACTTCAGAAATGATAACGTTTGCACCAGTTTGTTTCGCTACCATAGCAACTAGAAGCCCGATAGGACCGCCACCAAGAACAACTGCAGTTTCGCCAGCTTTTAAACCGCTTAATCTTACATCATGCGTGGCTACTGAAAGCGGTTCTATTAATGCCGCTAATTTTAAATCGGTATCTGCCTTTAATTTGTGTAGCGTAAATGCGGGTACATTCCAGTATTCTTGCATAGCTCCAGGACTGTCAATACCAATGAATTTTAATTCTTCGCAAATATGATTAAATCCTTTGTCTGATGGTTTTACTTTCCTGTCATCTAAAGGACGTACTACTATTTTATCACCAACAGCGTATCCAGAAACGTCCTCGCCTATAGCATTGATAACACCAGACATTTCATGACCAATAGTCTCAGGAATGTTTACTCGTTTGTCCATCATTCCATGATAGATATGAACATCTGTACCGCATACACCTACGTACGCTACTTTAATTTGAACTTCTCCCTTTCCAGGAGCTTCAATCTCTTTTTCTAATACTGAGAAGGTTTTATTGCCTTCGTATTGTGTTGCTTTCATTTTTGAATTAAATAAATTTATTGTTTTTAGTTTAGATAAATAATCTTTTTTAGTGTTATTCTAATCCAAAACGTCTCTTATTCAACATCTATTTTGTGGTTTTTAATCAGTGTTTGTTTTTCGATGTTATTCTTAGATATACCATTTTTAAATTAGTGGGGCAAAAGTAGATGTTATTGGTAAATTCATAGAATAAATATACTTGATAAATACTAGACATCGATCAAAATTAAATATTATAATTTGGAGTTACTCCTCCATCATTATTAGATTCGTATGCCGCTTCAACTATAGCCATAGAATGAACTACATCTTCAACGCTAGTTGGTAGTTCTTTTGTCGAACCTTCTACATATCTCATTAAAGAGGCCATAGTACCAACAAACGCATCAGGAAACCAAGAGCCTTCCAAATCTACTTCAATCCATTTTGGCTCTTCTCCTTCTTTTACAATACAATATTGAAATAGGTCTGGCTTTCCGTTCGGGTAATCTAGAAGTAATCCAATTCTAGCTTTAATAGCTCCCTTAGTTCCTTCCCATTTCACAAAACTCTCTTGGTTTTTTTCTCCAAAATTATGATCGTGGTTGGTGTTGATAATGGCACGCATAGCATCATTATAATCCATAATAGTTGTGGTGCGTGTAGACGACATAGGTTTTCCAGGGTTCTTCAACGTTTTTGAATATACTTTTTTTGGATTTCCTAAAAACGAACGAATTAAATCTATATAGTGAATACTGTGTTGCTGAATTTCTAAGCGTGGATGATTAACCACATTTGGAAAATATTCCCAAGGAGTATAGGTTGTTAAACGCACTTCAAAATCATATAATTCGCCAATTAAACCTTGGTCTATCAAATATTTTGCAGCCATAACATAAGGCGCAAAACGCATCTGACAATTAATTGCCGCTTTAAATTGTTTTCTACGGCAAACTTCTAAGATCTCTAGAGTTTGCTCGTAATAATCCCCCATTGGTTTTTGAATAAGCACAGCTGCCTTATCTGGTAATAACTCTAAGGTTGCTACAAATTGATTTGGCATTAATGTTAAATCATACACTGCGTTTTCAGGCGCATCTGCCACCATTTCTTGCACAGAATCGTATACTTTAGGGATGTTAAATGTTTTAGCAACATCTTCTGCACGCTGTTTGGTTCGGTTTGTAATACCCGCTAGAGTAAAACCTACATTTCTATAAGCAGGTAAATGTGCATCTCGTACTATTCCTCCAGCTCCAATAATGTAAATTGGTCGGTTTTCTTTTGGTAATTCTGGTTTATAGATTAATTCCATTAGATTGAATTTTCTATTTGGTTTATTTTATGTTGTGCATTATCTAAAATAGATTGAATATCTTCAGAAGTATTAATTACTTCTAAAACTAGTGTGTCTATAACATCTGCAATTTCAGACCAATTACTCTTCCTTGGTAGAGCATTCGTGTTTTTATGGAGCTCTTCCAATTTATGATAATAGGGTACTTCTTTATTAACGTCTTTATCGTGCCAGGTAGATTTTCTACAACCAATAGCACCTTCTAGCGTTAATAGTTTGTCATTTTCAGGGTTTACGGCAAATTTTATGAAGTCATATGCCAAATCTTTGTGCTGACTTCCTGAGCCAATAACATACATCCAATAGGCATTTAGAGAACAGCCTTCTCCATTTGGTCCTGCAGGAACATTAGCAATATCAACCTTTCCTTTTACTTTTGAAGTTTCTAAAAACTCGCACATAGAAGCAAAGCCAAACCAATTTACCATCATCGCTAATTCGCCATTTGCAAATGCCATTCCTGATTTTACAGAATCAAAATCTCTAGACTCTGGATGAATAGCGTTTTGGTTTTTTAATGCTTTTCTGTAGAATGTCATCCCTTCAACAGCAACATCAGAATTGAGTTTGATGTTTTTATGATTATCGAATAAATCGCCACCTCTTGTCCATAATTGTAAACAAAAATCAAATACTGTGTTGTGTCCATCAGGATACGCCGCGAAAGTGGTGCCGTATAAATTGTCTTCAGGTCTATTGAAAAATTCGGCAACCTGCATCAAATCGTTCCAGGTTTTAGGGATTTCTAATGTTCTACCGTATTTTTTTTTAAACTCCTTTTGTTCTACATCTGAAGCGAATAAATCTTTTCTATATATTAAGCATTCTGGGCCATCATGAAATGGTAACCCTACCGTTTTTCCATCAAACTCTTGTTTGTAAAGTAATGATCTAGACCATCCATTTGGGAAGTCTTCTGGAGGATTCTGAGAAATATATGGTGTTAAATCTTCTATGGATGCTGAAGAATATGCTTCAGTAATCCAATCAGTATTGATTAAAGATACATCCCAAGTGCCATTTTTTAAACCTTCGTCTTTTAAAATAGTATCGTATAATGGATGTAAATCTAAAGGGATGGCTTCTAATTCTAAATTACAACCTGTGGTTTTGCAAAAGGATGCCCAAATTTTATCTATAGCACTCTCAAAAGCATCAAATTTTCTAACCGCTATTTTGAATTTACCTGTTTGCATTTCTTAATTTATCAACTCTTTTACTATGGCTTTTGTGTTTTCACCAAGTTTTGGAGAACCCACAGATGATGTTAAATATTCACCGTCTATTTTTATTGGACACCGAGTAGTTTTGTATTCAAAGCCATCACTCATTACAACGGTTTGAATCATCTCTAAAACTTTAAATCCTTCTTCTGAAAACAGTGTTTTCCAGTCCATAACGCTAGCACACCATATATCAGCAGGTTCTAAAATAGAGAGCCATTTTTCAGTAGTACCTGTGCTTAAATGATCGGCTAAAATCTTTTTTATTTCATCTCTTTTGGTAAACCATGATGATATTTCTGTGTAAGCTTTTAAAGGCTCACAGCCTAATAATTCACCTAAGACAGGAATAGATCCCATGGCTAAAACCATGTAGCCATTTTGTGTTTTGTAGATGCCATATGGTGCACCCAAATAAGCGTGCGCACTATTGTTTTTTGGTCTTACAGTTGGTTGTCCGCCATCGTGATAAAACGTCGTTATAGATTCAAACTGGAAATCTAAAATAGATTCCAACATATTTACCGATACCTTACTGCCTTCTCCAGTTTTTGAGCGTTTTACCAAAGCTGCTAAAATACCTTGAACCAAATGCGCTCCAGATAAAATGTCAACTAAAGCTAAGCCTATTGGAGTAGGACCGTTATCCTGAGTGCCACTCAACCAAGTGACACCAGATAAGGATTGTGCTAATAAATCTTGCCCTGGTTTTGGGCGCCAACGCCCTTCTTCACCATAACCAGAAATACTTCCATAAATTATATTCGGATTAACCTTTTTAATAGTGTCGTAATCAAACCCTAAACGTTCAATAACACCAGGTCTAAAATTATGCACTAAAACATCGGCTTTAGCTATGAGTTTTAAGACGCGCTCTTTATCAACCGCATCTTTTAAGTTAGCCTGAAAGCTTTCTTTATTTCTATTGATAGCTCTAAAAATGGAAGATTCTCCATTTAGGTTAACGTTTGAAACATAAAGTTGCCTACAAATATCGCCAGTTTCTGGTCGTTCAACTTTAATCACTCTTGCGCCTAAATCTGCCATTCTAAGTGTAGCCGACGGCGCAGATAAAAACTGACTTAAATCTATAATTAATATATCTTCTAAAGGTCTCATAGATGATTATAGATTGAATTCTTTAATAATTGCTTTATTATGTTGCCCTACTCTTGGAGCAGGTTTACTGGAAAATAAGCGTTCATCGTTCATGCGAATTGGACACCTTAAAGTATGTACTTCTTCACCTGAAAGTAACGATAGTTTTTGATCTATTTGTAACACTTGATACGCTTCGTGATCTAGTAATCTTTTGTAATCAAACACATTAGAGCACCAAATACCTTCTGGTCTTAAAATGTGTAACCATTCGTTTGTGGTTTTGGTGATAATTTTATCTCTCACGATATCCATGATTTCATCTCGCTTTGTAAACCAAGTATCTGTATCGGTATAGTTTAGAAGTTTAGGAGCGTCAATAACTTCGCCTAATTTTAATACAGAACCCATTGCAATGGAGATATAGCTATCTTTAGTTTGATAAATACCATATGGAGCTCCTAAATACGGATTTGCAGCACCTTTTTTAGCACGTTTTATAGGTTTGTTGCCGTCATTTAAATATGTAGTGATGACTTCAAATTGAAGATCTAGAGTTGACTCTAATAAGCTAACTTCAACTAAAGCACCTTTATTGGTTTTGGCTCTACGTACCAAACTTGCTAAAATACCTTGTGCTAAGTGCGTACCAGTGATAATATCTGAAACTGCAGCACCAATTGGTGTGGGATCATCATCATGATTCCCCGTTAAATTTACAAAACCGGACATCGCTTGTACTAGCAAATCTTGTCCAGGTTTTTTTGCCCATGGTCCGATGGTACCATAGCCTGTAACCGTGGCGTAAATCAATTTTGAATTTATAGCCTGAGCTGTTTTATAATCTAAACCAATTTTTTCCATAACGCCAGGGCGGAAATTATGGGTCATTACATCTGCCTGTGCAATTAGTTTTTTTACGCGTTCTAAATCTTCAGGATCTTTTAAGTTGGCAGCATAAGAGTCTTTATTTCTGTTGACTGTATGAAACACCAAACTGCTACCATCTAAAAATAAATTTTTTAAAGCGATTTGTCTACCAGCTTCACCTGTGTTAGGTCTTTCAATTTTAATGACACGTGCACCTAAATCAGCTAATTTTAAACCAGCTGAAGGACCTGCCATAAATTGGGCAAACTCTAAAACTAAAATACCTTCTAATGGTCTTTTCATTACAAATTAAATATCTAAAGATGTTATATAAAGTTTGTTGAGTTCTTCTAATAAAGCAGCTTCGTCTCCACCATTCATCATATAAGCTCTAATTGGTGCTCCAGCACGATCTTGAAAATACATATGTCCGTTATATCTAGGGCGTAAAAAAGCTCTATCAAGTCCTGGAAGTGTGTTTTTGAAGAAGTTGGCTGTTACGCTATTGGTGTGCTCGTCTGTCCATGCCTTTCTATGTCCTGGTTGCCCACCATTATCAAAAAATACTGTTTTTTGGCAAGCTTCTGAAGCAGTATATTCTACATATTTCATTACTGTTTCAATTTCTTTAGTTTGTGCTGAAACTGCTAAACCTGTTCCGCCTAAAGTAGAAATGGCGCCCACACCGTTAATTTCTACCATATCATGAAAGTGTAGTAACTTACGAGCATATCCTTTTCTGCTATAATTTGTATAACCATAAGCCCATGGACAATAGGCATACTTATCCGTTAAGGTCATCGCCTCGTATATTTGAATGGGGTTCCAATCGAAAATTTGAGGATCCATTTCAATAGCTAATTCTCTAAGCATTTTTAAAGCTGAAATACCTATGTCTTTGCTTACAACATGATCTTTTGAAGTACATACTTCTTCACCTAAATTGCAGCACATCATATAAAAATTCATCAAAGTATCCTGTGGAATTCCAGGCATGATCACTAAACCTTGTTTAGCCAAAGTCAATAAGTCATCATAGGTTTTTGGTAATTCCAAACCTTTATCAACAAAAATATCAGGTCTACTTGCAGCAACAGGTGTAGCTGCGTCAACTGCTAACGCCCATTGGTGTCCGTTTGAAGCATAACTTTCGTGAGAGCGTCCCACGGAGTTATCTTCTAAATCGTTCAAAAATGCTTTGGGCAAATATTCATCTAGAGGTAAAATTACATTGTTTTTACCTGCAAAACCTGCCCAAGGATGATCTATAATTAATAAATCGTAGCGTTTTGCTAATTCATTTATAGGCTCATCAGCAAAAGCTTGAAGCGAACGTTTTTCCCAAGTGATATCTACATTTGGGTGTAATTCTGTAAAGCGTTGTGCTGTTGCAACCACAGATGTAAATCCCCTACTGTGGTTCCATGTAATACCTTTTAATTGTATTCTTTTTGTACTCATTATTTTTTTAATACTTTACTTTTTAATGACCTCCAATATTACCTTCTCCTAACATTGTGCCGTAGGCCATAACTATAAATGATGCTATTAATACTGCTAAAGCTAATATTAAAACTATGTTGGTTTTTTTAGTTACTTGCTTCCATTCTTTCATAATAATGCCAACGATATAGCTGAAGAAAATTAGCATAGACATGTGTATTACCCAACTGGCAAATCCAAATTCGCCCATATTTGTATGACCTATACCGTAGAAGAAAAACTGGCCATACCATAAAGCACCTGTTAACACAGACATTAATACATTCATAGTATAAGCGCTAGCTCCAATTCCTTTAACGTCCACTAATTGTTTTAAAGTCCCTTTTTTAAGACCAACAATTGTAAACCATATTAGGTTGGTTACAAATGCGCCGCCCGTTGATAAAATCAATTTTGCATTACCTTGAAATTGACCTGCACCGTTAGCATCTGCAATTCCGTCGAGAGATTGACCTACTTCTAAAGAAATACCAAAAACTGCTGATAAAACACCTGCAATTAATGTTAGAGTTAAACCTTTTTTCATGTTGAAGGTTAGTGGTTCAGATCCTTCGATATTTTGGGCTTTTAAGTCTTTTTCTTTTTTATAGCCTGCAACACCACAAATTACGATTCCTATCAGCGCGAAGAACATTCCTAAAAATACAATGTGTCCTCCAGGAGCATTAAATTTTTCAGCTAACTCTCCATGCATTATTAAAGGAACTATTGTTCCTAAAATTGCCGAAATACCTATAGAAATTGTATAAGTTAAGGAGTAACCAATATGTTTTATTGCCATTCCAAAACACATGCCCCCAAAACCATAAATAGCGCCTAATAGTGTAGCATTTATAAGTACAGATGTGTCAGCTTTAGCAAATACATCCATTAAATTAGGAACAGTTAAGAACCCTATAATAAAAGGGAAAATAAACCATGCAAAAGAAGCTTGTAAAAGCCAATACGTATCCCAAGACCATTTTTTTACTTTTTGTAATGGGAGATAACATGTTGAGGCGGCTACTCCTCCTACTGCATGAATAAGAGTGCCAAGAATTGGATTTGCCATGTGTGGTGTTTTTAATTTAGTTGCGAATAACTATATATTCATATACAAAAGTATTATTTATATATGAAAAACAAAATAAATTTTGAGGTTTTAATTATTTTAAAATGTATTTCATCGAAAAATTTTAGTGCTATTTTTTGTTAAAAAGCTAAAAATGATCCATAAATATTGGGGTTTTATTAAAAAAACATAAAAAAATAAGCAAATATTTATTTTGTAAGAAAAGTCATTTATTTCTTATTATTGAACGTTTGTTATTATTTCTGGTCATGGTTTAAGGTACTTTTATTGAAACTTAACCTTAAATACTTATGATTATGTTAAAAATTAAACTAAAGTACATTCTTTTGTTATTTGTAGCTACACTTTGTAGCTCAATTAGTTTTGCACAACCACCGGGAAATATTAATGACTGGCAAATTGACACTAGGTATTCTGATGAATTTGATTCAGGATTAAATACAAACAAATGGTTTGTAAAAAACACGACCAATGAAGGTTTCTTGCTGAGTCAAGTAAATGTATCTGGTAATAAACTTACCATATCTAATTCTTGGGATGGAACAACGTCCAAAGGAGGTTGGGTAGAAACTAAAAATGCTATTGCTTCTAACGAGAAATATGGATATTATGAGGCAAGATTAAGAATAAATGGTACAAACAATGGTAAAGTTTGGCCAACTTTCTGGATGTGGAATGCTAATGCCAATAATCCTACGGAAATAGACGTAATGGAATACAGTGGTTTTGCTTTTCAAAATCATTTACAAAGAGCTACTTCCTCTCATCATTACACACAAAAACTACCAGTTGAAGGAAGAAGCAACTCTACAACTAGAGATTATTCTGTAGTTCAAAGAAATGCATTTCAAGAACATACATGGGGTGTACTTTGGGCAAAAGATAAAATTGTGTTTTTTTATGACGGTGTAGAATATTTTAGATCGAAGCAACCACAGAATGCTGCGGTTGATCCTGCTCCAACAAAAATAATTTTTAGTAGCTCTCCTCATCTTAAAAATACAAGGTATAATATTTGTTGTAGTGGTGGTGTGGCATATCAACAAAACAGCCCATTAGCTAATGCAAATGCCGTTACTGCTCTTGCAAGTTTTGAAATACAATGGATAAGATTTTGGAGAAAAAAACCAGGGACTCCAGAGTACACGTTTTTAGCTTCAGATTATGGAGATGGCATTAATAATGCACCTATTGGTTCTACAATTTGGCTAAAACAAGCAAGTGGAGCTGGTAAATACTTGTCTGTTGAATCTGGAAGTATTTTAAAAGCGTCTTCTACTTCAAATAC
This sequence comes from uncultured Flavobacteriaceae bacterium, assembly GCA_947502975.1. Taxonomy (GTDB): domain Bacteria; phylum Bacteroidota; class Bacteroidia; order Flavobacteriales; family Flavobacteriaceae; genus Jejuia. The sequence continues at coordinate 165,067 of CANNBV010000002.1, forward strand.
TGCCAATAAAACACATTTTATAGTAGAAAATCATCCTGCTAATAATGGAATTGTTTTAAAGTCAGTTTCTACAGGTCAATATTTACGAATTACAGGAACTAATGAAACTGCTCCTATAACTGCGAATTCCAACAATAGGCAAGAGTGGGAAAAGTTTCACTGGAAAGATAGAGGAACGAATAAAGTATCTTTAAGAAGTTATGAGCTTGATGCTTGGGTGATTGCGCCTCAAAACCAAACAGATCCTGCTGTAACTTCTTTAGCACCACAACCCTTAAGTTGGGAGTTATTTGATTGGGGTGTTGTTGGTTCAGGAAATAATCCACCAGGTACAGGTGCACCAGTTGGTAGAACTATAGGTATATTGCCTGTTCAGGCTTCTTGGGTTAACAGAAACGGTAAGCCTGCATTGGGATATGTTTCTACGCGTTTTGATGATGCTGGCTTGGTAAAATCATATCCAGATGTTAACCCACCAACACAAACATGGAAACGATGGGAGCGTTTTAAAGTGGAAACACATCCAAATGGTGGTATAGCTTTAAGTGTACAACAAAATGGGACTAAATATGTGACACATAATGGTACAGGGAATTTAACAGCTAACTCAACAAACAAAAACAATAATAATACAAGGTTTAATTGGGAAGTATTATCTGGTAATAATCGATTTGCATTAAAAACCCCAGGAGGTCAGTATGTACAAGTGCCACAGAATGCAGCAGGAAATCCAATACTAAACACGAGTGTTACAGTAAGAGGAGACTGGGAGATATTAACTTATACTGATTTAGGTGCGGCAAAAAGTATTTCAGATAAAAAGATGGATGAAGAGAATACTTCTGCGATTCAACTATATCCTAATCCAATTAATTCTGGTGGTTACTTTTATATAGATACTAATATAAAAGATGTCAACGTAAGTGTTTATGATATTAATGGAGCTATGGTGTTACAAAGTAAAAACACTAAGCTGAGTACTTCTAATTTGTCTGTTGGATTCTATTTTGTAGATGTTACTTCAAACAGTACACGCAAAACATTTAAATTAATAGTTAAATAATACTATGTAAAAATATGGTTGAATGAAAAGGTTGCTTTATGGCAGCCTTTTATTATTTAAAACTGAGTGTTATGAGAGAGTAAACTATTTAGAGGTGAGATCTCTAAATAAACTCTCTAAACTCGTGTTTTTTTGATTTAGTTGTAAGATTTTTAATTGATTGTCATGTGCAAAATCAAATACGTAAGAGCGCATATCTTCAGAAGTTTTAAAAGTAATTTCGTAAACAAAATCATAAGTGTTAACTACTTTATCAACTTTTGGAAGTTTTAAAAGGAATGCATCTTCTACACGATAATCGAATTCAACAATAACTATTTGCTCTTTTTCGTCTCTCAATTCCTTTAATTTCTTATCAGCTACAATTTCACCTTTATTAATAATGATCACGCGATCGCACATGGCTTCTACTTCTTGCATAATATGTGTAGAAAGAAAGACGGTTTTGGTTTTGCCTATCGATTTGATGAGATTTCTAATATCAATCAGCTGATTTGGATCTAAGCCAGTAGTAGGCTCATCTAAAATTAGAACTTCTGGATCGTGAAGTAAGGCACTAGCTAATCCTACACGTTGGCGGTACCCTTTAGAAAGTTGACCTATTTTTTTATGTACTTCTGGAGTTAACCCCGTCATTTCTATAACGTCAGCAATTCTAGACTTGTCAACCTTGTATATGCCAGCGTTAAAGCTTAGGTATTCTTTAATGTACATATCTAAGTAAAGCGGATTGTGTTCTGGGAGATAACCAACACTTTTCTGGATGTTTTGAAGTGCCTCAGTGCCATAACCACTAACTTTTGTATCTCCAGATGAGGCTTGGATATAAGTGGTTAAGATCTTCATCATTGTAGATTTACCAGCACCATTTGGTCCTAAAAAACCAACAATTTCTGGTTGTTGTACATTAAAAGATATATTGTTCAGGGCTTTTTGATTGCCGTATAGTTTTGAGACGCTGTTTACTTCAATAGACATACTTAGAAAGTGTTTTGTCAAAAATAAGGTTTTTCTGGTTTGCTAGTTGTTAAGTGGTTTAGATAAAACTTTACAAGTATGCCTGCGCAAGGGATAGTAGCGGTAGCTTTTGGCGAGGCGCGCATCGAGCCAAAACTATTAGTGGATAGCCCGACCCCGACCTTAGAAGGGGTTGCGCCCAAATTATTAATATTAGAGATGTTTAGTTTTTAATTATTTATTTTTCAAATTGCTTAACGTAAATGGTGTTTTACTGTAAATTCTTTAAATCTTTTAATAAATTATAAAAAAAGGTTTTATTGTATTTTGATTTCTTAAAATATTATTTACTTTAGCCAACGTAATTATGAGAACAACAGCATATTATACATATTTTAACTTTTTTTATTTCTTTTTTAGCAAAGAAGTCGAGACGTTGTGTGTATAATTGTTAACAATATATTTTAATGCAAGTCTCGATGAAAATCGAGACTTTTTTTTATGATTAATACTGTAGCCATACAAGGAGTAAAAGGGTCTTTTCACCATATAGTATCAAAGGAGTTTTTTGATAAACCTGTTGCTATTATTGAGTGTATGACGTTTGATAGCGTAGTAGACGCTCTGATTAAAGAAGAGTGCGATGCGGCTATTATGGCTTTGGAGAATTCTATAGCGGGTTCTATTATTCCTAATTATGCATTGATTGATGACCATCAGTTGCATATTGTTGGCGAACATTATTTAGATATTCAGCACAATTTGATGGCGTTGCCAAACCAGAGTATTGAAGATATTCAAGAAGTGTATTCACATCCTATGGCATTACTGCAGTGTAAGGATTTCTTTAAAGATTACCCGCATATCAAATTGGTAGAAGATAAGGATACTGCTGAGGTTGCAGAACGTATTCAAAAGCAAGGTTTAAAAAATATAGGAGCTATTGCCAGTGTTTTAGCAGCTGAGATTTTTGAGTTGGATATTTTGGCACATAGTATACAAACGATAAAACACAATGAAACGCGTTTTGCTATTGTTAAACGAACAAACTCTGAGGTGCCAGAGCATGAAATTAGTAAGGCATCGTTAAAATTTGAGGCAGATCATAAACGAGGAAGTTTGGCTGCTATTTTAAATGTAATGAGTGATTGTAAGTTGAATTTAACAAAGATTCAATCGTTGCCAATCATCAAAACACCTTGGAAGTATGCCTTTTTTGTTGATGTTACTTTTGATGTTTATGCTGATTTTTTAAAGGCGAAGTCCTTAATTGAAATTATGAGTCCGAGTTTTAAACTTTTAGGAGAATATAAAAATGCTAAGTTATGATTGAGGTAGCAAAGCGATTACATACGGTTGAAGAATATTACTTCTCTAAAAAATTAAGAGAGGTTGGATTGCTTATTGCTAACGGTAAACCTATAATAAATTTGGCAATTGGTAGTCCAGATTTACAGCCACCTCAAAAGGTAACCGATGCAATAACTAATAGTTTAAATGATGCTGTAGCTCATAAATATCAGAGTTACCAAGGTTTACCAGAATTAAGAGAGGCTATTGCTGGATTTTACAAGGAGCATTTTTCTGTTAATATTAGTCCTAATACAGAGGTTTTGCCATTAATGGGAAGTAAGGAAGGCATTATGCATATTTCTATGACCTATTTAAATGAAGGTGATGAGGTTCTAATTCCAAATCCAGGATACCCAACGTATCAATCAGTAACAAAATTAGTTGGAGCAAAAGGGGTATTATATGAATTGGATGAAGCTAATAACTGGATGCCAGATTTTGATGCTTTAGAAAAATTAGACCTTAGTAAAGTAAAATTAATGTGGGTTACTTATCCGCATATGCCTACTGGTGCTAAACCAACAGAAACTGTTTTTGAAGAATTGGTGGCATTTGGTAAACGTCATAATATTTTAATTGTTAATGATAACCCGTATAGTTTTATACTTAATGAGTCTCCTAAAAGCATTTTAAGTGTTGAAGGTGCTAAAGATGTATGTTTAGAGTTGAATTCTTTAAGTAAAACGTTCAATATGGCTGGATGGAGAGTAGGAATGGTGATTGGGGACAGTGTTCACATTAAAAATATTTTAAAAGTGAAAACTAATATGGATTCGGGTATGTTTTATGGCATCCAAAAGGGAGCTATAGAAGCATTGAAGTGTTCTAAAATGTGGTTTTCAACTTTAAATAGTGTTTATAAAAAACGTCGAGATTTGGTTTGGGAATTAGCCGAGGCTTTAAATTGTACGTATGATAAAAATGCATCGGGACTTTTTGTTTGGGCTAAATTACCAGCATATTTAAAATCTGAAGAGTTTATAGATTTAGTATTAAAAGAGAATCATATATTCATTACACCTGGAACTATTTTTGGAAGTCAAGGTGAAGGATATATTCGTTTTTCACTATGCGCCTCAACCGAAATTATAGAAGAAGCTATAGCTAGAGTTAAATAACAATGAAGAATATATACGCAATAGGAGTTGGTTTAATTGGAGGTAGTCTTGCTATCGATATCAAAAAGAATAATCCGGATGTAATTATTCATGGTATTAGTAGAAAAGATGCTACGCTTAACACTGCTTTAGAATTGGGTTTAATTGACGCCAAAGCAACTATTGATGATATTGGTAACGCAGATTTAGTTATAGTCTCTATTCCTGTTGATGCAACGGTAAAGCTATTGCCAACAATTTTAGATAAAATATCGGATAATGGTTTGGTAGTTGATGCTGGGTCAACTAAAGAAGATATTTGTAAAGTAGTGGAAAATCATCCTAAGCGTAGAAATTTTTTAGCAATGCATCCTATTGCTGGTACAGAACACTCTGGACCAACCGCTGCTATTGAAGGGTTATTTAAAGGAAAAACAAATATTGTTTGTGAGGTTGAAAAGACCACTTTTAAGCTTCAGGAAAAAGCATTAAAGTTGTTTACTGATATTGGAATGCGTATTCGATATATGAATCCTAAGGAGCATGATAGGCACATTGCTTATGTGTCGCATTTATCACATATTAGCTCGTTTATGTTAGGTAAAACTGTAATTGATAAAGAAAAGAACGAACGAGATATTTTTGATATGGCAGGAAGTGGGTTTGCTTCTACAGTACGTTTGGCTAAAAGTTCGCCAGAAATGTGGACGCCTATTTTTAAGCAAAATAAAACGAATGTTATTGAAACATTAGAAGAATACATAAATAATCTTACTCATTTTAAAGCGTTGATGGCAGCTGATGATTTTGAAGCTATTTTTGATGAGATGAAAAGCACCAATCATATAAAAGATATATTGAATGGGATAATTTAGAGTTTTAGGAGACAGGAGACAGGAGACAGGAGACAGGAGACAGGAGACAAATAGGGATGAAGGAAAAGTGCTTGTAGATTTGCCCGCGTTAGGGATTGCAGTGGAAAGCCCACAGCGAGGTACGAGCGAGGACTTGTAACGTAAAGCCCGACGCCGAGGAAAGGAGGCGTAACGCTCAAATAAATAAAATAGAACAACAAAAATTAAATAATAAACGAGATAGTCTTAACGGCTAAATATTAAGTAAAAATGGAAAATAACAAAGAAATGAGAACCTGGTTGGATGATTTAAATTTAGAACATCCGTTAGTAATTGCAGGTCCTTGTAGTGCAGAAACTGAGGAACAAGTTTTAAAAATAGCTCATGAGCTAAAGGATACAGATGTAAGCTATTTTAGAGCTGGTATTTGGAAACCAAGAACACGTCCAGGAAATTTTGAAGGTGTTGGCGCTTTAGGCTTAAAATGGTTGCAAAAAGTTAAGGCAGAAACAGGAATGAAAGTGTGTACTGAAGTTGCAAATGCAGCACACGTAAAATTAGCTTTAGAGCACGATATCGATTTGCTTTGGATTGGAGCACGTTCTACCGTATCTCCATTTATTATGCAAGAAATTGCAGATGCTTTAAATGGTACAGATAAGCCCGTGTTGATTAAAAATCCAGTAAACCCAGATTTATCGTTGTGGTTAGGTGGAATCGAAAGAATTTATAGTTCTGGTGTTAAAAATATTGGCGCGATTCATAGAGGGTTTTCTACATACCAGAAAACAAAATATCGTAATATTCCTGAGTGGCAAATGGCTATTGAATTTCAAAATAAGTTTCCAGATATTCCATTAATTAATGATCCATCTCATATTACAGGGAAAAGAGATATGATTTTTGATGTGTCGCAAACGGCATTAGATTTAAATTTTGATGGACTAATGATTGAAACACATTACGATCCTGATAATGCATGGAGTGATGCTGCGCAACAGGTAACACCTTCTACTTTAGTTCAAATTATGAAGGATTTGAAAATTAGAAAAGAATCTAACCAAGAGGAAGAGTATAATAGTGCTTTAAATAATTTGAGAGCGCAGATTGATGTTGTTGATAATCAAATTATTGAATTGTTAGGGCAACGTATGAAAGCATCTGACGGTATTGGCGCACTTAAAAAGCAAAAAAACGTGGCAGTTTTACAGTCTAAACGCTGGAATGAAATTTTAGGAAAAATGGTATTAGAAGGAGAGCAACATGGTTTAAGCGAAGAGTTTATCTTAAGAATGTTTAAAGCGGTTCACCAAGAGTCTATTAATCATCAAGAGAAAGTAATTAATGGTTAATTTCTTTCTGAAGAATACTAATAAAAAAGCCTCCAATTTGGAGGCTTTTTTATGTAATAGTAGATTTTGATTTATTTGTTTCTTTTAAAAAGGTAACGGGTAATAAATATACCTTGGTTGTCGCCTTTACCAGCACTCTCAACAGCACTAGTTACAAAAGCAAGTTCCCATCCTTCTTCTATCATGGTATTAATTTTAGAAGTAATTAATGCATCGTTTGCAGCAATATTTTGAAAACGGATACCACCTAAGTTAAAGAAATTTAAAAGCTTAGTTTCATCAAAACCCTTTACTCTTATTTCGTCACGTTTCGATTTATTACGCGTGTTATCTTCCTCAGTTTGGGTTGTTGTAAACTCTTTGTAATCTTTCTCTTCGTTTGCACTAATAATTCTAGAACGTCCTAATCCACTAGGTACAATTGACTCTACACTTGTTACTACTTTAAATTCTACTTGCGCTTGGGTATCAAGAAAACTAAACGCACAAATAGCCAATACTAATACTAATTTTTTCATGTTGTTGAAATTTTAAATTTTAGGTTAAAATGCTAATATAAAATACTCCTATGTAAAAATGGTTTTATGTTGAAGTATTTTTTATTAAGGACAGTTCACGAATTAAAAGGTTGCATTCACTCATTTATATTTTTTATGATAATGCATTTTAGATAGGTTTGAAGCATCAACTAAAAACAATAAATATGAAATCAACAATAACTATTATTTTACTATTTATGTGGTTAAACACATTTTCGCAGCATTCAATTACTGGAAATATTTCTAGTGAAGGAACACCACTCATTGGAGCAAATATTATTATTAAGCATACCAATAAGGGTACAATTTCTGATTTTGACGGGAATTTTGAAATTGATATTACTCCAAAAGACACACTAGTAATTTCTTATTTAGGATATGATTCCAAGGAAATAGCAGTTGAGAATCATAAAAAGCTAGAGATTTCTTTAGATGGAAATATAGCTTTAGATGAAGTGAAAATTGTTGCTTATGGAACGACCAGAAAGACACATTGTGGAACAGTTTGCTGTAGTTTTACTACCGATTGTTTCATCAGTTCTGAGTCAGAAGATAGTAATAAAATAAAAAGATTTAAATCAGATATAATAACAGAAAAACTCTATCCAAATCCTTCAAAAACAGGGCGGTTTCAATTAAAATTGGTAGATGATTACAAGAATGTAGAATTAGAAGTATTCAATATATCTGGTCAATTAGTAAAAACAAATATTGTTAATTCATTCAATAAAAATTTAAGTTTAGATTTAAGTGAGTTCTCATCAGGAATATACATCGTTAACATAATTGCAAATGGAAAAAATACAGCAACTAAAAAAGCAATTATTGATTGATGAATTCAATTTAAATATCGTTATTTTGTAGTACAAATTAATGTATGACAGGGCACGTTTATAAATCTACAGGAAGTTGGTACACCGTTAAAACCCAATTGGGTGAGGTTTATCAGTGCCGTATTAAAGGAAAATTTCGAATACAAGGTATAAAAAGTACAAATCCGATTGCGGTTGGGGATGTTGTAGATTTTGATCTAGAAACCAATAATGACGAAGTTTCTGGAATAATACATCATATACATGATCGTACGAATTACATCGTTCGTAAGTCAGTAAACCTCTCTAAACAAACACATATTATTTCAGCAAATATCGATCAGGTATTTTTAATGATAACTATTGATAATCCACCTACACTAACAAGTTTTATTGATCGGTTTTTAATAACAGCAGAAGCGTATTCTATAAAAACAATATTGTTGTTTAATAAAGTGGATACCTATAATGATGAAACTTTGCTAGAAGTAAAATATTTAGCTCATGTCTACAGAAAAATAGGGTATGAGTGTATTGGTATTTCAGCTAAAACAGGAAAAAATATAGAGAAGGTTAAAAACATTATGCGCGATAAAGTAAGCATGTTTGCAGGGCATTCTGGAGTTGGTAAATCTACTTTAGTAAACGCTATAGAACCTACTTTAAATTTGAAAACTAAAGAAATTTCAAATTTGCACATGCAGGGACAACATACTACAACTTTTGCAGAAATGTTTGATACCAGTTTTGGTGGAAAAATAATTGACACACCAGGGATTAAAGGTTTTGGTGTGGTGGATATGGATAAAGAAGAAGTTGGTGATTATTTTCCAGAGATTTTTGAATTAAAACAAGACTGTAAGTTTAATAACTGCCTACATTTGCATGAGCCTAAATGTGCTGTTAAACAAGCTTTAGATACTAATGAAATTGCCTATTCCAGATACCGAAGTTACATGCAAATTTTAGAAGGAGAAGAAGAACATTACCGAACAGATAATTGGGATAACGAGTGAAAAAGTTATTACCATTTGTTATTTTTTTGCTTTTATTTAGTTGTGCTTTTGAAGAGCCTTATTTCATGACGATTTATGCAAATTCGAGTTCGGACAAAATACAAATTGACGGAAATTTTGCCAGAATTTCTGATATTTCAGCAGCAATTCAAATGAAAACTAGAAGCTTGGATTCTGTGCAGAAATCGAAATTCTTTGTAAAACTTAAATTTGAAAAAGGAATAACAAGTGGAATGGTTTCGGATATAAAACACGAGTTGAGGAAAGCTAACTGTTTAAACGTTAGATACTATCTTCTTGAAGACTCTAATAAGAATCATTATTAATGAAAGTAGTCATTCAAAGAGTATCAAAAGCAAGCGTTACCATTGAAAACGAAAAAGTAGCTTCAATAGGCAATGGGTTGTTAGTGCTTTTAGGTATTGTAAATGAAGATTCCCATACAGATATAGATTGGTTGTGTAACAAAATTACAAACCTTAGAATTTTTGGGGATGAAAATGGTGTAATGAATAAATCTTTAATAGATGTTGATGGTGATGTTATTGTGGTAAGCCAATTTACATTACATGCAACTACAAAAAAAGGAAATCGCCCCAGTTATATTAAAGCTGCAAAACCTAATATAGCTATTCCGTTATATGAAAACTTCATTGAAAAGCTCCAAACTGTTTTAGGGAAATTAATTCAATCAGGAAAATTCGGGGCTAATATGCAAGTAGAACTAATAAATGATGGACCTGTAACAATCATCATCGATACTAAAAACAAAGTGTAATATGGCTTCGGTTTTTGGTCATGCCATTGTTGGCTATACAATTTCAAAAGTAATAGACAGCAAAAATTTAAAATGGCTAATGTTGGCAGCTATTTTTTCAACTATTTTACCAGATTTTGATGTCATCGGTTATAGAATTGGAATTCCCTACGAATCTCCACTAGGTCATCGTGGATTCAGCCATTCCATAGTATTTGCAGTATTGTGGAGCTTCATTTTAATGTTTACAATCGGCAGAAAACATAAACTCATCTGGTTTTTAGTGATTTTTTTATCAGTTGTCTCACATGGTCTTTTGGATGCTATCACAACAGGAGGTGAAGGTGTAGGTTTCTTTATTCCTTTTGAGAATTCAAGATATTTTTTAAGTACAAGAGTTATTAGAGTTTCACCATTAAGTATTAAAAGCTTTTTTACAGATTGGGGACTTCGCGTTATTTATAGTGAAATTAAATATGTATTTTTTCCTTGTTTGATTGTGATTTCTATAAGATTTTTATTTAATTTGAGGAAAACACAACTAAACTAAACATGACATTTCTCATAAAATGATAAGGTCATTTCTTATAATTTTACTTCCCATAATTCTGCCATGCGTATAAAAGATATCTGTATTTATTTATTTTTCGTTATACCCTTTTTTTGTCTATCGCAAGAAGAGTATTACTCTAGCTTGACCATTCCTGAAGCATTGAGTTCACATGCCAATGCTGTAGTACGTAAAAATGACGTTGTTGTTTCTTTAAACTCTCCAAAAGAAATGGTAGTTGTAGTAAAACGTATTGTAACCATTTTGAATAAAGAGGGAAATAAACATGTAGATGCATATGCACATTATGATAATAATATAAAAATTAAAAGTATTAATGCCTTAATATTTGATGCTAAAGGCAAACAAACAAAGAAAATAAGAAAGAATGATTTTGTTGATGTTAGTGCCGTGGATGGAGGAACATTATACTCAGATTCAAGATTAAAGTTTTTAGGTTATACTCCAATTAATTATCCATATACAGTAGAGTTTACTTGTGAAACGGTGACGAATAACACTGCATTTATTCAAGCTTTTACACCTTTAGAAGGCTACTATGTTAGTACAGAAAATAGTTCTTATACACTAAATTATTCTAGCGATATTACTTTACGCAAAAAAGAGGAAAACCTTAATGGTATTGAGTTAGAAACAAATGAAACAAGTAATCAGTCTTTCTATAAAGTTACTAATCTATTGGCGCTAAGGCCAGAAAGTCATAGTCCAGGGCTTAATGCTGTTATGCCGAAAGTACTATTTGCAGCAAATAAGTTTGCTTTAACAGGCAAAGAAGCTCAAGCTGATAGCTGGGATGAATTTGGAAAGTGGATTTACGATGATTTAGTAAAAAATGCTTCAGATTTATCACCAGAAACTGTAGCTATAATAGAAGATCTCATTAAAGATGAACCTGATGATATTGCAAAAGCAAAGAAAATATATGAATATGTTCAAAACAAAACACGATATATAAGTGTACAAGTAGGTATTGGTGGGTGGAAGCCATTTAACGCTTCAGAAGTAGATGAATTAGGCTATGGCGATTGCAAAGGGCTAACAAATTATACCATGTCTCTATTAAAAGCGGCAAATATTGAATCTTACTACACAGTTTTATATGCTGGAAAAAATCAAAGAGACATTGATAAAGATTTTGTCTCAATGCAAGGGAATCATGTAATTTTGACACTTCCTACCGAAGAAGGAGATTTATGGCTAGAATGCACAAGTCAAAAAGCACCGTTTGGTTTTATCGGAGGATTTACTGATGACAGAGATGTTTTAATTATTACACCAGATGGTGGCAAAATAAAGCACACTAAAAAATATTCTAGTAATGATAATTTACAAACTACTAAAGGTAGCTGTGAATTGTTGAGTAATGGAGCTATTATTGCTCAAGCTAATTTAATTTCGGAAGGTGTACAGTACGACAACAAATATTGGTTAGAAACAGAAACATCAAGAGATTTAGATGTATACTATAAAAAACGTTGGAAGTATATAAATAACTTCACTATTGATAAAATACATATTGATAATGACAAGGAGAATGTAAAATTCCATGAAACTATTGATTTCGTTGCTTCAAATTATAGCAAAGTCATCGGGGATAGAATATTATTTTCTGTAAATATGTTGAATAGAAACACTTATGTACCAGATAGGTATAGGAATAGACAATTACCAGTTAAGATTTACAGAGGTTATAAGGATATTGATGAAGTTGAAATAAAATTGCCAGAAGGTTATAAAATCGAAGCTATGCCAGAGGCTATAATTATAGAGAGCCAGTTTGGCAAATATAAAGCAGTTGTAAATGAAAAGGATAGCAAGACATTAATATACAAGAGAGTTCTTGAAACAAAAGATGGAGAGTTTTCGAAAGAGGAATATAACGACTTTAGAAGCTTTTACAAAAATGTATCTAAAAGCGATAATTTAAAAATAGCATTGATTAAAATATAGGACACATGAAGTATTTTTACATTTTTATGTTTATAGTTTTGGCAAAACCATTAACTGGCCAGAACTATGATTTCGGTAAAGTAACCAAAGAAGAATTATTAGAAAACACATGTTCTATTGATGCTTCAGCACATGCAGCTATACTTTATCAATATAGGAATACATACTTTACTACAAATGCAACAGGAGCTATTCTACAAACAGAAATTCATAAACGAATTAAAATTTATAATAAAGAAGGTTTTGAAAGTGCAACAGAAAGTATTAACCTCTTTGATCCAAGAGGTTCTGGAGAATCAGTTAGTAAAATAAAGGCTTATACTTACAATCTTGAAAATGGAGAAATAGTTAAGACAAGCTTGGATAAAAAACAAATTTTTGAAGACAGGGTTAGCTATAATAATACTCAAGTAAAATTTACAATGCCCAATGTAAAAGAAGGTTCTGTTATAGAGTTCAAGTATCGAATAACATCACCTTTTATTTGGAATATTGATGAGTTTGTTTTACAAAGTGACATTCCAATAAAAAAGGTAAAAGCGTTACTTAAAACTCCTAAAGGGTTTAGGTTTAAAAGCACTTCTAAAGGGTATTTAAACTTTTTTCCAAAGCAAAGTTCGCAAAATCATCCTACATATGAAACACTAGTTGTACATGAGTATAACCTAAATAATGTTCCTGCGCTTAAAGAAGAAAGTTATGTAGACAATATGGATAATTATCGTGCCGGAGCAATGTTTGAATTGGTCTCTATACAGATACCAGGTCAGGTTTATCGCGATTATGCACAAACCTGGGGGGAAGTGGCAAGAACTATTGGTAGTTCTGATGATTATAAAAATCAACTTGATAAATCTAATTCATTTGATGATGAATTAGATGAACTTTTAGCAAATACGACGGGAAAAGTTGAGAAAATGGAAAAAATTTTTCAATATGTAAAAGATAATATTAAGTGGAATGGGCTTGACGGAAAATCATTTTTTCATGGTATTAGAAAGGCACTAAAAGAGAAAAAAGGTAATACAGCAGATATTAATTTGACTCTAGTAGCTATGTTGAGGTATGCAGGCATACATGCTAACCCAGTAGTTATAAGTACAAAAGAGAATATTATACCTTATTTTCCAACAGTGGATAGATTAAATTATGTAATAGCTTATGCAGAAATAGGAGAGGAAAAGTACTTTTTAGATGCAACAGAAGAGTTTAGTGATATTAACGTATTGCCTATAAAAGATTATAATTGGAGAGGGATTTTAATTGATAATCCAAATTCTATTTGGGACCAAATTTATTTAAAAGAACCGAGTTTGGCTATGAATGATTATAAGGTTAAAGCCAAATTAAATGAAGATGGTTCTATAGAGGGTGATTTTAATGCTTCTTATTCAAAAAACAAAGCTTTAGAATTTAGAAAGAATTTTAAGGATAAGGATTTAGACGATTTTATCACAACACGGGAAGATATATTTGATAACATTGAGATTTCAGAATATGAATTAGAAAATACTGAAACCCATAAGGGTAATGTTGTGGAATCTTTTAATTTTTATGATGAAGATGGGGCCGACGTCATTGATGATAAAATTTACATTCAACCTTGTATATTCCTTAAAATTAAAGAAAACCCATTCAAGTTAGAAAAAAGACAATTTCCTATAGATTTTGGATACCCATTTCTTAATAGATATATGGTGAGTATTGATATTCCTGAAGGTTATACTCTAGAAACCAAGTTGTCTCCAATAATTATGAAAATTCCTAATAACCTTGGTGAGTTTAAATTTTATCCTAACTTCGTTAGTAATAAGCTAAATTTGATGGTAAACTTTAAAGTAAATAAGGCAGTAGTAGATGCTGAACATTACTTATTGATCAAGGAGTTTTTTAACCAAATGATAGTAAAGGAAAACGAACAAATAGTATTAACTAGAATCTAATGGATATACAAAACGCTCAAAGAGTAGTAGATAATTGGATTAAGGAACATGGTGTAAGATACTTTAATGAGTTAACCAATATGGCCCAACTTACAGAAGAAGTTGGCGAGGTTGCAAGAATTATTTCACGCCGTTATGGAGAACAAAGCGAAAAAGAAAGTGATAAGGATAAAGATTTAGGTGAAGAGTTAGCTGATGTGCTTTTTGTGGTGCTCTGTTTGGCAAATCAAACCAATGTCGACTTACAGGCAGCTTTTGATAAACGAATGGATAAAAAAGCCAAACGAGATCACGATAGACACCACAATAATGAAAAATTAAAATAATTTATATCTATATTTGACGCTTCTAATTTAGAAGCGTTTTTTAATGGATATCACTTTACAAAAATCAACATTACAGAAAGTATCATCAGTAGAAATAACAGGTTCTAAAAGTGAATCTAATAGACTATTGTTGTTACAATCACTGTTTCCAGAAGTTGTGCTGAATAATGTGTCAAATTCTGATGATAGTAATTTGATGATAAAAGCATTAGCTTCAAAAGAAAAAATAGTTGATATTCATCATGCAGGCACAGCAATGCGCTTTTTAACTGCTTATTTTGCAGTACAAGAAGATAGAGAAACTGTCCTAACAGGCTCGAAGCGTATGAAAGAGCGTCCCATCAAAATTTTGGTAGATGCTTTACGAGAATTAGGAGCTGATATTAGGTATGTAAAAAACGAAGGTTTCCCACCAATAGCTATAAAAGGAAAGACGCTCATAAAAAATGAAGTGTCATTAAAAGCCAATGTGAGTAGTCAATACATATCTGCATTATTACTCATTGCTTCAAAATTAAAAAATGGTATTGTACTAACCTTAGAAGGAGAGATCACATCAGTACCATATATTAATATGACCCTAAGTTTGTTGAATGAAATAGGTGTTAAAACATCATTTGAAAATAACGTCATTACGGTTTACCCTTCAGAAGTTAAACCAAAACCCTTAACAGTAGAGTCAGACTGGTCTTCGGCATCTTACTATTTCAGTATAGCTGCCATAAGTAATGCTGGTACTCAAGTTACATTATCTTCCTATAAAGAGAACTCATTGCAAGGCGATTCTTGTTTGGTTGATATTTACAGACATTTTGGTGTAACTACAGTTTTTAATGAAAACAGTATCACCTTAACAAAAGAAATATCTGAATTAAAACCATTAACGTTAGATCTAAAAAATGCTCCAGATATCGCTCAAACTATCGTTGTTACATGTTTTACATTAGGAATTCCTTGTGATTTAATGGGGCTTCATACCTTAAAAATTAAAGAGACAGATAGGTTAGTAGCTTTAAAAACTGAGATTGAAAAATTAGGCGGTTCAGTTGATATCACTGATAAATCATTGCATTTAAAAGCTTCAAAAGACATCAATCCAATGGTGCCAATTGAAACATATAATGACCACAGAATGGGCATGGCCTTTGCCCCAATAGCCTTAAAACAATCTGTAATTATTAAAGATGCAGGTGTGGTTTCCAAAAGTTATCCAACCTTTTGGGAAGATTTAAAAACCATAGGTTTTAAAATTAGCGAATAATAATCTGTATTTTACTTGACAACCCCTATCCTCAGATTGTATATTTGCCACTTTGTAAAAATAATTATACCAAATAAATTAATTGTCCATGAAATTATCGCACTTCGGTTTTAATTTACCGCCAGAGTTATTAGCAGAATATCCTTCAGAAAACAGAGACGAATCTCGATTAATGGTTTTAAACAGAAAAAACCAAACAATAGAGCATAAACAATTTAAGGATCTGATAAATTATTTTGATGAGGATGATGTAATGATTTTGAACAACACCAAGGTGTTTCCTGCGCGTTTATACGGAAATAAAGAAAAAACAGGCGCTAGAATTGAGGTGTTTTTATTGCGAGAACTAAACGAAGAACAGCGTCTTTGGGACGTATTGGTAGATCCAGCAAGAAAAATTAGAATTGGTAATAAATTATACTTTGGTGATGACGAAAGTTTAGTTGCAGAAGTTATTGATAATACAACATCTAGAGGGCGTACATTACGTTTTCTTTACGATGGTTCTTACAAAGAATTCAGAATCAAACTTAAAGAATTAGGAGAAACACCTTTACCAAAATATATTAAACGCGATGTAGAGCCAGAAGATGAAGAGCGCTATCAAACTATTTTTGCGAAAAACGAAGGAGCGGTAGCTGCACCAACTGCAGGTTTACACTTTTCTAAACATTTATTAAAGCGTTTAGAAATTAAAGGCGTTAATTTTGCTGAGGTAACATTACACGTAGGTTTAGGAACATTTAATCCAGTTGAAGTTGAGGATTTATCCAAACACAAAATGGATAGTGAAGAAATTAAAATTGGTACAGAAGCAGTTAATATTATAAATACTGGTATTAAAGAAAGGAGAAGAATATGTGCCGTTGGTACCACAGCAATGCGTACCATAGAAAGTGCGGTGTCCTCTAGCGGAATGCTTAACGAAATGGATGGTTGGACCAATAAATTTATTTTCCCACCGTACGATTTTAGTATTGCAAATTGTATGGTGACTAACTTTCATACACCAAAATCTACATTGTTAATGATGATTTCAGCATTCGCAGGCCACGATTTCGTAATGGAAGCCTACCAAGAAGCTATCAAAGAAAATTATAAGTTTTACAGTTATGGCGATGCCATGTTAATCATATAAAAATTGAGTCCCGTTTCTAGCGGGACTTTTTTTTGGCGTTACCCAAAGGGTCGAGCTTTCACGAAAAGTTTATCCTGAGAGCAGTCGAAGGCCTCTCTGTGAGGAGCTCCAACAATCGCTCAATCCCTAACGCGGGTTACGTCATTATATTAACAATTCAAAAATCGAAATTCGTCAATCCTTTCACTATTTTTGCAAACGCAAATGAGTACTTCTAAAAAAGACATACGCGCATTAACAAAAGAGCAACTAAGAGATTTCTTTGTAAGTCAAAACGACAAAGCTTTTAGAGGCAATCAAGTCTACGAATGGTTGTGGCAAAAATCGGCACATAGTTTTGAAGAGATGACAAATCTTTCAAAAGAAACACGTCAAATGTTGGAAGATAATTTTGTAATCAATCATATTCGCGTAGATACCATGCAACGCAGTAGTGATGGAACGATTAAAAATGCAGTGCAATTGCACGATGGGTTAATTGTAGAATCTGTATTAATACCAACAAAAACCAGAACAACGGCCTGTGTATCCAGTCAAGTTGGTTGTAGTTTAGACTGTCGTTTTTGTGCCACAGCGCGCTTAAAACGTATGAGAAACCTCAATCCTGATGAAATATACGATCAAGTAGTAGCTATAGATAATGAAAGTAGATTGTATCATAACCGACCATTAAGTAATATTGTATTTATGGGTATGGGCGAACCACTTATGAATTACAATAACGTACTTAAAGCTATCGACAAAATAACGTCAGATGAAGGTTTAGGAATGTCTCCAAAGCGCATTGTAGTCTCCACATCTGGAGTGCCAAAAATGATAAAAAAAATGGCTGATGACAATGTGAAATTTAAACTAGCAGTATCCTTGCATTCTGCTATTGATGAGGTGAGAACATCCATTATGCCATTTAATGCAACCTTTCCTTTAGCAGATTTAAGAGAGGCTTTAGAATATTGGTACGCCAAAACAAAAAATAGAATTACCTACGAATACGTGGTTTGGAAAGGCATAAATGACAAGAAAAAAGATATAGATGCTTTAGTACAATTTTGCAAATTTGCGCCAAGTAAAGTAAATATTATAGAATATAACCCAATAGATGACGGCGAGTTTCAACAAGCCAATACAAATGCAATTGATATGTATAAAAATGTGTTAGAAGCAAATAATATAACTGTAACTATTCGTCGCAGTAGAGGTAAAGATATTGATGCTGCGTGTGGGCAATTGGCTAATAAAAGTTGAATAAAACAAAAAACGAGTATTGATGGTCCATATAGGTCAATGCTCGTTTTCCATTATGTCTAGAGTTGATTAGTGTTTAATGAATTTTAGTGATGTAATGTTTTTACCTGAAAATATTTTAGCGATGTAAATACCATCGTTTAGTTTAGAAAGATTTATATTTTCGATTTTTTCTGATGTGGTTTTGTTTAACACATTTTGCCCCATAATGTTAAATAATTCTATTTTTTCAAAAACGGTATCCGATCTTAATGTTAAGTTCTTTGATACTTTATCATAACTGTGTTCGAAAACAGAAGTGTCTACATTATCTAAACCAAGGGTTGCTCCAGTAACAGACAAATCATCAATTGCAATCCCGTTGGAATTTACTCCTGTTGGGCCACCATCTGTAACAAAATACCTAAAGGCTAATTTAATATCTGTTGGCGTTACTCCAATACCGCTTAATGTAATCTCATATTGGGTATAGGTTTCAGGGTAAGTATTCGTGGACAATGTTGGATTTATATCTAGTAATAAGGTGGTAAAATCCCCTAAATCCATGCTATTAGCAGGATTTGTAGAACTATCTCCATTAATACTCAACCTAACTTGTAATCTATCAGGATAGTTAGATTGATTCGCTGCTATCGTATAAAACGATACTTTATCACCATCTTTTAAAGAAAGTGAAGGCAAAATAAACCAATTACTTATAGTTCCTGTGCCTGTAGTTGATTGGGCATTTACCGCTAAATAGGATGTGGCGAGACCTGAATAAGAGCCCAAGCCTCCGCTACCTTGACTCCAATCTTTAGTGCCAACAGGGTTGCTTACATTAATAAATTCGCAGGTAGTTAAATTCGAAACGTCGTCGAATCCTTCATAATAAATTTGAGCTTGGCATAAAATAGAGCATAGCAAAGCACATAACAAAGTAGTTTTTTTCATGTTTAATTTTTATGGTTATAGTTTGGGCTAAATTTGGTGGGATTTCTAAAAATCTGTTTTAAGATAAAGATTACGATTTAAGTTTTAAAATATTAATGACAAAATGCATATTTATTTGATAAACTTAAATTAAACTAAAAATCAATACCTCTAGAAAACATTATGTTTTTCAAATGGCATTTTAGAAGCTTTTTCTTAGGTTTGTTATTTAAAAGTGTTTAAGTGAAAATAGTAGAGCAAATAAAACAACCCATAGCTTATGAAATGGAACTTTTTGAGCAAAAGTTTCAGCTCTCTATGTCGAGTAAAGTAGCTTTACTCAACAGAATTACGCATTATATTGTAAACCGAAAAGGAAAACAAATGCGCCCTATGTTTGTGTTTTTGGTTGCTAAAATGGTGTCAGAAGGTGAGGTGAGCGAACGTACATATCGAGGCGCTTCAGTTATTGAGTTAATCCATACAGCTACCTTAGTACACGACGATGTGGTTGATGATAGTAACCGCCGTAGAGGCTTTTTCTCAGTAAATGCACTTTGGAAAAATAAAATTGCAGTTTTAATAGGTGATTATTTATTATCTAAAGGTCTGTTATTATCCATTGATAATAATGACTTCGATTTGCTAAAAATTATTTCTATTGCAGTTCGGGAAATGAGTGAGGGAGAATTGCTTCAAATTGAGAAAGCACGAAAGCTAGATATTACAGAAGATGTGTATTACGAAATTATTCGTCAAAAAACAGCAACTTTAATTGCTGCCTGCTGTAGTTTGGGAGCTGCATCTGTAAAGCCAAAATCGCAGCATGTAGATACCATGCGTAAGTTCGGTGAATTGATTGGAATGGCATTTCAAATAAAAGATGATTTGTTTGATTATGGTGAAACTCAAATAGGTAAGCCAACAGGTATTGACATCAAAGAGCAAAAAATGACCTTGCCATTAATTTATACGCTAAATAACGCCAATAAAAAAGATAAAAGGTGGCTGATTAATTCTATCAAAAATCACAATAAAAATACAAAGCGTGTTAAAGAAGTTATCACTTTTGTAAAAGACAATGGTGGTTTAGAATATGCAATCTCTAAAATGAAAACATTTCAAGAAGAGGCGTTAGAGTTACTTAAAGCGTATCCAAATTCAGAATATAAAAATTCACTAGAACTCATGGTGAATTATGTGATTGATCGCAAAAAGTAAATATTCCATTAGTGATATTGTTTATTTAGCGGTGTAAACTAAAAACAATTAGCTCTTACGATTACCCATTCAAATACCTATTCCGTTTAAATGCAATTCCTTTTCTGATTAGATAGGCATGATACGCACTTGGTATATCGTGAGTCCATTTGGGTAAAATTAAGGTAATCAAAATACGGTCAATATGCGAAACTAATCCCATAATTATAGCAAGAGCGAATGGAATTCCTGCATGATTGAATCCAATTAAAGACGTAAAAGCGATTAATAAAGTAATTCCCCATAGCTTCGAAAGAAAAGCATGTGTACAAGTTTCTTTTTTAAATTTAATCAAACTTATAACATAACAGGCTAATTCCATTGCAAGAATCGTCCAAATCACAACAGCATTATCAGAAATCAATTTAGGATATAGTATCCAAGTTGCAAACCCAATTGATAGCCAAAATATCATGTCAGTTTGACTATCCATACGTCTTAATTTTGCTGAAGAGATATTTTGTTTTCGCGCTATTATTCCATCTAATATGTCTGAGATCAATCCCAAATACATCGCAATTACGATTATTAATTTTGCATCTTCTCCAATAAAATAGGCTAATGCTAAAATAATTGGCGCTAGTAATAATCGAAAGAATATTAATAAAACAGGAATGTTCATACTAGTTCCAATATCAATTATTAGGCGAAAGTAATGGAAATTTTATTCAAAGTAAAAGATTAAAAATTACTGTTGTTGTTGAATAAATTCTAAGTTTTGACGGTAACTATTTGTAGTTGTATTTTTTTCTGTGGCTTTTGATTTTTCCATATCAGTATGAGCAATAGAAATATCATTATAGTTTTTAGTTGCGCTTACATGTACTTTTACATAAAGACTATCTGTAACATGGCCTTTATAAACACCTTTAACTGGGGCACAATCGTTATAATTTTTGCCTATAGCTAACTTCACATGATGTTCTGAGGCTACTAAATTATTGGTAGGATCTAAACCTAGCCAACCATAAAATGGAATATACACTTCAATCCAGGCATGAGTAGCACCCTCACCACGAGTTTTAGAATCTCCGGGGCAAATATAACCGCTCACATACCGTGCAGGAATACCTAACATGCGAACCATTTGTAATAAAATATTAGTAAAATCCTGACAAACACCCGCTTTTAATTCCCAAACTAAATCTAGTTTAGAATCTACATTTGTAATGCCTTGTATGTATTTAAAATTGGTATAAATAAATTCACAAAATTCTAAAGCAATTTTATAAGGGCTGATTTTGGAGGGGTTCTTCTCCTTAATCATTTCAAAAATTTCAGGAGTACCATCAAAAGTGATGTATTTTAAATAATCTATAAATTGAGTGTCATTTTTTAAAGACTCCAAAAGTTGCCATTGTTTTTCTGGATTAGCTGAGTCTTCTGGAAAAATAACGGGTTTTGTGATCACTTCAATATCAGATTCTATTGATAAAAAATTATGTGGTTCAACTAGCATGAATGATCCAACAGAATTAAAATAGAAATCTTGGTATACATGAATATTTGGATTTCCGTTGATTAAAATCTTTTGAGAAACGACCTTCTGAAATTCATTATTAAAAGGATACAAACGAATTTGATTTGCACCATCGATTACATTGTCACTATATGTGTATTTTGTAATATGTTTTATATAATATAGAGACATATTGGGGTATTAACTTTTAGTAGAGAAATATACGTTATTGATACTCATAGAGATATTTCTAATATCCTGTTTAATGCTTTCTATGAAATTTTCTAAACCTTGCTCATTAATATTTTCAATAGTAGTATATTTTATAGTACTTTCTAGCTTTCCTAGCAAAAATTCTAAATCATTTTTAACTAATTCGTTTGTTAGAATGAGTTCGTTAATGTGACTACTTAATTTATTTACACAGTAATATAAAGACTTAGGGAATAACTGCTCTTGGAAAATAACGCTAATGACATAATCCTCCTGAAAAGACGATTTGTATTTTTTTAGATACAGCTGATAGGCACCAACGGATAGTAATAAGTTTTTCCAATGAAAGCTACGCTCTAAACTATCAGAGGTTTTCGCAATTTCCATAAGTTTCATGGATGTAAAATCTGAAATTTGAATGACACGTTCCAAAAACTTGCCTACATTCATGAAGTAGTAAGCTGCTCCTCTTTCTTGAGTGATATCAATATTACCATAGTGTAATAATTGATAGTTTAAAAGTCTATCTAAAAACACGATAGGGTCTTGCTGTTTTAATTTATCAGGTAAATTAGTGTCTTTTAAGTATAGAAAGTAGCTATTGATCCCCAACCATAATTCTCTTGGGATATGTTCCTGTGCGCTTCTGGCATTTTCGCGCGATTTTGTAACAAGATTTATAATAGAATTAGGGTTGTCTAGATTAAAAATCATAAATTCAATACATTCTATAGCATTTTCTGTTTGAAAAGAGGTATCCACATCAGTATAATTTTTAATAATGGGTGTCCAAGAAAATAACTCTGGAGAATCTTGATTTGCAGAAAAATTCACTTTAAGCAATCTTAAAATACTATAGCCTCGCTCCATATAGCGATTCATCCACATTAAATTATTTGCGACTCTACTTAACATATATTTATTTTATTACCCATGTGTCTTTGCTCCCACCACCTTGAGAGCTGTTTACTACCAATGAACCCTTTTTTAATGCAACACGTGTTAAACCTCCAGGGCATATTTCAATACCATCAGGACCGTAAATAGCAAAGGGTCTTAAATCCACACATCTTGGTGATAATTGGCCATCTATATAGCAAGGTGCTGTAGATAGCTTTAAAATGGGTTGGGCTATAAATGCCGCTGGGTTTTTATCCACAGTTTTAAAATAGTCTTCTATATCTTTTTCGCTAGCTTCGTGACCCATAAGCATACCATATCCGCCACTACCATCGGTTTTTTTAATCACCATTTTAGAAATATTATTTTTTACATATTCTAAATCTTTAGGTTTTCCCAATTGATAGGTTTCAATATTTTTTAAAATGGGTTCTTCATTTAAATAATAGCGAATCATGTCAGGAACAAATGTATATACTGCTTTATCATCTGCTATTCCAGTTCCAGGAGCATTTACAATTGTGACATTACCTTTCCTGTAGGCGGACATAATTCCTGCCACCCCTAAAATACTGTTTGCGTTAAATTCTAACGGATCTAAAAAGTCATCATCAACACGTCTATAAATTACATCGACACGCTTTAAACCAAAAGTGGTTTTCATAAAAACTATATGGTCTTTAACGACTAAATCTGAGCCTTCAACTAGTTCTATACCCATTAATCGCGCTAGAGTAGTATGTTCATAATATGCCGAATTATATATCCCAGGAGTTAATAAAACAACATTTGGATCAGGTTGATTGCTACAGGTTTTCAACTTTTCATAAAGAATATTAGGATAATTTGAAACTGATAAAACATTACATTTTGGTAAAATACCAGGAAAAATTCGTTTAGAAATCTCTCTATTTTCTAACATATAGCTTACACCAGAAGGTGTTCTTAAATTATCCTCTAAAACATAAAACTCGCCATCATTATTTCTAATTAAATCTACACCAGTAATATGTACATAAATATCATGTGGAGGTGTTAAATTTTTCATTTCGCGTAAAAAGTAAGGGCAAGAATACACCAATTCAGAAGGTATTATTTTATCCTTCAAAATAAACTGATCGTGATAAATATCTTTTAAAAATAGATTTAAAGCTGTTATGCGTTGTTTAATGCCTGCTTCTATTTTCTCCCATTCTTCGTGTTTGATAATTCTGGGCAGAATATCAAAAGGAAAAATTTTCTCAATCCCTTTTTCATCATTATAAACCGTAAATGTTACACCTTGGTTCATAAACAGTTGTTTAGAAAGATCTTCCTTTTTTGTTAATTCATCTGTGGAAGTATGTTTTAAATAACTACTTATTATTTCATACTGATCGCGAAGTTTAAAATCGCTAGAATACATTTCATCCCAAGTATCTTTAAGCAAATCGTAAGAAGAGAAAAGTGATAGATGTTGCATAAATTAATTTTGAGAGTGTTGTACTCAAATATATATATTATTGAATTATTTTCATAAAATTAAATGTTTTTGTAAATATAATTTATTAAAATTGATTTTTTAATGCAGAATAATTATGAATAAAATAAAAAAAGGATGTTTTATTATGGTTTTCTAAATTTCTGTACGAATTTCGGTTATTTTGAAAAAAATTAAACTACAGGCAACCATTTCAAAACAATTTGCGTCTTTATAAATAGTGAGCAATATGAAATCTTTTTTGAAAGTTATACAGCTACATAAAAACGAAAACGCATTGATAAAAAAAGCGATTAAAAATAATCGTGAAGCACAACATGTATTATTTGAAATACATGCTCCCAAAATGCTAAGTGTTTGTAGATACTATATAAAAGATGTTCAACAAGCTGAGGAGGCAATGCTTAATGGGTTCTTTAAAGTATTCAAAAATTTAAAAACCTTTAAAAGTGAAGGTAGTTTTGAAGGGTGGATAAGACGCATCATGATAAGAGAATCAATTTCATACTTAAGGCAAAAAAAAAGTATTGATTTTTTATCAGATGAAGATGTTAGCACTAATGAATATAGTAATAGTATTCAAACCGATTTAGAAGTTAACGACATTCAAAAACTTATTGATCAATTGCCTGAAGGATATCGTATGGTATTTATTATGTATGCCATTGAAGGTTATAAACATTTTGAGATTGCAGCACTTTTAAATATCAGTGAAGGCACCTCTAAATCTCAACTATTTAAAGCACGAAAAATGCTTCAAGAACAAATAAAGACATTAAATAAAACAAGCTATGGCACCAATTAAATTTGAAAACGATTTTAAAGAAAAGCTAGATAAGCGTACCATAGCACCATCAAATGAGGCGTGGAATAAATTATCTGAGCGTTTGGATGCAGAAGAAAGCCAATCAAACAATAAAGGCTTTTGGTGGATAGGAATTGCAGCGAGTATTATTGGAATATTATTCGCCATATTTCAGTTTTCAAAAAACGATATAGAGCCTAATATACCTGTTATAGGTGAAAACCCAGAGAAAATAGAAGAGATAGAAAGCAAACCTAATATGGAGCAAAATATTGAGGTGCTTGAGCTAGAAACTGTCGTAGCCACAGAAGATTTAGATGAAGAAAAGAAGAAAGAAGAAGAAAAAAACATCATTATAAAACAAAAAACTAATCTTAATTCAAACCAAAGGCCTACACAAATAGCAAATCAACAAACGTCGCCGAAAGTAAATAGTGAAAAAGATGTATTGACACCAAAGCAACTGGATCCAATTTCATTTGAAAAGGAAAAGGCTCAAGAAGTAGCTGATGCAATTTTTACATTAAGTGAAACAACATCAGGAGTTACCGATGCATCCATAGATTCACTATTAAAAGTAGCACAACGTGATATTTTATTAAGCAGGATGAAAAACGAAGACAGGGCACTTGTTGACGCCGCTTTACTACTGCAAGAAGTAGAGTTTGAGTTAGACGAATCTTTTAGAGAAAAAGTATTTAAAGCGTTTAAATCAAGCTATGGTTCAGTAAAAACAGCCATAGCCCAACGCAACGATTAAAAATCATCAATCTATCATACCTGCCCAAAGTGAAGTCCTAGGGCGCAATCACATCATTAATCAAAAAACGAACAAAAGTTATGCAAACAATTACAAAGTATTTAATCCTATTTATTTTAAGTTTAAATGTGCACCTAATCACGGCACAAGACAGCATTCCAAAGCCAAATAGTGAGGAAATTAATAAACTAAAAAAAGCGATACAACGTGTAGAAATCGAGGAAAAAGAATACTTGAAAGCAGAGGTAGAAGCTATAGACGAAAGGCTTAAAAATGGAGAAATCACTCAAGAAGAAGCTCAAGATCTTAAAATGCAAATGGCTAAAAAGCGCGCATTAAATATAGAAAACCGCACAGCCATTCTAAATAATAAAATTGCACTATTGGAGCGTAACGAAAAAGGGTATGGAGAGGAAAATGATGGTGTAGATTACATACGAATTGGAGGAAACGACGAGGATATGAGCTGGATTTACATCGGAAAAAAAGAAAACGATAAGAAAAAGTACAGAAAACCCGATTTACGTACCACCAGCGATTTTGTATTAGCATTTGGACTAAATAACGCCATAATTGACGGGCAAAGTTTAGACGATTCTCCCTATAAAATAGGCGGTTCACGCTTTTTCGAAATGGGCTGGGCCTGGAAAACACGTGTATTTAAAAACACCAATTTTCTAAGATTTAAATACGGTGTCTCATTACACATTAATGGACTGAAGCCAAACGACAACCAATATTTCGTAAAAAATGGCAACCAAACCATGTTAGAAACATTTCCGCAAGAACTCAGAAAGTCCAAACTATCCATTACAAATTTGGTGTTTCCTGCGCACTTTGAGTTTGGTCCTTCTAAAAAAATAGAAAAGGATAATTACTTTAGGTATTCTACCAGAAATAAGTTTAAAATAGGTATTGGTGGCTATGCAGGTTTCAACATAGGCACGCGTCAAAAATTAAAATACGATTTAGATGGTGAGCGCATAAAAGACAAGCAAAAACGCGGCTTCAATACAAGCGATTTAGTCTATGGTGTCAGTACATATTTGGCTATTGGCGATACCGCACTCTATCTAAAATACGATCTATCACCAATTTTTAAAGATCAGGCGGTAGACCAAAATAACATATCAATCGGCGTACGATTCGATATGGACTAAGTGTTATTTTGAGTTAGTTTCAAGAACACCGTTTAATAACCATGTTAAGCGGTGTTTTTTTATTTGGGCGTTACCCTCCTAAGGTCGGGTCGAGCTTTACGTTACAAGTCCTCGCTCCGTTCCTCCGCTGTGGGATTTCCACTGCAATCCCTAACGCGTGGGGTGTTTGCTAAGGTTTGTTTAAAGTTTCATAATATGCGCTCTTTTGATAACTTATATTCACCTTCAAAAGAAATAATATTTTGTTGATTTGGAATAATTTCAAAAATCAATACTTTAATAGTACATTTACATTTCCAATAAAATTAACACCTTGATAGCAGCACATTCTATAGACCAAGTTTTTGAAACCTCCAGAGTAGAGGAGGTGATTGGCGATTTTGTGCAGTTAAAGAAAGCTGGAAGTAATTTTAAAGGGTTAAGCCCGTTTAGTGACGAGCGTACGCCAAGTTTTATGGTATCGCCAGTAAAGCAAATTTGGAAAGACTTTAGTACGGGTAAAGGTGGTAATGTTGTGGCTTTTTTAATGGAGCATGAGCATTTCACTTATCCTGAAGCTATAAAATACCTCGCCAAAAAGTACAATATAGATATTGAGGAAACCGAGCAGACCAATGAGCAAAAAGAGGCTGCCAATGAGCGTGAAAGTTTATATTTAGTCAGTGAATTTGCAAACACCTATTTTCAGAAAATTTTACACAAAACCGACCAAGGAAAATCAATAGGCTTAAGCTATTTTAAAGAACGCGGATTTACAGGCGACACAATAAAAAAATTCGATTTAGGCTATTCATTAAACGAATGGCAAGCGTTTACTGATGAAGCATTAAAAAAAGGCTATAAACTAGAGTTTATAGAAAAAACGGGACTTACTATAGTTAAAGAAGAAAAACGTTTCGATCGTTTTAAGGGGCGTGTGATGTTTCCTATTAAAAGTATGAGTGGCAGAGTGCTAGGATTTGGTGGGCGTATTTTAATTAATGATAAAAAGGCTGCCAAATATCTAAACTCTCCCGAGAGCGATATTTATCATAAAAGTAAGGTGCTTTATGGTATTTACAACGCTAAACAAAGTATTGCTAAAGAAGATAATTGTTACTTAGTAGAAGGCTATACCGATGTGATTCAATTTCATCAAACAGGAATAAAAAATGTAGTATCCTCTTCAGGAACTGCTTTAACCTCAGAGCAAATACGTTTAATAAATAGACTTACTAAAAATATAACGGTGCTTTTTGATGGAGATGCGGCAGGTATGCGTGCATCACTTCGTGGGATAGATCTCATTCTCGAACAAGGAATGAATGTAAAAGTTTGTACGTTTCCAGAAGGCGAAGATCCTGATAGTTTTGCAAAACAAAATACACTTGAGGAGTTAACATTATATCTTGAAGAAAATGCCAAGGATTTTATTCAATTTAAAGCGTCGGTTTTACATGAAGCTTCTAAGAATGATCCCATAAAGAAGGCAGAAACTATAAGAGATATAGTAAATAGCATTTCTAAAATTCCTGATACCATTAAAAAAGAAATTTACATTCAGGAATGTGCGCGTATTATGGATATTAGCGAAGAAGTATTATTTAGTACTCTAGCACAAATCAATCAGAAAACACTTAAGGAAGACAATAAAAGTTTTAAACAAGAACAAAAAAGTTTTGAGGTTATAAAGCATCAACAACCCGTAAAAAAGGTTGATGTACAATACCTTTTAGAACGTAAAATAATTGAAGTACTCTTACTCTATGGTGATAAAACCGAAGATTTTGAAGATTTAGTTTTAAAAGAAACCGAAGCAGGAGAATTGCTTTTAGAGCCAGTAATTCAAAAAGCTAAAGTTTTTGAAAAGATTTATTTGGATTTACAGGAAGACGAAATGGAATTCTCAAATCCACAGTTTAAGGATTTGTACTATACCATTATAGATAAGTTAAATCAAAGTCCAGAGTTTGAGCTAAGAACCTTCATTAATACGGTCGATGCTGATACTGCAAATGAAATAACTAATATCCTAATGGAAGATGAACGCTATAGCTTGAGCGATTGGCAACGCAAGAATATCTTTCCAAAGGAAAAAAATCATACGGTTGCACAACTTGTTGGAGAAACTATATTGAGCTTACGTTGCTTTTTAATAGAGCAGAAAGTGTTGGAGTTTCAGCAAAAAACAATCGAGCACAAATCTGAAGTTAACAAATCTGTGCTCGAAGAGGTAAAAGATTATTCTAGTTTGAAAATGTTGCTATCTAGAAAACTTAATCGTGTGCTATAAGTCTAAAAACTTCGCTTGATTAACTAAGTCTACTAAATTATCAACTTTTAATTTTTTCATTAAGCGCGCTTTATACGTGCTTACAGTTTTTTCATTGATGTTTAACTCTTTAGACACCTCTTTGTTTTTCTTACCAATAGCAAGAAGCTTCAAAACTTCTGTTTCTCTGGTAGATAGCTTCTTAAAAAATGCACCGTTTTTGTTTACTCTACTTCCAAAAGCCAATTCTTGGGTTAATTCATTACTTAAATGAATACCTCCATTATAGACTTTGGTTACAGCTTCATTTACAATAATTACATTTTCTTTTTTCGAGATATAACCAGCAGCACCAGCTTTAATAGAATTAAAACCGTATACATTTTCTGGTTGTGCACTGAAAATTAGTGTTTTAACATCTGGAAAGTCAGTTTTTAAATGTCTTAGAACTGTTAATCCATTAAGTTTTGGTAAATCAATTTCTGTAAGTAGTACATCTACTGGTTCTTTTTTCAGAAATTCTAAAACGGCTTCGCCGTTATCAGCGTTGCCAACAATTTCAATGTCAGCAGAAGCGGAAAATAAATGCTCAAGTCCTTTTCTGATAATAGGATGAGGGTCCGCTATCAATAATTTAATCATATCCTAGGGTTTTTATTGTACTATGATGGTTGTTGTTTTGAGAGAATCATAGTAATAGCTTAGGGAATATACCCGAGCTTCAAAAATACTAAAAAAAATATTGATATTACAACACTTACAGTAAATTACTAGGGATTTCGCAAATAGGAATAGGAATCATCTTATGTTTGTTATTTCTATTGTAACGTTTGTAGATATTGAATACGTCTTTTTCACGATCAGAAAAGTCACGTTCTGTTTTACCTTCTTCATCCATTTTCATGGCCCATTCTAATTCTGGGTAAGATGCTCCAATTTGATCTTCATCACTTCTAGCATCACCAAATAAACCATCACTAGGTGCAGCATTCATAATGGATTCAGGGACTTTTAAATACTCACCAATTTTGTACACTTCAGATTTTAATAAATCAGCAATAGGACTTAAATCTACACCACCATCGCCATATTTTGTGTAAAAACCAACACCAAAATCTTCAACTTTGTTTCCCGTTCCAGCTACTAACAAACCTTTTAGACCTGCGTAATAGTACAAAGTGGTCATACGTAAACGCGCTCTAGTATTTGCTAATGCCATATCAACCGTGGCTTGATCTCCATCTAGATGAACTTCGGTTTTAAATTCTTCAAAAACTGGTGTTAAATCAGTTCTTGTTTCTTCAACATTATCAAAACGTACTTTAAGTTGTGCTATGTGTTCATGAGCGCGAGACACATGGCTTTTAGCCTGGTGTATGGGCATTTCTATACATAAGACTTGCATACCAGTTTTTGCAACCAAAGTAGAAGTTACTGCGGAGTCTATTCCGCCAGAAATACCAACTACAAAACCATTTACACCTGCATTTGTAGCATAATCTTTTAGCCAGTTTACAATATAATCTACAACTTTTTCTGTTTGCATAGTAAGGGAAATTAAATATGAGAATACTACCTTTGCTAACAAAAATAACCCATACTCCCAATTTATAAAAATTTATAGCGTTTAGATTTTCATGAAAAATGTAATGTTGACTTTTTTTAGCCTTTTTATTTTTGTGTCATGTAATGACGAAAACAAAGTTGAAAAAGCTATAACCCAGATAAATATTGATATTTCAGTAGAGCGTTTTGATCAATTTTTTGGAAATGCAAAAGTAGATGATTTACCTAAATTAAAGCAGGCATATCCCTTCATGTTTCCTAAAACTTATAAGGATTCATTTTGGATTGCTAAAATGGAAGATACGCTACAACAAGAACTTACTTATGAAACAGGGAAAGCATACGAAACCTTCACCAGAGAAGAGACCGAAATAGAATCGTTATTTAATCATTTAAAATATTATTTCCCTGAGTTTAACCCTCCTCGAGTTATTACCACGACATCTTCTGTAGACTATAGAAATAAAGTTATTATAACCGATACAATTGCATTAATTGCTTTGGATGCTTATTTAGGAAAAGATCATCATTTTTATGGAGGGATTCAAAAATTTATTAGAGATAATTTTGAATCGGACCAGATTGTAGTTGATATGGCTAATGAATACGCAGAACGACGTATCTATCAAACTCAAAGAAAAACACTTTTAGATGAAATGATTTATTTTGGAAAACAACTATATTTTAAAGATATAATGTTACCTAATAAAAGTGAGGCACAACGCATAGGATATTCTGAAGAGGCTTTAAATTGGGCTAGGAGCAACGAGCATTATATGTGGCGATTTTTTATTGAAAGGGAGTTGTTGTATAGTACAGATACTAAATTGCCAGGTAGATTTATCAACCCTGCACCTTTTAGTAAGTTTTATTTAGAGGAAATAGATGCAAATTCTCCTGGACGTGTTGGTCAATACATTGGTTGGCAAATTGTAAGAGCGTACATGAAAAACAATGATGTGTCTCTAAAAGATATGTTGAGAACAAAACCCGAAGATATTTTTAATAATTCTAAGTTTAAACCACGTAAATAATGGCAAATACAATACAATCTAAAATTGAGTTAAATGTTGAATTAGATGAAAATCGCGTGCCAGAAAAACTATTTTGGACTGCTCAAGATGGTGGGATTACCAATGCAGAAGCCAAAGCGATGATGCTTTCTGTTTGGGATGATAAAGCTAAAGAAATGCTGCGCATAGATTTATGGACGAAAGACATGCCGGTAGATGATATGAAGATATTTTTTCATCAAACTTTGGTAGCTATGGCTAACACATTTAACAGAGCAACTCAGGATGAAAAAATGACCGCTACCATGAAAGATTTCTGCGATTATTTTGCCGAGAAGTTGGAGTTAAAAAAATAGAACCTCTTTTAGCTAAGCTATTAATAATATCCAGGATTTAGCTTGTTTTTTACATCCATGTCATACGTTTTTGCATTTTTAGCTAACTGAATATCTCTTCTTGCTAACGTGTTTCTATTAGAGAAATCAAATGTTCTCAATCTTGACATATTTTGAGATTTATACCTGCCAGTATTAATGCTAGCGTATAATTCCCAATTATTAAAGGCTTTTTCTAAATATGAAATGGCATCTTGTTTATAGCTGTTATCTCCTGTTACTTTAAAAAATTCTAATGCTAGAGCGCCGTTTATTTTATTTGCATAATATTGTCCTAAAACACCCATAGATTGAATATCTAAAAGGGTTTCATTCAATTCACTATCTCCTTCAGTAAGAGAAAAAGTTTTATATGTTTTTTGTACTTCATTTGAAATTTTTTCTAAATAACTAGCAACATCTTTAGGTGTTTTTTTCGTGATATCTTCATTAGCAGTAACTGCTTTTACATAATCCACAATATTTAAGGTGTTAGTACCTTTCATTGTTTTAATGGTGCGGAATGTATTTACATCTTTCATATCATTCCATATGTCCATGCAAGCTTCCGGCTGCCACATATAATCCCAATCGCGCCAATGAAATTTATTAATTTCTGGAATAACTTCTGATGCTTTTTGCCATAATTTATTTAATGCAGTACCATCAATACCTTTAAATCTTGTTTCTAAAATTTTTGAAAAACGATGTTCTTCTATTTCTGGATTATATCCTAGGCGCCCCCACAGCAAGAAGCGATACCAAAATTTTTCTACTTCATACTCGCCTGAAAATTTCGGATTCTTACTTATAAATTCTTTTCCCCAGACATAACCGTCAGATCCCATTTGAAATCCGGCAGTATAATCGTAAGGTAAATTCTTAATAAAACTACTAACATATCTGTGGTCTCCCCATCTAAAAATGTAGTTGTCGTCATTTCGTAAATTCCACCAAGATTTTAAACCTTGAGGTTTCATCCAATCTAAAAGCGGTTCATGAAATACGGGTTTTGAAGAAGAATATAATCGCGCTTTGGCATATTTGAATGACATTTCAAATGGGTCAGGATAATCTCCCCAGTATTTTTCAACTTTTTCTGCATCTGTCCACCAAAAACGATGAATAAAGTTTACTGTTCTATCTGTTTGTATCGCTTTAGCATCTAAAATACCTTGTCCGTATGTATCCCATAACCATTTTTCTTTGTCATCATCAGTCATGGGTGACCTCATATTTTCACCAGCAGTAACACCAATACCAGTAACATGCGGATAAGTCAATAGAAATTCTTTAACAGATTTTTTTAAATAATCGACACTTATTGGGTTTTTATAGTCATTAGTGATACCATATTTGCCTTTTTTATCACCTGCTTCTTTATTAGAACCCAGAGGAGCTGCACCGTTTAAACAAATATTCCAAGTAATATAATAAATATCAATGCCTCTATCATGAGCATGCTGCATTACTTTTTTCCAAAAAGCTATTTTATCATCAATAGACATTTTTTTAAGCACCACTTTGTTCTCTACGGGTTTAATACTTGGTAGCTCGGGTACTGTCCACGCCGAAGGTTCTTTTTGAGGGTCTATGGAAGTGCCCCAGACATCATTTAAAGCTACGTCTGGGTAGTCATCTAATTTAACCATAGAAGAAAATGGATGAGCATTCCAAAATGCGATAACATTATACCTGTTTTTGGCCATGTTATCAAAGAAATGCTCCCAAAAAGAGAACTCCCACATATTGACAATATTTTTTTGTGCTGCGTCACCAGAGTCGTCAAAGGCAGAAGTACGAATGTCTAATGGAATATTATATTTAATACCTCTTTTTTTGATGTAAGGTCTTTGATGTATTTCGGTTACTTCATGTAATTGTGTTCCAGTTTCTAACAACTCCGTTAATTCAAAAACGCCATACATCAAACCATTATCGTCACTGGCCGCTATTTCTATTTTAGAATTTTCGTTTTTAATTATAAACCCTCCCTTTTCACAACAATTATCAACTATTTTTATAGCAATAGAAGTACTTTTTTCAACTTTTAAAGATGGAATGACACTGTTTAGACTTTTCAAGGCAAAATCTACTTGAGGGCTTTCGTTTTTACATACAATTGAAATTGTGGGCTTATCACATGAGATTAAAATAGCTGATAGTATTAAAACAAGTATTGATTTTCTCATTAAGCCTAAAATTTTAGTTAGTTTTAGCATCATTTATTTCTTTTTGAAGGTGATCTAAATATAAAATTCCATTTAAATGATCTATTTCATGCTGAAATATTACCGATGTAAAACCTTCTATGGTTTCAGATTGATGAACACCTTCCATGGTATCATATTCAATTAATATTTCTTTTGAACGACTACTGAGAGTTTCACTTCTGTCTGGAATGGATAAACATCCTTCGCGAACGGTCTGCGTCTCTTTAGAATACTTTGTAATTTTTGGATTTAAATAAACTTCAAATGGTAAATTCTCCTTATCTAACCGTTGCACCCAAATGATATTTTTTAAAATGCCTACTTGTGGCGCTGCAATACCAACCCCCATAGACATGCTATCCCTAACTGTAGCATATAGACGCTTTACAAAATTTTGAAGAATAATATCATCTGGATTAGGCTTTATATGAGCGCTTTTTTTTCTTAATAAAAGCGAATCTGATGTATTGGTGATTTTATAAACGCGCATAGGTTCTAAACTATCAGCGTTCATGATAAGTTTTTTTTCTTCTGAAGAAAAAGCATCTGTTTTTAAATATTTTGTACCAGAACAGCTGGCAATTAAAAACATACTAAACGCAAAAAATATAATTTTTTTCATCTGAGTAATATACTTAAATGTAGACTATGGCCTTACCATTCATTAATACGATTGGAATCTAATTTAATAAAAATAAAAAGCAAAATGGTAAATGCCCATAAACCTGACCCACCATAACTAAACATTGGTAAAGGAATACCAATAGTTGGTATTAAGCCCATTACCATACCAATGTTAATCATAAAATGCATAAAAATAATGGCGGCAACACTATAGCCATATACACGACTAAATTGTGATTTTTGAAGTTCAGCGAGATGTAAAATGCGAATAAGTAATAATACAAAAAGTATAACTACCAAGGCACTGCCTAAGAACCCCCATTCTTCGCCAACGGTACTAAATATATAATCTGTGTGTTGTTCTGGAACAAATTTTCCTGTAGTACGAGTGCCTTCCATAAATCCTTTACCAGAAAATCCCCCAGAGCTGATAGCCTTTTCAGATTCATTTAAATTATAAGCGAAGGTACGCTTCATTTCTTCAAGTTTTTGCGGATCTTTTTCTAATCTCAACCATAAACTAATACGGTCTTGTTGATGTGGTTTTAATACACTTTTGTAAAAGAATTGCACACCAAAACTCAATGCTGTGCTCATGATGATTAGAAAAATATTTTGAAGAATAGATAGTTTTATTTTACCCCAAAAACGAAATAATAACAAAGCTAAAGTAGCTGTGATAGTTGTGGTTATTGCTCCAAATTTTAATGCAAGAATAGAAAGTAATACCACCAAAACACCAATGGTGAGATAAATTTTTGGTAAACCTTCTCTATACAAAACAAAAAAGAATGCTCCATAAACAACAGTACTTCCGGTGTCATTTTGTAGTAAAACTAATAGTGCAGGAATTATAATGATGATAAATGTTCTTAACTGATCTTTAAGATGATTAATATCGGTATTTAAATCGCTTATATATTTAGCAACCGCAAGAGCCGTAGCGGCTTTAGCAAATTCACTAGGTTGTAATGTCATTCCTCCAATGGCGTACCATGAAGTAGCTCCGTTTACGTTTTTTCCAAAAAGGAAAAGCCCTACAAGAGATAACATGGAAGCTATGTAAATAATACTGGAAAATCGTTCATAAAACTTTGCATCTAAAGCCAGAATAAAAATTATTAGCCCAAAGGTTAGGAAAATGAAAATGAGCTGTTTACCAAAAGGTTCTGAAGTATCAAAATAATTAATGTCTAAACCTGAATGAGAGGCGGATAAAATATTTAAATAACCGAAACCAACAAGAAGTAAAAATAGTATGATGGTTATCCAATCGAATTTAAAATATCTATTAGTTTCTCTAGCCATTAGTTGGTAGTGGCGTTAAGTTGATTTAACTTTCGTTTAAGTTTATAGTATTCAGGCTCTTCCACAATTTGTAATTGGGTTTTACCATTAATATTGAAAGGCTCACCTGAATATGGTTTTGCATATTCGTCTTCTAAAGAATGTTTTAAAAGCCATTCTTCTAAATCTTTTCTTGTGATGTCCCCTTTAATATGTTTTTCAATCATTAAACTGGCAACTTTTCCAGCAAATCTACTGCCCCAATATCCGTTTTCTACAAAAACCGCAATAGCAATTTTTGGATTTTCTTTTGGTGCAAAAGCAAGAAAAATAGAATGATCTGTTAACTGTGTTTTTAAACTATCAATTTTGGCAAAATTTTCAACTGTACCTGTTTTACCACAGATCTCAATATCTTTAACATTCAAAAATTTAGCTGTTCCATTTTTATAAACAGCGTGCATGCCTTCAATCACAGGATCAAAATACTGCCTTTCAATGGTGGTATATTTTGGTTTAGTAAATTTTTCTGGTAATGGTTCGCCTTCAATATCTTTAATAATATGAGGTGTGTAATAATACCCTCTATTGGCAATAGCACATGCCATATTTGCCAATTGAATTGGTGTTGTTTGAACTTCGCCTTGGCCTATGGCATTAGAAATAGTATAGGTGGAGTAAAAGGATTTTGGGTAGATACGCTTATAGTAAGCTCTATCAGGGATACGTCCTTTTTGCCCAACAAATAAGTCGTTATTTAAAAAATTTCCAAGACCAAAGCTTTGTGCATGTTTGCTCCA
The DNA here is from genome assembly GCA_947502975.1 of uncultured Flavobacteriaceae bacterium. Classification (GTDB taxonomy): domain Bacteria; phylum Bacteroidota; class Bacteroidia; order Flavobacteriales; family Flavobacteriaceae; genus Jejuia. The sequence goes on from CANNBV010000002.1 coordinate 202,379, forward strand.
TGTGTCAATACCTTCTGATGCATTACCGTTTTTATCTAAAATACGTCTGTATGTGGTTGCAAAATAAGCGTTACACGATTCTTGAATACCAGTAGTCATATTATTACGTCTTCCTCTGTAACAGTGGCATTTCATAAACCTATTTGCATATTTGTAACCCGCATAACAGGTGACTTTTTCGTCAGGTGTAATCACACCTTCTTGCAAGCCGATTAATGCATTCATTAATTTAAAGGGAGAACCAGGTTCGTAAACACCTTGTAAACTTCTATTGAAAAGCGGTTTTGCTATTGTATCATTGTAAAGTTTTGTGAAATTTTTAGAGCGTTCTCTTCCAACTAAAATATTAGGGTCGTAAGTTGGTGCTGCAACCATGGCTAAAATTTCACCAGATGAAGGTTCAATGGCAATTACGCCTCCACGCTTATTTTCCATTAATAGTTCACCATAAGCTTGAAGATTAGCGTCAATAGTTATTTTGATGTCTTTTCCCTGTTCAGGAATAGTATCAAACTTTCCATTTTTATAAGGACCAATATCTCGATTGAACCTGTCTTTTTGAATAAATTTAATGCCTTTAACACCTCGTAGTGTTTTTTCATATGAGGCTTCAATACCTTGCTTTCCTTTTAAGTCACCCATTTGATAATAGAGGTCTCTTTTTATATCTCTATTGTTAACTTCACCAATATCTCCTAAAACATTAGCGCCAATAGTAGTTTGGTATTTTCTTAGAGGTCTTTTTTGAATATAAAAACCTTCAAATTTTCGCATTTTTTCTTGTAAAACTGCATAATCTTCTTTTGAAAGTTGAGGTACAAAAGGCGATGCTAGTCTAGGAGAATATCGGGTGGCACGTTCTAATTTCTTATCATAAGTTTCTCGAGATATTTTTAAAAGCTCGCAGAATTCGTCAACATCAAATTCTCCAACTTCTCGAGGAATTACCATGACATCATAAGAGGGTTGATTGCCTACTAAAAGATTACCATTCCTATCATATACAAAACCGCGCTTAGGATAATCCCATACTTTTCTAATAGCATTATCTTCATATAAATTATTAGAACTTCCTTTATAAATTTGAAGATAAAATAATCTACCAATAAAGGTGAAACCACATAAAATAACCAGTAAAAAAAGTAAAAATTGTCTCATTAGGTTTTACGACTAAAAATGATGGATAGTAATGTGATCATTAAAATAGTAAATATACCTGAGAATAACGTTTTTTGAAACACCAATAGTATTCTAGAAACACTAAAAATTTCTAATGAGAATAATATAATGTGGTGTAATAAAGTTAAGAGTGCAATGTAAGCTAAACGAGATCCAAATTCAGTGTTATCGAACTTAACATTGTTATGCTCGTACATGGTGCCAAACGCAAATTTTAAAAACACGGGTCGAGCATAGGCAATACAAACAGAAGCCGCTGCATGAATTCCTCCAGAATCTGAAAACATATCAATAGTAAGCCCGAGAAAAAAACTAAGAAAAATAAAAAGCGTGCGATTGTTTTTTATCGGAAAGAATAGGATAAATAGAATATATACATATGGATTAATATAACCTAGAAAGTTGATCTGGTTAAATAGTATGACTTGAAATAGTGCCAACAAAATAAACCGGATGCTATGTCTAGTAAAACTATTATTCATTTGTACTTTCTAGAAGGGTTTCTATTTCTTTTTTATCGGTATTTTCTATAATATACACATGTTCTAGATTGGTCATGTCGTTAAATAACTGCACATTTATTTCATAGAAGTTTTCGGTAGCGTCTAGTTTGGCATCTGTTATTGTTCCAACAGGTATGTTTTCTGGGAAAATAGATGATTGTCCTGATGTCACAATAGTATCACCTGTAGTAACTGGAGCTATTTTTTCTACATCGGTTAATTGAATAATATTCGGAGAGGCTCCATTCCATATAAGAGATCCTATGTGACCTGACTTCTTTAACTTAACACTAATGCTACTTTTAGAATTTAAGATAGAAAGTACAGTTGCATAATTTCCAGAGACAGCATCTATAATTCCTACTATTCCTAAAGGAGACCTTACACCAAAATCCTGTTTAATGCTATCGTTTCGTCCTTTATTAATCAAAAGGAAATTATTAGATAAACTATAACTATTACGAATTACACTAGCGGTAGTGTATTTGTAGTTCAGCTTCAAGGTACTATCAATATCTACAGAATTAGTGTCGATTTGATAATTAGTTAAAAGCTCGTTTAGGCGTTTGTTTTCTTCTGAAAGAATTTTATTCTGAGATTTTAAGTCAAAATATGAACTGATGTCATTTACTGAATTATAAACACCACCACTTAAAAAATTAGCCGAATTAATAAATTTACTCTTATGATAAGAATGAGACTGAATGGTAAAAACAAGGGCTATACCAAAGAGCAACAAGAACAATAAAAAGTGTTTGTTCCTTATTATAAAATTAATAATCTGTTGCATGGGTTACGCCTGTTGATGCCCTATTTTATCAATACACTTTTGTACTTAGGTAAATTTTTAAGAGTAATACCAGTACCGCGAACAACAGCGCGTAAAGGGTCTTCTGCGATATAAACGGGTAAATCGGTTTTTTGAGATAAACGCTTATCCAATCCACGAAGCATTGAGCCTCCACCAGCTAAATAAATGCCAGTATTATAAATATCAGCAGCCAATTCTGGAGGGGTTTGTCCTAAGGTTTCCATAACAGCATCTTCAATACGTAAAATAGATTTATCTAATGCCTTTGCAATTTCACGATAAGAGATAGATACCTGTTTTGGTTTTCCAGTTAATAAGTCACGTCCTTGAACGCTCATATCCTCTGGTGGTAATTCTAAATCTTCAGTAGCAGCACCAATTTGTATTTTTATTTTTTCAGCTGTACGTTCACCAACATATAAATTATGTTGGGTTCTCATGTAGTATACAATATCATTGGTAAATACATCACCTGCAATTTTAACCGATTTGTCACAAACAATACCTCCTAAAGCAATTACAGCAATCTCTGTTGTACCACCACCTATATCTACAACCATGTTTCCTTTGGGTTGCATAATGTCTACACCTATACCAATTGCCGCAGCCATTGGTTCGTGAATTAAATAGACTTCTTTTCCGTTAACACGTTCTGCACTTTCTTTTACAGCACGCATTTCAACTTCAGTAATTCCAGAAGGAATACATATTACCATGCGAAGTGCAGGAGTGAAAAATTTCTTTTTTAGAGCAGGTATGTTTTTAATAAACATACTAATCATTTGCTCAGAAGCATCAAAGTCTGCAATTACACCATCTTTTAAAGGACGGATAGTTTTGATGTTTTCATGAGTTTTACCTTGCATTAAACTGGCCTCTTGTCCAACTGCAATAATTTTATTGTTTACTCTATCTCTTGCAACAATAGAAGGTGCATCAACTACGACCTTGTCGTTATGTATGATTAATGTATTTGCAGTACCTAAATCTATTGCAATATCTTCGGTTAGGAAGTCAAAAAAACCCATGTATTAAATATTTGTCAAAAAAATTAGCAATGAATGGCAGTAAAAGTAAAGAAAAAATAGATGTTTCTTATGGTTAGTTTTAAAAAAAAATGACAACTCAAATTCAATAAAATAAAAAGAGACACAAAAATAATTGTGAATCTATTTTTAACTTCAAAAATTTACGCCGATAGCAAAAATAGTGTATTTTATCTTAAAAATTTGCATTTTGTCGATTTATTTTATAATATTGATAATATTAAAACCTCTTGTTGGTTTTTTAAATTTAAAATTTTAACCCCAAATTTAACCTAAAATTTACTTTCTTATGAGTACAACACAAACCGTTTTACCACCAAACACTACACTTTTAACTACAGTTAATGTAACTAGTAGTGGTCCGAGCTCAAAAACACAACCTACAATAACACCGCTTCAACCAGATAATGTTACTGCAATATGGCATAGTGGTGTTGTAACAGTAACACTTACAGTTTATATTGATGCGGCAGATAGCCTAAATAGTTTAGATATTTACAAAGGGAACAGCATTGTTGATGGATTATTAAAAGTTTATGTAGACTATAATTATATAGAAGAGATACCAGTATCTTTAAATACGTACACGCTTAGTTTTCAAATAGAAGACCCATCACAAGAAATACAAACAGTAGAATCTTATTTGTGGGATGAAGATCCTGTGACTTCAAGAGGAACTAAAACACCAGTTGAAGACGACTAGTAAATAAAAATTTTATTGAATATAATTGGAATAACCACAGGAGAAAACCTGTGGTTATTTTTTTGAGTTATATTTGTTTGCATGAATTGTTATTTAAGAAATGCTTTTAGAATTTGCATATTTTTAGTTGTGATGATTCCAACTGATTTTCTTTTCTCTCAACAAAAGGTTACATCTAACCTATTTAATATTGAAGTTCAGAAAAAAGCAAACCACTACAAGTCTCACACTAATTTTTTTCAGTCTGCTTTATTTTTTATTGAAGAAGAATGGGATTCTACATTGGTGTATAGTGCCAAGTACATCAATACTTCTGTTCATGATACAGCAATACAGAATTACGCTCATTATTTTAGAGGTTATAGTTTTAAGGAAAAAAGAATGTTTGATCAAGCTGAGAAAGAATTCAGCCTTATTTCTCCTAAATTTGAATTTTCTTTTCTTGTTAAAAAACGTTTGGGTGTCATAGCACTTGAAAAAAGTGAATTTAGAAAAGCAATTACATATTTAGAGCCATTAACGAAATTAGAGGAAGGACAGTATGCATATATTAATAAAAGTTCAGTTTTTCAAAATTTAGGTTTATGTTATCTTCATATAAAAGAATTTAAAAATGCCGAACTATATTTAATAGAATATGCGAAACTCCAAGAGAAACAAAAAGATACTTTAAAGCTAATTGATGCTTATGGAAGTATTGCCAACTTGTATTATGAGCAATATAAAGATGATTTGGCAATTCCATATTTTAAAAAAGCTTATCAGCTTTCCACTAACACAAAAAATTTTGAAACTAAAGAGTTGACCTCTCTTAACATGGCCGTCGTTGAAGAAAATCGTAAAGATTTTGCTAGAGCTCTTAAATACAGAAAAGAATACGAAAAATGGAAAGATTCTTTAAACGATCAAAATAAAATATATGAAGTTGCTCAAATCGAGAAAGAGTTTGCCGTAAAACAAAAGCAACAAGAAGTCAACTTATTAGAGGCAGAAAATAAAGCAAAAATACAAGAGCGTAATAGCTTGTTGTATTCAGTGATTACACTTATAATTTTACTTGGGGTCACATTTTATTTTTATAAAGAAAAAATCAAAACAAATAAAATTGTACTCGCTCAAAAAGAACGTTTAGATGCTCTTAATGCTACAAAAGACAAGCTGTTTTCTATTGTTAGTCATGATTTAAGATCGTCTGTAAATGCATTAAAAACAAGTAATTCTAACTTATTAGATAACTTAGAATCTAAAAACTTGAATGCTCTAGAAAGTGCTTTGCAAAGTAATAGTGCTATTGTAAATGGCGCATATAGTCTATTAGATAATTTGCTGCATTGGGCCCTATTGCAAACAAAGCAGTCTTATTTTCAAATAGAAAAGGTGCGCTTATTTTTTATAGTAGAACAAGTAGCGTTCAATTTCATGCCTTTAATGAAGGAAAAGGGTTTAACGTTTAAAAATTCAGTTTTAAAAACCGAAAAAGTATTTGCAGATCAAGAATCTTTAAAAATAATATTGAGAAACCTTTTAGACAATGCAATTAAATTTTCTAAAACGGAAGACTCCATTAGTATCTATATAGAAAGTTCAAAATTAGGTTACTGTGATTTAATTGTGGAAGATTCAGGATTGGGGATGAGTAAATCTAAATTAGAAGAATTACTAAAAGATACATCGGAACTAGCAAAAAAGGAGCATGAAGATATTATTGGTACAGGTTTAGGATTGCAATTATGTAAGACTTACATCGCTAAGAATAATGGTAGATTCTCTATAGAAAGTACATTAGGTAAAGGCACAAAAATGATTGTATCTTTACCAAAAACCATCAAGAATGGATAAGGTCAATGTTTTAATTGTAGAAGATACAGCATCAGAAAGTGATGCGTTGATTAAAGCCTTAGAAGCTAATAATTACAATATTGTTGGTGTAGCCAGAACTTTTAAAGATGCCTTACAATTATTTCATAGTACAGCAGCTGATATTATAGTTATTGATATCTTTCTTAACGGAAATCCTGAAGGCATTGCATTTGCAGAAACCATCAATTTAGCACCAAATGCATCAAAACCTTTTGTGTTTTTGACAAGCAGCACAGATCGGAAAATTTTTGAACGTGCAAAACTTACACAACCATTTAGTTTTTTAATGAAACCATTTAATGAATTAGAAATACTATATGCGTTAGAAATGGCAGTTGAAAAATTCTATGAACAGCAAGATGTGTTTTTAGGTGATGAAGAAGATACTGTAATTAGCGAAGACTATTTATTCATAAAAAAGGGAAAGTCTTTAAAAAAAGTTTACACAAAAGATATCATTTATATTGAAGTAGAAGAGAAGTATTGTAATGTAATAACCGAACATGAAAAGTTTGTGATTTTAATTTCACTAACAAAAATTCTAAAGCTTCTTAATGATACTGTATTTTGTAGAACACATCGTAATTTTATTGTAAATACAGATAAAATAGAAGAAATAATTCTTGCGGATAATCTTATCATTCTTTCGGGTAAACACCAAGCTACTTTAAGCGACACGTATAAGGATATTTTAAAGCGTGTTCGTACTTTAAAATAATACTCTATTTAAAAAACCTATAATTATTTTAATGATGCAATTTTCATGTTTCATGGAAATAAATTCCGTCTTCATGCTTATTTCTTATAATAGAATAGTGTTAAGTATTAGTTTTATTCTCAGATAGACGAAACAAGAGCAATTAAGGGATGCGCTCCAAAAGAAAAGCTAAAAAGAATAAAACCAATAATATGGAAGACACTAAAAACACCAGAATGAGTTATTTCATTTATTTTATCATGATTGCTGTTATCATGCAAATATGTCTTTTAGTTTATCGTTTAGTCATATTAACCTCTGGATAATTTCGAATCATAAATTTAGTAAAGCTAAGACATTTTATATTCATCTTAGGGTTTTGTCTTAATTCTAATAAACCAGTTAAGGGATAGATTTATTTCTGGAAATGATTCGAAAAAAAGAGCACCATGATTGGTGCTCTTTTGCTTATATATTATATTTATTTAAATGAATTAATGCTTAAAATGACGAGTACCTGTCATTACCATAGCAATATTGTGATCGTTACAATAGTCAATACTCAATTGATCTTTTATGGAACCTCCTGGCTGAATAACGGCATTTATACCAGCGTTATCTGCAATTTCTACACAATCAGGGAATGGAAAAAATGCATCACTCGCCATAACTGCACCTTTTAAATCAAAGTTAAAAGACCCAGCTTTATGAATGGCTTGTTGTAAGGCATCTACACGACTGGTTTGTCCAGTTCCACTAGCACATAATTGTTTGTTTTTAGCTAAAACAATTGTATTAGATTTTGTATGCTTACAAATTTTTGAAGCAAATAATAAATCATCAACCTGGGCTTGAGAAGGTGCTAAATTGGTGACGGTTTTTAAATCTTCAGCCTTGTCAGTAATACTATTTCTATCTTGAACCAAGATACCATTTAAACAACTTCTAACGTTTGTTTTTGGCATTTCAATATCATGAATTTGTAATAAGATACGGTTCTTTTTACCTTTTAAAACCTCTAAAGCTTCAGTAGAAAAAGAAGGCGCAATAACAACTTCACAAAATAATTTATGGATTTCGTTAGCGGTAGCAACATCAATTTCAGAATTGCTAATTAAAACACCACCAAAAGCAGAAACAGGATCTCCAGCTAAAGCATCTACATAAGCTTGGTGAAGTGTGTCTCGTTGCGCTAAACCACATGCGTTATTATGTTTTAAGATGGCAAATGTAGGTGCATCATTTTTAAACTCTAGCATTAAATTTACTGCTGCATCAACATCTAAAAGATTATTATAACTTAACTCTTTACCATGAAGTTTAGTGAATAATTCATCGAAACCTCCAAAGAAAAATCCTTTTTGGTGAGGATTCTCTCCATAACGTAACACCTTGCCTTTAGTTTCGCTGAGTTTTAAAACAGTTTCTTCATTATTTTGATTGAAATAATTAAAGATAGCAGTGTCATAATGTGACGATACATTAAACGCTTTTGCAGCAAAACGCTTTCTGTCCGCTTCAGAAATTGAACCATTATTCTTAGAAATCAACTCTAAAAATTCAGCATAATCATTAACAGAAGACACACAAATTACATCCGCATAATTTTTAGCTGCAGCACGAATTAAAGAAATACCTCCAATATCAATTTTTTCAATTATATCTTGATTACTAGCTCCAGAAGCTACAGTTTTTTCAAAAGGATACAAATCAACAATAACGACATCAATTTGTGGGATCTCATATTCAGCTAACTCAGCGACATCACCATCATGATTTTGTCTGTTTAAAATACCACCAAACACTTTTGGATGCAATGTTTTTACGCGGCCTCCTAAAATAGAAGGGTAGGATGTAACGTCTTCAACAGGAACAACATTTACGCCTAAATCGCTTATAAATTTTTCTGTGCCTCCAGTAGAATATATGGTTACGCCTTGTTTGTCCAATTCTTTCACAATAGGTTCTAAACCGTCTTTACTAAATACAGATATTAATGCCGATTTGATGGTTTTTTCGTTGCTCATCGTTGTTGTGTTGTGAAATTCCCTAGTGTAATATATTGGGAATTCAAGATTAGTTTTAAGTTAAAAATTGATACTTTTTTTAGTAAAACGCAAAAGTAGTTATTTAAGTCAAAAAACGAGCCTAGAATTATTCAAAAAGGCTGTGTTTTTTTAACGAAAACACAAAGTTATCAACATGAAATTTAAGAAAGTAATTTAGCGACTTCAGCACAAACAAATTCTAAAAATCGCTCATCATCTTCTGTAAACGGATCTGGAGTATTAGAATCGATATCAATTTGACCAATGTTTTCACCATTCACAAAAATGGGAATCACAATTTCAGATTTCACAGTAATGCTACACGCAATATAATTATCTTGTGCAGAAACATCTGGTACTACAAAATTTTCATTGCTAACAGCAACCTGTCCACAAATACCTTTTCCAAAAGGAATCACAGTATGATCTGTAGGTGCTCCAACATAAGGCCCTAACAACAATTCTTCTTTATCTCCATTTCTAAAATAAAACCCCACCCAATTGTAGTGTTCTATCTGTTTTTCAAGTAATTCACAAATGCTTAATAGGCGTTCATCAACTGTCGTTTTTGAGTTAGAAATTATATGTGTTACTTGAGGTTTTAGGTCTTCAAAAATCATACTAAAAAAAGTTTTGGCAAAAGTATTTAAAAAGGTGTAATTTCGGAATTCATTTTAGTAATACTTGAAAGCACTTTTTATAAAATACAAGTCGGTTATAAAATTCATCCTTACGTTTTTGGTAGTTTATATCGTTTTAGCAGTGTGTTACAAATTTTATTTGCAATTTTCTGATGGTTCCCTATACTATCCAGATTATTTAACCAATTTGGTAGCAAGACAAAGTGAAGCTGTTCTGGATACTTTTGGCTACGATGCCAAAATTTTACCGCACCCCAATGAAGCCTCCATGAAATTATTGTTAAATGGACAATACCTAGCACGTATAATAGAAGGCTGTAATGCAGTGAGCGTTATCATTCTATTTTTATCTTTTATTGTAGCGTTCTCTGGGAATTTTAAAACTACATTTTTTTATATCCTTGCAGGTAGTGTTTTTATTTATGTAGTGAATTTGATAAGAATTGTACTTTTAGCTATAGGGTTGTACCATTATCCAGAGTATGAAGACATATTACACAGTGTTGTATTTCCTGCAATTATTTACGGTATGGTATTTATGCTATGGGTATTTTGGGTAAATAGATTTTCTAAATTAAAGCAAAAACATGTCTAAACTTTTAAAGTACATATTGCTTTTTATTTTAGTTGCATTACTTATAGCAATCCGTTTTTTTGAAGACAGCCTATTTTACGATCCCTATTTAACATTTTTTCAGAACGATTATTTATACTTAGATAGCCCCAGACGAGAAATGGTAAAATTGGTTGGATTTACAACATTGAGGTATGCCTTAAACACTATAATTTCTTTAGGAATTATCTATGTAGTTTTTAAAGATAAAAGCATCGTCAAGTTCTCAAGTATCATTTATGGTATTGCATATATTATTTTAATCGCACTCTTTTTATATTTTACAGCCAACCCAAAACAAGAAGACTATTATCTGTTTTTTAATATCCGCAGATTTTTAATTCAGCCCATAATTTTAATACTTCTATTACCTGCTTTTTATTACAACAAAATAAAGGGCAATTAATTTTTGGGCATTCCCCCGCAAAAAAGCGGGGTCGGGCTTTCACTACTCAATCCCTCCTGTGTCGGGGATTTCAAACATGCCGTTCAATCCCTAATGCACTTATCCGCAAACATCATTTTTTACACTAGCATTACTATTGTTTGTTAATCATTTGATAAATAAGAATGCGTAAAAAGCATTTTTTGTAATTTTGCACTATGATGCAACAAATGCTACATAAAATATTCTCTGTTAGTTTAGCACTTTTAGTGTTGTTTTCTACAGTATCTTTTACTGTAGAAAAGCATTATTGTGGTGATGTTTTAGTTGATGTTTCTATGTTTTCCGAAGCAGAAAATTGTGGAATGGAAGCCATGGAAAAACTTCAAAAAAAGTCATGTTGCAAAGATGAGGTTGATGTCATTGAAGGGCAAGATGAATTAAAAATATCCTCTTTTGAGGATTTAGATTTTCAACAGCAGCAGTTTTTGGTTGCATACGCATATTGCTATAGCAATGGTTTCCAGAGTTTACCAAAAGAAATCATTCCTCATAAAGAGTATTCTCCCCCCAATTTGGTTTATGACATACAGGTTTTAGATCAAGTTTTTATCATTTGATTTTTAGATAATTCTGTCATTCCTGCGAAGGCGGGAATCTCACCACTAGTTGGTGAAAACATCTTAGATTCCCGCCTTCGCGGGAATGACAAGTGCATTTATTATCAAATTTAAATCAAAATGAAACACACATATACAGTTACAGGAATGACCTGTAATGGTTGTAGAACTTCTGTAGAAGATAAGCTAAACGCAATTCCAGAAGTAAAAAAAGCCTCAGTAAGTTTAGAGGCTGCCGAGGCCACTATCGAAATATCAAAACACATTTCAATAGAAAGATTACAACAGACATTACCTAATAAGTATTCCATTTCAGAAAAAAATAACTTTGTTTATTCATCAAATAGTAAGACAGCAGAAACATCTGAAATAAAACAATTATTTCCGTTGTTTTTAATTTTTGGTTATATCACAATAGCTTCAATGTTGCTTAATAGGAGTCCATGGAACACTAATGACTTTATGCTAGATTTTATGGGGCTCTTTTATATTGTTTTTAGCTTTTTCAAACTTCTAGATTTAAAAGGGTTTCCAAAATCATTTAGAATGTATGATCCTTTGGCCAAAGTAGTGCCAGTTTATGCATGGATGTATCCATTTATAGAAGTTGTACTTGGACTACTGTTTTTAATGCGAATAGAGGTTTCGATAGCTTTAATCGTCACACTAGTTATTTTAGGTATAACAACTATTGGAGTAACGAAAACATTGTTAGATAAAACATCAATTCAATGTGCATGTTTAGGAACTGCATTAAAGCTCCCTATGACCAAAGCCACATTTATCGAGAATAGTATTATGATAGTCATGGCAATTATCATGTTAATTCAAATAAACAATTAATATGAGACGTGTAATATATATAATAGTTATGCTTCCAGTTATCTGCTTTTCTCAAGACAAGATAAGCGGAATGGTCATGGAAGCAAATGATAAGGATCAACATATAGGTTTAGCGGGCGCCAACGTATTTTGGTTGAATACCGAAGTTGGAACCGTAACGGATATTGATGGGAATTTTACAATTTCATATAAACCATCTTATAAAAAACTTATTATTAGCTATGTTGGCTTTAAAACAGATACACTCACCATTGATGCGCCAAAATTTATACACCACTGGCTAAAGCCTACAGACAATTTGGATGAGGTAGTTGTCACTTCAAGAAAGCAAGCTACAGCAAAATCGTATTTAAAATCTCAAAATGTGATTATAGTAAGCAGTGATGAGTTACTAAAAGCAGCCTGCTGTAATCTATCTGAAAGTTTTGAAACTAACCCATCTATTGATGTTAATTTTGCTGATGCTATTTCAGGAACACGACAAATTAAAATGTTAGGATTAACTAGTCCATATATTTTGATAGCCACCGAAAATGTTCCGTCTATTCGTGGTGCATCGCAAGCTTATGGGTTAAGTTTTATTCCTGGTACTTGGGTTGAAAGTATCCAAATTACCAAAGGAGCAGGAAGTGTTGTGAATGGTTTTGAAAGTATTGCAGGGCAAATAAATACAGAGTTGGTTAAACCCTCAAAAGATGATAAATTATTTGTGAATTTATATGGTGCGACCAGTGAACGTTTAGAATTAAATACACATATTAATACAAAAGTTGGTGATAAGTGGCACACAGGTTTCTATATCCATGGAAATACACATCAAAAAAAGCATGATGTAAATGATGATGGATTTTTAGATATGCCTTTGTTTAATCAGATTAATTTAATGAATCGTTGGCAATACACAGATACACGGAAAGGCTTTGTGAGTTTTATTAATTTGAAGTTTCTGAATGATGAAAAGCAAACGGGTGAATTAGATTTTAATCCAGATACTGATAAATTAACCGCGAATGAACCTGTACTGAGCGGAGACGAAGTATGGGGAAGTGAAATAGATACTAAACGTTATGAAGTCTCTGCAAAGTTTGGATATGTAAATCCAGAAGTGCCTTGGCAAAGTCTTGGTGTACAGACCGCTTTTAGTAGTCATAAGCAAGAGTCTTATTTTGGATTGAATGTTTATGATATTCAGCATAATAGTTTGTATGCCAATGCCATTTACAATTCAATTATTAGTGATTCCAGGCATAAAATAAAAACAGGTATAAGTTATACTTACGATCATTACGATGAATTGGTAAATACTACAGACTACGAAAGAACAGAAAACTCTATAGGGGGATTCTTTGAGTACAGCTATGATAATTTGGAATTGTTGAATCTTACGGCTGGTATTCGCATAGATCGTCATAATTTATTAGGTACGTTTATTACACCACGTTTACACCTTAGATATTCGCCATGGAGTAAGTCTGCCTTTAGAGCATCTTTTGGGAGAGGGAAACGAAGTGCCAATATTTTTACAGAAAATCAACAGTTGTTTGCAACATCTCGACAAATAAATGTGATGAATTCTGGAGGTAATATTTATGGTTTAGATCCAGAAATTGCATGGAATTATGGACTGTCTTATTTACAAGGATTTAATCTCTTTGGAAGAAAAGCAGATATCACTTTCGATTTTTACAAAACAGATTTCACAAACCAAGTTGTGGTAGATTGGGAAAACCCTCAAGACATCAATTTTTATAATCTTGAAGGCAAAAGTTTTGCTAATAGTTTCCAGGTTGAATTAAATTATAATGCTTTTGAAGGTTTTGATTTAAGAACTGCATATAAGTATTATGACGTACAAACCGATTATACTTCTGGTAGATTAGAGCGTCCGCTAACACCAAAGCATCGCATTTTTGCTAATGCAGGTTATGAAACAGAACTAAAAGAAAATGGAAAACAATGGAAGTTTGATGCTACGTTTAACTGGTTGAGTGATCAACGTTATGCCTCAACTTTAGGCAATCCATCGCAATACCAATTACCAGAGCGTACACCCACGATAGCAACGTTGAATGCGCAAATCACAAAAGTGTTTTCTCCAAAATTTGAAGTATATTTAGGAGGCGAAAACATTACCAATGTAAGACAGCCAAATCCTATTTTAGGAGCAGATGATCCGTTTGGTGCGAATTTTGATTCTACGTTTGTGTACGGCCCAATTTTTGGGAGTATGTATTATACAGGATTACGATATAGAATAAAATAACAATGTCATGCTGAGCGCAGTCGAAGCATCTCAAATAAAAATAGAAAAAATGAAAAATATAATCATAGTAACATTATTATTAATAGGAACAACAACTTTCGCACAAAACAAAAACGCCAAAGCTTCTATGGAAGTAGATGGTATTTGCGGTATGTGTAAAGCCAGAATTGAAAAAGCATGTTTAAATACCAAAGGTGTAAAATTTGCACAATGGAATATTGATACTCACGAGTTAAAGCTCATTTTTGATGAACGTAAAACAGATACAAAAACCATTAAAACGCAAGTGTTGGCAGCTGGGCATGACGTTAAAGAAGAAAAAGCAACCGATGAAGCCTATGCAAAAGTACATGCCTGTTGTAAGTATCGTGATGAAGATGTAAAAGGTGCGCATGAAGAAAAGGACAAATCTTAATTAGTCTCTTTAGCTAGTAATGCCTAAAACTCAATATCGTATTTATGTTATAGAATTGAAGAAGCGTGTTTTTACAGAAAACACTAAATTTCGATTGGCTAATCCGCAGTTTAATGGTGTGTTAGAATGCTTGTATGTAGGTATGACAAGTAAAACACCTAAAGAACGATTTATTCAACATAAATCGGGTTACAGAACTAAGAGAGGCTATAAAATATCTTCAAATATTGTTGAGAAATATGGTTCTTATTTAAGACCAAGTTTGTATAATCATATAGACCCTATATATTCAAGGCAAGAAGCATTAAAAATGGAAGAAATATTATCTTTGGAATTGCGAAAGAAAGGCTATGCGGTTTGGTTTAATTAATTTGAAATATACTTAAATCATGAAAACAACACCAGAACACAACGAACGTGTGAGGACTATGAAATTTTTTTCAGTGTATCCACACTATGTTACAAAAGTCGAAAAGAAAGGAAGAACCAAAGCAGAATTGCATACGGTAATTACATGGTTAACAGGTTATGATGATGCAAAAATTCAAGAAATGATAGACCGAAAAGTAACCTTTGAAGAATTTTTTAATGAAGCCGAAGTCAATCCAAATGCAGAAGAAATAAAAGGTGTTATTTGTGGGTATCGCATTGAGGAAATTGACAACCTCTTGACAAAACAATGTAGATATCTGGACAAGTTGGTAGATGAATTGGCAAAAGGAAGAAAAATGGAGAAGATTTTGCGGTCGAGTTAATTTAAAAATGATATAGTCTTGTCACCTGTGCTGGTTAAACTTCACTTGGTCTAAACGATATTATATATTTTAGAAAAAGGAGAGGGCTAGTTTCCCTCTCCTTTAAAATATTGTCGAGTTATTCATAGGCTAACTTTTATTATAAACAAATATTTTACCATTTAGCATAGATCTCATTGAAAGGACACCACCTGGTCTACTATCAGCGCCATAGAGTTCGTAGCAATATTCATCGTTGTCTTCCCAATCAACTGCTTTTAAAAACCATGAATTAACATCTTCCTCATTTCCGCATTTATCTGTTATAGAATAATTAAAAACACTTGTAGGTTCGCCATTATAATAGCTTGTATAAGTTCCATCTGTCTTGAAAACTAATTTAACCTTGTTGTCATCTTCAGCAACCCATATCCCTATAATCTCAGTAGCTATATTTTCTTGTCGCTCTTGTGCCTTGCAACTAAATGTTAATCCTAAAAATAGGGCTAATAATGCTATATTTATGTTATTTTTCATCTTACAAATAATCAATGAAGTTTATAAGTGTTATTCTAGCGATAATTCAAAATACCTAACTTCTTTTATTGTAATATCTCTATTATACTTTTCAGATTTATCAATTAGAAAAATGGTTTTAGCATTTTTTATTAGCTTAGTAAATTCTATAAACCCTATTTTTTTAATAAACTTATTAGTTATTAGAATCTGTTTGTTTTTTCTTAAGAAACTTTTATTTACTCTGAAATATGGAGTAGGTTTCATAGTAATTTCTTCATCAAAATCATAATAATGTGAATACACTAAAGTTAGCTTATTTTCACTAGCGGGTAAGCTATTGTCATGTGATGCAAAGAAATCGTAAAAAATACTAGGCCTTTTATTTTCAAACTTTTGTGAAATAGCTTTGGATTGAAAGTCTCCATTTATTCCATTATGAATTATAAATAAGACATCTGTCTTTTGTAATTTTTCTAAATCTTGAGCAAAAAGATTGAAAGAAAAAAACAAAAATACGATTAATACTACTTTCATAATTTATATATTTAGTCATTACAGTCTTTACTGAAGCCATTTGTGCCCACACTACTATATTTCATGAAATTTTTGTGTTTTGGAGATGTTTCAGGAAGCATTTCAAATTGAAAAGCATCACTATTCTGCAACCCAGCTATACTAAAATATTTATAGAAATCATCCCAATTCCAAGGTTTTTCTGAACCAGAAGGATTACTCTCATCAATAAATGTATAATCAGTTTCAGCAACTCGTTGGTGATTTAACGGCACAAGATCATCTTTTATATCTTTAAGTATTTCTGACATAGTAGGAATCATATGATCAAACATGAATTCATGCTGTTCCTGTCTAGGACAACCTGTTTCATAATATGAATTCAATAACTCTGCCAAACTTTTATCATTGGAAATATTTAAGATTTCATTGATAGGTGTTCCTTGATTACAATCGAGATGTTTTAAATGCAAATACGCGTGAATTGACTCATGTAAAATAGTTCTAGCCAAAGATATAGCACTAACAGATCCCATTTTACTTTTGTTAATTTTAATAGTAACATTTAATTCCGCTAAAGTACCATCTGGATTGAGTTTAGCTTTTGCTCCAGCATTGCCATGAGGCTCAGTAGTAGAAGGAGGAGTAGTGGCGATATTATCTACAATTTCAAACTTAACGTTTATATTTTCATTCTCACCAAAAGTATCTAAAAATAAAGTCTTAAATTTAGGTGATTCAGTAAGCTTATTGTAAACACATATAAATCTCTCGTTTAGCGCAACACTAGATGTATCAATATTATTACAACCTGTAGGGTAAAAATCACTTAAGTCAACCTTAAAGGGAGATTTGATACTGTAACCTTCATTTAGAGTTAAATTTAGGGCATTACAATCATCATCTATTGGAGTTGTTAATGAAGTGTTAGAAATATCAATATTTGAATCGCCAGTTCCTGATGAACCACCACTTGTATTTCCATCTGTACCACTACCAGTACTACCACTTCCAATCGGTTCACATTCATAAACGACAGTCGTTTCTAAACTAGGCCATCTTGGAGCCATTGAACTGCAACCAATACAAGTTCCGTTCAAAAGTTGATTCCAACTATGCCCACAACCACAGGGGGTTTCAATCGCTATAGTAGTAGTGGTTACCCATCCATCACAATCTGTTGGATATGTTGTACTTGTGCCTCCGCCTCCACCAGAGCCACCACTTGACGCACTGCCTCCTTCATTTCCTAAATCTTCAGGACCTATCGGTTCTGCTAAATCATCTATTCTTTTTGTAGCAATGCTTGAGCTTATCCCACTTTTAGATGCTAAACTTCCTTTAGCCGATTTATGTTTATCAAAGTTTTTGTATTGTGTCACAAACATACTTGTTATACCATCTACTTCTTCAAAGGTAATATTATAAAATGTACTTGGTTCGCCATCTATAGATGCAATCCGCATGGTATACGATGTATAACTTCCCCGTGTAATTTTTTTAATCACACTTGTATCAATAGCTATAATTGACTTGCCTGTTGAAGTTTTACTTTGAGTATTACCTTCTGACTGTATTGAGCGCACAGCATTATCTATATTATAATTATGTCTTAATTTCTTTAAGGTGTTGTCTTCTTCAGAAAAAGAGGTTGTGGTAATAATGAAACCTTGGTGTACATTTTTTGGTAAGTCGTACAAGACTTCTTCTTCCGAGATGGTACTCTTTTCGCAGTTGTTGAGGATTACCGAAACCCCAAAACATAAAACCCCTAACTTTATTAGGGTTTTGATTTTTTTGTTCATAGTTCGTTGCTCTTAGATTAATTTAAATGAGGTTTAAATTTTATCCTTTGGGGTGTACAACTACTCAAACATACAAAATAATATTCTATTTTCTTACATTAAACAAAATAAAATATAATTAAACTATGAGAAATATATTACAGAGTTAAACAAGAAATACTCTTTGAAAGACTGTTATTCAGAAATTTAGAGTTGCATTAGTTTTAAAAAAGAAAGTTTGATTTTATACCCGAATTAAAACTAATCTAATTTATATGAAATTAATTTTATCAAACTATCACAACTTTTAATGCCACGTTCACTAGCTTGTTTTTTAAATCCAAATGAACCAATCATGCTTTGTAGAATATTCTTTAGAAGTTTTTCATCTTTAAACCCCAGCTCTCCTTGTCTCATAGCATCATAATCCATGTTGTGAATAAAGTAATCACCAACATACTTCCTATGAATAATTTCCTGACGCTCATAATCTTTTAAAATTATTTTATAGTCAGAATAATGTGTTTCTATAGCGGTTTTAAGTTCAAAATCATTTATCAAACTAAAATCACCTGAATTAATCATAGATTGATAAGTAATATCTTTTGGATTAAAATTAGTCAATTGCATAACACTAAAAATTTGGCGAATACCTTTTTTCTTGTTTAAGTCTTCCTCATTAAATAATGGAATCACCTTTTGAAGAGTTCCCATTTTCCTACCAACTTCTTTTAAGTTAGCTTCAAGATTAGCTTTGTCAATTTTCAAGTCATTTTTTATACTATTAAGGTATTTTAATCTTAAGCTGTCATTTTTAGATGTTTCCGCACACTTATTCATACTAAATGCAATTGAAATACCAATAATTACAATTAATACTTCTCCTAAAGCATATTGCCAGTTTATTTTTTTCATAATTAAAAGTTGATTTCTAAAGCTATAAAATATTATTGAATAAAAAAACGCTTCCATAATATGGAAGCGTTTTCTAAATATTTATGTTCACTCTATATATACATAAGAGTGAGATATTTATCAATGGCGATTCGCCATTACATCATACCTGGCATTCCGCCACCTCCCATTGGAGGCATAGCAGGCGCATCTTCTTTAATATCGATTAAAGCACACTCTGTAGTTAAGATCATACCAGCAACAGAAGCAGCATTCTCTAAAGCGATACGTGTTACTTTCTTAGGATCTATAATACCAGCTTTGAGCATATCTACATAAGCTTCAGATTTTGCGTCGTAACCAAAGTCTTTCTTACCTTCTAAAACTTTGTTGATAACTACAGAACCTTCACCACCAGCATTTTCAACAATCGTTCTCAATGGAGATTCAATCGCTTTATTTACGATTTGTACACCTGTAGTTTCATCTAGGTTATCAGTTTCTATTTTTTCAAGAGTTTTCTTAGCTCTAACTAAGGCAACACCACCACCAGCAACAATGCCTTCTTCTACAGCAGCTCTAGTTGCATGTAAAGCATCGTCTACACGATCCTTCTTCTCTTTCATTTCAACTTCAGAAGCAGCACCAACATAAAGTACAGCAACACCACCAGCTAATTTAGCTAAACGCTCTTGTAGCTTTTCCTTATCATAATCTGAGGTAGTTGTTTCAATTTGAGATTTAATCTGATTTACTCTTGCTTTGATGTCGGTAGCTTTTCCAGAACCATTAACAATAGTTGTGTTGTCTTTGTCTACAGTTACGGTTTCAGCAGTACCTAACATAGATAAATCTGCATTTTCTAAAGTGAATCCTCTTTCTTCAGAAATTACAGTACCTCCAGTTAAAATAGCAATATCCTCTAGCATTGCTTTACGTCTGTCACCAAATCCAGGTGCTTTAACTGCAGCAATTTTAAGACCGCCACGTAATTTATTAACCACTAACGTCGCTAAGGCTTGTCCGTCAACATCTTCAGCAATGATTAACAATGGACGACCAGATTGTGCCACAGGTTCTAATATTGGAAGAATTTCCTGTAAGTTAGAAATCTTCTTATCAAATAATAAAATGTATGGATTTTCTAAATCGGCTATCATTTTATCAGAATCTGTAACAAAGTAAGGTGATAAATACCCTCTGTCAAATTGCATACCTTCAACAACATCAACATAAGTATCCATGCCTTTAGCTTCTTCAACAGTAATCACACCTTCTTTGCCAACTTTTCCGAAAGCCTGAGAAATTAATTCTCCAATAGTATCATCGTTATTAGCAGAAATAGCAGCCACTTGCTTTATTTTTTCAGAAGAATTTCCAACTTTTTTAGCTTGTTTTTCTAAATCTGCAGTAATTGCCTCAACAGCTTTGTCGATACCACGTTTCAAATCCATTGGGTTAGCACCAGAAGCAACGTTTTTTAAACCTTCTTTTACGATAGCTTGTGCTAAAACGGTAGCAGTAGTAGTACCATCACCAGCTAAATCGTTAGTTTTAGAAGCTACTTCTTTTACCATTTGCGCACCCATATTTTCGTGTGCATTATCTAACTCAATTTCTTTAGCTACAGAAACACCATCTTTTGTAACTTGAGGTGCTCCAAAACTTTTAGAGATAATTACGTTACGTCCTTTAGGGCCTAATGTAACCTTTACTGCATTTGCTAAAGCATCTACACCGCGCTTTAAACCGTCGCGTGCTTCAATATCAAATTTTATATCTTTTGCCATTTTTAATTATTTTTTGACATTCCCGCTAGGCAGGAATCTATTTTATTTTTAGATGAACTTTTATTTGAATTCCTGTTTACGCAGGAAAGACAATTTGAATTATATAATTGCAAGAATGTCGCTCTCGCGCATAATTAAATAATCGTTACCGTCTAGTTTTAATTCTGTGCCAGCATATTTTCCATATAAAACTGTATCGCCAACTTTAACTGTAATAGGCTCGTCTTTAGTACCGGGTCCGGCAGCAACAACAGTACCTTTTTGTGGTTTTTCTTTAGCGTTGTCTGGAATAATAATTCCTGATGCTGTCTTAGTTTCAGCGGCAGCAGGTTCAATAAGCACTCTGTCTGCTAATGGTTTAATGTTTACTCCCATTTTGTCTTATATTTTTATTAATTAGGTTATATATTAACGCTTAAGCGTTAAGCGAAAAATGTGCCATGGCAGTGAAACTGACAAACTTGCAGAACTGTATGGATTGTATATAAATAAAAATGCCAACTTTTAAAGTTGGCATTTTTAGTAATGTTTTAGCTCTTGTTACTCATCATTAGCTTTTGGATCTGAAGCTCCCGAATTATCTCCTGCTCCTGAATTGTTAGTTGCAGGAAGCGGGGCTGGCGTATTTGGTAATTCAGGTAATGGCTGTGCGGTTGGTGCATTAGGATCTAATGCTTTAGAATCTACTGCGCCATCACCAGTGCCAATTGCTACATTTGATACTAAAATTAATACCAAAAGTAACGTTGCTAAAGTCCATGTACTTTTATCTAAAAAGTCTGTGGTCTTTTTTACACCACCTAATTGTTGTGTACCACCGCCACCAAAAGATGATGATAACCCACCTCCTTTAGGGTTTTGTACCATAATTACTACTACAAGTAAAAATGCTACAACTACGATAAGGATTAAAAATATTGTAAACGTACCCATTATTCTTATTTATTATATTCTTGTAATTGTTCTATTGCCTTAATTTGGTTTGCAAAGAAACTACTTTTTTCTGGATATTTCAAACTTAAAATTTTATACGATTGAATGGCCTTTTTATAGTTTTTTTGCTCTAGATAAATACGCGCTAAAGTCTCTGTCATTAAGGCTTCTGGCTGCGTTGTTCTAGTTTTTGCTAAATTTTCTTTTGATGCAGATGATTTTACTGGCGGTATCTTAGGATTTTCAGCAATAAATTTATCTATAATTTTACTTTGTTTTAGCTTGTCAGAAGTTTGATCTGACATTTTTTCTTTTGAAACTGAACCTTGAGTATGCAATTCCTCCGTTCTATTTATAGGCTTTAGACGTGTGAGTTTCAACCATTCATTAAAGGAATGTGTTTCACGTCTATCAAATTGCAAAGGTTTTCCAAGATTTAGAATATCTTCAGCCGAAGCTTCCTGTGTTTTATTGTCTTCAGTAGCCTTTTCAATAACGTCAGATTCATCTAATTTAAAATTGATAGTTTTTACTTCTGAAGGGTCTTTAGGTTGAAACAGTTCTGGATCTAAAACACCAGATGTATCCTTAATTTGTTGTTTGAGATTATCATCAATTTGCAAACTTTTATTTACAGAAATATCATCTATATTGACGTCGATCTCATTAAGATATGTAGTGTTTTGTTTGATGATTTTAGAAATTTCATTCTGTACAAAAACATCCGAGGTAATAAAATCAAAAAGGATGCTTCTATCTGTTGTGTAGGCAGCAGTAGTTTTTAATGCTTGATTGTATGTGGTACTTTCTTGTTGCTTTAAGCCTTTAAGGTATAAGGCTTTCGCAGATTGAAAGTATGGGAATTCTTGAATAATAGATTCCAATGCCTCAGTTTTTTGAGGATTAATTTGTTGCGGGTTTTGCAATAAAGATGTGAAATCGTGACTATTCAAATTGGTTACCATTTTGCCAAAGAGGCGTTAAATATATCTTGCGTTATACGTTCAAAAATTTCTTCTATAGCTGTGTCTTTTACTGTGCCAGATAATTGTGCGCTACCTTCATAATCGTGAAAAAATGAAAATGTTTGTTCAAACTCTGCTTCGAGGTCGTTCTTGTCATAAAAATGAACCTTTACCGAAATAGTTAAGCGGTTTTGAGCAGCAGTAAAGGTATTGCCTTGATTTGATGATGTGGTAGGAGAGATGCGGTATTCTGTGATTTCTCCTTCATAAACAATATCACCATTAGAGTTTACATTATTTAAATTGGTTTGGTTTTCAAGTATGGCAATCATTGTGTTTCTGAAAGTAAGATCTAAACCAGGTTCTATTAAAAGTGAATTGTTTTCAAAGCGATTCACCTGAAATGTTTTGGTTTCTGCAGAAATTGATGCGCCTGTAAAGGAATAGAAACCACAACTAGAGGCCGTGATGCAAATGATAAATAAGAGTATATGTTTTAAGTATTTCATTTAAATGTCAATTTAACATTTTTTACCAGTCATCCAAAGAAGCCAATAAAATGTCTTGTGTTAATCTACTAAATATTTCTTTATGTACTGTTTCTTTTAAATTTCCAACCAATTGTTGGTTTCCAGGATAATCGTAGAAAAAAGAAAACGATTTTTCAAACTCAGTGTTTTCTTTTTCCTTATTTATGAAATGGACTTTTACAGAAACAGTCAATCTATTTTGAGCAGCAATATTCTGCGCTGTCGCTGTTGTTGGAGAAATTCTGTATTCTGTAATCTCTCCTTCATAAGACAAATCTGCATTTGAGTTCACTAATTCTAAACCTGTTTGATTTTGAATTTTATCTTGTAACATCTTTGTGAAATCTTGATGAATACCGGGTTCAACCATAGGTGCATTATTTTCAAAAAGGGTTACTTGAAAATTTTTCGCATCTCCAACATTTAAATTAGAAGGAGAATATTTTACTTTGCAATTGGTTGCAAATACGAGTAAAAATAAAACAAGTAAGTTTATTTTGAATTTCATTTAATCTGAACGACTTTTTTTAAATAATGTTGCTAATCTGTAAACTGAGACTGGAACTGTAAACTGAATTTAAAGATCGTATTGCTTAATTTTTCTGTAAAGTGTACGCTCACTGATGCCCAGTTCAGAAGCGGCTAATTTACGTTTTCCATTATGGCGTTCCAATGATTTTTTTATCAACTCTAGTTCTTTGTCATGTAAAGAAAGTGTTTCCTCTTCTTGAATTTCTTCAGCAAAATGATATTTGTCTTCTGTAGATACTTCGTTTACATGCTCTGGGATAGAAAGCACTTCTGGGTTTTCAATCACACTTTCCTCCTCGAACGAAAACTCATCTTCTACTGCATCAGCATCACCATAAATCTTTTGAATCAAATGTTCATTTTCTTTCTCCACATCTTTAGTGTTCCCATTTTTCATGAGTTCCATGGTGAGCTTCTTCAAATCATTTAAATCACTTTTCATATCGAAAAGTACTTTGTATAGAATTTCACGTTCACTACTAAAATCACTTTCGCTTTTAGATGTTTTAATGACTGCAGGTAAATTTGTAGCCCCACCAACAGGTAAATACCCTCTTAAAACTTCTGCAGAAACCGTACGGTTTTGTTCTAAAACAGAAATTTGCTCAGCTACATTTCTCAATTGTCTAATATTACCACTCCAGCGGTGTTTTAAAAGTAATTGTACTGCATTATCAGTTAATTTAATTGTTGGCATTTTATATTTCAATGCAAAATCACTGGCAAATTTCCTAAAGAGCAAATGGATATCGTCTTGGCGTTCACGAAGCGGAGGTAAATTAATATCTACAGTGCTCAAACGGTAATATAAATCCTCTCGAAACTTTTCTTTTTCAATGGCTTCAAACATATTTACGTTAGTAGCGGCAACAATACGCACATTGGTTTTCTGCACTTTACTAGAGCCTACTTTTATAAATTCGCCATTCTCCAACACACGTAATAAACGCACTTGCGTGGTTAGTGGTAATTCTCCAACTTCATCTAAAAAAATAGTACCACCATCAGCTACTTCAAAATAGCCACTTCGTGTTGAAGTTGCTCCAGTAAACGCCCCTTTTTCATGGCCAAAAAGTTCACTGTCTATTGTACCTTCCGGAATTGCACCACAGTTTACAGCAATATATTTATTGTGTTTTCTGTGAGAAAGCTGATGTATGATTTTTGGAATACTTTCTTTACCAACACCACTTTCACCCGTTACCAATACCGAAATGTCGGTTGGTGCTACGCGAATGGCTTTTTCTAAAGCACGATTTAACGATAAGGTATTACCAATAATGCCAAAGCGTTGTTTTATTGCTTGTATTGATTCCATTTAATTTTCTATATATTCTGAAGTTCCTTGTTCATTTTTATCATCTAGCCACTCCCAGTTTAGCTTCAGTTTAATTTTGTTGTCTTTTGTTATGCTAATATTAGCAATAGCTTTACCTGCTTTTAATTGCCTGTCTTGAGTTAAACATTGATAAAGCATAGTGATGCTGTTGTTATTTAATTTGCCAATTATTTTTCCATAAATAACAGTTCCACCAGAATAATCGGCGGTTATTACATCACCATCTTGTTTATATTTAAATAGCGTTTCAGAATTAACTTGTCCATTTTCTGAGTTTTCAACCAATGAAAATGTTTTATTGTTAAAGTTGAATTCAGACATGCTTTATTTAGTTGTTATCTGAATATTCAACAGCCTCTCCAATCAACGTTGCGCTTGTACAATCTGTAATTTTTACATTCACAAAATCGCCAACTTTATAATCACCTTTTGGGAAAACAACTACAGTATTTTGAGTGTTTCTTCCAGACCAATGGGCGTCAGATCGTTTTGAGGGTTTTTCAATTAAAACCTCTTCAACTTTTCCAACATGTTCTTGCGTGCGCATTAAACTATGCTTTTGCTGTAATGCGATAATTTCATTTAAACGACGTTTTTTAATATCATTTGGAATATCATCTTCCATTTTGCGCTCAGCAAGCGTTCCTGGGCGTTCAGAATATGCGAACATAAATCCGAAATCGTATTTTACATATGTCATCAAACTTAACGTATCTTGATGGTCTTCTTCAGTTTCAGTTGGGAAACCGGCAATCATATCCTGACTTATAGCACAATCAGGAATTAAACGTTTTATATTATCAATTAACTGAAAATACTCTTCGCGTGTGTGTAATCGATTCATCGCTTTTAAAATACGATTACTACCGCTCTGTACCGGTAAATGAATGTAATTACATATATTCCTATGTTTTGCCATAGCCTCAATGACATCTAAGGTGAAATCTTGAGGATTAGATGTAGAAAAACGAAAACGCATTTTTGGTTGTGCCTTAGCACACATATCTAACAACATCGCAAAGTTTACGGCTGTAGCTTGTTGTAGTTCGCTAGCTTTCTCAAAATCTTTCTTTAATCCACCTCCATACCATAAATAACTATCTACATTTTGTCCAAGAAGTGTTACTTCTTTATATCCCTTGTTCCAAAGGTCATTAACTTCCTCAATGATACTTTGTGGATCTCTACTACGTTCACGACCACGTGTAAATGGTACCACACAAAATGTACACATATTGTCACAGCCTCTAGTTATCGATACAAAAGCTGTAACACCATTGGTGTTTAAACGTACAGGAGCAATGTCACCATAAGTTTCTTCTTTAGAAAGTATCACGTTTATGGCATCTCTGCCATCTTCAACCTCAGCTAAAAGGTTTGGTAAATCCTTGTAGGCGTCAGGTCCAACAACTAAATCAACAATTTTTTCTTCTTCTAGGAATTTGCTTTTTAATCGTTCTGCCATACATCCCAAAACACCAACTTTCATGTTAGGGTTTTGCGTTTGCTTTACAGCATTATATTTTTCTAAACGTTTTCTAACAGTTTGTTCTGCTTTATCACGAATGGAGCAGGTATTTACCAAAACTAAATCGGCTTCTTCTAAATTTTGAGTGGTATTATACCCTTGCTCATTTAAAATTGAAGCTACAATTTCGCTGTCGCTAAAATTCATTTGACATCCATAACTCTCAATAAAAAGTTTGCGCGTGTTGCCTTCTTTTTTGTCGAGAACCAAAGATTGTCCTTGTTTGTTTTCGTCTATAATCTTTTCCATATTATCAGTAAACCTCTACGGTCAATAAGTGTGCAAAGATACAATTAAATTGTGTTTTATGACAAAGTGTCATATTGATTTTTTTATATTTTTTCAAAACTATATAGGTTTTTTCACGCAACCATTTACATAGTTTTGTATCTATTGAACATATACTTCAAATCAAATTTAATCATCAATGAAAAAGATAATTTTTACCGCAGCAATAATTTTTTGCTTTATAAATATGCGTTGTGAGCCTAATGATGACGCGCTAAATGATTCTGATAATTTATTAATAGGTCATTGGGCCGAGCCACAATATAATGACCAAAACATTACACTTACTCGTGTAAATACCCTTCCTGAAGCTGGTTATGGTATATCTTTTAAAACTAAAAATGATTTTGTTGAACGCTCTTCTGGTTGGTGCGGTACACCGCCTTTAGTATTTTCTGATTATCAAGGAAAGTGGGAATTAACAGAGGATGTTGTTGCTATTACTCAAGATCATTTTCCTAATAACTATGCATGGCGTATAGTATCGTTAACTGAAAATGAGTTGACTCTTACCAGAGAATTAACAGAGCAAGAAAAAGACTATCGTGCGTTAATGGATTTATTTGACGATGCACTTGATTTAATTGAAGATATTCCTTGTGAAAATTCTGAAGATTGGACATTTACACCCTATGGAGCTAAAGCATGTGGCGGACCACAATGGTTTTTGGCATATCCAACAACAATAGATGTAGAAGCATTTTTAGAAAAGATTGAAGTGTACACAAAAGCAGAGGATGATTACAATAGAAAATGGAGTGTGTTTTCAACTTGTGAAGTAATTAATGCGCCAACCGATGTTGTTTGCGAGAATGGATTTCCAATATTAAAATTCTAAACTATTAAAGATGTACAAGAGAACTATTTTTATTATCGTATTATCATTTTGTTTTTTCAATACGCAATGTGATGAAGATGATATTGTGATAGATAATGGTATTATTTGTGATCAAGACATTATGGTTGATGAAGACTTGTATAATAACCTAGATTCTAACAATTTTTTATTTAACAATATTGAGATTATTGATGATTGTTTGACTATAGAATTTGCAGCTTCAGGCTGTGATGGCAATACTTGGGAATTTGGATTGGTGGATTCTGGTGCTATTGCTGAATCTTTTCCAGAACAACGTTATTTGAAGTTTCAATTGATAAATGAAGAATTATGCTTAGCCGTTTTCACAAAAAGTGTCTCTTTTAATCTTAAGCCACTTCAAATAGAAGGGAGTAATGAAATAATTCTAAACATTGAAGGTTTTGAAGAAGGCATAACATACTCCTATTAAAGCACAATAACTACAAACAAACAAAATATAAACTATGAAATCATCATCAATCATTCTAAGTCTTTTTGCAATTTTAATCTTATCCTCTTGTGATAGCAATAATGGAGATATTATTACTGTAGCCACTCCTGAGGTTATGAGTAAATCTGAATTTAGAAAAGCAGTAAAAATTAAGGCCTCTCAACCTATTGAAAAGTCAGGAAAAATATATACCTACATCAATTATATATTTGTGTCTGATGTAAATAAGGGCATTCATATTATTGATAATAGAATACCAGCAGCACCACAACCTCTAAACTACATTGAAATACCAGGCAATGAGGATATGTCTGTTAAAGGTAATTATTTATATGCTGATAGTGCTACAGACTTAGTTGTATTTGATATATCAGATATTAACAACATAAAGCAAGTAGAACGCCTAGAAGATGTTTTTGATGTTTATGATTATCAAATACCTGAGGAAGCTGAATTTTCTGATTTTGAAGGTTTTAATTTTGAAACTGATATTATAGTTGGATGGAATCTAAGAAAAGAGCGAAGAGAAGATTTTAATCAAATACAAGTGGACGATATAGCTTTTAATAATTCATCTGCAGAAGCTGCGGTAGGTATCGGAGGTTCTTTAGCAAGGTTTCAAATAGTAAATGACTATTTGTATACGGTTGGACAATACAGTATGTCTATTTTTAATATTCAAAATTTATCTAATCCAACGTTTACCACTACTCAAAATGTGGGTTGGGGTATCGAGACTATGTTTGCTGCAGATAACTACTTGTATTTAGGGAGTACACAAGGGATGTATATTTACGATATAAAATCTCCTGAAACACCAGAATATGTCTCAGAATTTAGGCATTGGGAAGGCTGTGATCCTGTAGTTGTAGATGGAGATTATGCGTATTTAACCTTAAGAGGTGGTAACTTATGTGGACAAGAGGAAAGTGTACTTGAAGTTATAGATATTAAAGATAAAAGTAACCCAATCTTAGCAGAGCGTTATGTTTTGGAGAATCCTTACGGGCTTGGAATAAAAGATGATATGCTTTATGTTTGCGATGGATCTGCGGGTTTAAAGTTATTTAAACGCAATACACCTGTAGATTTAGACTTGGTTAAAACGTTAAAAGATGTTCAGGCTACTGATGTTATTCCTTTGGATAAAAGCTTAATAATGATTGGAGATAATACTTTGTATCAATACAAATATATGGTAAACAACGTTGCACTAATTAGTGCATATTCATTAAACTAAACTAAAACTAATGTTGTTGGAAAAATCTGCTTTCGGGCAGATTTTTTTGTTTATAATTGTGCTTAAATCCTTTTGGAAATATTGATTTATGAATTCACTTAATAATCTTTTAGATAAAATTGAAACTTCAAAACAACTCGATTTTGGTGATATTTTAAGTAGAACTTTTGAGCTGTATAAAAAAACATGGACTCAAGGCTTGATTTTAATATTAGTAATGTTACTCTTTATGGCGCCATTTTTTATTGCATTATATATTCCTATGTTTAAAACAGCTATGGAACAAATGGAATCTGGGGCTTATGATCCGAGCGATCCTAATAGTTTAATACAAGCACAGTCCAGTTCGTTTCAATATATGATTTTAGGATTTACATTTATAGTAGGATTTATAAATACTGGACTAGTAGCTGGTTTCTACAGAATTGTAAAACGAATAGATTTTGAAGAAACCTTTGGTTTTAAAGATTTTTTCTACTTCTTCAAATCAAAATATTTGAGTAAAATATTTGCTATTGCTGCATTTTCATTATTGGTAGCATTGGTGAATTTATTGGTGGAACGTTTTCTGCCAGACACTTCAGCCTCTCTGCTTAGTGCAGGTGTGTCAATTATTTTCAGTGTGTATACAACATTGTTTGTGATGTTTTTTGCATTTAATCCACATTTAGAAAGTTCCGACTTTTTTGTACTGAGTTTTAAATTTGGTTCTAAAAAATGGTTCTTAATTTTTGGGCTATTATTTGTGACTGTCATTATTGCAATATTATTAGGTATAATTACTTGCTTCATTGGCTTGTTGTTCACTATGTCGATTGTTTATTTGCCTATTTATTTGGTTTACAAAGATTTCTTTGGGTTTGATACCATTAGCGATATTGATAGAATTGGAATCGATTAGATTTTTAAGATATATTTGTAACAAAGACAAAAAGTAAATACTTGTAATTTAAAAACTAACCAAGATTAATAATTATGGGAAATATAGAAATATTAAAGCAAAAAATTGAAAGCGCAAAAGAACTAGATTTTGGCACAATTTTCAGTGAATCTATTGAGCTTTTTAAGAAAACCTGGTTACAAGGATTTCTTTTACACCTTTTTTCAATAATTGTAATGCTACCTCTTATTATAATTTTTTATGTACCGTTTATTGCAATGGTAATTGCGCAGCAAGAAAATGGTTATGCAGACCCTAATACATTTGACGAATTTTTTGCCGGTATGTCAGTAATATATATAATCTTCTTATTTATTGGGGTTTTATTATTAGGATCAGTTACTTATGCACTTACTGCTGCTTATTTTAGAATGGTGAAAAAGATAGATCATGGAGAAAGTGTAACCACTTCAGATTTTTTCTATTTCTTAAAAGGCAAATACATTCAAAAGGTCTTAGTTATCATGCTGATCTCAATAGTAATTGCCATACCCTCGGCTTTATTATGTTACATTCCATTAATTTATGTATTAGTACCAATGTCATTCTTCTACATGTTTTTTGCATTTAATCCGGAAATGAGTGTTGGTGATATTTTGACATTGAGCTTTAAATTGGGTAACAAGAAATGGCTTTTAACATTCGGGTTATTAGTAGTTATATATTTGATTGTTATGGTTCTAACTTTAATAACTTGTGGAATTGGACAATTATTTGTGCAGGCTTTACTATTCCATCCGTCATATTTAATTTATAAGCATGTGATTGGATTTGAAGAAAAAAGCGAAATAGAACAAATAGGTACAGGAGAGTAGAGTATTAAAATAGTAATCTATCGTTAAAAAAGACCAAAGCTTTTATAGGGTTTGGTCTTTTTTTTGTGGTATAAACGATAGTTGTTTCATAATAATTCGACTGTAAAATAGTTTTATCATTTAATTTATTCATTTGCAGCATTTACATTTTCTTAAAAATTCAGTAGTTTTTATCCTCTTTCTCTGGAGTATATCATCTGTAGATGCTCAAAATCAGCAATTAGAATTAAAAATAAGTAATGATAAGTTTGTGTTTCAAGATAAGTATTATACTAGCGGTCTACACATCAGTTATAGGAAGAATTTAGAACATGATTTTTTATTAAAAAAACGAGAAAACCAAGAGTTACAGCTTAATGTTTTATTAGGAAATGAAACGTACACGCCCAGTAACCTTTCGTCTTTTGATACAAATGATTTTGATCGTCCTTATGCAGGATGGCTATTTATTAGCGCAGAATTAGCTAAGATAAAATCTAAGTCAGCTTTATTTCTAGCACTAGAATCTGGTATTACTGGCAAAGAATCTTTAGCAGGAAAATTACAAAATGCATTTCATGAACTCTTCAATATTGAAAAGCCTACATGGCAAGCTGAGATAGCTTATAAATGGTTGTTTAACTTCAAAATAAAGCAGGTATATGACTTCCCATTGAGCGAAAGTGCGAGTATTCAGAATCAAACAAGTTTAAGCATTGGTAGTAAAGATATGTACTTGAAGAACGATGTGTTTTTGTTCTTTGGAAAATTTAATCGCCTTCAAAATTCATATAGATTGTATGCTGTAGATTCAGAATCAAAAAAAGAATTTTTTGGTTTTATTGGTGGAGGTTATAAATATGTTGAGCTAAATACTTTAATACAAGGTAGTCCTTTTAATGATGACGACCCGTTTACTTCTATTGCAGAACGTCATGTATTCAATTTACAGGCAGGAAGTGTATTAAGAACAAAACGACATATTTTTAAGTTAGAATATATTTATAATTCAAAAGAAACACCTTTATCACGATCTCATGTTTTTGGGGCATTTACTTTTGGTTTTATTTTTTGATGAAGTTTGAAGGGTTAATATTATTTTTTGTGTTAACATTAGGTAAAATGTCGATAAATTAGGCAGATAAACTTTTTTTGATATACATTTGTAGCTTCAAAAAATGATGTATGGCGAAGAATTTAGTAATAGTTGAGTCACCAGCCAAGGCAAAAACTATAGAAAAATTTTTAGGTAAAGATTTTAAAGTAGAATCTAGTTTTGGGCATATAGCCGATCTGCCTTCTAAAGAATTAGGAGTAGATGTTGATGGCGATTTTAAACCCAAATATCAAGTTTCAAAAGATAAAAAAGAGGTAGTTAAGAAACTTAAAGACCTTGCAAAAAAAGCCGAAATGGTTTGGCTAGCAAGTGATGAGGATCGAGAAGGTGAGGCCATTGCATGGCATTTAGCTGAAACTTTAAAGTTAGATAAAGCTAAAACCAAACGAATTGTTTTCCATGAGATTACAAAAGCAGCAATAAAAAAGGCTATTGAAAACCCAAGAGGTATTGATTATGATTTAGTTGATGCCCAGCAAGCCCGTCGTGTTTTAGATAGAATTGTAGGTTACGAATTGTCGCCAGTGCTTTGGAGAAAAGTAAAAGGAGGGTTGTCAGCAGGTAGAGTACAATCGGTTTCTGTGAGATTAATTGTTGAAAAAGAAAGAGAAATTCAAGGATTCACACCAGAAGCTTCTTTTAGAATTGATGCTGAGTTTTCAAATGAAGACGGACAAACATTTAAGGCTAAACTTCCAAAGAATTTCAAAACAAAAGAAGAGGCCTATCAGTTTTTAGAAAAAAATGCATCTGCAGATTTTAAGGTAGCAGATCTTCAAAAGAAACCTGCGAAAAAATCGCCAGCAGCACCATTTACAACATCTACCTTACAACAAGAAGCATCACGAAAATTATATTTCTCAGTAAGTAAAACCATGACCATGGCGCAACGCTTGTACGAAGCTGGTTTAATTACTTATATGAGAACTGATAGTGTAAACTTGTCCGATGAAGCAAGACAAGGCGCACAAGCTGAAATTGAAACTGCCTACGGAAACAATTATAGCAATCCAAGAAACTATAAAGGAAAATCTAAAGGAGCTCAAGAGGCTCACGAGGCTATTCGTCCTACAGATTTTTCAAGACACTCCGTAGATATAGATAGAGACCAAGCGCGTTTGTATGATTTAATTTGGAAACGTGCCATAGCATCACAAATGAGTGACGCACAATTAGAGCGTACTAATGTAAAAATTGAGGCATCGACACATAATGAAACCTTTACTGCAAATGGAGAGGTTATCAAGTTTGATGGTTTCTTGAAAGTTTATCTTGAAGGTACAGATGATGAAGATCAAGAGCAAGATGGTATGCTACCAGCTTTAAAAGTGAGTGAAACGCTGTTAAATAGTTTTATTTCTGCTACTGAACGTTATACACGTCCGCCTGCAAGATATACAGAAGCATCCTTAGTTAAGAAGTTAGAGGAGTTAGGTATTGGCAGACCATCTACCTATGCGCCAACCATTTCGACCATTCAAAATAGAAACTATGTTGAAAAGGGAACCGTAGAAGGCGTTGAGCGTGAGTACACCCAATTAAAACTGCAAGATGGAAGTGTTTCTGATAAAACATTGAGTGAGAAAGTAGGATCTGATAAAGGTAAATTAGTACCGACAGATATTGGAATGATTGTTACTGACTTTTTAGTGAATCATTTTGAAGCTATTCTAGATTATAATTTTACTGCAAAAGTTGAGGAAGATTTTGATGAGATTGCAGAAGGAAAGGAAGATTGGACTGAGATGATGCAATCGTTCTACAAAAAATTTCATCCAGTAGTAGAAGACGTAAAAGAAAATGCTGACAGGGAATCTGGAGAACGTGTTTTAGGAACTGATCCTAAAACAGGACGACAGGTTAGTGTGCGTTTAGGTAAGTTTGGACCAATGGTTCAGGTAGGTACTGTAGATGATGAAGAAAAGCCATTGTTTGCAAGTTTAAGCCCAGACCAACAATTAAATACCATTACCTACGAAGAGGCGATGGATTTATTTCAATTACCAAAAACGTTAGGTGAATATGAAGGTGAAGAGATTTTAGTAAATAATGGACGATTTGGACCTTATGTAAAATTTGGAAAATCATTCGTATCATTACCTAAAGGTCAAGATCCATTAAGTGTAGAGTTAGATGATGCTATTGTTTTAATAAAAGAAAAGCAAAAAGCAGATGCTCCTATATATGTGTATCAAGATTTACCAGTGCAAAAAGGTAAAGGGCGCTTTGGTCCATTTATTAAGTGGAACAATATGTTCATTAATGTTAATAAAAAATACGATTGGGATAATTTATCTGATGACGATATTGTTACTTTAATTGAAGATAAAATTCAAAAAGAAAAAGATAAGCTTATTCACCATTGGGAAGAAGAAGGTATACGTGTTGAAAAAGCAAGATGGGGTAGGCACAATGTTATAAAAGGTAAAGTAAAGGTAGAGTTGCCCAAAACAGTTGATGTAAGTGATATGACTCTAGAAGAAGCTAAGGCCCATATAGAAAAGAAAGCGCCAAAGAAAAAAGCCACCAAAAAACGCACAACAAAAAAGAAAGCAACTGCGAAAAAATAAATAGTACTTACCAATATGAATTTTAATTTTCTTTCCCCAGTATCAGACAACGTTCTAGCTCATAACGAATTATTGTCGATGCAAGCCCTGGGAAGAAAACTTCAAATTCATTCTAAACAAAACGGAATTCCAGAATTAGATGGCGTACGTATTGCGATTTTAGGTGTTATTGAAAACAGAAATGATGTAGATTACATAGGAGAGACGTTTCAATTAGATGAAATACGAAAGTCTTTATACGCATTATTTCCGGGAAGCTGGAATACTACCATAGCTGATTTAGGAGATATAAATGCAGGGGAGAGTGTTGATGATACGTATTTCGCATTTAGGGAAACAATTGAAATTCTTATCAAAAAGGATATCATACCAATTTTATTAGGAGGAAGTCAGGATTTAACATATGCTAATTACCGTGCTTATGATGCATTGATGCCCATGATAAACCTAGTAAGTGTTGATTCTAAATTTGATTTAGGAGATTCTGCAAAGCCTATTAAAAATAATAGTTACGTTGGCAAGGTTATTTTAGATGAACCTTACAATCTATTTAATTATTCAAATATTGGGTACCAAACCTATTTTAATTCTCAGGAAGAAATAGATTTGATGGAACGCTTGTATTTTGAATCGTATCGTTTAGGAGAAGTTAACAGTGATATTACCATTGTTGAACCAGTATTGAGAGATGCCAATATTGTAAGCATAGATTTAAAGTCGGTAAAAGGGGCAGAGGTAAGCTTAAAACAAAAGTTTTCTCCAAACGGATTAGATGGTACTGCTATTTGTGCAATTTCACGATATGCAGGCATCAGCAATAAGGTAAGCTCTTTTGGTATTTATGAATATAAACCATCCAATGACGATGAAATTACTTCAATGCTTATTGCTCAAATCATTTGGTATTTTATCGAAGGTGTCAATTGTAGGGTAAAGGATGATGATTTTACAGATGAGAGAAGCTATCAAAAATTCTATACCATGGTAGAATCTCATGAATTAGTGTTTTATAAGAGTAATAAGACAGGACGATGGTGGGTTGAAATTCCTTTTTTAGCCGAAGTGAATAATAAATTAAAAAGACATACGTTATTACCATGCACGCATCAGGATTACTTAGATGCTTGTAACGATATTGTGCCAAACCGTTGGTTTAAAGCGTTTCAGAAGAATTCTGTATAATAGACAAAGTATGGTCAAAAGGTCAATTTCATCGGTGAAATGCCAAATTTTTACGATGAAATGTTATTTTTTTAGATAAAAAGTTGTTTTTTCGAAAATATATAAATATGTTTACGCTCTCAAAATTGAAGCTATAATAATTAACCTCGAGTTTTCTATGAATATGAAGAAGTTTATTTTATTAACCGCAGTATTAACTTTACTGGCTAGTTGTGGCTCTAAAGATAAGGGTGAGCTGGTAGGAGTTCAAGGAAAAAAATGGCATCCAGAAAAGCCTTATGGTATGGAGCTAGTTCCTGGAGGTGCATTTATAATGGGTAAGGCCGACGATGATCTTGCCGGGGTGAATGACGCTCCTGGAAAGACTGTAACAGTTAGAGCCTTCTATATGGATGCAACCGAAATCACTAATAGTGAATATCGCCAGTTTGTACATTGGGTTAGAGATTCTATTCTTAGAATGGAACTTGCTAAACTTGCAGATGATGTAGGTTTAACACCAGCAGATGAAGGTACTATTGGAGAATACGCCTTTAGTGATGCAGATCCAGAAAATATGACTGTATACGAAAAGTATATGTATGAAAACTATACTGGATTAGGACCAACAGGTTACGAAGGTAGAAAAATCAATAAAGATGTAGATATAATCTATGATACTTCAGAATATTTAGATGAATATTATGCTGAGGTTATGGATACAATGTATTTGCCTTTAGAAGAATCTTATAATGGTCAACGTACTTGGGATGTAAAGAAATTTAAATTCCAATACAGCTACATGGATATCCAAGAAGCAGCAAGAAGTAGAGGGGTTAAGCGCAGCAAGGTGATTAAAAAAGAAGAAGTTGAAATTTATCCAGATACAACAGTATGGATCAGAGATTTTCAATATTCATATAATGAACCTATGCATAACGACTACTTTTGGCATGAAGCTTATGGAGAATATCCAGTGGTTGGTGTAACTTGGAAACAAGCAAAAGCATTCTGTGAGTGGAGAACCATCAACAAGAATACGTATCAGAAATCAAGAAAAGGTGCTGCAATGGTAAACAGGTTTAGATTACCATCAGAAGCAGAGTGGGAATATGCCGCTAGAGGTGGTTTACAAGCTGCAACCTATCCATGGGGAGGTCCTTACACTAAAAGTGATAGAGGATGTTTTATGGCAAACTTTAAGCCAGTACGTGGAGATTATGCAGCAGACCAAGCATTATATACAGTAGAAGCAAAATCTTATGAGCCAAACGATTATAATTTATATAATATGGCAGGTAATGTTTCAGAATGGGTGAATGCATCATACGACCCTGCGTCTTATGAATATTCATCAACAATAAATCCAAGTGTAAATGATCCAGATAACACACGTAAAGTTATTCGTGGTGGTTCTTGGAAAGATGTAGCTTACTTTTTACAGGTAAGTTCAAGAGATTACGAATATGCAGATTCTGCAAGAAGTTATATAGGTTTCAGAACCGTTCAAGATTACATGGGGACAAACGTAACTAAGAACGGCAAATAAATCGTATTAAATCAAATCAGTAATAACTATTAATTTAACCTACTTAAGTAGTTTGTCTACTTAAAATTAAAAACCAAAAATTATGGCAAAGTCAAAAGCAAGTAAAAAATTTATGAATATGGCCTACGGGTTAGGAGCGGCAATTGTAATCGTTGGAGCACTCTTTAAAATTATTCATTTTGAAATAGGACCATTAACAGGTAATGTAATGTTAACTATCGGTCTTGTTACAGAAGCAATTATTTTCGCATTATCAGCGTTTGAACCAGTAGATGATGAATTAGATTGGTCTTTAGTATATCCTGAATTAGCTGGTGGACAAGCGTCTGCAAAAGAAGCTCAAAATCCTAAAGGTGTGTTATCTCAAAAATTAGATGAATTACTTAAAGAAGCTAAAATTGACGGAGAGTTAATGGCTAGTTTAGGTGAAAGTATCAAAAACTTTGAAGGTGCAGCTAAAGGAATTTCTCCTACAGTAGACTCTATTCAAGCGACTCAAAAATATGGTGAAGAGTTATCATTAGCAGCAGCTCAAATGGAATCTTTAAATAGCTTATACAAAGTACAATTAGAGAGCATTAACAAACAAGCTTCTATTAATGAAGAGTCTGTAGAAAATGCAGCGAAATTGAAAGAACAAATGGAGTCATTGGCTTCAAACTTATCGTCATTGAACGGCGTATATGGTGGAATGTTATCTGCAATGAACAAATAATTAGGGGTTACCCAAATTTAATAACCCAAAAAACCTAATTACACATGGCAGGAGGAAAACTATCACCAAGACAGAAGATGATAAACTTGATGTATTTAATATTTATAGCGATGCTAGCTTTAAATATGTCGAAAGAAGTATTATCAGCCTTCGGATTAATGAACGAAAAGCTTACGGAGTCTAACGAAGCTACTGAACTGAGAAATAAAGCTTTTGTAGATAACTTGAATACAAAAGCAGAAGATCAGCCAGAAAAATATCAACCTTTAAAAGCTAAAGCTGACCAAATAGATAAGCTAGCTCACGATTTTGATTCGTATTTAGAGGAATTGAAAGGTAAAATGACAGCTAAAATAGATGATCCTACAGATTATGAAATCATGGATAAAGGCGATTATTTAGATCAAAACTTCTTTAAAGGAGATAAGATAAAAGATGAAGGACTAGCCTTTTTGGATCATATGAAAACCTTCAGAGAAGATGTTGCTAAAGTATTAGGAGATGACCCTTCTATGGCACCTGTAATCAAAGAAGTTAATAATAAATTCAATACTGAACCAGTAAAGAATAGAGATGGAGTTAAAGTAGATTGGTTAGATTACCACTATAAAGGTTTCCCTTTAGTAGCGTCTTTAACTAAAATGACACAACTTCAATCGGATATAAAAACTACAGAGTCTCAAATATTGTCTAAGATGCTCGAAGGAGAACTTGGTAAACAAGTTTCTATGACAAATTACTCTACATTAATGGAAACATCTAAATCGGCTTATTTTAATGGAGAGCAGTTTGATGGAGAGATTGTACTAGGACGTACAGATGCAACTACAGTTCCAAGTAGAGTAGAGTTAACTTTAGATGGCAGAAAACTTGTGGCTGATAGAGATTTTACTCTTGAAGGAGGAAAAGTTAAATTGAAAGTTGGTTCTGGTAGTGTAGGTGAACATAAAATAGAGGGTAATTTATTTTTTGGTGAAGGTGGTGAGGAAATTCCAGTAGCTGTAAGTTCTTCTTTCGCTACTGTTGCTAAACCAAATTCAGCGACTATTTCAGCTGATAAGATGAATGTAGTGTATAGAGGTGTGAAAAACCCAATGACGATTTCATTTGCTGGTATTCCTGATAATAAAGTTAACGCTAGTGCTCAAGGTTTATCTAAAGGTGGAGGTAGCAGATATGTAATGGATGCTACAACTATAAAGGGTAGAGAAGTAACTATTAATGTTACTGGTACGCTTCCTGATGGAGGAAGAGTTAGCGATAATGCTAAATTCAGAATTAAAGATTTACCAAGACCAACAGGTACAGTAAGAGGGCAAACTTCTGCTAAAATGCAACGTCAAGGTT
The DNA here is from genome assembly GCA_947502975.1 of uncultured Flavobacteriaceae bacterium. Taxonomy (GTDB): domain Bacteria; phylum Bacteroidota; class Bacteroidia; order Flavobacteriales; family Flavobacteriaceae; genus Jejuia. Next base: position 242,097 of record CANNBV010000002.1, read on the forward strand.
TAGAGAAATCTACCGTAGGTGCTATGTTTGAAGATTTCGATTTTGAATTACCTCTACGTGTTACAGGATTTAAATTTAAAGTTCCTGGACAGCCTACAATTACTGTAAAAGGTAATAAGCTAGATAGTAGAGCAAAAGGTGCTTTACGTAAAGCTAAGCGTGGTTCTGGTGTTCAAATATTTGATATAGAAGCTAAAGCTAGTGGAGTAAGTGTGATTCTTAAAAAAGTATCACCGGTATTTATAGAGCTTACAAATTAAAATATTAGGCTAGCAATTACGTTAGCCTAATAACATAAAATGAAGAATAAGATGAATTTTAAAAGTGTTTTATTAACTATTGCAACTGTTTTTACAGTATCAAGCACATTTGCTCAAGCAAATATTCTTAATGCTAAAAGTCCTGAAGAAATAGGGGTAAGAACAGAAGAGCAAAAGGCAATTGATAACGATAGGCCTTTAGAATACGGATATGTTGATGATAGAGATATTCTATTTTCTAAAATGACATGGGAGAGAGTGAATCTTGATGAACGCGCAAATTTCTCATTATATTATCCTATTGATACCAATAATATTGGTAGCAATAGACGCTCGTTATATGATGTTTTAATGAAAAATATCAAAAACGGAAAGATAAAAAACATTTATGACGATTCTTATTTTACCACTAAACGTACTTTAAAGGATATAGAAGGTGCATTAGTTAGAGTTGATACCACTGAGTTGGGAATTGAGCAACTTAATGCAGGAGAAGAGCTATCTGATGAGTACATAGACAGACGAGAAATTACAGCTGCAGAAATTGTGGAGTATCGTGTAAAAGGGTTATGGTATTTTGATAAACGCCATGCTGAAATGAAGTACAGATTATTAGGTATTGCACCAGTTGCTCCAGACATCTATACTATCGATGATGAAAACCCTGATTTAGTACCATTATTTTGGGTGTTTTTCCCAGATGCTAGAGAGATCTTGCATGAGGCTAAAGCATTTAACAATACAAATAGTGCTATACCACATTCGTTCGATCATTTGTTAAATGCTAGACGTTTTCAAGGTTATATTTATAAAGAAGAAAATGTTCAAGGAGATAGACAGGTCAACGAATATATTTCAGATAATGCTCTAATGCAATTATTAGAATCTGATCGTATAAAAACAAAAATTAGAGATTTTGAATTAGATATGTGGACATACTAGTTGTTAACTCTATAATATAATAAAAAACGCCCGCTTTTAAAGTGGGCGTTTTTTATATTAGCAATTCTATGAAAACAGAATACGATTACATTATTGTTGGTTTAGGTTTGGCTGGTATTAGTTTTTGCGAACAACTTCGAAACAATGATAAAACCTTTATTGTGTATGATGATAGTTCTCAAAAATCATCAATTGTAGCTGGCGGTTTATATAACCCAGTTGTTTTAAAACGCTTTACATCAGTTTGGAAAAGTGATGAGCAATTAGATATAGCACTAAAACAATATATTGCTTTAGAAGAACTACTGAAAGTAACGTTAGATTATAAAATTCCTGTTTACAGAAAGTTTGCTTCAATTGAAGAACAGAATAATTGGTTTACAGCTTCCGATAAACCAAAGTTGATGAAATACCTTTCTACTAAAATTATTTCAAACCAAAATAAAGCTATTAATGCAGAATTTGGTTTTGGAAAGGTACTATACACTGGTCGTATAGATGTAAATACTCTTGTTAAATCGTATAAGAGCTTTTTAGATAGCAGTAACGCATTAATTCAAGAAGCCTTTAATTATGATGCTCTAAATACCGAAAACGAGCTATTGAGTTACAGAAGCATCAAAGCAAAGCAGATTGTTTTCTCAGAAGGATTTGGAGTAACCAAAAACCCATTCTTTAAAAATCTGCCCTTAAGCCCTACAAAAGGTGAATTATTAACCATACATGCACCAGAATTAAAAATTGATTTTGTGCTAAAAGGCCCGGTTTTTCTTATTCCTCTAGGAGACGATTTTTATATTGTGGGTGCAACTTATGAATTACAAGATTTAACACACGACACTACAGATAAGGCAAAAGTAAAACTTTTAGATGGTCTTAAAAGTATGATTTCTTGTCCGTTTGAAATTATAAATCAAGTAGCAGGAATACGACCGACTGTTAGAGATAGGCGTCCATTAGTTGGGCAGCATAAGAACTATAAAAACATGTATTTACTAAATGGACTTGGCACCAGGGGTGTAATGATTGGGCCTTATGTGGCAAAACAACTCTTTGAACGTATTGAGAAAGGTGTACCTTTAGAAAGAGAAATTAGTCTATCAAGGCTTAAATAGATGTTACTTTTTCTCCACTAGAGAGTCGTCATAACTCATAAACATATTTATCCAAATATTTCGGGATAAGCGCATGATTATTGGCATAAATACTATAAGTGTACCTACAATAGCAATAAATGTAATTTTTAAATTCGCACCCAATATCAAATTACTTATCACAAAAGCAGCAACGCCAAAAGCTATACCAACAGCATAGCTTACATACATTGCGCCATAAAAAAACGAAGGTTCAATTCTGTATTTTGTGTTACAATGAGAACAGCGTTCATTTACTTTTAATGTTTCTGAAAGCGCATAAGCATTTTTATTACTATACATAGATTCTTGATGACATTTTGGACAAGAACCCTTTAAAATGCTATAAATTTTTGTTCCTTTTTTAAACATTTATTTTAATGTATTTTTGCTCGCGTAAATCGCAAAGCTATTTTCGGTTTTAGTCGAAAAATCAGTTAATAACTGTCATTCTAGCTCATGCAAAGAATTACACCACAAAGGTATATTTTAAACCTTAATAAATTGTAACTTAAGTCACATTTCTATGCTAAATATTCATAATTTATCTATTTCATTTCAAGGGGAGTATCTCTTTGAGGATATTACTTTTAAGCTAGGAAATGGCGACCGAATAGGATTGATTGGAAAAAATGGAGCAGGGAAATCTACGATGCTCAAAATTTTATCAAAAGAGATAGAGCCCGATTCTGGTCAGATTGCAGCAGATAAAACTTTAAAAATTGGATTTTTAAAACAAGACATCGATTTCGTTTTTGGTAGAACAGTTTTAGAGGAGGCTTACGAAGCTTTTACTGAGATTAAAGATTTAGAAGCCAAAATGGAAGCTATTAATACCCAATTAGCAGAACGTACAGATTATGAGAGCGAAGCTTACAATCAATTGATGATTGATATTAATGATTTACAGCATCAATATGAAATTATTGGCGGTTACAACTACCAAGGCAATACTGAGAAGATATTACAAGGTTTAGGTTTTAAAAGAGAAGATTTTGATAATCTTACAGATACCTTTTCTGGTGGTTGGCGTATGAGAATAGAGCTAGCTAAACTTTTACTGCAAGACAATGATATTTTACTTTTAGATGAGCCCACTAACCATTTAGATATCGAATCTATAATTTGGCTAGAGAGTTTTTTAAAAAACTACGCTGGAGCAGTGGTGATTGTATCTCATGATAAAATGTTTTTGGATAATATTACGAACAGAACTATAGAGATTTCTTTAGGCCGTATATATGATTATCCAAAACCCTATTCAAAATACTTAGTACTTCGAGCTGAGATTCGAGAACAGCAGTTAGCATCTCAAAAAAATCAACAAAAGCAGATAGAGCATACAGAAAAATTAATAGAAAAGTTTAGAGCAAAAGCATCAAAAGCTACTATGGCGCAATCGCTAATTAAAAAATTGGATAAGATTGATCGTATTGAAGTTGATGAGGATGATAATAGTGTGATGACACTTAATTTTCCAATATCAATAACTCCAGGAAAAGTTGTAGTAGAAGCAGAAGATATTTCTAAGAACTATGGTGATAACCAAGTATTGAAAGCTATTGACTTATTAATTGAACGTGATAGTAAAACAGCGTTTGTGGGTCAAAATGGACAAGGGAAATCCACTTTAGCTAAAATTATAGTTGGTGAGATTAAATATAATGGACATTTAAAGCTAGGGCATAATGTGCAAATAGGATACTTTGCTCAAAATCAGGCGGAATATTTAGACGGAAACAAGACGGTTCTGGATACCATGATAGATGCCGCTAATGAGAGTAATAGAAGTAAAGTTCGAGATATTTTAGGCTCTTTTTTATTTAGGGGAGATGAGGTAGAGAAATATGTAAAAGTATTATCAGGAGGTGAACGAAATCGCTTGGCATTAGCAAAATTAATGCTACAGCCGTTTAATGTGCTTATCATGGATGAGCCAACAAACCACCTAGATATAAAATCTAAAAATGTACTTAAAGAAGCCTTAAAACGTTTTGAAGGCACACTTATATTAGTATCACATGACAGAGACTTTCTTCAAGGTTTAACGAATTTAGTATACGAGTTTAAAGACCATAAAATAAAGGAATATTTAGGAGATATTGATTATTATTTGCAGCAACGACAAGTTGTAAACTTACGCGAAGTAGAAAAACGTACTGTAATTAAAAAAGAAGCTCCAAAAGAAAAAAAGCAATCTTACCAAGAGCAAAAAAAGCTAAAGTCTTTAAATAATAAGTTAAGTAATATTGAATCTAAAATATCTGAACTTGAAAAAACGATTAAAGCTATAGATCTAGAGCTGGAAATAAATTATCAAGAAGTTACATCTAAGCCAAACTTTTTTGATGATTATCAAAATAAGAAATCAGATTTAGATAATTATATGAAACAATGGGAGGAAATTCAGCTTCAAATTGAGTCAATGAGTTGATCGCAAATGTTAATTTTTTATGTATTTCATCGATAAAAATAGTTTTTTATCTATTTAGTTGCTATTTTCGTACACGAATTAGTCCTAAATCAACCTTAAGATGAAAAATTTAAAGTATACAATTTTAACTTTTCTAATCTCATTTGCAGCCTTTGCAAATATCCCTAATACTGAAAAAGAAGCTTTATTAGCATTATACAATAGTACGAACGGAGCTGATTGGAATTCTACTTGGGATACTACTGCACCTATAGATACTTGGTATGGTATAAAAGTAGATAACGATAAGGTAGTTGAGATAAACTTACCTTTTAACAATTTACAGGGTACATTACCTACAGAAATTGGTAATCTTACTGGTTTAACGAAATTGAACATGGGTTTCAATGGTTTAACAGGAACTGTACCAACTGCTTTAAGTAAATTAGCAAATCTTGAATCTCTGGAGCTTTTTATGAATAAGTTTGAAGGGGAAATTCCTTCAGAATTAGGAGCACTAAAAAAGCTGAAATCTTTAAAATTATACAGTAATAAACTTTCTGGTAATATTCCGTTATCATTAATGGAATTGACTAACCTTGAAGAACTTTTAATAGGCAGTAATTATTTAACTGGTAATATACCACGTGAAATACAAGCATTAAAGAAGTTGAAGAAGTTTAGTGTAATGGATAATAAAATGGATGGTGAAATTCCAGTGGAAATGGCGCAATTAACAGAACTTGAAGAGTTGTTATTATCTACAAATGAATTTACAGGAGATGTGCCAATGGAGTTTATTAACCTAACAAAGTTAAATACTATTATGGTTAGTGATAATAAACTAAATAGAGAATACATTAGTGTTTCTGGCAAAAATCCGCCGACATTATCGATTATAGAGTCAAATGCCACAGCAACACTAGATATTGAAAAAGATTAATTAAATAGTATATTTTCATAAAATAGTTAAATAAAAGAAAGATACACAATTGTGTATCTTTTTTTTATTTTTAGAGATGCAAGAACATTATTTTACATGCCCTTACTGTTGGGAACAAATATCTATGTTGCTAGATGATTCTATTACATATCAGGAATACATAGAAGATTGTGAAGTATGTTGTAACCCAATACAAGTACAAATTAGATTTTTACACTCAGAAATTACAGATTTTCAAGCAACTAGCATAGAACAATAATTTTTTCAAGGTAAAGCATTGTAAAATCTAAAAAGGATTGTATATTTGCTGTCCAATATCGCGGGATAGAGCAGTAGGTAGCTCGTCGGGCTCATAACCCGAAGGTCACTGGTTCGAGTCCAGTTCCCGCTACTAAGCAAGGCTCAAGTACATCATGTATTTGAGCCTTTTCTTTTTTATTATTGTATTATTCTAAAAATGATTTGTTTAGCTTAAACAATAAGCAAATTTTACTGAATAAATACTCTATGTTTTTCTATTAATTTGATTTTTAACTGCTTCTACCTTACGATTAATTAAGAAAAACTATTAAAATAGAATGAACGATAAAGTTTAAATCTATTATTGTTGTATAATTAATTTAAGTTATATTTTGTATTATTGCGTAATAATTACGCATATGATAAAACAATCCATTAAACTTTCCGTAGATGCTGTCGTGTTTGGTTACGAAGAAGGCAAAATATCAGTATTACTTATAAAACGTAAGTACGAACCGTTCAAAGATAAGTGGGCTATTCCAGGAGGATTTGTTTTAAATGATGAGTCTTTAGAAGAGGCTGTTGAAAGAGAGCTGCAAGAAGAGACAGGTGTAAAGATTAATTATCTTGAGCAATTATATACTTTTGGAGAACCGTCTAGAGACCCGAGAGGAAGAGTAGTTTCTATAGCGTATTTCGGGTTAGTAAGACCTAATACATTTAAAATATTTGCATCCACAGACGCTTCCGAAGTTCAGTGGTTTACTATTGATGAATTGCCTGAACTCTCGTTTGATCACCAAGAAATTCTTGAAATGTCAATAAAAAGATTACAAGGAAAAATTACGTATGAGCCTATAGGTTTTGAATTATTAGATAAAAAATTCCCGTTTTCAGACTTAGAAAAATTATACACTACTCTCTTAGGAAGAGAAATTGATAGGCGCAATTTTAGAAAAAAAATATTAGGTCTAAATGTACTTGATGAACTCGATGAAAAAGTATCAAAAGGATCAGGTAGGCCAGCTAATTTATTCCAGTTTAATCAAAAACGTTACTTTCAACTTAAAAAAGAGGGTATAATTTTCGAAATATAATGAATTCATAATCAGTGAATTATATTTTTTGTGTAAAAAAAACGCAAAATATATTTGGTAAATTTGTTTTCTCAATTTATATTTGTGTTATAATTACGCAAATTAATAATTTAAAACCCAAAATTATGTTAGGAATAAATTATATCAAATTCGATTCAATGAACTATGTGATTCATTATAAACGAGGTAAAATCAAGAAAGAAGGAAGAGGTTTGTCATTCTTTTATTTTTCACCAAACTCATCTATTGTTTCTATTCCAGTACAGAGTAACGATTTTCAATTTGTGTTTAATGAAACAACAAAGGATTATCAAGAAGTTACATTACAGGGGCAAGTCACGTATAAGATTCAGAATCCAAAGCAATTAGCTGAAAATTTAAACTTTACTGTAAATAAGAAAAAGCAATATTTAAAAAATGACTACGAAAAAATTCAACAACGTATCATTAATGAAGCCCAAACGGCAAGTGCATCTATCATACAACGCTTAAGTCTAAAAGAAGCTTTAAGAAAACTTGATGAGATTGAAACTGAAATATTTGAAAGTATTCAAAAATCAAAGACAGTACAAATGCTTGGGTTAGAAATTCTAAGTGTAAATGTGCTAGGTGTTACTCCTAATCCAGAAATGGCTAGGGCTTTAGAAGCTCAAATGAGGGAGTCATTACAAAAAGAAGCAGATCAAGCTATTTATGAGCGTAGAAACTTTGCTGTAGAACAGGAGCGTATGATAAAAGAAAGTGAGTTAAATACGGAAATAGCTGTTGAAGAAAAGCAAAAACAAATCGTAGAGAAGAAGATGGAAACAGATGTTGTTAAGCAGCAAAATGAACAGCAGCTAAAAGAAATGGAAATGACTTCCAATATATCTCTTGAAGAACAGAAAAAAGAACTGATAGACATTCAGGTTACTAATGAGAAGAAAGAAGCAGATGTGAAAGAGTATGTACTAAATGCGAATTTAAAACCGTATAAAGAACTAGATTGGAAAACGCTGATGGCTATCAGTAATACTGGAAATGACCCAAGTAATAATATTGCTTTAGCTTTTAGAGAACTTGCTGAAAACGCTGATAAAATAGGAAATCTAAACATTTCTCCAGAATTATTGGATAGTATAGTTAGAAGTAAATCTTAAGTAAAATGGAATTTGAAAGAGTAATCATCATAAGAGATAAAACAAGGCTTGAGCAATTGATTGAAAGGTTTAATTCAAAAGCTCAGGCTAAGTTTTACATAGAAAGGTCTGAAGGAGATTTTGGATATTATGAACTCGAAAATGATACATTCTACAAATCACTTTATAAAATTCAAGAAGTTATTTCAAAACGTTTGAAGTATAAGGTAATTAATCGTTCTTTTTTGCCAACCTATATCTTTACAGAGCAAGATTTAATAGTAGTTATAGGTCAAGATGGCTTAGTTGCTAATACAGCTAAGTATGTTGGCGGATTACCGATTATAGGCGTAAATCCAGACTCAGAGCGCTACGATGGCATTTTATTAAAACACAATCCAAATACATTGGATACAGTAATCAAAAATGTTCTCAAAGGCGATTTCGAAACCAAACAAGTAACAATGGCTAAAGCACAATTAAGTGACGGCCAAACGTTATTAGCCTTTAATGATTTTTACATTGGAGCAGATTCTCATGTTTCTTCTAGATATGACATTGAGTTCAAAGGCAAAAAGGAAAGACAATCATCTAGCGGCATTATAGTCTCCACTGGAGCAGGCTCAACAGGTTGGTTAAGCTCTATATTTAATATGGCTAATAATATAAATAGGCAAAAATCGAATAGAGAAAAACAGCAACAATCATTAATCCATTGGGAAGATGAAAAGTTGGTATTCGTGGTTAGAGAACCTTTTTTAAGCAAGGTTACCCAAACGGATATTGGTTTTGGAATAATAACAAAAAGACAAACATTAAAAATTGAATCTAATATGCCAACCAAAGGTGTTATTTTTAGTGATGGTATTGAATCTGATTTTTTAAATTTCAATTCTGGAAGTCATGTTGAAATAGGCATTGCAGATGAAAAGGCTAATTTGATAATATAAGATGAAATATAATAGAGAAAGAATAATAATAGATTTTAAACAAAAAAAGAGGATAAAGTATCTATTCTTTTGGGGGCATACACCCAATAAAGATGGTAGTGTAGGTAAAAGTTGTTTTAGTCAATGGTGGGTTGCTCCTTTTACGGTGAATAGTATAGTTTATAAAACTGCTGAACATTGGATGATGGCAGAAAAGGCAAGATTATTTAATGATAATAAAATATTAGATGAAATTATAACATCAAACTCACCAATGGAAGCAAAACAATGGGGAAGAAAAGTGATTGGTTTTATTCCTGAAAAATGGAATCAGCACAAATATGAGATTGTAAAACAAGGCAATATTCATAAGTTTTCTCAACACCCAGATTTAAAAAAGTTTTTACTTAACACAAAGAATCGAGTTTTGGTTGAAGCAAGTCCAAGAGATAGAATTTGGGGCATTGGGATGAGTCAGAGTAATGAGCAAGCAGAAAACCCAATTATGTGGAGAGGTGAAAACCTTTTGGGATTTGCTTTAATGGAAGTAAGAGATGAATTAAATAAATGATGGACAAAAATCATAAAAAACAAGTAAGTAAGTTTTTGAGTTTAATATTAAGACATAAACCAGAAACGATTAATTTAAATTTAGATAAAAATGGATGGGCTTTTGTGTCAGATATTTTATCCAATACAAAGCTTAAGTTCTCGAGAGAGGAATTAGAAGAAGTTGTGGCTACAAATGATAAGAGACGTTTTGTGTTTGATGAATTCAAAACAAAAATCAGAGCGAATCAAGGGCATTCTTTAAAGACGGTTGATTTAAAGTTAGAATCTATATCACCACCGCCATTGTTATATCATGGTACTGTAGAAAAATTTATTCCTAAGATAAAAATACACGGATTGAAAAAAATGAGTCGACAACACGTCCACTTAAGTAACGATAAGGGTACTGCAACGAAGGTTGGATCGCGCAGGGGAAAACCTATAATATTAATCATAAGAGCTTTAGAAATGTGTAATAGCGGATATGCATTTTTTAAATCAGAAAATGGAGTTTGGCTTACTGATAATGTTCCAGTTAAATTTATTGATTTTAAATAACAATTTTTATAATGAAAATAAGAGTTATACAATCTGATATTACAGCTATTAAAGTTGATGCTATTGTTAATGCAGCGAACTCTTCATTACTCGGAGGTTCTGGTGTTGATGGCGCAATACACAGAAAGGGAGGCTCAGAAATTTTAAAAGCTTGTCAAGAAATTAGAAATAAGCAAGGCAAATGTAATGTTGGAGAAGCAGTCATTACAACCGCTGGAAATTTGGATGCTAGATATGTAATTCATACCGTTGGCCCTGTTTGGAATCATGGAGGCATTGAAAAAGAAAAACTTTTAAGTGAATGTTATAATAATACAATGGATCTTGCTATTGAAAACAACGTTAAAAGTATAGCATTTCCGAATATAAGCACTGGAATTTACAAATTCCCAAAAGAAATAGCAGCTCAAATTGCAATACAAACAATCAAAAGTTTCAAAAACCAAGAGATCGTTAAAGAAGTTATTTTTGTTTGTTTTGATACTGAAAATTTTGAGTTGTACAATAGACTTTTTAAAAATGAAAACAATAACGTTATATAGACCAATTGGAATAAAAGAGTTAGAACTTATTATTGAAAGTGATTTTTCAAAATTCCCTCCCAGATTAGATTGGCAACCTATTTTTTACCCTGTAATGAATGAAGAATATGCTTGTGAAATAGCATTAAAATGGAATACAACTGATGAATTTTCTGGATATTCGGGTTATGTAACTGCATTTAAAATGAACGCTGAATACATAGATGATTTTGAAATTCAAAATGTAGGTGGAGAAATACATAATGAATTATGGGTGCCGTCAGAGGAAATGGATAATTTTAATAATCAAATACAAGGAAAAATAGAGGTCACTAAAACCTTTTTAGGAAAGCAATTTAAAAAAACGAATGATAAAGTTATAAATGATATTATCAAAAATACAGAGGTCAAAGAGCTATGAATTTATTGGAAAGAATAAGAGGTGGGATTATAGGTGTAGCAGTTGGAGATGCCTTAGGAGTTCCATATGAATTTCTATCAAGAAATGAAATGAAAGAGAATCCTGCAGAAAAAATGATTGGATATGGAAGCCATAATCAACCTGCTGGAACTTGGTCTGATGACAGCTCCCTTACATTTTGTTTGATGGAAGGATTATTAAATGGTTACAATACTAAAAATATTGCTGATAAATTTATTGCATGGTATGATAAATCTTATTGGACGCCTCATGGACATGTCTTTGATATTGGGGTGACTACAAGGCAATCCATTTTTTATATGGAAAAAGGACATACACCTGAAATTTGTGGTGGAATGGATGAATATTCTAATGGAAACGGTTCTTTAATGAGAATTTTGCCTCTTGTTTATTTCATAAGAAACATAGAGAATATTGATGAACGATATCAAATGATTAAAGATATTTCATCTTTAACTCATGCTCATTTACGTTCTGTTATAGCATGTTTTATCTATGTGGAATACGCCATTGAGTTACTGAGTAATAGTAATAAAATTATAGCATATCAAATAACTAAAAAAAGAGTAAGAACATATTTAGAAACTAAAGATTTAAATCCCAAAGAACTTGGTTTTTACTTTGATATTCTAGAGGGAGATATTTATAAAGTAGAAGAAGATCGTATTTCTGGAAGTGGGTATGTTGTAAATTCTTTAAAAGCATCGCTTTGGTGTTTTATCAATACAGACAATTATAAGAATGCAGTAATTAAAGCAGTTAACCTTGGGGAAGATACCGATACAACGGCAGCTATTACTGGAGGTTTAGCAGGATTGTATTATGGGCCTGAAGCGATACCGAAAGAATGGATAAATAAATTAGCAAGGTATGAGGATATTGAAAATTTAATCTTGAGATTTAAAAAATCATTAGAGAAATGAAACTAAATACAAAACTATATAAAGAACAAATAAAAAAATGGCCACAAACTGGGCATCATATTATGGCGCAGTTTGATGAAGAAAAAGTAATTGTATATCAATCTTATAGACCAGAAATCGGAAAATTTGCAGCTAAAAATCAGTTTTTTGGTGGTGCCTTTAGCTTGAATAGAATGACTTGGATAAAACCTAATTTTTTATGGATGATGTACCGAAATGGTTGGGGAGTAAAAGAAGGTCAAGAAGTTGTTTTGGCCATTCATCTCAAGCGAGAGGTGTTTGAACGTTATCTACATGATGCCGTTTATTCAAGTTACCAAGCTGACATATACAATGATAGAGACGATTGGCAAAATGCTGTACAAAACTCAAATATTCGTTTGCAATGGGATCCAGATCATGATCCATATGGAACAAAATTGGAGAGGCGAGCTATTCAACTCGGAATCAGAAATGAAGATATAAAGAAGTATGCAAAAGATGATATTTTAGAGATTGAAGATATATCAGCATTTGTTAGAGAACAGCATCAATATGTTCTTAATCATGAATTGGATAAATTGATTGTTCCTCTAGAACGTCCTTATCTTCCAAAAGATAAAAGTGTTAGTGATCGACTAAAAATAAGTGTATTGTAATGATCTTTAATTTTAAAGAAGTTCAGTCTATTCTTTTTCATAAAAACCAACAGCCTTTTCTAATTTTTGTTTCATTCTATCCCTAAGGCGTTTGGGTTTTATAACTTCAATAGAATCTCCAAAGCCCAAGATCATACGCTCCAATTCAAAATTGATTTGAACAAATATGTTGAAGATTACACCATCATCTCTTGTTTCTATAATTCTCTGTGAGTTATGAAAGGGTTTGGTTATCACATAAGGTGCATTTTTTTGATCTACCCAAAACTGGACGCGTTCTGCACGAGTATTTGAAACAGTAACCCCAATAACATCTTTATAATATTTGTCACCATTGAAGTTGTCGTTTTTATATGTAATTGTGGTATCATAATCAATGGCAACTATTCTATCTAAAGCAAAAGTAACGATTGGTTTTTTAGCTTCTACTCCTGGTCTTCCTATTAAAAACCAACGATTATTAAATTCTTTTAAAATAAAAGGATGAAAAATAATTTCAGATGATGTTCTGGCTTTAAAAGATTGATAAGTGATTTTTAATACCATTTTCTTTAAAATAGCTTGATATAAAACATCTAAATGTTCCAAACCTTTGAGTTTCTCATTCTTATCTAAATGAATGATAGCGGATTGATCTGTTTTTTCTGTATACACTTTATCTTCTAAACGCTGGATAATACCTCCTAACTCCGAAAAAAGCGAGAAATCTTTAAACTGTTTGAGCATTTCAACCGTTTCTGATAGCACATTCATGTCATTTTCATTAAGTGGAATATCAGTTATAGAATAGTCTTCATCTCCATATTTGTAGAACTTCTTATTGTAGACAACTATGGGAGCGTTGTAACCTAGTTTATCACTACGCATCATTTGAATGTCTAACTGAACAGTACGTTTGCTCACATTCACTTCCCTGCCTTCATACTCATATAATGTATCTGAACAAGCTTCTATTAAATCATCCAATGTCCATTGACGGTAGTTGTTTTGTAAACATTTATCAATAGTTTTATAGCGTATAAGTGCATTTTTATTTAATGCCATAAGTATAATTTTGAGGAAAAATAAAGAATAAATTTTTCTACGCAAAAAGATTGCGCATATATGTAGAATATTTGTATCGGAATCATAAATAAGTCTATTGAAAGACTTTAAAGTAGTACTCCGTCAGACAAGGAAGCTGACGGAGTTTAAAGAAATAAGAAATGGAAAACACAAAAATTACAGGACATACTTTAATTGAAATGGGATTTAGACCAGGGAAATGGTTTAAAGAAGCATTAGAATATATTAACCATAATGGATTAGAAGGAGATGAGCTAATTAGTTACTTAGGACAGTTTAAGTCACCAGACCCAATAGCATTACATGATGAAGCGATTCCTTTCTCAATAAACATTAAAGCTGAAAACGAATTAGAAGAAACTAATGTAAATTCTGTTGTTGAAACGATGAAAGCTTTAATGAAGACACCAACATTAGTTGATGGGGCAATTATGCCAGATGCTTGTCCTACAGGCTCAATAGGTACTATCCCAGTTGGCGGAGTTGTTGTAGCTAAGAATGCGATTCATCCAGGGATGCATAGTGCAGATATTTGTTGCTCAGTGATGTTAACCGATTTTGGAAAAGCAGACCCTAAAGCTGTTTTAGATGCTGCTCATAGTGTGACACATTTTGGACCAGGAGGAAGAGATAGAAATGCTCAGTTTAGATTTCCAATGGATTTATTAGCCGAGATAGAAGCGAACTATTTTTTGAATGATCAAAAATGTATTTCGGCTGCAAGGTCTCATTTAGGAACGCAAGGTGATGGCAATCACTTTTTGTTTGTTGGTACATCTAAAAATACAGGAAACACAATGCTAGTGACCCATCATGGAAGTAGAGGTTTTGGTGCTAACTTATATTCTAAAGGAATGAAAGTGGCAGAACGTTTTAGAAAAGAATTGTCTCCAGACACCTTAAAACAAAATGCATGGATTCCTTTTGATACAGAAGAAGGTCAACAGTATTGGGAAGCATTGCAGGTTATTAGAAAATGGACAAAGAAAAATCATGAGGTTCTTCATAATGCTACTTTAGAAAAGTTAGGTGTTGAAAAGGAGAATAGATTTTGGAACGAGCATAATTTTGTATTTAAAGATGGAGATTTGTTTTACCATGCTAAAGGGGCAACACCTTTGGATAAAAAGTTTATGCCAGACATTACGGGTCCGAGGTTGATTCCTTTAAATATGTCTGAACCTGTTTTAATTGTGGAAGGAGATACCACAACGAGTAATTTAGGTTTTGCGCCACATGGTGCAGGACGAAATGTGAGTAGAACTCAACACAGAAAGAGCAAAACAGGAACGTTTCAAGAGATTTTTAATGAAGAAACTAAAGGTTTAGATATTCGTTTTTTTTCTGAAGAGATTGATATTACAGAATTACCTAGTGCCTATAAAAATGCAGAAACAGTAAGAAACCAAATGGAAACATTTGGTTTAGGAAAAGTGATTGATGAAGTGATGCCGTATGGATGTATTATGGCAGGCGATTGGAAGAAAAATGCGCCTTGGAAGAGAAGGAAGCGTGAACGTAATAGCAATGCTAAATAAGGAATAACGCCAGTAATATTTTGTTACTGGCGTTATAAATTTTATTAATTTTCATTAATCAACAAGTTATTTTGATAGCGATTTCTATTCTGTGCTACTGCTGCTGTATCTATTTTCATATAACTTCTATGAATCCATTTTTGCTTATCCATATCTTCAGTTGAAAAAACAACATTCCCATTTTTATTCTCGGTAGTTATTAAGTTTGTTATTGTATTAAGTTTTTTAGAGGTCTTTTTATCACTGTTTTTCACAGCTTTCATATATACTACAATATCTTTTTTAGTTACTGTAGTATTAACTTTTTCTTGGTCTTTACTAATGGCTTCCACAACCACAGACTCTAAAAGTTTATCCCATAAATCTGTAAAAAGTTGCTTATTATTATAAACCTCAATACCATAAATTTCTCCGTTTATAGCATAAGCAAAACCAACAGCATCAGGTATTTTAATTAAATGTTTTAGTTTTTCAAAAATAGAATCTTTACTTTTTTTAAGTTCTTTGCTTTCTAATGCCAACTGTAAGCTACTATTAGATTCGTTAGCAGTAACATCTACTGCATACCCTTTTTTTGCAGATAATTTTTGGTTTAGCGATGCGTTTTGTTCGGAGACCTTATCCCAAACTCTACTCTGATTTTTTTCATGTTTAGCAGCTAATTTCAAATCTCTAGAGGATAGCATTTTTGTGTTAGCACTAAATGAACTAACATTCTCATCAGACCTTTGTTGCCATCGTCCCTGTTCAACACAAAAACTCTCTAATGGAATGTTCTTTGTATTGGGAGGAATAATAACATCATAACTAATAGTTCTATCTTGCTTTCCGCCTTTTACAATATCTCCTGAATGTATAAAGATATAATCAGAACTATTATTATCTATGGAAAGTTTGTTTACTGAGCCCGTTTCCTTAACTGTCACCTCTTTCATTTCCATAGCTTCAGATAGAGTTTTATAAGCCTTGTCTTTTACTTGCTCTTTACCAATAAGGATAAAGAGGCTTAGGTTTTGTTCTTTGTGTGGGTCGCCAATAGTAATACCATCTACCTCAAACACTTCTTGAGGAATGACTTCAGATATATTTATTTTAGTGGGTTCTTCTTTACATCCTGTAATACATAGGAGAAGGCATAAAGCTATAATGGTTTTCATGAATTATTATTTTTTTTGAAGGTAGTACTAGCAATATAAAGAATGAAATGACAATTCGTAAAAGACCTATTTTACTGGGTAAAATGATCATTTGAATGAGTTAATAGTCTATTTATATAATTAAACGTCAATTAGTATTTTTTGGTATTTACAATATAATCTTTCATCTTTGCACCAGTTCATTGAAACGTTTCTTTTGAAAATTTTATGGGATATGTAATTCAATAGTGGATTACATAACTTTTAAAATTGAAATTATGAATTGGAAAATTCAGAAATTAAGTAATGGAGAAACCATTATTTCAAAAGAACCTGGTAATTCTATGTTACCGCTTTTAAAATCTAAACAACCCGTAAGGTTAATTCCTATAAGTTGGGAAGATTGTAAGGTGGGAGATATTGTTTATTGTAAAGTTCGTGGAAACTGCTTTACACATCTTGTAAAAGGTAAAAATGATAAACGAGGTCTATTGATTGGAAACAATCATGGTAGAATTAACGGATGGACAAAAAATGTGTATGGAAAAGTAGTAGAAATACTGCCGATGTCATAGACATTATTAATTTTAAAACAACAAAAAACACCTATATGAATCTATTTGTAACACATAACAAGGACGCAAATCTGCGCTATGATTGGTATATATAGAGTAGGTAAATAACATAAAAATTAAAAAAAGCGTCCAAAATTATTTATTTGGACGCTTTTTTTATAATTTTTTTTCAATGCCTAAATAATGTGTATTGATTAACTACATATCACACCGTCAAGGACTTATAAATCTGAAGTAATTCGGACAAGGTTTCTAGTGTCTAAAATCATCATAATTAATTGATTTTCAGTAAATTAAATTAATATTTTATTTGGATATTTCAAATATTCCATTTTATATTTGCACAGCAATAAATAATAATCTTTGAATGTCACCTTGAGCATTGGTTGAAATCAAAATATATTTTGATTGAAGCCACACTACGAAGTAGTCGAAAGGTCTTTCAAACTAAAAACGAAGTAACATGTTTAATAAAAGAATAAACAAAAGTATGACAGGAGAACTAGGTTCTTTAGCATACCCGCTTCGTGACATCTTTCCAGATAAATAGATATCTATTTTTATCATACAAAGAGTCCGAAGCCAAACGTTTCGGACTTTTTTTGTATGCCTTTTTTTAAAAGTATTGAGCTTAAAACTTCCGAAGAAAATCAATTGAACTGTATCCTTTATAAGGGGTGCCGAACCGAAAGCATTATGTATTAGATACTGCTTTCTATATAAAAGAAGTAAAAGCCAAATTAAGATATGATTACATACAGCTTAGTAACATGTACTGAAGGATTAAGTGGCTTTACATAGATAATCATCTAGTAAAGAACTTTGAAATGAAAACAAATTGGAACACACAGAAGAAAATTACAAGACAAGGTGCTTACGTAGCATTAGTTGAAAAAATTTATAACGAGAATAATAAACCTCAGCGATACAATGGTTCTATAGAATCTATGCTTCGTGAATTCTTTTCTAAAACTAGTAAAAAGAAGTACTTATGGAAAAGAAAAACACTTAAGAGGCTATTGGTACACATGTATAACCAAAAATGCTATGCTTTGTTAAGAAATTACAGCTACGTAACTGTTTTGCATAACATTAGTGCATTTGGAAATGTAATTGTAAGAGATATAGAAGACTGGAAAAGTACTAGCTGTAATGAACAAGATCAATTAAACGATTTGATTGGATACTGCTTTGCGCTTTATAAAACACCTAGTTTTTTAGAACAAGCATTCTTTTTAAGCGATAAAAAACACATGCTTTGGTATGTACAGTTAGGAAAAGGGAAAAGTGTTAAAGATCTATCGCAGATGCCAATACAACTCACTAGTAAAATGGCACACGAGTTTAGAAATGCACCTTCTTTTTTAACAGTTAATGAAGCATTGCGATATGCTCAAGCTATAGGGTTTGGGGCTTCAACCAAAGTTGCAAAATTGATTGCTTTTTCAAGATTATCAATTATAAGAGAAGAGCAAGAAATTTTTTTGGCAACAGTGGTACAGTTCTTTTCAAAAGAAGATGATTTAAACGTAAATGAATTAGATGATGTTGTGGACTATCTAACACATAAGTATTGTGAGGATTCATCTTTTTCAATGAAAAACAGAACCTACAGTGGGTTGTTAAATCAATCTGAAGAATGGCATCGTGTTGTTTACCTGAAAGAAAAGGATACAACATATTCTTGGAGTACTTCAGGCATTAAGCCTTTGTATTATGAAGAAATTATTGATAACAAAAAGGTTGTTTACAAAACTGAAGAGCTTTTAAGTTCAGAAGAACTTTATGATGAAGGGAGTGCAATGCAACACTGTGTTGCTGAGTATGACAATGATTGTGAAGAAGGGAGATGTTCAATTTTTTCATTGCGAAAAGAAATTGAAGGAGAACCAGTAAAGCGTTTGGTGACTTTAGAAATAGGTTTGCCAAGCTATGAAATCGTTCAAGCCAAATCTAAATGTAATCAACAACCGGATCGTAAGTCCATGGAATTAATCAATCACTGGATTGACAATTCCCAGTTGAGGCAAAAATCTGAAGTAGTATATCATCAGCCTCAGAATGAGCCACAGGCTTATGAGAGATTAGTTGAACGAAGACAAATGAATGAAAGACAAGGTTATGACTCAGCTTTAGTGCTAAAAATAATCTTCTGGATTCTGTATTTCATTTTAAGAACGATGATGAATTAAAAATGAGAAGGTGAGAAAATCACCTTCTCTTAAAAACTAAAACAATGGGAAAGAAACTAAGCGGAAAAGACTTAATTAAATTAGGCTTTCCAAAGAACAATAGTATTAATGTGACTTTAGGTCAGATTAATCGCTATCATAAACGCGTAAAAAAAGAGAAAATATTAACTGAAGCAAAAAAAGTATTACTAAATCCTGAAGCCTATAAAGGAGATGGAGTTTGGGGAAAAATAGCAGAGAGCCTGCTAGACCCAGTACATGTGGTAAAACAAAAATTAAACACACATCGTGCACCATTTCAAATTTATGGAGAAAACGAAATTGACGATCAGGCAAAATACCAATTGTATGATGCTTTAAAGCTACCAATAGCAGTTGCAGGAGCCTTAATGCCAGATGCTCATGTAGGCTACGGTTTACCAATAGGTGGTGTCTTGGCAACAAAAGATGCTGTAATTCCTTATGGCGTTGGTGTAGATATTGGTTGCAGAATGTGTTTAACAATTTATCCCGTAAAAGCCTCTTACTTAAAAGGTAAAAAGCATCAACTGGAAAACATATTGTCAGAACACACCAAATTTGGGATGTACGAAACACATAAAGTAAAGCATGATGATCCGGTTTTTGAACGTGAAGAATTTAAAACCATTCCGTTAGTAAAACGCTTAAAGGATAAAGCTTATAAGCAATTAGGAACCTCTGGTGGAGGTAATCATTTCGTTGAGTTTGGTGTTATCAGCATCATAGATGGCAATAACGAATGGAACTTACCATTAGGTGATTACTTAGGCGTGTTATCACATAGTGGCTCACGCGGATTGGGAGCAAACATTGCCAAGCACTATACATATTTAGCCACAAAGCAATGTCCATTACCAAAACACGTACAGCATTTAGCATGGTTAGATTTAAACACACACGATGGACAAGAATATTGGTTAGCTATGAATTTGGCTGGTGATTATGCAAAAGCGTGTCATGATAATATTCATAAACGTATTGCAAAACTCTTGGGAGAAAAGCCAATTGCGAAGATTGATAATCATCACAATTTCGCTTGGAAACAAGAGATCAACGGACAAGAATGTATTGTACATAGAAAAGGAGCAACACCAGCAAAAAAAGGAGAGTTAGGCATTATTCCAGGATCAATGACTGCACCAGGATTTGTAGTAAGAGGGTTAGGTAATACAGAAAGTTTACAGTCGGCATCTCATGGAGCAGGACGTGTACTATCTAGACGCCAATGCAAAATGACATTAACGCAAAGTGCTATAAAAAAAGAATTACAAAAGCACGATGTCACTTTAATTGGAGGTGGTATAGATGAAGCACCAATGGCATATAAGAACATTGAAACTGTGATGAAAAACCAACAAGAATTGGTTGAAATCGTTGGGAAATTCACACCAAAGATTGTGAGAATGGCTAAGTAATATTTGGGCGTTACCACAAGGGTCGGGCTTTCGGCAGTCGCTCTCTGCGAGGAGCTTCAACAAATGCCTCAATCCCTAACGCAAAGGAAAATAGATAAGAATTAATACTAATGGCTAATAGCCAATAGCTAAAGACAAAAAAAATGGGAGCAAATCATAACATCAAACGATACGGAGAACAATGGCCAAGCTATAGAATAGAACAAGGCTTGAACATATTAAATAAATTAAAAACATGGGTTATTATATCCGGAGGTTGGGCTTGGCATTTTATGTCGCCAGAACATCATACAGAATATAAACATGCTCATGATCATAAGGACATAGACATTTTTGTACATCCAAAAGATGTGGCAAAAGTGATGGTAATATTACAACAACAAGGCTTTAAAAAAGTATGGACGCGATACGACAATATGCCGAGTAATGAAAACTTTAGACGTTACGAAAAAATAGATTGGCTAGATTCTGGCAAACAAATAAGAGTCACCATAGATTTTTTTGAATCTAACACAGTAGAAACGATACAAGTTAATGGTTGGACCTTAGTTGAACCTAAAACATTGTTAAGCTACTATTCTAACATTCATTCTAGCGATAAGTGTTGGGCTGTCAAGGCGGCTATACAATTAATTGCTATAGGCAAAAGCCCAATTGGAAATGTATTACTCTCTAAAAACCCTTTAGAAAAAGTATAACACATGGAAACTAAAATTATACAAATTACCTCAGGTCGTGGCCCAGCAGAATGCTGCTGGGTTGTGGCCCAGGTTTTAAAACTATTTATAAAGACTTTAAAAGAAGAGCAAATAGCATACACCATTCTTCAAAAAGAACAAGGAACAGAAAACCGAACCATACAATCGGTCACAGTTCAAATTGAAGGAAAAGGTCTCAGTCTATTTTTAGAACCTTGGATAGGTACTATTCAATGGATTGGTATATCCTCATTTAGACCTCAACATAGGCGGAAAAACTGGTTTGTTGGTCTTTGTGAAATTGAGAACAATCAAACCTTTCAAATCGATGAAAAAGATATTACATACCAAGCCACTAGGAGTTCTGGCCCGGGAGGGCAACATGTCAATAAAGTAAGTTCTGCAATAAGGGCTGTTCACAAACCAAGTAACATTCAAGTACTGGTAATGGATAGCAGATCTCAGCATCAAAATAAAAAAATTGCCAAACAACGTTTGCAAGAAAAGGTTGCTGAATTGCAATTACAAGCTTTGCAAAAGCATGTAAAACATCAGTGGGAAAACCACCTAAAAGTTGATCGTGGAAATCCTGTTAAGGTATTTAAAGGTTCTGATTTTAAAGCTCAAAAAAAAGAGAAGAATTATAAATCAAAACGGAATCAATTAAAAACTGATTTACGTAAACAATTAGAATAATGACACTAGTAAATAACTACATATTTAAAGCATTAGATGCATATCCTTATGAGTTAGAAGAAGCTATAGAAGCTTTAAATTATGCATTGTCTTATGATGAAAAGAACACCATGGCTTTATGTTTAATGGGACGTATTTATGCAGAAACATTATACGATTATGAAAAAGCTAAAACTGTCTTTGCTGAAGCTTTGGCAGAAAATGTAAATGCATTTCATATCTATCCGCATTACCTCAACCTCTTATTATGGAATGAGGATTATGAAGAAGCAGAGCGTTTTATCGATTTTGCTTTAACAGTAAAAGGTTCTGATAAAGCGGTGTTGTATTACAAAAAGGCCATCCTTTTTGAGCAACAAGTGCGTTACAAAGAAGCATTGTTGAATCTTAAACTAGCTAAACGTTTCACATATAACGGAAGCTTTATGAGTGATATTAAGGAAACTAAATCTCGAATCAAGGATAAGATGCCTAAAAAGAAAGTTTCAAAAAAGAGGAAACAGGATAAGCAAAACAAGAATAAATAATAACAGTAATTACTGCGTAGGTAGTAATCTAAAATCAAAAAAATGAAATATAATAACAACATAATAATTATAGATTTAGAAGCCACTTGTTGGAACGGAAAAGCTCCACAAGGACAAGTCAATGAGATCATTGAAATAGGTATATGTGTTCTAAACACATCTACTGGATTAATAACAAAGAATGAAGGTATATTAATTAAACCCGAACGCTCAGAAGTAAGTGCTTTTTGCACAGAATTAACAACAATAACCCAAGACCTTTTAGATACTAAAGGTATTTCTTTTGGAGAAGCTTGTACAAGGCTTAGAGAAAATTATAGTGCACATTATTACACTTGGGCTAGCTATGGCGCTTATGACTTGAATATGATGAAGAAACAATGTAACATAAGAGGTATTGATTATCCTTTATCTCAAAACCATATTAATGTTAAGACTTTGTTTTCTGAAACCAAAGGACTAAGAAAAAAAGTAGGAATGAATGGTGCTTTAAATATTCTTGACATTCCATTAGAAGGAACCCATCACAGAGGCATTGATGACGCTAAAAATATTGCGAAGATTTTGAACTGGTGCATAATGAATAAAACCAAAAACTTCTAATAAAACGAAAAAAGACTAAAAAGAAGTAATTATTTTTTACTACGTAATAACAACGCGTAGTTGAATTGAATTTTTGTCTTATTAAATAGAATTTATAAAGCTAACTATTATGAATAACTCAATTAATGTTTTTATAATTGAGAATGAACCAATAATTATTGATGCAATTTTGAATGCTTTAGAAGTCATAGGTAAATCAGCATATACTTTTAATATCGAAACAAAAATTGCAAAAGATTATGATGAAGCATTAGAAGTAATAAGTGTGATAGACAACCATATTGTCTTCAATTTGGTAATGTTAAACATTAATATACCATTGTCAAATAACGAGAAACCTTTTTTTGCAGAAGATGTTGGTCTAAAAATTAAAGCATTGTTTACAGAAGCCAAGTTTATAACTTTTAGCTCTAATTGTGATAATTACAGAATCAATAATATATTGAAAACAATTAACCCTGAAGGCTTTTTTATTAAAAGTGATGTTGATCATAAAGAGCTTGAAAAAGCGGTCAATATGGTCTTATCAGGTGAAGTATATTATAGCAAAATCATTATGTGCTTAATACGAAAGCATATAGTTAATGATATTGTTTTGGATACTGCCGATAGACAAATTATATATTTTTTATCTAAAGGAGTAAAAACAAAAAATCTATCAAAATATATTTACCTATCTGATGGAGGTATCCAGCGTCGTAAAAAACGTCTAAAAGAACTTTTTGGAATAGATAATGGAAATGACATGATGTTATTAAAGGTAGCCAAAGAGAAAGGATTTATTTAAGTTTTTTTATTGTTGGAATAAACTTAAAAGTTAAACCCAAATAGGTTTAAATAAAAAACAACAAATAAAAATGCCATATTTGCAAAACAAAATGAGTACAAAACAGATACATAAACAACCGATGTCGCGCTTTAATGAATGTGGCGATTATAGATGGGCAGTCATTTTACTGAGTACCATTACAGGACGTTTTGTATCTAATTTTAAGTGTTGAATATGATTTAAATACTATTAAAACTATAATATGAAGCGTCCAACCTAAAAGTTGGGCGCTTTTTTTTGTTTGAAACTTATATAAAAATGTATGAAATGAAAGAACAAGTTGAACTCATCTCGATGAAAATCGGGATCTTAACATAAATTTTTTGAAAATATTTTGGAGCTATAAAACGATAACATAGAAGCTAAATAAACAGTGAAACAATTGAGAGACAGGCTATTGTAAACATGTTGAGAATCCGTAGACATACGGACAGGGATTCTATTGCTCAAAAACAACTCAACTAGTTGATTATCAATAAATTAAATTAAAATTTTTCTTGTGTAATTCAAAAATACATTTCATATTTGCACCGTCGAAATAATTAAAAACAAATGACAAACTATTTACAACATATAATTCAAAAAAATCTCTGGTTACGCTCGCCGAAACAGGATATGGTCGAGAACAGTTGTGATGAGAGGTTTATAAAATATAATAGGAAGGTTATAGATATATGAGTTGATGTATCTATAGATATAAGAAAGCGCCTTCCGTAAAACGAGGCGCTTTTTTTATGGTGTTCATTGAAATAAAAAATAGTGACGCGTAGCTCAGTTGGTAGAGCAAGGTGCTTTTAACGCCGAGGTCGTGGGTTCGAGACCCACCGCGTCAACACAATGGAAGGACAAGCCAATTTGGAGGTGGTCGCTGTCTTGAAATGAGTTTATGAATTCAACGAATCCCATTTATCAAAATAGAATTCTTTGAGTTAAAACAGTTAGGAGTTAACGACTCGTGTGGGTTCAACTCCCACTCCTTCCGCAAAACTAGGAGAATAACAATGGCTGTTTACTCGCTTTGGAAGCGAGAGGTTGCAGGTTCGAATCCTGTCTCTTAGACGAAAGAATCAAACCAAGTTTATTTGAGTTTGATTTTCAATGAGTCCAGACAGGAAAGACGAAGTCAATCCTGTCTCTTAGACAATTTGGAGAGTAGACAAATATTGGTTTGTTGTGCTTGCCTGCTAAGCAAGTCTGCTTAAATGCAGTAAGAGTTCGATTCTCTTACTCTCCGCAAAAAATGGGGTCATAGTTTAACGAGCCAAAATCGTGGGTTTGCAACCTGCAGAACGGAGTGCAAGTCTCCGCGACTCCACAAAAGATAGTGTAGCTCAACGGCAGAGCGTGGACCTGTTAAGTCCTAGGTTGTAGGTTCGAATCCTATCGCTATCTCAAAGACAAGGTGGCTGAATAGCTAAGGCGACAGACTGCAAATCTGTTATTTATGAGTTCGATTCTCATCCTTGTCTCAAATTTGGAAGTATTGAGCAATTGGTTGGCTCGCCAGACTGTAAATCTGGTCCCGAAAGGGCTTGTAGGTTCGAGTCCTACTGCTTCCACATTAAGCATCTATGGTGTAATTGGCAACATAATAGACTTCCAATCTATAGTTTCGAGTTCGAGTCTCGATAGATGCTCAGATAAAACACGCTTATAGTGTAATTGGTAGCATTTGAGTCTCCAAAACTTAAGGTTAAGGTTCGAGTCCTTATAAGCGTGCAAAATATATCTATGGTGTAACGGAAAGCACAAAAGGTTTCTACCCTTTAAGTCCAAGTTCGACTCTTGGTAGATATACAATATTGGTTCATTGGGGTAATGGCTATCCTTCCCGACTGTCTCTCGGGAGATACGAGTTCGATTCTCGTATGAACCGCAAACTGTTCCGTTGGTCAAATGGTTAAGACGGCTGACTTTCTATCAGCAGATGGGAGTTCGATTCTCCTACGGAATTCAAATTGAGGTATAGCTCAGTGGAAGAGCATCACGCTTACATCGTGACAGTCATAGGTTCGATCCCTATTGCCTCAACAAATTGAGATATAGCTTAACTGGTAGAGCACCGCTCTCATAAGGCGGTTTGTTTAGGTTCGAGTCCTAATATCTCAACGATGCAGGAATGGCGGAATAGGTATACGCTCTTGTCTTAGAAACAAGGTTTTGAGAGTTCGAGTCTCTCTTCCTGTACGAAGTAAGAAGAGAGATGAGAAGTTTATCCTGAGCGTAGTCGAAGGGAGTCTCTCTTCCTGTACAGGACGTTACGTTAGGAAAATGTCTAGTAGACATTTTTAGCAAACGTGCCAGATGGTGCGAAGGCAACTAAAGCTCCACTAGCCCAAATGGAAGAGGCAAAGGTTTTAAGCACCTTTAAGTCCAAGTTCGAATCTTGGGTGGAGTACAAATAGGTTTATAGTGTAATTGGATAACACTCCAGAATACGACTCTGGGAATATGGGTTCAAGTCCTATTAAACCTACAAAAATAACTTGTGGTGTAACGGTAGCATTGAAGATTTACTCATGACATTCCTATATCATTAAATAGGTATTCGTGAATGCTTTGCATTTGAATCTTCAGGTATAGGTTCGAATCCTGTCGAGTTAACAATAATCTGACATAGCTTAATTGGTAAAGTGCAAATCTGATACGTTTGCGGATAAAGGTTCAAGTCCTTTTGTCAGAACTAATTATGGTGGCTTTAGTTTATGCGGTAAAACACCTCACTGTGAATGAAGAAAATAGGGTTCGAATCCCAAAGTCACCCAAAAAGGAACAATAGCAAAGCAGGTCTATGCGTCCCGCTGAAGACGGGAAGATACTGGTTCGATCCCAGTTTGTTCCACAATATAAATGTTTAACTAAAAAATGAGTAATCATGAAAATTGCACAACAAAAATGGAGAAACTTTAGTGGTAAAACTTTTGATGAGCCAATTACAAAGCTAATAAAGGATGCTATTATTAGGGAACAGAAGGCGGGGTATCGTTTAAAGATTTGTGTAGGTTCAGATTCGCAAGCTTACCAAGATCATATTGCATATGCTACCGTAGTTGTAGTACTTCGAGAAGGTAAGGGTGGTTTTATGTTTATCCGAAACTTAAAAGGAACTACAAAGATTGGGATTAAAGAGCGTATGCTAAAAGAAGTAACAATGTCTGTAGAAGTGGCTTATGCGATATGTCATATCCTGGAAGCTTACAATGTAGAACTAGAGGTGCACGCAGATATTAATACTGACCCAAAGTTTCAGTCTAATGTAGCACTTAAAGATGCTATGAGCTACATCTTGGGAATGGGATTTGTATTTAAAGCGAAGCCTTATGCTTTTGCAAGTTCTTCTTGTGCAGATAAGGTAGTGTAAAGAACTTCTCTGAGGAACAGGTCCCTGTTCCTAGTTAGTTAATTCTGCTGGATTTTAGTTAGCCTAAAATCTGGTGGAATTTTTAACCAAGAGAACAAAATTTAAGAAAATTATGGAAGGAATTATTTGTAGAGAAAATTTTTTAACCAATGATGAGTCACTGTTTGAAATTTTAAAAAATAATATTGTTTGGGATGAAAGAATGTCGGCAAGGAAAACAGCTAGTTTTGGAAGGGCTTATAATTACTCTCAGATGGAATATCCTTTTCAGGAGTTCACAAATGAAATTAAAGAAATTATAGCTTCTATTGACGAATTTCTAGGCTTCAGGCCAAACAACTGTTTGATCAATTATTATGAAAATGGAAACTCTACAATGGGATTTCATTCTGATCAAATAGACATTCTAGAAAATGATACTGGTGTAGTGATTATTTCTGTGGGTGAGACTAGAATACTTCGGTTTAGAAATATTAAAAACCGAGAGATAATTGTTGACTTTAATCTTGTTTCTGGTTCATTAATTTATATGGCTAATGAGATTCAAAACGATTGGCAACATGCTATAACAAAATCAAATACTGAAAACGGAAGAATGAGTTTAACATTTAGAAAATTAAAATAATTTTTACTACGCAGAATCATTGCGCAATAGCATAGAATATTTGCAGAGTAATTGATAGATAACTGTCATTCCCGAGAAATTGGGAATCTAAAAAGTCTTTTTGGAATCAGACTTTAAATAAGCGCTCTGCCAGATATTAGAAACTGGCAGAGCTTAATAAAGTTCATTAAATAAATACCTCTTTAGCTTAAAGGGAAGAGCTGTGTCAAAAGATTTTGATTCGTAGGCACGGAGTGATAGGATGATGTGGTTGGTGGCGTGCCTGCCAATGACTAGATTTTGCAGAAGCACCGAAATACACGGGATGTAAAGTAGGGAAGCGCATTTAGAGCCTATCTGTTCACTTTTGTGAAAGTACCAGTTCGAATCTGGTAAGAGGTACAAATAAAATTAAGATTTCTGCCTTGGCGGGAACTAAAAATATCAAGTAAGTCTTGTTATGTGTTTCGGTATAGCACTATTGTATAAATCCTTACGGTTTCGTATGAGGTTTTTATGTTCAACTTGACTTGGTACCAACTGGTTATTTGGTTAAACAATAACCGACATCTATGTGTCATGGGTTCGATTCCCATCTTCCCCACAAATTATACCGCAACATAAGGGGAAGTAGCTCAGCGGTTAGAGCAATAGATTTTTGCGCAGGTTCGATTCCTGTCAAGGCCACCATTTTAGGCTTTGTAGCTCAGTAGGTAGAGCACTACACTCATAATGTAGGATATGGACTTTTATCCATCTTTTCACCAAGAAGGTCACTTGTAAAAATCGACTACCAAGTGTGTCTCACTCTAAACGACAAAAACAAAGTGAATTAAAACTGGCAAAGGCAACTTGTTACCAAAGCAGTCTAGACAGCACCTTGAAATACTCATGTATTTTAAGCTGTTTTAGGTGTTCTTTTAAAGATTCATTTTTCAATTTAAGATTCAGAAATTATTTGTTTCAAAATTGATTAACCATCTGAAAAACAATATTGAAAAACACTTTTAATCGGTTGTATTTCCGTAGTTAGAAAGATGGTTTTCTTTCGCTTTGTTTTACAAAAGAATAGTCATTCTCATAAAGAGAACTCTATTATAAATGTTTAACCGTTTTGATATAAAAACGAAAATATCAGAACAAAAAATTAGAAATCATGAAAAGAGTAAGAATTCATGCAGGTATGGTAGGTTTAGTGTTTAAAAGCGGTAATTACACACGTGTGATTAGTGAAGGTAAACATTGGATAGGCTTTAGAACGCAAGTTGCAAAATATAGCTTATCTCAGCCATTTAACGCGCCAAGAGCACTAGAGATCTTACTTAAAGATCAAGCTTTGGCAGAGATGTTAACCGTAATTGAGGTTAAGGATAATGAGATTGTTTTGGTATACGAAAACGGTAACTTTAAGCAGGTATTAACTGCTGGTCGTTACACCTACTGGAATGGTTTGATTGACTATAAATTTGTAACTGCAGATTTAAGTAAAATCGAGATTACAGAAGCTATCGAAAAAGCAATCTACAATAAGCCAGAATTGAGCAGATACATTAGAGTATTTGAAGTAGCTGCTTACGAAAAAGCCGTTATGATTGTAAACGATAAGTTTGTAAAAACTTTAGAACATGGTACATACCACTTCTGGAGAAATGACCAAACCATTAAAATCGCTAAAGCCGATTTACGTCAATTACAATTAGAAATTGCAGGTCAAGAATTGTTAACTAAAGACAAAGCAACCGTTCGTATTAACTTTTACGCACAATTTAAAGTCGCAGATATTGAGACTGCATTAATGCACAATAAAGATTACGAAAAGCAATTGTACATTGTCTTACAATTAGCATTGAGAGCTTTTGTTGGTGCTTACACATTAGATGAATTGTTAGAGCAAAAGGAAACTATTGCTAAAGCCGTTTTAACAGATGTAAAAGCACAGGCTAGTAAATTGGGTGTAAACGTATTACATACTGGTATTAGAGATGTGATTTTGCCTGGTGATATGAAAGATATCATGAATCAAGTATTGATTGCTCATAAAAAAGCACAAGCAAACGTGGTCACTAGACGTGAAGAAACAGCATCTACACGAAGCTTGTTAAATACCGCAAAGTTAATGGAAGACAACAGCATGTTGTTTAAATTAAAAGAGATGGAATACGTCGAGAAAATCGCTGATAAAATTGGTGAAATCACGGTTGCTGGTAACGGTAATGTTATTGAACAATTGAAGGATATTTTCTCAGTGAATAAGTAATAGGAAATGCGTTGATTTAGATTGACGCATTTTTCTATTGTTATAGAATATATTTAAAAGTATAACAACAAAGAAAATATACTACGCAAAATAACTGCGTACTATGATTTTACTTTTGAAGTATAAATTAGTGAAATCATGAAAGCAAAAATATTAGATAAATTAAAACAAATAGAACAGGATAAAAATATAGAAATCTTGTTCGCAGTAGAATCGGGAAGTAGAGCCTGGGGCTTTGCTTCCCCAGATTCTGATTATGATATACGTTTTGTGTACAAACATTCTAAAGATTGGTATTTAAACCTTTGGGAACAAGCAGATACGATACAGTTTATGACAAAAGATGATTTGGATGGTTCAGGTTGGGATATCCGTAAAGCATTGCGATTATTAGCGAAGTCAAATGCATCTTTTACAGGATGGTTATTTTCGCCAATAGTATATCTTGCAGATAATGATTTCTTGAATGAGATAAAGAATCTGGCCAATACTAACTTTAACCCTGTTTCTGGGTTTTATCATTTTCATAGTATGAATAAAAATTTTGAAGAAACATTAGGTTCGGAGAAGATGACATTAAAAAGTTTTTTTTACGCAATACGTACAGCGCTTTGTGCAAATTGGATTTATAAAAATGAAACTATTCCACCAGTGCTGTTTAGAGAAATGTATTCCTTAATAGATACAAGTTATCATTCAAAATTAGATGCACTTATTACATTAAAAAGTGAGCGTATTGAAAAGAGTAATGATCCTGTAGAAGCAGATTTAATACATTTAGTAAAGCGTATAGTTAATGAAAATAACAACGTTAAAGATAGATTAGTAAATAAAAAGACGAATCCAGATGACTTTAACGAGTTGTTTTTAAAAACACTAAAATAATGACACTAGAAGCATTAAAATTATCAGGGCATATCATTTTTAAATGTATAAGTGGAAGTAGAGCTTATGGATTGGACACGCCTACATCAGATACTGATATAAGAGGTGTGTTCGTCCTTCCTAAAAACCATTTTTATTCGCTTGATTATACTGGTCAAATAAATAATGAAACAAATGATATTGTGTATTACGAGTTACGAAAGTTCATAGAACTTTGCTCAAAAAACAATCCTAATATCCTAGAATTATTAAATGTACCTGAAGAATGTGTCCTGTATAAGCATCCGATATTTGATGAGATAAAGCTCGACTGTTTTTTATCTAAGCAATGTGAAAAATCATTTGCTAACTATGCTTATGCTCAAATTAAAAAAGCAAGAGGTTTAGAAAAGAAAATTGTAAATCCTGTTGAAAAAGAACGTAAGTCGGTTTTAGATTTTTGTATGGTATATGAAAAAGGAAAGACAATGCCTTTAAAAGTATTCTTAAATGCTAAAAATATAAAACAGGAAAATTGTGGCGTAGCTAATATTTCTCATCTCAAAGATTGTAATAATCTATACCATAGTTTGGATATCCCTTATAAAGGTATAATAAAGAGCGAAAGAGCTAATGATATTGCTTTAAGTTCTATACCGAAGGAAGAAGAGGCTATAGGTATGCTATTCTTTAATAAAGATGGCTATTCAACATACTGTAAAAAGTATGCAGCATATTGGGATTGGGTTGAAAAACGCAATGAAGAACGCTATAAAACAACCGTATCTCATGGTAAAAATTACGATTCCAAAAACATGATGCATACATTTAGGCTTTTGCACATGGCAAAGGAAATAGCTACCGAGAAAACCATAAATGTTAAACGTCCTGATAGAACATTTTTACTGGATGTTAAGCAAGGTAAATACGAATATGATGAGTTGGTTAGTTGGGCAGAAGAACGAAAATTAGAATTGGAGAAATTATATGCTAGTTCTAATCTGCCAGAAAGACCAAACCTAGAAACGGTAAATAAGTTATTAATTGAATTAAGAGAGAGATTTTATCTTTGAGTAATACCGTTACTATTCTTAAGTTTTTTAGAAATTAACCCACTCAAACTTTTTTAGTTCTTCAATTAAAAAGTTCGATTTTATTTCTTTACTAAAAATGCTTTAGTTTTTTGATGCAGACATTGTTTTGATTGTCTAACGATGCTATAATAAACTGATATATTTTATAATATTTCTCTTTTTAATTATCAATATATTAGCGTAGGCGTAACCGAAAGTTCTGGAGGTAGAGAAGCAGAAGATTATTTGAGCTCTAGACCAAATGATGGTGCAGAAATAACTATATTATATCAATAATAAATATTAATCAATCCCTAATTTAGGATGTCTAGATTATATATTTGAATTTTATTTAAGGCAAATGCTTTACATGTATCATCTATATTAAAACACACATTCTTTTATAGTACAATTAAAATTGAAGTTGTATAAAAACAATATTTATGACAAAAAAAATCAAATTAGTTTTAGCACTTTTAATTAGTATTCAATTTTGTTTTGCTCAAAAGTCAAATAAGAAAATGGATACAACAAAAATTAACGATTGCCCATATATATTCTATAAAGGTAATACTGTAGAAGTAAAATGGGTTGTGGCTGGAGTTTTAAAAAAGAAGGTGTTTTCTTCTGAAAAATTCAAGAGATTGAAAATCAAAACCTGTGAGGAGTTTGTGTCAAAATATGTTAAAATTAAGCCTCAGTATAGTATTGATGAAGAACAACAATATCATGATGTTTCTAAAATTGTTGTTTTAAGTGATATTCATGGGCAACATGATCTGTTCATGGATTTGATAAAAGCAAATAACATAGTTGATAAAAAAGGTAATTGGAATTTTGGAAATGGTCATTTTGTAATTGTAGGAGACATTTTTGATAGGGGGGATAAAGTTACTGAAACACTTTGGTTTGTCTATAAATTAGAGCAACAAGCAAACAAAGCAGGAGGAAAAGTGCATTATCTCTTAGGTAATCACGAGGTTATGGTGCTAAAGGGATCAAATAGCTATGTAAATGAAAAGTATCGCTGGGTTGCTAAACAAATGGGAATGAAGCATCAAGAATTATATGGTGCAGAAACTCTTATGGGTGAATGGATTAGAACAAAACCTGTGGCAATTGCCATTAATGATATTGCCTTTGCTCACGCTGGTTTTTCCCCAGAATTTACAGAGCGAAAGTACGATATATCTACAGTAAACAATTTATTTCATCATCGTATTATAGATCATAAGCGAGAAGATATCAAAGCTGATAAAGAATTAACATTTATGACAAAAAAACAAGGCCCTATATGGTATAGAGGATACTTTCGAGATGAAGATTTCAGCAAAGAAAAAGCACAAAAAATTTTAGATGATATGGGTATGAAACATATTGTTGTGGGGCATACTTCTTTTGAAAAAGTTTTGTCCCATTTTGATGGATTGATTTACAGCGTAGATTCTAGTATGAAGAAAGGGAAATATGCAGAAGTATTGTTTTGGGAAAATGGAATTTTTTATCGAGGCGACTTGAAGGGCAAGCGTACCAATTTGAATTAAGCAATTATTACATATGATATTATATAAATGATTGCCTCTATAAATTAATGTAAGATATCATCTAAAATTAAAGTTTTTGAATTAATCAGAAACCTCCCTTCGTATTTACTTAGGAAGGTTTTATTATTCAAAAAACACTATGAGTAAAATCTAACTAAACAAGTATAAGTCACTACATAATTCCAAACTTTTCAAAAGCTTCTACTGTACTCATACCTGCTTCTAAAGCTTTTTTAACTTGTTGTTCTCCTCTTGCTTTTCCTATAGCGCCTTCAAAAGCTTCTTTTTCTACCTCTTTAGGAATAATTAAAACACCATCTCTATCTCCAAAAACGATATCTCCAGGGTTAATTTTAATATCATTAATTTCAATAGGCACACCATAATCTATTACTTTACCTCTTGGGCCTTGGTCTTGTGCATAAGTACCAATAGAAAATGTTGGGAAATTTAATTTTTCTATCTCATTTGTATCTCTGGAGTAGCCATTTACCACAGCGCCATTTGCAGCTAATTTTATGGCACGCGTGCTCATGAGACCTCCCCATAAAGCATAAGTAAAGGATGCACCAGTACAAATATACACCTCGTTCTTTTTTAAACTATCTAGAGCTTCGAACATCAAACCAAACGGCTTTTCCATAATTGGATTTTTTGTGTTTTCTACAGTCTCTGCAAAAACATCTGCTTCTAATACGGGCATTGCTCTGCCAATAACCACCATAGTTTTTTCCACAGGTTTAATATCTGGTGATAAAAATTGGTGTTCATACCCCATCTTATCGAGTATATCACCAACTAAAGCAGTAAATAATTCGTTTTTTGCTATTGCAAATAATTCATCGTCAGATTTCCACATATCTATTTTTATTTTTCTGTAATATTTATTTTAATTGGACTGTTTTTTTGTTTAGACTGTTGTGAAAGATACTGTTCCCAGTCTTCTGCAGACTCAAAATCACCTGCTTTTTGCCAACCAAATCCAGACCAATAACTAACAGTTTGATTAACTACTTTTGAACTCAACCAAATATTATTAAGGCTTTCATCAATATTAATCTCGTTATCTAATTTCATATCGATAATATCTTTAGGAGATATTAATACACCAGTTCCTAAATTAGAATCGCCGTAAGGCTCCCAATATGACAACCAACCCTGATTTTCGTTAGAGGTTATTTTGCCTTTACCACTGTGTAAAGCAATGCCTATTGCAGTATTACTTAGATTTTTTTGAGACTCATATGAGACTTTACAGTAATATAGGTTACTACCTAAATCAATGCTTATTTGTTTGGTTTCAGTTACTTCTACGCTATCAATACTTATGGGCGCATATTTAAGCTCAAAAATACTTCGTATGGGGCCGTTAGCTAATATTTTCCATGAGATAAAGTTTTGACTTAAAACCTTTTTTTTATCATCAATAAAGGCAATGCCTCCGCAACCTCTGGTGGTCCCCACATGATATGCATCTAAGCCTTCTCCATGGTCTACATGATAAGATATACCTTTTTGATAATTATCATACCATTTATCTATTATGGGATATGCTACTCTTTTTGTCCAGCAATCTATTCCGCTAGAAATTAGTCCGCTAGAGTCACCATTTTCAAATAATTGCTGGCATTTTGGTCCATATGTTCTGAATGCTACTTTGTCATTTTCCCAAGCAAAATCATCCATTCTTTCGGGCACTATTCTGCAAAATGTACGTAAAGAAGTTGAGGTGCTTTCATCTTCAATAGCTCCATCTTTAAGTTTTATTTTGAACTTCTTTGTCTCGTTAGGTTCAAAGTTAGTTTGAAAAATTAAATAATCATTTATAGCATCTTTATCGATGTCTATCAGTTGGGAAGAAATTTGTTTTCCATTGTTATCTATTACAGTCAAATGAGATGATTTTTCATCCAAATAACTGCTAATTTGATTTATTTCAATTTCAATGGTCTCCGATACTCTTTCTATGTTTAGTTGATTTGTCAAAGAGACAGAATATATATTGTTGTCTTTTTCACATGAATTAAAGAGACAAAAAAAGAAAATTAATAAATATGCTAGACATTTTAAATTCATAATCATCATTATTTAGAATTATCAAAATAAATTAAATTGCGCTTATAACAATAGTGATATATTACCTATTTTTTTATAAAAATTTGCATTTTTGTCCCAAAAACAATATTTTTTGATAAAATTCATTTAATGGGCAAGCCAAAATACCTTTCTTTAGATGTACCTTCTAGTTCTGCTGTTTCAGTAAAATATCATGAAATTAAGCATTTTCCTAATCCACTTCATTATCATAAAGAACTAGAATTAGCATATATTGTTAAGGGGTATGGTACAAGATATGTTGGCAGTAGCATAAAATCTTTTGAAAAAGGTGATTTGGTTTTAATTGGACAAGAGCTTAACCATGTTTGGATGAGTCACAATGATTTTTATAATCAAGAAAACGATTTGCATACAGAGGCCATAGTAGTAAAATTTTATCCAGATTTTGCAGGAAAAGATTTTATAAAAATTCCTGATGTTTCTCCCATAAAAAAGGTTATTGATGAAGCTCAAGGCGGTTTACGCATTAGAGGTGAGGCTAGTAGGATGATTAGAAAAATAATGCACGGGATGTTAACCGAATCTCCATTAGACCAGATTGTATCTTTAATACAAGTTCTTAATTTAATTTCTAAAGGAGATGATGTTAGTATTCTTTCAAACTTCGATTACCATAAATCTTCTAATCCAAAAGAAAAAGATAGGATGAATAAAATCATTCAACATACAATGCTAAATTTTAAAAGAAATATTCCTCTTTCTGAAATTGCTAGCATTGCTAACTTATCCAAAAGTGCATTTTGCCGTTACTTTAAGAACACAGTTAAAAAAAGTTATAATGACTTTCTTTATGATATAAGAGTTGAATTTGCTATTAAACTTTTAATGGAAACTGATATGGGTATAACTCAAATATGTTATGAATCTGGGTTTAATAATCCGTCTGCTTTTTCTCAAATATTTAAACGTGTAAAAGGGGTTTCTCCAAATAAATATAGAAATCAAAATTTTATTAGTGCATCTGATTAATCTCAACTCATCTAGTTAGCCATTACTACAGTTGCTATATTTATATTAACATCAAAATAAATTATTTTATAATAAATATCAATATCAATATAAATTTCATCAAAATTTATATAATACCTCAGTAACGCAAAGTATAAATTTGTAGAATAAACTAGATAAAATATCAAAGCAATACCTAAATAGTTTTGCTGATTCATCACAGTAATTGATCACCTGTTCACTTAATGTATTAATGATAATGGACCGAAACATAATCATATACACAAAAGAGTTCATAGATAAGTTATTGTAAATTAATAGAAAAACTGATTTTATTATGAAAAAAAACATTTTAGCATTGTCGGCTATTATTATGCTCTCTGTAAACATAAAAGCTCAATCCATTTTCAACAAGAGTACTATCAAAGAGCTTATGGAAAGAACAAATGCATACCAATTGGAGCATCCATGGCGAGAATACGATGATAACTGGATTCGTGGTACTTATTATGCTGGTGTTATGGCATGTTACAATGCAACAGGAGATGAAACGTTTTTACAACAAACGGATAAATTATGTGAATCTTTAAATTGGAAAGTACCAACATTACCACCTGTACATCCAGCAAGTGGTGCTAATTTATTAACTACAGGACAAGCGATGATTCAGTCATACATGGCTAAGCCTGAAAAGAGTAAGATTAGAGGAATTATCGACCATTTAGACAATCCGAATCTTAGAAATCCAAAAGGCAACCCTCACCAATGGTATTATGAAAATGGGACAAGATATGTAGATGCTTTATTTACAGGACCACCAACTTTAGCTATGCTCTATAATGTTACAGGTGATCAAAAATATTCAGACTGGATGGATGCTATGTTTTGGGATGTTTATGGTAAATTATATAATACAGATACTAATTTATTCTATAGAGATAAACGCTTTTTCCCATCAAATAAAAATGGAAAAAAAATAGTTTGGTCCAGAGGAAATGGATGGGCAATTGCTGGTATTGCACGAATTTTGGAGTACTTGCCTATGGAGCATGGCAACTATAAGCGCTATGAAGCGGTTCTTAAAAACATGGCAGCAGCTTTAAAAGAATGTCAAACAGAAGAAGGGTTTTGGTACCCTAACTTGGCAAATCCAGATGATGCACCTTTTAAAGAAACGAGCGGAACAAGCTTCTTTATTTATGGTCTTGCTTATGGTATCAATAATGGTATTCTTGATAAAAAAGAGTATTTACCAGTTGTAAAAAAAGCTTGGAAATCGGTTACAGATGAAATAAGTAAAGAAGGAAAAGTACAATGGGGGCAATTGGTAGGAGATCAACCTGTAAATTTATCGAAAGATGATTCTCATGAATATGTTACAGGAACATTCCTATTAGCAGCAAGCGAAATGTATAAAATGAATTTAAAATAAAATAATAAACGCAAGAATGACAAAGACCACTTATGAAGAGCGCTATGAAGCACATCCTGATGATGTGAAATCTTATGATACCACAAAATTAAGAGATCATTTTTTAATAGATAAAATCTTTATTGAAAATGAAGTAAAACTAACGTATACGCATTATGATAGATACATTGCTGGAGGTGCTGTACCTGTAAATGAGGTATTAAGTCTAGACGCGATAGATCCTTTAAAAGCTGAATATTTTTGTGATCGAAGAGAAGTTGGTATCATTAATATCGGTGGAACAGGAACTGTTTCTGTAGATGGTACAGCATATAATTTAAATAAAAAAGAAGCGCTTTACATTGGTATGGGTGCAAAATCTATAACTTTTGAAAGTTCTGATGCATCTCATCCGGCATTATTTTATATAAACTCTGCACCTGCTCATCATGCATTTCCAACTAAAAAAATTGGTAGAGAAGATGCCAATGTTTTACAACTTGGAAGTAAAGCAGATGCTAATGAGCGTGAGTTGTTTCAATACATTGTGTCTGCAACGGTACAAACTTGTCAATTACAAATGGGTATTACAGAATTAAAATCTGGTAGCGTATGGAATACCATGCCAGCTCACACTCATAATCGTAGAATGGAAGTATATATGTATACTGATGTTGCAGAAGATCAAGCGGTATGTCATTTCATGGGGCAAGGTCATGAAACACGCCATATTTGGATGTCAAATAATCAAGCAGTTATTTCGCCACCTTGGTCTATACATTCTGGTGCTGGTACTTCTAACTATAGTTTTTTATGGGGAATGGCAGGAGAGAATTTAGACTTCACCGACATGGACGGTATTAAAAAAAATGAGTTAAGATAATAACCAAATTTGTATTAAAATGAATATTAGATTTCTGTATAATATGTCTAAAATATTAGTTTATGGAATATTTAGTATTGCTTTACTCATACTTACTCAAGCATGTACATCTCATAAAGATAGAAACTCTAGGGTGGGAGCTAAAGTTTTAGATACTACTTTTATTCCTAAAGAAGCAGCTTCATTACATACATTAACTTCTGAGATACATCCGATTTCAGAAAAAATTAAATCCTTCTTAGATACCCAAGAGATTACACAAAATTTTAATACGTCTGAATTAAGCAAAAGAGATTATCTTAAAATAATAGAGAATCAGGTAAGTGCTATGGTTAAATATCAAGACAAGAGTGGCCGTATTATAGATCCGGTTGAAAACATCGAAAAATATTATACAACTCCTTGTTTTGCACATGCTATATCAGTTTTAGTAGCATCTTCTAACATAGATAAAGATAGTCCACTTGCTAAAAGTGGTATGAAGGCCTTAAGTGCGTCACTTGATGATATGGTAAACGATACTGTAAATGGAAATCATGGTGACTTTTATACGTGGCCTGTAATGCTTGCATATATAATGTTTAAAGATATTGCCAATGCAGATTTAGTGAAATCGTGGGATGAAAAAATAAGAACTATTGATATTTCAAAAGTATACGAATTCTATAATAAGAAGAGAAATCTCAACTGGATTTTAGTACATGCTTCTGGAGAGTTTCTAAGAGCTAAAGAAGGCTTTACATCTCCCGAATATCATGAACGAATGATCAAGTATCAACTAGGTAATTTTACAGATTTAGGAATGTATGATGAACATGGTAACCCATTTGCATACGACCTTTTTGCAAGACATTATTTAAATGGAATGTTGCAGTTTGATTACACTGGAGAGCATTTTTTAGTACTGAGAGATAATTTATGGAGAGGCGCATGGACTTCTTTATTTATGCAATCACCTTTTGGAGAATTACCAGCTGGTTTTAGAAGTAGTCATCACATTTGGAATGAAGCAGAACAATGTGTTGTTTTTGAAATCTATGCTGCTGCTTATGCTAAAATCGGACTTACCAAAGAAGCTAGTGCATTTAAAAGGGGTGCGATGTTATCTCTAGGTTCTATAGCTAATTGGATTCGTGAAGATGGCTCTGGATATATTGTTAAAAATAAGTTTCAAATAGAAAAAAAGCATGGGTATGAAAGATATTCAGTACATACATGTTATAATATGTTAGCTATGTCTATGTTAGCTCAAGCATGGCAATTTTCTAATGACAATATAAAAGAACTTCCTGCGCCAGCAGATATTGGAGAATTTGTATTACCAGTAGTGGAACCTTTTCATAAAGTATTTGCAAATTTCAAAGGAAATTATATTGAATATGATACCAAAGGCGATCAAAAATATAACCCAACAGGAATTATTCGTGTACATTTAAAAGGAGGACATCCACAACTAGGTCCATCTGATGGTGTTGCAGAGTTATTTGGTGGAAAGGGTAATGTAATGGCTTTGGGACCAATGTGGCGCGATAAAGAAGGGAAATGGGTTTCATTAGCAAAATATACTGAGCCTAAACCAGAAGTAACTATATTAAAGGAAACAGCTGCTGAAGTGAAGTTTAGTATTAGCTACAAATTGTCTGAATCCACTAAAGTTGATGAGATTATTTCTATCAATGATGATGGTATCACTGTGACAGATGAATTTACAGGAATTACCGGAGCTAAAAAATTACTTTGGCCTATGCTAATTAATGATGGGACCAACGATGTTAATATAGAAAAAAGCAATAATTCAGTATCACTTACATTAAATGGTAAAGGTATAAATTTGAGTATTGAAAGCCCTCAAAATGTTAATCTCACTATTTCGCAAGAAAAATTAAATCACAGAAATGGTATAGCAAGCCCGCTTTATGTTGATTTTAAAGACAACAAAATTACATACAAATTAAAAGCAGTACAATAGCTTTTAATTTTTACAAGATTCTAATTCATAATGAGTTAGATAAAACAACTAAGTATGTCGAAATTTAAAAAACTACTCATAAGCGTTTTACCAGGAATCTTTTTAATTGGGTATAATGTAGGAACAGGAAGTGTAACTTCTATGTCAAAAGCTGGCGCTAACTTTGGTTTAGATTTGCTGTGGACTGTATTGGTAAGTTGCCTAATGACATACTATTTAATCGTATTATTTAGTCGCTATACGATGGTGACCAAAGAAACGGTTATTCAAGGT
The DNA here is from genome assembly GCA_947502975.1 of uncultured Flavobacteriaceae bacterium. Lineage (GTDB taxonomy): Bacteria > Bacteroidota > Bacteroidia > Flavobacteriales > Flavobacteriaceae > Jejuia. The sequence continues at coordinate 283,406 of CANNBV010000002.1, forward strand.
ATTAAAAAGCATATTCATCCCGCTTTAGCTATTGTTTTGATTGTTGCCTTATGTACAATAATAGTAAGTGCTCTTACAGGTTTATTAGGAATAATGGCAGATGTAATGGAAGAATGGTCTTTGGCTGTATTACCATGGCATATTTCATCTCTAGTATGGGCTATTATTATAGGTGCCTTAATTTACATACTTATTTGGGTTGGTAATTATGATTTATTTGAGAAAATATTAGCCGTTTTAGTAGCTATAATGGCTCTAGCTTTTATCACAACCATGTTTGTAAATTTTCCGTCAATATCTGAATTGGCAAAAGGGTTTGTTCCAAGATTTCCTGAAACAGCAGAAGGTAGTGATAATAGTCCGTTCATTATAATAGCTGGTATGGTAGGTACAACAGTCTCTGTATTTGCATTTGTAATTAGGTCGCAAATTGTAAAAGATACAGGTTGGGATATGTCGGATAACAAAGTTCAAAAACGTGATGCTTTTGTAAGTGCGTCTTTAATGTTTATTATTAGTGCTGCAATATTAATTACAGCCGCCTCAACATTAAATGTTCAAGGGTTAAGTCTAAATAATGTTGCAGAAATGATTCCACTTATGGAACCTATAGCCGGTAAAGCGGCACTTGCTGTTTTTGTTATTGGTATTCTTGCAGCTGGTTTATCTTCTCATCTACCCAATACATTGGTGATTCCTTGGTTAATTATTGATTATAGAGAACAAGAAAGAAATACAAAAACGATAACATCCCGTCTAATTGTATTGCTTCTAACGCTTTCTAGTATTTTAGGTATAGGTTTTGGTTTTAGACCAGTATTTATTTTGATGCTATCACAGGCTAGTATAGCTATAGTGTTACCAATTACTGTTGGATCAGTGTTTTATTTAACTTGCAAAAAATCATTAATGAAATCGCATGTAAACAAAATACATGATATCATTATACTTATATTGATTATGGTATTTACAATTTATGTTAGTAGTTTAGGTGTTGAGGGGTTAATAAAAGATCTTATGCATAATTAAGGTTATAAAATTATTTTTTAGTTTGAATTTTTCTAATTAAAAATTCAATAAAACTTATACATGCTATAATTTTATTTTACATATTAAAAAACTTATGAAGTTTTATAAATCATTACTAATCTTTATATTTTGTTTGTCTTACGTAACGTTAAATGCACAAAAAGTATGGGAAACTATAAATTCTGTTGAAGACTTTTACGAAACTTATCCATCCCAGGTAGACTCAATATTCAGTGCTATAAATCTTGATTATAAGGGGCTCAAAAAGGCTAAAATAGCTTTTGAAAAGGGAAAAAAAAATATAGCTCTTAAAGAAATATTAAGGTATTACGATACTAAAGAAATGCCAAAGTGGATGTATAGAAGTATCCCGCAGATATCGGATAAGACAGATCCAAAAGTCGGTCACATTTTAGATGATATTTTTATTGTACAGAATGTGGCAAATAAAGTTCCTATTTTAGAAAATGGACATAGAGACTGGTACTATACAGGAAAATATAATGAGAAAGAATGGGCAATGATTTCAAATAGACATCATCAATTAGATACCATGCGTACATGTTTTTTTAATACAGGTAATCCTAAATACGCGAATTACATTGATGCTTTTTTAAAAGATTTTATAACTGCAAGCTGGCCTTATCCTGAAAAACAAGAGTGGGGTGTTTTATGGAGAGGATTAGAGATTTCTTTTAGAGCAAAAGCTTGGGCAAAGATTTTTTATGAGTTTAGGAATACAAAATACATCTCTGATGCTACACGATTGTTGATGTTGGCAAGTCTTCCAGATCATGCTCATTACAATAGAAATTTTCATATAGGTGGTAATTGGCTAGCAATGGAGATTTCTGGTTTAGCTAATGTAGCAGGTTATTTTCCTGAATATAAAAAGTCACCTGAATGGATGGAATATGCCATGAATAAACTCACATGGAGTTCAAAAAATCAAACGTATCCTGATGGCGTTCAAAACGAATTAACCTCACACTACCACAGAGTAGCGGTAGAGAATTTTTTAGAGTTTGAAGCTGTCTGTAATGATGTAGGTGTAGCTATAACAGATGAATTGGAAAGTACAATCAAAAAAATGTTAGCGTATACAGCAAAAACAATGCGCCCAAATGGTATGCGTATCTTGAATAATGATGGCGATTTAGCAGATGATAGAGATTTTACTATTCAAAATGCCAAAAAATATGACACGCCAGAACTTATATACATAGCGACCAATGGTAAAGAAGGTATAAAACCTACAGATGGTCCATCTTACATTTATCCATGGGCTGGTCATTTAATTTCCAGAAACGGGTTCCATAAAGACGCGCATTGGTCTTTCTTTGATATTGGTCCATATGGAAGTACACATCAACATAAAGACAAACTACACATTTCTATACACGCTTACGGAAGAGATCTTTTGGTAGATAGTGGTCGCTTTGCTTATTCTGGAGAAATAGCAAAGAAGTTTAGAGAATATGCATTAAGCAGTTTTGGTCATAATACCATTTGTATAGATGGGAAAAGTCAATCCAAGTATGAAGGTATGGCAAAAAAAGCCATTGATACTAAAAATTATAAGCTCGCTAAAACCTACGATTATGCTTCGGCAAGTATGTCTTTTTATGAAAATTTAGAAGGAGAAGCTACTCATACGCGAGCTTTAGCTTATGTGAAAAATAAATTTTGGCTAGTAGCTGATAAGATTACCTCAGATAGAAAAAGGAATTTAGATATCAATTGGATATGGCATCCTAGAAATAATGTTAAAGTAGATGGAACTGTTGTAAAAACTGAAAACGATAGAGGGAACTTAAAAGTTATACCTATTACAAATCAAAAGTTTACAATCAAGGTAGAAAAAGGAGAAGAAAACCCTGTTAGAGCTTGGTATAGTAGAGAGTATAATATCTTTGAACCTACACCAAATACAAAATATACATGTAAGTCAAAACCTAATGAAGTATTGGCTTGGTTATTAGTGCCCTACGAGAGCGAAGCACCTAATATTACTACTAAGATAATTAGTATAACAGATGATGAAATTAAGGTAAGCGTGTCAATAAATGATGAAGAAGTTGAGGTAGATTTACCTTTTGAAAACTCTAATGATGTATCGGTCACCTTAAATAGGAGTTAAATCGATATCTATAACATTTTAAGTTGCTCTAAATACATTGGTTTTCTTTAACGATTTAGGTATGAAATATCTTTAAGGGATGTCTAGTTAATATAAATAAGATAGTGCTATTATTTTTACCAATTTTCTCCCTAAGAATCCTAAATGCTTTACTCATATGGGTTTCTACGGTTTTTATAGAAACTTTTAAATAATTTGATATTTCAACATAAGATAGGCCCTCCATTCTACTCAATAAAAATGTTTCTTTACATTTCGGAGGTAACGATTCAATTTCTTGTTTTATAAGATTAACCAAGTCATTAAATTCTTTTTCGCTAGTTTTTTCAAGATAAAGGTCCATTTCTTCAATATACTTTTTTTCTAAAGCTGTAGTTGCCACATCCTTTCTATAAAGATCTATAAATTCATTGTATACCGATTTGTATAAGAATTTTTTTAGAGAAGCAATGTGCCTTAATCTCTTGCGTTTTTCCCAAACTACAATAAAAACATTTTGCACAATATCATCTGCTCGATAATGGTCTCTAGACAGATTTTTTGCATAATTAAACAAGTCACTATAGTAAATGTCAACCATATACATATAAGCCTTTTCATCTCCTTTTTCAAGACGTTTTAAGAGGTAATCATGGTTTTTAAAATTGTTTTTCAAGAGAGAAAATGAAGAAAATTTAACTCAAATATAACTTTTTTTTTAATCTCACTCAGGGTATAAGACTTTTAGTTTCGTCTCAAAAATATAACAAGTAAAAAGTTATAAGATTCAATGATAGACAAATTACTTCCCAAATTCTTATCTAATGATGCAAATTTTGAAGAATTGCAACAATTAGAGCGTTGGATTAAAAATGAGGAAAATAAAACCTTATTTCTGGAATATATCAAGATAAATACAGCTGTTAATAAGGTTATGAATGACACTAATCAAGACATTGAAAATAAGCAGGAAATCAAAAAAGCTATTAGACTTAGAATTAAAGAAATAGAACGCAGGGACAGAAAAAACAGGTATAAATTTCTTAAGTACGCAGCTGTAATAGCAGTAGCTTTTGGATTGGGTTATATATTTAATACTAAGATATTAAACAAAGAAAGATTAATAGAGACACCTATTATTGTTGATAATCAAGTAGAGACAGGAACGTATAAAGCCACACTTACTTTAGAAAATGGTTTACAGATAAAATTAAAACAAGGAGAATCTTATCAATTAAATGATATCGTTAGTAATGGCGAGAGGCTTGTTTATAAAATGAATAAAAAAGTCAATGATAACAAGCCAATACATGACAACGTAGTTTACAATTATTTAACGGTACCTAGAGGAGGGCAATTTTTTGTTCAATTATCAGACAGTACAAAAGTATGGTTGAATTCAGATTCTCAATTAAAGTATCCAGTTACATTTAAGCCTAATGAGGCGCGACAAGTAGAACTAGTTTATGGCGAAGCTTACTTTGATGTTTCTCCTAGCACACATCATAATGGAGCTTCCTTTAAGGTGCATCATCATAAACAAGATGTTGAGGTATTAGGGACAGAGTTTAATATAAAAGCTTATGAAGATGAAGTAGAGGTTCTAACAACATTAGTTGAAGGAAAAGTTATGGTGAGCAATGCTATTATGAAACAAGGTTTATCGCCAAATCAGCAATCCATTATAGATAGAAGCAACAACAACATTATAGTTTCAGATATAGATGTTTATATGGAAGTATCATGGCGAGAAGGTGTTTTTAGTTTTAGAAGAAAATCTCTTGAAGAAATAATGATAGTATTATCAAGATGGTATGATATAGATGTGCGATTTGAAGACGAGGCGCTTAAAAATGAAAAATTTATAGGAACCCTAAGTAAAAATCAAAGTATTATAGATATTCTATCAGCTATAAAAAGCACCAATACAATCAATAATTATGAAATTAATAAAAAAGTAGTAACACTTAGATAGACGATTAAATACATTATGATAAACCACAAGAATATAATTTAACTCAAAAAACTTTATTGCCTATGATAATATAATACTTAGAAAATAAAAAGGAGGAAAGTAGTTTATACCTGGACAGTTTCTTACTACTTCCCCCTTAAGTGTATTAATTAATTAAACATTTAACTAACCAATAACTTTCAAATTTATGGAAATTAAATTAACCAGAACTATTTCTCTATTGGGAAAAGTTCCCCTAATGTTCATTATGCGAACGTTTGTATTTTTATTTTGTACTGCTCTTTTTAGCTTAACACCATCTCTCACTTTATCTCAGAATAGTAGAGTTATTATTGAAGAAGATAAGGTGATAAGTGTTGATGAAGTATTTGAAATAATTGATAGACAAACAGATTATAGTTTTATATATCACGAAGATTTATTTAAGAATGCTCCAAAAGTCGAACTCAAAAAAGGACGAATAGGCATAAACAAACTTCTTAAAAAAAGCCTACTAGGTAAGAATTTAAATATAGTCGTTACCAAGAATAACGTGATTCTGATAAGAGATAAATCTAAATACAAGATAAGTTTTCAACGCTCAATATCTGGGAATATAAAAGATGAAAATGGTGTTCCAATGCCAGGAGTAACCATACTGATAAAAGGGACAACTAAAGGCACAGCTACAGATTTTGATGGTAATTATGATATAGATGTACCAGACCCAGAGAATATTTTAGTCTTTTCATATTTAGGTTATGAAAAACAAGAAATTATAGTTGGTGAGCAATCTGTAATTAATGTTACAATGCAACCCAAGGATCAGGGATTAGATCAAGTCGTACTTATTGGGTATGGAAAAGTAAAACGAGAAAATTTAACAGGATCTGTTGGAACTGTAGATGTAGAGAATATAACAAATCAAGTTCCTACAATAAATGTAGATAATGCATTGCAAGGTCAAGTAGCTGGTGTTTATGTAACAAGTTCCTCTGGGCAACCGGGTTCTGCAGCAAGGGTAAGAATAAGAGGAAATACATCATTGTTAGGTTCAAATCAGCCTTTATATGTTATTGATGGTATCCCGGTAGCACCTAATAGTAATATTCCAATTGGTGGCCCAGAAGGAAGAACCCTTGGAAATGAATTAGCCCAAGAAGGCATTAGTACACCATTAGGAAATATTAATGCTGCAGATATAGAATCTATAAGTATTTTAAAAGATGCTTCTGCAGCAGCTATTTATGGGTCTAGGGCTGCAAATGGAGTTATAATTATTAATACTAAGCAAGGAAATTATTCTATGGAGGCGAGGTTTGATGCTAGTGCTTCGCTCACTACACAAAATGCACAAACCCTTGAAGTATTAAATGCACAACAATTTAGAGATTTATGGACTACGGCTGTGGAAAATGGAACTCGTAATGATGTTTTCGCTCGTGCTATCTTGGATGGGTCCTATTTTGGTACTGCTGATACGAATTGGGAAGATGAAGTAAGTCCAGGTAGTCCAATTTCCACAAATTATTATTTAAATGTAACTGGTGGCTCTTCAAATACTAGGTATAGTACATCTCTTGGAGTACTTACCCAAGATGGCGTTTTTGATAATACAGGATTTGATAGGTATTCATTCAATTTAAATTTAGATACAAAAATCAGTAATGATTGGACTTTTGGTACCAGGTTAAATGTATCGTCAACTGATCAGGATGCTACAGATGGTGGACTTACACAGCTTATTTATAATTTTAGACCAGACCTTCCAGTTTTTGATGAAGATGGTAATTTTTCTTTCTCCACCCAGTTTAATCAGGAAAACCCAGTGGCGCGTTCAAAAGCAACTAATAATAATAAAACGTTATTACTGCTAGGTTCATTGTATACGCGTTTAAAGTTAGCAGATGGTTTACATATAAAAACCTTGTTCTCATTAAATTATAATGCAGGAAACCAACAAAGTTTTTATCCACTTTTTACAAGCACAGGAGGATGGAGTAGGCTACAAGGAAACGGAGATGGTTATGCTCAAGAGAGTAGAAGTAGAAGTACAAATACACTATTACAAACTACATTAACTTATGATAGGTTATTCGGACTGCATAATATTAATGCAGTTCTAGGAGCATCATTCGAAAAGAATAAAAGCTCCAATGTAAAAGCTTGGGGTGAAGGTTTTTTTAATGAAGTGTTAACTAACATATCTAGCGCAACAATATTTACTGATGGTTCTTCCTTAGAAGTTGGTTCTGGGTTATCTTCTTATTTCGGAAGAGTCAACTATGATTATGATAGTAAATATTTACTAACAGTTTCCGCAAGAGTTGATGGATCTTCAAGATTTGCACCAGATAACCAATACGCTTTTTTTCCTGCTGCTGCTGTAGCTTGGAGAATTTCTAATGAGGAGTTTTTAATAGATAGTAGATTTCTTGACGAACTAAAGTTACGAGCTAGTTTTGGAACTACTGGACAACAAGATTTTGGAGAATATGCATGGAGAACACTTTTTGAAACTGATGATTACGGACCAGACCCTTCCATAATTGCAACACAATTAGGTAATTCACGTTTGAAATGGGAAACTACTGAGCAAATAGATTTTGGTATTGATTTTTCAATGTTCGAAGGTAGATTTAGTGGTGGTTTTGGTTATTATTCTAAAGAGACTAAAGATGCTTTGTTTACGGCTATTCCTCCTGGAAGTACAGGCTTTAATAGAATTATCGCCAATATTGGGGATACGAAAAACACAGGTCTAGAACTAGAATTAAGAGGGGATATTTTAAGGACAAAAGATTTTAACTGGAATGTATCCTTAAATGTGAGTAAAAATGAAAATGAATTGACCAGAATTTCTGATGATTTTAAAGGTGAAGATGGCTTTTTAACAGGTTTTCCTGGTGGTGGTAGACTAAAGGAAGGAAGCCCTATTGGACTTATTTTTGGATATGTTTCTGAAGGACTGTTTCAAGATCAATCAGAAATAGACGATTTAAACACAGCATCTCCAACAGGTACATATCAAAATGCACAAACATCACCAGGAGATGTAAAGTTCCGAGATATAACTGGGCCAGACGGCGTGCCTGATGGCAGAATTACTAGCTTAGATCAACAAACAATAGGTGATACACAACCAGACTTTTTTGGAGGGTTTAATAGTACACTTAGTTATAAAGGTTTTCAATTATCCACGTTTTTCACGTTTTCAGTAGGTAATGATGTGCATGCTTTTGGCCTAGCACGAGATACAAATTTTGCAAGCACTTTTGTTGGGGAAAATAAAGATGTCAGCGCATTAAACGCTTGGACTCCAGAAAATACTAATACTAATATTCCTAGACTTGTTTATTTTGATCCTAATAACAATGATAGAATATCATCGCACTATGTTTATGATGCATCATATTTAAGACTTAAAACTCTTAATTTAAGCTATACTCTCCCAAAAGAGACTTTAAAACAGTTAAAATATTTTAATAATATTTCAATTTTTGTTGCAGCACAAAACCTGTTTACTATAACGAATTACCCAGGAGCAGATCCGGAGGCTTCAAACTTATTTAATAATGATATTAGTGCAGGAAGAGATATCAATCGTTTTCCGATTGCTAAGGTATTTACAACAGGTGTTAGAATAGGATTTTAAAAAACATAATTATGAAAAAAACATCAATATATATCATCATATTACTTCTAATTTATTCGTGTGAAATCGTGGATGTTTTAGAGAACGACCCACCAAATAATTTGGTAGCTGAAAATGTAGTAGAAAATGAAACCGATGCTAGAGCATTATTGAATGGGGTATATACTACAATTACTGCAAGGACAACTGACAAATATTATATGTTTTCAGAACTTATACCAAGTGCTATGATAGGCTCTATGAGTAGATCTGGACTAGGTACAATTAATGCACAGTTTTCTGAGAACGAACTACAATTTGATAATATTTTTGTTAGAGACTATTGGCTTGTTTTTTATAAAGTGATAGACCTAGCTAATAACTCTATTGTGCAAACTGAACAATTATCAAGTGATTTAATTACTGAAGAAAGTAGAAGAGAAATTTTAGGAGAGGCACATTATTTACGAGCAATGGCAACGTTTGATGCACTCAGATATTTTGGGCAATTTTTTGATGTAAATAGCAATTTGGGTGTGGTTTTAAGAACCGAACCATCAAATTATGTTAGTAGAGATAAACCCAGAAGTACAGTGGCAGAGTGTTATGCTCAAATTATATCAGACTTAGATATAGCAATATCTGATGCTCCAGATTTTAGTGTTACTTATAGAAGTTCCAAAACTGCTGCAAAAGCATTAAAAGCAAAAGTGCTATTGTTTCAAGGTCAGTATGCAGAAGCTGCAACTTTAGCAGATAACGTTATTAATGACGGTACAAGAAGCTTAGAAGTAGATTTTGAAACAGCTTTCAGTAATGGTCTTAATTCTTCAGAAATGATTTTTATGACCTATCGTGACGAGAATTCAGATTCGGAGGATAATAACAGAAAACGATTTTATTTTGGAAGAGCAGGTAATACGTGGTTTGCTGATTTAATGGATGCTGATCCTAGAAGGCCATTTACATATAATGGAGCTACAGTTTTAAAAACAAATGATGCTGATAATTTTAGACCAACTTATTTCTTACGTCTATCAGAAATGTATTTGATTAAAGCGGAAGGATTAGCGTTTAGTAATGCAACTCTTGCCGATGCAAGTGCACCTTTAAATATAGTAAGGAACAGAGCAGGAATTGGTGATACACCTGCAACGAATATGGATGAGCTTAAAGATGATATTTTTAATGAAATAGCAAGAGAATTGGCCTTCGAAAATGGTAGTGAATGGTTTGCTGCTATTCGCTTTGATAAGGCTATGACCTTAAAGCCTACCATCATAAGTTCCAATCAATATATTTTACCTATACCAGAACAAGAAATAGAAGGTAACGGTAGTATATCTATTGCAGATCAAAATCCAGGTTACGAATAAACTTATTTAATGTTTGAGTTAGTCAATTTTTGAATAGGGCTCTTAACGTCCCCAATAGTTTGGAGTCCTATTTTTTTATCAAAAGCATTATGAAAAATTATGACTAAGAGTTGATAATTATAAATAGCGCCATCTATTTAAGCTTATAACTGATTTTTTAGATTCAACGTAATTGTCCTCAAATCAATATCAAATATAAGTTTGTTAACTGCATTATTCGAATATAAAAATTGATAAATATTTCAATCATCGAAAAGCTCTAATGAAATACCTCTTTCTATTAATTACTTTTTTGTTTAGTATGGTTTTATATGCTCAATCAACTTCTTTTAAGATTACTGGAACTATTCTATCTTACGAAAGTATGCCATTAGAGTCAGCTACTGTACATTTAGAAAAAGTTCAAGATAGCTCTGTAGTTACTTATACTATTTCAGACAAAAAAGGAAATTTTTTTTTAGAAGGTAAAACATATGAAAAAGAGTTAAACCTGTTTATATCCCATATCGGTTATCAGCCTTATTCTTATAAGCTTACACTTACCAAAAAAGATTTTCAATTAGGAACTATTATTCTTAAACCTGATACAAATTTATTAGATGAAGTATTGATTAAGTCACGTGCACCTGTTACTATTAAAAAAGATACCATAGAATTCAATGTAAGTTCTTTTAAAACTAAAAAAGATGCAACCGTTGAAGATTTATTAAAAGAATTACCTGGTTTTGAAGTCAATGAAGAAGGAGAAATTACAATAAATGGAAAACCTGTAGATAAAGTTTTGTTAAACGGAAAAACTTTTTTTGGTGATGATCCAACAATTGCTACAAGAAATTTACCTAAAGATATAATAGATAAGGTACAGGTTAGTGATACAAAAACAAAATCGGAGGCATTTGCCGGTGAGAAAGGTGCTCAAGAAAACAAAACAGTAAACTTAACTACAAATGAAGAAAATAGTAAAGGTTGGTTTGGACGTTTGGTTGGAGGTTTAGGGACTGATAAACGCAATGAATATGCAACTATTGCAAATCACTTTAACAATGACAAACAAATAGGCGTTTTGGTTACTGGAAACAATATAAACGCACCAGGATATAACTTTAGAGGTACACAATCAATAGCCCTTACATCGAATGGTTTGGGTGGGTTTAACTTTGGAGGTATTGGCAGCCAAGGCATCATAAAATCTAATGCTTTTGGGACTTCGTATGCCGATGAATTTGGTAAAGATGCAGAACTAAACTCAGATTATTTTTTATCAGAAAGTAATTCAGAAAACAAATCAGTTAGAAATTCTGAAAATATATTACCAGATAGCAGGTTTTTCTCAAATTCTGTTACAAACTCAATTAACGATAAAGAGAAGCACACAGCTAATTTAAAATTTGATGTAGTAATAGATTCTACATTGCTGATAAATATTGCTCCCACTTTTATTTTAGTTAAAAACAATCAATTCTATACAAGAGATCAAGAATCATTAGATGAGAGTAATGTTTTAATCAATAGATCAAATAGTATAATTACTAATGAAAAAATCGATAGAAACTTTAACAATAAACTTGATTTAACAAAAAGATTAGGAAAAAAAGGGTCATTTATAAAATTTATTATGAGAAATCAATTTAATGATTCGGAAAGTGATGATTATAACATTTCCACTACTGAAATTTTAAATTCATCAACAATTAATCAAAATCAATTTACTGATGGAGATTTAAGCTTCAATAGTTTAGAAGCCCAATTAACATATAGACATTCTATTGTTGATAAAAAGTTCTTTTTAGATTTTAAATACGATTACCGAAAAGAAAAAAGAGAAAGTATAAAAAGTACATTCGATTTTGATAGTATTACGAATCAATATTCAACGTTTAATAATCAGTTAAGCACAGATTTTATTTCTGATAACATTAGAAATAAACCTGCTTTAGCATTGCGTTATGTAAGAGATACATGGAACGTAAGTATAGAAAGTGGTTATGTATTTCAAACGCTTGAAAACCAGGATAAACTTCGTCCAAATTTTGATTTAAAAAGAAATTTTAATGCTTTAGAGTTGGCTAGTCATTTTTATTATAAGTTTAATCCGAAAGTATCTACATATTTACGCTATAGTTTACAAAATAAACCTCCAGATATTAGCCAAATACAACCTTTTGAAGATATAACAAACCCATTAAATATTACTATTGGTAATCCAAATTTAAAACCAACGAATAATCACGCTTTTATGGTAGGTTTTAATAGGTTCAATATAGAAAAGAGCACTAGTTTTAATGCTAGAATAATGATAAATTTTATGGAAAATCAGGTAATTTCCAAAAATAGTATTAATGACAACCTTGTTAGAAATACAACATTTACAAACGTAAATGGAAACTATAATCTTTTCATGACAGCCAATTATAATAAAAAAATAAAGATAGACCCTGCTAGAAGTCTTAAATTAATTATTGGAATGAATTCAGTGACAATAAAAAGTGTCAATTTTTTTAATGATACACAATATAGCTCACAAACAACGTCTGTTATTCCAAAGGTAGGTGCCACTTTTGAATGGAAAGATGTCGTTAAAATTGACCCAAGCTACAGGGTTTCCTTTTCAAAGACCGATTTTGATTTAGATACTTTTGAAAAACAAAGATTCACACAGCATTCTTTAGGCATAAACACAATTACGTATGCTCCGAAAAGGTTAGAATGGAGAAACGATATACGTTATCAGCTTAACCCTAATGTGCCAGCTGGATTTCAAAAGAGTTCATGGTTTTGGAATTCATCTATAACTTATACTATGTTCAAAGATAAAGGACTCTTAACTTTAAAAGTTTATGATTTATTAAATCAAAATACCAATGCACAAAGAATAGCTACTACCAATTTAATTTTAGATTCTCAAAGTACAGTTTTGCGACAATACTTTATGCTAAATTTTAGTTGGAAGTTTGGGGACTTAGGGAAAAGGAAGAGATAAAAAAGTGAAAATAGACTAAAATAAATATTATGAGAAGAATAGTAATGATAGTTATGATTTGTGTGCTAAAAATGAATATACTTAATGGGCAAACCGCAGAAATTATCATTTATAACTATATAGAGAATATTGGAGGCTATAATAATTTAAGAAAGGTAGAGGGTGTAAAGATAATTAAAGATGTACCTAAAGCCAGCTATATAGATTCGATAGAGGTTATTCGTTTAAAAAATGGCAAGCAATTAATTACTTATGTAGTCAAAGGCGAACAAAATATTGAATCAGCGTTTGATGGGAACGTAGCTTGGAGGCATTACTCTTCTCAAAGAAAACCAAAGTTGCAAAGTGATGATGAAACTGAAATAATAAGACTTAAAAAATTAGATTTCTTAAATCCATTTATTGATTATAAAGAAAAAGGTTTTAAAATAACGTTACTAGGCAAAGAAACTATTAATGAAACTCTATGCTTTGTATTACAATTAACTAAACTCCCACTTTATATTAATGGACAAGTTGAGGACAATATTGAGTTCTATTATTTTGATACAAAAACTTATTTGCCAATACTAATAGTTAGGGAAGAAAAAGTTGGCTTAGCTCGAGGAAAATTAGTAAAAGAATATGTGTCTGATTATAAAAAAGTTGAGGATTTATTTTTTCCATTTAGGGTAGAACGCAAGTACAAAAACTCTGCTATACAATCTGTTGAAATTATTAAATCAATAGAGCTAAATCCAAAGGTAGAGGATAGTTTATTTATAAGTCCAAACTAAGAATAATATCATATATAAAAATTTAACCCATCATCAATCATGAAAAACAAAACAGTAATATTAATAACCTTTTTATGCTTTACATGGCATAATATATTTGCGCAAATAGAAGACCTTAATCAAGAAATCCCAGCAGACCCATCAGTCAAAATAGGAAAGCTAAGTAATGGGCTTACTTATTACATTAAGCACAATGCAAAACCAGCCAATAAAGCTGAGTTACGTTTAGTACTTAAAGCGGGTTCAATACTTGAAGATGAAGATCAGTTGGGACTAGCTCATTTTATAGAGCACATGGCATTTAATGGTACAAAGTCTTTTCCAAAAAACGAACTTATCGATTACCTTCAAAGTCTAGGTATTGAGTTTGGAGCAGATTTAAATGCACATACTGGTTTTGATGAAACTGTTTACAAATTATCTGTACCAACTGATGCATCTACACTTAACACTAGTTTGCAAGTGTTAAGAGACTGGGCAGATGGTATTACATTTTCTCATGAAGAGATAGATAACGAACGTGGCGTAGTGGCTGAAGAATTAAGAGCAAGAAGTGGTGCACGCATGCGCATGTATTATAAATCGATACCGGTATTAACGAATAATTCACGCTACGCAGAGCGGTTGCCAATAGGCACTTTAGATGTTATTATGAATTCAGAGTATGATGTGATGAAGCGATTCTACAACGATTGGTATCGTCCAGATTTAATGGCTTTGGTGCTTGTGGGTGATTTTGATGTCAACCAAACTGAAGAAAAGGTTAAAGACATTTTTGAAAGTATCAAGCCTCACGAAGCTTCAAAAGAAAGAGTATACTATAAAATTCCCAATAATGAAAACACCAAAATTACTGTAATCACAGATAAAGAAGCTCGTGGTATTCAATTTACAGTTTATATTAAAAGAGAAGAAGAAGCTATAAAAACTTTAAAGGATTACAGACAACAAGTTTTAAATGCGCTGTATTCTGGAATGTTAAGACAGAGGTTTGATGAACTCACCACAAAGCCAGATCCTCCATTTTTATCTGCAACAGCTGGGATTGGCAACTTTCTGGCTAATATGGATTGCTATTATTTAAGGGTTAATCTTAATGAAGATAAAGTAAATGATGGCATCAGTGCTTTGTTAATAGAAAGTGAGCGTGCCAGAAAATTTGGTTTTACCGAGGGCGAATTACTACGCTATAAAGCATCTATGTTAAATAGGGCAGATATGCTTAAAAAAGAAAAAGGAAAGCTATCTACGCGATTTTACATTGAGCAGTATATAGATAATTTTACAGATAACGATCCTATTCCTGGTGAAGCGTTTAACTATGAATTTTATAAAAGCGTATTGCCAACCATTACATTAGATGAGGTAAATAGCGTAGCAAAAAAGTGGGTGAGGGATGATAACATAGCTATTGTTTTAAACGCTGTAGAAAAATCAAGTTTTACACCACCAACAGAAGATGAAATTTCACAGATTTTAGAAGACGTAGCAACAAAAAACATCAGTCCTTATAAAGATGAATTGGCTAATGCCAAGTTAATGGATGAGTTGCCTATATCTGGAAAAATTATAAATGAGCTGTACAATGAAAAGATGGATGTTACCACTTGGGAATTACAAAATGGGATTACTGTAATAGCTAAACCAACTCAGTTTCAAAATGATTTGATTTCAATGTCAGGTTTTAGGCCAGGAGGTAGTTCGGTGGTGCCAGATTCGTTATATATATCTGCTAGAAATGCTGGAACCATAGTGTCTCGAAGTGGTGTCAATGGTATTTCTCCAACTGACTTAAAAAAGATTAATATGGGGAAAACACTTAATGTAACGCCGCGTATTAACTTTTACGATGATTTATTTTCAGGTATCAGTTCAAACAAAGATTTTGAAGATTTATTTCAAATGACTCACCTGTATTTTACGAGTCCAAATAAGGATGAAAATATTTTTAATTCATTTAAAGAAAACATGAAGTCTATCGCCAAAGACCAAGACAAGACTCCTGGTATTTATTTTGATAATAGGATAAGTGATATAATGACTAAAAACCATTTGAGAGCAACAGAACTTTCGGAAGAAGACATCGAAAAAAATCTAAATCTTGATGATGCATTCAATTTTTATAAAGAACGGTTTTCGTTTGCTAATGGCTTTACATTTGTTTTTGTAGGCAGTTTTCAAATAGATCAACTTAAGGATTATGTATCTCAATATTTAGGAAGCCTGCCTTCAGATTTAAATAAAAAAAGTAATTGGAAAGATATCGGGCTAAGATATACACATGGTATCATTAAAGATACTACAATAAAAGGCGTAGATGACAAAAGTAAAGTAGATATGCGCTTTGTTGGCCAGCTTAAATTTTCATTGGAAGAGAAGAAAAAAATAAGTCTCTTGGGAAAATTACTCAAAATAAAGTTAACAGAAGAGTTGCGTGAAAAAATGGCTGGAGTTTATGGTACTCAAGTTTCTGGGTTTGCTGCAGATAGACCATATGATTGGTATAGGTTAAATATAAGATTTACTTGTGACCCTGATAATGTAAATAAGTTAATCACAAAAGTTTTAGAGGAAATCGATAAGATAAAAAGAAACGGTGCCTCAGACACTGATGTAAATAAAATAAAAGAAGCAGAACTTACGAATGCAAAAGATGCTTTAGAGTATAACCAATATTGGATCTATAAACTCAAAGAGTCTTACATGCATGGATTAAATTTTGAATCAATTTTAGATTATGAGGAAAGTATAAACAAAATAGACTCTAATATGTTTAAAGAAGCAGCAAATACATATTTTAATATGAATAATTATGCTGAATTTATATTAATGCCTGAGCAATTGGATGAGTAGTGCTTAATAAATGATATTCCAAAAATACCCTAATTATAGAACTAATTTACCTTAGTATTTTTCTTAATGCTATTTCAAACAAAAAAGCTTCCAAATAAAGGAAGCTTTTTTTATTGTTATCAGTAATTATTTCAACCAATAACCAAACTAAACTAAACAATCGACTTTTAGCTATTAATCAATTCTTAGGTTTTATTTATTCAACTGAAAATTGGAATACTTGTGATTCCGAATTATTATTCTGTTGATCATGCGTAATAATACGCCAATAGTATGTGTTTCCAGAACTAACATTTACTGAAGCATTAGTGTTACTTGTAGTTGATACCTTCTCTGTTGGAGGGTTTGCGGTTCCAAAAAACACATCATATGTTTCAATATCGTCATCAACATCTTCTCCATTCCATTCAAGAGATATATTAGTTGTTGATGCCTCTAATTTTGCTGAAAGCGCAGGAGCTACCAATTCTGCAGGGAATGGGGCATAAGATGATATTGCCTCTCCTGCATTATAAAATTTCCATGTTGGACTTTGCGCAGTTTCTGTGCCTGAATTTCTTGAAACAACATACCATGAATAGGGTGTACCTCTTAAAATAGTGACACTTCTTTCTGAAACGTTGGATGTGTAATTCTCGGTATTTTGGGTGTTCAAATTTTTAACAAATAACTGATACGAAGTTGCATTACTTGCATCACTCCAATTAAAAACAATGGTACTTTCCGTACTAGTTAAATTGGAACCTGTTGTACATTCAGAGTTTTGCTCTGGAAAAGCTAAAGTTGCAGCGCTTGGTGGATTTATTGTGCCAGGCCCTGGATCTGGTCCTGGGTCTGGTGTGTCATCACCACCGCCACTGCTACAATTCAACATAAAAATACAAAGCACAACACCTCCGAATATATATTTAATTGACTTTTTCATATTATTTCTTAATTATTTTGAAGCTTTTATTAGTAGTTTTCGTGGCTATTCTCAATATATAAATGCCTTTTGAAAAACCAGAAGTATCAATTTTTAAGCTAGGTGCGTTACTAATTGTATTGAAAACCCTATTCCCTAAAACTGAATATACTTCTACAGAACTATTTTCTTTGTTTTGATCTCCTAAATACACATTAAGTTGATTTGTAATAGGATTTGGAAAAGCCATCATTTGTTCTCCATAAAAAATAGTTTCTTCATAAACGCCTTGGCAATCTTTACTGGTTTTTACACTGATATTATTCTCGCCAAATTGTAAAGCTAACTCAATATTAGAACCTGTGGTTTCTGTTGTAACACCATTTAGAGTCACAACATAACTATCACTACCATTTAAACTTAAGGCTACAACATTTTTAGTCTCAATAACTTTAGAAGTCACTGATAAATCTTCAGGTTCTGTAATGGTGATATTAAAACATTGTTCATAATCAGACTGTCCTTCTACTGTTATACAAACTTTATAATCTCCAGCTTCTAAATTGGATTTAATAAAGGATGTCGTAAATGTATCAGAGCTATTTACGCCATTACCAGTAACGGTTGCTGTATAGTTTAAATTTTCAACTGTAGTAATATCTATGATACCATTATTACTACTTCTACAAGTCTCACTTGCAATTTGTAACCTAAAATTATTGATAGGTAAAACAAAAATTTCGCAACCATTTGCATCAACCGAAGCACCAATAGGTGTATTATCACAACTATCTTCAGAGTTTATAACACCGTCGCTATCTAAATCGTTTGGATCGATAACCGGTTGACTACCATAAACACGATATTCACCAGGAGCTAATGTTATTGATGAAGACACATTTGTAACCTCAGTAGGGGAGTTGTTATCCAGTAAACTGTACCAAGTACCTGTTTTTGAAAAATTAGGAACGACTGTTTTTTCAACGATATCAAAATTTGCAATAACCGTAACATCAAAGTCGCCAGCATTATCATTTAGATTAATACGTTTTACTAAACCATCCAGACTATACGAAAAATCATTTGTATTAAAAGTTGAAGGATACTCTGTTTTCATCTTTATCATTTTTGATGTGATGTTATATAGGTCTAATCTATCTTCATCTTCATCATAATTTAGAGTCCAAGCAACAGGTTTTCTATCCAATCTACAGTTGCCATTAGTAATATCGTTTTCACAATTGATACTTTTATCATAACCCAACTCTCCAAATTGCCATAACATTTTTGGCCCTGGAACACTATAAAAAATAGCAGTTGCTGCTTCTATTCTGTCAAGAGCTATTTGAAAGTTTTTCGTATCATGCTCTGTATTAGCGTTACCATTATTGATGTTTCTCACCATTAAGCGTTCTTCATCGTGACTTTCCATATAACCAATTACGTGCGGATCGTTCCAATTTCGTTCTGTGTAGGATAACCAGGATACATTAGCATCTGAGGCAAACCCCATAGTGTTTTGGTTGAAACTATGATTGAGATTTCCCCAAAACATAAAGCCATAATCAGAAAGTTCTTTTTCTTCAGAATTGTCTGCGAAATGTTCTAAAATTAAGTAAGCATCAGGTGATACATTATTCCAAATATAGTCGCCATAATCCTGAAGAATGGCAATTCTAGATGCATCACGATTACCCCAAGCACCAACATTATCTGGGTTGTTGGTTTGCGTAAATCCTTTTGATAAATCGAATCTAAAACCGTCAATCTTAAATTCATCAATCCAGTATTTTAATGTTTGTTTTACGTAGGTTTTCGTGTAGTCACTTTCATGATTAAAATCGTATCCTACATTAAAGGGATGTTTTGCATCTGGATTTAACCAAGGATTATCTGGTGTAGGTTTAAAACTTGCACTGTCCCAGTACATTTGAGCCAAAGGACTTTGACTAAACGCATGGTTATACACCACATCAATAATTACGGCAATTCCTCTTTCATGACAAGCGTCTACAAACGCTTTAAAATGGTTTTGAGTGCCATAATATTTATCTAAAGCCCCATGAAATGAAGGATTGTATCCCCAACTGTCATTGCCTTCAAACTCACTCACAGGCATTAATTCTATAGCATTTATACCTAGATTTTCAAGATAATCTAAATGCGTCATAGCTGCTAAAAACGAATCATCTTCGGTAAAATCACGAATTAACATTTCGTAAACTACCAGATTTTCTTGATTAGGTTTGGAAAACGTATTTACTTGCCAGTTAAAAGGTGTTTCATTAATTTGAAATGTAGAAACATTACCAGAAGTTTTTCCAGAAGGATAATCCATTAAATCTGGATATGTTGCATCTGGAATAAATTGATCATTATTAGGGTCAAGGACTTTTTTAGAATACGGATCTGCAACTCTTAAGCTATAATCAATGTAATATTGATAGGCATACTCAGTATCCGGGTCTAATCCATTTAATGTTAACCAAAAAGTGTCGCCATCTTTTTTCATTTGGTATGTTGGATCTAGTATCCAATCGTTAAAACTTCCGATAAGGAAAACATCATTTTTAAGTGGTGCTTGTAATACAAATGTTACCGAGCCATCATTGTTTTTATTAAGCCCATATTCTAATCCAGTAGGAACAGTTTCTATTTGCGTTGGTGTTTTAACATAAACAGAAATAGTTTCTTCTTTAGTTTCTGAACTTTGAGTAGCCGAAGCATTTATCGTAAAAGCTCCTGTAGTAGTAAATGTATATGCTGAAGATATACTCGTGCTTCCTGTTTCTGTTGCTATGGAAGTATTGTTTACTTTTAATTCTAAATCGGCATTGGTACTAGATTCTGCTGAAATTGTAATATTATCATTTAAATCAAATACATCATCATTTGAAGGATTGGTAATAGTAACATTTAAACCAGCTTCAAAAATCTCTATGAAGATATCAGGTCTAGATTGTTGGTTACCAGCAGCATTTCTAAATACAATGGCAATATCTGTTACAGTCTCACTAGCATCAACATTATAAAATGAATTGATGTTAGGTGTAATCACTAATTCATAAGTATTTGCTGTTAATCGTGTTAGTTGAGGTTGTGTCGTATTATTTCCCCAAGAACCGATAACATGTTTCCAATCTGTATTGCTTGTAGAAGCTGTTGTTAATACACCTGTATGTGCATAAACATCTCCAGTATAGCCCTCTAATTCTGATCCTGTTGCATCAAACGTAATAGTAAGTGCATTGTCAGCTGTTGGAATAGCTGGGTTAGTTGAAACCGATTGCGCATATACAAACGGTGCAACTAATATAAATAGTAGTAATAGTTTCTTTTTCATGACTATGGGTTTAAACTAAAAAAGGCTGTACAATCATTGGCACAGCCTTTTTTATCACTCAAACTAAACTTAATTTTTGGTATATGTCGGGTTGTTTGGATCTGAGAAATCCAATACAAATGAGTATGTGCCAGCAGTTGTAACAAGGTTAGCCCCGTTAAGTTCTAAAACACCATCACCACCGTCGTCACCA
The DNA here is from genome assembly GCA_947502975.1 of uncultured Flavobacteriaceae bacterium. Classification (GTDB taxonomy): domain Bacteria; phylum Bacteroidota; class Bacteroidia; order Flavobacteriales; family Flavobacteriaceae; genus Jejuia. The sequence continues at coordinate 304,567 of CANNBV010000002.1, forward strand.
TAGTTTGTTCCCCAATCATTATTGGCTCTAAACTTGTATTCACCATCAATAAGTGTCACATCATTTAAAATCCAAATATCATCAAATGGGCGAGACCAATCTCTGGTAAATTGAGCATCTGGTGTAGCTCCCCAGTCGTTAAAAGCACCACCTACAAGTCCCCAAACATTATCGATTGGTTCTAGGCTGTATGTTAAATCATTTAAATTAACGGTAGCGATATAGATACCAGCGGTAACTACTATGTTAGCGCTACCAGCTTCTAAAGTGCCGTCTGCTCCATCATCACCCCAATTGGTTCCCCAATCATTGTTCATTCTAAACTTCATCTCACCATCAATAAGTGTCACAATTCCTCTAAAAACATCAGAGTATTGATCGTATTCTAACATGAAGTCTGGTGTAGCTCCCCAATCGTTAAAAGCACCACCTACAATACCTAAAGAGAAAGGTTCGATAGTATAAGTAAGATCGTTTAAGTTCATTGTAATTTTATACGAACCTGCTGTAACTGCAATATTATCGCCGCCTTGATCTAAAGTTCCATCTGCACCGTTATCTCCATAATTGTTATCCCAAGCCATATTCTCTCTAAACTTAATTTCTCCATCAATTAGGTTTACATAGGCAGCTAACACACCATCAGTTTCAGTTTGGAAGAATGGTAAATCAGGAGTAGCTCCCCAATCATTTGCAGCAGAACCTACAACCCCCCAATTAGTTGATAAATCTAATGCAGTAGCATAAGTTGTCACTGTAATAGTTACTGAATCTGTTATTCTTTCTAAAACTGAACCAGAAGCCCCATCGGTTATAGTAGCTACAACACGAATATCTAAATCTCCAGTCATATCAGCTTCGATACCACTTTGAATTGCAGCAGCATTTAATTGCGCATTTGTCCAAGATATAGAGTTCATATTCATAACCTCACCACCTTCAACAGGCATTGCAAAATCAGTACCTGCTAACGCTACTTGTATTGTGTAAGTGATGTCCATGTTTAAAGATGACTCTAATATTGGGTCATTCCATTCCAAGGTGGTAGCAACTACGTTGTTATTATCAATAGAAAGTGCAAAAGTACTACCGCTGCTAGGACTTGTTATTTCAGGAGCGTTTACAGGATAAGTAGTAGCTAACATTAAAATGCTATTACTAATTTGATCGCCAGCTAGAACTCTCATATAAACAGGGATGTCTTTAAATTGACTATTAGCTGTAGAAGTTAACGCACTATTAAATTCTGAAACGGACATTGAAAAGTTATCCGAATCTGAAGTTCCTAAAGTCATAGGAGATGTAAAGTCAGCATCAGTTGCCATTTCTACAGTGTATGACGAACTTTCAGTTACCTCATCGTTCCACGAAATTGTAAACGCCGGATTGTCTGGTAATGCAAAATTTAAAAATACAGTACTAATACCTGGGGTATTTAATACAAACTCTGCATCTGGAGTTGTAATTTCTAAGGTTTCTTCTGTTTCACACGAGGTAAACGCTAACGTTACTGCTAACAACAGAATACCTATTTTATTTATAATTGATTTCATTTGTCTTTAATTATTAGGTTAGTCTTATAAATTTAATGGTATAAGGATGTAACGCCCTGTTAAAGTGTTAAACCAAACATCATAATCATCTTCAACAACCACAGGAATAGCACTTCCTCCGCTGCTTGCTACACCTGAAAAACTTGTGGCAGCACCCCAAGTAGCACCTGTATCTGTTAAAAATGATACTTCACCAGGTGTTAAGCGAATTCCAGCAGCATACCAAATGTGTCCATCAAATGTTAATTGTGTCATCGCTGTAGTTGAAACGCTAGATCCTTGAATACTCATGCCTGAGAACACTGTAGCTCCAGAGGCATCGTATGGGTTCATTGTATATGTCTTCGTAGAGAAATTTATTGTGAATTCGTAGTATCCATCTGAAGGTACTCCAAAACGACCAGGATCACCACCTTGAGTTGCTGGGTTTCCTGCTATTTCTCCTCCAGTTTTAATTTCATCTTCACCTTCGTTATCGGTTACACCCCATTGAGGTTGCCATAAGCCTCTAAATTCTAAAACTTTAAATCTTCCATCATTAAAATCTCCTCCGCCTTTACTAAAGAAACCGGTGTAGTAGTATTGATTTGGATTATCTGCATCTCTAAATAATGGAGGGTTGTTGGCATTATTATCCCACCCGGGAGCAGTACCGTTTCCAACTAAATAATAATCATCAAATGTATAATTGAAAAATGGGAATACCTCAAACTGTAGTATATTAGAATTAATAGATTCACTTTGTTGTGTTCCTAATGAAGCTACAACTCTTGTGTATAAAGTAGCCCATTCAAATGGATTTAAACCTGCGTTACCTGCAGCAGAATTCACTTCTCCTACAGATAAGGTAATATTATTACGTCCCGTTACACTCGTTGCAGTAACTGGTGAGGTAAAGGCTTCATCCATTGAAAATTGTACTGCATAGCTTACTGCAGTTGGTTGTCCATAATCAGACTCAGACCAATTTAGAGCTATCGCAGGGTTTCCTGTATTGGCAGCATCTAATTCAATTTGAGTGATTCCCAAATCTGTCAATACAGGAGCATTAGGATCAGATATTGTGAATAGTGTTGAATCGTCATCACATGAACCAAGGCATAGTAAAACTAACCCAATCATGCAAAGTGTTGAAATTCGTTTTATTTTTTTCATCATTTTGTGTATTATTTAGTTTTTAGTATCCTAGGTTTTGCTTTAAATTTGGATTGGCAGCCATACTTCCTACAGGTATAGGGTATAAATCAAAGTGAGCAGGTATAGCTATACCATTACTTCCGTTTCCTTTCCAAGCCCAGTTATAATTACCACCAGTATATCTACCGTATCTAATTAAATCTTGTCTTCTATGTGCTTCCCAGTGTAACTCACGAGATCTTTCATCTAGAATAAAGTCTAATGTTAAATCTCCTGAAGAAATCGTGTTAGGATTATTGGCTCTCGTTCTTAAATCATTGATGTAACCGATAGCGGTAGCAACGCTTCCACCACCGCCTCTAAGGTGTGCTTCTGCATACATTAAGTATACATCGGCTAATCTATAGAGAGGGAAATCTGTGTCAACAAAAGTTTTATCTATACCGAAACCTCCAGTAGATGTTGCATTCGAGTATTTTTGAATGATATAACCTGTATCTCTATCAGAAATATCAGAAATGTTAATAGGTCTATCTGCTGAAATAATTGTATTTCTATCATCATTATTAAAAGAACCATCCCAAAGTTCAGCAAATTCTGGTCTCACTCTTAAAGCGCCTCCCCAACCTTCGGTACCAACTCCAACAGGGTCACCATTCTTTTCTAAACTTCCAACGGAACCATTGATCATTACTGTAGTAGGGCCAAAGTTTTGTGTTGTAGTACCATCAGAAACTATAGGGAAAATAATTTCCTTTGTTGCAGAGTTTGTATTGTTATCTGCCATGAAATTATGTAGATAGTTGTCTGCCAATTCATAGCCTCCAGCTATAACCTGCTCACAGTAGCTGATACAATCACTATATCTGTTTTCACCAATATAAACCTCAGCATTCAGATAAATCTTTGCTAAAATCATTTGTGCAACAGCTCTATCTGCTCTACCGTACTCATTTTGTCTAGCAGCTACTAATGAATTTTCAATATCTTTTAATTCTGATTCTATAAAAGAAAATAATTGTGCTCTATCTAATACTTCTGGAAGAGAATTAATTGGTGTAGTTTCATCAGCAAAATTTGCTTTTCCAAACAAATCCATCATATAATAGTAAGCCATGGCTCTCATCAATCTAGCTTCGGCACGATATACAGTGATTTCATTTCTAGTGTCATCTGAAACGCCTCTAGCATCTAATTTATCTGCAGTGGTTTCACGAAGAAAATTGTTGGCTAAGGCTACAGATAAATGTGCTCTACTAAACATACCAAGTAATAATGGGTTTTGTGCTGTCCAGATGTTTCTTTGAAGCTCTCTGGTACCAGGGTCATTTTCGTAAGACCATATCATTTGGTCTGCAGCCAATGTTTGAGTGTATAGCAATACACGACCAAATTGACTTGTACCTGCATCGATATTCTTTAGGTTAGAACTACCAGCTCCATCTGTTCCCGTAAGCGCTAAGTTTGCATAAATACCAGCTAAAACTTGTTTATAAGCAGATTCATCTTCAAAAAGATTTTCACTTAAAACAGTTTGATCATCATTAGGTACGATATTCAAATCATCGGTACAAGATACTAGCGTAACGATAAAAAGACATATCATTCCAATTGTTTTGTTCATTTTAAATCTTGTTTTCATAGTTGTTTTTTTAAAATTTAATGTTAGCTCCTACCAATACGGTTCTTGGTCTTGGATAAACCACATTATCTATACCTAATGTTAGTGTGAGGTCAGAATCGTTATCTGTTACTTCAGGGTCTAAACCACTGTAGTTAGTAATAGTAAATACGTTTTGCACACCACCCCAAATTCTAACACTTTTTAGCATTTTAGAAATATCGTTAAACGTATATCCCAAAGTGATGTTGTCCATTCTTAAGAATGAAGCGTTTTCTACAAAAAGGTCAGAAATAATAACATCGGCGGTTCTTTGGAAACCAGTGTTTAAAACATTAGTTGGAATATTACCTAAAACGGCATTATCAAGCAATAATTCATATTGTGCTCTTGAAGATTGTACATTGTTGTACACATAATTTCCAAGATTGGCTCTTAAGTTGAAGGAGAAATCTAAATTTTTGTAAAATACATTGGATTGAAAACCAAAAATAGCATTTGCACCAGGGTTTTCTTTTACATAACGGTCATTATCATTAATAACGTTGTCTCCATTTAAATCGGCATATGCTCCTTCAATTGGGCTACCGTTGGCATCATACAATTGTTTAAACACGTAGAAAGAATTTGGAGCTTCTCCTTCACGGTGAATTTGAATGTTATTTCCTGTTCCACCGCTAATGCCTCCAGTTCTAACGTCTTGTCCGAGAGCTAATTCTTTTACTTCTCTATCTAATAACGTTGCGTTAAAATTGAAATCAACTTTCCAATCTTCATTCTTAACCACATCAGTGTTTACCGAAAACTCTAAACCTTGAATTTGTAACTCGCCAATGTTTTGGATAATACTGTTTGAAAAGTTTACGCCATCAGGTACTGCAGCTGTGAATAATAAATCGGTTGAGTTTTTCTGAAAGAAGTTTAATGAACCTGATACTTTGTTGTTAAATAAACCATAATCTATACCAACTTCTATAGTAGCGGTTTCTTCCCATTTTAAATCAGGATTTATTTCCGAGGCAATTAAAGATTGAATTACTTCATTACCAAATTGGAATTGAGAATCTCCTCTACCACCTCTGTAACGGTTTAAGAAAATATCTTTTTCGTCAACTGATTGTTGTCCAGTGATACCATAACCCAAACGTAATTTCAAATTTGAAAATACTTTAGAATCTTTCATAAAATCTTCATCACTAATACTCCATGCAAAAGCAGCAGCAGGGAAATTACCCCATTGGTTTTCTTTGCTAAAACGAGAGGTGCCGTCACGTCTGTATGTAAGTGTTAATAGATATTTGTCGTCTAATGAGAAATTAGCTCTACCAAAGAAACCTATTAAAACTACATCAGGATCGGTATAAAAATCATCAACACTTAATGGGTCTGTTGCATTTCTACCATTTAGACCACTATTTGTAAATCTTTGATAAGAATAACCAGCTGTAAAATCTAAACCTACATTATCTATATCTTTTTTGTAGTTAAGATATCCATCAAATAATTCGTTTGTTCTTTCTTGAGTGTTTTGTCTAGACTCTCCTTTAAAAAGAATATCTTGATCTGTAGTTGCTTGTAGTCTATCTCTGGTATCAAAGCCTTTAGCTTCAGTTTTATCATAACCAAGATTTATTACGGCTCTCAATTCGGGTAAGAAATGGAATTTATAGTCAAAATTTAAATTCCCGTAAAGTCTATTGGCATCACCAAGATTAGTTCTTTGTAATAATTGTGCAATTGGGTTAGTAGTACCGTTTGCCACCAAATTTCCTGTTCTGTGTTGGTAGAATCCACCAAAAGGAGAACTAGAATCAAATACAGGTTGTGTAGGGTCATAACGCATTGCAGCACCAATTTGTCCTGCATCTGCAAAACGGTTATCTTCAAATGCAAAGTTTGCATTAAGACTCACTTTTAAATGATCATCAAAAAACTTAGGATTTAATGATAAGCTCAAGTTACGTCTTTCGAATTTAGATGTTTTTAAAGCACCTTCTTGATCTACAACTCCAAAAGAAAATCTAGCAGGTATTAATTTAAATAAAGACCCTTGCATAGAAACATTGTGTTGTGAAGAAAAAGTATTTCTAAAAATTTCATTTTGCCAATTAGTATTAGCGCTTCCTAATAAACTTTCATCAATTGTAGTACCGTTTATTGGTTGCGATGCTACTAATTGTCTGTAAGCATCTGCCGAAAACACATCAATAGTATTGGTTACTTCACCAAAGCTATATTGCGTATCATATGTAGCGCTAAAGGTAGATTTACCTTTTTTAGTAACTATAATAATAACCCCGTTAGATGCACGAGAACCGTAAATAGCAGTAGCTGATGCATCTTTTAAAACAGAAAATGAGTCAATGTCATTTGGGTTAATAGAAGCTAAAACACCTCTAGAACCTGTAACACCATCGTTTGATATTGGTAAACCATCTATTATAATTAAAGGATCGTTAGAACCATTAATAGAGGCTCCACCTCTAATTCTAATTTGAGATCCAGAACCTGGTGCACCACTCGTATTAACACTTACACCAGCTATACGTCCGTTAATTAAGTTTTCTGGAGTTACTATATTACCTTTAGTAAACCCTTCAGCTGTAATAGCTTCAACCGATCCAGTTGCATCTTTTCTAGTAGTAGTACCATAACCGATTACAACCACCTCTTCTAATTGAGCAGCGTCTTCAGCTAATTGTACATCTAAAGTAGATTGACCAGAGTATGCAATTTCTTGAGAAGCATAGCCTACATAAGAAAAAACAATAATATCTCCATTATTTGCTTCAATCTGATAATTTCCATCAAAATCAGTGGTGGTTCCAGTAGTCGTGCCTTTTATAATGACATTAACTCCTGGAAGAGGGATGGAGGTAGATTGTTCTGTTACTGTTCCTTTTACAATACTTTGTCCAAATATAAATACGGGCAAAAGCATCATAAAAAACAGTAATGTTTTAGTATTTGTTTTCATACAGTTTTGTTAATTTAATGTTCTAATTAGTCAGTTTATATTTTCACTCCTCACTCCAAAGCTATGTAAAGAAATTGTTAAGAGATAATTTTCAATTACGAAATATTTAACGAAAACGTTTTCGTGTTGACAACTTTATATTTTTTTTGTCTTAAATTGAGAAAATCGTATAATTTAACTTAATAAAAACTTCCTTTTATTCAAAAAAAAGAGATCAATAATTCTTATTTTAGAGCTTCAAAATTATCATGAAGAAAAAGATCACATTAAAACAAATAGCAAGAGAGTTAGATGTTTCAGTATCAACGGTTTCTAAAGCTTTGAGTAATAGCAAAGAAATTAGTGAAGATACTACTAAGAAGATTCAAGCATTTGCAAAACTCTATAATTACAAACCCAATAATATTGCACTTAGTTTAAAAAATAGAAAAACTAAGACGATTGGTATTTTGATTCCTGAAATTGTGCATCATTTTTTCTCAACAGTGATTCGAGGTATCGAACGTGTAGCAAATAGACGAGGATATAACGTTATTGTTGGGCTTTCAAACGAATCATTTACTAAAGAAATTATAAACATGGAAATGCTTGCTAATGGTAGTATTGACGGGTTTATTCTCTCTATTTCAAAAGAAACATTATTGAAGCAAGATTATCATCATTTTAATGCAACGATCAATCAGGGCATGCCTATTGTGATGTTTGATCGTGTTGTGAACGAAGTAGATTGTGATAAGGTTATTGTTGATGATTTTAATGGCGCTGTAAAAGCTGTTAAAAAGTTAATAGAAAATGGGTGTAAGAATATCGCTTTAATCACTACGATGGATTATGTAAGCGTCGGTAGACTTAGAACTCAAGGGTATCTTGATGCTATACAATCTAGTGGTATTGAGGCAGATGCTAATCTTATTTTGAAGATTGATGATAGTTTAGATGTTGAGAATCATTTAGAGGTATTAGAGACAGAAATTGCTCATTTTTTTAAGTCTAATCCTAATATTGATGGTGTTTTTGCAGTAAATGAATTGTATGCAGTAACAGCGATGAAAGTAGCAAGAAAACTAGGTTTGACGATTCCTGATGATATGCAAGTGATTGGGTTTACCGATGGCGTACTTTCTAAACATGCTACCCCAAGTTTAACGACGGTGAGCCAACATGGTCAAAAAATGGGAGAGCAATCAGCAAATTTGTTGATAGATAGACTTGAGGCTGAAGAAGCAGAAACCGAGCAATACTTTACAAATAACGAGCAAAAACGTGATTTTATAAAGATGGTTATAGAGACCGAAATTATTGAAAGGGAATCTACTAAATAGTTTCGTAGTATCAATCTAGGGGAAAAGCATAATTAGGAAAAACAAAAATCTTTTATATCTTTGGATAGAAATCAAAACTTATATTTTCACTTCTCACAATAAGTTTTGATAAGTATACCGCTTATCAAATAGTATTAATTTAATATACTATTTAATGGAAAAGCGCAAATTAAGTTTCTGGCAAATCTGGAACATGAGTTTTGGGTTTCTGGGAATTCAATTCGGATTCGCCCTTCAAGGAGGCTTTATGTCTCGAATTTTTCAAACATTGGGAGCAGGTCATGACGATATACCTTTGTTATGGATTGCTGCGCCTCTAACAGGATTACTTGTACAACCAATTATTGGTTACCTAAGTGATAGAACTTGGCACCCTAAGTTGGGAAGACGACGACCTTATTTTCTCATAGGTGCTGTTTTAAGCTCTATAGCTTTATTTTTTGTGCCACATTCCTCTGCTTTATGGATGGCAGCTGGTTTTCTATGGATTTTAGATGCTTCAATAAATATTTCGATGGAACCTTTCAGGGCTTTGGTTGCCGATAAGTTACCAGAATCGCAAAGGTCTTATGGATTTGTTGTTCAAACATTAATTATTGGTATTGGTACATGGATTGCAAGTAATTTACCTTGGATGATATCTGAATTAGGTGTTAGTGATTCAGCACCGCAAGGAGTAGTTCCAATGTCTGTGAAGGTAGCCTTTGCCATAGGTGGATTTGTGTTCCTAGTAAGTGTGCTATATACAATTTTTACAACCTCAGAATATCCACCAGAGGATATGGAAGAGTTCGAAAAAGAGAGGCAAAAAAAGAACCAATTTATTCCAGACATTGTTAATAATATTGGCAATATGCCCACAACAATGAAAAAACTTGGAGTTATTCAGTTTTTTTCATGGTTTGCCTTCTTCACGATGTGGAGTTTAGCTAATCCAGCATTAACAGAGCATGTTTTTAATGCTCCAGCTCCAATTGAAGAAAACTATAACATGGAAATCTTACAAGAAAAAGAAGCTTTCGATGTGGCTAATACATCATTTCAAAAGGCATCAAATCTTGTGGGTTCTGCAATGGGAGTTTATGGGCTGTCATCAATGGCATTTGCTTTACTGCTAACTTTTTATACTTCAAAAAAGAAGATAAATAGAAAATATGTTCATATGGGGTCTCTAATTCTAGGAGGACTCGGGTTTGTTGGTATGTATTTTATTGATGCTCAAGAAAATTTGAAGTACTGTTTTATGCTTGTTGGTATAGCTTGGGGAAGCATATTATCAATGCCTTATGCTATGTTATCCAGTTCGGTCGACCCTAAAAAAATGGGAATGTTTATGGGTATTTTCAACATGTTTATAGTAATCCCTCAAATTATCGCAGCATTAGGAGGTATTAATTATGTTTCAAGTCTTTTGGGAGAAGAAGCTATTAATGCAATGCTAGTTGCTGGAGGAAGTTTAATAATTGCTGGGTTGTGTAATTTTTTAATTACTAACAAATCTGCAATTTCATATCAATCATAATAATGAATAAAATAGGAGTCATATTCGATTTAGATGGTGTTATTGTAGACACTGCTAAATATCACTTTTTAGCTTGGAAAGATCTTGCGGATCATTTAGGTTTTGAGTTTACTGAAGCGCACAACGAATTATTAAAAGGTGTGAGTCGCGTAAGGTCATTAGAAATTTTGCTAGATATTGGTAAGGTGCAACTTTCCGAAGAAAAAAAGCAAGAGTTTTTGCTAAGTAAAAATGAAGAGTATCTCAAGTATATCCACAAAATGGGGCCTGAAGAAATTCTCCCAGGAGCAAGTGAACTTTTAGATAAACTTGACGAGTTAGGCATTCATTACGTATTGGGTTCAGCCAGTAAAAATGCACCATTAATCTTAAAGCAAGTCAATTTGCTCAACAGATTTGCTGGGATTGTGGATGGGAACAGTGTTTCTAAAGCAAAACCAGATCCAGAAGTGTTTTTAATAGGCGCCCAAAAACTTAATCTTAAACCAGGACAATGCATCGTTTTTGAAGATGCTATTGCAGGTATTGAAGCCGCAAATGCAGCGCATATGGTATCAATCGGTATTGGAGATAAAAGTACGTTAAGTGAAGCTGATTTTAATTTTAACAATTTAACTGAAATCCCAGAGAATTTCTTTACTCAAGTTATTTCAGAAAAAATATCAAATGACAATGAACCAAGATTATATAAAACCAGATAATTGGTCCATCATAGAAGAAGGTTTTGAGGCTAGTCGCGTAAAGTCTTCTGAGAGTTTATTTAGTATTGGTAATGGTGCCATGGGGCAACGTGCCAACTTTGAAGAACAATATACAGGTGAAACCTTTCAAGGAAGCTATATAGCTGGGGTGTATTATCCTGACAAAACGCGTGTTGGCTGGTGGAAAAATGGATATCCAGAGTATTTTGCTAAAGTGCTAAATGCACCGAATTGGATTGGGATTAATGTATCTATTAACGGAGAACAGTTAGATTTAAATACCTGTAAATCTGTGGATAATTTTCGCAGAGAATTGAATATGAAAGAAGGTTGGCTATCAAGAAGTTTTAAAGCAACCTTAGTTAATGATATTCAAGTTGAAGTATTTATAAAACGTTTTTTAAGCTTAGATTTAGATGAAATTGGTGCTATCAATTATGAGATAAAACCATTGAATTCAGATGCCGAAATCATATTTCAACCCTATTTAGATTCAGGAATTACCAATGAAGATACAAATTGGGATGATAAGTTTTGGGATACAACCGATGTAAGTCATATCAATAATCAAGCATTTATTGAGGCGAAAACCATGAAAACGGATTTCCATACGTGTACGTTCATGGAGTCGAAAGTATATATTTCTAACAAACCAATTTTAGTAGAGCATAATGTTAAGGCAGATTCTAATCATGTATCATTTAGCTATGCATATCCAGTAAAAAAGGGTGATACCTATAGTATTCATAAGTTTGGAGGTTATACCGTTGATAGAAATCACAAAAAATCTGAGCTTATTAAAGTTGCAAGGCGTGCTTTAAAAATAGCTACCAAAAAAGGGTTTGCAAAATTGCTTGAAGATCAAAAAACGGCTTGGGCTAATATCTGGGAAATGGCGGATATTACTATTGATGGCGATGTAAAAGCGCAACAAGGTATCCGTTTTAATATTTTTCAATTAAATCAAACCTACTTAGGTAAAGATTCTAGATTGAATATTGGTCCAAAAGGTTTTACAGGTGAAAAATATGGTGGAAGTACCTATTGGGATACAGAAGCTTATTGCATACCATTTTATATGGCAACCAAAGATCAAAATGTAGCGAGAACACTTTTAGAGTATCGCTACAATCATTTGGATAAGGCTATTGAAAATGCAGAAAAGTTAGGGTTCACCAATGGAGCTGCATTGTATCCAATGGTAACTATGAATGGAGAAGAGTGCCATAACGAATGGGAAATCACATTTGAAGAAATTCATAGAAATGGTGCCATTGCTTTTGCTATTTATAACTATCATCGTTTTACAGGAGATTACAGTTATATCCCAGAAAAAGGTTTAGAAGTATTAATCGGAATTGCACGTTTTTGGCAACAGCGTGCTAACTTTTCTAAAGATAAAAACAAGTATGTTATTTTAGGTGTAACTGGACCAAATGAATACGAAAATAATGTAAATAACAATTGGTATACTAACTACTTAGCCAAATGGTGTATTGATTATACTATAGCGCAAATTGAAACAGTTGAGGCAGAATTTGCTTCAGACTTTTCTAGAATAGCTAAAAAAGTAAAGCTAACCAAAAAGGAACTAGCACTTTGGAAAGCTGTTGCTGATAATATGTATTTTCCGTATTCAGAGAAGCATCAAGTCTATTTACAACAAGATGGTTTCTTAGACAAAGATTTGATTTCTGTAAATGATTTGCCAAAGTCGCAAAGACCAATCAATCAAAAATGGAGTTGGGATCGCATATTACGTTCTCCATACATCAAACAAGCTGATGTATTACAAGGATTTTATTTTTTTGAAGATCAATTTACAGATGAATCTTTAGAACGCCATTTTGATTTTTATGAACCATTTACAGTACACGAAAGCTCGTTATCACCATGTGTACATAGTATTCAAGCTGCAAAATTGGGTAGAATGGAACAAGCCTATACGTTCTATTTAAGAACGTCAAGATTAGATTTAGACGATTACAATCACGAAGTTCACGAAGGTTTGCACATTACGTCTATGGCTGGAACTTGGATGAGTATAGTTGAAGGTTTTGGAGGTATGCGCGTTAAAAATGGAAAACTATCCTTTGCGCCAAAAATTCCAAAGCAATGGAAAGGTTATTCTTTTAAAGTGAATTTTAGAGGTCACGTCTTAAAAGTAAATGTTACTCAAGAGCAAACCTATTTTGAAATGTTGTGTGGTGAAGCATTAGAGATTTTATTTAAAGATAAATCTCTAATCTTGGAAAGCAATGTTTTAAAAGCAGTGAGTTAATAAACGATCTCAAAAACTAAAAACAATATAAATATGAAGTCTCTTTTCATAGTACATATAATTTTTTTGTTGTCATTATATAACTATGGCAATGCACAGGAGCTAAAATCTCCAAACGGTGAGTTTGAGATGAAGTTTTCTCTAGAAGACGATGGAAGACCAACATATCAATTATCGTATAAAGATCAAGAAGTTATCAAACCAAGTTATTTAGGTTTCGAGTTGAAAGATGATGATACATCGTTAGTGAATAACTTTAAAATAAGCGATACAAATACATCCACTTTTGATGAAACATGGCAGCCAGTTTGGGGAGAAGAAAAGGATATTAGAAATCATTATAATGAATTGGCTGTTACTTTGAAACAAAACAAAACGAATAGAATTATGCGCATTCGTTTTAGGCTGTTTGATGAAGGTTTAGGGTTTCGCTACGAGTTTCCAAAACAAGAACATCTAGTGTATTTTGTAATCAAAGATGAAAAATCTCAGTTTGCTATGACTGGAGATCATACTGCATTTTGGATTCCAGGAGATTATGATACTCAGGAATATGATTATACCAAATCAAAATTATCAGAAATTAATGAGAAGTTTGATAATGCTGTGACTGGAAATGCGTCTCAGGAACAGTTTTCTAAAACAGGTGTTCAAACTGCGCTGATGTTGAAAACTGATGCAGGTTTGTACATCAATTTACATGAGGCAGCGCTACTAAACTATCCGTGTATGCATTTGAATTTAGATGAAGACACTATGGTTTTTGAATCATGGCTGACTCCTGATGTTAATGGTGATAAAGGCTACATGCAAGCGCCTTGTAATTCGCCTTGGCGAACCATCATAGCAAGTGACGATGCACGAGATATTCTAAAATCTAAAATCACACTAAATTTAAATGAACCTTGCGCCATTGAGGACACCTCTTGGATAACCCCAGTAAAATATATCGGAGTTTGGTGGGAGATGATTACAGGGAAAAGCTCATGGTCTTACACGGATGAGTTACCAGCTGTACAATTAGGAATTACTGATTATTCTAAAGTAAAACCAAACGATACACATGCTGCAAATAATACAAAAGTAAAGCGTTACATTGATTTTGCTGCAAAGCACGGATTTGATGGTGTTTTAGTTGAAGGTTGGAATGAAGGTTGGGAAGATTGGTTTGGAAAATCTAAAGATTACGTGTTTGATTTTGTAACGCCATATCCCGATTTTGATGTTGATGAAATTCATAAATATGCGAAATCTAAAGGTGTTAAAATGATTATGCATCACGAAACTTCTGGCGCTACAAGAAACTACGAACGCCACATGGAGAAAGCTTATCAGTTTATGAAAGACAACGGGTATGATGCCGTGAAAAGTGGTTATGTAGGGAATATCATTCCAAGAGGAGAGCACCATTACAGTCAGTATATTGTAAATCATTACCAATATGCCATTGAAAAAGCAGCAGATTATGAAGTGATGGTAAATGCACACGAAGCTGTTAGGCCTACAGGAATCTGCCGAACATATCCTAATTTAATTGGAAACGAATCCGCAAGAGGTACAGAATTTCAGGCATTTGGGGGTTCAAAACCAAATCATGTTACCGTTTTACCATTTACAAGATTAATAGGTGGGCCAATGGATTATACACCAGGGATTTTTGAGATGGATATCAGTAAGTTAAACCCAGACAATAATTCGCATGTAAATAGTACAATCGCTAATCAATTAGCATTGTATGTTACGATGTATAGTCCATTGCAAATGGCAGCGGATTTACCCGAACATTACGAACAATTCATGGATGCTTTTCAGTTTATAAAAGATGTCGCAATCGATTGGGATAAAAGCATCTATTTAGAAGCAGAACCTGGAGCGTATATTACAGTGGCTCGAAAAGAAAAAGGAAGTAATTCTTGGTTTGTTGGAAATGTAAATGGCACAACACCAAGAACATCAACCATTAAGCTAGATTTCTTAGATGAAGGAAAGAAGTATGAGGCCATTATTTATGCCGATGCAAAAGATGCGCATTACAAAACCAATCCGCAAGCTTATAAAATCAAAACTAAGAAAGTAACCAGTAGATCTAAACTATCACATCTATCTGTGCCAGGCGGTGGCTACGCTATTAGTATAAAAGAAGTGAATTAAAAACGTTTTTTATGAGAATCTATTCTAAAATCAAGAAATTGATAAAACCGATAGCTGCAATTGGGTTACTGTACGTATTTACTATAACTTTATCTTGTAAAAACCAAAGTGATATGAATTTGGGTGAAGCTGATGATAATATATCGGCACTAATAGAGAAAAATGATATTCAACGTATTGAACCGTTGAATTGGTGGATTGGCTTCAAAAATTCAGCATTGCAATTGTTAGTACATCATCCAAATATTTCTGAATGGACACCAGAAATCTCATATCAAGGTGTTTCTATTGAAAATGTAAATAAAGCCGATAGCCCGAATTATCTTTTTATAGATTTAAATATTTCTGAAAATACAAAAGCAGGTAAATTCAATATCACTTTTAAAAAAGAAGGAGTGACAGATTTAGTTCACACCTATGAATTAAAATCAAGAGAGAAATCGTCTGATGCATACATTGGATTTGATAGTTCTGATGCGATTTACCTGATTACTCCTGATAGATTTGCTAATGGAAATCCAGAGAATGACGTTATAGAAACACTTAGAGAGAATACCATAGATAGAAATGATGATTACGCACGTCATGGCGGAGATATTCAAGGTATTATAAATCATCTAGATTATATCGAAGATTTAGGGTTTACGGCAATTTGGCCTTGCCCTTTACTTACAAATGATATGTCACAAGGTTCTTATCATGGATACGCTATAACCGACTATTATCAGATTGATCCAAGATTTGGAACCTTAGAAGCCTACCTAGAAATGTCTTCTAAACTATCTCAAAAAGGTATGAAACTCATCATGGATCAAGTAGCAAATCATTGTGGTTTAGAGCATTGGTGGATGAAAGATTTACCTTTTAAAGATTGGATTAACCATCAAGAATACTACGAGAAAAATATTGATAATTGGACTGGAGGTGACAACATTACCACCAATCACAGACGTACAACAAATCAAGATATATATGCCTCTAAACTTGATAAGCAAAACATGAATGTTGGTTGGTTTGTGTCTGCTATGCCAGATTTAAACCAGCGTAATCCCTTTATGGCCACCTATACCATTCAAAATAGTATTTGGTGGATTGAAACCGCCAACTTAGGAGGTATTCGTCAAGATACCTATCCTTATCCTGACAAGGATTTTATGAGTCGTTGGGCAGGAGAAATTATGAAAGAGTATCCTAACTTTAGTATTGTAGGTGAAGAATGGAGTTACAATCCGTTGTTAGTTGGTTATTGGCAAGACGGGGCAAATAATAAAGATGGTTATAAATCTAACTTAAAGTCTCCAATGGACTTTCCGATGCAAAACGCTATTGTTGAAGCTTTTAATGAAGACGAAGAATGGGATAAAGGTCTGGTAAAAATATATCAAGGATTAGCTAATGATTTTCATTATGCAACACCAAAAGATATCATGTTATTTCCTGATAATCATGATATGAGTCGCATTTTCACACAACTTCATGGAAATATAACTCATACGAAAATGACATTAAGCTATATATTAACACTACCTCGAATTCCTCAAGTATACTACGGTACTGAAATTTTAATGCACGATTTTGATAAACCAGGTGACCATGGTTTAATTCGTTCAGATTTTCCTGGTGGCTGGCATGGTGATGTCACAAATGCATTTACAGGTAAAGGTTTAAAAGATGAGCAAAAAGATATGCAAGCTTATCTTAAAAAAGTACTTAACTACAGAAAAACAAGTAAAGCCATTCATGAAGGTAAAACGGTTCACTTTGCACCAGAAAATGGTGTTTACGTATTATTTAGAATTTTTGAAGATGAAACCGTAGTTCATATTATCAATAAAAATGAAGATACAGTTACGTTGAATTTAGACAGGTTTGAAGAAATTGGTTTGAAAGGAAAATCTATGAGAAACATCATAACGGGGCATCAATTTTTCTGGGAAGGCAACATCACTTTAGATGAAAAAGGCAGCACTATTTTAACTACAACATTGAAATAGGTTGTTTGATATTATTCCTATTCAAAAAGCTATAATTACTTTTTTCTTAGGAATAAAATGCTGTTTAAGAATGAATTATAATCTAATTCATTCTTAAACCTTAAAGATAGTATTATGAAATATAGCATAATTATATTGGTTTTTTTGTTGACATTTTCTTGTAAAACAGAGCAAAAAAAATCAGTTCCTCAGGAAATTAAAACAGAAAAGGTTTATTTTAAAGATTACCCACATGCTCAGCTTGAAAGAGGGAAATTGTTGCGTTTAGATAGCCTTCCTTCAAAATATATAACGCCAAGACCTGTCGATATTTGGTTGCCTGAAAATTATTCAAAAGATAAAAAATATGCAGTGTTATACATGCACGATGGACAAATGTTATTCGACGCTACGTCTACATGGAACAAACAGGAATGGAAAGTTGATGAGTGGGCGTCTAAATTGATGAAAGAGAACAAAATCAAAGATTTTATCGTTGTAGCCATTCACAATATAAAAGAAGAACGTTGGCAAGATTTGTTTCCACAAAAGTCATTTGAGTATTTGTCTGATGAAGATAAAACACTCATCAATCAGCAAAAAAATCACATAAAAGAAGGTAGTAAACTCAATGGAGATAATTACCTGAAATTTTTGGTTGAAGAGTTAAAACCGATGGTTGACTCTGAATTTTCAGTATATAAAAACAAGGAGAATACATTTGTAATGGGTTCCAGCATGGGAGGTTTAATGAGTATGTACGCTATTTGTGAGTATCCTAATGTGTTTGGTGGTGCGGCATGTATTTCTACACATTGGCCAGGAGCGATGCCTATAGACAATAATCCACTTCCCTGGGCTATACTTAAGTACATGGAAGCTAATTTACCAGACCCTATGAGCCACAAAATGTATTTTGACTATGGTACTGAGACATTAGATAAATACTATCCAAAATATGCGCCAACGGTTACAAAAATTATGCTTTCTAAAGGATATAATGAAACGAATTTCAAAAATTTAAAATTTGAAGGTACAAATCATTCTGAGGATTCTTGGAATCAGCGATTAGATGTTCCTTTAACTTTCTTGTTAAAATAGAAGTAAAATGAAATCTGCAAAATACATTGTAATAGCTTTAATGGTTATAGGACTGGGTTGTAAAGAGGGCAAAAAAGGGATAAAAGAAACTTCTGATGAAATACCAATGGCTAAGAAAAAACTAGTAGTTTATCAAGTGTTTACAAGGTTATTTGGTAACACAAATACTACAAATAAACCATGGGGAACTATTGAAGAAAATGGCGTTGGTAAGTTCAATGATTTTACAGAAAAGGCCTTAAAAGAAATAAAGGATTTAGGTGTAAGTCATATTTGGTATACAGGTGTACCACATCATGCGGTAATTCATGATTATTCAGAGTATGGTATTTCTAACGACGATCCAGATGTAGTTAAAGGGAGAGCTGGTTCTCCTTATGCCGTCAAGGATTATTACAATGTGAATCCTGATTTGGCAGTAAACGTTGAAAACAGATTAGAGGAGTTTGAAGCCTTAATAAATCGGACACATCAGATAGGAATGAAAGTAATAATTGATATCGTTCCTAATCATGTGGCTAGGAATTATAAGAGTATTTCAAAACCTGAAGATGTAAATGATTTTGGAGCAAATGATGATACTGCAATTGTATATGATAAAAACAATAATTTTTATTACAATCCTGATGATGTTTTTAAAGTACCAGAGTGGAAAAATGGATATTCCCCTTTAGGAGATGAAAGGCACAAGCTTGAAGATGGTATGTTTCCCGAACAGCCAGCAAAATGGACAGGAAACGGTTCAAGATTATCACAACCCAATATGAACGATTGGTATGAAACTGTAAAAGTAAATTATGGTATTTCACCTGAAGGGAAAAAGGATTTTGAACCCCTTCCAAAGGGTTATGAGAATAAAGATTATGAAACCCATTTTGAGTTTTGGAAAGATAAAACAGTTCCAAATTCTTGGACAAAATTCAGAGACATTGCATTGTATTGGTTAGATAAAGGTGTGGATGGTTTTCGTTACGATATGGCAGAAATGGTGCCCGTAGAATTTTGGAGTTTCATGAATTCATCTGTTAAAATGAAAAATCCAGATGCTTTTTTATTGGCTGAGGTTTATAATCCATCACTTTATAGAGATTATATCAAAAAAGGAAAAATGGATTATTTGTATGATAAAGTACAATTATATGATACCATTAAAAACGTAATGCAGGGCCATGGAAAGACAGATCATATTCCATCAATTCTTGAGGATTTGAAGGATATTGAACATCATATGCTACATTTTTTAGAGAATCATGATGAGCAACGTATATCAAGTCCTGATTTTGCAGGAAATTCAGAAAGGGGTAAACCTGCCATGGTAGTTTCGGCAGCATCAACATCAGCACCAATTATGATTTATTTTGGACAAGAAGTTGGGGAGGATGGCTCAGAAAATGCTGGTTTTGGGGCTCCTACTAGAACTTCAATTTTTGATTATGTGGGGGTGCCAGCACATCAACGTTGGATGAATAATAAACAATTTGATGGCGGGCAGTTATCTTCAGAAGAAAAATCGTTGAGAGATTTTTATAAAAGACTTTTAAACTTTACGTTGAATAGTGATGCTATGGTTGGTGAGTATCAAAGTATTCACAAGTATAATAGGGAGTATACTAAAAATTATAATGATAAGGTATTGTCATTTGTGCGTTGGAGCACTAATGAAAAACTGATTATAATTTCAAATTTTGATAGTGATGATAATTTAGAGTTCGATTTAAAACTTCCAAAAGATATCATCCAAAAATGGAAATTACCTGATGCAGATTATCAAGTTGAAGACCAATTGTATCAAACATTCCAATCTACTTTAAACGTTGAAAACGGTTTGGGCAATCTCATAGTAAAACTAAAACCACTGGAGTCTTTTATCTTAAAATTAAAGTAAATCATGAAAAAATATAGTTTCATTCTACTGTCAATTCTGTTTTTTTTCAATTGTGAAAACAAAAAAGAAAACCAAAAAGAAACACCAGAAACTCCTTTCGTGTGGGAGGGCGCAAACATCTATTTTTTATTAACCGATAGATTCAACAATGGAAATACTGCAAATGATATTAATTTTGATAGGAGTTTAGAAACTGGAAAACTTCGTGGTTTTGAAGGTGGAGATATTAAAGGTATAACCCAAAAAATTGAAGAAGGCTATTTTACTAATCTGGGCATTAATGCTATTTGGATGACGCCGGTTGTAGAGCAAATTCATGGTGGAACAGATGAAGGAACAGGTGTAACATATGGATTTCATGGTTACTGGACGAGTGATTGGACTGCCATTGATCCAAATTTTGGAACGCGTAATGATTTAAAAGAATTAGTAGATACTGCACATAAACACGGCATTCGTATTTTACTAGATGCAGTGATAAATCACACAGGTCCTGTTACAGAAAAAGACGCAAAATGGCCAGAGGAATGGGTGCGTATAGAGCCACAATGCGATTATCAATCCTACGAAAACACAGTAACTTGTACTTTAGTTAAGAACTTGCCTGATGTTAGAACTGAAAGTAATGACGCTGTGGAATTGCCTTCCCAATTGGTTGAAAAATGGAAGTCTGAAGGTAGATTTGATCAAGAAATTGCTGAATTGGATGCGTTTTTTAAAAGAACAGGATATCCTAGGGCACCTCGCTTTTATATTATGAAGTGGCTTACGGATTATATTACTGAATTTGGAATTGATGGATATCGTGTAGATACAGTAAAACATACAGAACCTTATGTGTGGCAGGAATTTAGAGCGGAATGCGATTATGCGTTTTCAGAATTCAAGAAACAAAATCCTGATAAAATTCTAGATGATAATGAATTCTATCTAGTAGGTGAGGTATACAACTATGGGGTTTCTGCAGGAAAAGCATTTGATTTTGGAGATAAAAAGGTCAACTATTTTGATAATGCTTTTGATGGATTAATAAATTTTGAAGCAAAATGGAATGCCGATCAAATGCCTATTCAAGATTTTTTTGAGAAATATTCAAATGTTTTAAATTCAGAATTAAAAGAATATAGCGTATTAAATTATTTAAGTTCTCATGATGACGGGCAACCCTTTGATCCTTCAAGAGAAAGACCACTAGAAACTGCAACTAAACTATTATTATGCCCTGGAGTTTCTCAAATGTATTACGGTGATGAATCCGCGCGTTCATTAGTAGTTGATGGAACAGAGGGTGACGCAACACTGCGATCTTTTATGAATTGGGATGCAGTTAAAAACGATCTAGAAACTCAAGAAATTCTAAATCATTGGCAAAAATTAGGGAAGTTTAGAGTTAAGCATCCTGCGATTGGAGCAGGTGTACATCAAATGCTATCAAGTGAGCCCTATACATTCTCAAGAGTATTTTCAAAAGATAATTTTAAAGATAGTGTCGTTATCGGATTATATTTAAAAAAGGGAGAAAAAGAGATAAAGGTTGAAGGTGTCTTTTCAGATGGTGATAAAATTCAAGATGCATATTCTGGAGATATCTCAAAAGTAAAGGATGGCAAAGTGTCTATAAATTCTGGATATAGCTTGATTTTACTTGAAAAATTGGATTGATAAATTTTAACATTTTTAACCTCTAACTGCATAGGTTAACTAAATAATGTTAATTTTGTTGACTACCAATTAATCAATGAGCAAAGATAACGGAGATTTAAAAGCCAGCTATAATGTTCCTAATTTGGAACGTGGACTTCTAATAATTGAATTATTAGCCAACCATAAAAAAGGACTTACGCTTTCTGAGATTATAGAATCTTTAGATATTTCTAAATCAAGTGCTTTTAGAATAGTGAGTACTCTCATTTTTAAAAATTATCTTCAAAAAAATGAGACTACAAAAAAAATTACCTTATCTAGAAAATTAATGACCCTTGGTGTGAGTTCTATAAATGAGCAGAGTATCGTAGAGCTTTCTATTGATGTCATGCGAGCTTTAAGAGATGAATTAAAAGAATCTGTAATGCTGGGTGTGATTATAGATAATAAAGGCGCAATTTTAGAACAAGTGTCCTCATCTTATCCTGTTAAACTATATGTAGAACAAGGTACCCATTTTTACTTACACAGTTCTGTTGGCGGTAAATCTATACTTGCATTTCTTCCTGATGAAGAATTAGATGTTATGCTAAAGTCTATGACTTTGAAGCGTTTGACTAATAACACAATCATTTCTAAAAAATCATTTAGAGAAGAGTTAAATGCTGTAAAAGAAAAAGGATACGCCATAGATAATGGTGAAGATATTCAAGGGATACACTGTATAGGAGCACCAATTTTTAACGAATACGGTTATCCAGTTTCAGCGCTTTGGATTACTGCACCCCACGGGCGCTTACCTCATGATGAGTTTGAGAAAAAAGGAAAAATAGTCGCAAAATATGCGTTAGAAATATCTTCAAAGTTAGGGTACATAAAGCCTTAATCCTTTATCAATATTAAGTATTCGATGTTTTAGTTAATTGATGCTAAGTGCTTTCTGCAACTGGATTATAACTTGCATTTAAAATTTTTTTAAAAAATAATTCAAAATATTTGTATATTTGTTTCAAATAAGAAACTAGTTTATCATTTGAAACTAATTTAAGCTAAAATGTCAGATATTAAAGAATACCAATTGTTCATCAATGGTGAATGGAGAACATCAACTTCAGGAGAAACTATTGATATTATTAGTCCTTCAACAGAGGAGGTTGTTGCAAAAGTTCAAAACGGAACAGCAGCAGAAGCACTAGAAACATTAGAATATGCCGATAAAGCACAAAAAAAATGGAAAAAATTACCTGCTCGAGAACGTGCAGATTTGTTATATAAATTAGCTGATGAAATTGATTCAAGCACAGAATATTTAGCTGAAATATTAACTAAAGAACAAGGTAAACTGTTAAAGGTAGCTCGTTTTGAAGTAGCCGTTACTGCTTCATTTATTAGGTATGCAGCAGAAGGAGCTAGAAGAATTGAAGGCGATATTATTCCTTCAGATAATCCCAACGAGCAAATTTGGATTCAAAAAGTACCGCGTGGTGTTGTTGTAGCAATTACAGCTTGGAACTTTCCTTTGGCATTGGCAGGTCGTAAATTAGGTCCAGCTTTAGTTGCAGGGAATTCAATTATAATTAAACCGACTTCAGAAACCCCTATCTCTACTTTAGAATTAGGGAATCTTGCTAATAAAGTTGGTATTCCAAAAGGCGTAATTAATATTTTAACAGGTCCTGGACGTGCTATGGGTAATGCTTTAGTAGAAAGTCCTATTTGTAAAATGGTAACTATGACAGGTTCTACACCAGTAGGTCAGCAAATTGCTAGAAATGCTGCACAAAATTTAACACATGTTCAGTTAGAATTAGGAGGGAAAGCACCATTTATTGTATTTAAAGATGCTGATATTGATGCAGCAGTAGAATCTGCTTTACATTCACGTTTTGATAATTGCGGACAGGTATGTACTTGTAATGAGCGCATGTATGTGCATGAAGATATTTATGATGTATTTATGGAGAAATTCATAACTGCAACTAAAGCCATTAAGGTTGGAGATCCTATGCTGGAAGACACAGATATGGGGCCAAAAGTTAATGCTAATGAGCTAAAGCATATGGAACATTTAGTAGAAGTTTCTGTTATGGAAGGTGCTACAATAGCAACAGGTGGCAAGCGTCCAGAAGGACCAGAGTTTGAGAAAGGATACTGGTTTGAGCCAACGGTTTTAACTAATGTTACCCAAGATATGACGATTGTTCATGAAGAATCTTTTGGGCCAATTCTACCGGTGTTAAAATTTAAAACGTTTGATGAAGTGATTGGGTATGCAAACGACTGTGAATACGGATTAGCAGCTATGGTATTTACTAATGATATGAATACCATTATGAAGTGTAATGATGAGTTAGAATATGGAGAAATATATATAAACCGTGGTCATGGTGAACAACACCAAGGTTTTCATAACGGTTATAAATTATCAGGCTCAGGTGGTGAAGATGGAAAATATGGGTTTGAACAATATTTAGAAAAGAAAACTTTTTACGTAAGACATAATCCTTCAAAGTAATGAGCACTAAAATTTCAAGTGTAAGAACACGCTTATTTACAGTGCCTTTACCAGAGGTGATGTCTGATGCTAAACATGGAGACCACTACCATTTTGAATTAGTCACAGTAACCATAACCCTTGAGGATGGTAGCGAGGGTACTGGTTACACATACACAGGTGGAAAAGGTGGTTTCTCAATTAAAGCAATGGTTGAACACGATTTTACTGATGTTTTAATAGGTAGAGATGGTACTGATATTGAAGGTGTTTATGATTTCTTAGAGTGGCATATTCATTATGTTGGAAGAGGAGGAATAGCTTCTTTTGCTATTTCAGCGGTCGATATTGCACTTTGGGATATCCGTTGTAAAAAAGCAGGTCAACCACTTTGGAAAATGACCGGCGGACACGGTAATACATGTAAAGCCTATTGTGGAGGTATCGATTTAATGTATCCAATAGAAAAACTATTGGGTAACATGAAGAGGTATTTAGATAGTGGTTTCAATGCGGTGAAAATCAAAATTGGTCGTGAAAATTTACAAGAAGATTTAGATAGAATAAAAGCAGTAAGAGAATATGTTGGTCCAGACGTTACCTTTATGGTAGATGCCAATTATTCTATGACAGTGGAAAAAGCTATCAAAGCTATTGAAGGGTTTAAGCAATATGACATTACTTGGTTTGAAGAACCAATAATACCTGATAATTATAAAGGCTTTGCAGAAATAGTAGATGCTACAGGCTTTCCATTAGCTATGGGTGAGAACTTGCACACTATTCATGAGTTTGAATATGCATTCGATCAAGCAAAATTATCATTTGTACAACCTGATGCTTCAAATTGTGGAGGCATAACAGGTTGGTTAGCAGCAGCAAGATTAGCTCATAAATATAGTATTCCTGCTTGTTCTCATGGTATGCAAGAACTACATGTAAGTTTAGTGTCTTCACAACCTAATTCTGGTTGGTTAGAAGTACACAGTTTTCCAATTGATGAATATACCACAAGGCCTTTAGTAGTTGAGAATTATAGAGCGGTAGCGCCAGATTATCCAGGTATTGGAGTTGTATTTAATTGGGAGAAATTAGCACTTTATGAGGAAAAATAATTCAACTAAAAAGACATTAAAATGAATATGGCAATTTCGAATTTTGGTTCATTAGCAGGAGAAAGTGTAAAAGAATATACCTTAAAAAACAATAATGGTGTTGAAGTGAAAATCACAAATTATGGTGCTACAATAACAACTATTATGGTGCCAGATAGTAAAGGCAATATAGAGAACATAGCTTGTGGTTTTGATACATTGGATGGTTATTTCTCAAAGGATTATGTAGACAATGCTCCATATTTTGGAAGTACTGTTGGTCGCTATTGTTCACAAATAAAAGATGCGAAATTTTCTTTAAATGGAAAACAATATCAATTGGTAAAAAATTGTGGCCCAAATAATTTACACGGTGGTGCAATTGGATTTGATAAGAGGGTTTGGAATGCAGAACCTTTTGAAAATAATAGAGGTTCTGGAGTAAAGATGGCGTTAAAAAGTAAAGATTTAGAAGAAGGATTCCCAGGAAATGTTAATGTGGAAGTAATGTTTACTTTGACAGATAATAACGAATTAAACATTGAATATTTAGCAACCCCAGATGCTGATACTCCATTATCATTAACTAATCATACGTATTTCAACTTAAATGCATTCCATTCTAATGTTGAATGTCATTTAGCTCAAGTGCATGCAGATAAAAAACTAGCTTGTGATGATACTGGTGCTGCAACTGGAGAAATTGTAAATATTGAAGGAGCTGCCGATGACATGCGTCTGCCTAAACGAATAGGAGATGCTCATGAAGGTATGGGAGATGGTTTCGAAAATTTCTATGTTTTAAATAATGAAAAAGGGAATTTTATAGAAGCAGCTAAAATTAATTGTCCAGATTCTGGTAGAACTTTAACTGTTTCCACTACGGAACCATCAATGTTATTATACACTGGAAAATATACCTCTGATGCTCTGAAGCGTGAAAATGGTGAGCAGTACGGCAAGTATAGAGGGTTTTGTTGCGAAACGCATCGTTACCCAAACGGACCGAATATTGAAAATTCACCAAAGTCCATAACCAAGGCGGGTGAAACATTTAAAAGTACCACCCAGTTTAAGTTTAACTGGTAATATTGAATTCTAACTAATACTAAATAATTATGATTGAAGGCGTTTTATTGGCAATTTTTGCTGGATTAATGCTGGGGCTTTATGCACTACCAGAGAAATTTACTAAGGATTTTAAATACGAAAATACTTGGAGTTTGTTTTTTTTGTTAACCATGTTTGTGGTGCCTATTATAACATCTGTAGCATTAATTAATGGATTCAGTGATATTTTTGGAAATATGCCAACAGATATTTGGATAAAAATGGGACTAACAAGTTTTCTTTGGGGAATTGGTGTGATGATGTGGGGAAAAGCTATCAATCATATTGGCTTATCACTAGGCTTTTCATTATTTATTGGAACCATAATTCTAGTAGGTTCATTATTGCCATATTTAGAAGAAGACTTACCTGAAAGCAACGTGTTTACTACCATTTTGATTGGTTTAGTGATTGTTCTAATAGGTGTATTTGCCAATGGAAAAGCGGGGCTTATAAGAGAAAAGGACGAAGAAGCATCTGGCGATACCAAAGAGGGTAAAGGCTCAATGGTAACAGGTATATTAATTGCTGTTATTGGCGGTTTATTAGCTACAGGTTTTAGTTATGCTAACGCTGCTGGAAGACCCTATTTGCATGAAGCTTCGCAGGCTGCTGGAAACCCTGAATGGGTAACAGCTGTAGCGGTTATGTTTCCTATTTTTATAAGCGGCGGTATTGTAATGACAGCCTATTTCTTATGGCAACTATCACAAAATAAAGCTTGGGGAGATTTCAAAACACCTGCATTTGGAAAAAATGTCCTTTTAATATTAATCATGGCTGTTTTTCATTATGCAGCTTCTGCATTATTTGCATATGCAGCCTATAAACTGGGCGAAAGTGGAAACACAGTTGGATATGCAATTTTTAATACGTCATGTGTAGTTACAGCTATTGTAAGCGGTATTATCACTCAAGAATGGGTTAAGGCTTCAGACAAAGCTAAAAAGTTTTTGTATTTCGGCTTAACCTGTATGGTTTTAGGCATACTCATAGTTGCTTACAGTAATAGCCTCAAATAAAATAATTATTAACAACTAAAAATATGTCAAAAAAAAACCAATTTTTAATTCTATGTATTTGTTTTACATTATTTTCATGCAATAGCAACGTAGAATCTGATCATAAAAAGCAAGAAGATAAAGTGGAAATAACTGATGAAAAACTAGATCGTTTCGGTATAACAAATAAAGAATATTTAAGTGCCGCTTCCAAAAGAGCATTACAATGGGATTATGTTGAAAACGACTGGTACCGTGTATTCAATCCTATGAAACCTCTTAAAGGTGATCTGGCGTATGAAGAAGGAGTAGTAAGGCGTGATCCTTCAGCAGTTATTAAAGAGAATGGGAAATATTATGTTTGGTATTCAAGAAGTACTGGAAAAACTGATGGTTTTGGAGGAGATGTAGAAAATGAAAAGGTATTTCCTTGGGACAGATGTGATATTTGGTTTGCGACATCAGAGGATGGTTGGACATGGAAAGAAGAAGGTTTGGCAGTTTCTAGAGGGAAGAAAGGTGCCTATGATGACCGATCTGTATTTACGGTTGAAATTATGAAGCATGATAATATGTATTATTTATGCTATCAAGCGATTAAATCACCTTATGATGTAAGAACTAAGAACGTAGTTGGGTTGGCATGGTCTAATTCTCCAAATGGACCTTGGACGAAAAGTGAAAAACCTATTTTAGAACCTGCAGATAATGGTATTTGGAAAGGTGAAGAACAAAACAGGTTTTTAGTGGAGAAAAAAGGTGATTTTGATTCTCACAAAGTTCATGACCCTTGTATTATTCCATTCGAAGGGAAATTCTATTTGTATTACAAAGGCGAACAAATGGGTGAAGAGATTTTATTTGGTGGTCGTCAAATTCGCCATGGTGTAGCCGTTTCTGATAATCCCAAAGGCCCTTACGTAAAGTCAAAATATAATCCGATTTCAAATTCGGGTCATGAGGTTGTAGTATGGAAAACTCAAGGAGGAATTGCATCTTTGATTACAACCGATGGTCCGGAACGTAACACATTCCAATGGTCTCCTGATGGTATTAATTTTGAGATTCGAGGCGCTGTTAAAGGGGCAAATATGCCACATGCTATAGGACTGAATAGAACATCTGGTGCTCCAGATGATAACCCAACGCAAATTTTTGATTGGGGATTATCCCATATCTACAATAGTTGGCATTATCAAAGCATTATGCGTTTTGATTCTTATAGAAAGACATCACACGTAGCAAAAGGTGCAAAAGCCGTTACAGGTGAGAAAAAGAAAGAGACTCAAAAAGATAACTAGTAAACTAAACTCAAACATTTATATGTTTTTAAAAGGCTGACCGACATAGGTTGGCCTTTTTATTTGGTAACAATTTTGATGTTTGATGTAGCATTTCCATTGTAGGTGATTTGCAATTCTGCGATATCAGATTTGATGTTGTTAACACCTTCCAGTTCTATTTCAAAAGTATCTTCAGTTTTAAGAAGACACAAATTGTAGTTTGAATTAACTTTAAAGTTGTTTTTATCTTTTCCTATTAGTTTGATTGATTCAATAAAACTTCCAGTATTGCCTTTTTTATTACGAATTTTAATAGTCTTTTTTGAATTATTTGGTATACAAACTTTCGCAGGTGTTGCTAATACAGAAGCTGTTAATTTCTCTCCTTCAGGTGTGTCAGAATTGTATACTTCCATATGATGTTGACGACCACCACCTCTAACAGGAGATCCGCCAGCAACATAAATGCCATTTCCACAAACTATAGCTTGGGTACCATGTCTTGGATAATGCATTTCAGTTTTTTTAACCCATTTACGTGTTTCTAAATTATAAGCTTCCACAAGTTTGTAGGCTGGTCCTTTTTGTTCACCTTCGCCACCCATAACAAATAACTCGTTATTGAATAGAGCTACAGCAGGAGCTGCTCTGGGAGTTGGTAATGGGGTTTCTAAATTTGTCCACGTGTTGGTGTTAAAATTAAAAACATCTACAGGAGCAATTAATGGTTTAAAAACACCATTTTCGCCTCCAGATTGTCTTCCTCCTAGTGCATATAATTTATCATTGGCTATAGCGGCACTAAAATGATCTCTTGCATTTGGAGCATCCTCTAAAACAGTCCATGTATTAAGCTTTGGATCATATACATCAAACCAATTTACAAAACCACCATTATGTCCTATTGTATTTCCTCCAATTAAATAAAATTTGTCATTATATATTGCTAGACCAGCACCTCCACGTCTTCTGTTTTTAGGGATTTCGGGACCTTTAATCCAAGTTTTTGTTGGTGGAAAGTATAGCCAAATATTATCCGCTGGAATTTCTTTTGGAAAATTATTTGTTTTAAAACTACCAATAACCCAAACAAATCCCTCATAAAAAGTAGCTTGAAAATGGTTAAATTCTTTTGGTGCACTTCCCCCAATACTCCAAGTATCAGATTTAAAGTCATAAATGTCTAACTGTTGGGCACTTTCTCTACCACCAAACATAATAAATTTATCTCCAGCTTGCACGAAAGAGCATTCATGACGGGCTACATAGTTTTCGTTTTCATTTTTGTCAATCCATCTATCTTCTTGTGAATAAGAGGTTGTTTGAAATATAAAAGGAGATATAATAAAAAGTACTTTCAATTTTTTAATTACTTGATAAACCATATTTTTATAGATAATTTTGTCTGTAAGCTATTGTTTTGCAAAATACTAAATGTTTTTGTATTTTGTATACAAAATACAAAAACATCATTATATTTGTTTTCTAAATAAATTAATAATATTTGTTGATATGCTAAAATTAATTGTATTTCCTTTCATTTTACTTTCCTTTTTTTCTTGTAAGACCAATGCTCAATCATGGGTTTACAATAATAATAGAATTGCAGTAAGTTTTGATGGCAATAGTGAACCTGATAATGACTATAAGTGGCCAACAGGCGACCCAGATGATTGGGGTGCTGCGGCAGCTTCTTTCGCAATAATGGCTAAATTAAAATTACAAACTAAACTTGTTCATTGTTCCTATAATAATTTTATAGATGCGCCAGCAGGTCCAGATAATGAAAATCAATTAAAGATAAGTTGTGAAGGTGCTGCAAAAAGGTGGGGTTTTAACGAAGATGTGATATATGACGTTACCACTCAGAAAAATGAGGCTGTATTTAATTTAGCATCAGAAATAGGAAAATCTACAAAAGAAGACCCTTTGTATTTTATGCATGCAGGATTATCCGAATTTTTGTATCAAGTTGTTGAAGAGGTTATTAAACAGGGTAAAATTGAGTCTTTAAATCATGTATATCTTTTGTCACATAGTGGCTTCAACGAGAATGAAAAAAGAAGGGATTTTCATCATACGTGGAAGGATGTTCAACAAATAGCTGATAATCGAATTAAATACAAGAAGATAAAAGATCAGAATAATAAAACAGTTCCAAATGACTTATGGCACTCAGGAAAGGATTTTTCAGTTTGGTATTGGATGAGAGATCATCAGGATGAAACTATTCAATGGATGTATACCAGACTTCAGGCGCATTCAGGTGGAGATGCTGACATTTCAGATTGTGGTATGTTTTATTATTTGTTAGTCGGTGATGATAATGGAAATCCAGAAAAGTTTAAAAATTTTATTGGCAATGGTATTGACATAAATTAGATTTACTGTTTAGTTTAGTACCAATTGGGCACGTTGATTCCCAGAAAATGCACTGTAATGACCAATTTCGTGCCTAGCTGTTTTTTAATTTCGTAAATAAATAAGAAATCTATACTCCTTACAATCATAAAAAATATAAAAGCCAACTTTTAATAATGAAATCAATTTATATAATAATTCTAGCTGTTTTTCTGAGTTCATCAAATTTATTTTCACAAAATGTTTCTGTCTCAGGAAGTTTAAAGAAGTGGCATAAGATAACACTAAGTTTTGAAAGTGAAGAACTAAGCGAAAATGATGCTAACAACCCCTTTCTGAATTACAGATTAAATGTAATATTCAAAAAAGGAAATAGAGAGATTAAAGTTCCTGGGTTTTTTGCCGCTGATGGTAATGCTTCAGAGACAAGTGCTACTTCAGGTAAAATTTGGCAAGTACGTTTTATGCCAGATGAAATAGGAGAGTGGGAATATGAAGCGTCTTTTAGAAAAGGAAAAAATATTGCAATAAGTGATGATCCTGTGGTAGGAGAGCCAACGGCTTTCAATGGTATAAAAGGAAAATTTACTATTTCGGCAGCAGATGAAACGGGTTCCTTATTTCAATCTAAAGGAAGACTAAAATATGATGGCACCCGATATTTAAAATATACAGATACTAATGAACCATTTTTAAAAGGTGGTGCTGACAGTCCTGAGAGTTTCCTTGCGTATTATGAGTTTGACCAAACACCGCCTTCGCATAAATATGAAGCACATGCTAGAGATTGGAAGACAGGTGACCCAATGTGGCAAAATGGTAAAGGAAAAAATATTATTGGCGCTTTAAATTATCTAGCTTCGAAAGAAATGAACTCTGTTTATTTTTTAACTATGAATGTACAAGGAGATGGTAATGATGTATGGCCATGGAATGATAAAAATGAACGTTATCGTTTTGATTGTAGCAAGCTAGACCAATGGGAAGTCATTTTTGATCATATGGATGATTTAGGTTTGATGTTGCACATTGTTACCCAAGAAACAGAAAATGAGCTGCTACTTGATATTGGAGAATTAAAGACACAACGTAAATTATACTATCGAGAACTGATAGCACGTTTTGCACATCATTTGGGGGTTACATGGAATTTAGGAGAGGAAAATGGCTGGCAAAAATGGACACCAAAAGCGCAGAATGATAAGGATAGAAAAGCCATGGCTAAGTATATAAAAACTAATGATCCATATAAAAACTTAGTCGTACTCCATACTCATGCTGTAACACCAGCTCAAGACTTGTTTTTAAATCCGTTGTTAGGTTATGAGTATCTAGATGGTCCATCCATGCAAACACATCATCCTCATGACGTTCATCACCTTATTGTTAAATGGATAAATAATTCAAAAAAATCAGGAAAACAATGGGTAGTATGTCAAGACGAGATTGGGCCAGCAGATACAGGAGCAAAACCAGATGCTGACGATCCAGATCATGATCATATAAGACACCACGTATTATGGGGGAATTTAATGGCTGGAGGTGCTGGAGTGGAATGGTATTTTGGCTATAAATATGCGCATAATGATTTAAAATGTGAAGATTGGCGTTCAAGAGATATCCTTTGGGATCAAACACGATATGCTTTAGATTTTTTTAAAAACTATGTACCATTTACAGAAATGTTTAATGCTAATGGGTTGACAGACAATGAAGGCGATTATGTTCTGGCAGACCATGGAAAGGCTTACGTAGTCTATTTACCTGAAGTAAAAGACACCAAAATTAATTTGTTAAATACCGATGCTAAGTTTAGTGTAAAATGGTATAATCCTAGAAAAGGAGGTGAATTACAGAAAGGAAGTGTAAGTACCATTAAAGGTGGTGGGATGCGTTCTTTAGGAAATCCACCAAATAATTCTAAAGATTGGGTAGCATTACTACTTTCAAAAAGTAAAACTTCAAAGCAGGCCACTGCAAAAGGAAAACTATGGAAGTTAAAAGCTACGAAAGATTTTGAGATTCTTAACGGAATAAAAGCTAATTATTACATTGATAATGGTAATAGTGTATTAGCGATAAACGCGGCAGATAAAAACCAAAGAGACGCTTTTGCTTCAGCTAGAATAATTTTTGAAGGAAAATCAGGTGTCTATAATGGGCTTTTAAAAACGATGACAGAAAACGATGGAGAATCTATCTACAAAATTCTTATAAATGGAGATGAGGTAGTACGTGTTGAAAATCCAAAAACCAAAGCTAATTTTGAAAATGTAATACATGACTTAGGTTTATTAGTTTTAAATACAAAAGATATTATTGAAGTACAATCTAAAGCTGTAACAAATGGTGAAATTCCTGAAAATGATGAAACAGCATGGTCTAGAGGTAGGTGGGGCAGTTTAGAATTATCTCCTAAGGGTTTAATATCAAATGAAAACGATCGTCTTGTAGCATTATTAGAAGATAAGAAGCCCTATAAAGAGCAATCGGGTTTTGTTGAGATAGAAGCAGAAGCATTTCATCATAAATCTGCGAATGATTCTCCTCGTGAGTGGTATGTGATTTCCAAAGATAAAATGCCATTTCAAGAGGCTAACTATACAAATCATTCTAGTACAGCAAGCGGTAATGCATATTTAGAAGCGTTACCTGATACTCGTGTAACTCATGAAGATGCACTCATTGCCGAAGAAAATTTCTTCCCAATTCCTGGAGTAGGAGGTACAGTTTCTTATAAAATAAACATTACTACGCCTGGCAAATATTATGTTTGGGTAAAAGCATTTTCTTCGGGTAGTGAGGATAATGGTTTACATGTAGGCTTAGATGGAGAGTGGCCGGAAAGTGGTGCAAGAATACAATGGTGTGAAGGTAAAAATCAGTGGACATGGTCTTCGGCACAACGTACTGAAGAACAACATTGTGGTGTGCCACAAAAAATATATTTAGAAATAAAAGAAGCTGGAGACCATATTATCACATTCTCAATGCGAGAAGATGGTTTTGAGTTTGATAAGTTTATATTAGCATCTAATCCCAACTTTAAACCAGAATAAGGAAATTAAATCTTAAAATTTATATTTTGGGCGTTACCCTATTGGGTCGGGCTTTCCGTTCCAAGTCCTCGCACCTCCTTCGTCGGGCTGTGGGCTTTCCTCTACAATCCCTAACGCGGGTCTATCTGCTAACGTAGTTTTCTTGTGATCTTTTACTTGTCAGGAAAGGTCTATAACACTATTTACTAAAAAAAACTCACAATCGAAATCAGTGTTATGAAAGTCCCCACTGTTAAATCCCAGAAATCATTGAACTACCTACTTCAAGTTCAGTAATTATGGCATTGTTACCAACAGCATCATTAATTTCAATTTTGATGTAGCGGGATTTAGTTTCAGGAAAACTAAGGTTTCTATAATTGCTATTAGCTTGCCAGGTGAAATCAATAATTTGTGTAAACGTAATGTTATCATCACTAGTATAAAGGCTACATGCTGTAATATTGCCTTCTTTAAGTGATGTTTCTGGAGCAGGTTTGCATCTATGGTTTGGAACTATAGTTATAACATCAAATACTTTTGGTTCACCTAAATCTAGAACGATGTTTTGAGGAAAGATAGAATCAGAAACCCAAGTATAATAGTTTTTACCCGCTATTTTTGTACCGTCAAATAAATAGTCGGCATTTCCGCTACTTGCGTCGGCAGATTTAATAGTAATAGACTTTATTATTTGACTGCCTTGGTTTGGCAGTGGAGGACGGTTGGTATTTGGTTGCCATTTTCGTCCTATTTCCGAAAGTAAATCTTTGTAAATTGGATCAAGGAGCCCATCTCTATTGGGCATACAATTCAACATAAAATTACAATATCTTGCTTCACAGTTATTAAGCTTTTTAAGAATTATATCAATACCATCGTTTGGTTTCATTCCTTTTGGAGTCTCTTCATTCCAAAACCACCCATTTCCCTTAATGCTGCAATGCCCTAAAGCTGATGCCATCGTATTACTTTTAGATGGAAATGCACCAAAGGGGCCTTCAAAATAAGGAATATCAACATGATAAGGTGCCTGAAGATGTGTGTGGTCTGTAACCAAACAATTTGGTTGAAGTTTTCTGATTAGATCACGAATTTCGGTATAAGGTACTTCTGTATTATGTCCTATGCGCCAAAACCACCCATCAATCACAAAATAATCTATTTTACCATAATTGGTAAGCAATTCGGTAATTTGTCCTTTTATAAATTCCAGTTTTTCTGGAGTAATTTTACCCTTGTCAATGTTGTGCGTACTGTCCCAAATTGAATAATATAAACCAACTCCCAATCCTTTATTTCGAAACGCTTTTACATATTGCTCGACTATATCTTTTTTATAAGGTGTTGCAGCAACATCATAATCTGTATAATTACTATCCCAAAGACAGAACCCTTCATGGTGTTTGGCGGTTAATAGTCCAAATTTCATGCCTGCCGAAACTGCAGCATCCGCCCATTGGTTACAGTCTAGTTTGTCAGGGTTAAAATCAGTAATAGGATAATTAGCCTCACCCCAAGATGCACCATAACTCATAATATTGTAGCAAATAAACATACCAAAACGCTTATTGATAAAATTTTTCTTGGCTTCAGCTATTCTAGCTGAATAATCTAATTGTGTATGGCATGAAAATAACACTATACAAACAGTCAATAAAGACGTTACTATTATAATTTTTTTTATCAAAAGAAAGAAAATGGGTTTATTGTGATTTTAAACTTTCTGTAGCTTTGTTAATGCGTTTTTTTTGCTCAGAATTCAATCCCATTTTATAGTAAAATTCAGGTTTTAGGTACGTATGATTTCTTTTCATTTCTGGGGCGTCTATATCTTGACTCAAATCGCAATCAAAACGTGCTAAAACAGCATGGTTAGTATCCCATGTTGTAACATTAGTAAAATGTGAAATTCCCCAAGTTATTCCTCTACCATCATTTGTATTGGTAAATGCATCTGGTATGAAAGGCCCTGCAGCTATAGGTAAATAAGACGAAATTGCTGCAATATCAAAGTTAAAACCATCTTCAGCGTATTGGATGGTATAGTGTTCATTACCATCACGGATTACTAATGCGGCAATACCTTTTTTGAAGGGAAACATGGTCGTCTCATGTCCTGAATTTATAATGGGATTTAAAGGATGTTTTTCAAAAGGCCCTAACGGATTGTCAGCAATAGCTAAACCTTGCATTCTTATGTTATTGGATCTACCGTTAAAATCAGATTTATAGTATAAATAAATTTTGCCTTTGTAAACTAAAGGATAAGGGTCGTGTATGGAATATTGATCCCATGCACCTTCATCACCATTAGGAATAACAATTTTATTATGTGGTGTCCATGGTCCGTTAGGAGAATCAGCATAAGACACTGCAACGGGGCAATCATCACCTCGTTTTCCACTAACTTCCATAAAGCCTTGATAGTATAAGTACCATTTACCTTGCCATTCTAGAATATCTGTAGTAGTTACTGATCTCCAACCTACATTGGGTTTTGGTGGTCTTGGTACTGCAACACCTTCTTCTTTCCAAGTGAATCCATCTTCTGATGTGGCATACCATATCTCAGCTAAGTCCCAATCACTGGAAGGAATAACATCTGTAGCTTTATTAGCATTTTGAAGGCCAATAGGTGGTGTCTTCGTATTACGATAGGTATACCAAACATAATATTTGCCTTCATGATAAATAACTTTAGAAGGGTCTCTTCTAGAAATAGTACCATCATGGTTATTGTAATCGAAACCCTTAAGTTCAGTGTATCTAAATTGGGAGTATAACTCATTATCTTGAGGGGTGGCTCCCATGTAGTTATCGTAATTCCGTTCTAAAGCCTTACTTAAATGAATATTTGGTTTAGTTTCTGGCAATTTATATGGAAAGGGAGTATCCTCTTTCGAAGTATCTACAATTGCCTTGGATTCATTTTTACATCCAAAGAAGAAAAAGGAAAAAATAGATAATAATAGTAATGTTCTGAGTGTCATTTTATTTAGTTTAGTTAGTTGCTACTAAAATAAACTATTTTCTCTTCCATACTCTAAAATAGTTTACATGATATTCACCATCCAATCGGTTGTCGTCTGGGAGTGCTCCAAACCATTTATTGGATTCGCAATTAAAATTCACTTCTAAAGGTTGATGCCAGTGTGTGTTTTTTGCCTCTCTAAAAAGAATGCCATCAATATAAAAACGAATGTAATCTTTTGTCCATTCTAAGCCCCATACATGATAATCAGCTTGTAGCTCATTTGGAAAATAATATTTCTTATTTCTAGAGAAATGTGCTTTAACATCGCCTTTGTCTTTTGGTGCTTTAAAGACATGGATATTGGAATTTAAATCATGCCTATTATACTCTAATCCGGGAGCATTTTCACAAATATCTATTTCTGTCCACCAATCTCTACTAACATTAGTCATCCAAAAACCAGAAACCCATGGTGCATTCATAAGTTTTGCCTCAGTTTCAAAATAACCATATAAGAATTTGTTTTTACTTTTAATGAATCCCGTAGTATGTGTGAAACCAGTTGGTAATTTTTCTTCACCATGTTGATTTACTCGAATTACTAATTCGCCATCCTCTAAGCTCACATTTGAGCCATGAAAATAAGTTGGAGGCCTACCTTTCCATTTCGGATTATTTGGATACCATTTCACTTCGTTTAATTCATTCAAATCAAACTCATCAGAATACTTCCTTAACAATGTCCATTTTTTTAAATTCTTTTGGTCAGATAAAGGGAATTTATTGTTTTGCCTGATAATTGCCAGTTCAAGATGTACTGAATCCGTGTATTTTTTTTTAGGAATAGTGAGGTCTTGTGCCATACAGAAATTTCCAGAAAGGCAAAGCACAACTAAGATAATTTGTATTTTAAACATAGTGATTTCACTTTTTAATAAAATTACGACTTAACGAAATTATATAAGGCTATTTTTGGTTCTAAAAAAGAAACATATAGTTTAGAACTAGTTATTTTGAAGTAAGACATTGTTCCAATATGCTAATAATTCTTCATCTGAAACATCTTCTGGTAGTCCTAATTTCTTCATTTTAACTTTGAAATAGTTTTGAGATGCCTTTTTTCCTTTTTGAATAGTTTCTTCAGATTCTGGAATTTGGTTTTTGTCGTACGTTTTAAGGTTTTCTTGTAGCACAGATTTCAATCGGTTAAAATCAGTTTTATAAGACTCGTTTGTTGCGAGATTAATAAATTCATTTGGATCAGTATTCAAATCATATAATTCGAACTCTGGTCTGTTTTCTGCCATAAATTGATTGAATGGTGCTGGTAATTTTCCTTTTCTATGAAGTGTTCTATACAATGTGAATGCAGGATATTCACTTCTTTTATAACTTGATAGTTGCATCCATGGTCTTTCTGGTTCTTGATTCCAAATCAATTTGTAACGACCATCTGTTACGCTTCTAATAGCATCTGGTGCATCACCTGTTCTTCCTCGAAAACCAAACACAAAATCCCTTTTTTCTTGGTCATTACCAATACATACTTTTCCATGCAAATTGTATGGTGTTTTTAAGTCAGCTAAATCTAAAGTTGTAGCGGCTACATCAACTAAACTCACTAACCTTTTATCAATTTCGCCAGCTTTTAAGTGTTTTGGATATCTTACGATTAATGGAATTTGAAGTCCACCTTCATATAAAAATTGCTTGTCTCTTAAATGTGGACGTCCATGGTCTCCAAAGAAGAAGATAGCCGTATTATTTACTAACCCTTCTTCCTCTAATCGCTGCATCACCCAACCAACAATATCATCACATTTTTGAACAGACTCTAAATACAATGCCCAATCTGCTTTTAGTAAAGGATGGTTTAGATAGCAACTTGGAAGTATTACAGAGTCTGGGTTCACTGGGTTTTTTTCATCTTTATCAAATGTTCTATGCGGATACTTAATTTGTACTTGCGCAAAAAATGGTTGTCCATCTGCGCGTTCATCCCAATCCATTCCATCGTATTTGATGTTAGGAAGGAAATTATAGTCTCTTTTCCCTGGGCTTTTTAAATAATCTTTACCACTACCGTTGGCGATAAAATAACCAGCTTCTTTAAAGTAATCTGTAATAGACTTAATGCCATCTGGTAGCTCTGTCCTATTAATAGTTCTATGGTTTAAGCTGTTAATAGTTGAGGGGTACATTCCCGTAATTAATGAAGATCTACTAGATGAACAAATGGGTGCATTGGCATATGCATTGGCATATAAAGTGCCTTGTTGTGCAAGTTTATCAATGTTTGGGGTTTTTACATCTGGATTGCCGTAACATGCTAGTTCTCTGCCTAAATCATCAGCGTTTATCCACAAAATGTTTAAAGGTTGTACAGACTTTTCTTCTTTGGTCTCTTTGCAACCTAATAAAAAAAGTATTGATATACTACAAAAAACAAATTTGGATATCTTACTCCTTACTTCGTAATTTTTCATTTTCTTTTTCAATCCTTTCAAATTGTTTTTTATTCAGGCCTTGTTTGTAATAAACCTCCAAATCATGACGAATACCGGTTTCTTTCATAACAGGGTCATCTATATCCTGACTTAGATCACAGTCAAAACGAGTTAAAATAGAATGTGGATTAATCTCATATTTTCCAGCATTTACAAAATGAGATAACCCCCAAGAAATTCCTCGTCCATCTTTAGTATCTGTAAAGGCATCTGGTACGTATGGTCCTGGTGCAATAGGTACTAATTCGCAAACCGATGCAATTTCAAAGTTCACCCAATCTTTAGCATATTGAATAGTGAAATGCTCGGTGCCATCTTTTACCGTTATAGCTGCTACTCCTTCTTTAAAAGGAAATAAACTAACTTCATGACCCGAGCTAGTTAGAGGGTTTAGCGGGTGCTTTTTAAATGGGCCAAGTGGATCGTCTCCAATGACTAAACCTCCACCAACCCAAACCGGATTTGGTCTGTTGAAAGCCGATTTATAATAAATGTAAATTTTACCATCATGTACTAAAGGATATGGATCATGAATAGCGTATTGATCCCATGAGCCTTCAGGCCCGTTTTCAATAACTATTTTCCCTACAGGTGTCCAAGGTCCATCTGGAGAATCGGCATAAGAAGCTGTTACAGGACAATAATCACCACGTTTACCACTAGCTTCCATAAAACCTTGGTAATATAAATAGTATTTTCCTTTCCATTTTAGAATATCGGTAGTAGTGACAGAACGCCAGCCAACTTCAGGTTTTGGAGGTCTGGGTACCGCAACACTTTGTTCTTTCCAAGTAAAACCGTTTTCACTTGTTGCGTACCAGATTTCAGCTAAATCCCAATCGGTGGAAGGAATGGTATCATTACTTTTATCTGCATTTCTTGCTCCTACCGGAATAACAGGAGTGTCTCTTTTTGTATACCAAACATAATACTTTCCGTTTTCGAAAATAACTTTTGACGGGTCTCTACGCGATATTGTTCCATCATGATTATTATAATTAAAACCTTTTAACTCTGTGTATTTAAACTGAGAATACAACTCGTTATTTCTGGGATGAATAGCACTGTAATGATTAAAACTTCTGTCCATTGCAGCACTAAGCTTTCTGTTTTTGGTACTATCTGTTATGATGTAAGGAAATGCTCCCTGATTACTAGTTTCTTTAGATTCTTTTTTCGATTGATTTTCACAGCTTATTATGCCAATTAAAAGCAGCGGTAACAATAATTTTTTCATATTGATTAACTTTTGTTTTTCTGGTAATACTTAACGTAATCTACTTTCATACTTGTCCCATCTATACTGTCTTTTACTGGGCCTGCCCATTTTATAATAGCTAAACTTAACCAAATGGGAGTTTCACTGTGACAAAATTCATTCTTTTCCCTTCTTATTTCTTCGCCATCAAAGTAAAATACAATTTCTTCCTCGTTCCACAATAAACCATAAGTATGAAACTCGTTTGCAAAATCATAGCTATCTTTGACGTTTAGAACCGAAATATCCTTCCATTCACCATCATCTAAATATTGAATTTTATAATCTTTGATCAAATCATGCCAATCACCATTTGCAGATTGCCAACCGTTTAAAAACTGAATACAACCAACAGTTATTTCATTGTGCCACTCAAACTCCACCCATTTCTGCGCTTCATCTTGTGTACTCCATCTTGAGTTTGGATTACCATCAATCAAGTTTTTTTCTGAATTAGTATTTTTATAAGAACCGCTAGATGTTATTATTACATTTTCTGCAGCTGCTAAATTTTTCAAATTTGGGATATCTCTATCAGCTGTTATAGAAAGTACATCAGGATAATTTCCATTGTTCAAACCATATACCCTGAATTCCCCCATATGGAAGCGCCCGTTATTAGTTGATTGAAATCGAATTTTTTTGGTGTTTACTGGTATTTCTAACTGAATAGAATAACCGCTTTTGGTCCCATAAGCAAAACCTTTATGGCTAGAAGGGTGTTTTCTTTTACCATCTTTTGTAGTTGTAATATCTGACCAGTTGTGAATGTTGGTATTGACCTCATTAGGGTAGTGTCCCTCATTAATATCAATTTCAAAACGTTTTCCTTTTGTTGGTTGCCCGCCGCCTTTGGTCATCAACCAAAATGAATTGTTAGTGGCTTCAGCACCGGCATACTTATAACGGCATTCAAAATACCCATACTTGAATCTCTTCTTCGTCCAAATACTTCCCGAAGTCCATTCTTGTCCAGCACGATTTTCTTTCCTGTTTTCTAGATGTAAAACACCGCTTTTAACAACCGCGTTTTCTCTCCAACGGCTGCAAAGAATATGTCCACTTGGTCCATTTTGAGATTCCCAATTTTTATCTAGGTGTTTGTCTGTATAATTAAAATTGTCTTCCCAAATTAATTTATAACTACCCTTTATATGAGATGGCAATTGGGCATATGCCATTCCTGCTAGCAAAAAAAATAAAATTAATGAGGTATTTAGTCTTACCATTCTTTATAAACTTCTTTTAATTGATGATAAGCTTTCTTTTGATTTCTTCTTTCATCGACTATTCCCCATTCTCTAAAACCAGATTCTGGCGTGCCTCTATAATTGCTTCTGTAATCATTATAACTCCAAATAGAAACGCCTGTTATATATGATAAGTCCTTTAATTCTTGAAGGTAGTCAACCAACGCATCACTTAATACTGCATCTGGTGCTGGCCCTATTTGACCTATTCCTATTTCGGAAATGAAGATTGGCTTCCCTGGAAATTTTTTATTAGTTTTCTTAGCTAATTCTGGGGCTTTACCATAACTATTCATTGAAATAAAATCAACTTTTTCATAGGGTTCTGTTCCTATCTTTCCCTTTCTGTATGAGGTTATAGTAACGTAGGTCTTTAATCTGGTGGTATCTAATTCATCTACATAATCTAACATGGAATTCACGTAACCATATTGGTCTTTGGTTAAAGCTTTAGTTTTCCAGTCATTTCCTGTGTTTCTTAATTCGTTTCCAACACTCCAAGCAACTACAGATGGGTGATTGAAATCTCGTTCTATCATTTCTTTTAACCATTGTTTTGTTTGTGGGTTGTTCGGAAAGGATTGTTGGTCATCATCGCCCCAAACGGGTATTTCCTCAACTACCAAAAACCCAATACTATCACATAATTTTAATAAGTTTTTAGATAGAGGTGCGTGCATGAGCCTTGAGAAATTGCAACCCAAATTATATTTAATGTCGAACATGTCTTTCTTCACCAGATGATATGGTTCCGTATTACCATATTTGGGATGGTCATGAACGCGATTAACCCCATTCATTTTAACGGCCTCATTGTTTAAAAAGAATTGTTCACCTCTAGCTTCAAATTTTCTAATTCCGAACTTATCTGTCGCCGAATCAACTTCAATATCACTTACTAAAATTGAACTATTCAATTCATAAAGATTTGGTGAATTGAAGTGCCATAATTTGACATCCGATAAATCCTTTTTGAATTTTAAATAAGAAACAGAAGTTGACTTTGCTTCAATCTGAATACTTAGTGAATCTGTATGAACACCTTCAATTTTAGAATTAATTTTGGCTAAAGCTTTAGTGT
The DNA here is from genome assembly GCA_947502975.1 of uncultured Flavobacteriaceae bacterium. GTDB lineage: Bacteria > Bacteroidota > Bacteroidia > Flavobacteriales > Flavobacteriaceae > Jejuia. The sequence continues at coordinate 347,889 of CANNBV010000002.1, forward strand.
CACCATTATTTTCAACCTTATATTTCACAATGAAGTTGACTTTATTGGTTTTAAAATCGGGTTCTGAAGTAATATGATGATATACAATCCTAACATCTTCATTTGCAATTAGGGAAACATTTCTACTAATACCTCCCCATGCCCACCAAGCACCTCGTTTATAGGTGTTATCTGCCATAACGATAACAGAGTTTCGATTTTTGAAATCAATCTTATCCGTAATATTGAATTCAAATGGTGTGTAGCCTCCCACGTGTTTTCCCAATAAATTTCCGTTTAACCAAACTTTTGCGGTTTCATAAACAGCATCAAATTTTAATCTTACTTGTTTACCATTCCAACTTCTGGGGAGCTCAAAAGACTTTTGATAATAACCCTTACCAACATATTCTGAATAGCGATCTCTAGTATCCCAGTTTCCTGGAATTTGAATGGTATCCCATTTTGCATATGATGCTTCTAAAATACCTTTTGAATCAATTTCATTTGAAGCCAAAAATTGCCAAGTGCCATTAAGAGAGTATTCCTTTGATAGTATTTCTGGTGAACTATCTCTACACGAATAAATAACTGCAAAAAGAAATAATATGAAAGTAACCCTTTTCATTATAGCTAATTTTTGTGTTTCGTCACTTTTAAAGGTATTTGAATGTTAAATGATTGCCTCACATTATTAACATTAATTGAATCTGCAGCGCATAAAAGAGCCACTGGTTCTCCGTTTTCTATAAATACTTGCGGGCGCTCTAAATGGTCAAATTTAGTGGTAGTTCCATCTTCCCAAGTAACCGTTTTGTCCGATATTTCAAAATATTTTCCTTGATTCCATTTTATTCCATCTTCAGAATCGTAATGCACCAATGAGAAAATTCGTGTTTTACCTTCATGTTTTATACGCTTTACTATAGCACGATATTTTCCATCTTGATACCAGATATATGGATCTTCAGCTGGAAAAGTTTCGCCTTCAAAAGTAAAAACGGGGTCTGGGAATTTTTTAAACGGACCTGTTGGAGAATCTGCAATAGCCACCATATGTACTACTGGACCTCCGCTAGGTAATTTGCGCTTTTTGCCAACAGCTTTGTAGACCATTAAAATTTTACCATCAGCCATTTGGCAAACTGAGGGATTGGAGGTCATAAGTGCATCATGAGCTAAAGAATCATTATGTGTAATGTCTAAAACAGGTTTATCAAAACGTTTCCAAGGTCCATTTGGACTATCGGCCACAGCAACACCAATACGCTGATTGTTTCTATGCACCCAATTAATTTTAGCTTTACCGGGAACACTTACAATTTTCTTGTCGCCCCTATTACCCATATAATAGAGGTAATATCTTCCGTTGATTTTATGGATAGTAGGGTTGTGAGTGGTTGAACCATCCCAGAATTCTGGACCTCGGTCTGGTAATGCATCATCTTTATGAGTGAATGGTCCGAATGGAGACTCTGATACTGCATGAGAAATAATAGAGTAATTCACCCACTCCCATCCAATTTTCTTTGGCCATTTGGCATAATACATATGGTATAAATTATCCTCGCCTTTAACCAAAGAACCTCCCCAGATACTCATGGTGTCATTTTCAAAAATCGATTTTGGAGGCACTTTTTCAAACTCGATTTGATAATCTATGACCGATTCCTTTTTTGCTTCTTGTTTGTTTTTCTTCTTTCCGCATGCAATAGTAACAAGAACTATTGCCACCAAACAGCTTAATTGTTTTATTCTTAGCATTTTAATATTTAATAGGTATTTGTACGTTGAAAGCATGTATTACTCCATTTTCGTCTTTGGTATCTGATGCGCATAAAAGTGCAACAGGTTTCCCATTTTCTATGTATAACTGCGGTCTTTCTAAATGATCGACCTCTTGGGTTGTTCCATTTTCCCAGTTAATCTCTAATTTTGAAACCAATCCATTTTTAGATAAGTTCCAATCAAATCCGTCTTTAGATTCAAACAACACCAGTGCCCTTCCTGCATCAGTAAACGCCCCATGCATATCTTTTACAATAGCCCTGTACTTGCCTTTTTCATACCAAATGAAAGGGTCTTCTGCAGGAAAATCTGTTCCATTAGCTGTAAATACAGATTTATCATATTTCTTAAATGGTCCGGTTGGACTGTCTGATGTAGCTACACAATGTACTACCGGTCCGCCAGAAATTTTCTTAATCTTTTTCCCAACTGCTTTATATACCATTAAGTAGCCTCCGTCTGGACGTTTTGTAATAGAAGGGTTGTTTGCTAACAATGCATCAAGAGCGTTTTCATCTTCACTAGTATCAATTAATGGCGTATCAAAACGTTCCCATGGGCCATTAGGATTATCTGCTACAGCAACACCAATACGTTGGTTATTTCTGTGTATCCAATTGTATTTAATTTTCCCTGGCACACAAGGGTTGGCACCGTCTCCTGTGTTACCCATATAATACAGGTAATATTTACCATCGAATTTGTGCACGGTTGGATTATGTGTGCACAGTCCATCCCAAAACTCTGCACCTCTGAGTCCAAGAATAACATCTTTATGGGTAAACGGTCCATATGGGGATTTAGAAGTTGCGTGAGCGATTTCGGAATGTGTCACCCAAGCCCATCCAAGGTTTTTTTCCCATCTAGAATAATACATGTGATACAAGTTATCTTCACCCTTTACAATGGAAGCTCCCCAAATTGTCATAGAATCGTTAACAAATTTGGATTTGAGTGCTACCTTATCGAACTCAAGCTTATAATTGTCATCAACCATTGGTTCAGTATTTTGTGAGGTTTCTCTTTTTTCCTTTTGACAAGACACAACCAAACAAACGATTACTATTATGTATACAATTTTCTTCATTCTTCTAGTTTTGTCTGGCCTCAACAGTATGAGACCATTTGCTATCCCCGGATTCAGTTTGGCGCTTTATTTGGCAATAAACAGTTTCCTCTCCGTTTAAATCAATAGACACCATACCTCTTACATTCGATGTGAATTCCATATCAAGATTATCTTTAGAAACCCCATATTTCACAATGTAATTTCCGTCATCAAAATCACTTGAGTAACCAATCACCAACTTATTATCCGTAATAAATGCATCCCAAATTATAGGTGGTAATGGGTTTTCAGTTGGGGTAGCTTGCTTTTCTTCAGAAGGACTACTCGCAGCTTTATCATTTACAGTATAAAGTTTGAAACTATAGACTTTTCCATTGGTCAAACCTTCTATATCTATATACTCTGCAATAGTTTTATTTGATTCTACAATATTACCTTCATCGTTTTGATAGGTTGCAAAATACTCGGAAGCATTAGGTACTTTATCAAATAGAATTCTAACGGCATTATTGCCAGGAATTATTTTTGAAATTTTTGGGGTTAATGCATTTTGGAATGAAATGGTTTTATCAAATCTGGAGTGCCCTGTTGGACTAACTAAGTTAACAGTCATATCTAAAACATTATTTGGTATACTTTCCCAAGAAAGTGTGTCTCTCCAAAAATCGTTTTCTGGTTTTAAAATAGGTAGATCCTTTCGGTTTTTAGAAATTACCTTGCCCTCAGCATTCTTAAATTCATATTCTAATGCATAATTATTCAATGTATAACTTGGGTAACCACTTCTGGAGTTCATATGGATACTCACTACAGCTGTATTTTTTTCAAAATCAATATCCGAAATGATAATATCCTCAATAGGAGCATGTTCTTTTTTGATACGGTCAAATAATTTTCGTTTTTGTCTCCATACGTTAATTAACCCCCAAACTCTATTCTCCTCTGCGGTAGTTCCAGCATACCCACTTCGATAATCATTGAAGGTCCACATTGATGTTCCTATTACGAATTCGTTTTTATTTCTAAAATGACTCATCCAATCCGATATTATTTCCTTGTCACTATTCAAACCAGTTGAAGGAAAAGGTCCAAATCCAAACTCAGAAATAAAAATTGGTTTATCTGGCCATTTTGTTCTTAAAGCATTTAATATATCTTGTGGTTCTCCTTGCCAGGGGTACATATTATGCATAATTAAATCTGAAAAGGTGTTCGGGTCGGTTTCTGGTGTATATTCTTCCTTTTGGCCAGAATTGCTCACACAAGTCACCAATCTGTAAGGGTCTAATTCTTGTTTCACATAATCAATAGCAGCTTTACCATATTCAAAGTGATTATTTAACTCATTACCCACACTCCAGCCAATAATGCTTGGATGGTTTAAATCCCGTTCTATCATTCCTTTTAACCAATATTTTGAAAGAAAATAGTTTTTATCAGATAATGATAATAATGAATTGTCTGAGACTTTCATATAAGGTTCATCGAGGGTTAGAATTTCCTTACTTTCATCATTTAAGCTAATTGATGTTTCACCACTGTTAAGTTGAGAAAGTGGTTGGTAAACAGCTCTAAATTCATCATTATCTAAGTCTCTTACGTTTATCTCTTCAAATAGTAAAATTCCTTTTTTATCACACAATTCAATAAGTTTTTCGTTTTGCGTGCCATGCATGATTCTCATAAAATTAGCACCAGCCTCTTTCATTAAATCTACATCTTTTTCCAAAACTTCTAAAGGTTCTGAAGACCCCCAAAACCTACTTTCGCTTACTCTATTAAATCCTGCAAGTCGTACAGGCTCACCATTAAATAATAATTTAGAATCTGTTAATTCAACTTTTCGTATTCCAAAGTTATCATGTCTTGTGTCAATTTCCTCATTACTATCTGACAAAGAAGTTTCAAGTGTATAAAGGTTTGGTTGGTCAAAATGCCATAGATTAACGTTTTCAGCTGATAGTGTTGTCTCTAAATGAATAGCTTTTGAAGTATTTGGCTGAAGCTCAATAATTCCATTTAAAGTACCGATTTCAGTTTTATAAAATAGTTTCGAATTAACACTAATACTTCTTTTTTGATTAGAATTATTCTCAATCTTTACTTTTAATTTTACTTGAGCTGTACCTGTATCTAAATTTGGCTCTGCATGTATGTATTGATAGTCTATACGAACATCTTTGTTTTTTGAAAGCGTTACATCTCTAATAATACCTCCCCAGTTCCAAGTAGCACTTACTATAGCACTGTTATCGGCTTTAACAGCAATAACGTTTTTTCCATTAAAGTTTAGAGCATCGGTAACATCAAACTCAAAAGGTGTAAAACCACCTCTGTTCATACCTATAAATTTACCGTTAAGGTATACCTTTGCAATGTGGTACACGCCTCCAAACTTTAAATAATATCTATTATCAGAAGCTTTTGTCCAACCTTGAGGGATATCAATTGTTTTTCTATACCAGCCAATTCCTGTATAATTAGAAAAATCGTTTATCATACCCCAATGCCCTGGTACTTTTAAATTATACCACTCTGTGTCATCAAATTCCGTTTTGAATATATCTTTAGGCTCTTGTTTGGCCTTCAAATATTTTTCCTTAGAAATTTCTCTGAACATTACTGCATCAGCAGCTACAGCACCACTAGTAATGGCAGTAACTTCTAAGTAGTTTTTTTCTTCACTATTAAATTTAAAAATACCTAAACTGATCCATTCGTTACAAAATATTCTATGATTTAAGTATTTTGTTGTGATGCCGTTAGCATGCTTAATGTTATATTGTGGCGTCATGTGAGACGCAAATGGAAATCGAGTAAAAGCTTGGTAATATCCAGATTTTTTAAAGTTTGGATAGTACTTAACATATGATGTGTCATTTTTATTACCTCCTTCTAAATCTGTATTAGTAAATGAGTGTTTCAGATAGTCTTTACCATATAACCTTGTGTTTCTTTCAGTAGTATTTAATACTCGCCAATTCCCAAAAATTTCAACAGAACTATCATCATTATCAATAACTAAGTCGGTTTTAGTTTCTTTGATATTTAGGTAATTAGAGCCTTCACCATAAATAGTATGGAATTTCCAATTACCGTTTAAAGACAATTCGTCTTGTGGCAATACTTTTTTCTCAGATTTACATCCAAGTAAGACTAATGAAACAAGTATTAAAAGTAGTCTTCTCATATTTATTATATTATTGACATAGTATTTCAAATATTGAGGCTGGAACATTATTAGAAGGATGTTCTACTTCAACTGTAAAGCCTTTTATATTTAAAGTTTTCATTGGTTTAAATACATTTATGGTCTGATAATTATCTTCAACTTTATGAAGCACATTACCCTCTAAGTCTTTTATCACATAATTGCGGACACAAAAAGGTACTACCTCTTCGGGGTGTCCCATAAGTGTTGATTCCATGGGGTGATCATAATCTGAATCTAAAAACAATTTGATTTCTGAAATGGTTTTAGCTTCATCCCATTCCACTTTAAGTGTTGGGTTATCATCATTTAAATCGGCTACCCAAGCATTTACTGTTCTCCAAGGACGGACATAACCATTACCAATATTATTGTTTTGGAAAGACCGGATAGGTGGTGAAATTTCCATGGCAATATTTTTACCTTCTGGTCTACGGTGTGGTGTCCAAAATTCAAATTCATCAACCCCAATATTTGGTGGTGGTACTTGCTTACCATTATTTGATACCGCTTTATTAATACCGTTAAATACCGAGAGTACACCTGTATAACGGTTGTTACTAGTTTTTATGCTGACTTTATTGTTTGTCAAAAACGTAACAAAACCATATTGATTTGTTGGAACTCCAATAGAAAAATTAATAGTAATAGTTTGCTCTCCTTTTACTAAATTGAATGATTGTGTTTCTAAAATAGCTTCTGGTGTATAGTTTTTAGGCTTTTTAGAGGTTCTTAATTGTATGTCTATTGTGGTTGCTTCATCAGTATTAATTAATACTTTAAATTGATAACTTCGATTAGCTTCAAATGGCAATAATTGAGCTGCAGAAATATTTAATTTGAACCAATCGCCATCAAATGGAATTTCAGAAATTTGCAATGTTGAAGAGGTCTCAACCTTTGCTTCACGTATTAGATTAGAATCAGATTTTATTGGAATATTTGGTATGCTTTGACCAACAATATTTAACTCATTTTGAAGATTTTTTATTTCACCGTTATTGAGAATATCAGCTGGTTTTAAATTCTTTTGAGTACACAATGCAGCAGCCATACCAACTGCTTGGGCACATAAACCAGTAGTAGCCATAACACGTGTAGAACCAAAGGCCACATGAGTTGCGCTAATGATTCTGCCGGCTAAAAATAAGTTGTCAATGTCTTTACTTACAAATGAACGATAAGGTATATGATAGACGCCTTTGGAGTGCCATTGTGTACAGGCAGACAAATCACTATAAACCCCATCTGCTGGATGTAAATCTATGGCCCAACCTCCGTGCGCTATAGCATCGTCAAACTCTTGCTGCTCAATAACATCTTGTTGTTTCATCATATACAAACCTTCAAATCGACGACTCTCCCGTTTCCCGGGGATAGTTCCAACCCATTCTAAGGTCATATTCTCAACATCTTCAAATTTACCTGAATTTTTAATGTAGTCCCAAACACCATAAATCACTTTCCATAACTCATATTTTATATGCTCTGTATCATGAATGGTATCATGACGTCCGCCATATTCAAACCACCAAAAACGACAACCTTTATCATCCTTTCCAATAGCTTTGTAACGGGGTATCTGCTTTATGTCTTTTAGCGCAAAGTCTGGAGCTTTAAACTTTACAGGCTTATCAGTGTTTTTACTGTAGAAATACATGGAGTGTCCCAATAATTCTCCATAAGATTTGTCGGGTGCAAACAATTCACCAAACTCTTCTTTGGGTTCTGCTCCCATTCTAAAAGATGCTCCGGCTTTAAAAGCAACTATACCATCTCCTGAAGCATCACAAAATAAAGGTGCCTTTGTAATATATTCGGTTGCATTCTGCGGGTTAAATGCTTTTATAGATTCTATTTCAGTATCACTGGATTTATTGACATCATAAACGCAAGTGTTTAAGAGCAAAGTGATATTTTTTTCGTTTAAAACTTTTTCTAGTAAAATGGTATCAAAAATAACCGCGTTGCCTTCCGGGTTTCGATACAAATTCTCAACTAAAATCTCATTCATCACACCGCCCTCTCTGGACCATCGGTTATTATTGCCCATATGAGACGTAGCACCTAATATCCAAAGTCTAACCTCTGACGAAGCATTGCCTCCTAAAACAGGGCGGTCTTGAATCAAAACGACTTTAATACCTTTTCTAGCGGCTGTAATTGCGGCACAAACACCCGCCGTTCCGCCTCCTGTAATGCTTAAATCACAGTTTAAAACTACCGTTTTATTATTCCTTTTTTTCTTATTAAAAGTTTCTAAAATCATTAAAACGCTCCTATTCTTTAGATTTTCTAATTATATACAGTCCTAATAGCAAAATTGATGTTCCCATTCCCAAAACAAGACCTTTAGCTGATTCCGCCATAAATGATAAAACTAAAATGAGCACTCCAGTTGAAGCTACTCCAATACCAATTACCCTTGTTCCTTTTTGGTTATTTTTATTGTCCTCTTCTTCATTACTTATATCTTCTTTCAGTTCAAGTAATTTTTGATAATTATCGTATTGTGATGTTTTACTTTTAGATTGAGTAAAATAAATTTCAAGAATGGTTAGCAGTAGAATAGGAATTCCCATGCCGACTACCATTTCCATTGCCCTTCCTAAGGTAATTCCCGTTAAATCAGGAGCAAAAAATTTAAAAAACGCATTAACAACTAACGAAACTATTGTAACGGCTAGCACCGATTTTCCCGTTTGATGCTTTGAGAATAATGCCCAAAGTGGTGGTAAAAACATAGCACCTCCAGTTAAAGCTGCTAAACTCATAACAACTTCAACAATTCCACCAAAATAGGGTACTAACAATGCAATAATAATAGTAAGAACCCCAAGAGAAACAGTTGCTATTCTACCTACTCGAACTAAACCTTGACTTGTAGTTTTTGGGAACATATTTTTATAAATATCATTTGCTAAAACACCAGCAGAGATATTTAATGTTGTATTTACAGAACTTGAAGTTGCGAATACCATGCCTCCTAACATAAGTCCTAGCATGCCTAGAGGTAAAACTTCTTTACACATTAGAAGGTAAGCGCCTTCATCTGCCAAATTTCCTAAGTCTGGATTTAGAACTTTATATATCATCGGTGGCAGCATCCAAATTAATGGACTAATGCTATAAAGTGCTCCGAATAACCACCCTACTTTTTTTGCGTCTTTTGGTGTCGATACACTGGTGTAACGCTGTATATAAGCCCAGTTTCCAGCTATAAAAAATAAATTATAAAGCCCAAAAGCAACCATAAATAGGCCAGTATATTCTGAATTAGTAAATTCAAAAAAGTGCTCTGGAGCTTTTTCTATAAAATTGTTAATGCCACCTATTTTGTCAAAAGATAATGGCAATACAATCAAAACGGCAGCAGTGAGTACAATAAATTGCAAAACATCGGTAACAATAACCGCCCATAAACCACCTACTGCAGTATAAATAAGAATTAGAATCCCTAAAACAATGATACTGGTAACTATCGGAATTCCTGTAGATACTTCAACAATTTTAGCCACTGGATACAAAAATGCGCCAGTAGTAAATATGGAGATGAATAAAAACAAGTACGTATAAATTTTTTGAGTAGATACCCCCAGTCTATCAGATATAAATTCCGCAGCAGTTAAAGCTTTGGTTTTTTGCCATTTAGGTGCAATAAAAAATCCAATAATTATTCCTGCAATACACATGGTCCATTGAATAGTTACTGCTACCCAGCCACTAGAATACGCAATAGACCCCCACACCACAAAAGTACCTGCTGAAAAGAAACTCATAAACAATGACAACCCACTCATCCACCATGGTAATGCTCCTCCTGCGGCAAAAAACGATTTCATGTTTTTGCCTGATTTAGAAAAACTTATGCCGCAGATAAAAACTAAAAGGGTAAAAGCTATAATTACGGCAATATCAATATTTGACATTATAGTTTAATTTAGAAAGTTCTTGCAAGTAACCCTAAAAAGAGATGTGAAACAAGGCATTATTAAAAAAGTAATTTCGGGAACGTTTCCGAAAACGTTTTTATTCTCGGAAACGTTTCCGAAAATGATGTATTTTTACAAAAAGATTAAAGTTTTATGGAACATGTTACTATAAAAGATGTAGCAAAAAAACTAAACGTTTCTGTTTCTACAGTCTCGAGAGCTTTTAATGATAAATACGATATTAGAAAAGAAACCAAGGATTTAATTTTAAAAACAGCAAAGGAAATGGGGTATCGCCCAAATCCTATAGCTAAAAAATTGCTTCAAAAACGTTCTTTCAATATCGGTATAGTTGTGCCGGAGTTTGTCAATAGTTTTTTTCCTGAAGTTATTATTGGAGCTCAAGAAGTGCTTATAGAAAAAGGCTATCAAGTATTAATTATGCAGTCTGATCAGTCATGGGAAACAGAACGAAAAAATGTACAGGTGTTAGTAGATAATATGGTTGATGGTTTAATTATATCTCTTTCTTCCGAATCAAAAAATAGCACTTATTACCAAAAACTGATAACATCAAACATACCTATAGTCTTTTTTAATAGAGTAGTAGAGGAATTCGAAACATCCAAAGTGTTATTTGATGATTATAAATGGGCTTTATTTGCAACTGAACATTTGATTATACAGGGTTATAAGGATATTGTACACTTGGCAGGTACTAAGAATTTAACTTTGACTAAAAATAGAATGAAGGGTTTTGAAGCGGCGCATAAAAAATATAAGCAACCTGTAGGAAGAGTTATCCACTGTGGGTTTAAGATGGAAGCTGGCGAACAGGTCGCACTTAAAATGATAGAAAAAAATAAAGTACCGAGAGCAATTTTTGCTGCGAGTGATGCAACTGCAATAGGCGCAATGCATGTTTTTAAAAAGCATGGTCTATCTATTCCAGAGGATGTAGCTATTGTAGGTTTTTCAGAATCTAGACTTGCTGCACATACTTCGCCTCCAATAACTTCAGTTGAGCAACCTACAAATGATATTGGGCAGACTGCCGCAAAACTTTTATTGGAACAGATTGAAAACAATGGCATATTTGTACCACAAACTATAATATTAAACGGACGATTAAACATTCGAGAGTCTTCTATAAATATAGTTTAGTATCCTGATTTCTAAAAAATTTCATAAAACAATACTAACAATTTTTTTTCCGTTCTTAAATCCTTACTTTTGGCGCAATTTAAAAACAAGATGAGACTATGAGATTAATTAAATTATCAATTTTAGCAATTGTTGTAAGTTTTGCTTCGTGTCAAAAACAGCCTGGAGCTGTAACTAAGGAAGCATTAAAAACTGAAATAGATTCAGTAAGTTATGCTATAGGAATGGATGTTGGAAATAGTGTGCTTTCTAACTTTGAGGACATTAATAACGACTTGTTTATGGCTGGATATTTAAATGTTTTGGATTCTGCTGATGTACTAATTGATAAAACAATGGCACAAGGTTTGGTTCAAAGTTATTTTCAGAAAAATCGTGAAAAAATCATGAAAAGACAGCAAGAACTTGCTGCAAAAGAAGCTGAAAAGAAATTTGGAGCTAATAAGGAAGCTGGAGAGAAATTCTTAAAAGAGAATGTAGCTAATGAAGGTGTATTGACTACAGATAGTGGTTTACAATATATAGTGCTTAAGGAAGGTAATGGAGAAAAACCAACTACTGCTGATAGAGTAAAGGTGCATTATCATGGTACTTTAATTGATGGAACTGTATTTGATAGCTCTGTAGATAAGGGTACCCCAGTAGATTTTGGTGTTACGCAAGTAATTCCAGGATGGACAGAAGGTTTACAATTAATGAGTGAAGGAGCTAAATACAAGTTCTTTATTCCTCAAGAATTAGCTTATGGTGCTAACCCAAGACCAGGTGGAGCAATAAAACCGTTTTCAGCTTTAGTTTTTGAAGTTGAATTACTTGAAATACTTGATAAATAATAATTTATTTATTCTATAAAATATAAAACAGGAAGTTATTATACTTCCTGTTTTTTTATTTGCATGATTTTGAATGTAAATAGATTGTAAATTTGTAATAAATTTTAAGGATGGCTCATAAAGCAGGTTTTGTAAATATTATTGGAAATCCAAATGTAGGGAAGTCTACTTTGATGAATGCATTTGTAGGTGAAAAACTATCTATCATTACATCAAAAGCACAAACCACAAGACATCGCATTTTAGGAATTGTAAATGGAGATGATTTTCAAATGGTTTTAAGTGATACCCCTGGCATTATAAAACCAGCGTATGAGTTGCAAGCATCCATGATGGATTTTGTGAAATCTGCTTTTGAGGATGCAGATGTTTTAATTTATATGGTTGAGATTGGTGAACAAAACTTAAAAGATGAGGCTTTTTTTAAGAAAATTACCAATTCAAAAATACCAGTACTTCTTTTATTAAATAAAATAGATAAATCACATCAAGAACAATTAGAAAGCCAAGTGCAACTTTGGACAGAAAAAGTACCAAATGCAGAGATTTTTCCAATTTCGGCATTAGAGGGTTTTAATGTAAAAGAAGTGTTTAATCGTATTTTAGACTTACTGCCAGAATCGCCACCATTTTATCCAAAAGATCAATTAACTGATAAACCTGAACGTTTTTTTATCAATGAAAAAATTCGTGAAAAAATTCTATTACACTATAAAAAGGAAATTCCATATGCAGTAGAGATTGAAACCGAGGAGTTTTTTGAAGAAGAAAAGATTATCCGAATTCGTTCGGTAATCATGGTAGAGCGCGAAACCCAAAAGGGTATTATTATTGGTCACAAAGGTAGTGCGTTAAAACGTGTTGGTGTAGAAGCTAGAAAGGATTTAGAAATATTCTTCGATAAACAAATTCATCTTGAGTTATATGTGAAAGTCAATAAGAACTGGCGTAGCAATCAAAATCAATTGAAACGTTTTGGTTACAATAATAAGTAAATCATAATATTAATTTTTTAATTCTATAACGCTAACTTAATCTCAAAAGCTAATCTTTGTATGTCTTTATAAAGGACTTAGTTAAGTTTGAGTTAGTTTAGTTTAAAAGCTTTGGTTGATCCCCTTCAATTAAAGCTTTTTTTTATAACATTTTCCATGACTTGGTGAAGTTGCATCATTTCCTTTTTACTAGAATCTCTTCCTATTCTACCAGCAAAATAAAGCACAAACCATATAATTACCATGAGAACCATGAGACTTACTTGTACTATAAAATCAGTCTTTAAACTCCAATTGGTATACCCCCAAATTCCAAAAGCTATAAAGAGTGATGCTACCATAAAATGAAGAAACATAAACATGGTCCATACTGTTGGGTTTGGTCCAAATAATCCGTGTAAGATACTAGAATTGGCATCAACTTCATCTATTTCTAAATGGAGTTGAGGCGACCAAAAATGCTGATCTTTTTTGAGATACTTAATAAAAACATGATTATCAATTCTAGTAATATTGAAGTCGTTTTGTGTGTTTTTTAAATCCTCAAAACGTTTTAACACGGTTTCATTGTTTTCTTGCAACTCAATTTTAAACCTAGGTCTTAAAACAATATCATTTTTAGTTTGCATATAGTTTAGTTTACACTGTAAATTACTATTTTTTCTTCAGTTTTAAATACTACCTTTGTGCCCAATTAAATACCTATGGGAAATATTGTTGCAATAGTTGGAAGACCTAATGTTGGTAAATCTACTTTTTTTAATCGTTTGATTCAAAAACGAGAGGCTATCGTTGATGCTGTAAGTGGTGTAACCAGAGACAGGCATTACGGAAAGACCGATTGGAATGGCAGAGAGTTTTCATTGATTGATACAGGTGGATATGTTGTTGGAAGTGACGATATTTTTGAAGCTGAAATCGATAAACAAGTGGAATTGGCGATTGATGAAGCAGATGCTATCATTTTTATGGTAGATGTAGAAACGGGCATTACAGGAATGGATGAAGATGTAGCAAATCTTCTTCGAAAAGCAAAAAAGCCTGTATTTCTTGTAGTGAATAAGGTAGATAATGGAAAACGTGCCGAAGATGCTGTTGAATTTTATAGTCTCGGTTTGGGAGATTATTACACAGTTGCTAGTATTAACGGTAGCGGCACAGGTGAATTATTAGATGCTTTAGTTGAAGCTTTACCTGAAAAGGAAGAAGTTATTGAAGAAGACTTACCACGTTTTGCAGTTGTTGGGCGTCCTAATGCTGGAAAATCATCATTTATAAATGCACTTATTGGAGAGGACAGATATATTGTTACTGATATAGCTGGAACCACAAGAGATTCTATTGATACAAAATATAACCGTTTTGGATTTGAATTTAATTTAGTAGATACTGCTGGAATTCGAAGAAAATCTAAAGTAAAAGAAGACTTAGAATTTTATTCAGTGATGCGAAGTGTACGCGCTATAGAACATGCTGATGTTTGTTTAGTGGTTTTAGATGCCAATAGGGGATTTGATGGGCAGGTTCAAAATATTTTTTGGCTAGCAGAACGCAACCGAAAAGGTATTGTGATTTTGGTTAATAAATGGGATTTGGTAGAGAAAGATCACAAATCTGTTACAGCATTTGAGAAAGCAATAAGAAAACAAATAGAACCATTTACCGATGTACCTATTGTTTTTATTTCGGCATTAACGAAACAACGCATTTTTAAAGCGATAGAAACTGCGGTTGAAGTTTATAAAAATCGTTCTAAAAAGATTAAAACAAGTCAGTTAAATGATGTGTTGTTGCCAATTATAGAGCATTATCCGCCGCCAGCATATAAAGGCAAGTTTGTGAAGATTAAATATATCATGCAATTGCCTACACCGCAACCGCAATTTGCATTCTTTTGCAATTTACCACAGTATGTAAAAGATCCATATAAACGATTTTTAGAAAACAAACTTCGTGAAAACTTTGGATTTACTGGCGTGCCTATTAGTGTGTATATGAGGAAGAAGTAACTACTGCCATTGCAGAATTATTTCATCTAAAGCGTTATTAATACCATTGTAAAATTCATCATTTTTAAATTTAGGTACTATAATGCTATCAATTATTACTTTGCATTTATAATCAGTCAACACTTTTTCGGTGGCATAGCCAGTAGAAATGGCTAATTCTCTATCGTATTTCGATATTAAAATGAGTAATCCATTGTTTTTATCTTTTTTGCCGACACCTAAAGTATTTGCGATTTGAGTTGCATAATAAATAGCTGTTGTATTTTGAGGTAAAGAATCTAAAGTATAGACACAAATTTCATTACTAGAAGAGGCTTCATAATCTATAATTTTTGATGTTAAAGAATCCTTCTCATTTGGAGAGAACATTGAAGCAAGATCTTGGACAACAGATTGATTATGCGTTTTTACAGCATCATTAGTTTTTGTTTTACAAGAGATAAAAACAAGAACAAATAATATTGATATTGAAATTACTTTTTTCATAGTTACCAACCACCAGAAGCACCGCCACCGCCGAATCCACCGCCACCAAAGCCACCGCCGAATCCGCCACCAGAACTTCCTCCAGATGACCATCCACCACCGCCAGAACTCCCGCCCCAGCCACTAGAACCTCTGCGGTAACTACCACGTCCCATATTACTCAAGATAATTGCTTCTAAAATATCAGAAGCATCAGAGCGTCTTCCTCTATTATTACCACCTCCACCACGTCTGTTTTTGGAAATAGAAATTAAAATGATGATAAAAATAAAGAATAGAATAAAAATGATTCCTACAGGAAAGCCACCTCCGTTAGAAGATTGCCGAGTTCCTTTGTATTCGCCATTCATTACTTCAAAAATGGCATCGGTACCTCTGTTGAGTCCGCCGTAATAGTCATTCTGTTTAAAGTAAGGAATAATGTCGCGTTCGATGATACGTTTAGACATAGCGTCAGTGAGCAAATGTTCTACGCCATAGCCAGTATTTATGGCAATTTTTCTATCCTTGTGAGCTAAAAGTATAAAAATACCATTATCATTTTTTTCACTTCCTCCAATACCCCACTCATGTCCCCAATTCGTACCTAAATATTTTATTTCTTCCCCTTTAGTAGACGGGATGATTGCGATAACAATTTGTGTTGAGGTTGTATCTGCATATTTAATTAATTTAAGCCTTAACTGTTCTTTTTCATAAGGTTTAAGGAATTCACCTTTATCGTAAACAACATAATCCTTTTTAATTATTTCTGGATCAGTCGGTTTTTTAGGAATATCAAACTGAGCAAAAGAAAGACTAAAAGATAGCAATGCAATAAATAAAACAAATAGTGTTTTGTACTGCGACTGTGAACTGTATACTGAATACTGTCTACTCATTGAGCTTTATCCTTTTGAAATTTCATTCGTAAGTTCATTGGTGTCGTCATCTTCATACGGAAAATACTTTTGCAGTTGTTCTCCAGATTTTAAAACACCTTCTACCAAACCTTGCTTGAAATCTCCATTTTTAAAATGTGATTGCATCACATCTTTAGTGCTATCCCAAAAGTTATTTTCAACAGCATTGTTAATGCCTTTATCGCCGTAAATCACAAAAGTTTTGTCCTCTATTGCAACATAAATTAATACTGCGTTTTGGAGCTTAGTATTGTCCATTTTTAGAGTATGAAATAACTCCAAAGCACGATTAGTAGCCTCCACATTTGAAGATTTTTCTATATGTACACGTATTTCACCAGAAGTATTTAATTCTGCTTGTCGTATAGCTTCTATAATATCTTGCTCTTCTTCAGTAGTAAGAAATGCTTCAATGTTATTGGACATAGTTGTGTAATTACTTTTGACTTGTTTTATTTAAAATCAAAATTCACATCAGGAGCCTTATCTGCGCCTGACTCAGATTTGAAATATGTCATTTCATCAAAATTTAAGATTCCAGCAAGTAAAGAATTTGGAAAAGTTTTGATGTGTTTATTATATGGTTCAACAGCTTCATTAAATCTGTCTCTAACTACATTGATCCTATTTTCAGTGCCTTCTAATTGTGCTTGAAGTTCTAAAAAATTTTGATTTGCTTTTAACTCTGGGTAACGCTCAACAGTTACTAATAGACTTTTTAATGCGCCAGATAGTCCGCTTTGCACTTCACTAAATTTAGCTATTTGCTCAGGAGTTAAATTAGAAGGGTCGATATTCATCGAGGTCGCTTTAGCTCTTGCTTCAATGACATCTTTTAAAGTGCCTCTTTCAAAATCTGCAGCACCTTGAACGGTTTTAACTAAATTGCCAATTAAATCGTTTCTTCGTTGATAGCTACTTTCTACGTTAGCCCAAGTTTTTGTAGCGCTTTCTTTTAAATTAACAGCTGTGTTATTAAAGTTCTTTCCCCAAGAATAAAGTCCAATGACTAGAATTCCAATAATAATCCATGGCAAAAATTTCTTCATGATAATAGTTTTATTTAATGTTAGTGATATTTGTTAGACTCAAAATTGATGTAAAAGTTACTTATTTTAAATATTTTTTAAAACGATCTTCTACGTCAGTTATAGATTTTATTTTAATGTCTTTAAAATAGGTTTCTGCTGCTTCAGATTGTAGTTGAAGTTTTCCTTTAGTCATAGGAATCCACTGTGATCCATCAAAAAACACTGGGTTGTATACGGCGTTTACAACTTCACCATTAACAATATGAATATTAGTATTGTTAAAGCAAATAAGCTCTACCGTATTCCATTCTCCAAATGGTTTTTCAAAATCAGCACTTTTAAAACACCTGCCAGTCTCTTCCAACTTCCAATTAAACTTTTTCAAGGGCGCATTTAAATCAAAATGATAGTTTCCATTGTCTCTTTTTGTAGCTGGACACTCCGCTGTAACATTTCTATCGTTTATTGTTATAAAATCTCCAAAATTGGTTTCTTCAATTTCAAATTCTAGACTACTCATCCAAGTATTCCATAAACCGCCACCAAATTCTCCTATACTATGATATAATAAACCATTATTTCTTACAGCATCTAATCTTGGTTCCCAGCGTTTGTCACCCCATTTAATTTGCAGTGTTAAATGGTAGTTTTCAAATTCTTGCTTACTAACTACTGCTCCAAAAATTTCTCCTGTAATTTTTATAACGTTTTCATCGTTTTCTTTTATCACAGAAACTACATTCTTCTTATTGCCAAGACCAAGTGGAGGATATCCGCCTCTAACATCTTCAACAGTTTCATAGCCAGGAATCCCTGAAATTTTATGTGGTATTCCTAAGAAAATATCCCATTGCGATAAATCTTCATCGATTAAGTTTATCCATTCTGAGGTGTCTTTTTTGCAAGAAACGAATGAAAATAGCAAAGCACATAAGATAGTGAAGCTTATTTTTTTTAGCATGGTAATTGTTCTTTGAGTTGTGATTAAAAGCTAAAAGTAATGAATTAAAGGTGTTCTTTAATTTTTATTAGCTGACTTTTTATGTCTTCTAATTTACTAACGATTTCAAAAGTACTAAGTGCCGCTTTTTTCTCTTCTTTTAAATGAGTTTTAGCGCCTTCTAAAGTGAACCCTCGTTCTTTTACTAAGTGGTAAATGAACTTAAGGTTTTTAATATCTTCTGGAGTGAACTTGCGATTGCCTTTGGCATTTTTCTTAGGCTTTAAAATATCAAATTCTTTTTCCCAAAACCGGATTAAAGATGTGTTTACACCGAAAGCTTTGGCAACTTCGCCTATACCATAATATCGTTTTTCGGGTAAATCTATATGCATTAGTCTAAAGATTGATTTTCTAATGAAGCGTGTTCTAAAAGTTTACTAAATTCTTCCGCAGTTAAACTTCCATAATAAAAATTAATAGGGTTAATACGGTTTTTATCTTTAAAGATTTCATAATGAAGGTGAGGCGCTTGAGAGCGACCAGTACTACCAACAAAACCAATTAAGTCACCACGCTTTACTTTTTGATTTTTTCTAACGTTGTATTTGTATAGGTGAGCGTATAAACTAACATAACCGAACCCATGATCTATTCTTATGTGCTTACCATAACCGCTTGAACCTGAATCTGCACGTACTACTACACCGTCGCCACTAGCATACACAGGAGTCCCTCGTGGAGCCGTAAAATCCATGCCCCAATGCATTTTTCTTGCTTTTGTAAAAGGGTCAGAACGCATACCGTAACCAGACGCCATACGCGTTAAATCTTCATTACTTACAGGTTGTATTGCAGGAATGGCTGCTAATAACTTTTCTTTTTCTTCAGCTAGAACAGCAACTTCATCGAGTGATTTAGATTGCACCACGATTTGCTTTTGTAGCTTATCTATACGTTTACTAGTTTCTACTATAAGTGAAGAATTATCGTAGCCTTCTAAATTTTTATATCTGTTAATACCTCCAAAACCAGCACGCCTTTGTTCTTCAGGAATAGGGTTAGCTTCAAAATAAACACGATAGATATTATTGTCTCTATCTTCAATATTAGCTAAAACAGCTTCGGCTTCACTCATTTTTTTATTCAACAAATCAAACTGTAATTGCATATTGGTTAGCTCACGTTTAAGTGCTTTTTCCTTTGGAGATTCAAAATAATGACCTGCAATAAAAACAAATAAAAAAGAGAATAGTGCTGAGGCAAGTAAGAACAACATAACGAACTTAAACGTCTTACGTTTTTTGCGCTCAATTTTCCGATAGGAAAGCGATTCTGGATCGTAATAATATTTTACCTTACTCATTATCTAAATTATACTATTTTTGCAGCTTGTAACACAGTTTGATGCAAAAACGAAAGGTAAAGATAAAAATTGTTTTACAAATAGTATAATTTAACGAAGAATAGCATTATTACATAGATGAAATCTCAAGACGTAAGATCTAAATTTTTAAGTTTTTTTGAAGGTAAAAAGCACAGTATTGTTCCGTCAGCACCTATGGTGTTGAAAGACGATCCTACCTTAATGTTTGTTAACTCAGGAATGGCACCTTTTAAAGAATATTTTTTGGGGAATGCAGCACCAAAAAATAATAGAATAGCCGACACCCAAAAATGTTTACGTGTTTCTGGAAAGCACAACGATTTGGAAGAAGTGGGTTATGATACCTACCATCATACTCTTTTTGAAATGTTAGGTAATTGGAGTTTTGGTGATTATTTTAAAAAAGAAGCTATTGCTTGGGCTTGGGAATTACTTACGGAGGTTTACGGTATAGATAAAGATATTTTATATGTTACTGTTTTTGAAGGTGATAAAGAGGACGGGACAGAAATGGATACCGAAGCCTACGATTTTTGGAAAGCTCACATTTCTGAAGATCGGATACTTAAAGGTGATAAGAAAGATAACTTTTGGGAAATGGGAGACCAAGGGCCTTGTGGTCCCTGCAGTGAGATTCATGTAGATATTCGCTCAGCAGAAGAAAAAGCAAAGGTTTCAGGAAAAGATTTGGTGAATATGGACCACCCACAAGTCGTAGAGATTTGGAACTTGGTATTCATGCAGTACAACCGAAAAGCTAATGGTGCTTTAGAAACTTTGCCAAACAAACATATTGATACGGGTATGGGGTTTGAACGCCTCTGTATGGTGTTGCAAGGTGTACAATCTAATTATGATACGGATGTGTTTACACCGATAATTCGTGAGATTGAAACCATTACTAATAAAAAGTACAACACGAACGAAAAAGTAGATATTGCTATTCGTGTGATTTCTGATCATGTACGTGCTGTATCATTTTCTATTGCTGACGGACAATTGCCTAGCAATACAGGCGCAGGATATGTAATTAGACGAATTTTACGTCGAGCTGTACGTTATGGTTTTACATTTTTAGATAAAAAAGAACCTTTTATTTACAGGTTAGTTGATGTGCTGAGTAAGAGAATGGGAGCTGCTTTCCCAGAATTAAAGGCTCAAAAGCAATTAATTGAAAATGTTATTAAAGAAGAAGAACAGTCTTTTTTAAGAACTTTAGATCAAGGTTTGGTTTTATTGAATCGAATAGTTGAAGAAACCAAGAGCGAGACAGTCTCTGGAGAAAAAGCTTTTGAATTATATGATACTTATGGATTTCCTATAGATTTAACAGCGTTGATTCTTTCTGAAAAGGGACTAAAACTCGATGAAAAAGGTTTTGAAGTTGAATTGCAAAAGCAAAAAGAACGTTCAAGAGCTGCAAGTGAAATGTCTACTGATGATTGGACGATTTTAGTTGAAGATACCGAGGAGGAATTTGTAGGATATGATACTTTAGATGCTAATGTAAAATTAACACGTTACAGAAAAGTGTCTTCTAAGAAAGAGGGCGACATGTATCAACTGGTGTTCAATTTAACGCCTTTTTACCCAGAAGGCGGAGGACAAGTTGGAGATAAAGGCTATTTGGAAGATGCTCATGGCGATGTGGTTTACATTTTAGACACTAAGAAGGAGAATAATGTTATCATTCATTTTACAAAAAATTTACCAAAGCATTTAAATGAAACCTTTAAAGCTGTTGTAGATAACAAACAACGCCATAGAACAGAATGTAATCATACTGCCACGCATTTGTTGCATCAGGCATTACGTGAGGTTTTGGGAGCGCATGTAGAACAAAAAGGAAGTGCAGTACATTCAAAATATTTAAGATTCGATTTTTCGCATTTTTCAAAATTAACGGTTGAAGAATTACGAGATGTTGAGAATTTTGTAAATCGAAGAATAGAAGGGAAATTACCTTTGGAAGAAAAACGTAATGTGCCAAAAGAAGAAGCAATTGCAGATGGTGCGATGAGTTTATTTGGTGAGAAATATGGTGATACTGTACGTTCCATTCGCTTTGGTAAATCTATCGAACTTTGTGGAGGTACTCATGTAAGCAATACGGCTGATATTTGGCATTTTAAAATTGTATCAGAAGGGGCTGTTGCAGCTGGAATTAGAAGAATTGAGGCTATTACTAATGATGCAGTTAAGGATTTTTATTTCGAAAATAACAGAGCTTATTTTGAAATGAGAGATTTGCTTAATAATGCTAAAGAGCCTGTAAAAGCACTTCAAAATTTGCAAGATGAAAACGCGAATTTAAAAAAGCAAATAGAGGCGTTGTTAAAAGATAAAGCCAAAAACATCAAAGGAGAATTAAAGAATGAACTCCAAGATATTAATGGTGTTCAGTTTTTGGCCAAAAAGTTAGATTTGGATGCAGGCGGACTAAAAGATGTTGCCTTTGAGTTAGGAAGCCAATTTGATAACTTGTTCTTGTTGTTAGCTACTGAGCAAAACGGAAAAGCATTATTATCTTGTTATATCTCTAAAGGATTAGTTGCTAGCAAAGATTTGAATGCAGGGACGGTAGTCCGAGAATTAGGGAAGTTTATACAAGGGGGCGGAGGTGGACAGCCATTTTTTGCTACAGCTGGAGGTAAGAACCCTAGTGGAATTGATGCTGCTATAGAGGCTGCAAAGCGATACATTTAGTTAATAATAAGAAAATACAAGTCAATGAAAAAAATAGTTCTTTTATTATTCTTTGTATCGTGGTTTGGTTTTGCACAGCAGTTTCCAAGTCCACCTCCAATGAATCAAATAAGAAATCAAATGCAACAACAGCATCAGCAAATGTTTCAACAACAGCAAATGATGCAGATGATGATGCGTAATATTCAAACAGATGGGCAAAAACTAGTTAAGGCAGAAAATAAAAAAAGAAAGATTCAAAATAAAGTTGATAAGCTAAATGATATTTTGCTTCAGCAAAATGAAGAACTTAACAAATTAAAAGGTTTAAGTGAATCCCCTTCTTCAGAAACCGAAAGAGCAAAAGCGAAATTAAATAAAGTTATTGAGAGAACGAGTAGAAAGATAGAAGAGAATTCACGAAAATTAAATTTTTTAAATGAAACCATTTCCAACTTAGAAAACAAGATTGAAAAAAATAAGGTAGAACTGGAAGAGAAAAGGAAAGAAAAAGAAAAGAGAAAGAAAGAGAGGGAAGAAAAAAAGAAGGATAGATTACAGAATTAGCTTTAAACTAATAGCTATTTTATATTATTAATTTTTTGGTTTATTTACTAACAAATGAAACTTTATAGTAAAATCCCCTTATTTAGCAACTCTAACAATTTAATAGATTATAACTCTAAGACACTATTAATTGGTTCTTGTTTTTCTGAAAATATAGGAAGTAAGCTGGACTATTTTAAGTTTCAAAACGTTCAAAACCCTTTTGGAATACTCTTTCATCCTAAAGCCATAGAAGCCTTAATATGCAATGCTATTGAAGGAAAACGATACACAGAAAACGATATCTTTAAGCATAACGAACAATGGCATTGTTTTAATGCACATTCCAAGTTAAGTGATACATCAAAAAGGGACTTGTTAGAAGTATTAAATGCTCAAGTTGAGGTAACCCAGAAACAGATACAAGAATCTTCTCATATTATCATTACATTAGGAACATCTTGGGTATATCGTTTTTTAGAATCTAATCAAATAGTGGCAAATTGCCATAAAGTTCCCCAAAAACAATTTAAAAAAGAACTGTTGACGATAGAAGAAATATATCAATCTTTAGATAAAATTGTTTCTTTGATAGCTTCAGTTAATAAAGCTGTTGTTGTCATTTTTACAGTGTCACCAGTGCGGCACCTAAAAGATGGTTTCGTTGAAAATACACAGAGTAAATCTCATTTAATATCAGCTATTCATCAGTTCTTACATCAAAAATCGTCTATCACAAATCTTAATTCATTTTACTTTCCTTCCTATGAAATTATGATGGACGAACTTCGTGATTATCGCTTTTATGCTGAAGATATGATTCATCCCAATCAAACGGCTATAAATTATATATGGGAAAAGTTTTTAGAGGTTTGGGTTCACAATGATGCTAAAAAGGTAATGAGTGAAGTTGATCATATACAAAAGGCAATGGGGCATAAACCATTCAACCCTAATTCAGAAGCACATAAAAAATTTCTTCAAAATTTAGAACAAAAAAAGAATAATCTATCAAAGTGGTTACCTAATATCAGTTTTTAGATTTTCAAATATTATAAAAATATTATTCAAGTTAAATATACGTAATTCATCGTATTGATTCCGCTTCTTCATTGTTGCAGTTTTGTTGCACTATTAATCAATAAAAAAATCAACAATGAGAAATTTCAAACAAATCACGTTACTAGTAATGGTGGGATCATTACTAACATTTACTTCATGTTCAAAAAGCGATGACGATGGTGGTACAGCTGGCGCTGCTGGGGACGGTACCATAGCAGCAACTATAGAAGGAGTAGCTTTTACATCTTTAGAAATTGCAACCACAGCAACACTCACTTCTACACCTACAGGCGATTGGTTAAGGATCCAAGGTAATGATTCTGATGGTAACACTATAGTTCTAACTGTAAACCCTTTTGATGGTGTTGGAACTTATAATGTTTCTGATGCGAGTGTATTTACAACAGCCATTTACACTAAAATAAATGTAGACATTAATAACCCAACTAATAGCACTTCTACGAATTGGGTTGCGCCTTATGAAAATTCTGGGGTGGTAGGGGAAATTAAAATATCTGAAATCACTGACACTAAGGTTGTAGGAACCTTTTCTTTCACTGGAAAGAATGATAAGGGTAGTGATACCAAAGAAATTACGTCAGGTTCTTTTAATACTGGCATTCAATAGTTATAAATCATTTTAACAAAAAAATCAACAATGAGAAATTTAAAACTATTAGTTTTTATGTTAGCTGGTACGCTAATGTTAAGCGCTCAAAAAGCAGAAACACCAAATTTTAAATATGAATTAGGTGCAAATATTAATGAAATGACCATAACTCAAGGAGGAACAGTTGTTGTTGCTACAAATGATGGTTTGGTAGGGATAAAGCCTGGACAAGATAACCTTCTTTTCAATTTTACAGATTACGGACGAGTAAAGCCAGAGGAGTTAAACTTTATTCCATTATCACCTTATGTAATGGTAGGGCAAACAGGTTTTGCAAGTTTATCCTCTAAAAAAGCGGTTATAGATTATATGTCTGGTGAAATTTTGTTCACTACAGAATCTAAAGGATGGAAAAATGTTTTTACAGTTGACGTTATGATGCCACAAAATAAACTAGTAGTTAGTGGTTTTCAAAAAGGAGGTGGTAAAGCTGAAAGTGTAACTCCAAAAGTTGCTGTGTATGATCTTGGTACAGGAAACGAAGACTATTCTTTTTTCTTATTAAAACCAGGCAAAGTAAGTATGAAATATTATGCAGTTACAGGTAAGCCTCTGTTATTAAAGGATAAACTTTTAATACCAACAAGTCAAGGTATAGTTGCTAAATCGAAATCTGGCGAAACAATTTGGGAAAACGATATAAAAAATGTCAATTGGATGACAAGTGATGAGAGTGAAAAAGATATTTACGCTTTTGCAGCAACAACAAATGGCAAGAACACAAAAATATACAAGATTTCTGCAAACGGAGCATCGGCATGGTCAGATGAAAGAAAAGTGAAAGGAAGTGTAACTAATTTTGAAATCTTGCCTCAAGGTCTTGCAGTGGTAAGTGACGTAGCAGATTCTGGTGCAAAGGGTCTTAATAAGCTAACTGCAAGTAAAGCGGAATCTAAAATTACTATGTTTAGTGCGGCTACTGGTGAGGACTTATGGGAAAAAGCACCTAAAACAAAAGGTTATGTACAGCATTTCTACATTATGGACGATGGCATTCTATTTGGAGTGCAATCTGGAGGGATAAATAAAATATCTTTTGATGGAAACACTCTGTTTAAAAAGCCATTAAAAACGGGTGAAAATATTCATACCATGGCATTAACCAATCAAGGTATGATTTACATTACCGATAGTGATGCTAATGTGATTAATTTAGATACAGGCGAGTCTATTTGGAAAAAACCAATTAAGTACAAAAGAGCCAAATTTGTTACAAGTACCTACGATAAATCTCATAGTAGATACTTGATAAGTACAGGAGAAGAAATGATTGCAATTGATGAAAATTCTGGTGATGTAAGTACTCTTGCTAGTTATGATTTTGAAGAAAAAGAGAATCCTACAAACCTCGAGGTTAGAGATGGAGGCTTATTGTTGACTTCTGATCAAAATATGATGCTATTAGATTTTGATGGATCTGAAAGATTTCACGAGTACTTTCGCTCTCCAGGTAAAAGTGCGTTAGCTGTAGTTTTGTTAGCAGCAACCGCTGTTGCTTCAACGGCAATGGCAATGGATGCTAGTGCAAGAGCTGGTGCCAATAAAAATTATTTAGGACAATACAATAGTTATGGTGCGCAAATGGATCGTGCAGCAGATATGTTTTCAGCAATTGGGACAGCTTCTTTTAACGAAATGGCAAAACGTTTTAAAGCTACCGCTGCAACAGAAAATGCTCAGTTTATTTTAACAAAATTAGATAGTGGGGCAGGTTTAGTTAAAGTTAATAAAGATTCTGGTGTAGCTGAAAAAGAAATACTGTTAAAAGATAAAAAACCAGACTATAAAGTTGATGATTTTGGAGGCTTTTTGTACTACAAGGCTAATGACAAAACCATATACGCTTACGATCTAAAAAAATAAATCTTGTTGTTGAGATTTGTAGATTGGGCGTGGTAATTTAATTATTGCGCTTAATCTTTTTTTATAACACTTAATCGAATTATTTATAAAAAATTTAGTTTTAATTGTAGATTTAAAATGCTATTAATCAGTTCATACAGAAAACATCAGTTCCTCTCTTTTACTAAAAATCTGAGTAATTGGTGTTTTTTCTTTTCTCATAGTTTTCCTAATTTATCATTGAATTTATTTAGTTATGAGTCTTGATGATGTTTGGATTGTGCTTATAGGGTTAGTGATAATAATTCTAGTCTACACTATTTTTATGACTGTTTTAAATAGCTTTTTTACTAAAACACTTAATGAAAAGAGTATCTTAAATCTTGAAATTCAACTTATTTATCAAGAGCGAAAAGCTTTGCAACTAATTGAAAAAGAAAAATTAT
Source organism: uncultured Flavobacteriaceae bacterium (assembly GCA_947502975.1). Taxonomy (GTDB): domain Bacteria; phylum Bacteroidota; class Bacteroidia; order Flavobacteriales; family Flavobacteriaceae; genus Jejuia. Next base: position 374,866 of record CANNBV010000002.1, read on the forward strand.
TGAAAAGTCTTGATGAATCTCTAAGTAATCGAGTTTTTGAGTTATTCAAAAAAATAGTTTCATTACAGAAATTTATATTTGAAATATACCATTGACCTTTAATTTATGACTAGATATTTAATTCTCTTATTTCTCTCGTTCTCACTCTTTACTTTCTCTCAATCAAATGAAAAAAAGTTAGATAGTTTAAAATCAATTTACAATAGTGCTAGCCCTGATAAAAACAGGGTGGAGGCTTTAACCGAATTAGTGAAGGAATATTTTGAGTTAGATAGAGATTCTGCTGAAGTATATATTAATAAAACTATCAGATTTACTGAAAACAAAGAGCAGTTTTACAAAGCACGTCTCATTTCTTTTTTGAACTATGCACAGATTTATATCATTAAAGGTGATTATAAAGCTTCAGAAAGCTATTATGTCAAATCTTGGGATATATTAAAGCATCATTATGACTATAATCTATACGTTAAATACTTTGGAGATAAAGGAGTACTTAATTTCTATCAAGGAGATTTTAAAAGTGCCCTGAATAATTTTAATAAAGCTCTGGAAACAGCTAAAAAAGAGAATCATGAAGAAGATCAGCTAAGGTATTTAAATAATAAAGCTTTAGCTATGTCTTACCTAGGTGAAGCAGAAGCTTCTTTAGATGTTCACCAAGAATCAATTTTACTTGCAGAAAAACTTAATGATTCTACAGCTCTTGGCAAATCATTTAATAACATAGGATTGATTTATGAAGATATGAAAGAGTACAATAAAGCTCTAGAGTTTTATCTGAATGCACTAGAAATCAAGAAAAATGGAAATAATAAAATTGATGTAGCTAATAGTTTGTTTAATGTTGCAGGTATGTATAAAGAGATTGGTGAAAAAGAAAAGGATACAACATTATATACCAAAGCGGAAAAACATTTTCAATTAGCTTTCGAAAAAGCTAAGGAAGCTAATTATGGTAAAGTTATGTTGTTTTCTAAAACAGGAATGGCCCAATTAGCTACGGTGCGTAATAAACCCTTAAAGGCAATTTCAATATATAAATCAGTACTAGATGAAGCAAAACGCGTTGATGATAATCAAACTCTTAGGGTAACATACTTAAACTTAGGTGTTAATTATTTAAGGATAGGAGAACTTAAAGCAGCAGAAAGGTATTTTTTAAAAGCCAAACCTTTTATTGATAATGCAGAAAACCCTTCGGATATAGCTAGTCTCTATAAGAATCTGTCATTTTTACACGAACAAAAAAAAGAATATAATTTGGCTCATAAGTATTTTAAAAAGTATCACGAGACAAATGAGGATTTATCAAAGAACTCACTTACTGAAAAGATTTCTGAATTTGAGATAAAATATGAAACAGAAAAAAAAGAAAAAGAAATAGTTACACAACGTGCAGAAATAACTGAAAAGGAGCTTAGAATAAGTAGAAAAAACACACAGCTAATTGGCTTAGGTCTAGTAGCAATTCTGTTAACTATTCTCGGGTATTTGTTATATAATCAACAAAAACTAAAAAATCATCAACTTCAAAAAGAATCTGAGTTAAGCGAAGCATTAGCACGCATTGAAACCCAAAATAAATTACAAGATCAGCGCTTAAGAATTTCTAGAGATTTACATGATAATATTGGAGCACAACTTACCTTTATTATTTCCTCTATAGAGAACTTACAATATGGCTTCAAAATTAAGAATGAAAAACTAACCAATAAGCTTAAAGGGATAAGTATATTTACTAAAGAAACCATTTATGAATTGCGAGATACCATCTGGGCAATGAATAAAAGCGAAATTTCTTTAGAAGATTTACAAACGCGTATTAGTAATTTTGTAGAAAAGGCGAACATATATTCAGAAAAAACTAACTTTAAATTCATAATTGACGATGCAGTATCAGATAACATAATTTTTTCCTCAGTTAAGGGAATGAATGTTTATAGAATAGTTCAAGAGGCAATACATAATGCTATTAAATATTCTGAAGCAGAACATGTTAATGTTGAAATTTTCAAAAAAGGGAAACAACTTACCATCAAAATAATAGATAATGGGGTTGGATTTGACATGGCAAAAGTTGAAGATGGTAATGGTTTAAATAATATCCAAAAACGTGCAAAAGATATTAAAGCTACTCTGAATATAGATAGTCAAACGAGCAAAGGAACACAAATAGAATTAGCTCTTGATGTTTAAAATATACGATACTTTGCGTATGTTGTTTGATGTTTTTATTTGTAATATTTACAGCCTTATTCAAATCTAATGAAAATTAAAACCGCAATTGTCGACGATAATTCTTTCTTAATCACTGCCATTAAGGAAAAACTTTCCTTTTTTGATATTATTGAGATAAAATTTACAGCGATAAATGGTGGAGAATTATTAGAAAAACTTCAAGACAATCATAACATTGATATAATTTTAATGGATATTGAAATGCCAGTTCTAAATGGCATTGAAGCCACTGAATTAGTCAAACAAAAATATCCTCACATAAAAATCATAATGCTTACAGTTTTTGATAATGATGAAAATATCTTTAACGCCATAAAAGCTGGGGCAGATGGATATTTACTGAAAGAAGTAAACCCTAAAGATTTAAGTGATGGTATGATAGAAACTTTAAACGGAGGCGCAGCTATGAATCCATCTATTGCCTTAAAAACTTTAAAATTATTACGAAACCCTCTTCAAATTCAAAATCAAAAAGACAAAGAAGATATTACACTTACAGTAAGAGAAACTGAAGTTTTAGAGCAATTAAGTAAGGGCTTAAGCTACAATGCTATTGCAGATAATTTAATTGTTTCAACAGGTACTGTAAGAAAACATATAGAGAATATTTATAAGAAACTCCAAGTACACAATAAAATAGAAGCGGTGCAAAAAGCAAAAAGAAATAACTTAATTTAATGAATGTTTAACAATTAAGTAATCTACAAACAACGTTGTTCATGTATCTTTGAAGTGTTATTCGGAATATAACAATTGATGCATTGGTTAGACTTCTTATGTCGAAGGAAACTAATGTTTTTTTTTGCTCAAATTATTTCTAAATTAGAGCATGCGAAAAATTCTATTCGGTGTAATTATTACACTCATCATATTATTCACTTTTAAATATTGTGGAGATAAAAAACAAGAAACGCTTTTGTTAAAAGAAAGTTCCACGCTAATTCAAGAACAAATACTTAATGTTGGGAAATTAGTAGTTACTGAAGGACATTTTAGCGAGGTGTTTACCTATAAAAACTCAAAAGATGTTTTTGGAGATTTATTAACGGCTGAAAAAAAGGCGTTGGTTGTTGTTAATGCTGAAGTTACCATAGCATATGATTTGAGTAAAATAGAATATGATATTGATGAGGTTAATAAAACACTAACCATCACAAATATCCCAAAAGAAGAACTTAAAGTGCATCCAGATTTAGAATATTATGACGTTCAGGCTGATTACTTAAACCCTTTTGAAGCAAAAGATTATAATAGCATTAATACAACTGTCAAGGACGTTTTGAAAAATAAAATAGAATCTTCCGATTTAAAATCGAATGCTAAGAATAGATTGATAAGTGAGCTCTCTAAGTTTTATATTCTAACTAATTCTTTAGGTTGGACTTTAAAATATAATGAAACACCTATTCTAAAAAGAGAGGCTTTAGATACACTTAAGTTATAAGTAATTTTAAATCAGCGAGTCCGCCACCGTTTATGGCTTCAATTTCATAAAATTTTAGAAGTTTCGTTGCTCTAGCAGATCGTACACCACTTTTACAATGAGCTATTATTGGCTTATTTAGGTTTTTTATATCATCAATATGATTTTTTAAGTCATCCAACGGAATATGAATGGCATTAGTAATATGACCTTCGTCCCATTCCCGTTTGGTTCTTACATCTATAATAGCGGCGTCTTTATTTAAAAAGGCTTTTATTTTATTCGAATTCTTTTTGAAGAAAAAGCTTAATAATCCCATAGTTTCTAACTTTTGATAAAGTTAGTAATATTTTAATATTTGTTGAAGTGATTTAATATTGAGTTACATATATTTTGGGTATATTCAACCTTTAAAAAAAGTGCATATATGGACCCTTACGTAACGCTATTGATAGAAAACAGTGTTGGTTATATTGAGTTTTTTCACCCTAACCGAAACTCAATGCCTAGTGGTATTTTATCTAAATTAGAACAAACTATCCACGATGCTGGAGAGAATGAGGCGGTTAAGGTGATTGTTTTAAAAAGTGGTGGTGACAGAACATTTTGTGCAGGTGCTAGTTTTAATGAAGTTATAGCAATTGATACTGAAGCAAAAGGCATGCAATTTTTCTCAGGTTTTGCCAATGTAATTAATGCCATGCGTAAATGTCCCAAACTAATTATAGGTCGTGTACAAGGAAAAACAGTTGGTGGAGGTGTTGGTTTAGCTGCAGCAACAGACTATTGTTTGGCTACTAAATATGCATCAATACGATTGAGTGAATTGAGTATTGGAATTGGTCCTTTTGTTATTGAGCCTGCGGTATCAAGAAAAATTGGAAAAATAGCAATGTCTCAAATGAGTATAGATGCAGAAACATTTTTTTCTTGGGAGTTTGCAAGAGACAAAGGTTTTTACGCCGATGTTTTTGATACAGCAGAAGATCTCGATGCTGCCGTTAAATCTTTAGCTGAAAAATTAGCAAGCTACAATCCTGAAGCGTTAGCAGAAATGAAAAAAGTGTTTTGGAAAGGCACAGAAGACTGGGATACCCTTTTAGCGGAACGCGCTGCGATAAGTGGTAGATTAGTATTGAGCGATTTTACAAAAAATACGTTGAAGCGGTTTAGGTAAAATTCAAATAATTTTCTTTGAATTGAGATGGTTGGCTTAAACTTTTAGTTTAGAATCGATAATCTCTAAACCATCATCAATAAGTCTTCCAACTTCAGGTTTATTTTGTTTTACGTTTTCCAAATGCTTGAGTATTTTTTTGCCAAGTTCTAATTCATTGTCTAGCTGAGATAATTCATAAAGTTCAACCGATAATAGCCAATCATTAAAGTGGTTTTCTGTGAGTTCTTCTAATACTTTTGTTCTAGAAATTGTTCTATTATTGCCTTCTCTATAGTCTCTTACCTGTTGGTATAACGCTTCAAGGGCAATACGTTCTTTTGATTTTTCACCATGAATTGTGTGCGAAGATGGTATATGCGTAATCAAATCAAAACTATTGTAATCTGCAGGTCCTGAAAACGCCGAAACAATATCTTTGCCCACTGCCATATCATAAATACCCCATTCTGGTTGAAATAAGATGTCTTCTTTATATGTTACCGTACAATTCTTAAAACTAATCAAAATGATTTTTCCTTGTAGATTTCGTTTGCCTGTAATAATCTCGCCCGAGACTTTTATGTCACCTTCAAATTCTAAGCTTACTGTTTGTTCTTCATAAATGGCATATGCTGCCAAATCTCTCGGACTCATATCTTCTATAGCTATATTGATACCTTTTAGTTTTCCGATAGGAGAACCAAAACCAGTACTATGAGTATCTGTACCATGGCTTACTAATTCTTTTTCTCTGTAGGCCAGCGCAGTGTTATCTATAGTTTGTATGTAAATCGGTTTACTTTCATGGGCAATGACCTTGTTAAAAATACCTGAAATCTGTATGCCTGTACTCAATTCTACAGTGCCTAATGCTTGTGAATTAATCAATTTATTAACCCCTGAAAGTCCACCTCTACGTAATGCCATAGTATTTGCAAACTCTTCTAGAATTAAACTTAAATGGGCAAAATCTGGAGTAACAAAAAGTTGAGGTTGAGGTTTAGTGATATCAAAATCTTGGAATGTAGCTTTAATGTCATAAGGAAGTTTTTTAACTTCATCTGTTATACACCAGGCACTTTCTCCTATGGAAGATAGTAAACCAGCACCGTAGATTTTTGGGTTTTCTATTGTGCCAATTAATCCGTATTCAACCGTCCACCAATGTAAGTTTCTTATGAGAGCCATTTCACTTGGTTCCCCCATATTTTCTTGTAAAGTTTCTACCTTAGCCTCCGCAAAAGCTATATCCTCTTTGGTAGAGTTTGGTGCTTCTTTAATAATAGATAAATGTCTTACAGCCTCATATAATTCATAATCTTTTGCTGATGAAATGGCTTTGCATCCAATTTCCCCAAAACGCCTTAAATATTCAGCATATTCGGGATTCGCGATGATGGGTGCATGTCCTGCGCCTTCATGGATAATATCTGGAGCTGGTGTGTACTCAATATGTTCTAATTGACGAATATCACTAGCAATAACCAAAACATTATAGGCTTGAAATTCCATAAAAGCATTTGGTGGGATAAAGCCATCTACAGCTACTGCTGCCCAACCAATATCTTTTAAAATTCGATTCATGCCATACATATTAGGAATACTATCTATAGATATACCTGTTTGTTTTAAACCCTCTGTATATGAGCTATGAGCTACGGAACTTAAAAAATCAACATTTTTACGCATTACATATCGCCATACGGCTTGATCTATTGCAGAATAGTCACTGTAATTCTGAGGCTTTATAAACTGTTTTAAATGCTTTGGAAGCTTTTTTAGTATTTCGTTAGATTCGAATATATCCGACATTATTAATATTTGTATTAAAATCGATATTAAAAATACGAATAATTCATTGAATTGAATGTTTTTTAACTTTTCTTTCAATGATGGTTAGGTCAAAATTCTTTCAACTGAATAAGTGTTAAAGATTTCCATATATTTATGAATAGAATATTTAATTAGGTTTTTCGATGTATACAAGACGAATTTTTCCAGTAAGAGGTGTTATTAAGTGGACACGACGTTACATATTTTTATTCCTTTTATTGGGGCTTATACCAGTAGTGCTGTTTGATGTTGTAGGTTTAAAATGGTTGCACGTACCATGGTTGCCTCTTGGAGCCTTAGCAACTGCGGTAGCTTTTATTGTAGGATTTAAAAATAATGCTAGTTATGATAGGCTCTGGGAAGCTAGAAAAATTTGGGGAGGCATTGTGAATTCATCACGTTCATGGACCATAATGGTGAAGGATTTTATCAATAACGACCACACAAAAGTGAAACGTACAGACGAGGAATTAAAGACTATTATTCGAGAAATGGTGCATCGTCATGTGGCTTGGTTAACTGCTCTTAGGTACCAGTTGAGGAAGGATAAGCCTTGGGAAATGCATTTAAAAAACAAAAAATCAAATAAAGAGTTTAGAGCAACAAATTATAAGGTTTGTGAAGATGTAGAACCCATTGAAGGAGCAATACAACCATATATCTCAGAAGAAGAGTTAAAGGAGATTTTTGCTAAAGGAAATCAAGCCTCTCAACTATTAGGAATTCAATCTAAACGGTTAAAGGAATTGAGACAAGAAGGTTTAATTGAAGATTTCCGTCATATGGAAATGGCTAATATTTTGGTTGAGTTTTATACGCTTCAAGGGAAATCAGAACGTATTAAAAATTTTCCATATCCTCGACAATTCGCAACATTAAATTATTTGTTCGTTTGGATTTTTATCATTCTATTGCCTTTTGGAATTATGGAAGGTTTTGAAACTATTGGTGATCATATCTTAGAAGATTTGTTAGTACATGAGTCAAGAACTACTTGGGGTCATTTAGCGCAAGAGTTCATTGCAAAACACTTTGTATGGTTCTCTATACCGTTCAGTGCTTTAATTTCTTGGGTGTTTCATACCATGGAAGCCATTGGAGAAAATACGGAGAACCCGTTTGAAGGAGGGCCTAATGATATTCCAATAACAGATATGAGTAGAGGTATTGAAATTGATATCCGTCAACTCATCGACGATACTGATATTCCAGCACCTTATGAATGGAAAAATGATATTGTGATGTAATAAAAAAGCGACTCAATTGAGTCGCTTTTTTATTTTATTTTTCAGTGCCAGTAATATTGGTGGTAGCAGTTACAGAGACAGAAGCAGAAGTAGCCTCGGGAGGATATTGTTCCATTATTTTAGTAACAAATTCTTTGATACGTTCTTCTTTTTTCTCAGACTTTCGTGTTAAAAATCCAGTACCCATACCTTGCCACACTAGCTCTTTCTTTTTGGCGTTTATTAGATCAACAAATAGCACACCTTCTGTTCTGGTAGATACGGCAGGTTGTTGGTTCCAACCCCAGCCCCAACCAGGACCAAATCCGCCCCAGCCCCAAGGACCGAAACCTCCCCAACCCCAGGCGCCCATACCCCAAGCGTTGTTGTATACGTCTACACGCTGATTAGATTTTGTAAATATGCTTATAAGTATATCCGGATCTTCAGATTTTGTAAAACCTTTAGCTAATAGTTCTGCTTCAATGGCACGTAGTATTCTGCGTTTATCAATATCATTAATTTCTGCTTTATCTATTCCTGTCTTAAAGAATGCAAAAGTTTTAAATGTGTTGAAATTAGTTTTTCTGTCATAGTCCGTGGATACTTTAACAGAGGAACATGAGGTAGCCACAATAAGAAGGGCTAAAAGCGGTAGGGTCTTAAATAATTTTTTCATAACGAATATATTTTATGTTGATGTTCAGCCTTAAAGATTGTCTCTTTATAATTAAATATGCATCAATAATCGTACCATAATACGCTATAAATTTCAGCGTTGCGTGGTACTTCTTTTTTTATCATAACCATACGGACAATGTCTACAACCACTTTCGCAACAATAACCGCGTTTTAAATGATACTGCTCAGTAAAACAGCGATACCCTTCTGGTGTGAGATAGTAATCGCCTTCTTCAACAGGAATTATCTTTTTCATAGATAACAAAGATATTTAATTTTAAAGAATTATTTTGTGGATTGATTTTTGAGGATATTTCACAAATGATTCTAGTCTTTAAATATTTAGTTCCAAGAGGTTATACGGGTATTACTGTCTTTCCGTTTGTATTTTTGAAAAACAAAACGCTGAAGTTAAGTAAAACCTTTATAAATCATGAAAAAATTCATTTAAGACAACAGTTAGAATTATTGATTCTTCCATTCTATTTGTGGTATGGTTTGGAGTTTTTGATAAGATTTTTACATTATAAAAAATGGCATAGTGCCTATAAAAATATCTCTTTTGAAAGAGAAGCTTATGCAAAAGAAAATGATTTAGATTTCTTGAAACACAGAAAGTTTTGGAATTTTTTAACCTATATGAGGAGATGATAGATTTTGATTTTGAACATTCTATAAATCAAGAAATTGCACTTTCTGATGATAAAAACATCACACTTCATTTAAAACGAGAAGATCAATTACATGCCTTTGTTTCTGGGAATAAATATCGAAAATTAAAATACAATTTAAAGGAAGCCGAAAACTTAGGGTTTAAAACGTTGCTTACGTTTGGTGGTGCATTTTCGAATCATATTGCTGCTGTAGCATCTGCAGGATACTTATTGGGATTTAAAACCGTTGGCGTGATTAGAGGTGAAGAGCTTCAACATAAAATAGAAAACAATCCTACATTACAATTTGCAAAGAAACATGGGATGGAGTTTAAGTTTGTGTCTAGAGCGGTATATCGAGAAAAAACATCTGAATCATTTTTGAATGTATTACAAAAAGAGTTCAATGCGTTTTATCTTATTCCAGAAGGTGGTACAAATCCTTTAGCGATTAAAGGCTGCGAAGAAATATTAAGCAATGAAGACCAAACATTTGATTTTGTGTGTTGTGCTGTGGGAACAGGAGGCACCATTTCTGGGCTTATTAATTGTTCAAAACCTAGTCAACAAGTTTTAGGATTTCCAGCTTTAAAAGGTTCGTTTTTACATCAAGATATTAGTAAATTTGTATCGAAAACCAATTGGGAGTTGATTAGTGACTATCATTTTGGTGGATATGCTAAAGTTAATCGCGAATTAATAGAATTCATTAATAACTTTAATGTAGAACATAATATCAAGTTAGATCCTATTTATACTGGTAAAATGATGTATGGTATTTTAGATTTGATTGGCAAAAATTATTTTCCTAAAGGATCAAGAATCTTAGCAATTCACACTGGAGGATTGCAAGGGATATCTGGGATGAATTCAGTTTTAAAACAAAAAAACTTACCCTTAATTCACGTTTAATGAAACATGTATTTTTTATTATAGTACTTAGTGTTTTTGTATTTAGCTGCGGTTCTAAAAAAACTGTGGTTACAAAAAAATCTAAGAAAACTGAAACCGAACAAGTTATTGTAGAGAAAAAGAAACCTGTTGAAAAAGTTGAAACTACTAAAGTTCCAACAACATCCACACTTAATTCTACAGAAGCCTATATTGAGACTTACAAAGCGGTTGCACAAAAAGAGATGACTTTATATAACATTCCTGCAAGTATCACACTTGCTCAAGGTATATTAGAATCTGCTTCAGGAAAAGGACGACTTTCAGTAGAAGCAAATAATCATTTTGGAATAAAATGTCATACGTGGACTGGCGCAAAAATTTATCATGATGATGATAAAAAAGGGGAGTGTTTTAGAAAGTATAATAGTGCAAAATATTCATTTAGAGATCATTCCTTGTTTTTAAGTTCAAGAAAGCGTTATGCGGGTCTTTTCGATTTAAACATTTCAAATTATAAAGCTTGGGCAAGGGGCCTAAAAGCTGCTGGTTATGCTACAGATAGAAAGTATCCTCAAAAACTTATTAGTTTGATAGAGCGTTACGAATTGTATAAATATGATGATGAAGTACTTGGGTTAAATTCATCTAGACGTAAGTTTACTTCAGAAGATAGCATTCAAGAACATGTGGTAGCTAAAGGTGATACATTGTATAATATTTCAAAACGATATAACACAACGGTTAAGGCCTTACAAAATGCAAATAATATATCAGGTACAAGTATAGCAGTTGGTCAAGTTTTAATAATAAAATAGAATAAAATACATATGATTTATAAGCGAAGTAGCGCATTATTTGCTGAAGCAGAAAAAGTAATTCCTGGAGGTGTAAATTCTCCAGTTCGTGCATTTAAAGGTGTTGGAGGTACACCAATTTTTGTAAAAGAAGCGAAAGGTGCTTATTTATATGATGAAGATGGAAATCGTTTGATTGACTATATTAATTCTTGGGGCCCAATGATTTTAGGCCATGCTTATGAACCAGTTGTGAATGCGGTTGTGGAAAAGGCTAAAAAAGGAACATCTTTTGGAATGCCTACTGAAATTGAAACTAAAATAGCAGAATTGGCTGTTTCGATGGTGCCTAACATTGATAAAATTCGTTTTGTGAATTCAGGTACAGAAGCTTGTATGAGTGCTATTCGTTTAGCAAGAGGATTTACAGGAAGAGATAAAATTATAAAATTTGCAGGGTGTTATCATGGGCATTCAGATTCGTTTTTAATTCAGGCGGGAAGTGGCGCTAGTACTTTTGGGACGCCTAATAGTCCTGGTGTAACACAAGGAACAGCCAAGGATACACTACTGGCAAATTATAATGATATCAAAAATGTAAAAGCGTTAGTTGAAGCGAACAAAAATGAAATCGCCTGTGTAATTATAGAGCCTGTAGCTGGAAATATGGGGTGTATTCCTCCAAAGAAAGACTTTTTAAAAGCTTTGAAGGAACTATGTGAGAGCAATAATATTCTGTTGGTTTTTGATGAGGTGATGACGGGGTTTAGACTTGCTAAAGGTGGTGCACAAGAACTATATAGAATAGATGCAGATATTGTGTGTTTTGGTAAAGTAATTGGAGGTGGTTTGCCTGTTGGAGCATTTGCGGCTAGAAACGAAATCATGAATCATTTAGCACCTTTAGGACCAGTTTATCAAGCAGGTACGCTTAGCGGAAATCCATTAGCAATGGCTGCTGGTTTGGCAATGCTAACAGCGTTGAATAGAGATACTGATGTGTTTAATCGTTTGGCTGATAAAACAGAATATTTGCATAGAGGTATAAATAAAGCCTTGATTGATAATAATATTACACATACCATCAATCGTGTTGGTTCAATGATTTCGGTGCATTTTGATGAAGGTGAAGTTTACGATTTCACAACCGCTGCCAAGGGAAACAATGATACATTCAAAACGTTTTTTCATGGTATGTTAAATGAAGGTATATATATCGCTCCAAGTTCGTTTGAAACGTGGTTTCTTACAGATGCTCTGAGCTACGAAGATTTAGATTTTACTATTACAGCTGTAAACAAAGTAGCTAAAAGTTTATAAAAAAAGGCACCCCATTACTGAGGTGTCTTCTTTTCAAAAAAATCACTAAACTAAATAAAACTCTAACTCTAACTATGCTTTTCTGTTTGCTTGCCTTTTTTTGCCCTTTTCTTTCATTTTAGATGCTCTCTTAGCCATGGCTTTTTCCCATTTAGCATACTGATCATCATTTAATATTTCTTTCATTTTGGCTTTTACTTCAATTTGTCGGTCTAGCTTTTTATTTGCCATTTCTAAACGCTCTTCTTTTGTTGGTTTAGTTGCATTTCCGTTTTCTTTTCTGGCCTTTCGTTCTGCTATTTTAGCTTTGCGCATTTTGGCATTTTCTAAATTTATTTCGTAAACTTTATCCTGTTGTGCATCATTTAAATCTAAGTGCAAGGTCATTTTTTTCGTTTGTAACGTTGCAATTTCTTCAGGAGCAAGATTTGCCATCCCTTTTTTGTTTTTGTTTGGCTCTTGTGCAGATGTAATTTGAATTGCGCAAATTGCAATTGCTGCCATTATAAGTTTTTTCATATCCTAAATTATTTGTTTGGTAGTAGGACAGAAAAAAGATTGAATAGTTTAAAAGATAGTTTGGTTTTAACTGAAAATTAACAAAATTGACTACTTATTTTTGAAGTATAGGAATACTTAAATTAATACCAGTTTGAAAGTCTGGGGCATTATTTACAAGCATATCCTGTTTTAAGAATAGTGATAATTTATAGTTTGGTCTTCCGTAAGTGTAAATAATACTCCAATCTGATAATGCTTTGTATAGTGTCGCAACACCATTATGCCAACCTCCGTTAATTTCTCGCCACTTTCCTAAAAGTTTATAGTAGCCTTCTTCCTCTTTTTTATTAAAACGCGATTGAATGCGATAATTTATTCCAAAAGCATTATAGTTTCTTTTTTTTGTGTATTTGGTGAATTCTATGTGTCCTTCTAGAGTAGCTAATAGTGTATTGTTGCCTAAGTCTATATTATCACTTTTAAAGTTGATAAAATTTTTGCGTAATACACTAGAGCCAATCCCAAAATTGAATTCATTTTTGTTTGTTAGAATCAATCTTTTAATACCATTTATGGAAATTCCGTAGTCTAAAGAAGTATTAAATTTGGAGGTATTAATGCCTATATGGTTGCCTATGTTGAAATAAATGTGTCGATTTTCATTGCGTAGAAATGATGGGTAGTAGAAATGGTTGAACTCAATGCCGCCAATAAAAAAGGCGTTAGCATCAAGTTTAAGTGTTCTTCCGTTTCTATCTAAATATTCAAAATTCACCTGATTCAAACCATAAAAACGTCTTCCAAATGGGTCTTCGCCACCTGCAACATTACTGTGAAACCATTCAATAGTTTCATCACTGGTAAAAATTGAAAAAGGATGTTTGCCTTTAGTAATGAGATATGATCTTAATGAAATACCTATTTCATGTTCTTTTGATATTGCAAAATTATAATCAACACGAAATTCTTTGATTATCGCATCAATTACAATATTCATATAATCGGCAGGTGTGGTTTCTTGATCGATAAAGTTGAAGTCTCTTTGATACCATATTTTTTGACGTTGCTGTTCTCTGACAGTTGGGTCTTTAGGTAAATAAGCCTCAACAAAAGGATGGAATGTATTTCCGCTTGTATAATTAATTGAAAGAACTTTTTGTTTTGCAGGTGTAATTTTAAAATTCTGATTTATCCGAGAACTAAAAATACCAAAATGGTGAGTGGATAAGACACTTGGTCTATCTATACCATTTTTAAATGCCAAACTATCTCGCTCTTGAGCAAAGGATTGTAGACTAAATAGTATGCAAAAAATAGAGAGGGATATTTTTAACATCAAGCAAATATAAAATATTTTAATTTTCTTGTTATGCTTTTAATATAAGTTGCATGGTCGTGTCATACAGTGATACTTTAGTCATTTTACTTTTTAACCATGCATAGAAACTCATTACAAAAATATCTTCTTTTTCTGGTGTAGTCCATTCAAATGAGTTTTCGACTAAAGTTTTAAATTCATCTGATGTGATGGTTTCAGGATGCTTATAATAAGTTTCTACTAAACTTAAATATTGTATAACTCTTTGTTGGTTAATAGATTTTAAATAATCAAAATAGCGCCTTTTAAAGCTTAAGAACTTAGATTCAGCTAAATCAGTATTGCCTAAATCAATATGTAGAAGTATCTCGATCAAATTCTTTTTTATTACCCATTCTATATCCGATTTTTCAACATACCATGCGTCACTATGATAAAATTTGGCAAGCACTTGATGCGCTTTTTTTAATTGATTATTCTGAAAATAGAACATCACTACACTCAAATGGATGTCTAATACAGATTCTATATCCGTATGGGTTTTATTTAAAAACGGTTCTAGAAGATCTATAGCCTCAGCCTGTCGGTTAGAAAAATTGTAGTTTAATGAAAGTAATAAGTGATATTTAAGTTTGAAGGTGTTGTAATATTTGTTTTTATGTTGCAACATTAAATGATGCATTTGTTTTAGATATGCTTCTGAGGTTTTAAACTTTTTATTTCTAAACAGTGTATTTGCAATATGATATAGAATTTGAATGTGATAAAATGGTTGTTTGTCTTTATCTTTTCGATCTAAAATAGATTGATACGTTTCAATTAAAAAGGTTTCAATATTTAAATTGTCATTTGTAGCAAAAGCCGAAATGGTGATGATGCTTATCAATTGATATAAAGACTTAAAGGAGAGTTTGTCAATAATATCAAATTGGTATTCTTGAAGTGTTTCTTCAAGTTTAGATTTAAAATCAGATGCATCACCATGTGCTAGTTTGTGTTTTAGTTTTGAATAAACAATATTCAATTGATCTTCTAAAAAATGTTTTTCCTTATTACTATTAAATTTATTAATGATCTCATCCAAATCTGTGTCAGGCGTTGCATATGCAAACTGAATCTTAGTGGTGTATATTTCATTCAGCAGTGGAAACAGGTGGTGCTCTGTTGCGATAGCTTCTGCTTTATTTAAAATTTTGCTAGCAGTTTTATACTGTTTTTGTTGTAAGTAGTTGCGAGCTGCCAGTATATAGCGTATTACTTCCATTTGAATCGAGTTCTCTGCCTCCAAACTAGTATTTGCTGAAAAGTTTATAATTGATTGAAACAAACGTTTTCTAAGAGCATGATAAGCACCCGATCTATGGTGATTATATAATGTAATGTAAATGTCTTTTGAACTTAAACTCTCATCTAACAGCAGTTTAAAGAGTTGGATGTTTTTGTTATCTGGTCGTTTGTTCTTTTTCTTTAAATATGATATAAAACCTTGCTGTTCTTCTAATGAAAACGTGGAAACTACTTCTTTTAAATCAATCATTTAATCGTCATTAAAAATCTATTACTATACATAAATATAGTAATAATTAACTTTTATTATTAAAACAAGTCGTCAGTTTTTGTAAAAATTTGAATTTATTACTCCATACAAGTTGTGCAGTTTTGTATCATAATCATTAAAACAAAAATTATGAATTATCAAACAACAGTTTCGGTTGATGAAGATTTGAAAAAAACGAAATCAAAAAAGGAAAAGGAGGTATTTGATCAAAAACCAACGTCAGCATTTATCGGTGCGTCTTGGTCTGCACTATTAATCGGTATGACATCGTATTGTATAGGATTATGGAATGCTGATATGATGCTTAACGAAAAAGGATACTATTTTACAATTCTTCTTTTTGGCTTGTTCTCGGTGATTTCAGTTCAAAAAGCGGTACGTGATAAAATGGAAGATATTCCTGTGACTGATATTTACTACAGTATTAGTTGGTTTACTACAATAGCCTCTATTGTACTTTTAGTCATCGGATTATGGAATGCCGATTTGCTACTTAGTGAAAAAGGGTTTTATGGTATGTCTTTTCTGCTAAGTCTTTTTGCAGCTATTGCAGTTCAGAAGAATACTAGAGATGTGCAATACATTGATAGAAGTTTAGAAGGCGAAAAATAATCTAAAGTAATATTTAAAATCAAAACGAAATTGCAAGGGTTGTTTTGATGGTTGGTTAGTAACCCAAAACCTCGTAGCTTTTATGGTTACGAGGTTTTAAAAGTATTCAAAAATGAAACAAAAACTTACCAAACATTTAGTGGAATTTTCTAAAACGACTTTAATTTCAGAACGTAGACGGATTTTAGAAATACTGGCTGTAGTTTTTACGGCTATTGGAAAATTTGTATTTATGGATTTCCTAGACTGGCGATTACCTTTTGTGGTTTTTGCAGTTTTAGCATGGGGCGTCTATATCTATCATAGGTATTCAAAAGAAAAGAATATTTTAAAATATTGGGGCTTTAGAACAGATAATTTTAAAGCAGCTTTAAAATTAATACTGCCTTTTGCGTTGGTAGCAATATTATGTTTTTTTATCATTGGTTATTATCAAGACAGTTTAAACTTAACATGGCATATTTTACCATTATTGCTAACATATCCCATTTGGGGAAGCATACAACAATTTTTAACTATCGGATTAATTGCAGGTAATCTTAGTCATTTAAAATTGAATAAAACACTTATTGTTTTTATTACAGCAATTTTGTTCTCGATAGTACACTTTCCATCAAAATGGTTAATGCTAGGAACTTTTATTTTGGCATTATTCTATGGGTATGTATATCTAAAAGTGAAGAATATTTATGCCATGGGCATCTGTCATGGTTGGTTAGGTGCATTGTTTTATTACACGGTATTGAATCAAGATCCATTTGGAGATATATTTTTGAAATATTTTATCTAAAACTAAATTCCGTATTTTAGTAAGCAAACAAGTTCTACAATGCCGTATTGGTTATATATCATATTAGTAATTCTAGTTATTTACGTTGCAATAAGTGTAGCGCTATATTATCTACAGGATTACTTATTGTTTAAACCAGAAAAACTGCCGGACGATTTTCAATTTCATTATGAAAATCAAGACATAGAAGAACATAATTTAGAAACTAGAGATGGTGCTGTAATTAATGGATTGCTATTTAAACCGAAAGGAAAATCAAAAGGCATCGTATTGTATCTCAAGGGTAATTCCAAAAGTATAAAAGGCTGGGGGAAGTTTGCAGTAGATTTTACGAGGCATGATTATAATGTATTGATGGTAGATTATCGCGGATTTGGAAAAAGTACGGGAAAACGTTCTCAAAAGGCAATAAAAAGAGACTTACAACGCGTATATAATGAAATAAAAGAGCGAACTACAGAGGACAGAATTATTCTCTACGGGCGCTCATTAGGTTCTGGTTTTGCAGCAAAACTGGCATCCATGAATAATCCAAAAATGTTAATTTTAGATGCGCCCTATTATAGTTTAACTAAAGTCACAAAGCGTTACGCGCCATTTATGCCGCTTTCAGTTTTAATTAAATATCCGCTACCCACTTATAAATGGTTAAAATATGTAAAATGCCCCATTCATATTATCCATGGTACTAACGATAAGTTAATTCCATATAAAACCAGTGTGAAGCTATCAAAAGTAAATTCGAAGTTAACTAAAATGCACACCGTTATTGGTGGTGGACATAAAAATCTAAATACGTTTGAATCGTATCACCTCATGATTCATGATATTTTAACCAGCAAACCCCAAGAGATAGATTTATCAACTACTAGTATTAATGTCAAACACAGTTCGAAACCCACTAAAACGAAAGCTTAAAAAGTTAATTGTCGTTTTATTAAGCCTTTATGTTATGATTTCAGCCGCATTATATTTTATGCAAGAAAAACTATTGTTTTTACCTTCGGTTTTGGGCCAGGAGTATCAATATCAATTCAATCATAATTTTGAAGAATTGAATTTTGAGACGGATGATGGTGCTGTTTTAAATGCCATTCATTTTAAAATTAAAAACCCAAAAGGTGTTATGTTATATTTTCATGGAAACGCTGGCGATTTATCCCGCTGGGGAACCATAGCAGAGTTTTTTGTTGAGAAACACTATGATGTTCTTATTATGGATTATCGCACTTTTGGGAAAAGTAAAGGGAAGTTAAGTGAGAATGTGTTTTATAGTGATGCGCAGTTGTTTTATGATTATCTTAAAGCTCATTATAATGAAGATGATATTACGCTTTATGGTCGCTCATTAGGTACTGGGATTGCGACCTATTTAGCTTCAGAAAATAAACCCAAACAGTTGATATTAGAAACACCTTATTATAACATGGCAGATGTTGGTAAATCACGCTTTCCATTTTTACCAGTAAAGACCTTATTGAAATATCAGTTTCCAACAAATGCGTTTATCAAAAGCGTTTCTTGTCCCGTAACTATGTTTCACGGAACCAATGATCAAGTTGTGCCTTATAGTAGTGCCGAAAAGTTATTTAAAGAAGTAACTAAAGAGAACATCTCTTTTATAACCATAGAGGGTGGAAATCATAACGATCTGATCAATTTTGAAGACTATCATAAAGTGATTGAAAATGTGTTGCCGTCATCGTAAAATATTGAAACACAAAACTTAATAAAATCTTAAAATTAATAGTAACAAGTTAAACATTTCTAAAATTGTGTAAGGAATTGAAAAAAAAGCCGTCTATTTGTACAAGTTTAGTTTAAGTTTAGTTTAGTTAAAGAAAAAGCCGGTGATATTTCTACAAAATCATCGGCTTTCTTATTGGGTTTATCTTCTGTTTTAAAACGGTTTTGGCTAGGTTACATTACGTGAAAATCCATGAAGATTTTCTGTTGTATACAGAAGACAAAAAATTATCAAAGGCTTTCCACAAGGAAAGTTGGAAGCAATGAACTATTGCTGGTATTAGTAAATATTTTTAAGGTTTAAAATCAATTTCACAATCAAAACAATGACTTTTTCTTTTAAGGAACGGAATTGGAAAACCCATTAAAAGAATAGCCATAGCTATAGAGCTTCTAGGTGTTTTTGGTCTAGAAACTTCCAATGAACCACAATTCGGACATTTTAATTTTTTATTCAATAATAACCATATTTTAAAGTTGAGCAATATATTTTTAGAGAGTCCGAACTTAAAATTAGCTCACTTTGGTTTATTTTGTATTCATACTTTCTTTCAAGAAGAAAGTCTAACGTGTCTATTTGTGATACACTAATGAAATTATTTTCCAGTTTCCAATTTCCATTTATTCTAGGGGAGTTAAAACCTGGGAATTGTATATATCCATTTGTTTGAAAATTTAATTTCTCAAAACATTCTTCCATAAGACGAATTTGTACTTTGTCAGATATTGTATAGGGAACATATTCTTGATTTTGATAAACTATATAATCTATACACCATTTTTTTTTGGTTAAAAGTTCTAAATCAGTTGGACGGTTTATGTACAAATATGTGAATGCAAATAAACCTAATACGATAGTAATAGTGATAATTGAAAACAGTAAAAATTTAAAGGTTTTTTGAAATTTAGGATCGCTAATTTTCTTTTCGACTTTACTTTGTTCGGATTTTTTATTTTCCCTAATAAATCCATTTTCCTTAAGGATTAATTTAGCTTTTTCTAAATTTGATTCTGCTACCTGGAGTCGGACACCACCAATTGCTTGTGAAAGAAAATTGTGGGCTTGAACTGTATGTTCGTCAAGAACTCTACATTCAATTCCTTCAGATTCCAGTTTAGATTTGACGACCGCTAGTTCTGTTGGGAACATGAAGGTCATTAGGGTTTTAAAATTCTCCAATGTTTTTAAATATGGCTAACGTTGCTTGTATGTTGCGTTTGCTAACCGAAGGTAGCATATGCAATATACAACCTGTTATGCCTTTTTATTTTATTTTTTCCTCCAGTAATTCTTTAATCTTATCTTGAAGATAACCTTTATATTCTACTTTACTTTCTATCCTCGTTTCTTTACCATGAAAATAAGATTTTATTGACATTTGATTATTACCGAGAAAAGTGATCTCTATGTAAGATGCATTTTCCTCTAAACCATGCCTTCTAGATCTTGATAGAATAAAAAACCATAATGATTGACCTGCTCTCAGTTTTTCATCAAGTTGCACATCCCTCATTTCTTTTATCAATCTTAGAGCATCTTCTTCTCGAGTTTTCGATTCATCAGAAAAGTATTCACTATAAAATTTTTCAATAGAATTCCAACTCTCGATAAATTCACCTTTTACTCCTTCTCCCTTTTCATAATATTCCGCAAGTATGCCAAAATCTATTTCAGGGAATGAAATCTTCATTGTTGATGGCATTGATTTTTCAAATACCCAATTCAATATAATTTCTCCAAGTCTTTTTACATCGTTACTAAATATCTCGAATATTTGACAGTTGTCCCATTCGAAAACACATTTATGAATTTGTTCGTATCCATATAAGGAGATTATGCAACTTCTATCTTCATTCTTGAATAAAAGATCATATATAGAAGAAAAAGGTTCTGGTTGAGTAACAAGGGTATTCTTTTCTAACTTAATTAATTCGGGATAACTATTATTTAATTCCGTTTGTAATAGTTCTAATTCCTCGCTCATTTCGATCCAAGATTTTTTTAATTAGGCACAACGTGTTTGTGTATGATTTCGTTGCGTGTTTCAGCAACTAAATTAGTAAACAAAAACGAACCAGAGGAAATTCCGCAGGAATTTCCAAGTAGGCTAGCACTAGCAATGAATTATACACGGTGTTGTAAATATGTATATATAACTATTCAAACTTCCAATCTTTTTTGAACTGACCATCATCGTTTAAGTATGACCTTAAGACTTTGGTCATTTGTTCTTCAGTTTCTGGAGGATCCACTGTCACAAATTGTTCCCCATTTTCTGAGTAAATAACAGATAATCCATCAGAACCTAAGGAACCTCCAACTGAGAGCCAATTGTTATCATCAATAGTCAGTTGCACATTTGTGAATTTATTCCAGTCCAAGCGTTCCATTACTTGATTAACGAGTTCGATTGTAGCACTTTCTGAAACTGTTTCCTCTGAATCACCATATCCATGAAAAATTGTCAATTGCATTTGAGTTGAATTGGTTATGTTGCTGGCTTCGGATTTTTTATTCTTAGAGCAAGAAAATGTAGCAACAAGAATTAAAGAAAAGAGTATTGCATTGAATTTGGTCATATATTGTGTACAACGTGTTTTTGTATGATTATTTGCGTGGTTAATCAACTAATTTAGCAAATAAAAATCAGATAGAAAATCCGCTAGGATTTTTGTAAGTAACTACGCATTAGTAATTAATTATACACGTTGTTGACAGTAGTATTCTCTTTTATTCCTGATTTTCAATGGTCTTGTATAACTATATTTTTTTTGAGAAAACTATATTTTCATAGCCTTTACCAGCAACAACAAAATTTAATTCTCCTACGTTTTTAAATTCATTTCTTTCGTAGAATCTAATGGCTCTTTTGTTTTTTATGTAAACAGTTAGCCACATGGTATTTAATTGTAATTTTCTGGCTTGGTTTTCTGCAAAAGTTAGTAATTGCTGTCCTATTTTTAAATATATAAATTCACTTAGGATAAAAATTCGTTCTAATTGGCAACTATTTTGGGGTGCAACATTTTTGTTACCTGTATTGAGTACTAATTTCGCATAACCAGCAGGTAAATCATTTACATAAATAATATAAAACAGTTGATTGGGATTGATTATATTTTGCTTTGTTTGCGATACAGAAAAATTCTCATCAAGGTATTGTAATACTTCGTTTTTATCTTTAATATAAGGGCCATGAGATTCAGACCAAGTTAGTCGCCCTAACATAGCTAAAACCTCTACATCTGCTATAGTAGCTATTTTTATTTTAATCATTTCTATTCTTATTTATTCGTAATCTTCTTATGTGATAACTATGAAGTAATACGGCTATAGCACACCCCACGATTATAGGAGTTGCACTAATTAATGCACCATATAAAATGTAAATTATATTAGCGATTAGTGAGACTAACCTTAGCTTATATTCACCTTTAGTAGACATTGAATATAAGTTTATTACTAAACCTCCGTAACCAATACAATCAATTAAAAATGAATTCATAATTTATCTTTTTATGTTTTATAATTAGAACTGGAAGCTTTCTAGCTTAAAATCAACAATACAAATATAGAAAGCATTTTATCTATTATACTTTATAATAAAATCAATTTATGTATATTTGCATTCGATTATATCGAATAATTGTCAATAAAATTTTGATTACAAATGGATAAATTGGATAAAAAGATACTTGAAATGCTAAATATTAACGCTAGAGAAAGCTTCGCTAATATTGGAAAAGAAGTTGGGCTATCTGCTCCTGCTATAGGCAAACGTGTTAGGCAAATGGAGGAAGAAGGTATAATAGAAGGTTATGCATTAAGGGTTAATCATGAGAAATTAGGTATAGAGACAAAAGCATATATAACATTAGTGATGCGACAAGGACTAACAGGGGCATCAAATGTTTTAGATAAAATACGTGAGATGGAAGAAGTACAAAGCTGTGATAGAATTACTGGTGATGATTGCCTTTGTGTTTTAGGTTATTTTAGAAATAATAAGCATCTTATTACTTTTCTGGAGAAGATGTCTCAATACGGATCTACTAAAACAAGTATAATTTTAGAAGTGTAATTAATTTTTTTGAAAGGTGCTGTAAATAGATGAATTTCACTATTTATTTGTAAGAGATAATATTACTGCAAACGTGTTCGTGTATGTTTAGTTGCATGGGTTAGCACATAACTTTGCAAGTACACACCAAACTGAAAATCTGCTAGGGTTTTCAGAAGTAGCGCAGACCGAGCAATTACTTATAGCTATTGTTAGCGGTTGTTTTTATTTCTGTTTTAATTTTTCAATTCCGTTCAAAATTTCAGTTCGATTTTTTTTCGATGTCATCCATTTTGGAAGTCGAGAGCCCAAACTTTTATTTCGCATTGGACTATTTTCACGACTCCTTAATTCCGCACTAACGTGGTTTTTTAAAAAATCCAAATGCTCATAATTATAAGCCCACAAAAGTCCATCTGGCATTTCTTTTTGTAGCCAAAGTGGAAGTCGAAAATATGGGTCAATGTTAGCTCCAATTATCAGGTTCCGCATTTCATATTCAATTCCGCTACGTTCAGAAGTCCATTTGTCTTTTGGTGTTTCCGAATAATATTTATTCATTCCGCATTTTGTGCAAATCAATTTTATTTCTTTTTCTTCGAGGTCTCTTAAATGACCTTTTGAACGAACAATTGCTTGATTATCGCACTTCGGACAAACAACATAAATATCACACAAAAATTCGTAAAGAGTCTTTTCGTAAGCGTTAAATTTCGTTTTCATAATGTTTGTTTTAATTGCACCAAACAGTTTTGTGTATGGCTCGTTGCGGAAAATCAGCTATGATTTTCCGCCGTAACCGAAAGATAGTAAATTGCAATGAATTCCGTTCCGATTAAGTGATTCAGCCGCAATGGGCTATAGCTATAAACGTTGTTAACTACAGTTGTCTTTTACTTTTTAGTATCCATACTATATAAAGATAGACCTTGTTTTAGTCTTCTTTTTCAGCTTTAAATACTATAAAATCTCTTTCCAGTTTGTATTTTTTAAGAATAGATTTATTTGGGATATTCCAGCTAAAATTTGACAGATTATTTTCAACAATGGTCATAATATAAGTTTTTCCAACTTTAAAAAATCCATTGCCGTAAGATTCGGGGCAAGTAAAAATTACACCAATAGAGCCTGATTTATATCTTGTATCAGAAAATGTTATTATTTCAAATTCAATAACAGTTCCAAAAGCTTCAAACCCACAATTTGGAGGTAATGAGATTTGATTGATTAATTTTCCTTTGAGTTCATAACTGCCAATAACTGAGTCGGTTTGTGCAAATCCAATTACAGGCAGAAAAATCAAAATTAGTATGGTAATTACACTTTTCATTCTAATTGTAGTTAACGTTGAGTGTAAAATGCGTTTTAATGCATTTTTACAGAATGTTAGTTGTTTTTTTATTTCATTTCAATTCGGACAGCATTAGCTGAATCTGGTTTTTATCAATTCCCTTCGTTTTATTAACTTTCCAGCCGTTACTTTCTTGAATGCTGGCATACCAACTTTGAATTTCTGAATCCTTGATTTGATATACCATTAAACTTCCCTGTTTATTTGTTTCTGAATTAGATGAAATCCAGATACACAGTCCGTTATTAGTTCTTCTTGAAATCAGATTGTTTCTATTTTCTGTACTCCATTGAAATTTGTGAAGTACTTCCTCAAATAGAACATTACTTATTCCCTTTATTCTATGTACTGATTCCGATAACACTCGATTTAGATTAAATGGAGGAACTGTAATTTCTTTATTCCAATATGGCTCAAGGGCAAATGGTATTCCAGGATGGGGCTTGGTATCGTATTTGAGAATCTGTTTTCCTGAATAATTGAGCCATTTATGGTCAAACCAGTTTTTAATTCTTACGATAGAAATTTCATCTGGATCAAAAGTCTTAATTAGATTACTGACAATAGTGGCAACAATCACCTTGAACCCTTTTGCATCTGTATTATCAAATTTTATCTCTATCATTTTTTAAATTCTGCTCAACGTCCTTTGTAAAATGCGTTTTAAAGCATTTTCACACCTTGTTATGTGCTTGCTATTTGTTCTCAGTTATGTTGTTTAAAACGAATTTCGCCATTTCAATATTGCCAAAAGTCGAATTCGTGTCGAAAATTACTCCTGTTAGCAATTCAGATGCTTCTTTGAAATTCCCTATCTCATTTACTGTAAGTGCTTTGTTAATGAGCAACATTCCTTTTGTTTCAGTATCAGGATTTTGTTCAAGCCCTTTTTCTATAGCGTTTAATCTTTCTTTATCCTTTAATAAACTTGAATAGTCATTCCAGGCAGGTGCAAAAGTAGGAAACTTATCAACTAATAGTTTTGTCATTTCTTTTTTTTCAGTTGGATTATTTATCCATTCAAGAGATAAATAAGACTTATAAAGACCTTTCTGTAATTCTCCTTTACTTTCCCTTTCTAAAGTATGTAAAGCAGTTTTAGAAGTATAAAATCCTTTAGGGGCAATTTTGTCAGTTAGCTGATAGTATTTTAAAGCATTTTCATAATCATCTTGAAGCAGATAAGTATATGCTAAATCATAAAGTGGATATGCCCAATTAGGAGCTTCTTTATTTGCTTGAGTTAATTTTTCAATCGCATTTTTATAATCGCCAGTTTGTCCAAATTGTCTTGCTTGATTATGCAATGATTTTGCTAAATCTGATACTCCATCAATTCCATAAATTTCGTAGTTAAATCTACCAGTTGAAGTAGCTAATTCTTTTTTTGAAATTTTATTTCCATTGCTATCTGTGAATTCTATTCTAGCATTATTACTCAATTCAGCATTTTTTTCGGTTTTTTCTCCGTTTTTACATGAGGACATTATACCAAGAACCACTAAAATTCCGACTATTTTATTTTTCATTCGATTGTTTTTTTCTGCTTGCACATAACGGTTTTGTGTATGATTTCGTTGCGTATTTCAGAAACTAATTTCGCAAATACAAACCGAATAGAAAATCCGCGAGGATTTTCGTAAGTAGGCGAGTACTAGCAATGAATTTTATAGTTTTCGTTTTCGCGAAAATTTCCAAATAAAGTCAAACTTTTATGTAACTATAAAACAAATTCATCTGTTTCAGCTCCATAAACTCCAATCCAAAATGCTCCGTGTTCATTATCCATTTGTTCTAAATCTTTCAAAGCTTTTAGGAAATCGGATTCAACAATATTTTCTTTATCATAACCTCCTGCATATTGAATGTAAGAGCCTTCTATTTCTATTTTATTCATCCAGTTCTATTATTGAGTCCGCTATTTTTTCCGTTTGTCTAATTTCGTGATTCCAAAAGTGAATTTCATCAGTTAAAACCCCATTTCCGTTATGTGTCAAGATTATTAGATTTCCAAATCCGTCAGAGCCGATTGCGATTCCGTTTGCTGGAAATCCATTCCATTCACGAGCATTCTTTGTTTCAAGTCCAATGTGATTACAAGTTCGACTTATCCTTTTTCGGTCAGATTTATCAAAAAAAGGATAGAGTTCAAATTCAAATTCGTCCGAAACCAATTCTCCGCCATTTGATTTTATCATTCTATTTTTGAATTCATTCGGAAATTTGACTTTCAGTTCAGATTCCGTTTCTTTTATATATTTTTCGTCAATTGGAAATGGCATTTCGAGGTTTTGTTATATAGTGTTATCTGTTTTTTATTTTTCAAATTTATTTACCTTTTCTAACTCATTTCCAAATTCAATTCCCAATTCAATTTTATTAAGTAACTCACGAGCTTGAGATAACGGGTGGTTAGGGAATTCTGAGTCAAATTGTTTTTCTTCCGATTTATTCATTTGAATACCTTCGTTAATTTCTGAATCATACGGGTCGTTGAACCAATCTTCATATCCGTTATCACCAATTGATATTTTTCCTTCGTTCAATAGTTTCATAGCAATTATGTTATCCCGCATTCCTGTCGTTCCAATTTCTGGGGCTTGAATTTTCACAACGTAACTGTATTTTTCCAAAGGAATCGTCAAAGAAGCAAGGTATGTCATTCCAGTTGGTTCTTGTGGAAATTTAAAGATTGTTCTTATTGAATGGTATCCTTTTAAGTTCAATTTATTTACTTCAACAAGCCCTCCATTATATGCTATTATTTGATTTCTATAAAAAGTTCGAAGCTTTTCAATATCACTTATCGTTGGTAAATCAGGTTTTAAATCAAAAAAGGTCACTGATAAAGCCATTGTTTGTTCAGGATTAATCCATTGCTTAATGTTCCGATTATTTTTGTCTTCATTCCATCCAAAATTTGGAATCGAGATTGAATTAATGTTCACTTTATTTCGATTGAATAGTTTTATCATTTTATTTTTCGGATTACAGATAACGGTCTTGACTATAAGTAGTTGCGTGGTTTAGCACGTAATTTTGCAAGTACACACCAAGCTTAAAATCCGCAAGGATTTTCAGAAGTAGGAGAGAACGGCAATTACTTATAGCCATTGTTGTAAAACGTTTTTTTACCAGTTTTCAATATCAATCGAGTCCAAATCATCTTGAGGGAAACCATATTCCTTAACTAAAATTTCTTCACTAAACTCCATTTTTTTCGGATTGATAATTTCAAATAAAATTTGGTCAATTTTTTCAACTTTAGTGATTAATTCTTTATTTAATTCATTCGTCAAAGAAATTGCTGACCTAAAGCCTAAACTACTCGCCTCTAAAACACCGCTATTGTAATCCAAAACACTTTCAATTTTAATTCTGTATTTCATTAAATGACGATAAAATTGATAAATATCTCTATTTTTAAAAGTATCAGACTCAAATGCTTTTTCTTTTTCTATTAACTTTTGTGAATTTGGGTATACAACAGATTCTCTAGTATTTATAAAGTTCCCTTCCAAGAAATCTGTGATTTCATCTCTAGATAATTCTTTGTTTTTTGAGTTGTCCGAAAGTAAATTCCAAAATTTAGTTTTTCCCCCTTTCGGATGTTTTAATTCAAATGCTTTAAACAATGAATTAATCCTCTTGAATCTTATTAACCTAGGTTCGTTATATTTTAATGACTTTTCATTCCATTCATCAGAATTGGGTGTCATTGCCCTAAATTCTAATACTTTTTCAAGAAGGTCTTTTGTTGTCCAGATTTTCATTCAAATGTTTTACAACGGTTTTGTGTATGGCTCGTTGCGTGTTTCAGCAACCAATTTAGCAAACATTCACGAGCCAGGGGAATTTCCGATAGGAAATTCCGAGTAGACCAGAACCTAGCAATTAATTATACGTTGTTGTAACCAGTTTTTTATTCCGTTATCTTTCTAAAATATAAATCCGCTTTTTTACTGTTAGGTCCATAAATTTCCAAACTTGGTTTGAGTTCATTATTTTCCATTCCAATATTCAATTCGTATTTATTTGTATTCCAATTATTCATTTTGAAGTGCCCAAATTCATAAACTTGTTTTCCTTTCCAAAACAATTCAAAAGAGCAATGCCCATATTCGTTTTTAATTCCTTTTCGGTTTTTTTCGTCCGCAAAGATTGTTTTTCCGCTATTTTGGTTCACAACTTTAAAATCCGATAAATTAAGAGCAGAGTCAACTTTTAAGTCAAACGTATTAAAGTCAAATATTTTAGATGAAATTTGAGTAGCAAGACAATGTTCGTCTTTTACTTTTTCGGCATAGTTTTTAAAACCATAGAAACTTAAAATTCCGATTAATAGAACTGCAATTAAAATCTGATTTTTGTTCTTTCGCATTAGATTTCTCAAATTGGTTACAACGGTTCGGTTATGATTTGTGGCGGCGTTGGAAATCGATATATTTCCAGCCGTTGCAAATCCAGCCATTGATATTTTCTAGGTTTCAAGTTAACGAAATACAGCTATAAATTATAGACCTTGTTGTAGTACGTTTTTTTTAGTAATCAAACAATTTGTCCTCGTCCGTTTCTGTAATTAGGATATTCCCTTTTTTGTCGACAATCTGAAGCTTGATAAACTTTCCATCTTTCCAGTATATTTTTTTCAAATCATTTTTCCTTTTGAGAACCATATAACCTTGTCTCAGTCCATTCTCATCGTCAAATCCGGTTGTATCATTTTCATACACAAAATATCTTTTTTCGTAAGGAGGCACTTTGGGCAAGTCCGTTCTCAACTCTCTTTTGTTGACAAAGAATTTGGTTTTTGAATCAAAAACATCATTAAACCTGACAACAAAATCATAAGCGCAGATACACTCGCAAGGGACACCTTCTTCTTCAAGTTGCATTTTTACAGTGTTTTCTACTATTGTGCTTTTCATTCTAAATTCAACGCAACAAGTAGCTGATGTCGAAAAATGGATAATCCTAATCCCATTCGATATTGAGTCCTTGGTAAGTATTGTATTAACGCGATACGCGTCCGAGTCTTCATCGCATAGAACACTCAGAATTTCTGATTCAACATGCGATTCCTGTCCAAATGCCAGATTGGAAAGGGTAAGCAGAAAGATTATAATCAGATTATTCATCGATAAATGTACTACAACGTTGATGTATATGAAAAGTAGCGTTTGAGTAATCGAAAACTTTTCGGTTAGCTTAAATATATTAAAAAAGCACAAGCTTCATTGGCTTGTGCTTATTGAGCTATTTTTTATATACGTTGTTGTATGCAGTTTGGTTTATCTAGAAAAATTTCCAGTATCAATCCATTCTGCAGATATAATGCACCAAAAGTCGCTTGCGAGCTTTTGCTTTACATATTCGTAAGGAATATATCCATATCCGTCGTCACCCCAGTTAGTTCCCCAAGAATTTCTGATTATCAAGGCTCCTTTTCTTCTTTTTTTATCGATTGGGTTTATTATTACCAAATCATCATCATACCCAACTACCATAACTGCGTGTCCACCTAATACGGATTCATTTTCACTTGGAAATGGGATTTTACCACTTTTTGAAGTCTTGGGATGGTCGAGCGAAGTGTAGCAAGTAAAACCCATCATAGAGGGAATACCAATAGACAATTGTTCTTTAATATTAATTAGGGCTTGATTACCACTTGAACCTAAGGGATCTAACCTGTAATATGTAAGGGCTTGGAAGTTTTGACCATAAGAATATATAAATGCTGGTGGTTCATTGTCGAACTTTTCTACTTCATATGGATAACTACTTGATGGTGGTATGCCAAAGAGAGCTAGAGAGCCCATTGCAGTTCTTAAATATCCACCTGTGTCTCCATCCCAATCTAAAATATTACGAGTTGTTTTGTAAACAAATAACTCTGAGCCATCAATGTATTTGTTGAATGCTCTTTTTTGAAAATATTCATACATTCCAACTGCTGCAAAAGCTGTACAGGAACCAATATTTCCTTGGTCTTTGATAGGTGAGCACCATTTTCTATTGTCTATTTTCTTTTCTAAATGTTCTTTTGCGCTTTGTTCTATCCCAGTTTTTTTTAAAAGTTCTTTTACAGATTTAGCTGGGTCTGGTCTTAAAGGATTCCTAAGAATAGTTGAAGTATTTGGGTTGTAGTCACGAATATCTGGATAGTCTTTAATCCATCCCAGATTGTTTTTAGATTGTTTCATGATTTTAAAGATTAAAATTATGAAACAATAATAGCATTAGGTATCTCCTGTTTCAATACCCGATAGTAGGTATATTGTGTTAATATTAAGGAAAAAATTGCATACAACGGAGGGATAAACGCAATTGCGTTTATATCCATTATGTTTATACCACTAAAAATAAAGAAAATATACATAAGTCATAAAGAAGATTTCATATAATATAAAATATAAAAGGCTGCCAATTGGGAACCTTTTGTACTATATAGATGCTGAATCAAGTTCAGTATGACAAATTTTTATACTACTTCCACAAATAAGCCTTCCTCAGTCTTTTCAACCTTAGCTAAACTATTTTTGGTCAATTCTTTAATAGATTTATCCCATTTTTTATTAGATAGTCCAGATTGCGTTTTTAAATCTACCAACTCTAATTTTTCAGCTTTGTTTAAAATTTCAAGGATGGCTTTAGCATCATCACTAATCTCTAAAGGTTTTTTCTCTGGTTTCATTTGCGGGAAGAACAATACTTCTTGAATAGATTGATTGTTGGTTAAAAACATAATCAATCGATCCATACCAATACCCATTCCAGAGGTTGGAGGCATGCCATATTCTAAAGCTCTTAAAAAGTCATAATCTATAGTTGCAGTCGCTTCGTCATCCCCTTTTTTAGCAAGCTCCAGCTGATGCTCAAAACGTTCACGTTGGTCAATTGGGTCGTTTAATTCGCTATATGCATTGGCAATTTCTTTACCACAAACCATCAATTCAAAACGCTCTGTTAATTCTGGGTTTTCTCGATGTTCTTTACATAACGGACTCATCTCTTTTGGATAATCTGTAATGAATGTTGGTTGTATATAGTTGCCTTCGCATTTTTCTCCAAAAATTTCATCAATCAGCTTGCCTTTACCCATGGTGTCATCAACTTCAATGCCCATGTTTTTAGCCGCTTGGCGAATTTCGGCTTCCGATTTTCCAGTAATATCAAAACCAGTAAAATGCTTGATAGAATCTGCCATAGTCACTCTAGCATAAGGTGCTTTAAAGTCTATTTCATACTCACCAAAAGTAGCTTTTGTGGTACCATTTACTGCAGTAGCACAATGCTCTAACAGTTGCTCACAGAAATCCATCATCCAATTGTAATCTTTATAAGCTACGTAAATTTCCATAGCTGTAAACTCAGGATTATGCGTACGATCCATACCTTCGTTTCTAAAGTTTTTAGAAAACTCATAAACACCATCAAATCCGCCAACAATTAAACGCTTTAGGTATAATTCATTAGCGATTCGCATGTATAATGGAATATCCAAAGAGTTGTGATGTGTAATAAATGGACGGGCCGCAGCACCACCAGCAATAGGTTGTAAAACAGGCGTTTCTACTTCAAAATAACCAGCATCATTGAAAAATGAGCGCATGGCGTTGAATAATTTTGTACGCTTTACAAAGACATCCTTAACATGAGGGTTTACGACCAAATCAGCGTAACGCTGTCTGTAACGTTGCTCAGGGTCAGTGAATGCGTCATGAATCTTGCCTTCAGCATCTACACGCGGTTGCGGTAGTGGTTTTAAGGCTTTACTTAATAAGGTAAAATCTTTAACCATTACGGTTTTTTCACCGACTTTAGTAGTAAATAATTCACCTTCTACACCAATAAAATCACCGATATCTAAAAGTTTTTTGTAAACATCGTTGTATTTACTTTTATCGTCGCCAGTACAGATTTCATCACGATTAAAATATACTTGTATACGACCTTCAGAATCCTGAAGTTCAGCAAAACTTGCACTTCCTTGAATACGGCGAGACATCAATCTCCCAGCAATAATAACCTTTTTACCTTCTTCAAAATCTGTTTTTATATCTTTTGAAGTCTGTTTTACAGGAAATAAATCTGCAGGATAAGGGTTAATACCTAAGTCTCTTAATTTTGCGAGTTTGTCGCGTCTTACCAATTCTTGTTCTGAAAGCTGCATGCTACTTTTATTTTGAGGTGCAAAATTACATTATTTAACCTAAGTACAAAACAAAGACCTCTAAGGATTGTTAATAATCTTTAGAGGTCTTAGACTAAGTCAAATAGTAGTTTATTTCGCAGCTACTACTGTACCTTTAATTTTTAGTACTTTTTTTACTTCTTTAGCATTCGAAATCACTGTAATAGTTTTTGTAAAACTTCCGAGTTTTTTGGTATTATAATTAATTTCTAACTGCCCATCTTTTCCGGGTAGGATTGGTTCTTTTGAATAAGTAGGTACGGTACATCCGCAACTTGTTTTTACATCCGAAATTATTAAAGGAGCGTTACCTTTATTAGTGAATGTAAAAGTACTCATACCACTAGAACCTTGTTCTATTGTACCATAATCTACAACTTCCGTTTCAAAGTCGATAATAGCTGCTTTCTCTAACATTGCTAAATCTTGAGCTTGTGAGAAGCTTACAATTCCCATAAATAGGATGGTAAAAAAAATGTTTACTGTTCGTTTCATGTTTGAATGATTTTTAATGATTAATTTGAAACAAACCTAATTGTTAATCACAAAAAAAGGGGTGTATTTATGGGTTGAAATCGGTACTAGTACCTAGGTTGAATTTTGTAACTACTTATTAAACAGTGATTTAATTTCGTCTCTAGAGCCGACGTTTAATTTTTTGTAGACATTGTTTACATGTGTTTTTACCGTACTTAGGCTTACAAAAAGAGTATCACCTATTTCTTTATTGGTCTGTCCTTCTAGAATCAAGTCAAGTACGTTTTGCTCTTGTTTGGTAAGTTGGTCTTTAGCTTCGGCATGATGTTTTGCTTTTTTTGATTTTGCCTTAGATATAAACCAAAAGTTTAAAATAAGCGATAATGCGAGCAATCCAATTAGCAGGTATGTCCAATTAAAATTTGATGATGCTTTCGTTGGCGTGACAATAAATTTATCTGAAGTAATTTCAGTTTCATACTGTTTGGTGTATAAGGTGTTAGGGTATTTTTGTTTTAAACGTCCTAACAAATTATCATAATATGGGTTCTCTTTTAAATCTTCCAAATAATAATTGTGAAAAGGGCTTCCTCTTTCAGAAAGGAATGTGTATATGTAGAGTTCAGCAAGAGGCTCATTTAAATTAGCTCCAAAATTTTGAAGCGTTTTAAACCATTTTTTATTATTCAGATCTCTGTTAGCTTTACTCCTAAATTCACCATATGCGAACTTCATTTCTTCCTTTAAGGAGTCAATTTTTATAAATGCTGCTGTTCTGGGGTTGGTGGACTGAATGTCACAAAACATTTCTGCATCAAAAGACAGAGGGAAACTTATAGTGTCTGTGTTTTTGGCAATGAATAAAATATCTTTACTATCTGAGCAGTGTCCATCAAAATGATTGCCATCTTGATTGAAAGTATCACAATTATCAACATGTAATTTATAAATACGATGCGCTTGCTCTAGCTGATTTCCATCGAATTTAAAAAAACCGTTTTCGTCCACCGAAGCTTTTGAAATAATTTGCTCATTATCTATGTTTTCGATGGTACGATAATCTTCTATTACAGATAAATAGACATTTCCTTGCCAACGTTCTATATCAACATACCCATTGAAATTGTGTTGCGCAAAACCACAAAACCCAAAACAAATAAAAACCAATATGTAATTTAAAAATCTCACAGCACTAAACTACTATAATTTATGGTATTCTAAAATTAAAAACTCATACGAGTATAATGTAACAAAAGAAATGAAATAACGTCAAATAAGTAATCATCAATCATTAAAAAAATTATTATGAGTATTTGGAGAGTTATACTTTCTATTATTTGTCCGCCGCTGGCTGTTATCGATAAAGGCTGTGGCTCTATTGTTATTGTTTTTCTGCTTTGGCTTTGTGGCTGGGTTCCAGGTGTAATTGCAGCTTTGGTAATACTTAATAATCCTAAGAATTAGATTATATTTGTTGGTATTAATAACCTAACAAATATATTACAATGCGCAAGCCCAAATTATTGGTATTAATCCTTTTAGTTTTAAATTTTACAAGCTGTCAATTTTCTGAAAACATCTATTTAAATGAAGATGGCTCTGGTAGAATGGAGTTCAGTTTCGATGCTTCTGAAATCATGCAAATGGCAGGGCAACAAATGAGTGAAAATTCCGGAGAAAAGGATATGGACTCTACATTTACTTTTAAGGAACTATTTGATGAAAAGCGAGATAGTATAGCAAGTTTACCACTAGACGAACAAGAAAAGTTAAAAGCTATTGAGAAATTTTCTGTTCATATGCTGATGAGTGAAAAGGATAAAAAGTTTAATATGGATATTTTTACTGATTTTAAAAGTGCTACTGAATTGCAAGACATGTTTTCTGCGTTAAATACAGTAGGTAATTTGCAAGGCAAAGAGGCTGCAAAAATTAATGATCCTAATAATCCTTTTTCTGCTTTTGCAAAGGGCGGAAATTCTAAATTAAGTTATTCTTTTAAAAATGGAGTGTTTAAGCGCCAAGTAGCAATAGTTGACAAAGAGGTGCAAAAACAAATGATGGATAGTTTAGGACAGGCAGCTATGATGTTTGCAAACTCAAAATATAAATTAAATTATCACTTTCCTAGAAGAGTCAAGTCTGTTTCTAATGATAAAGCTATGTTTAGTGCAGATGGAAAAACTGTGATAATAGAATATGGTTTAATGGATTATATGACAAATCCTGAGGTGATGAATTTAGAAATTGTTTTAGAAGATTAATTTTGAACAAAAAAGTTGAACTGCAAGATTTAGGTTTTAAAGACTACAAAGATACTTGGGATTATCAAGAAGCATTGTTTAAAGCTATTGTTGATACAAAGATTAAGAATAGGCGAGAAGATGCTAATTTAGAAACCCAAAATCATTTTTTATTTGTAGAACACCCCCATGTTTATACATTGGGTAAAAGTGGCGATTTATCTAACTTATTGTTGGACGAAGCACAACTTCAAGAAAAAGGTGCGTCATTCTATAAAATAAATAGAGGTGGAGATATCACTTATCATGGACCTGGACAAATTGTGGGGTATCCCATTTTAGATTTAGAGAACTTTTTTACGGATATACATAAATATCTACGATTTCTAGAAGAAATGATAATTCTTACATTGGAAGAATATGGTCTAAAAGCAGAGCGTAGTCCTGGTGAAACAGGAGTGTGGTTGGATGTAGGCACGCCATTTGCACGAAAAATTTGTGCTATGGGGGTGCGTGCTAGTAGATGGGTGACAATGCATGGATTTGCATTGAACGTTAATGCAGATTTAGGCTATTTTGATAATATTATTCCCTGTGGTATTCGTGGTAAGGCAGTAACGTCCTTGAATGTAGAATTAG
Organism: uncultured Flavobacteriaceae bacterium; assembly: GCA_947502975.1. GTDB lineage: Bacteria > Bacteroidota > Bacteroidia > Flavobacteriales > Flavobacteriaceae > Jejuia. The sequence goes on from CANNBV010000002.1 coordinate 410,583, forward strand.
GTGTTGAACGTGTGAGTGAAAGCGATGTAAAAGAAAAGCTATTACACCATTTTTCTAATCTTTTTCAGGCAGAATTTTTAGTTACAAAATAATGAAGGTGAAAAAGGGCATAAAAATAGCATTACTAGTGTTAAGTTTTGCTTTTGTTGCAATGATTTCCTTTGCCGCTTACACTATTATTATAGTTGAAAATGAGAAGTTTGATTATGAAATGCTGTATTTTCTGCCTATGATTCTTGGCGGAGTCTTAAGTATGATATATCAACTAAAAACCATGAAGTTTTACAGCTTGAAAACAAAAAGCTTAGAGCTTACAGGTAAATTGTTCTGGATTGGAAATATTATATTTTCTATTACCTTGTTTTGTTTTTCGCTGTATTTTCTTTATTTGATATATACTAGCTATGTTAATTTGGAGGGGGATATGAAGTCGAGTATGGTAATCGCTTTAGCGGTAACAGTCTTAATTTTGCTTTTAGCTGTATTCTTAGCTTTAGAAACGAGTGCGCTCTATAAAAGAATTTTAAATCAAAACGAACGCGATTATGTTGATTCTATTGAAGATATTAAAGGGTATGATAATGAAGAATCAGATTAATATAATAGAGATAGACATACAAAAATAAGCCTAACATAATAATATGCCGCCTACTTTTCTTCCGCGTTAGGGATTGAACGGCATGTTTGAAATCCCCGACGAAGGAGGGATTGAGTAGTGAAATATTAATATTCACGAATTCATTGATTTGAAAATAAAGAATGATGAGTAAAGCCCGACCCTTAGGGTAACTCCCTAATTAATAGCGAAAGGCGCGCTTAACTTAAATGTTGGAATAGTTACTTGAAATTTCTTAGTAGTGGTAAAGTTTACCATATTGTAAAAGCCTTGCATTGCTCCAAATGGAGATGTAAGCAAACATCCAGAGGTATACGTGTGAGATTCCCCAGGTTTTAGAACTGGTTTTTGCCCAATAACGCCTTCGCCAGTAACAGTTTCAATGTTATTTAAGGCATCCATAATTTCCCAATGGCGTGCATAGAGCTGAACAGAATCCTTGCTTTGGTTCTCTATGGTAACCGTATAACCAAAGGCGTACTGTATTTTATAGTTTTTATAAAACGAGCCTTCGAAATTGGTTTCTACCGAAATTTTTATGCCTTTTGTTACTTGTTGAACCATGTTAAGGATTGATATACAATACTTTTACGGTGCTAAAATAGGTATTTTAAATTTTTGAATCTCTAAAAAACCGTTAAATAAGGACTAATTGGTGATATTTGTCGATGAAACTTCGTTGAAACCGATAATTCTGTCGTATCGCGCTCCTAAATCGCGGTAATACACTAAAACTTTATAGTTGTTTTCGGTTTGCCAAAAATTGCCACTTATACGACCTTCGTCTAAAGTTTCATCTGCATTTACTACTACATATTTATAGTTGTAAAAGCCTTGCTTGAGTTTAAAATGACCTTTGTAAATTCTGTCTTCTGGATGATACACCATTTTATTGTAGTCGTCTAAAGCGTAATTGTTGTAATTACCATATACATAAATGGTTTCGCCATTTAATAATTCTGGATACGCTAAAGAAAAATGCACTTCTACATAATCAGCTTCTACCGATACATCTTCTCTGTCTATGGCTGTGATTTTAAACTGCCCATTGATGTCTGGGTTATAGGTGTATGGTAATTCTGCTCTAGATCTATTGGTAAATAAATAGCTGTGATAAATATCTTGAAGCTCTATATATTGTACACCCATAGATGCTGCTCTTACATCTTTTGTTTCAAAAAACAAATATTCATTGCCTCCAGGGAAAGCGGTTTCGTCAACATAACGATAAATAAGTTTATTGCCTAAAGTGTATTGTGGTTTAATGTCCGAGATTGCAGTATTTAAATTTCTATTTTGAATGATAAGCGTTTTAATGGTTTGCTGCGGATTGTTAATTTGAGAATTGGTAGAAATTTCAATATCTACAGTTTGCATATGGTTGATAGTTTTCACATTGCGAGAACGTTTGATGCTAATGCCAGGCGTAACAACATCTTCATAAATCATTAACTTTCTGGAAAATACTAAAACGTCATCTCTATCGAAAACTGAAATTAAATAATTGCCAGAAACTGTTAATGCACGAGTCTGTGCATTTGGAATTGTTAATCTGTAATGTGAATACATTTGAAATGTATTGAAAGAATTACGATAATCTTGTATTCTAAAATTATCTACACCTAAAAGAAATTCAGTTCTTACTAAAACCGATTCTGTCCAATCGTAATCGTAATGTTCAATTTTATAATAAAAATCTGGCTCGTTAGAAACTAAAGCATCAAATTCTAAATAGAAGGTTTCTCCTAATTTTAAAATAGGTAACTCGCCTAAATCACTACTTGTACTTTTAAAAGTGATGGACTTAATATAGTCGGGGGGATTTATTTCTTCAACCTGTGCTTGTAGGTTTAAACAAATAAAAAAGACTCCGATAACAAAAGAAAATTTACAGCGCATCCATTTCATTTTTGTAAATATAATCAAAATTGATGCCTAAAGCTTTTTATAATTTAATACTTGTAAATTTCTATTAATTTTTTGTGGTAACTGTATTTTAGTTCGTATTTTTGCACCGATTTTTTAGACAACTAATTTCAACAAAGAAAATATGTCAAACGACATTCGCATTAAGAAAGGTCTAGATATTAAACTTAAAGGTGAAGCTGAGAAAACCACTGAAACAGCGGTTTTGAGTAACTTTTATGTTTTAAGACCAGAAGACTTCCACGGCGTAATTCCTAAATTAATTTCTAAAGTTGGTACCAAAGTAAAAGCAGGAGAACCTGTGTTTTATGACAAAACAGATGAAAATATCAAATTTGTTTCTCCAGTATCTGGTGAAATAATTGAGATCTCTCGTGGTGCCAAACGTAAAATTTTAGAAATAAAAATTCAAGCTGATAAATCGCAAACTTACCAAGATAATGGAAAGTTTGACGTTGATGCTGCAAAACCAGAAGAGGTTAAAGCACATCTATTAGCAAGTGGATTATGGCCATTTGTAAAGCAAAGACCTTATGATGTTATTGCAAATCCTGAAAAGGCACCAAAAGCTATTTTTATTTCGGGTTATGCAAGCGCGCCATTAGCAGCAGATTTAGATTATGTTCTACAAGGAAAAGAAGCCGAATTACAAGCGGCGATAACTGCACTTGGCAAATTAACGGAAGGACAAGTTCATGTGTCTGTTGGTAAAAATACAAACTCGCCATTAGCTGGTTTATCTGGGGTTTCTGTACATAAAGTATCTGGTCCGCACCCTGCTGGAAATGTTGGAACTTTAATTAATAAAGTTGACCCAATAAATAAAGGTGAAACAGTTTGGACTGTAAATGCACAAGACTTAATAATTATAGGTAATTTACTTTTAACAGGTGAATTTAATGCTGAGCGCATCGTAGCTTTAGCAGGCTCTGAAGTAAAAGCACCACGTTATTTTAAGACTAAATTAGGTAGTGAAGTTGCTACTATGATTTATGATAAAGGCATTGAGAAAGATGCTAATGCTAGAATTATTTCAGGGAATGTTTTAAGTGGAAAAGAAATTAAACCTGATGGATTCTTAGATTATTATAGCAATGTAATTACTGTTATTCCAGAAGGTGATGATTATGAATTCTTTGGTTGGAATAAACCAATTTTTAATAAGATTTCTACATCAAGAGCATTAACGTTTTCTTGGTTAAACCCTAAGAAGCTATATGATTTGAACACCAATACGAATGGTGAACATCGTGCTTTTGTAACTACTGGAACTTTTGAGGAAGTATTTCCTTTAGATATATATCCAATGCAAATCTTAAAAGCTTGTATGTATAAAGATTTAGATGAAATGGAAGCTTTGGGTATGTACGAAGTTGCCCCTGAAGATTTTGCATTAACAGAATTTGTATGTGTGTCTAAACAGCCACATCAAAAGATAATAAGAGAAGGTTTAGACTTAATGCTTAAAGAAATTGGATAATTATTCATTGAGGAACGAAATGAAAAATATTACAAGATGGGTTTAAAAGAAAAATTACATAAGTTTAAGGAGAAGAATAAAGATAAAAAATGGATACCTGCGTTCAATGCGATCCATACATTTTTGTACTTACCTAACGAGACCACTCACGGTGGTACTCACATAAAAGTAGCTGACGATTTAAAACGTACCATGAATACTGTAATTATGGCATTAGTGCCATGTTTGATATTTGGTATGTATAATGCAGGATATCAACATTATTTGGCATTAGGTGAAATTGATGCTGCTCATGGATTTTTAGGTGCTTCGTTTTGGACACTTGATAATCTTATTATTGGATTATGGAAGGTGTTACCACTTGTAGTAGTATCCTATGGCGTTGGTTTAGCAGTAGAATTTGTTTTTGCTATCATCAAAGGCCACGAAGTAGAGGAAGGGTATTTGGTAACAGGTATGTTAGTACCTTTAATTGTTCCTGTTGATATCCCATTATGGATGCTAGCTGTCGCTGTGATATTTGGAGTTGTAATTGGTAAAGAAGTTTTTGGAGGTACTGGGATGAACATCCTTAATCCTGCATTAACCATAAGAGCATTTTTATTCTTTGCTTATCCTACTTGGATGTCGGGAGACAAAGTTTGGGTGCATGGTGCAGTAGAAAGAGATCAAATGATCGCAGATGGTGCTAGTTTAGATGCTATTTCTGGAGAGACCATTTTGGGGTCATATGCTCAAAACAATTCTGTCATTTATGATTATTGGGATATGTTCTGGGGATTGATACCAGGTTCAGTTGGTGAAACTTCTAAATTCTTAATTATAATTGGAGCATTATTCTTAATCTTTACAAAAATTGGAAGTTGGAGAATCATCGTTTCAACATTAATCGGAGCACTAACCATGGGGTTAATATTCAATGGTGTTGTAGATGCTGGCTGGATTACAGAATCAAGTAAATTCTATGGATTAATGAATGTTCCATTCTGGCAACATCTTATTATTGGTAGTATTTTATTTGGAGCAGTTTATATGGCAACAGACCCTGTTACAGCTTCACAAACTAATAAAGGCAAATGGATATATGGTTTCTTGATAGGGTTTATTTCTATCATGATTCGCGTATTCAATCCTGCATATCCTGAAGGTGTGTTTTTAGCAATCTTGCTAATGAATGTGTTTGCACCGACAATTGACCATTATGTGATTCAAGGTAATGTGAAGAAACGAATGAAACGTTTAAAAGTTAAAACAGCATAGTTATGGCAGTTAATACAGATAAAAATTCATATACAATAATTTTCGCCATAGCCATGGTTGTGGTTGTAGGATCGTTATTAGCGTTTACTGCATCATCTTTGAGACCTAATATTGATGAGAATAAGCGTATGGAAAAGCAGCAAAATATTTTGTATGCTATGGGTGTAAATGGAAATGAAGGAGATGGCGATATCACATTTGTTGGAACCGATATTGTTGGTGAAGAATTTTCAAAATACATCAAAACACAATTAGTGATTGAAAATGGTGTTGCGAAAGAAGATAATGAAGCTTATTTAATTGATATTAAAAAAGAACAAGCAAAAGCTAAAAATGGAGGCACAAGACGTCTGCCACTATTTGTTGGAGAAAAAGATGGTAAAACATTTTATATAGCGCCAATAAGAGGTAAAGGTCTTTGGGATGCTATTTGGGGCTATGTTGCTCTAAATGAAAAAATGGTTGTGCAAGGCGCGTTTTTTGACCATGCTGGAGAAACACCAGGTTTAGGAGCAAATATTAAGCAACGCTATTTTATGGATGATTTTGAAGGAGAACGCTTATTAACAGATGCTGGTGCTTTTAAAGGTATTACTGTTGCTAAGGGTAATGCTGATCCTAAAAATGAGATAAAAGACGATTATGAAGTTGATGCATTAGCTGGTGCTACGATCACAGGTGATGGTGTTACAGCCATGATTAAGAAAGATTTAAAATTGTATTTACCTTACTTTAAAACGTTAAAATAATATGGGACTACTTTCAAAAAAAGATGCAAAGTTAATCACAGACCCGTTAGCGGATAACAACCCAATTACAATTCAGGTATTAGGGATTTGTTCTGCATTAGCAATTACAGCAGAGTTAAAAGCTTCCTTGGTAATGGGAATTGCTGTACTTTTCGTTTTAGGTGTAGGTAACGTAGTGATTTCTTTAATGAGAAATATCATTCCTTCAAAAATTAGAATTATTGTACAGCTTATTGTAGTTGCTGCTTTAGTAATTATAGTAGATCAAGTGTTGAAAGCATTTGCTTATGAGTTAAGTAAAACACTATCTGTATTTGTTGGATTGATTATTACTAACTGTATTATTATGGGGCGTTTTGAAGCCTTTGCTTTAGGTAATGGTCCTTGGAAATCATTTTTAGATGGTATTGGTAATGCTTTGGGTTATGCCGTAATACTATTAATAGTTGGGTTCTTTAGAGAACTATTAGGTTCAGGTACCTTATTCGGAATTCCTGTATTAGGTGATCCAATTGAGAAAACAGGAGTATACTCTATAGGCTACGAAAATAACGGATTTATGCTAATGCCTCCAATGGCACTTATTGTTGTAGGTTTAATTATTTGGGTACAACGTAGTAGAAATAAAGCATTAATAGAGGATTAAACCTTATTGAAGAATTGTAAAAATAATATTCTTTTAGAAGAATTAAATAAAATATAAAATGGAGCACATCGAATTATTTTTTAAGTCAATTTTTATTGATAATATGGTGTTTGCGGTTTTCTTAGGTATGTGTTCGTACTTGGCCGTTTCTAAAAAAGTAGCTACAGCAGTTGGTCTTGGTGCTGCAGTAATATTTGTATTGGCTATCACAGTACCTTTAAACTGGTTGCTAGATCAGTATCTTTTACAGCCTGGAGCTTTATCTTGGTTAGGTGCTGAATATGCTGATTACGACTTAAGCTTCTTGTCATTCATCATGTTTATTGCAACTATAGCAACAATGGTACAACTAGTTGAGATTGTAGTTGAGAAGTTTTCACCATCATTATACAACTCGTTAGGGATCTTTTTACCGCTTATTGCAGTAAACTGTGCAATTTTAGGAGGCTCTTTATTTATGCAGTCTCGTGAGATTGAAACTTTAGGATTAGCTTTTAATTATGGAATTGCTTCAGGAATTGGGTGGTTTTTAGCAATTTTAGCTATTGCTGCCATACGAGAAAAAATTAGATATAGTAATGTTCCAGCGCCTTTAAGAGGCTTAGGTATTACATTTATTATAACAGGCCTTATGGGAATTGGTTTCTTAAGTTTTGGTGGAATGTTAACTGGAGGAGATGAAGAGGAAAAGCCAGCAACAGAAACTGTAATAGAAGTTGAAAAAACAGAGATTGAAAAAGAGGCTAAAAAATTAGCCGATAACACAAAAATAATCGAGTAGTATGATCTTAGCAGCAGGAACAACAGGAATTGTTATAGCAACAGTTGCAGCGTTTTTAGTAATCACGCTTGTACTTGTTAGTTTATTACTTTTTGTAAAACAAAAATTATCACCATCTGGTCCAGTAAAAATTACGATTAATGGAGAAAAAGAAATAGAAGTAGCCTCTGGAGGAACTTTATTATCGACTCTTGGTGGCAATAAAATTTTCTTACCATCTGCATGTGGTGGTGGTGGAACTTGTATTCAATGTGAATGTCACGTTTTAGAAGGAGGAGGAGAAGCTTTGCCTACTGAAACACCGCATTTCTCAAGAAAAGAATTACAACATGGTGCTCGTTTGGCTTGTCAGGTTAAAGTAAAGCAAGACATGAACATCACCATTCCTGAAGAGGTATTTGGTATCAAGAAATGGGAAGCTACCGTAGTGCGTAATTATAATGTTGCATCTTTCATTAAGGAGTTTGTTGTTGAAATTCCTGAAGATATGGGGTACAAAGCAGGAGGTTATATTCAAATTGAAATTCCAGAATGTGAGATTAAGTATTCTGACATTGATATCACAGCGCATCCTGAGGAACATGAAACACCAGATAAGTTTCAGGCTGAGTGGGACAAGTTTGGACTTTGGCCTTTAGTGATGAAAAATAGCGATACAGTAGAAAGAGCATATTCGATGGCTTCTTACCCTGCTGAGGGACGCGAAATCATGTTGAACGTTCGTATTGCAACGCCACCATGGGACCGTTCTAAAAATGGTTGGATGGATGTAAATCCAGGAGTAGCTTCATCTTATATTTTCGCTCAAAAACCAGGAGATAAGGTTACAATTTCAGGTCCTTATGGTGAATTCTTCATAAATGAATCTGAAAGTGAAATGTTGTATGTTGGTGGTGGAGCTGGTATGGCACCGATGCGTTCTCACTTGTATCACTTATTTAAAACCTTAAAAACAGGTAGAAAAGTTACATATTGGTACGGTGGACGTTCTAAGCGTGAGTTATTCTACATCGATCACTTTAAATCTTTAGAAAAAGACTTCCCTAATTTTAAATTCTACATGGCGCTATCTGAGCCAATGGAAGAAGATAATTGGAGAGTAAAAGACGATATTGATGCAGATGGAGATGGTTTTGTTGGATTTATTCACAATTGTGTAATAGACAATTATTTAAGCCACCATGAGTCACCTGAAGATATAGAATTATATTTCTGTGGACCACCATTAATGAACAAAGCAGTTCAAAAAATGGGAGAAGATTTTGGTATTCCTGATGAGCATATCCGATTTGATGACTTTGGAGGATAAACATACACTTGTCATACTGAACTTGTTTCAGTATCTCATATAAAACAAAAACCAACTCAATTAGAGTTGGTTTTTTTGTGCCTGAACTTCATTAAAATTATACAAGTTGGTATTTTGGTTTATCATTTTCGATCTCAAATAATTTAGTGTAATCCATTATGTTTTTTACATTGTCTAACCTGCACAAAAAAGCTATCACATTGCTTAGGCCATGGAATAAAACACCTTTATCAGTAGTGTCTTTCGGTTTATTATTTTTGAAATGAAGCGGTACTTGAAAACCACAAGCCTTTAAAAATGTATGTTCAATTTGGAGTAATTCTAATGGTGTATATCCATTAAATTTTCTACCAAGAGTTTGATTAACCCTGCCCACATAATTCAATGTTAAAGCCCCATGATCGTCTGATAGGTGTTTCCAACTATCAGTATTATCCAAAATATTTCCAACGGCACATTGCTGGCAACATTCTGGATTCAGGGTGTTATTATGAAATGCTGTATATAGCTTCTTAATAGCTGATTCTAAACGTGGAGTAGTATTCATAAGCTAAATTTTACATTAAATTACTAAAAATCTAGATGTGATTTGTGAAATTACTCTTAAATTTTTATCTCATCTATACGAAGTGAAATTTGATAACGTTTCTAAAACATGAAAAGAGCTTTACTTTTAATAGCCATAGTTTTTGTTATTGCTTTAGTGCTATATCAAATTGAGCCAGTAAAACAAACCACAAATAATTTAATAGCCTCAACAACTACTGTAAGCCTTTTAGATAGAGATAGCCTTACTATAAAATCTAGAGTTAATCTTCCTGAAGGTTATAAAAGGGCTATTTATCCTAAAGGTTCTTTTCAAGAATATCTTAGAAATTATAAGCTAAAACCATTCGGAACAAAAATCATTAATTATGATGATAGTGAATATTTTTGGCAACGTGGACATATTGGCGTTTTGGAAATTCCTGTACCTAAAAATGGATTACAACAATGTGCTGATGCTTTAATTAGAATTAGAAGTGAATACTTGTGGGATAATAATAGAAAAGATGAAATCGGTTTTAATTTCACAAGTGGACATTATTGTTCATGGACAGAATATGCCAAGGGATTCAGGCCAAAGATTAATGGAAACAAAGTATCGTTTAACAAAACCGCATCAGAAAATCATTCAAAAGAAAACTTTTATAAATATTTGAATTTGATATATATGTATTCTGGCACGCTTTCATTATACAATGAACTACCAAAGATTACTGATATTAATAATTTGAAATTAGGAGATATGCTTATAAAAGGTGGTTCACCTGGACATATCGTTATGGTTTGCGATGAAGCAGTAAATGCTAATGGAGACAAAATATATCTACTCTTTCAGGGCAATACGCCAGCGCAAAGTGTTCATTTAGTTAAAAACCTTGAAGATTCTCAATTCTCACCTTGGTATCATTTAGAAAAAGATGCCGTTATTCCAGTATCTAATTACACCTTTTATGATTCTAAATTTGTGAGATTTAAATAAGTAAATTTAAGGCTTACGTTTCTTTAGAATAAAGTATGCGCCTATTACAATTAACAGGCCAATTAATAAACACCAAATTAACGTTGAAGAAGATTCTAAATCTATCGGAGAAGTATCTCCAATAAGTACTAAGCCTGCCCAATATTGTGGTGCAATAGTGCGGCCTTCTGCAATTGAAATGTATTTTAGCTTTGCTTGTTGTAATGCTTTATCTTTAGGTAAGCCTTTTTTTATATTTTGATAAAACAATTCAATAATTTCTGAGCTTGACTTTTCATCAATTTTCCATAAGCTTGTCAAGATACTTTCACTGCCAGCATAATTAAACGCATGTGCTAAAGAAATCATGCCTTCTCCTGATTGGTATGTAGGTTTGCCAGTTTCGCAAGCAGTTAAAATAGCTAAATTAGCATTAAGATTTTCATTATATATTTCAAAGGTATACAATGAGTTATCTTCATCCTCACTAGTTTTTGCAAATATTAACCTTGATAGCTCTGGTGATACATTATTAGATTCGGCATGAGTACCAATATGGATAATTTTGTGCTCATTAGCCTCATTCTTAAAAATCTGTTTAGAGGCATTTTTATTGATAAAATAATTACCTCCAAATAGTCTAGAATATTCCTTAGCTAAATCAACACTAAAGGGCTGAGGTAGTAAGCTTAAATATGTTTTGTCTATGGATAACGAATCTGTAATTGCAATACTATAGTCCTCTTTCATTTTAGCATTAAATTCTGGAGCAAATGCAACAAAGTCCTTAGCGTAGTTTATGGTTTTTTTATTATTCGTATAAAGTAATAAACTATAGTTGTATGAAATGGCGTGTTTTGCCAATAAGCTATTAGTTGCTAAATCTTTAAACGAATTAATTTTGGATGGTGTTAAGCTTTCAAAACTTAAATTGAATAATTCTCCATCTGGAATAATAACGACATTTTTAGTCGTTACTTTAGAAGCAAAAGGTTTCCATATCGCTTCATAGAGATTATGGAGTGATTCTGAAGTTTTAGTTATACCAGATTCATGATTAGAAAGTATGGAAACATGTTTTTTAATATCTTCAGTTTTTAACTTGAATAATGCTTTATGTGTCTTGTTAATTACTGAAGCATGTAAGGTGTCTGAGATATATAAATACCTAATCATGGTCGTATTTTCGGGTACGTTTTTATGAATACTATCCATAGGTTCTTCAATTGTAGCATACCGCATTTTATAATATTTACTATGATTTTGTTTTAGTGAATCCAGAAATGCATCCCATTGTTTGTTATAGTTGAAAAATCTTTCTATTGTAGCATTTTCTTCATTTAAAGCGGAAAATATTTTATCCTTTAAAAACTGTTCTCTTTCAATAATGGTTTCTGGAACATCTGAGAAACTTACTTTTTTTAAGTTTAACCTAGATCGTATTCTGTTGTATAAACTTGATTCGTGCAGTCCAATGAGATTCACTAAATAGTCATCGTTATTGGTTTTATTATAAAGGTCTAAGAATAGTTGTTTTCTAAAATCTATTAATTTTTGATGGTCAGTAAGCAAGGTTTCGAGATCCGTTGGGGTTTTAATAATAGTTCTCTTCTTTTCTAAGATGCCTAACGCTTCTTCGGTTTGTTTTAAAAGACTATCTAAACCAGTAATACTTAGTTGCTGTTTTAAAAAGTATTCGGACTTTGATTTTACAAGAAGCGCCATTGGTTTTCTTGTTTCATTTTGAATAGAATCTAATAAACTATTCATTTTCAGGTGTCTATTCTCGAAATAGTAAAGCGCTTTGTTACCGTACTTTATTGCATTTTTATAATCCTTTATACTATAATAAACATTTGCTAAATTTTGGATTTGGTAATAACTTAATAATTCATTTTTGTAATTGTCTTGTTGTGTGAAATTATAACCTTCTTCAGCTAATGCTAATGCCTTCTCATTCATGCCAATTTTAGCATAGAATTTAGACATTTCAACTAAGCCATCTAAGAATGAATTCGAATAAACCCCATTATAGTTTTTTCTATACTCTGCCTCACACATTTCATAAACTTGTCTGGCATTTTCATAATCTTCAACATTCTCATATATTGAAGCTCTTACTAAATAGGCATAACTTTTTGCAAAGGGAATTTTCTCAATATTTTTCATGCCTAGGTCGGCCATCTTTCCAGCTTCTTTGTAGTTTCTGGCAATTAAATGTAAGTGACCTAGAATAAGTTGAGAAATAGTAAGTGCAGTATCATCTGGTGTTAAAATCTTTTGCTTCTGATTATAGGAATATGTTGCTAAATTAATGGCTTGATTATTATCGCCAACACCCCGATAAAAACCAGCAAGATTGTCAATACATGCCAATCGCTTTTTAGTGGCTCTTAATTTTTCATCTTTATCCTCAGTTTCAATGCTATAATTATGTAAATGTGTTATAGCTTCGTGCAATGTGGAAATAGCCTTTTCTGCTTTTCCTGTATTAAAAAAATTAAGGGCTATATTATTTTTTGTAACTCCTAATTTGTATTGTTTTTTTGAATCGTTGTAGGATGATTTCTTAAGATATTCTATAGATGTATTGAGGTAATAGTTTGAACTGTCTAATTTTTGTAAACTTTTTTGAAGTGTTCCTAAAAGATTATAGGATTTATATTTTAAATTAATATGCTTGTTAGAATCGTTGTCAAATGCTTTTAATATTTGATGAAGCTCTTTTTCTGAAGCATTCAGTTGTTTTAAGTTGAATAGGCTATCGGCAATATTGTATCTTATTTCTAATGGATCACTACGTTTAACGGAAATAGAATCCTGAAGTCCAAATACTCTACAAATGCTAAATAGTGTAATTACTATAAAAAAGGAAGTGAAAGATGTTGGCAGTTTTGCCATAAACTAGCATTTTAGTCAGTTAACTTTGATAAAATTTCTTTAGCTATATCATTATCAGATTGAGAAAGATTCGTTTTAGCTAATTCAATATTTCCTTGCTGTAAATATGCCAGTCCTAAATAATAATAGGCATCATTTATTAACACAAAATCTTTTTTAGATTGTACAGTTCGTTCTAAGAATGGAATAGCCTCGGCTTCTTTTCTGTTTGCTAAATGAGCAACTCCTAAAAAATAATTTAAAGTGTCGTTATCTGGTTTACTCTCGTAAAGTGCATTCCATTTACTAATAGCTATATCATAATCACCATGCTTATACTTTACCATAGCCTCATAGAATTCGAAATTATCAGTGCTACTCATGGTTGTTGGTAGTCCTGGATCTGGCTTAAAATAGTCAGCATAAAGCTTTTCGTTTTGTGGTGTACTAAAAAACCAAATACTTCCAATGGCTATAATTATTGCTGCCGCAGCTGCGATTCTGCTATAACTTAAAAACCGAACTTTTTGTTTTTGTGTGTGCGCTACAGTTTTTGTTTTAGGTATATCCTTATGAAACTCATTTAACTGTTCTTTTAAAGCTTGGGCTTCAATACCAAAGAGCATAGCCCGAACATCTTCAACTTGGGCCTTAAAATCATCATCTATATCCAAAAGTCTATTGAAATCATCAAGTTCTTGGGTACTTAAAGTTCCATTTAGGTAACGTTCAATTGTTTCCAGTAATTCTTGTGATATGTTATCGCTATTTTTCAATATTTTTTATTTTGAGGCTAATACAACAGCTCTTAATTTTTGCATACATCTGTATTTTTTATTTCGTGCTGTATTTTCTTCTATATTTAATTCTTCTGAAATCTCTTTAAGAGATTTTTTTTCAAAATAAAACGTTTTCAATAATTGCTTACATGGTTGCCCTAGATTTTCAAAGGCAGCCATTGTTATTTTTAACTTTTTATTTTCAGGTTCATTGTATGTTTCGTCGTCTTTCACAGCTCTTAGATTATCCTTATCTAAGGATTTTACATCTTTAAATGATTTCGATCTTAAAACATCAGTCCATTTATTTTTAGATATTCTGTATAAATAGCCTTGTAAGGCAGTATCATTTTGTGGCTCAAACTTATTTTGTTTTACATGCGTCCAAACGGTTATGAATGCTTCTTGATAGATGTCTTTGGCATGAGCTATAGAACCACTATTTTTTAACACTAAAGCTTCAACTTTAGGATAATTACGAGTGTATAGTTCTTTTAAGACTTTAGCATCATTAGATTTAATCGCGTCAATGAGTTGAGATTGACTTAATACGTGTACTGTTTTCCCCATGAATTAATAGCTAGAGGAAATATACAATTATTTCAATTTTTCACAAATACTATACTATCAAATGACTATTAATTCGGTTATCAACTTTATGTTATTAATTTATTTTACGAAAACAGAAAAAGCTCTACCTAAATTTATTCCATCTGTTAAATTGGTAGCAACGCCGTTTTTCCAAATTTTAGCAGCATCAATTCTGTTTCCTGCCTCCGTTCCTGCTATATAAATATTATCATTATGAATAAAAATTGAATGCGCTCTTGCATATTTTGTACCATCGGTTAAATATGTTGCAACTCCATTTTTCCAAACTGTAGCAGCATCCTGAAATTGACCACCGATATTTTGCATGCCAACTGCGTAAACATCATTTCCTGATACCAAAACTGCTTCAACTACCGCACTCTTTGTGCCATCTGTGAGATCTGTTGGAATTCCGTTTTTCCAAATTTTTGCTATTAGTATTTTATCTGTATTATTGTTGTATTCTGAGCCACCAACATAAACATCACTTCCAGATACGTAGACAGAACTCGCAGTTGCAAATTTACTACCATCAGTAAGTTGAGTTGCTACCCCATTTTTCCAAACTACAGCTGTAAATTCGAAATTAGGAATTTGCCATCCTGCAGCATACACATCATTATTTGATACAAAAACTGAAGTAGCTCTAGACTGAAAACCATCCGATAAATCAGTCATAACCCCATTTTTCCATACTCTGGCATTAAATCCAATAGTTTCCACTTCATCACCAGCTACATAAACGTCGTTATTATCTATAAAAATTGATGCAGAAGTTGAATTTTTACTGCCATCAGTGAGTTTATCTGGCACTCCGTTTTTCCAAACAGTAGCAATATTAAAAGTACCACTAGACTCGTGTCCAGTTACATATACATCATCTCCAGAAACGAAAACAGAACTAGCTGTTCCTGAAGTATTGTTTGAAGCAATATTTCTAGGGGTATTGTTTATCCAAAGTTCTGCAACTGAAGTTAGTTCATCTATAGGTCTTATTCCAGCAACATACACTTTAGGGCCTGTAGTTTCTTCTTCCATCTCATTACTTTCATTAGTTTCGCTACAACTAAATATTGAGAAAATCATAAGGAAAAACGTAAAGGATACTATTTTAAATTTATCAAAAGGTTTCATAATTATAATTCGTTTTTTTAACTAACATTTGGGTTGTCTGGTTCTGGATCGAAAACATCTGGTGTACCGTCATTATCTCTATCTGAAAGAGAGTCTCTATCTGGTAGCAGTAATTCAAAACTTATTGGAAAAAATACGTCCATAACTAAATTATCGAATTCGTTAATTGGGCCAGCAGATATTGAAACGGCAACAGAACTTCCAAACGGCATTGGTACAAGAGCAACCCAAATAATAGCCCTGGTGTTTCCAAATCGTATAGCTCTAGAGCTAAAAGTTCTTGTAACTCCACCAAAGTCTACAGTTTGAGTTGGAGGAGCGCAATCTACTGTTGGTGTACCATTAAATCCATACTCGTTTACCATCAAATCGTTAATAAAAAAAGCTCTTACTTGATCTATATTTGCAGAACCATTAAACGATGTAATTGGGTAGTAGCGCCATAGTACTTTATTTTGAGGATTGTTATTTGATCTTCTTAAATCTACACCAAATGCACTATTAGGAATTGATAGTGGAGTGGCTGTATATCCCTGAGGCACTGTGAACCTTAGGTTTGTAAAAACATCTGGGTGGTTAAATGTACTTTGAGGGTTCGCTACCATAGGAATGCTTGTGAATGGTGCGGGAATACCATGGGCATAATCCCAATACACAGCAGTCGGTCCTACAAGGTTATTGGTTATGCATTGCACTTGTGGTGTGGCATTTGCAAAATTTACTTCATCAGCATCATTCGAACTGCAGGATGATAATAGTATGACTATTGCTAAAAGGCTATATAATTTGAATGCTTTCATAATATGAGGTTTTAATTAATTAGTGTTTATAGGTACATCGAGATATTTTTAAAATGTCATCAATTTTTAATTTTGATTGTTATATTGAGTCCATTCTTGAGTATTCATCGTGTTATCAATGTTGGGATTGTATAATGAATTATCTGTTCCCATATATTCGTTGTTTTGATTCACCCAGTAATAATCGTTCTGTCCTTCGGCATAGTATTGCTGCCCTGTATTTGGGTTTGAAATAGTACTGCGCTCCCAAATACCATTATTTACAGATTTTGAATGCCCAGAACTATTCATATTATTTCTGCGTTTCCAACTTTCAAAACTACTGTCTGGAATAGAACTATAGGTATTTGCAAGATTTCTATTGGCTTGACCTTGTGCATTTATAGCTGCCATACGTTGCTGATGTTGTGCGGCACCTTGTCTTGATTGTTGAGCGTAAAAGTTATTATTGGTTTTCACCCATTGCGGATTAATTTGAAAATTTACTAATGAGTTAATAAAAGCCTTTTTTGCTGTTTCATAGTTGTGCTTAGGTGCGCCCATTGCATTGAGAGTGTAACCCCAATCCATACCTCCAGCAGTTGGATAATGGGTAGTGAAATAACGAATGACACCAATAGATTTACCTCCATTTTTATCTTCCCATTCTAGAGCTACACATTGAAATTGTTTGTTTTCAGGAATGCCCTTAAAAAGATAACTATCAAAGCGTTTATCAAACTGTGCAAGTGCTTGCAGTGGAAATTGGTTTAACAAGGTCATGCCTTGAGATTTTGCATATGGAAAAATATCTTCTTGTAAAACTCTATTTAAATTTTTTACAGGTGCTACACGTCTGCCACCTTGTTGTGTGTTGTAATTTAGTTGTTGATTACTTGAATAGAAGTAAGAGATAAAACGTTCGCCATATACTTTAACACCGTCATTTGATTCAAATTGAATACCATCTTTGCTATTTCTCTTTATCTTCCAGTTTTTAGGAATAGGCATAATTCCAACTGGAATTCCAAACTGCTTACTCATCACTTTATAACCTTTTAGTTTAGGGATATTACCGTCAGATGGAGTCATATTGTTTTTAGGTGTATTATAATCTGACTCAATATCTTCCTCAAAGTAAGTTTCAGAGTCATAATCATATTCTGCAAAATCACGGTTATTTTGTTGATCTTGCCCACAAGAAAAAAGCAGTACTAACAATAGTATTAAAGGAGGTGTCAAAGTTTTCATAATAAGAATATCTAATACGGTTATACAATCATTTATACAACTACATCGAAAGCATTTAAAAATGTCATCATCCTATTTAAGTTTTAGTATTTTTGTGGTATGAGTAAACCACTTTCAAAACAAGAGTTGCATAACCTTGCAATGAATCACGTTGGAAAAGATTTAGAGCAACGTGGCTTTGAGTTCGTAGCTATAAATAGTAAGCTGAAAAGGCACCCGCAGTTTGTGTGTATTGATAAAAACAGTCAATATTTTTTTGTGGTGGTGCGCGCAGTTGTGCTGCCAGAAAATCCAAATAATTATGATGTGGTATGGATGGAGTCTTTTAAAAAGCATGCTTTTGAAAAAGATGCTAAAGTACTCTATGCCGGTGTTGGTCTGGGTAATCCTGATGGTGAAGACTTACCAATTTATCTAAATGAAGCGTATTTAATTGAATATAATGGGATTCAGTATATAGAATCAAACCTAAATTAAATGAAGAAGATAGTAATATGTCTCTTAGTTTTTGTCACCGTTATTTCCTGTAAAAAACAACAAGACAAAAAAGTCAAAACATTTGAAAATACTAATTTATCAGGTATTGTATTTGGTACATCATATAGCGCTGTTTATGATTCTGAAATAGATTACACAAAGCAATTTGATAGTCTGTTTGATGCGATAAATAGTTCTCTGTCTACATATATTCCTAATTCTGATATTTCAAAATTGAATAGAAATGAATACGTAACTATAGATGCACATTTTGAAGTGGTTTTTTTAAAATCTAAAGAAATTTATAAAGCGACTAAAGGTGTTTTTGACCCAACAATTGGAGATGTTGTTAATGCTTGGAGTTTTGGAGCCGATAAAAATAAATTTTTGACAGATAGCGCTACTATTGAAAATTTAATGACGTCTGTGGGGTTTAATAAAGTAATGCTAATTGATGGTAAAATTGCCAAACAGCCAAAAACGTATTTAGAGTTTAATGCCATAGCCAAAGGATATGGTGTTGATGTTATTTCTGAATTTTTAGAAAGTAAAAACATCAACAACTACTTAGTTGAAATTGGAGGCGAAATTCGGGTAAGTGGTGAAAATAAAGAAAAGCATAAACCTTGGCGTGTTGGTTTAGATGAGCCAAGATTTGATGGAGGTCAATCGGTTTTTAAAGCTGTAAATTTGAAAGATGAAGCCATGGCTACTTCTGGAACCTACCGAAAATTTAAAGTAGATGACAATGGTAATAAATATGCGCATATTATTAATACAAAAACAGGGTATCCTACGAAAACAAATGTTTTAAGTGTTTCAGTAATAGCTAAAGACTGTATGACTGCCGATGGTTATGCCACTGCTTTTCAAGCTATGGGTGTTGAAGGCGTAAAAACGTTTTTACAGAATCACCCAGAGTTAAAGGTCTTTTTGATTTTTGAAAATGAAAATAAAGCGTTAGAAACTCTAAGCTTAAATGGGTTTCCAGAGTAATTTATTTTGAAACAACTGGAATAATCTCCCCTTTAGCTAAACAATATTTTTCTACTAAACTATCAGAAAGGGTTGTTGTATAATCTACTTCATCAACCTTAAAACCAATACTACGGAGTTTATTAAAATAGTCTCTTCCATATACACGAACATGGTCGTATTGTCCGAAGATTTTTGCACGTTCTTTTTTGTCTGTTATCGAATTATCTTCAAAAGTAGTTTCTCGATTTAAGTCTTGCGGAATTTGAAAAATGCCGTATCCACCGGGTTTTAGGATACGATATAATTCTTGCATGGCTTTAGTATCATCTGGTATGTGTTCTAAAACATGATTGCATAAAATCACATCAAATTCTTCATCTTTAAAAGGCAAATCACAAATATCTGCTTTCACATCTGCTAAAGGAGAATATAAATCTGTAGTTATATACTCAAGATTGCTCATTTTTCTAAATCGCTTGTAAAATGCTTGTTCAGGCGCAAAATGTAATAATCTCAACTGCTCTGAAAAGAAATTGGTTTCTTGTTGCAAATACAGCCAAAGTAATCTGTGACGTTCTAATGATA
Organism: uncultured Flavobacteriaceae bacterium; assembly: GCA_947502975.1. GTDB lineage: Bacteria > Bacteroidota > Bacteroidia > Flavobacteriales > Flavobacteriaceae > Jejuia. Next base: position 430,308 of record CANNBV010000002.1, read on the forward strand.
GTGTAGAAGGCGACAGTACATTATGACGTTGTGTGCCATAGCCATAGGGTAAAAATGTTTTAAAGCTTTTACCATCAATGGGATCGGTGAATTTTTTTCCTTTTAATAAGAATGCTAATATAGGACGTACTACATAGCTCAACCTTATTAGCAAAGGTCTTGGGACTATGTTGAGTATGATTTTGAAAATTTTTTTCATGTAGATTATTTGTAATCTTCACGAACAGGGCAAAAAGTGTCAATTACGGTACAATCTGTTATAGCTCTAGCACTATGTAAAGCATTAGAAGGTATAATAATAATACTGCCTGGTTTTAAAATTTCAGTTTTTCCATCAATAGTCATTTCTAATTCTCCAGAGATAACTTGAGATGTTTGTTCGTGTACATGAGAATGTAAAGGCATGATAGCACCTTTATCAATACTTACATAACCTACAGTGAAAGATGTTGTGTGTACATATTTTCCCGAAACACCTTCAACTAATTTTTTACTTGGTATATTAGATAAATTCATTCTGTAAAAAACTACAATACTAAAATCTCTTGTCTAAACTCATCTTCCTCATTACTTTTTATACCCAAAGCATCATATATATATGCAAAGGTGGAAAGTAATTCTGGTTTTCCATCAACTAAAGCAACATCATGTTCAAAATGTGCCGACGGCAAATTATCTAAAGTAGTTATTGTCCAACCATCTCTGTGCTGTTTTATGCGCTGTGTTCCCATATTAATCATGGGTTCAATAGCTACAACCATACCTTCAACAAATTTCTTGCCTCGACCTCTTCGTCCATAATTTGGCATTTCCGGATCCTCATGCATTTTTTGTCCTAGACCATGACCTACCAATTCCCTTACTACACCATAACCATGCGATTCACAATATTGTTGAATAGCATAACCAACATCCCCCACACGATTATTTATTTTGAATTCTCTGATTCCTATGTATAAGGACTCTTTTGTTACTTTCAATAGTTTCTCAACTTCAGGAGAAATTTCTCCAACAGGAAATGTATAGGCATGATCTCCATAAAACCCATTTTTAAGAGCACCGCAATCAATAGAAATAATATCACCTTCAACTAGAGATTCACTATTTGGAATACCATGAACTACCTGAGAATTAGGACTCATGCATAACGTATTCGGAAAATCATATAAACCTAAAAAACCAGGTACTGCACCTTGATCTCTGATACATTCTTCCGCAATCTTATCAAGTTGTAATGTAGTAACACCTGGCTTAATTGCTTTAGCAACCTCACCTAAGGTTTTAGAAACTATTAATGCACTTTGGCGCATCAGTTCTATTTCTTCTCTGGTTTTTATTTTAATCATGATCTAAAAAAATCTAGAAAGCTTTTTCTTTTTTTATACTCCAAAGGTTTTGCATCACTTTCCGTTAGTAATTGATATATTTCGCCCCAACCATAAAACCCTCCAACGTTTCTGTCATCGATAAATAAATCTGCATTTATTTTTCTACTGATATCGTTAGTGTATTCTTCTTCTGGAAAACTCTTGTTTACAGCATAAAACTTAATGCCATTGTCTTCACAGAATTTTACAGCTTCATCTAACTTATCACCGCATCTATAGGTCCACAAAATAAGACGATGTCCTTCTTCTTGGAGCTTTTTTAATGTTTCAAAAGCAAACATTTGTGGCTTGCCTATTCTGGGATAAGCATCTTCCACAATGGTGCCATCAAAATCAACAGCTATAAGTAATGTGTCGGTAAAATTCATCCTATTTGGGGTTTAATATCCACAAAGGTAATTCTTTTTCGAAAATGGTTTATACCAAAGCGTGTTGTGTCATTGCTTCTGGTTGTGGAACACCTATAAGTTTTAGAATTGTTGGTGCTAAATCACCTAAAATTCCATCTTTTATATCTTTTAAATCCTTATCAATTAAAATGATTGGTACTGGATTTGTTGTATGTGCAGTATTAGGCGACCCATCAGGGTTTATCATGGTTTCACAATTGCCATGATCCGCAATTAACAATGTCGTGTAATCGTTTTCTAAAGCAGTACTCACTACTTCTTTTACGCATTCATCTACTGCTTCACAGGCTTTTATTGCCGCCTCCATAACTCCTGTGTGACCTACCATATCGCCATTGGCAAAATTTAAACATACAAAATCAACTTCGCCTTTTTGTAATTCAGGAACAAGTGCATCCTTTAATTCATATGCACTCATTTCCGGTTTTAAATCGTATGTAGCTACCTTAGGAGAGTTTCTCAAAATACGTTGCTCGCCTTCAAAAGGTTCCTCACGACCGCCTGAAAAGAAAAAGGTGACATGAGGATATTTTTCAGTTTCAGCAATTCTGATTTGTTTCTTATTGTGCTTTTCCAATACTTCACCTAAGGTTTCACTTAAATTATCTTTATTGAAAATTACATTTACATTTTTGTACTCATCATTATAGTTGGTAAGCGTAACATAATGTAAATCTAATTTCTTCATATTATGCTCAGGGAAGTCTTTTTGAGATAATACTTCTGTTAATTCACGACCTCTATCTGTTCTAAAATTGAAGAAAATAATAACATCACCTTCCTTTATCTGCGTAAGAGGTGCATTGTTTTTATCAGTTGCAATAATAGGTTTAATAAACTCATCTGTAATATCGTTATTGTAACTTTTTTTGATAGATGCAGCTATATCATCTGATGTTTCTCCTTTGGCACTCACTAATGCATCATATACTAATTTTATACGTTCCCAGCGTTTATCTCTATCCATAGCATAGTAACGTCCTGAGATCGTAGCAATTTTAGTGTTGGTATTTTCGATGTGAGATTGTAGTTGCTCTACAAAACCAGCACCAGATTTAGGGTCTACATCACGACCGTCAGTAAATCCATGAACATAAGAATGTTTAACACCAGCTTCTTGAGCTGCATCAACTAAACCAATAAGATGATTGATATGTGAGTGTACACCACCATTACTCAGCAAGCCTAAAAAATGTACATCTTTATCATTTGTTTTTGCATAATTAAATGCATCTACTAAAACTTGTTCTTTATTTAGCGTTTTATTTTCAACAGCTAAATTTACTTTTACCAAATCTTGATACACAATTCTACCAGCTCCAAGATTCATGTGTCCTACTTCACTATTTCCCATTTGTCCTTCTGGTAAACCAACATGTAAACCGTCGGTTCTAAGAGAAGCGCTTGGATATTTCGTGTATAAACTATCTATGAATGGTGTATTTGCGTTATCAATTGCAGAAACTTTTGGGTCAGGAGATTTTCCCCAACCATCAAGTATCATTAGAATGGTTTTTTTGTTCATTTGTATTGGTTTAATTTAAGCCCCAAAGATAAGGTTTTTAAAGGGATTATAGACGAAAATGTTGTTTAAAAACTACGGTGTTTTGATCTAATAAATACAAATTTTGGAAAATTTAAAAAGTCTTAAAAAGTCATAAAAAACGTTAAAAAAATGTTATTTAAGATTTTATAGTGTAACAAATTAAATTTTTAGTCGTCTCTTTAGTATAATCAAAAAAACAAATCATTAATCAAAATCAAATTCTTTCATCATGAAAAAAACAATCATTATTTCCGCAATCGCATTATGCTTTTCTATTGTTAGTGTTAATGCTACAACTTCATTTGAACCAACTAAAGTTTACAAAACACAAGTTAATACTAACGTAAATCCATTTTGTGTTTCTATTGCTAAAGGTGATATAGAAACTGTGAAAAAATTAATTGAGTTAGGAACAAATGTAAATGAAAAGTCTAATGGAATGACGCCAGCTATGTATGCAGCGAAATTCAATCGATGCGATATTTTAAAACTTTTAATCGCTAACGGCGCTAAACTTAAAGTAAAATCTACAAAAGGTATGACAGCTATGAAATATGCTAAATTGCATAAAGCTGTTGATGCTGAAAAGGTATTAACTGAGGCACTAGCAAAAAAGAAAAAATAATTACAAGCTTATATTATAATTATTTTGAATTAGTCACGATAAAAGCCCTCATTGAGGGCTTTTTTTGTAGTTATAAATTTTTATATCTTTCTATAGCTTCCTGTATTTTCTCAATTCTATTATCAGGATCTGGATGCGTGCTTTGAAATTCAGGTACTCGATTTGGTCCTGCAGCTTCTTTTAGTATCTTCATCACCCCAATCATTTCTTGAGGATTGTATCCTGCCCTAATCATAAACTTAACGCCCAAATCATCACTCTCTAACTCATCACCACGACCATTAGTTAATAATTTTTGTTGACCAATACCACCTACAAGGCCACCCATGTCTGCACCTACAGACCCTGCAGTTGCTAAACCTTGCCAATATTCACTTTCTGCAATACGTTCTGCACTATGTCTTCCTAATACATGGCCGATTTCATGTCCTAAAACTCCTGCCAATTGATCTTCATTTTGTAATTTTTCTAACAAAGCATAGGTAATAAAAATCTGTCCACCTGGGAGTGCAAATGCATTTATAGTTCTTGGATCATTTAGTAAATGAAATTCATATTTATAAGGCGTTTCTCTTGCAATACTACTATTTACAAGTTTGTTACCAACATTGTCGACTAAAGCCTGTAGTTTAGTGTCTGGATGAAGTCCTCCGTGCTGCTGTGCCATTTGTGGCGCACTCTGCAAACCAATAGCTATTTCCTTATCAGGTGTCATGGATATGGTTTGCATTCTTCCTGTATACGGGTTTTCTTCGCGTTGACTACATCGTTTTAAAACAAAGAATATGGCGATCGCTGCACCAATTAGCAGTCTTACTTTAAAATTTCTTCCTCTCATCTTAGATGGTTTTAGGGTATTAAATTACAAAATTTGGCTTACATAATTGCGACACATTTTATCGTAAAATGTCACTTTAAATCTGTCCTAAAGTTTTATGCATTACATAGTGTTTACCTATTTCGGGAATTTCGAATGGCGCTCCAATGACTTTATAACCATTGCGTATGTAAAAATTAACAGCAATAATTCGGGCATTACACCAAACTAAATCTATGTTTTTGTTTGTTAAAATATGTTCACTTTCATTAATTAATAAGTTGCCAAGTCCTTTGCCTTGGTAAGACTTAAGAATAGCCATGCCTCTTAACTGATACTGAGATGTTTGAAAAAATAAATCGTTGGAGATTTTCATCAATGATAATACACCAATGAGACGTTTTTTATCAAATAACCCTAAATGTATTGTAGTAGATACATCATCACCAGTAAAAGCGCAAGTTTTCAATGGTTTACCTGCCCTTAAAACTGGATGCCTTACAGGGTAAGTTTCAGTTGCAGTTATTCGTGTAATTTCGAAATTTTCTGTGTTGCTCATTTTAAATAAATGAAAACCATATCCAAACATATAAAATTAATTGTAACCAATTTGTATCTTCACTTTAAAAATTTGAAATGCGTTATAGTTTTAAAATTATAGATAAGACTGACATACTAAAAGTTGTACCGTTGGTTGAAAAGTTAAACGATTTTAATATCTCTAAAAATGTATTAGAAGAACGTTTTTTAGAAATGATCGCGCAAAATTATGAATGCGCTGTGATTTTTAATGGTGATGCTGTTGTTGGTGTGTGCGGTTTGTGGTTTTGTACACGACATTATGCAGGAAAAAGTGTTGAGGTTGATCATGTATATATTGATGAAAACCATAGGGGTAAAGGACTTGGGAAACAATTTTTTAAATGGATTTACGATTATGTGAAACAAAAAGGTTGTAAAACGGTTGAATTAAACACTTATGTGAGTAACTATCCTTCGCACAAATTTTATTACAATGAGGGCTTTGAAATTTTGGGCTATCATTTTCTAAAGAAGTTATAATTTTTTTGTGTTTTAATGTAGAGTTTATATATATTTGTTGCCGTTAATGCGGGAGTAGCTCAGTTGGTAGAGCGTCAGCCTTCCAAGCTGAATGTCGCCAGTTCGAACCTGGTCTCCCGCTCTAAAAGCTTCATAGAAATATGAAGTTTTTTTGTTTTTAAAACTCTTACCATATAAATACAAAGGTTAAGGTGAGAAGTGTATCCTGAATGAAGTTAAAGTGAACCTGGTCTCCCATTCTAAGAGGTTTGTTTGTAAACAGTGCCTTTTTTACTTTGTTTTTTGCAGGTAGAATAATTGCTTATTTTGGTTGTAGGTGTTAGCGGATAGGTGCGCGTGAGGGATAGTAGTGGAAAGCCCACAGCATGCTCCCGATAATTTATCGGGACATAGCGAGGACTTGCAACGGATAGCCCGACCCTTTAGGGGCACGCCCAAAAAATATTAATTCAAATCACTGAGATCTGCATTTGTAGGGACTTCATAAGGTTGTATATTGTATTCAAAAATTCTCGCGGAAAGCTCTCCTTTAAGTGTAATAGTTTCTCCATTAACTAAAAGCCAACTTCCTTCACGTAAACCAACAACAGGAGGGGTATTGTGATAATGAAACTCATTAATACGAGTTTCGCGCGTTTCACCCATATGCGTACTATTTGTATCTGGATCTAAATAATGCGGATTGATATTAAAGGGTACTAACCCCAATGCATTAAAACTTGGTGGATAAATAATAGGCATATCATTAGTAGTTTTTATTGTTAAACCACAAATATTGCTACCAGCACTTGTTCCTAAATAAGGTGTGCCATTGTTTAAAGCATTCTTTAAAGGTTCTATTAAATTATTCTTATAGAGTTGACTAGTTAAAACAAAGGTATTGCCTCCGCCAGTAAAGATACCTTCTGCATTTTCAATAGCTTGTTTTAGGTTTTCAAAAGTGTGAAGCCCCACTACTTTTTTTCCAATTTTTGAAAATGCTTTACTTGCAATTTCTGTGTAATCGTTATGCGAAATACCACCAGGTCTAGCATAAGGTACAAAAACTATAGTTTTAGCATTTTTAAAAAGTTCAGATAATTCTTCTAGAATATATTCTAAATATCCACTGCCATGAATGGTTGATGTACTGGCAATAATGAGGTGCTTCATCATAAAAAGAATTTATGATAAAACTAAACATTTTTTAGTGATATTTAAATCCAGTTGTTTTAGAAAATCAGTTTTAAGTCGTATTTTTAAGAAAAAGAAAGAATTGCTTAGTTTGTAATGGTAATACTTTTGACTTAAAATCTAATTTATGAAAAAGCTTTTATGCTTATTGATGCTTTTTAGTGGTATTCATCTAAATGCACAAACTGTAACAAGAACCGACGTTAAAGGTAAAATTGTTGTAGAACATAACGATATATCTGGTATTACCATTTTTAATGCATCATCGAATAAGGGTACAATTACTGATGTAAATGGTGAATTCTCTATTGCTGTCACTGAAAATGATGTGATTGAAGTGAGTGCAATACAGTTTCAAAATTTAAATTTTAAAGTAAACAAAGACATCATTACATCTAAAAATATGAAAATATTTTTGATTGAACAGGTTAATAAACTAGATGAGATTATTGTTAAAACAAAAGGTTTGACAGGGAATTTAGGAACAGATATAAACGACTCGAAAACCTTTAATCCAAAATTAGACGCTTTATATTTTGGTGTGAAACATAGCAGCGAGTATAACTTTGAAACAGATTATAAAACAGAGGTTACTAATATTGGTGATGATATTCAACGTAATAGATTATACAATGGACTTAATATAGTAAATGTTGTCGATCAATTATTATTACCAGTATTTAGGTCTGAAGCTAAAGATAAAAAACCTAAGGATATACCAGAAGTTCCAACAAAAGCCATTAAGTATTATTTTGCTTCAGAGTTTTTGGTAAATAACTTCAACATTCCCGAACATCGCGTGGAAGATTTTATTGCTTATGTAGAAAGCGAAGATTTTGATTTTACACTACTTAATTACGGTAGAGAATTGGAGTTTTTAGAACTTTTAAATCAAAAAAGTGTAGAATTTATAAAAACCAAGAAGGATTAGCATCTCTGATTTAACAAAACTTTAGAGGCATTTTTAATTTTGTTTAAGACTTTACTTCCGTTATTGAAGTTTTAAATAATTGTCTTTTTGAAAATCAAACTACAATTTATTATTCTGTTTTCTGTACAGTATGCAACAGCACAATCTATTGAGATAAAGGGGCGAGTTGAAAGTAGTGTTGATGTAGAGAATATTCATGTTATTAATAAAACAGCACAAAAATTTACCATTACAAACGTTCTAGGTGAATTTACAATTCCAGTAAGACTAAATGATACTTTAAGCTTTTCTTCAGTACAACATAAACCCAAAATAATTATAATTTCAAGTGAAGAAATAGGAACCAAGACTATTGCTGTGGTTTTGGAAGAACAAGTTAATGAATTAGACAAAGTAGTTTTAGGAAAAGTGTTAACAGGTAATTTAGCCTCAGACATTAACAATTTTAATGTAATTAAAGAAAGGCCAACCCCTTTGAACTTAAACGAAATTGAAAAATCATCGTTGCGTTTAGACAACCTAGCTTTGGAAAAACAATCAACTCAAGATCATTTTAAATATATTTTAAATCCAGATACACGTTTTTACTCACCAGATATTGTTGAAATTGCTGAAACTATATTTAAAACAGATTTGTCTCTTAAGGTGAAGGTTTTAAATAATAAAACAAAAGTTAGACCTTTATTTTTATTGGACATTTATACTAAAGAAGAGATTAGTGAGAATTTTAATATTCCTATTGATAGGGTAGATGATTTTTTGTTGTTTATCGAGGAAGAAGGTTTTAAATCTTCGTTTTTAGAGCCAGATAACAGACATGTGTTATTAGAGTTTTTGATGAAAAAAAGTGAAATATTTAATGAAGATGATTCTAAAAAATAGATTTTACATTTTCTTATTAGTAATGCTTTTCAGTAAAATTGGTATTGCTCAATCTACCGAGATTTCAGGTCGAGTTGAAAGTAGCGCTGATGTAGAGAATATTCATGTCATCAATAAAACAGCACAAAAATTCACTATTACAAATGTTTTAGGTGAATTTACAATTCCAGTAAAACTAAACGATACTCTAAGTTTTTCTTCAGTACAGCATGAACCAAAAGAAGTTGTTATTTCTAAAGAGATTATAACGTCAAAAACTGTTACAGTAGTATTGGTTGAGCAAATTAATACATTGAACCAAGTGACTGTTGGGAAAGTGCTTACAGGTGATTTAAGTTCAGATATTGGAAACGTAGAAGGTAATGCTCCTATAAATTTTTATGATGTTGGAATTCCCGGTTACAAAGGTAAAATTGCAACCCAAAGTGAAAGACGTTTAGCAGAGGCTGGTGAATTTAAGCCTAAAATGCTATTGGGAGCTTTAACAGGATCTATACCACTTAATCCAATTTTAAATGGTATTAGTGGTAGAACAAAAATGCTTAAAGAACGAGTGGCACATGAGAAAAACGAAGCACTTGTAAAGACATTGAGAGAGAATTTTTCTGAGTCTTTATTCATAATATACCCTTTGGATGAAGAATTTAGAATGGATTTTTTTTATTTCTGTGAACTAGATGAGAATTTTACTAAGAGATGCACAGGGACGTCAGATTTAGAGATTTTGGAGTTTCTAACGGAAAAACTCAAAGAATATAAGGCAAATCAAAAAGAAGAATAGCTTTTGGAATGCTTTTTGAAAACTTGAAAATAATTACTTTAGCCAATACTAAGTTTTAATTATGAAATCATTTAAAATAGTAATTTCAATAGTTGTTGTACTGTTACTATCCTCTTTTAATACAGTGCATAAATATTATATAAGCAACACACAAATTGAATATGTTGAAGAAAAAAAATCTGTACAAATCATAACACGGATATTTATTGATGATTTTGAGAATACCCTTAAAGAACGTTATGATGAACATCTAACTTTTGATGACAAGGATTCTAAATTAATTGATGCTTACATACAAAAATACCTAACAGCAAAGCTTAAGATAAAAATTAATGATAAATACCAATTACTAAACTTCATAGGAAAAGAAATAGAAATGGGTATCGTGAAATGTTATCTGGAAATTGAAGATGTAGATGAGGTAAATGCCTTAGAGATTACAAACCAAATACTATTTGATTTGTTTACTGAACAACAAAATATCATCAAATTAAATGTTAACTCTCAGAAAAAGAGTTTTGTCCTCACTAAACAAAATGATAAGTCAGTGTTAAATTTTAATTAAATTAAAGTTTAAACCTTAGGTAAAGTCTTATTTTTGCTCGCGTTACACATCAAAAACTGAAAATTTGTTAGTGTATTAACAATTTTTATAAAAAAATTATAAGGTTAACAATGAAACATCTTCTGTATTATTTTTTATCTGTTGTTTTTATATCTTCAGGTATTTATGCACAAGAGCAGGAAGATTCTGCTCCCAAAAAAGGTCACCAAAATAATAATAAATTTAAGCAGCTCTATGATGAGTTCTCTACACCTAATGCTTATAGAGCAGCATCAGGAGCCCCAGGACATGCCTATTATCAACAACAGGCAGATTATAAAATGGATATCGTTTTAGACGATAAAAATGCAAAATTGTCTGGTTTTGAAACTATAACTTACACTAATAACTCACCAGATGTTTTAAAATACTTATGGGTACAACTAGATCAAAATAGGCGTGCAAAGGATTCTAAATCACCATTAATTGAATCTGGTAAAGTCGAACCAGTTACTTACCCTAGCCAATTTGCCAAAAAGTATCTTGCTGAAAGCTTTGATGGCGGGTTTAATATACAAGGAGTTAAAGACGCTAAAGGAGAACCATTATCTCACATGATTAATCGCACAATGATGCGTATAGAATTACCTAAGCCTATGGCTACAGGAGATAAGTTTACATTTTCTATAAAATGGTGGTATAATATTAATAATCATGTTAAGCATGGAGGACGCTCAGGGTATGAATATTTTCCAAAAGATGGTAATAGAGCCTATGTTATTGCACAATTCTTTCCAAGAATGGCAGTATATAGCGACGTAGAAGGATGGCAAAATTCGCAGTTTTGGGGGCGTGATGAATTTGCATTAACATTCGGAGATTACGAAGTTAATATTACAGTTCCAGCAGACCATATTTTGGACGGAACAGGTGTACTAACAAATCGTAAGGAAGTGTTTACTAAAGAAATGATGCGTCGTTACGAGCAAGCCAAAAAATCGTACAAAGAACCTGTTGTTATTGTATCGCAACAAGAAGCTGAAGCTAAAGAAAGTAGTTTTGCATCTAAGACAAAGACTTGGAAGTTAAAAGCAGAAAACGTTCGTGATTTTGGTTTTGCTACTTCAAGAAAATTTATTTGGGATATGATGGCTGTTAAAATAGGAAATAAAGACGTTATGGCTGTTTCTTTATACCCAAAAGAAGGTAACCCACTTTGGGAAGATTGGTCTACCAAAGCCGTAGCGAGTACTTTAAAGTCATATTCAAGAATGACGTTTGATTATCCATACCACAAGGCCATTTCTGTACATGCCAAAAGCCAAGGGATGGAGTATCCAATGATATGTTGGAACTATGGACGTCCAAAAGAAGATGGTACTTACAGCGATCGTGTGAGGTATGGTATGATGGGTGTGATTATTCATGAAGTAGGACACAACTTTTTTCCTATGATTGTGAATAGTGATGAACGTCAATGGACATGGATGGATGAGGGCTTAAATACCTTTATGCAGTATGTAGCCGAACAAGATTTTGGAGAAACGTATCCAGAAGCATTAGCTAAAGCTGATACACATTTCCCTTCAGATAGAGGTCCTGCACATATGATTGTACCTTACATGAGCGGAAATCAAGATTATATTGCACCAATAATGACAAAAGGGTTAAATACCTATCAATTTGGAAATAACGCTTACGGAAAACCAGCAACAGCTTTAAATATTTTAAGAGAAACTGTGATGGGGCGCGAATTGTTTGATTATGCATTTAAAGAATATGCGCAACGATGGATGTTTAAACATCCAACACCAGAAGATTTCTTTAGAACAATGGAGGATGCCTCGGCATTCGATTTGGACTGGTATTGGAGAGGGTGGTTTTACACTACCGATTGGGTAGATATAGGTATTAAAGACGTTAAAAAATACTATGTGTCTAGCGAACCTAATGCGTATATGAAAGATGTTATGGAGAAACGTGGCATCAAGAAAGAGCAATTACGACCATTGGTATATATGGTAGAAGAGGGTAGCGAAGAATTTAATGAAGCTATGAAAGACCAAAACCCTGCAGAAGCTAAGACCGTTAAGGAATATTTAATGGATAATTTCTCTACAGAAGAGCGAGAAAATATAAAGACACCAAAGTATTTTTATAACGTTACGTTCGAGAAACCAGGAGGTTTGGTAATGCCAATCATTATAGAGTATACCTATGCCGATGGTTCTAAGAAAAAAGAAACATTTCCAGCGCAAGTGTGGCGATTTAACGATAATGAAGTTAGTAAAGCTATTGCTAGCGAAAAAGAAATCGTGAATTTTGCTCTAGATCCAGATAAAGAAACAGCAGATGTTGATACGGCAAATAATGAATGGCCAAGAAAAGAGGAACAAGGAGAGTTTGAAAACTTCAAACAAAATATAAAAGGATAATCATCCCTGTTATGCTGAATTCGATACAGCATCTTACAAAACATAGTATTAAAATATCTCGTCTTATGGCGAGATATTTTAGTTTTATATAATAAGTCGTGTTCCAAAGGTTAATTACTTTGAGTAAACCAAAACAACTTACTATATTTGTCCTGTGATACAACATCCTACATTTTTATTTATAAGTGGCGCTGAAATCGCATTTATACTATTTATTGCCATTATGGTTTTTGGTGCTGATAAGTTGCCCGAAATTGCTCGTGGTTTAGGAAAAGGCATGCGAACTCTAAAAGATGCGACTAACGATATAAAGCACGAAATCACAAAAACTGCCGAAAAGAATGGCATAGATACAAGTATCACCAAAGATGTAAAGCAAGAGTTAGATAAAGTAAAAGACGATTTAGAAGATTTTACTGGCTCTGTAAAACGAAAATTTTAATTATTTGGGCGTTACCCTCCTAAGGTCGGATCGAGCTTGTAGTTTATCCTGAGCGTAGTCGAAGGGTTCCAAGTCCTCACTCCTATGTCGCTGTGGGCTTTCCACTGCAATCCCTAACGAACGTGTCTGCTAGAGTATGTGCTAGTTATTTAAAGTTCTGTGCTATCAGCGAAGACAAAATCAATATTATAATTTTCTGCTAATCGTCAACCCATCACGAATAGGCAACATAACAGTTTCCACACGTGTATCTACTTTTAAAAGTTTGTTGTAAGCTATCAAAGCAGGTGTAGACGTGTCTTCTTTTTTAAAGGAAGTTTCTAAAATCTTACCACTCCAAAGCACATTGTCTGATAAAATAATACCTCCAGAATTTAGTTTATCGATAATAACTTCAAAATAGTTGGAATAGTTTTCCTTATCAGCATCAATAAAAACTAAATCAAACGTTGTGTTAAGTTTAGGTATAATATCTAAAGCATTGCCCAGATGTTGATGTATGTTATCTCCGTAGTCTGATAAGTCAAAATACTTTCGTTGAAAATCGACCAATTCTTCATTAATATCAATAGTATGAAGTTCACCATCGGTTTTAATACCTTCAGCTAGACATAAAGCAGAATAACCAGTATACGTACCAATTTCAAGTATGTTTTTAGGATTAACCAGTTTAGAAATCATACTTAAAACACGCCCTTGATAATGCCCACTAAGCATACGAGGTTGTAAAATCTTCTGATACGTTTCACGTGTAAGCTGCTGTAACAATTTTGGTTCGTCCTCAGAATGAGCAACTACGTAATTATCTAAATCTTCTGGAATAAAATGCATAATCAAATGTAAGGTCGAGCGCAGTCGAGACCTTAATGTTTAGACTTATATAACTCTCGAGAACTGCGTTCGTATCTTCAATTAAAATATATTTTAATTTCGATAATGCTCGAGGGGACAATTCATGTCTATTTTGGTAGAATTTTATTTACTAACTCTTTTTTACCATTTTCATCGTCTCCAAATAACCATTGTAACACATTATTTTCCCAAATATCATCATATTCATCTTCTGTGATAATATTGCGTTCTATAGCTAAATCTAAGAGTTTACCTGGGTAGGAAGACTGTGGTTCACTTTCCATTTCTCCAAGAGGATAGGGGTCATCTAGTCCCATGAGTACTTGTTTAGAACCATGATTTCTAATTAATAGCTCTAATCCGCCTGTATCATGGACTAACGTATCAAAGAAAATGTTTTTATGTCCAACAGCTTTTCTAGGATGATGCTTGCCTTCAAACAAATCAGGTCTGCCATCAAAACCTTGAATACGCCTTCCAAGATTAATCTGTGCCAATTGTCCGCCATGAGCAAAACAGGTACGCATATTCGGGAATTTATCTTGGTAACCGTTTAAAGTTAAAAAATGATAGGCATCAGCACATTGCGCCAACATCCAAATTAAATGAAACCGCCAGGCTGTATTTTCAAGATTTATAAACTTTTCACCATCATATGGATGCACCTCTACAGCTAAATTATACTTATCAGCAAGCTCAAAAAGTGGCTCATTTTCCTCATCAAAAATACAGCGCCAAGTACCAATAGTATCCATGTAATGTGTAGGTAAACACAATAGTCGCATGCCATGTGTTTCTACACAACGTTCAATTTCCCAACAAGCACTTCTAATAAAGCCAGGATGCACTACAAAACCGCAAGTAAATTTATCGGGGTGTTCATGTTGTATACGCGCGTTAAAATCATTTTGAAAGCGAAGTGCTTTTTTCATTTCTTCAACACGCAATCCATTACCATAAAGCTGAGATAAATTCAAAACCACAGCATGGTCGAGATTATTACGTTCCATCCATTCTAACTTTTCATTTAAGAAAAAACTAGAATCTGTAACTGGACGTTTCCATCCCTTTTGAAGCATAAATTTTCGATCCTTGTCAACCCAAAAAATTCCTTTTTCTCGCATGAATTCTGGTATCTCTTCTGGGTAGGGTAATAAATGAGAATGACCGTTAATTCTAAGTTTACGTTTCATGTTTAGGTCCTGAGGGGTCAGGAATCTTTAATTATTTATTTTAACCTTTGTTGGCGGTTGCATCACCTCACCGCAATTAGGGCAACTACGTTTATTTTTATCACCATAATAGGTGTCAAAAATCTTTGGCATATCGGTTTCAATATTATCTACAGTAAAATCCTCTTCATAGAGTTTAGTTACACAGTTTTCACAAAACCAAAGTAATGCATCTTTCATGCCTTTAGGGCGCTTATATTCAATCACCAAACCAACTGTATTAGCTCCCCGTTGAGGAGAATGCGGTACTTTAGGCGGTAATAAATAAATATCACCTTCCTTTATATGTACATCTTTTGGTGTGCCTTTATCAATAATTTTTAAAACAATATCGCCTTCTACCTGATAGAAAAATTCAGGCGTTTCGTTATAATGGTAATCTTTCCTGCTATTTGGACCACCAACAACCATTACAATAAAATCACCATCCTTCCAAACAACCTTATTACCAACAGGCGGTTTTAATAGATGTCTGTTTTCTTCAATCCAAGCCTTAAAATTTATAGGAGATGTTAAACTGCTCATAGTGAAATAATATTTATGGCGTTACCACAAGGGTCAGGCTATCCGCTATATCTTTTTTGCAGAAAAAGCAAAAAAGGATGCCGCTTCTATCCTTAACGCGAATTTGTTATAAATATACAAATACATTAAGTTGTATGATAATTTCATATTGTAAATAATTACAAAGATTTCGTTCTACCACCATCCACAGGAATGTTAATACCATTAATATAACTGGCAGCTTCACTAGCTAAAAAAGTAATGGCATTTGCTGTTTCTTCAGGTTTGGCAAATCGTTTAGCTGGTGTGTAGTTTTTCATAATTTCAGTCATTTCTTCAACAGACCTATCTTCCAGCGTTGCTTTAATTTTAATAATTTCTGTCAACCGTTCAGTATCCGTAAAACCAGGCAATACATTGTTTACCGTGATGCCAAATTCTGCAACTTCAATAGAGAGTGTCTTACTCCAATTACCAACCGCACCTCTTATAGTATTGCTTACACCAAGTCTGGGAATAGGCTCTTTTACTGAGGTTGAAATTACATTGATAATACGACCAAACCTCTCTTCTTTCATAAACGGAATCGTTACCTGTGCTAGAAGGTGATTACATTTTACATGCATCGTAAAGGCATTTTCAAAAGCTTCTAAGCTAGCATTAATAATCTCGCCACTGGCAGGGCCACCTGTATTATTTACTAAAATATGAAACCCGTGTTCCCTTTCTATAAACTTAATAACCTGCTCTTGCAAGTCTCTAGGGTTTAAAAAGTCTGCTACGATATAGCTGTGATTTCTATGTTGCGGTAGTTCTGCTAAAACTTCTTTAAGCTTTTCTCTGTTTCTAGCAACTAAAGTGACATTCACTCCTTCTTGCGCTAATGCAATTGCTGTAGCTTTGCCTATGCCTTGAGTGCTACCGCATACTAAAGCATTTTTGTTGTTTAAGTTAAGATTCATGGTTGGTTAAGTTTAGAGTCTAAGTTGAAAAAATTGTTTGCCTTCAAAAAGCGATTTCAGTTCGTTGTCGTTTTTAAATTTATCTAAATAATTGCCTTCATCAGGAAGGTTAAATGGATTATAACCAAGTTGATACAATTTAAAATGATATAAATTTTCTGCCATTCTAAATAAACTAAATTGACGAAGTTTAGGATTGGCCTCTAGCATTTTCTCAAATTCATTATTATAAGATTGCACAAACTTAATCGCTTTAATTAAATGTTCTTTAGTAAGGTATTCAAGTGATTTATAATTGGTAATATTTTCTATCAGATTTTCAGAAAGATATAGCTTGTGTGGTATTGAATTTCCTGGTAGATGCTCTAACTCAGATAAAGAGGTGTACATTTCTTTAGGTACATGGGCTAACATAAAATCTTTCTCTATTAGGGTAAATATGCCACCAGCGGTTTTGTTATCTGGTAATGAAAAAAGCATATAATTTTTATTGTTTTTTATTTGGGAGCTTTTAATTTTTAACGTTTTGTTTTTCTCCCAATAAGGTGTTTCTACATTATATGTTTTATATCGTTCTGAAATGATACTATCTTTAGATATCAATAGTCTATCGGTGAATTCAGGATTGGCTTGATACCATCGTTTTATTTGGGAAAATGATGATAATACTGAAAGGAAAATACAGAGGTTTAATAAATTTTTAATCATATTAATAACTAATATTTTATACACACATTTTTTGGTTCAGTAAAAAAGCGTAGGGCTTCAAAACCGCCTTCACGACCAATACCTGAAGCCTTCGTTCCCCCAAATGGAGTTCTTAAATCACGCAACATCCAAGTATTTACCCAAACTATACCAGTTTGCAATTGGCTGCTTAGTCTCATGGTACGTTTTAAATTGTTCGTCCACAGAGTTGAAGATAAACCATATTTCACGTTATTAGCCATATCAAGAACTTCTTTTTCAGTTTTAAAAGGCATAATAGTTACAACGGGTCCAAATATTTCTTCTTGGTTCACTTTACAATCATTGTTAGAAATCTCAATAACAGTTGGTTGCATGTAGTATCCGTTTTCAAAACCTTCGAGGACAACTTTGTTTCCACCGCAAAGTACATTGCCGTTCTCCGTCTTAGCTATGTCAATATAATTTAAAACTTTTTCTAGATGGGATTTAGAAACCAATGCACCTACATCTGTATAGATTTCAGATGGGTGTCCTACTTTGAGTCGTTTAACGCGCTCAACAAAATCAGTTTTAAATTTATTATAAATAGAGTCTTCGATAAAAATCCTACTGCCGCATAAGCAAATTTGTCCTTGATTAGAGAATGAAGAACGCACTGTAGTCTCTAACATTTCCTCATAATCACAATCTGCAAAAATGATATTCGGATTTTTTCCTCCCAATTCAAGTGATAATTTCTTGAACATGGGTGCAGCTATTTTAGCTATATGCGCTCCTGTTGTTGTACCGCCAGTAAAACTAATGGCTTTGATATTTGGGTGTTCAACAATAGCTTGCCCTGTTATAGATCCTAAACCATGTACGATATTTAAAACGCCATTTGGGAGGCCAGCCTCATTTAGTATCTCACTCAAAAGATAGGCAGTTATTGGTGTAATTTCACTAGGTTTTGCAACTACACAATTTCCTGCTGCTATAGCTGGAGCAATTTTCCATGTGAACAGATACAATGGTAAATTCCATGGCGAAATACACCCTACAACACCAATGGGTTGGCGTAGTGTGTAATTAATAGCATTGTGTCCAACGCTTTCGTGGCTTTCACTCGAAAATTGAGTTATGGCATTTCCAAAGAATCTAAAATTGCTTGCTGCGCGAGGGATATCTATAGACTTTGCTAAGTTAATGGGTTTACCGTTGTCTTTACTTTCAGCTTCTGCAAAACGCTGTAAGTTAGCATCAATTAATTCTGAAATTTTAATTAAAATTTTACTGCGCTCTTCTAAGGAAGTTTGTGACCATAGTTTAAAAGCATCTTTTGCGCTTTGATATGCTTTTTCTACATCTTCTTTTGAGGAGTTTGGCAATTGCCCATATATTTCACCATTAGCAGGACAATAGTTATCTATCCAATCATTAGAAATTGGATTTTCAAATTTGCCATTGATGAAGTTTTTAATTTTCATTAAACTTTCTTATATGCTACAACCTTAATCTCCACAACCAAATCAGGATGCGGTAATTGGTGTACAGCAACAGTGGTTCGGGTTGGTCCAGTTTCCTTATCAAAAAACTCTGCGTATGCTTTGTTATAATCGGCAAAGTCATTCATGTTTACTAAAAATGATGTCACATCAACCACATCTTTTAATGATGCTCCAACTTTAGTCAAATTTTTGTCTATGTTTTGTAAAACAGCTTTAGTCTGAGTATAAGCATTTAGCTTTTTGGTACCCATATTGTCAATAATATCAACACCAGCAATAGTATTGTCTGGTTTTCGAGAACTTGTGCCTGAAACAAAAATAAAATCACCTACACACTTTACATGTGGATAGGCTCCTCTGGGTGTTACTGTTTTATCGCTCATATTTTTTTAGTGTAAGCCTGCAATTCTATCATCTTCTAAAATTGCAGCGGTTTCAGTTTTTACTTTTTCAAAAATTATTTCAATAGCATCTTCAGATGAAATAACACCATCAGATAACATATTTAAAATGGCTTTGTCTTGCGCACGTCCCTTCAACATAGCTTCACGATAGCCAATGTCCTCATTAAAGGTAACTAAACTATATTTGGATGAATACTCATTCGGAAACTCTTTTTCTAGAGCCATTTCTATTTTTCGCTTTTCTTGAAAAATAGGATTTGCTACGTGGTCTTTCATTTCATGGAAATTGTCTATAGCCAAATCTGCAATAGCGTCGGTATCCTTCTTTCTGGTTTTTTCATATGCTGAGAAAACAGTTTCCCAATTGCCTTCATGTTTGTCTAAAATAGCATCAAATTCAACGACATCTTCAAAAGAAGCATTCATACCTTGGCCATAGAAAGGGACGATAGCATGTGCTGCATCTCCCATTAAAAGTGTGTTGTCTTTATAATGCCACGGAGAACACTTAATAGTACCCAAAGGTGCTGTAGGATTTGTAAAAAAATCATCTAATAAATTCGGCATTGCTGTCAGAGCATCGGGGAATTCCTTTTGAAAAAATTCTAAAACGATATCTTCATTAATTAAATTGTTAAAGTTGTAGTCACCCTCACTATAACTTAAAAATAAAGTTACTGTAAAACTACCATCTAAATTAGGCAGTGCAATCAACATAAAACTACCTCGTGGCCAAATGTGTAATGCATTTTTGTGAATTTTGTAATCGCCATTTTCTTTAGGTAAAATAGTGAGTTCTTTATAGCCGTGAGTTAAATATTCTTGCGAAAAACTAAATAAGAATTTTTTGCCTAGATAATAACTTTTACGCATTGCAGAACCAGCACCATCTGTAGCGATAATTATATCGGCGTCTTCTATAAACTCATCTTTGGTGTGATAATCTTTAAAAAGTGCAGTGGTTTTTTCAAAATCAACAGATTTACATTTTTTATTGAAATATATGTTGACGTTTTTGTGTTTTTCAGCTTCATTTAGTAATAAGGCATTCAAATCTCCACGTGAAATAGAGTTAATATATTCATGATCTCTACCGCTATAATTAGACTGAAATGTATTACCATGTGTATCATGTATCATACGTCCATGCATAGGAATACAGAGTGACTTCACTTTGTTTTCTATACCTACCAATTTCATAGCCTTGTTGCCACGATTTGAAAATGCTAGGTTTATAGAACGGCCAGCACTAATATCTTCTTTACGTAAATCTGGACGCATTTCATAAACATTAACGTTGTAACCTCTTTGCCCTAATCTCAGTGCTAAAAGGCTACCACAAAGTCCAGCTCCTATGATCAGTATATTTTGTTGTCTATCCATTCAAAATAACTTTCAATTTCTCAACTAATTGATATACATCTTCAAACGAATTATAAAGTGGTACAGGAGCACAACGAATCACGTCGGGTTCACGCCAATCACTAATCACTCCAGCTTCCGTTAGTTTATGGTGCAAAGCTTTATCTGCTTTTTTTACTTGTATGGAAAGTTGACATCCGCGTTCATCTGGATTACTAGGCGTAATAATTTGTATGATACTTTCACCCAAATCTTTCAATAAAAATTCAAAATATCCCGTTAGTTTTCTTGACTTTTCAGTAAGAGCATCCATACCAACTTCAGTAAATAAATCTAAAGATGATTTTATAGCAGCCATAGATAAAATAGGCGGATTACTCAATTGCCAACCTTCAGCGCCAGGCAATTGATCAAATTCTCCACGCATACTAAAACGTGTTTCTTTATTGTGACTCCACCAACCAGCAAATCGGTTTAAGTCTTTTCTGTAGGCATGTCGTTCATGTACAAAACAACCTGCTAAGCTTCCTGGTCCAGAATTTAAGTATTTATAGGTACACCATGCTGCAAAATCGGTACCTGAATCATGGAGGTTTAGTTGTACATTCCCTGCGCCATGAGCACAATCAAAACCCACAATGCATCCATATTGATGCCCTAATTCTGTAATACGTTTTAAATCAAAAAACTGCCCTGTATAGTAGTTTACACCACCAATCATAATCAAAGCAATTTCATCGCCTTGTGCTTTTAAAATGGACTCTAAATCTTTATAGTTTAGTAGTTCTTCACCTTCACGTGGTTTCCAAAGAATCAAACTTTCTTTAGGTTCAAAACCATGATGTCGTAATTGAGATTCAACAGCATATTTATCCGAAGGAAACGCATCACTTTCAATTAAAATCTTATAGCGGTTTTTTGTAGGTTGATAGAATGATGCCATCATAAAATGAAGATTCGCTGTTAGCGTATTCATAACAATAACTTCAATGGGTTTAGCGCCTACAACATTCGCCATGGCTTCAGTTAAAAACTCATGATAGCGCAACCATGGATTTTTAGCCTCAAAATGACCTTCAACTCCTAAATTAGCCCAATCTTCCAGCTCCTGATTTACATAAGACTTTGTTTGTTTGGGTTGTAGTCCAAGAGAGTTTCCTGTCATATAAATCAAATCATTTCCATGTTTGTCTTTAGGAATATAAAACTGATTTCTATAGGATTTTATATCATCCTCTTGGTCTTGGTTTAACGCGTAATCTAGACCTAATTTATAGTTAGACAATGTGTTTTATTTTTCGAGTTCTAACAAAAATAAGCAATATAAAGTTAGAAACGAAGTGTAAAAACGGTCTAGTAAAACCCATGTAATTTTTTGTATCTTTAATAAAAACTTAAAGTTATGGGGAAAATAAAAGAGTATTCAAATGGAGAAACAACTGTGGTTTGGGAAGCGGAAAAATGCATTCATTCAGCCATTTGTGCTAAGGGCTTGCCAAAAGTTTTTCGTCCTAGATTAAGACCATGGATTAAATTAGATGAAGCTGAAACTGAAGCCATCATTAACCAAGTAAAACAATGTCCGTCTGGTGCATTACGCTATTATATGAATGATGAAGGTGATAAAACTTCTGAAACTTTAGAAACAAAAGTTGAGGTTTTAGAAAATGGGCCATTATTAGTTTATGGTACACTAAAAGTGGTTGCAAAAGATGGGACAGAAGACACTAAAAACAAAACGACAGCGTTTTGCAGATGTGGAAAGTCAGTAAATAAACCTTATTGTGATGGGGCTCATGTAAAAGCTGAGTTTAAGGGATAAATAAATTACTAGAAAGGATAAAGCGCTTCAATTTTAATATTGAGGCGCTTTAGATATATATAGACGCGTATGCGGAAAAAACTATTATTTATTTAATATACGGTATCAGTCGTATGTTAGATGTTTTACTTTCACTAAGTATCCAATTATTTTTAATTAATTGAAAATTCTAAAAAGTAATATTCAAAGTTTATGCCAAAACTTCTATTCTAACCAAGATTTGGAGAAGAGAAACATGGATTTGGAAAAAAATCTATTTACTAAATGTCTCAATTTTGCCATATAACTTTAAAAAATAAAACGATGAGTACAAAAACGGCAATAATTACTGGTGGCAGTAGAGGTTTAGGAAAAGACATGGCTATAAATTTGGCAAAGGCAGGTATTGATATCATTTTTTCATATCATAGTAAAATTGATCAAGCTAATGAAGTCATAAAAGAGATAGAAGACATGGGGCAAAAGGCAAAAGCATTTCAATTTGATGCTAATGCAACTGAAAGTGCAAAACGCTTTATGGGTAAGGCTATGCAATATTTGAAACAAGAAAAAGGAGCGCTTAATTTTGATTTTTTAATTAATAATGCAGGAACTGGAACCTCTAATTTAGTAGCAGATACAACAGAAGCGCAGTTTGATGAAATGATGAATATTCATTTAAAGAGTATCTATTTTTTAACCAAAGAAGCTTTGCCATTTATAAATGAAGGCGGAACAATTATAAACGTCTCTAGCGGTTTAGCCCGTTTTAGTTTACCTGGGATGTCTGCCTACGCCATTATGAAAGGGGGAGTAGAAGTATTTACGAGATACTTGGCTAAAGAATTAGGGGCGCGAAAAATTACAGCAAATACTATAGCTCCTGGAGCAATTGCTACAGATTTTGCAGGTGGAGCAAATAGAGATGATGATGACAAAAGAACTATAATTGCCAATATTACAGCATTAGGTAGAGTAGGAGAGGCAGATGATATTGGTGGTGTTGCTGCTTTTTTATGTTCTGATAAAGCGCGTTGGATTAATGGGCAACGTATTGAGGTTTCTGGAGGTATGCTAGTGTAAATTGTATTGGATGATAAACGCATCATTGTTTTTTCTAAATTTACCAAGATGAAAGATACCTTACGTTTTAAAAAGATTAGTGACTATCATAAGTTTGCTAATTTAAAATCACCTGAACATCCTTTAATTAGCCTGGTGGATTATACTCAGATACAATATCCGGAAAATATTGAAGGTGTTAGATGGATTCAAGATTACTATGTTATTGGTTTAAAACGAAATGTAGCCTATAAATTTTTTTATGGCCAACAGGAATATGATTTTGATGAAGGACTCATGACTTTTGTGGGGCCTAACCAAGTAATGAGTTTGGGTAATAACCCCAATTTGAAGAAGAAACCAACTGGCTGGTTGCTATTAATTCATCCTGATTTTTTATGGAATACAGCTTTAGCGAAACATATAAAGCATTATGACTTCTTTGGATATGCTATAAACGAAGCATTGTTTTTATCTGAAAAAGAAGAACAATTGATAATCAATATTCTTAAAAATATTGAAAAAGAATATCAATCAAATTTAGATAAGTTTAGTCAGAAAATTATAATCTCGCAATTAGAACTGCTTTTTAGTTATGCAGAACGATTTTATGAGCGACAGTTCATTACAAGAAAAGTAAATAACCATCAAATTTTAGAGAAATTAGAAAAGGCTTTAAATGAGGCGTTTCATCAAGAACAACTAATGAATATTGGTTTGCCATCAGTACAATGGGTAGCGAATAGTTTAAATTTGTCACCAAACTATTTAACCAGTGTGTTAAAGCAAGTTACAGGGCAAAATACCCAACAACACATTCATGAAAAGTTAATTGAGAATGCAAAGGAACAACTCTCAAGTACAAATTTATCAGTTAGTGAAATAGCCTACAGTTTAGGTTTTGAACGACCAGCTTCATTTACAAAACTCTTTAAAAATAAAACCGAAATGTCTCCTTTAGAATTCAGAAAAACGTTTAATTAATGATGGAAACAAACAAGAATTACTTCGAAACTAATAAAGCAACTTGGAACAATAAAGTAAAAGTACATTCCAAAAGTGATATGTATAATATGGAAGCTTTTAAAAAAGGAAAATCATCCTTAATGCCTTATGAGTTAAGAGCTTTAGGAGATGTTTCGGGGAAATCACTTTTGCATTTACAATGTCATTTTGGGCAAGACACCCTAAGTTGGAGTAGATTAGGAGCTAAATGTACAGGTGTAGATTTAAGTGATGAAGGTATTAAGCTTGCGCAACGTTTAAATAAAGAATTTGAGCTTAACGCTGAATTTGTATGTTGTAATGTTTTAGATACCTCACAGCATGTAAAAGAGACCTTTGATATTGTTTTTACAAGTTATGGTGTGATTGGTTGGTTACCAGATTTAAAACCTTGGGGTAAAATGATAGCTGAGCGTTTAAAACCTGGTGGCACATTTTTTATGGTAGAATTCCATCCCATTGTTTGGATGTTTGACTATTTAGATGATACACCAATTATGAAATATGGCTATATGCAAGATGAGGTGATTTACGAGGAATATGAAGGCACTTATGCTAACCAAGATTCAAAAATGATAAGTAGAGAATACGGTTGGAATCATGGGTTAAGTGAAGTGATTAATGCTTTAACTGAAGCAGGATTACGAATTGAGTATTTAAACGAATTTGATGAAAGCCCTTATGACGTGTTGCCTAATCTGATTCAGACAGATTCAGGAATGTATGTAACAAAGGATAAGTTGTATCCTTTGATTTTCAGTTTGAAAGCAAAGAAGGTTTGATTTTTTTTAGCAAATACTATTTGATAAGTAATTTACAAAATAGAAAAGAATAGCGATTTGAATTAAAACTCAAATCGCTGTTACTTATTCACATTGTTGGCAACAGTTATTAGACTGTAACTTGACTCCAAATACCAGTTTTAGTAGTTTCTTCAGCATATTCTAAGAATGTTTTTGCTGTTCTACCTAAAACGCGTTCAATATCATTAACTACCAATTGATTTTTTGGATTGGTCAATACATGACTAAATAAATACTCAATTAACCAAACGACATCGTTAGGTATTTGCATTTGTTTCATACCATCAACATACTGCTCTAATGTGATGTCGTAAAAGTTTAAACTTCTGTTACTGGTTTTTGAAATGATGTCAACGATATCCTTAAAAGTGATTAATTCTGGACCTGTTACCTCAATGATTTCTCCATTATAAGTATCATCAAGTAAGACAGTAGCAGCAACTTCAGCAATATCATTTGCGTCTACAAAAGGAATTAAAACATCAGACATTGGTAATGCCACTTCTCCAGACAGAATAGGTTCTAAAAAGAAACTTTCACTCCAATTTTGGTTAAACCAGGAAGCTCTAACTATGGTATAATCCATACCAGAATCCATAACAATTTTTTCACAAGCTTCTGCTTCGGTTTCTCCTTTACCAGAAAGTAATACCATTTTTTTAACTCCTAATTCTTTAGCTAAATAGGTTAAACTTTGTATGGCTTCTTTAGCTCCAGGAACAGCTAAATCTGGATAATAGGTAACGTACATTCTTTCAATACCGTTAAGTGCTTCTACCCAGGTGTCTTTGTTGTCCCAATCAAAACTTGGTGTTGCACTTCTCGAACCAACTCTTGGTTCAATACCTTTCTTTTGTAATTGTTCTACTACGCGGCGACCAGTTTTTCCGGTTCCTCCGATAACTAAAATGTTTGTTTTCATAATAAATTGTTTTAAAATGTTTTTTGAATAAATATTGATATAAGTAATAAGATGAATGAAATCATATTTGAAATAGTTCTAATGTTATGGTAATGATTCCAAGTATTTTCATAATAGGTTCTAAAATTCTTTAGCTCTATTAAGCTAAGTTTAGTAATGTTTAATGCATCTAACTCATTGTTTAAAGGAACATTACCAAAGGCTGTAATACCAAAAGTGCCAATTAGATAAATGATTGTAGATGCTAAGACCAACCAAAACACAGGTTTATTGTTAAACTGCAGATAAGTAGTGATTAGCAATGTTATTAGGCTTCCGAAGAATATTATAAAGAAGACAGGGTTTAAGATTTCTCTATTGATATTCTGCATGGTTTCCAAGTAAGTGAAATCACCTACTTTTTTTGTTCCCAATATGACAGAAACGGACCATGCAAAGAAAAAACCGGCAGAAAGCGCAGTCATTAAGACTGTTATAAAAAAGATCACATTTTTCATGCTCCTAGTTTTTTTGTTAAATGATTTCCGTAATACAATACAATGAAGTAAAACTCAACCACAATAGTGTAAAACATAGGGTCTCTGAAAAATTCTGAATAGCTACCACCATTTGGAATTATAAATACAGGAATCGTTATTAATACATCCAATACTGTAGCTACAATTATAAATGTAAGTGCCAATGTAGATGGTTTCATGTAGCTATTTTTATAGAACAGGTATGTCCCTAAACAAGCACTAGGAATAATTGCCAATGCTAGTACAATATTGGATTGTAGTTCAGGGTTTTCTAAAATGGGTACATAATATGATAAGAGGTAAAAGGAAACGCCTAAAATCCAAACTAAAATGGCGCATACAATGCTAAATAATGTTTTGCTAATCATAATTTTTGATTTTTAATTATGACGCAAATCTATAGCAGCTGTAAACCAGCGACTTATTCAAAAAGAATTATGATTTATTCGAAAAGAATTTTATGCTTGACTGGGCCTGAAGCCAAACTTTTTTTCAAAAGCATTTGAGAAGGATCCTAAACTATCATAACCCACGGCCCAAGCGGCTTCTTGAATAGTTTTTTGATCGTTTTTAATTAAGTTGTAAGCTTTTTTTAAACGTTCGTTATGTAAGTATTTAAAAACTGGAACACCAAATTGTGCTTTAAATCCTTTTTTTAGTTTGTTGGTGTTAGTACCTATTTTGTATGCCAGTTCGGTAAGAGAAGGAGGATTTTCCATATTTGACAATAAAATTTCTTGAGCTAAGTTGATTTTTTCAAGTTGTGAAGTATCAATTTTGTTTGATTCCTCGGATGCTAATTGTCCAAAATAATGAGAAAGCAAAGCAGCCATATGGCTTTTATAGAACATCATTTTAATTTCTCCTTTGTAAGCATTGCTAAAGAATTGTTCTGCTAATAGAAACATTTCTGGGCTCATATTAAATACGGGACCTTCAACATAATGGTCTTTTGGATGTACTAATTGATGCAAAAACTTTTCTAAAAACTGACCTTCACCATTGGGTAGTTTGTCTAAGTTTCTAATCGTTGTTGCTATTACTAAACATTGTAGTGGTTTTTGTGCAGAAACGTGATGTTCAAACTCTACTTTACTATCGGCATAAAAGGATAGTACCATACCTTTAGTATGATGAAATTCTTTGGTTTTTCCTTCAAATTTAACTTTAAGTCCTACATCACCAGCTCCATAAAAAGCAATAGCAATAACGGGTTCGTCAAAAAAACATGAATCGATTAAATTGTTATTGGTAGAAGCTTCTTCCAATAAAATAGTACAATCGTTTATGTCTATGATTTCACGGTTCACTCTTTCGTTTATCCTAATTAGGGTTAATTATCTCCAATTTTAATAGATATAGGACATTTGGATGACTTATATCCAACATCAAACGAAGTTAACTGAAAATTATAATAAAGTCAAGAAAGAGTAAGTAGGTTATATAAAATTCTAAAATATTTTAAAACAACATAAAGTTAATGACTTTCCTTCAATAATTCCTTTGGGAATTTAGCTTGAAACCGCTTTAATCTTGGAATAGATACATTACGAATATAACCATTGTTAGGATGCAAGCGTTCATAGTTTTGATGGTAGTCTTCACCAATCCAAAACTTTTGAAATGGATATACTTCTGCGGCAATTGTAGCATCTAATTTCTTAGCTAAAGCAGCTTTTTTTTCTAAAATGATGTTTTTTTGAGCATCATTCTGATAAAAAATAATAGAGCGGTATTGTGAACCTTTATCTGGACCTTGTCCATTTACTTGTGTTGGGTTTTGAGAGGCGAAATAGGCGTCAACAAGTGTTGAAAAACTCACGAGTTCTGGATCGTAAATAACTTCTACAGCTTCCGCATGGCCAGTCCGTCCTGTATTACTTGCGGCATAGGTGGGGTTATCTGTATGACCTCCTGAATAGCCGTTAATGACTTCATCTACACCTTTTATACTTTCATAAACCGCTTCTACACACCAAAAACAACCGCTTGCAAAATAAGCTTTGGCTTTTCCGTTTTCTAAAGCTACTTCAACTGGTGTAGCGTTTATAACTGCTTCTTGTTTTTTATTGGTTTGCGCTGTGTTTTGGCAACTAAAAGTAAGCGCTACGATTAAAAGGATGATATAATTCTTCATTGTTTTTCTTTTTATAATAGACGTATAAAAATACAAAACCTTATGTAGAGAAGTGTAAAAGTTATTTTAAATAAAAAAGCCTTTAGAAAACTAAAGGCTTTAAATATATATTTTGGAATAGTGATTACAATTTTGCAAACATTTTTTCCATTTTTGCTTTTTGTTCTTCAGCTAAAGCAGCATCTACTAAAATTCTACCACTATGCTCGTCTGTTATCACTTTTTTACGAGAAGCGATTTCTACCTGCACTTGAGGCGGAATGGTAAAGAATGAACCTCCAGAAGCACCTCTTTCAATTGGTACCACTGCTAATCCGTTTTTTACATTCTTACGAATTCTGTCGTAAGCAGATACCAAACGCTCTTCAATTTGTTTTTTATAATCGTCAGATTTCGCAATTAAAGCTTGCTCTTCTTTTTCTGTTTCAGCCAAAATAGCATCTAGCTCACCTTTTTTATGTTTTAGATGCGTTTCACGCTCTTTTAACTGATCTTTGGTGGTAGTTATAACTTCTTTCTTTTGCTCTATTTGCACCTTAAATTCTTTAATGTGCTTTTCGGCCAATTGAATTTCTAATTCTTGAAATTCAACTTCTTTAGAAAGTGAATTGAATTCTCTGTTATTTCTAACATTTTTTTGTTGCTCGCCGTATTTTTTGATAAGTGCCTTAGACTCCTCAATTAAATTTTTTCTAGAAGAAATATTGTTATCAATTGCTTCTAAATCACTCACTAATTTGTCCAGTCTAATGTTTAATCCAGCAACTTCATCTTCTAAATCTCTTACTTCTAAAGGCAATTCTCCTCGTACATTTCTTATTTCGTCAATGCGCGAATCTATAAGTTGTAAATCGTATAAAGCTCTTAAACGCTCTTCTACACTAACTTCTTTCTTTTTAGCCATACTTTAAAAATACTTAACAGGATTGGTATTTGTCTTTGATAAAATGATTGCAAAATTAGTAATTTTTTTCGTAAGATACTCTACTAAAAGCTTTTTTGTGTATTGTTCGCTTTCGTAATGTCCAATGTCCGCCAAGAGAATGCTATTTTCTGCAGAGAAAAAGTCATGATATTTTAAATCTGCTGTAACAAATGCATCGGCTCCAGCTGCTTTGGCAGCACCAATAGCAAAACTCCCTGAACCTCCTAAAACTGCTACTTTTTTAATGGGCTTGTTTATGAATGATGAGTAACGGATGGTACTTGTATTCATTTTTGTTTTCAGATGACTTAGAAAATCGATTTCAGAAAGTGGATTTGTCAATTCGCCTATCATTCCCATACCAATATGCTGATTTTTATTGTCAATAGTTAACACTTCGTACGCCACTTCTTCGTATGAATGTGTTTTAAATAGGGTTTTTAAAATTTTAGATTCTAAATGTTTTGGAAAAGTGACTGTTATTTTTGTTTCAGCCTCAGTATGTATTATTCCTTTTTCGCCTTTTGTAGGATTAGAACCTGCATTCCCTTGAAATGTACCAAGGCCTTCAACATTAAAACTACAATTATCGTAATTGCCTATGCTACCAGCACCTGCGTTAAATAGAGCAGCGCGTAGTGCTTTAGATTCATTTTTAGGAACATAAGTGGTTAATTTTTTAATTGTTTCATTTTGAGGAATTAAAATTTGCTTACTATGCAATTCTAATTGGTCGCAAATCATTGCATTTACACCTTGAAATGAATTGTCTAAAGCGGTATGTATGCTGTAAATGGCAATATCGTGCTTTATGGCTTTCATAACCACTCGTTCTACATAGGTTTTTCCAATTAGTTTTTTTAAGCCTTTGAAAATAATAGGGTGGAAGCTCACGATAAGGTTACAATTTTCTGAAATGGCCTCATCAACTACACTTTCTAGAGTATCTAAGGTTACTAATATGCCTGATACTTTTGCTGTTTTATCTCCAACTAAAAGTCCAACATTATCAAAACCTTCTGCATAAGATAGTGGTGCTAATGTTTCTAAATGGTCAATAACCTCTTGAACAATCATAATGCTAGTGTTTAAATTCAAATATAAAATAATTACATTCACAAAGTATAATTATTTTACTCAAAGGGTTTGTGTTCGCTTCATTGTTTTAATAATTATTATATTCAACCCGTAATAATTATTAAAATAAATCGATTTCGTTTTTGAATCTTCTTAGAAAAATATTATTTCCAATCGTACCAATTTATTTTTTGGTGACTTGGTTGCGAAACAAGTTTTATGATTTAGGAATAAAAACATCAACTTCTTTTGATGTTCCTATAATTTGTGTTGGAAATTTAAGTGTAGGTGGCACAGGAAAGACGCCTATGATTGAATATTTGATTACACTTTTGAAAGATAATCATAAAGTAGCTACGCTAAGTCGAGGCTACAAAAGGAAGACTACAGGGTTTCAATTAGCAAATAAAACGACTTCAATGGAAGATATTGGAGATGAGCCATATCAATTTCATAACAAATTTGGAACATCAATTCGTGTAGCTGTAGATAGTGATCGTGTTAACGGTATTTCACAATTATTGAAGTTGAATGAGCCACCAGAATTGGTGTTGCTTGATGATGCATTTCAGCATAGAAAAGTGAAAGCTGGTTTTAATATTATGCTAACCACTTACAATAATCCATTTTTTAAGGATATGGTTTTACCAACTGGTGATTTAAGAGAGCCGAGAATTGGTTACAAACGCGCAGATATTATTGTGGTTACAAAATGTCCTTTTAATATGTCTGATACTGAAAAAGCTCAGTTTATAGAAAGAATAAATCCAGTAAATAAGCAACACGTTTTTTTTAGTTCAATATCGTATTCGAATATGGTGTTATCTAAGGCTGAAACATTAAAATTAGATGCATTAGAAGGTTTTACGTTGGTGACAGGAATTGCAAATGCAGAGCCTTTAGTTCATTTTTTATACTCTAAAAATTTAAAATTCAAGCATTTAAACTTTAAAGATCATCATGAATTTTCTGCAGAGGATATTTCTAATTTAGAATCTCACAAAAGGATATTGACTACAGAGAAAGATTATATGCGTTTAAAATCTCATAAATCTTTAGAAGAAAAATTATTTTATTTGCCAATTACAGTAAAGATATACGACAGCGAGTTATTTGATAGTTTGTTACAACGCCATATAGCGCTTTAAGCTGTTGCAGATTTATTATCGGATAATGCATTGAAAAGCTTCTTCTCAAATTCTTCTTGCTTGAATGGTTTTGGAATAATATCGGTAAAACCAGCTTCTTCAAACTCATGCATTTTATCTTCAATGGTTACCGCGGTAAGTGCAAAAATGGTTAGCTCTTTATCAAAAGTTCTCACAATTTTCGTAGCTTCAATACCACTAATTCCTGGCATATGGATGTCCATCAAAATAATGTCGTACTTATTATTTTTAATCTTGTCAACGGCAGCTTCACCATTATCAACAATTTCACAGGCAAGTTCCATTTTGTTTAAAATCTTTTTGGTAATCATTTGGTTGATTTTATTGTCTTCAACCACCAAGATTTTAACCGTGCTAAAATCAATATTCGGTTTAGTATCTAGTTCTTTAACTTGCTTTTTAGCCGCTTTTTCTTTGGCTTCATTATATTCTAAAGGAATCTCAAAAAAGAAGGTTGTGCCTTTTCCTAGTTCACTTTGTAAATAAATCTTTCCTTTAAGAATGTCTATTAAACCTTTAACGATAGATAAGCCTAGACCTGTTCCGCCGTATTTTCTGTTAATTTGAATAGAGCCTTGGGAGAAACTCTCAAACATATTGTCTTGTTTCTCTTTAGTAATACCAATGCCATTATCTTCGACTTCAAAACGAAGTTGATACATATCATTTTCTTGACCTATTTTGTAAACTCTAATCCAAATATCACCGTCTTTTGTAAACTTAATAGAGTTTCCAAGTAGGTTTATTAATATTTGCGAAATCTTTAATTGGTCTGCTATAAAGTTTTCAGGTAGGTCTTTATCATATTCAAAATGAACAGTAATATTATTATCTAAAGCAGAATTATTTAATGCTAAAACAATGTTATTAATCTTCTTTTTAAGATTAAATGGCTCAGGCTCTATTTCCACCTTATTGGCTTCAATCTTATTAATTTGAAGTATATCATTTATAAATGTTAAAAGATAATCTCCTGAAAATTTCAACGATTTTAAATGTTGAATTTGCTCCGGCTTAGGGTCTTCATCTAATAGCATATTACTCAATCCTGTAACCGCATATAGAGGTGTTCTTAACTCGTGTGTTACAGTAGATAAGAAATTAGCTTTCGTTTTAGAAGCAAGCTCAGCCTTTTCTTTAGCAACAATAAGTTCATTATTTTTCTTATGAAGCATATTGTTGGTTTTTAGCCTAATATTATTGTTTTTGTATAGCGAAAGCGTAAGTAAAGACAGAATAGTGATAAGTGCCACACTTAGTATTGAGATTAATGTGCTTAAATCGTTTTTACTATTGGCTTCTTCTAATTCGGCTTGTTGTTTTTTGTTGTTTTCAATTTGATCATTAATTAAAAACTCAATTCTTTTTTTAGGTGATAGATTGGCACGTTTTACAGCTCTTAAAGAATCTGATAATTTAACATGAGCTTTTAAGTAAATACTTGAAAGTTGATAATTTTGAGTGTTTTCATAAATGCTACTCAATACTAGAAGTCCAGAGTTTTGTATTGGTTTTAGTCCATTAGCTTTTGCAATTTCTAAACCTTCTTTAGCGAAATCTAAAGCTTTTTGGTGGTCATTAAGCAGATTGTAAACTTTACCATGATTAACTAATGCGTTACTTAAGGTGTTGTTTATATTTTCTTTGCGAGAAATAGCTATAGCTTGTTCAATAAGTTCTCTTGCTTTGCCGTAGTTTTTTAATTCAATATATGCGTTCCCTTCTGCTAGGAGTGTTTCTGCTAACTCGGCCTGCATTTGCTCCTCTTGAAACTTAGATTTTGCTGCACGATAAGAGTCTAAAGCTTCATATATTTTATCTTTTGCCATGTAAACATCACCAAATGTCTTGTATGAACGCCCTAGATTTTTATTGTCGTTTATAATACGCTGCATTTCAATCGCGGAAGTAAGTGCTTTTGTAGCAGCATCTGCCTCTTCTATTATTAAATGAAGACGCCCTTTCATGGATTGAATTAATCCTATGCTTTTCTTATTATTGGAGTTTTGAGCGAGTTCTAACGCTTCATCTAGCGTTTTTTGAGCCTCAAAATAATTGAAGTTTTCAATATCTTTTTGAGACTGCTCAATGCGATAATTTATGTTGTTTTGAATAATCTCTGGATCTTTCTCAATAGCGTTTTGAGAGAACAAACAGATTGATAATAACATCAAAACAATAAATATGTATTGTTTTATTTGGGACATTTTTAGATTCAATAGGTCGACAAATATAAATATTTATTCGACAAAATACATATTTTTCTCGACAAATTACATATTTTATTTAATTAATATGCTTTTGAGCCTTATAAGATGAGCGCACTAAAGCACTACTTTCTACATGTCTAAATCCTAAATCTATGCCTATTTCTTTGTACTCATCAAATTCATCAGGATTGATGAAACGTTTAACAGGTAAGTGTTTTTTACTTGGTTGTAAATATTGACCAATGGTAACTACATCCACATCATTTGCCTTCAAATCGTGCAATGTTTCTATAACTTCTTCTCTTTTTTCTCCTAAGCCAAGCATTATTCCAGATTTGGTTCTACGTTGTCCTTGTTCCTTTAAATATTTTAGAACACCCATACTTCTGTCATACTTTGCTTGAATACGAACTTCTCGTGTAAGCCGTCTTACTGTTTCTATATTGTGCGATACTACTTCTGGAGCAACATTAATAATTCTATCAATATGTTTTTCAATACCTTGAAAGTCAGGAATCAATGTTTCTAAGGTCGTGTTGGGATTCATTCTTCTCACTGCGTTAACAGTTTCTGCCCACATAATGCTTCCCATATCTTTTAAGTCATCTCTATCAACACTGGTTAAAACAGCATGTTTTATGTTCATGATTTTAATAGATCTTGCTACTTTTTCAGGTTCGTCCCAATCTACAGTTTCTGGTCTACCTGTTTTTACCCCACAAAAACCACAAGAGCGCGTACAAATATTTCCTAAAATCATAAAAGTAGCTGTGCCTTCTCCCCAGCATTCTCCCATGTTTGGGCAGCTTCCAGATGTGCAAATTGTATTTAGTTTATATTTATCAACTAAACCTCTTAATTCTGTATATTTTTTCCCAGTTGGTAACTTTACGCGCAACCATTTTGGTTTTGCTTGTCGTTCTGGCAATATATTAGAAATTGTATCTTTTTCCATTACTAAAAAATGAATTGCAAAGATACGAAGTATTCTATTAAATGTGAGTCTAGAGCGTTGTGAGATACCAAATACTAAATCCTATTAAAAATAAGATCCCCATCCAACTTAGAATGTGTAATTCTTTAGAAGGATGCCATTTTTTTGGTGTATGTTTTCCAGAAATAAGGATATAATTCAAAATAGCATAAAAAGGGGCAGTTATAAAAGATAAAATAGTAGCTATTTTGATAAGTAATCCCATTTCAGAACCTAAAAAAAGGAATATATAAATGGTGCCCAAACAGAGTAAAATAATCCAGAATAGATAGCCATTTTTGAAAGGTTTGTTTAAAAGTAGTGCTGAAGTTCTATCCATTGACCTTGGTGAAGCGTCTAAGGTAGTGAGTGTTGTACTAAACATTGTAGTAAATGCTGCAATACCAATAATAATGTATGCCCAATTACCTAAACTAGTAGTATACATATCTATCAATTGGCTAGCAAAAACACCTGCTGAACTACTGAATGTTTCTCCACTGCTAAACATAACTAATGCACCCAGTAAAACAAAGCAAATACCCAAAATAATAGTTCCAATATAACCGATATTAAAATCGAAGAGGGCTCCCTTTGTCGAGAAATCTATTTGATTTTTCTTTTTTTCTAAAGTCCATAACGAATGCCAAACAGAAATGTCTAATGGCCCAGGCATCCATCCCATAAACGCAATTAAAAATACAATCTCTAAATCATTTTTTGGTAAAACCTGAGCTATCGATAAGGATGTTGTATTGTTAAATAAAGCCATTATTACTGCCAAAATTGTACTAATAGAAAGTGTGACAATGATAATTTTTATAATGTTATCCAGTAGTTTGTACTTTCCCAATAGTAATAACAATAAACAAATAGATAAAATAATGATAGACCATATTTGAACGCTATTTATAGATATTGTACCTATGGTGACCGAGTTAAACTCATAAAAAAGAGATGATGCAATTCCAGTAGTAACAATAGTCACGGCCATTTGTATGACGAACATAGTGCCCAGTGTCAATATATAGTAAGCTAATAATGCGCCTTTGCCTAATTTCTTATAACCATCTAAAAGGCTTTCTCCTGTGGCTGATGCATATCGTGGTCCATATTGAAAAAAAGGATATTTGAATAGTGTCACTAAAATTAAAGCCCAAATTAAGCCCATGCCAAAATCGGCACCCGCTCTGGTGGATTGCACCAAATGAGAAACACCAATGGCAGCCCCAGCAAATAATAATCCTGGGCCTAGATTTTTTAGCTTTTTAATCATTTTTATTGGTGATAACTTCTGCAAGTAGCTTTTTAGCCCTAAGTAGTTTTACTTTTACATTATTTATAGGCTCATCTAACTCTTTAGAAATCTCTTTATAGCTGAGTTCTTGAAAGTATCTTAAATTAATTACTTTTTGATAATTCGGTTTTAGTTTTTTAATATCTCGAAGTAAATTCGCTAAATTTTGTTCGGTAATTAATTTGTCTTCAACAGTAGGTGATTCGTCTAAAATTTGAAAAGCCCTTTTATCATCCTTTGAAATTACGTGCTTAATGGAATTTTTTTCTTTCCTAATAATATCAATATGTATATTTTTAGAAATTGTAATCAACCATGTTTTAAAGGTGTATTTTTCATCAAAAGTTTCAATTCTATCAAAAGCCTTAGAAAATGTTTGTATGGTAATATCTTCAGCATCGTTTTCGTTCTGTATGCGTTTTAGTTGAAATCCATAAACATCATCCCAATATAAGTCCAATAAAAAATTAAAGGCCTTTTGGTCATTATTTTTTGCACGAGAGATCGCTTCGTTTATTTCCAATGGGTTGGTTTTGAAAAAATATTTGATATAAAGATAGCTAATTGATACACAATTAAAAATATTTCGAGCAAGGGTAAAAGAATTATAAGATCTTTTTCATTGAGTTTTTTTGCAGAAGCTGTATATGTAAAAAATACAGTTATTGTTCTTATTAAAAAGAAAGAAGCGGTTATAATTGGATTGTACCAAAATACTAGAAGCAGAATAGATAAAATCCAAAATAATAAATTGGATACGTAATATAGTCCAAGAATAATTTTATGATTCAATTTATAATGCTTTGCTGTAGAAACATGCCTTCGTTTTTGTGTAAACCATGACTTAAAAGAGGTTTTAGCAATAGAAGTAGTGAAACTTTCTTCAGTAATGCAAATTCTGGTATTGCTATTAGTGGCGGCTTCATTTACAAATAAATCATCGTCACCAGAATTTACATGCATATGACTCATAAAGCCATTTGTTTTAAAAAACTGTGCTTTTGTATATGCTAAATTTCTGCCAACACCCATATATGGCATCCCCAATTTAGCCATTGAAAAATATGATATTGCTGCTGTTAATGTTTCGAATCTAATGAGTTTATTTAGCAATGAATTTTTGATTTTTGAATACCCGCCATACCCCAAAACAATAGACGTTTCAGAATTAAAATTTGAAACCATTTCTTTAATCCAATACTTAGAGACAGGTTTGCAATCAGCATCTGTAAATAACAACACATTATGCGTTGCTGCTTTTATACCAAGAGTTAAGGGGTATTTTTTATTACCCCAGAATGTTTCTACGGGCTCAACATTTACAATTTTAATATTTTGATGAGCTTCAGCGAAAGTTTCTATTATCTTTAAAGTCTCATCACTTGAGGCGTCATTGATTAAAACAATTTGGAAATTTTGATAGGCCTGATCAATTACTGAAGGCAAAAAAGCTTTTATATTTTCTGCTTCATTTTTTGCACAAATAATAACAGAAACAGGAATGTTGGTGGATTTACTAGATGATGTTGATTTATGAAATGCAAATTTCCCAAAAACATGTAGATAAAAGAATACTTGAATTAGAACAACTACAATTAGAGTGTAGAGTGCAATATCAAGAATAGCCATGTATTAGTTTGAATGTTGAGGTTCATTGCAGTCGCTAAACTGCTCTGGTGTTTTACCACAGAAACCACAAGCTTCTCCTTCTTTATTTAACATCGGATTTTGACTTGCACAGGTGCCAGCAAATTTGCCATCCTTTTTAGCCCAAATTTTAATGGCAATACCAGCAATACCTAGACCTAGAAGCAGTAAAGTAATTAGGAAGAGTTTCATTAAAGTAAATTTTGTGCAAAGATACAGTTTTTACAAAAAGTTTCGATAACAGACGAGTTATAATTACAGAATTGTGACATTACGGTTTTTTAGGTGTCTCATTACTAATGAATTATATTTTTCATTACTAACCAATTAAATTATATACATTATGAAAAAATTATTAGCTGAATTTTTTGGAACGTTTTGGCTTGTTTTTGGAGGTTGTGGTAGTGCTATTTTTGCAGCTGCATTTCCAGAAGTAGGTATTGGTCTTTTGGGTGTTTCACTTGCTTTTGGTCTCACCGTTTTAACTATGGCATATGCTGTAGGTCATATTTCTGGAGCGCATTTTAATCCTGCTGTATCATTGGGTTTATGGGCTGGTGGAAAATTTGAAGGTAAAAACCTAGTTGGATATATTATAGCTCAACTTATTGGAGCTATAACTGCTGCAGGGGTACTTTACCTAATTGTTTCTGGTAAATCTGATTTTGTTGATATTGGTGGTTTTGCGTCAAATGGTTATGCAGAACTTTCTCCTGGAGGTTTTAGCATGGTTTCTGTTTTAGTTGCAGAGTTTGTACTCACATTATTTTTTCTTTTTATCATTTTAGGAAGTACAAATGCAAGAGCACCTAAAGGTTTTGCGCCAATAGCTATTGGTTTAGGTTTAACTTTAATTCACTTGATAAGTATTCCAATTTCAAACACATCTGTAAATCCTGCTAGATCTACAAGTCAAGCATTATTTGCTGGAGGCGATTTTACAGGGCAATTGTGGTTGTTTTGGTTAGCACCTATAGCAGGAGCAATTGTTGCCGGATTAATCCATAAAGCATTTTTCGATAAAGAATAAAGATAATAACCTTTAATAAGAGTTATTAATAGCAAGTAAAAAGCCTCTTCCAATTAGGAAAGAGGCTTTTTCAATATTTAAGCTATAATATTACTGTAAGCTAATCTCTGCTACACTATTTTCTAAAGAAGCGATAGTATTTCCTCCTTTAGGTTCTATAGTAATGTTTAAACCTCTAGCATTTTCAGTAAAAGGAATTCTTTTAAGTTGTCTATCGGTTTCACTTAAAATCCCCAAACTAACCATTCTACCTTGCAAATCTGCCCAGATTTGATAGCACTGCTCTTCAGGCAATTGCGGCAATGATACAACATCAATCATTGATGTTTTTTCTTTAGGATTAATGTAAGCTACGGTTTTTAAATCTCTAGCACGATCGTTTCCTTGAATGATATATTTGTACGTTTCAGGGTCATTTAATCGCTTAAACTGAGCCATAATAGCATCTAGTTTTTTATTATTTTCTTCAATATCGTTTCTCAAATCAAAAATTTCTTCATCAACTATAAGACTATCTTTTTGAAGTAGTTGGTTTTGATTATAAAAATAGAACGATGTTGCGGCAAATAATATCGCGGTAACACTCGCAGCAATACTCAATTTATACCATTTCTTATACCTAACTCGCTTTGATAGTGATACAACTGGTGCATCATCAAGTTCATCAAGTACATTGCTTAAAATGTGTTTTGGAGCTTCAACAGCGTTGCTTTTGGCAACAATTTCTAAATTGTATTGTAGCGTATTGTAAGCATTTTGTACTTCAGGGTATTTAGAAATGTAGGTCTCAACTTGTTCCGTTTCGGCAACAGTTGTTGTACCCATTAGATATTTATCTAAAAGATCTGAATTTAAAAAAGTAGTTATTTTCTCATTCATGACTTGGTTTATTGTGGATCGTAAATCTTTTTCAATTCTCTCAATCCAATTTTTAATCTCGATTTTATAGTACCCAACGGAATATCAAGTTCATCACTTGCTTCCTGTTGCGTCATACCTTCAAAAAATAGTGCATTTATCACTATTTGATACTTTTCATCCAAGCTGCTTAAATGTTTTTTTATATCTAAAACATCTTGGTTTAAAGCGTTCGTTGTAATTTTATATACGCTAGAATGTTCAATTTGGACTTCTTTAGTAGTTTTATTTTTTAAAGATCTGGTTTTATCTATAGCTGTATTGTAAGCAATTCTATATAGCCAAGTGAATAATTTTGCCTTAGAAGCATCATATTTTTTAGCATACCTCCAAATCTTCACAAATGTTTCTTGCAGCACGTCTTGAGCTGTTTCTTCATCTGTAATCACCTTCCGTATCACACCATAAAGCGCATCGGCATAATTTTCATAGAGTAGAGAAATAGCTTTTTTATCACTATTTTTCAATAAGTTAACTATTTCTTTTTCTATGTTTGAAATCAATATTAGATGGTTTAATTAGTTGTTGTATGGTTGAATCTGATTAACGTCAAAGTTAGAAATTTATTTAAACTATAAGATGTTTACTTCTGCTTCAATTGAAATATCAAATAGCCTCAAAACTGTTTTTTGAATTAATTTTGAAAGATTTAAAATGTCAGAGCCCTTGGCGTCACTATAGTTAACAAGTACTAAGGCTTGTTTTTTATGTACACCATAATTATCAAAACGCTTACCTTTAAAACCAGCTTTTTCAATAAGCCAACCAGCAGGAACTTTTACTTCGGTATCCGAAATTGGATAACTTGGTATGTCTTTAAAGTTGTCTTGAAGTTTTTCAAATTTAACTTTAGAAATAACAGGATTTTTAAAAAAACTACCACTATTACCAATTTCTTTCGGGTTAGGTAATTTACTTTCTCTTATAGAAATGACCGCTTTTGAAATATCTTGTATTGTTGGGTTAGTTATATTTTGAGCTTCTAACTCCGTTGCGATGGCCCCATAATTCATATGAAGCGGATGATTTCTCTTAGTTAACCGAAAAGTTACAGATGTAATGCTATATTTACCCTTTACTTCATGTTTGAAAATAGAATTTCTATATCCAAAATTGCAATCTTCATTTGTAAAAGTGCTTACTTTCTGGGTTTCAATATTCATGGCATCACAAGACACAAACGTATCTTTTAATTCTACACCATATGCACCAATATTTTGAATAGGAGCTGTACCAACATTACCAGGAATTAATGATAAATTCTCTAGACCACCGAAATCATGATCCAAGCACCATAATACGAATTCGTGCCAGTTTTCACCAGCATTAGCTCTTATCAATACGGAATCATTGGTTTCATCCTCAATGAAAATTCCTTTAAGGTTAACATGAATCACTAGTTTGTTTTGATCTTGGATAAGCAACATGTTGCTTCCGCCACCTAAAAGTAGTTTTTCAGGATATTCGTCTAGTTTTAATACCTCTAGTAATTCTTCAATAGTAGAAACAGCAACAAAATATTTCGCTTTTACGTCAATACCAAAAGTATTGTAGTTTTTTAGAGATATGTTTTGTGCAATATGCATTAATCCTTATACACTTTAAGCGCTTCCTTTATAATATTTACAGCTTTAACTAAACGTTGTTTATTTAATACGTACGCAATTCTAATTTGGTTTACACCAGAATCTGGTGTTGAATAAAATCCACTAGCCGGTGCCACCATAACCGTTTCATTTTCAAAGCTAAAAGATTCTAATAACCATTGCGCAAAATGATCGGCATTTTTAACTGGAAGTTCTACTATACAATAAAAAGCACCTCTAGGTATAGCAACTTTAACGCCATTTATCTTTTGTAGTTCAGAAATCAACGTATCTCTACGCTCAATATATTCATTTTTAATATCTACAAAATAACTTTGAGGTGTACTTAAAGCAGCTTCGCTGGCAATTTGAGCGTAAGTTGGGGGACTTAAACGTGCTTGCGCAAATTTTAAAACAGTATGCCTAATAGTCTCATTTCTAGTCACTAAACACCCAATTCTAGCACCACACATACTATATCGTTTTGATACAGAATCAATCATTATTGTATGCTCGTCCAAACCTTTTAATTCTAAAATTGAAAAGTGAGAAGAATTATCGTAGGTAAACTCTCTGTATACTTCATCAGAAATCAAAAATAAATCATGCTTCTTAACTAGGTCGGCTAATTGCTCAATTTCTTCTTTTGAGTAAAGATATCCTGTTGGATTTCCTGGGTTGCAAATCATGATTGCTTTTGTCCTAGAAGTAATTAATTTTTCAAAATCGGTTATAGAAGGTAAAGCAAAATTATCTTCAATTTTAGAAATTATAGGTTTTACGTTCACACTACTAGCAGTTGCAAAAGCAATATAATTAGCATAAAAAGGTTCACAAATAATAACTTCATCATCTGGATCCATAATGCTTCCAAAGATAAAAGCTATGGCTTCACTTGCACCAGTGGTCACAATAATATCGTTATGAGATACCTTTATATTATGATAATCGTAATACGCAGCAATTTTTTTTCTGTAGGTATCTGATCCTTCAGAACGGGAATAGGATAAAATCTCTACATTATTTTCTTTTACAGCTTTTAATGCTACTTCAGGAGTTTTAATATCAGGTTGACCAATATTAAGATGATAAATATACTTGCCTTCAGCTTTTGCCTTTTCTGCATAAGGCACAAGTTTGCGTATAGGTGATTCGGGCATGTTACGCCCTTTTTGAGATATAGAAGGCATCTGATTTGTTATTAGTGCGCAAAGTTGCAAAAATTATCTTAAAATTTTTTTAAAAAACGAAGCTAAATTAAAAGTGCTCTAGAAAGATTTGTAACTTGATTCGAAATAATGTTTCAATTTTATAATGAAGAAAACCATATCTATTCTATTTTTTTGCCTTTGCTGTTTCAATATAGCACTAACACAAAGTCATTTTTTCCTTCTAAATAACAAAGGGAAAGACAAAATTAAATTCAAGTTGATTAATAATTTAATTGTTTTTCCAGTTGAAGTTAATGGTGTAGAACTTTCATTTTTGTTAGATACAGGTGTAAGCAAACCTATAATTTTCAATATTTTAAATATTTCAGATAGTTTAAAAGTTAATAATACGAAAACTATTTATCTAAGAGGTTTAGGAAGTCAAGATAAAATTGAAGCGTTAAAATCAAAGGACAATACTATAAAAATTGGGAATGCTATTAAATTTAATCAAGATTTATACGCAATTTATAATGCTGATTTAGATTTTACACCAAAACTAGGAGTTCCCATTCATGGAATCATCGGCTATGACGTGCTTAAGGATTTTATTGTTGAAATAAACTATTCTAAACGTTTTCTGAGATTAAATAATCCCAATACTTTCATTTATAAAGACTGTAAGAATTGTGAAGTGTTTAATCTCGAATTCCATAACAATAAACCATACATGTATGGTATGGCAACAATTAATGCAAAAAATGTACCCGTAAAATTACTGATTGATTCAGGGGGTAGTGATGCTATTTGGTTGTTTGAAGATAGTAGTGATAGTATTTCATCAGGGAATAATTATTTTAATGATTTTTTAGGGCATGGACTTAACGGAAGTGTTTATGGAAAACGTTCAAAGATAGATAGGTTTACTCTAAAAGATTTTAAAATGAAAAATGTAAATGTTGCTTATCCAGACGAAAGTGCTATTTATTTAGCAAACACTATGAAGGGTAGAAACGGTAGTGTTTCTGGTAATATTTTGAAACGTTTTAATATAATATTAGATTATCGCAGGGCAAAAATAACATTGAAAAAGAATGGTAATTTTAAAAAACGGTTTAGCTATGATAAGTCAGGTATCAGTTTGCAATATAACGGTTACCGCGTGGTTAAGACTAGATATAAAGATTATAGTACAAAAGCACAGCAATCATCTGGTAGTAATGATGTAGCACCAAGTTATGTGGCTTCTAACACTTATGAGGTAAGTTTAAAACCTGCATTTGCTATCGTAGAATTAAGAAAAGGATCTCCTGCAGAAAAAGCTGGATTATTAATAGGTGATGTTATTTTGAATATTAATGGAAAAGGTACTCACAATTTCACACTACAGCAAATAACTCATTTTTTTCATGACGAAGTAGGTAAAACAGTAAAATTATTAGTTGATAGGAATGGTTCTAAGAAGACCTTTAAATTTAGACTTAAGAACCCATTTGAATAAAAAAACCTAGACTTCTGTCTAGGTTTTAAGATATTTTTAAAAACGCATATTAATTTATTGTTCAATAACGCTTTTACTTTTCTTTTCTAATACATTATTTTTAGAAGGATCTATTACTAAACCTTTAATCTTCAATGCCACAGTAGGCGTATCTGCGTTAGACATCACAGTAATGGTTT
Source organism: uncultured Flavobacteriaceae bacterium (assembly GCA_947502975.1). Taxonomy (GTDB): domain Bacteria; phylum Bacteroidota; class Bacteroidia; order Flavobacteriales; family Flavobacteriaceae; genus Jejuia. Next base: position 474,748 of record CANNBV010000002.1, read on the forward strand.
TTCTAATAGGGTTAACTCTATTTGTATCGTATTTAACCTCAATTTCTCCAGTTTTACCAGGCATTATTGGCGCATCTGGTTTCTTTGGGATTGTACACCCACAACTAGAACTTACCTTCGATATAATTAAAGGCGCATTACCAGTATTTGTAAATTCAAATGTTCTTACACCGTTTGAACCTTTTTCAATAGTACCATAATCTATGGTAGTATCTTTAAACTCAATTTTAGCTACTTTGTCTTGAGCATTAAGCGAAAAACTAATTAACCCTACAAATAAAAGTGTAAATAAATGTTTCATCTTTTTGTATTTAATGGTTATTATTTTGTTGTAAACATAGGTACTTTTTCCACAACCTGCAAAAATAATAGACGAATTACGTCAATCTTAACATATTGAGCACCATGCTCAACTTTCACAGGAAAAGAAATATAAGTACTTTTGCCAATCAAAAGTCAAAAACTGTTCCAAAGTATGCAAATTCCATCAAAATACGATGCTAGTAAGGTAGAAAACAAGTGGTACGATTACTGGATGAAACATAATTATTTTCATTCAACACCAGATGACAGAGAACCTTATACCATAGTAATTCCGCCACCAAATGTAACGGGTGTGCTGCATATGGGGCATATGCTGAATAATACCATTCAGGATGTATTGATTCGTCGTGCAAGGTTACAAGGTAAAAATGCATGTTGGGTTCCAGGAACAGACCATGCATCTATTGCCACTGAGGCTAAAGTTGTAGCGAAATTAAAGGAACAAGGCATAGATAAAAATGATTTATCTCGTGATGAGTTTTTAAAGCATGCTTGGGACTGGACACATGAATATGGTGGTGTTATTTTAGAGCAGTTAAAAAAACTGGGATGTTCTTGCGATTGGGATCGTACTAAATTTACTATGGATGACGATATGTCAGAAGCTGTCATCAAGGTTTTTGTTGATTTGTATAACAAAGGTCTGATTTATCGAGGCTATCGTATGGTAAATTGGGATCCTGAAGCGAAAACTACATTATCTGATGAAGAGGTAATTCATGAAGAGCGTCAAGGAAGCTTATACTATATCAATTATAAAATTGAAGACAGTGATGCTGTTTTAACAATTGCAACCACCAGACCCGAAACTATTTTTGGAGATACTGCTATTTGTATAAATCCTAATGATGAGCGTTTTATCCATCTAAAAGGTAAAAAAGCGATTGTACCTATTTGTAATCGAGTTATACCTATTATCGAAGATGAATATGTTGATTTAGAATTTGGTACAGGGTGTTTAAAAGTAACACCTGCTCATGACGAAAACGATAAGGTTTTAGGTGATAAACATAATTTAGAGGTAATTGATATCTTTAACGAAGATGCCTCTTTGAATAGTTATGGGCTACAGTTTGAAGGACAAGATCGTTTTGTAGCTAGAAAAGCAGTTGCAAAGGAATTAGAATCTTTGGGGATTTTGGTGAAAACCGAAACACATATCAATAAAGTTGGAACATCAGAACGTACCAAAGCTGTCATAGAACCTAGATTAAGTGATCAATGGTTCTTAAAAATGGAAGATTTGGTAAAACCAGCAATTAAAGCAGTTTTACATGACGATGATATAAAGTTATTCCCTAAAAAGTTTGAAAATACCTATCGTCATTGGATGGAAAATATCCGCGATTGGAATATCTCTCGTCAACTTCTTTGGGGGCAACAAATCCCTGCATATTACTACGGAGACGGAAAAGAAGATTTTGTAGTTGCTGAAACTATTGATCTAGCAGTTGAATTAGCAAATAAAAAGTTGAATGTCACCTCGAGCGCAGTCGAGAGGTCTCTCACTAAAGAAGATTTGCGTCAAGATACTGATGCACTTGATACTTGGTTCTCTTCCTGGTTATGGCCTATGTCTGTTTTTGATGGGATTAGAAATCCAGAAAATGAAGAGATAAAATATTACTACCCAACCAACGATTTGGTTACGGGGCCAGATATTTTATTCTTTTGGGTAGCACGTATGATTATTGCTGGCTATGAGTATAAAGATGAAAAGCCTTTTGAAAATGTGTATCTCACTGGATTGGTAAGAGATAAGCAGCGTAGAAAGATGAGTAAACAATTAGGGAATTCGCCTGATGCTTTAAAATTGATTGAGCAATATGGTGCTGACGGTGTTCGGGTAGGGCTGTTATTAAGTTCTGCGGCAGGAAATGATTTAATGTTTGATGAAGATTTATGCAATCAAGGAAAAGGATTTGCTAATAAAATTTGGAATGCGTTCCGTTTGGTACAAGGTTGGGAAATAGATGAAAATTTAGAACAACCAGAAACAGCAAAAGTAGGATTGGAGTGGTACAACGCCAAATTTCAAAAAGCTATAGTTGAAATTGAAGATCATTTTAGTAAATACAGATTAAGTGATGCTTTAATGACCATTTATAAATTAATAATGGATGATTTTTCATCATGGTTATTAGAAATTGTAAAACCTGCTTATCAACAACCAATTGATGTTAAAACCTATAACGCTATAATTACTGCTTTTGAAGATAATTTAAGAGTCCTGCATCCATTTATGCCTTTCTTAACTGAAGAAATATGGCAATTTATCTCAGAACGTACTCCAGAACAAGCTTTAATCGTTGCAAAATGGCCAAGGGCTAAATCCATAAATACTACTTTGATTTCTGAATTTGAATTTGCTTCTGAAGTAATTTCAGGTATTAGAAATATCAGAAAGCAGAAGAATATTGCGTTTAAGGATGCAATTCCGTTTTCAGTAATTAATAATGAAAATACCACTGATACATTTGATACAATAATTGCTAAACTTGGAAATTTAGAAGGTATAAACTATGTAGATGAAGCTGTTGATGGTGCTTTGACATATCGCGTAAAATCTAACGAGTATTTCATACCAATGGCTGGTGCTATTGATGTTGAAGCAGAAGTAAAAAAACTTACTGAAGAATTAAGCTATACAGAAGGTTTCCTGAAATCTGTTCAGAAAAAATTATCAAACGAGCGATTTGTTAATAATGCACCTGAACAAGTGGTTGCTAGTGAAAAGAAAAAAGAAGCAGATGCTCTAGCAAAAATTGAGACTATTAAAGCTAGTCTAGCTAGTTTAAAATAGAGTTTTATTAGAGACGGTATTTTTGTTATATGTTTTTATGCATTGAAATAACTTTATTAGTAATTCCGTCTTCTAATTCAACTTTGTAGGCTTTTATTTTTTTGTATCCATTTGCAGAGTATAGCTTTTGGCCACTTAAAGTTGCCACAAGTTCTAGAGAGTCAAATCCTAATGATTTAGCTTCAGCCTCGCATTTTTTGAGCAGTTCTTTTCCAATACCCATGCGAGTATATTCTGGATGTACGAAGAAAGCTCTAATTCTTGCAGCATCAATACCTGGTAGTAATTCAGTTTTTGATGAGCCTAATGATTCAGATTTTCCGAATAATAATTTTCTTTTACTCCATCCTCCACAGCCAACTATCTTTTTATTTTGGTTTTCAACTAACCAATAGGTTTCATCTAATATAAGCTGTTTGTCAACAGTCCATGCGTTTCCTAATGCAGCACTAATTTCAGATTTTGTATAATATTTAGCATTTATAGATTTAGCTGAAATTTCAATTAAACGTTCAAGTTCATCAATATCATTAAAATTTGCTTTTCGAGACTTAAATTTCATATTAATCCAACTTACAATCTGTCAATTCAACTCCTAAAAGTTTTTTCGAAATTTCATTCAGTTTAGTTTCATCACTCGAAAAATGATATACCCGATGCCAATGCGAAGTGGTTTCACTAGGCTGTAGTTCTTTTAAAGGCGCATTAGATTCTAATTCAAAAAAATCAGAACCATTATTGTAAATAGGTATAGCTTCACCTTTATAAGGCTCATCTTGAATACTAACAAATGAATTGGAGTATAAGGTGTCCAGTTCTTTCTTGTATTGTACGATAGTAAGTCGGTTTTTACTTTTAGAATAACACCCATAAACTTCTGGAGATAAATGCGGTGGTACACCAATTTTACTTCTATACTTACCATCTCCTTTATATAATAAAATGTTTTCTTTTAATTGTAATCTGCTGGTATCTAGATTGCCCATATATTGCAATATATCCTCAAGTTTAGCTTGATTTGTTAATGGGATAATTACAACGGTGTCATCTGTTCCTTGATACATGCCAGCGCTCCACAATCCAACAAGACCAGTTTCCTTTTTCCAAGGAATAGTATCATGGTTAGTTAATCTGTTTTTTGTTTGAAAAGCAACAAATTTCATATTTTCATCAATAGTAATACTAAGATTTTGTTCAATATGATCTTTTTGTAATAGTTTTATGGTTCTTTCAATTTTTAAATTGAATGAAGTACCTACAAAATTAGTAAGCTGCATAGATTTATGCATTTTAACAAAATCATTTCCAGTATCAATTACATCATAAGGCTCAGCATCAATTGGTTTAGGAACCTTCCAATTATCATCATTAATGGGTTCTATCTGTTGGAAGTAAAATGAAAATTGTCCACCTAAAGGGCCTAACCATAAACGCTCTTCACCACCAAAACCAGTGCTTTCTTCTAAAGCTTTTACATCAACCCATCCATTATAAAAACCATCCACGCCATTATGACTACTGGCAATGACTTTACCTTGGTGAAAAGGAGAAATAAAAAGTCGTGAGTGCCCATTATTTGAAGTCAATTCAATAACCTCGGTTTTATTTTTAAATGTTTGAAGAAGTGAATTATAACTGTATTCTAAAGGTGATTCACAACTCAATATGCAATAGATAAATACAAGTAATAATGAGGCTTTTTTCATGAAGCTTTTATTTACGATATAAGAAATACTGATTTACCAAATCTATATATGCTTGCTTTGCTTCATCTTCTGTAACATCTTTTACTTGAAATAACGCATTGGTTTTAAATGCATTAATAATTGATTTTTTACTACGTGGTTTACCGTAGTTGTTGGTTGCTTTTTTGTAGTAGGCATAGAGCTTTAAAAGTGTATCTGCAGGAAACGGAGTAGTATGCGCATTAACTCTCGCTACTGCTTCTTCAAAAGCTTTATCTAAAGATGCATTACTCATTAATTTCTGCTATGATACTTTCTCCCCCTCGTACTTTCTGATTAAGTCCTACTTTAATATTCGTATCTAAAGGTAAAAATAAATCTACACGAGATCCGAATTTAATAAACCCAGAATCACTGCCTTGGTTAGCTTTATCATCCACTTTAGCATAATTTACAATACGTTTTGCCAAGGCTCCAGCAATTTGTCTGTAAAGTACTTTCCCGTATTTAGGATTTTCTACAACCACAGTGGTGCGTTCATTTTCTTCACTAGCTTTTGGATGCCATGCCACTAAATATTTTCCTGGATGATATTTGCTAAAAACTACCTTTCCACTAACTGGGAATCGTGTTACATGTACATTTAATGGCGACATAAATACACTTACTTGTAAACGTTTTTCATTAAAATATTCTTTTTCAAATACCTCTTCAATTACCACCACTTTACCATCAACTGGTGAAACGACATTAGAATCGTTTTGTTGTGTATACCGTTTCGGATTTCTAAAAAATTGTAAAATCAAAATTAAGAATACTAGTAGTGCAATGAGTAGAAGTGTTCTTAACCAAAAGATAGGAATGAAGCTATCAACAAGTAAAAAACATGCAACTATAATTACAAGTGTAATTAAGATAATTTTATGGCCTTCTTTATGAAACATAGTGTAAAATTCTTAAAAATAAGTAAATAAAAGGGGAAGCAAAAATTATGCTGTCTAAACGATCTAGCAAACCACCATGACCAGGCATTATTGTACCACTATCTTTTACATCTGCCTGACGCTTAAATTTTGATTCGATTAAATCACCAAGGGTGCCAAAAACCGTAATAATTATAGCAAGCATCAACCAATTTGTAAAATTTAGAGTTTCTGTTAAGCTAAAGATAAAGTAACTAGCAATACATGAGAAAAAAAGACCCCCTAGGAAACCTTCCACTGTTTTCTTTGGTGATATTTTTTCAAACAACTTTTGTTTGCCAAAATTCTTTCCAACTAAATAGGCAAAAGAATCATTCACCCATACCAGAATAAAAGATCCTAATAATATTTTTGGACTAAATACACTTGCTATCAATACTAAAAACACAAAACCACTTGAAAGGTAAAACGTAGTGATAATAAAACGTTTTGTAATGAACAGGGGAATGGATTTTCTTGAAAATAAATCTTTGATTAAAAATAAATTGACAAAAATAGTTAGAACCATAAGTATTTGTGTGGCTTCGTCTAATCCCATATCCGAACTTAAAACCATCCGCCAATAGCCAAAAACTATGTAGAGAATAACGAAGATAAAATAAGGAACAATACTTTTTAATTGAATTAATTTGTTGAATTCATATAGGGAAAGAATACCTAGGATGAAAAACAGAATAATAAATGCGTGAGGTGTATTTAAACTTAAAACAACAATTAATAACGTTACGTATAGCAAACCAGATAGTGAGCGCAATAACATGTCTTTCATATTTATAAGCTACTTAAAATTATAAATCTTCTAATAGCAGCAAATATAAGTTTTTTGCACTACTGCCATAACTTAAAAAATCTTTTTCATCTCCAGATTTAAAATGCTTTATTGTTGTAATGTTTGTAGGGATGTGTTGTCGGTTTTTAGACTTAATACCTCGAAGACCTTCTCCGATATTATCAACTATTTGACTTGTAGTGGCAAACACAATAACATTAAAGGGTAATTCTGGTAATTTTTTGGTAGCTATTTGGTTAGAACTTATAAGTAAAGAGCCATCAGTAGCAATAAGATTTTCGCAAGTAGTTAGGAAATATGTGGCTTCACTAGACTTTTTTGTCGCATCAATATTACATGACCCAAACTTTTCTTGAAGATTGTCATCTATTATAAATGCTGGTTTATTTTCCCATGAGTTTTCCTGAATAATATAATTAAAGTTTGAAAACACTTCGTTTAAGTCATCACAATACAAAAATTTACCACCATTAGCCTTAAAGTTTATAGTAAACTTTTCATCTATAGGCAATTTGAGTTCGGGCATATATTTACCGCGGTCGTCAGACTTTATTTCCTTTTCGGATTGTTTTGTTTTTGATCCAAAAATTTTCTTAAAAAGATTCATTCAGGTACTTGCTATTAACCTTTTTTATTGAGAGTTTTCCAAATATAAAAAATCTTAAACTATTCCTAAGATTAATTTAAGATTTTTACCAAAAGCTTAACGATATTAGCTATTTGTCAAGAGTTTCGCGTTCTTCTTTGTCAAAAGGTCGTTTTCCAAAAATCTTTTCTAAATTATCTTTAAAAATCACCTCTTTTTCTAAAAGAACTTCTGCTAATTCTGTTAATTTATCTTTGTTTTCCTCTAATAATTTAATTGCACGTTGATATTGCTTTTCAATAATATCAGATATTTCTTTATCAATTAATTCTGCGGTTTGTTCGCTATATGGTTTAGTAAACCCATATTCGCTCTGTCCTGAATCATAATAGGTGAGATTTCCTATTTTGTCACTTAAGCCATAAATGGTAACCATGGCTCTTGCTTGTTTTGTAACTTTTTCTAAATCACTTAGAGCACCAGTTGAAATTTTATCAAAAATCACTTTTTCTGCTGCTCGTCCACCTAATGCAGCACACATTTCGTCCAGCATCTGTTCAGGACGAACAATTAAGCGTTCTTCTGGCAAATACCAAGCAGCACCTAAAGAACGACCACGTGGTACAATAGTAACTTTTACCAGAGGCGCAGCATGTTCTAACATCCAACTTACAGTAGCATGACCAGCTTCATGAAAAGCGACAGCTTGTTTTTCACTTGGTGTAATGATTTTATTTTTCTTTTCTAGACCACCAATAATTCTATCTACAGCATCTAAGAAATCTTGCTTGTCTACAGCTTTTTTACCATTTCTAGCTGCAATTAAAGCAGCTTCATTACATACATTCGCAATATCTGCTCCTGAGAAACCGGGTGTTTGTTTAGATAAGAAATCGGTATCTAAATCCTTAGTTTTTTTGAGAGGTCTTAAATGTACTTCAAATATTTCTTTACGTTCACGAACGTCAGGTAGGTCTACAAAAATTTGTCTATCAAAACGTCCAGCACGCATTAAAGCTTTGTCTAAAATATCAGCTCTGTTAGTCGCAGCCATAACGATAACATTGGTGTTAGTACCAAAACCATCCATTTCTGTCAATAGTTGATTTAGTGTGTTTTCGCGTTCATCATTACTTCCAGACATCGCATTTTTACCACGAGCACGACCAATAGCGTCAATTTCATCTATAAAAATAATTGAAGGTGATTTCTCTTTTGCTTGTTTGAATAAGTCACGAACTCGAGATGCACCAACACCAACAAACATTTCAACAAAATCAGAACCAGATAGTGAGAAGAAAGGCACTTTTGCTTCACCTGCTACTGCTTTTGCTAATAAGGTTTTACCAGTTCCAGGAGGTCCTACAAGTAATGCGCCTTTTGGAATTTTACCTCCAAGTGTTGTATATTTTTCTGGAAATTTTAAGAAATCTACGATTTCTTGAACTTCTTCTTTGGCACCTTCTAAACCTGCAACATCTTTAAATGTAGTTTTAACTTCAGTATTCTGGTCAAATAGTTTTGCCTTAGATTTTCCAATATTGAAAATTTGCCCACCAGCGCCTCCGCCTCCGCCGCCAGACATACGACGCATAATAAATATCCAAACACCAATTAAAAGGACAAATGGTAAAATTCCTATGAGGAAGTCTGCCAAATGATTCTCCTCTGTTAAATAAACGGGTTCTAAATCTAAATTTTCATCCTCAATAATAGTATTCAACTCATTTTGAAAGATTTCTAATTCACCAAACTCAAACCTATAGTTAGGAGTTTGGGCTGTTGAGAAACTAAAACTGGTTGGTTTAGATTTTTTATGAACTTCTTTTTTAGAAGCTTCCTTAGTTAGATAAACTTTAGCAAGTCTTCTATTTACAATTTCTACTTTAGCAACATCTCCATCTTTAACAAATTTAAAGAATTGTGTTGGGTTTGTTTTATTTCCACTATCAACGCCACTGTTATTAAAAAGTGTAAATACCAAAAATAAGGATAATATAATCCCATAAATCCAATACGGACTGAACTTTGGTTTCTTTTCTTTTATATTTTTATTGTCTTTTGCCATGTTTTGTTTTTAGTAACTTGTTTCTATTACTGTTGTTTTTGCGTCTCCCCAAAGGCTTTCAATGTCATAATACTCTCTGATATGTTTTTGAAACACATGTACAGCAATATTCACATAGTCTAATAACACCCATTCTGCATTATCGGCACCTTCAACATGCCAAGGATGATCCTTAAGTTCCTTACTTACTTTTTTCTGAATTGAATTAACGATAGCGTTAACTTGTGTATTTGAAGTTCCTTCACAAATGATAAAATAGTCGCAAACTGTATTTTCAATTTCCCTGAGGTCTAAAATACTTATTTCTTTACCCTTTACATCTTCAATTCCACTAATTATGACTGATATTAACTGATCTGCGCTTATTTTTTCTTTCGCCATTAATTTTATTTAATTTGTGCAAAGTTATTATTTTTTTAGTTCTTTATGCTTTAAAATTTTCACAAGATTCTAAACCACAAAAATAACTTGTAAATGCCTATAATCAAACTTGATGCCATTGACTCTACGAATACTTTTTTAAGAGAAATGATTGGTACACAAAATGTAGAGGATTTTACGGTAGTTACAACAAAATATCAAGCTAAAGGAAAAGGACAAATGGGCTCAAATTGGTCGTCAGAAGCCTCAAAAAACTTGATGTTTAGTGTGTTTGTTGATGTTTCTAAGTTTGATTTGGAATACCCTTTTTTTATAAGTATTGCTACTGCTTTGGCTTTGAGGCAAAGCTTAAATTCGTTTTTAATTCCGCAAATACATATTAAATGGCCTAACGACATTTTGTCACAAAACAAGAAAATTTGTGGTGTTTTAATTGAAAATGTCATGAAACGGGGTAAAATTAATGCTTCAATTATAGGCATTGGTTTAAATGTGAATCAAAATAAATTCAAAGGATTGCCAAATGCGTCTTCATTAAAAAGTATTACGGGACATATTTATGACATAGATGAACTTTTAGATAGTATTATTTCCAATATCAAATTCTACGTTTCAAAGTTAAAAAATAGAAGTTTACATGAATTAAAAGAAGAATATGAAACATATCTATTTAGAAAAGATAAACCCTCAACATTTAAAGATAGTGAGGGTAATTTGTTTTCAGGTTATATAAAATCTATAAAGCAGTCTGGTGATTTACAAGTATTATTGGAAGATAATATTATAAAATCCTATGCACTAAAGGATATTACTTTAATGTACTAAATTGATTTAGGTAAATTGGTCACTAAGGTTTCAATAAATTTTGAAATAGGACTTTTAATCATCATAGCCATCATCGGATTAAAATCACCACTAAATTGTAATTGAACATCACTATTTGTAGCACCATTTTCAGTGATGAGAGCAGTTAACGAAAAATCAATTTTTCCACCAGCGGCACCAAAAACAATTTTGTTTGGAGGTAGTGCTTCTTTCTTCTTTAATACAATTTCGGGCATTCCCTTTAATGCAAATAAAAATTTGTCATCATCAAGGACTTCAAATTTGCTAATATTTTCAGGCATTAACGCTTCAAAATTCTTTACATCAGATATGAAATTAAAAGTATCTTCAGGTGTTTTAGATATATTTACTTTTGGAGATTCTAAATTCATAATACTATTAAATTGTTATTTATTAAATCATTTAATTTAGTTGATAGTCTTAATGTTTGATAGACTTTGTAACTAAACCAGATATTTCATATCAAATAGCGTTCCATTCACTAGGATTGGAGTTCCACTCTGACAATAACTCTACCTCACTTTTAGCAATATAGTTAGTTTGCAATGCCTGCTCTAGAAGGCTTTCGTAATTACCAAGGGTTTGTAATGCTACATTTTCTTTTTCAAAATTTTCTTTTGAAATGTCAAATCCATAGGTGAAAATGGCAACCATCCCTTTTACATTAATACCGCCATCTCGTAAGGCTTTAACGGCATTTAAACTACTTTTTCCTGTGCTTATTAAATCTTCAACAACTACTACATTTTGTCCTTTTTCAATAAAACCTTCAATCTGATTTTTTCGACCATGTCCTTTTGCATCTGGCCTTACGTAAATAAACGGCAAGTTTAGGTATTCAGCGACTAACATTCCAATACCAATAGCCCCGGTAGCAACTCCAGCAATGGCATCTGGCTTTCCGTATTGGCGTTCAATATGTTTTGCCATGGTTTCTCGAACATAGTTACGAATTGGTGGAAATGATAAAATAATTCGGTTATCACAATAAATTGGTGATTTCCAACCAGAAGCCCAAGTGAAAGGTTCTTTAGGACTCAGTTTTATAGCGTTTACTTGTAATAAAACTTCGGCTGTTTTTTTGGCGATATCTTTATTAAAAATCATGTTGCAAAATTACACATATATTTAGGATAACATAATCAGTTTTTGACGAATAAAATATTTTTTTCAACAATGTTTAGTTTGTATTTAAAAATGATATTTTTACCGACTAGAAATAGTTAACAATCGCTTTATGTATAAAATATTTGTTGGTGATAAACCTATAATCTTATCCACTAAACCCAAGGATAAGAAAGGCATTAAAAACTATGATCTAAAAAAAATTGTTCTAAGAGATATTGTTAGAAAACTAAATTCATCGTCATTAAAAGAGGCACGTTTAATTCATAAAAACGAAAAAAAGCTATTAAAGTTTTTTTTAAAAAAGGCACCAAATGTTATTGCTGGCGGAGGTAAAGTTTATAATAGAGATGGTAAGATTCTTTTTATTTTTAGAAATGGAAAATGGGATTTGCCAAAAGGAAAAGCAGAGAAAAAAGAAAGTATAGAAGAAACAGCGATACGTGAAGTTGAAGAAGAAACAGGTGTAGAAGGATTAAAAATTGTAAAACCATTAGAAACCACTTATCATATTTTTAAGCGTCGCGGACGCTACAGAATAAAAATCACTTATTGGTTTGAAATGCAAACGTCTTTTGACGGTAAATTGTATCCGCAAGAAAAAGAAGGGATTACCAAAGTGAAATGGTTAGGAAAAAAGAAAATTGAAAAGGCTATGGAAAACTCGTATGCTAATATCAAAATTCTTATTCATTAAAATTTATTTCACCCTAAATACTGGATATTGCATATGTGCTGATTCGTAATGTTCACTTTGCTTGTGTAACCAATCCAATTGCGCATACCAATTGTTATTAAATTCGGTTAAATCTTTTTTACGATGCTCAAATTCTTTTTTAAGTTTTGGGTCGTTTTCTAATAGTTCTAATGCTTTGTCTTCCCAAACATAAGGTGAGAATCCTTCCTTTTGTTGTAAAATGGTATCAAAGAAATTCCAATTAAAAAATGAGTCAGGTGCCTGTGGCTCTAATGTAGCCATCAAATATCTAAATGCATACTGATTGGTTTTAACAACATAATCTCCTTTAGGGAATTTTATTTGTTGTTCAGATGAAGTGATTTTTGTATTGTAATGTTGATAATGACCTTCATATGGTGTCTTTCGTGTTTCGTAATTATTTATATGATACAGTTCTACATTCAAAATAGTGTCCTTTTTAAAAGCCATCATTTCAACTTGATTCAACTTTAATAATTCTATAACATTGTGCCATCCTTGCGGAACGATATAAGCGCTAGGTATTTCAATTTTTAATTTTGGTTTGTAGTGATTTTGATAGTTTATTGACTTAGTAAAAGGTTTTGTTCTATCATACTTTAACCGATTAAAGCCTGTGATTTCACTTTTTAAAATATCAGCCTCATAACCTTTAAAATTTAATGTTGAAGTCTGAGTAGTATCAATTTCCCAATCTAAAGTGTAATGTTGGTTTTTGTGTATTAAAAGCGGCATTTCTTTTCGTAGATTTTTGATGTTTTCAGAATCAGTATCTACAATTTCAATCATGCTTTTCATTAATTCATAAGTACCTTCAACACGTTGTTTGTAGGGTTTTAACATATGCGTTTCCACCATCATTCCTAAAGTGTTAAATAAGGTAGTATAACCAGTGGAGTATCTTGGATAATCCATAAATTGAGAAAAACCTTTTTCTGGAACACTATTGAAAACATTGACATAAGGCGTGATGCTCCAATCCTTTTTCTTTAATTTTTCTTCTAAATTTGGCATCATTTCAGTGTGTAAATAATTTCCAAGTTTGTCGCCTAGTTTATTATGCTGTGTGAATAAATGTGTAAGTGTATATTGATAATCTGCACCATTGCTTACATGATTATCTATAAATACATCTGGCTTTACTGTATGAAATATTAGAGCAAACGTCTTTGCATTTTTAGTGTCACATTTTATAAAATCTCTATTTAAATCATAGTTACGCGCGTTTCCTCTAAACCCATATGACTTTGGTCCATTTTGATTAGTACGTGTTGTAGAATTTCTATTTAAACTCCCACCAATATTATACACAGGAATTGTAGCAATAACTACATTTTTAGGCATTTCTATTTTGCCCTGAACGAAGTCTCGAAATAGTAACATTGTAGCATCAATACCATCAGATTCTCCTGGATGTATGCCATTATTTATTAATAAAGTGCGTTTGTTATCTCTAATAACATCAAAATCAAACACCATATCAGGGTCTAGTGTAACAAGATGTAATGGTTTTCCAGAATCTGTTGCTCCGATTGTATCTATTGATATTTCAGGATAGGCATTAGCTAATTCAGTGTAGAAACTGATGGTTTCTTCATAAGTAGCAGTTTCTAATCCATCAGATATTTCAAATTGCGTTTCAAAATCATAATTGATAGGGTTTTTAGAAATTTCACAAGCCACTACCAAAAAGAGCAATAAGATAATTTTTCTCATAGTTTAATTTTGAAAGCTAAAACTACGATAATTTCAAATTATTCTTCAATTGAAAAAAAAGCATTCAAATTGGTAGAAGGGTAGGGCCGTGATTTATTTATTGAAATGTGAAATTATAGGTTAAAGAAAATAATGGACTATTTAGTGCCGAAATGCTGTAAGCTGCCAGAGGGCTATCTTGAAATATAAAATCATCACTTCTAGTAGTACTATTTCGCTGAGTATAGAAAATATTGAAAGGATTGGTTCTTGAGTATAGGTTGTAAACTGTAAATGTCCAATCGTTTAGCCAGCGTTTATTGTTTTTGTTTTTGTTAAAACGGATGTGCCATGATAAATCTAGTCTGTGGTACATTGGAAGTCTTGAGTTATTACGTTCAAGAAAAATGGGCACTTCAATATCCTGTATCTTTACAAAGCTGTTCGCTATGGTATAAGGCCTTCCTGATTGTGCAGTAAAGTTAAAGCTAAACTTATGATGCTTATGGGCATCAAAATTAATTGTACCATTAAAAACATGTGGTCGATCAAAATCCGATGGATACCAATCATTTTGATTTATTCGATCTGCTAGTTTAGTACTAAAATGCTTTAAAAAACTTCTTGACCATGTGTAATTAAACCAGCCATTAATTTTACCAGTAGATTTCTTGAAGCTTAGTTCTATTCCATATGATTTTCCTTGGCCCTGAATAACATCTTGCTCTAGAAACTCTTCAAGAAAAAAATCAGCTCCCGGTTTATATGCTAAAACATTATTAGTATCTCTATAATAACTTTCTAAACCCATTTCAATGCTATTGTTATTGAAATTTTTATAGACACCAAAACCATAAGTGTTGCCAACTTGTGGTTTTATATTTATATCAGCTGTTTTCCAACGAGATGTAGGTAAAGGTGTTGTCGTATTATAAACATTTTGTAAATATTGATTTATTTTTGCAAAACTAGCCTTTATTGAGGTTGAGGGATTTAATTTATAGGAGAGTCCTAATCGAGGTTCAATATTATTATAAGATTTTACTTTTTCACCTTTATTAAAAAACTGAGTGTCAATTATTTCATCACCAGTGGCATTGTATAATGCCGCATTGTATGGACCCACAAATCTGAAGTTATTATAACGTATTCCAGCAGATAACGATAAGTTGTCATTTGGTTTCCAGATAGCATTATAATACCCTGATAGTTCATAACTTGTCTCACTACGTAAAGACACAGGTACAATACTAGTTGAATTTCCTGGTTTCAAGGTACCAGGTTCGATGTTATATCTGTTAGCTTGAATACCAAGATAGTAATTGAAAGTATTACCATGTTTTTTTGATAATTCAGAAATTAAACTTAAATATTTGATTTTAGATTGATATACAATTTCATTATTACTCTCGAACTCAGGAAATATAATTTTAGGCGTATACTCGCTTCCAACTACTATTGTTTTTAGAGCAGTATTATCGTTAAATGAATGAATCCAGTCTAGTGTGCCGTTATATGTGCTAAAGTCATATTGATTACTTTCTGCGTTTACATTTTCAACTTTAGACACTAAATCTAATTGATAAAAATCTCGTGATACAAATCCAGTAAAAGCAATTTGGTCTTTTTTAGTAGGTAGGTATAGCAATTTAACCGTGGCATCACCAAACTTAGCCTTTGTGTTTTTTAAACGTTTTGAAACTATGGGTAACAAAAAATCGGTTAATCCTACTCTAGCACCAGCAATAACCATTAGTTTATCTTTTTTGATAGGAGTTTCAATTAAAAACCTGCTAGAAACTAAGCCAATACCACCTTTAAGTTTAAGAGAATCTACATAAGGTCTTTTTGCTTTAATGTCAAGAACAGAAGCTACTCTTCCTCCATATCGAGAGGGTACATTAGCTCTGTATAAATCTACAGAAGACAACGCATCAGGTGTGAAAACAGAAAATAAGCCAAATAGATGGGTGGGGTTAAAAACTGGAGCATTATCATAAAGAATTAAATTTTGATCAAGAGAACTTCCCCTTACCGATACACCATTGCTTATATCACCAGCATTATTAACACCAGCCAGTAATGTAATACTTCTTAAAACATCTATTTCTCCTAATGCACTTGGTAGTTTTTTTAATTCTTTAGGGGTTAATTTTAAAGCGCCCATTTGTGGAGACTCTATGTTTTCATTTGTTTTTTTTGCTAAAACAACTATTTGAGACAGTTGTTCGTTGTTTTCAGACAGACTTATTTCTAGGTAACTATTTTTATTCAATTCATATTTATCAGTATATGTTGTATAACCTATATAAGAGAATTGAATAGTATAGTTGTTTTTTGGAAGTTCCAGAGAAAGTAATCCATTAGTATCTGTAACTCCTCCGCAATTACATGGTGATATAGAAATTTGTACATTTTCTAAAGGCTTGTTAGTATTTTTATTAACTACTTTAAAAGTTAAATTAAATACGGAGTTTTGGGCACTTCCTGATAAAAAGAAGGCAAAAAAACAAAAAGTGGAAAAAAATATTATTTTCATAATTAAATACTTTAAATCTTTATTGTTGCCAACCATCAGGCATAAAACCAGTTCTAAATCTGTTTTCAGTACATGGTGCTTGAGTTACAGGATCGCAAGTAAAATCTCTACACTCTTGAGGAGGGCAACCCAAATCACACCATTCTTTACGGGTAATGGGTATAGGTGATATGGGTGACTCTTTTACATTTGAACGGTCGATGAATAAACGATTTTTAGTCGCTGAAGCTGCAGTGAAACGGCCTAAAACAAATTCATTAGCATCATTTGTATTAAACATATTACCAATGAGTGCTGCGGGTGGAGGAGCGTTAAGGCCATTATTATTTTCAACAACATCTTTTAATACTCTAAAATATTCGTATGCAGATTTTGATAAAGAATATTGTTGAATTTCAACGAGGATATTTCCTGATGCATAATATGGTATATCTGCAACAGGAAGCGCGTTAATAAGCTGACCATTACTAAATTCGTCAGAAAATAGTTTAATGGTTTCGTTAGGTCGTATTTTCCAGCAGTCAGAATCGCACCAATACGAAACAACATACTGAAATGATGTAGGATTAGGAGCTTCATCATCGCATTTACCACCTCTAAATATCGAATTGGTACATATCTCACAGATTTGTATTCTTTCAAATGATTTATATCTCCAATAATAAAAATTAGTGTCATTATCTGGGTCATTGACATCTATAGATATAAAATGTCCTGGAATAAAATCATTAATGCCTTCCATAAAGAGAAGTTCGGGGTTATATACAGATTTAAGATCAGAAAACTCAATTGGCTTTTTTACATTTTCAGGTAGTGATTGATAGCTTTCTCCATTTGGTAAACTAACAAGTAACTCCCAAGATTCTCCCTCTGAGACATAAAAATTACTAGGAGGTAAATAAATATTATTTTCTTCTATTAGAGTTACAACAGTATTAGTAGTAGTGTTCCTGAAATTTACTGATGCACCAGAAATAAAGTTATTAGTAAACTTATTAAACTTAAAACCTGAGGCAGATAAATTAACATACGATTCGCCTATGATAGAAGATGCAAAAGCATCTACATAGATAAGACCTTCTTTGAACTCAAACTTTGGTTTTTCTGGGTCAACACAACTTGATAATTGAAATAATAAAAAACAACTAAAAAGTAGAAAGCTATTTTTATAATTGACTGATAAATTTTTTAATTTTCCCATCCTACAGGTGTTATTGATGTTCTAAAACGATTTTCCGAACAAGGTGTTGGTAATAAATCATAATTTGGCGTACGCAAAATAGGATCTTCAAGAATGTCAAATCTATCTATGAATATGCTTTGAAAAGTTGTTGAAGCTACTGTAAATCTGCCTAAAACAAATTCTTTATCATTGCCTGGATTGAATATATTACCACTAAATACTGAAGGCGGAGGTGCATTAATACCGCTATTGTCGTCAACTATATCTTTTATAACTTTAAAATAGCTGTAAGCCGATTGAGATATGGAGTATTGATGTATCTGCACAACAATATTTTTCTTACTATACAAGGGTACATCTGCTACTGGTAATGCATTTATAAAACCTCCATCATTAAATTCATCTGAAAACACTTTTATATTTTCATTAAATCGTATTTTCCAACATTGAGAATCACACAGCAGATATGTCCCCATTTCTGTTTGACACACATCAATATCTTCAAAAGATCGAAATCTCCAGTAGTAGAAGTTTTTTTCATTAGGA
This sequence comes from uncultured Flavobacteriaceae bacterium, assembly GCA_947502975.1. Taxonomy (GTDB): domain Bacteria; phylum Bacteroidota; class Bacteroidia; order Flavobacteriales; family Flavobacteriaceae; genus Jejuia. Next base: position 493,020 of record CANNBV010000002.1, read on the forward strand.
GGGTCTTCTATATCCAGCGATAAATAATGGCCAGGTAAAAAATCATTAGAGCCTTCCCTAAATATGAGGTTAGTACTATATACAGATTTTAGACCTGAAAAACCAACTGACTTTTCTACAATCTCAGTTGACGATTGATAGTTTTGTCCGTTTGGTAAGCTAACAAGTAATTCCCAAGATTCACCTTCAGAAACACAAAAATCGTTTGGCGGCAAATAAATATCATTTTCCTCAATAAGAGCTATAATAGCATTAGTAATGGTGTTTCTGAAATTTACAGACGCACCAGAAATGAAGATATTAGAGAACTTATTAAATTTATAACCACTTGAGTAAAGATTAACATACGACTCACCTTTAAGGGTAGATGCAAAAGCATCTATGTAAACCAACCCTTCTTTAAAATCAAACTCTGGTTTTTGAGGGGCAACACACGATATTTGAAATATTATTAAAGCATAGCAAAACGTTTGCGTTGTTTTCATTTTTTTATACAAATGATCTTAATGGTTGTTGTTATCTGCGATTTATAATGACCTGAAATAACGTAATTTGACATTGATTTCATGGTAAAATACTGTCATTTATAGGGAGAATTGATTCATGGTTTGTAATTACCATATATTTTATATAAAGTGCTTTGTGTCAATTAATTAATTTTGTTGGTTAAGGGTCTATTTGAAATAGATAGAATCAAGAGTTTTTAATCCAAAAGAAAAGGGTAAAAGGAAAAAACACAGTGATGTTTTTCATTAGAAGTCTTTTCAAAATATTCAAATAGTACTCTCATTTCTTGTCTACCATGTTTTAAACTGTAAATTTGCAGCTTCAAAAAGCAAACCATGACTGCATTTTTTAGAAAGCGTGCCAAAAACGCTAAAAACGATATTTTAAGTGGATTAACCGTAGCATTGGCTTTAGTACCAGAGGCAGTAGCTTTTGCCTTTGTTGCAGGAGTAGATCCTTTAGTTGGTTTATATGCAGCATTTATGATTGGCTTAATTACCTCAATTTTTGGAGGCCGACCAGGTATGATTAGTGGAGCCACTGGAGCTTTGGCTGTAGTTATGGTAAGTTTGGTTGCAGAAGGTAACGCCATGGGTGAAGCCTCAGAACAACTTGGTTTATACTATTTGTTTGTAACTGTAATTTTAATGGGGATTATACAAGTGCTAGCGGGTGTTTTAAAACTCGGGAAATTTGTACGCTTAATTCCGCATCCAGTAATGATGGGGTTTGTAAACGGATTGGCAATCGTAATTTTCTTATCACAATTAAACTTATTTAAGGATGCTAATGGTGATTGGTTTACAGGTTCTCAAATGTGGATTATGTTAGGTTTAGTAGCCTTAACCATGGGTATAATGTTCGGTTTGCCTAAGCTAACAAAAAAATTACCTGAAGCTTTAATTGCCATTTTAGTGGTTTCTGCAATAGTAATTTTTGGAAATTTAGATGTAGCTACTGTAGGTAGTTTTATTCGTGATGGAGGTGGAGAAGGCCTAAAAGGAGGTTTGCCAGAATTTCAAACAGATATATTTAGCAAAGTACCATTTACACTAAAAACACTATGGTTTATTGGGCCATACGCAGTAATTCTTGCTGCCATTGGTTTAATAGAATCGTTAATGACACTTAATTTAGTTGATGAAATTACCGAAACTAGAGGGAATGCCAATAGAGAATGTATGGCACAAGGTGGAGCAAACATCATTACAGGTTTCTTTGGAGGTATGGGAGGTTGTGCCATGATCGGACAATCGTTAATTAATATAAAAGGCGGTGGTCGTGGTAGACTTTCTGGAATTGTAGCGGCGGTTGCACTATTAATATTCATTCTATTTGCCTCTGGACTCATTGAGCAAGTGCCTATTGCAGCACTCGTTGGTGTGATGTTCATGGTAGTTATCGGCACATTTGCGTGGAGTAGTTTTAGAATTTTACGAAAAATACCCATCACCGATGCCATCGTATTAATCGCTGTATCCTTAATTACCGTTTGGAAGGACTTGGCTGTTGCCGTTATTGCAGGTGTTATTATTAGTGCTTTGGTGTTCTCATGGGAAAATGCCAAACGCATTCGTGCCAGAAAACGCATGAAAGACGATGGAACCAAAGTTTATGAAATTTGGGGGCCATTGTTCTTTGGCTCAATTAAAGCATTTAATGACAAGTTTGATGTGAAAAATGACCCTGAACATGTAGAAATAGATTTCGTAGAATCGCGTGTAAGTGACCATTCTGCCTTAGAAGCTATTCATAATTTAGTAGAGAAATATGAAGCTGCAGGAAAGTCCATAAAGCTTAAACACCTAAGCGAAGATTGTAAAGTGCTTTTGTATAAAGCGAGTCCAAAATTTAGAGAAGTAATTGTCGAAGATATTGACGACCCACGCTATCATTTAGCCGAAAACCCAGAAGCATTTACAAAACCACTTTCAGAATATAAATTGTAACATTTTGTTATTGTGTATTTGGGCGTTCCCCTCCTTAGGTCGGGGCGGGCTTTTCACTATATCTTTTTCTCGTGCCTCAAAAAAGGATGCCGTTTCAATCCCTAACGCAAATTACGTCTAGTTTTAGATAATTTAATTATTCTATTTAGTATAGGTGCTTTAAGTTTGAGTATTGAGTATTGAGTTTAAGTTGTACCTGCCAACTGTGACTAAAAACTAAAGTTACCGCATTGGTTTTTTTAACTGTTCTTTCACACGCTCAAAAGACCTTTTACTAGCACGCTCCCAACGGTAGATATTATACTTTTTACCTTTATTCGCTTCTTGTTTAGCCTCTTTGTCTCTAAGATTTTTTACCCAATTAAAACGCTTTTTAGTAATAGAAATAACCAAGTCATCACTACAGCCTAAAGCTTCTAATGTATTTAAAGCAGCAATAGAGACATTTTGTACTTTATCATTCATAGCATGCAGTAATACAGGTACAGAAGAGCATTGTCCCGCATGTTCTAATGCTTCAGCAGCCAATTTTCGTGTGTTGTAGTTACCATGCTTAAGCGCATACTCTAATTTTAGAACATCCTTAGTATCCATCCAAAAGTCAATTGCGTTTGCAGAGGGCTGTATTATCTTTAATTTAAATAAAATATATGAGATGTTGTATAGCATGGAGTGTTGGTAATTAACTACTTATATGTAGCTAATTATAGCAAAATGTTACAATTATTATATATAGTAATTGTTTTCTGTTTTCAATATATGTTTCATTTATAAGTGTTTCCAAATCAAGTGGTAATATTTTATTTAATAAGACGGGTAAACTAATCTAATTGATAGAAAAGCGACCATTAATTCTTATACAAAGCAATTAAATAATCGATTAAACGTATTTTTATTCGATGTAATGCATATTTTTAAGATAAATTCACTACATTGCACCTCCCAAATTTATCATATGAAACGCAGTTTTATAAGATGTTTATTTTTTCTTTGTATACCTGTCTTAGCGTATGCTCAGGAGATTTCTGATAAACAAGCAGATTCTATTTTTGATTTACTTAATAACGCTTTTGAGTTAAATAACAAGAGTGAACATGGAAAATCTATAGAACTTTCTAAAAAAGTCCTTTCTTTTTTAGAAGACTCTGATAGGTATAATCTCATTGGTAAGGCATACAATAGTCTAAGTTTTTCATATGCTGAGCTAAAGGACAAGAATAAGGCTTTTGAATACTCATTTAAGGCAAGAGATTACTTTGTTAAAGCTAAAGATACAGCTAGTATCATTATAATTTACAATGACATTGGGGTTACTTACGAAGATTTCGATATGATTGATGAGGCCTATGTGTCTTATAAAAAAGCATTAAAAATTAGTGAAGCATTTCAATATAGAGAATCACTCATATATCCTAATTTAAATGTTGCCAGTATTTTAATTCATCATAAGAAGAAGTATCAACAATCACTAAATTATTTAAATAAAGCAACTTCTAATGCAGAAGCTGTTGGTCTTGATGAGGATAATGTTATTTATGGTTATATATATGCAAACTATGGGTTTACTTATTACAAATTAAAGCGTTTTAAAGAATCAGAATTATATTTTAATAAAGCATACATGTTAGCTCATGAAAATGCTTATTTAAGTTTGATAGAAGAAATCTATAAAGACAAATCAAGATTAAGTAAAGAAGGTGGAGACTATAAAAAAGCTCTTGATATTATGGATAAATATATGCTAATACACGATTCTATTAATAAGATAGAGAATGTAGAATTAGCAAAAACAATTGAGGCTAAATATAAAGTAAAAGAAAGTGAAGAAAAATTACGTTTTGTGGAAAAAGAACAGGCAACACAAGAAACCCAATTATTAAAGTCTAAACGTAATAACATTCTTTTAGTAGTATTAACTTTTTTACTACTCATAGCCATATATCTAGCAATAAAAAATAATAGACAACTAAAAGTAGCGAGAGATATCGCAGAAAATATATCTAGAGTTAAAAGTGAATTTTACTCGGAAATAAGTCACGAGTTACGAACGCCACTTTATGGTGTTATTGAATTGTCCAACATTCTACTCAACGAAAGTACTGATGACAAGAATAAAGAATATTTAGAGTCTTTAAAATTCTCTGGCAATCATTTATTGTCTTTAATAAATAATGTGTTAGAATTGAATAAGATAGAATCTGGTCAATTATCAGTTGAGGAAATTAACTTTAGCTTAAAGACATTAATTGCTAATATTGTTGACTCTTTAGAGTTTGCCCTTAGAGACTCAAATAATAAAATAAAATTAAAATATGATAATTCCATATCCAACCGACTGGTTGGAGACTCCTTGAAATTGTCTCAAGTATTGATAAATTTAATTTCTAATGCTGTAAAATTCACAAAAAACGGTATTGTAGAAATTGAAATTAAACAGGTAAAACTAGATGATAATACAGAAGAAATTTATTTTGCGATCAAAGATGACGGTATAGGCATACCAAAAGATAAGCAAAAGAATATTTTTGAAGATTTCTATCAAGAGCGCTCTAGAAATGATAATTCATATAAAGGTACAGGTCTAGGACTTTCTATTGTAAAACGATTATTAGTTATGATGGGTAGCGATATCCACATTGAAAGTAAACTGAATGAAGGTGCTACCTTTTATTTTAATCTTAATTTCGGTAAAACCTCAAGTATAACACTTAATGAATTAGATAATAATCAAGGTCTTGATGAACTAAAAGGAAAACGTTTTTTAGTAGTAGATGATAATAAAATAAATCAACTAGTTACTAAAAAATTATTAGATCAATTAGGCTTAGATTGTGATGTCGTGGATAATGGATTTAAGGCTATAAGCAGAACAAAAGAAAAAACATACGATTGCGTGCTTATGGATTTAAATATGCCTGAGATTAATGGATATGAAACGACACAAAAAATAAGGCATTTTGATCAAGATATTACCATAATAGCCCTCACAGCAGCTACCTCTGAAGAGGTAAAACGAAATATTATTTTTTATGATATGGATGGCTATATTTTAAAACCTTTTTATACCGATAATTTTATTAAAACCATACTTGAAGGTATGAATAATAGGGGGAGAGAAGACAAGATTATTGCTTAACACAAACACTACTGGATACTATTTTATGCAATCTCTAAGGTTATTACTAAGCATTACATATAAAACTATTGTTTAAACAAGTTTGCAGTATAGTCTAGTAATTCAATACCACCATTTTTACCATGACCGGGAATCACAATTTCTAAGTCTGGATATGTCTTTTTTATTGTTGCTATGGTGTTGGACCATTCTAAAACATTAGCGTCTCCTAAATAACCTTTGCCAGCATTAACACTTTTTACTAGACACCCACCAAATAATGCTTTTTCCTTCGGAATATATCCTATAACGTTATCAGATGTATGCCCTTCTCCAAAAAATTCTGTAGTAGCTATTTTCCCGCCTATTTCAAATTGAATTCTATTCTTAAAACTATTTTGCGGAAGTTCTACACTGTCTTTTTTTGCTAACTTTATTGTAAGTTCATTAGCATAAGATGGTATGTTTTTTTTATGAAATTCTTGAATACCACCAAGACAATCATTATGAAAATGAGTAATAACTAATGCTTTGATTTTTTTGTGATTCGTTTTTGTAACCCAATCTATTAATTGCTTTGAGGCACTATCATTAACAGGAGTATCAAAGATAATAGCTTCATCTTTGTTAAGATACACCATGCCGTTACAAGCTACTTTTCCGTATTCATTAGTCTGGATAAAAGAAATATGCTGAAAAATATGATTATTGATTTTTTTGATTTTTAAAATATCTGATTCAAAATCATGTAAATGTTGTTCGCTAGATTTATAGTTGAATATGCTTAGGGAGATAAATAAAGCAATGAAAAATCTCATGGGGAAATACGTTTAAGAAAGATATTTATTTAACCCTAACGCTATCAGGAACCAACTTAGTATAGTCGCCATTATTTCTAATTACATCACGTACAATTGAAGAAGCGATATATGATGTATCGGCTGAGGTTAGTAAAAAGATGGTTTCAATTGGGGCCAAATCCCTATTAGTATGTGCAATAGCTTTTTCAAACTCGAAATCTGCCGGATTTCTTAGGCCTCTTAATATGAACTCTACATTGTTTTTTAAGCAAAAATCTACTGTTAAACCTTCATAAGTTACCACTTTAACTTTGGGCTCATCTTTAAAAGCATCGATAATAAATTGCTGCCGTTCTTTTAAAGAAAACATATATTTTTTTGATGCATTTACACCAATGGCAACTATGATTTCATCAAAAAGTGTGACACCACGTTTAATGATGTCGTAATGTCCTAAAGTTAATGGATCGAAAGATCCTGGGAAAATGGCACGTTTCATAAATAGCCTCTCTTAATCTACCCAATAGGAAGATATAATTACTCAAATATACAAATCTTAACTTGGAGAATTATTTACTAATCTCGATCAATATTAAAAATTTCTTTCTCTTCGTATAAGAATTGTAATTGCTCTTTCGTTAGCGCATCATTAGCATCTGTATAATTTTCACTTTTGTCGATTTTATAAATAGCAGAACGCTTATCAATTTCATAATCATTAAACACCAGAAAAACACTATCTCCTTCTACTTTAGTTACTTTCATAGTGGTATAATGCCCAGCTGCTTCAGATTCTATGGAATACACATCACCAATGGCAGGTGCTTTTATATATTCTGCTTCATCTTCTTTGTGTTTGGCTCCAGAGTAACTGAAATAACCAATAGCTAGAAGAATAATAGCTAAACCACTAAAGTGTAAAAAAGGGATACCGGTGTGCTTTTCTGTTTCAAACTTGCGCTGTATTTGTTCTGGTAATTCTTTTAGTTTATACGTGCGTTTGCAACTATTGCATTCTAAAACATTGACTTTACCCATAGGAAAAATAGGAATCCAATAGAGGTAAGCATATTTTCCAAATACGCTATATGTCATTGATGTTTGGTTCTCACAGTTAGGGCAAGTCACATTAGGAAGTTGTCCGTCTTTTAATCGAGAAGAATTAGTGCCGTAAAAAATCATATAGTTTGGTTATGTTTAAATTCAAATATAACCAAATAATATTATTGATATGTGAGTAGATTATTTTATCGCTTCTTCAACGGCATTATCAAATAAATCGGATAGCGAAATGCCAGCTGCAGCTGCTTGCTGGGGTAAAATACTCTCCTTGGTTAAACCTGGAACAGTATTCATTTCTAATAGATGCGGTTCTCCGTCTTTAAAAATATATTCGCTTCGGGAAAACCCTGTCATTTTTAAAACTTCATATACTTTTTTTGCAAGTACGTTTACTTTTTCTTCTTGATCGGGGGTTAATCGTGCTGGCGTTATTTCTTGAGATTTTCCTAAATATTTTGCTTCGTAATCAAAAAAATCATTTTCAGAAACAATTTCTGTGATTGGCAGCACTTTGGTTTCACCCTTGTACGTTATGACGCCTACAGATACTTCTGTGCCGTCTAAAAATGATTCAATTATGATTTCATCGTCTTCTATAAAAGCAATAGCAATGGCATTTTGCATATCTTCTTTTTTGTGCACTTTGGTGACTCCAAAACTACTACCTGCTTTATTGGCTTTAACAAAACATGGCAGCCCAACTTTACCAATAATCGCATCTTCATCTATTGCATCTCCTAAGTTTAAATAGAAAGATTCTGCAGTTTTAATGCCATAAGGTTTTAAAATACTTAAGCAATCGCGTTTATTGAAGGTGACCGACGCTTGATACATCGGGCAGCTTGTATGTGGAATACCTAACAACTCAAAATAGCCTTGCATATATCCATCTTCTCCAGGAGAGCCATGTATGGCATTAAATACACAATCGAACGTGATTTTAAAACTATCTACATTTATAGAGAAGTCGTTTTTATCAATCGGGAATTCTGAATCTTCATCATCAACATAAACCCATTTGTCTTTAAAAATATGGATACGGTAAGCATTGTATTTGTCTTTATTTAAAGTTTCGTAAACAACATTGCCACTGGTTAACGAAATTTGATATTCACTGGAATAGCCTCCCATAATTATGGCTATATTTTTTTTCATAGGTATTGATTTTACTTTGCCTAAAGTTACTTTATTTGGATGTTTTTACACATGTTCGTTAGCTTGTTTCTTGAATATTTCTACACTGCGTTAGGGATTGAGGCATTTGTTGAAGCTCCTCGCAGAGAGCGACTGCCGAAAGCCCGACCCTTGTGGTAACGCCCAAAATATTAAAAGTTAAAAACTTATTTGAAGTATTTCGAACCAAATATTAACAATAAAACGTATCTTAACTAGTTTGTGTTACGTAAGCTAAAATAATGATATAAACAGCAAAACAAAAAACAGTTCTGTTTTTATATATTTGCCTAACCGAAAAATCTATAAATGAGTATCTTTAAGTTTCTATTCAGTAAGACATTTTTAAAACAGTTGGCTTTAGCTATTGTGGCTTTGGTGGTGTTATGTTTTTTAATGTTACAATGGTTAAAATCAACCACAAATCATGGTGAGTTTGAAACAGTGCCCGATTTAAAAGGAAAATCGATTAGCGTAGCCGAAATGGAATTAGATGAGAATAATTTAGTGATGCAAATACAAGATTCTGCTAATTATAATCCAGATTATCCGAAGTTTTCGGTAATAGACCAAGAGCCATCTGCAGGTACAAAAGTAAAGGAGGATAGAAAAATATATTTAACGCTTAATCCGTCTGGATACCGAAAAGTGGAAGTGCCTGATTTAAGAGAACGTACGTTTAGACAAGCAGAGCCAAACTTGGAGGCTTTAGGTTTTAAAGTTGGCAAAATTACTTATGTAGATAACCTCGGGAAAGACATTGTATTACAACTTAAATACAAAGGAAAAACGATAAACCCTGGTGATAAGCTACCAAAAACATCTCAAATAGATTTGGTTTTAGGAAACGGTAATCGCCCTTAGCATTAGCGCTAAACTAATGCATTTATGGAAACACACGGACCACAATTACCCGAAGAAGATAATCTTCACGAACATTTTGCTTTTACGGTAGATAAAGGGCAAGCACCCTTACGTATCGATAAGTATTTGATGAACTACATCGAAAACATGACGCGTAGTAAAATACAAAGTGCTGCAAAAAATGATGGCATTTTGGTGAATGGCGCGCCCGTAAAATCTAATTACAAGGTGCGGCCAAATGATGAAATACGTGTGCTTTTTACACACCCAACTTACGAAGCGTTATTGGTTGGTGAGGATATTCCTTTGGATATAGTTTTTGAAGATGATGATTTGCTTGTGGTGAATAAACCTGCAGGAATGGTGGTGCATCCAGGTCATGGTAACTATTCAGGAACTCTGATAAATGCATTGATACATCGTTTTGATAATTTACCTAACAATTCTAGTGAACGTCCAGGGTTGGTACATCGTATAGATAAAGATACTAGCGGCCTTTTAGTAGTGGCTAAAACCGAACAAGCTATGGCACATTTATCCTTACAATTTGCCGAAAAAACCAGCGAACGCGAATATGTAGCTTTAGTTTGGGGTAATGTTGAAGCTGATGAAGGTACTATAGAAGGCAACATTGGTAGACACCCAAAAAACCGATTGCAAAATACCGTGTTTTTAGATGATGAAGCTGAAAAAGGTAAGCCTGCCGTTACACATTATAAAGTGTTAGAACGTTTAGGCTATGTGACGCTGATGTCTTGTAAATTAGAAACTGGTCGTACACATCAAATACGTGTGCACATGAAACATATTGGTCATATCTTGTTTAATGACGAGCGATACGGCGGAAACACGATCTTAAAGGGGACAACATTTACTAAGTACAAGCAATTTGTAGACAATTGCTTTAAAGTCTTACCAAGACAAGCTCTACACGCCAAAACGTTAGGGTTTGAACATCCCAAAACTGGAGAGTTTATGCGTTTTGAAACCCCTATTCCTGAGGATATCGAATTGTGTATTGAGAAGTGGCGGAATTATGCTAAGCATCAGGAATTATAGATTACAAGCTTTTTTGACGTTTCAATATTTTAATAACTCTATTATTTATGATTTCTGATAAGTTCCAATTGTATAGTTTAGGATCGGTTGTACTATAAAATACAACAAGTACAGCATCTAAGTCTTTGTGATATTTTGCAAAACTCTGGTACCCTGGAACCCAGCCAGCATGCTCATATTTATAGATGGAAGCATATATTTCTTTTTCGCCCTCTTCAAACAATGATCCATCATTTAATGCTCTTAAGAAAGTGCCAACATCTTGTGCTGTAGCATGCATGCCATAATCGTTTGTCTTTAAATCATGAGAATATCCTACATGATAACCACTCATCACATCGTCTATATTTACTTTACTTAGTGAAGCGAATGTATTATTAAGATTTAGTGGTATTAGAATTTCTTCCTGAATGAATTGAAAGTTACCATAACCCAGTACATCATCCATTATTTTATTGATTAACAGGTAATTTGTATTACAATATTCATAATCATCATCGGGTTTAAAATTGGCTGGTTTATCCAGAATTAATGCAAGACTTTCTTCATAGGTCTCTGTTGGAGCTGCCCAAAAATTTGGAGCATCAGTAAAATTAGGAATACCACTTCTATGCTGTATCATTAGCCTTAAAGTAATTTTCTCAGCGTTTTCAATTCTTCCTGCAAGCTCGGGTAAATAATCGGTGATGGTTTTATCTAATGAAAGGCGTCCATCGTTTACTAATTTAGTAACAGCCACAGCATCATATAACTTACTAATACTAGCAATCTTAAATAAGGCTTGCGGTTTGGCAGAAATCTTAGTTTCTTTATTATGCCAGCCAGAAGTATAATATTGAGGCGGTTGACCAGCTTGGTCTACATAAACAATTATTCCGTCAAATCCATGAGTAATGGCTTCATCTGCTTGCTCTTGAATAGTATCTGGTAGAGGAAGTATCCATGCCTTAACTAAAAGCCATGGTACGAAGAACAGAGAAACTATAGTTCCTACAAATAGTACTATTCTGAATATTGTTGTTTTTTGTGTTTTCGTCATAATATCGTTGATTTAAATGCCGTCAGTTTATTTAACTATTTCTATCACAACATTGCCTCGTTTTCGCCCTGAATCTACATATTCATGGGCTTTTACGATGTCATCTAGTTTATAGTGTTTATCGATATAAGGCTTTAATTCTTCTTGTTCTGCCATGTCTTTTATTTGTTCGAGATTTTCGGTTGTTTCTTTTGTTAGCATTTTAATTGAAACGAAAGTACCATTGGGTTTTAGAACTTTTTTTGCGTTTGATTTTGTTGTTTTTCCCACAGCATCAAATACGATGTCGAATTTTTCTTCACCCTCAAAGTAGTCATCTTTTTTATAATCTATCAAGTGATTAGCTCCTAATGATTTTACCATTTCAAAATTCGATGAACTACATACTCCTGTTACTTTTGCCCCTTTTTGATTTGCAATTTGTACAGCATAGCTGCCAACACTTCCAGAAGCGCCATAAACCAGTACGTTTTGTTCATCTTTTAAATTAGCTTTCTCTAAAAGAAACATTGCAGTCATTGCACCAACTGGTAATGCTGCAGCCTGCTGGAAACTTAAATTTTCTGGTTTCAATGCAACTACACCACTTTTCCACTTTTCAGGCAAACATATATATTCAGCATATGAGCCTGTGCTTAACATGGTTGTGGTCCCAAAAACAGCATCACCCACCTTGAATTTAGTAACACTTTTACCAATCTCTTCAACTACTCCAGCCAATTCATGCCCCAAAATTTTCTTTTTGGGTTTAAAAAGTCCGAATAGTAATCTAGCAGGAAGCCAGAATAGTGGAGGGAAATCTGAGCTACGAAGTCGTACATCTCCTGAGGTAACTGTTGCCGCATGTATTTTAATAAGCATTTCATTGTCTTTTGGACTTGGTCTTTCCACTTCAGTGACTTCAATGACATCTGGAGCACCATATTTTTTATATATAGCTGCTTTCATTTTTGTTAGTTTTATTAAATTCATTACAAGGTTTTTACCTTTTTTGAAACCTGATTTCTAGTTTTCGCTTTAAGATACCATTTCATTCCAAATAGTGGTCTTAAAAAAGTTACGCGCCTCAATAAAAATTCATAAATAAGGAAACAAGTAATAAATGTGAAAAGCGTTATTCCTATAAATTGAAGCCAAGGATTAATAGGTAATGGTAAAATTAAGTATGCACCAATATATAACACAAACATATGTATAATGTAAATTGGGTAAACAGCATTACTTAGATAAGCCAGAAGAGCACTAGGTTTGTTAAGATAATGATATCCGAGACCAAAAACTCCAAATATCCAGGAGTTAGATTCAATAGCTGTAAGATACATATTTGATATGGATTGGAAACCGGTAAATCTTAATACATATAAAGCAGCAGCAATTCCAATATATAACCACTTCCACTTTTTTACTGTTTGCCAAAAAACTTTACCACTATAGACAAATAAGAATCCAAAAAAGAAGGCAAGAAAGCCATTAAAAAAGCCATGCCATGTTTTTGCATACATTTCGAATAATTGAGGCTTAACAAGACCTATCTCTATCATAAAAAACACTGACATCAATAAAGGCCCTATAGCATAAGTCATGATTTTTGAAATTACTTTTTTAAACCTTCCGTTTTCATGTTTTTTCATATAGAAAAACAATGGTGACAACAGAACAACATAAACAAAAATATTACCTAAAAACCATAAATGACCACTATCTGGAAAGTAACTTAATGGCATATTGTAATATTTTTGAAAGATGAACATATGCAATGTCGTAATTGCTATAAAACCAAAAACAAAAGGTAATAGAATTCGCTTTGAGCGTTCTAAGAGTAATGTCCTCCAGTTTCTTTTTCTCATTGCAAAAAATAGCCCCATCCCTGAGACATAGAATAGTAAGGGAATGCGCCAAACATTTAGCATAGTCATTGGTTTCCACAAAGTTTCTAAAGTCTCATCACTTCTTATAAAGCCAATAAACATGGCCCAAGGTTGGAAAATAATGGCAATATGGTAAATTAGTAACAAGCCAATGGCAATTACTCTTAACCAGTCTATATCATGTCGTCTATCTGTTGTCATTTTAGTATGATTTTTATTTTAAATATTATTCTAGCATCATTGCAATCACTGGGCGTGCTTTCTTTAATTCATCCATGTTAAGTGTAAATCCCATAGGTTGTAATTGTTGTATCAACATTTCATAGAATGGTTTAACTTCTTCAAAATTGGCGGTTACCGATTCTCTGGGTGTGACTCCAAAATTGTTACGTATATTTTTGTCTGCTTTCGCATCAATAAGCATTTGTACGATTTCTATACGCCCAAAGAATGCTGCAGTATGCAATACAGTTGACCCATCATTGTTTTTAATAGATAAATCTGCTTTAGCATCTATAAGTGCTTGAGCAATTTCAAGTTTGTTGAATGTAGCTGCCGATATTAAAGGTGTTGAACCACTCATGGCTTCTTTTTGATTAATATCAGTTCCGGCTTCAATATGTTGTTTAATTGCTTCAAGGTTTCCAGAAATTACTGCAGTATGAATATCTACACTTGGCTTATCCACTGTTTTTTCGATTTCAGCAGTATTGTTTGCAGTGTTGTTTTTGTTAGTCTTCGCGCAGGCAGTAGCTAATAAAATGATAAGTAATAATGTGTTTAATTTTAATGTTTTCATGATTTTGATTTTAATAATTGATATTTAGATTTTTGTTGTTACAAAGATCAGACAAGAGTCTTAACCCTTATAAATACTTATGTAGCGATAAGTATAAAGTTTGTTGAAGCAATGAAAATTATGGCGCAGAAGTATAAATTATGACGCAAGTGCTAATTATTATCGAAGAATTTAAGGTGGAGAACCACTTAGCGTTTGAATTAAATTTTCTAATTTCGTAAGAGTACAAAATCGTATGTCTAGTACCTCATTTCAAGGAAAATTTATTGAGCAAGCTAAAACCATTGTTTTAGAGAATATCTCTAACGAACAATTTGGAGTTTCAGAGTTAGCTGATTTGATGAATATGAGTCGTTCAAATTTGTTGAGAAAAATTAAAAAACAAACCTCATTAAGCGCGAGTCAATTTATTCGTCAAGTGCGACTGCAAAAAGGAATGGAACTTTTAAAGCAAACTGAGTTTACAGTATCTGAAATTTCATATCAGGTTGGATTTGGAAATAACTCTTATTTTACTAAATGCTTTAGAGAATATTTTGGCTTTTCACCAGGTGAAGCTAGAAAAATAAAGGATGAAGAAGTAATTCATGAAGAAAAAGTTAGTGAATATTCTATTTTTAAACAACACCGTTGGCACATTATTGGTGCGACTTTTTTAATTTTATTTTTAAGTGTTTTCTTTTTTTCTGATAGAACATCTACTTCTTCTAATACAAAAGATTCAGACGAAAAAAAATCTATAGCAGTCTTACCATTTAAGAATTTGAGTAGTGATTCTACTAATGTATATTTTGTGAATGGTCTTATGGAATCGTCACTTAATAATTTGCAAAAAATAAAAGATTTACGAGTAATAAGTAGAACATCAGTTGAAAAATATAGACATACAGATAAAACAATCTCAGAGATAGCAAAAGAGCTTAATGTTAGTTATTTAGTTGAAGGTAGCGGACAACGTGTTGGAAATGAAGTACTATTAAATATCCAATTAATTGAAGCCTCTAATGATACGCCTATCTGGGCAGAACAATATAAGCATGAAGTGGTTGATGTATTTTCTTTACAAAATGTTGTTGCTAAAAAAATTACTGATGCTATACAAGCAACGGTAACACCAGAAGAATTAGAGTTAATTGAAAAAAAACCAACTGATAACTTACAGGCATATGAGTATTACTTAAAAGCCCTAGAACCATTTCAAGCAGGAACCAAAGAAGGGCTAGAAGAAGCTATTCCCTTTTTTGAAAAAGCTATAGAAAATGATTCTCAATTTGCCCTAGCTTACTCTAAACTTGCTATTTTATACTATTATTTAGATATCTATAAAACAGATAAAAAATATACAGATATCATAAATAATTATGCTGATAAAGCGTTATTATACGACTCTAAATCTGCCGAAAGTCTTATAGCTAAGGCACTTTACTATATGCATAATAAAGAGTATAGATATGCAATACCTCATTTAGAAAAAGCTTTGGAATATAATCCAAATTCATCATCGGTTGTTCAAATACTCTCAGTTATCTATGCTCGTGTTATTCCTAATACTGAAAAATATTTACATTATGCATTGAAAGGCATACAACTTGATATTGCCGCTAACGATTCAATAAGTCAAAGTTATATCTATTTGAGCTTAAGTGATGCTTTTATCCAATCTGGTTTTACCGATGAAGCACTCAAGTATGTAAATTTATCACTTGATTACAATGCTAAAAATGAATATGCACCTTATCTGAAGATTTTTATCCAACATGCGCAACACCAAGACATAGATAAAACAACTGATTTATTAGTGAAAGAATGGGAAAAGGATACAACCCGCTTAGATATAATGCAAGAAGTTGGAAAGTTTTATTATTTTAAAGAAGAATATGACAGTGCGTATTATTACTATGAAAAATTTGTAAAAGCCAAAGAAAAGAATGGTATAGATATTTATCCTCAAGAAAATCTTAAAATTGGGATTGTTTTTGAGAAAATGGGTTTAAACAAAAAAGCAGCTGATTTCTATGATGCCTATTCACAATATTGTGAAAATGATGAATCAATATATCAGCCCGCGAGTTTAGCTTCAAAATACATACACGAAGGAAAATATGATCTAGCAATTGAACAACTTAAACTTTTTGCATCAAAGAATAATTACCAATATTGGATTTTATTATTCATAGAAAAAGATCCGATTATGACACCTTTAAAAAGTCATCCTGAATTCAAGTCTACCATACAAAAAATTAAAGATCGGTTTTGGGAAAATCAAATACAATTTAAACAGTCTTTAAAAGAACAGAGGCTTATATAATTGAACATAAGGTTTCTCAAAGTTCATTAAAAAGCAGTCTGAGATTATTTCAAACTGCTTTAACCATCAATCAAATACCTAACTTAAAAGTTAAACTTTCCGTTAGTGTTTTTACGTTGAGCTTCTGGTATAATGGTTTCAATAATATCCCAATGTTCAACAATTTTTTCGTTATTAACTCTAAATAAATCATAGAAGGATGTTGGTACACCACCAAAATTGCCTTCGCTTATAGCTAAGACAAAATTACCTTCACCTAAAATTTTATGAATGGTTTTATACTCCATAATGATGCCCTGTTTGGCCATGTCTTCAAGTGCTTTCCCTAAACTAGATAAACCATCAGCTATAGCCGAATTATGTTGTAGATAAGCACTGTCTTCACTATCAATATAATTTCCAACTTTGCTCATTTCACCTTTTACAAGAATATCAGAAATGAAGTTTTTCACTAAGGTTTTATTAACTTCGGTTTTATCTAAATCTGAGTAAGCAGTAGTACCATCAATTTGAGTGCGTCCACTTGGATTAGCAGGTGTAACTGCCGTTAAATTATCCCAATGTTCAGTAATTAGTCCATTTTCAAATTTAAAAACATCGAAGCCGATTTTTGGACCAAAAAAATCATATTCTGTATGAGTAATTACATAATCCCCATCCTGAAAAGCTCTTACGACATTAGCTTTAAAACCACCTTCTGGTGCATGTTGCATCACTTCTCCAAAACCTGCCAAACCATCACCAACAGCTAAATTATGTTGTATATATTTCTCTGGGTTAATGTAGCTTATTGGTGTTTGATCTCCAGTATTAAAACTGTTTAAAAGCGCTACTACTTTTTCTTTGTTTGATAATTCCATTGTGTCTTCAATTTTAGGTGCTTCAATTTGTTCTGTGTCTTTTTTTGTCTTGCAACTTAATAGTGTAAATAAGGCAAGAGTAAGTATTGTATATTTCATCTTAAATAATGATTTTTAGTTGGTACAAATGTAAAATCACTATATCCTTATTTTGAGGTGAAAAAGATGATAAAAAAGGTAAATATCGAACCTGTAGAGTTATTTATGAATTTTTTTAAACTGATTTGGGGTTAATCCTGTATGCTTCTTAAAATATTTGATAAAGTTGGTAGCTTCTTCAAAGCCTAATACGAATGCAAGTTCAGTACTTTTTATGGTAGAATTTATAAGTTTTCTCTTGGCCTCAAGAATTATAAAGTCGTCAATAAATTGTTTTGCCGTTTGGTTGATGATGTCTTTGCTTATTGTATTAAGATGTTTGTAAGTTATGTTAAGCTGTTGTGCATAAAAGTCTGCATTTCTACTTCTATGAAAATTAAGGCTAAGTAGTTTTTTAAACTTTAGAAAGGTTTCAAATTGTACTGACTCTTTTATGTGAAATGTTTGATGTTTCTTCAGTTCTTCAAGCTTAGAAAAAATAATGACATATAGGTAATTAATAATTTTGGAAATGTTGTAGTTATTATCTTTTTTGTAAAATTCTTCATAAAATAATTCAACATATGTTATCACATTGGCACTATGAGGAATTTGAATTTTTGGAGAGAATAATTGTGTGTTAAAAAGTCTTATAATTGTGTCTTTTGGTAGTTTGGTCAACTGTTTTTCAAAATAAGTTTCGGTAAATAGAATAATGTAACCTTCTATGTTTGTACTAAACTTAAAGGCATTAATTTGTCCTTTGGAGAGATAGACTAACGAATGTGCTTTTACTTCGTGCCAAACAAAATCTACTAAATGTTTAGAGTTGCCGTTTGTGTAAAACACAAACATATAAAAGGCAGCCTGATGAGGTTTTTCAGGATTGTGATCTAATTGGTTTACACGTCTCGCCAAATCCTGAATCGAAATAATTTCTATTCCTTCAACTTCGTGATTTTTAGATTTGTAAAAAACCTTAGGAATACGTTCCTTCATTGTGTTTGGATAACTAAACCTGTTGCTTGGTCTTTAAGAAACGAATATAATTTAAAAACCTATTATAATCAATTTTTAAAATTGAGAAATTAATTAGCATAAGTAACGTCTATACTAATATCGCAAATAATTCTAAAGACAGATTTCTAAAATAAAATAGGAATTGTAAATTTGACTTAAAATTAAGTAAAATGAAACTTGTTATTTCTCCAGCAAAATCTTTAGATTTTGAAACCGAATTACCAATACATAAACACACAGAGCCACAATTTTTAAAACAGTCTGAACGCTTAAATAAACTCCTGAAAAAGAAATCGGCGAAGAGTTTATCGAAACTAATGAGTATTTCTGATGCATTAGGGCAGTTAAATTATGAACGTAATCAGTCTTGGGAATTACCATTTACAAAGGATAATGCGAGACCTGCTGTTTATGCGTTTAATGGCGATGTGTATCGTGGCTTGGATGCATATAACATTCCAGAAGAAAAAAACGATACTTTACAAAACACAGTTCGCATACTTTCTGGGCTTTACGGTATTTTAAAACCAATGGATTTAATACAGCCTTACCGCTTAGAAATGGGAACTAAAATGCCAGTTGGTGTTAAAAAGAATCTTTACGAGTTTTGGAAAAAGGACTTAACAATAGCGTTGAATGAAGAGCTTGAAGATGGTGAATTATTTTTGAATTTAGCTAGTAATGAATATTTCAAAGCAGTAGATGCAAAAAAATTAAAAGTCCCAGTAATCACTGCGAATTTTAAAGATTTTAAAAACGGACAATATAAGGTAATCTCGTTTTTTGCAAAAGAAGCACGTGGTGCGATGGCAAGATATATAATAGATACTAACGCAAAGACTATTGAAGACTTAAAAGGGTTTAACTATATGAATTATGGTTTAAGCGAAGAGATGTCTACCGATACAGATTTGGTTTTCATTAGATAGTCTGTTTTTTAGCTTTAGTTTTTTCATTATGTTTATACTGTAAACATAATTAGAATTAGTATGTGGTGGTATTATTTGGTTATTGGGCTTCAGGCATTTTGTATATATCATGCAATAAAGAATAGGGCTCCATATTATTGGATTTTTATCATATTTTTCCTTTCTGGGATAGGTTGTATTATATATTTTATAACTCAAGTATATAACAACCGAGATGCTGAAAAAATCACTTCTGAACTTACACATATCATCAACCCAACTAAAAAGATAAGAGATTTAGAAAAACAATTGGAGTTTTCTGAATCGTATCAAAACAGAGTCAACCTTGCTGATGCACATCTAGAGAATAAGGATTATCCAAACGCTATAAAACATTACAAAGAAGCATTAGATGGTAATTTTCAAAATGATTTTTATGTGATTAAGAATATGATTGAAGCATATCATCATATGGAAGATTATAAAAGTGTAGTTGATTACGGAAGTCAAATAAAATCGCATACTGAATTTAAAAAATCTAGAACACAATTTCTATATGGTCTAGCATTAGAAAAGCAAGGAAATATTAGTGAAGCAGAAGAAAATTTGAAAGCCATAGATATTAGATTTTCTTTTTATAATGAACGTTTAATTTATGCTAATTTTCTACTAAATATTGGCAAAAAAGAAGAAGCAAAAGAGATATTAGAATCTTTAGTCTCTGAAGGACAACACATGACAAAACCTAATAAAAGGTTATACAGAACAACAATTAACGAAGCCCAGAAACTTTTGGATGCGTTTTAATGTCATCTATGTTTTTCCATAAACACCCATACGCACCATTTATTCAGAATGACACCAAGAAATTGATTGTTGGTACATTGCCACCTCCACGATTTTCAACTGGCAATCTTTTGGAAAAGGATGTTGATTTTTGTTATGGAAGTTATTACAATTCGCTTTGGCTATTTATTGATAAAATCCATAATCTGAATTTGCGTTTTGATAATTCAGAAGAAGCTATTGAAGAACGAAAAGCATTTCTTATTAAAAACAAAATGGGTGTTTGCGATATTGTGGAAAGCTGCGAGCGAGACAAAATTGATGCCTCAGATATAGGTATGAAGAATATCAAACTTCGTGATATTATTGGTTATCTAAAGCAATATCCAAATATTGATACATTACTTTTTACTGGAGGAAATAGTAAAAACGGACCAGAATATTTTTTCAGAAAACATCTAAAAACATATAACTTAAAGTTAGAGTTAGTCTCTAATGAGATTCCTAGGATACATCAATTTTCGCTTTATCATTCAGAGCATAGTGATGTGTCTAAAGTTATAAAAACAGTGTCTTTAACGTCTGGTTCAGGAGCTGCAAATATTTCAATCAGCAGGATGCCATTATACAAACAATTGAAAATGAAAAATCCGAAGTTTAATACGTTTGATTTTAGAGTAATGCAGTATAGCGAGTTTTTCTAAAAGCTACAGTTTCATGGCGCTATCAATAGCACTAGCAGCCTGCTTAACGCTTTCAATCAAAAATTCACCAGCCTTATTTTCTTGATGAACAGATGTTAAACTAGATACTGTAAGCACGCTAAAGATACCATTAATTGTTTTTCCAACAGGCACACCAACATCAGTTACACCTAGGGTAATCTCACTGTTTTTTAGTTCATACCCCAATGTTTTAATCACATCTAATCGTTTTAAAAACTGGTTTTGATCCTCACTACTTAATGCTTTATAATCTTCATCTTCCTTTATAATTTTGTCGCGATGTTGTTGCTCTAAAAATGCCAATATTACTCTACCAGATGTCGTTTTAATTAATGGAAATAAACTGCCTTCTTCTATGGACAATGTAATAGGACCTGGACTTTTAGTTTGAGAAATAATCATAAGTTTTCTATTATACAAAATACCCATATGGCACGATTGATTTGTAGTGTTAGAAAGCTCCTCCATAATAGGTTTTGCAACTTTTAATAGGCTGTCAACAGGACTATGTCTGTGAGAAATGTGATAAAGTTTTAATGATATAGAATACTTTCCTGATGTGGACCGAATGAGATATCCTCTATTTTCTAGAACAGCCAGCATTCTATATATTTCGTTAGGAGATTTAGATACCCCAACGGCGATTTCAGTTTGTGTCTGTGGTATTGCCTTGTACGACAGGTATTCTATAATATCTAAACCTTTTTCTAAAGCTGGGGCAGAATATTTACTCATTTAATAGAATTAAATTCAAATTTAAAAAAAATAAAACAATTTTATTTATATGTAAATAATTCAAGGCGAGTATAAATTATGTAAGTTTAACAACTAGCTATTCTAGTTCTATTAGTATAAAAATAACGAGTTGACAATTTACAAAAGCTTTATTACAGATTGGAGCTTAAGACGCTAATTCTTTTTCTACAGCATACTTTTGGTCTTTATATTGTTGGTTTTAGAACAATTATGGCCTTTTAAGCTGACTGTTTTATTGTATTTTAGAAAAAATTAAAGTCTGATGTTAAGATTCAAAAAAAGCTATTATTTAATTTTAACAATAGCTTTGCTATGTTGTAAAAAGAAAGAAACAGAATTTCCTTTAAGCCGAAATATACCTTTAGAAGAAATAACGGATAATGAAGAGGTAAGGCAATACATGTCATCTTTTCAAAGTATGGGTATTCAGTCTGATAGCTCAGGATTACCAAAGCCAGAAGAAACTTTAAAGAGCTTTAAATTTAATAACGATTTAGAAATTGACTTGGTATTATCAGAACCACAAATTAATCAACCTGTTGAAATTAATTTTGATCACAGAGGTAGACTTTGGGTAATTCAATACAATCAATATCCTTACCCTGAGGGCTCTAAGGTTGTAGATATTGATAATCACGCTCGAGTTGTTTTTGATAAAATTCCAGAACCTCCAGCAGAAGGAATCAAAGGAGCAGATAAAATCACAATGTTTGAAGATACTAATGGAGATGGTGTTTATGACGCTTCTAAAGACGTGATTTCTGGATTAAATATAACTACAGCAGTAACTTGGGGGCGTGGAAAAATTTGGGTGCTTACACCACCTTATTTAGTGGCTTATAATGATAAAAATGACGATGGTATGCCAGAAGGTGACCCGGAAGTACATTTATCTGGATTTGGTTTAGAAGATACACACGCCGTTGCCAATAGTTTGCGTTGGGGACCAGATGGTTGGTTATATGGTGCACAAGGTAGTACAACTACTGCCACAATTAATTCTGCTGTTTCAAAGCATGTACATTTTAAAGGGCAAGCAGTTTGGAGATACCATCCAGAAACTAAAGTATTTGAGATTTTTGCTGAAGGAGGCGGTAATACTTTTGATACAGAATTTGATGCGAAAGGGCGTTTGTATTCAGGTACTAATGAAACGCATCGTGGATATTATTATAAACAAGGTGGTTATTACAGAAAAAATTGGGGAAAGCATGGGCCTTTAACCAATCCATATGCCTTTGGATTCCTTTCTGGAATGGAATTAGAGGGTGAGAGGTTTCGATTCACACATGCATTTATAAAATATGAAGGCGGAACACTTCCAGAACGCTACAATGATAAAATCTTAGCTTTAAATCCATTGCATAATTTTGTTAGAATGACACGTGTGGAAGAACAGGGCTCAAATTTTCTATGTATAGATGAAGAAAAAATATTGCATACGGAAGATCATTGGTTTCGTCCAGTAGATATTAAAGCAGGTCCAGATGGCGGTGTATATTTAGCCGATTGGAGTGATAGTAGATTATCTCATGTAAATCCTTTAGATACGTGGCATAAATCTTCGGGCCGAGTGTACCGTTTACGAAATAAAAATAAAACGATAGTCAAGCCTTTCGATTTAAGCACATACACTAATGAAGAGTTAATAGGACTATTAAGCCATAAAAACAAATGGTTTAGACAACAAGCACAACGATTAATTGGTGATAGACAGGATATAAGTATGGTGCCAGAATTGCGTTATCTCATGACAAATGGTGATAATCAACAAGCTCTTGAAGCATTATGGGGTATTCATAATAGCGGAGGTTTTAATGATGAAGTTGCTTTAGAAGCCTTATCTCATAAAGATCCTTATGTAAGAATGTGGGCAATACGCCTTGTTGGAGATACTAAAAATGCATCAATTGAAGTAGCGCAAAAAATTATAGATTTAGCAGCTTCTGAGACACATTTAGAAGTGATTAGTCAAATCGCTTCCTCGGCAAAGCGATTACCTCCAAAACAAGCATTGCCCATCATAAAGAATCTTTTGTTAAACGAAACTACAGCAACAGATTCAGACAATCGTATGTTCATCTGGTGGGCTTTAGAAGCAAAGGCAGAAACTGGGCGTGATCTACTATTGGCATTATTTGAAGATACATCGCTTTGGAAATCAACCTTGGTAAAAGAAGTAGTTTTAGAGCGTCTTATGCAACGTTACATGTTAGCACCAAGTGATGAAAATTATGCAGCTTCGATTAGATTATTTGAGCTTGCACCAGTCGATAATCATACAAAGCAATTGATGATTGGACTACAAGAAGGTATTCGAGGTCGTGATTTATCTACCATTCCTAATGCATTAAAAGAGATTATAAACAATTATGAATCTAAGTTTGGGCAAGGAAAATTATCTTTTGCAGTTAAAGAAAACAAACCCAAAGCAGTGGAAGCGGCTCTTAAAGTCATTGCAGATAAAACGGCTAATCCTTTAGAACGTCTTACGTATATTAAGTTGATGGGAGAGGTCAATCAACCAAAATCTGTTCCTATATTATTAAAATTAGCTGAAGATAACAACAATTCAATAGCGATTAGGATGGCTTGCTTTAATGCGCTTCGCCATTATAGCAATGATGAAATAGGGAAACGTTTAGCCAATGCTTATAATCATAAAATTAGAGCAGATCTAGAACTAAGAGATGCTGCGTTTAGACTTTTTGCCAGCAGATCAGATTGGGCTAAATCGTTCTTAAGTATTATTTATGATGCAAAACAAATCAAGAAAACTGAAGTGCCATTAGATATTATTCGTCAGTTTAAATTACTTCAAAATAATGATATTAATAAAATTGTGAATGAACTTTGGCCAGAAGTGAAAATTTCAACATCAGAAGAGAAAACTGCTGCAGTATTGAAAATTACGAAAGCACTTTCAGTCGGAAAGGGTAATGTGGAAAATGGCAAAGTTTTGTATACAAATTATTGTGCTGCGTGCCATAAGTTAAACAATGAAGGAGGGGAAATTGGGCCAGATTTAAGTGGTTATGATAGAAGTAATACAAACTATATGGTGTTGAATATTGTAGATCCTAATGCTGACATTAGAGAAGGTTATGTAAATTATGTAGTAAAAAAGAAAGATGGGCAAGTTATAGTTGGTACATTAAAAGACAGAAGTGAAGATAAAGTTATTATTCAACCACTTGGAGGAGATGTGATTACACTAAGTAAAGAAGAGATAGATACTATGGAAGCTCAAAAAACATCATTAATGCCAGAACGTTTAACCGATAGTATGACAGATCAAGAAATTAGAGATTTATTCACGTATTTAAGACAGGAATAATATGTATAAAAATAATATAACAAGACGTAGTTTTATTGAAAAAACCTCATTAGCTAGTTTAGGAACTATGTTAGCAGTAAATGGATTTTCACAATCTTGTACTGGTGTACAGCCTGAAATACAAGGTTTAGATATACATATATTTTCAAAACATTTACAGTTTTTAAATTATACAGATATGGCAAATGCAGCTGCCGAAATGGGGTTTAATGGTGTAGATTTGTCAGTAAGACCAAAAGGGCATGTACTTCCAGAGCGTGTCAAGGACGATTTACCTAAAGCCATAGAAGCCATTAAAAAGGTTGGATTTCTACCTAAAATGATGACATCAGCTATTTTATCAACTGCTGAAGAATTTACGAAAGATGTTTTGGAGACTGCAGCGTCGTTGGGTATAAAGTATTATAGATTGGGTTACTATCGATATTCAAAAGATACATCAATTCCAGAATCTATTTTGACCATAGCAAATGAAGTAAAAGCATTATCTGTTTTAAACAAATCACTAGGCATTAAAGGTGCTTATCAAAATCATGCTGGGCCTCACGTAGGTGCAGCAATTTGGGAGATTTATGAAATGCTTAAAGGTGTTGAAAACGAGTATATGGGCTGCCAATATGATATTAGGCATGCAACGGTAGAAGGTGGTCAATCCTGGCAAACAGGTTTAAGATTAATAAAACCTAAAATAAATACGATTGTACTTAAAGATTTTTTATGGGTGCAGAAAAATGGAAAATGGGCGCTTCAAAATGTGCCAATAGGTGAAGGCATGGTAGATTTTAAAGCATATTTCAAATTATTAAAGGCATATAATATAAATATGCCTGTATCACTTCATTGCGAATACGATTTAGGAGGTGCAGAACACGGTGGAAAAAATATATCGATTCCAAAAGAACAAGTTTTCAAAACCATGAAAAAAGATTTAGATGCTTTAAGAGTTTTGTGGAAATCTGTTTAAATCCAAAATATTAATAAAGTTGATATTTAGAACTGCCTAGAAAATAAAGTGTACATTCGCACTTTTAATAATGGAGGTGGTATTTAAGTCAATAGATTGTCATCTCAAAATCCTTTTGTGGATTTTCTAAACAATTTATATGTCATTTCAATCTTTAGGCTTATCCGAAGCCTTGCTAAAAGCAGTTAGCAAAAAAGGATACACAACTCCAAGTCCCATTCAACAAAAAGCAATTCCACCCGTTTTAGAAGGTAAGGATGTTTTGGCATCAGCACAAACAGGAACTGGTAAAACGGCAGGTTTTACGTTACCGCTTTTACACTTACTTTCTGAAAATCCAAAACAAAAGTTTAGGCCAATTCGCGCTTTAATTCTAACACCAACTCGAGAATTAGCTGCACAAGTATATGCTAATGTTAGAGAATATAGTGAGTTTTTAAACTTAAGAAGTGCTGTGATTTTTGGAGGTGTAAATCAAAAACCTCAAGTAGCAACAATTCGAAGTGGTATAGATGTTTTAGTGGCCACTCCAGGACGTTTATTAGACTTACAAAATCAAGGATTGTTATCCATAAAACGTGTAGAGATATTTGTTTTAGATGAAGCCGATCGTATGTTAGATATGGGGTTTTTACGCGATATTCAGAAGGTGATAACATCGATGCCAGATAAACGTCAAAATTTAATGTTTTCGGCAACCTTTTCAAAAGACATTAAAAAGTTAGCGCATGGTATTTTAAATCACCCAGTTCAAGTGGAGGCTACACCAGAAAATACTACGGTTGAAGCTATTTCTCAAAAAGTGTATCGTGTAGCTAAGACTAAAAAAACAGGCTTAATTATTAAGTTGATTTCAGAAGGTAATTGGAAACAAGTTTTAGTATTTACAAGAACAAAACACGGGGCCAACAGACTTTGCGAAAAAATGGTGAAATCTGGAATTACAGCTGCTGCTATACATGGGAATAAAAGTCAAGGTGCGAGAACTAAAGCGTTATCTGGCTTTAAAAGCGGACGTTTACGAGTTTTAGTGGCCACAGATATTGCTGCTCGTGGATTAGATATTCCTTTGTTACCGCATGTTATAAATTTTGAATTGCCAAATATCTCCGAAGATTACGTACATAGAATTGGTAGAACGGGTAGAGCAGGAGCCAATGGGAAAGCTTTGTCATTAGTAAGTGCAGATGAAACCTCTTATCTAAAGAATATTGAAAAATTAATAGGTGAAAACATTGAAGTAGAAGTAATTGAAGGTTTTGAACCCGATCCGAATGCATCTACAGAACCTATAAAACAAGGTCAAGGTAGGCAACGCCGAAATAAATCTAGAAATTCTAATTCTAATAATTCTAGCGGAAATAGAAGGAATAGAACTAATAATAAAAACTCTAGACGTCGCAACGATAGACGAAATTAAGTACTCATGCAACAAATTTTAAAAGATAAGATTGTAGAAATTTGTGATAAAAAAATAGCTGCTAAAGGAGAAAATGTAGGCGTGTCGTTTTATGCATTTTTTAAAAATAAAAATGATAATCCAGAACTATTAATGGAGGCTGCTACTTGGTGGATTAAGACACATAAGCTAGATCATTTCGAAAAGGCTGTTAAAATCAAGAATCTTGTAAATGGAATCTCAACCCAATAACCCACTTCACGGTATAAAGCTAGAACAAATCATTAATGATTTGGTAGCACATTATGGTTGGGAATATATGGGATATACTATAAAGATTAGGTGTTTTACAGATAATCCATCAGTAAAATCTAGTTTGAAATTTTTGAGAAGAACACCTTGGGCAAGAACTAAGGTTAAGCAGATGTATTTAAAGATGCTGGAAAAGAGAGTGTAAAAAGGCTCAATTTTGAAATTGAGCCCGTTGCTTTTTTAGAAAAGTAACTTTTTTATTAACCATTGAGCACTTTATTTACAAACGCATCCACCGAATTAGCACCATATTTAGTCACATGCTTTACAAAAGCACTTCCAATAATAGCACCTTTAGCATATTGTGTGGCTTGCGTAAATGTTTCGTTGTTACTTATACCAAAACCTATTACTTGTGGGTTTTTTAAATCCATTTGTGCAATACGTTCAAAATAGTCCGTTTGCACATTACCAAAACCAGATTGTGCTCCAGTAGTACTAGCGCTACTCACCATATAAATAAAACCGTTAGAGATAGAATCAATATATCTAATGCGTTCATCGCTAGTTTGTGGTGTAATTAAAAACACGTTAATTAAACCATACTTTTCAAAAATGTCTTGATAATGCTCATGATATACATCAACAGGTAAATCGGGTATAATTAGTCCATCTATACCCAATTCTTGGCATTTTTCGCAAAATGCTTCCACACCATACTGAAACATTGGGTTAAAATACCCCATAATAATCAACGGAATATTTACTGTTTTTCTAACATCTTTTAATTGCTTAAAAAGTACCTCGCTAGTCATTCCATTTTTTAAAGCAGCTGTCGAGCTATCTTGTATGGTTGGCCCATCGGCTAATGGGTCACTAAAAGGCAAACCAATCTCAATCATATCTACACCGTTTTTTTCTAAGTCTTGAATGATGGAAACGGTATCATCAATGTTTGGATAACCTGCTGTGAAATATATGGACAATAGTTTTTTGTCTTCTTGTAATTTTTGATTTATTCTGTTCATTTTAAATGAATAGTTTTTCATTCCCTCGAAGGAGGGAATCTCTTAATTTTTTATTTAAATATATTCTGAAAGATCTTTCCAATCTGGATTTAATCCGTTTATTAAATTAATCTTCCATTCTTTATTCCATTTTTTTATTTGTCTTTCTCTTTTAATGGAGTTGTTAACGTATTTTGTAGTTTCAAAATATACTAGTTTATTCACGTTGTATTTTCCTGTAAAAGTTTTTAAACTGTTGTTCTTATGTTGAATTAATCGTTTCTTCAGTTGTTTAGACCTTCCCACATAAAGTACAGTGTGGTTTTTATTGGTTAAAATATAAACATAATGAACATCCATAATAATTCATAAGATTTCCGCCTTCGCGGAAATAAAAAACTTTATATCTTAAAATAATCAATATAATTCTCTAAATCTTTGTCACCTCTTCCAGACAAACTCACCACCACCACATCATCTGGTTTAAATTGTTTCTTACCAAATATAGCAAGCGCATGAGAGGTTTCTATAGCAGGAATAATACCTTCTAATTTCGATAATTCTAAACCAGCTTCCATGGCATCACTATCTGTAATCGACATAAATTCTGCACGACCAGTTTTTGATAAATGCGCGTGCATAGGGCCAACACCAGGATAATCTAATCCCGCCGAAATAGAGTAAGGCTCGGTAATTTGCCCGTCTTTAGTTTGCATCAACAACGTTTTACAACCATGGATAATACCTTCATTTCCAAGAACAGAAGTTGCAGCACTCTCACCAGAATCTACACCTAAACCAGCAGCCTCAACAGCTATAATGCCAACATCTGGTTCATGTAAATAGTGATAATAGGTTCCCGCGGCATTACTTCCACCTCCAATACAAGCCACCACATAATCGGGATTTTCACGCCCTTCTTGTTCTCGTAGCTGCCATTTTATTTCTTCTGAAATAACAGCTTGAAAGCGCGTTACCATATCTGGGTATGGATGAGGACCAATAGCTGAACCAATAATATAGTGCGTATCTACGGGGTTATTAATCCAATCGCGAATAGCTTCATTTGTAGCATCTTTTAAGGTGCGACTTCCAGATAACGCAGGAACTACCGTAGCCCCCAGCATTTTCATCCTGGCTACATTTGGTGCTTGACGTGCAATATCAATTTCGCCCATATATACAATACATTCCAATCCCATTAACGCACAAACAGTGGCCGTTGCCACACCATGTTGGCCGGCACCAGTTTCGGCAATAATTCTAGTCTTACCTAAACGTTTTGCCATTAAAATCTGACCAATAGTATTATTGATTTTATGTGCACCAGTATGATTTAAATCTTCACGTTTTAGATAGATTTTGGTATTATATTTCTCTGAAAGGCGCTTTGCAAAATAGAGCGGGGAAGGACGCCCAACGTAATCTTTTAAAAGTTGGTCAAATTCCTTTTGGAAATTAGGTTCTGCCATTACTTTAAGATAGTTTTGGCGTAACTCTTCTACATTTGGATATAACATTTCGGGGATGAATGCACCTCCAAATTCGCCGTAATAACCTTTTTCGTCTACATTATAATTCATCGTTTTTCTATTATGTAATTTATTAATGAATTCTCTTAATATGGAACTGTTTTTAAGTCCTGGTTCGGTTTCAAATTTACTATTTACATCAATAGCATAGCAGTACTTTGAGGCTTCACTTTTTTTAAATTTTTTGATATCTTCTATCTGGTCTATGCCTATGCCACCACTTAAAAAGAAAGGTTTTGTTGATGGGTAATCGTTAAGAACACTCCAGTCAAATATATAACCATTACCTCCTGGAAGTTTGCCTTTAGTATCGAATAAGAAGTAATCACAAACAGCTTCATATTGTTCTAATACATCAAAATTAAATTCATCTTTTATGGAGAAAACTTTTATGATTTCAACAGGCTTATTAAATAGTTTTGTTGTTTTAAGGATACTACAATAAAATGGTGCTTCTTCACCGTGTAATTGAATAGCATCTAGCTCAAATTCGTTTACTTTTTCAATAATAGTGCTAGCTTCTTCATTTACAAAAACGCCTACTTTTTTGATGTCTTCAGAAATCTCAGGAATTTTTGTATCAAAATGGCGAGGGGTTTTTTCGTAAAAAATAAATCCAAGATAATCAGGCTGTAATGATGCAACTTGTTCTATATTATCTTGGTATTTCATACCACAAACTTTTAGTTTCATAGCTCTAGTTCTTTTATAAATTGTGTTGCGCTTTCACCTGGATTATCTGTTTTCATAAAGTTTTCACCTATTAAAAATCCTTGAAAACCATAAGGTTGTAGTTCTTTTATAGCTTCAAAATTGCTTATGCCACTTTCAGATACTTTTACAAAATCGTCTGGAATACTATGGCTTAAACTTTTGCTAGTTTCTAAACTCACTTTAAACGTTTTTAGGTTTCTATTATTTACACCTAACATATCTAAACTAGGCATCACAGATTTGTGTAATTCTTCCTCGTTATGAACTTCTAAGAGCACATCTAAATTTAGGCTTTTGGCAAATTCTGAAAATTGCTTGATTTCACCTTTAGAAAGAATGGCTGCTATTAGTAAAATAACATCTGCTCCGTAGGCTTTGGCTTCTAATATTTGGTATTCATCAATAATAAATTCCTTTCTTAAAAGCGGTAAATTACAACTTGCTCTTGCTGTCAATAAATCATCAAGTGAACCTCCAAAGTATTTTCCATCTGTTAAGACAGACATGCCACATACACCTGCGTTTTCATATCCACTAGCTACATCTTGAACATTAAGCGAGTTATTGATTACAGATTTTGAAGGTGAACGTCTTTTGTGCTCGGCAATAATACCTGATTTACTATTACGTAAGTTGTTGGCTAATGAAACGATTTGTTTTTCAAATAAAACGGATTGCTCTAATTGAGAAATTGGAATGAGTTCTTTTCTTAAAGCTACTTCTTTACGTTTATCGATTACTATTTTTTCTAGTATATCCATTTTTATAATAATACCAGTTTTTATTTATCATTTTGAGTTTACTGTTCACTGAAAACTGCGACTGTAAACTATTTTTTACTTAAATCTATCAATTTATCTAAGCTTGTTTTTGCTTTTCCAGAAAACAGAGACCCTTTTGCAATTTCAAAACCTTCCTGATGCGAAATTTGCCTGCTAGTTGCAATTGCTAAACCTGCATTTGCACAGACTACATTATTTTGTGCTTCTGTTCCATTACCACTAATAATATCTATAAATATTTTGGCAGCTTCATCAACAGAATTTCCTCCAAAAATAGATTCTTGCTTAATTTTAGAAAGCCCTAAATCTTCAGGTGAAAATAATTTCTCGGAATTATTGGAGACAATTTTTGCTTTTCCAGTTAATGAAATTTCATCATAACCATCTAAAGCATAAACAATGTTATAGTTCTTATCAGTATTTTGATATATAAAACTGTAGAGGCGTAACAGTTCTAAACTAAATACACCTAACAGTTGATGTTTTGGAAACGAAGGGTTTACCATAGGTCCGAGCATGTTGAAAAAGGTTTTTACACCCAATTCTCGACGAATAGGTGCAACATTCTTCATGGCTGGATGAAATAGAGGCGCATGTAGAATGCATATGCCAGCTTTGTCTAAACAGCGTCTCAAAAAATCTTCATCATTGGAGAATTTTACACCAAGATTTTCCATAACATTTGATGATCCCGACGTTGATGACACCCCATAATTACCATGCTTTGAAACATTCACACCTGCACCTGCTGTAATAAAGGAAGATAATGTAGAAATGTTAAATGTATTTTTACCATCGCCTCCGGTACCTACAATATCAATAGCATTAAAGTCTTTTAAGTTCACAGCTACACAAAGCTCCAAAAGGGCATTTCTAAAGCCTGTTAACTCTTCAATAGTAATACTTCGCATCATATAAACTGAAAGAAAACATGCAATTTGGCTTGGGTTGTACATATCGTTTGATATGTTTACAATAACCTGTTTTGCCTCTTCAGTAGAGATAGTTTCGTGATTTATGAGTCTGTTGAGTATGTCTTTCATGGCCTCTCCCTAACCCTCTCCAAAAGAGAGGGAATTGATTAGTAATTGATTTTTATATTTCGCCTTTTAAATGCCCCTTTCGGGGGTTGGGGGCTTAATTATTAACCCAGTTTTCTAATATCTTTTTTCCGTCTGGTGTCAAAACAGATTCTGGGTGATACTGTACACCTCTTACATCATATTCTTTATGTCTTAAAGACATGACTTGTCCGTTTGCATCATAAGATGTTGCTTCTAAACTATCAGGTAAATTTGGACTTACCACCCAAGAATGGTAACGGCCAACTTCAATGTCTTTTTCTAAGTCTTTAAAAATGTATTCATCATCAACACTAATGGTTACATTGGTAGCAACACCATGATATACTTCATCTAAATTTTCAAGCGATCCACCAAATACTTCACCTATAGCTTGTTGCCCTAGACACACGCCAAAAATACTTTTGGTTGATGCGTATGTTTCGATTATTGGCTTTAGCAATCCTGCTTCATCAGGAATTCCAGGTCCTGGCGATAATACGATTTTATCAAATGGTTCAACATCTTTTAAGTCTAACTTGTCATTTCTCACTACGGTTACGTCACAGTTTAAATCTTCTAAATAATGCACTAAATTGTATGTAAAACTGTCGTAATTATCTATAACTAATACTTTTTTCATCTTTAAATGTCTTCTGCTAATTGAATAGCTTTAGTTAATGCTCCTAATTTGTTATAAACTTCTTGTAATTCGTCTTCTTTATTTGATTTTGAAACCAAACCAGCACCTGCTTGCCAAAATAATTTATAATCTTTACTTAAAAAGGTGCGAATCATAATGGCATGGTTAAAATTACCATCAAAGTCCATAAAGCCTATAGCTCCTCCGTAAAAAGCTCTACTTGTTTTTTCATAATCTTCAATGAGTTGCATGGCGCGATGTTTTGGAGCCCCACTTAATGTTCCAGCAGGAAAGGTGTCTGCCACAACTTGCATAGTTGAGGTGGTATCGTGTTTCATTCCTGTTACTTTACTAACTAAATGAATAACATGCGAAAAGAACTGCACCTCTCGATACGTTTCCACTTTTACCTGACTGCCATGACGACTTAAATCGTTTCGAGCTAAGTCTACTAGCATCACATGTTCTGCATTTTCTTTATCGTCTTTCTTTAGTTTTTCTGCTAGAATTTCATCTTGGGCATCATCACCAGTACGTTTAAAAGTTCCTGCAATAGGATGGATTTCTGCTAAACCTTCATCCACAATAAGTTGTGCCTCAGGGGAACTACCAAAGATTTTAAAATCACCATAATCAAAATAGAATAGGTAAGGAGATGGATTGATGCTTCTTAAAGCACGATATATATTGAAATCATCACCAGTAAACTCTTGTGAAAAACGTCTTGATAGTACCAGTTGGAACACATCACCGCGTTGGCAATGTTTTTTTGCTATGTCTACGTTTGTCCTAAATTCGTCATCAGTTAAGTTAGACATGATGTCTCCTTTGGAGCTGAAATTATAAGAGGCGAAACTTTGAACGTTGATTAGTTTGTCAATTTCATCAATATTATTCTTCACACCTTCATAACAATGTGCGAAGATGTAGGCCTCGTTTTTAAAATGATTGATGGCGATGATGTTTTGATATACTGCATAGTACATGTCAGGAATAACTACCGAATCTTCTTTTTTGCTAATCTGAATATCTTCAAAATATCTTACAGCATCATAAGCTGTATAACCAAATATACCGTTATTAATGAATTTGAAATTTTCTTCTGATTTTGTGTCAAATTTTTGAGTAAAATTATAAATCTCATCAACTACATTTATAGCTTCTGTTATTTCAATAGAAGAAGAAGTACCATCAGGGAATGTTTCTGAAATCACTTCATTTTCTACTTTGATGGTGGCTATAGGGTTAAAGCAGATATACGAAAAGTTTTTTTGACTTTTATGATAATCACCGCTTTCCAGTAATATACTGTTTGGGTATTTATCACGAATCTTATAATATACTGTTACTGGAGTAATAGTATCGGTTAAGATTTTTTTGTAATGTGTAAATAAATTATATGTTTTCATTATGTATTATAAAAAAAGGCTTGTCGTGAATGACAAGCCTTTTTGATATTTTAAGTTTTAAATATACTAGGGTTTTACTTCACGAATGTTTAGTTTCGAAAGCACCACCACCAAGTATTATTTAATCTTTTGTTCATTATTATTTGTAATAGAAGGTCAAATATAAAAATGAAAATATAATTACGCAACGCTTTGCGCTTTTTTTTAACAAAAAAACTACCATAATTTATGGTAGTTTTTGGTGATTACTAGATAATAAGAGAGAGTTAGTTTGCTATTAACCTAAGTTTACCAAGTAATCTAATCAGTTCGGTAGCTTCTTCATGTGTTAAAGAATTTACCATTTCTACTTCTTTGCTATCAATCATTACATCAATCTCTTTTAAGAAGTTTAATCCCCCAGCTGTGATGCTGATATCAATTTTTCTTTTATTGGTTTTGTTTGTTTCTTTTTTAACTAGTTGTTTTGTTATGAGCTTATCTACCAATCTTGTAGTGTTACTCATTTTATTAATCATTCTGTCTTGTACAGTACTTAATGATGCAGGCTTATCGCCACGTCCTCTTAAAATACGTAACACATTAAATTGCTGTATAGAAACATCATAAGGTTTTAATACTTTGTTTAATTCACCATTTATAAGACCGTATGTATACAGCAGATTAACAATAACACTTTTTGATAATGGAATGTCAGAACTTAATTTTAAAATATCTTCAATTCGCATACTACAACTGTTGTATATACAAATGTAGGTAAATTTGTCGACTTACGTATGATTTGTTTAAATATTTGTTAAACAGTATTTTCCTCTAGATGTAATGTTTAATTTAGAGTGTAATTTTAATATTATGGTATTTCGATTTTTACTTATCATTGTACTTCTAACTTCTGCTTGTAAGGAACATAGTAAAGAAAACCTAGCTACTAAAGCAGAAGTTATCAAAGAAAAAGAGCCTGAATCAAATATAGATTTAGAGATATATGATTTTGAAGGGTTTCAAAAGTTTTTAAACAAAACCGATGATAAAACTCATGTTATAAATTTTTGGGCTACATGGTGTGGGCCTTGTGTAAAAGAGCTGCCTTACTTTGAGCAATTAAATGCTGAATATAAAGATAAAGGTGTTGAGGTGATTTTAGTAAGCTTAGATTTTCCGCATGCGTACGAATCTAAATTAAAACCATTCATCACTGAGAAAGGTTTAAAAAGTAAGGTTATTGTTTTAAATGATGCAAAAGAAAATACTTGGATTAATAAAATTGATGAATCTTGGTCTGGTTCAATTCCAGCAACCATTATATATAATAAAAACGAACGAAAGTTTTTTGAAAGGTCTTTTACTTTTAAAGAACTTATAAAAGAAGTAAAACAATTAAAATAAAAGTGATGAAAAGAATATTTAAATTAATTCCCGTTTTGGCATTAGTAATTTTTGCCAGTGCTTTTTCAAATGATATAGTTGTTCATGACCATAGTTATGATATAGGAGATACAATTGAAGACTTTACCTTAAAAAATATTGATGGTAAGATGGTATCGTTAGCAGATTATAAAGATGCTAAAGGCTTTATTATCACATTTACATGTAATACATGTCCGTTTGCTATAGCATATGAAGATAGAATTATAGCGTTAGATAAAAAATACGCATCCAAAGGGTATCCAGTAATTGCCATAAACCCTAATAATCCTAATGTAAAACCAGGAGATAATTATGAGGCGATGCAACAACGCGCTAAAGAAAAAGGATTTACATTTCCATATTTAGTTGATGAAGGTCAAAAAATATATCCGAAATTTGGAGCTACAAAAACACCACATAATTATGTTATTCAGAAAACTAAAAAAGGTATGGTAGTAAAATATATCGGTGCTATAGATGATAGCTCTCGAAATGCTGATGCTGTATCTGAGACATACCTTGAAGATGCTGTAGATGCATTATTAGAAGGAAAAGAAATAAAACTTACTAAAACGAAAGCGATAGGTTGTTCTATTAAAGTTTAAGTTTATCAGTAATTTATATATAATCCGAAGGTGTAATACTTCGGATTTTTTTTCGTCTATATTTTTAAGAAGTTTAACTTTGCCATAAATTACATTTACAATGGAAGATTTAACACAAGAAGAGTGGGTAGCACAATTAGAAAATGATGACAATGCTGTAGTATTGGATGTTAGAACTGATAATGAAGTTGCAGACGGAATTATCCCTAATGCAATTCATTTAGATATATATAAAGGGCAGGAGTTTATAAATGCTATAGATGATTTAGATAAAACTAAAAGCTACTATGTGTATTGTCGATCTGGTAACCGAAGCGGACAAGCATGCCAAATTATGGAGGAATTAGGTTTTGAAAAAGCCTATAACCTAGAAGGCGGGATGTTAGAATGGACAGGTGATGTTGTTGATCCCGAATAGAAATTTATGAGAAAAATTTCTATCTGTTTATCACTTATTTTGGCATTATGGAATTGTGGATCTCGAAGTGATACAGATTCTATTAAACTAGAACCAAAAGTATTTCAAACTGAAATAGCAGAGGAAGTGCAACTTGTTGATGTGAGAACGCCAAAAGAGTTCGCTCAAGGACATATTGAAAATGCCCTAAATATTAACTATTTTTCTGAAAACTTTAAAGATAGTCTCAGTGTATTGAATAAAGATAAACCTGTTTATATTTATTGCCGTTCTGGAAAACGAAGTGCTAAGAGTGTTAGTAAATTTAAAGAAGCGGGTTTTGATACCATTTATGAATTAGAAGGCGGTATGCTGAATTGGATAAGTGAAGATTTGAATACAAAACGTTAATATACATTTTATCCTGCAAAAGTCTCATTTAAAGCGTTTAACTTTTTTTTGAGCACTTCACCTCTTTTATTTTTAGCAAAAGGCTGTTTTTTATAATTTTATCAAAAATTTAAATTGCTCCCTAGCTGCGTTTTAGATTTTAGTAAATATTACCCTCAAAATTTAGAATTATGGAAAAT
The DNA here is from genome assembly GCA_947502975.1 of uncultured Flavobacteriaceae bacterium. Classification (GTDB taxonomy): domain Bacteria; phylum Bacteroidota; class Bacteroidia; order Flavobacteriales; family Flavobacteriaceae; genus Jejuia. The sequence goes on from CANNBV010000002.1 coordinate 530,795, forward strand.
GGCTTACTTATATTAGGATTAATAGGACTACTTTTTTTAGCGATGTATGGTTATGCATATGGAACAGTAGCTTTAGAGAAAATGAGGCTTAAAAAACAGCATCAAGAAATTGAACGCATTGAAGCAATAAAAAAAGAAGAACGTTTACAAAGGCAAAAGGCTAGAGACGAAAAACTAGAAAAGCTTAAAAAGCGTAGTGAAGAAATAAGATTAGAATTAAATAGACTTGAAAAAGTTAATTTTAAAAGAGCTACTAAAGATCAAAAGAAAGTTGAAAAAATGAAAGAACGCATTGATCAAAAACAACAAGCAAGCTAATAAAGACGACAATATAAAAATAAAAAAGCACTCAATTTGAGTGCTTTTTTTATGAGCTAACTTCAGTTATCTATTATTTTGTAGTAACCGAAATACTGTTGTTTTCCAGTCCATCAGACGAAGCAGAAATCGTTATGTTTCCTAAAGTTTCAGTAGACTTGACTACTAATAAACACATACCATTAAAAGCCTTTCTGTAAGGTTTTTGGAACGATTCCATAGAGCGTTGATTACCATTATCAACAGCTGCAAGTGTGCCTACGCCTTCAATTTTAAAATTGATTAAATTATCTGCTTTTGGGCATAAATTTCCATTAGCATCTTCAACTTTTACAGTGATGAAAGTTAAATCTTTACCATCGGCAGATATAGATTGTCTATCTGCAATTAATGCTATTTTGGCTGGTTTCCCTGCAGTTTTTATTTCTTTTGTAGCGACTTCATTTCCGTTAGTGTAAGCTACTACTTTTAAAGTTCCAGGTTGATATGGCACATTCCATGACAATCTGTAAGGAGACATGAATATACCTTTTTCAAAACTATGATACTCTGCAGGAATAGGAGTGAGGTCTTTGCCTTTTACTTTCTTACCCATTGACTTGCCGTTAACGAATAATTCTACTACTTCTGCATTGGTATAAGCAAAAACAGGAAGTGTTATGCCTTCTTTACCCTCCCAATTCCAATGTGGTAAGACATGCACCATGGGCTCTGTTGTCCATTGGCTTTGATACAAATAGTAACGATCTTTAGGGAAGCCACATAAATCTACAGGTGCAAAATAGGAAGAACGTGACGGCCAATCGTCATTCCAATACCCATGAGTATGGTTATCTCTTCCGGCATAAGGTGTAGGTTCTCCTAGATAGTCAAAACCTGTCCAAATAAATTCACCCAAAGAAAACGGATTTGCTTCTTGCACTGCAAACTCAGCATCAGGAGGATATGCCCATGGCGGACCATAAATAACATCATAACTTGATACATGACCGGTTTCTCTATAAAAATTACCTCGTATTGGTAAATTGTATACACCACGACTACTTGTTAATGAAGAAGTTTCAGAACCGTAAATAATCATATCTGGATTGGCCTTTTTTATATCATCGTATTCTAATGGCCAGTAATTCATACCTACCACATCAATTTGATAAGCTAGCTTATTTGTAAACGGCGCAGGATAATAATTGAAGCCGGCCGTTGTTGGTCTGGTTGGATCTTCATCGTGACAGATATTATTTAGGTGTTTTGCCAGTTTCCAACCATCAGGTCTGCTTTGTTCTAAAATCTCATTACCGATACTCCACATAATTACTGATGGATGATTTCTATCACGTTTTATCATATCACGTAAATCAGTTTCATGCCACTCATCAAAATATTTATTGTATCCGTTTGGTACTTTTCCAATTTTCCATTCGTCAAACGCTTCAACTTGTACAACAATGCCTAGTTTATCACAAACTTGTAGCATTTCTGGTGATGGTGGATTATGGCTTGTTCTCAAAGCATTCACACCCATAGATTTCATAATTTCCATCTGGCGTTCGGTTGCTCTGTAATTTACTGCTGATCCTAAGGCACCTAAATCATGGTGCATACACACACCATTTAATTGTACACGTTTTCCATTAAGTAAAAAGCCATCATTTGGTGTAAATTTTATGGTTCGAATTCCAAATTCAGAAGTATATTCATCAATCACATTTCCGTTTTCGGTGATAGTAGATACCACTTTGTATAAATATGGCGTATCTAAATCCCATAAATTCGGATTAGGTATTTTTAATTCTACATGTTGCAGATGCTCTTCATCTTTATTAGCGTCTACCTCGTCAGAACTAGAAGCAACTTCATTTCCTTCAGCATTATAAGCAACTGTTTTTAGACTAATTTTTGAAGTAGCATTTCCAGCATTTTTAATCGTAGTTTCAATTTTTACTGTTGAAGATGCTTTGCTAATTTCTGGTGTTGTAATATATGTGCCATATTGAGGAATATGAATAGGATTATTATATTTAATTCGTGTATTTCTATAGATGCCAGCACCAGAATACCAACGTTGAGCCAAATCTTCTGGAGCTAATTTTACAGCAATAATATTTTTAGATCCGAATTTTACGAAAGATGTAATATCAATTTCAAAGCCAATATAGCCATAAGGGCGATTTCCAGCTAACTTACCATTCACATAAACTTCACTATTACTCATAGCACCATCAAATTCAACAGAAACTTGTTTGCCTTTCATGTTTTCATCGACTGTAAAATGCTTACGGTACCAACCTATACCATGTACAGGTAATCCACCAGTTCTCGCATTGTACTTATCACTAAATGGTCCCTCGATCGCCCAGTCATGTGGTAAATTTAACTTTCGCCAAGAAGTATCATCAAAGTCAGTAGATTGTGCATTATCTGCATCACCTTTATGAAATAACCAATTGTCATTGAAAGAAGTGTCAGGAATATTCTTAATGTCTTCCTTACAAGAAGAAATTAATGTGACAGCTACTAGACCTAAAATTAGTGTAAATGTTTTGTACATATTTAATAGTTTAGTTTCGTGTGCTCAAATATCACTAATATTTACTTATTTGATTGATACATATGTTTCAAAATTTATAACATAATGATTGTTTACAAGAAAGATTTTAGAAAGAAGAGGTAAATAAGTATATTTAATAAATCAATGGTTTTATATGAAATTATTTCTCTGTTCTTCTTTTCTGGTACTATTAGTGTTTATTTCGTGTAACAATAAGCCTAAGATCACAACTAATTCAGAATCAAAAGAATTGCCAACTTTTAAAGCACTAAAAACAAATGAAACCATAATTATTGATGGTATAATGAATGAAGATAATTGGAGTAAAACAGAAAGTGCTCACTTTGATTATTTTTATAATGATAAAAAGAAAGATGATAAACAAAAATCTACGTTTAGAATGCTTTGGGATATCGATAATCTCTATATTTTTTATGAATTTGAAGATAAATACTTAACAGCTAAGGAGTTAAATGGGGATGGGCAACCGTATAATGATGATTGTGCAGAAATTTTTTTAATTCCAGTTCCTCAAGCCCTTGATACTCATTTTTGTTTTGAAGTAAATATTTATAAGGCTGCAAATGATCTTATTTTTTTTAATAATTATTATAATGGAGAAAGCGTTGGTTTAAAAACTTTTAATCCTGATTTTGAGGTTGAGGTTACTTATGATGGAACTCTTAATGACAATTCTGATATAGATAAGGGATGGACTATGGAAATGAAAATTCCTATTTCGGTTTTTGGTTTTTTAGGTGAATTTGAACCAGTAAAAAAGGGTAATTCATGGCGTTTTTTAGCAATTAGACAAGAACGAAATGAAATAGAAGGAGCACGTCGTGTTATTTCAACTATTTTTCCAATGCCTGATGATTTTAGAGGCGTACATGAACCTTTTCATTTTGGTGTTCTAAAGTTCATAGAATAAGCAATTATCTTCTTTTTGCTAGAGTAATATCTTCTTTTACATGATTTATAATAGCATTCCAATCCATAATATTTACGCGTGCTAACATTTGCGGTTTGTAATTTTTTGTTGAAACTTTAGCGTAAAGCATCCAATGCTCTAAAGCTACATTTAAAAGTGCTATAGCTTTATCTTTATCATTTTTATCTTTGGTACTATCGTATTTTGCGAGCGATACTGCTGCATCTATTTTAGAGGCATAATAGTTTCCAAGATGTGCCATAGCTTTAATATCATCTAATAAGGCATTGGTCTCAACAGGGATGTTTTTATTCAGTTTTAAAGCTTTTATGTTTTCTAAAGCTGTTTTAGAATAATTTCTCAATTCTAAAGTTATTTGATATGGGGAAATACTATCAGATGAGTGAGAATCACTTTCTACAAAAGTTTTTGGATTTAAAATATGACTTTCCTCCATTGTGGGGTTGTCTATAAAATCTATGACTGTTCTAAATCCGCCAAGAACAGGTCTTGCCATACATGACTCTACAGACCACATGTGATCCCAATCTCGCCAATGAAACATATTCACCTTAGGAATTATTTTGGAAGCTATTTTCCAAGTCTCATAAAGTAATTTTGAGTCTACACCCTTAAAATGAAGTGCTGTTTTTTTCTGAAAGAAATCATCAGATAAATTATCATTATAGCCTAATCTGCCCCAAAGCATAAAATTAAACTTATGTTTATTAATTTCTAATTCACCTGATAATTCAGGCGTTTTACTAATAAATTCTCTACCCCAGAAATAACCATCAGAACCAAAATAATAACCTGCGGTTTCTTCTTTTGGAAAAAAACGTAGAAAATCTTTCACATAATCTGGATCTGCCCATCTATACACAAATATATCATCGTTTCTTAAATTCCACCATGATTTTAGTTGATATGGTTTCATATCCTTTAAATGGCTTTTTGCAAAAGGAGGAGTTGGAGATGCATATACTCTTGCCTTTGCATATTTAAAACTTACTTGAAATGGGTCTGGATAACCTGACCAATATTTCATGATTTGTGTCATATCAGAATACCATACTCTATGAATAAAAGGTATAGTTCTATTTGGTTGTGTCTTTTTTGCATCTAAAATACCAAGACCGTAGGTTTCCCAAAGCCATTGTTCCCTATTATATCCATCCCAAGTTGGTGGCATATATTCTCCAGCTGTTACACCGATACCTTTTAAATCAGGATATGTAAGTAAAAATGTTTTTACGGCTTCCCTGTAATAAGCTATAGTTTTGGGGTTATTCATTTGATGAGAAATACCATATTTTCCTGGTTGTTCATCCCAAAGTTTTATACCATAGGTTTTATGGTAAGCATGTACAGGTTGTGCAACACTGTTCGGGCAAATATTCCAAGTAATGAGATAGGTGTCAATACCTCTTTTCTTTGCATAATGCATTACACGTTGCCAAAACTCAATTTTTTCATCAATAGAAATCGTTTTAATTTTTTTTAAATTATCTAAAACATTATCTGAAACTAATTGCGGTTCTCCCCATTCGTTTTCTCTTCCTAAAGGTTTCAAAGTTGTGGCATATACATCGTCTAAAGCAATTGCTGGATAATCATCTAGTTTTATCATAGATGGAAAAGGATGCGGGTTCCAAAGTGTAAGTACATTATATCTATGTAAAGCCATTTGGTCTAAAAATTCACTCCAAAAATCAAAATTCCACATTTCAATAATATTTACTTGAGCGGCATCTCCAGAATCGTCATAACTTGGTGTACGGGCATCTAATGGAATATTTAATTTTAAACCCCGCTGCTTTAAAAAAGGCTGTTCTTCTTTATCTTTTACAATGCCGTAAAGTTCAATTTGTTCGGCTACATCAAGACCCCCATAAAGTAAACCGTTACCATCGGCACCAGTAACTATAATTTTTGAAGGCCGTACTTTTATTTTGAACCCTTCATCAGGTAAAGACCTATCAATTTTAAATTCTATAGGTATCACTTTAGTTTTTGCAGTATTTTGAGTTTTAATAATTTTTTGCTTCGCAAATTCTAAATCGATTTCTATTTGAGCTGAAGATATAGTACAACAGAATGCAAGAACTAGTGCTAAAAATAACTTTGATGTGGTGTGTTTGGTAAATGTCATGATTCGAAAAAAAAGAATATATACTTGTGCGTAAATTACAAAAAAGCACACGCTAATAGTAGAGTAAATGGTTCAAAACCATAGAACTTATGGTCATTTCAGAATTTATTAAAAAAAAACGAGTGAGAACATATGTTTTAGTTTTCAGGACATTTGTAATTCTAATTTGACGTGTTAATATCGATCTTTACATACTTTACTAAATTTCAAACTAAACTAAAACCAAATAATTACGTGAGAGTTTTATATGTATTAATGCTTGCTTTATTGCTTACAGGGGTAAGTTGTAAAAAGAGTACTTCCTTTTGCAGTATTAAAGAATTTGGTGCCATAGGTGATGGCAGAACTAATAATACTGTTGCAATACAATCTGCTATCGATGCTTGTAATGAAGCTGGTGGTGGAGAAGTATTAGTGTCTGGTGGTAATTTTGTTACTGGAACAATAATCTTAAAAGATAATGTTACACTTAAAGTTGAAGTAGGTTCATCTTTAGTAGGTAGTGAAAACCCTGAAGATTATCAAAACATAGATTCTTTTATTGATGCTACGGGTCAGGTAAGAGGTAAATGTTTAATAGGTGCTATAGACGCAAACAATATAGCCTTAATTGGGGGAGGAGAGATTAATGGTAGAGGAAAGTTATTTGAGCATAAATCTCTAAGAGAAAGCTTAAAAAATAAAGGTTATGAAAAAAATACAATTAATAAATTAGTAGCAAACCGACCGTTTTTAATTCGTTTTGTACGTAGTAAGAATATAAGAATGGATGGGTTGTTATTAAAAAACCCAGCCGCTTGGACTTGTCATTTCTTTCAGTGTAGTGATGTGAATGTAAAACATTTAGAAATTTATAGTCATGCCAATAAAAATAATGATGGTATTGATATTGATTCAAGTCACGATGTGAATATAACAAAATGTTATATTAATAGTGGAGATGATGCGATATGCTTAAAGACTACTAGCCCAAAACCAACCTACAATATTAGTGTAACAGACTGTATTTTGAAAAGTGATTGGGGGGCACTTAAATTTGGCACAGAGTCTATGGGAGATATGTACAATATAGATATAAAACGATGCAAAATTAATGATACCAAGGGCGGGGGAATTAAGATTTTAAGTGTTGATGGTGCTAATATATCTAATGTTCAGATAGATAGTATAGATATGAAAAATGTTGATATGCCCATTTTTATTAGGTTGGGTGAGCGCTTACGGACTTATAGAGATGCCGAAAAACAGGATGTTGGCTCCATTGATAATATTTCTATAACTAATGTAAAAGCAACAACAGCCGATTTAGATAATTCTAGAGTTACGCCACCTGCTGCTATTTTTGTAACAGGTACACCAAATCATAAAGTTGGAAAAATCAATTTTAAAAATGTATATGTAACACTTCCTGGTGGAGGAAAAGAAGAACATAAAACTATTGTTGTGCCTGAAGATGAAGATAGGTATCCAGAATTTAGCTTTTTTGGAGTATTACCTTCTTATGGGTTAATGGCAAGACATGTTAAAGAACTACATGTTAATAAATATGATTTTTATACTACAAGACCAGACAGTCGGCCAGATGTTCTAGTCTCTGATGTAGATAACTTCAATAATAGTTTAGAGTATGTCCAAAAATAATTCTTTTGTTTTATGTCCTTAAATCTTAATTAGATTTATACAAATATTCATAAGAATCAAGTCTGTAATGGCTTTGCTGATAAATTTATATATGAATTGACCAGTTTTTACTGCTTAATTCTCAAATTTTACAAAAGCTCAAGTGCGTTATAATGTAACTTTAAAAATCTTAAAAACACACAGGATGGAAGATTAGAAACCTTCATTTTTAACCGCTTTTTTTCAGAAAAAAACTAAACCTTTAACCTAACTAAACATATTATGCTTCGGTTTTTATCCTCTATTGTTTTATTTACTTTTTTCTCTTTTATAAACATAAGTGCTCAAGAATTACCCTATGGTTTTCCAAAAACTGATAGAACGAAAGAAATCTTAAACCAAGATTGGAAGTTTCAATTAGGTAATCCTGAAGCAGAAAATTTTAAATCAGATTTAGATGATTCAAAATGGGAAACAGTTAATATTCCTCATACTTTAGAATTAACATCATTAACTTTAGATGACCTTAAAGATGAAAAAACGCAACTCGTATTTCATAGAAAGGTTGGTTGGTATCGTAAAGATATCAATGTGAGTAACTCTCAAAAAAAAGTATTTTTAGAGTTTGAAGGTGCTCATCAGGTTACTGATTTATGGATAAATGGAAAACATGTTGCCCAACATGGCGTTGGTGGTTATACACCATTTCATTTTGATATCACAGATTATGTTCAAAAAGGTAAAACGAATCAAGTTACTATTCTTTGTGATAATAGACGAAATGAAGTTGTTCCACCAGATCCAGGTCCCTTTGATTATGTGAAATTCAGCGGATTATACAGAGATTTGTATTTAGTAGAAACTAACCCGATTCGTGTTACTTTTAATTGGGAAACCCTAAATTCTGGAGTAAATATTACCACACCTACAATTGATCCGGTTAACAAAAATGCAACGGTTAGTATAAAGACTTCTGTAAAAAACGAAACATCTACAAGTCAAAATATAAAAATATCCACAAGAATTATTGATAAAGACGGGATTGTGGTTTTACGTCTTACAGACGAGCAATCTATTAATCCAAACATAGAATATCAATTCAGTCAGATTGGAAGTTTAGAAGATGATGTACATTTTTGGGATACCGAAACCCCATATTTATATAGAGTAAACTCGGTAATTAGTGTTGATGGCAAAGAAATTGATTTTGTTGAAAATAAATTAGGATTACGCAAATTTGAGTTAGATCCTGTACGAGGATTTATTTTGAATAATAAGCCTATTGAACTTATTGGTTTTAATCGTCATCAGCAATATCCTTATATTGGAGATGCAGTTCCAAATGCACTGCATTATAAAGATATGTTGCAGTTTAAAGAATTCGGATTTAATGTAATGAGAACTGCACATTATCCACAAGATGATGCGCTAATAGATGCATGCGATGAGTTAGGGATTTTAGTATATGAAGAGGCGCCAACATGGATAGATGTTTCACAAAATGAAATTTGGTGGAATAATTTAGAGGCTTCGGCAAGAACAATGGTTAGAAATCATAGAAATCACCCATCTATTGTAATGTGGGGAGCAGGGGTTAACCATCGTGGATATGTACCTCGTGTGCATAATACAATTAAGCAAGAAGATCCTAATAGGTTAACAGCATCTCAAGGTGCTCGTTGGACTGGTTGGCAAGCATCGGGTCTAACAGATATTAATGCAAATATGCTATATGGACCATTTATATGGGATAGATCGGAACCTATTTTTGCTATGGAAGGTGAGCGCGGCCCTGGTCCCGTAGCCATGTATAAAAGAGATCCTTTAATGACTGGCTTAATTTCTTGGACTGCACATGCTTATTATACCTTTCATCCAAGGCATGAAAAAGCTAACAGTAAAATTGATAGAACTAGAGCTGGATTGATGACTATTTTTAGATACCCAAGACCTAGGTTGCATTGGTATAAGTCTGAATTTGTAAAGAAACCAATTGTATATATTAAAGAAGAGTGGCAAAAAGATGTTGAGAATATTACGGTTTATAGCAATGCGAAAGAAGTAGAGTTAATACTTAATGGTGAAACTTTAGCAAAACAAAAACCAAGTGCAGATACAACATACATTGGTCTCGATCATCCACCTTTTGAATTTAAAAACATTAAATACAAAGCTGGGAAATTGATAGCTAAAGCATATTTTGAGGATGGAACTACCCTTGAAGATTTAAAACAAACAGCAGAAAAGCCTTATGCTATTGAGCTTAGTTTAGATACAGAAGGAAGACAGTTTGTAGCAAACGGTTCTGATATTTTGGTGGCATATGCCAAAGTAGTAGATAAAAATGGTACTGCAATTCATAACTCAGACGTTAAAATTTCATTTTCTATAAAGGGTGATGCTTACGTTGTTGGAGAAGGTAAAAATATTAATGCCAACCCTATGTTTACCGAATACGGTATTGCTCCAGCTTTAATCAATGCTGGAAATACACCAGGAGAAATTACCATTCATGCAAAATCAAAAGGATTAAAACCTGCAAAAGCTACAGTGTCATTAATTTCAAATTCTAATGATGCTATATTGAACTCGGCGGAACCTATATTTGATTTTGAAAAAGAACGTATAGATATAGGCTCCACGGAACAATTGTTGCAATTTGGGTGGAATGCATGGAATGGAGCGGATGATGAAAATATCCCGTATACATTCAAAGCATTTAAAGGAGCTTCAGCTAAAATTGTTAAAGGTTCTGATGAAGGCATAGTTAGATGGTTAGGGGAAATGAACGTTATTGGCAAGTATGGCTTTGCATATGGAGAAGGTATTATAGCTATTGATGATGCTGGTGTTAATTTAGAATTAAAGGGTTTACCTAAGGGTACTTATAAAATAAAGACATGGCATCACGCTCCAAGTAGCAATTCAGATTCTATGGACCCTAATAGAGACAAATTAAAATCGGTGACTATTCATAAATTACCTTACGAACAGGAAATTGTTTTAGCGTCACAAAGCTTTGTCGGCCAAAAGTCTATAAGTACTAAAGTTACTGATGGTAAAGAAATGCAGTGGGAATCACCAGGAACAGCAGAAGTTGTTTTTACTTCAGATGGTAAAACTCCAGTAATTATAAATTTCAATGGAAAAGGAAATAAAGGCGTTTGGTTAAATGCTTTTGAGCTTACAGAGTGGAAATAATTTTATAAAGAAGTATAGAAATATGAAGAAGCTACTGCTACTTGTTGCTATCTCTACTATAATGCAATTGCATTCTGAGAATCTAAGAATAGCAAAGATTTTTAATGATCATGCCATTATTCAGAGAGATACAGAAGTTCCTATTTGGGGTTGGGGTATTCCTGAAAAAACCATAGAACTCTCTTTTCAGAATAGGACGTACAAAACAAAAGTCAATAATAAAGGGGAATGGCGTATAATAATACCACCAACTTCATATGGCGGCCCATATACAATCTCAATTAAAAGTAGAAATAAAAGTATCGTTTTAAATGACATTTACGTGGGTGATGTTTGGGTGTGTTCTGGGCAATCGAATATGCAGTTCCAATTATCAGGATGTTTTGATGCAGAGGCTGAAATAAGTAAAGCAACCGATCCATTAATCAGGGAATTTAGAGTACCTCAATCTTCATCAGATTATCCTGAAGATGATCTTGCAGGTGGAAATTGGAAAGTTGGAAACCCAGAAAATGCTGCTGGTTTTACTGCGGTAGGTTACTATTTTGCACAAAATATAAGGAAAGAATTTCCAGGTTTGCCAATAGGTTTGGTAAATAATGCATGGGGAGGTTCTAAAATTGAACCTTACATGAGTGCTGCTTCTTTTCAGAAAAGTCAAGATGATATTTTAAAAGAAATTGCGGTAATAAAAGGAGAAACAAGAGAGCAGCAACTTAAAATGTTAGCCTATTTAGATAAGATTCCTGAGGAAGATGCTGGTATGATAAACGATAAACCTTTATGGGCTGCTCCAAATTTAGATGATAGTAATTGGAACAAAATGAAACTTCCTATTGGTTGGGAAAATGCTGGGTTACCTAATTTAGATGGTATTATTTGGTTTAGAAAAACATTTAAGCTGTCGCATTTAAAAGATAACGATTCTACACTATTATCTATAGGAAGAATTGATGATGACGCCGAAATTTGGATAAACGGAAATCGTATTGATAATTTATTTAATCGATCTTATCAATACAGTGATTTGAGAGAATACAAATTAAGTAATACACTTTTTAAAATAGGAAGCAATACTATTACTACACGAGTGACTGATACTGGAGGCGGTGGTGGAATGGGAGGTAATACCAATGAGCTATATGTTGATACAGGTGATGAAAAAGTAGATATTTCTGGAGAATGGCACTATAAAATTGGAGAGGTGTTCTTAAATTTTATTTATGGTCCCAGACAAAAGCCTACAACCATTTATAATAAAATGGTATATCCAATTAATGATTTTAAAGCCAAAGGTATTTTATGGTATCAAGGCGAATCAAATACTAATGATATTGTAGAAGCTCAAAATTATGAGAATCTTTTTAAAACAATGATATTACAATGGCGTAATGATAGAAAGGATGAAAATTTACCTTTTTATTTTGTGCAGTTAGCGTCCTTTCTTCCTGAAGTTTTGAAACCCAAAGATCATTCATGGGCACATTTAAGATGGTCGCAATATAAAGCATTGGAGTTGCCATTTACAGGAATGGCAAGTGCACTTGATATTGGAGAAGCCAATGATATTCATCCAAGAAATAAAAAGGACGTTGGGGAACGTTTATCACGTATTGCACTCCATCAGGTGTATGAGAAGTCTCAATTAAGTTATAAAAATCCGTCTTATAAATCTCATAAGGTTGAAGATGGAAAATTTATTATAACACTAGAGAATACATCAGGAAACCTTATTGTAAAAAATAAATATGGCTATATAAATGCATTTGCTATAGCTGGAGAAGATGGAAAATTTGTTTGGGCTAATGCCATATTAAAAAATGGAAATGTTGAGGTTTGGAGTCCTAAGGTTAAAAACCCTAAAAAACTGCGTTATGCATGGTCTGCTAACGCTTTAGATGCTAATTTGTTTACCTCTGATGGTATACCTGTTGTTCCTTTTAAATTGGAATAACTTCATATATTAATATCAAATTATATGATGATGAATTTTACGAAAATCACCTTAATACTTACTCTGTTATTAGGAATAAATGCTTATGCACAAGAAACACCAAATAATGAAAAATACCGTTTAATCATTTTGGCAGATATGGGTAATGAACCAGATGAAGTGCAACAAATAATTCATATGATGGCTTGTGCTAATGAGTTTGATATTGAAGGTTTAATTGCAGTGACTGGAAAATATTTAAGACCAGAATCTCACGAAGAATATCGAAGAATAACACACCCAGAATTGTTTCATCAAATTATTGATGCATATGAGAAAGATTTTAAAACTTTAAAACAACATGCAGATGGTTATCCTAACCCCAATGTACTGAGAAAGGTGGTTACAGTTGGTCAAAGTGGTTATGGTATTTCAGATGTTGGCGAAGGCAAATCTAGCCCAGGCTCTGAGCTAATTTTAAAAGCAATGACAAAAAAAGATACCAGACCATTGTGGATAGCCGTAAATGCCGGATCTAATACTCTTGCTCAAGCCTTGTATGACTATAAAAAATCTCATACTAAAAACGAAATAGACCTTGTGATATCTAAATTGAGGGTATTTGAAAATGGGGCACAAGATAATGCTGGAGCGTGGATTTGTAATAAATTTCCAAAGATACATTGGATAAGAAGCAATTATCAAACGTATGCATACGGAGGACCTGGGGGAAAAGATGGAGACTTAACGGTTAATTTAGGTCCAAATTATTGGACACCTTATGCCTATAATCTTGAAGGCCAATTAAAATGGCAGCAGGAACATATAATGAATAATCATGGAGCTTTAGGAGACATATATCCAGAACGAAGATATCACGGATTTAGAGATGGCGGTCTTGGTTTCATGGAAGGAGGAGGAACAATTCCTTGGATGGGATTAGTAAATAAAGGATTATTTGATATTAATGAACCCTCTTGGGGAGGTTGGGGAGGACGTTTTAGCAAAACAAAGTTTCCAGATTTTTGGTCTAGACATTCAGATATTAAGATTGATGAAATAAATAATGCACCATTCTACACATATGTTGAGGTTAGTGATTATTGGATAGATCCTCAAGATGGAAAAGTATATAACGATAATTATGTGCCAATTTGGAGATGGCGAGAAGCAATGTACAACGATCAAATCTGTAGAATGGATTGGTGTGTAAAACCTTTTAGTGAAGCTAATCATCATCCAATAGCAGCATTTAATGGTGATATTACGAATACTATTATCAAAAAAAGAGCTAGCCCAGGAGCGCATATAGTTTTAGATGCTTCGGCGTCTAATGATCCAGATGGAGATACTCTAAAGTATCGATGGTGGGTTTACCAGGAGGCAGGGACTTATGCGGGAAGAATAAATATCATCAACTCAAATTCGGCTAATGCTGAATTAATTGTTCCCACAGGCGCTAGTAATAGTCAAATTCATGTGGTTTTAGAAGTTAAAGATGATAATCCGATAGCATCTTTATTTGATTATAGAAGAATTGTAATTGATGTAAATCATATTTTATCAGGACATGAATCGGTACAAAAAGATTAAAAAATAGTATCTTGTTCTTGCTCCATTTTGAATTTTCTCAACTTATTTAAATTAAACTAAAATGGAGTTAAAAAAATCACGCAGACATTTTATTAAAAAATCGGCTTTAAGTATTGGTGCTTTAAGCGTTATGCCTTTTAATTCTCTAGTTGCATCTGGATGTAGTACAGAAACTAAAAAATTGGGAATAGCTTTGGTGGGGCTAGGAAATTATTCATCAGGTCAATTAGCCCCAGCTTTACTAGAGACAGAACATTGTTATTTGTCAGCCATTGTCACTGGAACAAAGGAAAAGGAACAGCAATGGGCAAAAAAGTATAACATTCCAAAAGAAAACATATATAATTATGAGAATTTTGATGTTATAGCTTCTAACAAAGATATAGATGTTGTATATGTTGTACTACCAAATTCTATGCATGCAGAATTTACTATTAGAGCAGCTAAAGCAGGAAAGCATGTGATTTGTGAGAAACCCATGGCGATTTCGGTTGCTGAATGTGAAGCCATGATAAAGGCTTGTAATGATAATAATGTGAAATTATCAATTGGATACCGTTTGCACTTTGATCCATATCATAAGCGAATTATTAACCTGTCTAAGGAAAACACGCTTGGAACCATTAATTATGTGAATGCCGATTTTGCTTTCACTATTGGTGACCCAACCCAATGGCGATTAAAAAAATCACTTGCAGGAGGTGGCGCTTTAATGGATGTTGGCGTATATTGCATTCAAGCCTGCCGTTATAGTTTTGGGCAAGAACCTATTGCTCTAAGAGCACAGGCTTTTAATTCGGGTAATGAAAAATTTAAAGAGGTAAATGAAACAATTACTTGGCAGATGGAATTCCCTGATGGAAAAATATCTAACTCAACTACCTCGTATGCTATGAGCGTAAATAACTTATTTGTAAGTGCGCAAAAAGGGAAAGCACAATTAATGCCTTCGTATGGTTACGGTGGTATAAAAGGTTTTATTAACGATGAGATTTTAGAATTCCCGAAGTTTAATCAACAAGCCGCACAAATGGATGCTTTTGCTCTTAATATTAAGAACAATACAGATTCTATTGTCCCTGGTGAAGAAGGTTTAAAAGACATGAAAGTTATTGAAGCAATTTTTAAATCCTTAGAACAGAACGGAGCAAGGGTTTTGATTTAATCAATACTACTTAATTGAATAAATAGATTTTCTGGATACATTGTAAAAGAGAATTGCTCTTTTACATCTTCTGGTTTTACGGTCATTTTAAAATCAAAATGTTTACATAAAACCGATAGTAAAATTACCATTTCATTTATTGCAAGCTTCATTCCAGGACAAAAACGAGGACCACCACCAAAAGCTTTAATCATTTCTGGTGAATGATTTTGATGCATGGGGCATTCCGATTTCAACCATCGTTCTGGACTAAAATCATTCGGGTTTGAAAAATACATCTCTTTGGTTTGAGCAACCTTAGTTTGAAGTATGATTTTTGTATGCTTCGGAATAAACAAATTTTCAACGATCAATGATTCCAAAGCTTCCATATACAGTTGTGGCGTGGTTGGTTTTAGTCTAATCGCTTCTTGTACAACCGCATTGGTATACTTCAATTTCAACAATTCTTTATTAGTTTGCGGCACTTCAAAATTTCCATATACAGCATTGGCTTCTTCTCTAACCTTGTTAACTATTTTTGGGTTTTGAGATAAAAAATAAATGGCCCACGAAATGGAATTGGAAGTAGTATCTTCTCCAGCTAACAACATGGTGAAAATATTACCGTATATTTCTTCATTGGTAAAATCAACATCATTATCATCAGATAAAAGCGCTTCCAAAAAGTTGGTTGGATTCGATGTCAATTCAGGATTTCTATCTAATCTTACGCGAGCCTCTTCAATAAATTGATAAATGATTTTTTCAATAGCAGCTATAGACTGCTCTAATTCTTTATCCTTTTTTCTTTTTATGACCCTCCAAATTGGCAATGGTGCGGTAATACGCTCATTTATCATTGGGAAAATGCACTCTAAATGCTGCTGAAAGCTATCGGCTTTATTATTTATGGTATCTAACTCATATCCAAAAGCAATGGCTGTAGTAACGTCAATGGTAAAAGCCATGAGTTCTTTTTGAATATCTATTTGCTTGTTATTTTGAGAATAACCTTTGAATTTTTCTAGAAGCCGATTGGTTTTGTTAACAATAACATCATAGTTTTCTCTTACTTTTTTAGCATTTAAAGCTTCGGCTGTAATTTTTCTGTGCCGTTTCCATGTGTCTCCTTCAGCATTAAACACACCCACTACCCCCATTTCTTTGAGAATCTCATCAATTTTCGAAAAACGTCTAAACTTTTCTGGTCTTAATTTTAAAATTTCCGTGTTGATAGTTGGGTTAGCGGAAACTACAAACGCTTTACCCACAAAATTAATTTTGAACAGGTCGCCACATTCTTCCACCCATCGTTCTAATACCTGGTGCTTATTATCTGCATTAAACTGTGGTAAATGACCTACCAAAAATGCCCCTTTGGGAGATGGTAGGTCTTTTATTTTTATTTGTTCTTTATTCAAGGCTTATAACGTTAAGCATCTAAATTAGAATTATATAATTTGATGTAAAAGAAATCTAAGAACTATTTCTTATTTACCCAAACTACCCAATCTTTATCCTTGTCTTTATGAGGATTACCTAAAGATTGTTTTCCAGACCCTTTAATGGTTTTTACTTTTCCTTTTTTCAATTCACCGCCAGTTCTTGGGTTATACCACAAAACGGAATATTCGCCTGAGTTATCTTTTAAATCAAGTGTAGACTCGCCTCCGTTTTTTAAGAAGACTACATAACTTTTTCCTTCATTGGCTAAAACATAATCGCCTTCAGAAGAAATTAAATCATCATTAGAAGTCATTTCCTGTACTGGAATCTTGTTATTATTAAAAAAGTCTAAGCAGATTTTTCCTTGATCCCAAAACAAATCTCTGGAACGGTAGTCCTGACAAGTTAAATCAGAATGCGCATGTTTATAACCAAAATACCATTCAGTTCCCCAAGCACCAGCCATAAAAGCTCCCCAAAGTCCATTTTTACGAGCATTGTCATGCTTTGGGTTTTCGGCATCTGGAAGTAATGAATGTTGAGCATCTCCTGGTTCGTCACAAGCCACAGCCCAAGTTTTGCCTTCAGCATCAGCCTCTTTCAAAATGCGTAAAACACTGTTATGCACATTTCTAAAATCAGCTTTATTGGTTTGAAGCGATGCTCCAGTAAATTTGCTGTTTTTGCCATAAATACCTGTGTACCAATTCCCATTATGAATCACAATATGGTGTTTATATGGGTCGATAGAAGATACATAATTGGCTAAAGTTAGGCGTCCTTGAACATCCACTGGAAAAGTACGTGGAGGGTTTTGCCAATCACCGGTTTCTTCGCATAAATTCCAATTTAATGCCAAATGATGACCAAAGCGAGCAATCAATTCTCGGTAGTATAATTTAGTGTAAAGTCCCGTACCGCCATTGTCTAAAAGTCCTTGGTTTTCAGCTTCTAAAGTTTTGAAATGAAGAAACATGCCTAGCTTGTCAGCATGCTCAAAAACCATTTCCCATTGGTCTAATTTTGATGTATCAAATCTGTCAAAAGTCTGATAGTCCACATAAGGGAACACATTTTTATCATCACCTTCAATATTCATGGTAATAAAAGAAAATACATTCATTCCTTTTGAAGCTAAATAATTCACGGCGCCAATTATATCTTTGCCTTTATTGTTTTTCCAAGTAGGATTGCCATCTTTCCAATCCTTTTCGTGAGCTTCCCAAGTTTTGATTAGTTTGTCGCCTTTTCCATCGTTATGAAATGTACCATCAAATTCTTCATACGCTAAAAAATTCTCTGGGGCGTCTGCACCACATTTCAAAAAATAGTCACCAGTCTCGGCAAATTTTAAATAACGCTCCCCAACATATTGTAAACGTCCTTTTGCTCTAAAATCTCTTCCTTTTTTATCAGAAGCTTCAATTATAAAAGAACCTTTCTTTTTATCCATGAAGCCTGCAGTTTTTAATTTATTGGTGACTCTAATTGCAGACCATTTTCCTTTTACGAATTGCACATTGTATTGCCATTCTCCAATTTCATCAGGAGCAAAATGAACTTTCCATATATTTCCTGAAGTAGCACTTGTATTTCCTGCATTTCCATCTGTAGCATAATATCCAGGAATAGTGTATGTTTTTCCAGATTTAGAGTGTTTGAATACAACATCTAATTTATAATTTAAAAACGGATTATTCTCATCATTTTCAGATGTCTCAGGACCTTCAAATTCTAAGGTAACTTTATGCCATTTTTTTAATTCACCTTTAAGCTCTTGAGCTTCTATTTTGGTGAAAGTACTGATGAGGAAGATGAAAATTAAGTGTAAAAAGATGTGTAATGGTTTCATAATGTTTACTTAATAAATTATATAATGTTGATGTTAATTGTTTTACTTGAAATATTACCGCTTTTAGCAGTAATAGTAATAGTGCTTGGGTTTTCATTTGATTGAATGATAAGCAAACACTTGCCATTTTTGGTTGTAATTTTATTGGTTTGAATATCTTGTACATTATCATTAGCGCCATTATCAACCCCAAGTAGTCTATAATCTCCTTCAATTTCAAATACTACTTCTTGATCATTAACTCTGAACGGAGTACCATTTTTATCAGTCAATTCCACTTCAATATGTGCCACATCATATGCATTAGCTTCTAGCGTTGTTTTGTCTGTTTTTATGCTTAAACCAGCAAATTCCTGAGCTGTTTTAAGTTTATATTCAGATATAGAGCCATCAGCATTTTTAGCTTTAGCTAACAATTCGCCTTCAACAAATGGAACATGCCATTTTATGATATGGTCATGCATGTTATCGGCTAATTTTTGACTGCCTAATGATGTGCCATTTAAAAACAATTCAACTTCTTCACAGTTAGTATATACTTCAACTACAGTAGAAATTCCTTTATCGTAGTTCCAATGATCATTATATTTATGCCATCCCCACATTGGAATATATTTATCATTTCTCCTTTTATGCAGTACTTTGCCCTCTACTAATTCATAAGGAGATGCTTTTAAAGTATTAGTTGTCATATATACATGAGGTTCATCATTCCAAAGTGTTTTAAACATATGATAGCTTGCACGTTCATAACCAGCAAAATCTAATAAACCGCTACCACTACCTTTAACAGGCCAATTTCTGGATTCTCCCATGTAGAAAATACCTGTCCATAGAAATACACCATGTACATGGTCTTTTTCTAAGATGGGTTTCCATTCATGCCATTGTCCCCAATTTTCTGTACCTAAAATCATTTTTTCAGGATATAGTTTGTGTACATAATCGTAAACCGATTGCCTGTAACTTAAACCCACAATATCTAATGCATCGGTATAACCTGAGAAGTAACTAACAGATGGAATTACTAAGTTGGCTGTAACTGGTCGTGTTGTATCTATGTCTTTCACCCATTTTGAAAGGTTTTTTGCCATAGCAGCTAATTCATAATTATCTGGTTGCGCTTTTTTGAATTTAGCTTTTATTTCTTCTGGCGAATATGGAGGCTCATCATAATAATAGTCGACATCTTTAATATCTTCCCAATAGCCTACCGACCTGTAACTAGGGTAAGTCCATTCAATTTCATTTCCAATGCTCCACATTACAATTGAAGGGTGGTTTTTATCACGACGCACCATGTTTTTAATATCCTTTTCCGCCCATTCATGTATGTGTTCAGTATAACCACGGGTTACCTCTTCTGCTTTTTGCTGATTGTAATTAT
The DNA here is from genome assembly GCA_947502975.1 of uncultured Flavobacteriaceae bacterium. Classification (GTDB taxonomy): domain Bacteria; phylum Bacteroidota; class Bacteroidia; order Flavobacteriales; family Flavobacteriaceae; genus Jejuia. Next base: position 550,923 of record CANNBV010000002.1, read on the forward strand.
TTCTTTTATCTTTTGGATTATCCCATTCATCAAAAGCTTCGTCTTGTACTAAGAATCCCATTTCATCACATAAATCTAAAAACTCTTCTGAAGGTGGGTTGTGTGCTGTTCTTATTGCATTACATCCAGCATCTTTTAGCTTTTGTAATCGCCTTTTCCAAACGCCTTTTGGAACTGCTGCACCAACTAAACCGCCATCGTGATGTAGGCATACCCCTTTAAAAAGTGTTTGTTTACCATTAAGGAAAAACCCTTTTTCGGCACTATACTCTATTTTACGAATACCGAAGGTTTCGTGGTAAGTATCTAATAGTTTATTATTCTCAAAAACTTTAATTTCTGCTTTATAAAGGTTTGGGTGTTTTGTATCCCAAAGATTAGGATTTGAAATAGAAATACTTTGTTCTAATGTTTTTGTGTCATTGGAATTTAGTTGAAATTCAACACTTTCTTCTGCCACAATAGTATTATTTGAGTCTAATATTGAAGTTACTATAGTGCCATTCTGAACAATATCACTACTGTTAATCACGCTGTTTTTTATATCAATAATAGCATTTTTAGAAGAAATATTTGATGCTGTAATTGTAGTTCCCCAAGGTTTAATATGTAACCTGTTTAAGGTTTCTAAACGAACATTTCTATAAATTCCAGAACCTGGATACCATCTGCAATCTACATACGCGGTACGATCTGCTTTTACTGTTATTACATTTTCTTTATCACCATAATTTAAATATGGTGTTAAATCATAATAAAAACCAACATAACCATAAGGCCGTTTTCCTAAAGAATGACCATTTATCCATACCTCAGAATTATTATAAATACCATCAAAATTAATTCTTGTGATTTTATCCGAAGCACTTAAAGGCATCTTAAAGGTTTTACGATACCACCCAATTCCCCCAGGTAAAAAAGCGGTAGCACCAGCAGCATTTTCTTGCGTGAAAGATTCTGCAATACTCCAATCGTGAGGTAACCTAACGTCTTGCCAGTTAGAATCATCAAAACTAATTTCTTGAGCGTTAGTAATATCACCTTTATGGAATTTCCAATTGAAATTGAAATCAATAATAGTTTCAGGAGGCATTTCTTTATTCTGACAAGAGGTTAGAATAAAGCAAAATACAGATAATAAGTAAAGTTTGTAATTTTTTAAGGTTTTCATCTTAAATATTTCATTAAGTACAATATAAGCTTTATACAGATCAAATTGTACGGTAGTATTATTAGCTGGTTAATTTACCGAAATAAATAGTTGCATAATAGATTTATATGTGCAATTTTTAGAAGTTTCAATTCAAAATCACCAATTCAAAATCACGGAACATATGGTTTGTAAATGAGTACATGTGTGTCATATTAAAAATAAGTTTTTAAATAGATTTGTGATGATAACTAAACAAACTAAATATGAATAAGTTAAAATATTTGCTATCAATAGCTATAATTATTTTAATAGCTTTTGCTTGCTCATCTGAATCAACAAATGGAGAACAACAAGAAGCAGAATGTATCAAAACTTGTGATACTGGTTTTACATTGAACCAAGATACTTGTGAATGTGAAAAAGACCCTTGTACTTTAACCTGTGATACAGGTTTTACATTAAACAATGATACTTGTCAATGTGAGTGCACTAAGATCTGTGAATCTGGATTTACTTTAAATGCAGAAACCTGTGAATGTGAAGAAGATTTTGTAGCAAATGTTATTGAGGTAGAGATTGAAAGTGTTGAAGCGATTGAGAGTTGGAAAAAGAAAACCGACATTTCGGATTTTTCTGGAGAAGCTTATTTTGTTTGGGAAGGACCAAACCAGTTTTGGAAAGGTGAAGCTAATATTGGGAAAGTTGGTAAGTTGACCTTTAAAGTTGATATTCCTAGAGCAGGAGTATATTTATTTCAATGGCGTTCATACATTGCCAAGAAAGATCCTGCAAAACCTAGTACAGAGCATAATGATAGTTGGTTAAAAATATTATCCGAAGATTTCTACGCGATAAGGGATGCTAGTACTGTATATCCAAAAGGTTCTGGAAAATCACCCAATCCTGAAGGAGAAAATGGTAATGGGTTTTTTAAGATTTATATGAATACCAATGATATGTGGACTTGGACCTCAGGTACTTTCGATAATAATTTCCATACAATTTATGCGCGTTTTGATGAGGCCAAGGAGTATACAATAGAAATTGCACCACGTTCTGCATATCATGCTATTGATAAATTTAAGCTTACAGAGCAAGAACCTCAGTAGTTTTATACTTAAAACTTTCGTGATTACTTATGGTGTTAAATGAATATTATTGGAATTCATTAGACTAGATTTTCTATTTTAACAACTTTTAATCCTAACCTTATTATCTATGAAGTCATTTCATTTTTTAATTGCCTTAATTTTCTTGAATTCAACATTAATTGCCCAAGACAGTGATTGGATACCGCTTTTGGATAAAAATTTGAGTAAGTGGGATGTTTTTGTTGGCGTTCCTCATCATTCAGTAAAAGGGCTTCCAGAAGGCACTCCTAAAGGAGATGGTATGAAAGGCGAACCTCTGGGTTTGAATAATGATCCATTAAAGGTGTTTTATGCTGAAGATGTAGATGGAGAGACTATAATGAGGGTAAGTGGTGAAATTTACGCGGGTTTAACCTCAAAGGAAATCTATGAGAATTATCATTTAAAATTTAAATTTAAGTGGGGAGAACTAAAATGGGAGCCTAGACTTAAAGCACAACGTGATAATGGTTTACTATATCATTGTATAGGTGAACATGGTGCATTTTGGAATGTTTGGATGCAGTCTCAAGAATTTCAAATACAAGAAAGAGATATGGGCGATTATTATGGTCTAGCAGGAGGTGTGAATAATATACGTGCTAAAAAGCGAGAAGACGGTTTCCATATATATGATTCAAAATCAGATTTAGTGAAGTTGGGTACTGCAGTTAAAGGAGAAAAAATGTGGCGTTGTGTGCGTTCTGAAAATAAAGAAAAACCAAATGGTGAGTGGAATACACTTGAATTAGTATGCTTCAATGGAAAATCGTACCATATTGTAAATGGTTATGTAGTTATGGTTTTAGAAAATGCTGAATCCTATAAAGATGGAAAGCTTACTCCTATTACTAAAGGGAAAATTCAATTTCAATCAGAGGCAGCAGAATGTTATTATAAAGATATGTTTATAAAAAAGCTAACTGCTTTACCGGATTTTCTTAAAAGCTAGATTGGTCTTTTTTTAAGTTAATCGATTTTAATCTGGTTTGTTGTAATTTGCGTTCTTCTTTCAGCACATTTTCCTGATGAGGATCAAACCATTTTGGAGCTATGTTTTTTGAGTCCCATTTTTTGTAAGCTTCATTCAGTTCTTTTACAATATCAAGATTAGCCTCCGCAATGTCATTACGCTCATAGCTATCTTTTTTTAAATCAAAAAGAAGTATTTTGTCTTTGTAAGCACTTTTATAGAGTTTATAATTGTCTTTTCTAACTGCATATTCAAACCCACCAACAGAACGCCAAAACAACATATCATGCGGTTGTTCGCTTTTCTCTTGATTAATGTAAGGCAATAGATCCTTTCCTTCTAATTGAGTTTCTAGTGAAATATCACCGCCAGCTGCAGCTAAAAGAGTTGGATAAAGATCTAATGATATCACTGGTTTTTCAAACACTAATTTTGAAGCGATTTGCTCTGGCCATCTTATAAAAAATGGCACTCTAATTCCACCTTCGAAAATCATTCCTTTATGTCCGCGGAATGGTCGGTTATCAGCATGTTCTGTTCTGCCACCATTATCACTTAAAAATACCACAATAGTATTGTCTTTCATGTTATTAGCTACTAATGTAGAATCAATTTTTCCCATACAATGGTCTACACCGTTTACCATAGCACCATAAATACTTCTACCAGCATATTCAATATGTTTGGTGTTTTCTAAATATTGTTTTGTAGCATGATCAGGAGCGTGTGGTGCATTATATGCTAAATAAATGAAGAATGGTTTTTTATCTTTTTTTGAAATGAAATTAATAGCTTCTTCAGTAAAATCATTTGTGAGATATGAGAGTTGATCTTCTGGAACTGGTTTTCCGTTTCTATACATCATATGTATTGGGTCTTTTGCAGTACCCCAATAATTCATACCTCCACCTGGAAATCCAAACCAATGGTCAAACCCTTGTTTAGGAGGGTGTAAATTAGGATGATCTCCTAAATGCCATTTTCCAATTGCACTAGTGCGGTAACCTTGCTCTTTGAGGGCTTCCGAAATCATCTTTTCAGAAAGAGGAGTACCTACAGTATCATCATTTTCTAATTGATATGGCATATTACAATCATGACCAAAGCGCGCTTGATATCTACCAGTCATAATGCCAGCTCTTGAAGGGCTACAATAAGGGTGTGAAACGTAACCTTGTGAAAAAATAACACCTTCACTAGCCATTCTATCCAGATGTTTTGTTGGAATATCAGTACAGCCATTAAAACCAACATCTGCCCAACCTTGATCGTCTGTTAAGACCAAGATGATATTTGGCTTTTCACCAGTTTTTATACCCTTAGAAGGTTTAGCTAGTAGCTCAGGTTTATCTGATTTACAAGATAAAAAAGCAAAAATTATTACAAAGGTTAAAAGTTTGGTTTTCATAGGTTACTGCTTAGAGGTTAATGAATTTGAATAACTTACACTAAAATACGTACCTAAACGCTTTCATGAAAGCCTTATGTTCATAACTAATCGAGTAAAAAACATTTGTTGCCTAAATCTTTCTAAATAAGAGAATTGAAAAAAAGAAGCGTGTCTTTTATATGCTCTTGCCAATATTCCCACTCGTGTGCACCTTCAAATTCTTCATAAACATGAGGTATGTTATGCGATGTTAATTCTTGATGCAATGTTCTATTATGCTCAATCAATAGGTCGTTTTTACCACAATCAAATCGAAGTTTAGGTAGATTTCCTTTATTATTCAGTATGGTTTTTAATGCTGAAACACCATCTAGGTGAACATCAGGATAGCATTCCTGTGGTTCTTCTACAAATAATGGCATTTGATTAATATGTGTGATTGATGAGTGCGCTGAAATGGCTTTAAAGATACTTGGGTATTTTGCTCCTAAATGTAGAGCGCCGTATCCGCCCATTGACAATCCTGAGATAAAGAAGGTAGATTTCTCAGAAGTTGAATTGATGTTTTCTACTACAGCGTGTCGTACATCATCAACAATCCATTTTTCAAAGTTTTTTTGATTATGAGGTAAATATGCAGAACCGTCGCCCCATAAACCATCAGAAGGCATGGCAATGATAAAAGGAGAGATATTGGCTTCTTCTATCATTTTATTAGCTGTAAAATGAACACCAGCTTTGTGGGCCCAAATCCATGCACTACCATAAACACCATGAAGCAATATAATTACAGGAAGATCTTTTAGGTTGCCTACATTCGGAACGAAAACGCAAATATCTCCACGACCTTTAAGATTGTTTGTTTTAACTGTTATGAATCTGAGATTATTACTTTCAAATTCGGGGTTTGATATTTCGGTAGTTCTAAATTTGCTCATACTTAATCAAATACTATTACGCCTTTAGCATTTTTACCACTTAGCATATCGTCAAATGCATTTTGTAAACTATCCAATGTATAGGTGTTAGTAATCATTTCATCTAACATTAAATCTCCCTTATCATACAATGCTTCTAATTTTGGAAAATCTATTTCTGGTCTCGCAGCTCCATATAAAGGATTGATATATTTTTTATCCCATTCAAACAAGCGCATATCTATAGTGATTTCTTCTTCAATACCACTTACTTGAACTGCTGTTCCTGCATTTCTTACCATAGCAAGAGGAGCAGCTCCTAAAGCTGGGACAGCTGTACACTCAAAAGCGAAATCTGCACCTCGTCCATCGGTCATTGCTTTCACTTTTTCAGAGGCTTTCATTAGCCCTTTGTCCTCTCTATTTGCAATAATAATATCTGTTGCTCCAAACTCTTGAGCCATTTTCAATCTGTTTTCATTAATATCTATGGCAATAATTTTTGCTGCTCCAGAGATTCTTGCTGCTTGAATAACATTGAGGCCAACACCGCCAGTTCCTAAAACCACTACTGAACTCCCCAAAGTAACATTTGCAGTATTGAATACAGACCCACAGCCTGTCATTACACCGCAACATACAATAGAAGCAGCTTCGAAAGATAATTTTTCACTATGTTTTTTTACCACAGCAGAAGAACGGACTAAGGTATATTCAGATAAGGTTCCAATATTAAAAGAGCGCTCAATGGCTTCTCCATTCCATGTAGTTCCTTCTTTTGCAACATGACCTCCAGGAAATTTACCTGCGTGACTTGCTATTACAGGCGAATTATTCTCACATATATGTTGATTACCTTCTTGACATTGAAAACAGGTGTAGCATGGTGTGGCCCAGTTTAAGATAACTTCGTCACCCACTTTAACGTTTTCAACATCTTCACCAATGGCTTCTACAATACCCGCACCTTCATGACCTAAAACAATTGGCATTCCCCATGTTAAAGAATCATGATCAGTATGGCATAAACCTGAAGCTTTCATTTTTACCAAAACTTCATCTCCTTTAGGTGGATTTACTTTAATGGTTTCTATAGTGAATTTTCCATCTCCAACAGAAATAGCAGCTTTACATTGTATTGACATTATTTTACGTTTTAGATATGAGCAAAATTAGTTGTATGAATAAATAATTTACTAATGGATAATGTACAAATATTAATCAATATTAGCTGTTATTATTTATGTGAGATTAGGAATTTCTAGTCACCTTTTGACTAGAAATGACTAAACCTTAGGTAAAATTTCAAAGAAAGAACATATGTTCTATTTATTTGAACATACAACAAGTTAAGACATTTTAAAAAAAGTGATATTAGCTAAAAATATTTTTAAAGTTTTAGAAAAGCGGTAATTAACTCTGTAATTCATGTAAGCACCAATAATACAAGGGGTTATAGGTTTTAATAACCATTTTACCACTTTTAAATATACAAAAGAGGCAAAGAAATTTGTTAATTTTGAGTTAGTTAGTTTTTAGTAGTTAAAAAGCGGGAGTAGTTACCCGCTTTTTTAGTTTACTTTCTTTTAGAAGAAGCTCTAACAATTAGTTCAGGATCAAGGATCATTTTATTTAAAGTAACAGGCTCATCTGGATTAGCAATGCGTTTTAAAAAAGTTTCAGCAGCTAATCGCCCTATTTCTTCACTGTGCTGTTCAATAGATGAAATACCGGGTGTAACAATTTCAGAAAAGGGTTCGTTACTAAAACCTACAAGTGCAATGTCTTCAGGAACTTTTACATGTTGTGCCTTCATTTCTTCAAGAGCACCTAAAGCAGCGTAATCTCCAGAGACATAAATACCATCTGGTCTTATAGGAAGATCTAGTAGTTTTTTCATGATTTCCTTCCCATCGACTTTTCTCAAATTACATTCATATATTAACTCATCTGAAAAGGGAAGATTATATTTCTCTAGAGCATCTATATACCCTCGAATTCTATTCTTGTAAATTCTGGTATGACTAAACCCCCCAATATGGGCAATTCGTTTACAACCTTGATCTACTAAATGTTTAATTACAATGTGGCTACTCATGTAATCGTCAATACCAACATAGTCTACATTCAAATCATTTTCCCCGCGATCAAACAAAATAAGTGGTACACCTTTTTGCTTCACCTTATTATAGTAATCTAGTTTAACAGTTTCATTAGCCATAGAAGCAATAATGCCATCTACCTGCGTAAAAAGAAGTGCTTCGATACTTTGACACTCTTTTTTATAAGATTCATTAGATTGTGTAATAATTACATTGTAACCTTTTTCATTTAAAACGTCTTCTATTTTTTCAATGATTGAAGAGAAAAAATTACTGTTAGCACGAGGAATAATAACACCTACTAAATTACTTTTTCCTTTTCTAAGCGCAGTAGCAATATGATTAGGTTGGTAATTTAAATTCTCTGCTACTTGCATAACAGCTGTTTTGGTTTGTTGACTTATTCTTGGGTGATTATTTAACGCTTTAGAAACAGCAGAAGGTGTAATACCCAAAACATTAGCAATATCTTTTATTGTAGATTTTTTTTTATTAGCCAATTTTTATATACTTTTGTTCCAACGTTTGAACAAATATAATGTTTTTTATTGAGTTCAACATTAAAACCAACTAAAAGAACCTTCTGTAAACACCTTTGTTAATTGACTTCACAACTTGTTTGTGACTTTTTTTTAATAAGAAGTTGTGCTCTGGTTTTTAGTTTTTTTAATTTGTTCAAACGTTGGAACAAATCTAAATTTTATTTTAAATGAAGTATATTGTTTGCGAAAAACCAGGTGAATTCTTATTAAAAGAAAAAGAAGCACCAATTAGAAAACCAGGAGAAGCTTTATTACAAATTAATAAAGTAGGTATTTGTGGGACAGATTTACATGCTTATGGTGGAAATCAAGCATTTTTTACATATCCAAGAATTTTGGGTCATGAGTTGGCATCAGAAGTTTTAGAGATTGATGACAATGCCCAAGGTATAGAAGCTGGGGATAAAGTTGTTATTATGCCATATGTTAGTTGTGGTACATGCATCGCTTGTAGAAATGGTAAAACCAATTGCTGTACAAATATCACAGTGCTTGGTGTTCATGGCGATGGTGGTATGCAAGAACAAATTACAGTGCCAACCAATATCTTATTAAAAGCTAACAATCTTTCAAATGATCAGATGGCGATTGTAGAACCTCTAGCTATTGGTGCGCACGCTGTAAGAAGAGCCGCAGTAAAAAAAGATGAATTTGTTGTAGTGGTTGGTTGCGGTCCTATAGGTATTGGCATCATGAAATTAGCTCAAATTGAAGGTGCAAAAGTTATTGCTATAGATATGAATGAGGAGCGCTTGGCTTACGCTAAGGATAAAATTGGAGTTGACTATGTCGTGAATGCTGGAAACAATCCTGTAGAAAAAATAAGTGAAATTACGAATGGTGAATTAGCAACAGCAGTTTTTGATGCTTCAGGAAATAAGTTTGCTTTGGAAGCCGGCCCAAGCTACATGGCTCATGGTGGTAGATTTGTGCTAGTTGGTCTATCAAAAGGTGAACTTACATATAACCATCCGGCAGTACATTCTAAAGAAATGACATTAATGTGCAGTAGAAATGCAACTACGGAAGATTTTGAGCATGTTATTAGTGTGTTAGATCAATTCCCTACAGAATCATTCATAACACACAATGTACCATATACCGAAATGATAGCCAATTTTGATAGTTGGTTAAAACCCGAAACAGGGGTTATTAAGGCAACAGTAGATTTTAAACTATAATACTAATAACTATAACTAATTTTTAATTTAAAAAACAATGGCAAAAGTAGTAACATTTGGAGAAATCATGTTAAGATTAGCTCCTCACGGATTTTTAAGATTTTCACAATCAACATCCTTTGATGTGATTTATGGAGGAGGAGAAAGTAACGTGGCTGTATCACTTGCAAATTATGGAGTTCCTGTAGACTTTGTAACACGTTTACCTAAAAATGATATAGGTGAATGTGCCTTAATGGAAATGCGTAAAAGAGGTGTAGGAACTGATAAGATTATATATGGAGGAGATCGTTTAGGGATTTATTTCTTAGAAACAGGTGCTGTAAACAGAGGTAGTAAAGTAGTGTATGATAGAGCGCATTCTGCAATGGCTGAAATTGAAGCAGGTATGGTAGATTGGGATGCTGCTTTTGAAGGGGCTGACTGGTTTCACTGGACAGGTATCACACCAGCAATTTCTCAAGGTGCTGCAGATGCATGTTTAGAAGCTGTAAAAGTTGCGAGCGCAAAAGGGTTAACTATTTCAACAGATTTAAATTACCGTCAAAAACTTTGGAAATATTGTGATGAAGCACATAGAGAAACGGTTATGACAGAATTAACATCGTATTGTGATATCATTTTAGGTAATGAAGAAGATGCAGAAAAGCACTTTGGTATTAAACCAGAAGGACTAGATATTACAACTCAAGGCGAGCATGTAAAAGGTGCAGCTTTCTTATCAGTATGTGATCAAATGTTGAAGAAATTTCCAAGAGCTAAAAAGGTAATCACTACATTAAGAGGATCTATTTCTGCGTCTCATAACACATGGGCAGGTGTTTTATATGATGGTGAAACTTTATTTGAATCTCCTCAATATCAAATTACTGATATCGTAGATAGAGTAGGTGGAGGCGATAGCTTTATGGGAGGTTTAATTTATGGTTTGATTGAATATGAAGGAGACGACCAAAAAGCATTAAACTTTGCTGTAGCAGCGTCATGTTTAAAACACACAATAAAAGGTGATGCTAACTTGTCTACTATTGATGAGGTTAAGAAACTAATGAGTGGAGACGCTTCAGGTAGAGTAGCAAGATAAACATCGTTTTTACGTTTAATCGTTGAGTTGTTTATGCAATTCAACGGTTAAACAAATAAACGTCTAAACATTTATAAAAATGGCACAATTTTCAAGATTAGAAGTTGCAGCAGCAATGAAAGAAACAGGGATGATTCCTTTGTTTTTTAATCAAGATATAGAATTAAGTAAAAAAATACTAAAAGCATGCTACGATGGTGGCGCTCGATTAATGGAGTTTACTGCTCGAGGTGATTTTGCACACGAAGTTTTTGGTGAATTAACAAAATATGCAGTAGCAGAATTACCAGGTATGATAATGGGCGTTGGGTCAGTAACTGATGCTGGACAAGCTTCATTATTTATGTCTTTAGGAGCAAATTTCGTAGTAACACCAGTTTTAAGAGAAGATATTGCCATAGCTTGTAACCGTAAAAAAGTATTATGGTCTCCTGGTTGTGGTACATTAACTGAAATTACAAGAGCAGAGGAATTAGGATGCGAAATCGTAAAACTATTTCCTGGTGATATTTACGGACCTCAGTTTGTAAAGGGTGTAAAAGGCCCTCAACCATGGACGTCGATTATGCCTACAGGAGGTGTTGCTCCAACAGAAGAAAACCTTAAAGGGTGGTTCGACGCAGGAGTAACTTGTGTTGGAATGGGTTCAAAATTAATTTCAAAAGAAATTATAGCAAATAAAGATTATGCAAAACTAGAGCAAGATGTAAAAGCAGCGCTAGCTATTGTAAAATCAGTTAGAAAATAGATTAAGAAATATGTCTGAGAGTTACGTACAAATAGACCCAAGAGACAATGTAATAGTAGCCATTACTCCTTTAAAACAAGGATTAGTGGCTTCTGTTGCTGGTAAACAGGTTACTTTAAAAGAGAATATTAAGCAGAAGCATAAATTCACACTACAGAATTTCGCTGTAGGTGATGAAATTTATATGTATGGTGTTTTAATTGGTAAAGCAACACAACCTATTGAAGAAGGGTGTGCCATTACTACTGAAAACGTAAAGCATGCTTCGGCTGAGTTTCAAGATACAAAAGAAGCCTATACATGGACAGCTCCAGACATTTCTAATTTTGAAGGAAGAACATTTAATGGCTATCATAGAGAAGATGGAAAAGTAGGAACTGCTAATTATTGGTTAGTGATTCCATTAACATTCTGTGAAAACAGAAATGTTGATGTGCTTGAGGGCGCACTTTCTGAAAAATTGGGTTACGAAACGAAAAAGGATTTTGCTGTTGACACAGATGCGCTAATTCAACAATATAAATCGGGTGCATCAAATGAAGCTATATTGAATACACCTATTATCACAACAAAAGAGGAAATGTCTAAAAACAGAATATTCCCAAATGTTGATGGTATAAAATTTTTAAAGCATGACGGCGGTTGTGGAGGTATTCGTCAAGACTCTGAAGTCCTTTGTAAGCTATTGGCGGGCTATATAACCAATCCAAATGTGGCAGGTGCGACAGTATTTAGTTTAGGATGTCAAAATGCGCAAATTAGCATGTTGCAAGATGCTATAGATGCTATTGCGCCTAATAATACAAAGCCAGTTCATTATTTAGAGCAGCAACAAAGTTCTAGTGAACGCGCTTTAATTGAAGAAGCTGTAAAACACACTTTTTTAGGTTTAGTAGAAGCCAATACAATCGAACGAAAACCAGCGCCATTAAGTAAACTGGTGTTAGGTCTAGAATGCGGTGGTTCAGACGGATTTTCAGGAATATCTGCAAATCCCGCATTAGGATATGCTTCAGATTTATTGGTAGCTTTAGGAGGATCTCCTGTACTGTCAGAGTTTCCAGAGCTTAATGGAGTAGAGCAGGAACTTATCAATAGATGTGTCACCGATGAAGATTCAAAAAAGTTTTACGATTTAATGCGAGCCTATTCTGCAGCTGCAGTTGCTGTAGGATCTGGATTTGAAAATAATCCTTCCCCTGGAAATATTAAAGATGGCTTAATAACTGATGCTATGAAATCTGCTGGAGCAGCTAAAAAAGGAGGTACGTCTCCTGTGGTTGAAGTTTTAGATTATACAGAACAGGTGACTAAGCCAGGTTTAAACTTGTTGTGTACACCAGGAAATGATGTAGAGTCTACTACAGGTTTAGTTGGTTCTGGATGTAATGTTGTAGTATTTACAACAGGATTAGGAACACCAACAGGTAATCCAGTAGCCCCAGTATTAAAAATGTCTAGTAATACCAATTTATATGAACGTATGAATGATATTATAGATATTAATGCTGGTACTGTAATAAGCGGAGAAGATACTATTGCAACTATGGGAGAAAAAATATTAGACCATATTATAAGAGTAGCAAGTGGCGAAATACCATCAAAAGCTGTACTTCATGGCAATAATGATTTTATTCCTTGGAAACGTGGCGTTTCACTTTAAAGATGAAACATATTTTCTATGGCATATGTGGCATTTTTGCTCTTGGTAAAGTTATACTGAGTTTTGTAAACCCTGAAAAGGAAACTACAATTTTTACATTAAGTATAAATATTTGGGTTTACAGATTAGTTTGGATTCTAGTCGTTATTGGAATGGTACATTATTTTTATTCAGAAATAAAGAAAAAATAAAAAAATAAATGCAAGAATTAAATAGAACAACAGCATCATCAGTCAATACGTATACAGAACGTATTATTCAATTTGGGGAGGGTAATTTTTTAAGAGCTTTTGCGAACTGGATGATTCATGAAATGAATAAAAAAGCTGGTTTTGATGGAGGTGTAGTGGCCATACAACCTATAAACCAAGGTTTGATTAAAATGCTAAATGATCAAGACGGGCTTTATACATTGTATTTAAATGGTATCAAAAACGGTAAGGCCATTAGTGAGCATGAAATTATTGATTGTATTCAAAGAGGTATTAATCCTTATGAGCATTACAATGCATATTTAGCATTAGCTGATAATCCAGAGTTACGTTTTGTAATTTCAAATACTACCGAAGCAGGTATTGCTTATAATGAAAATGACAGATTGAACGATTCACCTCCTAGTAGTTTTCCAGCAAAATTAACAGCTTTGCTTCATAAACGTTTTCAATATTTTGATGGTTCTTCTGATAAAGGATTGATTGTGATTCCTTGTGAATTAATTGATAGGAATGGCGATAATCTCAAAAAAATAATTTTACAATATGCTGAAGATTGGAGTTTAGGTGATGATTTCGTAGAATGGATTAATGACGATAATATCTTTTGTAATACGCTTGTAGATAGAATTGTTCCAGGATATCCAAGAGAAAAAATGGATGCCATAACTCAGGAACTAGGTTATAAAGATAATTTAGTAGTTGAAGGCGAGCAATTCCATTTGTGGGTAATTGAAGGTCCAGAAACCGTGAAAGAAGAAATTCCTGCTGAAGCCTGTGGGCTAAATATTGTCTTTACAGATAATATGGAACCTTACAGAACTCGTAAAGTGCGAATTCTTAATGGAGCTCATACTTCACTTGTGCCTGTTGGATATTTATATGGTATAGATAAAGTAAGGGAGTCATTAGAAGATCCAGTGGTTGGTAACTTTTTGAAAGAGGCTATTTTTGAAGAAATATGTCCAACTTTAGATCTGCCAGATAATGAATTAAAACAATTCTCAAATGATGTTTTAGATCGTTTTAGAAATCCTTATTTAGAACATGCTTTGATAAGTATTTCTTTGAATTCAACTTCAAAATATAAAACAAGAGTATTACCTTCTGTATTAGAATATATTAAAAGAAAAAACACCCTTCCAAACAGGTTACTATTTTCTTTAGCAGCTTTAATCGCTTTTTACAAAGGTGAAAGAAATGGTGAGGTAATTTCTTTAAAAGATGACCAAGCAGCATTAGACTTTTTTAAGGTACAATGGGCGTCTGGAGACATCTCTGCCATTGCTAAGGCAACACTTCAAAATAAAGATTTCTGGGGAGAAGATTTAACACAGTATGATGGTCTTACGGAATTAGTAACCAAACATTTGGAGAATATAGTCAATAATGGGATGAAAGCAACAATACCATCATAAATTTGATTATTTTGTATAGAAATATAATTATCTAAGTCTTATGAAATCTTCAATATTAAAACTGTCTTTCGTTCTCTTAATCATCACATTTTCTTGTAATCAAGAAAAAGGTAATAAAGTGCTAATTGATGATATTAAAGTTGAAACACCAAAACACACAGAAGACTGGGCTTCACTTGGAAAGCACGACGAATCTCCCGATTGGTTCAAAAATGCGAAATTAGGCATCTATTTTCACTGGGGTTTGTATTCTGTGCCAGCTTTTAATAACGAATGGTATCCACGAAATATGCATTTGCCTGAGCATAAGGTTTATAAACATCATCTAGAAAAGTATGGGCACCCTTCAGAATTTGGATATCATGATTTTGCGCCAATGTTTAAAGCTGAGAAATTTGATGCTAAAGCTTGGGCGAAACTATTTAAAGATGCTGGAGCAAAGTTTGCAGGTCCAGTAGCAGAACATCATGATGGATATGCGATGTGGGATAGCGATATCACACCCTGGAATACAATGGATACAGGCCCAAAAAGAGATATAACAGGAGAATTAGAAAAAGCAATAAAAGATGAAGATTTAAAATTTATAACAGCGTTTCATCATGCTAAAAACTTGCAACGCGCTACAAAGCTAGGAGAAGATATCAGAATCAGTCATTTTCCATATTTTGAAGGCATGCCTACAAGTTCAAATGATCCAGATTTGCAATTGATGTATGGTAATATGCCACATGAAAAATGGTATAAAGAAGTGTGGTTGGGTAAAATGAAAGAGGTAATTGACAACTACCATCCAGATATTATTTGGTTCGATTATGTTTTAGGAGATATTCCTCAGGAATACAGAAAAGAATTTGCAGCATATTACTTAAATGAAGCTGCTAAGAAAGATCAAGAAGCTGTAATTGTTAGAAAACAACACGATATGCCATTGAATATGAGTGTTGAAGATTTAGAGCAAGCACGTAAAAATGAAATAGGAACAAAAACATGGATGACCGATGCTACAATTAGTATGGGGAGTTGGTGTTATACTGAGGATTTAGGCGTAAAACCTGCGGCAGATGTATTACATATGCTAATTGATATTGTGAGTAAAAATGGGGTACTGTTACTCAATGTTTCTCCTATGGCTAACGGTATTATTCCTCAAGATCAGCAAGATGGACTCTTAAAAATGGGAGCTTGGTTAAAAACTTATGGAGAAGCAATTTATGGTACCGAAGCCTGGTACACTTTTGGAGAAGGACCTACAAAAGAGCCAAAAGGGCATTTTAAAAATCATAAAGCTTTTATGAAACTTAAGTATACCAATAAAGATATAAGGTATACTACAAAAGACTATAATATTTATGCTATTGTTTTAGGAGAGGTTGAAGCAGGCAAAAAGATGCTACTAGAGTCCTTTGCTAAAGATAATATTCATGACATGACCTCTATTGAAACTGTTGAGTTTTTAGGAAGTGATGAAACTATATCATGGGAACTTTCAGAAGAAAAAGGCTTATCGCTAACTGCGCCTTCAAAAGTTATTGATGATATGGCAACCGTAATAAAAATTACAATTTCTCAATAATATATGGTAATAGATTCACATCAACATTTTTGGTATTATGAACCTGTAAAGCATGAATGGATTGATGATGATATGTCAATTATTCGTCGTGATTTTTTACCTTCAGATTTAAAGAAGGTTTATGATGAAAATGATATCGATGGCTGTGTTGCAGTTCAGGCGGACCAAACTTTAGAAGAAACCGATTTTTTAATTCGACTCTCAGAAGGTAGCAATTTTATTAAAGGTATTGTTGGTTGGGTAGATTTAAGAAGTGATGAGATTGAAGCTTATTTAGAACAATATAAATCTTTTGAAAAACTAAAAGGCTTTCGTCATGTTGTACAAGGTGAGCCAGATCATAATTTTTTATTGCGCTCAAACTTTTTAAGAGGCATCTCAGCCTTAGAAAAATTTAATTATACATATGATATATTGGTGTTTCCTCACCAATTAGGTGCTGTTTTGGAATTTGTAAAGCATTTTCCAAATCAAAAATTTGTGATCGATCATATGGCAAAACCCTATATAAAAGATGGTTTTTTTAACGGGTGGTCGGTTTTAATGCATGAGATTGCCAAGTGCGAAAATGTCTCTTGTAAAATATCGGGAATGGTTACAGAAGCCGATTATAAAACTTGGACATCGAGGCAATTAGAGCCTTATATGGATTTAGTTTTAAATGCTTTTGGAACCAAAAGGACAATGTTTGGTTCTGATTGGCCAGTATGTCTGGTGGCTGGAAATTATAAACAAGTAAAAACGTTAGTAACAGATTTTATTTCTGAATTGTCTCAAGATGAACAAGATGACATCATGGGGAATAATGCAATTCAGTTTTATAACTTATAAATCAAAATATATGGATTTAGGATTAAAAGATAAAGTGGTGGTGGTTACCGGAGCAGCTGGTATCAAAGGCAGTATTGGTGAAACTATTGTACAACATTTAGCTGCCGAAGGTGCAATTCCAGTTCTTGTAGACAGAAATGCTAGAGGTTTTGCTTATGCTGAAGAATTACAGCAAAAAGGCATTAATGCTTCTTTTGTTCAAACGGATTTATCAGATTACAAACAAATTGAAGCTGCTGCTAAAATTATTGATGAAAAGTATGGTAGAGTAGATGCGTTAATAAACAATGTAGGTGTTAATGATGGAGCAGGTTTAGATGCGTCAATGGATGACTTTATGTATTCTTTAAAATTGAATATGGTAAGTTTCTTTGCAATGACGAAGTATTGCTTACCTATGCTTAAGAAAGTAAAAGGAAACATCCTTAATATAGGCTCAAAAGTGGCACTTACTGGTCAAGGTGGTACTTCAGGATATGCTGCCTCAAAAGGAGGTGTATTTGGTTTAACAAGAGAATGGGCTGTAGATTTAATTAAAGAAGGCATACGTTCTAACGCCATTGTAATTGCAGAAAGTTGGACGCCAGCGTACGATAACTGGATTAAAACCTTAGACAATGGTGAGGAAAAATTAAAATCTATTGTTAAGAAAATTCCGTTAGAAAATAGAATGACAACACCATCTGAAATTGCAGATCAGTGTTTGTTTACCATTTCAGAAAAGTCATCACACACTACAGGACAATTCATTACGGTTGATGGAGGTTATGTAAATTTAGACCGTTCTTTATTGACAGAATAGAACCATATGTTACCCTATAAAAGACAAAATGAACACTTGTGTTTGTTTTGTCTTTTCTATTTTGCATAATATAAACTAACTAAACTTTAAATTCAGATGAGTAACCCAACAAAAGTCCCAATTATTTCTAAAGGTTTAATCGTACCATTTATATTAATTACTTTTTGTTTTGCCTTGTGGGGCTTTGCTAATGATATTACAAATCCTTTGGTTAGTGCTTTTGGACGTATTTTTAATCAAAGTCAAACAGTAAGTTCTTTTACTCAGGTTGCGTTCTATGGAGGTTATTGTTTAATGGCAATTCCAGCAGCATTGTTTATCAAAAAATATACATATAAATCTGGTATTTTATTAGGTTTAGCTTTGTATGCGATAGGAGGTCTGATTTTTATACCAGCAGCATCTACAGGTCTATTTTGGCCTTTTTTAGCAGCATTTTTTATACTAACATGTGGTCTTAGTTTTTTAGAAACTAGTGCCAATCCTTACATATTGTCGATGGGAGAGGAGTCTACATCTACCCAACGTTTAAATTTGGCTCAAGCGTTTAATCCAATAGGCTCTATTACTGGAGCATGGGTTGCAAAAGATTTCATTCTAGCAAAAATGAATAAGCTAGGTACAGAAGAAAGAGCTGCTTTGCCAACTGAAGAATTTGAAGCTATTAAAATGGCAGATTTGCAAGTTGTAAAAGCTCCATATGTTATTATAGGAATAGTAATAGCTATTATGTTTGTGCTGATTTTATTAAAGAAAATGCCTAAAAATAAAGAAGTTGACAACGGTAAAGGATTAGATATTAAAGGAACATTAAACAGACTATTATCTAATATTAGATATAAAGAAGGTGTAATTGCACAAGCATTTTATGTAGGAGCACAAATTTGTGTTTGGACCTACACTATACAATATGGAACAAAAGTATTTATGGATATGGGAATGATAGAAGCCGATGCAGCAACTGAGGCTGGTTCTTATACTATTTACGCATTAATAATATTTGCTGTTTCTAGGTTTATATGCACATTCTTATTGAAATATTTAACTCCAGGATCTTTATTAATGTATTTAGCCATTGGTGGAGCTGTATTATCAATACCTGTAATTTTTGTGGGAGGTATAACAGGATTATATTGTGTAGTTGCCATTTCTGCTTGTATGTCACTAATGTTCCCAACTATTTATGGTATAGCTTTAAAAGGTGTAGGAGATGATGCTAAATTAGGAGCGGCGGGATTAGTAATGGCTATAGGTGGTGGAGCGTTATTGCCTTACGTTCAAGCTTATATTATTGATACGGTAAATGTGTATATCTCATATATTTTACCATTGATATGCTTTGTGTTTATAGCATTTTATGGTTTCAGATCTTATAAGAAGTATCCATATCAAGAAACAGCTTAATAATTAAAAAAGTAATATAATGACAAAACGATATTGCTACGCCTGTGATTTAAAAGACGATTCAAAATTAATCGCCGAATATAAAGCATACCATGCAGAAGGTAAAGCATGGCCAGAAATCACAAAAAGTATTAAAGATGCTGGCATTACAGACATGCAGATTTACTTAACGGGAAATCGTATGTTTATGATAATGGAAGTAGATGAAACGTTCGACCCTGCAAAAAAGGCTGAAATGGATGCGAATAATCCTAAAGTGCAAGAATGGGAAGATTTAATGTGGGACTACCAACAGGAATTACCATGGGCTGCAAAAGGTGAAAAATGGATTCCTTTAGAAAAGATCTTTCAATTAAAATAAAATAAAAATATTTGATTATAGCATTAAGCACTTATCTTAGAATTGATTTCTAAATAAGTGCTTTTTTAATTTAAAAGATTATGAAGAATTACATCATTTTTTTTGTCTTTGTTTCGGCTTTATCAATTAATGCTCAAATCTATAACGTAAAAGATTTTGGTGCAGTAAATGATGGTCTAACTAATAATACCAAAGCTATTCAAAAGGCAATTGATTCTTGTACCAAGAATGGAGGAGGTAAAGTAGCGTTAACAGGTGGTGGTAAATACATGACTGGCACATTATATTTAAAAGACAACGTAACACTACATATTGGTAATGGAACAGTGCTTTTGGGGAGTCCAAATTATGACGATTACACAACGGATACGCATAAAAATATGTATAAGAATGAGCCACATATGAATCGGTGTTTAATCTTTGCTAAAGATGCTAAATCTATAGCTATTGAAGGATATGGCACTATTGATGGAAATGGGCATAAGCGTAATTTTAGTGAAGGTAGACCTATGTTACTGAGGTTTTTAAACTGTGAAAATATTCACCTTAATAATATTTCACTAATTAATCCAGCAGCATGGACTTCTGCATGGTTGTATTGTAATAATATTAGTGTAAGTGGTATTACGATTTTAAGTAGAGTAAATAATAATGGAGATGGTTTAGATTTTGATGGTTGCACTAATGTTCGTGTAGCTAATAGTAATTTTGACAATAGTGATGATAGTATTTGTTTACAAGCATCTCAACCTGATAAACCTTGTAAAAATGTAACCGTAAGTAATTGTATATTTAGTACAAAATGGGGAGGTATGCGCATAGGTTTATTGTCTAGAGGTAATATAGAATCGGTAACTGTAACCAACTGTGTTTTTAGAAACATTGATGACTCTGGACTTAAAATTCAGCAAAATGAAGGTGGCGAAATGAAAAACATGGTGTTTTCTAATTTAATAATGGAAAATGTGCCAAGGCCTATTTTTATGACTTTCTGCCAACAACGCGCTTCTGTTGAAACTCCTGAAGGAGAATACGAACCTCTTAGTCGAATGCATAATTTTTCATTCAGTAATATTATTGTTGACAATTCAAAAGGAGATAAAAACTCGGCATTTTTTATCACGGGTTTTCCTAACCATTATATAGAAGATATTACTATAAGAGACGTGCAATTTGTAGTATCTGGAGGTGGCTCAAAGGAAGATTCAGAAAAGAAAGTAAGGGAGTATACTATTGAAATGCTTGAAGGTTGGTGGCCTGAGTTTTATCGTGTTGGGACATTACCATCTTGTGGTGTCTATGCAAGACATATTGATGGATTGATATTGGATAATATTTCAATTAAAACTATAAATAAAGATGAAAGAGATGCGGTGGTATTCTCTGATGTTTTAAATTACAGTTTGAATACTATTAAAATAAATAACAAATCATTTAAATTTTAAATTCATATTGAAACTGTTTTTAGATAACTATTATGAAATTAAATAATCTATAATTGCTAATATTGATAATAATTTTGATATTTTGTTAGCTAGTAATGCAAGCATTTTTGGACGTAAACAAAAAGAGCGTGTGCAAAAAAAATGGCAACAACAGGGTGGTGTTGTTACCATCTTACGGAATAAAACAAACTAAAAACTAACTAATATGCTTTCATTATACTAGACCAAAGGTTATTACTGTAACTTTCAAGAGATTTATCAAATAATTTTTGTGATTCGCTAGTATTTCCAAGACCTAAATTACCCAGCGCTTCCAAATAATAAGACGTAGAAGTTGCTTTATTATCGACAACTTCGGCTTCTTCCACTGCTACTAAGGTATTGTCTGTGCCTTTTTCTCTGTATAATTTTGCTTTATTGATTAACGATTGAAAAATTTCATCAGCTTTTTGAGACTCACCAAGTTTCTTTAAAGCTGCTCCTTGAAAATATGCTAAGTCATACATCCCTCTTCCGTTTTTAGAATCAGCGCTAGCTTGATAACTAAGCTTTGCCTTTTTTGAATCATTCATCAGGGTATAAAGTTCTCCTTTAAAATAATGAATCATTGCATTTTTTTCGTCATGAGTTGGCTTCCCGACTTCTAAATTCTCAGGATATTCCATGGCTGCATCTAAATGCGTAAGTGCTTCTTCGTAATTTTTGGTTTTGGCTAAATCTAAAGCCTTAAGAATATTAGAGTCTACATATCTCCAATAAATATCTCTTCCACCTTCCCAAGTTCTAAAATGGTGAGATCCTAGAAAGTTTAGAGCTTTATCATAGTCACCATTCAAATTATATAATTGTACAAGCGTTTTGGGAGCTTTCACATCTTTTTTAATAATGTCAATATTATTTTCTAAAATTGCCAAACAAGCTTTATAGTTTTGGTTAGATGCATCATAGTATTTTGATAATTCTGCATACCATAATGGGATAGAATTATCTAATTCAATAGCTTTGGAGATATATGTAATGGCTTCATCCATATTTTTACTATGGTGGTAAGATGCAAAAGCTAAATTTCTCCAAACCATAGGGATTGAATCATCTAATTTACCTGATATTTTCCATGAGTTTATACCTTCTTCTTTTCTATTATCGTACAAAAGGTTACCTAATAAATAATAGGCAGTTGCATTTTCAGGATCTAGTTTTATAGCATGTTTTAAGATAGCTTCGGTCTCTTCACGATAAGGGAAACAATAGTCTAAGGATAGTTTTTTTGCATTATAAAGCGAGCTCTTTGCTTTCGATGAATTTCCAGATTTTGAATATAAATAAGATAAATAATATTGTACTAATGGATTAGTTATTTTGTCCATAGATTCCAGCAGGATAATACCATCATTATATAACCCAGCATTTATATAATTTACTACAACTTCAAGATGATTATTGTCTATATTTTGCATGTTTTTCTGCCAATCTTTTAGATTTGAATTACCATTTAGAAGTTCTCTTTCATAAATAGCAGTGAAGTTAAGAGGGTCGTAAGCAATAAGCTCATTAATAAGAGGTTTTGCTTTTTTATTTTGATTGTTTTTACGTAGCAAAGCGCTGTAAAGTGTTACTATTCTGCCATCCCTTGTATTTGTTGAATAGGCCTCTTCAATATATTCTAGAGCTTTTTTGTAATTTCCGTTTAAACTCTCAAGTTGAGCCAGTTGATAGTTTCCTGCAGAAAACCATTGGTAATACCATGTTGCCCTAGCAAAGTTTTTGTAAGCTTCTTGAATTTCTCCAAGACCTTTTAACGCAAGTCCTCTGTAGTAATAAAGCTCTCCTTCTTTAGGTTGAAAATATTTAGTTTTTAACTTATCAGAAGCTACTTGTAGATAGTTTAATGCTTCTTTATATCTATTTTGATTTGTACGCCTTATACCAAGAGCGATATTAGTTCTGTAATCTGTAGGAGATAATTTCAATGCCCTTAAATAATAGTCATCTGGATTTTTTCCAGGACGGTTAAACTGTTCTATAAATCGTCCTGTAAGATATAGGTCTTCAACAGAATCAATCTCTCCAGCTTTTTTTACTTTTTCTTGAGGCTCTGGAAGTTCAGGGCGTTGGTGTTTGTATGGTGTGTAAGCAACAAGTTCTTTTCCATTAGCATCTGTGAGTTGTACATGTAATTGGTACTCATCGATTGGTTTTCTCGATTTATAGGTTGACGTAAATGGTTGTGAAGGGCTTATATTAATTGTTCCTTGGGCTAGAATTTCATTATTTTGCTTTAAGAAATATTTAGCACCATCAAAATTTTGAGTAGTGTTAAAGCCATAAAACACGGTTTTTGAATTTCGCATTTGTAATGTTACTGAAGCATCAATTGTTGCGTTTTTAACCACTTCTATATCTCGTAATGGATACCAATAGTTTTTTGCATCTTTTACAGAGTGAGGTAACATCCAACTATAATCTGGTTGATTATTAGAAAATGTACCGGTCATTAATTCCACATATGCTTTACCGTCATCAGTGAGTTTACGTCTAGCATTTTGACCCTGTAACCCAGGACCGAATTGCCATAATTTCGACGCATTATTTTCATTAGGATCACCCACGTGAACGGTCCCTGCATTAACGCCATAATCATAACCTCCAATAAAACCTTCCTCAATATCCCACATAAAAAACGATACTGGATTAGGATGGTTTTTCCACCATGTTAAATCCACGCCTTCAGGGTAACTCGTTCTTCCATAACTTGGTGTTTCATTAGAAATGGGCCAGTTAATAAAATTTCTATTATTGTGAAAAACTCCTATTTCTTGGCTAGGTGGCCAAAATGTTCTAAAATCCTCGTTTGCAGTAATTGCAACATTTGCCCAAAATAAAAAAGCCTTTGTTTTGGTACTTGTGTTGTTAATTTTATAATCTACTTCAATATATGATTTGCCTGGATGTAGTGTCATGCCAATAACACCGTGAGCTCCAATAGTTTTTTCGGTTTCTCCAATCCAAATTGTGGCACTACCATCTTCATTTTTAACTAATCTGTAATCGCTAGGTAGCATTGTGGTCGTTCTATGGTGATGAGGAAAACACCATTCTATACCACCAGAAACCCATGCGCCTAAAGTGCCTATTAAATCGGGTTTTATAACACTGTTAGTATGAAACATTTCATGATTATTAGTTTTGTCTATAGCTGAGAATAAACGCCCACCAAATGCGGGCAGTACTTTTATTCTAATATATTCGTTTTCTAAATACACCATGTCATAATCTACATCAACTAGTGTTCTACCAAGGTTGGTTTGAGATGGGTAGGGATAAATACGTCCTTGAGCACCTTGTACAGATCTCCCTGTATAAAACATTGGACTTGTTTCGTCCTGTCCGCGTTTGTAGGTAGGAATGGTTTCTGTTCCTTCATAAATCTTTATTTGAGCTGTTAGATTACAAGAAGTAGTAATAAGAAATACTATGCATATAAAACTTATGACGTTGTGGTGAAATGCCTTCATGATTTTTGGTTTAGAGGTTTTAGATAATATCTACTTAAAGATAAACAAGATCTATATTATATTTTCCTGCACTCTTCTAATTTAAATTGTATTTTCTAATTATTACATTTAACTTGCTATGCAAACACGTATTCAAAGTTTGCATAACTAAATGATAGGGCACAAGTATCTAAAACATTGTCTCGATGAGATTGAAAAAAAGCTAGGTTGGAAGCCATCATCATCTTGGACCGAATCTGACTTTAAGAAGCTTTCCAAAGAGATATCTGAAGCATCAAATATTTCTATAAGCCCTCATACATTAAAGCGTTTATTTGGAAAAATAAAATATAAAAAATATTATAACCCACAGTTAGCTACTAAGGATGCATTAGTTAAATTTTTAGGTTATAGGGAATGGGAAGATTTTATTTCTAAAAAAAAGAATAGTATTACAGATGATACTTTTGAAACTAAAATAAAAGCTACTGGTAAAAGTTATAATAAGTATTTTATAATAGCGAGTTTCATACTTTTAATACTTCTAATATATTATTTTAATTCACAGCTAAGATCAAAGGATTCATCTAGTGATGTTACTTTTGAATTCAATGTACAAGATTCTATTGGTACGGTTCCATTTACTGTAACGGTTGACTATAATTTGGTAAAATATGATTCTGATAGTTTACGGATTGATTTCGACATGAATCATCCCGTTAGTGGTCACCAAATTAAAAATGCAGATATTACAAGGTTTAAACATAATTTTACGTATCAAATTCCAGGATATTATAAAATTAATTTGTTGGATGGTAAAAGCATAATTTCAACTCATAATGTTCTTGCGAAATCCAAAGAGTGGAATAGTTATTTTGTTTATGAATCACATAGAAATAAGTATTGGATTGATAATGAAATTAAAACGTCAGATTCATTAGGTTATCTTTATTTTTCTCCCAAATTACTTGAAACTAATGGCTTTAATATTAATTCGGTTTATTACATAGTTAATAGGTTATATAAAGATTTTAAAATTGATGGAGATAATTTTGAACTTTCTGCAAAATTTAAAAATTCATCTGCGTTAGGAGGTATAACCTGTTATGATTTTATCATTAATTTGGTATGCGAAAATAATTCTAATTATTTGAAGCTTATGGAGAATGGGTGTTCTCAGTTTTCTGGAATTAAAGTAGGAAATAAAATTATTGAAGGATTTCATGAGGATTTATCATTGTTTTCTCTTGATTTAGATTCATGGAATATTTTAAAATTAATTATAACTAACAATCATGTAAAAGTCATTATTAACCGCAATATGATTTTTGAGTTTGATTATGAGGGCACTAATGGTAATATAATTGGGTTGGAAAACATACTAAAAGGGTCGGGTATGTTAGATTATATTCATATTAAAGATTTAAATACTAATCATACTTTTATTGAAGATTTCAACAATTAGAGATAATACTATGTATTAAAAAAAGAGCCTACCCAATCAAAAGGTAGACTCTTTTTAAACTAAACTCAAACTAATATCTATGGTCTACTTGTAAGTTTAAATAATGTGAAATCGTCCATATAGAACTTAAGTCTTTCAGAATTCGTATTTATTCCTCTTATCATGTAGCTTATGTCTCCATCTGTAGCAAATTCTACTATTGCAGAACTATAAAACCATTCGCCTGTAGGAGAGTCTGGTGTAAATGTAATATTGTCTCCAATACCCCAGTTTGTTCCTGGTCTCCAGTACATTCTAACATTGGCTTCACCATTTAATGCCCCTAAATCCTCAATATAAACCCAAACACCCATTTCGTATTTAAATCCTTTTTCTACTGTAAAGTTAACATTTGTTCCACCAGCATCTGTATTACCAATTATCATACCGCCGTCGGGTCTAAATTCTACATACATGCTTTTATCTCCGGTGTGAGCTCTATCAAAAGATAAGTTCATGTCATATTCTCCCCATCTGCCTCCCCACCAAAGGTATGGCCAGTTGTCTTCAGTTGTTGTTTCGAATGAATAATCCACTACAGAGCCTTCGAAAAGGTTTGTTTTAATAAAGTCGGTTAAGATAATATCAGTAAAAGCGTCTGAGGCAACCGCATCAAGTGTGGTAAGAGCACCTGGAGTATATGATACTTTAACTGTGTCATCATTATACATTATTTCATTGGCTAATTCAATAATTAAAATATTTCCTTCGTTAGAATCTACTAAAACACTTGCTATTTCTGGGGTAATTGTTGCTCCTCCAGCTGTTTCTATAGTTACGGTAAAGTTATTTCTATTAACTGTAGCAGGATCCATCTCTCTACTAAATTCTAGACCTATTTTGGTTTGAGTTTCATATTCATATACTCTATCTAAAGTTACAGGTTCAGTAGATGGAACAACTTTTACAAAGTTTTTAATGTAAATTGTGTCAGCGTCAGTAGGTCTTGTTCTAGAAGCTATAAACTGTAAGTCCCAAGTACCTAACTTTGTATATCTTACATCAGTCTCGGCTTCTGGGTCATCAGCAATGGATGTTTGAGCTGGATTTGCTCCAGGCATGCTCCAATCAAAATTTGTAGGAGTTCCAGTACTGTTTTGAGAAATACGAACATATTTACTTGCAGTAATCTCATTTTCCGCATTATCAGATAAATTAAGAGGAGCACCAAGACTTCCATCTTCGTTTATATAATTTATTTGAATACTCGATGCTACATCACCAAGAACGGTTACTACAATTGTAGTGTCCAATTCTTTGCCTTGAATAGGTTCAGTACTATCTTCATTCGGATATACGTTTCCTTTAAAAACTTGATTCAATGTTACATCATAAACACCAGCTCTTGTAAAAAAACCTTTAACTACATCTTTGCTTGATGTGTTGCCTGTTTCTCCTGCGATGCTTGACGCATCTGCGGGAAACGTCCAAATTCTACTTTGAACACCTTGAGAGATGTCTCCAAAATCAATGTGTCCACCAATATTAATGGTGTTTTCAAAATTCATCTCAGAAGTAACAATTACTCTGTGATTAGGTTCAACTAAATCGATAGATTCGTCTTCATTACACCCAACGAATAGAAGGGATAAAATGAAAATAAATTTTAAATACTTTATATTTTTCATGACATGCAATTTTTAATTATTTAAATTTCCATTTGTCTGCACTTCCGAGTTAGGAATAGGGAAATAGTCGTGCTGTAGAGGATTATAGTTTTCTGCTGCAACAAAAAAGTCTGGTCTTATTCTTTCAACAATAAATAAAGGAGCTTCACCGCCTCCACCAGTATTTAGGTTGGTTTGTCTCCACGCTTCATCAGCACGTAATTCGTTAAAAACTTCTTGAACAATACCCCAGCGTACTAAATCTTTCCATCTGTGGCCTTCAAAACAAAGTTCAACAGCTCTCTCTACACGCTGTAGATGCGTAAGCACAGTTTCCTTACTAGGTGTTACCATTGGATGATCTCCATGTACTTGCTTGCTTACATGTATTTGGGGGAACATACCACCATTCATATCCATGTATTGTTGAAGTGTATATACTCCGGCACGACTTCTTACCATATCTATATACGCTATAGCTGTAGTAACATCATTATTAGCATTTAAAACAGCTTCGGCATACATAAGTAGAACATCTGCATATCTTATGTGTCTGAAGTTAATTCCTGATCTACTAAGTGCAGGTTCGGCTTCCAAATGATACCAATTTGAATGTTTTTTAACGTAAGCACTTTGGCCAAATCCCCAACCCCTAGGTTCACCTTGAGGTAATTGATAGTATAAGCCTTCAAAATTTCTAGGTACAATAGTTGAATTCATTCTTCTTGACTCCACATTCCCATCATTAATAGGATTATTAGGATCTACTTCATCGTACACCAACATTTCATGCAAATTGTAAGACGGTAATACCGTATTGAACGCGCCAAAATTTAATTGCCCAACAGCTGTAGCCATTGCTGTAGCTTCTGCACCTGATTCAAAAGCATTATCATCTACAGCTGCCCCAGGAACGCCAGGAGCGATTTCAGAGGAATAATTTACTTCAAAAATAGACTCTTCATTAAACTCATTAGTATGCCAAAAATTATCCTCGATATTTCTTGTAAGTGCATACACACCAGAGTCTATGACTTCTTTGAACAATGAAGCTGCTTGATTCCAGTTTTCATCATATAAATGAACCTTACCTAAAAGACTAGTTGCAGCTCCCCAAGTAGCTCGACCAACATTTTTGCTATCCCAAGATTGAGGTAAATTGACCATTGCAAATGTTAAATCAGGAATAATGATTCTTGATGTAACTTCTTCCTTACTTGAAAAAGGTTTTTCAAATTCGTCTGCAGTAGTAGCAACCTTCTCATGAATCATTCCGCCACCATAAGTGTGGGCTAATTGAAAATAAAAGAATGCTCTTAAAAAACGTGCTTGTCCTTCAATTTCTGCTTTCGCATTACCTGTAAATACAGCATCATCTGCTTCTTGAATAAATTGGATAACTTGATTAGCTCTAAATATGCCAATGTATAATTGATCCCATTTATCTGTTACGTGATAAATACCATCGTTGAATGTTAAATTTCTAAATGCATTTGGTCGGTACCAAGATTCAGTACCAGCAATGTCTCCTAATACAAACTCGTATTGTAATTCACCACCACTAACACTTTGAAATTGAAGTGCGCCGTAAGCTGCAATTAATGCAGCATTAAACTGTCTCTCACTTTGCCAAAACGTATCTGGCGTAATAGCGTTTGGATTGGGTTCGTCTAAAAATGCACCTTCGCTACAACTCGCAAAGAGCATTATTGCTAATAAACTTAGCTTTAAAATGTTGTTTTTTATTGTTTTCATAGTCATTTTTTTTAAAAACTTAATTGTAGACCTAACATAAATTGTCTAGTTACTGGATAACTTCCTGCATCAACTCCTCTTGTAAAAATGCCATCACCCCCAACTTCAGGGTCATATCCAGTATAGTTAGTAAATGTAAAAGGGTTTAGCGAATTTAGATAAACCCTCGCCTTATCAATTCCCATTTTATCTTTGGTTCCCGGAATAGTATAACCTAAGGATAAGGTTCTTATTCTTAAGTATGTACCATCCTCAAGGAAAAAATCAGAGGCAGCTCTTACATTACTATGGAATGCATTTTGCCTAAATGTTGGAATATCTGATGTTGGGTTTTGTGGGCTCCACATACTTACTAGATCACTGTGTCTTCCACCTGAGTAAGCGTAAAGTTTTGCACCATTGTATACTTCAGCTCCGTATGAAAGGTAACTTTGTACTGCAAAATCCCAACCTTTATATCGAAGGTTTAAATTTAAACCTGCTTCGAATTCTGGTTGCCCAGAGCCTGAATATGCTCTATCGTTATCATTAATAACACCATCACCATTAACATCTTTATATCTCATGTCTCCTAACTGTGGCGTACTTACTGCGGCTAAATCTAACTGATTATATTCATCTAATTCTTCCTGTGTTTTAATTACCCCATCATTTTGAAATAAGAAAAATGAGCCTGCTTCGCGACCTACTGCAAGAAAAGTTGTAAACTCCGTATTTTGCCCTCTTGAAACGATAGGACGCCCGTTTGCAAAACCTCTTTCAATACCGTTTAGGTTTGTTACTTCATTTATATTTTTAGTAAACGTACCAGAAAGATCAAATTTAAGTTCTGAACCGATTTGTCCCTTATAACTTGCAGAAACTTCAATACCTTTATTAGTCATATCTCCTGCGTTTACAAGTACCCTATTAAATTGAGTTACTGCTCTTGGCTGGGCAGTACCCGTAGAAGGAGCAAGTGGCTGCTCTATTAGCATATCTTCTTTATCATTCTCATACAAATCCACGGTAAGATTAAATCGATTTTTAAACATGGATAAATCAAAACCAATATTTTTAGAAATCTGAGTTTCCCATTGAATATCTTCATTCGTGTATTGTCGTTGTGTTAAACCAAAATTTAACTCCTCTTCAGTGCCTAATGGATAATTAACGCCTGCTCCAATAATTGGAATTGCTGGATATCCTGAAACACCTTGAAATCCTAATTCAGCCCAACTACTTCTTATCTTAAATGAATTTATTGCTGGTATGTTAAACCAATTTTCTTCGTGTACGTTCCATCCCGCGGAAAAACCAGGAAACGTTCCATATCTGTTTTCTTCAGAGAATAAAGAAGAACCATCTCGTCTTACACTTGCTGAGAGCAAATATTTTTCATCAAAGTTGTATTGTAATCTAGCAAGTTTACCAGTAATTGTTCTTCTAAAGTTAGTACCAGTAGGACGAATACCTTCTGCACCAGCAGATAATACTTGTATGTCATTAGAAGCATCATCTCCAAACTGAACAGCTACACCAATATTTCTATTATCTTGTTTTTCGTATGATGCAACAGCTAATGCATTAAAATTATGCTTTCCAAAGCTTTTTTGATAATTTAGAATATGCTCAATAGTTTCTCTTTTGTTGAAAATATAACTTTCTGCTAGACTTGCATTAGGAGTAGATGCCGTAGCATTGTAAGCTCCAGTTCTAGAAAAAGCTAAATATTGAGGTCGGAAAAACTTTCTAAAAAAGTTCCACTCGTTTCTACCTATATTCAGTTTATACTTTAAGCCATCTAAAACTTCATATTCTAAATTTACTGCAATGTTATTGCTTTTTATTTCTCTTTCATCAACATTTTCTAATTGTCTGGATAAGAAACCATAAAAAATCTCATTGTCCACATCTAACTGAACACTGTTTTCTCCAACACTAGGAATATCTGAAAGAGGTCTACTCCAAGGTGACTGACCAATAGCATATTCGTAAAGCGCAAATGGTTCCTGCGAGCGGTTTTCAGTAGTTAAAGCCATTGTAGCAAAGGCTTTAAATTTACCTTTAGTAAACTGTCCTGTTATTCTATTGGTTAAACGATCAAAACCAGAGTTTAACAAAACACCATCTTGTTTAAAGTAGTTGGTGTTAAAATTAAATGTTAAACCTTCAGTACCACCCGAAATATTTAAATCAACACTCTGTACAAGCGCATTATCCTTCTGAACGTCGCCAACGAAGTCCGTATCAAAATCGAGTGCATTAGGGTTAAAGAAAAACGTTAATGGTTCTGTACCTAACTGCTCGGTAGTTACTTCTAAATTATACAACTGTTCTGTTGTATTCATTAATGGAGTCCCAGAAGTTATATTTTGAATACCAGTATAAGTATTAAGGTTCACCTTCATTTTTCCAGCTTTACCTTTCTTAGTGGTTATTAAAATTACACCACCAGCAGCTCTTACACCATAAACGGCGGCAGAGGCACCATCCTTTAAAATATCAATACTCTCAATTTGTTCAGGAGCAATGTTAGGATTCCCTTCTTGTGGAATGTTATCTACAACGTAAAGTGGGCCGCCACCATTTATAGATACAACACCTCTAATTTGAACGTTAGCAGCTTCACCTGGACGACCACTAGCCGCTTGAATATTAACACCAGCTACCTTACCTTGAATTGCTGCTCCTAAGTCAGAAACTGGAGAGCTTACAATATCCTCAGCTTTAACTTGCGCTACAGCTCCTGTAACTTCTTTCTTTTTCTGCGTACCATAACCTACAACTACAACTTCTTCAAGTTCCGATAGGTCGGTTTCTAATGATACGTTAATTTGAGTTTTACTGCTAACTGCAATATCTCTTGTTTTGAATCCTAGAAAACTGAATTCTAAAACGGTATTACTACCAGCTTTAATTTCATAATTTCCATCAAAATCAGTAACGGCACCATTAGTAGTTCCCTTTACTATTACGTTTACACCTGGTAAAGGTATACCATCACCAGTGACTGTTCCTTTTACAGTTATATTTTGGGCTTGGACGAGTCCAAAACCAAATAAGAGCAATAATAGCACACAATGCTTTGCTCTTGCATTCATACAAAAGTTTAATTTCATTATCTAATTAGTTTAAGTTTTAGATGCTAAAATTAAGCTTAGTGTTAAGGAAATATTAATTAACTTACTTTACTAGAACTGGACAAGAGGGTGTTTGTGTTCTTTTTAAACTTGACAAAAACTAAACTTTTGTTTTTAAGTGCCTGTTTATCAGTAGTTTTTAAAATTTATTGATAAATTCTTCTAGATTGTCGTTTCTGTTGAGTCCAAGTTTTTTTCGAAGTCTATGCCTTGAGGTATGTACGCTTTCTACAGAAATTCCTAGTAGTTTTGACATGTCTTTACTTGGAAAATTAAGTTTTACTAACGCACATATTTTTAAGTCAGTTTGCTTAAGCTGGGGGAAATTAGATTTAAGTCCTTTGTAAAAACTTTGATTTATAGTAGTAAACCTAGCTTCGAATTCAGACCAGTTACTTTGTGGTGTACCTTGGATAGATTTAAGAATACGTTTAATAACACTCACATCAACATTATCTTTTTGATCAGATAGTCTTGTTTTAATACTTGAAATAAATTCATCTTTTTCGATAAGTCTCAAGGCAGACTCTGTCAACTCTTTATTTTTAAGTTCTAAAACTTCTTGATGCCTTTTTAAACGCTCTTTTTGACGTTCTCTTATAATTAGTTTTTCACTTTTATGCTTGTTTCTAATATTTCTTATTGACAAATAGCCGAACAAAAGAATGAAAACTATAGTTACTATTAATATAATTGATTTTAGCATCCAAACTTTGTCTTCTTGTTCCAATTGTAAAATGCGTTGCTGTTTAGCTATGTCTTCTTGCTTTTTTTGCTCAATACGATATTTGTCTTTAATTTCAAATAAGTGTTGGTTATTTTGAACACTATAAATTTTTTCATGTAAATCTTTAGCTTTTACTAGTGATTCGTTTGCTAAAAGGAAGTTCTGTTGTTCTGAATACAGTTTGTGTAATTCTTCAAATACAATAAGTTTATAATCTAAATGACTATTGTAAATACTTGAAACTTCTAAAGACTTTATAAAGTATTTTTCACTATCTGTTAAATTACCTTTTAATCTATAAGTTTTTCCTAAAAGCGCATAAACTATAACAAGATATGAGGGGTTATTTTTTTTAAAATATTCTAATGAGCTTTTTAATTTTTGAAGCCCCGTATCATAATCTCCTTTTAGAGTTAATAGGTATCCTGATTCGGATTTGGAATAAAAATCTATTTCAATCGAAGGGTTTATTTCTCTAACATAATTTATGCTATCTAGATATTTAGAGGCAATTTCATTGTTTTCATTCACCCTGTGAAATGATGCAAATGAAAAATAACTTTGAATTAAAAACCCATTATTTAACTTTTTTGAAGCCATCAATTTTTTTCTGATGGATAAAGAATGCTCAAAATATTTTAAAGCCTCATCATTTCTTTTGTAAAAAGTATATAGCCATCCAAGTCCAAGATAGATATTTGCTTTAGATATGGAATCCTTTGATTTATCTGCTAATAAGAGAGCTTCCCAATAGCCATCATATGACTTTTCATAATTTATTTGATGAGCATACAAATCAGAAAGAGACGTTAAAAATTCAATAGCTTTTAATGTGTCCTTTTGTTGAAGTCTTAATTTATATCCTTTGTTTAAATAAAATATTGCACTATCCTGATTTTTAAATTTCAATGAATTTGCCTTAGTAAGTAAACTGTCCTTTGTGAAATTAGTTTGCGAAATACAGATATTAAAAAAGAGTAAGGAAGAACAGTATATAAAGTATATTAGTTTCATTAATGTCAAGTTAGTTAGTATAGTTAATTTGCAATTTACTAAAAAAAAAATCATAATTATAACTGTACAATTTGTGATTTTTAAAATATGATTATGTTGTATTTATTGAATCCAGTAGTAGTTTATTAAATTTTTAACTATACTTATTTGGTTTTTTATGATTGTGATTTTTATAAGTTTTTATTAATAATTTTTTTATTTGTTTAGTTATTTGTGAGTTTAAAAATGACTAAAACTAACACTTAGTCTTTAGTTTTGTTTTCAACTAAATAAAAGATAAGTATGAAAAATAAGTTATTCATTTTCGCTTTAATTGGAGTATCTATTCTCGAAGCACAAGTAAGCGTAGATGTAAATCTAAATGTAAAGCATAGTGTTGGAGGTGTATCAGATTTTGATCGTTCAAAGTTTATTACAATTCATGCTAACCAAACAGAAAATGAATGGGATGGTAATAATGAAATTGCTGATCTAAGAGATGATTTTTTGAATGGTTATGATGTTTATTTGGGTAGAGATACTGGAGGCATTACCTGGAACTTGAATAACATGGAGGAAGATGCCACCAGACCTGGTTTTGCCGATCCAACTAGAATAGCTTCCAAAGGTCTAAATGCTAGAAATAATTATGCTTCAAGAACCAATTTGCATGACTTCGAAAATCGAAAAAAAAATCATGTAGTTGGCGCACAATTGCATCCATTTTGGACTGGTGAGAGTCAACGTGCTACAAACGGAACTGGTTGGAAATTAGCTAATCCAACTGCAACAGGCGAATATATGGGGCGTTATTTTAACGAGTTTCATGGTGGAAATGGTCAGCCTGTACCAGATTGGATTGAGGTAATAAATGAACCAGCGTACGAGGCGCTAGGAGGAAAAAATAATTTCACCAATTCATTACAAGAAATTGCTGATTTCCATGTTGAAGTTGCAGATGCTATGCGTGCTCAAAATCCAGATTTAAAAATAGGTGGTTATACTGTGGCTTTTCCAGATTTTGAAACAGGTAATTTTCAAAGATGGACAAATAGAGATAAGCTATTTATTGATGTTGCAGGTGAGAAAATGGATTTTTGGTCATGGCATTTATACGATTTTCCAGTTTTTGGAGGTAAGAAGGATCTAAGATCCGGTAGTAATATTGAAGCTACTTTTGATATGCACGATCAATATAGTATGATAAAATTAGGACAAAAGAAACCCTATGTGATTTCAGAGTATGGTTCTCAAACTCACGATTTGAGAAATGAGCAATGGAGCCCTTACAGAGACTGGTTATTTATGGTAGCTCAAAATGGACAAATGATGTCTTTTATGGAAAGACCAAATGATATTGCAGTTGCTATACCATTTACTATAGTTAAAGCTGAGTGGGGGTTTAACTCTTCTACAGGTATACCTTATGTTTCAAGATTAATGCGTAAAGCTAATGAGCCCGCAAGTTATACTGGCGAATGGGTGTATACTGAACGGGTGAAATTTTATGATTTGTGGAAAAATGTAAAAGGGGTTAGAGTAGATACAAAATCTTCAGATTTAGATATTCAGGTTGATGCATATATTGATGGAAATAAAGGCTATGTGATATTGAATAATTTAGAGTTTTCCGCAGTAAATATAAATTTAAATGTATTTGATACTCATAATGTAGCAGTTACTAATATTTTAAAACGACATTTAACGCTTTCAGGAACAGCTCCAG
This sequence comes from uncultured Flavobacteriaceae bacterium, assembly GCA_947502975.1. Lineage (GTDB taxonomy): Bacteria > Bacteroidota > Bacteroidia > Flavobacteriales > Flavobacteriaceae > Jejuia. Next base: position 586,783 of record CANNBV010000002.1, read on the forward strand.
TAATTGAAGAGGAAAACTTTACAACTACAATTTCAAGTGTTGAATTGGGGGCAGAATCAACTATGATTTTAGAATACACTTTTGATAGTGATATTGTTATTGATGAAACATCAGATGAAGTAAAATACTTCGCAGAAGACTACCTAAAACCCATATTGGCAAATCAAGCTGTAGATTTTAATATAAATGGAGTTGTAAAACCTTCAACCTATGGTGAGGCTACTCTGAGAGTGAGTATTGGACGTGATCATGGAAGTGTTTTAAAACCTACTGTAAAAGTTAATAATGTAGATATAACTGTGCCTGACGATTGGCGTGGTTATGACCAGGCACAAAAGAATAGATTTTTTGGAACATTAGAAATCCCCGTTGCATATGATATTTTAACTGCTAACAATGTTGTTGCAGTAGAGTTCCCGGATTCTGGCGGACATATAAGTAGTGTTACGATGCAAGTTTTTAATTTTAGTTCAAATATTAGGGCAGTAAATCCTTCTGCATTAGCAGCAAGTAATTATAAAGTACAAGGTATCGATGCTACTTGTGTGAACGAAAATAATGGTGCTATAAATATTAATACTGATGTAATCTTAGGCTATAACGCTGCTGTTACTGGTCCTGATTATAGTGATGACTTTGATTTTTCTGATACATTAAATATTGAGAATTTGCCTTCTGGAACTTATAATGTAGTATTAACTGTGCCTTCATTTCCAGAATTCAAAATAGAGTTTACTGTAGAGATTGGAGAACCACAGCCGCTAAGTGTAACTTCTAAAGTTAATGGTTCTAAGACATCTGTAACTTTAAATCTAAGTGGAAGTGATAACTACACTATTGAACTTAATGGGAAGGAAATAAAAACGTCATCTAAAGAAATTACTCTAGAATTGAATGATGGAAGCAATAACTTAAAGGTGAAAACAGATAAAACTTGTCAAGGTGTTTACGAAGAGACTTTCTTTACAGATGCATCTTTCTTTTTATTTCCCAATCCAACTAATGATAAGCTTTCTGTCGTTGTTTCAGAAAAACTATTAAACTCTACAGCTTATGTTTACAGCGCAATAGGAACGCTTGTTAAACAACTGCCAATAAGTCAAACTCAGAATGTATTATCAGTAAATCATCTTAATGCTGGAATTTACATTATCGTTTTTGAGAAGAATAAAGCGCAGGTAGGTTTTTCAAAATTTGTAATAAACTAAAAAAATTAAAAATGAAGTATTTAAATAAAATAGATTATAGACTTTCAATAATTTTTGGCCTTTTAGCACTAGTGTCATGTGGAGGTGGAGGAAATTCAGGAGGAGGAGAAGAGGAAATATTTAGTCCAACAGAAGCTGTGTTGGTTTTTCCTGATAATAATGAAGAGTGTACTTCTGGTGTTGTCGTATCGAATACTCAAGCTAAAGTTAACTTTGATTGGAATAAGTCAGATCATACAAATTCGTATACGCTTTTTGTTAAAAATTTAATTACCAATACTACTGAAGAATTTAATGCATCGAACGATAATTTAGAAGTTACAATCAATAGAGGGACTCCATATTCTTGGTATGTAGTATCAAAATCTAATAACACAACAACTACAGCCCAAAGCGATACATGGAAGTTTTATTTAGCAGGAGAAGGTATTGAAAATTATGCGCCATTTCCTGCAGAATTAAAAAAACCGACAAATGGAGCTAGTATTTCGGCTACATCTGTAACCATTGAATGGACTGGAGGAGATGTTGATAATGATATAAAGGAGTATGATGTTTATTTAGATACAAATGCTTCTCCAACAACAAAATTGGCAACTACACCAAATGCAATATTGGAAAACCAATCTGTTGATTTAAATACTACATATTATTGGAAGGTAGTAACTTATGATGATAATGGTAATACATCTACGTCTCAAATCTACAGTTTTACAACAAATTAGACTTTTTGAATAAGAAATGTTCTAATATCAGATAAATTAAGATTAAACCAACTTATAGATAGCCAAAGAATCTTAAATTTATATGTCTTTAATTTTATTAGAAGACAAACCAATACAACAAATTGATATTACTTAAATATGAAACCAACTAAACTTTTAAATATTATAATAGGTGTATTTATCATTAATTTTCTTTTACTGTCCTGCGAAAGTGATGTAACAAAAACAAATCAATTTTCAGATGATTTTAATTTGGCTTGGAACTTTCACCTTTCAGAAGATAGTATTGATGTTTCATCAATTACAGATTGGTCAACAGTCAATTTGCCCCATGATTGGGCCGTTGTAAATGAATTCGATTCAACTCTAGTTAATGATGCTTTGGCTACTGGATATTTAGCAAGTAAAGGATATGGGTATTATAAAAAAGTATTCAATAAACCAGTTAAAGAGCAAGAAGTGACTTATGTGTTATTTGATGGTGTTTACAATAATAGCGAGGTTTGGATTAACGGTAAAAAGTTAGGGTTTCATCCCTATGGATATTCTCCATTTTATTTTGATATCACAGAGTATTTAAATTCAACAGGAAAAGATAATGAACTTATTGTTAAAATTGACCATAGTAGATATGCTGATAGTAGATGGTATACAGGAGCAGGTATATACAGAAAAGTAGATTTAATTACGGTGCATAAAATACATATTCCTATTTGGGGAACTTTTATCACCACCCCAGAAGTTACAAATGAAAAGGCTACAGTACAATTAAATATAGATTTAGAAAATGATTTAAATGAAGCATCTCCGATTAGTGTTACAACTAAAATCGTGGATAATGATGAGAATATTGTTACAGGTGTTTTTACAGAAGTCACCTTAAAAAAGAACTCAAAGGATAGGATAACCCAAACACTTGAAGTTGATAACCCTAATTTATGGGGTGTAGATAATCCTTATTTGTACAAAGCTGTTACTTCCTTAATACAGGATGGAGAGGTTTTAGATCGTTATGAAACACCATTTGGGATAAGAAGGATAAAATTTGATGCAAATACAGGCTTTTATTTAAATGGTGAAAATATGAAGATAAAGGGTGTTTGTTTACATCATGATGCAGGTTTAGTAGGTTCAGCTGTGCCAAAAGGTGTTTGGAAAAGACGTTTGCAAATTTTAAAAGATGGTGGCTGTAATGCGATAAGAATTTCTCATAACCCAGCATCATCTGAGTTTTTAGACTTATGTGATGAAATGGGCTTTTTAGTTCAGGATGAGTTTTTTGATGAATGGGATAACCCTAAAGATAAACGTCATAATAAGTGGGAAGAAAAAAGTACGGACTATATCACAAGAGGTTATGGAGAGCATTTTCAAAAGTGGGCAAAAAAAGATTTAGAAAATACTATACTTAGTCATCGAAACCATCCTTCTATATTTCAATGGAGTATTGGGAATGAAATTGAATGGACTTATAAAAGAAATGCAGCTACAACTGGTTTTTTTGATATGGAATGGGATGGTAATTATTTTTGGTCAGAGCCTCCGCATTCTGTAGAAAAAATTAAAGAGTTAATGGAAACCTTACCCAGAGGAAAGTACGATATAGGCAAAACTGCTCAGAAATTAGCAGGATGGACCAAAGCATTAGATACCACGAGACCAGTTGTGGCTAATTGTATTTTACCGTCTTCTAGTCATTTATCTGGCTATGCAGATGCTCTTGATATTGTAGGGTATAGTTACAGAAGAGTTTTGTATGATTACGGACACAGAAATTATCCTGATAAAGTTATCATGGGAACTGAGAATTTAGGACAATATCATGAATGGAAGGCTGTTGAGGAGCGCCCTCATATTTCTGGAACTTTTTTATGGACTGGTATTGATTATATGGGAGAAATTAGAGCTCCATGGCCAGTGCGTACCCAACCATCGGGTTTATTGACTACAGCAGGTTTTAAAAGAGGATCTTATCATATGATGAAAACGCTTTGGAATGATAAACCTCATATACATATAGCGACGCAACATATTGAAAAATCTTTAAATAAGATTGATGTTAGCGGTAACATAGTAGCTAAGAATCCAGAAAAATGGAAACATGCGCTTTGGGAATGGCAAGATGTAAATGAGCATTGGAATTACAATAAAGGAGAATTAATTTCTGTTGAAATTTATTCTAATCTAGACGAATTGGAGTTGTTTTTAAATGATAAGTCTTTAGGCAAGAAGAAACTAATCGATTTTGAAGATCACATATATAAATGGGGTGTGCCGTTTAATGATGGAGAATTAAGAGCTGTGGGAAGTAAAGACGGTTGGGATATTGCTCAAAAAATAGTCACAGTTCGTGAGTCAAAAGCATTGAAACTTACCGCTGATACTAAAGAAATAAAAGCTAACCACTATGATGTTGTAAACATTGTAGCACAATTTACAGATGGAAAAGGAAATCCATCGATGACTGATGATAAGGAAATTAAATTTGAAATTAAGGGGCCTGCAAAGTTATTAGGCGTTGATAATGGTTGGAAAAAAAGTGTGCAGAAGTTTCAATCTAATGTGAATACTACACACAATGGCAAAACACTTTTGATAGTTCAAGCTACTGGAGAATCTGGAGCTATCGAGGTCAAAGCTCATGTTGAAGGTATGGAAGATACTTCAGTTATTATTCAATCAAAATAGTAAATTAGGGCCAACAATAAGATAAAAAAGGAGATTCGTATGAATCTCCTTTTTTTAACGTATAACATTGTAATTTAGTCATCCCAATGTTCATCAATTACTTTCTGAATATGTGGGAAGTTTTTATCCGTTTCATTTAAATCTTCTCTAAGTTTTATAAGTTGTGTCTTTAAATCAGTAATCACCTCTTTATATTCAGGATTGTTGTAAGCGTTATTCATTTCGTTAGGATCATTTTTTAAATCATAAAACTCCCAAGCTACAGGTGTGTCATTTGTAAAATCATTCCCCCAACTATCCGTATTCCAAGTTGCGTCAGGATTGTCTGTGTTTACCCAATACTTTCCATAGAAAAATATGAGCTTATAATCTTTTGTTCTAATACCAAAATGTGCTGGGTTTTGATGCCTGTGCGCCAAATGCATCCAATAACGATAATATGTAGATTTTTGCCAATTTTCTGGCTCTTGTCCAGTCTCTAAAATACTTTTAAAACTTTTACCTTGCATATAGTCTGGAGTTTTTCCTCCAGCTAGTTCTATCATTGTAGGAGCAAAATCGGTATTATTGATAATGGCGTCTGTGCGAATTCCTGATTTTAGCTCTTTAGGGTATCTCACAAAAAATGGCATGCGCATAGACTCATCGTACATCCAACGTTTATCAATATAATCGTGCTCACCTAGCATAAATCCTTGGTCTCCAGTATAAACTATAATTGTATTTTCTAATAGGTTTTCAGCTTCTAAATAATCCATCAAACGTTTTACATTATCATCAACACCCTTTACACATCTTAAATAGCGCTTTAAATATTCCTGATACACTATACTTGTATGCTTGTTGTCTTCCTCATTTGGAGTCCATTTAACATATTCATTTGGCTTTATATCTTTTGCATTTCTGTAATCTTTGTATACAGTGCTATCTCTATATAAGTTCATGGGTTGGTTTCTAATCACATTTCTATGAGACACAGAAGACCCAATAATTCTCGTTAAAGAATCATTTTTACCTCTTGTAGCTACAGAACCATTGTTCTTATTATCATATAGACTTTCTGGTTCAGGTATGAATGTGTCAGCCAAATAACTATCATATCGCTCAGCGTTTTCAAAGTCATCATGAGGCGCCTTAAAATGATGCATTAAAAAGAAAGGCTTGCTAGTATCTCTTTTATTTTTCAACCATTCTAAAGTGATATCCATAATTTTATCAGAAGAGTGCCCTTGGGTTTTAACGGTATTTTCAGGCCAAGGTTTATCACCTCTAACTCTAAAAGTTGGATTGTGGTATTTACCCTGTACAGGTAACACCTGGTAGTAATCAAAAGCTGCAGGTTCATCATGTAAATGCCATTTCCCTACAATAGCTGTTTCATAACCCAATGCTTTCATTTCTTTTGGCAAAAATTGCTTCTCTGGTGCAATGTTTCCTTCTAAATCTAAAACACCGTTTGTTTGTGCTCGTTGTCCAGTGATAATAGCAGCTCTACTCGGTACACAAATGGAGTTGTTTACAAAGCAATTTTCAAAAATAACACCTTCATTTGCTATCTTATCTAGAGTAGGGGTTGGGTTTAAATTCGCGAGTCTGCTCCCATAAATACCAAATGCTTGAGTAGTATGATCATCTGACATAATGTAGATGATGTTGGGTTTAGTGCTAACTTTAGCTTCAGCTTCTTTTTTACAAGAAAATGAAAATAGTAGTATCATTAAAAATGAAACCCTAAATAGTTTTAATATAATTTGCATGAGTTTTAATAGTCTTAAGTTGGATTGTTTTCAATGTTTAAAAGTAATGAATTATACTCCAAGAAAATATTATGGGTGGTTATTTATAGATAACAAATGATACGAATTACTCATGATTTAAGGAGTAATTATAATTTTTGTAGTTAACTCACTAGAAAATGATGCCAAGTCTTCTTTTGAAATTTGAGTTCTCCATGCATATATAGTCTTTAAACGTTCAAGTTTTGACAAAATTTCAATACTAGATTTTGTGATTTTTGTATCATAAACATTTAAACTAGATAGGCTTTGAAGGTTGGTAATATGACCAATACCTGTATCAGTAATTGGATTCCTATTGATTACTAGCTTTTGTAAATTCTTAAAGGTGCTTATGGTCTTTAAATGTTCGTCATTCAAATCATTATTCTCAATATAAAGCCAAAGAATATTATCTTTAATTTTTGATAGTTTTTCTAGTTTGCTATTTAAGTCAGTTGTTCCCAAATTCTTATTATACGGAGGCAGCACCACTTCAAAAATATTTGATTCAAATACTAATTCTCTGATGGTAAAACCTTCAGAAATTATATCTTTTAAAATGGATTCCTCAATTACTGCAACTGATGGTAACGAGCTTTTCCCTTTGTGAGTGCCTTCACCAACTCCTAATATATTTGATGCAATGTGCATAACATTCTCTGGAGTTTCTACAGATGCTATTGTTGTATTAAAGTCTGCATTTGCATTGTCGATCCAATAAGTTAAAATAGCTATTTCTTCATCTGTTAAAGGTGTTTTGCCGTCTGGTGGCATAAAATCTTCATGATCAGGATTTAGTAATACTCGTTTTATCATTTCAGATTTTCCAGAATTTCCAGCAATTAATGTAGTTCCAGATTTTCCTCCTTTGGTTATAGCTAATGAATCATGAAAAGATAATCCTCCTTTTTTCTTGCTTTCATTGTGGCAACTTGCACATTTATTATTCAAAATAGGTTGAGCTAAATAATCAAAAATTACCGCATCTTCTACATTATCAATTTTGGCAAGTTCTTTTTTTTCTTTTTTATTGAATGGAAGGTATTTTGTTAAATAATCACTACCATGAGTTAAATTACCTCCATAATGCCCAGTAACACTAATTAAAATAACGATAAGTGTTAGTAGGGAAATGTTGGTTTTAAGCCTAACTTTCTTTTTAAGCTTTATTTTTTCTATTCTTATTAACCAAGCAATAAGTGTTATTGCAGTAGTGAAAATTCCAAACCAAAAATGGTTATCAAGCATAGCTGCTTCATAATCTCCACTTAGTGACAACATGTATCCTAAAATAGAGGCTATTAGTGCACTAATAAAGCCAAATAATAAAGCGATAGGAATTGCTGTGGTTGCAACTTCAAACTTTTTTCGTCGTCCAAGGACTTCTAATAGAAACGCAAATACTAAAAAACCTATAGGTAGGTGAACAATAAGTGGATGAAATCTTCCTAAGAATAAGACAAAGTCTGGTGCTTCATTCATAAAATAAGTGGTAAATATTTTATACGCGTTCTAATTTGTATGGGGCGGAATGGTTTGCATTCCATTGGCAGATGTATACATTTTTATCTTCATCAATACATACATCATGCCCATGTAAAATGGGTTTTTCATCTATTTGATAAGATTTTTGTAAAACACCATTTATGTATTCTGGTTCAGTGCCCCCTGGATTAGATACTACTTTATCGCCTTCCATTATGGTAACAAAACCCGTATGATCTTTCCAATTGGTTTTTCCAACTTTAGGTTGAGACCAACATACACCAGCATATAAATTATCATCATCAAAAACAGCTCTACATACTTGCATATTTGGCATTTCTATTGTCTTTATATATTTACCATCTAATGTAAAGTATTTAAAACATTGCTGTGAACGCGAAGTGGCTACAACCATTGGGTTACCTTTTTCTCTGTAGTCTATCGCAACGCCATGGGCGCTAACTAATTTATAATTTGGATCTGGATTATCACTACCTCCCCAATGGCGAATGTATCTTCCGTTAGCATCATATTGTATAATACGACTTTGACCATAGCCGTCTGCTACGTAAATGTCTCCATTTGGTCCAATGGCTGTTTCAGTAGGGCAGAAGTCCTCTCCTGGCTTATAAATACCAATGGTTTGTGGGTGGCCGATGTCAAAAATCACTTTTCCATCAACGGTTGTTTTTGCAACACGACCATTGTGTTTTACCATCTTATTGCCTTTTCCTAATGCCCAACCAGAATCTGTAATGTATAGCATATCCTCACCACCTTCATCATGAAGTGTCAATCCATGTCCTCCTTGATAGGCTGTCCCCCAAAAGTCTAGTAACTTTCCAGACTTATCAAAAATTAGGATGTTGTTTTGGGGATGATCACCTATCATAATTAAACGGCCTTTGCTATCCATTACCATTTCATGACAATTAAGTAAAGGAATTCTAGTAGAACTCATTTGAGCCCAATTCTTAGTAAGTTTATACTTGTAGTCTCCATGGCCTAGAATAGTATCGGTTTCATTTAGTAAGTGATTGGATGCGTCTTTTTTAGTTATAATTGATGCACCAAAAACGGATGAAGATGTAGCCAAAGCAGCACTTGCTAAACCAGTTTTCTTTAAAAAATTTCTTCTTGTAGACATGATAATATATTTTAAGTTAGGAGGTCTTTTACTACGTGACCATGAACATCAGTCAAACGGTATCGTCTGCCTTGATGTTTAAATGTAAGTCTTTCATGATCAATACCAAATAAATGCAGTAAAGTAGCATGAAAATCGTGAACGTGTAATGGGTCTTTTACTACATTATAACTAAAATCGTCAGTTTCCCCATAAGTAAAACCTGGTTTTACACCAGCTCCAGCCATCCACATTGTAAAGGCTTTTGGATGGTGATCTCTTCCATAATTTGTTTTAGTTAATTGGCCTTGAGAATATACAGTTCTGCCAAACTCACCGCCCCAAATAACAAGAGTGTCATCTAACATACCGCGTTGTTTTAAATCTTTTATTAATGCAGCAGTAGCTTGATCTGTTTGTTTTGCTTTAAATTTCACACCGCCTGGACAACCAATATGTTGATCCCACCCTTGGTGATATAATTGTACAAATTTCACACCTTTTTCTAGTAGTTTTCTTGCCATTAAGCAATTTGCAGCATAGGTTCCAGGATCTTTACTGTCTTTTCCATACATATCAAAAATATGTTCTGGTTCGTCAGAAGTATCCGTAACTTCAGGAATAGATGTTTGCATTTTAAATGCCATTTCGTATTGTGTCATTCTAGCTTGAATTTCAGGATCTCCGTAAGCATCATGCTGAATACTGTTTAGTTTATCTAAATAATCTAACATTGTTTTACGATCGTTCCCATCGTAATTGTCAGGATTGTTTAAATATAAGACAGGGTCTTTTCCTGAACGGAACTGTACACCTTGATGTTCAGTTGGTAAAAAACCATTCCCCCACAAACCAGCTTTTAAAGGTTGACCTTTTCCGTTTTTTGAAACAAGCGTAATAAATGTTGGCAGATTTTCATTGTCTGAACCTAAACCATAACTTAACCAGGATCCAATAGAAGGTCTTCCAGGAAGTTGATGCCCAGTTTGGAAAAAAGTAATTGCTGGAGTGTGATTGATTTGATCGGTTTGCATGCCTTTCATAAAACATAAATCATCTACAATTTCGGCAGTGTATGGCATAAGCTCACTCATCCATGCTCTAGATTCCCCATATTGTTTAAAGTTGAAAATTGAAGGCGCAACGGGTAATGTAGATTGACTGCCACTCATTCCTGTAAGACGTTGTCCACCAATAATTGATTCAGGTAGATCTTGCCCAAACATGTCTACCAATTTAGGCTTATAATCAAATAAGTCTAATTGTGAAGGTCCACCACTTTGAAACAAATAGATAATACGTTTTGCTTTAGGTAAATGATGTGGTAACCCTAATTTATTTCTAGTAAATGCATTTACACTGGCTTCTCCAGAATTACCAATTGAAGCCCAAGCTTTTTCTGTGTTCAATAAACTACCTAAGGCTAATGCTCCAATCCCCAAAGAGGTTTTCTTTAAGAAATGCCTTCTGTCTATTTGCTTTTCAACACTTTGAAGATCTTTATTATTTGATCTTAAAATATCATGATGATCACACATAATATACTATTTTATCGTTTTGTTATAAAAGCATCAGAATTTATTATAGTTGATGCTACTACTGCATTTGCAGCCACCAAAGCAATGTCATCATTGGGATCAATTTTATGCTCTCCAATGCTCACCCAACCTTGTGCTTTTGCTTTGTTCTTTTTAAATTTTTCAAACTCAGATTTTTGTAAATCTGTTAATACTTCAAGTTCCTTGGTTTTTATTGTCCTTCCAGTTAATTTTTTATAAGTTTTAGAAATACCTTCATCTACACTATTATAGGCAATCATTTTTTTTCCTAAAACTCTAGCGGCTTCTACGAATGTTGGATCATTTAGTAATACCAACGCTTGTAAAGGTGTGTTTGTTTCTTGTCTACGCGTGGTGCATAAATCTCTTGTTGGTGCATCAAATGTAGCAATGGTAGGGTGCGGAACCGCACGCTTCCATACTGTATACATACTTCTTCTGTATAATTCTTCTCCTGTTCCTTGTTCGTAGGTGCCTCCAGTTACTTGCCATAAACCTGGAGGCTGATATGGACTTACACTTTTTCCTCCAATTTTTTTACTTAATAAATCTGATGCATGTAATGCATTGTCTCTAAGCATTTCACCAGACAAACGTTTTGATGGCCCTCTGCTTAAAAGTCTGTTTTCACCATCTATTTCCAACTTTTCATTACTTGCTAAACTTGTTTGTTGGTAAGTATTAGACATCATAATAAGTTTATGTAATGCTTTTACATCCCAGCCCGATTCAATAAATTTAATAGCTAACCAATCTAAAAGTTTAGGGTGCGATGGTAATTCGCCTTGATTTCCAAAATCTTCCGCAGTTTTTACTATTCCTGTTCCAAAAAGGTTTTGCCAATACCTGTTAACAGTAACCCTTGCTGTTAAAGGATTTTCAGGATGCGTAATCCATTTAGCTAAACCTATTCTGTTTTTTTCAAACTCTTCAGGAAACTTAAATATTTCTTCTGGTGTGTTTGGGAATACGGAATCTGTTGGTGAATCATACTGCCCCCTGTCTAATATATAAGCTTGTCTGGGTTTTGGCATTTCTTTCATTACCATAATCTGCTTAACATTATCTATACTGTCGACAAAAACAAGTCTGTTTTTTTCTAGCTGTTTAAGAGCACTATTGTAAGGGTTAGAATTGGCAGATAAGTAATATTGCTTTAACATATCTTTTTCGCTAGCAGTCAAGTCTGTCGGAGCTTTTTGTTTTATCTCCTCTAATGCATCCTTGTTAGAAATTTGTAAAACTTCTATTTCGCTTAATTCCTTTTCAAATACCATTAAATTATCAATTGTAGCTCCACGTATACCTTTTCCTCTCCAAACTGCACCGATACGTAAGCCAGGTTCTATAGGCTTACTGTTTTTATAAAGTTTTAATTGGTGAAAAATAATATCCTTATATAAATTGTCATAAACCGTTTTGGTTTGTAATTCTTTACCATTCATATAAATACCTACGCCACTAGCTTTACTTGAGCCATCGTAGGTCATAGTAAGTTGTATCCATTTTTCTTTTGGTATATCCTTTAATGATTCTATAACAATAGCATTATCTGGATATACATGAGCTAATAATGCTTCTATTTTATTGTCCTTGATTTTTAAATGGTAGCCTCTAAAACTATGTAACTCCGGACTATTCATTTTATGAAATATCACTCCAGTTTCTATATCATTAGGTATAAACACATCTATACTTATGGAAAATGGTTGATTTCTTTGATAGACACCTATTTTATCTAAATCGAGCCAAGTATCCCCATCCATAGCAAGCCCTTTGCCTTTTTTTCCTTTTTTGAAAACAGGTTTTTCATTATCAGCAAATTGTTGACGCATTCTTACATTGCTGCTTCCATTTCCTCCAATCGTATTAATTAATTTTCCATTATCAAAATTGAAATTAGCAACTAAACCTTTAGGGGTTTTATTCGAAGAAATTGACTGGTATCCTTTCTTAGAAGCCCACTCTTCGGCTTTTATGCTTTCTTCTTTTTTAGTTATTCTAAGCTTTTCTTCAGTATTATCAACTAATGTTTCCAAATACGCCAGAATTTGCTCTTGTTCTTCAGTAGGTAGCATCATAGCTGGAACAGGGGTGGCCCTATCCCAAGGTATTAAACCAGTTTCACCTATATTGTTGAAAAAACTATACATTTCGTAGTAGTTTTTTTGAGAAATAGGATCGTACTTGTGATCATGACATTTTGCACATTCTAATGTTAAGCCTAAAAAACCTTGGCCTGTAACTGCAGTTCTATCAGACACGTATTCTGAGCGGAATTCTTCATCAATAATGCCACCTTCGATGTTTTGAGAATGTAATCTATTAAATGTTGTGGCTAGTTTTTGTTCTTTGGTAGCGTTTGGAAGCATGTCTCCAGCTAGTTGCCATAATATAAATTCATCATATGGCATATTGTCATTAAAAGATGCAATAACCCAATCTCTCCATGGAGAAACATCTCTAAATGGATCAACACTATAACCGTGTGTATCTGCATACCTTGCTAAATCCATCCAATCCAAGGTACGCTGTTCTCCATAAGCTTTTGTTTTTAAAAGCCTATCAATTTGCTTTTCAAAAGCATTTGAAGATGTATCATTTAAAAAAGCATCAATCTCTTCTACAGTAGGTTGAAGGCCTGTTAAATCTAAGGATGCTCTGCGTAGTAACAATTCTTTATCAGCTTTGTCTGAAAGTTTTAAGTTTAAAGGTTCTAATACTTCGAGAATAAAGTTATCAATTGGATTAGCAACTTGATCTTTGTTTTCCACCTTTGGAACATCGTGTTTTTCAGGCTTTAAAAAAGCCCAATGATCTTTATATTCTGCACCATCTTCAATCCATTTAATTAAAACAGCTTTTTCATATTCTGAAAGAGATAAATGAGAGCTAGGTTCGGGCATAATAAGTTTGGGGTCATCGGTTATAATACGATGGAAAAACTCACTCTTTTCTAAATTTTTAGGTTTTATAGCTACTTTACCTGGGTTTTCAGATAATTCTGCATATGCGGTTGCAGCTGAATGCAGTTGCAGCCCTCCTTTAATATTGCCTGCATCTGGACCATGACATAAATAACACTTATCTGATAAAATAGGTTTTACATGCTGATTAAAGTCTAGTTTTTCAGGAAGTTTTTTGTATTCCACATATACAGTCTCAGGAATATCTGGCCCGCCACAAGCACATAAAAGTAACGTCACTATACTAATGAAATAAAATCTCATACCTTAATTAACTTAGTTTTCTGCTATTGATACAAAGTTATGAGTAAAGCTCATGAAAACTCTTGTTTAAATCAGACATAAAAATGTACATTTCCGATAATTTTGATTTTTTTTTAATAATTTTATAAACTATTTATTATTTCATTATGAATGATTTAGTGCAATCTGTTAAACTTAGTTTGTTACATTCAGGTTATGAAAAATTAGATAATAACTGGAATTACAAAAATGTTATAAGTCCTTTTGTTAGATTGTTTTTGATTACTCATGGAGAAGCTTATGCAAATTTCAGAAATCAGACATTTGTGTTGAAGTCTGGATTTATGTATCTGATTCCAAGTTTTGTTTATAATGATTATGCTTGTGATGACTATCATGAGCAGTATTATGTAGGTTTTTTTGAGGAGATTCAGCAAGGAATGTCCATTTTCAATTTAAAACACTTTTTGTATGAAGTTGAAGCAAAACCTTATGATTACACGCTTTTTAAAAGACTTATGAAAATCCATCCTGATAAAAAAGTAAAAGACACTAGTCCGAAAGCACATATTAATAGTAAATTATTAAAGTTTGGAAATTTAGATAGTATTTCTCTTAATTATGATGTTGAAACTCAGGGTATTTTGGCGATTTTACTGTCAAGATTTATAAAAAATACAGATGTGTTTGATGAAGGTAAATCTTTGAAGGGTGATTTAAATAAGGTTTTGGTTTATATAGCTAAACATCTTCAAGAACCTTTAACAATAAAATTTTTAGCGCATTATTGCAATTTAAGTCCAGATCATTTTACAAGAAATTTTCATTCTAAGTTTGGTATTACACCTAATAAATATGTTCAAGTTAAACGGATAGAGCGTGCACAGTTTTTATTGTTGACTACAAAAGATTCTCTTGAGAAAATTGCTTTTGATGTTGGAATGTCTAACATGTCATATTTTTCAAGGAAATTTAAGGAAATTGTTGGTGCAAGTCCAGCAGCTTTTAGAAAAAGCCAATTTAATTCATAGTTAAATGAATAGTCAATTTCAGTCCTTACAATTAAGTTTGATACATGCAGGTTATGCTGAGTTAGATAGTAATTGGAATTTTGATAATGTTATCAGTACATTTTCAAGATTGTACTTAATTACTGAAGGGGAAGCGTATGTTTATTTTAAAAATCACAAGATAAAATTACTTCCAGGAAATATGTATTTAGTTCCAAGTTTTACATATAGTAGTTATAAATGCGACGTGAGTCATCATCAATATTATGTTACCTTTTTTGAAACACTTGGGCAAGATTTATCAGTTTTTAATATAGTAGATTTTAAGTATGCAGTAAATGCAACAGCAATGGATAAGGCATATTTTGATCGCCTTTTAGAATTGAATCGAGGTAGAAGCTTAATAAATAATAATCCCGAGAACTATGATAATTATGCGTCACTTTTAGCTTTTCAAAAACTAAATGAAGATATTTCAGTAGAGAAACTTCTAGAAACACAAGGGATTCTTAAAGTATTGCTTTCCAGATTTATTATTAAAAAATCAGAATTAAAAAACACTAATAAAATTAAATTAAATGGGGTTTTAAATTATATTTCCAAACATCTACACGAAAATTTAAGGGTTAGTGAATTGGCATCATTTTGTAATTTAACAACAGATCATTTTTCGAGAAGTTTTAAAGCATCTTTTGGTTTAAGACCAAATAGATATATACAGTTACAGCGTATAGAGCGTGCTCAAGCTTTGTTGGTTGCTACAAATAATTCTCTGGAAACCATAGCAGAAACAGTTGGTTTTGGTAATGCGTCTTATTTTTCTAGAACTTTCAAAGAGTTATGTAATAAAACGCCTCATCAATTTAGAAAAGAAAACAGTTTACATACTTAGCTTTCTATATATATGAGAAATATCCAGAGGGTCATTCATATCTTTTTGAAGTTGCATTAAATCTTCAAATAACGATTTTACTTTCTCAGAATGCGTTTTGTTTTCTGCAAGGTCATTCATTTCTTCAGGGTCATTATCCATATCAAAAAGTAATACTTTTTCAATTTTAGGATACACAATTAGTTTATAACCATCTTTTCTTATCATACGCTGTAAATCTATGTAACCATTATAAATAGCAGGGTAACTACTTTCTTTTTGTTCTCCTGAAATCAGCGGTAGAACACTATTAAAAAACACATAATCTGGTTTGTTGGCATTCGCAATATCTAAACTTGTGGCCATGGCATCCTGCAAATAGATGTCTTTCGAAATTTTTTGGCCCTTAGGGACATTTGGTCCAACTATCATAAATGGAGGACGAATACTATGATCAAATTGAGATTGCTTTCCAATTAATCCGTGCCTACCAGCAGCCAAACCATGATCTGATGTAAAAATAATATAGGTGTTATCCATTTTTCCAGTAGCATCTAGTCTGTCTAGTATTTTACCAATTTGAACATCTAAGTGCGTTATCAAAGCATAATACTCCTGAATATGCTTTTTAGTAGCATATTCTGTTCTTGGAAATGGAGCTAAGGCTTCATCTCTTAAGTCTGGACCACAACCCATATCATCCTTTAAAGGATACTCTGGTAACCAACTTTTGGGCAGGCTAATATTTTCTAAAGGATATTTATCTAAAAATTCTTGGGGTGCTTGTCTTGGATCATGTGGCGCATTAAATGCTAGATACATAAAAAACGGGTTATCGCTTTTTTCAGCTTTTTCAATAAAACCAATGGCATCATCTTTTAAAACTTCACTCCAGTGTTTTCCACCTTCCCAAAAGCCACCAAATTTAGTGTCAGTAGGAGACCAAGTAGAATCATTTTCATTGAGAGGCCTGTTATAACCAACAGGCATTAAACTAGCAGGATCTGTATCGGTACCTTCTATAGCCTTGAACTTAGCAACCATTTCTTCATGCTCCCAAGAGTCATTTGGCATCCCAGGTCTTGTATGTACTACATTTTGAAACACGCTATCTGCCTTGGCATCAACATGCCATTTCCCAGTCATATAGGTTTCATAACCAGATTGTTCCATCAATTTGCCCCATGTTTTGTCTAGTGCTTTGCCTTTAATCCAGTTTTGTCTAAATTCGTTTACCTCCCAAACGGGTCTCCCTGAAATAATCATTGCTCTAGATGCTGCGCAAATAGCACCATTCCATGCACCCATATTATAAGCATGAGTAAATGTTGTACCACTATTTACTAATTTATCTAAATTAGGCGTTTCTATTTCTGTATTACCAAGTGCGTTTATAGCAGTATAAGTCATATCATCTGCAAAAATGAAAACAACATTTGGTTTGGTGTTTTGCTTAGTAGTCTCTTTGCAACCAAGGAAAGTAATTAAACAAAGGAATAAAAGAAAAGTGTTGGTTTTTAGCATGGCCTTTATAATTGATTTTTCAAAAGTAAACCTCTTTTTAAATAGGATGTGTAAGATATGGTTCATTGAACAGAACAAATGTTTGTGATTAAATTTAAGTTTTTTTATTTTGAAAATGTATATTAGACTTTTAATTGTAATCATTTGATTAGTATTTACTAATATGAAGTTTCACAAGTATATATCTATCGTTTTATTTACAGTCACTTTTATGAGTTTTGGACAGCATGATATTTTACCGCTATGGGAAGACAAGGTGCCGAATAGCAAGCCATCAGATGAAAAAGAACAACATGAAGTAGATGATATTTTGCGCATTAGTAAAGTACAGACACCTACTTTAGAAATTTATTTACCACCTAAAAGAAATACAACAGGTAAAGCAGTGATTATCTGTCCAGGAGGTGGTTATGGTATACTGGCTTATAATTGGGAAGGTACAGATATTGCCAAGTGGTTTAATAGTAAGGGTATTGCAGCCTTTGTTTTAAAATATAGATTACCTGGGTCTAAATCTATAGTGGTGCAACACGAAGCTCCTCTACAAGATGCGCAAAGGGCTTTAAGATTAGTAAGATACCATGCGGAAAAATGGAAAATTAATAAGAATAGTATTGGTGTTATCGGATTTTCGGCTGGAGGTCATTTAGCATCAACCTTAGGAACTCAATTTGATAAAAAGACTTTAGCTGATGGAGATGAGATTGATAAAGTTAGTGCTAGACCAGATTTTATGGCTTTAGTCTATCCAGTAATATCGATGCATCTTAATACAACCCATATGGGATCTCGTAATAACCTTCTTGGTAAAAATCCAAGTAAGACACTAGTTAACGAATATTCTAACGAGTTACAGGTAAATGAGAACACACCTCCAACTTTTATTGTACATTCAACAGATGATGAAGCAGTACCAGTTGAAAATAGTTTGAATTTTTATAAAGCTTTAAAAGATGCTGGTATAAAATCTGAAATGCATATTTATCCTGAAGGAGGTCATGGTTTTGCTTTAGCGATTGGTAGAGCATATCTTCAAACGTGGACAGATAGACTTTTTGATTGGCTTAATGCATTATAACGTTAAAAATCCCCAAATTTTTAAAAGTGAAACAGTATTTACTATTTATTTTTCTCTCGATTTCTAGCTTATCTTTTGCACAAGACGAAGTAGTTAAAACTAAGTTTGTTGAAAACGGTGGTATTCACAAAACTGCAGATGCAGATTCTCAAATCATTATTCAATTTAAAAGAAATCAAAAATGTATTGTTTTAGAATATGTTGGTCAGAATATTTATAAAGTTGAATACGAAGAGGTTGTAGGGTATGTTGGCGACGAATTTTTAGATATTAGTGAAAGTATGATGGATATGTTCTATGATTATGAAGAACGAGAAATGCAAAAACTAATAGCTGAAGAAGAAAATAGGAAGAAAAAGATTCAAGACATAATCGAACAAAAAGAAAAAAGAAGACTTGACTCTATTGCCAAGATTGAAGAAGTTAAACGACAGAAAGCTTTAGCTCTACAAAGAGCCAAAGAACTTAGAGAGCAGCGAAAAAGAGACTCTATAGCTAAAATTGAAGAGGAAAAGAGGCTTAAGGAATTAGAGCGTCAACGTTTAGAGGCATTAGCAAAACAGCGTCGGCAGGATTCTATAGCAAAAGTACGAGCGGCAGAAGCTAAGGAGTTGGCACGTCAACAAGAGTTAGAGCGTCAACGTTTAGAGGTATTAGCGACACAACGTCGTCAAGATTCTATAGCAAAAGTACGAGCTGCAGAAGCTAATGAGTTGGCACGACAACAAGAGTTAGAGCGTCAACGTTTAGAGGCATTAGCAAAACAACGTCGTCAAGATTCTATAGCAAAAGTACGAGCTGCAGAAGCTAAGGAGTTGGCACGTCAACAAGAGTTAGAGCGTCAACGTTTAGAGGCATTAGCTACACAACGTCGTCAAGATTCTATAGCAAAAGTACGAGCCGCAGAAGCTAAGGAGTTGGCACGACAACAAGAGTTAGAGCGTCAACGTTTAGAAGCGCTAGCCGAGCAACGCCGACAAGATTCTATAGCAAAAGTACGAGCGGCAGAAGCTAAGGAATTGGCCCGTCAACAAGAGTTAGAGCGTCAACGCTTAGAGGCATTAGCGACACAACGTCGTCAGGATTCTATAGCAAAAGTTAGAGCAGCCGAAGCTAAGGAGTTGGCACGAAAACAAGAGCTAGAGCGTCAACGTTTAGAAGCATTAGCTATACAACGTCGTCAGGATTCTATAGCAAAAGTACGAGCGGCAGAAGCTAAGGAGTTGGCACGTCAACAAGAGCTAGAGCGTCAACGTATAGAGGTATTAGCGAAACAACGCCGACAAGATTCTATAGCAAAAGTACGAGCAGCAGAAGCTAAGGAGTTGGCACGTCAACAAGAGTTAGAACGTCAACGCTTAGAGGTATTAGCGAAACAACGCCGACAAGATTCTATAGCAAAAGTACGAGCAGCAGAAGCTAGAGAACTGGCACGTCAACAAGAGTTAGAGCGTCAACGTATAGAGGCATTAACGAAACAACGTCAACAAGACTCCATTGTTGTTGCCAAAGAAGCAAAAAAGCGCCGAATTTTGGCTATCGAACGTGAAAAGGAATTAGCTAAGCAGCGAGAGCAAGCACGCTTAAAAGAATTAGAACGTAATCGTATAGAACAGTTGGAACGAAAACGCCAACAAGATTCCATAATTGAAAGTAGGGCAGAAGCTGAGAGCGCATTAAAATTACAAAAAGCTTTAGAAAAGGAAAGACAAGAAGCCTTAACGGCTAAACGTAAATTAGACTCAATTGCTAAAGCAAAAGATATAGAGCAGCAAAAACTAGCACGTGAATTAGAATTAGCCAAAAAGCAACTTGAACAGTTAAAGGCTAAGCAAAAACAAGATTCTATAGTTAGAGCAAGAGTTGCAGAAGAGAGCCCATTAGAATCTAGTAAAAGTGAAATGGTATCTGGCAATCTTGAGCAGAAGCAAAATGAAAAAGAAGCAATAGAGCGATTTAAGTTTAGAGATAGTTGTCATTATCAAATTAACGAATATGATAGGTTTTATAACGTAAGGACTATTAGAACCAATGAATATCCTATCGCTAAAAGCTTAACAGTTGAACTTTATAGGCAGGGATTAAAAACAAACGTATTTTTTAACTTATCCAGAAGTCTAGGTTGTGCGAGTTATTTGCCTAATCAACGTTCTAGTGTTAAGGTGACGTTGGAAAACGGACAAATTATTTCATTTTACCATTCATGGGATATTGAATGTGGAGATTTTCTCTTTAAAGCCAATCTGAATAAATCTAAAATCACTAGCCTACAAAATTCCCCAATTAAATCTATTTTACTTAAGGGAACGGAAGAAACTTTAGAAATTTTCGATATATCGTATAAAGAATTCTTTTTGGATAAGTTAAAATGTATAGATTAACTGTTTAGTCTTTTCAAAATAAAAAGAAAACCTCAATCATATATTGATTGAGGTTTTGTGTTTTTGGTAAATTTCATACCAATCTTCAGTAAGTTAATCTAAAATTTGTGGTACTCCAGCTCTCATTAATTTATTTTCAATTTCAGGAACATCTACATCAATAAACTTTGTAAGTCTTGGCTTAATTCTATTAAAAAGCATTTTTGCCATATCGAAGCTTTTCATATGTGTTTTTGTTGGACCGTAAGTTGTATTAAAACCACGACTTGCAACAGATAGTCTTGAAGCAATAGATTGCACATCTTTTTCTACAATTTCTTTCTTAGAAGAATTTCCAGAAATCAATTGTTTTAAAGCAAACATCTCTTTTTTCAATGTGCTAATCTCATTTTCTAGAGTTCCAGGATTGGAGTTTACATAAATAGATGCTTTATCGTATGCTTTAAGTTTTTTTGAAGCATTATTAAAGTTGTTTAAAACTGATTCAAATCCAGATTTAAATGATTTAAAATCTTTAACATAAGTTTCAATATCAGTTGTAACGGGGTTATCTAATACATTTTCTCTGATTCTTACCACTTCAAAAGTTTGTGTGTCAGCTAATGCTTCAATAGTGCCATTTATTTTTGAAAACATAGATACTGAATATATGCCTTCATCTGCAAATAAGTTGTAATAGTAGTTAGATGGTTCTTCTTCAATTTTACTCACCTTTAGCGATGTTCTATTGGGTACTTTTAAATTCCATGCAATCCTATTGAAGCCTTTTTTATAAGGTGCTTTTATTCTTGTTATAAAATTATCATTACTGTCTTTTATTACTAAAATGATAGAAGCTCCTTCTTCATTTTTTTCTTCATCTAACGCATCCCAACCAGGAAAAGGAATATTTTTGCCTTCTTTCTTTAATTGTTTTTCAGATTTCTGACGTTTCGATTTTATACTTTTAAAAGTATCTGGAAGGTAGTAAGTAAATATAGCGCCATAATCAGGGTTCTTAGCTGTGAAATAAGAGGCGCCTTGGCTGGAGGTACCACCGCTAATTGGTTTGTATTGCAATGCCTTTCTTGGTTTAAACAAATTAGGCTTGGTAAATGCATCTGAATTGATGGTTCTTAAAGGGCTATAATCATCTAAAACATAAAACCCACGACCAAAAGATGCCGCAACTAAATCATTTTCACGTTTTTGTATGGCTAAATCTCTAAACGAAATTGTTGGCAACCCTTCTGAGAATTTAATCCATTTTTTGCCTTGATTAAGTGTAACATAAATACCGTACTCAGTAGCTAAAAACATGAGGTTTGGATTTATATGATCTTGTACAATGCGCCATAATAAAGTATTTTCTGGGATGCCATTAGTAATAGATTGCCATGATTTTCCTCCATTACTACTTTTCAATAAATAGGGTTTGTAATCTCCAAATTTATGATTGTCTAAAACTACATAAGCTGTATTTACGTCGTGTAAATCTGCTTTGATGTCATTAACAAACGCAGTAGCCGGGACATTAGGTAAATTGCCTACTAATAATTTTGTCCAAGATGTACCACCATTTTTTGTATATTGAATGATGCCATCATCAGTGCCTGCGTACAATATATTTTCATCTAACGCAGATTCAGCAAGAGACGTGATTGTATTGTAGGTTGACATTGCATAGACATCCCAAGCTGCGTCCCAGCTTTGTTGTTTGCCCATTATGGGTAGAGTAAGGCGTTCTTCATTTTTGGTTAAATCATTAGAGATTGTAGTCCAGCTATCACCTCTATCTTCAGATTTCCATACGCGTTGTGTCCCAAAGTAAAGGCGTTTAGGATTGTGTTGACTCACCAAAATAGGCGAGTCCCAATTGTTTCGTTCGTAGGGCTCGTCAATACCTTCTTGTGGTCTAATAAAAACGGCTTCACCAGTTGTTCTGTCCACTCGATTTAAATACCCTTGTTGCGATTGTGCGTAAACAATATTAGGGTTTCCAGGTTCGGTAGCAGGTTGATGACCATCTCCTCCTAATAGTACAAACCAATCTGAATTTGTAATACCATTAGTTCTAAGCGTTCTCGAAGGGCCACCTTGAGTATTGTTATCTTGGGTGCCACCAAAAATATTGTAAAAAGGTTCAGCATCATCCACAGCTAATTTATAAAATTGCGTTAATGGTAAGTTGTTAACGTATCTCCAAGTTTTAGAACCATCAAAAGACTCATAGATACCACCATCAGTACCAATTAACATATAGTTTGGATCGTTTGATTTAAAAGTTAGCGAGTGGTTATCAGAATGTTTGTCTTTTTCATTCATCGTATAAAACGTTTTACCACCATCTTCTGAAACTTGCGCACGAACATCCATTAAGTAAAGTTTATCAAAAACATGAGGAGAAGCAATGAGTTCCTGGTAGTAATGTGGGCCCGTAGCACCCGATACTGTATTAGACATTTTTGTCCAACTCAAACCTCGATTTTCTGACCTGTAAATTCCACCTTTACGTCTCTCTAACTCAATAGCGGCATAAATTACATCTGGATTAATAGGAGAGATGGCCAATCCGATTTTACCCATATCACCTTTGGGTAAGCCTGTTTTTAGTTTGTTCCATGTTTCTCCACCATCAGTACTTTTATATATGGCAGTTCCGGGACCTCCACCCATATATGCAGCAACATTTCTATGACGTTGCCACGTAGCGGCATAAAGTACCTTCTCATCTCTTGGATCTATGAGAATATCAGTAACTCCAGTCCATTGATTGTCACTCAAAACTTGTTTCCAAGTATCACCACCATCAGTTGTTTTATATAACCCGCGTTCACCTCCAGAACTCCATAAAGGACCTTGAGCTGCTACCCAAATCTCATCAGAATTATTTGGGTTAATTATAATTTTTGAAATATGTTCAGATTTTTTTAAGCCCTTATTTTTCCATGTTTTACCACCGTCATAACTCACATAAATACCATCTCCTATTCCTATATGTCTTCCACCGACATTTTCGCCTGTACCAAGCCAAATGGTGTTAGAGTTATTAGGATCGAGTGTTAAGCATCCAGTTGAATAGAAAGATTCTTTATCGGTAAGAGGTGTCCAAGTAGTACCAGAATTGATGGTTTTCCAAACACCGCCAGAACCTACTGCAACATACCATATGTTTTGATTGTTTGGATCAATGGCTATATCAGCAATTCTACCAGACATAAAAGCTGGGCCGATACTTCTAAATTTTAAGCCAGTTAAGGTTGAATCTTTTTTTGTTTCCGAAGATTTTTGAGCACTTACATTTAAAGTAAGGCATAGTACCACTAGAAAAGTGATTAGGGTTTTTGGATTAGTCATAATAGTTTTTTTCAAATTTAACTATTGTGATAACAGATTTTCTAAGATTTAATAAAAAAATAACAATTTCAAAAGTGTAATTTTAGTATTTCAGTAAAAATATAAGTTTTTCAAAATTACTAGGAGGTCTTCATTCCTGTTTTCAAATAAGATTTATGAGAATTCTTTTTTTTAATTAAAAAATAGTTCTATTTTTGGTAAACCAATTTGGTAAACCAATTTTTTAAAAACCAAAAGTGTAGTTTAAAACATTAACTTATCTTAGTTCTTCTTAATACTGTGTGTATCGCAAATTAAAAATGATAAGCTTAGAAGGCGTATTAATTTAACTCAAAATATAGTGTATGAAAAAAATCATTTTAGCTTTTAGTCTTTTATTGATGATATTTTCTTGTCAGGAAACAGTAGACGTAAATATTTTGGTTTCAAATGTAGAGGAATTAAACACTGCAATTTCAAATGCCAAACCTGGCGATAATATCATCTTAAAAAATGGTGTTTACACAGATATGCAAATCAAGTTTGCTGGAAATGGAGAAGAGGGTAATCCTATTACACTAAAAGCTGAAACTCCTGGTAAAGTTTATATTGAGGGTAAATCTAACCTACAAATTGGAGGTGATTATTTGGTTGTTCAGGGTTTGCATTTTAAAAATGGTCATACACCAACTAGACAGGTTATTCGTTTTAAGGTTAACGATACCTTAATAGCTAGCCATTCTAAATTTACAAATTGTGTGATCGAAGAATTTACTCAGCCAGACAGAGATGTTAGCGATCATTGGATAGAATTATGGGGTAGACATAATGAATTAAGCAACAATTATATTACTGGGAAATCTAATTTTGGACCAACAGTAATGGTAATGCTAAAAGGGAATCAGCATATAAAAAACTACCATCAAATCATTAATAACCATTTTGGACCACGTCCCAGAAAGGGCGGGCCTCACGGCGAGACTATGCAAATAGGAGACAGTGGTACCTCTATGACGCCATCACACACCAATGTTGAGAATAATTTATTTGAACGTTGTAATGGAGAAGTTGAAATTATTTCTAGTAAGTCTAACTATAATTCATTTAAAAACAACGTTTTTTTTGAAAGTGAAGGTTCTCTCGTATTGCGTCATGGTAATTATGCAACTATTGATGGTAATATTTTTATAGGTAATGATAATTCAGAATTTATTGGTGGTATTCGTGTAATTAATACTGGACACTGGATTACGAATAACTATTTCTATAAACTAAAAGGGGAAACTTTTAGGGCACCTTTAGCTGTAATGAATGGTATTCCAAAATCTCCACAAAACCGTTATAATCAAGTTACCGATGCAGTTGTAGCATATAATACTTATGTGGATTGCAAAACACCATTTCATTTTAGTGTAGGTTCGAATGTGAGCCAAAGTGATGTTTTGCCGAAATCTGAAATTCGTTCTGCAAGGCCAATTAGAACTGTAGTTGCTAATAACATCATTTATAATGAAACGCCTTTTAATTATCCAATTAAAAATTATGATAAGGTAGATGGTATTTTATTTAGAGAGAATTACACTAATAGTGATAATGAAAGTGAGGTAAAGCCAGATGGATTAATTACTAAAGAGATGGCAGTGAAGGGATTATCTGATACATATCAGATACCTAACGCTGAGGTTGATGATGTTTATTTTGGTTTTGATTTTGAAACCATCACTACGGATTTATTGGGAAATAAAAGAACTTCAGAGAATAATACTATTGGAGCTTTAGTGAATAATAATACCAAAATGATTTCATTTGATAAGTCGAATTATGGAACAGATTGGTTTCAAATTGAAAAAGAAAAATCGGTATCTAAGACCATAGAGGTTAATTCAAATGAGGCATTGGTTAGAGCTATTATGGAAGCTAATTCTGGGGATATAATCAGTTTAGAATCTGGGATTTTTGATATTTCAGAAACGCTTTCAATTGATAAAAACATCACTTTAAAATCTTCAGATAAAAATGATAAATCAACATTAAATTTTAGTTCTGAAAACACTGCTTTTGAAATGAAACCGAAAGGTATCCTTCATATTGAAGATATAATCCTTAAAGGAAATAACACACAGGCCTCATTTAAGACACTAGATAAAAATATGACAAGTGCTTACGGATTATGGATAGAAAATGCTGAAATCAGTAATTTTAAAAGTGTGTTAGAAGTGTCAAAAGGGTCTTTTGCTGATACTGTTTCTGTTAGAAATTCTGTAATTAAAAATTGTATAAAAGGTATTCAACTTAATAAAGAAACTAATGACAAAGGTGACTATAATAGCGAGTTTGTTTATGTTATTGATAATACGTTTGATAATGTTGGAGAAAATGTTTTTAATTACTATCGCGGTGGTTATGATGAGTCTACAATTGGCGGCAACTTAACATTTACTGGTAATATCATCACAAATTCTGGTAAAACCGAAAAAGAAAATATTCTTATTAAAAATAGAGGTATTGTTAATGTTGAATTTGCCAATAATACTTTTAAAAATAATCCAATAAAAGTAGTTGCAGTTTTATGGGGTGAAAAAGGACAAAAACCAGAGAATAATACTGTAGTTAATTCAGGTGAAATTAAGGTGGTTCAGAATTTAAAATTAAAATTGATGTATTAATAAATTCTAAAGGAGACCCATGAAGAGATTAATTTGCTTATTCGTTTTAATTTTAACGGCTTTTGCTTGTAAAAATAATTCTAAAATTACTTCAGATACAACTGCTCAAACTGAGGATAAGGCAAAATATCCTAGTGATGTTATTTCTTTTATGGGAGAATGGAAAATTCTTCTTGGAGACGGTTCGCGCTCTGAAGATTTAGTGAATTATGAAAAGAAAGATTTCTTTTATGTTGAACATGAAAATGGAACAGATTGGGTGGTTTATAAAACACCAAACTCTGGCGTAACGTCAAAAACGTCTAAAAACACAAGAACTGAATTGCATCAAAAAAAATATTGTATACCTGAAGAAGGCGGCAAGTTAACGGGAACTTTAAAAGTACAGCACGTTTCTACTACAGGTGATGCAACCGCTAGGTCGTCATATTCAGTTGTAGTTGGGCAAATTCATAGTGATGAAGGTCATGAAAATGAACCTTTAAAAATATACTATAAAAAATTCCCAGGTCATGTAAAAGGTTCTGTGTTTTGGAATTACGAAATCAACACAAAAGGTGACAATATTGGAAGATTTGATTATTCAACACCTGTTTGGGGGTACGATTTTTCTGTTGTTGGACAAAGCCCATCTGAATATCCTAAAGAACCAGAAGACGGTATTAAATTAGGTGAAGAGTTTAGTTATGAAGTAAATGTTTACGAGGGTATTATGTATTTAACTTTTACTAGTAAAAACCATAAAACAATTCAATTTACAAAGAGTTTAATAGAGTCAGAATTTGCAACAAAAGAAAGCATTCCAGAGCAAGTTATAAAAGTATATGCAAATAGTGAAAAAGGAGGAGGAGTAGAACGCGAAATCGCTTATGCTGGTGAATTAAATTATTTCAAACAAGGTGCTTACAATCAAGCTAATGCCAAAAGCACAAAGTCTGAAATTTATGGTGGTGACATTGTTAAGCAATACGAAAATGGTAGTTATGCTGAAGTATGGTTTAAAGAAGCTACAGTTGGTAAATCCTTAAAACCTGAACATCAATTATGAGATTATATAAAAATAGCATATTAAAATTTTCAGTAATAGTGTTTACTATAGCTATGTTCTCCTGTAAAGAAGAACAAAAAGCTACTTCAGAAAATAATTCTGAAACCAAAATATCTCAAGCGCATCCAAAACTAATTTTAACAGCTCAAGGTGTTAAAGACATAAGAGCACAACTAGGAAGTATTCCAATTTTTGATGAAACTTTAGCAAAAGTGAAAGATGAGATCGATGCTGAAATTGAAAAAGCAATAGATGTCCCAATACCAAAAGATTATTCTGGTGGTTACACACATGTAACACACAAACGTAACTGGTTTGTATTGCAAAAAGCAGGCTTGCTTTATCAAATTTTGGATGACGAAAAATATGCCAAGTATGTAAAAGATATGCTGATGCAATATGAAGCTTTGTATAAAACATTGCCACTGCATCCAAAAACAAGATCTTATGCTAGAGGTAAATTATTTTGGCAATGTTTAAACGACTCTAATTGGTTAGTTTATGTAAGTCAGGCTTACGATTGTATCTATAATTATTTAACTGAAGAGGAACGTAATAAACTAGAAACAAACTTATTCAGGCCATTTGCAGATCATATTTCAGTAGACAGCCCTCAATTTTATCAACGCGTTCACAATCATAGTACTTGGGGAAATGCAGCCGTTGGTATGATTGGATTAGTAATGGATGATAATGAATTGATCGACCGTGCCTTGTATGGTATTAAAAATTTAAAATTAGATGCTACTAAAAAGGATGATGATGGTGGATTTTTAAATAAGGATGGGAAAGCTGGTTTTTTAGCCAACATAGAAGAACCTTTTTCGCCAGATGGTTATTACAATGAAGGGCCGTATTATCAACGCTATGCCATGTATCCATTTTTAGTTTTCGCAACAGGGTTGTATAATGTAAAGCCAGAACTTAAGATTTTTGAATATAAAGAAGGTGTACTTCTAAAGTCTATAAATGCATTGTTAAATTTATCTGATGCTGATGGAGAGTTTTTTCCGCTTAACGATGGGCAAAAAGGTATGTCATATTACAATGGTGCTTTAGTAACGGCAGTTGATGTGTCTTATCATTACGGTGAACAAGATTCTGGTTTGTTGAGTATTGCAAAAGAACAAAATCAAGTATTATTAGATGATTCTGGTTTAGCAGTAGCACTTGGAATTAAAAATGATAAGGCACAACCTTTTAATAAAACGTCAATAAACCTATCTGATGGACCAGACGGGACACAAGGAGGTGTTGGGATTTTACGAAACGAAGATTTAGAGTTAGTTTTTAAATATGCAGCACAAGGTTCTAGTCATGGTCATTATGATAAGTTGTCCTATTCCTTATATGAAAGAGGTGAAGAAGTATTACAAGACTATGGCTTATCACGTTTTGTAAATATTGAGCAAAAAGGAGGAGGAAATTATTTAAAGGAAAATAAGACTTGGGCAAAACAAACTATTGCTCATAATACAGTTATCCAAAATGAAACGTCTCATTTCAATGGTAAGTATGAAATAGGAAGTCAACATCATTCAGATTTACATTATTTTTCTTCAGAAAATAAAAATGTACAAGTAGTGAGTGCAAAAGAAGTAAATGCATATCCAGGGACTGAAATACTTCGTACTATGGCAGTAATTAAAGATGAAGATTTTGAAAAGCCCTATCTATTAGATATCATGAAGATAACTTCTAATACAGCCAATCAATATGATTTTCCTTATTACTACTTTGGGCAAATACTAGAAACAAATTTTGAATATAACACCCCAGCAACTTTAAAACCATTAGGGAGTAAGAATGGTTACCAACATTTATTTGTAGAAGGTTTGGGTAATCCTAAAGAAGAAAATTCAAAGTTTTCATGGATGAATCATCGTAAGTTTTACACGTTAACAACAGTAACTAACAATAAGGATGAATTATTATTTACAAGAATTGGAGCTAACGATCCAGAGTTTAATTTGCGAAGAGACCCGGCATTTCTGTTAAGACGAAAAGATTCAAAAAACACCACATTTATTTCATTAATAGAACCGCATGGTAGTTATAGTCCTATTTCAGAATCTGCAGTTAATTCAAAAAGTAGTGTAAAAACAATAAAAGTTATTTTAGATTCAAAAGATTATACTACTGTAGAAATTACGCATCTAAATGGAAACAGAAAACTGTTTATAACATCAAATACAAATGCTTCAAAAGAAGCAAAACATAACTTAAAAATTGATGATAAGAATTATGAGTGGTCAGGTTCTTATTATTTCGAATAAAAACAAATAAAATAAAAAGTATGAAACGATTTAGTGAAAAGTACGTCATCACAAAAGATATGGAATGGGAAGAGCTTGGAGGAGGAGTATCAAGAAAGTTCTTAGGTTACGACAACCAAATAATGATGGTAAAAGTAAAGTTTGAAAAAGGCGCATTAGGTGCACCACATCAACATTTTCATACACAAGCAACCTATTGTGTTTCAGGTAAGTTTGAATTTGAAATTGATGGCGAAAAGAAAATAGTAGAAGCAGGAGATGGGGTGTACATTGAACCTAATTTATTGCATAGCGCCGTTTGTCTGGAAGAAGGTATGTTAATTGACACATTTAGTCCCGTAAGAGAAGATTTTTTAAGCGGTGGTGAGGTGTCTTATTTTGGAAACAAATAGATAAAAGAAAAATCACTTACCCAATTCGTGAATACTTCACGAAATATAAGAGGTTAACTCATTTTTATGAATAAAATAATGTTTAATTCTTGTATTTAACAAAATTTTACATATATTTGGTTAACCAATCTGGTACACCAATTTATTATTCTAATTTTTAGATTGAAAAACCATTCGATTATGTTGTTTAAAGACGATTTAAAATAATAACAAATTGTAAATAGGTTTTCAATCATAAAACTATATTAAACTAAATAATAATTATGAATATACAAACTAAACTATTGTTAGTGCTCACTTTGGTCTTTGGTTTTATGCTGAATGCGCAAAACGCTACGCCAATAACAGGAGTGGTGACCGATGCTAATAATGTGCCCATTCCCGGTGTTAATGTTATCATTGTTGGTACAGCTACAGGTACAACAACAGATTTTGACGGGAATTATCAAATTAATGCGAAAAAAGGAGATGTGTTACAGTTTACCTATGTTGGTTATGCTTCACAAACTGCAATAATTGATGATAATTTTAAAATTAATATTTCATTAAAAGAGGATATTAGTCAGTTAGATGAGGTTGTCGTGGTAGCATATGGAGATCAAAAACAAAGAAACGTAACGAGTGCCTTAACTAAAGTGTCTGCTAAAGACATTCAAAATTTTTCAGTACCTCGTGTAGAAGACGCCCTGCAGGGAAAAGTAGCTGGTTTACGGATACAAACAGTTGCATCAGAGGCAGGTGGTGATCCAAAAATTACACTGAGAGGACCTGGTTCTATTACAGGATCATCATCTCCATTAATTGTTGTTGATGGTATTGTTTTAGGTAACGATGCCGATATTTTAGCTACCATTGATAACAATAATATAGAATCTATTAGTGTGCTAAAAGATGCTTCTTCAGTAGCTATATATGGTTCACGTGGTGCTAATGGTGTTATTTTATTGACGCTTAAACAAGGTGTGGTTGGTAAAACATCATTCTCTTACAATACGTTTACTGGGTTTAAATATGCAAATATTAACGATAACTTTAACACCTCTATAGCTCAAGAAAGGGCAAGATTAAATGGTTTGCAAAGTGTGGTTGACGCTATTCCTCAAACCAGTTCAAATTTCGATAGAATTAATAATGATTACAATAGCGCTTTTGCAGAACTTGAGGCTCAAGAATTTATAGCATCTTTAGGCGATGGTGAAAAAAACTGGCAAGATGAAATTTTTAATGGCGGTGTTATACAAAGTCATGCAATATCAGGAAGAGGTGGTACCGAATTAACCAAATACAATGCGTCTTTAAGTTTTTTAGAAGATCAGGGTATTACTGTAAAAGATAATTTTCAGAAGTTTAACGCTAGAATCAAAGTAGATAGTAAATCAAAAAATAAGAAACTTAGATTTGGTACTAGCTTACGTGTAAATTACAATGATCAAGATAGATTGCCATCAAGGTTTACTGACCCTTTAAGACAATATGGTCACTTACCACTTTATTTAAATGAAGACCATCTGGATTATGTAACACCATTTTCTACAGATGTAGGTGTATCTACAGACGCTGGGAAACTTTTTGAAAATTTAGGTGTAGGTAGTTATGGTTTTTCTAGAGCATTTGATCATGTATTTACTGTAGACCCTAATAATCCTAGATCTATTTTAAGAGATCCTGTAACGGGACTTCCAATTAATAGCGGTTTGACTTCTGGAGGATTAACCTTATCAACTACTAAAAATGTACATCCATTAGTGCATTTTTTAGAAAGATTTAGAACAAAGAAAAAATTAGCATTTAATGGATCTGCATACATAGATGTCGATTTAGCTAAAGGTCTTAGTTTTAGACAAACTATAGCTACAGTATTTAGACATAATAAAGTAAATGAAGCTGATCTCTTTTTTGGTCAGGAAAACAGAGATCAAGAATCGTATCGATTAGAAAGACGTGATGAATTAAATCAGTATGCATTTGAGTCTATTTTAAAATATAAAACAAACTTTGGTAAACATAATCTTAATGCTATAGGTGGATTTGAATATACGCGAAGAGATTTTTACCGACAAGAGTCTGAAGCCGTTGGTTTTACAAATGATTTTAATAATAATATAGCTCTTGCAGATGGAGGAACTACATTTACCATTAATGGAACAGATAAATTGGTGTCTTATTTTGGTAGATTAGATTATAACTATAACGAAAAGTATTTATTACAAGTTTCTGCTCGTACAGATGGAAGTACAAGATTTGGATCTAATACACGTTTTGGTTTTTTTCCGGCAGCATCAGCAGGATGGATTGTATCTAGCGAAGATTTCTTGTCCTCTAGTGATGTTATAACGTTCTTAAAGCTAAGAGCAAGTTATGGTATTTCAGGATCAAACGAGATATCAAATAATATATTTGATTCTCTTTACAGATTCGAAGAAACTTTTAGTACTATTGGTTACAATGGTCAACCAGGTGTTAAAGGTGTTACTTTAGCTAATGCAGATTTAGGGTGGGAAAAACTAATAGAATTTAACCCAGGTTTGGATATTACTTTTGGTAGAGGTTTATTAAGGTTAACAGCGGATTATTATATAAGAACAAGTGAAGATTTAATTCTTTTTGCTCCAATAGCGGGCACTTATGGTGCAGACAATTGGTTGCAGAATATAGGGGAAGTTAAAAATGAGGGTATAGAATTAGCATTAAGCTCTAGAATCTTTAGTAATGAAAATATAAGTTGGGTAGCCTCGGGTCAATTCTCCTTAAACAGAAACGAAGTGGTAAGTTTAGGTACTAATGAACAAATCATCTCAAGAATTGATCAAGATACAAGACCTACAGAGTTTATTGCGAGAGTTGGTCAACCTATAACATCTTTTTATGGTTGGGTTTACGATAGAGAGATTCCATTAGAATGGGTAGACAATCCATTTAATAGATTTAATAATGATTTTGCTGATGTATATGTAAAAGATTTAAATAATGATGGTATTATTGATGATGAAGATAGAACTGAATTAGGAAGCCCTTATCCAGATTTTACTTGGGGGTTTAATTCAGACTTTAAAATATATGATTTTGATTTCTCTTTCCAATGGCAAGGATCTCATGGAGCAGAGGTAAGAGTTGCTGATTTAGATCAGTTATATTATGCAAGTGAATCTGCCGTAAACGAGCTTGCCAGTTTCCCCGATAGAGACTTAACGGTTCACAGAAGGTTTACTGATGATCATATACAAGACGCTTCATTTGTTGCGTTAAGAAATGTAACTTTAGGTTACACGGTGCCAGAATCGTTTACTTCTAAATATGGTATAGATAGATTACGATTTTATATGACTGGTGAAAATTTATTATTCTTCACAGCAAAAGGTTATGAAGGATTTAATCCAGATGCCGCCGGCCAAACTTCTAATAATGCTAATACGCCTTTAACAGCAGGTTATCAAAGAGGTGATGGTCCAATAGTAAGAACAATTTCAGCAGGGATTAACTTTCAATTTTAATTAGTTATGAAAAAGATATATATAAAATTAATAGTTTGTTTTTCTTTAGTCTCACTATTTACAGCTTGTGAAGAAGAACTTGATTTGAGTAACCCTACCGCACTTTCATTAGAGGAGTTACTACAAACTGATAACGGATTTGAATTATTAGCAAATGGTATATTAGATGCTTATCAAAAAGTTCCAGCTAATGAATTTCTTTTAACAGAGTTAAGATCAGATAATGTTAGAGCAAATTCAGAAAATGGAAACTTTCCATTAATCGCTTCTTACAATGTAGATCCAAATAATGGCGATGTAGCTACTTACTATTCCAATAATATGCATACAATTAAGCATGCAAATACAATTATTGATAATAGGTTTTTAGCTCCTGAAAGCCAACAATATACTGTTGGAGAAGCATATTTTATGAGAGCTTTATGTCACTTTAATTTAGTTAGAGCTTATCAAAATATTCCTTATGTAGATAAAGTTATTGATATTACTACACAAGAAGCTTTAGATTATCCACAAATACCAGAAGCAGAAGTTTATGAGAAAATTATTGATGATTTTAAAACGTCAATAGCCTTTCTTAATGGTGCTGTACAGAACAGATACCGCCCTTCTGAAGGTGCTGCAATTTGTTTAGCTGCAAAAGCTTATTTAAGTCAGCCTACTCCTAATTACACGGAGGCTGAACTTCTTTTAGCATCAGTTGTAGAGAACAATTCTTCTTTTGATTATAATTTATTATTTACTGAAAGAAGTAATGCTGAACAGCAGGTTTTTGATCCAGATCCTATAGATCCTACAATGGATCTTTTAACGGATGCAGAATACTATTTTAATTTGGCTATAAATTATGGAAATGTTTTTGGTAATGAGTTTAATGGAGATTTTACTACTGACGGTGATGTAGTTTTAGATGGTACTTGGTCTAATAACTCAGGTTTAGAAATTAATGATGAGGTTATTTTTTCTATTGCATACGACTTGGTAAGTAGTGATAACTATGTAACTAGTGATAGTGGTTTAGATGATCAAATTGAAACAGATTCAGAGTCTCATAGTTTTGCTATGACATTGCAAGGGCCGTCAAATGGTGTAAATATTGCAACAGCAGATTTCCTACAAGTAATGACGCCAGAGTTGCAACCAGTACGTTTTGGTGTTTCTGTAAACCCACTTGATTATAGCTCTTTTCTTTCCAATAATACAATCGATGTTTTTAATAGAAAATTTCCAACAGATGGTGAAATTGGTGATAATGATTGGATAGTATTACGTTATGCAGACGTACTTTTATTATATGCTGAAGCAATATTAGCAGGAGGTGAAAGTACAACAGATTCCAGAGCTATTGATGCATTTAATCAAGTACGATTAAGAGCAGGATTAGAAGGAGTTGCAAATTTAACTAAGCAAGAATTATTAGACGAAAGAAGAGTTGAGTTTGTATATGAAAATCAACGCTTATATGATTTAATCAGATTTGGAGAGGCTGATAATGTATTAACGCAATTTTCGAATAGAAATAGTTTGTTTTATACTAATGAAAAGAAATATCTACCATTCCCACAAAGAGAAATAGACAATTTACCTAACTTTTATAGACAAAACGACGGATACTAAAAATCTTGTAATTATGAAAAAATATTTAAACATAAAATATATAGTTTTGGTCACATTCGTGTCTTTAACTGCCTGTGTTAGTGATGATTTAGCTGATGTAGGGGATTTAGAAGACTTTACAGGTCCAACTCCCTTTTATAGTGTTACAGATGTTACTTCTTCGGAGTTTGACTGTAACGATGTGGAACTATCAGCAAATTATGATTTTAATTTTCAAGCAGGTTCAAATCTAGCTGTAAATGGAACACAATATCAATGGTCAGTTACTCCATC
The DNA here is from genome assembly GCA_947502975.1 of uncultured Flavobacteriaceae bacterium. Lineage (GTDB taxonomy): Bacteria > Bacteroidota > Bacteroidia > Flavobacteriales > Flavobacteriaceae > Jejuia. The sequence goes on from CANNBV010000002.1 coordinate 622,503, forward strand.
TGATGGTGTGGCTTTAATTAATAAGAATTTACCAATTCTAGAACAATCTATAGAAGCTGAATTAGCAGCAATTGTAGCTGTGGAAAAAGAAATTGCTAAACTAGAATTTAAGATTCCTTGTGAGACAGACCAAGCAAGAATTGATGTTTTTAATGCTCAAATTGCAGACTTTCAAACACAATTGGAAAATCTACAGGCAACAATACCAGATGAAGTAATGCAAAATGTTACTGATTTAGAAGGACAAATTGCTGCCTTACCACCAGCAACATTACAGGATCAAGAGTTAATCTTTTCGTTTCCAAATCCTGGTGACTATACTGTTAGTTTAACAGTAACAGATAACCTTGGAAAATCTGACGTTACTCAAAAAATTATCACAGTAAACCAAGCCATTCCAACAATACCAGTTCCAGAAATTGCAGAACCAAGTTTTGAAGATGCCAGTTTGTTTGATGGAACAGGAGATGGTAGAGATTCGTGGAGAGTTCCTAGTAATTCTGCGTGGAGCCCTATAGGCGGTGGTACTACTGTAATACAGATTAATACAGATACAAATCCAGTAGATGCTCCTAATTTACCAGATGGTGTACAAGCAGCAAAATTCCCTGCAGATGGTGCAAGAGTAGCATATCAAGAAATTGAAGTTACACCGGGAGCCACCTATGTAATCACATATTTTAGTGCTTTTGAAGAAAATGCTTTTGGAGATATGAAAGTGTCAATATTAGCACCTAATACATCTTCTTATGCTGAAGCACAGTTAGAATCTAATATTATAGCTACCAGAACTGATACTAACATAGGAAGAATAGATAATGTTTTTAAACAACATGCTATCACATTTGATGCAGGAGAAAATGAATCTGTGATAATTTTTGCAACAAACTCTGGGGTAGAAAGTAGGCTAGATGCATTTGCAATTTCAGTGAAACAATAAAAACTCTAAAATTTAATGTTATGAATTATAAATTAATTAATAAATACCGCTTAGGTTCCTTATTACTACTTTTTGTGTTTTTGGGTCTTATCTCATGTTATGATAGTGGTTATGAAGAGTTTGTTCCTCCTACAGGAAATGTAAATAACATACAGCCTAATACCTTATTTACTACAAGTACAGATGCTGATAATAATCTATCTATAATATTTAGAAGTTATTCAACTGATGCTGCTTCTTATTTATGGGATTTTGGAGATGGAAATACTTCAACAGAAGCTAATCCGGATTATACATATGCAACAGGTGGTTTATACGTCGTAAAGCTTACTACTACAAGTTCAGATGGCTTAATAGCCGAGGCTACATCAGCTGTATCACCTATGTTTGTAGATTTTAATTTTTCTTCAGTAGATTCTGAAGTAACATTCGAAAATTTATCTAGTGGAGCTAGTAGCCTAGTTTGGGATTTTGGAGATGAAGAATCTGTAGATTGGAGTGTTGAAGATACAGAAGATGATCCAGATTTTAATCCAGTACACGCATACAAAACAGCAGAAACATTTGTAGCTACACTTACAGCTACCAATTATTTAGGTGTACAAGTATCAGTAAGCAAAAATATAGAAGGCCTAGTATTGTCGACAGTTCCAGACTTTACGTTTGATGTGTCATCACTTACTGTAGATTTTACAGATGCATCAATTTTAGCGGTTTCGTATAGTTGGGATTTTGGTGATGGTAATACATCAACAGAAGCCAGTCCAACACATACTTACGCCGTAGCTGGTACTTATGATGTAACGTTAACTACAACTAACGATGCAGGGGTGTCTAGAAGCATTACAAAACCTGTACCAGTTGGAGGTGTTGAGCCTACATTTAAGGTTATAGTACAAAATGGTCAGTGTAATGATCATACGTCTAATACTGGTGATAATGCTGATGCTTGGGATATGACACCAAACAGTACTGTTGTTGATGATGTTTTAGGAACAATAGATAGCCCTTATAGAGCACTTTGGCGTAACGATGACCTCAATGCTTATATAGATGCTACATTTTGTACCAATGAACAACCTGGATCAACTAGTGATGGTAACAAATTTGGACCAAACGCTGGTGGCGGTAGAGGTGTTAAGCTAAGTAACAATTGTCGTAGATTATACCAATTAGTTGCCGTAGAACCAGGCGTAGAATATACCTTTACTATAGATACACGTTCTGAAGCTGCTGGTATTAATACTGAAGTATTTATTTTGAATAATGAAATTACAACTGAAGAGGCCATAAACAATGAAGCGGCACGCGACATGAATACCGATGCATATTATCTAATTGATAACGATTTTAATAGTTCTAAATCATCAAGTTCTAACGATACGTTTACTACAACAACATTTACATTTGAGGCTTCAGCGAACATAGCGGTAATCTATGTGAGAGCTTTAAATGCAGTTGATAGTAGTAATGAAGTGTTTATTGATAATATAGATATCATTACTCCTGGATTTTAATTAGAAAAGGATTATATGCGTTACATACGAAAAGAAATATTAATTGCACTACTGATAGCTTTTATATCTGTTAATGCTACTTGTCAAGAAAAGGCAAGTAATAATTCAGATATAAAAACTGAAAAGAAGAAGAAGAAAAAAAAGAAGAAAAAAGTTAGATTACCTGATATTGATTTGAGTCATTGGAAAGTTACATTACCAGTATTGAATGAAAAAGGAAAACCCTATGAGTTAGAGCCTCCAGAAATATTTGATTTTGCATCTAATGAGATTGCTAAACCATATATGTATATAGACTCAACCAAAGGCGCTATTGTATTTCATGCTATGCCAACTGCCTCAAAAACAAGGAATACAAAGTACACTCGATCAGAATTGAGAGAGCAAATGGTATCAGGTGATAATAATAAAAACTGGACATTTAAAGATGGTGCATATATGAAAGGCAAATTGTCTATGGAAGCATCTACTAAAGGTTCTAACGGTAAGTATCACAGAACTATTATTATGCAAATACATGGCCGTTTAACGAATGAACAACGCGATTTAATAGGAGAAGATGATAATAATGCGCCACCAATATTAAAAATATATTGGGATAATGGTAAAGTAAGAGTTAAAACTAAAGTGCTAAAAAACTTAAGTGCTACCAACGAAGAAATTTTGCATGAAGACGCATGGGGCGATGACGAAGGTTTTAATTTTGAACAAGAAGTGGGTTTTAGAAAATTTACCCTAGAAGTCAAGATTTCAGAAGGCAAAATGGTAATTGTACTAAATGGCAATGAATATAAAGTTTATGAAAACATTCACATGAGGCGATGGGGAGTATTTGAGAATTATTTTAAAGCAGGAAACTATTTTCAAACCAGAGACGAAGGCGCATATTCAAAGGTTAATTACTATGAATTAGAAGTAAGCCATTAAATAGTATGTAAAATGGCTTGAGAAAAATAAAAATTTTATCAAATAATTATGAATTTTATAACTAGTTAATAGTTTTTTATAAATCTTGATTAAAAACTTAATTTATAAATATAAATATTTTTAAATTGAACGATTAAGTGGTTAACCAGTTTTAGAAATATCATCAATATGAAATTAGATACATTAATAGTAAGCGATAATCAAAAGGTACAAAATCTCTTAATTGACAAAATAAGAGAATTAATTAATTACAAAAATTTAGAACCTGGTGATAAATTACCTTCCGAAAGAATGTTATCTGAAAAGTTTGAAGTTTCCAGAGGTATGGTTAGAGAAGCTATTCAGAAATTAGAATTTTATGGCTTATTAGAATCCAAGCCACAAAGCGGAACTTTTGTAGCCAATATTGGAATTATTGCCTTGAACGGTATGATCGACGATATTTTAAGGTTAGAAGAACAAGATTTTAAGTCTTTAGTAGAAACAAGAATTTTATTAGAACTTAAAACGGTGAAATTAGCTTCCTTAAGACGATCTGAAGAAGATTTGGCTCACATAAAGGAAATGTTAGATGCTTATGAGAAAAAGGCACTATCTGGAGAAGATGCAGTTCAAGAGGACTTATTGTTTCATTTAGCTATTGCTAAAGCAAGTGGGAATGGCACTATGAATAAGTTCATGTTAACAATTACACCACAAATCATTATCGATTTTGGTAAATACCATGTTTGTGATAAAAACCAGGCTGTTTTAGGTATTGCTGAGCATAAAGCAATTTATGAAGCAATTAAAGAGCAAAATCCTGATATAGCCAGACAAAAAATGAAAGATCACTTTAGTGTCTTATACCAATATTGTTACAATAGTAAGTAGGTGTAAAATCATACGAAAAATGAAATAGCATGCTTTTATTTTTCAGTTATAAAACAACAAGAGGGGAGAAATTCTTCATTTAAGTTATTTCTTCATAAAATTTAAACAATTAGAATCCTGTTACATGATCATTTTTGGTTGTGGTTGGAGATTAATGAATAAATTATAAGAATTATGAAAATAAAAGGTTTACGTTGGTGGATAATAGGATTAATCTTTCTGGCAACAGTTATAAACTATATTGATAGAACAGCGTTCGCTTTACTTTGGCCAGAAATGGGTAAAGATCTTGAAATGGATAAGTCAGATTATGCTCTTATGTTTAACATATTTTTAGCTTGTTATGCCATAGGTAAATTTGCATCAGGTAAATTATATGACCAAATAGGAACCCGATTAGGTTTTACAGTATCCATAATACTATGGTCTTTAGCTTCTGTTTTACATGCCTTTGCTGTAGGCATAGTATCATTATCAATATTTAGAGGTCTTTTAGGTTTGGGAGAGGCTGGTAATTGGCCAGGTGCGGTAAAAAGTAACGGAGAGTGGTTCCCAATTAAAGAACGTGCAACAGCACAAGGTATTTTTAATGCTGGAGCTTCAATAGGTAATGTAATAGCACCTTTTGTTATAGTGTTTTTGTATACTCAATTTGGATGGAAAACAACTTATATTATTCTTGGTTTAGTTGGAATGTTATGGGTAATACCTTGGTTGTTTTTAAATAAATCCACACCAGAAAAACACCCATGGGTAACAGAGAAAGAAAGAAATTTAATTATATCAGATAGAATAGATAAAGACGAATTAGTAAATACTAAAAAAGTTAAAAGTTTAAGCGTTGGTAAAATTCTAAGTTATAAACAATCATGGGGAGTCTTATCATGTCGTTTTTTTATTGAACCAATTTGGTGGTTTTTTGCCGCTTGGATGCCAATATACTTAAATGATAAATTTGGTCTAGGTATAGAGGAGATTGCAGCTACTATGTGGATTTCTTACTTGATGGCAGCTGCAGGTAGTATTATTGGTGGGATGTTTACAGGAGAATTGATAAAAAAATATTCTGTAGACTTTTCAAGGAAAACGGCTATCGCTATAGGAGGTCTCTTAATATTGATTGGTTTTATATGCATTATCACATTAGTAAGACAAGACGATTTTATGAGATTTATATATTTCGCAGGAATTGCCTTATTTGGTTTCCAATTTGCAATAGGAAATATTCAAACAATATCAAGCGATTTATTTAGAGGACCATCAGTAGGAACCTTAGCAGGTTTAGCTGGTACAATAGCAGCTGTTTCTCCAATGATAATGAATTGGTTTGTAGGACAAATAACAGGAAGCTCTTATACGCCAGCGTTTGTGGCTATTTGTGGGTCTGTTGTATTAGGAGTATTATCTATATTTTTCTTTATAAAAAATATAGAACCAGTAAGAAAAACAATAGATTAATTACAATTAAGAAAAACAAGTAATAAAAATAAATTTAAAGGATATGAGTAATTTAGAAGGAAGTATTGCCGTAATCACTGGAGCAACTGGTGGTATTGGCTTTCAAGTAGCAAAAAGACTAGGTGAAGACGGATATACCGTTATTTTAAATGGCATTGATGACGAAGCTGGTGCAAAAAGGCTAGAAGAGTTAGCAGCAGCTGGAATTAAAGCAGAGTATTACGGGTTTGACGTTACTGATGAAGAAGCAGTAACCTCAAATATTAATAAAATAGGAGAAAAATATGGTAAGATTGATGTCTTAGTAAACAACGCTGGAGGTTTAGGCGGTAGATCTAGATTTGAAGGTATGACTACTGAATTTTATCGATTTGTAATGGCTTTAAATCTAGATTCAACGTTTTTTGCATCGAGAGCGGCTATACCATTTCTTAAAAAGAGTGATAATGCTTCTATAATTAATTATACATCAAATGCTGGATGGAATGCTGGTGGACCTGGAGCAGGAATCTATGGTACATCCAAGGCGGCAGTTCATACCATTACAAGAGCTTTAGCTAAAGATCTAGCAGAATATGGTATTAGGGTAAATGCAGTATCTCCAGGAACAATTGATACAGATTTTCATAAGCAAATCAAATCAACAAAGCCAGAAGTTTTCGCATCTTGGAAGAATAATATCATGTTAGGTAGATTAGGACAACCAGAAGAAGTTGCCGGAGTAGTTTCGTTTTTAGTAAGTAAAGATGCGTCGTTTATGACAGCTGAAACTGTTCAAATAGGTGGAGGACAAGGTTTAGGAATATAATATCAGTTTAGTTTAGTTTGAAAGAGAGAGGTTGAATTTAGGTTTAACCTCTTTTTTATTAGTCATTTTAGGTTTTTAATCTGGTCCAGATTTGTTACAATCCTATGATTAAATCTTATTCAACCAAAAACTTTATTGTTTTTATAGTTCGCTCATTTTTTAAAATAGAAACGAAGTATAATCCTGATTTAAAATTAGATATATCTAATTGCTCTTTTTTGTGTCTATTTTGAATCAGTAGTTCTTTCCCTGTATTGTCAAATATTTTTATAGTGTCGTAACTATCAATTTTTATGTTTTTGATAGTTATAGTTTGCTTAGCTGGATTTGGAAATAGAGAGATAACTACAGTAGAATTTTCAAATTCTGAAGATGATAATGTTGGGTTTTCTTCAATACTAAAATTAGCAAATAACACTTCTTCGTCTTGTAAATCATTTATACTATTTAGGCTCCTGTAAATGCCCCATTTTGGGCGTGCAAAAGTAGCCCCATCTTGCCATGTGTCAATATTGGTATTGCTGTAATTCATAATATTAGAGCCGTTTGAAACACGTTTTAATACTATTGAATAAGAACCAGGGTTACCGTATGTAATTATTTCATTTACTTCTATCCAATTCCCTCTTAATAAATCTAATTCTGCAGTAGCAATCGTGTTTTGGTCGTTTGTAGGAGTATAACGTAATTCTAACCTATCTGGCGTAGCTTTTCTTGCAGTTAAAGTAATCATAGGTATACTTGCATAAGGACCATCAACAGATTTGATTTGATGTAAATGCGTAAAACTTGATGATACTTGAAAGGTAGTAGGAATTTTAAATTTCCATTTGTATTGCACAGTTTCTCCAAGAGTAGCTTTCAAGTTATCAGGAGACTTATCATAGGCCTTTATTTCAGTACGTTGCCTGTCAAATCTTATACATCTATCATTATCAGATGTTTTGTGAGCAAAAAACCTAAATACGTTTGTGTTTAATTCAGCATCAAAAATTTCATCAATATGTCTGCCAAAAGTAGTATGTACACAATCTGGAACTTCAATAACGTTATAACCAGGAGCCAAAATTGCATTTATGTCTTCATACGTATTTCCTGAACCGTTAGCATTTAAAATAACTTGGGCATTATTTAATTGGATGATAAAATTAAATACTAATAGAACTAAAATTCTTATCTTCATGATAATTATATTTTGGTTAACCAAATTGGTTAACCAAAATATAATATATATCCAATATGCCAAAATTTTAAATCATAAAGTTTAAATATTTGAAAACTTATAGATTAAAATTGCTTATATAAATTAGTATAATCACTAAGATAAATAATTAAAAAATAGTTTTATGACCTAGTTATTTTAAACTTTAAATTTGGAGAAGCACCAACACAATATGCCAGTAAGTTTTGAGTTTTGATTAAAATTTTAGATATAAAAACCTGATAATTAGTTTTTTGTGTGAAATCACACCTTTAATCGATTTTTTGTATTCTTAAATTTCGTTTGTGAAAAAAAGTGAAGTTAACTGAGTTGTTACAGGGGCTTTACTCTCCATATACAATTGTTAGATTTTATCTCTTAATTATTTATTTATCTCAAAGAAGAAGATTGAAACTTATAATGATTAACCATTAAAAATAAAAGTTTGAAGTAAACAATATTTTTGTATATTTGGTGAACCAATTTGGTGAACCAATTTGGTTTACCAAAAAAATAATTTAGAAACTGACTAAAAATTTATTACCCACACAGCAGTTTTTAAATTATGAATTTTATAAAAATTAACTTAAAACTAAAACTAATGAAAAAAACGAATCAATTAAAAAGGACACTTTTTCTCGTATTGAGTTTTTGTTTTGTATTGAGTATAAGTGCTCAAGAAAAAACAATATCGGGAACGGTTACATCTCAAGAAGATGGGCAGTCATTACCGGGTGTTAATGTTATAGTAAAAGGAACCACTAATGGTGCTTCTACTGATTTTGATGGAAATTATTCTATCAATGTAAATGGAGATGGAGTTACTCTAGTATTCAGTTATGTTGGCTATGTTTCACAAGAGGTAGCTGTTGGTAATTCTAGTACAATCAATGTATCACTTGTTGAAGATTTAGCTGCTTTAGAAGAAGTAGTTGTTGTGGGTTATGGTGCTCGTAGAAAGAGTGATTTAACAGGTTCAGTATCTGCTGTTAAAACAGAAGAGTTGACAGCCTTTCCTGTATTAGACGCAGAACAAGCGCTTCAAGGTCGTGCAGCTGGTGTAAATGTACAATCTAATAATGGTGGTGAGCCAGGTGCTCCTATTAGTATTTCTATTAGAGGTAATACGTCTATTAATGCAAGTAGCGCACCTCTTATTGTTGTAGATGGTTTTGTAGGTGCTACTATGCCGCAACCAGGAGATATTCAATCCTTACAGGTTTTGAAAGATGCATCTGCGACTGCTATTTATGGTTCACGAGGTTCAAACGGTGTTATTTTAGTAACTACTAAAAAAGGTAGATCTGGTAAATTAAATATTGAAATCAATTCTACTTATGCTATCCAAAATACAGCAAATAGCTTAGATTTATTGAATGCAAACGATTTTGCAGATTATCAAAACCAGATACGAGCAAATCAAGGTAATACCACTGCTTTTCCTCAAGGATCGGCAGATATAGATTGGCAAGATGAAATATACAGATCTGGTAGTACTTCCAATAATCAACTTTCTTTTTCTGGAGGTTCTGAAAAAGTAAATTATTATGCTTCTGGTACGTATTTTAAGCAAGATGGTATACTAGTTAATTCTGGTTTTGAAAGAATAGTATTCTTATCAAATTTAGATGCACAAGTAACCGATAAATTAAAACTAGGACTTAATTTAATGGGGTCTATAAGTAAGAAGGAAGGCGTTGCTACGCAATCAACAGGCGAAAACGGTGTTGGTGCAGGTGGTGATGATGTGGTGGCTTTAGCAATGCGCTTTGCTCCAGACCAAGGTATATATAATGATGATGGAACCTTTTCAATAAACGATAGAATAGGGGATCCAGTTGATAACCCATGGGCTGTTGCAACTCAAAGAGATGATGATACAGAAACGGAAAAATTTAGAGCAAATTTTTATGCAAATTATGATATTATTGAAGGTCTTACTTTTAAAACCACCTTTGGTTTAAGTGTTGATAATGATTTTAGAGGTATTTATTTACCTCGTACTTTACAAGTTTCAGCTGGAGGTGTCGGTGGAAGAGCTATCATGACTGAAGATAAAACTAAAAATATCTTGAGTGAAAATTACTTAACCTATAACAAAGAAATAGGAAATGGTAATTTAACTTTATTGGCAGGATACTCGTACCAAAAAACAACAAATAAAGGGTTTTATAGCGAAGGTACTGGAACTATTTCAGATTCTTTTTCTTACTATGGTCTATGGACTGCTACAAATTTGATAAATGGAGGACAGGGTGATATTTATGTAAATGAAACGGAAATTCAATCTCAATTTGGAAGGGTAAATTATGATTGGGATGATAAATATTTATTTACTGCTACAGTAAGACGTGATGGTGCATCAAATTTTGCTGCAAATGAAAAATATGCTATTTTCCCATCAGCAGCTATAGGTTGGAAATTGTCTAACGAAGATTTTTTAAAAGATCATAAAACGATATCTAACTTAAAATTAAGAGCTAGTTATGGTGTTACTGGTAACCCTTCAATTAGTGCTTACCAATCTCTAGCTGAATCGGCAAGTATTTATGCATCTAACAATGGTTCAACCGTTGCAGCTGTTACACCATTCCGTCCAGCCAATCCAGATTTAAAATGGGAATCGAGCTATCAAACCAACATTGGTGTTGATTTAGGTTTACTGAACAATAAAATTTCTTTGTCGTTAGATTATTATAATATCGATACTAAAGATTTAATAATGATAGATAGAGGTTTACCTTGGTATTTAGGTTTTTTAGATGATGAAATATTAAAGAATGTTGGAGAGATTAACAATAAAGGTTTTGAAATTTCTCTAAACACAAGAAATATTACTAACGATAACTTTAGTTGGACTACCGATTTAGTTTTTTCTAAAAATAAAAGTAAAGTAGAAAACTTAATAAACGACGATGATTATTTTCAAAATGGAGCTCCAAGTTATTTTAGTGTTGGCAACAATGTTATTTTAAGAGAAGGTGAAGAAGTAGGTCAGTTTTTTGGATTTGATTATGCAGGTGTATATCAAGGTGGAGCTTTACCAGCTGGTACTGCTACCATATCTGGAGGTGTAGCTGGTGATCCATTGTTTTTAGATTTAGATGATAGTGGAGACATTACTAATGATGATAGAACAATTATTGGTAACCCTAACCCTGATTTCACATGGGGTATTACAAATAGCTTTAGGTATAAAAACTTTGATGCAAACATCTTTTTCCAAGGTTCTCAAGGCGGAGATATATTTAATATGACCGAAGTACAGTTAAATAATGGTGATGCTAACACTACTTATGGGTATTATAATAATGCTTGGACGCCAACAAATACAGACACTAACCAACCTCGTGTAGGAAATAATAGTTTTAGAGAAGTTTCTTCGCGTTTTGTTGAAGATGGTAGTTATATCAGATTAAAAAATATAGCAATAGGTTACAATTTTCCTTCAGAAGCTATTGAAAAATTAGGTATAGAGGGACTGAGATTATCAGTTAGTGCGCAAAATTTATTGACAATTACAAATTATTCTGGTTTAGACCCTGAAGTGAATTACTTTGGTTCTGCTGGAAATAACAATACAGCGAGAAATACCGTTAGAGGTTTTGATTTTGGTAATTACCCAACGGTTCAATCAGTGAATTTCAGTCTAAATGTGAAATTTTAATAAAAAATATTTTAATTTTAAAAGAAAAAATTATGAATGCACACAAAATTTTATTGTTATTGATAGGATTATCAATAATGGGATGTTCAGATTTGGAAGAAGAGCCAGTAGGCTTATTGTCTCCTGATGGATTCTTTTCAACTCCAGAAGATATACAAATAGGGGTAAACGCCTCTTTAACTCACGCTATCAATGAAGAAGTCTGGGGAAGAAAACTATCTGTAGCGTTAATGTTACGTTCTGATATGGTAAACCTTAACTCTACACAAACAAGAAGGGTAGAGATGAACATGCACACCATCACTGGTGATAACGAAATGGTATTTGATCCTTGGACAAGAATTTATCTAGGAATTGCTGCTGCCAATAACGCTATTGCAGGAGCAGAACAAGTAGATGCAGCTGATGATATTAAAAACCCAATAGCGGCACAAGCTTATTTTGCAAGAGCATTTTATTACTTTCATTTAGTAAGACTTTTTGGTGATGTACCTTATATAGATACACCTGTTTCTGATATAGCTGCAGCTACCAACCTTAGCAATACACCAGAAGCTGAAATTTATGAAAAAATTATTTCAGATTTGGAATATGCTGAACAATGGTTACCAAATACTGTAGCTACAAGAGCAACACCTTCTAAAGCGGCGGCTAAGTCTTATTTAGCTTTAGTGTATTTAACAAGAGCAGGAACAAACGGTACTGCTGATTTTCAAATGGCTTATGATAAAGCTAAAGAAGTAATTACCAATAAAGGAACTTATGATGTAGATTTAGATCCTGATTTTCAGACTTTATTTAATGCTAATAAAATAGATGCTTCCAAAGAACCAATCTTTGCGTTAGATTATAATAATAATGAAGCTCCTGACAATGCTTATGACCAAATAGCGCCTATGACAGGTATTAGAGGTGATGATGATGGCGGAAATGGAGGTTGGTCTGTCGCAACTCCTACTATAGCTGTATTCAATTCTTTTGATCCAGATGATTACAGAACGCGTGTTAGTTTCCAAACAGAAGCTTTAATTAATGATACTACTGTAGATTATACTGATTTTCAAAGTAGTGGACACGAGCATGCTGTTAACGCACCATACATAGCTAAATATTTACGTTTTCCTGGACCTTTTGCTAGAGGAAATAAAAGAGCAACTAGCCATAATTACTCTATGATACGATATGCTGAGGTATTATTAATTGCTGCTGAAGCAGGTGTAGAAATAGGTGCTGCAGACGCTTTAGACTTTTTGAATGAAGTAAGAGGAAGAGCACGTAATGGTGGTGAATCTACAAACGGAGGATATGTTCCTGAAACTATTGCACCTAACGCAGTTCCTGCAGACCTTGCATCTATAACTGTTGCTGATGTATTAGAAGAACGTAGAATAGAACTTGCTTTTGAGTGCAAAAGATGGTATGATATAAAGAGAAGACAGTTAGGAGACCAAGTATTTAGTGCTTCAGGTTATGAAGGTGCAAAGCCAGACTGGAATGCTTCTGTTGATTATGATACGCCAATTCCTCAGGATGAGATTGATAGAAATCCTAATCTTAGTAACTAGTTATGCTGGTTATTAAATAGAATTAATATTAGTTTGATTTAATTTTTTAATAGATATTACTGGTTAAAATTTTAACCAGTAATATCTATTTTAATTTAAAAGGGTTTGATATTTAGTCTAGCGTATCTTCTAATAAATACTTATCATGTATAACAACTTAAAGAAGCACACTAACATTAGCAGTGTTTATTAGACTTGGGATAGTTCTATACATTATTTAGTATATACAAAACGCTAAGATGCATTATTTTTAGAATCTAAAACTAAATTTTAAAATGAAAAAACACACCATCATTTTTAACCTCTGTTTAATACTAATAACCGTTTTTGGTTGTAAGGATAGATCAAAATCTGTAGACCCTAAAACTGTTTCAATTGATGAGCAATTAACACAGCGGTATGCTAAACTTCTAGCATATAAAGTGGATTCAACTGCCTTCCCAAGAAGCTTCAGCCACACCAAAAATAAAATCAGGAAAGTGCCATCAAAAGACTGGTGTAGTGGTTTCTTTCCAGGAAACCTATGGCAGATTTATGAATTAACTGGTAATGAAGCTTATAAAAATAAAGCTAAAGATTGGACTGCATTTGTTGAAAAAGAAAAGTTCAATGGCAGAACTCATGATATGGGCTTTAAAGTATTTTGCAGTTTTGGTAGTGGCTTAAAACATGAAAATAATGAAAATTACAAGAAAATTATTGTAGAAAGTGCAACAACTTTAAGTACACGCTTTAAAGCTAATATAGGTAGTATTCAGTCTTGGGATTTTAATAAAGATATATGGCAGTTTCCTGTAATTATAGATAATATGATGAATTTGGAATTACTATTTGAAGCCACTAAAATTTCTGGAGATAGTGCATTCCATAAGTTAGCAATTACTCATGCTAATACTACATTACTAAATCATTTTAGACCAGATAATAGTTGCTATCATGTTGTAGATTACGATACAATTACTGCGCAGCCAAGGCTAAAAGTAACACATCAAGGTTTTAATGATGAATCCTCTTGGGCTAGAGGTCAAGCTTGGGGAATTTATGGATATACCATGGCTTATCGCTACACAAAAAAAACTAAATACTTAGAAAGAGCTAAAGCAACTGCTGATTTTTATTTAAGTCATAAGAATTTACCAGAAGATGGTATTCCTTACTGGGATTTTGAAGATCCATCTATACCAAACGCGCCACGTGATGTGTCTGCAGGAACAGTAGTAACTTCAGCATTAGTTGAGTTGTATAATTACACAAAAGACAGTACATATCTCAACTATAGTAAAAAAGTAATTAATAGATTAAAGTCAGAAGATTATATACTAGATCAAACAATAGAGGCACCGTTTATATTAAATCATAGTACTGGTAATTGGCCAAAAAATGATGAAATAGATGAGCCAATAGTTTATGGAGATTACTATTTTCTTGAAGCTATATTGCGTCTAAAAAAGTTGGAATTAGAATAATTAGGACAGGGTAAGACAGAGCGGGACAAGGCAGAATTTCCCTAGCGCTATCTTAGTTTTAATTAAAAGCACAATTATAGACGTGCTTCCCACAAAAGATTTTATAAAATGAAGTTCATATACACCTTTTCAATATTATGTCTTACATTCTTTTCTTGTAGTGATACGCCAGAAAAATTTGATTTAGTTGCTGTTGAAAAAGAGCGTGTATTAAGCAAGGTTAAACAATATAACTCTATAGAACCAATTACGGTTACAGATAGTTTTTGTGTTAGAAGTACAGGTACTAAAAATGACTTTTATTCTGAAGGTGACTATTGGTGGCCAAACCCTGAGGATTTAAACGGGCCTTACATACGACGTGACGGATTATCAAACCCAGATAATTTCAAAGCACATCGTAAAGCAGTTATTCGCCTAAACCATATAGCTGGATGTCTAGCTTCATCCTATATTATTACCAAAGACAAAACGTATTTAGAACAGCTTATTCCTCATTTAGAAGCTTGGTTTATAAAGCCTGAAACAAAAATGACCCCCAATTTATTATATGCCCAAGCCATAAAAGGAAAAGTAACAGGAAGGGGTATTGGTATTATTGATACTGTGCATTTAGTAGAAGTAGCTCTAGCAATTGAAGTTTTAGAAGAAGCGAACATATTAAAATCATCTCAATTACAGTCCATAAAACAATGGTTTAAGGAGTATTTAAATTGGCTTACTACGCATTCTTTTGGTATTAAAGAACGTGATAATGGTAATAATCACAGCGTTTGTTGGGCGGTTCAAGTTGCAGCTTTTGCAAGATTGGTAAACGATATTGATAAATTGAATTATTGCAGAAACTTTTATAAAAACACTTTATTACCTAATCAAATGGCAAGTAATGGTAGTTTTCCAAAGGAATTAAGTAGAACAAAACCTTATGGTTATTCCCTATTCAATTTAGATGCTATGAGTAACTTATGTCAAATACTTTCAACTACAGAAGACAATTTATTTGATTATAAAACTGATGATGGACGTTCATTAAAATTAGGTATGGAATTTATGTTTCCTTTCATCAATGATAAGGCAAATTGGCCTTACCAGGATGACGTCATGTACTTTAACGATTGGCCAGTTAGACAATCTTCACTTTTATTTGGTGGGATTCAATTCAATAATAATGATTACTTGAATTTATGGAAAAGCCTTGATTTTGAATTCAAGCTCGAAGAAATAGAACGAAATATGCCAGTGAAATATCCATTACTCTGGTACTAATCATTATTTAGTTTTTTTTATTATATTTGGTAAACCAATTTGGTAAACCAATTGGTTTTGTATTTTAAAACTAAACTAAATGAAAAAAACTACTCTACTTTTAGCTTTATTGTTTTCCGCTACAATTATAGCACAAACAACTTATAATATTACAAGTCCTGAAGCATTAGAAGACAATGTTTATGTAGCTGGAGATGAAATTATTTTAGCAAATGGAACTTATAATTCAGATGCACGTATAGATTTTATTGGTAATGGTACATCAGACAACCCAATAGTATTCAGAGCAGAAACACCAGGTGGTGTTGTTTTTACAGGCGGATTACAAATGAATATTGGTGGAGATTATGTTGTTGTTGACGGTTTTCATTGGAAAGGTGGATACGGTGCTAGTAATTTTATTCAATTCAGAAATGGTACAGACTACGCAAATTATAGTACCATTCAAAATTGTGCAATCGATGGTTTAGCTTTAAGCCCAGATGAAATTGCAGATGATGGAACTACTTCTATTACAAAACATAGATGGATTGTATTATACGGAACTTACAATAAGGTAATTAACTGCTCATTTATGAATAAAGCAAGCGCTGGAGCATTGGTTTTGGTTGAACTTCAATACAATGCATCTCCTGATGATGGGGTTACCAATACGCGCTGTAATACTGTTGGTCATACCATAAGTAATAATTACTTCTATAAATATTCTAAAATAGATTCTAGTTTAAGTAATTCTGGTGATAGTGAAACTATACGCGTAGGCACAAGTGAGTTTCAAAACGTGGATAGTAGTACTATGGTGAGTAATAATTATTTTGTTGAAGCCGATGGTGAAAATGAAATTATTACAAATAAAAGTAAAAACAATACATATATTAATAACACTTTTAGAAGATGTAGAGGCTCTCTGGTATTGCGTCATGGTTCTGACGCTACAGTGGATGGAAATTATTTTTTAGGAGAAGATGTTGATGGCACTGGCGGTATTAGAATTACAGATAGTAACCACACAATTACTAATAATTATATTCAAGATTGTATAACAGTTGTTAATCAAGCCAAGTGGAATAATGGCATAACTTTTATGGGAGGAAGCGCCAATCATGCGGTTCTTTGTACATCTACAAGTACTTCAAACGGCTATCAAAAATCTGAAAACATTAATTTGTCTAATAACACAATTATAAACACTAATGCACCTTTGTTTTATAACACAGATAAAGGATCAACAGATCCAACAGGAACAGTCTCAAACAACTTGATATATTTTGCAGCTGCAGATCCAAATATATCAAATGTTATTTCAGGAGACACACCTACATCTTATGCAGATATGGGTACAGCATTAACTTATACTGGAAACGTTTATACTGGAACAGTTTTAGGTGAAACAAATGCTGGTTTTTCTGAAGAAACAGGAATTACAACTACTGCTGATGGTGAAATTTTCACGTTTTCAGGAACAGGTTCTACAGATAAAGGTGCGGATATGGGAACCTATTTACCAACAACAGATGCAATGGTTGGTTATGGCATAGGAGCTTGTTTTCTGGATTTTACTGGAGCAAATATTACAGATGGAGATTGTACTATTGAAATCCCAGAATCTTTAACAGTTACTGGCTTATCTACACTTATTGCAGATGCAGCTAGTTATGATGTTATGGTTGCAGCTAATGTAAGCTGGACGGCTATTTCTAATGATTCTTGGATAGCAATTGATACAAACTCAGGCACAGGTAATGCAACAGTATCTGTAACAGTTACAGCGAATACAGATACAAACAGTAGATCTGGTAGTGTTACATTTACCCAAAATCCTGGTGGGGATGATATTGTTAGAACGTTATCTATTACGCAAGAAGGAGCAGATTTAACAGATATTTACGACCTTATCAATACTGGCTTAGTTGATGACCCTGTAACGATTCACTCTTTTTCAAAAGAACAAGTAAACGGTGTAGATAAGTTTAATTATGCAGCAAATTCACTTGATAAAGATACAGGTACGCAATGGACAGCAGATGATGGTGCAATTCTTTCAGGAGACTTTAAAGGTGATGGAGAATATGTTATTTACGATTTATCAGCTGAATATGATTTAGATTTAATACAGATAGCTACAGATGATAAGTCCGATCCTTATGGTTTACAAGTATGGGTATCTACTTCTGGAACTGATCCTTCTGATTTTACAATGATTTTACCAGATTCAGGAGATTTATTAATTACAACTACTACAGGAACGCGTGATGACTTTGATCAATATGAAATTTCTGCAACGGCCCGCTATGTAAAGCTAATAGGCTTTGGAAGGTTTAATAGTGCAGGTAACTCTAGAGCTAGCGTTTGGACAAATATAACCGAAATAGAATTTTTTGGTACACAAAGCAGTTTATCAATAAATGATGTTGATGTCAATACAGTAGCAATATTTCCAGTACCTGCAAAAAACATCATTAATATAAAGACGTCAGGAATTAACATTAATAAAATTGATATCTATAGTTTGGATGGTAGACGTGTAATGTCTAAAGTAGAAAGTTCTCCAAAAACCAAAATTGCTCTCGATGTTTCATTACTATCAAATGGAAGCTATATTATAAATGTTTCAAATGATAACAACGTAAATCTGTCCAAAATGATAATTATTTCAAAATAAACCCCTGTAACACAAGTATTTTAACAGTATAAAATTTTGAAAATAAGGAATAATAACTATATTTGGAAAACCAAATTGGTTTACCAGTTTGGTTTTCCAAAATTATCCACTTAGCCTAAGATTGTTAAACGCATTAATTTATAACCATTTAAATCACTTAAATATGAAAACAAAATTACTTTTTGCTACTTTATTAGTAGCTTCTTTCGGATTTGCTCAGACAAATCTTATCTTGAACGGTACAGGAGATTTGTTTACTGTTACTTCAGATGATGTTCTTGCTAATCCTACATGGACTAGAAATGATACAGATAATGCTGATGCTTGGGATATGTCACCACCTAGTACCGTGATTTATGATGCCGACGCAATGTCTGGTGGAGCTACTACTTCAAGTCCATACAGAGCTTTATGGAATAATTCAGATTTAGATTCTTGGCTTGGTACAAATTGTGGGGATGGTAGTGAACAGCCAGGTTCCACGAGTGATGGTAATTTTGTTGGTGGTGTTGCAACCAGAGGTGTAAAATTAAATGAAGCTTGTCGTCGTTTATATCAAAAAGTAGCTGTCACTTCTGGTGTTAGCTATACTTTGTTTATTCAGTCGCGTTCTGAGGCCATGAATGTACCTTCAGAAGTGTACATTTTAAATACCGAGATTCTAGATGAGACTGGTATTGATGCCAATGGTGCTGCTGATACTGCTGTTGATGCCTATATGGAAATCACAAATGATTTTAATTCAAGTAAATCAAATGCTACAACTGATAATTTTACCGCAAATTCATTAGAGTTTACTCCAAGTGGATCTTTTGTTGTAATTTATGTTAGAGCACCATTAGCTATTAATAGTAGTAATGAAGTGTTTTATGATAATATTGAGCTTTACGAGACATCTACTTTGTCAACAAATGATGTTTTTGCTTCAAACTTAAAAATATACCCTAACCCAGCAAAAACAAGTTTAACAGTTCAATCTTCTAGAGAGATTAATTCTGTTGAATTATACAATATTGTTGGATTAAGAGTATTTGCATCAAAAGAATTAGTCAATGATGCTATAGATGTTTCAGAAATGGCTTCTGGCGTGTACTTACTTAAAGTAAATGCAGACAATGCCTCTGTAACCAAGCGTGTTGTTATTGAATAATAACTAAGTGTTTAAATTTAAAAACCCTGTAAATAATTTATTTACAGGGTTTTTTTATGAGCATTAATACCCATTAAGTGGAGTCAACGGGACAAAAGTCGAACTTTTTTGATGAAGATTTAATTAGAATAACTAATTATATAAAATATAAATAGTATTTAGGAATAAAGCTTTTCATAGTAAAATTAGTATTACCTTATGACAAAATCCTTGTTTCTAAATTAGCTTGGAAAAGACCTGTTTTCTTGACTCAGCTATTCTTAAGTTTACAATCTATTAAATTTAAGATATTAATCAGAAAGAACAAAAGAGAGGAATAAGGTTAGTATTGTTTGTTTTTCAACTCAGTTATTTGTTAGCAGCTGGTGATAATAGTTTCATCATCATAATATACTTTCTCTCAACAAATATCCGTGAATAGAACCCCTCTCAATCATAAAGTCCAGTATTGGTATAACTTTATTTTTTAATCTTATATTTTCCTTAATATTTTGTTTGTTAATGAAAATAAACTTTCTCATAAATCGTTCTAAATAAAATATAGTATGAGATTCTAAGTCGTCAAGTTTTAGTAGGCTATTTTTTGATGTAATATTGTAAATCCAATCAATTCCTTCTTTTTGAAAATGGCTTCCAATTGAATTTAACACTCTAGTTATTGAATATAGGACAGAGGGAATATGTCCTATGTCGTTTGATGCTTGAGCATAAAGCGATAAACTGTCACTTTTTAAACTATGCCATTTTTCTATTCCATCAGTCCACCAACGCCAAGCTAGTAAGTAGTTTATTATAACTTCTTTTAAATGGTAATTACGCGGGTTTTCGCATATTGTTATAATTTTAGGGTACAAACTATTCCAAACATGCCAAAATTGTTCATATTTATTTAGTTTATTTTCTGCGGAAATAAATTCACCCACAAAAGAAGCTGCTTCTTCTGTGACTTCAAAAGAATCAATAATTGGATTAAGATACTCATCTATGTCTTTTGTTTCTCTTAATAAAATAAATGATGTTAGTTTTTTGAAAATATGATTCCTTAATACATAGATTTTAGTGCCATCTCCTCCATATTCTCTATCGTAGTCTCTTCTGTCCATCAATAAACGAGAAGCTAGCATAGGTAATGTTTTAGTAATAATATCTAAATGAATACTGTTTTTAGTGTCACTAGGAATTAATTGATATATAATTTCTAAATCGTGTATGTCTAATAGAGAGATATCTGTAATATCAAATGATAATTTATAAATGACAAAATCTTTTGTTCTTCTATTAAATTCTTCTAGTAAAGAACTTTTAGATATACCTCTTCCAAATCCTATTTCTTTTCTTTTTTCAGATTCTATACTTTTATAAATAGGTATAAATTTTATATAACCTAAAAATATTGCTTCTGCTTCTTTAGGGTTTTCTTCCCACAATTTTGATTTGTGTATAGACTCAATCACATAATCACATATCCTTTTATAATTACCAATAGATGATTTATCTAAAAGAGCCAAAAGCATAATTGGAAGATAGTCTTCTTTTTTATCTGGAAATTCTTTGATTAAACTAGGTATAGCATGAAAAGAAGCTTCAACTCCGTCACTTATTTGATAGTCGTAATCATCAGAAAATAATCTTGATATAGATGAAAGAATAATGTTTTCACAAAAATTCATGTCCTCGTCTGATAGTATTTTCGAATGTTCAATCATTAGCTTCGAACAAACAAAAGCTGGGATAGCACTATCTAAACTAAATACCCTTTTGCCCAATTTGAGTTCTTCAACAAGCTGTTTAGTTTCAATTAATGCCTGTAGCGGATTGATGTCATATTTTTCATATTTACCCTCACTTGTCTCGTGTATAAAATTAGCCCATAATTTTAGAGGAGTATATTTAAATTCTTCATTGATTTGGTTAACTGTATCTTCACTATTTTTTCTTATTTTTTCTGGTAATTCTTTAGGTGAAAATTCTACTAAAAAATCGTTGTCTTCTTGTTTAGTAATTTTTGAGTTGAGATTTCTTCTATCCATTCTTGATAAAACTAGAATGAAATAATCGTCAGAATCGGAACTTTCTGAATACTTAATCTTATGAGTGTCAATTATATTATAAATTTCACTTATAAAATTTTTATTTTCTGCTGATGTAAATCCTTTTACACCATTAAATTGATACGCAAGGCATAAGCTTTCTAAACTTATTTTTCGATGTGCATATTCTGATGATTTTATTCTCTCATCTGTATAAAGTACATCTCTAATTTTGTCTAATCCATATCCAATAGAAGTTGTTGACTTTACATGAAACTCAGATGAATATCTACTTAAATCAAATCTAAAGAGTTCTATAGTTTTAAATAAAATTAATGATGTTTCGTGAAATTTATCTGGATATGCTAATGTTAAACTACAAATTATAGAAGTTAAAGAAGCTGATTTAGATTCAGTAAGAATTTTAAAAATAGCAGGTCTTAAATCTTTGGGTTCTAAAACTTCTGCTAATTCTAAAAGAGTTTTTTCAAGAGCCATATGGATACATTGTAATATACTTGGACCAGAAATCCCTCTATACAAATCCCATAACGTTGCACTTACATATTGTTCAATAAAATTTCCATCTATTTCTAATTTTATTTCAATTAAATCACCATTTCCATATGATGATTTTTTATAGTTATCTACTGCTTTATTAGTAAAACGAATTATAAAATCTAGTGTTTTCCAAAAGTCACTTTGAAGTAACCAGTATATTGGTGTTTGATTTGCACTTGCTGGAAAATAATCAAAATCATGATGCTTAGATATTAAACCATACTTGTTCTCATTACTATTTCTATCAAATCCAAAATCATCAGGTTTTTTCTCTCGTTTTTCCCATAATATATTGCATAAATCAATAACTGATAAAGGGAGTGTTTTTATTACTTCCTTTGCTAAGTAGGGTTTTACTAAAATTTTCGAACACAGACCATAATAAGGGTCATTATGATATATCCACTTATTTTTTAAAACTTTATCGAAAGTTCCTTTTAATTCTGACTTTATCTCGTTTGATGCATTAAAAATTACTTTTAGTATACTTTCTTCAACCTCATCGTTAATATAAAAGTTTTGTTCAGTTTCAGTCTTTTGAATAATACTCAACGCTAGTAAGCCAGAATATTTAGTGGTTTCGCCCTTTTTGTTATAATTACACCAATCTGTCAAAAGAGGTAATGTCAAGTTTAGGTTGTCATTAAAAAATTCAGCTTTATGTTTATATATAAATGCTATGACCTCTTGCCATCCTTTACCTTTAGGTTTTATTACATCAATACTGTCAAAAGCAGAAATATCTGTACAGGCAATTCTTAAAAGAAATAGAATTCTTTTGAAAATTTGAAATTCCTGAGCTATAATCTCATTTTCAAAAAACTTAAAGAACGTTTTTGAGTAATCAGAAAGTAGCACAGAAATTAACAACTCATCTTTCCAAAATTTAACAATTGAACTATCACTAAAAGCTTCCTTTATAAACTCCTCAATTTCTTGATTGTTTTCTGATAA
This sequence comes from uncultured Flavobacteriaceae bacterium, assembly GCA_947502975.1. Classification (GTDB taxonomy): domain Bacteria; phylum Bacteroidota; class Bacteroidia; order Flavobacteriales; family Flavobacteriaceae; genus Jejuia. Next base: position 645,548 of record CANNBV010000002.1, read on the forward strand.
TTTATCCGATAGCCACAATCTGAACGCTCTTCGTATTGGTAAAGAGTTTCCTAGTTCAACAAAAAAACTTTCAATATCTGTGTAGTTGGCATAGTTGCGAGAGATAATTTTATCTAAAGTCCATTCTTCGTAAATATCATGGGTAATAAAATAGCCATTATGGCTTTCATCATATCCAAGTATTTCATCTTGTTTTAATTGAAATACAGCAGCTTGAGGTAAGTCTTCAGCATTTATATAAAAATGACCAGATTCACATCTTTCTTTTGCGATATCTATAATACACCTTTCTCTTTGTATGTGTAAGTTGTCTTTTTGAATAAGATTGTTTTGAACCCTTTTTTTCCAGAGTAAGTCAATAAAGGATTGAAGACTACCATTCTTATTAATATTTGGGTAAAATTCTACATAATCACTTAAATAAAATAGATTTCTTAGTCGTTCAATAAATTTATGGTTTTCTGGTAAAGAGAAATCAAATTTTTTTGAAATTGATTTTAGTTTATCAATACTTATTAGAGGGATGTCATGCACAGTAAATGATAACTTATAATTTTCTCTTATATGAAATATTAAGTCATTCAGATAAGAATATCGAGTTGTAAAAACTATATTCCACTCAGCTTCATTTAGCTTCTGTATTAAAGTATTCACAATATCACTATTTTTGACTTCAGCGAGTTTTTCAGCAGAATCAATTACGAATATTTTATTAGGCTCATTTTGATAAGCTTCAATAAATCTGTTAAAAGTATAATTGTTATCAAACTTGAATAAATCATTAATATGATTGACATTCAATTCTGAAGCCTTAAAAATGCAAACTGGAATATTATTGTTTTGTAGACTATAAAATTCTTTAAGAAGAGCAGTTTTTCCGCAACCACCTTCACCAGAAATAATTATATTTTCTTTATTATTTGAAGCTTTTACGATTTCTTGAACTATCTCACTTCTATCAATCTTTATTTTTTTATCACCAAAAGTAATTTCAGTTTGGATTGCATGTAAAATATTATCATTATGGTTTTTAACTTCATGAATTAGTGAGCCTTGATTTGGTTCAAGATTAAAAAAATCTTCGTAGATGTATTGGTTTTCAGGTAATGCTAGTTGAAGTTCAAAATGGCTTGGTACTCGCCAAACTATTTTTAATTTCAGTTTTCTAGCTTCGGACTCAATGTCAACTTGATATTTTGGTTTCTTTTTACCCTTTTTTTTGCTTTCAGAGAACTCTTTGTTCAAATAAAATAAAATCTTACTTAATTTAGGATTTTCTCTTTTTGCTTTCCTAATTGAAGAAATTATTTCTGATTTCTTACCCGAAAGTGGAACTGTATAATATTTAGCCTGAAACCCGTAATACTCATCATCTTTTTTTAGAGGTTCTGTTTCTATTCCAGTTTGATTCTTATAACGAAATAAACCAATTCTATTTCCAAATTCGGCACAGAAAAGTAAATAAGACATTTGTTCAAATGCCCATTCTTCTCGTTTATCATATTTCAAGCGGAAAATATTCCAATTCATATTTCAACTAACTTGTCATTTGATTATCGTAAGTTTTGAGTTTACTACTTGCTGCTAACGTTTTGTATATGATGTGTTGCTCTCCCATTGAGTTGCTATACACTATTACCTTGTTGTCTGCTTAATTAATTCATTTTAACTGCGAGTTTATTTAAATTGGTTAATATAATTGATGGCTTATTCATTATTTGTACTTCGACTACAAGTTTTGAAAATTGTTCATTATTTAACCATAGGATTTCATCAATGTTCTTTAGCTTATTTCTATCATAAGAGATCATATTTTTTTCTATTTTATTTATATAGAAATCAAGAACTTTTGAATCAATATCAATTCCATAGTCAAAATCCATTCTTAACCTTATTTCATCTTTTAGATCAATAAAATCCGTCCAATTATTGTTTAATAAAGTATCTTGAATCGCATATGCTATAGAAGCTATAACAGAGAAAGAGTCATTCTTTCTTTTTAAATTTTCTAGTAGAGCAGATTCTCTTTCCTTATTTACTAAAGAAGATAACGTTCTTATCAAACCTCTAACATCACCTGAAAACCGTCCTACGCCAATCATGTCAGCAGACTTACTCCAAACGTTATATGCTTTTTCAGAGATAAATTCTTTACCTAATTGTAATTGACCAGTTGGAACGTATTTTTCTTTTAAAGTATCCCAACCTTCAAGTGTAATATTGAAGTATTCAACGGAGTATGGAAAATCAATTTCATAGTTTGGAAGAAACAAATTTAACTCAGTCATTCCTCCTATATAATCATCCCATGCGCATAGCCATAAAATCCTATTTGTATTCTGAATATAAACTGAATTAATATTTCCAATAGATTCTGAATCTATCTCTATTAATGCATCACTCGTCTTTTTTATCTTACTTTCAGCTTCTGTAATTGTTGTAGAGAAACTTGGATCATGTTTAAGTGAATTATAATAGTTTCGCAATTCATGAAGATTTCCGATTGTGCTTTCAGTTATTCCCTCGTCTCTTAATTTTTCTATTAAATTGTAGAAATTTAGATTATTATAACTGTTTTGAAAAACGGCATCTTTTAAAAATTTTTCAATTTCACTCCCAATATTCTTGATGTAAATGCCGAAATCATCTTGAGAATGAGTCATCCCCATTAAGCTAACAAGACGTACCTTAATTGTTTCTACTTTATCTAATATAGATTCTATTTTTGTTCTCAATTTTTTGTCAATCGCAGGTAACGGTTGGGCCATGGTTTGTTACACGAAAATCCGCTAGGATTTTCCACCGTAAAACAAATTTAGTAAAAAAGATGGTCTGAGTTATTATCGCATACCATGACTTACTACTTTTCTAATAGTATGCTGTATAGGAAATTTCAAAAAATCTTTATTATAGAATAAGTTATCTTCTATTAAGCCCTTTGAATGTTTGTGTTTTTTCGCTCTCATTTTTAATCCATTTTTGGTAATAAAAGACGTTATTATCTATAACGTCTTTTATTATTCCATTTGTTACTTTTTGTGTTTAAAGTTCTCATGTCATTATTGTTTTAAATTCTTATACAAATTTATACCACAATTAGAGGCTGTGTTTTAACTTTTTAAGTGAAGTATCTAAAATGTAAAGTGAGACTGCTTTTATTAAATGTGAACCGTTTCTAGGTCAATGAGTTGTATAGTAATATAGTTATTTTACCATAGGTCTTGTGTTGGTTTTTACATGTATGTACATTTAGAAACTCAGTGTTCTACTTTTGTTTTACGAAATAATATCTTTCTTTAACATTTTGATTTTGATGCTGTAAAAAGTTATATTAGCTTAAAACTAACCTTGAAAAATGAAAAAATCCCTCACACTTTTCATTGCACTGTGTTTGCAATTAAGTTATTCTCAAAGCATCAACATAGGTCTTTTAACAGATAGAGACACACCAGAAGACCAACCTTTATTAGAACAGTTAAAAACAGAAATTAGAGCGGTTTTAGGGCAAGATAAAACTGTTAGTTTTCAAAATGTACTATCAAACAATTTTAGTCTCGAGAAAGCCAAAGAGAACTATCAATCTTTAGTTAATGGAGATGCAGATATTATTCTAGCTTTTGGAGTTATGGATAATATCGTTTTGAGCCAGCAGGAAAACTATTCTAAGCCAGTTATTGTTTTTGGGTCTATTAATTCAGATTTTATAAATCTACCACCAGAACGCAAAACATCAGAAATAAATAACATCACATACATCATAGCGCCTTTGTCTTACAAAAAGGACTTGGATGCTTTTAAAACAATTTACGATTATAAGAATGTCGGGGTTTTAATAGAGCAGTACATTATTGATGCACTTCCTCTAGAAACGATATTTGACCCATATTTTCAGAAGGAAGGAAAAAAGTACCGTTTAATACCTTTATCTGAAAATGGTATTAGTGCATCTGATTTGGAAGGTCTTGATGCAGTTTACTTAGCAGGTGGTTTTGAATTTACCGATACTCAATTTGACAAATTAACATCAGCTATTAATTCTAAAAAATTACCGTCTTTTTCAGCGAACAGAGTTAAGGATGTTGAACGTGGTATATTGGCTACTAACCAGCCCCAAACAAATTTAAATCAGTTTTTCAGGCGTATTGCATTAAATATTGAAGCTATTACAAATGGGGCTAACGCCTCAGAACTACCCTTGTTGTTAGAGTATAAAAACAAGCTAACCATTAATTACAACACTGCTAAAAAAATTGATTTTCCATTGCGTTATGCCATGTTGGGGACTGCCGACTTTATAGGTGGTAAATCAGAACCCAATTCAGAAGACATGATGTCTATATTGGATATTATGAATGGTGTTCTCGATAAGAATTTAAGTCTATCTTCTAGTGAAAAGAGTGTAGCGCTAAGTGGGCAGGATGTTAAAACAGCTAAAAGTGGTTATTTGCCAAATGTGTCTGCTGGGGTAAGTGGGGTTTATCTTGACCCTAGAGTGGCGGAAATTTCAAATGGCGCAAATCCAGAGTTCTCAACATCGGGAAATGTGGTTTTAGAGCAACTCATCTATTCAGAAAGTGCTTCTGCCAATATCGATATTAGGAAAGAATTACAAAAAGCAGAACAAGCTATTTATGATACAAACGAACTCGATGCTTTATTGAATGCTACTGTAGCTTATTTTAATGCCTTGATTTTAAAGACTAATACGAGTATTCAGAATCAAAATTTACAAGTTACTAAGCGTAATTTAGAAATAGCAGAACAAAACTTTGAAGCAGGTGAATCTGGAAAATCAGATGTGTTGCGTTTCAGAAGTCAATTAGCTCAAAACATGCAAAGTCTTATAGAGGCTAGAAATCAATTGCAACAAGCATTTTTCACTATTAATCAATTGATGAATGTATCAATTAATAAAGACATAGATATTCTGGATGCTGAACTTTCCGAAGGTGTTTTTAAGAATTATAAATATGATGACTTTTACAAGATTCTAGACGACCCGAAATTACAACCCACTTTAATTGAATTTTTGGTACAAGAAGCAAAAACCAACTCACCTGAGTTAAAGAATATAGATTATAATTTAAATGTTACAAAACGAACCTATGACTTAAACGATTATGGTCGTTTTATACCAACAGTTGCTTTACAGGGGCAATACAATCTGGCAATTTCTCAGTCTGGAAAAGGTTCTACCATACCGTCTGGAATTCCAACAGCACCAGACGGCACTTATAATGTTGGATTAAATGTTTCGTTACCAATATTCAACCAGAACCAAAGAAATATTAATAGACAATCAGCTTTAATTCAAGAGGAACAATTGGGTTATGAAAGACAAAATATTGAATTAAACATTGAGAAAAATGTGAATGATGTGGTGCTAGATTTGATTAATCAAATAGCAAACATCGAAATTTCTAAAGTGTCAGAAGAAACAGCAAAAGAAAGTTTAGACCTCACACAAAATGCTTATCAAGAAGGAGCAGTTCCCATTATTCAGTTAATTGATGCACAGACTAATTATTTGCAAGCGCAGTTAGCAAGATCCACTGCTAACTATAACTATTTAATCACGTCTATGCAATTAGAACGCGCTATAGGGTACTTCTTTTTAACCCATTCTGATGATAACAATCAAGCATTTATTCAAAGAGCCAACCAATATATTTTAAATAAAAACTAACCCATTATGAAATTACACATATATAAATTGTCAATTTTAGCTTTAGTTATAAACCTTTCTTCCTGCAAGGATAAAGTAGAGGTTAAAGAAGAAGTATTGAGACCTGTTAAATATGAAGTTGTTGGAACTCCAAATATTCAAGGCACAAGAACATATAGCGGAACAGCAAAATCTAGTAACGCCATTGGATTAAGTTTTAGAAGTGGTGGAATCATTACTAAAGTAAACCATTGGAAAGGTGCACAGGTTAAAAAAGGAGCTATTATTGCAAGGTTGGATAATGTTGAGGCAAACTTAGCTTATGAGCAATCTGTTTCATCCTTAAATGCCGCTAAATCTGCCATGAATACTGCTAAGTCGAGTTTAGATAGGATTAAATCACTATATGAAAAAGGAAGTAATTCATTGAGTGACTATGAACAAGCAAAAAACTCCTATCAATCTGCTTTAGACCAATTTGAATCTGCAAAGCGAAATAAAAGTATACAAGCTACGCAATTAAGTTATGGTATCATTAAAGCTCCAAAAGATGGTGTAATCGTTTGGACAGATGGCGCAGTTAATGAGCAAGTTTCAGCAGGACATCAATTTGCAGAATTAAATGCAGGTAAAGGTATGAAGGTAGAGGTTGGTTTGCCAGAAGCAGTCATTAATAAAGTGAAAGTAGATATGCCTACCAAGATTGAGTTCTCGGCTATTGAGGGCAAAGTTTTTGAAGGTAGAGTTTTTGAAGTGTCACCAAGTATAGACCCCAATTCGTCTACATATATTACAGCAGTTGCAATAATTAACCCTATTCCAGAAATTAAATCAGGCATGGCAACAAATGTCATTTTTGATTTTGAGCAAGATGAAAGTATTGCAAATGATACATTGGTAGTTCCTGTTAAGTCTGTAGGAGAAGATGGTAACGGTAATTTTGTATTTATAGTAGAATCAAGCGATGGGATAACGGGAACTGTAAAAAAACAACAAATTGAAATTGGTGAATTAACACCATCTGGATTTGAAGTGAAAAAAGGTTTAAATTCTGGTGATAAAATAGCTACTGCTGGCTTGCAGACCTTGTTGGATGGACAAAAAGTAAGATTATAATAACTAAAAAACTAACCTTATGAATCTTACTGAATTTTCAATAAACCGTAATCGTGTTGTATTAAGTATTTTGGCTGTAGTTATGGTGATGGGTATGTTATTTTATGCCTCATTGTCGAGAGATAGTATGCCACCTTATACCATACGAGTAGCATCAATTGTATCATCTTTCCCTGGGGCAAGTCCAGAACGTGTTGAAGAATTAGTTAGTGATAAAATTGAAAAAGTAGCACAGGAATTACCCGAATTAAAAGTAGTAAAAAGTACATCTCGTACAGGACTTTCGGTCGTTCAGGTAGAACTTAAAATGGAAGTTAAGCCAGAAGAACTACAACCTGTTTGGGATAGACTTCGCAGAAAGTTAAGCACCATTCAGGGCTTACCAAGTAATGTGAGCCCTCAATTACAGGATGATGGTATTGGTGAAGTATTTGGTATTGCTGTTGGTTTAATTTCTGATGGTTATGACTATACAGAAATGAAAGATTATGCAGATGACTTGAGAGATGATTTAATAAAACTTGAAGATGCTGCTAAAGTTGAATTGAATGGTGCTCAGGAAGAACGTGTTTTTGTTGAGTTTGAAAACACCAAATTAAAAACCTACGGATTAACATCGAGCAGATTAAAAAACATTATAGGCAGTACTAATATACTTAGTTCTGGAGGAACAATTAATGTTGAAGCGGAACGTATTATTTTGGAGCCCACAGGGAATTTCAATGATTTAAAGTCCATACAGGAGATGTTAATCCCTGTTGGAGAAAATGGACAAGTTATAGCTCTTGAAGACATTACTACAGTAAAAAAAGGGTATATCAATCCGCCAAAACAAAAAGTACGTATTAATGGAATGGATGCTATTTCATTACATGTATCTTTAAAAGAAGGTGCCAATATCATTAAGTTAGGTGAGGAAATTGATGTGTTACTTGGGGAGTGGCAAGATAAATTACCAGTTGGTTTAGAAGTATCTCGTTTAGCATCAATTGATAAATACATCGATTTAAAGATTAGTGATTTTATTGGCAACTTATTACAGGCTATTGCTATCGTATTAGCAGTCATGCTTTTCTTTTTAGGACTAAGAACAGGATTGGTTATAGCCAGTTTAATTCCAATAGTTACCATAACAACGTTGATGGTTATGGGATTAATCGATGTGGGGCTGAATCAAATTTCGTTAGCCGCTTTAATTATGGCTTTGGGAATGATGGTAGATAATGCCATAGTTGTTGCAGAATCAGTCATGGTAAAAATGGAAGCAGGTATTCCCGTTAAGAAAGCTGCAATTGATTCATGCTCAGAATTATTTACGCCGTTATTGATTTCCACATTAACAACATCTGCTGCCTTTTTAGCATTCTTTATGGCAGAATCTGTTATGGGTGATATTATGGGCCCTATTTTCGTGGTAATTACTATTGCGCTTTTATCGTCATGGATTATCGCATTGAGTATCATTACACTATTTTGTGTCTTTTTCCTAAAAGTAAAACCAAAGGAAGCAGGAAAAGTAAGCTTCTTAGATAGACTCATTAATGGCTTAAAACTCAAGTATAAAAATTTAATTTTATTAGCTCTTAATTGGAAAAAATCGGTTTTAGTACTTATTGTTTTTATGTTCTTTTTATCCATTTTCGGATTTGGACTATTAGGCTTTGTATTCTTCCCAGATAGTGACCGTAATATGATAACGGTTGATATCAATTTACCAGAGAATACTAAAATTGAGAATACAACATCTGTGATTTTAGCGCTTGAAGATTTTATGCAGAAAGAGCTAAAAGTAACAGATGATAAACCAGATGGTATTGTAGACTGGTCAGCTTATATTGGTGAAGGCCCTTCAGCTTATGATTTGGGATATAATGCGGATGAAGCAAATTCAAACTACGCACATATATTAATCAATACATCATCATTTTTAGTAAATAATGATATGGTTGAAAAATTGGATGCTTTCAGTTTTGATAACTTTCCTAATGCCGATATTAAAGTTGGATTGTTAGGCTCTGGCGGAGGTGGAACTCCTATAGAAATTGAAGTATCTGGAGATGACCCAGATAAATTAGCAAGCATTGCAGAAACCGTTAAGGCAAAGTTATTTACCATTTCTGGAACAAAAAATATTAAAGACGATTGGGGACCAAAAGGAAAAAAGTTTGTTATTAATATTGATCCTAATAAAGCTCAAACGGCAGGGGTTACTAATCAAGATATAGCGACCTCTTTACAAACTGTTTTAGATGGTTTTCAAGCAGGGGAATATCGAGAAGGCGATAAATCTATCCCAATTGTAATGAAGAGTAACCAAAGTAAGCAACAATCCTTATCCTCGTTAGAAAGCTTAAATATATACTCGCAAAATTCAGGAAAAAGTGTGCCTTTACTGCAAGTAGCATCTATAATTCCTCAATGGCAATATTCAAAAATAAAACGTGTTGATTTAACAAGAACAATTAAAATATCGAGCGAATTAACAACCACAGGTAATGCCTCAGAAGTCACACAAGCGATTACACCTTGGCTTGATGAACAAAAAGAAGTTTGGGGTAAAGACTATACTTATGAATTAGGAGGGGATGCTAAAAGTTCTGCCGAAAACATGGGAGCAGTTGCCAGCTATTTACCACTTTCAGCTTTTATTATTGTAATGCTATTAATCATTCAATTTAATTCTTTTAGAAAAATGGTCATGATTGTTTGTACAATTCCGTTGGGAGTTATTGGGATGGTTTTGGGACTTTTATTATTCGGTGTGCCTTTTGGGTTTATGGCGTTTTTAGGCGTTATTTCTCTTGCAGGTATTGTTATCAATAATGCCATCGTTTTAGTAGATAGAATTGAGATCGAAGAATCGGAATTAAAACGTAAACCACAAGATGCTATTATAGCAGCATGTTTACAGCGTTTCAGACCAATATTATTAGCAACTTTTACAACAGTATTGGGTCTAATTCCTTTATATCTTGGTGGAGGCGAAATGTGGGAGCCTATGGCGGTAACTATTATGGTTGGTTTATTATTTGGAACTGTAATTACATTACTATTTATTCCAGCATTTTATAGTGTGATGTATAAGGTAAATTATAAGGGTTACAAATTTAATGATGACCTTTTAGACTAGTAATGCTAAAGCGTTTATATCCATACCGTTTTGAGATATTCTTTTTTAGTCAGGTGGCTATTTTGTTTGGTTCTTTAATTGTACCATCAATTATTTTTGAAACGTTTTTATCTCCTGCATTATTTCTATTGAATCTATTAGCAGGAATAGTACTTTTATCAAAGCAGAAAAAAACCATGTGGCTTTTAGTGTTATTGCTTATTATTAGTGCTTTATTATTAGGTTCAAATTTGATAGAAACGACTAATGAAGCTTTAGTAGGGCTTATTGAAATGGGTACTTACTTTTTGTTTTACGTTGTAGTAACATCAGAAATTATAAAGCAAGTATGGCGAGCAAAAAAAGTAAGTAAAAATGTAATATTTGGACTGGTTAGCGGATATATTTCTCTTGGTTTAATTGGCTTTTTTATTTGTTTGAGCATAGAAATGGCCTATCCCAATTCGTTCTCAGGATTAATAGAGGGTATTTCAATTACAGAAAACTTAATGTATTACAGTTACATCACGTTATTAACCATTGGATATGGCGATATTTTACCCATAAGTGCATTAGCGCATAAAGCAGCTATTTTAATTGGTTTAATGGGACAAATATACTTAGTAGTAATTACAGCTATAGTAGTTGGGAAGTACATTAATCAATCATCTGAGTAAGCTATAAAAGATAGATAAAAATCTTATTTCTAACGATTAATAAATTTTAAAATAGATGTATCTTGCAATAAAATAACCTTTAATTTTAAAGATTTGAAAGAAATAAAAAAAGTAATCCTATTATTAGTTTTAGTGATGTCTATAACTAATTGTGCATCAGTAAAGCTTGCAAATTCATGGAATTCTGAAAACTTCGATACCACTAAAACTAGAAAGATTTTAGTTGTGGCAAGAGACAATGATATGGATGTAAGAACTTCTTATGAAAACGCTATGGTTTCAAAATTAAAGGAAGAGGGTGTTGATGCCGTTGCTGCATGTGAACTATTTCCTGATTTAAAAGAAAATAGAAATCGAAGTCAAGAAGAGATTGATGACATCGTTAAAAATTTTAAATCAAAAGGTATTAATGCAATCATGTTAACTGCATTAAAAGACACAAAAGTTAAAGAGTCTCAACCTAAAAGCAGTTCTAATAGTCCTATTTCTACAGCTAATATTGGTAGATATGGCATTAGCTTTACCGATCATTATAGTGTACATTCAATAGAATATATAAGCAGAGGTCTAAAGCCTGTATATAATGATACTCAAGATACTGGAACTAAACTATCATCAACCACTTATATTCTTGAAGCTGTTATTTATGATTTATCATTAGCAAAGAAAGAACAATTAGTGGGTGTATTCGAAATAGAAGCAACTGATCCTTCATCAGGAAAAAAAGTATTAAATAAATTCACAACATTGATATCAAAACAATTTAAACAATAAATCATGAGCCCACTTAAATCAATCTTAGCACTTAGCTTAATTTTAGTAACTATAAATGGGTTTTCCCAACAGAAAACTCAGGAACAGAAAGAAAGAGAAAAGAATAAAGTTGAGCTTTATACACCCAAAGAAACAGACAATTTACAGCGTTTCTATGCAGAAGAAGTAGATAAAATGAAATTATCTGAAGAAGATAGGGATGAATATTACAACACCTTATTGTTTTACACCTACAGTATGTCTAGGCTTGATGATAAGGATAAAGACTATACACAAGCCGAAATTTTAGAGAAATTTAATACTTTACATCTTAAAATGAATGAAAAGATGAAGGCACTATTAACACCAGAACAATACGTTATTCACCTCGAAACTTTTAATAGAATAATATATAGTGTGAGTAGAAAAACAAGTTTATTTAATCAAAAATAATTGATTTAGATATGAGTAATTCAAGAAGTATTTATTTTGAGGCTTTTGCCTCCATTATGAAAATTACTTTAAGAGATAATAATGCTACTGATGAGGAAAAGTCCCTTTTACAACATTTTGGAAGAAAGTTAGGTGTTACAAGCTCGGAGTATTTTGAGTTGATTGATGACAATATGTATATGAAATATGAAATAAAAGCGCCTTATCTGTATAATCAGCGTTTAGAAAGTTTATATAGGATAGCGCAAATTGTACATAAAGATGATACCATATCGAAATTGATGAAAGAAAAGTGGTTATATAGAATGGGAATTGCTATTGGATTTGATCCAAGCAATATTAAATATGTAGTTGGTAAATCTCTAGATATGTTTAATACAAACAAAGATTTAACATTAGAGGATTATAAAGATGGTATCAAAAATATAATGATGTAATATAAAAAACACTATAAGCTTCTATTTAAAAAGCTTCATTGATACCAAAATAAATACCAGAATTACCATCAATACCAGAACCGATATCAAAGCGTAGCCAGGTGTCTTTGTCTTTAAATATTTTATATCTTGTTCCAAACCCAAAAGATGGTTTTAGATTATTAATGCTAAAAAAGTCTTCAGGTTTTTCAGCTACTTCTCCAAACAAGCCAAATGCATTTATTGTCCATCTAGGTTTAAATCGCCAGCGATACTCTACTTGGGATACATACATTTGTTTGTCAAGGAAACGACCAAAAAAATAGCCCCTAGCACGATTACCACCTCCGTAACTAGCTAAAGCTTGAAAAGGTACATCACCATAATTATTTTCTATATATAATTGAAAAGCTAAAAGACTACGGCTACTTAAAGGTTGATATTCTCTTAAGTCTAAAATAAATTTATTAAAACCAGAAGTTGCACCAAAAAGCTCGCTAGAAAACTGTGCTTTTGCCTGATAGTAAAATCCTTTGTTTGGTGAACCTGTATTATCTCTAGTATCATAATTAAAAACAGCTCCTAATCCAGCAACTACAGTACGTTTGCTTCCTATTACATTTTGTGTGTCTAAAATGCCTCCTTCAGCAATTTCTGTTACTTCATGATTTTTAAATATAAACTGAAAACCAAAATTAAGATCGGGAGGTAGACGTTTTAAAAACGAAATATTAAGAGCATGCGTTGTTTGATTATACACTTCTTCATTTTCGTCTGATGTATTGTTTCCAATGCCCCAAAATAGATTGGGATACACTTCTAATAAATAATGTGCATCAATAAAATAGTTTCCTGATCCAAAATAAATTTGAGGCGTAATTTCAAACATAATCTGTTTGTTCAATGTATATATACCGCTAAAAAGAACGTTGGATAATCTGTTTTTAAATGTGTTTTTTTTATTTAGAAAGAAAAGTTGTCCACCACCCCCAAATCCAAAACCCGTTTCAGGCGTATAAAACGCAATAGGTATTGCTATAAGTTGATAGTTTTTTGTAGTTGAAATAGTATCTATTTTAACTAAATTGTTTTCGTCTTTTCTTTGCGCTAGTGCAGTAAACGAAAAGAATATTAAAAGGATGTATAGGGTTGTTTTTTTCATCTAAAAAAAGAAATCATCCAATATAACGTTAAATCCAAAAGAAAAAGAAACATCATTCGAAGAAATACTAGTATTTGTTATTGTTTGGTTTGGTAGTAACTTTTGTTCTATGTCAACCCAAAATAAGTTCACATTCACACCTAAATCAAAAGCTATAAAATCATTTATGGTATATGAGTAGCCAAAACCTATGATACTCCCTAAACCACCGCCTTCAGAAAGTTGCTGCGTAGCTTGATTTATTAAAGGATCAATTTCCTCTAACTCTGTTTTGTCTTTATACCTAACATAGCCTAATGATAAACTAGTAAATAAGGACCCCGTTTTATTATCCATAAAATAATAATTAGAAAATGGACCTATATAAAATGTTTCGGTTGTTTTTGTAAAAGCTCCAGAGCTACTAATTTTATTGGCTTGAAATATACCTCCAATTAAAAGGCGGTTTTTGAAGAACTTTCCACTTTGTATGTTTATACCAAAATTATTAGAGGTAGCTTTTGAATTTAGGTTATCTACATTGGTTGTAGTAGAGCTAATGCTACCTGATAAACCCGTAAGAAATCGCCCTTTTCTAAAAGCTGTTTCTAGACTATCAGTCGTTTGCGCAGATATATTGCAGATTATAAAAATAGCTGCGACTATAAATACATTACGTCTTGTTTTTTTCAAATTATTAAAATTAATTAATCCTTACTTGTTTTGCAAAGTAACAATTTTTCCTTCACGGAAAACTGTTAGCTCAAATTTTGGATTTTTTTCTAAGCTATTTGCAAAATCAGCAATCTTCAATAAGGTGTAGTCTGTAACTTCGTACTTTATATCATTAAAGGCTAATATAATATCACCGCCCAAAATTAATTTTTTATTACCAACAGTCACCTCAGTATCCCCTTCTTTTACTCCCATTTTATCAAATAAAGAAGCAGAAGCAATACGTTGCACTAACAAACCACTTGTTTGAGGCAGATTAAACAGTTTAGCTTCTTTTTCAGATAAGGAATATAACTCAGCACCAAACCAAGGCATTTTATTATTTAAAAGGAGTTTGGCAGCTAAATTAGAGGTTGAGGCATAACCAATGCCATCAGAACCTCCAGATAATGATTTTATGTGACTTACAATACCTATAACATCACCTTCCAAGTTAAACATTGGGCCTCCAGAGTTACCTTGATTTATAGCGGCATCTGTTTGAATAAACTCTGTATTAGTAAAAGGATTTCTTCCTAAAAATTGTTTTTTAAAAGCACTAATGTAACCTGAAGATAGAGATAAACCGACACCAAGAGGCACACCAATGATGAACACGCGTTGTCCAACTTTCATTCGGTCAGAATCGCCGAACCTTAAAACTGTAGCATTTATTTTTTGTCTTGATAATTCTAATAAAGCTATATCTGCACTATCATAGGAAGTAATTACTTTAGCTGGTATAGTTTCTCCATCTGAAAATTGTACAACTAAAGTATCGGGCACTTTTACAACATGAGCAGCTGTTACAACTAGTCTATTAGATATCATAAAACCTGAGCCTAATCCAGAATTTGTAACCGTTTGAGAAACATTATTTTGAGAGGTCGCTATATTGCTTTCTTGAGTGTAAATAGCAACAACGGCAGGACTTACCCTTTCATAAATAGAAGATAGATCTTGGGCATATAAAATTGTTGAGGATACAAAACAAAGTATTAGAGTAATTATTTTCATTTTTTTTTAATTTAAAAACGATATCCAAATTGCACGGTAGTGGTTTTTCGTCCACCAAAACCAACTTGAAATAATAAATCCCAATGCTTTCCAAAACCTTTATAGATTCCAACCAAACCGTTCCATACTATAGGTTCAAAACTCACATTGTAATTTAATATGTCTCCAGTATCCGTTTCAATAAAACCTTTAATATCAGAATCGTAAAATTGACCTAATGCACCAACCATAATGTTGAAATCATAAGGCAATCTATACCCAAGTAACGGCAGTAATGAATGGACTAGAGTAGTAGTATTTGCTTCTTGCACATCAGCAATTACGAATTGATAGTTGGCACTAAAGAAAATGTCATCAACACTGCCTGCTAAAGTTGCACCAGCTCCATACAAATTGGCACTTACTTCTACATTTAGAGGAAGCTGACTAGGTATATCGGCAGGATTAAGACCTAAAAAGGGAGCCAAATCAACCAATGTCTGTCGTAATTCTTGGTCTAAAATTAAATTACCATTTATACTATTATCTAAGCGACCAAGAAACCCCATGACATTGAAAAAAGGAAATATCCATACATCGCTTCTAACCATATAGGTTGTTGTTTTTTCCGTAAGAAATGAGCCTTCAATATCAAAAAGATTGTCTAATGGAGTTAAGACTTCATCGTTAAAACCAATACCAAGACCAGTAAAATCGAGTTTAGACTCTTGATTGTGCACTATGGCATTTAAACCAATTGGTCTAGGAAGTCCATAGCCTAATTTTGTTGCTGGTTTACCCCAAATAGGTAACACCCAGCCTAAGGTTACATTTACAGTATCTTTTTGAGTACTTGGGTTGAAAAAATCTTGTATTTCTGATTTTCCAGACCAACTAATAGTATTATTGCTTAAGTCTTTATATTCAGAGGTTTTAAAGTACATATTGTATTCAACCTCTTTAATATTATATGTTTCTTTAACCTCTGTTACTATATATCCTTTTTGTCCATCGATTTGTTTATAGTATACTGTTTTTATGTAATTATCTTTTCTCTCTGATAAAACTTTATCATTAATTAATACTACCTTCTCAAGCACACCTTGATTTATATAGATTTTACCTCTTAATTTTTTTATATCATTGAGTTCTGGTTGAATATCATTTTTAGAATATTTAAAAGTCAAAATTTGATTACCGTCTGATGCCTCTAATAATTTTAGAGATGCTTCATCATATAAATTACTTCTAGATAAGCGACTCATTTTATGACTTTTCTCAATAGCTTTTTTTAACTCATTAATTTCCTTTTTTGTAAATGCTTTATTTTCAATAACAAAACGTAAATCTTTACCATCCTTAAATGAAGGATCGTAAATAATTTGTGTTTTATAATCTTTATTATAATTTTTTGTTTTAATGTTAAACTTTAAATTTTGAATAAAACTTCCTTCTTGAAGAAGTTCACTAGCAGCTGCATCAAGTACTTTAGGTGAAATTCCATTTTCAATTAAATAATTACTATTTAGAGGCATACCTTCTTGAGTCCATGCTATTTTATAAACTAAAATAAAGAGTACATAAAAAAAATATACTGGAGTTTTCATTGGTGTTATTTTATATTTAGCAAGTAATGAATGTTCTTTGAAAAATCAAAAAGGCCAAATAATAGGCACTAAAATCAAAGATAAAATAAAAAATAGTAGTAATAAAGGCGCACCAACTTTTACATAATCCATAAATTTATAATCGCCTGCAGCCATAACCATTGCATTAGTTGTTGTGCCAACGGGGGTTAAAAAAGCAGTAGATGCACTAATGGCAACAACAATCATAAAAGGTTCGGGCGAAATGTTTAAAGAAGAGGCAGCTAATATAGCAATTGGCGCCATTAAAACAGCAGTAGCTGAATTATTAATGGCTTGACTAAAACCAGTAGTTAATAAAAATATGCCACCTAATAAAACAATAGGGTGTATACTTCCTAAATTAGTAACCAAACTATTAGCTGCAAGTTCTGCAACACCAGTTTTTTGAAGCGCAATACCCATAGGAATCATTGCTGCAATCATTACGACACTTATCCAACTAATGCCTTTATAGGCTTTAGCCATTGGTACACATCCCGTTAATAAAATAACACCCGCAGAAATCATAGCAGCAATGGCTCCAGGAACAACTTTAAATACAAGTAATGCAATCATTAGTAAAAGCATTGCTAATGAAATATATGATTTATAGGTTAATGTATTTACATCTTTAGACATACTTTCTGGATTTCCAGAAATCACTAAATTTTTATAAACGCTTTTTAAATGTTCTATACGCTCCCAAGTGCCTCGAATAATAAATGCGTCTCCAGCTTTAACAGCTACATTTTTATCTTTTAAAGGCTTGTTATTTCTTGAAGCAGCTAATAATTGAATACCAGCTTGTTCCAAATACAATCCCATAGGTATGTTATGTCCTAAAAAAAGTGATTTGGGTGTCACAATCATTTCTGCCATACCTACTTCTTGATTTATAAACTCATCCTTTAGCTCATCATTATTATTTTTAAAAGGAATCAAATTAAGTTTAAACTTCAGAATCATTTTATCTACATCTTCTGTATTTCCTTTTACAGTAATAATGTCATGGTATTGTAAAATGGTATCTGGCGTTGGAAATTCAACATATGGTTTTACGCCTTTTACAACATTTGGAAATCGTCTCCTTAATCTAATTATTGAAACATTGTATTTATTATCAAAATCCCATTCACCAATAGTAGTATTTAACAGAGGAGACATTGAACGTACTCTTAGACGGTAAATGTTTTCATCAATACTATAATTTTCAATCCATTGATGCATTTCAGAATCTATATTTATTGGCTGATTTTCAGAGGTGTTTTTTGGCAATAATTTATAACCAATAAAACGGAAATATAAAATTGAAATAAGTAGCAATGGCAAGCCAATGAGGGCAAATTCAAAAAATGAAAAGGATTCGAACCCATTTTCTACTAAGGCATTACTGGCAATAATATTTGGAGGTGTACCCGTTAATGTCAATAAACCTCCCGTATTTGATCCAAAAGCAACAGGCATTAATAATTTTGAAGGCAATGTGCCCATTTTATATGCGGCAGATACAGTAACCGGTAATAATGTAGCAACAGTTCCAGTATTGCTTACAAAACCAGACAAAATACCAGAGCCTAAAGTGACTAATACTAATAGTTTGGGGATACTTTTACCAGCCCATTTTACAAATTTCTGTCCTGCTAATGCTGTCCATCCTGTTTGAGACAAACCTTCTCCAATAATAAATAAGGAAGCAATCATTATTACTGTAGGGTTACTAAACCCGCTAAGAGTTTCAGGAAGGTCTAAGATGCCAAATAAAAATAAGCTTAACATGGACATAAGCGCTACAATATCTGGTGTGAATTTACCCCAAACAAAAAGCCCTATTGTAATACCCAAAATAATTAAAAGTGTAAGCATAAATTATAAAAAGAAGTTAGTTGGACTAAAATAGTTAAAACTAAAGTCTATTCAAATGAAAAGAGGTGCGTTTTACATTTTCACACCTCTTTTTAAACTCTGTTTTTTAATCTCGAAGCCAGTTCTACTAATTAATAATCTTAAAGCGCATCATAGTAACATCATTTAGCATTAAATTCAATTTTCCGTCAACGTCTATGGTATATTTGTTGATTTTTTTAATGGTATTTAAAAAGACTTTTTCTCCATTTCCACAGAACATCATTGTTGTTGGTCCTGGCTCGCCAAATGAAATTGCATCACCGTCTAGAGTATACTCTGCCGAATAACCGTTGCAGCTATTTGTGCCTTCTGCTTTTTTAGTCGTTTTGTTGAAAGTAATAGCTGGTTTTTTATTAGGATACAATCCTGAAAAAGCTATTCGTGGTCCAGAAATAAATTCAAGCTCCCAAGTCACATTGAAAAGATTAGTGTCTCTAGAGTTTTTTGATGATACACATGAACTCATTGTAATTAACAATATAGTTAGGATAATTCTGGTCATTTTCATATTTATAAATGTTTTTCTCTATCTATTTTTCAAATAAAGCACTAGTTATAAAATCTAGTACATTTTATAACTAGTGCTTTGTGACTAATCAAATATAACATCACTTGTTTTTAAATTTTCAATATCCTTTTGATTTCTGGTGTTAACAGGAACCTCAATAGTTAAGAAGGTATCTTTTCCATCAGAATCTTCACCTTGATAAAATTTAAAAACATAAGTTTCTTTCTGTAACGCTCTTACTGGTATTGAAAATGTTATTTCAGTAATAACTTCATTACAACCAATACCATCATCTACATGTACTATGGGGTAAATAAGCCTTGTTGGTCCATCATAAATGTAATCAAACTGGTCATAGTAAAAATAGCAACTATTGGGTAGCGATATGGTTATATTAATTTGGTAAGTACTCCCGTAATTAAATTCATTTGGAAGTTCTACGTTTATAACACCTGAATACTCTAAGTGGTAGTCGTGGTCGTTATCGTTGTCGCTGCTGCATGATAATACAGATATAGAAAGGGCAACGATTGTAATTAATAAATACTTAAATCTTTTCATCTTGTTTTATTTTTAATTTCTATTCAAATGTACCCGTGCTTTACATTTTTAATGGATTCATTTGAAGTGTTTAATGTTAATAATGATTTTATTTCACTCTTATTTTAGTGTATCCAAAAACTCCTATTTGAATTAATGCCGACACTAATACTATGATTTTCACGTATTCTAATAAAATAGTCATACCTTCTAGTGTTTAGTGTCTCATAGCTACTCCTGCAGCTGTTCCATATTCTTCTAGCGTTTTGACAAACCCTTTGATAGTGTTTTTGAAACCTATTTTAACTTTTTCAAATATTGTGTATGTTGGTGTTTTTCCTATTATAGGTCTATAAAAATTCTTATTGAATTGACCGTTATTAACTGTTGTACTTTGAGTTCTCATATCTCTTTGTATTTGAAATTATTTATAGTACAAATTTAGGTTGAAGCCACAGTTGAAATGGGAGTAAACTAAGTGAAGTGACCAAATATGGTAGTGAAGTGTTATTATTTAAAAGTGAATTTTAAATAATACAATTTAAGAGAATCTTGTATTGAAAAAAGGAGTCTGTTTTATTAAAGAAATAGTACTATTTGCAATTAATTATTTATCCAATTTTTTATTTCTGATGATTTCGCTTTGCTTATTGTAATGCGCTCGTTAGATGGCGGATTTACATTAATAATTAGTTTTCCATTAAAGTAGAATTTAATATTCTGTATGGCATTTCTATTAAGTATAAATTGCCTGTTTGCCCTATGAAAATTATACGGGTCTAATTCGTTTTCAATGTCTTCTAGTTTTTTATCTATAATGTAAGTTTGATTTTTATATGTCACAGCTTTTACAATACTGTTTTCTATATAGAAATAAGCAATATCTTCTGTTTTAACTGGAATTAATTCATCTCTCTGATGTACTAAAAATGTAGTTCTGAAAACCTGATTTTTAGATTGCATTAACTGTACTAATTGTTGGATATTACCATAAGAGATTGTGTCAGTTTTTGCATTGGTTTTAAACTTTTTAATTGAGCTACTTAATTCTTCCTCATCAATTGGCTTTAAAAGATAATCAATGCTATTTACCTTAAATGCTTTTAGTGCATATTGGTCATAAGCTGTTGTAAATATTATTGGAATATTGATAGTTACCTGTTCAAAAATTTCAAATGAAATACCATCAGAAAGATGTATATCCATAAAAACTAAAACGGCTTCGCTAGGATTAGAAAAATAATCAATGGCCGATTTTACTGAATCCAGAACAGTTAATATCTCTATGCTAGCATCTATATTATTTATTAAGTAAGTGAGCTGTTCACTTGCTGCTAATTCATCTTCTACAATAACTACTTTCATGGTAATCAATTTAAAGAAAGTTTTACTTTAAAGGTGTTGTTTTCATTACTAATAGAGATATGCTTCTTTTTTAGAGCATAATAACGCTTATTTAGGTTTAATAAGCCATTTCCTGTTCCTGAAGCTAAACTTTTTCTAGGTCTTATTTCATTTTCAATAATTATAAACTCATCATCAGAATATATATTAACTTGAAGTGGGTTTTCTTCTGATATTTCATTGTGTTTAATGGCATTTTCAACTAACAACTGAAGCGCTAAAACGGGGACTTCTTTTTTCATCCATTTTTCATCAATATTATAAGTGATGTTAAAACGATTACGATATCTTGTTTTTATTAAATGTATATAACTACTTAAAAACTTAAGCTCTTCTTCTATAGATACTAAATCTCGTTTACTACTTTGTAATATATAACGATACATGGAGGAGAGTTTGTTTATAAAATTAGTAGCATCCTTATTTTCTTTGACTAAAGCGCTTAATGAGTTTAACGAATTGAATAGAAAGTGTGGGTTAACTTGATTTTTTAAAGCCATTAATTCATTTTGTAAGCTTTGTTGTTTTAAAGTTTCTTGCTCGATTAATTTTTCCTTGAGACTTAATTGATATCTTAAAATTTTAGCGATAAATATAATTATTATAGCAACAATAAAATATACGAAATAGGTCAACCCTTGTTCCTCCTTTACCATAGGTTCTCCTACCAATTTCGGATACAAAAAGAAGAATAAATGTAATGAAGATAGATATAAAGCAATATTTATTAATACAGTTAAAAACCCTTTTAAGACGTTCTGAAATTTTGAATAAAAATATTTGGTATTCGCATTAAACTCTAATAACAGCCACGAGAAGAATGTAAACCATAAAAACCTGAATACTATATCTTTTATTGTAGCTGTTGTAAAAGCGAAAGATAAGTCGTCAATTACACCATACATGGTTAAAATTCTAGGTAATGTTAATAGGGTTGCAATTATTAATGCGATACCTAGTAAAACCTTTTGTTTTATAAATTTGGTTGTCAAAATGATTACGGTTTTATTTACAAAGACCATATCTAATATAGTTAAAATTAATACAATTTGATTGCTGATTTAACGGGAAACAAAAACTGCCAGAGAATTTTGAAATGTGTTTCAATGATCTCTGGCAGTCAAACTAACCAAACCAACTACATGAAAACTAATTAACTAATTGTTTCACTATCTTTTTTGAAAAATCCGAGGATATGACACCTAACGATTTTGGATTATCAATCTCTGTCGTTATTATTGATGTTAATTGTTCGTTATCAGTTTTTGTCAAATCGTAAATTAAGGTTTCTAGAATGTATTTTTTCCCAGTATAAATTATGGTGCTTTCAGGCTCAGAATTCACATGAACGCTAGTGTAATATCGATAAAATCTGCCATTAGGGCCTCTAAAATATGTGGGAAAATAAAGTGTTGAGTAACCACCACCAGTTGTTTCTGTCCTTGAATATTCTTGAGTGTCTTTTAAGCTATTAAGAATGATGATATCTACTCCTTTAGTTTTCAAATCCTCAACGATTTTTTGCACTTCATTTTCGTTAAGTTTTACCTCAGTATCAATTTTTGGAAAAACGGATAAACTTTCCATAGAATTGAGGCTGTGTTCTCTTAATTTGTTTACGAGGTCACTCTCAAACTGACTTCTAACAATATTGTCATCCGTCTTACTTATTACCATGATACGTTTATCCTTTAAATTCAGTTCTTTTGAATTGTTCCAAGTACTAACAACTTTTACTGTTGAACAACTTGTCACTATAATGGTTAATATTAATATCCCTAATATTTTGCTTATTGTTTTCATGATTTCGGTATTTTATATAAACATATGTATGTCATTTGTATCTCTGTTGATTAAAATTAATCTAGCAGAGGTATCATTTTTGGAGTGTTTAATATTTAAAAACCGTCTTACAAAACTCCATTTTCTGAGAATTGATTTTAAATTTTTCATGACGTTATTGTTTTAATTCTTGTACAAATGTATGCCACGATTAAAGGTAGAATCATGGCTTTTTAAGTGAAGTGACTAAAATCTATAGTGAAGTGTTTTATATTGAAAGTGAACTGTATTTAAAGTACTAGTAACCCATTTATGATTTTAAAAGAAAGGTAGAGACCTAAAGATTGAGCATGAGTTATTTAAGAAAAAAAGCTCTCTTTCTGTAATATGCTAACACAGATACAATGATGACTACAACAATTAAAACGTAAATGAATGTTGGTATAGGTAAAGGGTCTCCAGCAGCGTAACTATGTAGACCTGATAAATAATAATTGACGCCAAAGGATGTCATGATAATAGAGCCAAAAGCAAAGACACTAGCGGTATTTAATATATAAATACTTTTTAAACCTGGAACTAGGCGCAAGTGCAAAACGATTGCATAGATAATTATACTGATTAAAGCCCATGTCTCTTTAGGGTCCCATGCCCAATATCTGCCCCAAGATTCATTAGCCCAAATACCACCCAAAAATGTTCCAACAGCCAAAACAAATAAGCCTATGGTCATTGATATTTCATTAATATAAGTAAGCTCTTTTATTTTTACATTTATTTTTTGTTCTGTTTTTTTGGTTTTGAATATCATTAATAATAAGGCCATAAAACCTAATATAAATGAAAGTGCCAGTGGTGCATAACTACTAACAATTGTTGCTACATGGACCTTTAGCCAAAACGATTTTAATACTGGCATTAAATTGGTGATTTCTGGACTTAACCAATCTAGATAGCTAACAAACAACAACGCTCCAGAAAATAGAGTTGCTAATGGAAGGGCAAAATCAGATTTTCTAAAGGTTAATAATCCACATAATGTTAAAACCCATGAAACGAATACCAACATTTCATACCCATTACTCCAGGGCGCATGTTGTGCCACATACCAGCGCAAAATAATATTACCTGTAAATAAGAGAAATGTAATAAGGGTAAGAATTATGGATGTATTCCAAACGAAATCAATAAACTTGTTAATTATGAAAATTTTTAAAATCGAAATTATTAGAAGTAATCCTCCTAAGGTAAAAAACACTTGAAATAGCCAGAAATTCAAGTTAAGTTCATTGTACCACAATTCTGCTTCAATACGTTTTCTACTGGGAATAATATCTTTACCCAGAACATCTTGATAGGTTTTGATATATTCTAATTTCTCACTGGCAGTAACCCAATTTTTAGTAGTAACATCTTTAAAATAGGTTGGTATAATTTGTTTAGCAAATGTACCATCTTCAGAAGGGAAATCTTGAAAATGATGTGTCTGACTATGCCATTTGTTATTTTCATCATTACTATTAGGAAATACTTTTAAATAGTTTCCAGAAAATACGTTGTAAAGAATATTGAAACGCTCATCTACTTTTAAAACCTCTTTATCCAATTCGCTCCGCTCTGCAGGTTTCTTTTTATTAGCCTGTTCAACAGCTTGACCCAATAAGTACTTTCCGTTATCGTCTAATAAGCCTACAAAAGCCACTAAACCATCTTCACTAATGTTTAAATCTTTAAAGAGTTCGCCTCCTTTTTTAGCGTCTACTTTTATAAGTGGGATATATTGCCAAACATTTGATGCCGATTGCATAGCCAAAAATGCCTGATTTGCATTAAAACGGATACTTTCTCCATCTTGTGTAAATTTGAAATAAGGCTTACGTGATAGTTTCCTTAAAAACTCGGAGGCCAGAGTATTCATTGGTTTTATACGTCCGTCTAAATCTTGAACCATTAAACGACCAAACAATTCTGCGTGTTGTTCATCTATATGTTGTTGCGCTATGGTTTGTAAATCAAGTTTTGGTGCTTTGATTTTTTCATTTTGTGCAAAAGTACTATTTGAAAGACCACAAAAAAGTAGAAATATTAAGGCGTTTTTCAGCTTGAGTTTTTTTAATCTTTTATTAATTAATGTGAAACGAGATGTTTTTCCAAAGAGGGTGAAAAACATACCTATCATCATAAGAAAATAACCCAAATAGGTAATGTTTGTACCAATAGCATCATGGTTAACGGCTAAAACCGTTCCTAATTCATCTGTGTCATAACTGGCTTGAAAAAAGCGATAGCCTTTATAATCCAGTACATTATTCATGAAAATGCGGTGTGGTGTTTCTGTGTTATTATCAAGAACTTTAACCTCACTTGCGTATGCTGATGGACTTGTTGACCCAGGATAGCGTTCTAATTGAAAATCGTCTAAATGAATTGAAAAAGGTGTAGTTATAGCTTCAGCACCATAGGATAGCGATACTTTAATATTATCAATGTCTAGGTTGTGTGTTGTTGGTAAAAACCCTTCACGATACAGTAATGTTGTTTCTTTAATAGTTTCGTTTACTTGAATATTTACAATTAAGGCATCATCTTTTTGCTCATCGTTGTCTTTTGGTTTTTCAGCAGCACTTACAAGCGCTATTTCTGCATTTGGATGATAGGAGAGTGGTACAAAAGATGCATCGCCATCGCGATACAATGTTCGCAACGACATGGTTTGTAAACTATCTTTTTTTATGGTTCCTGCTATTTCGGTAGCCATTACAAACGTGCTTAAGTTTCTAGGAGATAGAATGCTAAAAACACCATCGTTTTCAATAATATTAATCACATTAGGTTCATCAACTTCAAAACCTACTTTGTGTTTATGTGCACCAATGGCTTCAACTTCACCTTTTTCTAAAAACACAGTTTCTCTTCCATTTCCTGCTGAAACCACCATTTGAATCATGGCTTTTCCTTCTTCAGCATCGTCCTTTATTTCTGGAACAGCATCTGCAACAAATTCATTATAGGAAATGGTAATAGGAGTCTTATTGAATTCTGTAGTTATACTAAAATCGTTATCACTTAATGGAGAAAAATTAAGCTGCTTTTTAATGGTTTTTGTAGTCGTACCGTCTGATAGATGTACATGAAGGTAATTATTGTCGGATACAATAATATTAGACGATGCACCTTCACGAATTCTCATAACCCCACCATAAGATGCATAGCGTGTAATACTGGCACCAATTAATATGACGATAAAGGCCAAATGAAACATAAGCAAGGCCCATTTTTCTAAACGCCAAAGTTTGTATTTATAAATATTCATTACAAAACAAATGCCTAGTCCTAGCATAACGAGTTCGAACCACCAAGCATCATAAATAAGTTTCCATGCCGTAGCAGTACCAAAATCGTTTTCAATAAATGTGGCTACAGCCATGGAAACGGCAAAAGTAAATAAGAATAATACCGCTAAAATGGGAGAGGAGAAGAAGCGTAAAAGTTTATTCATGTAGTTGTTTAGAGTATAAATTAAAAGATACCTTACTGTTTGCTTAATAAGGTATCTTTGATATTGTATTATTTAAAATAAAATTAGTTTTCTATGGAAGACACTGCATTCATTGGCATTTTATCTTCACGAGCTTTAGCTTCTTCAAGCCATTTTGGTAATAGTGTTTTTTTGAATTCTGCTTTTTCAGCTCTTAATTTTTCCATATCTAGACCTATAAATTCCTGAGCTTTTTCTTTAGTAGAAATATCGGGCATTTCTATAGGCTTATTATGTCCTAAGTCTGCTAATAAACGTGCTAGTTTTACACGAGCTTCTTGAGCTATTACTAGTCCGCTACCAATAACTCTTGCCGTTTCTACAGGCGAGTGAAAAGATGCACCATGTGCCGCTGCTGAATAATCCCAACGCCATTGTCCGTGACGGATGTCTGTTAATATGGGTTTCATTTGCATCTCAGATGCTCCTAAATCCCAACATTTTTTAGCTTCAAGATGTGCTTTTACTAAAAGGTCTTCCAATTTCAATCTGTTTTCAGTGGCTTTACGTTGTCTTTCATAAACATTGGCAATGAGTTTACCAGATTCTTCTCTATGGCAAACTTGACACGCATTAGACGTATTTGCTAAAGGCGACTGAATATGATGGTCTGTAAATTTTTGTCCACCTTCACTTTTATAGGGCATGTGGCAATCGGCACATGATACACCTCTATCTGCATGTACTCCAGTAGTAAATGTTTCATAGCCTGGATGCTGAGCTTTTAGCATTGGTGCTTTACTTATTTTGTGTGTCCAATCTTTAAATTCTAAATTATCATAGTATTTCTCCATATCTTCAACCGTCATACCATCTTTCCAAGGGAACACCAAATAAGGCGTACCTTCTTTTCCTGGTAAATTTTTATTGAAATAATATTCTACATGGCATTGCGCACAAACTAATGAACGCATCTCATTATGCGTAGCCTTGTTAATGTCTTTTCCCATAGCATCAAAAGCTTCCACTAAAGCAGGTCTTGTAATACGAAGCTTCATGGTTTCAGGATTATGGCAATCGGCACAACCTATAGGGTTTACTATTTCTTCACCTTTATCTGCCCATTTTCCGCTATAAAATTCTGTAATACCAATTTCATTCATTAATCTAGGAACATCAGGGCTCTTACAGGTCCAACAAGTGGCAGGCATTGGTCCATCACCCTTACCTTTGGGCCCTCCTGTTCTTAAAGTATTATGGATATCCTCGATAGCGTATGCATGCCCTCGTCCTTGATTATAGTCTTTTGAAAAGCCATATCCCGCAAATAAAATAACAAGATTGGGGTCTTCATGCAATACATCTCGCATTGCAGAACCACCTTGCATTGAAGCAAAACTTGTATCTAAAGTCTGTAAATACGATTGATACTCTTTTGGGTAATTTTCTCCCCACACCTGATTTCTAGGTTCATTTTCTGCAATATTGACACTAGGTGTGTATTTATATTTTGCCTCAGATTTTCGGTTTACAATACTTGATGCTAATAGCCCTAAAAGGAATACCACAATAATTGTAACTACAAATAGTACTTTATTCTTCATTTTGTATACTTTTTAATCTTTAGGTTTCATTTGCTCTTCCATCCATGAGGGAATTACTAATTCTTCTTTGTCAGTTGGTAAAGGGGCTATATTAAATTTAATAGTGGTTAAACCATGAACTTTTCCATGAGGAACTTGCTTGTGGCAACTCCAACATTGACGCTCGGTTCTATTTTCTCTATGATTCTCAATCCATCCATCATATTTCACTTGAGTTACCTGTTGCACATGACAACGAATGCAATTGTTTTGAACCACTTCTTGAGATGCTTCTTTCATTTTAATGACATCAGGTTCAGCTCTTGCTGTAAAAACAGAGGCGTGATATAAACCATCTTTAGCCTTAAAATAATACTTGCTAAATATACTGTTATGGGGAACATGACAATCATTACATTTAGCCCACTCTCTATGAGAACTGTGCATCCAACTATTATAAACAGAAGTCATCACATGGCAGTTTACACAAGCCTGAGGATCATCTGACATATATGAAACAACTCGAGATTCTCGAGCCATAAATAACCCTAATCCAATAACAACTGCGATTAAGAATGTAGCAGTTGTGCGCCATTTAGAATTTTTTGGTAGTATTTTGTTGGTTAGTTTCAATATGTCTTAAAAATACTGTATTCAATCGAATAAATCAATAGTAAGATAAGATTGTTAACAAAAAACCACCTGGCATGCAGGATTTTAAAATTTATGCTTTAAAAAATATATGTATTCATTAATTTAAAAATCGCATTGAAAGTTATTTTTTTTAATAATTTTTTTGGAAGCATTTAATATTTTATTGTGAAGTGTATACTTAAAATCTTAAATAATAAAAATATTTGTAATACTTAATATATTGCTTATTTGTCTTTTGGGTATATTAATTGATTTCAATTATTAATAATTATATATAAGTATATTATATAATTCAATTAATATCAAAATATAATGAAATCAATATATTTTGATATTAATTGAATTATAATAAAATCCATTATTTTTTTAATATATAATTATATTAAACCAATTAATTTATCTAATATAATTACTACTACTTTTTTTATTATAAACTTTACTAGTTTAATATAATAAAAAATGATTTTAATTTAAGGTTTGTTTTTTATTAAAAAAATGGAGAGTCGAACCCAAAACCTTATAAATTGAAAAACATGAAATTTAAACTAAAACAAAAATTTATTTTTAAATATAATTTTTTGATTTGATAATAATTACGGTTTTGGGTTCGACTCCATTGAAATTGCAAGTCTATTAATTTTTTGTTTTTTTTCCTTCTATTTTAGTAGACTTCAAATAACATTAGATAATCAGTAAATCTAGTTTTTAACGACTCTAATATTTTCATGTTTATTGGAATTAGTCAAAGATAAAAAATATACCCCTGATTGTAAGTTTTCTAAATTTATAGAATAACCTATATCTTTTTGTACAACAGTAAAATCTTTAACTTTTTTTCCAAGTGTATTAAACAGTTCAATATTTGAATACTCGAGGTTGGTTTTAAGTATAATGAAATTGCTAGTTGGGTTAGGATAAATTTTAACTGCTTGGATCGCTTTTTTTTCATTTGTCCCTAACGACTGTTCAACTAAAAACATAGCTAACCAAGCATCAATTTTTCCTCTTCCCCAAGTATTGTTATTTGTATTTCCAGTAAAACTATCTTGAATAGCTGTATTGTCAAGAATAGCCTTAATGTCATTTACGTTAAGATTAGGTCTGGCTTGCAACCATAGTGCAATTATACCAGTTACAACTGGTGCAGACATGGATGTTCCCTGTAGCCTGCCAAACCACCAATTTTTAAAACCATCGGTTACTCCAGATACCACTTTTGGGCTAGTACTCGTAAAGTTATTGTCAAAAGAATTAACAGAGGATACTACTACATTTCCTGGAGCTGTAATGTCAGGTTTAATTCTACCGTCTACAGTAGGGCCTATACTAGAAAAAGGAGCTATATCTCCAAGAGTATTAGGAATATTGTGACTATTTCCAGAAAAATCTACATAACTACTTTTAGAAGTGTAAGCCCCAACCGTTATAATATCATTAGCAGTTCCACCTATTTCCGCTACAGTAAAATTAGTGTCTCCATCTTCTACATTAGCATAGGCATAGTTTTCAAATACAGCTGTTTCTTTTTCAGAGTTGCACCAAGCATGTATTGTTGTGTTTTCAGCTTTAATTTCAAGAACAAAGATATCTCCGTCATTTAACGATAGGTCATTGGAATAGTTAACAGTAACTAAAGCTCGTGGTTTAAGATTTGGTTCTGGATTAGGTATTGCATAATTTATAATCCATTTATCGCTATCACTGCTGTCATTTAATTCAATTTGATTATTAGAACTGTTATTTGTATTGTAATACTCTGGATTTACAGCAATCCAATTATCCGTTATGGTCTTATAAATACTAAAACTGATATCAAAATTAGTATTTACATTTCCCCATATATCGATTGCCACTGATGGTTTTTGATTATTCTCAACAAAATAGTATTTGGTTTCTTTAGTATTAAATGTAGATGAAGCATGGATTTTTTTATTCCCTTCGTTACCAGCAGACCCCACAATTATAATCCCATCACCTGATAAGTCATCGATCTCTTGGTCTAGTATGGAAGAACCATCATGAGCACCAAAATGTGAGCCTAAGCTCATATTTATTACAATTGGTTTATTAATGGATTTAGCATAATTGACCAAATAGTTTAGGGCATCTATAATGTTCGTACTGTTATTTGAAATTTGTTGATTTATTGTTGGTTGATAAGAAACCAAAACGATTTCACTATTGTATGCTATGCCTCTATAGTCATTACTTGAATTATTAGTTCCAATACCAGTAGCAATACCTGTAACATGTGTTCCATGAGATTCCGTATTTGTATCTATTTGTTTTGTTAAGATTTGGGTTTCTCCAACATATTCTGTTCCGTAATTGTATCCTGCTGGGGATAACCCACTGATATCATTTTGAATCCAAACTTTACTTATTCTTAAGTCTCCATTAGCGTCTTTAAATGTAGGATGTGTAAAGTCGAATCCCGTATCAATTATTCCGACAACAACTCCAGTACCGTCATAACTGGAATTAAGACCTAAGCCTTCATGTACTTCATCTGTATTAGTAAAGAACCGCGCTTCATCTAGTAAAGGCCTGCTAGGAACTCCGATGTCTAGATATTTAACACAATCATTATTTGATACCAACTCAAAACTGTCTATTGGCACTAGTGCGGTAATTGTATGTTTGCTACCCGTATTTAAAAGAATTGGTAAATCTCTAATGTTGTCAATGGAACAACTTTCATTGAGAAGTATGGCAGTATTAACATAATCTATTCCTTTTTTTGTTATGGAATTTGTTTTTGAAGAGGCATTATTTCCATTAAGAAATAAAGCGGTAGAAGCTGAATACTTTGAGTTAATCGGTTTAAGGTAGGCTTGTTTCTGAGTTTTATCTTTTGGTTTTTCAATTAATAGTTTTTGTCCGAATGCGATAGAGCATACAAATACAAATAATAAAGTAAAGGCTAATTTCAATTGGACTGGTTTCATAAGTAAAGGTTTTACTCACCCAGTCCCAAAGTGAAGGTTGTAAATAAATAAGCGTGGGACTGTAGCTTACCGTCAAGGAGGTACTGGTATACCCAATGCACAAATAAACTAAGCCCACGCCGTAGCGCAAGCGAATTGTCTATTTATCTTGTGCATCTAAAAATTACCAGTTTTCCTTGACA
The DNA here is from genome assembly GCA_947502975.1 of uncultured Flavobacteriaceae bacterium. Lineage (GTDB taxonomy): Bacteria > Bacteroidota > Bacteroidia > Flavobacteriales > Flavobacteriaceae > Jejuia. The sequence continues at coordinate 677,200 of CANNBV010000002.1, forward strand.
AGATTAAATAGCTAACGCTATACTATATTTTCTGGTACTAAATTACATGAAATTTTTTAAAAGAAAATATTCCTGTTTTCATTTTAGGAATCTCTAATTCATTGTAAACATAAAAAGTTTTCTTTAAAACAAACTTTTTTGTATTTTAGATTTTTAAAATACTTGTATGATTTCTCAAAAACAACATTATCAAAACTTTAAAGATGCTTATTTTCTAATAGAAGAGCTTAGAGCTCCTGTATTCCTTAAAACAGAATTAGATGTTGTGTATAATGATTTTGTAAGGTGGGAAAATAATGAATTATTATGGCCTCATGTAGATTTTGAAAAGAATGCACAACGAAGATATAGTTATGTTGAATATACTTGGTTAAAGATTGTTGAACAGCTAAGGTTTTACGGATTTGCGTACCATATGATTGAAGATTATCTTTTATGTCTATCTGAGATTATTGATAATGAATTACTTGTTAAGGGATACAACGCTAAAAAAGAGAAAATACTTGAAATTTACGACGAGGAAGAGGCAGAAGAATTTATGCGGGATATTGACAATATTAATCCAGCCGAGTCATTAAAGTTTTCGTTACTAGAGATGCTTATTATAAATGCCATAACTTATAATGACATAGTATCAGTATTATTCTTTAATGATATACCAGGTCTTTGTCTTCCAATATCAGGTGAGGTGTACAAAGAAATTGAAAGTCATAATGATTCTGAATACCTTGAATATTTAAAGAAAACGCATTTGTCTATTTCAATTACGGGAATTATTAAAAAATTTATCGTAAAAGATATTGATATACAAAGTAATGCAGATAGGTTTAAATCTATTTTAACTAAAAGTGAACATAATCTTCTAAAAGTTGTTAGAAAAAAATACAAAAACATTAAGAGTATAAAGATAAGGTTTGAATCTAATGAGATGAAAATGATTGAAATTAAGACAACAAAGAAAGCGTCAGTAGAAAGCCGTCTGTTGGAACATATAAAAAAAGGAGATTATTCAAATATTCAAATTGAATCTGTAAATGGTAAAATTGTGAATTTTGAAAATACTCAAAAATATAAATTATGATACTGAACACATCAGATCATTTAATAAACAGTAAACCTATCATAGAAAGTGAAGGTGATGCACATGTTAATGAAACATGTTATCAATTAGTGAAACAAAACGAATATTGAATGCTAATAGAAACGAAAAGTTAAACGATAAAGAAGTAAAGCAAGTTCTCAAATTATTAGAAGAATTTGCTTTAATGAGTATTGAGTTATATAAAAATTCAGAGTTATGAAAAGAGCAGTAATTATGTGCCGTGTGAGTAGTGATGAGCAAGCTAAAGGCTATAGCTTAGATGTTCAATTTGAACAACTAACAAAATATTGTCATAGAAATAACATTGAAGTTGTTAAGCATTATAAAGAAGATTATTCTGCTAAAAACTTTAATAGGCCAGAGTTCAATAAGTTTTTAGATTATGCTAAAAAACACAAGAATGAGTTGGATTATCTTTTCATAACAACTTGGGATAGGTTTTCAAGAAATATGACAGATGCAAATCTAATGCTAAGAAAACTTAGAACTTTTGGTATAGAAGTGCAAGCAATTGAACAACCTATTGATTTTTCTATACCTGAGAGTAAAGCCATGTTGGCGATTTATTTAGTATTTCCTGAAATAGATAATGATAGGAGGTCATTAAAAATTAGAGGAGGTATAAGGGGTTCTCTAAAAGCAGGTAGATGGTGTCGCCAAGCTCCATTTGGATATGAAAATACACGAGATGTGGATAATAAACCTATCATTATTCCAAGTGATAAAGCCAAATATGTAAAAAAGATTTATCAAGAAATACTCAAAGGGAAATCGCAATCAGAGATTAGGCAAGATTTGAGGAGAGTAGGTATGAATATTAGTAGAAATAATATATCACTAATTCTAAAAAACCCTATGTATATGGGGAAAATTGTAGTTCCTGCATATGAAGAAGAACCTAAAGTGCTAGTCGAAGGCAAACATGAAGGTATTATATCAAAAGAGTTGTTTTATCAAGTGCAAAATGTTTTAGGAAATAGAAGAAAGATATCTAGTAAACCAGCGTATAATTCTAAAAGGGAAGAATTGCCCTTACGCGGTTTATTATATTGTTCAAAATGTAGCAGTAAATTGACAGGTAGTCCGTCAAGAAGTCAAACAGGAAAGCAATACTTTTACTATCACTGTAATAATTGCAAAGAAGAACGAATCTCAGCAAAAAAAGTTGATTTAACTATAGAGGCTATTCTTAATGATTTTAGATTTGTTAAAGGTGCAGAAACAATTTATGAAATGATGATTCAAAAATTACTTTTAGGAAATGAACAAGAAATAGTCTTAAAGCGTAAAAAACTAGAAGAAGCCTTAAAAACCACAACTCAAAGATTGGAAAATCTTCAAGACTTATTGGTAGATGGTAAGATTAATCCTGATTCATTTTCGGAAGCGCACAATCGTTATAATTTAAATCGAGAAGAAATATTAGATAAAATTAAGGAGCTTAAAACAACAAATAGTCAATATAAAATATGGCTCAAAAAAGGAATTCATTTATTAAAAAACTTAAAGGAACACTATAAAAATTCATCAGTTAATGAGAAGCAAAAATTAATAAGTTCGATATTTCCTGAAAATTTATTTTTTGAAGAAAAAAAATGTCGAACTACTAGAATTAATGAAGTGTTACGCCTTATATTGCAGATAGACAATGATTTAGGTAATAAAAAAAGAGGACAACTTTCTGAAAAATTAAAGTTGTCCTCTCGAGTGGAGTCGGAGAGAATCGAACTCTCGTCCAAACAAGTAACCAAAGAGTTTTCTACACGCTTAGTCTATTCTTAGGTTTTCGATTGTAAACTGGTTAAAGACAACCTACTTACAACTTATCTTCTTTAGCTTCAAAAAGGCGTCAAAGCGCCACCTTTTCTATATTGACATTTACGATGCCTCAAAATAGAACGCCGTCAATCAAGGCTTTCTGGAGACATAAAGCTTGCTCACCTTGTGAGCCTAGGCTAATTCTACTATAATTCGAATTATGCAGCTAAAGCGTAGTTATTCTCGCCGTTTAAAATTTGGTCTAGCCTTTAACGTGTTTCAATGCCATTACACGACGTGCTTACCGTTCAATTAATCTCGCTGTCAAAACCAGTCGACCCCTTCAATGAGATAGGTACGCTATTTGGGCGTACCGTAATCGAATTAATCCCGAACTTGTTTCGGGAACTCAACGATAATTTTAAGTTGGGCGTTACCCACTTTTGCTTCTAATGGCAAAAGTGGGTCGGGCTTTCCGCTATATCTTTTGCTGAAAAAGCAAAAGTATGCCGCTTCAATCCCTAACGCGGACGGCAAATTTACCAAAATCTTTGTAAATCATGGTAAATCCAACTAATTTAGAGCAAAAATTATTCCAATAAATTCAGTAGTCAGTTCACAGTCGCAGTATTCAGTAGTTTGAGAACAGATAAACGATTAAACACATAAACGAATTAACATGAAGTTTGCCATCATAAAAGAACGTAAAAACCCGCCAGACCGTCGTGTGGTATTTTCACCATCAAAATTAGCAGAAGCAAGAGAAAAATATCCAAAAGCCACTTTTAAAGTAGAAGCTTCTAATATTCGTGTGTTTTCAGATGAAGCTTACGAATCAAAAGGTTTTGAAGTATCAGAAGATATATCAGATTGTGATGTGATGATTGGTGTAAAAGAAGTGCCAATTGAAAACTTAATTCCCAATAAAAAGTACTTTTTCTTTTCACATACTATAAAAAAGCAACCTTATAACCGTAAACTACTTAAAGCGATTTTAGAAAAAAATATAGAGCTTTACGATCATGAGACCATAGTTGGTAGTAATGGTTTTAGATTAATTGGTTTTGGTCGCTATGCAGGTTTAGTAGGTGCATACAATGGCTTTAGAGCTTTAGGGCTTCGAGATGGGTTGTATAACTTACCAAAAGTAGAAACACTTGCGGATTTAGACGAGGTGAAGCGCGAATTAGATAAAATTACACTTCCAAATATTAAAATTTTATTGTCAGGTACAGGTAAAGTAGCATTAGGAGCTAAAGAAATTTTAGACCATTTAAAAATCAAACAAGTAAGTGATGCCTTGTATTTAACCTCTAAATTTACTGAGCCAGTGTATTGTTTGGTAGATGTTATGGAATACAGCAAGAGAAAAGATGGTAAAGTAGGTGATAAGTGGGAATTTTATAAAGACCCAACGGGTTACGAAAGTAACTTTATGCCTTATGCTAAAGAAACCGATTTTTTTATAGCCGGACATTTTTATGGCAACAAAGCTCCCTATTTATTTACAAGAGAAGATGCCAAACATTCAGATTTTAATATCAATTTAATTGCCGATATCTCTTGTGATATTGATGGCCCTGTAGCTTCTACATTGCGAGCTTCAACCATAGCAGAGCCTTTTTACGGATACCATCCAGAAACAGAAAGTGAGGTTGCTTTTAATGCCGATGGCGCCATTACTGTTATGGCAGTTGATAATTTGCCCTGCGAGCTACCAAAAGATGCCAGCGAAGGCTTTGGCGATATGTTTTTAGAACATGTTATACCTGCATTTTTTAATAATGATGCAGATGGTGTTTTAGAACGTGCCAAAATCACCGAAAACGGAAAACTCACAGAACATTTTAGTTATTTACAGCCTTATGTAGATGGTTTAGAGTAATATTAATCTTCAATGAATTCATGTAATTCATGATGAAACTCTAGTATTACACCAATACTTTTTTGGTCAATTCGTTGGCAATGTATTGTGGCATTTTCGAGTGTATTTAGTAATCTAGAAAAACCACCATTTTCAAAAATTTGCCCACTTTCTTTTTTAAATTCACCACCTTCAACGATGGCTTCTCTTAGTTCTTTTACATCGTCAATATTTGGTAAATTTACAAATGTAATAGCTTCAAGTTTATCCAATTCGTTATTTAGATTAAAGAAGTAATCATTTACGCGATGCCCAAACCTATTAACTTCTGCTTGTGTAACATCTTCTCTAGTTTGTATATTGTTAAGTTCTTGGTATATTCTGTTTTTAGTATTTACAGTTGCCTTATATAGGTTCGATAATTCAGTATGCTGTCTGTATAAATCACTCAATTCTTTTTCTTTTGAAGCTTTTTTTGCTAATGCTAAATGAAATGTACAAAATGATGCATCCCAATCTTTAAAGTTTTCAGTAAACAATTTTTCTCTTTCATTAAAGATTAAATTATAGCCTTCTTGTAAATTTTTCTTTTTATAGGTTTGTCCTTTAAAAGCAAATGTAGTTTCCTTACTTGTGCCTTGTGAAATTTCACTGGCTTTAGTCATTAGTTTTTCAAGATCACGTACAGGCTTCATTAACGTTTTTAATTCAGTAGAAATCTTATCTAATTGCGTTTTCGAAACTTCGGTTGATAGAGCCTTTTTATTTAAATCTTCAGAATTAGGGATTTGTAAAAATCTGTTTTCAAAAGTATTATCATAGGCTTCTAATAAGTCTTTTCCCTTATTTTCAGTAGCGATAAACTGTTCAAAAATAGTGGCTTCAGCATGTTCAACATCTTTTTTATTTAAATAAGTATCATATACCAATGCTGTCATTTCTTTTTGGAGTTTTTCTTTAGTATCGAATAAAATCCATGGTGACCTATCATCCATTTCGCAAACGATGTAAGGTACTTTTGCATTATCTTGTCGTTTATCATTTGGCGGATGGCTAGCATACATATTTACCTTAGAATGTTCTGAACTAGAAAAATAAGTTTTACCTCCTCTAGAATCTTGAGGAAGGTTGTCTAACAATTTATTTTGAGTATCAGATTGTCTCTCGATAGCTAAATCATTATGCATATAAAGGTTTTTAACGAAAATCTTTTTTTGTGATGCCAAATAGGCATTGTTCATAGTGTTGTTCCAATTATTAAACCCGTTTTCTAGTTGCCATAGAGCTGATATAATGGCGTCACTTCCAGCTGTACTAATCGCCACTTTATCTGCATTGAATTCCATTTCTCTGGACAGCGAGGAATACATAATGTTTAAAAACTGATAAAATAGATTGAGTATTTGGCGGATAATCCAAATTATGGGAGTAATAACCCAAGCAGCAGCAGAAAGCCTAATATCCGAAGCTCTCCATTGATCTAGTAGGTCATCCCATTTATCCCTAGCGAAAATCATATCATGTATGATGGTATTGGCAGAAATAATATAACTACCAATTTTCATGCTTCGTTGTGCAAAATGTCCAAACTCATGAGCTACAACAGCTTTAAATTCTGAGAAATTTAAACAGCTGATTAACCCCATACCAATAGTCAATTCTTTTTTTACTGGTAAGAATAGACTTAACCACATATTGGTATAAGAAACATATGCATTTACATCAGGATCAACATAAATATTTTTTGGTTTAGGTGCTCCTGTTTCTTTGCAAATTTTATAAACGAATTCCCAAATTTTAGGATAGTCTTTTTTCTTTAGTTTTATTCTATTATTGGGCTTATGATTCTTAAGCTTAAAAATAAATTTTAGAGTAAATACAAATAACATAGCGGCACCAGCAATAGCTCCTACTTTTAGGAGTATAGTGATTTTGTTTATGTTGCCTATATCGTAGATAACAGCATAATATACCAAATACCCCAATACAGCTACAAGGGCGGCGTACAATAGAAAAAATAATAGGATTGCTAAAATTGCTAAAAAAGCTCTAGCTTGATAAGATGATGGAAGCGCCGTAAGTTTTTTAGGAACATTAGTTGGGCTCTGAGGATAAAGAACTTCTGCCATGATTTAATTTTCAATTAATGAAATATGAAAATAGAACTTTTCTTCACTAAGCACTTCAAAAAAGATGACTATTCGATGTAAGGCTTAATTATTTCTATGTCTTTCGAAGATTTTAAATGTTTTGATTTGTAATTCACTTTAGATAGAATAGATTCTAATAAAGGTAATATTGTATTCAAGGTTTAAGGCTTCTAGATGCAGATCCTGTAAATCAATCTCATCATCTGGTGACAAAAATACAGCTAATGTGGCTAATCCTAAAGGCGGGAATAATGAGTATTTTATGGGTCTCCAAAACGGACTTTTGGCTTCTGCCAATGCGGGTAGTATGAGTTTTACTTTCATGACTGATTTTGTTTGTGAGTTGTATTAAGTGACTGGAACATCCAAAAACCTAAACTTAAAAAGAGACCAAATAGAAATGTAAATAACCAAGCTTCTGGATTCGAAAACGGTTGCAATAGGATGGTAAAAATATCTTCAAATAAGTATTTGGGATTGCTTAATATCTCCCAAGAATTATAACGTAAAAACCGCCCAAGATATACCCCAAAACCATTTAAGAAAAAAAGGCTAAAAATTAGAAATTTAATTTTAGAAGTATTTATATAGGGTTTTAGAATACGTTTCATATCCAAAATTGATAAGAAAAAAAGTAATAAGCCTGAGCTAGCAAACGATAACACAACTAAAATATCTAACCATAAAAATGAGGTGTCACTTATTCTTAAATGCAGCAAATCTGTAACGATATATGGTGCATTAGGTAAAAAAAGCAGCCAAACCCCAAAACAAAGTACTAACCACAATTTATTGAGTTTGGGGATGCTCATCAAATATGTGGTTATGGCATAGGGAATGACTGCTAAAAACAAATTCCAAACCAAGAACAAGTAAAAGAAGGAATGAGTTAATTTCATTCTAATCATTAGTAATAGAATACTGAATATAACAGATGTAGTAAGTATTGATAAAACTCTAAACTGACTGAATATTAATTGCTTGATATTATTCATTTGAGATAAATTTTAAGTCTATAATTAAAATAAAAACTATACCTAGTATATAGGTAATGATGCTTGAGATTTCTAGGGTAGTGTTTATAGTTGGATTTGTTAAAGCGTTTAATTCCGAGTTTAAGTATCTTAGAATCTTTGTTAATTCTATCACCCTAGAAGTAAGAAAAAAGATTAATATTGATAAACCTATGTATAATGGATAGATATTAATAAGACTTCTTAGAAAACAATAAAAACTCATTATAGTAAATGAATTATTTAAACAATGAGATGTAATTGCGCTAAGTGATACCTGAGAAAATATGATTTTAGAGATTAAAATAAGTACGGTAATCTGAAAAAAAGTTGTATTGAATTCAAGTTTCATAAAGTATCAATTTTGAAAGGTTAAATTAGTCTGGTGAAATAATGTGTACACTAAATCTATTCCTTATTTAATAATTTTGAAAGGTGAAATGAGTGAACTGGCATTTTCATTTATTCAACAGTTAATTATTTACTTTAGATCGTATAAGTTCAATTAATAGTATTCATTAGAAATAAATTTTAAATCAATCATTAAGAAAAAAAGCAAGCCTAGCCCATAAGCTAGCAAATCGGTAAGATGGAATGTGCTACCCAACAATAAGATGGCCACTTTATTTTTCTCCATATTTAGTAGGCTAAGTATATTAAGTAGTTGGAGCAGCTCGATACATAGGGCAAAAAGAAATACTGCTATGGCTAGTTTAATTGCATTTATATGAAAAAAACTTTTAAAGAAGCAATAGATTAAAATCACTACTAGAAAATCACCAACAGTGTGACGAATAAATCCTGTTTTTAGGTATATGGCGATGAGCACCTCAACAAGTAATAATACTAATGTTAAGATTGTATATGTTTTATTGAATTTAAGCATCATATTGATTCAATTAAAATATAGAAGTATATTACTGCTATTGGTATATTTAACAATACAACCCCTATAGTTTTGAGTGTTTTAATTCTATATCCTTTTGTACCTAACAGTGAAAATATTAGTGCCAGAAATGAAATGATGTTTATAATAGTTGCTATGAATATGAAAACTATTCCTGGACCGATTAGAACATCTGATGATGGATTATAAAGCTGTAATGCAAATAGTATAGTTCCTACTCCAAAGCTAATAATGGCAATTGATTTACTTGTTGTTATTATATTTTCCATAATGTTCTTCTGCGTTAGTGATTGAAACGGCATCCTTTTTTGAGGTGCGAGAAAAAGATATAGTAGAAAGCGCGGCCCCCGCTTTTGGGCGGGGGAAACGCCCTCAAAAAAACACTAACCAATACAATTAACCATTGTTCCAATCTATTTTTCGGGATACAAACATGACGATGGCTAGTATGAGGAACAGACCAATACTACCTACGAGTAGTGCATAGTTTTCTAGTTGTATGATGACATAGATAAAAGCATATAATGCGCTTAAAGATGCCCCTATGAATAATGGGAACTTAAATGTTTTTAATATAGATTTTGAGTATAAGGTGATGAGAACGATTACCGAAATACCAGCGATTAAATAGGCTTTTAAGAAATTACTGTGTTCTGATATTGAGACTAAAAGTGTATAAAACATAGTAAGAGCAATACCAATCATTAAATATTGGAAAGGATGTATACTTATTTTGCTCAGCGTTTGGATGAGAAAAAATATAAGGAATGTAAGCCCTATAACTAAGAATCCATATTTTGCTGAACGTTCACTTTTTTGATATTCATCTACCATGACCATAAACTTTGTACCGAATGCAAATTGACTAAGGTTGGGAATGCTTTTAAGGTGTTGTTGCGAAAAAGCACGATTAATGTGCAATACTTTCCAGTCTGCTTTAAAACCATCTTTAGAGATTTGTTTGGTTTCATCATTAGGCAAATAATTACCCATAAAACTAGGATCTGCCCAATTCGAGGCCATGTGCATTGTGGTAATTTTACCGATAGGAATAAGCTCAACTTTTCGGCTACCATTAAATGTAATTGAAAAGGTGAAATCTGTATTTTTAGACTTGAACACGTCTACATCTTTAATGAAACTAGATTCTAATACATCGAGATTGTTATTTTTATTTTGGTTAAAATTGGTTTCAAAATTATAGGCTTTATCTTCTAGCTTTATTTGAATTTCACTTTTGATGCCTTTTAGGTTTGAAGTTTTTATGATGACTGTTGCATTATCCCATATAATATCTTCGTTTTTAACACCCTTAGCAGTTAAGTCAACAGGGATATAATGTCCAGTAAAGTCCATTTGAGTGGTAAAAACCGCAGATTCGAAATTACCTCGTTTTAAGGTTTTAGAGTTTACATCTACTTTAGAATTTAGTTGCTCTGGAAAAATGTAAGCATACTTAATATGTGTTTGTGTTTCCTTGAAATAAGTTTTGGTCTTTTCGTTATAGGTTTTTGTTTCTGTATACGTTTTATATGGAAGCTTTAATATGGGGCCATAAACTAAAACATTGTTACCCCATTTTTGATTGATTTCGTTTACAACGTCTTGTTGTCTATAGGCTCGCTCGTTAATTAAACTACTTATGTAGGATAATGGGATTAATAGAATGATAACTAAAAACCCAACCATAAGCATTCGTGCCGTAATTGATGTTTTAAGCCAATGTCCAAATTTGTTGTGTTGCGGTGTGTGTTCTTGTGTTTCCATATCTATAATTTTAAAGTACTTTGTTTTTCAAAGTAAAATGATAAAAAAATTTGATTTCTGTTTTGTCACTCCAGTCTTTGCTGGGGTCTATTGTTTATTAATTAATTTTTCTAGTGCTTCTATATGTTTTTTAAATTCTAGTCTTCCTAGTTTGGTAGTAGAGTAGCGGGTGTTTGGCTTCCTACCTATAAACTGTTTTTCTACTTTTATATATTCAGCTTTTTCAAGAGCTTTTGTATGGCTTGCCAAATTGCCGTCAGTTGCACCTAAGAGTTCTTTCAACATATTAAAATCAGCATATTCGTTTACCATTAAGACAGACATGATACCTAGCCTAATACGGTGATCAAATAATTTATTTATGTTGTTAATTATACTCATTTTGTCATTCCCGCGAAGGCAGGAATCTATTTTGATTTATAGCTCAAAGTTACTGAATACTGCGATTGAATACTGCTTACTTTTTTAGATCATATTTTAAATGCATCCAAGTGCCATAAATAATATGCATAAAACCAAAACCAATCACCCAAAGCCAAAACCCATAACCAGGTTTCCAAGCTCCAACTAATCCAAGAATTATTTGTACATATCCTAAATATTGAATGTCTCCAATACTATATTTAGATGCATTTACTAAAGCTAGACCATAAAAAATTAACATTAAACCTCCCGATTGCCCATATTTACCTTGACTTAAAATGATTAATATATAAAGACCACCAACAACTAGAGGAATTAAAAAGTTAAAGACAAGACGCCTTGAAGTAGTATCCCAAATTTTGGCACCATCCTTTTTTGCTTTTCTGGTGGTTAAAAGAATACCTGTTCCAACACTCAATATTGCTACAATAACTAAAGTAAGTAGACAGCTCTCATAAACCCAGCCATCAAGAATTAAATATCCATCACTGTAAGTTATAACTAGCCAATAAGCAATACCTGCACCAATTAAAGCATAAATACCAGCAAGTATACCCGATAGCCCACTTAGTGAAATAAAGCGAGAAGATTTATTCATCATATTTTTAATCTCGCTAATGTCTTTTAGATAATCTTTTGATTCCATATAAAAGTACTTTGAAATACAAAGTAAATAAAATTAATTTAATTATGACGTATAAATTTTTGTTAATTTTACGTTGAGTAAAAAAACACAATGAATCCTGCAGAAGAATATATCTTAAATCAACCTGAACCGTATCGCTCTATTTTGATGCATATTCAAGTACTGATTGAGCATACAGTTCCAGATGCGGAATTGAAATATAAATGGCGAATTCCATGTTACTATATTGGAGAAACACCCATGTGTTATTTAAACGCGAGTCATAAAAAACAATTTGTAGATGTTGGGTTTTGGCATTCTGCTTACCTCGATAAATTTGATGAATACCTTGTTAGCGAAAACCGTAAAGTAGTTAAGTCGTTACGATATGCTTCTGTTGAAGATATTGATGATGATATATGTATTGCTATTTTGGAAGAAGCTAAAAAACAAAAGGGTAAATCATTCTACAATAAATAAATTAACTTGTCGAGTGGTTTAGCTTATTATTTGGTTCTCGATACGATTTTTAGTGCCTCAAAATCACTCGAACTGACATTTGACATTTAATTCAAAATTCAAAAAGGGTTCTTCTATAACGAACTTATTGTCTTTCTGATAGCTATTAAATTGGTGAGTAACTTTTCTAAATTATCCAAATGTAACATATTCGCGCCGTCGCTTTTTGCGTTAGCAGGATCAAAGTGTGTTTCAATAAATAAACCATCAATATTATTTACCACTCCGGCTCTGGCAATAGTTTCAATCATATCTGGTCTTCCTCCAGTAACGCCTGCACTTTGGTTTGGCTGTTGTAAGGAATGTGTAACGTCAAGCACTGTTGGTGCAAACTTACGCATGGTAGGAATGCCTCTAAAATCTACGATCATGTCTTGATAGCCAAACATAGTGCCTCTATCGGTAATCCATGCTTTGTTACTACCAGCGTCTTTTACTTTTTGTACGGCATGTTTCATGGCTTCGGGGCTCATGAACTGTCCTTTTTTTAAGTTTACCACTTTTCCTGTTTTAGCAGCTGCAACTACTAAATCGGTTTGGCGGACTAAAAAGGCAGGTATTTGCAATACATCTACATATTCGGCTGCTTTTTGGGCATCTGTAACTTCGTGAATATCTGTTACTGTTGGTACATCAAAAGTTTCGGATACTTTTCTCAAGATTTTTAAAGCTTTCTCGTCTCCAATTCCTGTAAAACTATCAATTCTACTACGGTTTGCTTTTTTAAAACTACCTTTAAACACATATGGAATTTCTAATTTATCTGTTATGGCGACGACTTTTTCGGCGATGCGAAGTGCCATGTCTTCACCTTCAATAGCGCAAGGGCCACAGAGTAAAAAGAAATTGTTAGTATTGGTGTGTTTTAGTTTTGGAATTTCAGACAGTTGCATATGCTTACCTTTTAAGGCGCAAAGTTACAAAAAGAGTGTCACTTAAAACTGTTGTTTTCTGGTAAGTGTTTGCTTTAGGAAATTACTGCTTTTGGCGGATATGTGCGTTAGGGATTGCAGAGGAAAGCCCACAGCCCGACGAAGGAGGTGCGAGGACTTGTAACGTAAAGCCCGACCCTTTAGGGGAACGCCCAAAATACTATTTTAATTAACGGAACCGTAAGTTGGTTGTAATACAAATTTTAATTACAACATATGTTTAACTATCTGATAAATAACATGTACCTTTGCACGCTTAAAATAAGGCACTATTATGGCTAATATTAAAAATATTGCAATTATTGCACACGTTGATCACGGTAAAACAACATTGGTTGATAAAATAATGTACCATTGTCAATTGTTTCGTGAGAATGAAAATACAGGGGATTTAATTCTAGATAATAATGATTTAGAACGTGAAAGAGGCATTACTATTACTTCTAAAAACGTTTCTGTAATTTATAAAGATACTAAAATTAATATTATTGATACTCCTGGTCACGCCGATTTTGGTGGAGAAGTAGAGCGTGTTTTAAATATGGCTGATGGTGTGTTATTATTGGTGGATGCTTTTGAGGGACCAATGCCGCAAACTCGTTTTGTATTGCAAAAGGCCATAGATTTAGGTTTAAAACCATGTGTGGTTATCAATAAAGTGGATAAAGAAAATTGTACGCCTGATGAGGTACATGAGAAGGTTTTTGATTTGATGTTTGAATTGGGTGCTGAGGAGTGGCAATTGGATTTTCCGACGGTTTATGGTTCTGCAAAGAACAATTGGATGAGCGAGGATTGGCAAAATGAAACTAAAAATATTGAGCCTTTACTTGATATGGTAATTGAACATATTCCTGAGCCAAAAATTGAAGAAGGGACTACACAGATGCTAATAACATCACTGGATTTTTCTTCGTTTACAGGAAGAATTGCTATTGGGCGTTTAACTCGCGGAGAGTTAAAAGTGAATCAAAATATTTCTTTAGTTAAAAGAGATGGTTCTATTGTGAAATCTAGAATTAAAGAACTGCACATATTTGAAGGTTTAGGTCGAAAGAAGGTTGAAGAAGTAATAGCTGGTGATATTTGTGCGATTGTTGGTCTTGAAGGTTTTGAGATTGGTGATACCGTTGCAGATTGGGAAAACCCTGAAGGCCTAAAAACTATTGCTATTGATGAGCCTACAATGAGTATGTTGTTTACTATTAACGATTCTCCATTTTTTGGTAAAGATGGAAAATACGTGACTTCTAGGCATATTAAAGAGCGTTTAACCAAAGAATTAGAGAAAAACTTGGCATTACGCGTTGAGGAGACAGATAGTGCTGATAAATTTATGGTGTTTGGCCGTGGTGTATTGCATTTATCTGTATTGATAGAAACAATGCGTCGTGAGGGGTATGAATTGCAAATAGGGCAGCCTCAAGTGATTATTAAAGAAGTAGATGGTGTAAAATGTGAACCTGTAGAAGAAATGACGATAGATTTACCAGAAACTGTTTCTGGAAAAGCTATAGAAATGGTTACTATGCGAAAAGGAGAAATGCTAAGTATGGAAGCTAAAGGAGAGCGAATGGTTTGTGAGTTTATTGTACCATCTAGAGGAATTATAGGTTTAAGAAATCAGTTGCTTACTGCCACTGCTGGTGAAGCGATTATGGCTCACCGTTTTAAAGAATATCAACCTTTAAAAGGAGGAATTCCAGAACGCCAGAATGGAAGTTTAGTGTCTATGGAAAATGGTCAAGCTATTCCTTATTCAATAGATAAATTACAGGAAAGAGGTAAATTCTTCATTGATCCAGGTGAAGATATTTATGAAGGACAAGTTATTGGTGAAAATTCCAGAGGCGATGATATGACTGTAAACGTTACTAAAACTAAAAAGTTAAGTAATGTACGTTCTTCAGGAGCTGATGACAAGGCTAAAATAGTACCTGCAATTAAGTTTTCTTTAGAAGAAGCCTTAGAATATATCCAAAAGGATGAATATGTTGAGGTTACTCCAAATCATTTACGTTTAAGAAAGATATTTTTAACGGAAGTAGAACGTAAGCGTAATAAATCTGTTTAATGATGTTTTTAGGGATTGAAATAGTAGAGTGGTTGGGCTATGCAGCAATGGCTACTGTTTTAGTGTCTTTCTTAATGAAGTCCATTACTAAGTTAAGACTCGTAAATGCAGTAGGGTGTTTGTTGTTTATATTATATGGGTTTTATTTAGAACCCATATCAAAACCAATTATCATTACTAATGCTGCAATTTTAGTTATAAACTTATATCATGCCCTAAAAAAATAGTGGGATTTCTCAGTGTATAAACAATAATTCTCTTATGATTCGTTTTGTATATTTGAGAGCTCTATGACTATAAAATGTAGAAGTTTTTGATTGTCACCGCAACAAATCATGTCTTTTGAAAAACTTAATTAGTTATATTAATAACAAAGTATTAGTAAAAGTTGGTTCTTTAAAAACCGCTGCTGTTTTTACTCGTATTATTGCTGGTTTACTGACTTCAAAAGCTATAGCTGTTATTATTGGAGCAGAAGGTTTAGCATTGGTTGGGAATCTAAGAAACTTTGTTGCTTCTGCCCAAACCTTAGCCACTCTTGGCTTTTATAAAGGTGTAGTTAAGTATGTAAATGAATTCAAGGATGATTTAGTACGGCTTAGTAAAACACTTTCAACTGTTTACTACATTGGGTTTATAACTACAATTCTGGTTTCTTTTTTCTGCTATTTTAAGGCAGAAACTATAAATGAGCTTATTTTCCCCACATACAATAATTATGTCTACATCATAAAGATTTTCGCAATTGTATTGCCTTTTTATGCTTTAAATATGTTTGCTTTTTCGATTATGAATGGCTTTTCTAAGTATAAAATACTTATTATTATTAACATAATTGGGCAGATTTTAAGTTTGTGTGTAGCACTTTTACTAATCTATCAGAAAAATTTAGATGGTGCTTTAATTTCAGTTGCTATTTCTGAATCTCTTATTTTCTTAATAACGTTGGTTGGAATTATTAATAGAAAGAGTTTAGTGCCATTAATAAGTGTTAATCATGTAAGCTTAAAATTCTTAAAGAAACTTAGTCCTTACACAGGAATGGCTTTATTTTCAGCTATAATTTTACCTTTAGTTGTTTTAGCCATTCGCTCGCATATAATAGATACAATAGGATACAGAGATGCTGGGTTTTGGGAAGCAATGTTGCGCATTTCTAAGTATTATTTAATGATGGTTAGTTCGTTACTTGGGTTATACATTATCCCCAGATTTTCCGAAATAAATGACATTAAAGAATTTAAACGCGAAGTATTTTCTCTGTACAAAACTGTAATTCCCTATTTTGCAGCAGGATTATTGATAATCTACCTATTAAGACCATTCATAGTTTGGGCTGTTTTTACAGAAGAGTTTCAGCCTGTTGAAGATTTGTTTTTATGGCAAATTTTAGGTGATTTTGTAAAAGTACTTTCTATGATTATTGCATATCAGTTTTTAGCAAAAAAAATGTTTTGGCATTATGTAATAACCGAAGCATTTTTAGTCATAATCTTATATACCACAAGTATTTACTTTATTAAAATTTATGGTGTTAAAGGTGCTGTAATTGGTCATTTTGTTAGTTATTTGATGTATTATGGTGTCATCTTGCTTATTTTTGGGAGTTCACTTTTTGGGGTGGAGTCTGATAAAACTATTAAATAGTGCTAAAAAAGCTTCTTGAAAACTCATTTGTAAAAGTAGTGTCTTACAATGGCTTTATTGTTTTTGGTAAGGTGATAGCGTCTTTTATAGTCTCAAAGGTTAGTGCAATTTATTTAGGACCCAGTGGATATGCCGTTATTGGGAACCTAAGGAATTTGTTACAAGGAATTTTAGGTATTACTGCAACAGGTTTTAGTAGTGGCATTGTTAAATATGTGGCAGAAAACAAAGCTGATAACAAGCAGTTTCGTTTGGTTGTATCTTCAGCCATTACTTTAAGCTTGTGTTTTTCAATTATTCTTGGAACACTATTATTTATTTTCTCTAATTTTTTAGGAGAAAAAGTATTATTAGGTGTAGAATGGTCCTATATCATCAAATCCTTTGCCTTTTTACTTCCAATAGCTTCTCTCAGTTTTCTTGTTGTTTATATTGTCAATGGGCTTCAAAACTTTAAATTGTACACAGCTCTTGTAACAATAGCCAATGCATTAAATGCTCTGGTTACATTTATATTAATATATTTTTTTAATTTAAAAGGGGCGCTTTTAGCTACTTTTATTGTACCAACATTGAGTTTTTTCTCAAGCTTAGTGTTCAGTGATGTTAGAAATTTTCTTAGTAGTGTTTTTGATTACACAAAAAATATATCGATTCATTTTATAAAATCTATAGGAACATACGTAGCTATGGCTACTTATTCGGCTATTTTAATTAGTATCTCTTATCTTTTGATTAGAAATAAAATTATTTCATATTTGGATATAACAACTGCTGGATTGTGGGAAGCAATGAATAAAATTTCATCATTTTATATGATGTTTTTCTCTTCTTTATTCACATTATATTTATTACCTAAATTGGTAGAAAATCAAACGAATTCAGGATATTATTCAATTATGAGATCTTATTTTAAATATCTAATTCCACTAACTATTGTTATGTTTTTGATATTGTTTTTTTTGAAAGAGGTTATCATAAAACTATTTCTAACACAAGAGTTTGTAAGTATAGAACAGTTTTTTCATCTGCAATTGATAGGCGATTTTTTAAAAATTATAGCTTTTTCATTAGCTTATCAATTTCATGCTAAAAAAATGGTGAAATTTTATCTAATTTCTGATACTATTTTATATGTCACGTTTTATGTATTGAGTTTATACTTAATAAATATATATACTGTACATGGAGTATTTTATGCGTATGTATTAAGTATATTTTTATATTTAGTAGTAGTTATTCTTTCGGTGTATTTTAACAACTCTAAATATTTAAAAGCTAATGTTTAAAAGAATTAAAGGCATACTAGTTTTAGCTTTTCCGTTAGTGCTCAAATATATTTTTCTGCTTTGTTTTATAGATTGGGTTCTATTAGATGTTCAAGATCTAGTAGAAGATATTTTTTTCTTTATTATTATACTATTACTCATAAACAGTGGTATTAAAAGAAATCATTTATTAAAAAATATTCTATTCTTTATTTATCTGTTTTATTTGGTGTTAGAGACTACATCATATATGGCAGTATCATCAAATTTCTCCTCATCTTTTATGTATTTACTATTAGGATCAAATCCTGATGAAATGAAGGAGTTTTCTAGTTCTTATATAAATTTTTCAATAGTTTTATTTATAATTATAACGACTCTTTTCTTTTTTAAGATCAGAAAATTAAGCTTTAAAAATTATTTTAAGCATCGTAATGTAATTGCAGTTTTTGGGACTGTAATTATAGTTTTTATATTGAAATTCACAGGACTTATTGAGAGTAATGCGTACCATAATATAGTTAGAGGAGCTTATGGTTATATAGACTTACAGAGCAGCATTAAATTTAGTAATGATGTTAAAAAACACGATATTAATATAACATCAAATAACGAAGTTTTGGTTGTTGTTTTAGGAGAATCTACAGCTAGAAAACATATGCAAATTTATGGATATGATAGAGAGACTACCCCAAAACTAAATGCAATAAAAAACAATCTTTATGTTTTTAATAATGTAATTTCTACTGATGTATTTACATTAAAATCTATTCCTAAAATTATAACATCAATAGATATTGAATCTAATAAAGAATCTAATGTTCATTTGGTAGAATTATTTAATGCTGCAGGATATGATACTTATTGGTTATCTAACCAAAGACCTATAAGTTATCATGATAATGTAAGTAGTAAAATAGCATCTGCCTCAACATGGTTTAAATTTTATAATCATTTAAAAGAGAAACATGCCTTAGTTTTAGATGAGGTTTTAATCCCAGATTATGAAGAGATTTTAAAAAAATCAGGCAAAAAAGTGATTTTTATTAGGCTTATAGGAACACATTTTGATTACAATAAGCGCTATCCAGAAGCTTACAATAAATTTGTATTAAATAGTGAAGGGGTTTCTAAAAAAGAACTATTGAATAATCAATATGATAACGCAGTACTCTATAATGATTACATCGTTTTTAAATTGATAGAATTGTTAAATAAACAACACAAGAAAAGTGCTTTATTATATGTCTCTGACCATGGTGAAAATATTTATGATGGCACTGATTTTTTTGGACGCTCAGAAGAGATTATAACAAAAAGTATGTTCGAGATCCCTTTTATATTTTGGGCTTCAAAAGATTTTGAGTACCCTAAAGACTTTGTTTATGAGCCTAGCAGAAAGTTTATGGCAGACCATACTTTTGAGAGTATTGGACATGTTTTTGGTCTAGAACATAAAAGTATGAATTCTCAGAGAAGCATTTTTAGTAACTCGTTTCAAAAGAGAGATAGAATAGTTATAGATAAATTTAATTTTGATACATATTTCAAAATAGAAAATGAGTAAAAAGATATGTTTATTAGTTTCTAGCTTAAGTTCAGGAGGAGCAGAAAAAGTGGCTGCTAATATGTCTATATCTTTAAGTAAAAGAGGTTATGATGTTACTGTTTTTTCCATGCAAAATAATATAACTTATAGTTATAAAGGGTTTCTGTTTAATTTTGGATTAGTTAAAGAAAAATATGGAAAGTTTAAAGCTCTTTTTAGACTAATAAGTTTTTTTAATGATAATAAATTTGATGTTATAATTGATCATCGGTTAAGGGATAAATACATTAAGGAGTTGGTGTTCTCTAAATTTATTTTTCGAAAGTTTAATATTATTTATTGTATTCATAATTATCATTTACAGTATTACTTTTCGTTTTTAAAATCACCTTGGTTGGCAAAACTACCTCATGTTAAAAAGCATAGTTTTATTGCGGTATGTAATGAAATAAGATATCATTTAAAGGAAAAACTTAATATTAACAGCAAAACCATTTATAACTTTATTGATGATTCCCAATTACCATTAAAGACGAATAATGGTATTGAGGTACCTGAAAACTTTATAATTGGTGTTGGTAGGTTAACAGAAGTAAAACAGTTTGATGTACTTATTGAGAGTTATAAGCAATCAAAGTTACCACAACATAAAATTAAACTTTTAATTTTGGGGGATGGTCCAGAAAGGAATTATTTACAAGATTTAATTGATAATTCGAGTTGTAGAAGACTAATAGAATTAAAAGGTTTTGTGGAACATCCATACATTTTAATACAAAAAGCTAAAGCTTTGGTATTATCAAGTAAGTTTGAAGGATTTCCTATGGTTTTACTTGAAGCGCTAAACTTAAGTACACCATTGATAGCTTATAATTGTAATAGTGGCCCCAGTGAAATTATTAAACACAATATAAATGGGGTATTAGTTGAGAATCAAAATAAAATTGAATTGACAGCTGCGTTAAATACCTTATTAGATGATGTGTTTTATGAAAAAATTAAAGCTAATAGCACTATAGGTTTAGAAGTGTTTTCAGAAGAAACTATTATTCAAGAATGGGAAAATATTTTTAGAAACCACAAGTAAATATGTTTTGAGTAATAAAAAAGTATAGTTGGTATTGTAAACTTAATTTTCTGAATAAAAGATAAATTTGAGATTTCAATTTTAGCTTTAAATTTTTTAACTAACTTTCTATTTCTCTCCATTTTGTATAATACCACAAGCTTAAAATATATAAAATCAATATATGGTTTTAGGGTTTTATAGTTCTCGTTTGTTAAGTATTTTGTGTAATTTGGAATAACTCTATCTATTTTAGTATTTGGAGATGTTAGCTGATCTTCTATACCTTTTAAATAGTAGACCTTATTTTCGTTGTAGTGCACTAATTTATACTTACTAAAACAGCGAATAAAAAAATCTTCTTCTTCTCCATAATTAATACTTTCATCATAGTAACCTATATTATCAAAAACTTGATGGTTGATTACGACACTACTATTAGAAAAAAGATTTTTTTTGAATTGAAAATAATTCGAAATTAGTGTTGTTTTTTTTGAGCTATAAGTTGTTTGGGAAAGGTCAAATTTTTGTTTTGGTTTTAAAATAGCTGATTTAGTTGAGTAGACTCCAGCTTCTTCTTCATTTTTAATAAGTTTACTAATTACCAACAAATAATCTTCAGACCACAAATCATCAGCATCTAAAAAGGCAATATAATCGTACTTAGCCGCTTTTATGCCTGTATTTCTGGCTGCCGATAAGCCTTTGTTTTGTTGGTTAATTATTTGGATACGATAATCAGAAATACTATTTACTACTTTTAAGCTATTATCTGTACTACCATCATTTACGATAATTATTTCAAAGGTTGAATGGATTTGGTGTATAACACTGTTAAGCGTAGCTTTTATATACTTTTCTTTGTTGTATAGTGGTATTATAACAGAAAAAACAGGAGCGTTATTCATGTTTTAAGAATTTAAATCCTTATGGCACATATAGGACAATCTGTAAAGCTGAAGAATATATACAATTGGAGTTTTCCCCAACAAATTTTTTTTTAAAATAGCATTGAAAGCAATGTAAAAATAGTTGAAGAAATAATTGAGCTTATACTTTTTAAGAAAAACAAACCAAATTAATAAATTGTTAGTATGATTTGGTAATTTGTTTTCCCTATTTAATTTAATTAAGGTCTCAGAAGCTAGTTCTTTTTTTGTCAAATAAATTTCACTTCTTTCTAAGCCCAAATGCGTTACAGCATTATTTATATGCAACACATTTATTTTGTTATTTTTCAATAGGCTACCAAAATAATTGTCAAGCCCATACATGTTACCTAGCATATGATGATTTATAGATAGAAAAACTCCTTTTTTAATGAGCATATTACCAGAAATAATTACTTTATAAGGATTTCTATTTCTAATACTTGCATCTACCTGTTCACAGGACTTTCCGTATTTCCATCTTAGTAGCATATCTTTTTCGGGTACTTTCCTTTGATATGCATAACCTCCAAATATAGATTGATAATTAGTATGTATGTGTCCTAGATAATTTGATATAAAATTTTCATTTGCAGGTAAAGTATCAGCATCAATAAAAAGTAAATTATCATACTTAGCGTGTTTTGCCAAAACATTTCTTAATGCAGTTCTACCTATATTTTTATCTAATGCTTGAAATACACTGTTCCTAAATTCATTTATGGCATTATTTTTTTTGCTTAATTCAGAGTTAGAGCCGTCGTCAAAAACCAAAATTTCAAAGACAATATCGCTATTTACACATTGTTTGTGTATTGACTTCACTAAAGGTAAAGTGTCGTAATTAAAAGTTGGTATTAAAATAGATAACATATCTGATTTTTAATAAAATCAAAAATACATTTTTAAGATGAATAACTCTTTTTATTTAAATGTTTAAATTGTATATATTATGCCTAATATTGTAAAATGCAATCAACTATAGATCGAAAAAAAATTGCTGATTTAATTTTAGATAAAATAAGCCATCAGAAAAGTAACCTGAAAAAAGCTTATAATGAAACTAAGTCTAAAATAGGTTGTTTCTATATTGACGATTTGTTTCCAGAAGAATTAGCTAATGCTTGTTTTGAATTATTTCCTAAACAGGATGAGATGCGCTGCCTAAAAAGTATAAGGGAATACAAATATATATCTGCTCAAATGGATAAGCATAACCCATTGTTAGAAGAAGTGCTTTATGCTTTTCAAGACGAAAGAATCATAAAAATAATAAGTGAAATTTGTGATATAAAGTCTTTATATGCAGATGAATCTCTATATGCAGGTGGACTTTCTTTAATGGCTGAAGATAATTTTTTAAACCCACACTTAGATAATTCTCATGATGCAGAAAGAGAGCGATGGCGTGTTTTAAATTTGTTATATTACGTTACGCCAAATTGGAAAAATGAAAATGGCGGGCATTTAGAATTATGGCCAGATGGTCCGAAAAAAGAACCTTTAGTTATTGAAAGTATGTTTAATAGGTTAGCAGTAATGGCAACACACAGTACATCATGGCACTCTGTTAATAAGGTTGTTGTAAACGATCAAAGACGCTGTATTTCTAACTATTATTTTAGCGATTACTCTTTAAAAGAAGATGATAAATTTCATGTGACAAAATACCGGGGAAGACCAGAGGAAATACTAAAAAATATAGTGTTGGATTTTGATGCCAATTTAAGAATGTTAATTAGAAAAGTTTTTAAAAAAGGAATCAGAAAAAATCCTCATATCTACAAAAAACAAGACTAACTCTTCCGCTGCACTACTTCATAAACCTGATTTTCATCGCACTTCAACGTTTTGCTAGGATACTTTAAAAGTAGTGCATAATCATGAGTTGCCATCAGTATAGTATTGCCATTTTTGTTGATCTCTTGTAATACCTCCATAACTTCAACACTGGTTTGCGGATCTAAATTCCCAGTAGGTTCATCTGCTAAAATTAACTCAGGGTTATTTAATAATGCCCTCGCAATAGCTATACGTTGTTGTTCTCCTCCCGAAAGCTCATGCGGGAATTTAAAACCTTTTGTTTTCATACCAACCTTAGTTAGTACCTCTTCAATACGATTATTAATTTCATCTTTATCTTTCCAGCCAGTTGCTTTTAAAACAAAAATCAGATTATCATTTACAGTTCTGTCAATCAGTAATTTAAAATCTTGAAATACTACTCCAAGTTTTCTTCTTAAGAAAGGAATATCTTTTTCTTTTAAGGTTTGTAAATTATAATCTACAATAGAGCCTTCCCCTTCTTTTAAAGGCAAATCGCCATAAAGCGTTTTCATAAAACTACTTTTTCCTGTCCCAGTCTTTCCAATTAGGTATACAAATTCCCCTTTGTTTATTTCAACATTAACGTTAGAAAGTACTAAACTTTCGCCTTGATAGATAGATGCATCCTTAAGCTGCAAAATGGTTTCAGACATGAAAAATGAGTTTCAAAATACAAGTTTAAAGTTTAAAGTTTAATAGCGCAAACCATTAACAGTATTTCTTTTGTTTTATTGCTTTACTACTCTGTTTTCTATATGTTACCTAAAATAGTTTTTTAACATTTAATAAGTTAGTTTATAATTCTAGCACGATTGTTGCGTTATAGGTTTGATATTAAATTATCTTTGAATTTCATCAAACAAAAACCAAATACTAAATGAATCTTAAATATAGTATTTCAATTCTTGTATTTTGTCTTACAATACACGTCTTTTCACAGCAATCCGCAGTATATACAAATAGTTTAGCAGATTATCAAAAGGCGCTAAGTTTGTATAATAATCAGCAATATTTAGCGGCGCAGTCATTGTTTTCTCAAATCAAAAAATCTACAGAAAAAGAAGGTTTAAAAGGAGAATGTACGTATTATATAGCTAATTGTGCTGTAAGATTAAATCAGCAAAATGCAGATCAATTGATTAATAATTTTGTAGATGAATACCCTACAAGTACAAAACGTAATACCGCTTTTGTTGATGTGGCAGATTACTATTTTACCAATGGAAAATATGCATACGCCAGAAAATGGTACCAACGTGTTGATGAAGGTGCTTTATCTAGAAAAGAGCGAGAAAAATTCTATTTTAATAATGGATATACCGCCTTTGTAACCAAACAACATAGTGATGCTAAGAAATATTTAGGTAGAGTTGAAAACTCACAAAAATATGGTTCGCAAGCCAAATATTACATAGGCTTTATGGCTTATGAAGGTGATGATTACGATAGAGCCAATGAATATTTTGAACAAGTAGAAGATCAAGAACGTTACAAAGAAAAACTGTCTTATTATCAAGCGGATTTAAATTTCAAACTAGGGAAATTTGAAAAGGCGATTGAGTTGGCGAAAGCTAGATTAGATTCTAGCGATGATGATGAGGTTTCTGAACTCTCAAAAATCATTGGTGAGAGCTATTTCAATTTAGAACAATATGCTGAAGCCATTCCTTATTTGCAAGCTTATAAAGGGAAAAAGGGAAAAAGAGATAGAACAGGTAAATGGAATAACACAGATTTTTATCAATTAGGATATGCACATTATAAGCAAGGTGATTATGAGAATGCTATTTCAGAATTTAATAAGATAATTGGTGGGAATAATAGTATTGCACAAAATGCCTATTATCATCTTGGAGAAAGTTACATCAATTTAGATAAAAAACAGGAAGCCTTAAATGCCTTTAGAAATGCATCTCAAATGGATTACGATGTAAAAATTCAAGAGGATGCTTGGTTAAATTATGCGAAGATTAGTTACGAAATAGGTAATCCGTACCAATCGGTACCACAAGTTTTGGCAGGATATTTAAATAAATACCCGAAAACTCAATATAAAGAGGAGATTGAAACACTTTTAATCGACTCTTACATTACCTCAAAAAACTATGAAGAAGCACTTAATCTTTTAGAAAAGAAAAAGAGTTTTGAAAATAAAAAAGCATATCAAAAAGTAGCATTTTACAGAGGCTTAGAATTATATAATGAAAACCAATATTTAGAAGCTGAAAACCTTTTCGATAAATCTTTAAAGGAATCTTTGGATGAAACCTTCACAGCTAGAGCAACGTTTTGGAAAGCCGAAGCAGATTACAACCTGACGAATTATGAAGATGCTTTAATAGGTTTTAAACAGTTTATGCAGCTATCTACAGGAATGGATGTACCAGAGCAAAATAACATTGATTATAATTTAGCGTATACCTATTTTAAATTGAAAAATTATAATCAGGCATCTAACTATTTCAATCAATTTATTTCGAAACAAAGTGATGACAAAGTTCGGATGAATGATGCCTATTTGCGTTTAGGTGATGGGCATTTTGTATCGAGTAAATACGACCAAGCGATTAATGCTTATGGAAAAGCCATTAAAATGAATGAAGTTGAGTCTGACTATGCATTTTTCCAAAAAGCGATAAGCACAGGTTACGCTGGAAATCCTTCAAAAAAGATAAAAGAATTAGAAACATTTATTGGAGAATACCCAAAATCCAAACTGCGTGATGATGCCTTGTATGAATTAGGGAATTCTTATGTAAAAGCCAACCAAACAGATAAGGCAATGGCGCGATATGACAAGCTAAATTCAGAATATAAAATGAGTTCGTTTGTTCCAAAATCCTTATTACGTCAAGGTTTAATTCATTATAATGCTAGTGAAAATGAAGCCGCTTTGAGCAAATTTAAAACCGTAGCTAGAGACTTTCCTGGAACTCCAGAAGCAGTTCAAGCTGTATCTACGGCAAGATTGATTTACATTGATTTGGGACGTGTAAATGAGTACGCTGCTTGGGTAAAACAATTGGATTATGTTGAAGTAACTGATGCCGATTTAGACAATACTTCATATGCAGCAGCGGAAAAACAATATTTAGAAGGGAATACTGATGCAGCCATAAAACAGTTTAATCGTTATTTAAATAGTTTTCCTAATGGTATACATAGTTTACAATCCCATTTCTATTTAGGACAGTTGTACTATAAGAAAGATTTAATTGCTAATGCAGCGCCTCACTACAAATTTGTAGTTGAAGCATCACAAAGTGAGTTTACTGAGGAGGCGCTATCAAGATTATCACAATACCACTTAGAAAATAAGAGTTGGAACGAAGCGATTCCACTACTAAAACGATTAGAAGTAGAAGCTAATTTTCCTCAGAATGTCGTATTTGCACAGTCTAACCTAATGAAAGCAAATTATCAGTTAGAGGACTATAAGGATGCTGTAGCCTATGCAGAAAAAGTGTTGAAAAGTTCTAAGATTGATAATAAAATTAAAAGTGATGCACATATTATTATTGCACGTTCTGCAATACATACAGGTGATGAAGTTAAAGCAAAAGCAGCCTATAAAAATGTACAAAAAGTAGCAACAGGAAAAACAGCCGCTGAAGCTTTATATTATGATGCGTATTTCAAGAATAAAGAAGGCAAGTATAAAGCTTCTAATGCAGCAGCTCAAAAGCTAGCAAAAGACTATTCAGGTTACAAATATTACGGAGCGAAAGGATTAGTAGTGATGGCGAAAAACTTTTATGCTCTAGATGATGCATATCAAGCCACTTATATTTTGGAAAGTGTTATTGAAAACTTTAGTCAGTTTGATGATGTGGTTGAAGAAGCTAAAACCGAATTAAAAAGTATAAAACGTGAAGAGGCAAAAACAAATTCGTCAATTGTGCCACAAGATTAATTTTCATCAATTTTAAATCTGCCCTGAGCATAGTCTAAGGGTCAAAAATCAAAACTTATGCGAAAGCAAATCAAACATATCTTTTTATTAGTAATCTTATTGAGTATCTCTTTCTCATTCGCTCAAAAGAAAAAGAATGATACCATAAATACAGGCGTGATAGATGTTGTAAAACCATATACGCCATCAATTTCTGATGCATTTAAAGTAAAGGAAATACCATCTACCGAGGATGACAAAGCTATTCAGAAAAAGGAAATTAAGTACAATATTTTTTCGTTCCCTGTAGCTTCCACATTCACCCCTGCTAAAGGAAAAGCAGCAACTGTTGAAAAAGCAAAACCTGTAAAATTATTTGATAACTACGCAACTTTGGGAGTGGGAACTTATACCACATTTTTAGGCGAAGTCTATTTAAATCATGCGATTAGTAGAACTGAAAGTGTAGGCGGCTATTTTAGTCATCATTCCTCTGGAGGAGGCATTGAAGGGGTGCAGTTTGATGATAATTTTTCAAATACAAAGTTAAATGCTAACTATTCATCTCAATTAAGGGATTTAGCGTGGACCGTTGAAGCAGGATTTCAAAATCAAATATACAATTGGTATGGTGTTCCAGAATCTCAAATTACGCAAGCACAGACTGATGCGATTGACGTAAGGCATGCATTTACAAATGCATATTTTGGCGGAGATATTGCTTTTGAAGACACCTATATTAATTCTGGGAGTTTCTTTTTTAGACGTTTTGATGATAACCAAGGTTCAGGAGAAAATCGATTTGTAGCAAAAGCAACTATTGATATTCCTGTAAATGGCGAAGAAGTATCAACAGATTTTAAATTCGATTATTTGGGTGGCACATTCGATAGAAATTACGTTACAACAAATGAACTTAAATATGGGAATTTCATCGTTGGTGTATCACCTTCTTATCAATTAAAACAAGATGATTTAACAGTAAATCTTGGGGCTTCTATCAACTATTTAAATGATAGAGAAACAGGTGACAATACACTATACATATATCCAAATGTTACTGCAACATACAGATTAGTTAATGATGTATTGATAGCCTTTGGAGGTATTGAAGGCGGATTAATTCAAAACTCATACCATGGATTTGCTTCAGAAAACCCATTTGTGTCACCAACGCTTTCTGTAATGCCAACTGATCAGCAATATAATGCTTACGTTGGCCTAAAAGGAAAGTTATCAAGTAATATGAGTTATAGTGTTAATGGATCGTATAAAGCAGATAGAAATAGAGCATTATTTAGAAATAATGATATAACCTTAATGGCAGATCAACCTTATTCTTACGGTAATTCTTATGGTATCGTTTATGACGATATAAATACGTTTGGTGTAGCTGGTGAATTGAATGTAGACGTCAACAGAAACTTTAAATTGGGTATAAAAGCTGAATATTTTACATATAATACAGATGGTGAAGCTGAAACTTGGAACTTACCAGATATTGTAGGCTCTCTATTTTTAGATTACCAAATTAATGAGCACTGGTTTGCAGGGGCAAATTTAATTCACACAGGTGAACGAAAAGATCAATTCTTTTTAAACGATGGTGTAACTGTTACTACGCCTTTTACGGTAACCTTAGATAGCTTTTTTGATGCTAATGCACATTTAGGCTACCACATAAACGATCAAATTTCTGTGTTTGCTAAAGCGAATAACATTGCAAATAACGAATACCAACGTTGGCAAAATTTTCCAGTACAGGGCATTCAGTTTTTAGCTGGTGCTACTTTTAAGTTTGATTTTTGATGAAACCTTTTACCCTTTTATTTCTCTTAGCTCTTTGTTTTTGTTGTTCTGTAAGAAAGAATAACAAGAAAGTAGTTTTTACTTGTGAGGAGGGGATAAAAGACGCGATTATCAATGTTCAGAAAGGAGAATATTTACTTATATCCTATGGATTAACTATGAGTTTTTCTATTCCAGAATATTCAGATTATGGTTATGGAGATTTCAAAGAAAAATTTATTTATGATAAATATGGTATTAAATATGAAAATGGAGGTTGTGTAATTACTAAGTATGGTGATTGTTTTCGAGAAAAAACAGAGGAATTGCTTTTTAAAAAATATGGGAATAATATTTTAGTTAGGGCTGAAAAAGAAGCTATAAATCGTTTTAAGAAAACAAAAAAGTATGAAGAAAATTTAAAAAAGAGAATTGAATCTGATCATGTTTTTCCATCTGTTATTCTACATAGCAAAGCAAAATTTATAGGAGGAGAAAAAGAATTAGAAAAATATTTAGGAAGAAGTACTAATATTTATGAATTTGATTGGGATAAAGAATATATAGATGTTGATTTTATTGTGGAAAAAAATGGAAATATTTCAGATATTAAAATAACATCTTCAATAAAGAGTAAAGAATTAGATAGTGGTCTAAAAGATGAGATTTTTGAGCTAATTCAGGGAATGCCATTGTGGGAACCCGCAATTTATTTTAATGAAACAGTTAGGGTCTCAGAGTCGATTAATATAGTTATTTAATCTTCTTTAATCTCGACAAATAATCAAAATGCTTGTCCTCTAAAACTTAATCCTATTGATTTACAAACTAGTTTAAGGGACAAAATTAAGACAATGATGAGTTTTATGGCTTTTTACCTTCCCAGTCTGATATTTTTTGATCAATTCTATACATCCAATCGCTGCTTTCAGAACTAGTTGGCGTTTTTTTCTTAGCCAATTTGAGAACTTCAATGGCTTCTTTTTTATTTCCATTAGCGTATAGAACTTTAGCTTTTAAAAACAGAACATCGTAGCGATCTATGCCATTATCAATTGCTTTCTGAATGTACTCTAAGGCTTTTTTATAGTCTTGCTCTTCCAAGAAAAGATATTCACTAACTAAATAATATCTATAGCCTAAACTCTGTTTATTTACGCCTAGAGAGAATTCATAGATATTATGTATACTTTTTCTATGAGTATTACCAATTGTAATAGGGAGTCTGGTACGTATATTTTCCCATTGAAAACAAAGTTCGCCTTGATTCATAGATGTGTTCATGAATCCTATGGTAAAAGTTTCTGTAAATTCTGGTGATTTTTCTACAGGAACAGTAAATTCATAAACGTTAAGTTCAGATTTATAAGAATATTGTCCCCAACCCTTAGTATCAGAGTTTAGCAAAATCTTCCATTCATTTTTAGTTGGAATAGCATAAAGCGCATATTTCCCTTTGGGAATTGTGTCATTAAAAATTACGAACTCATTCTGAAAATCAATAATGGTTTGGTAGTCAGCTCCTAATCTCCATACTTCTCCATATTTCAGAAGTCCACCAAAAATTTTTCTATTTCTAACATTGGGTCTGCTATAATTAACTTTGATGAATCCAATTCCAATTTTTTGAGATACTTCTGCTCTTTGACTTGATGTAGGTTTATTTATATTAAATTGATCGTCTTTCATTGGATCAATTTGAGCAATTGATTTAGTTGCAAAGATTGAAAAAACCAGTATGCAAATTATTCTATTCATAATCGTTAATTATGGTGTTATATATAAACTGTATTGTAAATTTAAAAAAATCAAGTTTAGTGTATTTGTTTAATAGAGAGCAGTTTATAGCATTAAATTCGTTGAGTAATCAAAGAGTTCTCCTTTCTAAATCCGATGAAAAGCATGAAAATTACTGTTAAAATTTAAGGTTTCATAATTTAATTTTTATAATTTAATAGATTAATTATAATGTTATGAAATTTTTGAAGACTTTAGTTCTAGTAGCCCTTTTGTGTTCCTTCACTATTAGTTCTGGAATATTAGATAATACTTTATCTCACCTTAAAGTCTATGAAAATGAAAACTTTCCAGAAAAAACGTTTATTCATACTGATAAACCATATTATACTACCGGCGAAACCATTTGGTTGAAGAGCTATCTGGTAAATGGTATAGACCATACTATTATTAAAAAAAGTAAAGTCTTATATGTTGAATTAATTAACCCTAATGACAGTATTGTCTTTAAAGAAAAATTTTTTGTTCCCAGTCTTGATTTTGGTGTTGCTGGTAATATAGATATCAGCGATAATTGGGAATCAGGCGATTATCAATTAAGGGCGTACACTAATTACATGCGTAATAGTGATTCCAAATATTTTTTTAGAAAGCTTATTACAATTGAAAAACTTAAGGAAATCAGTAAAGATAAAGTTGATACTGAAGTAAACATAGCATCTGTTTCTGATAGCCTCATTGGTTTAGAGTCTGTCGATATAGACTATGATATTACCAAACAAGAAGGTTTATCAATTAAATTTTATCCTGAAGGTGGAACTATTGTTGCTAATGAAAATAATCTTTTTGGGATAAAAGCAGAGGGTAAAAAAGGGAATGGTATTAAGATTCAAGGCATTATTACTGAGAAATGGTCGGATGAGATTTTATATTCCTTTAAAACCTTTGATTTTGGATTGGGGAAGGTGTCACTTAATTTAAAACCCAATATTCCCTATGTTGCCAAAGTTAGCATTAATGGTAAGGTGTTTTCTTATGATTTACCCGTGGCATCAAATACCGCTGTTAATCTTCAAGTAAAAAAGGATAATTCTAATATAACGTTATCTGTTAATTCTAATAATATAGATATTGATAATTATTTTATAATAGGACATACAAGGGGAAAAGTTTTCTATTCTAAAGAAATCAAGGGTATATCTAAAGATAAATATAGTGTACAATTAATGACTGGGGATTTAGAAAATGGTGTTTCTCATTTCACCTTATTTAATAAAGAGGGAAGACCAGAATGCGAAAGATTAATTTTCATTGATAATACTATAAATAGTCCAAAGACAGAAATAAAATTAAATAAAGATCAATTCGAGAAAAGAGAACAAATCAATATTGCGATTAATTCATTTATTGCAGAAAAAGAAGTCCAAAATGCAAATGTTTCATTAGCTGTGACAAGAAAAGATATTGTGCCACTTTCATACCAAGAACATATAAAAAGTTGGTTATTATTAAACTCCGATTTAAAAGGAGAAATTTCTAACGCCATGTTTTTCTTTGATGAGAAAAAACCGAAAAAAATGCGTGAATTTTTACTTGAATCGTTAATGTTAACTCATGGGTGGAGAAGATTTAATTGGAGAAATACAACTAATCATTTGGTAGAAAACACAAGATATGAAGCCGAAAAGGGTATTTATATAAGAGGGAGAGTTTGGTCTAAAAATAGTAAAGTGGCAGCACCATCTATCGCTACTAAATTAGTTTTTATGGGGAGTGAAGTATATAGTGAGGCACAAAATACTGGTAGAGATGGGAGGTTTTCATACGGGCCTTATACTATTCTAGATACCGTAGATGCTATTCTAGAAGCTAGAATACCTAATATTAAGAATGAAAGGCAAAGTAAAAATCTTTTTATTTCATTTGATGACGATGAAATATCAAGTCCAAATATTGATAGTATAAGCACTATTAAAAAAACATATGCTGTTTCGTCTTTTTTTGAAGACTACAAAAGGGAGCAAGAATATATTAACCAGATTAATTTCTCTTTTGATAAAGTGAATAAACTAGATGAGGTTTTAATTATAAAAGAACGCGATCTTCAAAACGAAAAATTTCAAAAAAGAGTAGAAGAGTTTTTTGATTATAGCTTTCCAACTTACCGTATTCCTATAGACCCTTTAGATGCATTGACTAACAATTCTACTTTTGAACTGTTAACATCAACTCCGAGAATTAAATTTCAAGCAGTTTGGTTAGATGGAAATCTAATTTGGAATGAACAAATGGATCCTGTAATTTTAATGGAGAGACTCTCAGCTATTCCTGCAAGTAGTATAGCATTTATCGATTGGCTAAGGGGGGCAGATGTTGGCACACTTAGTGGGGCTAGAGGGTATAGTTCTGTTGTTGCTCTCTATACGCATAAAGATGATTATCAAACTAATATACCTAAACCTGGGATTAAAGAATTTTTTACCTCTCCTTTTTACAAAGCGAAGGAATTTTACTCCCCAAACTATGATAAAGATCCTGAAGAACTAATTATGCCAGATTATCGTACAACACTTTATTGGAACCCGAATATAAACATAGGTATAGATAAAAAACATCATGAGGTGTTTTACGCTAATGATCAACCAGGGATATATCAAATTGAAGTTCAGGGAATCACTGGTGACGGCAAATTAATTTACGCTACAGAGGAATTTGAAATTATTGAGTAAACCCATTTATAATTCTTTTTCTTACTCAAAACTAAACCTAATACAACCTTGCCAAATAATCAAAATGTTCACCTTGTAAAACTAACTCACATTTTAATCCAACAGTTTTACAAGCTAGTTTTAGAGTATTAAAATCTAAATATAACCATTTCATAGGTACTTCTTTTTCACCTTTATAACTGATAAAATAATCGAGTTCGCCATAATAACCGGCGTTAGTATCCATCCAAAAACCACCATCTTGATCTTCGTACATGTATTTTATATCAGAAGAATCAATAAGAATTTGTCCATTAGGATTTAATAGAGATTTTAAATGCTTTAGGTGTTTTGAAACCTGAATAAGTTCTTGAAAAATACCAGTACCATTCATCAATAATAAAATGGTGTCAAACCTTTCAGTTTCATCAAGAATATCCAAAACTTCAGCATATTTAACACCTCTTGTTTTAGCAACTTCAATGGCACCTTTTGAAATATCAATAGCTTTAACATCACATCCTTTGTTTTGCAAATACACACTATGACTACCAGAGCCACAGCCCACATCTAAAACGTTCCCTTTAGCCAACTGCAATGCTTTTTGTTCCAGATGAGGCATTTCAGAAAAAGATCTAAATAGATAGGGTAGTGGCAATACATCTTCAGAAGAAATATTTGTTGAAGTAATAATATCTTCTGTGTAATTTCCAGTTTGATAATCTAGCAATGCTTTTCCAAAAATATCTTTCATTATTTGTCATGCTGAACTCATTTCAGCATCTCATTAGTTAAGTTTCTGTCAGTTCGAGTGATTTCATTTTTATGAAATTGTATCGAGAACTATTTACTATTAGTCTGTTAAAGCTTCTCGATATAAAATTCTTGCAGAATTTCACTCGAAGTGATACATTTCTGGTTGTTAAATACTAATTTTACACCATGCAAGACATGATAAACAAGCTTCCAAAGCTTGCCAAAGATAAGCATAACGAGAACAAAAAATTCTTTGCAAAACTTAAAAAGAAACCGCCAAAGAATTTAGATTATGTTATGCAAGAATTACATGAAGAAGAATTTGAGCGTACCGATTGTCTAGAATGTGCGAATTGCTGCAAAACAGCGGGACCACTATTTACAGATAAAGATATTGATCGTATTTCAAAATTCTTCAAACTAAAACCACAACAATTTATAGAACAATATTTGCGAGTTGATGAGGACAACGATTACGTCTTACAAAGCGTACCCTGTACATTTTTAGGAGCTGATAATTACTGTTCTATATATAATGTGCGTCCCAAAGCATGCAGAGAGTTTCCTCATACCGATAGAAAAAAATTTCAACAGATTTCTAATCTCACTTTGAAAAACGTAGCAATTTGCCCTGCAGCTTTTAACATTGTTGAGGCTATGAAGGCGCGGGTAAAATCCTAATAAGCTTGGTGTTACAGTCTCAATATTTAATATAGACTGTTCAATTTCAGATAGTTGTGTTAAAAAACTCATTTGTTCTATACGTCACTATTTTTTAAAGATATTTTGATTTAGGAACAATCAAAAACCTTTTAAAATGACGACTAAGCCATATTTACATAATCTCACATCATTGCGTGGAATTGCTGCTATTTTGGTAGCTGTATTACACTTTCATTTTTTTGTTACGCCAGTTGCAACTTCTCATATGGCACACATTGTAGATAAATTCTATCTAATGGTAGATTTGTTTTTTATTCTAAGTGGTTTCATTATGTGCTATGTATACGAATCTCATTTTAAAGACAGTATTGTTAAAGTACGTTATAAAAATTTTATCATAGCCCGTCTAGCCAGAATATACCCTTTACATGTTTTAACAATATGTGCCGAGGTATTAATTTTTCTGTGTCTTATATCTAAAATTGGCTATGATAATTTAGGACCTTTTAAACAGCACCTTTACCGACTTGATGGAATTCCTGTCCAATTGGCCTTTTTACAAACTGTTGGTATTTATAATTTTGATACTTGGAATGCGCCAGCATGGAGTTTAAATGCAGAATGGTGGGCATACGTTTTATTCCCATTTCTGTTTATTGCTTTTAAGAAATTGAAGGGAGCGAAACAATTTTTACCTATTATTATTGCTCTTCTAGGATGGATTTTAATTGAATTTGTGTTATCTGCAAAAGAACCTTTTATGGATTTTCCACTAAACCCTAATAAAAGAACTTTAGATGTTAATTGGCACTACGGAACCGTTAGAGGAATAGTAGGATTTATTTGTGGAATGGGTATTTGGTTAGTATTCGAAAAACTTAAATTCAAGTCTATTTTAGGAAATGGATGGGTATTGATCGTTTTGGGGATCTTGGCTTTTTCTTCAATGATGTATGGCTGGTTCGATGTAATTACAGTGTTTTTATTTGCAATTATTATTTTGGTTTCGGCCTATGGAAGTAAACGAATAGATAAATTTTATTCAATTGCTATGCTAAAGAAACTTGGAGATTGGTCTTTTTCAATTTACATATGGCACATGGTATTAATTCATATTATTCTTATACCATTTACCAATATAGGGTCTAAACCCAAGAAGGAGTTTCAACTGTTTACAGAAGAGCTACCTTCAGTATTTTTACTTTTAGCTTTTTTAACAATTACTAGTGTCATTGGTTGGTTGTCGTTTAAATATATTGAAACACCAACACGCCAATGGATAAAAAGGAAATTTAGTAGTCAATAATAAACTATGCACGCATAATTTCTATAAGAGTTGTATATTTATGGAAACTAAATAGTGCTATGGAAGAACTATTGAATTACTTTGAAACCATACCATCTCACCATAGAGCAATGATTATTGTAGGTGGTCTTACCCTTTTTTGGTTGTTAGAAGGTATTATGCCGTTATTTGGTAAACCATACAAAAAATGGAAGCATGCGGTGCCTAATATCTTTTTTACTTTAACAACTATTTTGGTAAACTTGCCTTTAGCTTTTTTACTTTTGAAGTCATCAGATTGGGTAGAAGCTAATAGTTTCGGCATTTTAAATTGGTTACCAGAAATGCCATTATGGTTATACGTAACCATTGGTTTATTTCTTATGGATTTTGTTGGGGCATATCTGCCACATTTAATAGAGCATAAGGTGAAACCTTTATGGATGGTGCATTTAGTGCATCATACCGATCATAATGTGGATACAACTACGGCGAATCGTCATCATCCTTTAGAAAGTATAATTCGCTATACATTTACTTTAATTGGCGTTTTTATCATCGGAACTCCTATAGCTTTGGTAATGCTATATCAATCCATGTCAGTTGTTGCAACCCAATTTAATCATGCGAATATCAAATTACCAAGGAAATTGGATGACATATTAAGTTACGTTATTGTATCTCCAGATATGCATAAAGTGCATCATCATTACAGATTGCCTTATACCGATTCTAATTATGGGAACATCTTTTCTGTTTGGGATAGATTATGTGGAACCTTCATGAAGCTCGATCCAGATAACATCATTTATGGTGTTGATGTATTTCCAGATGAAA
Source organism: uncultured Flavobacteriaceae bacterium (assembly GCA_947502975.1). GTDB lineage: Bacteria > Bacteroidota > Bacteroidia > Flavobacteriales > Flavobacteriaceae > Jejuia. The sequence continues at coordinate 714,286 of CANNBV010000002.1, forward strand.
AAAAGAACAACCATATTGGCGAATTGCTAAAACAGCCCTTTCAGAAATATGACAAACCTACTGAAACTCCTAAAACCTAATTTTTAGTGGCATAATTAATGATAAATTAGAGGTTGTTAATTCATTCTAAATGGAAGTTTTTGAAGGTTTTTTAAATATTCTGGTTTTATTGGGGGCTTTACAAGGTTTTATTGCCAGCACACTACTTTTTAAAAATAAGAACAATAGGTCTAACAAATTATTAGGATGGATAATTCTATTAATTTCTTTAGCCTGTTTAGATGTATATCTCTTTCAAGCAATTGATAATAAAGTAGGTTCAACTACATATCATTTAGTAAGAGCTATTTTACCATTGGGCATTTACATGCCAATTTTTCCTCTTATTTATTTCTACATTAAGAGTTTGTTGCATTCTAGTTTCAAACTAAATAAATCACATCAATTTCATTTTTATGCTGTTATAATTGATGCAGTACCTTATTTAATTGCTTTGGTATATGTGGTTGGTATATTGATAAAAAGTATAAATCCGCAAAGTAGTAATGTATACGGAAACTTAATTTATATGTGGAATACTTATGCAGATGTTCCTAGATGGTTTTCTCTAATATATTATCTGTGGTTAGTTTATAAAGAGATTACATCTAAAAATATTTCTGAGGCACATAGTGCTCAAATCATATGGGCGAAACAATTATTTAAAGGATTTGTACTGTTTGCAGCACTATGGTTTTTCTATTTAATACCTTACGTTATTCCTGCTACATCAGAAAAGCTTTTAATAACACTTGGTTGGTTTCCCATTTATATACCACTTTCGGTTTTAATTTATTGGTTAGGCCTAAAAGGATATATTATAGGAGCCAAAACAAAGGGTTCGATTTCTTCAAAAACCAAACTAGAACCTCAATTAATTGAAAAAACGTTGTTAAAGTTAAACGACGCTATGCAAAAGGATAAACTATACTTAAACGCTTCATTAAAATTGAATGATGTTGTTGCTCATACAAAAATTCCTCAAAAAACAATTTCCTCAGTTTTGAATCAGCATCTAAATAAAAGCTTTAATGAATTTGTAAATGAGTATAGAATTCATGAGGTAAAATCAAAATTAGTAAGCCCAGATTTTGCGCACTTAACTATAACAGGTATCGCATTGGAAAGTGGTTTTAATTCTCAAGCAACCTTTCAACGCACATTTAAAACATTCATGAAACAATCTCCCAAAGTATTTAGGTTAAATTTCATGAATACAACTTAGATAGTTCTCAAATCTAGATTTGAGTAGACTGTTACTTGTAAAATAACTTCATTTGAGGAAATAATTAAATTTTTAAAAATGAAGAAATTACCATACTTAATATTGATAATAATTTTAGGGTTTGTATCAACCATTAAAGGGCAGTCTAATAAAAATATAGTTAAAGAAATTGATAAATATTTAATCAATAAGTTTAATAAAAAAGATGCTGGTGCATCAGTCCTAATAGCGAAAAAAGGAAAAATATTATATAAAAAAGGTTTTGGTTTAGCCAATCAAGAATGGCAAATTCCAATAAATAGTAAAACTGTTTTTCAAATAGGTTCCATAACAAAACCGTTTACGGCATTATGTATTTTGCAATTAGCAGAAAAAGGCAAATTATCTCTTCAGGATAGTATTCAAAAGTTTATTCCAAGTTTTCCGTATAAAGACAATACAATAACCATAGAACATTTATTAACACATACTTCAGGAATAAAAGAATATCTAAATCTAGAACATAAAAACCCATTTATTTTAAGAAGTGATTTGAAACCAATAGAAGTTATTGATTTTTTTAAAAATGAATCACTAAGTTTTATACCTGGAGCTAAATTTTCGTACTCTAATTCAGGTTATTTTTTATTAGGAGCTATTATAGAGGAAGTATCAAAACTTTCATATGCAGACTATGTGAAAAAATATATATTTGAACCAAGTGATATGCAAAATTCATTTTACGGTGATAATTTTAAAGTTATTCCAAATCGCGCAAGCTGCTATACTAAAGCTAGCGGAAAATTGAGAAAGGGAGATTATTGGAGTATGACAATCCCATATTCAGCAGGAGCATTACTTTCTACAGCTGAAGACTTATTTAAATGGCAACAAGCATTATTAGGTAATAAATTATTAGGAGAAGAATGGCTTAAAAAAGCAGTTTCTGGTTACAAATTAACTGATGGGAGTATTTCTGCGCATGGATATGGGTGGTTTGTAGATTTTATAGATATAAACGGAAGCTCAACAATAGCGCATAGTGGTGGGATATCTGAATTTAACTCACTATTTATGTATTTGCCAGAAGAAGATATTCAAGTTATTGTTTTGTCTAATTATGGGGAAACAAAGGTGGATGAGATTACTATTGATTTAGCACAATTGACAAAAGGAGATAAGTTGAATGGAACTAAATTAAGTAAAGCAATAAAAGAAAAATATAAAGGAACATATGAAAGTATTGTAGCAGGGAAAAAGAAATCAATACAAATTTATGAATTGGAGAAGAGATTAGTTCTTGATACTGGTGAGTGGAGATTTGAAATGCTACCAATTACTGAGGCAAAATTTCAAATGAAAAATGCGAGGCCAGTTATTACACTAGAATTTATTAATGATGATTCAGGGAAAATCAAATTTATAACAAAACAAGAACAGGAAGTTTTTGAATGGATTAAAATAAACTGACATTTAAATCAAATGATGGTATTTACTAATCAAAAATAATTTATTCTGTTATAAAACACATTTGTTGCGTAAGTATTTGATTTTTAAGGGGATAATTAATTTTTTGAAAACTATTAATTATGAAAACTAAATTATTATATACTGTATTACTCTGTGTATGCGTTTCGGGTTTTGGTCAAACTAACCTAAAAGTAACTAAAGAAGACTATGGTTATTTAAAGCTACGTCTAGAAAATACAAAAGCATTTACTATTGAGGTTATTAAAGCTATGCCAGAAAACGATTATTTGTATCAGCCTACTGAATCTGTGCGTACATACACAGCTTTGGCATCGCACATTGTATATTCAATAGAATGGAATATTGAATTAATGAAAGGAGCACCAATAAAGTGGGCTCCTGGAGATGAAAATCGTTTTACAAAACAAGAACTTATAAGTTACGCAAATGACCAATTTGATAGTCTTATCGAGTTTATTAAGGAAGCTGAAGTCTCTCCAAAATTAACTGATAAGATTATTGATATATTAAATCATAATGCCCACCATAGAGGGCAAATGATTACATATTTACGTCTAAAAGGTATCACGCCTCCCAAATACAGATAGAAATGAAATATATCAAAGTAACACTACTATTAATTCTACTTCTTGGATTTCAAAAGATGGTAGCCCAAGACTCAAAATATTTACATTATTTGGTAGATACTTTGCCAAAAGGAAAACCAGTCTTTGTGAATTTTGAGGTTGAAAACGGATTTATGGCTACAGAGCGTATAGCAATTTCTAAAAATGGGAAAACTATATATTATGGTGTTAGAAATGGTTATGGAACTATGGGAGACTTAGACGCTATAGCACATATAATGAAAATAGAATATAATAAAGGTAAATGGGGCAAATCCAAAATTGTTTTTGCTGATAGTTCGGGAGCACCAGCATTTTCTAGAAATGAAAAAACACTCTATTTTCAATATGATGATACATTATTAGTAAAAGGGTTGTATACTAATAAAACTAAAAAGGGTTGGAGCACACCAAAATCATTTAACGATACAATTAGGAAATCTCACTATTTACAATCTCCCAGTAAACATAATTATTACTACACAGGAGGCATTGATAACAATGAAAATGTGCAAGATGTATTTCATGTTATAACTACCAAGACAGATACCATTACAAAGCGTCTAGGGTTTCATGTTAAAGGAGAATGGTCCGATTTATATGTATCTCCAAATGAAGATTTTTTGATTCTTTTACTTGGCAAAGAAAATAAAGGAGGAGAATATGAATTCTATGGAAATTCCAATCTATTTATCTCATTCAAAAAAGATGATGATACATGGACTATTCCTAAAAACTTAGGGAAAGAAGTTCATAGTATATCAAAATGGAATTGGGGACCGTATGTTACAAGAGATAAAAAATATTTATTCTTTTCAAGTGCTGGGAAAATAGTAGGTACTTATGTGATAGATTTTGAGCGTATTTATAATCGTTTAAAACCTTAATTATAAATTAAATACTTTTCTCTTGTTTTCTTAAAAGCGTCTAAGTCGTCTTTCCAAGTTGCTTTTATGTCTTTTTCACTTAAACCAGCTTCAATTTGCTTTTGAAGTTCAGTGGTTCCTGCATGAATTGTAAAATTAGCTGTATTAAAGAACTTTGATTTGTCTATAGCATTTTGATAAGCTTTGATAATCCACTTTAAAGTCATTTCTCCATGAAGTTCTTCCTCTGATAAATCCTCACCGTAACATAATGTGTTTTGATGCTTAGGATACTTAGCTCCAAAATTAGCAACAGGTGTATACTTAAACGTCATAATTTTTTTGTCCAAAAAAGGTGCACCATAACGTTGAAATTGAAATTCCGTGCCTCTTCCAGCATTAATATTTGTACCTTCAAATAAACCAAGACTTGGGTATAGTTTAATAGATTGATCATTAGGCAGATTAGGTGAAGGTCTTATTGGTAAGCTATAAGCAATATAATGCGAATAATTTTTAATGGGAATTACTGTAATATCGCATTGTAAACCATCGGCTAACCAGTTTTCACCATTGATCATTTGCGCATATTCACCTATGGTCATACCGTGAACTAGAGGTATGGGATGCATTCCTAAAAAACTTTGATGCTCTATTTTTAAAGTGGGACCATCAACATAAGAGCCATTAGGGTTAGGGCGATCCAGAATTAAAATAGGAATTTTAGCTTCTGCACAAGCTTCCATAACGTTATGTAATGTGGAGATATAAGTGTAAAACCGAACGCCCACATCTTGAATATCAAAAACTACAATATCTAAATTTTCTAAAGATTCTGGAGTAGGTTTTCTATGTTTACCATGTAGAGAAACTATCGGTAATTTTGTTTTAGTATCAATACCATCTTCAACATGTTCACCAGCATCAGCCTTTCCACGAAATCCATGTTCTGGAGCGAATACTTTTTTAATATCAATATTTAAAGCTTTTAGAGAATCTACAATGTGGCGATAAGTCCATTCAGTCATTTCCAATCCACTGTCCGTGTCAACAAGTGGTTTTAGAATTTCTATTATTGAAGTTTGATTCGCAACAATTCCAATACGCTTATCTTTTAAAATTGGTAAATACAAATCCATTTGATTAGCGCCAACAACAAATCCTTCGAAAAGACTTACACCACAATAAACCTCATTGCTGTATTTTTTTTTATTTTCTTGGGTTATCTTATTACTCCTTGAGAAATTTCCACAAGAAATCAATAATAAAACAGTTCCTATTATTATCAGGAAAACCCTATTTTTGAAATTAGTAAACCGCATAAATTAAGTTTGAATTACGAGTATTTTATAGCTAAACGCATAATTGGTAGTAATGCGTATAAAAGTAGCATTTCGGCACCAATAATAAAAATTGGTATCGCAGCTATTGCTATTGGTATGGTAGTAATGATGATAGCTATAGCAACAGGTATTGGTCTACAAGAAAAAATACGAGATAAAGTAGTGGCATTTAATGGGCACGCTACAATTACAAATTATGATAGTAATGCGTCTCAAGAAAGCTTAGTGCCTATTTCTAAAACACAAGAGTTTTATCCTGAGTTCAAGTCGGTTGATGGTGTATCCCACATACAAGCAGTAGCAACAAAATTTGGAGTAATTCGTACAGAAACCGATTTTGAAGGTGCAGTTTTAAAAGGTGTTGGAGACGATTATAATTGGAGTTATTTCAAAGAGTTTTTGGTTGAAGGGCGATTACCCGTCTTTGAAAAAAAGTGGAGTGAAGAGGTTTTAATTTCAAAATATCTAGCTGATAGACTAAAGTTTCATCTGAATGATAAATTTCAGATGTATTTTTTGAAGGACGACACCGAAAAGCCACCAAATATCATCAGTTTTGAAATTGTTGGAATTTATAATTCTGGCTTTCAAGATTTTGATGCAACGTATCTCATCGGTAATCTCAGGCATATCCAACGTATCAATAAATGGGATGAAGATCAAATTGGGAATTTTGAAGTCTTTATAGAGGATTATGATGATATTGAGCGTATGGGGGTAGAAATTTTTCAGAATACACCATCAACATTAAATACATCTACCATCAATGAAAAGTTTTATTCCATTATAGAATGGGTGAAAATATTTGATAAAAATATTTATGGTATCATTGGCATTATGATTTTGGTTGCTGGTATCAATATGATTACTGCACTTTTAGTTTTGATTTTAGAGCGTACACAAATGATAGGTGTTTTAAAAGCACTTGGAAGTTCCAATTGGAGTATTAGGAAACTCTTTTTATACAATGCGTCTTATCTTATTATTTTAGGATTATTCTGGGGGAATGTTTTAGGTTTAGGTTTTTTATTTGCACAAAAGTATTTTAAGCTTTTCCCACTTGATCCCTCTGTTTATTATGTTACCGAAGCACCTGTGTACATCAATTGGACATATATTTTAGGACTCAATCTTGGAACATTAGTATTATGTTTGATAATGCTCTTACTACCGTCTTACATCATTACTAAGATATCCCCAGTAAAAGCGATACGGTTTGAATGATAATTAATATAAGAGCCAATCAAAGAACTAAAAAAAGCGATTCAATCTATTGAATCGCTTTTTTGGTTAAAGCATCATACCTAAAAAGGTATAGTTAGTTTTTCAACTGAAAAATTTATTTTTAGATTTTATAACTCTTTAAAAATTACTCAATAATCCCAGCACAACTTACACGAGCTCCAGCAGCACCAGACGGTTGCGATGTAAAGTCATCTGCTCCAGCGTGTACAATTACAGCTTTTCCTAAAATGTCTTTAGTAGCATCTCCACAGCCAACACACCATTCGTCGGTTGTTTTAGAAATGGTGCCATTACCGTTTTCATCAGCGGTAAAGTTACCTATGTCTCCTTTGTGATACCCTGTGTCGTTCCCCCATTTACCATGCGGTTTTCCTGTTGGGTTCCAATGGCCACCAGCCGATTTTCCATCAGGTGAGGTACAATCTGCTGTTTGATGAATATGTATGGCATGTTCGCCAGGTTCTAATCCACTTATAATAGCTGTCATAGTTACATTGCCATCTTCTTCTTTAAACACAACATTTCCACTAGTATTGGAATCGCTTTTAGAATTAAGGGCAATCTTAACTTTTTTTACTTTTACAACTTCGGTGGTAACGGTTTCTTCCTCAATTTTTACCTCTTCTTTTTTCTTTTTACATGCAGTTACAGATACAGTTATAGCAAGTAATAGAATTATAAATTTTTTCATGGTTTTGGTATTTTTTTATGTATTCGAAGTTAAGGTTTAATTGTACAAAATGCAAGAAACGCGTATGACATATATCATGTTTTTTGTTTTTTCATTCCTCTAAATTTGAATTATAATTATCAGGTATGTTAAAATCATTAGTTAATAAGTATAACATAGCAGGACCACGTTATACAAGTTATCCCACTGTTCCTTATTGGAACAGCAACACATTTTCTGTAGAAAAATGGAAAACATCTTTGGTGCGTTCTTTTAAAGAAAGTAATATAGAGGAAGGAATAAGTCTATATATTCATTTGCCATTTTGCGAAAGTTTATGCACATTTTGTGGTTGTAATAAACGCATTACCAAACAACATAGTGTAGAAGAACCTTATATTAATGCGGTATTAAAAGAGTGGTATTTATATTTAGAATTATTTAGTGAAAAACCCAAAATAAAAGAAATACATCTTGGTGGTGGTACACCAACCTTTTTCAGTCCCGAAAATTTAAAGTATTTAATTTCTGAAATCTTAAACACATCAGAATTGGCTTTAAATTATGAATTTAGTTTTGAAGGGCATCCCAACAATACGACAAGCGAACATTTGCAAGCTTTATATGATGTTGGATTTAGACGTGTAAGCTATGGTGTGCAGGATTACAATGAAACTGTACAAAAAGCTATACATCGAGTTCAACCATTTGAAAATGTACAAAAAGCTACAGAATTGGCTCGAAATATTGGCTATACTTCAGTTGGTCATGACATTATTTTTGGATTGCCTTTTCAGACTTTAGAGCATGTAAAGACTACTATTTTAAAGACAAAATCCCTACTTCCAGACCGATTAGCATTTTACAGTTATGCACATGTACCATGGATAAAAGGCAATGGTCAGCGTGGGTTTCAAGATACCGATTTGCCAAGTGCAAGTTTAAAGCGTGCACAATACGAACTGGGTAAAACATTACTTGCAGAGGTTGGTTACGAAGAAATAGGCATGGACCATTTTGCTCTAAAGACAGATACGTTATACCAATCTATGGAAAACGGAAGTCTTCATAGAAATTTTATGGGCTACACAGCTTCTAAAACGCAAGCTATGATTGGTTTGGGCGTGTCTTCAATTTGTGATAGTTGGTATGGCTTTGCACAGAATGTAAAAGATATTAAGTCGTATTATGGTTTATTAAAAACAGATACGTTACCAGTATTTAGAGGACATATTTTAAACGATGAAGACTTAATTATACGTCAACATATACTGAATTTAATGTGTCGCTTTAAAACGGTTTGGGGATACAAGTATCTAAATTTTGATGCATTGCCAGACACTTTAATTCAACTTAAAGAAATGGAATCAGATGGTTTAATCGAAATTCATACTAACACTATTAAAATTACAGAAAAAGGGAAACCTTTTGTCCGTAATGTGTGTATGGCTTTCGATGTGTTATTAAAACGAAAGCAACCAGATACGCAGTTGTTTTCAATGACAGTTTAACGTTTAAAATTAAAATTATGAAAAGAATTATTGTACCCATAGATTTCTCAAATCATTCAGAATATGCACTTAAAACAGCTGCTAAATTGGCTAAAAAATATAATGCAGAAGTGTTAGCATTACACATGTTAGAAATGTCAGATATTATGCTAACCGCTTCAGACGGTTTACAAAATGAAAAAGCAGTGTTCTTCTTTAAGTTAGCCGAAAAGAAGTTTAATGAATTTCTTAAAAAGGACTATTTACAAGATGTTAAGGTAACACCATTAGTAAAACATTTTAAAGTATTTAGCGAGGTAAATGACGTGGCTATAGAGCATAATGTCGATATCATTATTATGGGGTCTCACGGTACATCAGGTCTTATGGAATATTTTGTAGGCTCTAATACTGAGCGTGTGGTGAGAAATGCAGACATTCCCGTTTTGGTAGTAAAACAAGAATTACCAAATATTAGTTTTGATGTTGTAGCGTTTGCTAGCGATTTTTCAGAAGAAAGCATACCCTCTTATATTAAAGCTAAGCAGTTATTCGAGAAAATGAAATCAAAGATGTATTTGGTGCATGTAAACCTTCCCAATGACCGCTTTAAAAGCAGTTTAGAAATAGAGCGCAGTGTTGTAAATTTCTTTACAAAAGCAGACAGGAATTTAGACAAAATGGAAGATGTATGCTACGTGGCCGATTATACCGTTGAAGACGGCTTATTAAATTGCGCTAACAAAATAGGAGCAGACCTAATTGCAATTCCTACTCACGGCAGAAAAGGGTTGTCGCATTTCTTTGAAGGCAGTATAGGCGAAGATGTAGCAAACCACGCCACACTACCAGTCATAACGTTTAAGATATAGCTGCATATAAAGTTTGTTTAAAATTAATTGGGCGTTACCCACAAGGGGTCGGGCTTTCACGAGTCGCTCTCTGCGAGGAGCTCCAACAATCGCTCAATCCCTAACGCAGGTATTTACTAGCTGAGTTTTTAGGGAGAATGTTGTTTTGTTTTTGGAGAGGTTCGTTTACCTATCTAGTATAACCGTCAGTTATGGGTTTTAAGCTACAGTTTTTCAGACTTAAACTGACGTTAGCAATTTCAAGAGGATTCATACGTAGTCGAATACACCGTAATTGCGGTTAAATATTGTTAGTACACATTTTTTAATTCAGTTCGTATTCTACTGTTGCTTTTATTTCTTCCGTTTTATTGTTAGTAATTAATGTAATTCCAGCTTTTTTTATTCTCTCACTTTTTGTTGGTTCAAATTTAATTTTGGAATATATTTCATTTTCGATTTCAATTTCAGACTTTCCAATTAGTTTTTTTTGAACAATGTCTGTTGGAATAAAATAATATTTAATTTCTCTTTTTAATTTCTCATTTTCGGTATATGCTCTAAATGTCACTTTTCGGAACAAGAATTCAGATAACAAAATAGTTTTCATAAAGAAAAGTAAAAATATTTGAGCATTAAGTCCTAGAGAGATAGAGCCAATATTAAGAGAAAAGTGGAAATTAAGAAACTGTGATAAATCTATTGTGTATTTTCCGATTATTAAATATGGAATTTGTGCTATAATCCAAATTACAGCTAAAAAATAAAAACTTGTCTTTTTCATAAAAAAAAGAATTGCTGATACAATTCCTATCAAGCTCACTATGATCGTTGGATTTAATAGATCATTCAAATTATTATTAATCGTAAGTAAGCTTGTGATTAAAACAAAAATGTAAAATCCTGTCAATATTTTCATGTGACGAGTTTGGTTTTTAAATGTATGCCAACTTTAGCGGATATATGTTGTTTAAATGACTTATATCTGAAGGTAAACGAAGATAGTTGGAAATTTTTACAAAATCAAGCTACAATCTAAGATGATAACACTTAAAACATTATTAAAATTACTCGTTCTCTATCGCCAAAACATTAAATAAATTAGCTTTAGTTTTCAAGAAATCATTCTCGATTTCTATAGCTTTTAGTTTTGCATCAATCAATTTAGACTCTCGAGAGTTCACTAAAAACAATGAACTTTCACCCAAGAAAAACTTGCGTTCTTCGGCAGATAGCATTGTGGCATAATCATCAACGATTACTTCGGTAAAATCACTTTGCGTCACGTAAGAATCTAATTCTTGGTTAATTGCATCAATCTTATTTCTTAAGCTTAGGCGCGTATCTTGCACTTCAAATCTAGTGTCTTGCAACTTCAATTTCGCCAATCTTAAATCGCCACGTTCTTTCCGTAAGAATAATGGAAAATTAATATTAAGTCCGCTTTTATAAGCTGATGTACTAAATGACCGGGCAATTTCTGGAGTTTCTGATAAAAAGTTATACTGCAAATCTATTTGTGGTAAAAGATTATTCGCTTTTAAACGTTTTTCAATATTTAAACTTCTTATTTTATAATCCAAAGATTGTAGTTTTGGGTGACTTTCAATATCAAAACTTTCAATATCGAGCCTCGAAGTGTTTAGGGTTTCGTCAATACTTACAAAAGTATCTACGTTAGGTATTACATTATCTTCAAGTTCAATAGGCGTATTATTATCCAGCCATAAAAAATTGGATAATTCTAAGGACGCCTTTATGAATTTTATTCTAGATTTTTCTAGATTTAATTTTCGATTATTTAACGTAATTCTAGCTTCTAAAGTATCTATAGCGGGCTTATCACCAACTTCATAGCTCTTTTTGATACCATCAAATCGTATGGCAGCATTATCTAAAAAATCTTCGTAAACACGTTTTTCGTTGTAACGTCTTAACCAATTAAAATAAGTGACAGTAGCTTCAAATAAAATATTGTTGACTAACAACTGTCTATCAGCTTGTGCTTGTTTCACATACAAACGCGACTGCCTTAACATAGCCATACGCTTGTTGGTCAATAAACCACGTGCTACAGGAATAGAAACACCAGCACTATACAAACCATCGACAGGAACATCAGCTTCAGGATTTAAAAACCTACCAGTATTCTCTTCAAAATTACCTTTAAACTCTATACCAAACCAAGTTGGAATTTTAAAAGCTGCATTGAGTTTATCAAAATACTCGGTGTTCTTAAACTTTTTTCTATCGTAGTCTACTTCCAATTTTGGGTCGAAAGCCCCACGCGCTTTCATTAATTTGGCTTCACTTTCATTGATTACCAAATTAGCTTGTTTTACAATAGGGTGGAACGACTTAACATACCCCAAGTATTCTGCTAAGGATAAAACCGAAGTAGAATCTTGAGCAGCCACTAAACCACTAAAAAACATTAATATACATACGAGGATTACTCTCATTTTTTATCTTTTTTTGAGGCTGTTTTGTTTCCTTCAGGCTGGTAATAATTTGGAGGGAAACTGTTGATTTGTCGCCATAATTCAAACCAAATAGGGACATCTTCTAATAATGCAATGGTTTGTGCGCCAGAGCCAACACGAATAGCATTTGGCCACTCATGATCTGTTTCATCAGGAGCTAGTAAAATTCTGTATCTGCCATTATCTGAAATAAAGTTTTCTATGGCTACCACTTTTGCGCCATAGGTTCCGTAGGATACATTTGGCCATCCACTGAACACAATTGCGGGCCATCCATCAAATTGTACACGTACATGTTCACCAATATGTATCAAGGGCAAATCTATAGGGCGCACAAAGGTTTCTACTGCCAAATCATATTTTATAGGCATGATACCTACCAATTCTTCACCTTCTTTAAAGGTAACACCTACACCGCCACGTATGGCTTTATTGATAATACCATTTAAAGGCGCAGTTACATATAATAAACTATTACGACGCTCGTAGTTAGTTTTAGCGTTTTCTAGCTTGGTAACTTGTGCTTTTGTATCAAATTGACTAGACTGTGCCGTAAACATATCGCTTTGTGCTTTGGATATTTTATCAGTAAATGAGGCTTTGGTTCTAGATAGTTCCAATTCAGCATTAATCACCTCATTTTGACTTGCTAAATATTTGTTTTGTTGCGATATCAGCTTAGCCTGCGTTTCCTGAAGTTTTAAGCGTTTTTCCTCTACATCTTTTACAGCTTTTAAACCTTCTTCTTGTAATGTGGCTATACGGTTATATTGCGTCTCAGCAATCTTTAAGTTGGTTTTTGCAGCTTGTAAATCAATACTATCACTTTGTACTTTTAAACGCGATTGCAATAATTTATTTCTGGTTTGTTCCAACTTTAGACTTCTTTCATTTTGAAGTGCAGAAATCTGCCTGTTCAATGCATCAACTTTTCCGCCATACGCATCAACTGATGAAGATTTTGCTATTATTTGGTCGTTCGTACGTTCAACTAATTTATCGTCGAAATAGTCACTTTTTACTTCAGAAATTCTTAAAATAGTGTCACCTACTTTTACTGTATCTCCTTCTTTTACATACCATTCTTCTATTCTTCCTGGTATTTGCGATTGAATAGTTTGTGGGCGCTGATTAGGCCTTAGGGTGGTTACCAAACCTCTACCAGATATATTTTGTGTCCAAGGTAAAAACAGGACGATTAAAATTATAATTGCAGCAGCTAGTAAAAACCTATTAAAGTATTTATAATACTTTTTGTTTAATACATTTTTTCCAGACTTAAATACGCCTAGGTCAACAGTTTTATTCAATTGATTATTTGTGATATTAAGCATAGCCTGTTTTTTAGTTTTTAACTTTTCCTTTTTCTAGTGTAATGACTTCACTACATTTATTTAACCAAGCATCACTACTACTAACAACTACCAGAGCCCAAGGCCTGTCTTCATGTGTTAAGTAATCAATAATAGTATTCGTTTCAGAGGGGTTAAACCTATCTAAAGCATCTTCTAGAATTAATACTTTTGGTTGTTTTAAAATAGCGCGCGCTAACACTATTTTTTTTGATAAAGTGTAAGACATTTGCTTACCATCTGGATATAGTATGGTGTTTAAACCATCAGGTTGCTCTTTTATAAAACTTTTTAATCCAGCTTTTTCCAATACTTCCATGATTTGTTCATCAGTAATATTTGGATTGCCAAAGGTGAGATTGTCTTTAATGGTACCTTCAAAAGGCGTTTCGTCTGAAAGTGATAAACCTAATTGTGATCTGTAAAAATTTAAATGCAAACTATTAATAGACATATCGTTTACATAAAGATTTCCAGATGTAGCTTGAATCACACCAGCTATTAATCTTAGAAGGGTAGACTTACCAGAGCCACTTTCGCCTCTTATCAAAATGCGATTTTTTGGGTTTATAGTTAACGAAATATCCCTAAGAATATGTTTATCTCTATTGTTTACTTCATAAGTAACATTATCTAGCTCAATCCTTATACCTTTACTAAACTGAGGTTGCTCACCAGTTTGACTTTCCAAGGTTTTATCTACAATCTGGCCTATTTTTTCTAATGAAGTTAATGTGTCATAGAAAGATTCTAAACCAAGAATTAGCTTTTCTACAGAAGCGATAACTAATAAAATAATAATTTCTGCTGCTACAAACTGTCCAATATTCATTTCCTGACTTAAAACAAGAGCACCACCAATTAATAATAAGCTTGCAGTTACTATAACTTTAAAACTTATCATTTGGATAAATTGTAGCATTAAAATTTTAAAGTGATTTTCCCGAGCTGTCAGATAACCACAAACTAAATTATCATTTTTCTGTAGCCCTAAACTAGTACTTCCAGATAACTTAAAACTAATAACAGATCGGGCGATTTCTTGTATCCAATGTGCTACCTTATATTTTTGTTTTGATTCTATTAAGCTGGTTTCTAGTCCTTTGATGGCTGTAAATTTGAAAACCACAAATATCAATACCATGAGAAGTAAACCAAAAATGATAAAAAATGGATGGTAAAACGATAGCAGAATTAACGCGAATAATATTTGAAGAACCGCCGTTGGTACATCTATTAAAATTTTAGACAAGCTTTTTTGAATAGTTAAAGTATCAAAGAAACGATTTGCCAACTCAGGTGGGTAATAATTACGTAATTCGGACATTTTAATTTTTGGAAACCTGTAGCTAAGTTCAAACGAAGAGCGCATAAAAATACGTTGTTGAATGGTTTCTATAATTCGTAATTGCATAAGTTGTAACATACCTGAAAACGCTACTCCAAGTGTTACCAAAATAACAAGAACTACCCACGAAGTTGATACTTGCGCACCTTGAATTAAATTAATTATGGCTTGTATACCTAGAGGAAGTGATAACGCTACAACTCCAGCAAAAATGGCATAATAAAATATTTGCAGAATGTCTCTTTTTTCTAATTGTAGCAGACCTAATAAGCGTTGCCAGGGTGTCATTTTTTCTTGTTCCATAGTTAAGATTTCAATGTGTTGACTACTAAGTCTTTATAAAATTGAGTTGGTGTAATGTCTGTATCGCAATCGGTCATAGAAGCGAAATGAATTTTTAAGAAGTGCTGATGTAAACTCCCTTCTATGATGGTACTAGCTAAACTAGATGGGTATTTATAATCTGATTTTAAAGCAATTACCATATCTCGTAAGCGATGTACGATACGCTTGTAAATAACAAAGTAGCCTTCTCTATTTTCTTGATCGACTTCTTTGGTTAAAAACGATTTTGAGTTTTCATTTATCATGATACGATTTAAAACAACCTCGTTGATATGCGAAAAATTTGAGTCTTCTTTAGTACTTCTTGTAACGACTTCTATAGCTTTTTGTAGTTTATCTAGAGGGTTTAAGTTATGGGTTTCAATAACTAATTGATATTCTATCCATGCCCAATACCAAGAAGATAAATACAAAAGTAGCTTGTGTTTACTTTCAAAATAGCGATAGATAGAACTCTCGTTAGAGCCTATTAATTTTCCTAGTTTTTTAAAGGTGAAACTATCAAAACCAATCTCGTCTATTAAAATAATGCTGTGCTCTACAATACGTTTGCCTAAGGATGATGACTCAGGATCTTTTACATATATTTTCTCTGGAACAGCAATCTTTAAATTTGAAAGTAGTGAATCCATAAATAATTATTTTGAACGCAAATATAATAGCAATACTATTACAATTGAGAATATAACTATTGAATTTAATAATAGAATACATAAATATATTTTATGAATAAAATATTAGCGAATTAATCAATTGATAATCAATAAATTAATTTTAGGGTTTGACAAGATTTTGCTAACTATATTTATTTTTAAAAGCTAAGTTGAAGCAAAAAAGTACAATAATTATGAGAAGAAACTAGCCTTGGCAGATAACTGGGTTAGGGATTGCAACGGCATCCTTTTTTATGTCTGTTCGAGTGTTTTGTGAAGCATGAACAAAATGTATCGAGAACACATAAAAAAGATATAGTGGAAAGCCCGACCTGAGGAACGAAGGGAACCCCCAAATTATTTTAATGGCAATTCATTCCATTAGAAACCAACTCATAAACAGGAGCAGGAGAGAGGTAAGGAATGCCTAGGCCCAAACCGCGAAGGATAAAAAGTGCACCAATAAGCACGATAAATACAGGAATAGCTTTTTGAATGCGTTGTCTTGCTTTACCTTTTAGGAAATTACTGAAATAAATAGCGGTAGTCATTAATGGAATAGTACCCAAACCAAAAACTGCCATGTACAAACTGCCGTTTGTAGCATTTCCACCAGCCAATGCTGCGAAAAGTGCCATATAGACTAAACCGCAGGGTAAAAATCCATTTAAAAACCCGATGGTTAAAAAGGTATCCATTGTCTTTTTTTTAAGTGCAGTTCCCAAAGCAGATTTTACTTTAGAAATGATCTTGTAGATGGGTTTAGAAAAGTTGTATTTATTGAATGTTTTTTGTGGAACTGCAACCACTAAAATCATTAAAATTCCAATAATAATAGAGAGTTGCTGTTGGTATCCAAAAATAAACAGACTTTTGCCTAATAGTCCAAACACTAACCCAATTAGACTGTAGGCTAAAAGTCTGCCGAAATGATACATACTTATTTGAGATACCTTTTTTAAAGTATTTGAGCGATCTACGGGCAGCATAAATGCTATAGGACCACACATGCCTACGCAGTGAAAACTCCCTAATAAACCCAGTATGAACGCAGATAATAGCATGCTAATAATTTATAGATTCTTTAAATAAGTATGATTTTTGGTTATATTGCCAATCTATTTTAATGTTCCAACGACCATCTACCAAACGATTGTCAGGTATGAGCAAATAAGAATCAGACAATGAGATAGCAGTCTCAAAGTCTAGTTGTTTGTTAGATGGTCTATATAGGAACACTTTTCCTGTAATTTCTTTAAATGCCATATCATTAGGGAAATTAATAACTAAGCCCTCAGCTGTACGTTCGTAATTAATATTTTCCTTTAAGTTTTTCGAATTTTTTAGCTTGTCAATATCTTTTTGGTATTTTAATTCATCAGCATAATAATCCTCACTTACTAAGTCATGATCGTACTTATCGCCTATATTCATCGAAACAATAAAATACATGATAAAGGCAATAAAGCCTATAAATGCTAACACAATTCCGGTACCCCAATTAAATTTCATAATCTTTATTTTTTTGGTTTTTAGTTATTGGTTTTTAGTTATTGGTTGCTAGTTGTTGGTTTCATAATTCCATTAACCATTAACCATTAACCATTAACCATTAACCATTAACCATTAACCATTAACCATTAACCATTAACCATTAATAATTATCTATAACTCCTAGGTCCTAAAAAATTAGCAGTAGTGGTTTCAATTAAATCGTCACCTTTATACACGCCAATTTTAATTTTATTTCTATCTCCAGACAATGCAGCATTATTAATCTCTATAAACAAAGTACCTTCTGCAATACCCTGACTTGGTACTATAAAATCTTCACTTGTTGATACCAGTTTTAATTCACCCGTATGCGACATCAATTTAAAACTCACGTCATTAATATCTTCGGATGTTTTATTTACCAACTTATAGGTAAACACATTACTTATAATGTTGCCTTCTTTATGTTCATATAATTGTCCAGGTAATCGCAATACATTAGCTTCAACATCATTTCTTAAAAATAGCATCCCAATAAGTAATCCAACCATAATCGACAATACAGCGATGTAGCCTTTCAATCTTGCAGATAACTTAAACTTAGCTTTCTTTTCAATATTTTCTTCACTAGCATAACGAATCAAGCCTTTTGGTAGATTAATACTTTCCATGATATGGTCACATTCATCAATACAAGCCGTACAATTAACACACTCTAGTTGTGTACCATTTCTAATATCTATGCCTGTTGGGCAAACATGTACACATTGAAAACAATCAATACAATCACCGTGACCTAAAGCTGCTCTGTCTTCGTTTTTTCTAAATTTCTTTCTACCTGCTTCACCTTCACCACGCTTATGATCATAGGCTACAACAATAGATTTCGTATCTAATAATACACCTTGTAATCTCCCGTAGGGGCAAGCTATAATACAAACCTGTTCTCTAAACCATGCAAACACAAAATAAAAAACACCTGTAAAAATGATTAAAGGAATAAGAGTGCCTATATGTTTAAAAGGACCGTCTGTGATATATCTAAAAAGTTTATCACTACCAATTAAATATGCTAGAAATACATTGGCAATTAAAAATGAAATGATGAGAAAAATTAAGAGTTTAAAACCTCTCTTTCTAATTTTTTCGGCATCCCATTTTTGTCGTGATAATTTACGTTGTTTGTTTCTATCACCTTCAATCCAATATTCAATACGTCTGAAAACCATTTCCATGAAAATGGTTTGCGGACAAATCCATCCACAAAATATACGCCCGAAAGCAACCGTAAAAAGCGTAATAAACACCACACCAATGAGCATGGAAGTCACAAATAAGTGAAAATCTTGGGGCCAGAACTGAAATCCGAAAATATTAAAACGACGTTCTAAAACATTGAACATCAAAAACTGATTGCCATTAACCTTGATGAAGGGTGATAAGAGTAGAAAAGCCAACAAAAAGTAGCTCACATATTTTCTGTACTCATAAAACTTACCACTAGGTTTTTTAGGGTATACCCATGCGCGTTTTCCTTCCTCAGTTATGGTAGCAATGGAATCTCTAAATATTTCGTTTTCTGGGGTTTCCATTTATTGTTGTCTAGAACTTAAAAAGGGTATTAAAACTGCTTTAAAAAGATCTGCATAATCATATCGACCATACAGATCTTAAAGTTTAGTTTAGTGTTACGTTTATAAACTGTTTTTATTCTGTTGCTGTTTCGGTTGTTGTCTCTGTTTTAGTATCGCTATTTTCTGCTGTTTCATCAACCCAAATATCACCTTCAGCGGGTTTAGGATTAGCTGGTGTTGTACCTTCAAGTGTTAATACATAACTAGCTACTTTTGCAATTTGTGATGGTTTTAATTGTGCTTTCCAAGGAATCATACCTTTTCCAGAACGTCCACCTTCAGAGATGGTTTTAAATACATTTTTAATACCACCACCTAAAATCCAGTGTTTATCAGTTAGGTTTGGTCCAATACCGCCGCCGCCATCTGCCATATGACAAGCAACACAGTTAGTTTCAAAAATAGATTTACCAGTATTTAGATCTTCAGCACTAGTTAAAACTTCAACCGTATTAAAATCTACTAAATCTTTAGCAGTTTTTTTATAGGTTTCAACTTCTAATTTGGCTTGTGCTAACTCAGTTTCTAATTCATCAAATTGATTTTCTCCATCAAAAATGTGGTATCTCACAAGATATATCGCAGCAAATATTATGGTGGCATAAAATCCGTATAACCACCATGGCGGTAGATTGTTATCTAATTCTTTAATACCGTCATAATTATGGTCCAAAATAATTTCACCTTCTTCCTCAATTGGTTTCTGCCCCAATAGTTTTTGGTAGGTTTCTTTTAACCAAGTAAACTGTAACGATTTTTCTTTTTCAGCTAAAAAACGAGCTCTAGCTTCTTTGTCTAATTTGTGAAGCATTACGTTTTCTAATGCACCAACAATAGCTTCAATAGCTATTAAAATTAACAATACTAATAAGAGAAATAATAGTACTGCTGGATATTCAATAAATGCAGGTTTCTCACCAGAATCTATAAAGAATTCTACTGCTCCGAATATAATAAAGAATACTACAGGAACACGAATCCAGGATGGAATTAAATTTCGCATGATGTGTCGTTATTTTGGTTGTCTAATGGTATATTACTTACGGTTTTTAAATAGTCTTTTTTAGCAGTGATTACCCACCAAAAAAGTGCTACAAAAAAGATAAAAAAGATGAGTAGCGAAATGATAGGATAGATTTCTATCCCTGTAATGCTCTCCATATGATTTTTTACAAATTTTAACATTGTATATTGGTTTTTGGTTTATAGTTTTTGGTTGCTAGTAAAGGATATAAACAACTATAAACTATTAACTATTTTTGTGCGGTTTCAACTTTGATATCCGTCCCTAATCGTTGTAAATAAGCAATAAGCGCAACAATCTCACGGTTTTTCATTTCTACAAAGTCTTCACCGTTTTCAGAAGCAAACTTTTTATCTGCTTCATAGGTTTTAGCAAAATCAGGATCACTATACAAGTTTTCCTCTATTTGTGTACCTTGTTCTAGCATACTTTGTTGCGCTGCCACAATTTCTTCATCAGAATACGGTACACCAAGGGAAACCATGGCCTGCATCTTTATTTCAGTTTGCGACTTGTCTAATTCATTTTTAATCAGCCATTGGTATCGTGGCATAATAGAACCAGAAGAGGTACTCTGCGGATCATACATATGATTAAAATGCCAGTTATCAGAATACTTTCCACCTAAGCGATGCAAGTCAGGTCCTGTACGTTTACTTCCCCATAAGAATGGATGATCGTAAACAAATTCTCCAGCTTTAGAGTATTCGCCATAGCGCTCTACCTCACTTCTAAACGGACGAATCATTTGCGAATGACACCCCACACAACCTTCTCGGATGTATATGTCTCTCCCTTCTAATTCTAAAGGAGAATAAGGTTTTACACTAGCAATTGTCGGTATATTCGATTTTACCATTATTGTTGGAACAATTTGTATAATACCACCAATTAGTATGGCAACCGTTGCTAAAATGGTTAATTGAATTGGTCTTCTTTCTAACCAAGTGTGCCAACCTTCACTAGAAGTACGTTTTTTAGTAACATGTTCTAATGCTGGTGCTTCAGCTAATTCATCTTGTACTTTGCTACCACTTCTTACAGTAGCAATAACGTTAGCAACTAGAATTAGCATACCAATAATATAAAGTGTGCCACCAATAGCACGCATCCAGTACATTGGTATAATTTCAGTAACGGTCTCTAAAAAGTTACCATAAACCAAACTTCCGTCAGGATTAAATTGCTTCCACATACTTGCTTGTGTAAACCCAGCAACATACATTGGTAATGCATATATTATGATACCTAAGGTGCCTAACCAGAAATGTAAATTAGCTAAGCCCAAAGAGTATAGTTTCGTTTTAAATAATCTTGGAATCAAATAATAAATAATACCAAAGGCCATAAAACCGTTCCAAGCTAAGGCACCTACGTGTACGTGCGCAATAATCCAATCGGTAAAATGTGCAATAGCATTTACATTTTTAAGCGATAGAGTAGGACCTTCAAAAGTTGCCATACCATAACCCGTAATAGCTACCACCATAAATTTTAAAACAGGGTCGGTTCGTACTTTATCCCAAGCACCACGTAAGGTTAGCAGTCCGTTTATCATACCACCCCAAGATGGCATTAATAACATCACAGAAAATGCGACACCTAAATTTTGAGCCCATTCTGGTAGCGCGGTATATAATAAATGGTGAGGTCCTGCCCAGATATAAATAAAGATTAAGGACCAGAAGTGTACAATAGATAGTCTATAAGAATACACAGGTCTATTTGCAGCTTTAGGCACAAAGTAGTACATCAAACCTAAAAATGGTGTGGTTAAAAAGAAAGCCACCGCATTATGTCCGTACCACCATTGTACTAAGGCATCTTGCACACCAGCGTAAACTGAATAACTTTTTAAGCCACTAACAGGTAACTCTAAACTATTAAAAATATGAAGTACCGCAACAGTAATAAACGTAGCTAGGTAAAACCAAACCGCTACATATAAATGACGCTGGCGACGTTTTAAAATCGTCCAAATCATATTCACACCAAACACCACCCAAATTAGCGCAATGGCAATATCTATGGGCCATTCCAATTCAGCATATTCTTTAGAAGTAGTGTATCCTAGTGGTAACGAAATCGCAGCAGCAACAATAATTAATTGCCAACCCCAAAAGTTAATATTACTTAAAAGGTCGCTCGCCATACGTGTTTTTAGTAAGCGTTGTAACGAATAATAAATTCCCGCAAACATCGCATTACCCACAAAGGCAAAAATCACAGCATTGGTATGTAAAGGTCTTAAACGACCAAAACTTAACCACGATATGCCATCGGTTAGATTTGGGAACAAAAACATAAAGGCTAGAATAAGCCCCACAAGCATTCCTACAACTCCAAAAATTATCGTAGCGTAGAGAAATTTAGTAACGATTTTATTATCGTAATGAAACTGTTGCATTTCCATAATTTGAAATTTATTCTTCTTTGGTTAGTATCGTTTTATCGGTTTTATCTTTAATTAATTCATCCTCAAAAAGCATGCGTACAGAAGGAGTGTAGCCATCATCAAACTGTCCTTTCTTTACAGCAATAACAAACACTACAAAAAACGCTATAGCAATTAAAATGCTAACAGCAAGTAAAATATATATAACACTCATACCTATTTGAAGTTATGGTTCAAAAGTACCTTCATCGTTCTTTTTAAAAGATGACATTTGTCATGTTTCATTATTTATTTTCATTTTATTTGGGCGTTTCCCTATCGGGTCGGGCTTTCCGTTCCAAGTCCTCGCTCGTGCCTCGCTGTGGGCTTTCCTCTGCAATCCCTAACGCGCTCACCTGCCAATATTTATCTCAATACCTATTTCAGTTTTCGTCCTAAAACGTTCGTGCAAACCGTAGTAAACACCACAATACTTATCGAACTCAAAGGCATTAAAATTGCAGCTATTACTGGTGCTAATTGACCAGTAATTGCAAAATAGAGCCCAATAGAATTGTAAATAAACGACAGCGCAAAACTCCATTTTATAATTGTTATGGCTTGTTTTGATGCTTTAATGAAACCGGGTAATGCGTTAAATTTTGTAGCATCCAAAATGGCATCACAAGCAGGCGAAAACACGTTCACATCTTCCGAAATAGCTATACCAACATTACTCTGTGCTAAAGCGCCCGCATCGTTTAACCCATCTCCAATCATTAACACTTTTGCACCAGAATCTTGATGATGTTTTATGTATTCTAGCTTGTCTTCAGGTTTCTGATTAAAAAACAGTTTTGTCTTAGCGGGTAATAGTTTTGTTAGGTTTTCTTTTTCTCCTGCATTATCTCCAGAAAGGATTACCAAATCGTACTCTTTTTTAAGTTTATTAAATAGTTTAGAGAGTCCTTTTCTGTACTTATTATAAAAGGTGAATTTTCCTTTGTATTGGTTGTTTGTGCTTACATGTACAGCAGTATTCAATGTAGTGCTTTCTGAAGCATAGCCCACAAAAGGTGCAGATCCAATTTTTATGGAATTAGCATTATGTTTGGCAGTAATTCCTTTTCCAATGTGTTCTTCGTAATCATCTAAAGTTAAAATGTTATTGTCTTCTAAAAGTGCATACAACGAGCGACTCAAAGGATGATTAGAATTTCGTAACGAACTTTTTAATAGTATTTCCTCAGCTTCCGAAAGTGCAGAACCTTCATAAGCGATAGATGTTTCTTTATTAGCGGTTATAGTACCAGTTTTATCAAAAATAATAGTGTCAATAGCGGCTAATTGTTCGATAACTGAAGCATTTTTAGCATAAAACTTCAACTTCCCAAAAATGCGCAAAAGGTTTCCAAAAGTAAAAGGTGCAGCCAATGCAATAGCACAAGGGCAAGCGATAATTAAAACTGCTGTAAATACATTTAAAGCCTTTGAATCGTCTATTATAAGCCAATAACTTGTTGCTATTATTGCTATACTTAGTACTGCGACTGTGAACTGTTTACTGATACTATTGGTGAGATTGGTAAAACTGTCTTCTTTCTTTTTATTAAATACATCATTACTCCATAACTGTGTTAAATAACTCTGCTCTACAGTTTTTAAAACATCTACTTCAATACTGCTATCTAATTGTTTTCCACCAGCAAATAATTTATCACCAGATTGTTTAGAAACTGCATCCGCTTCTCCTGTCACAAAACTGTAGTCAATTCTAGCATTTCCTTTTATCAAAATACAATCCACAGGGATTAATTCTTCATTGCGGATTAGAAGTCTATCTCCCTTTTCAATATCATATACTTGAACAGCCATTTCTTGTCCATCAGAAGTTATTTTGGTTATCCCGATAGGGAAATACGATTTGTAATCGCGTTCAAATGATAAAAAATTATAAGTTTTTTGCTGGAAAAATTTACCAAGTAATAAGAAGAATACTAATCCTGATAAGCTGTCAAAAAAACCAGTGCCGATATCAAAAACAATTTCGGCTGTACTCCTTAAAAACAAAACTGTAACGCCTAGTGCAATGGGTACATCAATATTTAGTAGCTTAGATGTTAAGCCCTTAAAAGCAGAAATAAAATAGTCTTGAGCACAATAAAAGACTACAGGAAGGGAGAACGCAAACATCAACCATCTAAATACTGGTGCATATTGTTCAATCCAAAATCCGTTCACTTGAAAATATTCGGGAAACGATAAAAACATTATGTTTCCGAAGGCAAAACCTGCAATCCCTAGTTTGTAAATTAAAGAACGGTCTATATTTTTTTTACCAATACTATAATCATCTAAACTAATAAAAGGTTCGTAGCCAATGCTACTCAGTAATTTTACAAGTGCTTTTAAAGAAAAGTGTTCAGCATTATAAGTTACGCGAACTGTTTTCTTTCCAAAATTTACTATCGAAGCACTAACAGAAGGATGTAATTTATTAAGATTTTCTAGAATCCAAATACAAGAACTACAATGAATATGTGGAATGTAAAGTGTCACGATTTGTATATTATCATCGTTAAACTCTAGCAAACTTTCAACAATTTTAGCGTTATCTAAAAAGTTGTATTTACCCTCAATTTCTTTTGGAGTAGCACCTGGTGCATTTTGTAAATCGTAGTAGCAGCTTAAATCATTTTCAGAAAAAATCTCGTATACAGTTTTGCAACCGTTACAACAAAACGGTTTCTCATCATAGATAATTTCGGAAGACGATGTATCTAACCCACAGTGGAAACATGTTTTTGCCTCCATAATATTTGCTCATTTATACCTGAGGCAAAGTTGTGAAATGTGGTGTTTTTAAAATATGACATTTGTCATGCTTTAGTGAAATTATTTATTTTGTAAGACCATGACGATTTATTGGTTTTACGAAATTGTTTAGTTATTTTTACCATGCTAAATATGTCAGTATGGGCAAATGTGAACAGTGTATTATAAAGCAGTTTAACGCGCTTAAGTCTTTAACAAAGGACGAGTTAGTGCGTATATCTGGATGCAAAACATCTAAAACCATAAAAAAGGGAGAGGTGATTTTTGAGGAAGGAGAGTCCATAAATGGTGTTTATTGTGTTAAAGATGGCATATGTAAACTGTCTAAGTTAAGTGAAAACGGCAAAGATCAAGTTGTGAAAATGGTAGTAAAAGGCCAACTTATCGGGCAGCGCTCTTTAGTGTCGAATGAGAGTTCTAATTTACAAGCCACTGCTTTAAATGATATGGAAGTTTGTTTTATTCCGAAAAGTGAAATTATTTCAGACTTACAAAGAAATCCTAAATTCACTTTAGATATGTTGAAGGATATGGCGCATGATTTAAAGGAAGCTGACGATGTGATTGTCGATATGGCTCAAAAGTCAGTAAAACAACGATTAGCAGAGACACTTATTTATGTTGAAAAGAATTTTGGAACCAATCCTGATGGTACTATTAGTTTAATGCTATCTCGCGAGGACTATGCTAATATTGTGGGAACCGCAACAGAATCTGCAATTAGAGTATTGTCTCAGTTTAAAAAAGAAGGTTTAATTTCTACAGTAGGAAAGTATATTAAAATTGAAAATTCTAACGGTCTACGTCGTATAGAATAAACAAGAATAAAAAGAAATAGTAAAAGGCTCTGAAATAACAATCAGAGCCCTTTTTTACTTTAAATTATTCGGTAGCTTCATCAACTTTAATTTCTTTTGGCTGGGCTTCTCCATCAATTGGAGGGTTTTCTTTTTTAAGATATATATCTAAGAACTTTAAAATACTGCTGTAAGCTTCAATTTGATTTTCTTTTTTTACGAAACCATGACCTTCATCTTCAAACAACACATATTCTACAGGCACACCATTCTTTTTAACTCCAGCTACAATTTCATCAGATTCTACTTGTAATACCCTTGGATCCTTTGCTCCTTGTAAAACGATTAGAGGCTTTGTAACTTTATCTGTATGAAATAAAGGAGAAATTCTTCTTAGCCTCACAGAATCTACAGTATGTGGATTACCTAATTCTTTATAAAGCGCATCTTTAAAAGATTCCCACCATGGTGGAATGCTTTTTAAGGTTCTTAACCAGTTAGTGACACCAAATAGGTTAACACCTACAGCAAATTCTTCAGGAGTATATGTAAGAGCTGCCATAGTCATGTAGCCTCCATACGAACCTCCCATAATACCAATTTTATTAGCGTCTATTTCGATTTGCGCAGCTAGCCAATTCTTACCTTCAACACAATCCTGTAAATCTTTTTCACCATGATTTAAATCGTCCATTTGGTAAAATGTTTTTCCATACCCACTACTACCTCTGTTATTTACGGCCAAAACCGCATAGCCGTGATTGACCAAATATTGAGTTAGAGAGCTAAAATTTTGTCTGCTTTGCCCGCCAGGACCACCATGAACCAATACTAAAGCAGGTACTTTATGATCGGCAGATGCTTGATGAGGTAAATAATAAATTGCAGGAATTTCAATACCATCAAAAGACTTATAACGAATTACTTCTGCTTTTACTAGATGATCAGCATTGATATCCTCGTTAAGTACATCTGTTAATTTGTGCTGTGTTTTTGTTTTTAAGTCATAGGTAAATAAATTAGCAGGACTATTTGAGCCACCTACGTACATACGCATCATAGTTTCATCTCTAGAAAACCCTACGTTTGTAATATTACCATTGTCAAAATCGGGTAACTCTATATTTTTACCAGATGCCACATCTAGAACTTCTATAGTGTTTTTACCATCTTCGTTAATATAGCTTACCCTATACTTTTCGTTGTGTGTAAAATACATACCCATAATATCCCATGATTTTTCCAAAACCTTCTCTTTTTTGCCTGTAGCAATATCATATTTCATTACATAAGAAAACTCGCTGCCATCATCTGTAGTATAATACAATATTTTGCCATCTAATGAAAAATCTTGTCCAGAGTTAGAACTTTGATTATCATTTATTTTGGTTAGAGATTTATCTGTTCTATTATAAATAAAAAGATCACTATCATTTGTATTGATAGTTTTACTTAATGCAATAAGATTTTTATCGCTAGAAATAGCATTCATATTGTAGCCTTCATCATTTTGATAAATAAGTTGCGAAGACATATTTTCGACGTTCATTTCGTATATATCCATAAAGCGTTTATCTCTTTTATTGGAGCCATATCCAAAACTTTTACCGTCGTGTGCCCAACCGTAAAATGAAGCTCTGATGCCTTCATCTGGTGTTAAGTCTGTTACTGTACCATCTATATCTCTTAGATAAATATGGTATATTTCATCTCCATTTCCATCTGCACGATATAGCATACGTTTATCATTTGGAAAGTATGATATTCCAAATATTGATGATGAATCGGATTCTGTAATTGGTGTAAACTCACCACCATTTGCTGGTACCGTATACATATTGTAAATACCAGATTTGTTACTCGACACTAGAAGCGTAGATTTATCTGGAGAAAAGCTTCCTCCACCAACAGCTTCGTTGTCCATAAACTGTTCAATAGTATATTGCTTTAAATTTAAAGCAACTTCTTTGGCTTTATCGTCTTTCTTACAAGACATAAAAATCACCAAAAGGCATAATGTTAGTAATTTATTCATATTGATTGATATTAAAGAATTATTAAATTTGTTTTTGCATTACTATAACATAAGTAATATTTTTTAATCAAAGAAATATTACTAGTTATGACGTAAAAATCGTTATGTGCCCCTAACTATCTTAATATTAAAAATAAGAATGCTCATTATACCTTAATTCTTGATTAAAGAAAATGGTATTTTTACATTGCAATCAAAGCATCTAAATTTTTTAGAAAAGCATTTATTTCTAATCCGTCAATTCAAAGTTTTTTGTTTCTTTAAATGGCGACAATTTTAATTGTTCCATATCATTTTTATAGGATTTCCAGCTATCATTAAAAAACAAATTTGTTTTTTTTAATCCATTTTTAAGTGCAACTTCAGCTTGTTTGATTAATGTTTTTTCAGTTGAAGTAATGCCATTTTGTCTAGAGCGTACATAGCTATTTGCTAAACCAATGCGTCTAGTAATATTAGGTTTTGGGCTTCTAACAATACCTTGGCGTTTGTCCTCTTTACCTAAAAACAGGGCCATAAGCGTATCAATATTTTTTACAATGTCTTTGGAAGCTTTTATTTCTGTTTTATATGCTTCTTTATCTAACTTCTTTAACTCTGATTGATATTTCTCTGCTATGGTTTTACTTTCGACTAGCTGTTTTGTAGCATCGGCAGCGAGTTGTGTCATTTTTTCAATAGCTTTTGCAGTTTGATACACCTCATCTATAGCTAGCATTGATGTATTTAGGCGAGGATCTGATTTTATAGAAATCATAGTTTCTGAAATTTGATCACCAAAATGCAATATAATTTTATAGGTTCCGGGTTTAACTGTTACACCAGAAGGTTCTGTTTTAGGCTTTTTAACACTTCGTGATGGTCTATTAGGACCTTTTTCAGTTAAATTCCATTGCCATTTATGAATACCAGTTTCTTTAGGAGTCTTCTGCTTTAAAGTTCTAATTAATCGGTCGCCATCATAAATTTTCATAGTTAAAGAATCCCATTTAATTTTATTGTTGTCTTCCTCAATTTCATCATTGTCTATTGCTTTGTCTTTAGACGTTTCTTTTTTATCAATGGTTACATAATATGCTATTTGTGCTCCAGAACTTCTGTTTTCTCCATGATAGATGGCATCTGCTCCAAATCGAGTTCCAGATGGTTGTTGGTATGCTGCCAAATAGGCTGTTTTTGGCTTAAAAAGCTCAAGTTTTCTGTCAAAGACAGACTTGTTTTTTGCAATTTCTCGTAAAGGTTGAATATCATCTAATACCCAAGCTGCACGACCAAAAGTACCTATAATTAAATCATGCTCACGAGGATGTATTACCAAATCTTTAACAGAAACAGTAGGGAAACCTTCTGTCCATTTTGTCCAAGTAGCAGCAGCGTCAATAGATACATATAAACCATCATCTGTTCCTAAGAATACTAAATTGGGATTTTCTATGTCTTCAACAATAGATAAGGTATAACTTTTAACATCGGTTTCGTCTACAATACGCTCCCAGCTTTTACCATAGTTTTTAGTTTTATAAGCATAAGGCGTATAGTTAAAACGTCTGTAATCATTAGCTATTAATAAGGCTTCACCTTTATTTTTATTGCTTGCTTTTATCTGTGGAATCCAGCTTCCGGCTGGCAACCCTTTAATGTTTTTAGAAATATCAGTCCAAGAAGTACCGCCATCTTTTGTAATATGTACTTTGCCATCATCAGTACTTACCCAAAGCACATCTTTTTCAACAGAAGAAGGCTCAATTACCAAAATAGTACAATGGTTTTCCGCTCCAGTAGCATCAATTGTTAAACCACCACTTTCACTTTGCTTTTGCTTTTCTGGATCATTGGTTGTTAAATCTTCAGAAATAATAGACCACGTTAATCCTTTATCAGTAGATTTATGAACAAATTGACTTCCAAAGTAAAGTGTATTAGTATCAAAAGGATCAATATGTATTGCAGCATTCCAATTAAATCGCAATAGTACATCAGGATTAGGGTGAGTGGGTTTTACGCTAAAATTATTTCCAGTTTCTGAATCGTAATAACTCACATACCCTTGCTGACTCATAGACCACCCAAAACGAGAATTTGTAGGGTCTGGCACCACATCAAAACCATCACCAAAACTTATTTCTTGCCAATAAGAATTACGAATACCTTGTGCACGCCAAACGTAAGCTGGCCCTTTCCATGAACCATTGTCTTGCATACCACCGTAAACATTATATGGAATGTCATTATCAACAGCAATATGATAAAATTGGGCAACAGGTAAATTGCCTATAAATCGCCATGTTTTGCCACCATCTTTTGTAATGTTTAATCCGCCATCATTTCCATCTATCATAAAGTTACCATTGGTTGGATGAATCCACCATGCATGATGATCTGGATGCACACCGTGATCTGTATTATAAGCTGGCATGAGTTGCTTAAAACTTTTGCCACCATCTTCGCTTACATTTATATATGTAAACACAGAATACACACGATTTTCATTTTGTGGATCTACATAAATTTCAGAATAATAAAAAGGCCTGTTTCCAATGTCATCTTTATCGTTTATTTTGTTCCATTTAAAGCCTCCATCTTCACTTTTGTACAATGCATTTTTTTTGGCTTCAACCAAAGCATAGATTGTATTGGGTTTGTTTGCAGCAATAGCAACACCAATTCTACCAAGATTGCCCTTAGGGAAACCATCCTGTTCGGTAACTTTTTTCCAAGTGTTTCCTCCATCATGAGTAATGTGTAATCCAGAACCTGAGCCACCAGAATTAAAAAACCAAGGTTCACGTTTGTGTTCCCATAACGCTGCGATTAATTTATTTGGGTTCGTTGGATCCATTATTAAATCTGCCGCTCCAGTTTTAGTATTAGCAAACAATATTTTATTCCAAGTGATACCACCATCTGTTGTTTTAAATATACCACGCTCTGGATGTTCTCCCCAAGGAGAACCAATAGCAGCAACATAAACTACATTGGGATTGTTAGGGTCAATAATTACCCGATGGATATGTCTTGTGTTTTCTAACCCCATTAACATCCAGTTTTTCCCGCCGTCTAAAGAACGGTAAATACCATAGCCGCCATTAAGGCTATTTCTAGGATTACCCTCGCCAGTTCCTAACCAAATTACACTAGGGTTAGACTGTTGAATAGCCACTGCACCAATTGAAGCTGTCACTTCTTTTTCAAAAATAGGTTCCCATGTAATCCCTCCTGAAGTAGATTTCCACAAACCACCAGAGGCGGTACCAACATACATGATATCAGGGTTAGAATGTACTACATCTATAGCCGTTACCCTTCCAGACATACCACCTGGACCAATATTTCTTGGGTGCATATTCTTGAAAATATCCATGGGAAGTTTTTGAGAATAGCTTATAATCGAGGAAAGTAAGAATAGAGAGAGTAATATCTTTTTCATAGGTTGAATTTTAGTCATCTCGAAAATAACGAAAACTTATTATTGAATAGCTTAAATAGATGTTAATATTACCTTGCTAGTTATAGAAAAATAGTATTTTTATACTGCTATGGAAGAGAATAAAAATATAAGAAAGGGTTTCATTTTTAAAACTTATGAAGCACCATACAAATCTCCTTTTGATACACTTTTTGAAATTTTTAAAGAACTAATTACGCACACATCAGGTGATTTTGATGAAGCTATTAGTTGGTTAAGAGAATTAGATAAGGAGTATAAACTTACCACTCCAGAATATACTATTGAAGATTTTATTGAAGACCTAAAAAAGAAAGGCTATTTGCGAGAGGAAATAGATCCTGATGGAAATGGTGCATTGACAATAACAGCAAAAACAGAACGTGCTATTCGTCAACAAGCACTGGACCAAATATTTGGTAAAATTAAGCGAAGCGGACAAGGTAATCATAAAAGTAAAAGTCCAGGAATAGGAGATGAGCATACAGGAGATTTTAGAGGTTATCAATTTGGCGATGCCTTGGATAAAGTATCGATGACAGAAAGTTTGAAAAATGCACAAATTAACCATGGTATTGGAGATTTTACGCTCTCTGAAGATGATTTAGTGGTTGAGGAAACCCTGCATAAATCTCAGATGAGTACGGTGCTGATGATTGATATTAGTCACAGTATGATTTTGTATGGTGAAGATCGTATTACACCAGCCAAAAAGGTAGCTATGGCCTTAGCGGAATTGATTACAACACGTTACCCGAAAGATACTTTAGATATTATTGTCTTTGGAAATGATGCTTGGCGTATAGAAATTAAAGATTTACCCTATTTAAAGGTGGGACCATATCATACTAATACAGTTGCAGGTTTAGAATTAGCTATGGATTTATTGAGACGAAAGCGCAACACCAATAAACAAATTTTTATGATAACTGATGGTAAACCTAGTTGTTTGCGTTTACCTGATGGACAATATTATAAAAATAGTATGGGCTTAGATCCTGATATTATTAATAAATGTTATATGATGGCGCAACAGGCTAGAAAATTGCACATTCCTATCACAACATTTATGATAGCTAAAGACAGTTATTTAATGCAGTTTGTAAGGGAGTTTACTTATGCAAATCAAGGAAAAGCATTTTATACAGGATTGAAAGGTTTAGGTGAAATGATTTTTGAAGATTACGAAACAAATAGAAAAAAGAGAATTAGAGGTTAAGTATGAAAATAGAGAATATTAAAACTTTAGGAGCATTAAAAAAGACAGGATATCAATCAAAATCAATTAGGGATGAATTGAGAGATAACCTGATTCAAAAGATAAAAAATAAAGAAACAACATTTGAAGGCGTTCATGGATATGAGAATACTGTTATTCCAGAACTAGAACGTGCCATTTTATCCCGACACAATATCAATTTATTAGGATTACGCGGACAAGCTAAAACGCGTCTAGCTCGTTTAATGTTAAATTTATTAGATGAATATATTCCTGTGGTTGAAGGTTCTGATGTGAATGATGATCCTTTTAATCCTATTTCGAGGTATGCTATCGAATTGATTAAAGATAAAGGAGACGATACGCCAATATCTTGGTTGCATAGAAGCGAGCGTTTCGCTGAAAAACTGGCAACTCCCGATGTTACTGTAGCAGATATTATTGGAGATGTAGACCCTATAAAAGCAGCAAATTTAAAGTTGAGTTATGCAGATGATCGCGTTATCCATTATGGTATGATACCAAGAGCGAATCGCTGTATTTTTGTAATTAATGAGTTACCAGATTTACAAGCTAGAATTCAAGTAGCATTGTTTAATATTTTACAAGAAGGCGATATTCAGATTAGAGGATTTAAAGTGCGATTGCCTTTGGATATTCAATTTTTATTTACTGCAAACCCTGAAGATTATACGAATAGAGGTAGTATAGTTACACCTTTAAAAGATAGAATTGGTTCGCAGATTTTAACGCATTATCCAGAGGATATCGAAACAGCTCGTTTAATCACAGCACAAGAAGCAAATTTGGTTGAAGGTCAAAAAGAAAATGTCTTAGTACCAGATTTAGCTAAAGATTTATTAGAACAAATAGTTTTTGAAGCTAGAGAAAGTGAATATATTGATGCAAAATCAGGAGTGAGCGCGCGATTAAGTATTACGGCTTTTGAAAATTTATTGAGTACAGCAGAAAGACGTTCACTATTATCAGGTGATGAAAAAACCACATTACGATTAAGCGATTTTGTAGGCATTATACCATCTATTACAGGTAAAGTTGAGCTAGTATATGAAGGCGAACAGGAAGGTGCTGCTGTAGTGGCTTATAATTTAATAGGAGGGGCTGTTAAAAATTTATTTGTTGAGTATTTTCCAAAGATTGAAAAGTTAAAGAAACAAAATGAAGAGACGGCTTATGATGATATTGTAAGTTGGTTTTTTAACCAAAAAGATGGCTTTGAGTTATTAGATGACTTAAGAGATAAAGAATATAAAAGTATGTTGGACGCGATATCTCCTTTAGATGATTTACTGGGTAAGTATCAACCAAATCTTAGAAAAGTAGATAGTTACTTCGTGAAAGAATTTGTGCTTTGGGCATTAGCAGAATACAAACAATTGAGTAAAAATAGATTTTCTGAAGGTATTCAATTTAAAGACCCTTACGGAAGTTTTATAAGTGGTATTTAATAGTTATTTAGCACTTAGCATATTTTTCAAAAAACTAGTTCGCTCTTTACTTATTTGAATAACTTCATGATATTTAGGATTAACCTCAATAGTAACCTGGCCAGGTTCTGATGGGGTTAATTTTTTTATGGCTTCAATATTTATAAGTAATTGTCTGCTTAATCTAACAAAGTGTTTCGGGTTTAATTTTTTTTGTAATTGATTTAAAGAATCATCTACAGGAAATGATTTTCCATCAAAATTCTTAGCAAATACAATTTCATCTCTATAAAAATATGCTATGTTTTTAGTTTTTACAGGAGTTAAACTGTTACCTAATTTGAGTAAAAATCGTTCTATGTATTTAGAATCAGGCTCTTGATTATATAAGTTAAGCAACTCCATTTTTTTCAAAAACAATTCTTCAGTAAATGTTGTTTTTTGCTTGTAATATTTATTTAAGGCACTTTTTAAGTCTGCACTGGTGATTGGTTTTAATAAATAGTCTATACCTGAAGTTTTAAACGCTTTTATTGCATATTTATCATAAGCTGTAGTGAATATAATTGGGCAATTTATTTCAACTTCTTCAAGAATATCAAAAGATAAACCGTCAGATAAATGAATATCCATAAAAATTATATCTGGTGAATTATACTTTAGATAAGTAACTGCATCTTCAACAGTGCTCATCGTTTTTTCAATTACTATATTTTTATCTAAGCTTAAAAGCAATTTTGTGATATGCTTTTGAGCACTAGATTCATCTTCGATAAGTATTGCTTTAACTTTCATTAGTAATCAAAGGAATTGAAACGGTAAATAAATGATCAGTTTTTTTGACAATAACATGCTTTTCTGTTAAAAACCGATAGCGCTTTTCTATATTTTTCAAGCCTGTTTTTTGAGTGGATTCTGTACGTTTTTTATTCAAATTATTTGAAACCGTAAAATAGGTTTCTGTAGAAGATAATGATATGTTTAAAGGATATGCTTCATCTATTCTGTTATGCTTTACAGCATTTTCTATAAGTTGTTGTAGTACTAAAGGAGGTGTTTTTTTATGTTCAATATCTTTCAAATTAATGTCATCTTCAACGACTAAAAACTTAGAGTAGCGTTGTTGCAAAATTTCTAAATACTGTTTTGTAATGTGATATTCTTCTTGAATAGCGATGGATGCTTTATCACTATTATCTAAAATATACCTGTAAATAGTTGATATGTTTTTTAAAAACGTTTTAGCTAGTTTTTTATCATCGTCAATTAGGTAGTATAAAGTATTAAAATTATTAAACATAAAATGAGGATCGAGCTGGTGTTTTAAAATTGACAAATTAGCCTTGGCTATTTCTCTTTTAAATTGCTCATTCTGTATATATGTCTTATAATACTGATGTTCCCAAATTATTATAAAGTGAATGAGTGCGAAAATGATAGACATTATAACTCCAACTATAACAGCAGACACCATGTGTTGTATCATAGGTGGTTCACTATAATTAACAAAATAATCGAGCCACTTAAAACCATAAAATAATATGGTGTAACATGCAGTTCCTGCAATAATACTGACAATAAAAGAAATGGTATTATTTAAAGTATGCGACTGAAAATTTGATAAATTATAAAGTCTTAGTTGAATAAATCTTACCGTTTCCAAGCATGCATATGCTATTAAAACTAAAAGAATAGTAAATATATAGTCAACTTGGGGTGGCTCTTTAAAACTCGAGAATAGCCAAATCATTACCATCATTAACGTGGCAACTAGTATTGCTACTAAAAAACGCCACACTCGTTTTATTTTCTTAAGCCTGGTAGTCATTTGTATTAATAAAATTTGAATATAAATGTAGCCAATTGAAATTAATTAGTGTTTACATTCTGCCAATTCAGATAGGTCTCCTGAATTTTTATAGAACGATTATGATACTTCATGATTCAATAAAGTGTATTCATATCTTAAATATGCATTCTGGTATATTTCACTTCAAAATACTTTTTGGTAACGCCTAATTTTGAGCATATAAATTAAAAACCTTATTATTATGAAATATTACATGCTGACATTTTTATCTTTAATTTTTTTATTTCAAATTGAAGGGCAGTCTGAATTAAAAATCACCGAAAATAGTTTTCAAATTAATGATTTAAATGAGAAGATTTTTGAAGAATTTACTATTCAAAAACTAAAGCATACTCAGTTTGTTTTTATAGGAGAACAGCATGGTATTGAAGAAGTGGGTATGTTTACTAACAAGATCTATAATTTGGCTCAACCATTCAACTACCAAACGTTATGTTTAGAAACTGACGCATTAGCTGCAAATAAAATTTTTGATATAGCTAAGGGAGAAAATTCAGTGAATACAGCTAAAACCTTTAATGAAGATTTTCCTTTTTCTATTCCTTTTTATAATAACTCGAATGATTATGATCTATTTAAAAATGTTGTTTTAAAAGATGGTAAAATATGGGGGATAGATCAAACTTTTATGGTACAGTTTCGCATGAATTTTGATTATATGATAAAAACAACATCAAGTAAAGTTTTTAGAAAGAAGTTACAAACATTGAAAGGTGAAGCTATAGCGGCATATAATAACTCTATTATAAATAAAGATTTTAATGCGAATTATATTTTTAAGTATGATGAGAAAACGCATAATGAATTATTGAGTTTAAGTAGTAACTACGAAGAGCGTGAAATCTTATATCAGCTATGGAAAACTAAAGAGATTTATGCTTACAATAATATATCTAAGGAATATTATAAAAATAATAATGTTAGAGCACAACTAATGAAGCGTAACTTTATGCGCTATTATAATAATACACATAACAACAAAGATGCTTTACCAAAAGTGATATTTAAATTAGGCGCAAATCATGCAGCCAGAGGGTTAACAAGAACGAACGTTTTTGATATTTCAAATTTTGGAAGTGAATTAGCCATAAGCAATGGACTAAAATCTCTTAATTATATTGTTATGGGTATTTCTGGTGAA
Source organism: uncultured Flavobacteriaceae bacterium (assembly GCA_947502975.1). Lineage (GTDB taxonomy): Bacteria > Bacteroidota > Bacteroidia > Flavobacteriales > Flavobacteriaceae > Jejuia. The sequence continues at coordinate 751,587 of CANNBV010000002.1, forward strand.
GTAGCTATTGGTAATCCGTTTGCGCCAAACCCCGTAATACCTTTTGATAATATAAAACAGTTTCCAAAAGAAATTCAAGATATTATCCCTTCAATATCAAAAAAATATTATGTTTTAGATTTAGTACCACTCAGAGATAATACTTATGATAAGCGCTATAGTGATGCATTTAAAAAAATAATGTTTGCGTATGATGTTATTGTTTTAGTTAAAGATGCAAAAGCAAACAAAACGTTCTAAATAAAGTGTAACAAAGATTTTCAGGAATATAAAATGAGACTTTATATGGCGTTTTGTTTGCTGTTTTGAGGTAGACTTAATTCGTTATTCTACTTTTCTCATTTTCTATTCCTGTTTTTCTTTTACGAGCTTTTTTAACCTCATTACTTCCAAAATTATAGGTGAGATTAAAACGCACTTGTCTACTGTCGCTACCACCATTACCATCTATAAACAGATTCCCAAATCGTGTAGTACCTTGCCAAGGCGATGTGAATAAAATATCATTAAACCCAAGACGAGCAGTAAGTTTTTCATCGAAAAAACGTTTTTGAAATGCGAGGTTTAATGATCCTAAGCTGCGAGTTTCATATGTACCACCCCAAACAGATGGAGAGCTATACCAACCCGATACTTCAATAGTAAATTTTTTAGGCAATTTAAATGTATTTTGAGCATAAAGACTCAACGTATTTTGTTGTGTTGAAACAAAATCTGGATTGGTAGCTTCATAGATACTTCGGTATGCATTTATACTCATGTATATATTCCACCAGTCGTTAAATTTTGTAGGATAAGAGATGCCAAGGTTTATTATCTTTTGGTTTGCAACGTTTCTTTGTATTATAAAGTTGGTATTATCGTCGGCTGCTTCAGTCACTTGAGCAAAAAAGTCACCAATAAAGCTATAACTTAATGAAGTTGTTAATCTATAATTATACGTATGCGATAGTTTTAAATTATCGGTGTATTGTGGCTGTAAAAATGGATTTCCTTGTCTAAAAGATAACTCATCTAATCGATATTGAAACGGATTTAAACTTCTGTAGTTTGGGCGTTGTATACGTTTACTATAATTAAGTGCAAAACTATTTTTTCTATTTAATTGATAGGTAATACCACCACTAGGAAACCAATCTGTATAGTTTCGTTCTACACGGTTATTTTCATTCTGTTGTAGGCTTGTTAATACACCATCAGAAATAGTGTTTTCCATTCTAAGTCCTAACTGAAGATTTATTTTCTTAAACGTTCTTTTGTAGTTGAAATAAGCTGCATTTATCTGTTCATCGTAATTAAAATCATTGGACTGTGTTTCATCTAAATCATTATTTCCATTAGTTCTATCAAAAGCATCAAAGCTATTGTCGGTATTTACTTTAGAATATTTTACACCTAAACTTAGGATGCCTTTTAAGAAGTTTTGTTCATAATCTATTTGGCCAGATACGATAGAAATATCTATTGGTGTATCAAAAAACACAGTGTTTTCACTTAATATTTGAGTTTCGTTTCCATTAAAATATCTATTGGGTTGTAATTGTAATCTATCACTATTGTATCTTCCATAATCTAAATTAATATCAAGAGTATGGCCTAAAGTATCTTTAAATTTATAGTTCAAATTAGTGTAAATGTTTGAGTTTTTAATATCAGAATCATTTCCAGAAATTAAAACCTCGGTTGGGTTTTGTTCAGATAAAGGCCTAATGGGTGTTCTGCCTTCTGTTTCATTATCAGCATTATAAAAGTTACCTGTAACTATAATACCGTAAGTAGATTTTTTATTCGCATAGTAGTCAAAACCTAACCTTAAATTATTACTTTTTGTATCAAAAACACTATTAGATCTAGCATTAAAATTGATATCGTTTTGTGTTCTATCCAAATTAATAAAACTAGTACTTTTACCAAACCTGTTGCTATAGGTGCCATATAAGCTTGTTTTTTTATTTCTGTTATTAAAGGAAATAGAGTTATTATATCTAGCAAAATCACCAATAGTAATTCCAGAGGCTATACTCCCATTAGTTCCAAGGGTTTTATCTCGTTTTAATTTTATATTAATAATGCCGGCATTTCCTTCAGCATCATAGCGCGAAGAGGGTTGCGTAATGATTTCAATACTATCAATATCACTTGCTTGAAGTGTTTTTAAGTAGTTAACTAAATCTTGACCACGCAATACAGAAGGTCTGTCATCTATATAAATAAGAACACCGCTTTTGCCTTCAACTATTATATTATCTGTGTTATCAACAATAACTCCGGGTGCTTTTCTTAAAAGCTCGAAACCAGAATCTCCAATAGCATTTACAGTCCCTTGAACATTAAAAACAATTTTATCAGCAAGAACTTGTATGAGTGGTTTTTCTGCCACCACAGTAACTTCGTCAAGAGTTTCAGAATCCTCTTCCATTACTATGGTTTTTAAAGTTTTGTTATTATTTAATATTGTAAATGCATCAGATTTATAATCCTTCATTCCTAAACTGGTAATTAATAATGTGTAGGAGCCATTTTCTATATTTTTGAAATTGAATGTTCCAGAATCATTAGTCAATTCGCCTTTTATAAAGCCATTGTTTTCTGAGTTTAATAGTGATATTATTGCCGATGGAATAGGACTATTGTTAGCAGAAGTAACTTTGCCATTAATACTGTTTTGGGCACATATTATTTGTGTGAATACTAAAAGAGTAAATAGTTGAATAGTTTTCATAAGTGTATCATTTTAAATTCTTTTCAAAATTGCATGATAATACACCGACATACAATTAGAATTCGATGGATGGGTATATAGGCCGATGAAACTAAATTCCCATTCATCGTTCTATGGGTCAACTCGTCGCTTTTTACTCATTTCTATTTGATGTATATAGTATATTTAGGCTTTAATTTTGATTATCATGAAAACAATAACTAAAAAAGACATATTAATCGTTGTATTATTTTATCTGTTTTTTTCAATTTTATATAGTATAACGTTGTGGTATAATATTGGAGGTTATGAGAAAGATGGTCTATTCGGGTGGGCTAACCTAGAAGACTATTGGTATATGTCTGGGATGTCATATCTGTTTTATTTTTTTGCCTCCATTTTTATATGGTTTATTGGTGTCAAGCTACTAAAACATAAAAGGATTCTTATACAAATTGTAGCAGTGAGTATATTAATACCCACAGTTGCTTATGTAGTTCGCGAATTGAGGTATTTGCTTTTAGATAATTTCGGTATTTTTCATTTGCAAGGTACAGGAGCTGTGTGGGATTGGTACATACCCTCATTATTTTTGATGATTCAGTTTGGTTGCTTTTTTGCATATCGATATTTTAAGGAAAATCAAAGAAAATTAAAGGTTGAAGGCGAATTAAAAACAGCAGCATTAAAAAGTGAACTATCGGCACTTAAAGCGCAATTAAACCCCCATTTTTTATATAATATTTTTAATACCATTAGTGCTTCTGTACCCCCAGAAAATGAAAAAACAAGACATTTAATTGCTGAACTTTCAGATTTATTTAGATACCAATTGAAAGCTTCACAAGTGGAGAAAGTTCCGCTTTATGAAGAGTTAAATTTTGTAAAGAAATATTTAGATTTAGAAAAAGAGCGTTTTCAAGAGCGTTTGTTAATAGAAATAAATGTAGATGAAAAATTGAATAACAAGTTAGTACCGCCTATGTTATTGCAGCCTTTAGTTGAAAATTCAATTAAACATGGTTTGGCCTCTTTAATTGAAGGTGGGAAGATTTCTATTTCAATTTTTGAAATAGATGAAAAACTGCATTTTGAAATTGCAGATACTGGTGTTGGGATAAAGAATAAAGACACTGTATTTCAAAAAGGGATAGGCTTAAAGAATACCAAATTAAGGTTAGAAAAAATGTATCAAACTACTTTAAAGCTTTCAGATAATGAACCAAAAGGCCTAAAAATAAATTTTGCAATATGAAAAAAGTTATCATTGTAGATGATGAAGCTTCTGGTAGGCAATTAATTCAAGAATATCTTAAAGATTATTCAACTTTAATTGTTTTAGGTGAAGCTAATAATGGTGTAGATGCCGTAAAGATTATTAATGAGTTTAAACCAGATTTAGTCTTTCTCGATATACAGATGCCAGGTATGACAGGATTTGATGTGTTAAAGCATCTTGAAGAGTTGCCTTATATAATTTTTTCTACGGCATATGATCAATATGCGTTGAAAGCTTTTGAGGTACATGCAGTTGATTATTTATTGAAACCTTATACGAAAGACCGTTTTAAAGCAGCAGTAGAGCGACTTAATGATAACAAGGAAAAAAACACGGCAGGATCTTTAGCAGAAAGTCTTTTAATGGAGACCTCTAAATTTCCAGAACGTATTTTGGTACAAAGTCAAAATAAACTCATCACTATCAATGTAAATGATGTTATAAGAATTGAAGCATATGGCGATTACTCTAAATTAGTTACAAATACCAAAACGTATGTAAGTAACTATGGTATATCTTCTCTTGAAGAAAAATTAGACGAAGCTATATTTATACGGGTACACCGCTCATCGATAATTAACTTAAATGCGGTAAAAGAATTGAATAAATATAATAAGAGTTATGACGTTACAATGAAAAATGGAGATGTAGTTAGAGTAAGTAGAGGTTATATGGAAAACATAAAAAAAATTATGTTTTAAATAATTGCATCGGATTTGTTATTCCAAGTTTCAAATTTTTGCACATAATTAATGCCTTGTCAATTTTTGTTTGACTGTTTTTATATCTCGAAACCGCATAAATAATACTTCGTTTTTTTCCAGCAGTTAAACTTTCAAAAAGGTTAAATGCTTCAAGATCACTTTTAAAAACAGCATCTAATTCCTCTGGAACATCAACACCATATTTAGAGGTGTCTTCAAAAAGTTGAATGTTGAAATAGTCGTTTAGCAAAAGGCCTAATTCTTTTTGAAGACGTTTACCGAACATCATTTTATAATCCCCAGTATTTTTGTCTTTTTTTACTGCAGCATAAAATTTAATAGATTTATTTTGATGAAACCCCTTTACCTTAACACGATGGTGTTTAGCTTCAGCAAAAGGTTGAAATATTTTCTCAGGAATAGTGAGATGATATCTATCTATTAAACCAACTTCAAAAACGTCACTCTTCATAAGTTTACCAATTATCTCTTGATTTGATATTTCTTTCACAAAGCTTAATGATTTCTGCAATTCTCTTTTGCTTGGTTTCTTCTCGTTTTGCACTATTCAACCAAGATAGATAGGATTTTCGATAACCCCGTGCAAAATTTTGATAGTTCCCAAAAGCACGCACATTTTTATCAAATGCATCTTGTAAATCCTTTGGAATCACACCATTTTCTACATCATCCATGGCAGTCCATGTTCCAGTTTTTTTAGCAAGATCAATCATTTTGTAACCAGATTCATGAATTAATCCTAGTTTTTCTAATGCAGCAATGTGCTTTTTATTTAAAGCACTCCATGTGCTTTTTGGATTTCTTGGACAGAAATATTGTCGTCTTTTCCCGTCTCCTAGACTTTTTACGGTGGAATCAATCCAACCAAAACATAGTGCTACCCTAACAGCCTCTTCCCATCTCATAGTGGGAATATTTAGTTCTAGCTTATAGAAAATAAGATAAATACCTTTCGTAGTAGTATGATTTTGTAATAACCAGTCATACCAATCTGTATCGCGTTCAAAATGTAATTCTTCAAAATCTTGCAAAACTATAGTTGTTTTGAGTGGATGTAAAAGTCTTTGTCAACTTCAAATGAATCAATCTTCGATTTCTCCTTCATAGTCTGCCATTCTGCATTCGGAAATAACCAGCCTTCTCTATCATTTACTTTAATTTGAATAGGCATATCAAACCCTTCAATTATATTAGTGTATCTATATCGTAACGTTTTTTTATCTACCATATATTCAAGAATTGGAATTTTTATAGTTCTTAAATATTGATTAAAAAATTCAGTTAAATCTTTACCAAATTCGGCACTTATATAGTCTTCAATTTGTTTAGTTGTAACCGTTTGATGATAGAATTCTCTAGTTATACCTCTTAACATATTTCGCCATTTTTCGTCATCTTCAACCAATTGACGTAAGGTATGCAGCATATTAGCACCTTTAAAATACATATCTGATGAGCCAGCTTTGTTAACATCATAATACCCGATCATTGGTCTATCATTAGCTATGTTTTTTCGAGTACCAATAACATATTCAGCGCCAGCTTCTTTTCCATAATAATACTCCACATATAGATTTTCAGAATAAGAAGTAAACCCTTCGTGTATCCACATGTCAGCGACATCTTTATTGGTAATACTGTTAGCAAACCATTCGTGACCTGCTTCATGAATAATTATAAAATCGAATTTTAGGCCCCAACCGCTTCTAGATAAATCGTTACCTAAATAGCCGTTTTTGTATTTATTTCCATAGGTTACAGAGCTTTGATGTTCCATACCTAAATAGGGTACTTCCACCAATTTGAAACTATCAGCATAAAAAGGATATTGTCCAAACCAATGCTCGAAAGCTTCCATCATTTTAGGAGCTTGTTTAAACTGTTCTTTGGCCTTTTCTAGATTGTCTCTTAAAACATAATAATCCATATCAAGATTTCCCGCCATACCATCATACACTTCAGAAAAATTAACGTAATCGCCAATATTGATATTGACGCCATAGTTATTTATTGGATTTTTTACAAACCAATGAAACGTTTTAGTATCGCCTATGCGCTCAACCAATCGTAAGCGTCCATTAGATACATTAGTCAATTTAGAAGGCACATTTACGCTAATTTTCATACTGTCAACTTCATCATACATATGATCTTTACAAGGCCACCAAGCACTCGCGCCTAAGCCTTGACAGGATGATGCAATGAAATGATTTCCATTATTATCTTTTTTCCAAGAAATACCGCCATCCCAAGGTGCTCTAACAGCTTCTTTTGGATGTCCTTCATAATATATTTCTATGGATTTAACATCTCCAATATTTTGGTTTTTGGGCAGCGAAATAAAATGTGCATTTCCATCATATTGAACTTCAAGTTCTTCACCATTTTGAGTAGCTTTTAAAAGCTGCATTGGTGACTGTAAATCAATCTGCATTATAGAGTCAGACTTCAACACTTTGTATAGAATTGTATTTTTTCCTGAGATAAATTTTCTATCAGGATCAACCTTAATATCCAAATGATAATATGTTAAGTCCCACCATTCTCGTTGAGGTGTTATACTACCTCTTAAGCTGTCTTGTCTTGTGAAATTTGTTTTTTCTTCTAAAAGTCCTTGAGAGAAACTTAAAAGTGAAACAAGAATTAATATTCCAGATAGAAGACTTTTAATATTCATTTTAAAAAATTTATCGCATTATTTGATTAGGAAAAACTACAGTGCTTTCAAATCCATTTTCACCAACAGCAGCAATTCCAAAAAAATAATTATCAATTACAATACCATCAAGCGTGAATTCTGAAACATCGTCTACATATCTGCTGAAGTCCCAAGTAGGAGAGGTGGTATCACGCCAGTAAATTTTATAGCCTTTAGCGCTTTCAACTTTATCCCATTTAAATTTAGCAGAAGGTTCAACAACGCCACCGATAGATACTTCTTTAGGTGCTGGTGGTGCCCAAGCCAAACTAGCTAAATTAATCGCATTTACTGCGGTAAGTTTTTTTGCATACTCGAAATTAACATGCTCAATAACATCTCCATAAGCAATACCATTTTCAACCCTTATATCTTGATGTTGTTGTGTGTAATTTTCATGAGCTTCCATAATACGGATGCCAGGAAACCCTAAATCATTAAACGGGCGGTGATGTCCTCCACGACCAAAACGATCTAATCTGTAAACCATCATAGGATTCATTTCTGGCATATAAGTTTTTGTAGTGTTATGGATGTAGCGTGCTAATTGTCTAGAGATACCATCAACTTCTCCACCATAAAAACGTCTCAACTTTCTTTGTCGTTCGGTTTCATTGGCTGGAACTGGTTCAGAGAAAATCCTAAATGTACGATTATCGATAACACCATCAACACCTTTAATGTTTCCAATCATATCATTATTTAAAACCCCAATAATATCCCAATTCTTATCTTTTGCATATTTTGCTAAACCAGCCCCACCGAATAAACCTTGTTCTTCGCCTGATAAACCAACGTATACAATACTGCTTTCAAATTTATATTTTGATAACACTCTTGCTGCTTCAATAGTTCCGGCCATACCAGATGCGTTGTCATTTGCTCCAGGTGCATCAATTGTAAAATTCATAGTATTGCTTGCCCGAGAATCAATATCTCCACTCATAATAACATATCTGTTTGGATATTTAGTACCTTTTTGAATGGCTACTACATTGACAACCCATGCATCATGCGGTACACGATTATTGCCCTCTTTAGTTACAAAGTCTTTTTGATAAAAAACATCAATACAATTATCACAGTTTTTTGAAATCGTTTCAAATTCTTGTTTTATCCATCGTCGTGCAGCACCAATACCTCGAGTTTCAGAAATCGTATCGCTAAATGTATTGCGAGTACCAAAGTTTACTAATGTTTGAATATCATTTTGAATCCGTTCTGCTGAAACTGCGTCAATGATATCGTAAATGGCCTGTTTAGATTGACCATAGGTGGTAAGGTTAAGTAATACTAGGAATATTAAGGTAAGTTTTAATTTCATATATCTTTTTTATAATTAAATTTAATTGTTTCTATAGATCCATCTTTTTCTTTTACATCTACATAAACATTCATTTCGTAAGCACTTACTTTTTCAAAGGCCATACCTTCAAAGGCAACTCTATTATGGGTGATATACTTCAAAGGGAAATCAACTGTTTCGTCTTTAGCTTCCCATCCTTTTAGATCTTTACCAAAATGTTTTAGTTGAAGCACAAGGGTACTATCAATTTCTCTGATTATTTCTATCTCATAAAATGAAACTTTGTCGTCATTAATTAATTTGAAAGTAGCCATCATAGAGCCACCTGATGGTTTACTCCAATTTTCTTCAGTTTGTCCTCCAAAAGCCTCACCTTTCCAATTACCAGAAATCCAAGCGATATTTTTTAATTTGGGTTCTAGTTGTTTTTCAGATTGTGAATATACATTTGTAGTTGATAAAAATATCTTTAACATAAACGCTATTACTATAAATTTACTCATGACTTTAAGTTTTTAAATTTATATATAAGACGTTTTAGACTTAACAATTGTGGACATTATTAGGTGGTAATTTAATAGACTACAAGATAAAGAAATAAAAAAACGTCTCAAAACTGAATTTGAGACGCCTTTTACATTCGAATTAGTCACACGAAATTGTTGAGTTTTTAGACTCAAAAACAATATTTATTTTCCTTAATTACTTTTTCAGCAATTACATGTCTCAGTTCTATAATATTTGGCATGTTTACATACTTAATGTAACGCTTTAAACCAACTAACATCATTTTTTGTTCATCGCCTTCAGAGAATGAAATGATAGAATGCTTTCCAGCAGTTTCAATAACATCAATAGCGTGGAATAGATTTAATTTAGCCATAGCTATTTGTTCTTTTACGTTATCTTCCCCTTCCTTTTTAGCCATTTTTTCAGCACGTAAAATTGCAGACTCAGCTAGATATATTTGAATTAAAATATCAGAAGATGCCAACATTAATTGTTGTTGTTGCTCAATTTTTTCTCCATATTTTTGAAGAGCAGCTCCAGCTACCATTAAAAATAGTTTCTTAAGGTTTTTTATGATATTTTTTTCTTCTGAAAACAACTCTGAATAGTCAGGAACATCAAAAGAAGGAATACCCATCAATTCTTCCTTTACGGCCATGGCAGGCTCTAAAACATTTACATGACCTTTCATCGCTTTTTTGATTAACATACCAATACTCAACATTCTATTGATTTCATTGGTGCCTTCATATATTCTTGCAATACGAGCATCTCTCCAAGCAGATTCAATAGGTGTTTCTTCAGAAAAGCCCATGCCTCCAAATATCTGAATACCTTCATCTGTACATTTTTGTACAAACTCTGAAACTGCAACTTTAAGAATAGAACATTCGATGGCGTATTCTTCAACACCTTTAAGTTCAGCTTCTTGGTGCGTATCTTTACCATTGTTTCTTCTTAGTTCGATACGATCTTCAATATTATCGGCAGCACGATAAGTCGCAGCTTCACCAACCCAGCAATTTGTTGCCATTTCAGCTATTTTCTGACGAATAGCACCAAAGCTAGAAATTGGTGTTTTAAATTGAATACGTTCGTTAGCATACTTTACAGATTCTGTAATTGTGCGTCGTTGTGCATCTAAACAAGCTGCAGCTAATTTAATTCGACCTACGTTAAGCGCATTCATTGCAATTTTAAATCCGTTTCCTCTAGTAGATAACATATTTTCCACAGGGACAACGGTATCACTAAAGAACACCTGTCTAGTAGAAGAAGCCCGAATACCTAATTTGTGCTCTTCTTCTCCCATGGTAATGCCATTAGGATTTTCAGAATCGTACTCAACAATAAACCCAGTAATATTTTTATCATCTTCGATTCGAGCAAAAACAATCATTACACTACAGAAGCCTGCATTAGAAATCCACATTTTCTGTCCAGTAATCTTGTAGGTTTTTCCATCATCAGAAAGTACAGCTTTTGTTCTTCCAGAGTTAGCATCGCTTCCTGCAGTTGGTTCTGTTAAACAATATGAACCAAACCATTCGCCAGAGGCTAATTTTGGTACATATTTTTGCTTTTGTTCTTCATTCCCATATAAAGTAATTGGCATAGTTCCTATTCCAGTATGCGCGCCAAAAGCAGTACTGAAAGATCCAGTTGCTCCTGATATATAATCACATACTAGACAAGTGTCGACAAAGCCCATACCCATTCCTCCATATTCGTCAGGGACTGCAACACTTAAAAAACCAAGTTCTCCAGCTTGACGCATACAAGACTCTGTTAAAGCATAATCTTTTTGCTCAAACTGTGGTTTTTTAGCCCATATTTCTCGATCGACAAATTCGGTCACAGCTTCTTTCATCATTAGCTGATCTTCATTGAAATCTTCAGGTGTAAAAATATCTTCACAGTTGCTTTCTTTTACTAAAAACTGCCCACCTCTTAGAATGTTATCTTCTGTAGCTTTCATAGCTTTATATATCTATTAATTTAAAAATTCAAAAATTCCACAAGCACCTTGTCCAGTACCAACGCACATAGTAACTGCGCCATATTTGCCTTTCATATCGCGTTTACGCATTTCATCAAATAACTGTACTGAAAGTTTTGCTCCAGTACATCCAAGAGGATGCCCAAGTGCTATGGCACCACCATTTACATTTATAATATCTGGATTTAAATCTAATTCTCTAATTACCGCTAGAGATTGAGACGCAAATGCCTCATTAAGTTCTATTAGTTCTAGATCACTTTGTTTTAGACCAGCTTGTTTTAGTGCTTTAGGAATCGCCTTTACAGGGCCAATTCCCATTATTCTTGGTTCAACTCCAGCTGCTGCATAGTTTACTAATCGTGCAATGGGTTCTAGGTTTAATTCTTTAACCATATCTTCACTCATTACCATAACAAATGCAGCCCCATCACTCATTTGAGAGGAATTACCAGCAGTAACACTGCCACCCTGTGCAAAAACAGCACGTAATTTCGCTAAGGCTTCTTTGTTTGTTCCTTTTCTAGGTCCTTCATCTTTAGTTACAGTGTAACTTTTAGTTGCTTTTTTTCCATTAGCATCTACATAAATCTGCTCAACTTCAATAGGTACAATTTGATCTTGAAACCTATCTTCAGCTTGAGCCTTCAATGCTTTCATGTGTGAATTATAAGCAAATTCATCCTGATCTTCGCGAGATACTTTAAATTCATTTGCTACAGCTTCAGCTGTATTTCCCATACCCCAATAATATTCTTCTCTACCAGATTTTGCAAGATCGTAATTAAGGTCGGTTTTATAGCCTGTCATAGGAACTGCACTCATACTTTCTGCACCACCAGCTATGATACAATCTGCCATACCTGCTTGAATTTTTGCAGTAGCGATTCCAATAGTTTCAATTCCTGAAGAGCAAAAGCGATTTACAGTTACTCCAGGGACATCAATGATATTTAATCCCATCAATGAAATTAAGCGAGCCATATTTAGTCCTTGAGAACCCTCTGGCATTGCGTTACCAACAATAACATCATCAATTCTTGTCTTATCCAATTCGGGCAGCTCTTTCATCATATACTGAATGGTTTCTGCTGCTAATTCATCGGTTCTTTTAAATCTAAAAACACCTTTTGGAGCTTTCCCAACTGCTGTTCTGTATGCTTTTACTATATATGCTTGTTTCATTTTTTTTTAGATTTTTAGATAATTAGATTTTTAGACCATTTAGATTTCTGATAATCTAAAAGTCTGTTCATCTAAGATGTCTAGTTGCGTAATGGTTTACCTGTTTTTAGCATGTGTTGGATACGTTCTAACGTTTTACGTTCGGTACATAAACTAAGGAATGCCTCACGCTCCAAATCCAATAAATATTGTTCGGTTACTAAAGTAGGCTCAGATAAATCACCACCAGCCATCACATATGCTAATTTGTTTGCAATTTTATGGTCGTGTTCGCTGATGTAATTACTAGCTTCCATAGCATCGGTTCCTACTAAAAACATTCCAAGAGCTTGTTTTCCTAGAACTTTTACATCTTTTCGTTTTACGGGTTGTGTGTATCCAGCATCAGCCATAAGTCTAGCGTGTGCCTTAGCTGTTGCAATTTGTCTGTCCTTATTCACTACAACAATGTCTTTTCCTTTTTGAAGAATACCTAAATCATAAGCTTCATAAGCAGAGGTAGATACTTTTGCCATGCCTATAGTTAAAAAATATTCCTGCAGTACATTCAATTCTACATCACCTTTTCTAAATGTGTCAGACGCGCGCAGTGCCATTTCTTTTGATCCTGCACCACCAGGAATGACGCCAACTCCAAATTCTACTAAACCAATATAAGTTTCTGCAGCAGCAACTACTTTGTCGGCGTGCATTGATAACTCACAAGCGCCACCAAGTGACATGCCATGAGGCGCAGAAACTGTTGGAATTGCAGAGTAGCGCATGCGCATCATAGTATCTTGAAAATACTTGATAGCACCATTTAACTCTTCATATTCTTGCTCTACTGCCATCATAAAAATCATACCAATATTGGCACCAACTGAGAAGTTGGCACCTTGGTTACCGATTACTAATCCCTCGAAATCGTTTTCGGCAATATCTACAGCTTTATTTAATCCAGCTAAAACGTCACCACCAATGGTATTCATTTTAGATTGAAATTCGCAATTCAAAATACCATCACCTAAATCTTCAATAACAACACCTGAGTTTTTAAACACTTCATTAGACTTTCGAATATTATCTAGAATAATAAATGCATCTTGTCCAGGAACTTTGGTTTGTGTTTTAGAAGGTATATCATAATAATATGTTGCTCCATTTTGAATGGTGTAGAAGGATTTACTACCTGAGTCTAACATGTCGTTAACCCATGCAGCAGGTTCTAAACCTTCAGCTTTTATCAATGCAATACCTTTGTCAATACCAATGGCATCCCATATTTGGAAAGGTCCATGTTCCCAACCAAATCCTGCTTTCATAGCATCGTCTATCTTGTATAATTCATCTGAAACTTCAGGAATTCTATAAGTTACATAAGCAAAGAGCTGTGCAAAAGACTTTCTGTAGAACTCTCCAGCTTTGTCTTTACCAGAAACTAAAATCTTAAATCTATCTATAACTTTATCAACAGATTTAGTCAATTCTAATGTTGCAAATTTTGCTCTTTTTTTACTTCTATATTCTAAAGTGCCTAGATCTAATGATAAAATCTCACTTTTACCATTTTCACCTTTTACTTTTTTGTAAAATCCTTGTCTTGTCTTACTACCTAACCATTTGTTCTCTACCATGGTATTGATAAAACTTGGCAGTTTGAATAATTCTAAGCGTTCGTCTTCCTTACAATTATCAGCAATACCATTGGCAACATGTACCAAAGTATCTAAGCCAACAACATCAACTGTTCTGAATGTTGCTGATTTTGGTCTTCCAATAACGGGTCCAGTAAGCTTATCAACTTCTTCAATGGTTAAGTCCATTTCTTTTACGGTATGAAATAAACTCATGATACTAAATATACCAATACGGTTTCCTATAAATGCAGGAGTGTCCTTTGCAACTACAGAGGTTTTACCTAAAAACTGTTCACCATATCCGTTCAAAAATTCTAAAACAGAAGCGTCTGTTTTAGGCCCTGGAATAATTTCAAAAAGCTTTAGATATCTAGGTGGGTTGAAGAAATGAGTACCGCAGAAATGTTTTTGAAAATCTTCACTGCGCCCTTCACTCATAAATTGAATGGGAATACCAGATGTATTACTCGTAATAAGTGTACCCGGTGTTCTGTGCTTTTCTAAATTTTCAAAAACTTGTTTTTTTATATCAAGTCTTTCAACTACAACTTCAATAATCCAATCCACATCTTTTACTTTGGATATATCATCATCTAAGTTTCCAGTAGTAATTCTATTTGCAAATTTTTGATGATAAATAGGGGAGGGCTTAGATTTTAAAGACGCTTTAAGTGCATCATTTACTAAGCGATTTCTAACACTCTTGTCTTCTAAAGACAGTCCTTTTGCTTTTTCAGCATCAGTAAGTTCTCTAGGAACGATGTCTAAAAGCAACACTTCTACACCTATATTTGCAAAATGACAAGCAATACCGCTTCCCATTATACCAGACCCCACTACTGCAACTTTTTTTATAATGCGTTTACCCATGTTTGTTTAAACTATATTTATTTGTTGTTATAAATTTTTTTATTACAAACCAATTCATTGATCGTTTCTGCAACTTCGTAAAAATGGTTCATTTTTTCTTCAGGAATATGCTCTCTAATGGTTTCATTAAATGTTAAAACCTTTTCTCTAGATAGATCTCTTTTTTCCTTTCCAAACTCTGTTAAATGAATTAAAACACCTCTACCATCTTCAGGGTTGGGGTGGCGTTCTATAAGTCCACGCTGTTCCATAGTTTTTAGAATACGTGATAAACTTGTAGCTTCCATGCCCATCTTAGGCCCTAATGCGGTTGACGGGGTTCCTTTTTCTGGATCAATGCTTAATAAAGTGAAGCCTGTAGCCATAGTGGTCTCAAATTTGGCGGCTTCTTCATTATACATTTTATTCACTGTTAACCAGGTTGTTCGGAGTACGTAATCTATAGTTTTATCTTTCATTCTTGAGAGTTAGAATTCCCAAATATAATAAAAATATATTATGCATGCATAATAAAAATAAGAAAAAAGATTTATGGCATAAATAAAAAAATCACCTTGATATTAAGGTGATTTTTGAGTAGAATATAATATGTATAAATTATCCTAATTTTCCATTTATAGCTCCAATTACTGCACCAATAATAGCAGTCATTACTACAGATATACCAACATCTAGAGCTGCAAGTTCCATAGTTGTACCAGGCTGCATGGCTAAATTGAAGAAATTATAAAATAGTCCAATAAATAGACCAATAATAGCTCCTGCTTTTGCTCCTGTTGCCAATGTGGATATTTGTGCCCACTGTGTATAAATGTAAGATACAAATAGCCCGAAGGTTAAGCAACCCAAAAAGATAAATAGCATTGTTGAGGAACTTTCTTCTGGTTGAGGAAAGGTGTCTACGAAAATAATTCCATAAAATAGCCACCCTAAAAGGAAGTCTACAATACCTCCTACAATTCCAGCAATTAAGAAATTTTTTGTTTTCATTTTTTTAGTTTTTAATTGGTTATGTTTAAATAAATATACTAAAAAAAGAATAACTCATTTATTACCATGTAGTTATATGTGTAATGGTAAAGAAATTTTGGTGTGATAATAGTTTTTAAGAAGGGCGATAAATATTTTCGATGAGCGCATTATACATTTTTTTAATGACGTCTCGTTTCATCTTCATAGTTGGCGTGAGGTGACCGTCATCAATAGACCAAACTTGAGGTGTAATTTCAAACTTTTTAATTTGTTCCCATTTACCAAACTTCTTATTACATTTATCTACTTCTTTCTGAATACGCTTCTGCACTATTTCAGATTGTGCCATAGCTTCCATAGAATTTTCTATAGGGTGATTTTTACGTTCAATCCATTCGTGCAAAAATTCAAAGTTAGGTTGAATTAATGCAGCTGGCATTTTTTCACCTTCACCAATAACCATTATCTGTTCTATAAATCGTGATTGTTTTAATTCATTTTCAAGAAGCGTAGGAATAACATATTTACCTCCAGATGTTTTGAACATTTCCTTTTTTCGTCCAGTAATTTTTAAGAAGCCATCAGGGTCAATTTCTCCTTTATCACCTGTGTGGAAATAATCATTGGTCATTACACTAGCTGTTTTTTCAGGATCTTTATAATAACCCAGCATTACATTTGGGCCTTTTATAAGAATTTCACCATCTTCTGCAATTTTAACTTCAACATTATCTATAGGAATGCCAACTGTACCTACTTTATACATGTTGTCTGCATATTTTCCAACAGATACTACGGGCGAGGTCTCTGTTAATCCATAACCTTCCATAACCTGCATACCTGCAGCTCCAAAAATACGTGCTAATCTGGGTTGAAGCGCAGCGCTACCAGATACCATAGTATTCAAATCTCCGCCTAATGCAGCGCGCCATTTACTAAAAATAAGCTTATTGGCAATTTTTAATTTAAATTCATACCACCCTCCATTTTTACCATAGGGTTTCCACTGCTCGCCTAGACTAACTGCCCAAAAGAAAAGTGCTTTTTTTATACCTGTTAAGTCTTCGGCCTTATCCATGATTTTATCGTATACCTTTTCTAAAAGGCGAGGTACAACACTCATCATATTAGGCTTAATTTCTTTGGCATTGTCACCGATTTTGTCTAAACCTTCAGCATAATAGATTGAAGTACCTGCGTGTTGATAAACATATATAAGTACACGTTCAAAAATATGACAAATGGGTAAAAAACTTAAGACTCTATTTTCACCTTGTCTAAGCGGAACTCTTGGAGAACTATCTAAAACATTACTAGTAATATTCCAATGCGAAAGCATAACACCTTTAGGTTTTCCAGTTGTTCCTGAAGTATATATAATTGTTGCTAAATCATCAGATTTAACGGCTTCTTTTCTGGCTTCAACTTCATCTTGATTTGAAGTGTCTTCTCCTAATTTAAATAGCTCAGAATAATGTTTGCAACCTTCAATATGGTCAAAAGAATACACTTCTTTAATATTGGTATTCTTTTTTACTTTATTTACTTTTTCAAGTACTTCTTCATCTGAAACAAAACAATATATCGATTCGCTATGGTTGATAACATACTCATAGTCTTCGGCACAAATTGTGGGATAAACAGGGATATTCTGTGCTCCAACTTGTAGTACTCCAATATCAACTATATTCCATTCTGTTCTATTGGTAGAGGATATTACAGCGATTTTATCATTCTTTTTAACTCCTAGTTTTAATAAAGCTCTACTCAATGCATTTGCCTTATCTAGATATTCTTGGGTAGAAGTTTTTACCCATTTACCATCGTATTTGGTCACCAATGCGGCATCATTTGGTTTGTGCTTTAATTGGTAATACGGAAAATCAAAAAGTCTACTAATCTCTGTCATAGTTGGTATAGAATATATCAATGCAAATTATGAAAATAAATAGGATTTACAAATAGATATAACGTTTCTAAATATTAAGTTGCAGATATTGTCTGCTTAAATATTCAAATAAATGTTTAATAAACATAGAAAAAATACGTCATATCTCATTTTGTAATTAGCACTTTTTTAACGACAAAATTATCAATAAATAAAATAGTAATATTCTTTTTTACGAAATCTTTAAGATTTGAGTGCGTTTGAATAGTAGTTGAAAAAATAGTCGTTCACAATGGTTTACTGACAATTGTCATACTTTATAATCTATTCAGTATCTACCTTTGAATAGTTAAATAGAGAGATATTTTATAGAATACAAAATAGATATAGAGATGGAAGTAAAAGACTTTAAACCCGGAATTTGGATTGATGAGATTAACGTTAGAGACTTTGTGCTTAACAACGTAACACCTTATCATGGTACAGATGAATTTTTAGTAGGACCAAGTGCTAAAACTCAGCGCTTATGGGACATCTGTAAAGAAGCGACCAAAGAAGAACGCCAAAATAACGGTGTTCGTGCTTTAGATACTGAAACTATTTCAACAGTTAGTGCATTTAATGCTGGATATATTGACAAGGAAAATGAGGTAATTGTTGGATTACAAACTGATGAGTTGCTTAAACGTACTATGAAACCTTTTGGTGGTTTTAAAGTGGTACAAAAAGCTTTAGCAGAACAAGGCGTTAAGCCCAATGATAATTTAACTGAGTTGTTTTCTAAATATGTGAAAACACATAACGATGGCGTGTTTTCGGCTTATAATGCTGAGATTAAAAAATTCCGTTCGTTAGGATTTTTAACTGGTTTACCTGATAACTACGCTAGAGGTAGAGTTATTGGAGATTACCGTCGTATTGCGTTATATGGTATTGACGTGTTGATTGAAGCTAAGAAAAAAGATTTGGCTAATATCACTGGTCCTATGACAGATGCTGTCATTCGTCTTCGTGAAGAAGTATCTGATCAAATTAAGGCACTTAAAGAAATGATTATTTTAGGTTCTAAGTATGATTTAGACCTAAGTCGTCCTGCAGAAACAGCAAGAGAAGCAGTACAATGGACGTATATGGCATATTTAGCTGCTGTTAAGGAGCAAGATGGAGCTGCAATGTCCCTTGGTAATGTGTCTACATTCCTTGATATTTATATTGAAAACGATTTACAAGAAGGTTTAATTACTGAAGAAGAAGCTCAAGAATATATAGACCAATTTGTGATGAAATTACGAATGGTGCGTCATTTAAGAATGAGCGCTTATGATGAAATTTTCGCTGGAGACCCAACTTGGGTAACCGAAGCTATTGGTGGTATGTTTGATGATGGAAGAACAAAGGTGACTAAAACATCTTTCCGTTTCTTAAATACACTTTATAATTTAGGACCTTCACCAGAGCCTAATATGACCATTCTTTGGTCTAAGGATTTACCTCAAAACTTCAAGGAATTTTGTGCTAAAGTTGCGATAGATAGTTCTTCAATTCAGTTTGAAAATGATGAAATGATGAGAACTAATCGTGGTTCTGATGACTACGGTATTGCTTGTTGTGTGTCTTACCAAGCTCTAGGAAAGTCAATTCAATTCTTCGGCGCACGCACCAATTTAGCAAAAACCTTATTGTTAGCTATTAATGGCGGTCGTTGTGAGATTACTGGAACTAAAATGGTGGAAGGTATTGAACCGTGTAACTGCAAAGTTTTAGATTTTGATAAAGTAATGGCTAACTTTAAAATTGCTATGAAAGAAGTAGCACGTGTATATAATGATTCCATGAACATTATTCACTACATGCATGATAAGTATTACTACGAAAAAGCACAAATGGCTTTAATTGATACTAATCCTGAAATTAATATTGCTTACGGTATTGCTGGATTATCTATTGTTGCAGATTCGTTATCAGCTATAAAATATGCCAAAGTAAAACCTATTAGAAATAAAGAAGGTTTAACGGTTGATTTCGAAATTAAAGGCGATTTCCCATGCTATGGTAATGATGATGACAGAGTTGATGTTTTAGCTGCAAAAGCTGTTGCCGATTTTAATGATGAATTGAAAAAGCTACCTGTTTATAAAAATGCAGAACCAACCATGTCTGTATTAACCATTACATCAAATGTGGTTTACGGCAAGAAAACTGGAGCTACACCTGATGGAAGAGCAAATGGTATTCCTTTTGCACCTGGAGCAAACCCAATGCATGGTAGAGATTCTCATGGTGCTATAGCGTCATTAAACTCTGTAGCAAAAATAGATTATAAGGATTCTCAGGATGGTATTTCTAATACATTCTCAATTGTTCCAAAATCATTAGGAACAGATGCTGAAGAACGAATTGAAAATCTATCGTGTATTTTAGATGGCTATTTTTCTAAAAAGGCACAACACGTTAATGTGAATGTTTTGGATAAAGAAACATTACTTGACGCTATGGAGCATCCAGAAGAATATCCGCAATTAACCATCAGGGTTTCAGGATACGCAGTAAACTTCGTAAGATTAACTAGAGAACAACAAATGGAAGTGATTACCAGATCATTCCACGAGTCTATCTAAACTAAACTCTATTTATATTTTGTAGGCATCTGAAAAATGAAGTGTAACAGCTTCTTTTTCAGATGCTAATTTTAAAACATCAAGCCATCGAACATAAAGATAACATATTGAGAGTGCATTCTATTGAATCATTTGGCACACATGACGGACCGGGAGTGCGACTGGTGATATTTTTACAAGGTTGCAAACTAAAATGTTTGTATTGCCATAACCCAGATACTATAGATACTCATGGCGGCAAGGAATACCAAATTGAAGAATTGGTACAGATGGCAATTAAAGAGAAACCTTATTTCGGAAAAAAAGGAGGCGTTACCGTTTCAGGTGGTGAGCCTTTATTACAATCCAAAGAGTTGGTGCCATTTTTCAAAAGATTAAAAGAAGAAGGTATTCATACTAATATTGATACAAACGGCAGACTTCTTAATCATTTCACAGAAGAATTATTGGATAAATATGCAGATTTAGTAATGCTTGATATTAAGCATATGACTGAAGAAGGGTATCATTACATTACAGGCCAGAAAAATAAAGAAACCACCTTCAATTTTGCGAAGTATAGAGAAGCTTCAGGAAAGAAGATGTGGTTACGTTATGTGTTGATTCCAGAAATAACCAATAAACCAGAGTTATTACATCAAATGGGTGCGTATTTTAAAGATTACAAAACCATTGAAAAAATTGAAATTCAGCCTTATCACAAATTAGGCGTTCATAAATGGGATGCTTTAGGTTGGGATTATCCTTTAAAGGATGCAAGAGAAAATACCCCAAAAGAAATTGATGCTGCAGTAGAGATATTGCAACAGTATTTTAAAGACGTTAGGATAAATTAATGAGTAAGCGAAACGTAAAACTCTAACGATTATTATTATGAAAACACAAAAACTAAAAAACCGTTGGCTAATAGCTGCTTCAGCGGTAGGAATACACATTTCAATAGGATCAGTATATGCATATTCAGTAATGACCAACCCTGTAAAAGATATATTTGATGTAGATGGTAGCGTTATTAAATGGGCATTTAAAATTGCCATTTTATTATTAGGGCTTTCAGCTGCATTCTTAGGAAGATGGGTAGAAAAAGTGGGGCCAAAAGTTAGTGGAACAACCGCAGGTATATTTTATGGTATAGGTATTTTAGGTTCTGGATTAGCGGTACAACTAGAAGCACTATGGTTATTCTATTTGTGCTACGGTGTTATTGGTGGTATTGGTTTAGGGTTAGGTTATATCACGCCAGTAAGTACACTAGTAAAATGGTTTCCAGACAGAAGAGGGTTAGCTACAGGAATGGCGATTATGGGCTTTGGTTTTGCGGCTTTAATTTTCGGACCTGTAATGCAATCACTTTTTGATGCTGTAGGAGTTTCTAATGCATTTTACATTTTAGGATTGATTTATATGGTATTGATTTTATCTTCTGCTAGATATATTGAAAGACCAGCAGAAGGGTATTTACCAGATGGGTTCAAACCAGGTGAAGGTAAAACTATCAAAAAGGATATGGCAAATATTACGGCTAATGAAGCGCTAAAAACGCCGCGTTTTTACTATATCTGGATTATGATGTTTATCAACATAGCCTGTGGTATTGCTATTATTTCTGCAGCAAGCCCAATGATGCAAGAAAAGCTAAACTACACACCAATGGAAGCAGCAGCAATAGTTGGTTTAATTGGCGTATTTAATGGTTTGGGTAGAATCATGTGGTCTACCTTGTCGGATTATCTTGGACGTGCAAATACGTATATAGTGTTTTTTGGGTTCCAGATTTTAGCCTTTTATTTCTTACCACAAATAGGTATGGAAATGATGTTCTTAATAGTGTTGTTTACAGTAATCACTATGTATGGCGGAGGTTTTGCAACATTACCAGCATTTTTAGGAGATCTTTTTGGAACCAAACAACTAGGTGCTATTCACGGTATGGTATTAGCAGCTTGGGGATTAGCAGGTGTTGTAGGGCCAACTATTTACGATATGGTGAAAAACGCCACAGGTTCCTTAGATACTACATTAAAAGTATTTGCGGGACTATTTGTAATTGCATTATTAGTTTCACTTATGATGAAACGCACAGTTGTTTTGGCATATAGAAAAGAGGAAAAAGAAGTTGATAAAAAACTAAAGTTTGCTTCATAAGTAAACTTTAATATTTGAGTTAGTTAGGAAAGCACTTTTGTGAAAATGAGGGTGCTTTTTTTATGTTTCAACTTTAGTTTTTTTCTTTCTGATGTGTCAGGCTAATAGTTTCCTATTTCTAGAATGTGGTAATTTCAGAAGAGATTAAATAATTTGTTAATTCATTGAAAATCTTTGGGTTTACATGATTTTTGTCATGATAATTTATCTCTTTAAACTCTACTTTTATAAGAGTGTTTAATAAGAAAATTAATCAATACTATTATGGAAATACTTGAAAATGTAAAAGCAAGAGTTTTCAAATTTGGAAACAAAACAGCCGATGGAAACAGTGCAATGAAAAACCTCTTAGGTGGTAAAGGGGCGAATTTAGCAGAAATGAGCGCCATAGGAATTCCTGTTCCTCCTGGATTCACTATTACTACTGAAGTTTGTACCGAATATAATGCATTAGGAGAAGCGGCAGTTATAAACCTCATAAGAGAAGAAGTAGAGGCATCAATTGCAAATATTGAGACTCAAATGGGAACTACTTTTGGAGATAAAGACAATCCGCTATTAATATCTGTGCGCTCTGGAGCTAGAGTGTCTATGCCGGGAATGATGGATACCGTTCTAAATCTAGGTATGAATGATGAAGTAGTTTTAGGGTTGGCCAAAAAAACTAAGAATGAAAAATTCGCTTGGGATTCCTATCGCCGTTTTATACAAATGTATGGTGGTGTGGTTTTAGGGATGAAGCCAGCTTCAAAAGAAGATATAGATCCTTTCGAAGAAATCATGGAGCATCTTAAGGAAAAAAGAGGTATTGCTTTAGATACTGAATTTTCAATTCAGGACTTACAAGATTTGGTTTACGATTTTAAAGATGCCGTTAAGAAGCGAACAGGAATGGATTTTCCAACCAATCCATGGGATCAACTTTGGGGGGCTATTATAGCCGTTTTTAACAGTTGGAATGGTGATCGTGCTGTATATTATAGGAATATGAATGGTTATCCAGCAGACTGGGGAACAGCCGTTAACGTGCAAGCCATGGTATATGGTAATATGGGAGATAATTCTGGAACTGGTGTTTGCTTTACGCGTGATGCAGGAACTGGCGAAAACGTATTTAATGGTGAATATTTAATTAATGCGCAAGGTGAAGACGTTGTTGCGGGTGTAAGAACGCCACAACAAATCACTAAACTCGGTTCTATGCGTTGGGCAGAATTAGCAAAAATTGAAGAAGAAGATAGAGTAGAAAATTACCCATCTTTAGAAGAATTAATGCCTTTAATTTTTGAAGAACTCAATGGTTATCAAGATACTTTAGAGAAGCATTATCGTGACATGCAAGATATGGAGTTCACTATTCAAGATGGGAAACTTTGGATATTACAAACCAGAAATGGTAAGCGTACTGGTGCCGCTATGGTTAAGATCGCTATGGACTTGCAAAAAGAAGGCATGATTAATGAAAAAGAAGCCGTTATGTTAGTTGAACCTAATAAACTAGATGAGTTGCTTCACCCAGTATTCGATCCAAATGCCTTAAAACGTGCAAATATCATTGCACAAGGTTTACCAGCATCACCAGGTGCAGCAACTGGTAAAATTGTGTTTTTTGCAGATGAAGCTGATAAGTATAAAAGCAGCATTTTGGTGAGAATTGAAACATCTCCTGAAGACTTAGAAGGTATGAATATTGCCAAAGGCATCTTAACAGCTCGCGGTGGTATGACATCGCATGCCGCAGTCGTTGCACGTGGTATGGGTAAATGCTGTATTTCTGGTGCAGGTGCTTTAAAGATTAATTATAAGAATAGAACGCTTACCATTGGTGACCATGAATATCATGAAGGCGATTGGATTTCTCTAAATGGATCTACTGGAAATATTATAGAAGGTAAAGTCGCTACTAAAGAACCTCAGTTAAGTGGCGAATTTGCTGAAATTATGGCGTTGGCTGAAAAGTATGGTGAAATTAAAGTAAGAACAAATGCTGATAGTCCTAAGGATGCAAAAATTGCACGTAGTTTCGGTGCGCAAGGCATAGGTTTAACGAGAACAGAACACATGTTTTTTGAATTAGACCGAATCAAAGCCATGCGTGAGATGATTTTAGCAGATACTCTAAAAGGAAGAAAACAGGCGTTAGAAGATTTACTGCCAATGCAGCGCTCAGATTTTGAAGGTATTTTTGAAGCAATGGAAGGGCATTCAGTTACCATTCGATTATTGGATCCACCGTTGCATGAATTTGTACCGCATCAATTGGCTACTCAAAAGGAGTTAGCAGAAGATATGCATATTTCACTTCAGGCTGTGAAAAATAAAGTGGCTGAATTGGAAGAATTTAATCCCATGCTAGGGCACAGAGGCTGTCGTTTAGGGAATACATATCCAGAAATTACCGAAATGCAGACTCGAGCAATAATTGAAGCAGCTTTAAACCTTAAAGAAAGAGGTATTATTTGTAAGCCAGAGATTATGGTGCCTTTAATAGGTACTGTTAAAGAATTTGAAGCTCAAGAACAAATTATCCGTTCTACTGCCGAAGTAATTTTTGAAGAACGCAATGATGCTGTGGAATACTTGGTTGGAACCATGATTGAAATCCCTAGAGCAGCGCTTATGGCAGATCTCATTGCTAAAAAAGCAGATTTCTTCTCATTTGGTACAAACGACTTAACTCAGATGACTTTTGGGTATTCAAGAGATGATGCTGGTAAGTTCTTACCACAATATATAGAAAAAGGGATTTTAAAAGTTGACCCGTTTGAAGTGATAGACCAAGAAGGTGTTGGGCAACTTGTTAAAATAGGAACAGAACGTGGACGAAGCACCAAACCAAATTTAAAAGTTGGTATTTGTGGCGAACATGGTGGTGAACCGAGTTCCGTAGAGTTTTTCTATAACACAGGAATGGATTATGTAAGTTGTTCACCATATCGCGTGCCTATCGCAAGATTAGTGTCAGCACAGGCTGCTATAAAAGCTACTTTATGATGTTTTTACGTTTTTTGATTTGAACAAAAAACCTCGAAGTTGCAGCTTCGAGGTTTTTAAATTTATAAGCTTTAAGTATTATTTAATTCTTGACTTAATGAATTTAAACTGACCATTATGATTAGACTCATGTTCACAAACATGAAACCATTTACAGTAATTATTGGTTGGCCCCCAAGGGAAATCTTTATCTACAGACATCAACCATTCGTCATCCCGGTTTTTAAATTCTTTTAGAGTGTTTTCTCTTACTTCAGAAAGATGATCTATATAATAATCTAGAGTATTGCCTTTAATTTGTTCTCTTGCCTTATCACCCAAACCGGAAGCCACATTCCATTTATCAGCATCTTCTTTAGACCAATCTCCCCATTTTTTATTTTCAAACGTGTGTATTTGATAAAAGCGCTCAGTGGCAGCCAAATGCATAAGCATAGCACCAATAGTATTAGCTTTATCATCAACTAAATAATCCAAATCTGATACGCTCATATCTTTCACAGGATAAAGAATTACCATGCGCATCCAGTTCATCATGGAAACTAGAGTCCCAATTTGTGGAGAATAACCTTCTTTAGGACCAACAATGTTAATGTCACTATCTTGAGAAAAATTTCCAGTTGGCATTGTTTCTTGAGAAGCAAACAAACTGCTTGTTCCTAAAGCTCCAATTGTAAATAATGAAGATGTCTTGATAAAATGTCTTCTATCAACTGATTTTGGTTGCTGTTTCATACTTAGGTGTTTTTTGATTCACCTAAATATAATTATTTCTTTTCTAACCAAAGTCTAGCATTCACAAAAGCCTCCAGCCAAGGTGACACTTCATCTTTTCTACCATTAGGATAATTTGCCCAATTCCATTGGAATGTAGAACGTTCAATATGTGGCATAGTCACCAAATGGCGCCCGGTTTTATCACTCATCATGGCTGTATTAAAGTCAGAACCATTCGGATTATGTGGATAACCTTCATAACCATATTTGGCAACAATATGATATTTATCTTCAGTATACGGTAAGTTAAATTTACCTTCACCATGAGAAATCCAAACCCCTAAAGTAGCACCTGCAAGTGTTGAAAGCATTACCGAATTATTCTCTTGAATTTTCACTGAAGTAAACGAACTTTCGTGCTTATGCGATTCATTATGGTGCATTTTTCCATGAAGATCGTGGTCTGGATTGATGAGGTCTAACTCCATCCAAAGCTGACAACCATTACAAATCCCTACAGATAACGTGTCTTCTCTAGCGAAGAAATTATCAATAACCTTTTTAGCTTTTTCGTTATACTTGATAGCGCCAGCCCAGCCTTTAGCTGAACCTAAAACATCGGAGTTACTAAAACCACCAACAGCACCCAAAAACTGAATGTCTTCTAGAGTTTCACGACCAGAGATTAAATCGGTCATGTGTACATCTTTTACATCAAAACCAGCTAAATACATGGCATTTGCCATTTCGCGTTCTGAGTTACTTCCTTTTTCACGAAGTATGGCTGCTTTCGGCTTCTCGATACGATTCGCTTTTGGCGAATCACTCGAAGTGACATCGGCTAACTTACCAGTAAAATGTTCAGGAAATTTATATCGTAAAGGTTGCTTTTTATAATTATCAAAACGGTCTTGTGCTAAGCCATTTGCTGTTTGTTTTTGGTCTAATAAGAAAGACGTTTTATACCAAACATCACGTAATCTAGAAACAGTTAATGTGAATACGTCAGTGTTATTAATGATGCTTAAGGTGTCACTTTCAGTAACATTTCCTATGTTGAAGAATTCAATATTAGCATCTGCTAATATCTTCTCTATTGAAGCATCTTTCGCCTGAATGACGATACCAACATTTTCAGAAAACAATAACTTCAACGAATCGTTTTCAGCTAAGGCAGAAAGGTCTAATGCTGCACCCAAATTCGTATCAGCAAAACACAATTCTAAAAGCGTCGTGATTAAACCACCAGAAGCCACATCATGTCCAGCAACAATTTGCTCGTTTCTAATTAAATTTTGAATGGTATTGAATACGTTTTTAACGTACCTAGCATCTTTTACATTTGGTGCATCGTTTCCAATTTTATTTAAAACCTGAGCAAAAGAACTACCGCCTAATTTAAAATCATCCTGAGATATATTAATGTAATAAATGGCACCACCATTCTTCTTAAAAACAGGCTCAACTACTTTAGAAATAGCGTTACAATTAGCAGCAGCCGATATAATAACAGTACCTGGAGAAATCACATCCTCATTAGGATACTTTTGTTTCATGGAAAGCGAATCTTTCCCAGTAGGTACGTTAATACCTAAATCAATAGCAAACTCCGAAATGGCCTCAACAGCTTCATACAAACGTGCATCTTCACCTTCATTTTTACAAGGCCACATCCAGTTGGCAGAGAGTGACACATTTTTAAGCCCATCTTTTAAAGGTGCCCAAACAATATTAGTCAACGCTTCGGTAATCGAATTTCTACTTCCAGCCACAGGATTAATCAATCCAGAAATAGGCGAGTGCCCAATCGATGTAGCAATACCTTCTTTGCCTTTATAATCCAGAGCCATCACGCCAACATTATTAAGCGGAATTTGCAACGGACCAACACATTGTTGTTTCGCTACTTTACCACCAACGCAGCGGTCTACTTTATTTGTTAACCAATCTTTACAGGCAACAGCTTCAAGTTGCAGCACTTGCTCTAGATAGTCATGAAAATTATCAGAATTATAAGTGACGTCACTATAGTTACGAGTAACAGTGGTATCCGTCATCACCGTTTTTGGTGAACTCCCAAACATGTCTTCCATAGCCAAATCCATAGGTGTGTTGCCTTTGGTTTTGGATTGAAACGTAAAACGGTCATCACCAGTAACATCACCAACAGTATAGATTGGCGAACGCTCACGGTCTGCAATTTTGTTAAGTGTTTCTATATGTTCCTCACCAATCACCAATCCCATACGTTCTTGAGATTCGTTACCGATAATTTCTTTGTCCGATAGGGTAGGATCCCCAACTGGTAAGGCATCCAAATCTATTTTTCCGCCAGTATCTTCAACGAGTTCAGATAGACAATTAAGATGTCCACCAGCGCCATGATCGTGAATAGACACGATAAAATTCTCATCACTTTCTACCATACCACGCACCGCATTAGCAGCACGTTTTTGCATTTCTGGGTTAGAACGTTGTACAGCATTCAATTCAATTCCAGAGGCAAATTCACCAGTATCAGCCGATGATACTGCGGCGCCACCCATACCAATACGGTAATTTTCACCACCAAGAATTACAATTTTATCGCCAGCCTTAGGCGTATCTTTTAAGGCTTGATCTTGTTTGCCATAACCAATACCACCCGCTTGCATAATTACTTTGTCGTAGCCTAATTTTCTAGCTTCTTCTTCATGCTCAAACGTCAATACCGAACCACAAATTAAAGGCTGACCAAATTTATTACCAAATTCAGAAGCGCCATTAGACGCTTTTATCAAAATATCCATTGGCGTTTGGTATAACCAATCGCGTTCTGCAACACCGTTTTCCCAAGGTCTGTTTGCTTCCAAACGAGAATACGAGGTCATATATACCGCGGTTCCCGCCAATGGCAAAGAGCCTTTTCCACCAGCCAATCGATCTCTAATCTCACCACCAGAACCCGTAGCAGCACCATTAAAAGGCTCCACAGTAGTTGGAAAGTTATGCGTTTCAGCTTTCAATGAAATTACAGATTCAAAATCCTCAGTCGTGTAATAATCAGGAACATCAGCACGTTTAGGCGCAAACTGTTCCACTTTTGGCCCTTTAATAAAGGCCACATTATCTTTATAGGCCGAAACAATATCATTAGGATGTTGCTTCGACGTTTCTTTAATTAGTTTAAATAACGACGTCGGTTTTTCTTCACCATCAATCACAAATGTGCCGTTAAAAATTTTATGGCGACAATGCTCAGAATTCACCTGTGAAAATCCAAACACCTCAGAATCCGTCAAAGGGCGACCAATTTTCTTCGCCACGCCTTCTAAATAAGCTACTTCTTCATCGCTTAATGATAAGCCTTCCTGCACATTGTACGCCGCAATATCCTCAATATCAAGAATAGGTTCGGGTGTAATGTCTATCGTAAAACTCTCCTGATGCAAACCCTCAAACTTTTCCGAAATCATGGGATCAAAATCTGAAAAACCTGAAGCCACCGCTTCAAACTCCTCAATTCTAATAATGCCTTCAATCCCCATGTTTTGGGTGATTTCTACGGCATTGGTACTCCAAGGCGTAATCATCGCAGCACGCGGACCAACAAAAAAAGCATCCAAAGATGCTTGTTCAATTTTAGGCTGGTTTCCAAAAAGCCACGTTAATCTCGAAATGGTTTCAGTTGATAATTCTTTTGTTGTTTGAACAGCAAACACCTTGCTATTTACGTTTCCAAAGAAATGAATCATTATGTTCAGTTTGTGTGTTTAAAGAAAGTGCAAATTTACACTTTTTTCACGATTCAATGTCCCTTTTTTTACCAAAGCGCAGGCGGTTATCAACAGTATTTTCAACAAGAGGTTTTATCGAAAAAAGATTTTCGAGGTTTACCTAGAATTCTCGTTGAAGTTGTCATTCCCGCGAAGGCGAGAATCTAAATAAAATAATTTCGACTTTGATTACTAATTGATGTAATGATCGTTAGTTTTTAGAAATTTTTTATTCTTTGGGCGTTACCCACAAAGGGTCGGGCTTTCCGTTATATCTTTTTTAAGTGTCATAGCGAGGACGAAGGACGTGGCTATCTGCTTAATGCAAGTTCTTAATAACATTTGATGCATACCAGTTTTAAAAAAGGATGCACTGCAATCCCTAACGCAACTGTCTGCCGTAGTCATTGCTTAACCAGTGTTTTTGTCATTCCTGCGAAGGGAGTAACCTGTTTTTTATTGAATTGTTTTTGTATTTACTGAAATGATAGGAGTGGCTATTTAAGAAAGTTTTATTTGTTATATATGTGTATTAGCTGTAGTTATTTCTTAATAAGAGCTTTAATTTATTTTACAAACAGAATCCCTACCCAAATCAAAATTATTAATAATAGTAGAATTAATCTAAGATTTCTAACTCTAATGAGAAAATATTTTTCTATGATTTTTGAACCAAAATAATGAGTTTTTTGAACTTGAACTATTTCTTGAAAATTTGTTTTTTTATTCAACATTCTAATAGTCTCATCTTGATAAGCTGTAAATCGAAATATAAAAAGTAGGTTTATCAAATAAAAAAAAACTGAAGATATTCCAATTATTAATACTCCAATCCAACTCAAATCTTGCCAAGAAATCACAACAGCTGGAATTGCAGCAAAAGATAATGGTATAAAAAAATTATCTCTTTTTCTTATATCTTCTGTCATATGTTGATATAATGTAATTAATTGGTCAACGGTTAATTCTTGTTTTTCGCTTTTAGTAATGTTTTCTTCACTCATAACTTTTTTGTTATTTGAATTTTTGGTTCCCCTTCTAGGAATTTACATCCTTTACAGTGAGAAACATTTTGTCTCCCTTTGGATTCAATCATATCTCTAAAGTTTTCAGCATTATCAATTAATTTAGTTAGTCTATTATCGTTAATATTTCCGAGAAACCCATCAGATGTTTTGTTCATTAAGCATATTTTTGTACTTCCATCAGTTTCAAAAAAGAGTGCGTTTCCGGCCCAAAAACAGGATTTATTGGGTAAATAACTTTTATCAGGTACATTTAATAACCACCATCTATTTGCTGGTGTGTAAATTTTATTATTTTTCGTTTTAGATTTAGTTTTAATGGCATTAACATCAATTTGTGCACCATTAATTGGATGAAATGGTTGGACCCTGACCCAATCATCCACTTGTTTTGTGAGTCTTATAAAATTTTTGTCATATTCATTATCTGGAACCCCCAAATCAATTTGGAATACACCTATTTTGGCAGATGACTTAATTTTATCTTTTGCATTTATAAGATATTCTAATCCTGATATCGTTTTGTCAAAACTATTTGGTCCTCTATTAAATTCATGTGATACCTTGTTACCACCATCAATTGAAACATATATACTACCAGTTTTGATAGTTTTCATTAGCTTGAGAGCATATTCTTCATCGATAGAAGTTCCATTTGTATGAAACTCCCAAGGAAAATAGAGATTGTAGCTTTCTAATAATTCTATTATTTCTATTAAATTGGGATTCAGTAAAGGTTCTCCCTTCCAATTTAAGTGAAATTTTTGAACAATAACTTGAGAACTAAAAATGGAATCAATTATTTTTTTGAAAGTTGAAACTTCTAAATGCTCTTCTCGATGAAACTGTTTTGTGTAGCAAAGTTTGCATTTTAAGTCACATTGTTTTGTTGGGTCAATCCATATCCATAATGGTTTCATTTATTTAATAGCTTTTTTCTTTTTTACTAATTACAGCTAACGTGTTTGTGTATGATTTCGTTGCGTGTTTCAGCAACTAAATTAGCAAATACAAACCAAATAGAAAATCTGAGAGGGTTTTCGTAAGTAGGTAAGAACAAGTAATTACTTATAACCATTCTTATATTAGTTTTATTTCTTTTTTGGTCGTTCATATGTCCAAAAGTCTTCTTTGTTCAATGCTCCTAACAACTTTCCAATTTGTCCAATTGCTATTTTTTCTTCGGGAATATTTGTTTCATACCCTTTAGCTTCTGGTCTGGCAATAAGGTAAAAACCTCCGTCTTTAAAAATATCAATCCTGTCTTCTGCGACAGAATCACCATAGTAATAGGCATCGCTCAAAACAACTATTACATCTGATAGTCCAAAATTTCGCTTAATTCTATAAGCGTAAAATTCATCAGTTGTTATGTCTTCTATTTCCTTTACAGCACTATGGTTTGTTAATGCTCTTTCTATAAAAGGTCTAATAGAATAATGTAAGTCTTTACCCATTAGCTTTGATTTTATACTTGTTATATACTAAAAACTCATCATATTGTGATTTCTCATTTGTGAGAAATATTGTTATATGCAAGTTGCAAGAGAATTTTAATTTAAAATCCATTTTTAAATTCTTTAATTTATTTTGAATTTCAGCTTTACTCTCTTTGTTGTAATAAATTACTATATCAACATCTTTAGATTTTTCTGGAATTAGAATTGAAGAACCAATTAAATACCATTCTTTAGCATTTAATTTGGGAATTCTTTTATTTAACCATTTTAATCGAGATTTAAATGTTCTTGAATTTTTAGCTTTTTCAAAGCATTTATTTTCTACTAATTCTTTAAAATCTTGAGGGAACTGATAGGGTGTATAGTCAAAATTTTCGTTTTGAACGTGTTCTTCGAAAGCATCAATATGTACAATCATTTTATTTGCTAGCTCTGATGTATCTCGGTCAAATAAATCAGAATTACTATTTAAAACTTCCTTTATTTTTCGATTGTTAGGCAATATTGATTCACTTCTGTATTTGTACCACATTGTTAAATCCGTTCTTAATTCTCCTTCAAAATTAGCTCCAGAATTTGGTCCTACTGTAAAAAAGATATATTCATTATCCTTTAAAATAGGATACAATGTTTCGCAAATTTCTTCAAACGTTTTATGCTTTAATTGTAGAACATTTTTATACTCAGGTTGAGATTTTGGTTCAGATTTTAGGTCAATCAGTCTGTTTCTGGTATTGTAGATTAACCCTATAATGATTACAATTAAACCTAATGACCAATCCCATTTTCCAATTATTGAAATTTGAAAATCTTTATTATTGTTATTATTTGTTTCTAAAAATGCATTTAATAAATCAAGCCAAATTGGTTTTGTCAATAATGAAGTCCCGCAAAAGACAATAACATATGTAATTCTGTTATAGTACTTTGGTTTTAGTAACCTTATTATTTTTTCGATTTTTTCCAATAATTATGTTTGATTCTATAAATTAATAGCAACGTTTTTGGCTATGGTTTCGTTACTGAATGTAACGCTAGTATCATTCCGTCTTAAACATAAATCTAGTAAAAAGGCTTGAAATTCCATTTAGGAATTTCAGGCGTAATGAACTACAGTCATTGTTAGAGCCAGTTTTTTTTATTTTTAATTATTCTATAAATTTCTATATGGTGGTTATAAACATTCTTAATTCGGATTTCATACTGATTTCCACGTTGCAATTTTTCTTGAAGTTTATAGTCAGTATAAATTTTAAGCCTATGGTGTTGTTTTTTTTCAGAACAGATTTCTGCGTTTATTTCCCATGAGTCTTTGATTAGTCTTTTCCTGAATATGTTAACTATTAAAGTTTCTTTGGGCGAAAATTGTTTGTATTTGATTTCTGGTCCATCAAATTTTCTCCTACCAATTTTATGTCCTTCTATTGCAATTTTTCTGTTTTCAATTCCCTCATTCCTTCCCTTCTTTGATAGTTTGTCTGCTTCTTTATTTAGTTTTCTCTTTCGGTACTCTATTCGAACAGATTTTCTGACTTCATTACCAAGTTTAGTTCTGGTTTTGTCCAATTTGTTCAGCAAATCCCAATTCTTTATTTCTTTGCCTTCGTAATTTTTCCCCCCATTACTTCTCCATTCCTTTATTTTAAAAACACTTGTTCTATCAGTATCTTGAAGTGCAAACCTATCGGTTATCACAATGATTTTTGATGTTTGAGATAAATCCAGCTGGTTTATTTTGATAAAGTCTCTCAATCCTTGAATTCCAAAAATCAAACCTGCCAATTCAAGTCTTTCAATATTTGAGTCTACATAAATTCCGTCGTGTTCAGAGACATCTTCGAGTTCTAAGTATTCTGGAAATTTGATCACATAACCAATTCCTCCACTTGATTGAGAATCGTACATCATTGAACCGTCGCAATGAATATAAATGGCACGATAATCAAATTTTTGCATGATGTTTTCAAATTGGCTATAGCGCCTTATATAGTATCTGTTATTCAGTAAATATAACAAATTTTTCCTACAAATAAAACCAAAAAATCCTGATAGTTTTCTATCAGGATTTTAATATTGTTATTACGAAATGTTACAACTAAGCTTCGTCCATATCCATAATCAAATTCGCAATTAAAGCCGTCCAACCTGTTTGATGAGATGCGCCTAAACCTTTACCAGTATCACCATCAAAAAACTCATAAAATAGATGTAGATTCTTAAAATGTTCGTCTTTAGTAAAATGTTTGTCTGCATTATCCGCATGGTATTGAAATTTACCATGTTCATCCGCTTCAAACAATTTCACTAAGCGTTTGGTGAGCTCATTAGCTATCTGTTTCAGATTTAATTTGTTACCAGAACCTGTTGGGAATTCATATAGGTATTTGTTACCATAAAAGGTATAATATTTTCGCAACGACTGGATAATCATATAGTTGATAGGAATCCAAATAGGCCCGCGCCAGTTAGAGTTACCACCAAACATATTCGACTGGCTTTCACCAGATTCATATTGTATTTGGTGATACCCATGATGTTGAAACACAAAAGGATGCTTTTCATGATATTTAGACAACGACCGAATGCCATAATCTGATAAAAATTCATCTTCATCCAACAAGCGTTTCAATAGGTGTTCTAACCTAAAACCACGCATAATAGCAAATAAATAATTGCCGTCATCATTGGGCGCATTTAAATTGGTAATCAATGACGCCAAATCTGGGCGCGTCTCTATAATTTTATTGGCTCTATGTCTAAAATCTTTGAGTTCTGTAAATAAATCTTCATGCATAATCTCCACCGCAAACATCGGAATTACACCTACCAAAGAGCGCACTTTTAAACGGTCTGTTGTACCAGAATCCATTTCAACAACATCATAATAAAAGTTGTCCTCATCATCCCAAAGCGAAATGTCTTTTTTACCAATATGGTGCATCGCCCAAGCAATATTTAAGAAATGCCTAAAGAATTTAGCAGCCGATTCTTCATAACTTTTATTGGTTTTTGCAAGTTCAAACGACATGCGTAACATGTTTAGCGTAAACATTGCCATCCAACTTGTGGCATCGGCCTGTTGCATTCTAGTAATGCCAGGAGGCATGTGGTTTCTATCGAAAACCCCAATATTATCCAAGCCTAAAAAGCCACCTTCAAACAAATCGGTGCCACTTTTATCTTTCTGATTGACCCACCATGTAAAATTGATCAATAATTTCTGGAAGGCCTTTTCTAAAAATTCAGTATCGCCTGTGCCTGTGTTGTTTTTATCTTTTTCATACACATTCCAAACCGCATAGGAATGTACCGGAGGATTCACATCACTAAAATTCCACTCGTACGCCGGAATCTGTCCGTTAGGATGCATGTAACTTTCCTTTAACACCAAAAGCAATTGCTCCTTCGCAAAAAACGGATCTATCTCTACAAAAGACGCCATATGAAATGCTAAATCCCAAGCTGCATACCACGGATATTCCCATTTGTCTGGCATGGAAATAATATCTCTATTGGTAAGATGTTGCCAGCTAAAGTTTCTCATGTTAGAACGATGAGGTTTGCTTTCGCCTGGGCCACCAAACAGCCATTTAAACACGTCATAATAATAAAACTGCTTGGTCCACAATAAACCAGAAAAAGCACTCTTTGCAATAGCCTGATGAGTTTCTGGAACTTTAGACGCTATGGTTTCATTATAAAACGCTTCACATTCCGTAATCCTATCATGAAAAATAGCATCAAAATCTGCCCAAGGCCTGTCAAGTTTTGTCTTGCTAAGACGTACTCTTATTGTTTTTTCTTCACCAGCTTTCAGATTAAATGTATGCCAAACCGCCATTTTAGAGCCGTTCTTTTTCGGATTTACCGTGGGCTTACCATCCACCACATGATCGTTAATGCCATCTTTTACAAAAGGCACATCATTGTCAAAATTGTAGATGCGTTTGTTATTGGTTTCATTATCACAAAATAACTGTTCTCCGTCCTCATTATAAAAATAATAGTTACCGTTTCTCTTGCTTTTCGTTCTAGAAGCAGCACCCGAAAGCGATGTTATACTTGGTCTGTTATGACGTTTATTGTGTTTCCAGAAATTACGAAACCAAAGGTGCGGTAACACGTGAATTTCGGCAGGTTTGTTACCTCTGTTCACTACAGTAACCTTCATTAAAATATCATCAACATCAGCTTTAGCATATTCAATATAACAATCAAAATAGGCATTGTTTTTAAAGGCTGGCGTATCTAATAATTCGTACTCAAATTGATCTCGCCCCGTTTGATTTTCCCTCACCAAATCACCATACGGAAATGCATTATGCGGATATTTATAAAGGTATTTGTTATACGAATGCGTAGGCGAAGACACCAGATGAAAATACAATTCCTTAACATCCTCACCATGGTTCCCTTGGTTATTAGTAAGCCCAAACAAACGCTCCTTTAAAATGGCATCCTTACCATTCCAAAACGCAGGCGCCAAACACAAAATTTCTCTAGAATCTGTAAACCCGCCAATACCTTCTTCACCCCAGCGGTAAGCATTACTTCGCGCTTTTTCATGGTCAATAAACTCCCAAGATTCTCCATGTTCACTGTAATCCTCACGTACAGTTCCCCATTGTCTTTCTGCCAAATACGGCCCCCATTTTTTCCAGTTTTTGTAAGTGTCAGCAACGGCCAACCGTTGTGCTTCTATCCCTTTTTGAATCATATACCTTCTATAAAATGTGCAATTTACAATTGAAACCACAATACATCGCACTTGTGTAAGTGCTTGTGATTATTGCGTTTATGAGCAAAAATAATGTTAATTGTTAAGAAACGGTTAAGCCCTCTTGAAGTATTAACTATTTCATGTTTTTGATGCCTTTCTTTATCAATTCTCTCAAAAAAACAGCAAAAAAAATATGAAACACACAGTCGTAAAAACGGTTTTATATAGAAGTTGTTTATGATTTTTATGTTTTGGGCGTTCCCCCGCTTGTTCGCTGAGGCTCTCGAAGCGCGGTCGGGCTTTCGGCAGTCGCTCTCTGCGAGGAGCTTCAACAAATGCCTCAATCCCTAACGCAACTACCTGCTTAGGCAAGGTGCAACCCTAAACACTCTGCATGTCAGTTCGAGTGATTTCGATGTTTCTTCGAAATCGTATCGAGAACACTTAGCGAGCAAAGAGAATACATTCACTTGAATAGGTTAGCGTTTGTCATTCCGCACTTGATGCGGAATCGATCCTACCTAAACGAACCTTAGTTTATAGCGTCCACAAATTTCACTAACTTTTTCCATGTCTGGCGGTCCAGCAGGTAATTCAGATAATTCTTTAAACATACCTTCTAATCCAGCTGGAAAAATACTCAACATAGCTCTAGCATTTTCTTCTCCAACAACTTTCCAAGAATGCGGTACACCTTTCGGACAAAAAATAAGATCGCCAGCATTTAGCGTTGTCATTTTATCTCCAATGTTCATTTCAACTTGGCCTTCTAATACTTGAAACACTTCATCTTCATTTTCATGTACATGTGGCGGAATGGCAACTCCTGGTGTGTTGTTTTGTTCAATTAAGGTGTATTGTCCATTGGTGTCTTGTCCGGTCAATTTTATGTTTTGGTTATCCCCCAAAACATTCAGCAAATGTCCTTCGTTATTTTTTACAATTTTTGGTTGTAATACTTCTTGAATTTCAGCTTCCGTAGTTACTGCTATAGTATCATTTTTAGTTTCAGTTTTACAAGCGTTTACCATCGGCATTATGGATATAGTGCCAATGCCAAGAGCCGTAGACTTAAGAAAATCTTTGCGTTCCATGGTATTGATAAATGGTTGGTTAGTAATATGTTTTGCTAACAGTTTAATGTATAGAACATTGTGTTAGCAAGGTAGTAAGTTAATAAAAGAAAACGAAATTGTTATAAATCTGCTTCATGTTACAGGAGAAATGTTAAAAATAGGTCTTCAAAATAGAAACGACCGAACCATAATACGACCGCCCGAACATATTTAAGTGTACCAGCAAATAATACAGTTGATAGATCTCTATCCGAGCTGAAGTATGTGCTTCAACCGGAAAATAATTATAGTATGCTTCGTAAAACGAATCGCCAAAACCGCCAAACAACTTGCTCATAGCAATATCAACTTCGTGGTGTCCATAATACACAGCTGGATCGATTAAATAAGGCATGCCATCTTTTGCAATTAAATAATTACCACTCCACAAATCACCATGAAGTAAGGATGGTTTTACATCAGAAAATAGTGACTGCAATTGTGTTTTAATACGACTTGAAGTGGGGCATTCATTATCCTGAAGCAATCCTTTTTGTTTTGCTAAATCAAGTTGAAACTTTAAACGTTCATGAGTGTAAAAATCAATCCAAGTATCATGTTGAGTATTGTGTTGCTCTAAACTACCGATAAAGTTATCTAGATCTAAACCAAAAGTATTAGAAGCGCATTGATGTAGTTTTGCGAGTTGCTTGCCTAAGGTTTTAAAATCTTCAGACGTTGGCAGTTTAGATTCAATAAATTCAAGTAATAAAAACGAAGAATCTCCAAAATTGCCGTAATTGATGATTTTAGGCGTCTTTATGGTTTTGCTTTTGGCAATCAGTTCTAATCCGTAAGCCTCTGTTTGAAACATCCTAAACGCGTGGGGCGCGTTGTTCAATTTTAAAAAGTAACTATTGGTTGGGGTATTAATGCGATAGGCTTTTGAGATATCACCACCGCTGACTGGACTTATATTGGTAATGGATTCGTTTAGTAAATCTGATACGTGTATTTTAAAATCAGTATTCATGATTTAAAAATAGCCATATTTTTGTCAACCTGAACTTGTTTCAGGTTCTCATTTTATTTGTATGATTAAGAGATTCTGAAACAAGTTCAGAATGACAAATATGAGAATATTTTATCTTTTTCGTTTATAGCAACTCTGAACAATCTGATTATAGAACACTTCCGTTTTTACATGTTCAAATTTTAAAGATTTTGGTAATACATCAAATAATGGAATCCCATCTCCTAAAACAATAGGAATCGTTGTTAGCCTTAATTCGTCAATTAAATCTTGCTTCAAAAAGTTTTGAACCACATTTCCACCATCAATATACAGGGTATTATAACCTTTGCTGTGAATGGTTTCTAAAATGGCAGTTTCGGTTCCGCTAAGCAACATCACTTTGTTTTTAAGATTTTCAGGAATTTCTTTTATAGAGTGACTTAAAACAAAAACAGGCTTTAGGTATGGCCAATCAATATCAAAACTAAGTACGGTTTTAAATGAGGTGCTTCCCATCACGATGGCATCAATCTCATCCATTAAGGCATTGTAGCCCATATCTAATTGGTCAGGATTGGGAATCATGTCTAACCAATCTAACTCGCCATTTTTTCCAGCAATATAATTGTCTATACTTTTACCAAGAAAGACTATGTTTTTTGGTTTCATAGAACCAAGATAATAAACAAGTGTTATTTAAGTACGTATTTTACTGATGCCAGTTCAAATTTACTTGGTGGAGGACCAAGGTTGGGGTCATGAGGTGTTTCTTTATCATAAATAAGATTACAACTTGAATTAGCTTGTATTTCATTACAGGGTGAGCTAGCATCGTTTGAATAACTTGTTGAAAATTGTATGTTATCTGAATCGATAGTCAATATCGGATTCCCTCTAACTATAAAGTTATTTTCGTTATTCAATTTTATTTCAAATTGAAGCTTACTTGTATTATTTCCTGTATCAGCAGTAAAAACAAAATTTATAACTTCATAAGAAAAGTTCTTTAGAGCATTTCCTTCATCAATTGGTGTGACCGCTGTTGGCTCTGGAAAATCACAAGGAACTTCTTGTGTTTGTTCAGGGATAAAGGTTATACCCGATGGACCACTGATAGTTTGTTCAAATTGTACGATGATGGTTTTTGTACAATTATCATCAGAAGGACAGGAAAATAAAAAAAGTAAATTCAACAAAAAACATAGCTTAAAGAACTGTTTCATAATAGATGTTTAAGGGTGAAACTATGTTATAAAATTAAGATTTCTTTTCCAATAACGCCATATAAAACCCATCAAACCCATTTTCATGAGCTAGAATCTTCTTGTCTTTTACCAATTCGAAATTTGCTCCAGCTTCAGTCTTTAAAAAGGCTTTTACTTGATTTTGATTTTCAGATGGTAATACAGAACACGTAGCATATACCATTTTGCCATTTGGTTTTACCATTTTTGAATATTGCTGTAAAACATCGTGTTGCACACCTCTAATTCTATCTAAAAACTCAGGTTCTAGTTTCCATTTAGCATCTGGATTACGGCGTAACACACCCAAACCAGAACATGGTGCATCAATCAACACACGGTCGGCTTTATTGTATAATTTTTTAATTGGTTTTGTAGAATCAATTACTTTTAAATCCACATTATGTACACCGTTTCTACGCGCTCTTATTTTTAATTTTTTGAGTTTACTTTCATAAATGTCCATCGCTACAATTTGTCCTTTATTTTCCATTAAAGAAGCAATATGCAACGTTTTACCACCAGCTCCAGCACAGGCATCTACTACTTTCATACCTGGTTTTACATCTAAGAACTCTGCCACCAATTGCGATGATGCATCTTGTACTTCAAACAACCCATTTTTAAAAGCATCGGTTACAAATACATTAGCGCGTTCAGTAAGTTTTAATGCTGATGGATAACCTTTTATGAATTCGGCTTCTATACCAAAATCAAACAGTATATTTTGTAACTTTTCTTTTGTGGTTTTTAAGGTGTTTGTTCTTAAAATAACATCTGCTTTTTCGTTTTGCATTGCTATTTCTTTGTCCCATTTAGCTTCTCCTAATTCGGCTACGCCAACTTCATCCATCCAATCTGGAATAGATT
Source organism: uncultured Flavobacteriaceae bacterium (assembly GCA_947502975.1). GTDB lineage: Bacteria > Bacteroidota > Bacteroidia > Flavobacteriales > Flavobacteriaceae > Jejuia. Next base: position 792,957 of record CANNBV010000002.1, read on the forward strand.
CTCTTAGTTTTCTAACTTTTGAGAGTTCATCAAAACGGCCTTTTATTTTTCGAGTAGGTGTGCCTTCAAAATATTTCCAATCTGGTAACTTGATACCTTTTAGTGTAGCCCAAACCGCAAACATACGCCATAGATTATCACGATCAAACGGTTCTTTTACTTCGGCGATTTCAGCGTATAGACGTTTCCAACGTACAATGTCATAAACAGTTTCGGCTACAAATCCTCTGTCACGTGAGCCCCAACGTTTATCACGTTTTAGTAATTGTTGGATGACCTTATCAGCATATTGATCTTCATTGAAGATTTGTGTCAATCCGTCTATAACTGCAAAGCAAAGGTTTCTGTGTAATCGCATAATGTTTTATTGAGGGTGCAAATCTACATCATAATACTGATTTATAGTCATAATTCAGCTATAATAGATAAAACTTATTTAGCTATTGGAAAAATAATAAAAATGAAGTAAGATTTTGAGTGAAATAACGTCAAAATGTTAAAAAAAGACGATGAAAAACTTAGATCTAAATAAAATAAAACTTCTACTATACTTCATTAGCACTGCTCTAATAGTATTAAATGTTTTGGTTATTTATGTTATAAATTTTTAACCTTCTTTAGTTAGTAAATATCAAGCATAGGTAGGCTATAAATACTAGTATTATAAACTAGCATAAATCACTATGTTTTCTTTCTTTTTATTTAAGTAAATTGTTGTGTTTTTAAATTTTATTTTAAAACGCAAGTTTTTATTTTTTTAGGCATCTAAACTGAAAAAGCTTTCATCAAAGCTTAGCTTTGATGTTTCTTTTGAAATTGTTATTCTCGCGAAATCGAAGGTTTATGAATACATTAATATAATGTCTGAACGAATCAATAATGTGGGAATCTAATTCAAAATACGTATTTGACGGAAAACGAATTTATAGCGGGATTACGAAACCATAACGCCAATGCGTATGGGAAGCTGTTGGATGATTTTCAGCAAAAAGTATTTGCAACGTGTATTTCGTTTGTACCGAATAAAGAGGACGCTGAGGATATTGCGCAGGAGGTGTTTGTAGAGGTGTTTAATTCGATAGGGAAGTTTAAAAGCAACTCTAAACTATCAACTTGGATTTATAGGATTACGACTAATAAATGTTTGGAGTTTATTAGAAAGCGGAACACGAAAAAGCGATTTGGGTTTATGCAATCTATTTTGGGAAATGAGATTCCGGTAGACAAGACAAATTATTTTACGGAGCTGAATCATCCTGGAATTATTTTGGAGAATAAGGAGAAGAGTGAGACGCTGTTTTATGCGATAAACCAGTTGCCTGATGCGCAAAAAGTAGTGTTTACTTTGCATAAAGTGGATGGGAAAAGTTACCAAGAGATTAGTGATATTACTGAGAAAAGTGTGAGCTCTGTGGAGTCTTTAATGTTTCGTGCAAAAAAGAATTTACAGAAGCTTTTAGAGAATTTTTATAAAAATAATAATTAGCGCAAGTTTTTAGAACTTACGACATCTAAATCTTTGATATGGATACAGGTAGAAACTTACAGAACCAAATTGACGAGACTTTACATGTTTTGGATAACATAGAGTCGGTTAACGTATCTCCTTTTTTTAAGGACAAAACAATGAATGTGTTGTTTGCTGAAAAAGAAGAGGTGCAAACGGGATGGTCTTGGTTTACTCCAAAATTACAACTGGCTACGCTGGCTTGTGTTGTGATTTTAAATGTTATGGCGTTTACTAAACTAGAAGAAACATCGACTTACGAGGAAAATGTAAGCGAGTTTGCAGAGACTTATGGGTTGTTGATTAGTGATGAGGACACTTCAATTTTAAACAACTAATCATGCGAAAAAATTTACCCTTATATATTTTATTATGCTTCTTAATTGTGGTGAATGCATTTTTTCTCTATAATTATTTAGGTAGTGGAGAAAAGGGACAAGAGCCTCTAGATAGGAAACCTCCTGATGCTTTTTTGGCAGACGAACTTGGATTTGAGGATGCACAAAAGCAGCAGTTTAGAGCTTTGAGTAGAGAACACAGACAGCATATTAGAGGTATCTCTGATGATATTCGTGCTTTAAAAGATGCGTTGTTCAGTGGTTTGTCTGATGCGTCGTTAGAATCTATTAATACGGATTCTATAACTACATTAATTGGTAAAAAAGAGAAACAAAGAGAGTTATTAACCTTTAATTATTTTAATGAAGTTCAAGAATTATGTACTGCTGAACAAAAAGAAAAATTTAGAAAAATAATTAAAGATGCACTTAGACGAGGTATGAGAGGGCAAGGACCACCTCCTGGAGGAAGACCTGATGGTAATAGACCACCACCACCTAGAGATAGGGATGGTGATAGGCGACCACCTGAGCATCAAAATTAAAAGTCTTTTAGACCTTCAACATAATGAAGGTCTTTTTTTTTGTGATTTTTTTAACAAGGAGCCCCACAAGTTTAAAATAATGAATGCATCTAAAACATCATAACGATAAATTTTAAACAAATGAAACTACACAAATTGAAATCAGCAATATTAGCTTTTGGAACAGTATTACTTATGACTAATACTTCTTTTGGACAATCTGATGATAAGAGAGAAAGAAGAGAGCCACCAACATTTAAAGAGTTATTAGAAAAGATGGATGCCAATGAAGATGGAAAACTATCAAAGAAAGAGATTAAAGGCCCTCTTAAAGAACATTTTGATAAAGTTGACGCAGATGAAGACGGATTTATTACCGAAGAGGAATTAGCAAAAGCACCAAAGCCAAAACGAAGAAAAGCGGGACAAGGAAGAAACTAAAAAAAGGACTTTAACTATAAAACTTAAAGATATGTCTAAGAAAAATTTATTTAGGGTATTTGGAAATACCACGATAATATTACTATGTTTTTCTATTTTGATGACTTGTAGTAATAGCGATGATAGCTCAAGTGAGGAAATGGGAGAAGAAGGAATAACAGAATTACATCCTGCATTTGCGGAGTTTTCAGATGCAGTTACCGCTATATTATCTGATGATGGTACCGAAATATATATTGAAACAACCGGATTTCCAAACCATACTTCAATTTATTGGAACCCTACTAATGCACTCTATATAGATGAATCAACAGTTAGAAAAACAACTGAGAATACTTATATTGGAGGAGGACGTGGTGAAGCTAGTTCGTTTACAGTTGATGCAACTCCAAATTTAACAGGTGCTAGTGTTGCTACACAATTAGGAACTATGGGTATTGCTGTAAGTGGGTCAGCTATTTTTAATGACCAAGAAGGTAATGGAGATTTAGATGGAGCTGCAGGAAGTTTAGATTGGGCTGGTGCTCACAAAGGACCTGGTGTGTACCATTATCACTTAGAACCTAGACCAATTACTAATGATGATGGCAGTTTAGTTGGTATATTAATGGATGGTGTGTTTATATATGGAAGAAGAGACTATCCTTCTAATGAATATCCCACAGATTTAGACGAATCTGGAGGACATTTTGGACCAACACCTCACAATTCAGAGGGTGAATATCATTATCATATTATTAATGAAGTGTATCCTGCCGCAACATATGGATATGATGATCCTATTGTTCTTTTCGCTGGTCCATTTCAAGGGTACTAATATAGAAGTATGAAATCTATTCTTTTTTTTATACTTATCGCATTTTCTATAGTAGGTTGTAAACAAAAAAGGCCTATCAAATCTGATAATACTTTTATTTCAGATAATAAGCCTATTTTTATTGATAGCATTGAAGTGTTAAAAGAAGAATTAGTACTTAATGGAAATAAAGGTAAATGGTATTATAAAGAAAAACCTTTTAATGGATATTCTTTAAAGTATTACCCAAATGGAACTCTAGAAGAAAAATGGGGTTTTTATAATGGCAAAAGAGAAGGTATTGCTAAACGATGGACTAAAAGCGGAAAACTTCAAGTAGAATCTTATTATAGAAACAACCGTTTAACAGGTGTTTATAAAACCTGGTGGGAGAATGACACTTTAGCAAGTCTGTCTTATTATGAAGATGGTACTAAGCAAGGTGTGGATAAAAATTGGTATCCAACAGGTCAAATTGCTAAATTACGAAACCTCGTTGATGGAAAAGAAAATGGTTTACAACAAGCTTGGTTAGCTAACGGTAAATTGTATGTTAATTATGAAGCTAAAAATGGTCGTGTTTTTGGAATGCGTCGCGCAAATTCATGTGTTAGATTAGAAAATGAAGTTATTATTAGGAAGAAAAAATCGTAAAGCCTTATTGCTTTTTTTATTTGTAATTACAATAAGTTGTAAAAAAGAAATTAAAAAGGAAAACATTAAAGTTGTTGAAACCAGTAGAGTCGATTATTTACCTTTTTATGATGAAGAATCGTTTACTCCAAATTGGTTAGTACCTGGAAGTGATGAAGAAAAAAAGTTTCATAAAATTCCAGATTTCAAATTAATTAATCAACTAGGAGATACCATATCTCAAAACACATTTGATGGAAAAATATATATTACAGATTTTTTCTTTACAACCTGCCCAGGTATATGTCCGAAAATGACAGGCAATATGTTTAAAATTCAGGAAGAATTTAAGAATGATAACGATGTGTTGTTGTTGTCACATTCTGTAATGCCTTCAACAGATTCGGTTTCGGTCCTAAAAGCATATGCAAAAACATATGGTGTTATTGATAATAAGTGGCACTTAGTTACTGGAGATAAAACTGAAATTTACAACTTAGGAAGAGATTATTATTTTGTTGAAAATGATTTAGGAGAGCCAAAAGCTATAGATGATTTTTTACATACTGAAAACTTTTTATTGATAGATAAAAACAAACATATTCGCGGAATTTATAACGGGTTGAATAGAGCTTCAATGGCTCAATTAATTATAGATATTAAATCTTTATTATTAGAGAGTTAGTCTAACAAGAGTTTCTTGTATTAAACCTTTTTTAACTTTTAAGGTCTAAGAATAAATTGTTATAAGAATGAAACCTACATATCTAAAATTATTAGTTTTTCTGATTATTTTTTATTCATGCAGTAATACCGATGAGGTTATTATTAACGAAAATGAAGAGGAACAGACCGTATCTTCTAAACCAAATATATTACTAATTATAGCAGATGATATGGGGCTAGATGCTACTCCTGGTTATAACATTGGAGCTGTTAAACCGAGTATGCCTAATTTGGAAGCATTAATGACTAACGGTATAAAATTTACTAACGTATGGTCTTCTCCATTATGCACACCTACTAGAGCTGGTATCATCACAGGTAAATATGGCTTTAGAACAGGAGTAACCAATGTTACTCAAACTTTACCGACTAGTGAACAATCTATACATAGTTATTTAGATGCTATGAATTCTGAATATAACCATAGTGTAATTGGTAAATGGCATCTAGCTAATAGAGATGTAAATCATCCAAATACTATTGGTGTTGATGAATACGCAGGGATATTGGGCGGAGGTGTACAGTCTTATTTTAATTGGGATTTGATAGAGAATATGCAAAGCACAAATTCAACGGCATATACAACCACTAAACTTACTGATTTAGCTATAGATTGGATTGGAAGTCAAAATCAACCTTGGTTTTTATGGTTGGCGTATAATGCACCTCATACACCTTTTCATTTACCGCCAAATGAATTGCACAGTCAAGGTGCGTTGCCTTCTGATGAAGCAAGTGTAGATGCAAATCCTTTACCTTATTATTTGGCCATGTTAGAAGCCATGGATACAGAAATGGGAAGGTTATTTAATTCTATGAGTCAAGAAGAAAGAGATAATACTGTAATTATTTTTATTGGTGACAATGGTACTCCAAATCAGGTTGTACAAACCTATTCAAGTCGTCGAGCAAAAAATAGTCTTTATCAGGGTGGTGTAAATGTTCCTATGGTAATTTCTGGAAAAAACGTAACCCGAAAAGGTGCTGAAGAACCTGCATTACTTGGCACAATAGATCTATTTGCTTCAATCGCTGGAATTGCAGGAGCAGATGTAACTGAGATAAATGATAGCAAAAATTTTACATCAATGTTTAATACATCTGGGATTTCTGTTAGAGATTATGTGTATTCTGAAATTGGTGATGATAGTAATTCTATTGATTATACGATACGAGAAGCAGATTATAAACTTATAAGATTCTCAAATGGAGATGAAGCACTTTACAATTTAACACAAGACCCTTTAGAATCTATCAATTTATTAAATGTAAGTCAATTGCCATTATCTAGCGAAGCGTCTACTGCGAAAGATCTCATGGAAGCAGAGCTCATCAGGCTAAAACAATAAAAATTAAAACCCAAATACTATGAAATCAATTAAATTTTTACTTCCATTATTATTGTTAGTTTTTATAGCTCTCATTGCATGTTCCAATAGTGATGATGCTGTGCAAGAGCAGGAGCAAGATGAAGTAAACAATAACACAGATTATGATATTACTGGTATACTTTCAAAGTTTAGCGGTACTGGTTTGTCGTATGCAGTTAACGGAAATACAGTAACATTTACTACGCAAGATTTGCCTAACCATACAAGTCCGTATTGGCCAACAGATAATCCATTGTATGAAGCTTATAATGGCACAAATGCTGATTTCCGCATAAACCCTAATAGAATTTCAGCTCAAAATATAGTATTCACTATAACGCTAAACCCCGAAGAAGCTTCGAATAAAGAAGTTACTCCAATGGGACCAATAGGAATATCGAGAAATGGTGTCGTATTTTTTAATCAGTATGCAGCTGGAGGTTCACCATTAACTAATGAAATTAATTCTTTCGATCAGTATTTAGGGCATCCTGCTGGACAGGGAAATTACCATTACCATATAGAACCAACGTATCTCACAGAACAATTTGGTGACGATACCTTTCTAGGATTATTATCAGATGGTTTTCCTGTGTATGGGCCACTTGAGAATGGAGAAATTATTACCAATGCAGATTTAGATGTTTATCATGGCCATACATCAGAAACGGCAGATTTTCCAGATGGTATCTATCATTATCACATAACTAGTGATGATCCGTATTTAAATGGTAATGGCTTTTTTGGAACACCTGGAAATGTTTCTCTATAATTGAAGTTTTCAATATTACATATCTCTTTTATTATTTTGGCTTTTGTATCCTGCCAAAAACAAGACAATTTGGTTATTGATGCATCTCATGAGCATCTAAAATTGAATAATGGTGTTTTAGTATTAGAAGATCAACCTTTTACAGGCAAGTTGGTAAACAAATTCCCTAATGGAAATCTACAGTCTGAAGTGTTTTACAAAAAAGGTTTAAAGGAAGGTAAGGAAAGGCAGTGGTATGCTGATGGCAAATTGAATGTTGAGCGATTTTATGATAGAGGTATTAAAACAGGAATTCATAAATCATGGTGGGAAAATGGGAGTTTAAAATTTGAATATCATTTTAATGATAGAGGAGAATTTGATGGTATCGTTAAGGAGTGGTATGAAAGTGGACTGCAATTTAAAGATTTTAATTACAAGAAAGGCAAAGAAGTTGGGTCTCAAAAACTTTGGAAACCAGATGGAAGAATTAAAGCAAATTATGAAGTAGTTAATGGAGAACGATTTGGCTTAATAGGCTTAAAAAAATGTTATAAGGTAACAGTGGATGAAGATGAAATTGAATAGCTAAAGGCTGTCTAAAAAGATTAATAATTGTAAAAATGAATTTTTATTTGAAATATATATGTTTCTTGATGTTGATTGTTTTTGTCTCATGCAAACTCAAATCAACAGAAACGAGCTCTAGTGAAATTACTAAGCTTCCCTATTTTAATTCTGCAGACTTTACTCCAGAATGGGATACACCCAAGCACAAGGTTCCTAAGTTTTCATTTGTGAATCAAATGGGAAGCGAGGTAAACAACCAAACATTTAAAGGTAAAATTTATATAGCAGATTTCTTTTTTGCTTCTTGTTCAGGTATATGTCCCAAGCTTACAAAAAATATGAAAGCAATTCAAGAAGCTTATAGTAATGATGATGAGATTAAGTTGTTATCTCATACTGTAATGCCATGGCGGGATTCCATTCCAATTTTACAAGAGTATGCTAAAACATATGATGTAAATCCTCAAAAATGGCATTTGGTTACTGGTGATAAAGATGAATTATATGATATAGCCAGAACAGGTTATTTTGCAGATGAAGATTTTACTAAAACCCAAGATGAGAGTAACTTTATCCATACCGAGAATTTTATTTTGGTAGATCATCTAGGCCATATAAGAGGTGTTTACAACGGTACATTACCAATTGATGTAGAACGTTTAAAGCGGCATATAGAAATTTTAAAAAAGGAGATATGATTTGATTGATGGTTCGATGTTTTTCTGAGTAGGAAACACATTGTTAACTTTTTTGATGAAAAGCTTCGTGATTGTTTACGGAGCTTTTCTATTTTTATGGAAATTTGAAAATTATGATGCGTTTTTTTCTACTAATGCTTACTATTTGTTTTTTCTTTTCCTGTGGAAAAAAGGAAACATTTAAGCCAAGAGATTTTTCTAAAGTTGAAATTGAATATTTAATGGAAGATTCTTTGTTGAATGTTAGGGCTTTGGAAATAGATGGAAAAGATTCTTTTGGATTTGCAACTTCAAATGGAGAAATAGGAGGAAAAGATTATGATTGGAGTGGAGGAACTATTTATCGTATTGATTCTATAATAAGAGATGTCAGAGAAAGTGCTAGTTTAAGTTTTCGATTAATACATGATTCTATAGTTCCCAATTTTAGGTCGTTAGCATCAACTATAAAAGGAGGATTTGTTCTTTCAATTGAGTCTCCTTCTTTGTTATACAAAATTAGTAAAGACTCTATTAAGCTAGTATATAAAGAAACCCATCCAAAAACATTCTACGATTCCATGGACTTTTGGAATGATGAAGAAGGCATCGCTATCGGAGATCCAACTGATGATTGTATGAGTATTATTATCACAAGAGATGGTGGCGAAACCTGGACGAAATTATCATGTGACGAGTTACCAAAAACCAAAGATGGAGAAGCAGCTTTTGCGGCCAGTGATACAAATATTGCCATAGTTGGCAATCATACTTGGGTAGCAACAGGGGGAAAGGCGAGTAGAATCTTGTATTCACCGGATAAAAGTAAAACTTGGGAAGTGTTTGATACACCAATTATTCAAGGGAAAGAGACAACTGGTATGTACTCTATTGATTTTTATGATGAACTCCATGGTTTTGCTATTGGAGGTGATTATACCAAGCCTGATGAAAATGCTGCAAACAAAATAAGAACAAGTGATGGTGGTAGGACTTGGGAATTGGTTGCAGAAAGCCAAAACCCAGGATACAGAAGTTGTGTACAATACATCCCTAATAGCAAGGGTAAAGAATTAGTTGCTATTGGTTTTAAAGGTATTGATTATAGCAATGATTCGGGCTATTCATGGAAACATTTAAGTGATGAAGGGTTTTATACGATTCGTTTTTTAAACGATTCGATTGCTTATGCAGCAGGAAAGGGTAGAATTTCTAAGCTTACTTTTAGAGAATAATTCAACTGTTTGTCATTCAGAATGAGGAACGACTGAAGAATCTTATCTTATTTAAAGATGCTTCGTTGCGCTCTGAATGACAATAAAAAAATTACTTCTCTCCTTGATGCCTTCTTTTTTTAAATTCTTCTAGCATTTTCTTTTTAAAATCCTCCTCCGCGAGTTTTAATCGAATCATTTTCTTAGGAGAAATAATTTTAGAGAGTTTACCAGAAAAATCAGTTTTAAGATCGTGTATTTGGTTCTCTGCTTTTTTAAAGCGTTCAATAAGTGCCAAAGCTTGACTGTCTGACATGGTATCCAAATTGCTTCTTATTTCTTTTCTAATACTTCTGATTTCTTTAAATCGTATCTGATTCATTTTTTGCTCAAACGCATTATAAACTGGCCAAAACTCTTGAGCTTCTTTTTCTGTTAAACTTAATTTTTCTGTAAGAAATGAAATTTTTAAAGCTTTAATACGCTCATGTCGTTTACCTTTTTGGGCAGATACGCCAAACGAAACACATAGTAAAAGTATAACAAGTATTTTTTTCATAGTAATCAATATTTTTATTCTATCATCAAATTTTCTATATCTGCATTATTTAGCAAATATTCCTCCAGACGTTCTTCGTCTAAATCAAAATCAACTAAACCTTCTTCATTGGGCAATTCTTCTGTAAACAAAGAAGCAATGTCATAAGAGCTTATATCCTCTTCTAAAATATAATTTTCAACGGTAGCTGTTTCTAAGTCTCCAACGGTCACTGTACTGTTAAAAATAGAGAGATTAAATAGTAAAAGTACAGCTGCAGCTATACTAGAAATATATACGACTGTCTTTCTATTAAAAAGTGAAATTACTTTTGTTTCCTCTTTATCTTTAACGTTATCAAGAATACGATCTTCTATGTTTTCAAAATAATCTTTAGGAACTTCAAAACCAGTTTGAGATACACCAATAGTTTTTTGGGTATTCATTTTTTCAAATAAACTATCTTCAAAATTCTCGAAATAATCTTTCGGAACTTTAAACCCAGTAGATTTTACAGTATTTAATTTTTTGTCTTTCATTTTATTAATGCATAATAGTATGACTTATATAATGCGAAAAGGTTTAATTATCAGTTAAATATGATTCAATTTTCTTTACAGCTATATGATATGATGCTTTAAGAGCACCTTCACTCGTTTCTAAAATTTTTGCCATATCTTTATACTTTACATCTTCAAAATACTTCATATTAAACACCAATTGTTGTTTTTCAGGAAGTGTAGCTATGGCTTTTTGTAATTTTAATTGAATAGCATCCCCTTCAAAATACACATCAGAGGTTAGATTTTTTATGGCAAGTTGCTGAACTTTTTCATTTGTAATTTGTAAACGCTTCGCATTTTTATTTATTAATGTGATAGACTCGTTTGTGGCAATACGATACATCCAAGAGAACAGTTTACTATCTCCTTTAAAGTTATGGATATTTTTATAAATCTTTATAAATGTATTTTGAAGCACATCATCAGCGTCGTCATGAACTTTTACGATATTTCGGATATGCCAATACAAGCGTTCCTTGTAAAGCGACATAAGTGCTCTAAAGGCTTTTTCTTTGTATTGGTCTGATTTTAATTGTTCTACTAATTGTGCTTCGTCAATCACCAAAGTTATTTAGAGTTTAGACAGATAAAAATAGGGAAAGTTTAATTTGATTTTCATACAATAAATTTACTGTATGTGTAATTATTTAATAACCATGTAGTTATAAAATAAAACATCGATTAAGTGTAAAAAAATACGATAAAATACATTTTTTTCTTGTGAGATTCAAAGTAATGTTATAGATTTGGATTCAGAAACCTACTTATATATGTTAGTCGTCCCCAAGTCTAGCATGAACAAAAAAAGGATAGTTGCCCAAATCACTATCCTTTTTTATTTTTTAGTTATAAGCCTCTATTAAAAACTACTCAAAACTTTGCATTTCAACGAGTTTATGATAAGCTCCTTTTTTAGCTATAAGGTCTTTATGTTTTCCTTGTTCTACAATTTCTCCTTTACTGAAAACTACAATTTCATCAGCATTTTGAATTGTAGAAAGTCTATGTGCTATGACAATAGAAGTTCTGTTTTTCATCATATTGTCTAAAGCTTTTTGTACAATACGCTCACTTTCGGTATCAAGAGCTGAGGTAGCTTCATCTAAAATCATAATTGGTGGACTTTTTAAAACGGCTCTGGCAATGCTCAAACGCTGTTTTTGCCCACCAGATAGTTTTGTTCCACCATCACCAATGTTATAATCTAAAACACTATCCAAATCTTTTACAAATTCCCAAGCATTTGCCACTTTAAGTGCTTCAATTACTTGCTCATCAGTAGCATTTTCATTACCCAATTTTAGATTATTTCTAATACTATCGTTAAACAGTATGGCATCTTGAGTTACAATACCTAACTGCTTACGTAGAGAACTTGTGGTTAAATCTTTTATGTTAGTGCCGTCGATTAATATTTGGCCTTCATTAACATCATAAAAACGGGTGATAAGATTAGCGACAGTAGATTTTCCACTTCCAGATTGTCCAACCAAAGCCACGGTTTTTCCTTTTGGAATGGTTAAACTGAAATTTTTAAGCACATATTCATCTTGATACTTAAATGAGATATTATCAAATATGATTTCTGTATTAAAACCATCCTTTTCTATAGCTTCTGGTTTGTCTTTTAACGGATTTGGCGTATCTATAATTTCTTGAATACGTTCTGCAGCTGCCCCTCCTTTTTTAATGTTATATAGGCCGCGAGAAATAGCTTTTGCAGGAGTGAGGATGTTATAAGCAAGTCCCATATAGATTAAAAATGTTCCACCATCCAAAGCTAAACTAGGGTCGTTGCTTAACACTAGGTTTCCGCCATACCATAGAATAATTGATATCATACAAATACCTAGAAACTCACTGGCTGGCGATGCTAGATTTTGCCTATTCATCAACTTATTTGAAAATCTGTAAAAGCGGGAGGTAGATTCTTGAAATTTCTCATAAAACTTTCCTTCAGCACTAAAACCTTTGATAATTCTTAATCCAGTAAGCGTTTCTTCTAAGGTTGATAAAAACATACCTTGTTCTTTTTGAACACGATCTGATTTTCGCTTTAAACTTTTACCTATTCTCGAGATAACGAATCCCATTACAGGAATAAAAATAAACACGAATAAGGTGAGTTGTGGACTGAAATACACCATAGCTATTATGGTAAATAAAATGGTAAGCGGTTCTCTAACAATAAGTTCTAAAACCGATAAAAACGAATATTGTAGATCTTGAACATCTCCAGTTACTCTAGCTAGAATATCGCCTTTACGCTGGTCTGAGAGGAATGATAGCGGTAATTCCATGGTCTTTTTATAGACCTTGTTTCGTATATCACGAATTACTCCATTTCTTAAGAATACTAGAAAATAATTGGCCAAATAGCCAAAGAGATTTTTTAATAAAAACATTACCACTATTAATCCAATGGTGAACATTAGGGCTTTACCTTTGTCGCCTCCAGTAAACTGATGCATTTCATAATTTAGATAGTCTCCTGCAAAATCACCTAGTTTTTCTATGCCTGCATAAACTGGTTTTTCGGTTGGAACACTTTTTTCCTTATCGAAAATTACATCTAACATTGGTTTTAAGGCAATGAAGGATAGCGTGCCAAATAACGCAAAAAACACATTAGAGATAATGTGTCCTACGGCATAACTTCTATAAGGTTTTGCATACCTTAAAATATTTGTAAAATGACTCATTAAATCAAATTCATATCCTTTAGGATTGTTTCTGCTTTAGTATCCAATTCAGCTTCAAGGGATTTGAAGTTTTCAGTAGTATCCAACTCTGCATTTACACTTACATAAAACTTTATTTTTGGCTCAGTTCCGCTAGGTCTTAACGCTACCTGACTTCCATCTTCAGTATAGTAAATAATAACATTAGATTTTGGAATATTAATAGAAGTAGTTTCTCCTGTTACTAAATTTTTAGAGGTCGCAGATTCATAATCTTCAATCTTAATGACCTTTGAACCATTTACAATTGTCAATGGGTTCTCACGAGCATCTACCATCATCTGTTTAATTTCTTCTGCACCTTCAATTCCTTTTTTAGTTAGAGAAATTAGTTTTTCTTTAAAACATCCGTGTTCTACATAAAGCTTCACTAACTCTTCGAAAAATGAACTTCCATTAGACTTTGTTATTGCAGCAATTTCACAAGCTAAAAGCGTAGAAGTAACCGCGTCTTTATCACGAACAAAATCACCTACCATGAATCCAAAGCTTTCTTCTCCACCACCAATAAAATCTAATTCTGGATGGTCTTTAATTAATTTAGCTATCCACTTGAATCCAGTGAGTACTATTTTATTATCAACGCCATATGCGTCAGCTAATTTATTAAGCATAGGTGTAGAAACTATGGTAGTTGCGATGAACTCTTTGCCTTTTATATTACCTTCAGCTTTCCATTTTTTCAAAAGAAAATCTACCATCATGACCATGGTTTGGTTACCGTTGAGTAATTGCAGTTCGTTTTCAGAATTACGAACAGCAACGCCTAATCTATCACAATCAGGATCGGTTCCAATCACTATATCTGCACCAACTTCATTCGCCAATTCTAAAGCCATTTTTAAAGCTGCTGGTTCTTCTGGATTTGGTGATTTTACGGTAGGAAATCCTCCGTCTGGTTTGCGTTGCTCTTCTACGATATGCACATTTTTATAACCAGCACGTTTTAATGTTTCTGGAACTGCTGTAATTGACGTGCCATGAAGTGATGTAAATACAATTTTCAAATCATCTTTTGCAGATTGAGATGCACCTACTTTACCATTTTCAACTGAAGCATCAATAAAAACGTTATCTAGTTCTTCTCCTACATATGTAATTAAACGCTCATTAGCTTCAAACTTAATATTACTGTATTTTACTTCGTTGATTACACTTATTAACGCTGAATCATGTGGTGGAACCAATTGCCCACCATCTTGCCAATACACTTTGTAACCGTTGTATTCAGGTGGATTATGGGATGCAGTCAAAACAATACCACAATGGCAATTTAAATGCTTTACTGCAAACGATAATTCTGGCGTAGCTCTTAAATCTTCAAATAGAAAAACTTCTATGCCGTTGGCTGAAAACACATCTGCGACTACTTTTGCCAAGGTTTGGCTATTATACCTACAGTCATAAGCAATGACTGCCTTGGGTGTTTCATTAGGAAATTGTTGATGTAAATAATCGCTTAAACCTTGAGTGCTTTTTCCTAAAGTATATTTATTGATTCTATTGGTGCCAACTCCCATAACGCCTCGCATACCTCCTGTTCCAAATTCTAAATCTTTGTAAAAACTTTCTTGAATATCTTTTGGATTGTTAGCAATGCTATCTTTAATGATTTGTTGCGTTTCAGCATCAAATGTAGGCGTTAACCAAGTGTTTATTCTATCTAAAATTTTTGGCTCTATGTGAATCATAATTAACTTATTTATAGGAATAGACAAAAGTAAACATTTGATTAAAAAGTTGTCTTTAAAAACAAAGCCTTTTTCAACAACTATTCACAAAAACTTGATACTAGAATTAGAAATTTAGTTCGCTTTTAATTAAATAGCGACGTTTATCAGGTCTGTTTCTTAAGATAAGTTCACCTAAAAATCCAGCAACAAAAAATTGCGTACCAATAATCATAGTAACTAAGGCTAGATAAAATGCAGGTCGTTCAGTAATTAGTCTTCCAGCTCGATTTATATATAATTTATCAATGCCCAAATAAAAGGCGAATCCAAAACCGATAATAAGCATGATGACTCCCAAAGCACCAAATAGGTGCATAGGACGTTTGCCAAAGCGAGACAAAAACCAAATAGTAATTAAATCTAGAAAACCATGTATAAATCTATCTATACCAAATTTAGTCTCACCATATTTTCTTGCCTGATGTTTTACTACTTTTTCACCAATGTTACTAAATCCAGCATTTTTTGCTAAAACTGGAATATAACGGTGCATTTCACCATTAACATCAATGTGTTTTACCACATTTTTACTATATGATTTAAGCCCACAATTAAAGTCGTGTAACTTTACACCAGATGTTTTACGTGCCGCCCAATTAAATAATTTAGAAGGCAAGTTTTTTGTAATTACTGAATCGTAACGCTTTTTTTTCCAACCAGAAACCAAATCATATCCTTCAGTTGTTATCATATTGTACAATTCAGGTATTTCGTCTGGGCTATCTTGTAAATCGGCATCCATAGTAATTACAACATCTCCATTAGCCTTTTCAAAACCTGCATGTAGTGCTTGAGATTTTCCGAAGTTTCGTAAAAATCGAATACCTTTTACATTTGAATTGTCTTGTGAAATACTAGAGATAACATTCCAAGAATTATCTGTACTACCGTCATCAATAAAAATGATTTCATAAGAAAAATGATTGGATTGCATAACACGTGCAATCCAATCATATAATTCTGTTAAAGATTCTTCTTCGTTGAGTAGTGGTATAACTACGGATATATTCATAAGCTAAGCTTCTTTTTTCATAACTAAACCTCCAATTAAGGAATAAATTAGTCCAAAGATTGCACTCATACCAATCCAAAATGCTGAGCCAATTAGAGGATTAGAAAATTTTTCCATCACCTCTATACTTTTGTCAATCATCTCTTCGGTCATTTTTGGATTCTCGTATAGTTTCTCTCTAGCTGCTTCCATCGCTTTACCCATTAGATCTGGATCAATAACATAATTTAATAGTATACTATATAGCGAAGCGACAATAGCGCTTATAACGGCAGTAGCCACACCAACTTTTAAAGCATCTGAGAGTGTAAGCATACTTGCGTTGTACTTTTTGTATTGACTAATGGTATAAATAATAAATACAGGGAAAATAATGTAATACATAAATATTGGCCATTGTTTTCCTTCAATTATCATTCCTGTAGCATACATTGCTACATTAATTAAAATCATTATCAATCCAAGTACAAGACCATAATTGAGTGCAAATTTACCTGGGGATAAAGGTTTGGTTTCCATAATTTTTTGTTATTATTGGTTATATGGATAGTTAGTAAACAAAGATAACAAAACGTTACATTTCTAAACGAAAATAAAAAATATTAAAAAGTATTGTTCATTTGTAAAAAATACTTAAATTTGCACCTCTAAAAAATTAAGATTTAAAGCGATGAGAAAAGGTATACATCCAGAAAATTATAGAATAGTAGCATTCAAAGATATGTCTAATGATGATGTGTTTTTAACAAAATCTACCGCTACAACAAATGAAACGATTGAAGTTGATGGTGTTGAATACCCACTTGTAAAAATGGAAATTTCAAGAACATCGCACCCATACTATACTGGTAAGTCTAAATTGGTAGATACAGCTGGTCGTATCGATAAATTCAAAAACAAATACGCTAAGTTTAAGAAATAAACTGGTGTTAAGATATATTTTGCAAAAGCCTTTCTACTGTTGAAAGGCTTTTTTATTTTTACACTTCAAGAACTTATAAGTAAATCATTAGTTTTGGGTTTGAATGCTTAAGTCAAACTTCAAACTTCAAACTTTAACTCTATATGAACTACATACTTTTTGATGGGCCTTCAAGGAATAATTTACTCCCATTTACTTTTACCAGACCAGTTGCTGATATAAGAGTTGGAATTTTGACGATTAGAGAAAAATGGGAATCGTATTTAGATACTACAACTACGACGGTTACTGAAGATTATTTATCTGAAAAATTTCCGATGGTGGAGATGGAAGAGAATATTATGATAAATGCGTCATACCTTCCTAATCTTCAATTGGTTGAAATGATTAAAGGGTTAAAAGATAATCAAGCTATTTTTAAGGGTGAAGATGTTATTGCTTTTTATGCTATTGAGGGACAAGAAAATATTGATTTTGATACTTACGATGGTACTGACTTTAATGGAGATAGCATTAAAATAGAAAATACTTGGGATATTTTTTCGAAAAACGGAGATGCTATTCAAGAAGATTTTTCACTTTTAACAAAAGGTAAGATCTCTCAACCAATCCCAGCGAGTAATAATGTAATTGCTGCCGAAAATATTTTTATAGAAGAAGGTGCCAAACTTGAATTTACTACGCTTAATGCTAGTAGTGGACCAATTTATATTGGTAAAAATGCTGAAATAATGGAAGGTTCAGTAGTTAGAGGACCTTTAGCGTTATGTGAAAATGCGACTATTAAATTAAGTGCAAAGATATATGGACCGACAACTGTAGGACCACACAGTAAAGTAGGAGGAGAGGTGAATAATTCTGTAATTTTCGGATATTCCAATAAAGGGCATGATGGGTTTTTAGGCAATTCTGTTTTAGGAGAATGGTGTAATCTTGGAGCTGATACCAATAATTCAAATTTAAAAAATAACTATGCAGAGGTGCGTTTGTGGGATTATCAAACTGAAGGCTTTGCAAAGACAGGCTTACAGTTTTGTGGTTTAATGATGGGAGATCACAGTAAATGTGGTATTAATACAATGTTTAATACTGGAACTGTAGTTGGTGTTAGTGCTAATATATTTGGTAGCGGTTTTCCCCGAAATTTTGTACCAAGTTTCAGCTGGGGAGGTAATAGCGGTTTTACTACTTATTTAACTAAAAAAGCTTTTGAAGTTGCAAAGGTCGTAATGGACAGGCGTGGCATAGTGTTCTCAGAAAAAGATCAAGCCATTTTAGAACACGTTTTTGAGGAAACCAAAAAATACAGACGAGAATAGCTGTATCAATATCTTAAAAATGAAACATTTGTATATTTGTGAATAGACAAATGTTTTAAAATGATAAAAAAATCACTTTTTGTTTTTCTTATTTTATTTGGCGTTTTAGGCTTCAGTCAGGCTAAGATATACAAAGTCAAAAATTTAGAACTTAACACAAAATATCCACATTTTGGAGTGAGTTTGTTTGGTGATAGCCAAGTTGTATTCACTTCATATCAGCTTACAAAAAAAGGTAAAGTAAAACAGAGCTTTGATGGACAAGGGATCTTAACCATTTTCAAGGGCACTATTACTAATGACGGCAATATTCAAAATATTGAAGAGATAACGATTGACCCTAAGTCAAATATTGAAAATATTACTAGTGCTGCAGTATCATCAGACGGAAAGCAAATTTATATTACCACCACTTATACCAATAAGAATCGACCAAAAGGAACATTTAATAAAACAAATTTTCATATAGAGGTTGGGGAGTTTAAAGCAGGAATTGGTTTTACCAACTTTAAGGTTTTACCGTTTTGTATACCTAGATATTCTTATGCACATCCTGCGTTAAGTTCAGATGGTAAGACATTATATTTTACTGCTAATGTTAGAGGAGGTAGAGAAACTACAAAAGGCGCTTCAGATATTTTTAAAGTTGATATTTTAGAGAATAGCACCTTCGGAAAAATTAAAAATTTGGGAGTGAAAGTGAACTCTTATAGTAGAGAAATGTTTCCTTTTGTAAGTGCAGATGGTACGCTTTATTTTGCTTCAAATAAATCGAACGGTTATGGCGGATATGATTTATATAAAAGTAAATTGAATGAAGACGGTACTTATGCTAAGGCAGAAAAATTACCAAAACCTATAAATAGTAAAGAAGACGATTTATCTTTGATTATGCTACCAAATAATGCCGCTGGCTTTATTGTATCAAAGCGTAAAGGCGGAGAAGGAGATGATGATATTTATTATTTTACGGTAAAATAATAATAATATTACTCCAAAGATTTATTAACATATCTCAAATCCAACATATTTATAGGGTTAATCCCTAATCCATTTACATTTTTTCTTGTAAATCGAACTACTTCATCATAGAATAGAGGCACCATAATCGCATTATCCATAGCTATGGAATCAATAGTAGTATAAAGTTGTTTTCTTTCTTCAATATCTGAAATCATGAAGGCTTTATTATATAGACTATCTACAGTTTTATTTTTAAAATGAAAATAATTTGAACCTTTTGGGGTGAAATTTTTACTATAAAAAATGGATAGGTAATTTTCAGCATCCATATAATCTGCTACCCAAGAACTTCTAAACATATCTACTTTTCCTTCACTACGCGATGATCTTAGTGTGGCTTCGGGCATTACATCAACATTTATTTTTAAACCTGCTTTTTCTAATTCTCGTTGTATGAATTCGCAAAAACTCAAATAATTACTAGATGTTACCAAGGTAATTTCTGGATTGGTGATACCACTTTCTTTTTTAAATTGAGAAATGAGTTGTTTTGCTTTTTCAGGTTGATAGGTAAAGCCAATAGATTTATTATATCCAGGAAGCCCTATGGGTATAAAACCACCATTTGCAGGATTTCCAATACCGTTTCTTAAATACATCATCATCTTCTTTCTATCAAAACCATAGTTTATAGCCTTTCTAATTAATTTTGATTGTATTTCGGGCGTTTCAGAATCTAAATAAAAGCCCAGATATTCAGAGTTTAGAAATGGGCCAGTGGTCATATTAACAGAAGGTTTGTAGGTGGCTCTAAGTTTACCATCAGCTGTGAGTAATTCATCTTTATATGAAGCATCTAAGCCTTGTAAATAATCAATATTTCCTTGAGCAAACTGTAAAAATTCACTTTGCTTATCAGGTAAAAAAGTTAATGAAACGGCTTCTAAATAGGGCAGAGGCTTACCTTCTTCATCTGTTTCAAAATACAATTCGTTTTTTCGAAACACTAATTTTATATTTTCTTCCCACCGTTTAAACTTAAAGGGGCCTGTACCAATAGGATGAGAACGAAATTCTGTGCCATAAAATTCTACAATTTCCTTTGGAACAACAGAGCAGTATTTCATAGTTAATAAACCAATAAAGGCGGGGAAAGGCTGTTTTAATGAAATTTCGAAAATGGTATCGTTAATAGCTTTAAAGTCATCAACTTTATTTAAAACCCAACTTCCAGACGCTGCTAGTTTTTCATCTCTTAACCGATTTAAACTGTAGGTGAAGTCATCTGCTACTACGGTTCTAATAGAATCCTTGCCAAAACGTTCATGTTTATGAAAGTAAACGTCATTTCGTAAATTGAAGGTATAAGTTTTACCATCCTCAGAAATGGCCCAATCTTTAGCAATACAAGGTAAAATATTTAAATTATCATCGAGCTGCACTAGTCCATTAAACAACTGATTACAAACCGAATTATCTTGTAAAGTTCTAGAAAATGCAGGATCTAGTGTATTGATATTTGCATATTCGTTGTAGCGGAAAACTAGGTGGTCTTTATTTGTGTTACGATCCGTTCCACATGAAAAAAGCGATAATAACATACAACTAATTGATAAATAGCTAATTGTTTGATGCCAAATGCGTTTTATCATATAACTTATTAATTGTAAATTTGCAGTCTTTTAGCCGTAAAGATAAATTTTAAAACGCCCCGAAACAAGTTTGGGTTAATCAAAGTGAATAACAAAAAAGTCGCATTTTACACATTAGGTTGCAAGCTGAATTTTTCAGAGACATCTACTATAGCTAGAAGTTTTGTAAATGAAGGTTTTGATCGTGTAGACTTTTCTGAAAAGGCTGATATTTATGTGATTAATACTTGTTCGGTTACTGAAAATGCTGATAAACGTTTTAAAACTATTGTAAAACAAGCTCAAAAATCCAACCCCGACGCTTTTGTAGCGGCGGTAGGATGTTATGCTCAATTGAAACCACAGGAGCTTGCAGATGTTCATGGTGTAGATTTAGTATTAGGAGCCACAGAGAAATTCAAAATCACAGATTATCTAAATGATCTTACTAAAAACAACTTTGGAGAGGTGCATTCTTGTGAAATAGAAGAGGCTGATTTTTATGTTGGTAGCTATTCCATTGGAGATAGAACTAGAGCTTTTTTAAAGGTACAAGATGGCTGTGATTACAAATGTACATATTGTACAATTCCTTTAGCACGTGGTATTTCGAGAAGTGATACTATGTATAATGTTTTAAAAAATGCCCAAGATATTTCAAAACAAAACATAAAAGAAATTGTTTTAACAGGTGTGAACATCGGTGATTATGGTAAAGGTGAATTTGGAAATAAAAAACACGAACATACCTTTTTAGATTTAGTTACTGAATTAGATAAAGTTGAAGGTATTGAGCGATTAAGGATTTCTTCAATAGAACCTAATTTACTTAAGAATGAAACGATTGACTTGGTCTCAAAATCTAGAGCATTTGTACCGCATTTTCATGTGCCACTTCAATCTGGTAGTAATGAAATTTTAAGAAAAATGAAACGTCGTTACATGCGAGAATTATATGTAGATCGCGTTTCAAAGATTAAAGAAGTAATGCCACATGCATGTATTGGCGTTGATGTGATTGTTGGATTTCCAGGAGAAACGGAAGACCATTTTCTGGAAACCTATAATTTCTTAAATGAATTAGATATTTCCTATTTACATGTATTTACATATTCAGAAAGAGATAATACAGAAGCTGCTAAAATGGATGGGATCGTTCCTAATGCTATAAGAAGTAAACGAAGTAAAATGCTCCGTGGTTTATCCGTTAAAAAGCGACGTGCATTTTATGAAAGCCAACTAAAAACGACAAGAACTGTACTTTTTGAAGGTGAAAATAAAGAAGGATACATTCATGGTTTTACAGAAAACTATGTAAAAGTAAAAACACCTTGGAACCCAGAGCTAGTCAATACTTTACAAGAGGTAGAGCTCACTAATATTGGTGATGATGGTTTGGTGCGATTTGATTTTATAAAAGAGTTAATTCCATAAAAAACCCGAAACACATTATGTTTCGGGTTTTTTATATTTTCAATCGTTAACCGTTATATTCTTACCCCAACTGGTAGCATTCTTTTATATTTTCTGTTGCTTCTTACAAATTTTGCAATAGCTGGGCAAGTAGGCATTACGCTTAAGTTTCGATCTTGAATTTCTTCAAAAACAGCTGCAATAAACTCTTTTTTAAAGGCCTCGTCGTTTATTTCTTCTGGAATAATTAACTTGGTTAAAAAAATCTTTCGTTCTTGTAAAGAGTATTCAATTTTTGCTAAATGTCCGTTCGTCTTAATTTCAAATTGACGTAAAAAATCATTGTCAACCAATTGTTCAGCAGTTTCAACCATAAGTGTTTTTTATTTAATTTAAGAAGTAATGTGGTAAATAGTGAATACTATTTCTCTAACTTTGTGCAAAAGTACGAAAAAAAATCGAGAGATTAAATAAATTTGACTGTTAAAACCTTATGAGTCAAGAGATAATACATGTATATCTAATGCCAGGAATGGCAGCTAGTCCATTAATTTTTGAAAATATAGAGCTTCCAGAAAACCAGTTTAAAATTCATTATTTAGAGTGGTTTTTACCAGAAAAAGATGAATCGTTAAGTGATTATGCACTTAGAATGACTAAAAAAATTGAGCATGATAATGTTGTACTGCTAGGTGTATCATTTGGTGGTGTTTTAGTACAAGAGATGAGCAAACATATTACACTTCGAAAACTGATTATTGTTTCCACAGTAAAGTCAAAAGAAGAATTACCGAAGCGCATGCATATTGCAAAATCTACAAAAGTTTATAAATTGTTACCAACAGGATTAGCGAGTAGGATAGATCTTTTAGCCAGATATGCCTATGGAGATAAGGTTAAAAAACGCATCAACCTTTATAAGATGTATTTATCTGTAAATGATAGAAAGTATTTAGACTGGGCTATTGATAAGATGTTAAACTGGAATAGTTCAGATAGTTCTACAGATATAGTTCATATTCATGGTGATAATGATAGCGTCTTTCCAATTAAGAATATTTCAAACTGTTTAACAGTAAAAAATGGCTCTCATGCTATGATAATCTATAAATACAAGTGGTTTAACGAGAATTTACCCCGTATAATTTTAGAAAACTAAAAATTATTCTACCTTTATTGAAAACTTATTAATGATGAAGACCTTTGAACGTATTTTGGCGCTAGTGGGATTATTAAGTTTATGTTTGCTATTTACTTATGCCCTCCAAGACGCGCCTACTGATGAAAATTTCGAAAAGAAAATAATTAATGACTATAATGTCTATGCATTACAAGTGCCAGAAGATTTGTCTTTTGCTGGTGAACACATGCCATTAGAAAATCCAGATATTTTGGAACGTATGGACAGAGAACTACTCGTAAACACCTATTGGCAATCTAATGGATTGTTAATGTTTAAACGTGCGCAAAAGTATTTTCCTATCATAGAACCTATATTAGCGAAATATGGTGTGCCAGATGATTTTAAGTATTTGGCAGTAATAGAAAGTGGCTTAACAAATGCTGTTTCTCCTGCTGGAGCTCGAGGTGTTTGGCAAATTATGAAAACCACGGGGCGTGAAAATGGACTAGAGGTTAATGATAATGTTGATGAGCGTTATCATTTAGAAAAGGCTACAGAAGTAGCTTGTAAATATTTATTAAGAGCAAAGGCAAAGCTAGGGTCTTGGACTTTAGCAGCAGCGGCATACAATGCAGGCAATGCAGGAGTTTCTAGAAGGCTTAAAGAACAAGGTGTTTCTGGTTATTACGATTTACTTTTAGGTGAAGAAACAGGACGTTACGTATTCAGAATAGTGGCGCTTAAAGAAATATTATCTCATCCTGATAAATACGGATTTAATTTTAGAGAGAAAGATTTATATTCTAATATACCTACATTTAAAGTAGAAGTTGATACGGCAGTAACAGATTTTACAAAATTTGCAGAACGCTTCGGTATAAATTATAAAATATTGAAATTACATAATCCTTGGTTAAGAGAACCACATTTAAATAATAAATCTAGAAAACCATATTATATAGAAATCCCAAAAGAAGGTTATTATAATTAGAGTTATCTGCTTTTTCTTTTCTGAGATCTCAATGAACCTCCTGCACCAAAATGTTGATTAGGGCCAACTGCCTGTTTCATGTTTTGCTTCATCATTTTAATTTGATCTGCTAGCATTCCATGCTTATCCAGCTTTTGTGCTTCGGTAAGTAATTGTTGCGCTTCTCTTTTTCTACGTTTAGAAAAAGCGATACCAGCAAGGTTCAATTTAGCCATAGCCAAGTCGTGCTTCATAGATAAACCTAATGAAATAGCCTTTTTAAAATGCTTTTCAGATTCATTCATATTATCCTGCATCGTCATGATACCATGCAAATAGCTGTAATATCCTTGTTGCTTTTTAACTAAGGCCGCTTCAGGATTTTTGATTTTATCCAGCCATTTTTTAGCACCATCAAAGTCTTGTTTACGCAGTCTTAAGAAAGCAAGAAGGATAAATTCATTTTTAAAATAAAGAAATATAAAAACGCCTGCTAATAAAATAAGAGAAATACCATTACCTATATTTCCTTCTGTAAATTGGTATACCGCATAAGCTATGATTCCAACGGCTAAAATTAGCTTTATAATTTTATTGAACATTTATATTGAGTTTAATGTAATTTAGAGTGTTTTATATTGAGCAAACACTCGTTTTTATTTTAAAATGCAAAGAAACTAAATTTTTTATGTAAAAAATATTTTTAAAATAGGTTTGTGAAATAAAAAAGCTTTGTATATTTGCGCTCAGTTTTGGCTAAGGGTCAAAATATTTCAAAAAATACAATTCAGATTTTAAAGATATAAGACGATGAGTAAAAGAACGTTTCAGCCTTCTAAAAGAAAAAGAAGAAACAAACACGGTTTTAGAGAAAGAATGGCTTCTGCTAATGGCAGAAAAGTACTTGCTAGAAGAAGAGCAAAAGGAAGAAAGAAATTGTCTGTATCATCTGAAACAAGACATAAGAAATAATGATTAACAATTGTTGATATTTTTAAAGGTGTTACTTAAGTGTAATGCCTTTTTTTATGTTTTGTAATTACTAATTTAGCACGCAAATTAATTTAAACTAGAATACTTAGAAAAATGCCAAAAAATCCTAAATTAAAATCTATCTTAATTATTGGTTCTGGCCCAATTATCATTGGTCAAGCCTGTGAGTTCGATTATTCAGGTTCTCAAGCATTACGATCGTTAAGAGAAGATGGAATTGAGACTATTTTAATTAATTCAAATCCAGCAACTATCATGACAGATCCTTCCATGGCTGATCATGTATACTTATTGCCGTTGAATACCAAATCAATAATTAAAATTCTAAAAGAACACCCACAAATAGATGCTGTATTACCAACTATGGGTGGACAAACAGCTTTAAATTTAGCAATAGAAGCTGATGAAAAAGGGATTTGGGAAGATTTTGATGTAGAGATGATAGGTGTTAATATTGATGCCATTAATGTTACAGAAGATAGAGAGCAATTTAGGGAGTTAATGGAAAAAATTGGTGTTGGTATGGCACCACAAGCTACTGCTTCTTCATTCCTAAAAGGAAAAGAGATAGCTCAAGAATTTGGTTTTCCATTATGTATTCGCTCTTCTTTTACCTTAGGTGGTGCAGGTGCTGCTATTGTTTATGATGAAAAAGACTTTGATAAGCTACTACGACATGGTTTAGAAATTTCTCCTATCCATGAAGTAATGATAGATAAAGCATTGCTTGGATGGAAAGAATATGAGTTAGAGCTACTAAGAGACTCTAACGGAAACGTAGTAATTATTTGTTCTATAGAAAATATGGATCCTATGGGTATCCATACAGGAGATTCTATTACAGTAGCTCCAGCAATGACACTAAGTGATAGAACCTATCAAAAAATGCGTGATATGGCAATTCATATGATGCGCAGTATCGGTGATTTTGCGGGTGGTTGTAATGTACAATTCGCTGTAAGTCCTGATGAAAATGAAGAGATTATTGCTATTGAAATTAACCCTCGTGTTTCACGTTCTTCAGCATTAGCAAGTAAAGCAACTGGATATCCAATTGCTAAAATTGCTGCAAAATTGGCATTAGGTTATCATTTAGATGAATTAAATAATCAAATTACTAAATCTACTTCGGCCTTATTCGAGCCTACTTTAGATTATGTAATTGTAAAAATACCGCGTTGGAATTTTGATAAGTTTGAAGGTTCTGATAGAACATTAGGTTTACAAATGAAAGCCGTAGGAGAAGTAATGGGTATTGGACGTTCGTTTCAAGAAGCTCTGCATAAAGCAACGCAATCTCTTGAAATTAAACGTAATGGACTAGGTGCGGACGGTAAGGAAAATACCAATTACGATGAAGTGATAGAAAAATTAAAGTTTGCCTCATGGGATCGTGTATTTATCATTTACGATGCTATAAAAATGGGTATTCCTTTAAGTAGAATTTTTGAAATTACTAAAATAGATATGTGGTTCTTAAAACAATATGAAGAACTATATTTCTTAGAAAAAGAGATTTCTACGTTTAATATTGATTCTATTGATAGAGAACTATTACTTGAAGCAAAGCAAAAAGGCTATGGTGATAGACAGATAGCTCATATGTTGGGGTGTTTAGAAAGTCAGGTATTTAACAAACGTGAAGAATTAGGCATTAATCGTGTTTATAAATTAGTAGACACCTGTGCTGCTGAGTTTGAAGCGAAAACACCATATTATTATTCAACGTTTGAAAGTGATATGCAAACCGCTGATGGTGAACGATATTCTGATAATGAAAGTGTAGTATCTGATAAAAAGAAAATAATTGTTCTCGGATCAGGACCAAATAGAATCGGTCAAGGTATTGAGTTTGATTATTGTTGTGTCCATGGTGTGTATGCAGCTCAAGAGTGTGGCTACGAAACTATTATGATTAACTGTAACCCAGAAACGGTATCAACAGATTTTGACACCGCTGATAAGTTATATTTTGAGCCTGTATTTTGGGAACATATTTATGATATCATCAAGCATGAAAAGCCAGAGGGTGTTATAGTACAATTAGGCGGGCAGACTGCATTGAAATTAGCTGAAAAATTATCACGCTATGGTGTAAAAATTATAGGAACTAGTTTTGAATCTTTGGATTTAGCTGAAGACAGAGGAAGTTTTTCAACCTTATTAAAAGAAAATAACATTCCTTATCCAGAGTTTGATACGGCCGAAACAGCAGATGAAGCCTTAGCCGTAGCTAAAAAATTAGACTTTCCAATACTAGTAAGACCATCTTATGTGCTTGGTGGACAAGGCATGAAAATTGTGATCAATGAGAAAGAACTTGAAGAACATGTTATTGATCTCTTAAATAAAATTCCGAATAATAAGTTATTATTAGACCACTATTTAGAAGGAGCCATTGAAGCTGAGGCAGATGCTATTTGTGATGGTGAAGAAGTTTATATTATAGGGATTATGGAACACATAGAGCCTTGTGGTATTCACTCTGGCGATAGTAACTCTACATTACCACCATTTAATCTTGGCGAATTTGTGATGCAACAAATTAAAGATCATACCAAAAAGATTGCGCTAGCTTTAAATACGGTAGGTCTTATAAATATTCAGTTTGCTATAAAAGACGATAAAGTTTACATTATTGAAGCAAATCCAAGAGCATCTCGAACAGTGCCATTCATAGCAAAAGCTTATGGAGAGCCATATGTGAATTATGCAACAAAACTTATGCTAGGAGAGAAGAAAGTTAAAGACTTTAATTTTAACCCTCAGCTTGAAGGCTATGCTATCAAGCAACCAGTATTCTCATTTAATAAGTTCCCTAATGTGGATAAAACTTTGGGTCCAGAAATGAAAAGTACAGGGGAAAGTATCTTATTTATAGATAGCTTAAAAGATGATGAGTTTTATGATTTATACTCACGTAGAAAAATGTATTTGAGTAAATAGTTTTTACATATTTTATAAAAATTAAGGTCGCTTTTAAGCGGCCTTTTTTGTTGCCCTAAATAAAATTCCCAACAAAAATAATCGCTGTGTTGTCATATTTTAATTTAGTGAAAGTATCGATGAAATGCATTTCATCGGTATTTTTTGTAATTTCATCGGTGTTTTTTTGAATTAAAGTAATATATTAGCTTCTAAAATTATCAAAACCCCTAATTTAATGAAACACTATTACCTTTTACCCTTAGTTATTTTTGTCTTTTGTTTATCATGTGTAAATGTTT
This sequence comes from uncultured Flavobacteriaceae bacterium, assembly GCA_947502975.1. GTDB lineage: Bacteria > Bacteroidota > Bacteroidia > Flavobacteriales > Flavobacteriaceae > Jejuia. The sequence continues at coordinate 821,652 of CANNBV010000002.1, forward strand.
ATGGACAAAATATTCAGCCATCAAATAATGTGACAAATCAAGAGCCTAATCCTAACTTTTGTGGAACAGATTTTTTTCATAATATAAAAATGGAAAATGATCCTATTTATAGAGCACGTCATATAAATGCTATCCAATCTATTCAAAAAATTAGTTCGCAAAAAACAATTTTACCAGGAGGTATTTTGCAAGTTCCTGTTGTAGTTCATGTAATGCATAAAGGAGAAGCTATTGGTACTGGTACTAATATTTCAGATGAAGATGTAAAATTAGGAATACAATATTTAAATAATTATTGGAGAAAGGTTTCTGGGTCTGAGGGAGATGGAGATGGAGTAGATATGAAAATTGAATTTGCTTTGGCAGTTCAGGATGAAAATGGTAATTGTACAAATGGAATAGATCGAGTAGATATGAGCGGTGTACCTGCCTATGTTAGTAATGGTGTGAATAGGTTAAATACTGATGGTATACCAGATTATAGCTCTGGAGGTGGTATAAATTCTTTAAAGGAATATAGTATTTGGGATACAACAGAATATTATAATGTTTGGATTGTTGATGAAATTGATAATAAGAATTGTTCAGGACCAGGTTCATTTACTGCTGGATATGCATATTATGCATCAGCACATGGACAGCTTTATGATGGTTCAGTAGTGTTAATATGTTCTTATTTAAATGAATCTTCTTCAACGTGGGCACATGAAATGGGACATGCATTTAACTTACCTCATACTTTTGATGGAGATGATTCTAATGGAGATGGAATTGGAGATCAATGTGGAGATGATGGAATTGCAGATACGCCAAGTCATATAAGAACGTCTTCAATTAGCCCTTCAATTTATTTTGACTGTAATAATAATGATGCAAATACTTGTGATGCATTATTTAACCAAATCACTAATCCAGATACTGGGTTTGTTAGAAATACTGGTACACATCAAGATCATATGCATAATTATATGGATTACACTGGATGTGCTACAGAGTTTACTGGAGGGCAAAGGTCGGTAGTAACCAATGCATTAAATGTAACTAGAGCTTCCTTTTTAACTAGCCCTGCATTAACTCCACCAGCAACTGCAACTGTTTATTTTACTTCTACAGCCACTAGTGCATGTTTAGGTAATGATATTACGTTTTATGATGAATCAACTTGTACACCAAATACATATACCAATACAGGGTATGATAATGTAACATTTGCTTGGACTTTTGATAATGGAGTTGATACACCTTACACTTCTACATTACAAAACCCAACAATAACATTTAGTAATTCTGGTACTTATGATGTTACATTAGAGATAACAAATCCAGCAGGCACAACTAGTTTGACCAAAACAGGAAACATTGCTGTTACTTCTGGAGTAGCAGCTTCGTGTTCAATTTCTAGTACTAATAACGATAATAACTTTTCTAACGGAGTTACAAACGTATCTTTTAACAACTTGAATAACTCAACAAGTACATTCATTCCAGCTAGTGCAATGCAAGATTTTACTTGTACAGATAATACAGATATCTACATGGGGTTTGCTTATGATTTAGATGTAACTTATCAGTCTAGAAACGATGGAGGTCAGAACTTAGAAGTTTGGATTGATTGGGATAATAGTGGGACTTTTGACACAAATAACACTAATGGTGTTAATGAAAGAGTATTAATAGATAATATTCCAGCTAGCACTACAAATGTAGCATCAGCAAGTATAACTCCACCAGCTACTGCAGTGCTTAATACATTATTAAGAATGCGTGTGATTTCTGATTATAATCAAGCACCTACTTTGTGTGGTAATGGTTTTGTACAGCGTGCTGATGATTATGGTGTTTATGTTAAACCAGCTTGTACGCCTCCTAGTGCAGGAATTACCAATAATTCTGGATTTGTAGAGTTAACATGTATTGCACCTTCTATTAGTTTAACGGCGACTGGAGGTGTAAGTTATCAATGGGATAATAATAAAGGAATTGATCCAAACATAACCGTAACAGAACCTGGTACATATAATGTAATTGTTACAAGTGCTGATGGGTGTACAGATACAGAAAGTATTATAATTACAGAGAATAAACCAGCACCTAGTGCAGTTATTACTAACAATACTGGAAGCACTGCATTAACTTGCTCTGTTTCTTCAATTAGTTTAACGGCTTCAGGAGGAGTTAGTTACAGCTGGGATAATTCTTTAGGAAATAATGCATCCGTATCAATAACGACTTCAGGAACTTATACTGTTACTGTAACTGCAGCTAATGGTTGTATAGACACAGAAAGTATAACTATAACTAATGAGGCAGCGACACCTTCATCATGTACTCCATCTAGTTTTAATGATAATGGTAATTTTGGTTGTGGTGTAACTAATGTTAATTTCAACACAATATCTAATGCAACAAGTACTTATGTGCCGCCTGGAGCAATAAATGATTTTATTTGTTCTAATAATACAACTTTAGTAGTGTCAACAGCCTACAGCTTGAGTATTGATTATAGAGCAAGAGTAGATGGAGATCAGAATTTAGAAGTTTGGATTGATTGGGATAATAATGGGAATTTTGAACTTTCAAATAGTAATGGTAATAATGAGCAAGTTCTAATAGATAATATAACCCAAGGTACTACTGGATCACCAACAGTAAATGTAACACCACCATCAACAACAGTATTAGGTGTATTATTAAGAATGCGAGTGATATCTTCTTATAATGGTGCTCCAAATATGTGTGGGTCATCAACGCTACAACGTATAGATGATTATGGTGTCTCAGTAAATACAACTTTAAGTACTAATGAAGTTAATGGAGTTAATTCTGGTATTAAAATTTATCCTAACCCTGTTGAAACTCATTTAAATGTTTCTTTAGGAAGTACTCAAGCTGTTAAAGGTTATGAAGTTTATGATATTAGTGGTAAAAAGTTAATAAATAAAGAAACAAAATCATTAGAAAATATAAACGTATCTAATTTGCCAAGTGGTTTTTACTTTTTAAAAATAAAAACAGATTTAGGTGAGTCAGTTAGTAAATTTGTAAAGAAATAAAGTTTAATGAAAAAGAAAAGTAATAAAAAAGCCGCTTTAAGCGGCTTTTTTATTTACAAATAAATTTAAATTTTAGACTATTAATTAATACTAAAAATATAGTTACGCTCTGCCATAACTGTCTTTTCATGAATACAGTCAAGAATAAACTTGTATTTAGAGGCTATTTCATTAATTCTATTGATGTTACAATCCTCAGATAAGATTATGAGTACAGTTTTGTCTGAACGTTGTGATAAACTATAGAAAAGTTTTTCAAAGTATTCGAAGTTTTCACCACAGTACCATGCTTTTTCTTTTATGTTTTTTGCATTTTTGGGATAATATGGAGGGTTAATAAGAATATAGTCGAAGTCCAATTTCTTAATATTTGTAAATAAATCTGAATATATAGCTTGAACTTTTAACTTGTTCTTCTCTGAAGCATCATTTAAAGCACTTAAAGCCGTTTTATTGATGTCTGAAGCCGTTACTGTTGCACCTTTTGATGAGGCCAACAAAGAAATAATTCCAGAACCACAACCTAATTCTAAAACTGTTTTATCTTTTAAGTCAATAGGTTTTATATAATTTAATAGAATTTTAGTACTTAAGGTAAAGTGTGGAGGGAATACATTTGGCTGAACTATAACTTCTATATTTTCGTAAACGTATTTTCTTGGTCTAGAAAAACGTTGTTCATATATGAATTTAAAAAAAGGATGCGTTATTTTTTTTATTAATTTTCTCATTATTCAGAATAAAACCCTTGAATTTCTGGTTGTCTGTATTTCCAAATTTTATGCAATGCTTTTATTTCATATGGATATTTATAGATTTGATTTTGATACCTGACTTTTGCAATATTCCTTAATATTTTTTTCTTAATGCCTTTAATTCTAAAATCTGAAGCTGTAGGGTAGTATCCATTTAAAACTGTTTCAAAGTTCTTTATTTTATCTACCATTTCCGGCGTTAACCATGGTGTTAACGGGTTTTTTCGTAAATCGAATTTTTCCCATTCAGGATTAAGCCAATCTTCTAATTTTTTAGGAAAACTAAACCCTGCTTTTTGAATTTGTTCATATAATTCAGAGCCTTCTGTAGCTACAGGGCTATATAGGTAAATAATAATTTCTGAATTCGGGTTTAATGCTTTAATCTCTCTAATAAAATTTATGTCTTCATTAATTTGATTCATTACTTTTTCTGAAGAATCAGCTGGCATACCCAGTACAAAAGAAAATTCTGGAATAATACCAATTGGAGCTAACCGTTTTGCAAAATCTTTAATGGTTTGTCCTGTTTGTGTTCCTCCTTTGTTCATTTGTTTTAAGATATCATCATTACCCGTTTCTGCTCCTAAAAAAATCATTTTGCAACCTGCTTTTTTCATGGTTATAAGGTCATCATCACTATATTTATTAATAGTATCAATTCTACCTTCCCCCCACCAAGTAATATTGTCGTTCATTACTAAGTTCGAAAATTCGATAATACGTTTTCTAGATGTAAAAAAATTATTATCATGAAACTCTATAGCATCAATGCCATAATTGTCTTTAAAATATTTCACATCATTATATACAGTTTTAGCCGATTTAGCTTTCCATCTTCCATTATAAATGGGAACTACAGCACAAAAAGAGCATGTAAATGGACAACCAAGGCTAGAGTGGTAGGAGAATGTCCGTTTTCCTAAAAATGTTTTGCTTAGATAATGCTTTAAGTCGTAGAATTTATTAAGATGAGCGTAAGGCAAAGGAGGTAATGTATCTTGCTCTAATAATTTTTCTTTTGGTGTTTGTATAATGTTTTCTTTTTCATCTAAATAAATAATATTTTTTATGTTTTTAATTTCTGAATACTTGTTATTTTCCAATGCATCTAGAAGTGAAGGAAAAGCTACATCCCCTGGACCATTAACAATATAATCTACAAAGTCTGCTTGAATACTAACTTTAAATTGATTAGATGCAAAATAACCTCCCCAAATTGTAATACATTTTGGGTATTGTTCTTTTATTTTTTTTGTAAAAGGAATCGCTTGCTTTAATTGTGGTCCAGGCATAACCGTAGAGCAAAAGTATTTAAATTCACCAGTATCAAAATAGGTTTTAATTTTTTTCCAAGGGTTTTGTTCCAGATTACCATCAACAAATACAAAATCGTATTTACCATGTATAGAGGCCCCTACTTGAAGAATAGAATTAGGGATTCTATGCTTAGCATTAGCACTTCTTGGGTTAAATATTAAAGTTTTATTAATAATCTTTTTCATTATAATTTTTGGATCAAATAATTTGGGTTTTTTGCAACAATCTTAAAATTAGAATTATGTTTTATTTCTTTAATGAATTTGGCACTTCCAAAACTCAAATGGTCTGCTGAATCGTCTATTAAAATATATCCACCATGTATCATATTCTTTGAAACGTTATTAAAGTCTTTTTTAGTTTGTTCAAAGCTATGGTCTCCATCAATATAACAAAACGAAATCTCTTTGTTTATCTTAAAACTTCTATTAAAAACATCTATGAATTCATTATTGTTTTTCCAAATGTCAAAAAATGCATCAGAAGTTAAATGGCATGCATTGGGGATCATATCAGGATGCAATAGTTGAACAGAATTAATATAGGCATTTTTAATATATTTCATGAAGCTTAGTCTGCTTATTTTTGGATTACCATCTATATGCGAGTTTTTATTTGTTTTACTGTCATTATATCCTTCATAAACCCAAGTATCACAACTAATAAAAGGTGTTTTTTGTTTGTTATGAGATTTTAATAGATGACATATTAAATTTGCAGATAAACCACCATAACTCCCTATCTCCATAATAATTCCATTATGAGGCATATTTTTAATAGCATAGTCTATTAAATAAATGTTACCCTCATGTAACATACCGCCTCCTATTACAGATGATGGCAAACGCCTTATAAAGTAATCTTTAGGAATAGTCTTAATATCCTTTCTAAATTGTAATGCTTTAACTATTTTTTTTAGCATAACTTAAGTGTCTTTTGTATATGTTGCGTAATAAATTTTAGGCTTTTTTGAAAAAAAAGATTTGACAAAATTTTTAATAGGGTTGTATGAAAAAATATATATGCCATTTCTTTTAAAAAACAATTTATCATCAAAACTTAAATACCCTTTTGTATTTTTATACAGTAGGGGAATACCATAGCTTTTTTTGAAATCGTTATTTGTTTTTTCAAGTTGCTTTTTTGCTATAATGGGGTTTTTATAAAATGCTAAACCTGTAAATAGAATAGTCCCATTTGTACTTAATATTTTTTTTGCATCCTCAAATACTTTTTGTGGATTTTGAAAAAAAGCCCAATTCCTATTAAATATAATTAAATCAAATGCTTCCTGAATCCTAAAAATTTCATCAGGATATAATTGAATAGATATGTATTTTGAGTTATAATACTTATTAGCCCCTAAGCCATCGTACTTGTCAGTAAATAAATCTAAAGCGACAAGTTGATGATTCTTTTTTGTTAAATAATTAGAAAGCCACCCATTCCATGCGCCGACATCTAAAATCTTTAAATTTGTTTTACCTTCTATTGTTTTGTCAATAAACTTAATATCTTTCTGTCTTTCCAACCATTGGGAAGTATGCATTGAAAAGGGTAAGTTTTCATAGAGTTTTGTGTTTGTAATTTTTAATTTATTTAAACCTCTATAGGCTTCAAAACTTTTTAGAAAATAATTTACTTGTTGAGAATCCTCGTCACTAATTAAGTTATAAATACCATCGAGGTGATAGTTTTCTAAATCATTTAAAGATAAAAAAACCTTGTTATTTGGATGCCATATTTTCATGTCTCGATTTATAAATGATTAACATAACACACTGTGTTATAAAAACACTTAGTAATGCTCCGGATATTCCTAAATATCTTATAAATATAAATGTTGAAATCAAATTTAATAGCGCCCCAAAAAAATTGATTTTCATTAACATAACTTCCTTTTTGTATCTGTAATACATCATTATATCAACTATGAAAAAATAAGTTGGCAAGGCAGATAGCCCTCCATAAATATAAAAGATTAATGGTAACTTCAAATGCATTATGACTTCTAAAATTAGATAAGTTGCAGAGGTCCCAAATACTACTAAGGGTAATGATGTTATTGATAATATTTTTTTAATTTTTTTAATAACCTTTTTGTTTACTCTATAAATATGTTTACTATAGGGAGAAATAATTAAATAGGAAATAGATTGGAGTAACAAAAATGCTGTAGTCCCTATTTGATACTCAGAAATATGATCTTTTGTAACAGTTAGATTTACAATGTATAAATCTATTTTTGAAGCCATCCATCCACTAAATAATATTAAGAAGAAAGATAAAGAATCTTTGAGCTCTTTTATTGAAAAATTAATATGATTTAATGAAAAATGATCTTTAATAAAATAAGCCAGAATACAAATTTTAAATAAGTATGAGATGCAAAAAGCATAAATTAAAGTCTCAAGGTTATATTCTGATATATAAATAAGAATTGCTATAATTAAAAGAAATCCTATAACTTCTGTGATAAGTTGTAGTAAAAATTTTTGATTGTAAATAATTAAACTATCAAAACTCTGATAAATAAAAAGGAGTAATAGTAGGCTAAAACTAGCCATAGCTATATTAAAAGGAAAAACTAAAAACAGAACCAGAGATAATAATAACAATACAGATCTGCTAATGATATTTTTTGTAAAATATTTTGATATTTGAGATGGGAAATCACTATAAGACCTAAGTAAATATTCTTTATTTCCAAACCCACAAATAAATGCTAAAAAAAGAATCCATGTGAGATAATATATAAACTCTCCCCAATCTGTTTTTCCAAAATAACTAATACCCAACAGTGATATAATAAAACTAAAAACAGGAATAGAAAAACTCCTAAGAATATTTAATATGACTTTAAAAATTTTATTCATGCCTTAGTTTAATGGTATGCAATTGATAAAATCCAATTCCTATGTTTTTATCTGATAAAAAGATTATTTCGTTATTTAATAATAAGGGCTTTAATTTATTGCTATTGTCAAAAGTGAGTTGTTCATTTTTATAAAATATTTGATTGTTTTTTATAGAAACACTAGTGCTATCTATGCTAGTTATCGACAGATTAAAACTGTTTGTGTTTCTTCCATTTTCATTCCAAAAAGAGTAATAAATTGAGTTGCTTATTAATGAATAATTATAGGTTAATATTGGAGTTTTATAGGCCAAATACGATTCATTTGTTTTAGTAATCGAATTAATAGAAAAAGAATAACCTATAGTGAGAATTAATCCTAACCCAAAGATGAGCTTTAAGTTAATTTTGTCTTTGTACAGATATAAAATTAATATGAACATTAAAATTAAAGCAAATAGTTTTAAATAATTAAAAGGAAACAGGTCGGTTTTTATAAGCGACACGTTACATATAAAAAATATTAAAAGTATCTGTACGATTTTAGTTTTTTGAGTTGATAAGCTTCTACAAATTATAAAGTATAAAAATATGAGCATGATAGCAGAATATGTGCTGCCATATGGTGACAGAATAATACTAGCCATAATCCAGATGGAAAACACCAACATATCTTTTTTAATATTTTTTGACAAAAAGAACAATACTCCAAAAACGATTATTTTAAAATAAAAGATTAGATTTTTAAATAATAAAGGTGAATTAAATAGAGGGTTTTTATTTTCTATGTTATCATAAACTAAAAGCCTTTTGAGAAACATAAAAACAGATTTATAGTTGTCTACATAAGCTCCTGCTATCTCCCCATTTGTAGCTCTTGGTAAGACTTTATTAAAGTAGAACTCCCAAATTTCGTATCCATTTATGCCAATTAAAATAAATAGCATAATAGCACAGGTTAAAAACAAAAAAACACAAGCTTTATATTGTTTTTTAATAACTAAAAAAGCAAATAAAATTATTGGGAAAACTTTTAAAAAAATAGCTATAGACCATAAAAGAGACATAGTTTTATAATACCTCTTTTTGTAGGCTAAAAAACCCTCAGATAAAAGAAAGAATAAGAGAAAATATATTTGCCCAAATAATAAGTTGTTCTTTAAAGGGATAAAGAAGATCAAAGGGAGTATTATAATATATTCATATTTAATTTGAAAATGCTTAAACAACCTAATTATAGCAATGAAGAATAGTAATACACTTAAAATATTAAATACTAGTTTAGATATTGCTAGTGGTAGTAATGTAAAAGGTGTAAAAACAAAAGCTAAAAATGGTGTATTTGGGGCATAACTGGAAAATATTTGATTATAACCCAAATCGTGTATAGCTGCATTAAAAAAATATGGAAAATAAATATCTGAAGTAAATTGACCTTCTCTAAAAAAAAGGCCTCCAAAATAGTAATTAGAAAAATCATGAATTTGAAAGTGAAATGCTTTAAAAACATATACTATGCAGAATAATAAAAGTGGAATAAAAGGATGATATTTTTTTAAGTAAGCATACATTAATTATTACTTAAGAATCTAAAGTTATATACTCCAATTTTTTGAAAAAAGTAACTTAATGATACCCGTAAACATCCTAATCCATATACAACACTTCTTCTAAAATTAATTGAAGAAGCTTCTTTAAAGTATCTGGCAGGACAAGAAATTTCACCAATCCTGGCTTTTTTATAACAGCACTGTGCCAATAATTCGTTATCAAAAATAAAATCGTCAGAGTTGTTTTGATAATTAATAGATTTTAATAGAGCTGCGTTAAATGCTCTATATCCAGTATGATATTCGGATAATTTTTGATTCATTAACATATTTTGAATACATGTCAATACTCTATTGGAGATGTATTTGTAAACAGGCATACCACCAGATAAAGCGCCTTTACTTAAAATCCTTGAACCTAATATGAGATCATACACATCATTAGAAATCAAAGAACTCATAGCAGAAATAAGTTTAGGATTGTATTGGTAATCTGGGTGTAACATGACAATAATATCAGCCTTGAGTTCTAAAGCCTTATTATAACAGGTTTTTTGATTGGCTCCATAACCTCTATTGGAATCATGTTTAAGAATATACTCAATCCCAATATTTCTTGCAACTTCAACAGTCTTGTCAGTACTTTTGTCGTCAGTCAAGATAACATCATCTACAACATCAAAAGGAATGTCTTTGTATGTTTTTTCTAGGGTTTTTTCAGCGTTAAATGCAGGAAGTATGACAATTATTTTTTTATTATCTAACATCTAATCAATATAATTAACTTCGTTAATAGATTTTTCCCTTATGCTGGATGACACTTCTAAGCTATTGTATGGTTCATAATGCATAACATCTTTTCTATGGTATAGATCTCCCAGAAAAGAAAACTCTTTGTGTTTATGTGTTTTTAATGATGATAGTTTCATTTGTACTTCCTGTAAAGGAATATTCCATTCAGAGCTCAATCTTTTGGCTGAAGGCTCCATAAATGAAATGTATAATAACTCCATTTGAGTGTGCTCTTGGAGTTTATTATAATCAACCCCTTTGGTTAATGTTAATTGTTTTTCAAATAATGTGTTTTTATAAAAAACTAAAGTATCGTCTAGTTGTTCATGAGACATGTAACTTTCATAATTTCTCTGAGGTGTAAATAGTGGCGAAATTTTACTTTCATGACACCAAATACATTTGCCAGGTTTTCCTGCTTTGGTATTCTGAGGGTTAGCAGAAAGTTTCCTTTTACCTGTTTCATCATAAATGCCAAACTTTAGTTGTCCGTTTCCCATTAATTCAATGGTTTCAAATTCTAAAATGTTTCCATTTAATGAGTCTATTTCTTTCGAAATGAATAACTGTTTTAATCCAGATTGATTTGAGTATTCAATAACTCTATGCTGTAAAGACACTAGTGAGTTGTCTATTTTTCCTTTGTAAGGTTTTAACTGGTACTTAGAAAGTAACTCATTTAAATCTTTTGGAATATCAACAAATTTATAGTAGTGTTTAGATACTCCTATCAATAAAGATATGTAGTGTCCTAAGTCTAATGACTTATTATGTTTGTATGCCTCTGTTTTTTTAATTTTATTATTAAGTTTCAGTATTGCCTGTTTTGTTTTTTCTTGAAACCCTAATTCTTTCAAGTTTATTCGTATTAAATCATTTTTAACAGATATCCCAAAGGTTTTAGTGTTTGTGTTATATGCTCCTATGTAAGATAATGCCCATCTCAACCCTGTAACTGCATCATTGATAGTTTGAGTATCATGAGACGGATTCCATTTTAAGTTTATATTTCCTTCAAGTGAAACATACTTACTAGTTCTATTGCATGATAGAATATACAAACAGCTACTTAATAGAATGATTTTAAAATATGTTTTAATTAACTTCATAGATCGTATAATCTCGATTAATAACACAAACAAAACTTATTATAAAAAGCAAAGCTGCCAATAAATAAATGTAACAAAAACGGAATATTAAATTAATTGCTTTGCTCATATCGTTTTATACAATTTCATTCCAGTTTGTGCCAATATGGACTTAGTTTTTAACTTAAAAGAAGTCATGGAATTCTTATTTTTTCCTTTAAGAATTTCTTTATGAAAATTGACTTCATTTACAATTCGACGTACCGCCAAATCATAAAACCTTCTAGAATAGGTCCTTTTAAAATCAATATCCCGGTCGGTTGAGGTTTCCCAATGTGGTTGTATTGTTATTTTATCTTCAATTTCATTATATAACGAAGTACCTTTAATAGGGTATGCCACAGTGATTGTAAAATGAGTTGGGTTTGCAGCTTTTAGATAACTTATAGTTTTATTAATATCAGCTTCATTTTCACCTGGGTATCCAATCATAATAAAAGTACCAGTTTCCATACCTAAAGCATTTGTTTTTTGAATAGCGCTTTTTACCACATCAACATCTACGCGACGATCCATAGCATCAATGATTTTTTGGGAACCACTTTCTGCACCTATCCAAATTCTGTAGCAACCTGCTTCTTTTAAGAGTTGTAATATTTCATCATTTAATCGCTCAGCTCTTGTAATACATTCAAACGGAATTATGGCATCTTGTTTTATAACCTCTTCATGAAATTTTTTAATCCATTTATGACTTACACTAAAAACATCATCTACAAACCATATGCTATCTGGGGCATAGGTGTCTTTTAGCATACGTAATTCGGCTGCTACCAGCTCTGGTGGACGTCTTCTATAACTTTGCCCATATACTGCAGTGCTACACCATTTGCACGTATATGGGCAACCGCGCTGTGTGCTTATGGTCATAGAACTTTTTCCATGGTATGTTTTCCATGTGTCTAAATATTTATCTACCGGAATTGCGGTTCTATTTGGCAAAGGCAATGCTTTAAGACTTTTCATATGTAGACGAAGTGATGTTTTTTTTACTCTACCATCTTGCATATATGCAATGCCTTGAATTTCATTGTAATTTTCATTGTTAGATATAGCATGATACAATTCTAAAGTTGTTTGCTCACCTTCTCCAATAATCAAAAAGTCTGCCCCAGTTTTAAGATAATTCTCGAGGTTGTAGGTGATATCAGGACCACCTAAAATGATTTTAGGAAAACCATACTTTGCATCATTATTTAATAATTTAACCAATTGGATAACATTAATTTTAGTCATTAAATTGGTGTAGATAGCAACCGCTTTAGGCTGTTTATCTTCGATGAATTTTAGTTGAGTTTTTTGGCTATAAAATGTGCTATCAAACACATGGTTTTCTATATTATTTTCATTGAGATATGCCGAAATGTATAATATACCTAAAGGCGCATAAGGGCGCATGATTTTTGCCTCTTTGTCATCTTCGTACAGGTAATATGCATGTGTAAGTATTATGCTCATTTCTTTATAAGTTCTATTAAAAAATGATCAGCATATTTTGCCCAAAAAGATTGGCTCAATAATTTCTCTATAATCCTGAGTCCATTTAAAAATGGTTTTTTTGCCAAAAACGAATTTTCAAAATAGGAAGGAGGAATGGCAATGCCTACTGGTTTTATCTTTTTGGGTGTAAATAGCTTTTTTGTTAAAGATATAATTTCTTTGGGGTTATAGTACCAGGTTTTCACTGAAACATTATTTACGTTTACAAGTAGATATTTATCTGTATACCTTCTTTTAGCTTTTTTTAAGTTTCCTTTTATACCAAAATATAACTGTTCCCATATACAATGTTTAGGCATAAGTACCATAATTAGCTTAGCGTTTGGGTTTAGCAAATGTGCTGATGTATCCAAAAAAGCACTTAACTCGGGTTTAGACAAACAGTTTAATCCACCAAAATTTGAGAAAATTAAATCGAACTTTCTATTAAAAGAGTCTTTTGATATTGCATTAATATCCAATACTTCAAAAGTTAAATTACTTAAAGTGTTCTTAGATTTTGCAATGCGAATCATACTTTCAGAAACATCTGTAGCAATAACGTCATGTCCAAGTTTTGATAAGTAAATAGCATCTTCACCTGTACCACAGTTAATTTCAAGAATGGAGAGTTTTTTATTTATATTGACAATGGAGTCAATATGGTTGTAAACAAATTTGCGTTGTGCCTTTCCAATCCTAGAAAATGTAAAACTAGAGTCGTAATGATTAGATGCTATGTCAAAACCAGATTTCATTTATGTATTAGTAATGATTAAAGTGCCCCTCTGATACTTGGTCAAATCCTCAATGTTGATAACAGAATTATATTTTTTTATGATATCATTATGTATTAATTCTGAATTTAATTCTTTTCTTACTCTGTAGTTTTCACCGATAAAATTTATCACATTTAAATTATATTTTTTGCAAAGTTCTAGATAGAATATATAAGATAATCTATTGGTATATGCTATTGAGTTACCTGCCCAAAAATTCCAATACTGATCTGAATATTTTAAAAAATTGAACTCAGAGATTGATTTGTCCTGAAAAAAACCTGGATTTGCAAAATGATCGATGAAATTAATCGTGTGAATACAAAAATGATCTTTACGTAAGATTTGTTTTGTGAATTGAAATAGTTCATTTAAGGTTTTTGGCGGAATATGTTCTAAAACTACCTGAGACGATACATAATCAAACATTTTTGAGTTTTGAATGATTTCATCGAATGAATAAGGTGCTAAATATTTTATATTTAATAATTTAAAGAGAGAGTCTAATGAATTTATTTTTTGAAGTTTATTTATTTTGGTTGTTATTTCATGTTTTTTATATATACTTTTTGAACTAATTAATTGAAAGATTTCACTATTACTTAAATATTTAATTTGTTTTTTTAATGTTGAAAATCGAATGTCTTTTGTTACATCGACAGTTATAATCTTCTCAAAACCTAACAATGATAAAGTGATAGCTGAAATTAATGAATACCCTGTTCCTATTTCTAATGCAGTTTTATTTAAAGAAAGGTTTATATTACTATAGTTGAATTTTCGGATACACTCGTGAACTTGATATAAAGTAACATTGTAATTGTATTTTTTATTTAAAGTAGCAGGAATATGATTTAGATTGTCCCCTAATTTAGTGGTAGATAAATTTTTTTGTAATAAAGCCTTTACTTTCCAATTCATAAATGGTTATACAGCTAATTTTTTTAAAAGTAATTTATCGTAAAAAGCACTTGGAATGTAGTAAACTAATTTTAGGATTGATTTAAATCTACCTATTTCAAAATGTTTTAGGTTATATAAACCTTGACTTTTGCGATATTCTTTGTGAACGTAGCGTTGCAGTTTTTTATAAAACTTAGAGCTGTACGTGCCCTTAAATAGCATCGCTAAATCGTCAGAATCTGTCCAATTGGCTTTAAGTTTAAGGTCATCTTTTACTTTTTCATAAAACTTTGTTCCAGGTAGAGGATAGGATACTGAAACACCTATATTATCAGGAACAAGCTCTTTAATCATGCTTATGGTTTTATCAATGTCGTCTTTGGTTTCACCTAAATACCCAAATTGTATAAAAAATGCAACCCGAATATGTTTCTCTTTAAGCAATTTTGTGGCTTCATAAATTTGTGATACTGTGGTATCCTTGTCCATAGCATCTAAAATAGCTTGAGAACCACTTTCTGCACCAACCCAAACTTCTTCTAAACCACTTTCTGCAAGAGCTTCAATAGTGTCTTCTTTCAATAATAAATCTACACGGCTTTGAATATAATATGAAATTGACAGTTTTTCTTTTTTAAGTGCTTTGTTGAAATCCTGAACCCAATTGGGTTTTAAGCCAAAAATATCATCACACATCCAAAAGCGATTGACACCATAAGTTTCTGATAAATACTTTATATGATTTGTAATATATTCTGGAGAATGTGAATTATACCTATTTCCATAGATTGGTTTTGCACACCAATTACATTTAAAAGGGCAGCCACGAGTGGTAGCTATATTTAAAGTAAACTTATGTCCTCCACTTTCCCAAATTTCTTTATAAGGGTTGATATCAATTAAATCCCAGGCAGGTAAAGGAAGTTCATCTAAATCACGTAATACAGGTCGTTTATTGTTTTTTATAATATCTTCTGCCTTTTTATAAATAAGACCTTGTATGGCAGAGATATCAGTATTTTTAACCAAAGCCATAGCAAGTTCCTTAAGCGTAAGTTCACCTTCTCCTTGGATAATAAAATCTGCACCAGCATTTAAATATTTCTCATAATGATCTGTAGAATCTGAACTACACACAACCACATTACAGTTTAAGCCTTTAGCAATTTTAATCATCTCGAAAGCAGCCTCTCTCATTGAAGTTAGACACATTTTTGTTAGATAATTAAAACCATCATCATAGATAACAAATAGACTTGGTTTTTTCTGTAGTAAAAATGGTTTTAGAAGCTTGGGATCATCTATAAGGTTAGTATCAAAAACACCAACTTTAAAACTACTCTCTCTTAATAAAGACGCTGCATAAAGTGTGCCTAATGGAGGGTAAGGTGTTTTATTGTTCCATTGTTTGGAATCAAATTTGTAATAATATGAATGTGAAAAAACAATATCAAGCATAGTCTTGAAGTAATTCCAAATTATGTAGTTGCTTTAATTTATCATAATCCTCATTTAATCGATCAATAACTTTCCTTTGAAAATTTTGAGGATGATGTTTAGATACATGCTTTGTAGATTTCATTGCAATTTTGAAATCTTCAGATTCTAAGTCACTAAATTTTAAATGCCATTTTTTAAGTGTTATCTTCCTTAAAAAGGAATCGACAGCATTACCAATAGGTGTATTAAATATTTTTTCTATAAACACAGATAACCAACTTTTTTTTGTCTCATTTATTATTGAGGTATCAAAAGAAGGGAAATTTGGAAAATACTCATAGGGCCAAGTGTTTTCCTGCATAAAAGAGGTAAACGCTTTTTTGCCATATACAGGAATTAAGGTCACCATTTCGGTAGCTGTAAATCTATTTTGCTCAGGAATATGCAAATAATCGCTACTAATAAAATAGTTGATGCAAAAATATTTTCTTGAGTTTAATAAGAATATTTTTTTGTAGAGTATTAGCAAAGTCCTTGAAATCCATAATCTACCTGGTTTTGTAATGATGAAAAAATCAATATCACCATTAGAATCATAATATCCTTTAGAGAGCGATCCAGAAAGGCAAACACTTTCCACATATGGGAATTTCGCGATAAGTTTTGATACTTTAAAAGCTTTTGGCATTACTTTTTTTGCCATTTCGTTTCCTTTTAATCGTCTAGTTAGTAGAGAACGGTTATTTTCACACATAAAAAAATCTTCAATCTTGAAGATAATACCTTTTTTTAGGAGAATATCTATTTCTGTGTTTATGGCTTTTTCTGAAGACGCATTCGAAAATTTATAAATTTCCGCTTTAGTTAACGGATATTTAAAAATTGAAAAATACAATATGGTTTTTAGGGCAGTCAATTTTTCTTTTTTTTCTTATTGTGTGGTGAATAAAACTTACTTTTTCATTAAGTCAAAGTTAAAAGACACTTGTATTTCCTCAGCAATTTTTTTACTTACAATTTTAGGAATGTCTATGTCGTAGTCTGAAGCTAGAGCGATAAAATCTCCAGAAATCTTAAAAACTTTTTCCATTTGGGTTAATCTACAAGATAGTTTAAGTTCTTTCGATTTTCCATGAAAGCTTAGTATACCATTAATTGTGTAAGTTTCTTTTAAGTTTGAAATATCAAAATCTACCAACTTACCCTTGAAGGTTGCTTTTGGAAATTTGTCCGATTCTGCATAGTTTTCATTGAAATGTTCTTCCATTAATGCATTTTTAAATCGAAATCCTTTCACCAAAACTAATGCTGCAAATTCGCCATTATCAGTATTAATAATTGCGGTTACAGTATTATTTGTTGCTTTAACCTCTTCAAAAGAAGGTACTGAAGCTTCAAAATCGACAATCCCAGTTTTTGTTAAATATTTAGTCTGTCCAAATATACTGAAGCTTACAAATAGTATTAAAAATGCTAACTTTTTCATATAATTATTTTAAAAATTTTGTTTAGAATACAATGTTTAGTTATTGTTTTCAAGTAAACCATCATCATTCCATTGTATAATAAGATCAATTGAATTTTGAGGTAGTCTTGGGCCACCAGCTGGCATTGCACCAGATTCACCAGCTTGTCGAGATATCCTATTGATTAAGTCTCTGTTTTGAACGGCTTCCCTAACTTGCCCAAAGGTTAATAATGGCATTGGTGCACCAGCTACTGGCGGGTCGTTATGACACCCAGTGCAGTTATTATCAATGATTGTTTTCACGTCATTATTATAAGTTGCTATTTGGGTAACAGGTTGTTCTTCAATTAAATCGTTTTCGCTTGCATTAGTACAACTGTTTAAAAGCGTCAATAAAATAAATGTTGCTGTATATACTATCTTTTTCATCTTTTCTTTTTTTAAAATACACGACTTAAATTAAAACCAAAATAAAAATTACCATCACCCCAATCTCCAATACTCTGCCCCAAAAAGGTATTAGTGTTCATGCCTTGGGCGTTGGTAAAATGCATTTGAAACACATGTCCGCCAGTTTCTAAATCAATACCAATGGATAATGGGTTTTTAAATGGAGAATTGTTAGCCCTGTTAAGGTGTAATCCATAATCTAGATTTAGAGACATGCGCTTGCTTAATTTATATCTTCCACCCAAACCGAGTGCAAACTGCGAATTATCTTGTTCGTCGACCATTACATAATTATCATGGAAGAATGTTGGTGCCAATTCATACGAAAAATTTGTACTTACCTTTCTTGAAATTAATACTTGAGCGGTGTAACCCAATCGGTGCTTAAATTCAATTAAAGGTAAATTGTCTTTACTTAATCCGGTATTTATCAAAATAGCATTAAACCCTACTATCGTGAATGGAAATCCATTTTCTTGTTGTCTAATAAGCCTGTACTTTGCTGAGGTTTCATAAATTTTTTGGAAGGAACTTCTCGATACTCCAATGTTTAAGCCATTAGAAATACCAAATACAAAGTTTAAGCGAGTAACAGCGTCGTCTAATCCAAAAAAACTATCAAAACCATTTTCAACACTTCCAAAGCGATGTGCGACTATAAACGTGAATTCTTTTTTGGCTACTAATTTGGTAGATTCAAAGTTCACAATCTTTAAACCTTTAAATGCAGCAGCAGTATAATTACTTTTTGAAGTGTCAACTTCAGACTCAATTTCATCTAATAAGTCGTCTTGAGTGAAGCATAGTATAGGAAAGCAGAACAAAATAAGAATAGTAAAGTTTTTCATAGGGTATTTTTTAGCTTGATTTTATATGAAAGTTTTATTTCGAATTTATACTACATTGGTCTAATTTAATTTCTTCCAGCAAGTCATCATATCCTATAAATCTTCCTTTAACGTGTAAATCATCTCCAATCTTTACGGTACTGGGAATCTGGTCTTTGAATTGACAAAATATTGAATTGTTTATTAAAAAATTATTGCTATTGATTTCAGAAAGTACACCTGAAATTTGGATAGTTTTATTAAGGTACTTTTGCTCTGCAGAAGTTGCATCATTTAAGAATTGGTCAATGAATTCTTTGGAAGAGAAAGTGAACTCTGGTTTTTCTTTCTCAATATCTCGGTGATCTTGATATATATAGTTATAAGCAATAATACCAATGATAATCGGTATGATAAATATCACCCACCTTTTTAAATTTTTCTTTTTCATTTAGTAGTATTGTTTAGTTTTCCATATTTGGTCGTTTATAAACTTAAAATATTACAATACATATTAAGGTACGAAGTTTGTCTACCCAAATTTAATGTACTTGATTTTACAGATAGTCGTTATGTAACTTATTTTTGATAATTATTGCATATCCTTAGATTTTAAACATTGATTTTCTTTGTAATATTATTTGAATAGCCTAAAATCAAGTTTTTTGGCTTGTGTATTGTCTGCTAGTTGTAATTTCTCTATCAGCTATTCACTTCCGATTAAAACAGACATAAAAGTTACGAAATTTATCAATTCTTTTAATAACGTAATTTTTTTACCATAAGTAAGTTAAAATTTATAATAGTTCAACTTTAGCATTATGTTGTTTAATAATTTCTAAATGCTCTTCAATTTTAAATTCAGAAGCATTAAATTTTGTAGAACGTTGTCTTGCTTGTTGCTGTCTAGCAATACTCCTAGCAAAACGTCTTACAGCTTGTTCAGAATCTAAAATAATTCCGGGTACAGGTACATTTTTGCCATTTTCGTCTTTTGCAACCATGGTAAAATATGACGAATTACAATGCTTGACATTACCAGTTTGAATATTTTCAGATTCTACTCTTAAGCCCACAACCATTGAGGTTTTTCCTGTATAATTTATGGATGCTTTTAAGGTTACCAACTCGCCAACTTCAATTGGATTCAAGAAATCTACACGATTTACGGATGCCGTTACGCAATAATGTTGCGAATGCTTAGAAGCGCAAGCAAAAGCAATTTGGTCCATTAAGTTCAAAATATGGCCTCCATGAATTTTTCCACTAAAATTAGAGTGAGACGGAAGCATTAATTCTGTTATTGAAACTTGAGACTCTTTGGGATGTTTAAACATACTTTATGATATTAAAACGGTATAAATAATTCCTGTTACTATAGCAATACCAAAACTTATTAAAGTACCTATCAATATGTATTCTGTAAGTTGTCTGGTTTTAGATTCTTTGAGGTCGCCAAATCGAAATACAGATTTAGCAGTGATAAGAAACCCAACAGCTTCCCAGTGTTCTGATACAATAAAAATAAACACTAAAACACGCTCTAAAATACCGATATATTTCCCAGCATCCTGCAACGATTCGTTATTTTTAGTAAGTTCTGAAATATTCCACTTTAAAAAAATGGTTTTCATAATTATGGATACAGGAATTGTTAAAAACAATAAACATGTAATAAGCAAAAGTTGATTTTCATTAATGTTAAACTGAAATTCTGAGATGTCATTGCTTATGAACAAATAACAACCAAAAATTATCAAAATATGCAGAAGCTGATCTATAAAAAATAATTTTCGCTTTGTTTTTTTCTTTTGAAGAGAAAGTTTTAATGCGTCAATAATAAAATGAGAAACTCCAATAATTAATATTATGTACCAAAGCGATATATCCCATAGCATTATAGTTGTTGCTGCAACATGTATTAAGATATGAAAATATAATTTGGGAGATTTTAGTTTCTTTTTTTCATTTTCTTTTACCCATTTAGTGGGTTGTAGATAAAAATCTCCGATAAGGTGCGCCAATAAAAGTTTAATTAGAATCATGATAAAATGGCTATTTTTTGTTGATACATCTGGTTTAATTCCAAAATAGATTCTAAACCAGCGCGTTTTTGTCGTTTGCTTACAGCATCTTGTTTTATGCCAATTAATTCAGCTAATTCATGCTGTAAAGCGTTAGGGTTTTCAATACTCAGCTTAATGATTTCTGCAGAATTTTTAGTCCAATTATTCATGAATGACAGCGCTAATTTAAAGTATAAATTAAGTTCATTATCTAACTTAGAGTTTTTGGTTTTTATCCTTAAATTTTGCTTTTCTTTTTTTAGAGTTTCTAAGGTTTCACCAGAAAAAACAAAGGCTTCTCCATTAGATTCGCTTACTTTGTTGCCTTGATAAGTTTTATTTCCGATACCAATAGCTAACCGAACATCTAAATCAGAAATCATTTTTACACAAGCCTTTATATATACGGCATTTAAAAAACTTTTAGATGTATCGGTAATTTCTATTTGAAAACTATCACCTCGATATATTTCCCAATAGTTGTCATTCATATCTATATTAGAAAGCGATTTTTTTAAAGCGCTTATCCATATTTCAGGGTTCTTTTGTGCTGTAGATTTTATAATATCACCTGTAATTACACTAGTCATAATATTTGAAAATTTAAATATTCCTTTTAAATGGCATTTATTTAAAAATTCCTTTTTTATGGAATAAATTAAAATATGCCTTAATATTGGAATGTTCAAATATATCACGTTTTTATGTGATAAGCAAAAATATCGTGTTTTTATGTGATAAATGAAATACCGTGTTTTTGTAAAGTATTTTAGAAATTACACAAAATTATTCATCTTCTTCAGCACGTTTTATGATAGCTTCAGGAAGCGATTTTTTAGCTTTAGCTCCCATTTTCTTTAACTTTTCTACACTAGTAATGAGATTACCTCTACCTTCAACGAGTTTATTCATAGCTGAAGAATAGTCGTTTTTTGCAGCATCAATTTTTTTACCAACTCCTGTTAAATCACTAACTAAACCTTCAAATTTATCATATAAAGCTCCAGCTTGTCGTGCAATTTCAATGGCATTACGTTGCTGTTTTTCATTGTTCCACATAGTATCAATCGTGCGAAGTGTTGCCAAAAGTGTAGAAGGCGTAACGATGACAATATTCTTTTCAAAAGCCTTGTTATAAATAGTATTATCTTCATTTACTACGACAGCAAAAGCGGGCTCAATGGGGATAAACATCAAAACAAAATCTGGAGATTCAATATCATATAAATCTTGATAATTTTTTGCTGAAAGTTGCTCTACATGTCTTCTTATAGAATTTACATGTGCTTTTAAAAATTGCGGTTTGTCATCGTCGTCAGCATTAACTAAACGCTCATAATCGGTTAAAGACACTTTAGAGTCAATCACCATTTTTTTGCCATCAGGCAAATGCAGAACCACATCTGGCATGACACGAGAATTGTCGCTAAGGGTAAAACTTTGCTGTACAAAATATTCTCTATCTTTTTCCAAACCTGATTTTTCGAGGACACGCTCTAAGACCAATTCACCCCAATTTCCTTGCATTTTACTATCACCTTTTAAAGCTCTGGTTAAATTGGTAGCTTCTTTAGTCATTTGTTGGTTGAGGTCTTTTAAGCCTAACAATTGCTCTTTTAAAGCAGAGTGCATACTAATACTTTCTTTCTGCGTTAAATCTACTTTTTCCTCAAAGTTTTTAATTTTCTCTTGCAGCGGATTAAGGATGTTTTTTATATTCTCTTTATTCTGTTCCGTAAATTTATTTGATTTCTCTTCAAGAATTTTATTGGCTAGCAACTCAAAATCTTTTCGCAGTTGCTCTTGGCGTTCCTCTAATTCTTTATCACGTTTTAAATTTTGTTCTTGTAGGTTTTCATATTCAGAATTTTTTCTAGCTAGTTCTGTACTCAAAAATTCTTTTTCACGTCGAATGTCTTCACGTTCATTTTCAATTTTATTGAGATTTTCTTTTAAACCATCAATAATTGCATTCATTTGATTTTGGCGCTCTTCCAGAGTGCTTTGTTCGCTTTTATTCTTCAATTTTGAAAAATAATTTCCTAAGAAAAAACCAATTGCTGCAAAAATAATAGCAGCAAGAATTATGATTAAGTTGTCGTTCATGTAACAAATATCAAATAACCAAAACCAAATTCCAAAAAGTTATAGGTTTATATTTTTACTGGGAACTGTGACTGTGAATAAAGATTATTTTTTAACTCGAAAACTCCCTGTTTTTTTATCAAAAGAAATTAAATCTTTAGGGAATAAAGTTTCAAAAACATCTTTAGAAATTAAATTACATGGTTTGTCTGATACCACTCCTGTGTTAGCCATGACAATCAAACTATCGCAGAGTTGAATAGCTAAATCTATTTCATGTGATGAAAATAGAATGGTTTTACCAGTTTCTTTTGCTAACTTTTGGAGTAACTTTAAAATATAGGCTTTGTGATACATGTCTAGATGTGTAGTAGGCTCATCTAGAATAATTAAATCGGTGTCTTGAGCTAATGCTCTAGCAATCATAACATTTTGAAGCTGACCATCACTTAGTTCAAAACACTTTTTGTTTCGAAGGTGTTCAATATTTATTTGTGTAATAGCACGATTTGTAATTTCTATATCTTCTTTTGAAAGATTACCAACCCAATTGGTATAAGGTTGTCTCCCTAATGCAACAAGCTCATAAACGGATAGGTTCTTCGAAGCTACAGGTTCGGTCAATACTAAGCTCAAAACTTTTGCTAAATCAATAGGCGAGAAACGTTTTAACTCCGTATCGTTTACATAAATGTCTCCTTGAATCGGACTTTGCACTTTGGTAAGGGTTCGTAAAAGTGTGGATTTTCCGATACCATTAGCTCCTATTAAACCCACTAATTCACCTCTTTTTAATTCGATATTAATATTTGAAGCCACTATAGCTTTTGTCTTTCCAGATGAATAGCCTATGGAAAGGTCTAGGGTTTTTAAAATGATATGTTGGTTTTTATCTTCCATTAAAACACCATTTTTCGTTTTCTAACCAACAACCATATAACAACAGGAGCACCAAC
Organism: uncultured Flavobacteriaceae bacterium; assembly: GCA_947502975.1. GTDB lineage: Bacteria > Bacteroidota > Bacteroidia > Flavobacteriales > Flavobacteriaceae > Jejuia. The sequence continues at coordinate 845,580 of CANNBV010000002.1, forward strand.
CAACGAAGTTATGGCATTGATAGGCAAGGTAAAATCGCTATTTGGTAATTGTGAAATACTATCACAAATAAGCATAACGATGGCGCCAAACAAAAATACAGCTGGCAACAATACTTTATGATTTGAGGTGTTAAATACTTGCCTTGTTATATGGGGAATTGCTAAACCAATAAAAGCAATTGGTCCAGTAAAGGCAGTTATAGTACCTGCTAATAAGCTTGTAGCAACGATTAATAATAACCTGCTTTTCTTGATATTTAACCCTAAACTTTTAGCATAATTTTCGCCAAGTAAAAGTGTATTTAATGTTTTTACAGATGTTAAACTTATTAATAAACCAAAAGCATATATAACAAATAAAATATACACTTCATGCCACGATAAATTACCTAAACTACCAAAACCCCAGAAGAAATATTGTTGTAATTCTTCAGCTGAACTGAAATAAGAAAGTACATTTACTACGGCAGCTGAAATACTTCCAAACATCAATCCAATAATTAAAATTGCCATTGTATCCCTTACCTTAGTTGATACAATTAAAACTACTAAAAGGACTAAAAAACTGCCGATAGTTGCGGCAATAACAATACTCCATTTAGAGGCCAATATACCTAATAAAACACCTCCAAATAAAGATGCTCCCATAGTAACAACAGCTACACCTAAACTTGCTCCTGACGTAATACCTAAAACAAAGGGGCCTGCTAAAGGGTTTCTAAAAAGTGTTTGCATCATCAATCCAGAAATGCCTAATCCAGAGCCTACAATAATGGCTGTAAAAGCCTTTGGTAATCGATAGTCTATTATAATATGCCGCCAAGATAAATTTTCACTATTACCCAATAGAACATCAACAATGTCTTTGTTCGGAATAGAAAGAGAACCAAGACTTATGTTTAGGAAAAAGCATAACAGTAAGAGTACAAATAGTACTAAAAATGTAATGCGATAAGTTTTAGTTTTAGCCAATTATTCTAAACGTTTAAAAAAAGAGTTTTCGTAATTTGTTAATATAGTTGGGTGTGCAATATTGATAATGTCTTTTAGTATAAGATCGGGCCTTAGAGGGCCTAATTCATAATATAATAAGCCACCTTCAGGGCCTACTTCTTTGGTGTAGGTGTAAATATTATTAGTCTTAAAAGCATCAAAATAACCATACCCTTTATGCTGCTCAGTCATTTGTGTTTTAGTTTGAAATGATCCCGCACCAATCCATAATTTTGCTTTTTGAGCTTTGTCTAAAACATTTTCGAAATTTAATTGAAGACTTCCATTGGCATCATTATCCTTCCAAAGATAATCTGTATTGGCATCTTCTAGATACTTAGCTACAAAACTTTTTCCTCCAGGAATGTTCCAAACATCTTTGAACATAGAGCCAGAAAATACGGTTGGCTTGTCTTTAACCTCTAAAGCTAAAGTTTTTGCTTTTAAATAATTTGTTTCAATGGTATTGAAAATACTATCTGCCTCTTTATTTTTTTCAAAAAATGCAGCAATAAATTTTATCCATTCTGCACGGCCTAATGGATGCTTCTCTGTCCAAGCGCCATCTAAAACTACTGGAATTCCAAATTTTTCTATTTGATTTAATATTTTATTATTTCCGTTTACAGAAAATCCAATCACCAAGTTGGGTTGTAAATCGAGGAGTAGCTCCATATTCAAATCTAGGTCATTATTTAAATCTTTAATAGTACCATTATCGATAAGTGTTCTTGTTTTTTCAGAAGAAATATATTTCGTGCTTGGGAAGCCTACCAATTTGTTTTCAATACCCAAATATTCTAATGAAGGAATATTAGTGGTAGACATAACTACTACTTTTTCAATAGGCAATTTAATAACCACATCTGTATCATTATGTTTAGGGATTTCTTGCCCTTTTTTTACTAAAAGATAATGAAATGAATCTTGACTTTTTGGCCAAGGAGATGTTACAATAATTTCTTGATGCGTTTTGTAATTTGTAATTGAAAAACCTTCAGCATATTTTAAAACCTTTTGTTGGACCTCAAGATGTGGTAATGCTTCTTTAATATTCTTATCATCTTTACAAGAAGCAAAGAGTAAGAAGCAGAGAGAAAACAATAATATAAAACGCATATTGTAAATTTGAAATTCAAAGGTCATTAATTTTTTTGTAATACCGTATACTTAAGATTACTTTTGAGTGATTAAATAGATGAATATGAATTTTTTGTGCTCATGGAGTGGTGGAAAAGATAGTTGTTATGCTTTTTATAAAGCGTTACAATCAGGTTATAAACCTTCAGTTCTTTTGAATGTTATGAATGAGTTTGGTGATAGGTCTCGCTCTCATGGTATTCCTAAAGCAGTATTACAGGCACAGGCAGATGCGTTGGAACTTCCTATTCATTTTTTTAGTAGTACTTGGGCAGATTATGAAGTTAAATATATTCAAAATTTGAAGCAAATAGTTAAAGATTACCCTATTTCGCATGCTGTTTTTGGGGATATTGATATAGAATCTCACCGTGCCTGGGAAGAAAAAGTGTCTATAGCTGCTAATTTAGAGGCTGTTTTGCCCTTGTGGCAATGTAATAGAAAGCAATTGGTTTTAGATATGATAGATGCGGGAATTGAAGCTATTATTGTGTCTTGCAATCAGGAGTTAGGCCCCAATTTTTTAGGTAGAACTATTGATGCCGAACTTGTTGAAACTCTTGAGAATATGGGCATTGATGCTTGTGGTGAGAATGGAGAATTCCATACTTTAGTGGTAAATGCCCCTTTTTTTAAAAACCGTATATCAATTGAAATTACTGATAAAGCAGTATCTAGTAATTATAACTTCGCGAATTTGAAGCTTAAAGATCAACTTCGGAAATAAGCGCTAAATTTCCATTCGTATTTCTGATGTGAAATACATCTCCATAATTGATTTTTACTTTGAATGAATCTTTTAGATTGATGTTTAGAATGTGAGATAATATAACTCTAATCGGGCCAGCATGTGATACAATACATAGATTTTGATTGCCTTTAGAAGTTATAATAGACTTTACAAAATCATGGACACGTTTGTGTAATTGTACATAAGATTCTCCATCGGGTACTGCAACATTTACAAAATCTTGCATCCAAGGCGTGATGTCTTTTTCTGGAATATCATTCCAAGATTTAAGTTCCCAATCTCCAAAATCTAGCTCTTTCAATCTATTATCAAAACTTAGATTTTTTCCTAATGTTTCAGCTAAAAAGGCGCAACGTTTTAAGGGACTTGAAATCACTTTAAAATTACTATCAATAGATAACTTCGATTTAAGTATATCAAATTCATCTAGCCAGGTTGAAGCCAGACCAATATCACTTTGACCATAGCAAATACCTTTATCAATATCAGGAGTAGTGTGTCGCACTAAATAAATTTCCATAAAGCAATAAGGCTTAAATAAAAAACTACTTCACATAATTGCTGAACAGCTCCCGCACAATCCCCCGTTTGACCTCCCAACCATTTCTTAAACTTAGCACCTAGGTATATTTTAGCTAAGTAGCATGGAGCAAGTGTTAAGAATACTAAAGGTGTTTTGAAAAAGAATAAAGGCGCTATACCAAAAAAAGCACTAATAATGAGCATGCCACCAGTAATGTTTTTAGCCGCTGGTTTTGCTTTACTGTCGTCTGTGTCTCTTACATAAGGATGCGTGTATATGAGTGTAGTGGCAATAAATCGACTTAAGCTATGACCTGAAATTAGAGCTAACGGAATATAATAAGTTGGTAATTCTCTTAGCGTTGTGAATTTTAGAGCTAAAATTAAAACTAACCCCGAAGCACCATAAGTTCCCAACCGGGAATCTTTCATAATCATTAAAATCTTTTCTTTAGTCCAACCTCCACCAAGGCCATCGCAGACATCTGCAAATCCGTCTTCATGAAATGCTCCAGTGACATATATGGTTGAAATCATACTTAAAAGAATTGCAATTTCGGTTGAAAAAATAAATGTTGTACTATAAAATACTAAGGCTCCAATACTTCCGACGATTATTCCAACTAATGAAAAATACTTGGAACTTTTTCGCAAAAATTCTGCATCATGATTTACCCATTTCGGACAAGGAATTCTTGTAAAAAACATGATGGCTGTTAGGAATATTTGGAGTTCTTTTTTCATATTTAATTATCTACAGATTCCCCGCTAATACCTGCACTCTCAAAACTCGCCATATCATTTAAAAAATTAACAGCGGCTTTTAACAGCGGTATGGCTAAAGCAGCACCTGTACCTTCGCCTAATCTTAAACCTAATGATAGCAGTGGTTTTGCATTTAAATAGTTTAACATTTTTTTGTGTCCTTGTTCGTTAGAATTATGAGCAAAAATGCAACAATCAAGAATGTCTTTCTTTATAGCTTGTGCAACTAATAAGGCCGCTGTTACTATAAAACCATCAATAACTACAATCATATTTAATTCAGCAGCTTTTAAAATAGCACCGCAAAGCATAGCAATTTCAAAACCACCAAAAGTAGCTAAAGCGCTTACTGGCGTTTCGGGTTGATATTTTTTATAAACTTCAGAAAGTATATGTGTTTTCCTTTTGATGCCTTCAGAATTTAACCCAGTTCCTGAACCAACACAATCAGCAATTGGAGTATTTGTAAAATACGCCATTAACAATGAAGCTGAAGATGTATTGCTTATTCCCATTTCACCAAAACCAATAGTATTACAACCTTCACTATGAATTTTTGAAACAATTTCACCTGCTCGTTTTATAGCTTCGTTACATTGTTCCAGTGTCATTGCTGGTTCAATTTGATAATTTTTAGTGCCAAAATCGATTTTAGCATCAACAATCTTTGAACCAACTTCAAATTTATGGTTAACTCCTGCGTCTACAATTTTTAAATCTATTGCATTTGTATTACTAAACACGTTGATGGCCGCTCCACCATTTATAAAATTATAAACCATTTGAGCAGTTACCTCTTGAGGAAACGGGTTTACTTCTCCCTTGGCGGCAATTCCATGATCTCCTGCAAAAACGACAATGGTAGGTTTAGAGATTTTTGGGTTTTCTGTATTTTGAATACATCCAATTTTAAATGCTAAATCTTCAAGAACTCCTAAAGCACCTATCGGTTTAGTTTTTAAATCTATTTTATGTTGAAGAGCCTTCTTTAGCTCAGTTTTCGTATTCATAATTATTTTAAAGTTAATGGAATTCCAGAAATCATCATAGTGGCTTTATCTGCATGTTTTGCAATATATTGGTTTGTCCAGCCTTGTAGTTCTGTAAATTTTCTACCTATTTCAGTTTGCGCATGTACGCCCATTCCAATTTCATTGGATATGATAATAATGGTAGCATCTATATCCAATAATTTATTGAACTCTGCTTTAGCTAATTCTAAACACTTTTCTATATCATTTTTTGTGTCTACATAAAAATTAGTTAGCCAAAGTGTAACACAATCTATAACAACAATATCGTTTGTGTTTATTACAGAAGCTAGTGCTTTTTCTTCTTCTATGGATGTCCAACGGTCGTCTCTATCTGCTATATGACGATCAATGCGTTTTCTATGATCATCTCCCCAAACTCGGGATGTTGCCAAATATTTAGGTGTTTTAGATAGCGATAATGCTAGATTCTGCGCATAACTACTTTTACCAGAACGTTCACCACCTGTTATATAATAAATCATGAAATATTTAATGTAATTATGGTAACAAAGATTATTCTTTTTTGAAGAATAACACAATAAAATAGTTTTGATTCTAAAAATAGATGGTACATTTGCAGCGAATTTTGGTTTTGTTTAATGATTATATTGAACGAATTAAAAGGGAATCTGGTGAGATGCCAGAACTGTTCCCGCAACTGTAAGTTTATGCTGAACTTGATTCAGTACCTCACTAAGAGGATGTTATTAACTACAAGAGCCACTGGTAAAACTGGGAAGGCTGAATAACATAAAACAAGTCAGGAGACCTGCCAAATTCAAACAAATAAGTTAAACTTTCGGGATAAAAGTTTGCGTATGATAATCCATGCGATTCTCGAGTAATTAGTCATTTAAAATGAACAAAAAAACAAAAGCTATTGGTGTCCTATGCTTAGGTATATCAATGTTTGGATTTGCACAAGAGCAAAATGTAGATTCAACAAAAGTAGAGCAGCTTGATGAAGTTGTTATCACAGATTCACGATTTGCATTAAAACGTGAAAATTCTGGAAAAACTGTGATAAAAATTTCTAAACAAGACATTGAAAGAAACCAAGGAAGAACGGTATCTGAATTAATTAACGCACAGTCTGGTATTGAAATTAATGGTAGTAGAAGTAATGCAGGGCAGAATTTAGGTGTCTATGTCAGAGGAGGAAGGAATCGTCAAGTATTAGTCTTAATTGATGGGATTCAAGTAAATGACCCTTCACAAATCAACGGCGAGTACGATTTTAGATTATTAAACTTAAATCAAATTGAGTCTATCGAGATTATTAAAGGGGCTGCTGGTACGTTATATGGTAGTGGTGCAGCATCTGCGGTTGTTAATATTACAACTAAGAAGGCTGGGAATAAAGAAATAAATGCCGTTTTCGCATCAAGTATGGGAACTAATCAGTCAGAATCTGATCAAAATTATAACGTTGCAGATTTCAATAATAACGTTGCAATAAGTGGCACCTTAGACAAATTTACATATCGTACAGCTTTTAGCAATCAGTTTTCTGATGGACTTTCTGCTGCCAAAAGTGATGCTAATGAGAAAGATGTTTTTTCTCAATATGGTGTGGATGTTAATTTAGGATACAAGTTTAGTAATGCATTTTCTTTAAATGTCTACGGAAACTATACAGATACAAATTCTGATATAGACGGTTTTGATTCTAATTTTAATTTGGTAGACACAGCCGATGAATTTAATAACACACAATATAGAGTTGGGGTATCTTCAAAATTTAAATACCGAAATGGTAGTGTTAACTTTAACGCTGCTTATAGTGAATATGAGAGAGAGTTTATTTCTAACTTTCCATCTTTGTTCAAATCTAAAAATTATATTGTAGATGTTTATAATAAGTATGTTTTTGACAAAAAGTTTTACACTATTGTAGGTTTGAATGCAATAGAGAATAATGCCACTTTTGCTGAAGAACAAGAGTTTACTATAGTAGATCCGTATGCTAATTTTGTATATGTGTCTGATTTTGGATTAAATGTTAACGCAGGCGCTAGATTAAATAATCATAGCGAATATGGATCGCATGTTACCTACAATTTGAACCCTTCCTACACTATTAAATCTAACGAAGATAGCTATACTAAGCTTTTTGGTTCGTTTAGTACTTCATTTATTACACCTTCTTTGTCCCAATTATTTGGAAACTTTGGACCAAATCCTGATTTAGAACCTGAAGAAAATAGAACGATTGAAGCTGGAGCTGAATTTAAATTAAACACTAATTTTAGAATTAGTGGTCTTTTCTTTAGCAGAGAAGAAACAAATACTGTACTGTGGATTGATGGAGGTTACCAAAACGCCGAAGATGTATTAAATGCAAGAGGTGTAGAGATTGAATTAAATGCAACTCCTCTTGAAAACTTATCAATTACTGCTAATTATGCTTTCACCGAGTACAAGGAAAGTACAGCTCGTAGGATTCCGAAACATAAAGGGAATTTACAATTAGGATATAATTTTTCTAAAACGACATTTGCGTCATTGTCATATCAATATGTGCACGACAGATTTGAAAATAGTTTTGTGCCGCTTTTAGATAGTTTTAGTTTAGTTAATTTATATGCAAGTCATACAGTTTTGAAAAATAAAATGAAATTATTTGCAGGTATTGATAATATCTTAAATGAAGATTATGAAGATGTGCCAGGATATGTAACTAAAGGAAGAAATGTAAGGTTAGGTTTTCAGTTGACTTTATAAAAGTTAGTATAGCTACCTTCTTGACTATATTTATTAAATGCCACTTTTAAAGTGGCATTTTTTATGGAATTAAATCGCAATACCAAACCCCGTATTTGTCTGAACTGCATATAGAATCGTCTGTGTTAGGATGGTCATACTCCCGATATACTTTTTCTCCTATTTTAAAATCGATTGGTTTTTTAAAAATCGGACCATCAAAGCAAAAGGTATGGAATTCACCATTTTCACCACATGGGTCAACACCCTGAGGTAAATTATCTATAAAGCTTTTGTCAATAATAGTGCCTACAAAATTGTCATCAAAATATTTAGAATTAGCACAAACAATGATGGTTTTAAACCCTAAATCTAAAAACTCATTTAGCAATGCTTTGGTGTCTCTTTTCCATAAAGGATATATCGAAGTTAAATTTTCTTTAGCTAATTGTTTATCTCTATAATCTCTTAAATCTTCTAGAAAGATATCGCCAAAAGCAGAATGTGTAAACCCACTTTGTTTTAATCTATAAACAGCTTCTGTCATTTTTTGCTCATACACTGCCATACTTGGCATTTCTGGGAGTTCAATTAAACTAGCAGGAATATTTAAAGCTTTTGTTTGAGCAACTAAGAGCTCTTTTCGCAAACCGTGCATTGAAACACGATTGTAATGCGAATTTACTGTTGTAATTAGTTCTTCTACAGAATAGCGCTGATCATTTAACAGATGATACAATGCTAAAGCAGAATCTTTACCAGAACTCCAATTGAAATAGGTTTTGTGAGTTTTCAAGAGTATTTAATCTGCAATCATTCCACCTTTTTCAAATGGTAGAAAATCGAAACTATCCATAGTTTTGTTGGTGATTAATTGTGGTTGTTCTTTAATAATATTTCTTTTGGCTGTTGAATTTTCTATATCTGCTAATGCTAGAGCTAGCATAGGCTCATTTATATCTCCCAAAACCCCTAAATTTAAAGGCCTTTCTTCGTATTCAAAACCAATGGATGGTGGTAAGCCAGTTCCAGGAACTGCTACTAAATCTTTATTAATACCGTTAGCAATTAAAGGTTGGATAGCATAGGTGTGAGCTGGATTAGCGCCTTGCCTCCCTAAATCAGCAGAATCGTAAAACACTCTAGAGGCTTGTGTTTTTCCTGTAGTTTCTGTTCCGATTTGTACAACTTCAATATATGCAGCTAAACCATTGATAAGTCCTTCGCTAGCAGATGCAGATCTATCTGTAGTTAATACATATATTTTATTTAAGCCTAAACTATTAATAGACATATCACCAATACTATTAGCAAATAAATAATCGAAATTTAGTTCTTGCAAATTTTCATTATATATTAGTTTTTCAAAAACTTGCCCTGTAAATTGTCCAGTAATCATACTAGCTAAATGTGTAGTAACATCAACACGTCCACCTGGATTGTAGCGTAAATCTAAAACAAGATGTTGTACGTTATTTGAATTAAAATCTGCAAAAACATCATTTAATCCAACATCAGAACCTGCAGTAAAACCATTATACATTAGATATCCTACATTTTCTCCACCAACTTGGAAAACCTCGTTCCTGAAAATTGGGTTTTCTGTATATTGAAATTTGTCTAATGCGATATCTGTACCATTTGGCGTTATACTATCATCAGTGTTTTCTGGTGTTCCGTTATCGTTATAAGAACTTAAATTTATAGTGTATGAATCTTGATTTAATAAACTGCCTGCGTTGGATCTTGTGATAGTAGTGCCATCTACTTGAGCAAATAAATCTCCTCTTTTAACACCTTTTGTATCAGCTTCACTGTTTGGCAAAACTAATCTAACAACACCTACTAGATCTGTACTGCTATTAGGAGCACCATACAAAGCAAACTCCATACCATTAGTTTTAAAAATCCCTTGTTGTCTTTGCTCTAAGGCGATATAATCATCAACTATAATACTAAATCTATCAACAGTTTCTCTTTGAAAAATAAGGCTTTCAAAAATACCTTCTGGAGATGCGAACCCATCTAAATACTCTGCGTATTCAGCATCACTTGCAAATCTATCGTCTGCTAAATTTGGTATATCACTTTTGTAGAGGTAAACCAGATTCATGGCTTTCCAAACAAAATCGTTTATACTACTGGATTGTACAATATTATCATCTCTATCTTCAAAACATCCTGTTAAAACTAGGGCAGCAAGAAGTATTACTAGGGCTTTTATTCGTTTCATCTTTTTCGCAATTTTAACTAAACAAGTAGTTTGTCTATTAAACCATAAATTTACTTACATTATTGTATAATAAAAAATTATTTGGAAAAATACGATTAACGATTAACGATTAACGATTGATGATTGCAGAACTGAATGAAGTGTTTTTTAAGAAATGGTGTTTGCAGATTTACCCGCGTAAGGGATTGCAGAGGAAAGCCCACAGCCCGACGAAGGAGGTGCGAGGACTTGTAACGGAAAGCCCGACCCCTTGTGGGTTACGCCTAAATTTTAATTTTTTTTTGAATATCCTTGTAACAAAATAAATACTAGGTCGTCGTAATTACAAATAGCACTAATAGAGCTGTTTTTACAAAACCACTAACCACAACCGAGATGACTCAGAATGAGTTTTTAAATATTGTAATGCCTTTTAAGGATAAAGTATTTCGTTTAGCAAAGCGATTGCTTGTATCGACTGAGGAAGCTGAAGATGCCACGCAAGAGGTGTTGTTAAAGCTATGGCGTAACAAAGGTAAGATTGGAGAATACAAAAATGTAGAAGCTTTTTCTATGACAATGACAAAGAATTTTTGTTTTGATAAATTAAAATCGAAACAAGCTCAAAACTTGAAAATTGTACATAGTAATTATGAAGAAAAGAGTACACCATTACAAAAACAGGTTGAATTGAATGATAGCGTAAGTTGGGTAGAACGCATTATAGAAGAGTTACCTGAACAACAACGCATGATAATTCAACTTAGAGATATAGAAGAATATGATTTTGATGAGATTGCTAAAATGCTAGATATGAATAACACAGCAGTACGAGTGGCCTTATCGAGAGCAAGAAAAACAATAAGAGAACGATTAACTAATACTCATAATTATGGTATTAAATAGCATAGACAAATTACTTGAAAAGTACGAAAACGGGGAAACTAGCCTAAAAGAGGAGCAGGTGTTAAAAAACTATTTTTCTCAGGACAACGTTGCGCCTCACTTAGAACACTACAAACCCATGTTTGCGTATTTTTTGGGAAACCAACAGGAACAGTATACGAAAGCCCTTCCACTAAAAACTAAGAAGACGTTTAATTACAAGTGGTTATCGGTTGCAGCAGTAGCAGTCATCATGTTGGGGGTTTACTTTTCTGGACTAATCATTGGACCTGACGAATGTCAAGAGAATTTAGTTGGTACGTTTTGTGAACCAGAAGACGCTTTTAACGAAGTTTCTAAACAATTAGCAATGATTTCAAATCATTTTAATAAAGGAACGTCTGCTGTGAATTACCTAGACGAGGTAAACAAAGGGGCATCTACCTTAAATTATTTGAATGAAATTGAAAATTCGACAAGTATAATTTTTAAAACGAATCAGTAAAAAATTAAAAAAATGAAAACTTTAAATATCCTTAATACAAATAAAATGAAAACAAGATTAATAGTATTTGTAATGGCAATAATGTTATTGCCACTTACAGGAATGGCACAAAAAAGTGTGTTTGATAAATATAGTGACGATCCAAATGTTACTTACGTAAACATAAAACCTAAGATGTTTCAAATGATATCTAAAATAGGTATTGATACTGACGATCCTGAAGCTCAAGCTTATTTAGATATGGTAAAAAGTATTACCAGCTTTAAAACTATAGTTACTGATAATTCAGCAATTTCGACTGATATCACAAAATGGGTGAAATCTCGTTCTAGTAAGTTAGAAGAACTTATGGAAGTGAAAGATGATGGTACAGAAGTGAAGTTTTACATCCAGGAAGGTAAAGATGCCGATCATGTAAAGGAGTTATTAATCTTTGTAACAGGTATCGATAAGAAAATGGATGATAAAATTGAGATTAATGGAAAACAGCGTAATATTGAAACTGTAGTAGTATCTATGACTGGAGATATAGATTTAAACGAAATCTCTAAGTTGACTCAGAAAATGAATATTCCTGGTGGGCAACATTTAGAGAAGGATAAATAATATAATCATCATCAATTATAAAACGGATACACATTTTCTTCATTCTAAATTCATAATATAGAATGAAGAAAATTTGTGTAACTCATCAATTTTTAAGCATTTATAGGCTTATTTTTAATAATCAAACAAAATGAAACGAACAGTTAAACTCTTTTCTCTAATAGCCATATTTGGTTTAGTTCTAGTAAGCTGTAATAGTGAACCAAGTTTACAAAGGTACTTTGTAGACCATCAAGAACAGTCAAACTTTGTATCACAAGATTTACCAGTTTCTATGGTGAAAATCGATAAAACTAATTTTACTGAAGAACAGAAGGAAGCTTTTGAATCTGTACGAAGGTTAAACTTCTTAGGGTTTAATATAAATGATACTAATAAAGACGTTTACACTACAGAGTTAGATAAAGTAAAATCGATCTTAAAGCAGGAGAAATATCAAGACTTAATGGAGTTTAGTGACAAAGGACGTAAAGTCTTGGTTAAGTATATTGGTGATGATGAAGAAGCAGATGAAGTTGTAGTTTTTGGTAGTGCTAGCGATATGGGTTTTGCTGTAGTTAGAATTTTGGGAAGTGATATGAGTCCTGAAAAAATGATGACTTTAGCCGATGCTTTAAATAAAGCTAATGTTGATGAAACCCAAATGCAAGAAATGCTTAATTTTTTTAAATAACGAATTAATAATATATTTCATAAAAAAAGATTGACATCTAGATGTCAATCTTTTTTTATTTAAACTAAGTAAATAATTTTAGTTTTTAATGATCACTATAACCAATTACGTTTTGTTTAGAAATCCCTAAACCTTCAATGCCAAGTTCTACAGTATCTCCAGATTTTAAATATAATGGTGGTTTTAATCCCATGCCAACCCCAAATGGGGTTCCAGTAGATATAATATCTCCTGGTAGTAACGTCATGAATTGACTAATATGACTTATGCTTTCTTGAATATTAAAAATAAAATCTGATGTAGAGCTATTTTGCATTAATTCACCATTTAGTTTTAACCATAAATTCAAGTTATTAGGGTCTTTAATTTCATCTTTTGTAGCGATAAATGGTCCAATGGGAGCAAACGTATCGCAGCTTTTCCCTTTAACCCATTGCCCAGAACGTTCAAGTTGGTATGCTCTTTCACTAACATCGTTGTGTAAAACATATCCAGCAATATGATCAAATACATGTTCTTCTTTAACATAAGACGCTTTTTTACCAATTACCACAGATAATTCGACTTCCCAGTCTGTTTTTAAACTCCCCTTAGGAATCATAATGTCATCGAAAGGGCCTATAATAGCTGATGTGGCTTTGAAGAATATAACAGGCTCCTTTGGTATTTCCATACCAGCTTCTTGGGCATGTTTTGCATAATTTAATCCTACACAAACAATTTTAGAGGGTCTTGTAAGTGGTGGTCCTAAACGCTCGTTTTTATCAATTATTGGGCATTTAGATTGGTTAGTAATTAACCAGTTTTGAAGTTTTTCTATACCATTATTTCCAAAAAAATCTTCATTGTAATCGGTACCAAAACCTGAAGCATCTATTCTTGAACCATCTTCTAGTTGAATCCCTGGTTTTTCTTTGCCCTTAACTCCGAATCGTAATAATTTCATTTAAATATATTTTGTTTTTATCCATTTAGCGTTACAAAACCTCCATCAATTGCATAGTTAGAACCGGTAATAAATCCAGCCTCATCAGAACAAAGAAAAAGCGCTAAGTCTGCAATTTCTTGAGTTGTACCCATTCTTCCAATGGGTTGAGTTTTTGATAGTTTTTCAAACATTTCTTGTTCTTTTCCAGGGTAATTCCGTTTTATAAATCCATCTACAAAAGGTGTATGCACTCTACCTGGAGCAATACAATTGCATCGAATACCATCATTAATATAATCTTTAGCAATCGAGTATGTCATAGTTAGTACTGCACCTTTGCTCATTGAATAGGCAAAGCGGTCACTTAATCCAACCGTAGAACCAATAGACGCAAGGTTTAAAATAACACCACCCCCTTTTTTAAGCGAAGGAATGGTTGCCTTTATACAATTATAAACCCCTTTAATATTAACTTCATAAAGATGGTCTAAATCTACTTCTTCAACAGATTCAATATTGCCAATATGAGCAATACCTGCGTTATTAATTAGAATATCAATCTTTTCAGTTTTCGTAATCTTTTGAATAATACTATTTACATTTTGTTGATCAGCTACATCACATTTATGAGCTTCAGCATATTCACCTAAACCTTTTATAATAGCCACTGTTTCCTTGGCTGTATCTATATTGAAATCTAAAATATGGACTTTTGCTTTTTGTTTAGCAAAGGTTAAAGCAATAGCTTTTCCTATACCGCTACCACCACCTGTTACAATAGCTGTTTTGCCTTTTAAACTAAACTTTGTCATTTATTTTAAAGTTATTTCTATTATAGTGTCTATATCATCTAAAGCATGGTCTGGGATTTTTAGCAATAATCCGTAACTATCCTTTTTAAATTTTAATTTTTCTTTGGTTCTGAAAAGTTTAACGACAGAAATATTTTCTTTAAAATCAGGAATAAAAATGGTTTGATTGTTTTTGTTTAGCGAATGAAGATATAGTGTTTTTCCTTTTTGAGTAGATACCATATCTTTTGATGGTGAAATGCTTCCAGCTTTAGTACCATAAATGGTTTCCCCATTAGTGTTTAACCAATTACCAATTTCACGTAATGACTGAATATGCTTAGGTTGAATTTCGCCGTTTGGCATTGGGCCTACATTTAATAGTAAATTACTTCCGTATCCTGAAGCACTAATTAAATATTGGATGAGTTCTCTTTTACTTTTATGTCTATTGTCTTGCAAGTTAAAACCCCATGAACCATTAATGGTCTCACATACTTCTTTTGGTAATGTCCCTATATCTTCCGCTTTACTTGCAAAGCGTTGGGTTGCCTTTCCAGGTAAATCTTTTTCAAACATTTGAAAATCTTCCCCTTTTTTCACAGCTTCGTGATGGTTATTTCCTATTAAACATTGTGGTTGTAAATCATGAATTAATTTATAAATTTCATCATAATGCCAATTGGCAGTTTTCTTATCCCAATCACCATCAAACCAAATACCACCAATTTCTCCATAATTAGTTAGTAATTCAGTCAATTGTGCTTTCATAAAATTTATATAATTCATCCAATTTCCTTCTTTTCTTCCTTTTATACCATTACCTGTTCTTCCTCTTGGGAAATAATCGTCCCTATTCCAGTCTAATAGAGAATAGTAAAAAAATAATTTGATGTTTTCTTTTTTACATTCGGCAGCCAATTCTTTTAAAATATCCTTTTTATATGGAGTACTTTTTACTATTGAATACTCTGTTGCTTTAGAGTCAAACATTGAAAAACCGTCATGATGTCTACTAGTTATAGTTATGTATTTCATACCAGCATCCTTGGCAATTTTAACCCATTCTTTGGCATTGAATTTTAGAGGATTAAAAAATGCAGGAAGCTTTTCGTAATTTTCAACTGTAATATTTTGATGTTGCATAACCCATTCACCATCACCCAAAATACTATACACGCCCCAATGAATGAACATACCAAATTTTGCATCTTCAAACCACTGTCTGGCTTTTAAATTAGAAGCGTCAGGAATATAATCTTTTTGGCAAAAGCTATTAAAGTAGAGTAGGGTAACTAATACTGAAAGAATTATTTTTTTCATTTTTAAGTTGTTTTTAAAGTATAATGTTCCTTAAATTGAAAAGCTATAAATACAAATCATAAGATACACATACCTAGTTCTTAAAGATATTAGTTAAAAAGTTAAAATGAAATTTTCTATCATAAAAAATTATGTATGTTAATTTTACTATATCTAATTCGATAGTGAAATTCTTCAATTAATTATTAAGATATAGAAGATTTAGATAAAAGTTATTTAGATTAACCCATTTGTCGCATTAGCAAAATTGAGGTTTTAGTTCCTTTGAAAACAATAATATTACATACTTTTAAATTATGAAGTTAAAGCTAGCTATAGTTTGTTTTTCTATCAATATTCTATTTTCGTGTGCTCAAGTAAAGGAAGTTAAACCTAATGTGCTTGTAATTTATACAGACGATCATCGTTATACAGGAGTTCATGCTTTGGGAAATATGCCAGTTAAAACCCCTACTATGGACAAACTTGCAGAAGATGGCATCATTTTTACGAAAACCTATTTGCAAGGTGCCTTTTCTGGAGCCACTTGTATTCCTAGTCGTGCCATGTTGCTTACAGGAAGAAATTTGTTCTCATTAGATGGTATTGGTAGAAATATCCCAGAAACGGATACTACTATGGGTGAATTATTTAAAAGAGAAGGCTATAATACTCATATTGTTGGGAAATGGCATCAGGATAATGCATCGTTGAATCGCTCTTTTGATTCAGGTGATAAAATAATGGGTAGAAGTGCGTATTTAGTAGACCATTTTAGAATGCCTTTTTGGGATTTTGATAAAACAAGTAGTTACACCAGAGAAGAAGGATACTTGTTACAGTATGATGACAATGGTAAACTGATTCAAAGAGGACTAACTGCTGATGATAAACGTGGACCAACGGGTACAGAGAAAAATGGACCACACACCTCTGAGGTTTTTGCTGAATATGCTTCAAAATATATAGAAAATTATAATGAAGAAGCACCATTTTTTATGTATTTGGCGTTTCATGCACCACATGATCCAAGGCAAGCACCAAAGAAGTATCTTAACATGTATAAACATGATGATATTGAGCTAACGCCTTCTTATATGCCTCAGCACCCTTTTGATAATGGTGACATGACTTTAAGGGATGAGGCACTAGCACCTTGGCCACGCACACCTAAAGTTGTTAGAAAGCATTTAGCCGAATATTATGCTATAATAACGCATTTAGATGATCAAATAGGAAAAGTAATTACTGCTCTAAAAGCCAGTGGTAATTATAAAAACACATTGATTGTTTTTGCAGGTGATAGTGGTTTGGCTGTTGGGAACCATGGGTTAATAGGTAAACAAAGTGTTTATGATGAAGATGGTATCCATGTACCATTTATCTTATCTGGAGGATTTATAAAAGACAAAGGAAAACGCGTAAATTCATTAAGCTACACGCACGATATTTTTCCAACTGTATGTGATTTATTAACTATTGAAGCTCCAAAATCGGTTAATGGAAAAAGTTTAGTTCAAGTAATTAATGGGAGAGAAAAAGCGGTAAGGAATGCAACCTATCACGCCTATAAACAATTTCAACGCGCCTACAGAAAAGGAGACTACAAATTAATAGAATATGTAAAAGCACCTGGAGTCCATTGGAAAAATGGACCTTATGTTGCAGGATCTAGGGTTACTCAACTTTTTAATATTAAAAACGATCCATGGGAGGCCACAGATTTATCTTTTTTACCAGAATATGAAGCGTTAATAAAAAAAATGCGATTAGAAATGAAAGTAGCAGCAGATGACTTAGGTGATGGTAAAAGTGACCAAAAAGGAAGGGATATTAATTTTTGGGACTATTACAACTAGTTTTTAAGAACTAAAGAAAATTTAATTCTATGAAAAAAGTTTTATACACGATAGTCTTACTATTCATATGTAGTTGTGTTATTAAAGAAACTAAAAAGCAAGAACAAGTTATAAACTATTATAAAGGTTTTGAAAACTCCAATTATAAGCAACTAAAGAAAACAATATCAGATAGTCTTATTATAACTGAAGGTGATTATATAACGTCTTTTACATCAGAGAGTTTCTATGAACAATTTAAATGGGATAGTATTTTTAAGCCAGTTTATAATTTGCTTAAACTAGAAAATGAAGATGAACATATTATCGCTACAGTTTCTGTAAGATCTATAAGGTTTGATTTTTTAAAGAACAATCCGCTTACTTGTAGACATAAATTTTATTTTAAATCTGGTAAAATAAAAAGGATAGAAAATCTAGAATGCCTTGATGCAAATTGGGGTATATGGGAAAAAGAAAGAGATTCTTTAGTAAAATGGATAAAAATTAATCATCCAAAATTGGATGGTTTTATTCATGATTTGAGTCAAAAAGGAGCTGTGGACTATGTGAAAGCCATCGATTTATATAAAAATCGCTAAAAATAGCATTACTTTACTTTCTTTTGAAGTTTAGTAGTTTCTGTCATGTTATTGATTGTAATTTTTGGATTTTGATACAAATAAATAGCACTTGCACCTGTAGCATCAATAGTAATGTCTTTAATAACTTCTAAGTAAGCATCACTAGAAATATTACAAACTACCTTACAACTATTTATAGTGAAATTTTTACCATTAAACTGCGCATTATTATCTAACTCAATGTCGGCGGTATCACAATTCCCTTCTATAACAGTATTAGTACGTTCATAAAGAGAAGCAGAGATTTTTGGAGCATTTATTAAGGCCTCTAGTTTTCCAGTACCTCTCATGTTTACGTAGCAAGTATCTGCTGTAACATTTAGTTTTACTTTGGCCTTGTCTGCACTTTCAAAATTAAACGTATTTGTCTTAATAGTTAATGCAGCTTTAGAAGATCCACTTGTTTTTAGTGAGCCATAAAACAAGTCTAAAGGTGTTAACCCATTTAATTCGGCATCATCAGTTAATTCTATATGCTGCAAATAATCATCGTAACTTACTTTAATGTTTAATCTTTTTTTAGATGTGATTCTTTTTAACTTATTAAAATATAAAATACTGTCCTTTACCATAAAATCAATCACTTCATGAAGATTTTCATCTGTTTCAATTTCAACCGATGGTATTTTATTGTAAATCAAATCGATTTCAAAATCTTCATCCAATGCGATGGTATGAAATGCATCAATTTCAGTAATTACGATTGATACTAATCTATTACCTTTTATTTTTTCTAGATTTTGAGACTGAGAAATGCTACATATAAGTAGCGCAAAAACTAAACCTATTTTTTTCATTTTAATGAGGGTTAAAATTTTCCATGATTTGGTATCACGTGTATAATAATTGCTGTTCTATTTATTTAGACACACTTAAAGTATTGAATGTCACTTTATTCAGTAATACCATTATACATGCAAAAACCACTCCAAACCATTTAAGGTGTAGAGTGGTCAAAAATTCACTAAGTTTAGTTGGTTATCTTTTACTTACACTTCCGCCAGAGCTTTTGTCGGTATCAAGCATCTCTGGATTGCCATAGTACCTAACGCTTGCTCCACTTGAAGCTTTTGCTATAAGGGCTTTAGATGTATTTACAGTTAAGTTGGCGCCACTAGAGGCAGATACTTCAGATGATTCTGCTTTTAAATCTCCAGCTTTAATAGTACTACCACTACTTGCATCTGCAGATAAACTAATCGTTTCTCCTGAAACTTTTAAGCTACTACCACTTGAAGAGTCGCACGTTAAATCGTTAGTGTTAACCTGTACTTTCATACTACTTCCACTACTAGATTTTAAAACTAATACTTCTGAAGCTATAGTATTTGTTGATCGTAAGCTACTTCCACTAGTGGAACTTACTCCAGTAATAGACTTAAAGTTAACATTTACTTTTTTTGATGAAGCTTTACCTATTTGCTCTTTACAATGTATTTTTAAAACGCCGTCTTTAATTTCAGTTAAAATAAGTTCTTGTAAGTTTTCATCGGCTTCTACTGTAATGCCTTCATTATTACCTTGAGTGATGTATACTTCTAAACCTTCTGTAGCTTTTATTTTTGAAAAGGATTCAGATACAGTTCTAGTTTCCATAACTACATTTCCGTTGCCTTTAACACCCGTATTCCAATTCATATTGAAATTACAGGAGAACATTAGTAAACTTAAGATTGAGGTTACGATGATTCTGATTAGTGTTGTCATAATTATTTGTTTTTAAAGTGATTGATGATTATTGTTATTCAAATATATATTGAAGTTCTTGTTTTATTAAAGTTTTATTTCTGAATTGTGATATTTTAATGATGAATTGTTAATTATCTGATTTTATGTCAATACCGCTTCTATCAATATTGACTTTCACATCATCCGATTCTACTTTTATACCCTCACTATTTATTTTTACTTTATCATTTCCGTCTTCAATTTCAATACCATCTTCGTTTATTTTAACACCATCAGTGTCTACATTAACTTCAAAAGCATCATCATCACAATCTAAACACTTGGTGTCGTTATGTAAAATTTTTAAATAATGTGCTTCTTGTCCATTATCTAAAATATCATTGTAGCTTGGAGAATTCCTGTGAAATGGATAGGTATTGTTATCTGCATATAAAGTAGAACCCTCTGGCAAATAAAGTATTAACTCAATTTCTTGATCTCTAAATTTATTTTTAAACTCAGTAGTTAAATAAGAATTTAATAGGAGTTCGTTATTATCTAACACATAGTTGTAATCTATGCCTTCAGCACGTTCTTTAGCTAAAATGTAGCTGCTTCCTTCTGCCTTTTTCTCAATACTTAAAGATGCTAACGAATCCTTAGTTGACCTTACAATAAGTCTAACATCTGAAGAATAAATCATCTTCTCATCATTTTCATCATAAACTAATTTAAATGAATTCGTATTTCTATTAAGATGGCCGTATTTGGACCTGTCATAATTATCATTACCAACCATTTTTACAGTGATAGTATCATTTGCTGTAATATTTAATTGTTCTTTTTTAACGACGTTAGCATCAAAAGCGTGTTCGCTTGCTTGTTTTGCAAATACTAAGGCAAGACCAATAATACCTATTATCCACAGGCCTAATAAAGAGAACTTCGCGATATTACCAATGGATTTTAGGTTGTTTATTAATATTTTTAAACCTAAATAAAATAGGAAGAAAAATGGGACTCCAACGGCAAACAAAACTAGTAATGATACAAGCCATACAGGAGTATTTGCAGCATTGGCCGCATCTACAAAGTCAAAACCTGGCACGTTAACGGCGTCTGAAATGCCAACTGTAAATAATGAAATAATTAAACTTAATAGCGTTACAGCACCAATGAAAATTAGAAGAGCTCCAATAAACTTAGCAAAAATCTTAAAGAAGAACATTACTACATCTCCTAGAGTTTCAAAAAATGTTCTAGATGATGATTTTATAGAGTTTGCCCCCTTTTTTACATCTACGTTTTTAGCAGCATTAGAAACTGAATCTGATACGTTTTTAGCAACATCACCAACGGTTTCAGTTACCGTGTCAAAACCATCTTTAATTTTTTTTTCAATATTACTAATGTTAACAGGCTCGCCTGTCATCATTATTTTTTCTGCTGTAGATTTCGCTTCAGGAACTAAAATCCATAAAAGGATATACAATAAAATACCTGTACCAGCTCCCGCAACTAAAAGTACCCAAGCTAAACGTATCCAAACTACATCTACCCCAAAATAATGCCCTAAACCAGAAGATACACCACCCACATAGGAGTTATCCGTATCTCTATAAAGTTTTTTACCAGGAGAAGAAGATTTTGAAGAACGATATGTTTGTTGAGGTTCATCCTCAAAAATTTCGTCGTCTACTAAGTAATCTTCAGGTTGTCCCATAATAGTAATTACTTCGTCTACTTCTTTAATTCGTATCACTTGCTTATCGTTTTGCACACGTTCGTTAAAGAGTTCGGCAATACGAGCTTCTATATCGGCAATAATTTCAGATCGACCTTGTGAGTCGGTAAATGAACGTTTTATAGCCTCAAGATAGCGTTGTAATTTAAGGTATGCATCTTCATCAATATGAAAAAAGATACCTGCTAAATTTATGTTGACTGTTTTATTCATTTTTTTGTTGTTTTTTGGCTTGTTACAATGTTTACGGCGTTACGCAATTCGTTCCAAGTAGTGTCTAATTCTTTTAAAAATAGTTTTCCAGTTTCAGTTAAACCGTAATATTTTCTTGGAGGACCAGATGTAGATTCTTCCCATCTGTAATTCAAGAGTCCTGCATTTTTAAGTCGCGTTAGCAAAGGGTAAATAGTGCCCTCAACCACTAGCAACTTGGCGTCTTTTAGCGTCCCTAAGATCTCTGCAACATACGCATCGTCATCTTTTAAGACCGAGAGTATGCAGAACTCTAAAACGCCTTTACGCATTTGTGCTTTTGTGTTTTCTATCTTCATAGTGTCATTCCTTTAATGTTGTAAAACTGTTCATTTTTTGATTGATTGATTTGATTGATGATATTGATGAAATTTCTTTTAATTTATGTTGTTATGGCGTTACCACAAGGGTCGGGCTTTCACTACTCAATCCCTCCTACGTCGGGGATTTCAAACATGCCGTTCAATCCCTAACGCGGTGCCGTCTATGTATTATATTTTCTTCATTTTAAAAAATTAATAGTAAATGGATACCTATATAATTGCCCATCTCTAGCACGTAAGCTAGCAATAACAATAAGTGCTAATTCAATAATAAAAGCAAGTACAGCTAAAACCCCTAAACCACCTCCAACATAAAGTAGAGGAGAGGGCTTACCTAGAGAAATATGAAAATCATGAAACCCATGAAAATCTATAAAGTCCATACCGCTAAAAATTTTAAAAATAAAAAAGGGAATAGTAAGTGTTCCTAAAATAATAGCGTAAAGCAACATACTAATCTGGAAGTTTAAAGCTTGCTTTCCATGCTGGTCTACAAATTCCGATTTATCTTTATTAATAGTCCACAATATTAAAGGTCCAATAAAATTTCCTAACGGAATAACAAACCTACTAAAAGTAGATAAGTGAATAAAAGTAGCGATGTTTTTTTGATGATTATCTAACATGATTATTTCGATTGATTAAAAACATATAATAGTTTCTTATGCAAATATATGTCTAAAATCAGGTACTTTGTTACGCATAGTACTATAATTAACATTTTTTTAACATATATGAAAAACGAAGTATATGCGGTAAATATTTGTAAATGTGGGTGTTGTGTTGGTTTTTAGTGTAAAAAATTATTTTGTTTAAAAAAGAATCACAAAATATTTTAAGACTTAAGAAAGCATTTATTATTCTTTAATTATCTCATTAGCCCAAATAACGGCGTCTTTTAAACTACTAAAAATCTTAGTAGGAATGTTTAGAAAAAGTTGTTCGATAGTAGCAACTTCATAGTTTAGTCTATTATATGCAACTGCAGCAAAACCTCTGGTATTTGGTAATAAATTTTTAGACTCTAAATGGATGGTTGGATCTAATGAATAAGAATTAATTCTGTTAGCTATGTAAACAAAAGGTTTGTCTACAGGATAATATTTTTTTGTGTATTTGTTGGAGAATTTTAAAACCATTTCCATACTTACTATTACACCTTCATTAATTTCAGAAACCATAAAATGATCATAAAAATAAAAAGATCCAATTTTATCAATAGTTTGTTTATGTATTAATCTATTTTCAATTTGATCAAACATGGTTGTTTAAGGTTAGGTAGTTTGTACTAAAATACTACGGAGAGTTTTAAAAAGCTAATTTTATTTGTATTTAATATCTACTTACATCAAGAAATAAATTAAAATAATCAACTTAATATTATATATTTAGTATTTAAAATGAAAATGTAGTTTTATGAAATTGACTCCTAGTAAATTAAATAAATTCAGCTTATTTAAATTGCCTTCTGCTTACCTGTGTGGTGTTCGTGTAAAATCTTTGGATGGCGCCAAATGTGAAGTTACTGTAAAGCACAGGTGGATTAATCAAAACCCATTTAAATCTATGTTTTGGGCTGTACAGGGTATGGCAGCAGAATTGTCTACGGGAGCTTTAATGATTGGCAAAATTCAAGAATCTGGCAAAAAGGTATCCATGTTAGTGACTACAAATAATGCTACTTTCACAAAAAAAGCAACGGGAAGTATTACGTTTACATGCAATGATGGACATTTAATTGATAAAGCATTACAAAAGACTATAGAAACAGGAGAAGGACAAACTGTCTGGATGAAATCTGTTGGTGTTAATCAAGACGGGGTTGAGGTGTCTACCTTTAATTTTGAGTGGAGTGTTAAGGTAAAACAGTAAACAGTATCAGTTTTCAGTTAGCGTCTTTTGGAATATATAAATTGAAAATTGGGATTTGATTTTTAGTTGTAACAAAACCTAAAATAAATCAACATATAACCGAATCAACAAAAAACAATAAAAAATGACAGCACACGAAATAGACTATCGCATTTACGGAGAAGAAATGCAATACGTAGAAATAGAACTAGATCCACAAGAAGGCGTTGTAGCAGAAGCGGGAAGCTTTATGATGATGGATGATGGTATTAAAATGGAAACTATTTTTGGAGATGGTTCTCAAAAAGACACAGGTTTTCTGGGTAAAATATTAGGAGCAGGAAAACGTATACTTACAGGAGAAAGTTTGTTTATGACAGCCTTTTATAACGATTTGGTAGGCAAACGTAATGTATCATTTGCATCACCATACCCAGGGAAAATCATTCCAATAGATTTAACTGAATTTGGCGGAAAATTTATCTGTCAAAAAGATGCATTTCTATGTGCAGCTAAAGGTGTGAGTGTAGGCATAGAATTCTCTAAAAAACTAGGTCGAGGTTTATTTGGAGGTGAAGGTTTTATTATGCAAAAATTAGAAGGCGATGGTATGGCATTTGTGCATGCAGGTGGCACTATGGCAAAAAAAGAGCTGGCAGCTGGGGAAACCTTGCGTGTAGATACAGGGTGTATTGTAGGTTTTGATCAAACTGTAGATTATGATATTGAATTTGTAGGCGGTATAAAAAATACTGTATTTGGAGGAGAAGGCTTATTCTTTGCTAAATTACAAGGTCCAGGAACCGTTTTTGTTCAATCTTTACCTTTTAGTAGATTAGCAGGCAGAGTACTAGCATCTGCTCCTAGATCAGGAGGAAAAAGTAAAGGAGAAGGTAGTATTTTAGGTGGTTTAGGCGATTTATTAGATGGAGATAATAGATTCTAAATACCTTAGGTATACAATTAAATTTTATTAATGAAATCTACCGAATATACTATTAAATAAGTAAAGTCAATTTAACTCATTTCGAATTCTAATTATGAAGAAAAGATTTCGAAATGAGTTTATACATATAATTATAATTTTTTTACAATTTAAAAATTAAGGTTGTAAAACATCTGTTGTAATTATAGCCATATACCAATTGAGTAAATTGTTTAATCAATTTTTAATGGTAACAATACAGGAGCAATTTTATAATTACTCTTTATATTTATTTTTAAAAAGTACTTACTTTTTCTATTAAATTGGTCACCTCCAGGAATGAATGTATCTCCACCAGGAACAAATGTGTCCCCACCAGGAACAAATGTATCTCCACCGGGAACAAGGTCACCAGAAATGTTATCGCAAATTTTGTCTGACTGAAATAAAAAGAGACTTCCTTTAACCTGCTGCATTTTACCCTCTAAATGACATTCCCAAACGGGTTTTGTAACAGATAAAATCCAATTATACATTCCTTCGGGAAGCTCGTCATCTATTTTAACGTCTTCTTCCATTTTTAATAGTTGAAAAGAAGTTTCAATAGTAGTTTTTTCAGTCTTCAAATTTTCAGAAACTAGAGAAAGATAAACAAAACCCTTTTTATGCTTTTTGAAATCTAATCCAGTTTCATTAAGTATGGCAATAGTTTTAGAATCAATTTTTAAGTCTTGTGAGTTTACTGATAATACAGTTAACAGTATAATAATTGAAAAATATGATGTGAAATTTTTTTTCATGATATGGTCATTTTATATTCATTACTATTAATTTGAAATAATCAATCTTTTATTTACAAATCCTTTGTTGGTATTAAATTTTAAGAGATAGATTCCAGGTGCTAAACTTGCTAGATCAATTGAATCTTCTTTTAAATTTTGAATTGATTTAATTTTGAAACCATTTATTGAATAGATTTCCAGAGTATTTATTTGATGTTTCGATTTAAAGTTTATGTTTCCAGATGTAGGATTGGGATATAAGATTAAATCAGAATGCATTTTTTTATCTGAAATACTTAAGCTTCCTGAAGATTCGTAGATGTAAGCAGATCCTGCATCTGCAAATGTGTCACTATTATCAGATGCAAATCCATTATCTTCTCTATAGGCACCAACCAATGCAAAATTACCATCTATAGCCACAGAGAAGGCAAAGAAATCCTGAAAGGCTCTATCTGATGCAGTTATTTTGTCTGTTTCACTCCAAACACCATTTGTTCCCTTTTCAAAGATATACGCAGCACCAGCTTCAGTAAGAAAGTTGTTTCCAGCACTATCATGGTCTTCTTTATAAGCACCAATAATTACATTGTTTTCGCTTATAGAAACTGCGTATCCAAAAGTATCTCCAACAGCTCTATCAGAGGCCACCAACTTTTGTGTTTCTACCCATTCATTACTCGAGTTTCTATTGAATATATAAGCTGAACCAGCACTTGATAAATTATTGGAGTTTGAAGTATCTTCTTCTTCCTCTTTAGCTCCTATAACAATAAAATCACCTCGAATTGCAACAGAATATCCGAATTCATCATCTTGTGCTCTATCAGAGGATACTAGCTTTTTAACTTGAGTCCAATTACTGCCAATATTTTCAAAAACATAGGCAGATCCAGAGTCGTCCAAATTATTATTTCCAGATGCGTCATCATCTTCCCAATACGCACCAACAACAGCAAAGTTTTGATCAATAGAAACTGAAAATCCAAAACGATCATCTTCTTCTCTATCTGAAGGCACAAGTTTTTCAGATTGACTCCAGTTATCATTTACGTTTGTAAAAATATAAGCCGAACCTGCATTGCTTAGGTTATTACCTCCAAATTTGTCTTCCTCTTCTTCGTATGCACCAACAATAATGTTGTTACCACTTATAGCTACGGCATAACCAAATAGATCATTGTTTTCTCCATCCGCAGCCTGTATTTTTTGTATTTCAGACCAATTACCAGAAGAATTCTTTTTAAACACATATGCTGCTCCTTCTACATTTTCTGGTGCGCCAACCACTGCATAATCTCCACTTATAGAAACAGAAAAACCAAAATTATCATTAGACGACCTATCAGAGGCTACTATCTTTTGAACCTCTAGCCAGCCTCCGTTAGTATCTCTTTCAAATATATAGGCAGCTCCAGCTTGACTCATTAGGTTACCTCCAGAAGCATCACCATCTTCAGATCTTGCACCAATTATGGCATAATTGGCATCTATAGCAACGGCATATCCAAAATTATCGTTAGTACTTCTATCTGTGCCAATAATTTTTGCGTTTTCTGTCCAGGATTGTCCGAAGCAAATAGAACAGAATAATACAAAAATGTACTTAAAATATTTTCTCATAATTACGATATTTAAAGCCGTTTTTTATTTGAATAAATTTTGATGTAATAATTCCCAGTTTGTCAGCCCAGTGCCTTTATAAGTGTAGGTCACATCCTTTTTTATAAGCATAAATCTTGTTACGGTAGATAGCGTATATGTTTTACCTCTTAGTTTGTAGGTTCTACCTGGTGGTGTAAAAGAGTGAGCTGCATCTATGTAATTGGGAGCTCCTTTAAATTTTGAAGCTATACTTCCCGTTTTTGTGACATCTCCAGACTTGAAGCTATAGAAGTAATATTTAGTGCCTTTAAAAAAGTATATGCCAGATTTATCATGAGTTGCGGCATCTAGATTACTAGGCGCTCCTTTCCATCCATCTCTACCTATAACGCCAACTTTATCCACTGCTCGTTTAGATGAATCGTAGCGGTAATATTTTGTGCCTTTAAAGAAGTAATATTTTTTATTTTCGGGATGCCAAGTAACAGCATCTACATCTTTTGGAATGCCTTTATATGCGTCGTATCCTAATTTTCTTTTTGTTACTTTTTGTGTATTTGGGTTAAGTCGTAAAGCCAAACTTTTTAATCCAGATTTAAAAAAAGCAGCATTACCGTTTCCTGTTTCGTTTTCATCTAGCTCAATGGCAAGTCTTGTAAAATAATTAGTGTTGTAATCGTTCACTTGCATTTTTTGGGAACTTTTAAAAAAATGAACGTCATCGGTATGCATTACGGCTGCATCAAGTCTATGAAAAAGTCCTCGCCAACCATCTCTCCCAATAACTCCCTTTTTATCAGTACTTCTACCAAAAACATAGCGATAATAGTGGTCTACTGTAAAAAAGTAAGCTTTACCATTTGGGTGCATAGTAGCACTAGCTATGTTAGCTGGTAAGCCTTTCCAGCCATCAACACCAATAGTTCCAACTTTATCCACTTTGTCTTTAGAAAAACTGAAACGATAGTATTTTTTACCTTTAAAAAAATATGCTGAGTTATTAGTTGGGTGCATGATGGCAGCATCTATTGGTCCTTCTAATCCGTTCCATCCATCTACTCCTATAATACCTTTACGGTCAACTCTCTTTTTACTGAAGTCATAACGATGATACATGTTGCCAATAAAGAAATATGCTTTTTTGTTTTTTGGATGTATCAAAGCAGCATTAACATTTGGAGTTAGGTCATACCAACCATCCTTCCCAATCCTTCCCATTTTTTCTAATTTGTCTGTAGTGGGATTGTATTGATGAAAAAATTGTCCAATAAAGAAGTGAACTTTACCGCTAGATGGATGTAGTACACTTGCATTAATAGTTTGTATGTCGTTGTTTAAGGTATTTGCATTAAGTATTAACAATGGAAATACCATCGTAATTATCAAAATTATTTTTAGATTTTTCATGTGTAAGTTTATTGTGGTTAATAGCTTTTACTCTTCAAAAGTAGGTTGTGCAGTTTCAGTTTTCATAAATTCATAATCGCTTATTTGTACTGTTTTTTCAATAGCTTCTAAACCAATACAGGTCATTTCGGTATTAAACTTTTTATTTTCTTTATTAATGAATTGCATTTCCATGACTAAACTGCTTTCTGCCATTTCTAACCATTTTTTATTAAAACCTTTGGGTAAAGTTTTGGAAGTATTGTTGTCTTTAAATATTTGGTTAAAGCTTACTGGAGCATCAAAAGCTACATACATTATAATTTTCATTTCATTATTTTCTACGGTAAATCCTTGACATTCATACCCAAGGATGGTTTTAGTACCCAGTTCTTTAAATTGACTGTTTTTTAGTTGTTCTTCATTATCATCGTCTGTATCTTGTAAAGGAACAATGTGCCCCATTTTTTTACCTTGTGCTTCCATGAAAATAGTAGTTGTATTCAAGGCTTCGTCTAAAACCATAAGCATGTTTCCAGCTTTTTTACTTTTGCTTATTTCTGGTGTAGATCCAAAATAAGTCGCCTCTGGTTTTAAAAAATACACCATATTCATTTTACCTTTATTGGTTTTCATCTGTAGTTTATACTTGTATTCAAACTCATAACTTTCAGGTAGTATTTCTGGGTTCATACTTTTTTTAGTAAGATTGATGCTAAAAAGCTTTTCAACACTTTTTTCGGCTTTTCTTGCAGCCATTTCTTCGGCTTTACGAATGGCAGCTTCTTTTGCTGCATCTTCTACTCGATTTTTTAATTTTTTAAGTAATTGTGCGTTGGTAGTTTCAACGTTTCCAAAAATAAATAGGATAACTAGTATTAATGAAACACTATAAGTTTTGCGATATTTCATAAGATTTTATTAATTTGATTTACCTTTAGTCTAATTTTGAAATAGCTTGTTAACATTTATGATATATAAATATTTTTGTAGAGGCCTGAACTGATTTGTTTAAATGGAAGAGCATCTTTTAAAATCTATAATTAACAATAATGAAAGGCAGGTTAGTAAAATTTACTATGAGCATAGAGAAGCCTTTCTAAATTTTGGAAAAAAGTTCAACCTTAGTTATGATGACTTGGTAGATATCTATCAAGAAGCTTTTATTGTTTTAAGGAGATATGCCATTACTGGAAAACTTTTTGATGTAGAAAGCTCATTAAAAACATATCTTTTTGGAATAGGCAAGTTTATGATTTTCGATAGGATAAAAGAACTAAAAAAGGTAGTTGACCTAGAAAATTTCCAAATAGAAAGTTCTGTTGAAAAAATTGATAGCGAATTTGGAACTAAAGAATTGACGATAGAGCAAGCATTACTAAAGAAACATTTTAAAAATCTCGGAAAGAGATGTAAAGAAGTGTTGACATTGTTCTATTCTAGAGGACTAACTATAGATGAAATAGTTGAATTTGCTGATTACTCCAGTAATAGTGTGGTTAGAAGTCAAAAATCGAGATGTATAAAAAGGTTGAAAGAGATGATATATGAGTAAGATGAATGATAAACAAGAGTTGATTGATAAATACATTCAAGGCGTTTTAAATGAAACTGAGAAAAACTCTTTTGATAAATTATTAAAAGAAGATGCATCTTTTCGTAAGGATGTAACCTTTCACTCAAATCTTAAAGCGGTTTCGTCTAATCTTGATGAAGCAGACTTTAAAGTCATGATACAAGATATTGAGAAACATAATTCTAGAGCAAAAAGGTCTTACACCAAACTTTTAGTAGCTGCAAGTATAGCAATCCTTGTTAGTCTAACTTTTTATTTTACGACTAAAAACACATATTCAACTGATGCACTTTTTGTAGAGTATTTCGAGCCATATAGAAATGTAATTCAGCCTATTGAGAGAGGAGGTAATGTAATATACGATGAAAAGTATTTAGCATTTGAGGCTTATGAAAATGAAGACTATGACAAAGCTTTACCTCTTTTTTCAAAATTATATAATGAAACAAAAGCGTCTTATTATCTATTTTATAAAGCAAATGTGTTATTGAAATTAGATAGGGCAGAAGAGGCGATACCAATTTTATTAGAACATAGCAAGATGAAAGATACTGTAAGTGAAAAAACACTATGGTATCTCGCTTTAGCATATTTAAAACTTGACGATACAGTTAACGCGAAAAAAACTTTAGAAAGATCTATTTTAAATAGTAGTTACAATAAGGAAAAGGCAAAAAATTTACTTAATGAACTTAACTAACTTTTTCCTGAAAAACCAAAGAAAAATTAGTGTAATAAAGATGCTTAATAATAATATAGGATAAGTGTTTTTTATAGGCTCTGTATTTCCTGAAACTATAAATCCTGCCCAATAATATGGGTGCTTAAGCAAAACATCGTTGGTGTTTTTTAGATAATCTAACTTGGCTAATCTAAGGGCCTCATCTTTTGGCTGTCCTTTATTTAAGTATTTATACAATGATACCATAAGTAAAGATGTTTCTTTGTCAGGTACACTCCATTTACTAGTAATTAAGCTGGGTACACCAGCATAAGTAAATGCATTAGAAACATTGATTAAACCTTTGCCTTTAACTAAGTTACCCGACCCCGTATTACAGGCACTCAATACAGCTAGTTTAGCATTTAAAGGGATACTGTAAAGTTCAGAGGTGAACAGTTTATTATCTTTCTCTTCAGGAGAAAATCTTAGATTAGAGAATTCTGCATCAATATTATTTATGGTAGAGTGCATAGCAAGGTGAAGCACATCATAGTTTTTTGCCTTTTCAATAAATACTTTTTTATTCGCTTTAGAACCTAAATAAATATCAGCAGAAAATAATTTGGCAATACTTTTAGCTTCGTTTTGTGCGCCTAAAAGGGCAGAACTATCATGCCTTTTAGTATTTTCCTCTTTATATTTAGTTTTATACGTAGGAGCAAAAACACCAACTTTATTAAATCTAGATTTTTTAATTCTCTTTTGTTCGTTCCATAATAATAAGGAGGACGTGTAGCTAATATTATATTTTTCAATTAAGTGCTTTCCTTCTCCATTTATTAGTACTTCCATAGGAATATAGTGAAGGATGTCATCTAGAATAAAAACAATATTTTTATAGGTATTAGCATCTATACCATCTTTTGGTAACAAAAGATCATATGCTTTTTTGGCTAAAACCTTATAATTACTGTTGGGATTAGAAATAGCTACAGCTAGATCTCTAATTACAGGAACAATCTCTTTTTTGGAACCTATTTTAATTAGTTTTATTTGTGATTTATGTAATAAAAAAGCATATAGGTTTTCGTTTGCAAAAAGGTATTTTATTGCAACTTCATTCTTTTTAAATTTTTGTCTAAGTGATTTTATACTGAAACTACTTTTTGTTTGGTTAAAATAAGAAGGGTAGTGTTCTTTGTAATATTGGTTTAATTCAATTAGTTCATTCTCAATATTAAATATCTTTTCCTTAAAAACGTCTTTATTTTGAATATTTTCATCATTGGAAATAAATAATGATTTTTTATAAAAATGAAGCTCTCTTTTCAGTTTTTTTTCTTTATTCAATATGGAATCTGGAATATTTAAATATTTTTTTTGACTACTTCTAAAAAAGTTTTCCCAACTAATTTTAGAGCTAGATTCTTCAATTTTTTGTAACACTTCATCTAGCTTTGCGTTGTTTTGTAGTAATATGCTATTGCTTAAAAGCTCACTATTTATATCTGAAAATAATTTGTAAGTAGCTTCGTTAAAATCAGAGAATAAAAAATTATTTGCAAAAATTTCAGAAGCTATCATGTTTAGGTTATGTGAAATCTCCAAATAATTTGAATTTTGAGATAAGTTGTATGCTTTTATGTAGTTTTTTGCTGCTACTATTATTAATCTAATAAAGTTATGATCACTGAAGGGTTTTAACTTGTCAATTGTTAATTCAGTGAGATTAATATCTTGGTTTTTATCAATAGAAGCTTTAGTAAATACGTCATTATACAAATTTTGCATCTCATCAATATTTCCATATTCTGCCTGAATATTGGCTTTTGCAGCCATTAAAAACATTAATAAATATTCGCCGTTACGTTGTTTTGCATTTTCAATCCAAGTATCTAGTAGGTCGCTAGAGTTTTTGTAGTCATGTTCTTTATTATGTAGCTCGATTAAGTTAAGCTTGTCGTTCATTGTAGTTACTGTAACTTCATCTTTAATTTCCAGATCAAGTATTTCATTATACAGCGCTTTCGCTTGGTTGCTATTTTTGCTCTTAATAAGGTTTGCTTTAAATCTTAGGGCTTTCATTCTATCAAGAATGACGAAATTTTTATAGTATGATAAATTGTGTGGATTATTGTTTTTATCATTAACATCAAAATTATTAGTGAAATTTAATATGCTGTCATTGTAATTTAGTGCTCTGGTAGTATCGGTTTTTTTAAGAGATAAAAGTGCTTTATTAAAAAGTAAATTAATTTTAGTCCTCCCTTTATATGTTTCATTAAACCAATTACGAGTGCTTTTCTGATATTTAGCAACAAGTTTCTCACTTTTTAATTGGTACAACGAAGCAGTTCTATAATCTCCATGATTGATATACCATTGTATTAAAGATTTGTAGGCAATAAACAAATAACTCATATCTGTTGTGTCAGAAGCCAAAGTTTCCCAACGCTTTACAACCTTGAGATAACTTTCTAATTCTAATGTGTAATACCCAATAAACCCATAGACTACTGCTAGATGATGTTCGTGAATAGCAACGTCTGTATTAAATTCTCCTCTATTTGAGATATCTAATTCTATAGCGCTTTTATAATACTCAATAACCTTGCTGTAGTCTCCAAATTTCCCATGAGCAAAACCTAGGTCAAATTCAGATTGTGCAACTAATTTATGGTTATAAGCCAAAGTATCTTTAAAAATAGAATTGCACTTTTTGGCATGTAGTAGTGCCTTATCCCAGTTTAAATTATCATAATATTGCTGATATAGGTATTTATGTAAATGAGCTTTATAAAATAAATCTTGTTTTGCTAAACCTTCAATAATTCTAATAGCTTTTTGAGATGATTTAATTGCAGAGTCATACTTCATTTCATGCTGCAAAAACAGAGCATCTGCTGCATATTTTTTAGATAGAGCAATTTTATAATTAGTACTTAAGGTATCTTTTAATTCCGATAGAATCTTGTTTCTTAAGTGTTTAATATTTTGAAATTCGCTGAATGAGTAATATTCTGATTTGTTAAAGAATAAAGAGTCTGCTTTAGCCTCTGTGGAATGTTGGGCAATAATAAAATTAAACTTAAACAGAAAGAAGACAAATATCCAGTAATTAAATTTTGAAATCATTTTGATAATTTAAACAAAATATACAATCATTAGTCCTTAAGATTTACATAAAGTTAACATATTATTGTTTGATTCAGTATTTCTAAACTAATATTGTTAATAACCATAGGTACTAACTGTTTTTCAAAATATCTCAAGTTAATTCATAGTAAAACTAACTGCAATAGATTTGAATAAAAATTAGTTTCTAGGTTGAAATTTTGCATCACGGAGTATGATGTAAAGGATGTTTTTAAGACGTAATGTTTTTGAGGAGAACTAAAATCTAATAGTAAGTAGTAAGTAATATTTTAGTCCATTCAGGCAACTTTTTAGATGGAGATAATAGATTTTAACACTGTTAAATTCGTAATAAAATCATGCTAAAAACATAATTTTTGATTAAATTTAGACGTTGAATCATTAAACAAAATGCCTATAACCAAATTTACTTTAATTATAAACCTAAAATTCCTAACACTAAAATGGCAAGAGCAATGCTAGAGTACACCAAGACAGTACTAGAAAAAGTGAGTTTTGACGCGACATTGTTTTGCAAAGAAGTACAAAAGGCAGTACAAAGATTACTACCTTACGAGATAGAAGAGCTTAAACTTTATATTTTATCTCTTGTACAGCAAAACCCAGAGTTAAATCAATGTATGATTTATTTAAAACCATAAGAAGAGCGACCTATTAGGTCGCTTTTCTATTTAGGCAAAGGACTTATAATCTTAACATCTTGAAATTTAATAGCACCTCTAACTATTCCCGCTATTACAGATTGCATGGCCTCAATAATTTGCATCTTTAATTCGCTTTTGTGGTAAATGATACTTACCTCTCTTGCCGGGCTTGGTTCTTCAAAATAATGTAAGTTTTCTTGAACATTAGGATTTAAATCTAAAGTATGTAAATAGGGCAGAAGTGTCATGCCTAAACCTTCATTAGACAGTTTTACCAAAGTTTCAATACTGCCACTTTCTAACTGGAATTTATCATCTTCATGATTTTTAAAGGCTTTACATAAGTTGATAACACCATCTCTAAAACAATGTCCATCTTCTAAAAGTAGCATATCTTCTATCTCTAATTCCTCAACTTTAATTCTACCTTTAGTATAAAGTTTATGCCCTTTAGGAATGTAAGCCACAAATGGTTCAAAATATAATACGCGCTCCTTAATACTTTCATGCTCTAAAGGTGTGGCTGCAATAGCTGCATCCAAATGACCTTCGTTAATACGATTGATGATTTCATCTGTGTTAAGTTCCTCAATCTTTAATTTAATTTTGGGATACTTCTTAATAAAAGTTTTCAAGAACATTGGCAGTAGCGTAGGCATAATTGTCGGGATAATTCCCAATTTAAATTCACCACCAATAAACCCTTTTTGTTGATCTACAATATCCTGAATTCTGTATGATTCATTCACTATGTTCTTGGCTTGCGTAACTATTTTTCTTCCTACATCGGTTAATTCTATAGGTTTTTTACTTCTGTCGAAAATTAAAATATCGAGCTCGTCCTCTAATTTTTGAATCTGCATACTCAAAGTAGGTTGCGTAACAAAACATTTTTCGGCTGCTTTGGTAAAGTTTTGGTGTTCTGCAACAGCTAAAACATAGTATAATTGGGTGATTGTCATTGAAATAAGTTTAGACTATAAAAATATAAAAACTATCAATTATATTTATCGAAATACAGAATTATTATAAGGTAATTTTGTGGTACTAAAGTTCAATAGTTGTATTAGACGACACTATTGAAAATAGTTTGTTTAAGTTTAGTTTAGTTAAAAGAAAAAGACGACCGCTAGGTCGTCTTTTTGTTTATAATAGTGTTAGATTTTAGAATCTAATATTCATTTCTATATCCTCAGAATTTATTTCAAATTTTGCAGTAGCAAATTGTGGAGGTCCGTAACTCATTGGGTTATTGGACATACCATAAGATTCTTTAGGTATTCCATTATCTTCAAAATCCATAGCATTGTTTTCATTCTCATCGTGTAATGCCATAATTGCATAGGTTCCTGGTGTTACGTTTTCAAAAGTTACCGTAATTTTTCCGTCTACTATTTCACTTTTTGTGTTTTTTATTCCAGGGCCTCTCATAAATGTTTCAGAAGTATGAAGTGCTAATACAACGTTTCCCTTGTTGTTTGTAATATTGTCAATGCTCACGGTTATCGTCTTTCCGTTTTCTTCAGCTTGTGCATTGCTAAAATTTACTGTTAAAAATAATGCGATAAATAATGTTGTTAAAGTTTTCATGATGTATGGTTTTAAGTGTTATTTATTATTAAACACTTCAAAGATGCGATACGCTTACAGCATTTTATAATTCGAGTTACCGAATTGTAATTTTTTAATGATGAACTGTTAATCTTAGAGACAGGAGACAGGAGACAGGAGACAGGAGACAAGATATTAAAGCAATCCTCTAGCTTTAATTTCCAAATACTTGTTAATGGTGTCCACTGTTAAATTTTCAGGAGTAGTTAAAATAGAATAGATGCCAAACTTTTTAAGTTCATTAACTATTAAGCGCTTTTCAAAATCAAACTTTTCGGCTATCACTTTGTCATAAACTTGTTGCACAGTTTCAGCTTTGTTATTGATGAGTTTATCAATTTCAGTATTCTTAAAAAAGATAACAACTAGTAAATGACTTTTAGCTATAGCTTTTAAATAAGGTAACTGTCTATTTAAACCATCTAAAGTTTCAAAATTGGTATACATCAATAATAAACTTCTATGTGTAACATGGCGTTTAATATTCCCATAGAGTTTTCCAAAATCACTTTCAAAATAATCTGTTTTTACATTATAAAGTGCTTCTAAAACCAATTGCATTTGTCCGCTTCTGCGTTCGGCAACTACTACATTTTCTATTTTTTTTGAAAACGATAACATGCCGGCTTTATCATGTTTCTTTAAAACAATATTGCTAATAACCAAGGTAGCATTAATAGCATAATCTAATAAGCTTAAACCATCAAAAGGCATTTTCATGATGCGCCCTTTGTCAATAATGGAATATACGGGTTGCGATTTTTCGTCTTGAAATTGATTTACCATCAACTGATTTCTCTTAGCTGTAGCTTTCCAGTTTATAGTGCGTAAATCATCACCTAAAACATAATCTTTAATTTGTTCAAACTCCATAGTATGCCCTAGGCGACGGACTTTTTTAAGTCCAAAATCCATGGCGTTTTTATTGATGTTTAGTAGTTCAAACTTTTTAAGCTGCTTGAAACTAGGATACGTTGGCACCATAACTTCATTTTCAAACATAAAGCGTTTTGCTACGAGTTTTATGGCAGAAGAGGCGTACACATTTAAAAACCCAAAATGATATTCACCACGTTCTTTAGGTGTTAAACGATACGGAACGGTTTTTTCTTTTCGAGGATTTACTTTGTTTTTTATTTTGAAATCTCTTATTTGGAACTGCTCGGGTACCTCATCAATAATTTCTAAATAGGCAACAAAAGGATAGTTGTTTCTAATATTGATTTCAATTTGATTAGCATCACCATTTGAAAACTTATCGGGTACGATTCTTTTCCCTTCAATTTTTTGTTTCCCAATAAATACAATCAAAACATCTAATAAAAACAAACCTATTAAAATCAAAATGCATAACTGTGCAATGTTGAAGAGCAGCGGTATAAAGTAACTCAAAGCAAAGAGTACTACAATGCCAATGCCAGCATAAAAAAATCTTGGTTGTATGTAGAAAGGTTTAAAGAATTTCAATTGACTTGTTTAGGTGTTTATTCGTTTAATTGTTTAGGTAATTCATCATCCATAAGTTTTCCAATATCATCGATTTCATTATCATGACCGATGCCTTTTGGGTTGTCTCCATATTCATTTGGACCAGGCTCGCTATCTGCAAAGATCATCCAAAATATATAGAATGGTATTATTTGATACCAACCGCTATTACCTCTATCATGACATCGTTTAGCTCCTTGAGCTAGCAAAATCCAAACTAGTGGGATTAGAATTATAAGCCTTAGTATTAGTGCTTGATCGATACTAATATATATCTGAGCTATTACATCTACAAGATTGATTATTACAATATAAAATAAATATGTAAGACCATATTCTAATCTTCTAACCCTACCTTCAAATGAAAAAATATTTTTGAACATATTTATCTAGGTATTTCCACAGTTTCAATAATCTGATTGATAATTTGCTTACTAGTGACCCCTTCCATTTCACGTTCTGGAGTTACAATAACTCTATGATGTAACACGGGTACAACAGCACGTTTAATATCTTCTGGTGTTACAAAATCCCGTCCGTTCATTGCCGCAAAAGCTTTACTGGCTTTTAATACTGAAATTGAAGCTCTTGGTGATGCACCTAAATATAAAAAGCGATTACTTCTTGTGGCTACAATTAATTCCGCAATGTATTTTAATAGATGTTTTTCAACAATAACTTGACTAACTAAACCTTGATAATTAACAATTTGCTTCGCGGTTAAAAACGAAGTAATTTGTTCTGTTTTCTTATTTTCTTTCAACTCATGTTCTCTAGATAAAATTTCAATTTCTTCCTCTAAATTTGGATAATCTACATCTATTTTAAATAAGAAACGATCTAATTGTGCTTCGGGTAAACGGTAGGTACCTTCTTGCTCTACTGGATTTTGGGTGGCTAAAACCATAAACGGTGCATCCAGAATATACTTATGCCCATCAATAGTAATTTGTTGCTCTTCCATTACTTCAAATAAAGCAGCTTGGGTCTTAGCAGGCGCTCTGTTTATTTCATCAATCAATATCATATTTGAGAAAATAGGGCCTTTTTTAAACTCAAATTCAGAATCTTTCAAGTTGAACACCGAGGTTCCTAAAATATCACTTGGCATCAAATCTGGAGTGAATTGAATACGACTGAAGTCTACACTCAACGATTTTGCTAATAGTTTGGCGGTAACCGTTTTGGCAACACCAGGCACACCTTCAATTAAAGAGTGTCCTTTTGACAAAAGCGAAGCAATAAGCATATCTACCATATCTTTTTGCCCAACGATAACTTTACCAACTTCAGCTCTAATTTTTGCAACACTTTGTTGGAGTTCTGATAAATCCAGTCTGT
This sequence comes from uncultured Flavobacteriaceae bacterium, assembly GCA_947502975.1. Taxonomy (GTDB): domain Bacteria; phylum Bacteroidota; class Bacteroidia; order Flavobacteriales; family Flavobacteriaceae; genus Jejuia. The sequence continues at coordinate 884,888 of CANNBV010000002.1, forward strand.
TTTTAAATTCTAAATCTTTGGATTCATCCTTTAAAGTACTATCGTCAATAGACGATACAACATCTTGTTCTGGTTTTGGTAAAAATTCTTCGTGATTGTCTTGTTCTTTGTTTTCGTCCATAATTATTGTGAATAAAAAGCTTCTATAAATTTATTTATTTTGATGAGACTTTCTTCAGAAAGTTCATCTTTAGTGCGTAGCCATTTAATATAATTGATTAATTGTGCCACATCTTCTTTTTTTCTGCCTGCTTTTCCTGCTAGTTTTTTAATAAAGACATCATCTAATACTGTAGTATCTATATTAAAGTCAGTTCTAACTTTTTCTAAAAAGTACGTTATTTTTTTCTCAATCAAATTTTTATAGTCCTGCGTTTCGATATATAAATTCGATATTGTTTTCACAAAAGCCAAGCTAGTATTTTGCAAAGGTTTTATAATCTTTATAATGCGTTGTCTGCGTTTTGCATTAAAAATCATGAATAGGAAAAGGAAGATTAAAGCAGTGTACCAGGCCCATCTAAAAGATAATTGCTCTAAAAACCAACTCAAGTTAGATTCCTCTTCAGCATCACCATAAGCTGTTTGCCGTTTTGAATAGGAATCGAAATATACATCATCATCGGGTAAATACGAGAGTACACTTTCTACATAGCGATATCTGTCATCTTTTAAAATATGATAGTTTGTAAAGGCTTTTGGTTCGGTATGTAATAGAATTGTACCATCACCAAACGGAATTTTTATAAAGTTTACACGCTTTTTATCAGTTTCAGCGTAGCCTAAAATAGAATAATTGATACTGTCAAAAGCTGAAAAATAATAGTCACCCTCGTTTTTGTCAACTTGAATTGAGTTTAAAGATTTATTATGAAACGATAAATCTGTAATACTGTCTTTCTTTGGATTATATTCAAAATCTACATCAACACCTAGCGTATCATGAAGTCGTTGCGCATAGTAATAATCTGAGATAAAGAGTGTATTGCCATCATTAACAAATCCTAAAAGTTTATCCACTGAAAAGTCGGTGAGATAATCAGAATTTCCAATAATAATATAGTTGCCTTTTGCATGATGATCTCCATAACCAAACTCAGAATTTGCCGTAAGATAACTTGATGGTTGATGATAAACAGTTCTTAATTGATAGTCTTCAAAAAGTTTAGGAAGCTCTTTATAAAGTACACTAACACCATACGGTTTATTACTTTTTTCGTTGAAGGACTCTTCCCAGTCAATAGTTTTGGTGCGTCTTACTCCAAAAGTTAATGAAGCTACTATGATGAGTGTTATAATGACTAATATGACAGGTAAAAGCTTCTTCATTATTTTACCTGATTTAATAGTGACTTAAAATTATCTTTCGCTTTAGAATATTGCGATGCTTCTAAATTAAATTTACCATACCATATATAATTGTATAAATACGACACATACGAAAACCCTTTACTAAATGACTTTTCGTTAATTTCATTTAAATATTCGGCATTGGTTTTATCGTCTTCAAATTTTATATGATTTTTTAAACTCAAGGTTTTTAAAACGAGTAAATAATAATAGCGAATGGCGAGCCTGTAATCATGATCATTTTCCGCTTGTTTTATTAAAGCGAGAATATCGGCGTTTTCAATATTTTCTGCAGTAATATCTTCATAACGCTGAATAGATTTATTTTTACTTCTAGCGAATATACTAGTGCCGCCTTCATTAAGTAAAACATACGCTAAATATAACACGGCTATGGCTAAAACAATATAAAATACAAATCCGAAAGGCCCAAGATTTATGGAGACCTCTTCAGAATTATTTCTCTCTTGAGTTCTCGTTTTTCCTTTTTCATAATCTTCATACTGACCAGAGCCCATTCTGGTTTTTTTTACTACTTTTTTTCCTTCATAATTATATTTATCACCAGAATAACGCTCTTTAAAGTCGGAGTCAAAAAGACGATATGTCTCTGGTTCTTGAGTAAATATTGTAGCAAAACATGATTGATGACTAAGTATCAAAAGCATTAAAATTAGAAAGATATGTAGAGGCTTTTGTTTCATTAAGTAACGTTAGGAACTGGAATTTGGGTAATTTGTTTTTGAACTTTATACGGATAAATTAAATAGTAATAGCTTATGATACTTAAGGTAATTAATATGATGCCAACCGATAACCAATTAGGCATAATATTAGAATATCTGGTGATAAACCCTTCTAAAAACCCAGCAGAAAATGTAAAAGGAAAAGTGCTTATTAAAATTTTAATCCCTGTTTTTGCACCTAGTTTAAAAGAGGTATATCTAGAATGTGTTGAAGGAAACAGAATACTAGCACCAAGAATTAAACCTGCAGCGCACTCAATTACAATGGCGAATATTTCCATGGCGCCATGTATCCAAATACCACGAACACTTTCCCAAAACACTTGTTTTTCGTAAAAAAAGTATTGGAAAGACCCCAGCATGATACAGTTTTTAAACATAATATATAAGGTGCCGATGCCCAGAAACACACCAAAAACAAAAGCAATAATTCCAACTCTTAGATTATTGATGGTAATACCAATAAAACTTCCCCAATTACTCCCGCTTTTGTATACAGCTACAGGATCTCCAGCTTCTATATTCTCAATAGTTTGATCTACATAGCTATCACCTACAACAGATCGTAAGAACTCTGCATTATTGGCGGCAGATATGGCTCCTATAAAGGTGAAAGCAAAAAAGATGATAAAGGCAACATATATAAATTTTCGGTATTGGTAACAAATTAAAGGTACTTCGGTTTTCCAGAAACTAATAATCCTATTAGTGTCTTGCCGTTTGGTTTTATATATTTTTTGAAATGCCTTGGTTGCAAGCTGATTTAAATATGTAATCACCTTACTTTTAGGGTAGTAGGTTTGGGCATATGCCAAATCGTTTACAAGTTGGATATAGTTTGAAGCAAGTTCATCTGGATCGTTTAAATCATTATTAAGAATAGCAGTCTCAAAACTCAACCATTTTTCTTTATTTTGCTTAATAAATGCAACTTCTCTCATATACGAGATAAATTAAAATATAAAATGTCAGAGTTACAAATTAACACGACGCAAAATGTAAAAATAAAGTTCAATGCTGCAGGAGTAGGTGAACGATTAGTTGCTTTTATCATAGATACAGCCATAAAAATTGGATATTTATTAATACTGAATAAAGTATTTGGTGTTTTTGAGGATATGGACCAATGGTCTCAAATAGGAATTAGCACTGTGTTGAGTTTTCCTGTAATGTTTTATACGTTAGCGTTAGAGACATTTTTGGACGGACAAACCCTTGGTAAAAAAGTACTAAAGATTAGAGTTGTAAAAATTGATGGATTTCAAGCTACATTTTCTGATTATGTGGTGCGTTGGTTTTTTAGAATTGTAGATGTATGGATGTTTGGCATTGGGTTTTTTGTTATTATTTTTAGTAAAAAGCTACAGCGATTAGGTGATATGGCTGCGGGTACAGGAGTAATTAGCTTAAAAGACAAAGTGAATATTAATCACACGATTTTGGAGCAATTGAAAACAGACTACAAGCCTACATATCCTAATGTGATAAAACTATCAGATAATGATGCACGTATCATAAAAGATACATTTACTAGAGCAAGAGCAGCTAAAGATTATGCGACACTCATAAAATTGAGAAATAAATTAATTGAAGTCGTTGGTATTAAAGAAGTAAAACAACCTAACGATATTGAATTTATTGATGTGATTTTAAAAGATTATAATTTTTATACTCAAGATATGTAAGCAGAGAACCGAATTTCACTTTTCGTGAAATTCGTGTGAATCGCTTATGCTGAGCGAAGTCGAAGTATCTGAGAGAACCAAGTTTTTTGAAAAAAAACTTGTGTGAATCGCTTATCCCGCCGTAGGCGAGATCTCAAAGAATAAAAATTAACAAAAAAGGAAATTAGTTTAGTTAAATACTGATGCTTGCAGATACATGCGTTAGGGATTGAGGCATTTGTTGAAGCTCCTCGCAGAGAGCGACTGCCGAAAGCCCGACCCGAAGGGGAACGCCATAAAAAAACAACTATGTTCTACACCATAGATATATTAGGAACGATAGCTTTTGCCATTTCTGGCGTATTAGTTGCATTTAATAAAAAAATGGACTTATTTGGTATACTAATTATTGCTTTTGTAACTGCCGTTGGTGGTGGTACGCTTCGCGATTTATTAATTGGAAATACACCTGTGAGTTGGATGACAGATATGACGTATACTTATGTGATTATGGGATCTGCCATTTTTGCAATCATCTTTAGAAGTAAAATAAATTATTTAAGAACGTCGTTGTTTTTATTTGATACTATTGGTATTGGTTTGTACACTGTAGTAGGCATTGAAAAGGGGTTGAATGCTGAATTACATCCTATAATATGTATTGCTTTAGGAACAATGACTGCCAGTTTTGGTGGTGTTATTCGAGATATTTTGTGTAATGAAATACCTGTGATTTTTAGAAAAGAGATTTATGCAACAGCTTGTATTTTAGGTGGTATTACTTATTTTATACTCAATGAATTTCTAATAAAAACCGAATTTGTTTTTATGATTTCTGGTTTGGTCGTGATTGTTTCTAGATTACTTGCGGTAAAGTTTAAAATTGCTTTACCCTCAATTTACAGATCAAAAAATAACTAGAGTACTGTAATTTCTATCGCATCTTGAATCCCGCTAGTTTTAAATTCTTCAGGTGTATTTGCAGATAACGGGTAAGCATCATCCCAAGAATATAGTTTGATTTTTACACTACCAGATTTGTGAGCGGTAAGTACACCGAATTTATCAACGGTAGCAATTTCTGGGTTTTCAGAATGCCAAATTATATTGTTTCTAGTGGCATTGTTGGGGACAACTTCATGTTGTAATTGTAAATTATCTCCTATGTTTAAAGAGTTTTGATTGGCCTTAATATTTAAACGTTTTACTGCTACATAATCTTGTTTTTCAATCTCATCCTTTAAAACTAAATATGCAGTTTTTTGTTCTTCATTTAGGTCTTTAATTTTTAAACCACTATATAATCTTAGTTTCCACTTTCGTTCTTCAAAATAATCACCTTCACGTTCTAGAGGATCAGTTCTTAAATCAAAAAAGCGACCTTCAGGAAACTTAGGCGTTGGGGCGTAGTATTTAAAATTTTTATTGAAAGCAAATCGTAAAAGTTCAGAGTGATCTGTATACAGATTGTTGGCATTATACCAAGTGTAAATGATGTCTCTATGTTTTTGTTTTCCTGAAATTACTTCATTCCAAAAACTTATGCCATCTATATCTTGTTTATTTGGAATTTCTATGTTGGCCGCGTCTAGAATAGTTGGGTAAATATCAGTTAAGTTAACCAAGCCGTCATAGGTTGTTTTTTGAGGTAAATCTTTTGTTGAGAAGAAAATTAATGGAACATGGGTGCCGTTATCTGAAGTGCCTCCTTTTCGTGCAGGGTATAAATCTCCATTATTTAAAACATGTGTAAATGATTCTTTTGTACCATTATCTCCCATAATCACAATTAAAGTGTTATCTGTGAGGTTTTCTTCTTTTAGCTTGTTTATTATGTTTCCAATAAGCTGATCGGTATATGAAACCATATCAGGAAAAAAGGTTTGGTCATCTGGTTTGTAGTTTTTACTTCTCTCTCCATTAAAATTGTCAAAAACACTATTAGGCTTAGTGCTAGGAGTTGGTTGGTGTTCATCATGTACCAATAACATGGGGTAGTAGAGAAAAAAGGGCTTGTCTTTATTTTTCTCAATAAAACTTAATGCATCTCTATTACAAATATCTGGACCATACCATTGTCTACCAGTTTCTGGATCTACATCTGTTCTTCCTTCATAATTCATTATAACGCCATTTCTCACCAAATTAGGGTTGATAAAACGTTGTCCTTCTGTAATTACATCAAAGCAGGTGAATTCATCCCAACCAAATTCAAAAATATAATCCTTGCCATGAATTTCTTTGGTACCTCGAGTTTGCTTCCATTTACCAAACATACCAGTGGCATATCCATTTTTCTGAAAAACATCTCCAAATGTAATATCAGAAGCATGTTGAGATTTACAACGTAAATAATTACGAGAGTTATGTTTGCCAGACATTAATGCAATGCGAGTAGCTTCACATAAAGGGTAGGCATGTGCATTGTTGAACATAACGCCTTCATTAGCAAGTTTATCAATTTCTGGGGTATGTATTGGAGCATCTTTGAATAAGCCTCGATTGGAGTTAACACGATTTGCGCCATATACTGATACACCTAAATGGCTTAAATCATCAATTAGAATAAGGACAACATTTTTTTTCTTTGCAACGTTGGTGTTTGAGTTTTCGGCAATAAGAACATCATTTTTTTGTTTACAACTAGTACAAAGTATAATGCATAAGAGTGAAAAAAAATAATTAATATGATATTTCATGAATAGTGTATAGTTTAGTTGTATGCCAAAGATATCAATTACTTAATTGAGAATTTCAACATTATTTATATAAATATTTTGCAATGGCCAATCTGCCTCATCTGTTTTTACAGAAGCAATCTTATCCACCACATCCATTCCTTTTATTACTTTGCCAAAAACCGTATAATCACCATTTAAATGATGAGCGCCTCCTTTTTGTTGTACTATAAAAAATTGATATGGAGATGCTAATTTATGTGGGTTTTCTATATCGCTACTAGGCATCGAAACAGTACCACGATCGTGTTTAAAACCACGATTAGTATCTCTAGGTAGTAGGTATTTTCCAATTTTTCTACGTTTAATGGCTGTAGCCATATCATCACCATTACCTCCTTGTATCATAAAATTATTGATAACTCTAAAGAATTGTGTGCCGTCAAAATACTTTTGCTTAGTGAGGTAGATAAAATTAGAACGATGAAATTTAGTTTCATCGAATAGTAAGATGTCAATAGCTCCAAAATCTGTAGTTATTCTCACCTTATTCTCTTTATGTTTTGTGTTATAGACCAAAAAGAATTCCATGGCATTCTTGGTGTCTAAAACAGGGAATACGTCACTGTTATTCTCAATATCATCTTTTTTTAGTTCAACCTGTTTTACAGTTTCTGTAGTGTCTTTAGCTTTTAAAGAATCCTTTTTTTTAGATTGTTTATCTTCACAATTCAGAAAAAATAAAAAGAGACCTAAAAACAATACAACACGCATAGACAATGAATTTTGATGAATTCGTAAACTTGATTCCAAAAATAGAAAATATAGTGTTACCTGCCGAATCATCGCATTTTAAAATGGTGCCACCAACACGTAAATCTTTTGCGCAATATTCAGAATCACAATTAAAACAGGCCAAAAAAGCAGGTGTGCTAGCGTTGTTTTACCCAAATCAAACACAAGAAACACAATTTGCACTCATTCTTCGAAGAACATACAAAGGCGTTCATTCGGCACAAGTATCATTTCCAGGTGGAAAAATAGAACCATCTGATAAGGATCTTGAAGAAACTGCTATAAGGGAAACTTTTGAGGAAATAGGTGTGCCAGTTGATGATGTTCAAGTAGTAAAAAAACTATCGCAAGTATTTATTCCGCCAAGTAATTTTTGTGTGCAACCTTTTATAGGAATCGTACAAGAACAATCTGTTTTCAAAAAACAAGAAAGCGAAGTAGAAAAGATAATAGAGGTAAAACTATCTGATTTAATTAATGATGAAAATCTCATTTCAAAAGAAGTAAAAACGTCATATAGTATTGGTATTGAAGTACCTGCATTTAAACTTAATGGGTTTACAGTTTGGGGGGCAACTGCTATGGTTTTAAGTGAAATTAAGGATATTGTCAACCAGTTGGCATAGATTATAGATTTATTACCTTTGTAGCCCAACCAAAAACAAATACTTAATATATGGGATTGTTTAAAACAAATCCATTCGGACATATACTTTTTGTAAAAAAATGGCTCATCAGGATTTTGGGAGCTATGACACATAGAAGATTTCGAGGGTTCAACGAATTACAGATTGAAGGTTCAGAGATTATAAAAGATCTTCCGGACAAAAACGTACTTTTTATCTCTAACCATCAAACCTATTTTGCTGATGTTGTAGCTATGTTTCATGTATTTAATGCAAGCCTAAGCGGACGTACAGATTCTATAAAAAACGTGGGATATCTTTGGAATCCTAAATTAAACATCTATTACGTTGCAGCCAAAGAAACCATGAAAGCTGGATTATTACCAAAAATCTTGGCGTATGTAGGTTCAGTTAGTATTGAACGTACATGGCGCTCTGAAGGTAAAGATGTACAGAGACAGGTTAAAATGAGTGATATTTCTAGTATTGGTACAGCTTTAAATGATGGTTGGGTTATCACATTTCCACAAGGTACTACAACCCCGTTTAAACCTATACGAAAAGGTACAGCTCATATCATAAAGCGTTACAAACCTATTGTGGTTCCTATTGTAATTGATGGTTTTAGACGTTCTTTCGATAAAAAAGGACTGCGTATTAAAAAGAAAAATATTCTTCAATCTATGGAAATTAAAGCGCCTTTAGAGATTGATTACGATAATGAGACTACCGACGAAATTGTAAAAAAAATAGAATATGCCATAGAGCAGCACCCATCATTTCTAAAAGTAATTCCCGAGGCAGAACTTAAAGCACAAGCAGAGTTAGATAAATTGCGGGAATGGTAATTTTGTGAAACAGTTTATTGCCTTATCCAAATGAAGATTTCCCTAGTTTAATCGTAAACAGAGTGATTACAATAGTATTTGGTGTTAATAAATTGCTTGTTGGCACTTTAATATTTTTAGTGTAAAGTAGGTTGGGAAATAAACCAATTTATAGTGTTTTAATCGATACTTTTTATTTAACAATTGAATACTAACTATATTGGCTATATCTTATTAATACTATATAAATTTAATTAAGGTTTATAACTATGAATGAAAGCTTCATTTTAAATTTTACACCTACAGGAATGATACCTACTAAGGAAATGACACCTTATGTGCCAGTTTCTGTATCAGAAATAGTAGATAACGTACTCGAAGCTAATGACATTGGTATTACAATGGTACATTTACATGCTAGAGACCCAATAACACATGTACCTACTTATAAAAAGGAAGAGTATGCTAAAATTATTGAAGGTATTAGAAAGCATGCACCAGAACTAGTGATTTGTATTTCATTAAGTGGTAGAGATTTTGGTGAATTAGAACAGCGCGGTGATCCATTACTTCTGGAAGATGAACTAAAACCAGATATGGGAAGCCTAACACTTAGTTCGTTAAATTTTAACAAAACTGCAAGTGTAAATGCACCAGATATGATAATGAGTTTAGCAAATATGATGATGGAAAAAGGTATAGTTCCTGAGCTTGAAGTATTTGATATTGGTATGATAAATTATGCTAAATATTTAGAGAAAAAGGGTCTCATAACGCCTCCATACTATTTTAATTTACTTTTTGGTAATATTGCGTGTTCTCAAGCCAACCTTTTACATGCGGGTGTGATGATAAACGACCTTCCTAAAGATTCATTTTGGAGCCTCGCAGGAATTGGTAATGAACAGTTGAAAATGAATTCGTTATCCCTAGCGTTTGGTGGAGGAGTGCGAGTAGGAATAGAAGATAATATCTGGTACGATTCAGCTAGAACTAAATTAGCTAAAAATTCAGAATTGTTAGAAAGAGTGCATGTTATAGCGCAAGCTAATGAAAGAAATGTGATGTCTCCTAAAACCTTCCGAAAAAAAATGAATTTACAAATAGGAAATGGTAAATACGGTAGACTTTAAATACTTAAATAGAAATGAAAGCTAAAAGTCCCCAAGACCTACCAGCTATACAGCGCTATTGGAATATCGTCCGAAATGGCATGTTCCTCTTTGGTTTGCGTAATAGACTGGCTAATATAGGTATCGATATAAAACCATATTACTGGGTACAAGAAGAGTTTACCCCATGCAATGAGCCTGCCATTAAGGGAGATGCCAGTGCATATACTGTAAAATATATTAGCATAGAAGAGGTGAAAGTTATTTATCAAAATCGACCTCAAGAAGAGCTAGATGAAGTCATTGAAGGCATGCAAAATGGTTATTTATGTGTTGGCTTAGAATGTAATTCAGAAATTGTTACCTACATGTATGTAGCCCTAGAAGATTTCGACTTTAAAGGAAGAATATTAAAGCTAAAACCCAATGAATCCTATCTTTTCAATATCTGGACTATACACGCTTACAGAGGTAAAAATTTAGCACCATATTTACGATATAAAACCTATCAATTATTAAAAGAACGCGGAAGAGATGTAAAATATAGCGTCACCGAATATTTCAATAAATCATCTATAAAATTCAAAAAGAAATTAAATTCAAAGAATTTATACCTCTATCTAAGCATAGTTTTATTCAATAAGTATAAGTGGAATTTCACGTTAAAAAAATACTGATATTATAACTCAAAACAATTTACAACAATAACTGTAACACCATAAAAGGGTGTTTTGATGATAAATTGTATTTGGGCGTTCCCCTGTCGGGTCGGGCTTTCCGCTATATCTTTCTGCGAAGCAGTCCCGAACTTATTTCGGGATCTAAACTATTAATAAATTACCGTCTTTATACTTAAATAAGCATTTAAAGCTTCACAAAAAGGATGCCGCTGCAATCCCTAACGCACGTGTCTGCCAACTTCTAGTTTAACCTAAGATAGTTTTGTATTTGGTTATGTAATCAGATTTCTAAGATTCTAGGAGACAAAAGAAAACAGATTCAAGTAAAGTAATATTTCAAAATAGAGGTAATTATCGAACAAACAATTGTACTTGTGAAACAACAGAGCCTGGCCCTGGTATACCACCATTGTAGGCATTAACACTTCCTAAAGAATACCACCAATTAGAATGATTAGCAGAACCATCTAAATAAGTGTTAGTACTATTTTGTTCTAATCCTCCCCATAAACTTGCTGTGGTATCTATACTAATTGGAATATACCCAGGGACGGGTCGCGAAGGAGAGCCTCCACTTCTAGGATCAAAAGTTTGGCTCCAATGATTGGTTATTCCTAAACCAGGATAATGCAACCTAAACTCATAAGCGGTCGCACTTTTTAACTCATCTAATTTACTTAAAATAGAGTACTTGTTAGTAGTTATATTTGGTGAAGCGATATTAAATTCATTAGCTTCTACATCGTTAGCCCAATAGCCACCTACGGTATTATGATTAAACACTAAAGTCCAACCACCACCATCGTTAGTCATATCACAATAACACTCATATGCGGGGTTGACGCCAGCACCATCAGGATCAATTGTATATACACCATCTGTAGTAAATCCAGCATCAAAATATGCCAAACAATTAGGTAAAACATTTACTACGCTAATATTAGCGTTACAAGTATCACTTTTACCGGCAAAAGTAATAGTGAAATTATCGGTTTGAGCAGACGTTGGAGTACCGGTTCCTGTTAAAGTTATCGTGTTAACACCAATAGAGCTAAAAGCTCCAGATCCAGAAAAACTATAACCATTTACAGTATTTGTACTTATCGTATACGTTTCAATAACGTTAACAAGAACATCAATAGTTATAGTATTAGCGGCATTTAAAGGATTGTCAACAGAAAAAGCACCATTTGAAGTTATAGAACTGCAATCTAAGGAATTGGTTGGAAACTCGCCTAAACAACCAGACCAGTTAGTCCCATTAAAAAATTGGAAGCATTTACTATCGGTGTTAAAAACAAATAAACCTTCTGCAGGATTAACAATGGAACTTATTTGTGCACTTGTCATTCTTGGTGGTAAAAAACCTTGAGTTGTTGATTCTATATCTAAAGCAGATGACGGATCTGGATTGGTTGTGCCAATTCCAACTTGAGAAAAACTAACAAAACTAATACATAATAGAATAATTAGGGGCGAAATTTTATGCATTGTGAGAGAACGAGTTTTTTAAATATTCGACAAAAGTAACAAAAACATCGATTAAATATATAATTTATTCGATGAAATACATTTTATGTAAAGTTTTTTCTTATAAAGAGTAACTATATGAAAGAATAACTATATGAAAGAATAATTTTATTGGCTAGTATAAACTTGTGAAGTTGAAGAATTGGGCTCTATATTTTTTTCTGTGAAGTAGCCCGAACTAACCTTCAACTATAAAGATTGAAATATTAAGTTATGTAATATGGTTTCGCTATGAGGATGAAGTTTAAATCTATAATGTGGCGGCTACAAGCTTTATTTATTAATTGAAAGTGGTTTTTGTTTTTGGAGAGATTTGTTTAGTATGTTCGTTTATGTTTAGTTGCATTGAATAGTACTAAGTTAGCGAAAGAAAAGAACCAGATGAAAATATGAAGAATTTTCCCGAGTATGTAAAGGATTAACAATTAACTATACACATTGTTAGGCAACGTTTAATCAATTAAAAATCACCCAAGTATTATAGTAATCTTTTATTTCATTCTCTTTTAGTTGAAATATCATAAAATGAAGACTACCATTATCAACAATATAATTGTCATCTCTATCCCAATAAATATCTGCCATGTATGCCGTTATATATTTAGGGTTTGGTTTGCTAAAGCTGACTAGAGTATTTGGTTTAATGAGACTAAAGGGTATCTTTAAATTTAAATTACTATTAGGACAATTTATGTCATTAATTTGAGCGTCAATTAATGATAAGAATTCTTTAAAGGCAGTTTTGTCTTTAATACTTCTGTTTATGTCATTTTCATATAGGTAATCACCAAAATTGTTCATTAATGAGGAATGAGCAAAAGTCGTATCAAGGACATATGCTTTTTCGGTTTTGAATAGATGCGTATTTACTATTGAATCTAAACATTTCTGGTAAACTTCTAAATCTGATTCTGTAATTTTATAAGTAGATAGTTTTGTTTGTGATTTTGAGAAGTCTTGATTTTCCTTTTTACAGGAAGCGACAAAAAATATAAGTGCTACGAAATAGTATTTGAAGTTCATAGAGTTTCTAATGTTGCCTAACTTTCACGGATACGCGTCGTTTTAATGAACTATATCCGACGTTAAACGAATTTAGTTGAAAATTTTTACAAAGTCAAATATTCACAAACCAAGAACTCGTTAATAACTCCTAACAACTCCCTTTTTTAGAATTTGCTAAAATTTCTATTTTGCGTTGCTAATTGAATATTAAATAAGTGAAAGTCTGTATAGCTGAAAAACCAAGTGTTGCCCGCGAAATTGCTGCTGTTTTAGGAGCAAGTACAAAGCGCGATGGCTATTTTGAAGGTAATGGTTATGCCGTAACCTATACATTTGGACATTTGTGTACACTTAAAGAGCCTGTAGATTACAAACCGTATTGGAAAAGTTGGGATTTAAATAATTTACCAATGCTCCCAGAAAAGTTTGAAGTCAAGGTGTCGGCTAATTCAGGAATACAAAAGCAGTTTAATATTGTAAAAAGCTTATTTCAAAAAGCTGATGTTATTATAAATTGTGGTGATGCAGGTCAGGAAGGTGAGCTTATTCAACGTTGGGTGATGAATGAAGCGAATTATAAAGGAGACGTAAAGCGTTTATGGATTTCGTCATTAACCACAGAGGCTATTAAAGAAGGTTTTGAAAGCTTAAAGCCAGCTGCTGATTATGATAATTTATACTACGCTGGGTTTTCTAGAGCTATTGGCGATTGGCTCCTTGGTATAAATGCCACGAGATTATATACCGTGAAGCATGGTGGTTACAAACAAGTACTGTCGGTCGGCCGGGTGCAAACACCAACTTTGGCTATGGTTGTTAACCGATTTAAAGAGATTGAACACTTCAAACCACAACCATATTGGGAATTACAAACCTTATATCGAGATACGCTATTTAGCTATGAAGAAGGACGCTTCTTAAAAAAAGAAGATGGCGAGGCACTAGCTAACAAAGTAAAAGAAAGTGATTTTGAAATTACATCTATCACCAAAAAGAAAGGCAAGGAATATGCACCAAAACTCTTTGATTTAACAGGTTTACAAGTGTATTGTAATACTAAATTTGGGTTTTCGGCAGATGAAACCTTAAAAATAGTGCAAGCATTATATGAGCGAAAAGTGGTGACTTATCCCAGAGTAGATACCACTTTTCTGCCAACTGATATTTATCCCAAGGTTCCTGGTATTCTTAAAAAACTGACTAATTATTCTCAATTAACACAGCCACTTTTAGGGCAAAAAATAAAGAAGTCCACTAAAGTTTTTAATGACAAAAAGGTGACAGATCACCATGCAATTATTCCTACTGGGATGCAAACGTCACTGCAATACAATCAACAACAAGTATATGATATTATTGTAAAACGTTTTATTGCTGTGTTTTATGATGATTGTATTGTGTCTAACACAACAGTTATAGGTAATGCAGCAGAAGTAGCGTTTAAAACCACCGGAAAAGAAATTTTGGAAAAAGGGTGGCGTATTGTATTTGAGAATCCAGATAAAAAAGTGAAAGAATCGGGTGTTTTACCGATGTTTGAGAAAGGTGAAAAAGGGCCGCATGAACCATCGTTTTTAGAAAAAGAGACCAAACCTCCAAATCAATTTACCGAAGCGTCCTTATTGCGAGCTATGGAAACTGCAGGAAAGCAAGTGGATGATGATGAGTTACGTGATCTAATGAAGGAAAATGGTATTGGTAGACCGTCTACCCGTGCTAACATCATTGAAACACTTTTCAAAAGAAAATATATAAAGCGTAATAAAAAGCAAGTATTGCCAACTGAAACAGGAATCCAGTTAATTGATACCATTCAAAACGATTTATTAAAATCTGCTGAACTTACTGGTAAATGGGAAAAACAGTTGAAAGATATTGAAAAGGGAGATTACAGTGCAGGAGCGTTTATTAAAAATATGAAACGCATGGTTGATGCTTTGGTATACGAAGTACGAAGCGAAACGAAACGTGCTAATATTTCGCATGCAGTAACGGTAGAGAAAAATGCTTCAAAAGCAAAGTCCAAGGCAGCTGCAGGAATTACTTCAGAAAACTGTCCGAAATGTAAAAATGGTCAACTCATTAAAGGGAAATCTGCTTATGGATGCTCTAGCTATAAGTCTGGTTGTGATTTTGTAATGCCTTTTAAATTTAAAGCTAAGAAAATTTCAGAAAAACAGTTTGTAAGATTACTTCAAAAGGGTTCTACAGTTAATTTAAAGGGGTTTAAGGAAGGCTCCACAACTATTGAAGGCTTGATACGTTTTGATGATAATTTTCGCCTTAAATTAGAGCCTAAACAAACTGCTGAAAAACCAAAACAAGATGACCTATTATGCCCAAAATGTAAAACAGGAACCGTAATAAAGGGAAAAACGGCTTACGGATGTTCTAACTATAAATCTGGATGTGATTTTAAAGTTGCTTTTGATGTGGTACGCAGTAAAATAAATGGACAAACCCCAACGAAGTCTTTGGTCTACGATATATTGAAAACGTCTTGGAGTGAATCATAAACACTTTATTATTTACAAGCCTTACGGGTATTTAAGTCAGTTTACAAGCAATGACTCCAAACAACAATCGAAACGATTTCTGGGTGAACTTCATGATTTTCCTGAAGGTATGATGTCTATTGGGAGATTAGACGAAAAGTCGGAAGGTTTATTGTTGTTAACTACAGATGGCAAAATGAGCGATTTTATCAACAGCCGAAAAGTAGACAAAGAATACTATGCTTTGGTGGATGGTGATATTCCGGAAGACGCTGTTTTACAACTTAAAGATGGTGTAGTGATTGGATTTGATGGTAAAAAATACAGAACAAAACCTTGTAAAGTGCATAAATTAAAAACTAAACCTAAACTTCCAGAACGCTCAAAAAAAATAAGAGATGCACGCCATGGTCCAGTATCTTGGGTGTCTATTACTTTGAATGAAGGGAAGTTTAGGCAGGTACGTAAAATGACATCGGCTGTTGGTTATCCAACCTTGCGCTTAGTGAGGGTTAGGGTAGGAGCTATTCAATTAAACGCCATGCAGCCTGGTAATGTTATTGCTGTTGATGTGTTTAATATTTAGTAAAATTTAAAAACAATATGCCTGAACTGCGTTAGGGATTATAGTGGCATCCTTTTTGGTATTGGTGGCTGAGGTTGTCGAAGCCATAATGGCAAAAAGATATAACGGAAAGCCCGACCCGACCATAGGAGGGTAACGCCCAAATAAAATTTATTCTTCGAGGTTTTTGAGTTCCTTGTAATTATGATTTAGACGTTTAAGAAGTATACCATAAATTAACCAATAGAACAGTACTAAAACACCAATAGCTATAGCAAGCATTACAATAATTGTAATTATAAAAATGGTATAAACCATCATCTCATCACCATTTGCTGTGGCTTGCTGTATTTTTTCAATGAGTTCTGGATCGTGATTAATAGCATAATATGTACCAAGAATTGCACCAAAGACAATGGAGGCTAAATTGAATATTACATAGTAACGTACTGTTTTTCTTGTTTTTAAGATGTTCTCCATTAATACTTTAGCATTATCTGTAGAGGAGATGTTTTTGTAATTTCTATAGAACAAGTAGAAGAAATAGAAAATCACAGCATAACTAACAATTGAAATAGGGATTAAAATGGCGTCTAAATCAAGTGCCTCCATTTTTCCAGAAAAAGAGGTGCCTTTAAGAAGAAAGGCGATGCCAAACCAGAATACGAATTCCAATAGGCTGATAATAAATATCCATTTTACAATAGAAGATGATTTTTTAAGTATCATCTTGTAAATTTCGTCGTACGAAAGTTTTGGGTACTTGCTTTCGCTTTTTTCCCAGTCTTTCTTTAATAGGTCTAATCCATCCATATGTTACGGATTTAATATGTTTCTTAGTTTAGTTTTCGTTCTGTTCATTTTCACTCGCGCATTTACTTCGCTAATACCAAGTGTTTCACTTATTTCTCTATAATCTTTGTCTTCTAAATACAAGAAAACAAGTGCTTTTTCAATATCGTTTAGCTTATGTATTGCTTTGTACAATAATTTTAACTGTTCCTCTTCTGTATCATCATATTCCTCTGCTTTTATTTTAAAAGATACACCTTCAAAATCTTGTGTGTTTATCCTACGCTTTGATTTTCTGTAAAGTGTAATTGCAGTATTTAATCCTACTCTATACATCCATGTGCTAAACTTTGCATCACCACGAAATTTTGGATATGCCTTCCAAAGTTGTATGGTTATTTCCTGAAACAAATCATTGTGAGCGTCGTAATTATTAGTGTATAATCTACATACTTTATGTATGATGTTTTGATGTTTTTCTAACAATTCAACAAAGCTATGTTCTAATTCTGTGTTCAAAAATTTTGATGGTTTAGTTGTATAATAAGTAGCTTTTAGTTTTTAAATGTTACATTAAAAATGATTTTTTTTCAGAATTATTTAACGAAGCGCTATGAGTTTTAAGGAAAATAAATGCTTTTTTTTATTAAAATCTTATAGTTAGACTAAAAGTTTATTTAATTCGGTTAAAATTATTGATTTTTAGGTTTTTAACATGTAAGTATAGATAAAATCTATTGGTAGGTTTTGGATAATTTTTATAGATTTTTTTCGAAGAACTTATGCTAATATATAAAAAAAATAATAGTTGTGATTTTTAGATGTATCACTTCTAATTTAAAAGCTATTCTTATTTTTTTGAATTTTAAAAAGTGATGAATTTTAACTTTGATGAAAGCATTAAATGATTTAGAATTATAGTTTTTAGAATAGCATGTTTTTAATTTATTTAATATAGCTTCTTTTAAAATTTGATAATAGTTTTTAGAGTGATTTATGAAAATACAATTCGTCTTTAAAAAATTACAGTTCGGTAATTGTTAGTTTTAAATGGTAAAGTTCTGTCGCAATTTTGTGTTAACGAAAAATGTATAAATTTTAAATTATGAAAACTTTACTAACCATTTTAATCACATTTATAATTATCCAAATGCAGGCACAAACCACGATTAGTGGTATAGTTACGAATGTAAAAAAAGAGCCTATTATTGGAGCAAATGTGTATTTAGAAGGCACCTATGATGGTGGTACAACTGATGAGTATGGTAAGTTTTCATTTTCAACATCTGAAACTGGTTCTCAAACTCTAATAGTTTCGTTTTTATCCTATGAAACATTTACGATGTTAGGAGATATATCTTATATGAAAGATTTGGAAATTAAGTTGAAAGATGATGTAAACACGTTAGATGCAGTAGTATTATCTGCTGGTACATTTTCAGCAGGCGATAATAGTAAGGTAAATGTATTAAAACCTTTAGATGTGGTAACGACGGCGAGTGCATTGGGTGATTTTGTAGGTGCTTTACAAACCTTGCCTGGAACGACAACAGTAGCAGAAGATGGCCGCTTATTTGTACGTGGTGGTGATGCAAACGAAACACAAATTTTTATTGACGGTATTCGTGTGTTTACACCGTATACACCAACAACCAATAATGCACCAACTCGAGGGCGTTATTCACCGTTTTTATTTGACGGTATTACATTTTCTACTGGAGGGTATTCTGCAGAGTATGGTCAAGCATTATCAAGTGTGTTGTTATTAAATACAGTTGATGAACCAGATCAAGAAAAAACAGATATTGGCATCATGAGTGTTGGCGCAACTCTTGGAAATACCCAAAAATGGGAGAAAAGTTCTGTGAGTGTTAATGTCTCTTATGTAAATCTTGCGCCTTATAATGCTATTTTTCCAAATAGAAATAATTTTATCAAGCCTTTTGAAACGGCTTCTGGCGAAGCGGTTTATAGAAGGAAAACGAATTCTGGATTATTTAAACTTTATGGCGCTTTTGATACGAGTAGTTTCGAATTGACACAAGAAGATATCAATTCACCTGACGGGCAGTATATCAAATTAAATAACAATAATTTCTATTTGAACGGGTCTTATTCGGGTGTATTAAGCGACACATGGAGCATGCAAACAGGCTTTAGTTTTACTAACGCTAAGAACAAAATAAACTTGGGGGATAGAGCTATTAGAGATACTGAAAAGTCCCTACATTCTAAATTGAAATTCAAGAACCGAATTAGTAACCGATTTAAATTATATTTTGGAGCAGAATATTTTAAAACTGATTTTGAGGAGCAATACAACGATGATTTTGTGGATAATGCTACCTATGGTTTTGATAATGATATTGCTGCTGCATTTGTTGAAGCTGATATCTTTTTATCTAAAGACTTAGCCTTTAAAACAGGGTTAAGAGCAGAGTATAGTGAATTGTTTGATGATTTTACTTTAGCGCCAAGAGCTACGATGGCGTATAAAATATCGGATAAAAGTCAGTTGTCTTTAGCATATGGTGACTTTTATCAGAATCCGACCAGTAATGTGTTGAAATTCAATCAAGATTTTGAACCAGCTAATGCTAAACATTATATTTTGAACTATCAATTCAATGCAGATAGAAAAATATTTAGAGCAGAAGCATATTATAAGGATTATAGCAACTTAGAAAAATTTGATGGTGATTTTCCAAGTTTTGATAGTAATTTTAGCAGTAATGGTTCAGGTTTTGCAAAGGGTATAGATTTTTTCTGGAGAGATAGTAAAAGCATAAAAAATGTAGATTACTGGTTAAGCTATTCGTTTTTAGATACTAAGCGAGATTATAGAAACTTCCCAGAACAAGCTCAGCCCAATTTTGCAAATACACATAATTTCTCAGCCGTTGCCAAGTATTGGATAGACGATTGGAAAAGTCAGGTTGGATTTAGTTATGGATTTGCTTCAGGAAGAACATTTACCAACCCTAATAAGCCTGGGTTTTTAAACGAAAAAACAAAAGCATTTAATAGCTTGAGTGTGAATTGGGCATATTTAATAAGTCCGCAAAAAATATTATACGCCTCAGTAAACAATGTATTAGGATTTAAAAATGTGAATGGTTATCAATATGCCAATACACCAGATGTGAATGGCAATTTTAATCGTCGTGCCTTGCGTCCAGCTTTAGATCAATTCTTTTTTGTGGGCTTCTTTTGGACAATTAGTGAGGACAAGAAGAGTAATCAGTTAGATAATTTGTAGACTTAGTTAATGGTTTTATGTATGGGAATAACAATTAAATACCAAATAGAAGGTTTAGTATTTAATTGTTATTTTTATTTAATTACGATAAGCAGTTTAACTTAAGGTTTATAGCAAAATCGATCAAATGGTAATCGGCCTGGTTTTTCACCTGGAGCTTTAAATAATAGATTAATTTCTGCCTTTCCATTAAATTGAAAGTATTCATATTTCACAGGGTGAAGCCCTTTTTCTAAATATAAAACCGTTGATTTATCATCAAAGGCGGCATGTCTCCAATCGTTATTGATCATCAACTTATCATGAATGTAAAACTTTAGCCCATCGCTAGATTTTACAGCAAAATAATGATAACCACTTTCTTTGGCTTCAAAAAAACCATTATAAACACAAGCAAATTCTTGTTTTTTTGGAAAGGATTTCAATTGAAAGTTTTTAGAAACTGTTCCAGCTTTAATAGCATTTAAAGTGTCAAATTTGGGAAGTTTTTCAAATACACCCTCATAATATTTATATTGTAAACCTGAAATATATTTTTTAGTCTTTTTAATGCCTTTTAGTTTCTTTCCTTCAACAAATTGTCCGCTATTGGCTGGAAGCACATTAGCTCTTTTAGAAGGAATTTTAATTTTTACAGTACTTGGTTTAGAAATAAGTATTGAGTCTTTAAATAACTCTGATTCAAAATTTGGCTCACTACCATCAATCGTATATCTTAATTTGTCATGTGTTTGCATTGTATATATTGATAGTGGAATTCCTGAAATTAGTTCGCCATTATTTGGTATAAACTTTATAGATTTGTTCCTGTAATCTTCTGCAATAAATTTTATACCATCATAATTTAGTTTATAGACAACACTGTTATGACTTTCGTCTTCATACGCTACGATCTTCCAGTCTAATGACGGATCTGCATATTTTTTTAATGCAGTTTCCATAGCTTCAATTCCCATACCTTTATAAGCGCTACCTTTGCGACCGCCAATAAATAATACCTTGCCTTTTATATTTGGTAATTTTTCCTCTGCCATTTTAACCATTAATTGGTCATCATACCAAAAAGAAGGATCGCCCACTAAATAAGAATCAAAATATTCTGGTGCTTTTAAAAGCGCATGCATTACACATAGTCCTCCATAAGAATGGCCTGCAAATGCATTGTGCCCAGAGGTTTTGTATTTAGACTCCACAAAAGGTTTAACTTCTTTACCTATAAAGTCTATAAAATTTTCAGCATTTCCCCCATCGTGTTGCCTTTGGGTTTTTGTGGGTGTCATATCAGACGCTCTATTTGGGCTTACAACACCAACTAAAATAGTTCTAGGAGCCATTGTATTGTTTTGCATGAAATCAAGTAAAGACTTTCTTAACTCCATATTCCATTTTGGATCTAGCATATACTGCACGTCATACTTAGTCCATTCATTATAGCCTTTTGGTAATGCAATTTGTATCTCGCGATCTCCTTCCATATATTCAGAAGTAATAGTGAAAGATTCGCCAGGCATATTTTGTGCGACTAAATTAACGGAGACTAAAGAGACGCAAATAATTAATAATTGTAATGTGTGTTTTTTGATTTTGATTGATGCTTTTTTCATAATAAGAGATGAATAGTTATTTATTAAGAGTGTACAATATAATAATCATGCCGTAAAATAAATTACTTATAATCAATAAGTTATGTTTTATTGAATTTATGTGTTGTTCGGAATTGATACACAAGTGTACGATTACGTTACATCTGAAAATAATGAGACGACTTGATTTTTAAAATGTTACAATATGTAATATGAAGTTTTTGTAAGTAAAAAGTGGACAAATTATTTATTCCGTCTTCCGCTACGTCTATTTTCCTTATTTTTAATATAGATATGTTTATATCTAGTATTATTGGGAGCATTACGTTCTTCAACTTCAAACTCACCTATAGATTTTATTAAAGGTGTTAATTTTTGAAAACCATAGTTCCTAGAATCAAAATTAGGACGCTTTTTTTGTATCAAGCTACCAATATCTCCGAGAAATGCCCAGCCATCTTCATCTGATAAATCTTCTATAGAAGACCTGATTAAATGTATTTCTTTTCTAGTAATCTTATCAACTGAAGGCTTTTTGCTAGTTTTTGCATCATCATCTTCATCATCATTATCTGTCTTTTCGTTGTCTCTACTTTTCAGGATTTCAATATAAATAAACTTATCGCAGGCTACGATAAATGGGTTTGGTGTTTTCTTTTCGCCGATACCAATCACTTGCATGCGGGCTTCTCTTAATCGTGTAGCTAAACGTGTAAAATCACTATCACTAGAAACCAAACAAAATCCTTCAACTTTATTAGAGTACAAGATATCCATGGCATCAATTATCATAGCAGAGTCTGTGGCATTTTTACCCACTGTGTAACCATATTGCTGTATTGGAGTAATGGCATTTTCTAATAATACTTTTTTCCATTTACTCAAATGAGGTTTGGTCCAATCCCCATAAATACGCTTTATGGTAGGGTTACCATATTTTGCAATCTCTTCCATCATCTCTTTTACATTTCCCGCAGGAATATTATCTCCATCAATTAAAACAGCAAGGTTGATATTCATAATAGGTGTTTAAATTATGCATCTAAGTTACTGGATAGTTAAACCAGAACCAAACCTATCAGAGAATTGTTTTTGTGATGTTATAAATGATGAAATAATCATTTGTAGCGCTTTTTTGTTTGAATATTATTATAAATTTTGAGTTATTTTGAGAATATGACAAATGTCATAAATAATATTTGACGTTCTGTTTAATTTTATGGTATCAAATTGAAGGTTGAAAATGGAATCGTTAAGATTTCTTTTTGAGAGTTACAAACAATAAAACTGATAAGCATGATACCTAAAAAGAATCCAGATTTAGAGGTGGGCCGGAATAGCAGCCTTTATTTCGCAATCGGACTCAATGTTATGCTATTTTTATCATGGCAAGCAATCGAGTATAAAACATATGAGAAAGAAGATGTATCAATTGATATCGTGATGTTGGAGGAAGAATATGTTGAGGAAATACCTTTAGTAAGTATGAATACACCACCTCCGCCACCTCCGCCAGTAGCAATGCAAGAATCTGTGCAGATAATTGAAGATACTGAGGATATAGAAGAAACTGTTTTTGAGAGTACCGAAACTAGTCAGGAAGATTTAATTACGGATAACGTCATTAGAGTTGAAGATGTAAATGTTGGAGATATGGAAGAAGATGTTGAGGTGCCTTTTGCAATTATCGAAGATGTACCTTTATTTCCTGGATGTGAGAATGTTAAAAAATCTGAAAGGCGTACTTGTTTTCAAAAAATGATGAATGCTCATGTTGTAAAACATTTTAAATATCCAGAAATAGCGTTGGACATGGAAATAAAAGGACGTGTATTTGTCATATTTGTTATCGATCCAGATGGGAGAATTACAAAAATTAGAACTCGCGGACCAGATAAAATCTTAGAAGATGAAGCACAGCGCATTGTGAGTTTATTGCCAAAGATGACGCCGGGAAAGCAACGTGGAAAACCAGTAAGTGTGCCATTTAGTTTGCCGATAAACTTTGTAATGGCAGAACAATAACAAACACATAACAGACTTTTTAGGGTTATTCCCATTATCATGTTTGGATGGCTAAGGATACTTTTAGTTTAAGTATTCTTAGCCTTTTTTATAC
Organism: uncultured Flavobacteriaceae bacterium; assembly: GCA_947502975.1. Classification (GTDB taxonomy): domain Bacteria; phylum Bacteroidota; class Bacteroidia; order Flavobacteriales; family Flavobacteriaceae; genus Jejuia. Next base: position 908,714 of record CANNBV010000002.1, read on the forward strand.
TGTTTTGTTTGGTGTTATTAAATAAATTACATTTCAGGTACATATTTTTACAGTTCGGTATGTTCAATTTCGAAAAATCGTAAGTCTAACGGATATTTGTACCGTAATTAAAAAACAAACAATTATGCAACATCTTATAAAAATCATCTGCTTTTTTATTTTAAGTACATCATTTGCTATTGCTCAAGAAATTACAGAGAATAGTGTAACCGTTATCATTTCGAATTTAGAAAGTAATGAAGGGAAAGTGTATGTAGGACTTTATAATACAGAAGATAGTTTTCTTGGGAAAGGTTATAAATCAACCCATACAAAAATAGAAAACAATACATGTAAAGTAGTTTTTGAAAACATACCAAATGGTGTTTATGCCATATCTATGTATCATGATGAGAATGATAATAATAAAATGGATACAGGACTATTTGGAATTCCTAAAGAAGATTATGGATGTTCTAACAATGCTAAAGGTTTTATGGGACCTCCAAAATGGGAAGATGCAAAATTTGAAATTAATAATGAATCAATAACACAACATATTAAATTATAAAAATCTATTATTATGAAGCATTTAATACTTATCACGGCACTAATAATTTCTGCAATAACATCTGCACAAACAAACTATGAAAAGGGAATGCAGAAAGCATTTGAACTGTGGGGACAAAACAAGCCAGCAGAAGCAGCAAATATGTTTGAGCGTATTGCATCGGCAGAACCAGACAATTGGTTACCACCATATTGGGCTGCTCAAATAAACATAGTTACTAGTTTTGGAGAGCAAGACAAAGATAAGCTAGCAGCTAAGCTTAAAAAGGGACAAGATTTATTGAATGATGCTACCGCAATTTCAAAAAATAATCCAGAAATTATGGTAATGCAAGCATTATTACATACAGCATGGATTGCTTCTGATGGTGCAACATACGGCATGACCTTATCACCAAAAGTGATAGAATTATATGCTAAAGCAGAAGCGATAGCTCCAGAAAACCCAAGAGTAGTAGCATCAAAAGCAGAATGGAATATTGGCAGTGCTCAATATTTCGGTCAGGATACCGCTCCATTTTGTAAAGATTTAGAACGTGCTTTAGAACTTTTCGCTAAATTTAAAGCAGAAAGCGAGTTTCACCCAAAATGGGGACAAGATCGTGTAGAGCAACTATTAGAATCTTGTAAAAAGTAAATTTTAAAAATTAGAATTTAAAATGAGAAAATCGATTAAAGATATCATTATAACTTTTGCCATTGGATGTGTAGTCTTTGTTATAGGCAATTTTTTATCCGACGGATTCAATTTCAAAGATATCAATGAGTTTTTAATCAATTTCGCATTCTATCAGTTATATGCCTTTGTTTTGGGTTATACCAATATGTATTTCTTTAATAGAATGAATCGCCTAACCTGGAAAAGAAAAAGTACACTTAAACGGATTGTCGTTGGAACTGTTGGTGCTACAGTCATTACATTAATAGGACTATTTTTTCTAAGGCTTTTCACTTATTTCGTTTACGGAGGAACATCGGTTGAGGCATTTTTAGAAAGAGAGCGCTTTGAGTATTATCAATTTGGACTTTGGATTACCTTAGTTATCATAGGCGTGTTTCATGTTATCTATTTTTATAACAGATACCAACAAAACAAGCTTAAAGAACAAAAGGTAATAGCAGGAACCGCAAGTGCAAAGTTCGATGCTTTAAAAAATCAGCTAGATCCACATTTTCTATTCAACAGTTTAAATGTATTAACAAGTTTAATAGAGGAAAACCCGAATCAAGCACAAAAGTTCACAACATCCTTGTCAAAGGTGTATCGCTATGTGTTAGAACAAAAAAATAAGGAGTTAGTAACTGTAGATGAAGAATTACAGTTTGCAAAAACCTATATGTCCTTATTAAAAATGCGTTTTGAGGATAGTATTATTTTCACAATGCCAGAACGGTCCATAAATCCAGAAAGCAGAGTAGTGCCACTATCATTACAACTTCTTCTTGAAAATGCAGTAAAGCATAATATGGTAACTAGCAGTAAGCCTCTAAACATTAGAATTTATGAAGACGGTGGTAGTTTAGTAGTAGAAAACAATTTACAGCCTAAACAAATAGTAAAAAAGAGCAGTGGCGTTGGGTTAAACAATATTATGCAGCGCTATAAACTGCTCACAAAGAAGGAAGTAGACATAAATAAACAAGCAAACAGTTTTGCAGTAGCAATACCAATGCTTACAAAACAAATATCAGTCATGAGACAACAAACATCAAATCAAATGGACGACAGTTATTTACGTGCAAGAAACCACGTAGAAGAATTAAAAAACTTTTATTATAGCTTAATATCTTACTGTTTAGTAATTCCGTTTCTAATCTTTATAAACTACAGAACATTTTGGAGTTTTCAGTGGTTTTGGTTTCCAATGATAGGTTGGGGTATTGGCTTAGCCATACAAGCTTTCAAAGTATTCGTAAGCGATAAAACATTTGGTGGAAATTGGGAGCGACGTAAAATTGAGCAGTTTATGCGTGAAGAAGAAGATAACCGTTGGAATTAAGTAACAAACGTTATGAAAGATTTTAGAAAAGAAGAAATTTATATATCTGCTAAAAAGAGAGTAAAAGACATTAAGGGATTTTATTCGCATATTTTAGTATACATAATAGTTAATACGTTGTTATCTACTTTAAAAGTTATGCATAGTATTAATAATGGAGAATCTTTTTCTGAAGCTTTCTTTGACATAAAAACATTTATGATTTGGATGGCTTGGGCTATAGGTATTATCTTTCATGGATTTGCCGTGTTTAGTGATAGTACAATATCTTTTAAACGCTGGAAAGACAAGAAACTTATAGAATTTATTGAAGAAGAAGAGTCACATTTTGGAGTATTTAATAAAAGTAAAAATACGTTTTACAAAAGCGAAATACATTACAATGCCAGTAAAAGGTTAGAGAATGTAATGGGGTTTTATTGGCACATGTTAGCATATTTAGTAATTAATATTTTTATTTTTTTAATACTTTTTTTTGTTACTAAAATTTCTTTTACCGACTGGACTACTTACGCTGCTGCCTTTTTCTGGGGCATAGGTTTAAGTATCCATGCTTTATGTGTTTTTACTAAAAACTTGATATTCAGTAAATCTTGGGAAGAACGTAAAATGAGGCAGTGGATGCAAGAGGAAAAATAAAAATTATGGAATTAAAATATACAATTATGGAAAAATATGATATAGAGCCATATGGTAAAAAAGACTTTAGAAATGAAGAAGCTTACCTAAGGGCAGAAAAACGACTTAAAGAGCTTAAAGGCTTCTACTGGCATGCCTTTTGGTACGTTGCTGTAAATATTTTTATCATCATTATGATAGTTAGCAACGGAGGAAATATAATGCATTACGGTACTTGGTCCACTCCATTTTTTTGGGGTATAGGTTTAGGGTTCCATGCTATTGGGGTTTTCGGCAAAAATCGTTTATTTGGTAAATCATGGGAAGAGCGAAAAATCAAAGAATTTATGGAAAAAGAGAAACGTGAGTGGGATTAAAATTATTTGGGCGTTACCACAAGGGTCGGGCTTTCCGCTATATCTTTTTAAGGTGTCATTACAAGGAGCTTAAGACGTGGCAATCTTTCAAATATAAGCTCCATACTTAAATCAAGTATTGTTCAACCTTAAAAAGGATGCCGCTGCAATCCCTAACGCAACCATCTGCCAATTAAGTGCCAGTTAGCCAAAAACAGTCAAATCTAGAAAACATACATTAAGTTCTAACAACTAACAACTAACAACTAACAACCATCAACCATCAACCAAAACCTATGAAAGTAATAATTATAGAAGACGAAAAACCATCAGCAAGACGCTTACAGCGTATGCTTCAAAGTCTAAATATGAATGTAGAAGTAATGCTGCATTCCGTTGAAGAATCTATAGCATGGTTTCAAAATAACATCCACCCGGATTTAATATTTTTAGACATTCAACTAAGTGACGGCTTGTCTTTTGAAATTTTCGAAACCATAGAAATTAAATCTGCAGTAATTTTTACAACAGCCTATGATGAATATGCTTTACAGGCATTTAAGCTAAATAGTATCGATTATTTATTAAAACCAATTGATGAAGACGATTTAGCCATAGCAGTTAAAAAATACCAAGAGCGTCAGCCTCAAAAACAAGCTGTAACACTAGATTTTAACGACATCAAAAAATTATTAGTAAACCCAATTGATCGCGAATACAAAAAACGTTTTTCTGTAAAAGTTGGGCAGCATTTAAAGCTAATAAATATCGATGACATAGAATGTTTTTACAGCGAAAACAAAGGGACTTATTTACATACAACCGATAATAGAAATTATTTAATAGACTCTACTTTAGAACAGCTAGAAGATGAACTTGAACCGCAAATATTTTTCCGCATCAACCGTAAATTTTTTGTAAACATTAATGCTATAAAAGATATGGTAAGCTATACCAACTCTCGTTTACAAATAAAACTAAACTCATATAATGAACAAGAGGTTATAGTGGCAAGAGAACGTGTCAAGGATTTTAAGAATTGGTTGGAATAATCTAAGATATTTTCAAAGTATTAATTTTTTTGAGAAAGAGATAGCTGTTTTGGATACGAAGACATAAAGTATCAGTACTCACTTTACTTAGCGGTATTTTCTTTTAAATTAATAGTGTCTTGTTTTTCGAGTATTTGTAAAATCTCCTTAAGAATAAGATCTTTTTCTACAATCATAACATTATTATGATCACTGTTTTTAGAAATGATTCTTCTGCCGTTAGCAGAGCTCTTAGCTATATCTATTTGTAAGCTGTCCCAATATAACAGCATTTCTTTTTTTAAAGCTTTATCTTTTATTCCATTTGTCATTGGAGGATCTAGACCTGCTGAAACTACAAGTAATGGGATATTTCCGAAAGATGTTTTTTGAGATTTTTTAGAAGTTTCATCTTTTAAATAGGTAATACCATCATGAATAGCTCCACTCTGTATACTATAAAATAGAAATTTATCGTGCGAAATAAAACGTATAACCCCAGTGTTATTTGCGAAGTCAAGCATCCATTTAGGTGGTATAAAAGGTGGTTGTAGTAATTTTTTAATATTCTCTGAAGCGTTATATATTTGGTCAGGGTGTGAAGGATCTAACAATATTATACCTAAAATATCTTCTCCATGTTTTTCAGCAAAAGGTCTAAAGTAAATACCAGCGGCAGAATGTCCTACTAGTATATAAGGTTTTTCAAACCCACCTTTTTCTAAAAGCATATACAAATCATTGCTAATATTTTCTGCATTTTTTGGTTTTAATCCTCGTTCACTCCATAACATTCCAGCTCTATCATATGCAACAACTGTAGTGCGTTCACTTACTTCATTAAACAAATCGGTAGTTGTCCAGTTATAGTGTGTGCCCGGAAACCCAGATTCAAAAATCACAGTGGGTTTGCCTTTACCTTTTTTGTAGTAGTAAAGCTTATGTCCACCTACATCAACAAAACTGCCTGACCTAGATGTTTCGTGCTTTTTAGCATTATGCCTTCCTATTTGTTCGTAAATAACCCCAGCAATAAGTACTAAAATGATTAAAAACAATAAACCAATACCAATTCTTTTCAACCATTTCTTAAAAATACCCATCAATAAGTTTTAAGTAATTTTATACTAAATCAGAATGGTTTACAGTTAATTCAGCAATCTTACAAATCACTTCAGTAGCTTTTATCATACTCTCTACAGGTACGTATTCATAACGTCCATGAAAATTATGCCCACCAGCAAAAATATTGGGGCATGGCAATCCCATATAGCTTAATTGAGAACCATCAGTGCCACCACGTATAGCTTTTATTAGTGGATCAATATTTAGTTGCTTCATGGCTTCCTCTGCAATGTCTACGATATGCATTACGGGTTCAATTTTTTCGCGCATATTATAATATTGGTCTTTAATCTCGGTTGTGATGACTTCACGACCATATTGAGAATTCAATTCATTAGTTAGTTTTTGCATGACTTCTTTACGCGCTTCAAAATGCGTCTTATCATGGTCGCGAATAATATATTGTAATGTGGTTTCATCAACTTCTCCTTTTATATCATGTAAATGAAAGAATCCTTGATATCCTTCGGTATGTTCTGGAGTTTCTATTCTTGGCAAAGAATTTAAAAATTCTGTGGCAATATACATGGAGTTTATCATTTTACCTTTAGCATAGCCTGGGTGCACAATTTTACCTTTAACTTTTACAACTGCACTTGCAGCATTGAAATTTTCGTATTCTAACTCTCCAATTTGGCTGCCATCCATAGTGTATGCCCAATCTGCACCAAATTTTTCAACATTAAATTTATGGGCCCCTCTACCGATTTCTTCGTCTGGTGTAAAACCAACCTTAATAGTACCATGCTTAATTTCAGGATGATTAATTAAATATTCCATAGCCGAGACAATTTCACAAATGCCAGCTTTATCATCAGCTCCTAAAAGCGTGGTGCCATCTGTGGTAATTAGAGTTTGACCGATGTATAGCTTTAGATCCTCAAAATAATCAGGAGACAGTATAATATTTTCTTCTTTATTTAGAACAATATCTCCACCATGATAATTCTCAATGATTTGCGGATTTACATTTGCACCTGTAAAGTCTGGAGATGTGTCAAAATGAGATATAAATCCAATAGTTGGCACTTCTTGTTCTACATTACTTGGTAAAGTTGCCATAATATATGCATTCTCATCTATAGAAACATCTTGTAGACCAATAGACTTAAGTTCTTCGGCAAGTTTATTCGCCAAATCCCATTGTTTTTTAGTACTTGGTGTGGTGCTAGAATTAGGATCAGATTCGGTGTCTATAGTAACGTAACTTATAAATCGTTTTATAATGTTTTCTTTTGAAATCATTGAAATATATTTAGCTATTGTTTTATGGAATTTAGTCCATTCCAATTTACAATTTTTATTGAAATTTAAGATGAATTAAGTACGCTTAATATCAATTTTTTATTTACAGTATTTCAACCTATTTTTGCATAAATATTACAGATGTACAAAACACTTCTAAGGCCAATATTTTTTGCATTCGATCCCGAAAAAATTCATCATTTTACATTCGATCTCATAAAATTTGCTTCTAAAATTCCTGGATTTCCAGTCATATTCAGAAGTTTATATGCTGTTAATGATAAACGCTTAGAACGAGAGGTTTTTGGTTTGAAGTTTAAAAACCCAGTAGGGCTAGCTGCAGGATTTGATAAAAATGCAGTGTTGTACAACGAACTTGCAAATTTTGGTTTTGGATTTATTGAAATTGGTACGGTTACTCCCAAGGGACAAGCGGGAAATATTAAAAAGCGATTGTTTCGTTTAAAGGATGACAAAGGTATTATTAACCGAATGGGTTTTAATAATGAAGGATTGGAAGCTGCCATAGTGCAGCTTAAAAAAAATAGAGGGAAGTTAATTATTGGTGGTAATATTGGTAAAAATACTGCCACTAAACCTGAAGATTACACCAAAGATTATTTAGAATGCTTTAATGCATTACATCCATTTGTAGATTATTTTGTGCTAAATGTAAGTTGTCCGAATGTGGGAAGTCATGCAAAATTAAATGATAAAGACTATTTAGAAGAGTTAATTAATGCAGTCCAAAGCGCAAATAAAACCTTTGAAATTCAAAAACCAATTGTTTTAAAAATTGCTCCAGATTTGAATGATGGACAGCTAGATGAGATTATAGATTTAGTAAAAAGTACTAATCTAGATGGTGTAATTGCGAGTAATACTTCTACAGATAGAACAGGTTTAAAAGCTTCTAAAACACAACTTGAGACCATTGGCAATGGAGGATTAAGTGGGCAGCCTATTAAAGAAAAAAGTACAAGAGTTATTAAGTATCTTTCAGAAAAAAGTAATAAAGCATTTCCTATTATTGGGGTGGGAGGAATTCATTCTGCTAATGACGCTATAGAAAAACTAGAAGCAGGAGCAGATTTAGTGCAAATTTATACAGGATTTATTTATGAAGGTCCAAGTTTGATAAAGCGTATAAATAAAGCTATATTAAATACAAAGTAATTTATTTCATGAATTTTTTCGTAATTCTGTATTCCGAATTACTCAAAACTAGAAAATAACTTCCAGAAGGTAAGATGCTTACATTTATAGTTGCGTCATAACTAATCCCTTTCAGTAATCTTTGACCGGATAGGTTGATGACTTCAAAATTAAGTGTGTTACTATTTGATACACCGCTATCTAGATAAATTAGATTATCCGTAACTGGATTAGGATAAATTTTTATATCTGCTAAATCTTGAGAAGAATTATCGAATATGTATTCAGGATCAATATCACTTCTTATAGTCTTATAAAATCCATACATTCTACCCAATTGCTGCGGTGTAAAATGATTTCTACATGCTTTTCTTGAGTAGGACATTATATTTTTTGTATCGGGATGATATAGATTACCGTTAGCATCTTTTTCGTTGCCAATATAATTGCAAAAGCTGTCTATTGTTTGTTGAGATAAACCTGGATCTGCAGGAGTATCACAAATACCATCACCAGTCGTGTCACAATTGCTACCATCTACTAATTCTGAAACTGATGAATTTTTGTTACCATGTGTATGGAGTAAAGAGAAGAAATGACCAATCTCGTGTGCAAAAGACGATCCATTTGTGGCACAACTATTCTTTAAAACAATTATATTTTTATCAATATCATCTACATTATAACCACAAATACTTTTTTCGGAAGTATTAAGAACTTTATCCATAAAATAAATGTTGATGATACCTTCTGAGTAATTATCTAACAATAAACCTTCATTGCCTTTTTTAAATTGATTAATAGCATTATTGTGGATATAATCAATATTTTCAAAAACGTAAAAACTAATGTATGCTTCTTTGAATGTAGTATTCAATTCTGTTATCAAATATTCTATGGTATCTTGATCTAGTCCGCCTTTTCCATTAGAATCTCTTACCACATGAATTTTAACAGGAATCTTATTTTCTTCAGTTTTAAAAGTTCTGGTTTTTGATGATTTAAACTGAATGAAATTTTGCTGATATTTATTTAAGATGTCTTTTTTATCAATACTAAGTTTTGATAATTTGTTTGAATATAAATTACCACAATTAGCATCGTCTAGAGTTTGTGAGTTTACTCTAGTCAAAAAAGGTAATAGAACTAATATGAAAACTATATAATGTTTGATTTGGGTACTATTTAAATAAATAATACTTCAAATCTATTTATAAGTGGTTTTGGGTAATAAAAAAAACGTTGTAACCTTAATAATAATCGTTTAAGCTAAAAAACACAAAGCATATTACTGTATTATTAACTTTTGAGTCCTACTGCCGCTTTGATTATCACTAAACTTCAAGAGATATACACCAGAAGTTAAATTTGAAACATCAACTGTAAAACTATTTGATACGTTTGGTGTTAAAACAGTTCGCTTTAGTTTACCTAAAATAGTAAAGATTTCAATACGTTCTAAGTTAGAATTCTTAATGTTAGAAAGCGTTATTTTGTCCGAAGCTGGGTTTGGAAATACTCTTACTTCTTCTACATTTAAAAAGGTGTCAATACTCAATACCGAAGCTAGTGTTATTTTTAATTCTGCGACTCTACTATTATTGAAAGGTGCTACATTTCTTAAACTACTAATTATCCCTCCTGACGTTGCAGGGTTGGACAATGAATATGTTGTTCCGTCTTCTGTTCCTGCATCATAAGGGTAAATATCTATAGTTATAGAAGTTTTCCAATTACCATTTTCTCTTAATTCCAATCCATTTACAAACATCATCCAATCTGGGCTTGGTGCAATCATGGAAAGCATAGTGAGTAAAGGGAAATCTTCGTTCACTTCAAGGTTATTCAGAATAATCTTATTGGTAGGCTCGTTAAGAAATAGGTCGCCTGCATTAAAAAATTGTTCTGCGTTGTTAGCATCAATAGCATCTTGCACATCAACAGTTCGAAAGATATTTGAATCTCCAAGTTCTGCTATATCCTCTACACCTTTTGTAGCAGTAACTCCATTTTGTACAAAAGTAGTATTACTGTTGTGATTTACGCCTACTAAATCAGACCAATGCGCGTTGCTACCTGGAAATGTTGTACCAACACTGTGATCTGTTGCATTCCAATAGTTAGTAAATTCAATATTGTAAGTAGCAACGCTTTGCGTGAACCCAAATGTGCTAATAAAAGCGAATAAAATAAAGGTAATTTTTCTCATCATATTAAAGTGAATTAGTTTATAGCGTTTATTTTTTGTCGTAGTTTTTATGAAAAGATTACATTCAGAAAATAGTAGTATTTTTAGCTTCCAAAATTGTTTATATCTGGATGAACAAACCCATTAAAATAATCGAATGTCCACGTGATGCTATGCAAGGTATAAAGATGTTTATTCCTACGGTACAAAAAGTACAGTATATTCAATCTTTGTTGCGTGTTGGGTTTGATACTATAGATTTTGGAAGTTTTGTGTCTCCAAAAGCAATTCCTCAGATGATAGACACTGCTGAAGTGCTATCACAATTAGATTTAAGTAAAACTACCAGTAAACTCCTAGCAATAGTAGCTAATGCAAGAGGTGCTAACGATGCGGCAAAGCATAAGGAGATAAACTATTTAGGATATCCTTTTTCTATATCTGAAAACTTTCAAATGCGTAATACGCATAAAACCATTGCACAGTCGGTTGATATTCTTACTGAAATATTAAACATTGCTAATAAAGCTGATAAAGAAGTAGTCGTTTACATTTCTATGGGATTTGGAAACCCTTATGGTGATCCATGGAATGTAGATATTGTTGGAGAGTGGACGGAAAAACTAGCGAATATGGGTGTGAAAATTTTATCATTAAGTGATACAGTTGGAACATCAAATCCTGAAAGTATAAATTATTTGTTTTCTAATTTGATACCTATGTATCCAAATATAGAATTTGGGGCTCATTTGCATACAACACCTAGTTCTTGGTTTGAAAAAGTCGATGCTGCATATAAAGCAGGATGCCATAGATTTGATGGTGCCATCCAAGGCTTCGGCGGCTGCCCAATGGCCAAGGACGAACTTACTGGCAATATGCCAACTGAAAAACTATTGTCTTATTTTACTTCACAACAAAAGAATAGTTTAAATGCCTTAAGTTTTGAAAGTGCTTATAACGAGGCATCTAAAATTTTTAATCATTTTCATTAGATTCTTAAGTTTACCTAAATGTTAAATTTTTGATTTTGGTATAACTCAAGTAATTGAATTATAGCTAGTTATTTTTCAGTCAAAATCTTTATTTAAATTTAATCTAAATAAACTTTGCAAAAGTCTAAATCCATTTTATATTTGCACTCGAAACAAACTATTTATAATAAGTCTAAATAAAAAGACGCCAAATCAATCACTATGAAAAACATAATATTACCCCTTTTTGTTGTATCAATAGTATTCCAATCATGTTCTAATGATGATGATAATACAGGTACAAACAATGTTGTAGCACCAGCTACATATGAATTTACCAGAAATGGTGCTACTACCATAAGTTATAGTGGACAAACCACTAGAATTGAAATGGGAGAAGAGTTAATCAATGGTCTAAAGGATACTTCTAAAAGTGAAGAAGATCTAGATGGTATGTTTACCAATACTGGTGATAAATTTTCTGATGCAGATTTAAATGCCTCGACTAAAAGTATTAGAAGTAAGACTGCAGCTTCAACAGATTATTTTTCTGCTAATACAACAGATGCAAATGCTATTAAAGCTGATTTTGATGCTTGGATAGCTGCTCAAGTTGGTGAAGTCTATCCAAATTGGGATGTAAATGCAGCTTCAGGTACAGCAGGAAAAATACAAGAAGCAGGTGGAGGATCTACAAGATATGTTAACGCCAAAGGTTTAGAGTATAACCAAGCTGTTAATAAAGGACTTATTGGAGCTTTAATGGTGGATCAAGCATTGAATAACTATTTAAGTACTGCAGTTTTAGATGCAGGAACGAATGTAGCCGATAATGATACAGATACTGTAGCTGAAGGTGAAAATTATACAAACATGGAGCATAAGTGGGATGAAGCTTATGGTTATGTTTATGGCGTAAATGCCGATCCTGCTAACCCAAATGCAGATTTAGGAGCTGATAGTTTTTTAAACAAATACATAGGTCGTGTTGAAGGTGATGACGATTTCGTAGGTATAGCAGACGAAATTTATCAAGCTTTTAAATTAGGTAGAGCAGCAATTGTTGCTAAAAACTACACAGTTCGTGATGCACAAGCTGAAATTATTAGAGAAAAAATATCTGAGATTATCGGTATAAGAGCTGTCTATTATTTGCAGCAAGGAAAAAATGTTTTAACTACAGATAAGGCTGCTGCATTCCATGATTTGTCAGAAGGTTTCGGATTTATCTATAGTTTACAATTTACTAGAAAACCTGGAACAAGCGCACCATATTTTACAAAATCTGAAGTTGATGGATTTATCACAACGTTAACAGATGGAAATGGGTTTTGGGATATTACTGAAGATGCTTTAGATACAATGTCTAATACTATAGCAGGAAAGTTTAGTTTCACTGTGGCTCAAGCTGGAAGTTAAAAAAATGAGTTAGTTATTATTTACAAGGTTAAAGTAGTTGTTCTATTGTAAAATAGAGCGGCTACTTTTTCATATTTTTGCAAGAATTTTGAAAAAGAAATAAAATTTAAACAGATGAGAAAGTTTTTTTTAGGATTGATTATTACTGGTTTAATTGTAGCTTGTAGCTCTTCATCTTCTGATGATGGCCCAACTGGCGGAAATGATAATTTTGATAGAGGTGCCTTATTAACTAATGTTGCTGATAACATTATTATTCCAGTTTTTGAGGATTTCCAATCTAAACTTTCTGCGTTAGATGTAGCTAGAGCAAACTTTATCAATGATATGACCCAAAGTAACCTTGATGCTTTGAGTGATGCTTGGTTAGAAGCTTATAAGGTTTGGCAGTATGCAGAGATGTTTAATATTGGTTTAGCTGATGGTATTGATAATACAAACTTTATAGGTTTTGTTTCCTTCTTCAATATTTACCCTTTAGAAGTCGCCGATGTTCAAAATGGAGCTGCTAATGGTAATTATGATTTAACTACTTCAAACTATCATGATGGTCAGGGTTTTCCAGCTTTAGATTTTTTAATTCATGGTGTTGCTGATAATGATGTGTTGGCGATAGATAAATTTAGTTCTAATCCTAATAAAGATGGATATGTAACATATCTTGATAATGTTGTAGCTAGAATGAATGCACTAACTAATACGATAACTGATGATTGGAAAAACAGTTATAGAGACACCTTTGTAACAAATCTTTCCAGTTCTTCAACAGGTTCCGTAAGTAAAATTGTCAATGATTTTGTGTTTTATTATGAAAGAGGACTTCGTGCTAATAAAATAGGTATACCAGCAGGAAATTTTTCTAATCAACCCCTACCAGAAAAAGTAGAAGGGTTTTATAAGAAAGATGTATCTAAGGTTTTAGCTTTAGAATCATTGTCAGCGGTTCAAGACTTTTTTAATGGAAAAAAATATAATGGTACATCTACAGGTGAAAGTTTTAAAAGTTATTTAGAAGCATTAGATAAGAATGATTTGGCTTCGACAATTGCCTCTAAGTTTAACGATGCCAAACAAAAAATTCAAGCTTTAGATAACAATTTTTACAACCAAGTAAATACAGATAATACTAAAATGACTCAAGCTTATGATGCTTTACAATCTGCTGTTGTGTCTTTGAAAGTAGACATGATGGGAGCATTTCAAGTAAATCTGGATGAAGGTTTTGTGGATAGTGACGGTGATTAAACACTATAAAATTTAAAAAAGGTTGTCTATTAGGGCAACCTTTTTTTATTCAAAATGAATTTCAAGTTTAAAACATATCTAAACCAAAACACACATGCAGCCCCTTTGGCTGTATTCAGAATTGCTTTTGGTATCATGATGTGTTTTAGCATTATTCGCTTTTGGTATCACGGTTGGATTGAATCTCTCTATATAGAACCAAAATTTCATTTCTCTTACTATGGTTTTGAGTGGGTACAACCAATAGGAAGCTATACGTATTTACTTTTTGTTATTTGTGGATTATCCGCCTTATTTGTGGCTCTTGGCTTAAAATACAGAATAGCAATCATCACATTCTTTTTAAGCTTCACGTATATAGAATTGATGGATAAAACCACGTATTTAAATCATTACTACTTCATCAGTTTACTCAGTTTTTTAATGATTTTTCTACCTGCTAATGCTCACTATGCTGTTGATAATATATTGAAAAAAAAGAGTTTCGAGAATGTTCCAAAATGGACAATTGATAGTGTAAAACTCCTTTTAGGTATTGTTTATTTTTATGCTGGTTTAGCAAAGATTAATAGTGATTGGTTGTTTAAAGCACAACCACTAAAAATATGGCTTACATCAAAATATGATTTACCTTTTATAGGTGAAACATTAATGCACCAAAACTGGTTTCATTATGCAATGAGTTGGAGTGGTATGTTGTACGATTTAGCAATTCCATTTTTATTACTTTATAGAAAAACAAGACTGTTAGCATTTGCATTGGTTGTATTTTTTCATGTGTTTACTAGAGTATTATTTCCTATCGGAATGTTCCCTTTTATCATGATAGTCTCTACATTAATCTTTTTTGATGCCAGTTTACATCAGAAGATTATCAGTGTTGTAAAAAAAATATTAAAGCCTTTGTCACTTCGAGCGCTGTCTAGAAGTCTCACACAAATAAATAGAATTAATAGTTATCAATTGAAAAACAGGAAATTAATCATTCCAATTCTTTCCGTTTTCTTTTTTATTCAACTCATATTCCCTTTCAGATATTTAGCATATCCAGGAGAGTTATTCTGGACAGAAGAAGGCTATCGCTTTTCATGGCGTGTAATGCTTATGGAAAAAATGGGCATTTCAACTTTTAAAATTGTTAATGGAGAAACTGGTGAATTTTTCTATGTAGATAACAAAGATTTTTTAACATCTTTTCAAGAAAAGCAAATGAGCTTTCAGCCAGATTTTATTTTAGAATATGCACATTTTTTAGGAGATCATTTTACGTCTCAAGGACATAAAAACGTACAGGTTTTTGTTGAAAGTTATGTAGCATTAAATGGCAGATTGAGTACGCCATATATAGATAAAAACGTAGATTTGTACGCCGAAAAAGAATCGTTTAAACCAAAGCATTGGATATTACCATTTAAGGATGAAATTAAAGGATTGTAAGCTAATTATTGCACTAATTTTCAGTGTTTCATTATATGCTCAAAACAGAGTGAAAGGTGTTGTTTTCTATGCAAAAACAAATACTCCTATCAGCAATGTTCAGGTTTTTGATAAAAGTTCTGGGTTATTAACAACTACTGATGCCTCAGGAAAATTTGAATTTCAAACGAATAAAGAAAGTATAGTATTAGTGTTTTTCTCCTTGGAATACGAGATTAAAGAACTAGATGTAACAACAAAAGATGCTCAAGATTTAAAAATCACTTTAGAAGATTTAACCACAGAATTATCTGAAGTCGTTATAAATGCAAATACACGACGTGTTTTTGAATTAAAACGTTTGAAAGATGTTGAAGAAACTGCTATTTACGCAGGGAAAAAAACCGAAGTGGTTTTAGTAGATCAATCTATGGCGAATTTAGCATCGAACAACGCGAGACAAATTTATAGTCAAGTAGCTGGGCTAAATATTTTTCAGAATGATGATGCAGGTTTACAGCTAAATGTTGGTGGGCGTGGTTTAGATCCAAATAGAACTGCCAATTTTAATACCAGACAAAATGGCTATGATATTAGCGCAGATGTTCTAGGATATCCTGAAAGTTATTACACGCCAGCTGCTGAAGGCTTACAAGAAATTCAGGTAATCCGCGGTGCTGCTTCCTTACAATATGGAACGCAATTTGGTGGGCTGATTAATTTTAAAATGAAGTCTCCTAACCCTGATAAACCAATAGAACTTATTACCAGAAACACTCTAGGGAGTTTTGGTTTATATACCAATTTTACCAGTGTAAGTGGCACAAAAAACAAATGGAGCTATTACACCTATTTCAATTATAAAAACGGTGATGGTTTTAGACCAAATTCTGAGTTTGAATCCAAAAACTTATTTGCTCATATTGGCTATCAATTCAATAAAAAAACATCACTAGAAGGTGAAGTTACTTACCTTAACTATTTAGCACAACAAGCAGGTGGTTTAACCGATGCCATGTTTAATGAAAATCCATTTCAAAGCAATCGTGCCCGTAATTGGTTTGAAGTAGATTGGTTACTTTATAATTTGAAGTTTGCCCACGAGTTTTCAGATAAAACTAATTTTACGTTTAACTTTTTTGGTTTGAATGCGTCTAGAAAGGCTTTAGGTTTTCGAACCAATCGTGTTAATCAAGCTGATCCTGGAAACGAACGCGATTTAATAGTTGGAGATTTTAATAATTTTGGTTTTGAGACGAGATTGTTAAGTAAATACAAGATAAAAGATAAAGATGCGACCTTTCTTATTGGAGGTAAATTTTACAAAGCCGATAATTATCAAAAGCAAGGCCCAGGAGGCGCAGGTGCAAGAGCCGATTTTAATTTTGCTGAGGTAGATTTTCCAAATTATCCAGACCAATCAGAGTTTGATTTACCAAACCTTAATGTTGCAGTTTTTGGTGAAAATATTTTTTACCTGTCTGATAAATTCTCGGTAACACCAGGGTTTCGATTTGAATATATAAAAACACAAAGTGAAGGTTTTTTTAGACGTATTAATGTTGATGGCGCAGGAAACGTAATTCTCAACGAGCAGATTGAAGACAATCGCGACTTTGAGAGGTCTTTTGTTTTATTGGGTGTGGGTTTAAGTTATAAGCCAAACTCAAGTTTAGAGTTTTATGGAAATGTTTCACAAAACTACCGCTCTGTTACTTTTTCAGATATAAATATTATTAATCCAGCTTTTTCTATAAATCCAGACATTACCGATGAAGAAGGCTTTACAGCAGATTTGGGTATTCGTGGTAATTACAAACGATTAGTGTCTTACGATTTAGGTGTTTTTGGTCTGTTTTATAATGGTAGAATTGGCTTTGTACAAAAAGGATTATCAGACGGAAGAGTTACTAGCGAGCGAGGTAATGTAGGAGATGCCGTGATGTATGGTGTAGAATCTCTTTTTGACTTCAACTTAAAAAAAATATTGAATTTGAGTAATGATTTTCAGTTAAACTACTTTATAAATACGTCAATTATAAATTCAGAATACACTGCTTCAGACCAATCAGGAATAGAAGGGAATGAAGTGGAATTCGTGCCAGATTTAAATTTGAAAACAGGAATTAATGGCGGTTATAAAAACCTTTTGGGTAGTATTCAATATACTTATTTAGGTAAGCAATTTACTGATGCCACTAATTCCACTCAGGCAAGTTTAAGTGGTGTGATTGGAGAAATTCCAGCTTATGATATTCTTGACATATCGTTGTCGTATAGCTACAAAAACTTCAAATTAGAAACAGGAATTAACAATGTTCTGGACAACCACTATTTTACACGTAGGGCAACAGGTTATCCCGGACCAGGAATCATTCCATCCGCACCAAGAAATTGGTATACAACCTTACAGATTAAGTTCTAAATTAGATTTAATCTTAAGGTAATACATAATAGCTTAATTTTAGCACT
Source organism: uncultured Flavobacteriaceae bacterium (assembly GCA_947502975.1). GTDB lineage: Bacteria > Bacteroidota > Bacteroidia > Flavobacteriales > Flavobacteriaceae > Jejuia. The sequence continues at coordinate 926,507 of CANNBV010000002.1, forward strand.
AAATACATCATCCTATGAAAAAGTGTTTTTTGTTTTTAGTATTGCTCTTTAATATATCCTTTTCGCAATCTAAACTGCTACAATCAGGGCCAATGGTAGGCTATTCAGATTTTAGAGAAGTTTTAATTTGGGTACAAACCAAATCTGAAGCTGAGGTTAAAATAGAATATATGACTGAAGGTGAAACTAGTAAGTTTACATCAACTGTAAAAACTACTGTTGAAGGTGATTTTATAGCTAAACTGTTTCCAAGTGAAGTAGCTTACGGTAAAACCTATTCCTATAAGCTTTATATTAATGATGTATACGTACCGAGAGATTACAAATTAGAGTTTCAAACCCAAACATTGTGGCAATGGCGTACCGATCCTCCAGAGTTTAGTTTTGCTATTGGGTCTTGTTTTTATGCTAACGAACCTAAAGATGATAGGGCAGGAAAGCCTTACGGTGATGGTTATGAAATTTTTAATAGTATTCTTGGTAAAGATCCAGATTTCATGGTATGGTTGGGAGACAATGTTTATTTAAGAACTCCGGATTTTTTAACCGAGCGTGGTATTCGACACAGATATCGTTATTGTAGAGCAACTAAAGAATTACAGCCATTATTGGGAAGTGTACATCAATATGCTACTTGGGACGATCATGATTATGGTCCTAATGATTCCGATGCGTCTTATGCAAGTAAGAAATTAACGGAAAAAGCATTTAATGACTATTGGGGGAATCTAAATACAGACGTTGCAGGAATTGGTGGTATTACCTCTCATTTTCTTTGGGGTGATATTGAGTTTTTTATGATGGATGATCGGTACCACAGAGACCCAAACAAAAAGTTAACTCCAGGAAAGGCATATCTTGGAGATGCTCAATTAAATTGGTTAATTAAAGCCTTAACAGCAAGTAAAGCCACGTTTAAAGTGGTTTGTATTGGAGGGCAAACAATTTCTAGTGCCGCAGTTAAGGAAAATTATGCTACATATCCAGAAGAACGACAACAATTGATAAACCGATTACACGAAGAAAAGATACCCGGAGTAATTTTTATGAGTGGTGATAGACATCATACAGAAATTTCCAGAATGGAACGTCCTGAAGCTTATCCCTTAATAGATATCACCTGTTCGCCCTTAACTTCTGGTGTACATAATCCAGGTGATGAAGGGAATACGCATCAAGTTAAAGGAAAAACGTTCAACGACAGAAACTTTGGAATTGTCAATGTTTCTGGCACTCGAAAAAATAGAGTGTTTGCATTAACAATTTTTGATCAAAAAGGGGAAAAGGTTTGGGATTATACTATTAAAGCTAGTGATTTAAGATATAGTAAATAAGCTCTCTATAATAAGATAAAATAGTGCACTCTATTTTCTTAGACCTTGAATTTTAATTGTATATTTGCATGCAATTATAATCGTAATTGCATCATGACTGCACATCAAAACAAGATTCTAGGAGAAGGTTTAACGTATGACGACGTTCTTTTAGTTCCAGCTTTTTCTGAAGTTTTACCTAGAGAAGTTAGTATCCAAACCAAATTCACACGAAGCATCACTATTAATGTGCCTATTATTTCGGCTGCTATGGATACCGTCACTGAAAGTAAAATGGCGATTGCCATGGCACAAGAAGGAGGTATTGGTGTATTACACAAAAATATGAGCATTGAAGCTCAAGCCATGAAAGTGCGTCGTGTTAAACGTGCAGAGAGTGGTATGATTATAGACCCTGTAACATTACCACTTACAGCAACTGTTGCTGATGCTAAACAAAATATGGCTGAGCATAGTATTGGAGGTATTCCTATTGTTGCAGAAGATGGTAAACTTAAAGGTATTGTTACTAATCGTGATTTACGTTTTGAACACGAAAACAATAAGTCTATTTCTAAGGTTATGACGGCTGAAAATTTAGTAACTGCTCCTGTTGGAACATCTCTAAAAGATGCTGAAGCCATTCTTCAAGAGCACAAAATTGAAAAGTTATTGATTGTAGATGATAATTATAAATTATCTGGATTAATAACCTTTAGAGACATAACAAAGCTAAGTCAAAAACCAAATGCGAATAAAGATCAATATGGACGTTTACGTGTTGCAGCGGCTATTGGTGTTACAGGTGATGCTGTTGATAGGGCAGAAGCATTGGTAAATGCTAGTGTAGATGCTGTAGTTATAGATACTGCCCATGGACATACAAAAGGCGTAGTTGGTGTTTTAAAAGCAATAAAATCTAAATTTCCAGAATTAGATGTTATCGTTGGAAATATTGCAACTGGTGCTGCAGCTAAGTATTTGGTTGAAGCTGGTGCAGACGCGGTTAAGGTTGGTATAGGTCCAGGTTCTATTTGTACAACGCGTGTCGTTGCTGGTGTTGGATTTCCTCAATTTTCAGCAGTTTTAGAAGTTTCGGCTGCTATTAAAGGTACAGGTGTTCCAGTAATCGCAGATGGTGGTATTCGTTATACAGGCGATATACCAAAAGCGATTGCGGCAGGCGCAGATACGGTAATGTTAGGTTCGCTTTTAGCAGGAACTAAAGAATCTCCTGGTGAAACGATTATTTACGAAGGAAGAAAATTCAAGTCATACCGTGGCATGGGCTCAGTCGAAGCTATGAAACAAGGTAGTAAGGATCGTTATTTTCAAGATGTTGAAGATGATATTAAGAAGTTAGTACCAGAGGGTATTGTTGGGCGTGTACCATATAAAGGAGAATTAAACGAGAGTATCCATCAATTTGTAGGTGGTTTAAGGGCAGGAATGGGATATTGTGGTGCTAAAGATATTGAGACGTTAAAAGAAAACGGACAGTTTGTGAAAATTACCGCAAGTGGTATTAATGAAAGCCACCCTCACGATGTTACCATTACTAAGGAGTCTCCTAATTATTCTAGATAATTTTTAGTAGCAGATTTATAAAGAATATAGTTATATCAAGACCTTGTTAGTCTTTTTATAATTGCCGTATGATCTGGAAATAACGATATTAACTCATCTCGAGTTGGCATTTCAAAATCTTTGAAATCAAACCCAGGAGATACCGTGCAACCTGTTAGGACATAGGCACTATTACCTATAACTTCAGCAGCAAACCAATATTTTGCAGGTACTGTAAACTGTGGCGTCTCATCGTTTTCAAAATTATTTCCAATACTTACGTTTGAATAATGACCTTCGGGAGAAATCATATGAAGTTTTAGAGCATCACCTTTATAAAAATGCCACATTTCATCTTGATTTATCCTATGAAATGCTGAAAATGTTTCAGAAGTTAATAAAAAGTATATACCAGTACAATAGTTTCTATCACCGATAAAGTCAGCTCCTAAATGTTCTTGAGAGATTGAATCTTCACTTCTATAAGTTTCTCTAAAATAACCACCTTCAGGATGTGATTGTAGTTGTAATTTATCAATAATTTTTTGAACATCTTTCATATTAAGCATGCCTGTTTTTGTTTTGCTCATGTGCTTTCTTTCTCATCTGTTTTATAGTCAAACTGCTTCCATCATGACTCCAACCTGGAGGTCCAAAAGCATACATGAACTTATTATACAGATTGGAGCTTTTTTTCATATCCCTCCAAATATCTTTATACTCATGTGTTAAAATAACCAAAGGATTATAGGAGTTTGGTGGTTTGGTAACGCCATAAGCAATATCAATATCTTCATCTAATTCTTTCCAAGTGCCAAAAATTTTATCAAAAATATTCAAAAACCCGCCATGATTTTTATCCATATATTCTAGGTTTTTAGCATGATGCACTTGATGCATTGTGTGGGTGTTGAATATTTTTTCAATAATTCCCATTTTAGGAATGTAAGCAGAGTGTAATTGAAATTGCCAAAGCGCTTCTATACCTAAACACACAATTACCATCTCTGGAGGAAATCCTATAGCTGGTAGCCACATGTAAAATAATGGTTTGTATAAAATTGTAAACCAGCCATTTCTAACTGCTGTTCCAAGGTTATAATTATCAGAAGAATGATGCACAATATGGGCTGCCCATAAAAAGCGAATCATATGATTTTGCCTATGAAACCAATAATAGGTAAAGTCATCTAAAAACTGGCACAGCAACCAAACAGGCCATGAATAACCAAAAGATTGCCAACCCATTATATTTGTTCTAACCCCGTCAACCATAGGATTAAACAATTCATACAAATAATTGAAAATTATAATTGCTGAGATTGTTTTAATTAAAGGCGCTAAAACTACCGAGCCAATACCCATTGTGAGGCTAGATGCTAGGTCTTTCCAATTGTAAAGTGTTTTGTTATCGTGAGTTTTGCTATATGTGAGTTCAACTAATATTAACCCCAAAAAACAAGGAATCCCATAGATTAATGGGTTTGTAAAATTCATATAATAATTGAGTTATGTATGAAATGAGATAATCTCGATTTTGGCTAATATATGTATTCTATGGCGTAATTCTTATTGTTTCAGGGTTTAATAGTTTAGTTTTTATAATACCAAAACGGAATACGAGCAATTCTTAAAATTGTGGTATCCTTTTTCTCAACCCTATATCTTCTAAGATCTAAAAGGTGTTTACCTTCATTTAAAGACGAAATCCCAACATAAGTTTCAAAACCAAGGGTGCCTTTTTTTGTTTTAGCTACAATAAAATCAGTATCATATTTTAAACTATCTATAACCACAAAATAAATATCATTAAAGGTTTTTACATATTCTTGTCGCAAGCTATCTAGATTAAGTGTATTGATCCAGTTTTTACCGAACTTTATCTCTGAAGTCACACCACGAATGTCTTCTTTAGGTTTTAGTCCAGGATTGTAATAAAATATACGATCCTCAATATTATCATTATGCGTCACAAATACTTTTACAAAAGGATCTTTTATAACTTTTGATTGAATCATTACTTTATCAATATCTTCAATTTTACTATCAATTAAATCTTCATAGTTATTATTTTTTAGTAAATATGACGAAGAGTACAGATTGTCACTGAAATAATTAGACTTATTATAACGGAAACTTGTAGCAATAAATAATAAAATAAATAAAGGCGTCAATAGAAAACTCAAGCGTTTACCAAATTTATTATCTAAAAAATTATAGATAATTGGACGATATAGAAATGATAATGTAATAAAGCTAAATACCCAGTAGACAGGGAAATAGATTTTAGATATCCAATTTTTTTTCTTCAATAACCCTTGAGTCATAAAATCAAAAAACGTTATAATTGCTCCAAATACTACAAAAAGCACTAATGGAATACCTATACCGTTTGAAACCCATGAAGGTAAATCATCATTACTAATAATATAGTTGGCAATACTAGCAATTGTTATTATTGTAAATGTGAGCGCAAGAACATAAAAAATGAGTAAAAACGAAATTGCAAATATAATGCTACAATAGTTCTCTAAAGTTGCTATATATTTATCAAAAGACCCTACTTTTTTCTTTAAATATTTGGTGAATTTTTGACTATAGTTAAGTTCTTCATAATCAATATCACCAGAGACATAGCGTAACCCAAGAGCACCAATCCATAAGCCTCTTAGAAGTACATGTAATAGAAGGTTGAAAATAAGAATAGCACATGAAATTAATGCAACTATGCTTATAATAAACTTATAAATTTGCTCTGCATTTTTTGCTTCTTGTGCACTAACAGAAAGTGGTTCATATGCTGTAAAAAGTCCAAAAATGGCAAATCCAGAAATTAATAATTCAAGTTGCCAACTTTCTTCTTGTAACTTTTGAAGTAGTTTCTTAAAAGCGGGATTGTTGTAATCGTTATTCATATGGATTGACTTTAATGCTGAAAGATAATTACAAATTATTTATCATCATATGGACAATCCCTAAAATAATCTTGTAAGTTAAATTTTCTATCTATGAAGACATCAGATAGTATTTTGAAATGTTGTATACGGTCAATTCTAAATGCACGATAGTCATCACGTAGATGGCACCATGCAATGAGTATCCATTTATTATTCATAGAATAAAAGGCATAGGGTTCTATTTTTCTGAATGAAATATTTGTGTCGTTTGCCTTTTGATAGTTTATTTCTACATAATTTAAGTTTGTGATGGCCAACTGAATCTCTGAAAGTGCGTTACTGGATATGTTTTCAAAATTGGAGTTAAAAACATGAATTTTACTCTCAAGAAGCTCACTTTTTTGCTGAATTGATGTTCTAAATACTGATTTTATCTTGGTCAGTGCTTCTTGAAAATCATTAACAAATGAAGCATCTTGTGTTTGATTTACCAAGTGCTGTGCTGTAATTAAAGCATTTGCTTGTTTTTCGGTAAACTGTACAGGAGCTACCGAATACCCTTCCATTAAAGAATAGCCTCTACCTTCAATTGTGGTGACAGGTATACCAGCTTCTTCAAGTTTTCTTATATCCCTATAGATGGTTCTAACGCTAACGTTGAATTTATCAGCAAGTTCTGTAGCTGTCAACAAGCGTTTTGACCTAAGAAGTGTGAGTATTGATATAAGTCTTGATAATTGAGACATAAAAACAAAGATAGTGAACCGACTAGCAATTCACTATCTATTCATTTTTTGATAGATTAAGTGTTTACATCCAAGAATGTAAAGCGATACGGTTACCTTCTGTATCTATAAACTGAGCCATAAATCCATTTTCTCCAATATTAGTTTTTGGCATAATGATTTTCCCTCCAGAGTTTTCAACTTTATCTAAAGCAATGCTTAAATCTTCCCCTCCATTTAAGTAAATGGTAGGGCCATCAGTTGTGGGCTTTGAATCTGCACTTGCTATGAGTCCGCCACCAACACCATTGTTATCATTGTCATAAGGAAACATCCCATACTTTACATCTTGTTCGGGCATGTGATGATCAGTGATTTTAGAATCCATAACAGTAGTGTAAAATTGTTTAGCTCTGTCATAATCTTTTACTGGAATTTCAAACCAGTTAATTGCATTTTTCATTTTTTAAATTGATTTGTTTGTTAAACTTATATGCAAAATTATACAGGCTTGTGTCGGATGATGTCAGGGGTGGTTTTTAAATTGAAAAAATTATCTTGTGAGAATATGTACTACTAATTAAAACTGAATTATATTTTATTGAATAATTGCTTTATTTCTGGTTTGGTAAGCTCAACTAATGTGAAAACACCTAATAGTATTCCTAAAACTCCAGTAAGACAATTAACGACTGCTATTGCAAAAATGAAGTTATAATTCTTCACCTCTCTAATGTATTTCGAAGCTAGTAACGTTAATATGCCAAAGGCAATACTTATAATAAAACCAATACCTCCAATAATCACAAAAATCCACCCAAAATTAAAAGGTAGATCATTATTTGCGTTAGAGTGTTCAATTGCAGTATTAAAAAATAACCCCATACCAGCGTATAATATAAAAAAGAGTGAAAAACCAAGAGTTAAAATGCCCTTTATTAGATATAAAATTCTGAAGGTGTTAAGGTTATTTGGTATATTCGACATTTAAGAGGTTATTAGTGTAATGATTTATAGTTATTTTTAAAAGAGTAGTAAATTGTATTATGCTAATTTTTATCAAGAACAAACTTCCCATAAATAGCATCTCTAAACCCTTTATGTAGTCCTATTTGATCAAAGGGAAATAATTGTACAAATAATACTGCAGTAATTTCATTTACAGGATCTACCCAAAATAAAGTACTTGCTGCGCCATCCCAGAAAAATTCACCAACAGCGCCATTGTTTTCTTTTACAGAAACAGGTGGCCTTAAACGCACTGCAAAATTAATTCCAAAACCTACTTGCCCTTTTCCTGGCAGCCACGATCTTTCTTTTATATTTTCTGACAAATGGTTGGTGCTCATCAATTTTACAGTTTCAGGTTTAAGAATAGTGACACCATCTAAAGTTCCATAATTTACGAGCATTCTAGCAAAACGCATATAATCATCTAAAGTTGAGGTAAGTCCCCATCCACCTGGGGTTAAAGGCCATTTTTTGGTGTTAAAAGCTAAAGCACGCTCATCTGGTACACGATTTAGTCTATCTTCGTTCAAACGGTAGGTGGCTGCTAATCGTTTGCGATCAGATTCTGGAACAAAATAGCGTGTTTCGGTCATGCCTAAAGGATCTAGAATATGTTCGCGAATATATTCGTCAAAAGGCTGTCCAGATAAACGTTCAACAAGTAAGGCTTGTACATCCACAGAAGGCCCGTATTCCCATTTTTCACCAGGTTGATACCATAGTGGTAGCGTACCAAATTTTTTAGCTTGTTCAGACAGTGTTATATCTGGTCTATTAATATGTAATGCATTCATTTTGGCACTTAAACCAGGAACACCACCATTATTTAAAAAACCTGCTGTATGACGTGTTAAATCACGAATTGAAATAGGACGTTTTAGGGCTTCTGTCTGAATATTTCCTTCTTCATCAACACCAGTGTAAACTGTCATGTTTTTAAATTCTGGTAAATAATCGGATAGATTATCGTCTAACTTAAATAGTCCTTTTTCATATAGTTGCATTAATGCTGTACCCGTTATAGGTTTTGTCATAGAGTAGATAATAGCAATGGTATTCCTATCCATTTCTACCTTGGCTTCACGATCAGAATATCCAAAAGCATTAGCGTATACTTCTTTGTCTTTTTCATATACTAATGCGGAAACACCCGATATTTTTTCTGCTTTTACAAAGCTTTGCAATGTTGAATCTATTTTAGCAACAGAGGGACTCGTTATTATAGTTGAGTTTTTAGTAAGAGTTGATTGTGCTATGATCTTATTAAAAGATAAGACCATAAAGGCAATGAAAGCTATATAATGTATAGTTTGTTTTTTTCTCATGAGAATAAACAGCTGTTAAATATGATATTACAGATATAAAGGTAGCTTATTGTTATATAATAAAAAAACCACCCTGCTTTCACAAAGTGGTTTTAAGTTTATATGGATAAGGTGCTGAAACAAGTTCAACATGACAATACGTTTACTTTATCATATCGTAACTACGTTTGATGAAGTTTGTTAGTTCTTCACCTTTTAATAAGCCTTGTGATAATCTTGCCAAATCTAAACTTTGATTAATTAAACGCTCTTGTTTTTTCTTAGTTTTAGTGTTTAAAATTTCACCAACTAGATCAGAGTTTGTATTGACTATCAAGTTGTACATTTCTGGCATGCCTCCCATGCCAAACATACCGCCACCACCTGTTTGTTGCATCTCTTTCATACGACGCATGAATTCTGGTTGTGTAATGATAAATGGGGAAGCATTACTGTCCATAGCTTCTAATTGAACCATAAATTTTTCAGAAGGAATTACTTCTTTCAATAATTCATCTAAAGTTTTCTTTTGATCTTCATCTAATTTAGAAATTTTAGTATCATCTTTCTTAATCAAATTATCAATATGATCGCCATCAACACGTGCAAAAGAAATCTTTTCTTTTGTGGTTTCTAACTTCTGAATTAAATGTGAAACGATAGGAGAATCTAATAGTAGCACCTCATAATCTTTAGCTTTTGCAGCCTCTATATAACTGTGTTGTGCATCTTTATCAGAAGCATATAGAATCACTAATTTGTCATCTTTATCAGTTTGATTTGCTTTAATCTTATCATATAATTCTTGATACGTATAATATTTACCATCCACTGTTGGGTACAAAGCAAAGGCATCTGCTTTTTCGAAGAATTTTTCTTCTGAAAGCATTCCGTACTCAATAACGATTTTAATATCATTCCATTTAGATTCAAAGTCCTCACGATTGTTGTTGAATAAAGATTTTAATTTATCAGCAACTTTTCTGGTGATGTAAGATGATATCTTTTTTACTGCACCATCAGCTTGTAAATATGAACGCGATACATTTAACGGAATATCTGGAGAATCAATCACACCACGTAACATGGTTAAGAACTCAGGGACAATACCTTCAACATTATCAGTTACAAAAACTTGATTTTGATACAACTGAATTTTATCCTTCTGGATTTGCATGTCGTTAGACATTTTTGGGAAGTATAAAATACCAGTTAAGTTAAAAGGATAATCAACATTTAAGTGAATGTTGAATAATGGCTCTTCAAATTGCATTGGATACAACTCTCTGTAGAAGTTACTATAATCTTCATCTTGTAACTCTGTTGGTTGTTTTGCCCAAGCAGGATTTGGGTTATTTATAATATCATCCACAGTAATTTGACGATGAGATTCTGTAGTTTCTTTACCGTCTTTATCTGTAGTAGTTTGTGGTTCATGCTCTGGATCGTTGATCTCTTTGGTTCCAAATTTAATTGGAATAGGCATAAACTTGTTGTACTTGTTTAATAACTCACGAATACGAGATTCTTCTAAAAACTCGGTAGAGTCTTCAGCTATATGAAGAATGATTTCTGTACCTCTTTCTGTTTTTTCTGCAGACTCTAAAGTAAACTCAGGAGAACCATCACATGTCCAATGTGCAGCTGCTTCATCTTTAAAAGACTTGGTGATGATTTCAACCTTTTCTGCTACCATGAAAGCAGAATAGAAACCAAGACCGAAATGACCTATAATTCCAGAATCTTTTGCAGAGTCTTTATATTTATCTAAAAACTCTTCTGCTCCAGAAAATGCTACTTGATTAATATATTTTTCAACCTCTTCGGATGTCATACCTAAACCTTGATCTATAATGTGAAGTTTTTTACCGTCTTTATCAATTTTAACTTCAATTTGTGGGTTGCCATATTCTACTTTAGCGTCTCCAACATTAGTCAAATGCTTTAGTTTAAGTGTTGCATCAGTTGCATTACTAATTAACTCACGTAGAAAGATTTCGTGGTCGCTGTATAAGAATTTTTTAATTAACGGAAAGATATTTTCTACCGATACATTAATATTTCCTTTTGTCATGATAAATAGTGTATTTGTCATTCCTGCGAAGGCAGGAATCTAATTAATCTTAAATTTAATTTCTGTGTAAGAGCGAGACAAAAAAAGTACCAAGTCTTAAAATATGACAAACTGGCACTATAATTCTATTATTATTAGGTTGAGTTTGTAAATTGTACAAAAGGCAAAATATAAATGCAAGTGATAGGAAAGTTACATCATTAACCAATACGTTATAATGCTGAGCTGAAATACAACTATTATCATCAAAATATAAATAAAAAAGGCGTTTACTTTTATGTCTTTCATTGTAGTAGTAAGGTTTAAATTATTAATAGTTTTCACTTTGATTGTTTTTGTTTGCTGTAAAACTATATTCTATGCCTTAAAAAAAATAAAGAAGTACTGTGAAAGGGAAAAAATGGACTTGAAGCGGAATATTATCTTTTCTTTTTTATTGTATAACGTTAAAAGTCTAACTTATACTGTAAACTCAAGTTATTTGATTTAGTAACACATACGCTTGAAAGGGAATAAAATCTAGATGTTATCCTAGTATTGAGTGTTAAATTTTAAAATCTATTTACACAGATGGGTTTTTAAAAATGAAAGTTTATATTTACTTTAGATATAAAACGAAAGTAAGATGTATAATTCTAAAATAATTGGTCTTGGTAAATATGTGCCAGATAATGTGGTAACAAATGATGATCTGTCAAAAATGATGGATACCAATGATGCATGGATTCAAGAGCGTACAGGTATTAAAGAACGTAGATGGATCAAAGAAGGCTCTGAAGATACATCAGCAGTTATGGGGGCAAAAGCTGCCAGAATTGCTATTGAGCGTGCAGGGCTAACAAAAGATGATATTGACTTTATTGTTTTCGCTACCTTAAGTCCAGATTACTATTTCCCAGGTTGTGGTGTGCAAATTCAGCATATGCTAGATATGCCCACAATAGGTGCGTTAGATATTAGAAATCAATGCACAGGATTTGTATATGCGGTTTCTGTTGCTGACCAGTTTATTAAAACAGGGATGTATAAAAATATATTGGTAATTGGTGCTGAATTTCATTCTGGAGGTTTAGAAAAATCAACACGAGGACGTAATGTTACCGTGATTTTTGGAGATGGAGCAGGAGCAGCAGTTATGACCCGAACTAAAAATAATACTAAAGGGGTGTTATCGTCTCATTTGCATTCTGAGGGTAAATATGCTGAAGAATTGGTGGTTGAAGGCCCAAGCATAAAGCATTGGGTACCTGAAATTTTAGAAGCTAATGATCCCAATGATACAACATATTATCCATACATGAATGGACAATTTGTATTTAAGCATGCTGTAGTACGTTTTAGTGAGGCGATTATTGAAGGATTAAAAACTAATAATTTACAGAAAGAAGATATTGATATGTTGATTCCTCATCAAGCAAATTTGAGAATTTCGCAATTTATCCAAAAGAAGTTTGGATTGCGAGATGATCAAGTATTCAACAATATTCAAAAATATGGAAATACAACGGCTGCATCAGTGATTATTGCTTTAACAGAAGCATGGGAAGAAGGAAAAATAAATGAAGGAGATACTGTTGTATTAGCTGCTTTTGGTAGTGGTTTTACTTGGGGCAGTGTAATTATAAATTGGTAAATTTCTGCGAAAGCAGGAATAAAAAACAAAAATCCGAAACCGGTATAATTTATACAGTTTCGGATTTTTTAATGCTATTAATCAACTTATTCAATTAACACAAATTTTGAAAAGAGAAGCTCTTATGGCTTAGTTGGATGATAATAGCAAAATAGATGTTGACTTGGTATTTTAATCCAGTTCATATGAAAACAAAACTCGAAATTCAAAAAATTTCGAGTTTAAATGTATCATGATACATTAACCGTTCAATAAAATGTTTTTAAAGCGACTAACTCAAATAATTATCAAATACGGTTTTTGGTGTTTATATAACGTTTAGAGTCAAAAATTATTGCGATAGTTTTATGATTTTAACATTTTTAACAAATATTTAATAAAAACCAAACCCCCAAAGTGTACACTTTGGGGGTTCTATTTAATAATCTAAATATAACACTAACCATCAACTATTATCAGATTATTAAAATATTTTTAGAAAAAGCCACCGCTTCCTTGTTTTGTATTATCGTCTCTTTGTTTTCTGCGTAATGCACGGTATTTACCACCACCAAATCGGTAGGATAACGCTATGTTCCAAGTATTACTTTCCCAGTTAAATGCACCAACTGCCGGATATGGAGAAACAGCGTCAAACTCGAACTTCATTGTATTAAATATGTCACTGTAATTAAAACTTAAAGTTGCTCTTTGTTGTTCTAAGAAAGAATATCTTACCCCTGTATTTACCATAAACATGGGTTTTCTAGTAAACTGTATGCCTTTTTCTTCTCCTCTATACATCGTAAATAGTGAAAAATTTAATTTTTTAGATGCCTTAAAGTTGTTGAATAATCTTAAATTCCAAACTACATTATTAACAGTAGTAGTATTAGTGACAATATCATCTTCTGTGGCAGTCGTAATATCGTCTGCAATTACAGATTCTGTAATGCCCTTTTGCTGTTGTGAATACAAATCGAAACTACCATTTAAACTCCACCATTTGGTTGGTCTGTAATTGCTAGACAGTTCAACACCAAAAGCTGTAGTATTATCAAAATTATCAAAAGATAATATTGCATTTGCGGCTGGAACGTTACTTCTGTCTATGCGCACATATCGGTTAATATTATCTTGAATTAATCTTCCAAAAACACCAGCAGTAATAGTCCCTTTTTTCAGTTTGCGTGTATAATTTAACTCTGCAGAATTAGTAAATTGTGGTAATAATTCTGGGTTTCCAAAGGATGATACTCTTGGCGTACTCCATTCTCTAATAGGATTGACTTGTTGTAAACCAGGCCTATCTACACGTCTGCTAGCACTAAATTGATACGTATTTTTATCCGAAGCTTTATAGCTTACAAAAATTGATGGATACACTTGAAAATACTCATTGTCAAAAGGATTAGCCTGAGTTGTATTATTATCAAAAAGCTGAATTGCATTTGCATCTTCCATAACTTGTTCGAATCGAGCGCCGACTTGATAATTCCATTTGTCGTTAATTGTTTTTCCAAAAGTTACATAAGCTGAAAATATGTCTCGATTATATTCAAAGTCGGTACTTGGAGTTGCAATAACATTACCATTATTATCAAAAGTTTGTCCACTAGATTGATAATCAATATCAGAATTAAAAAAGCGAGCTTCTAAACCCAATTCTAGTTTAGTTTTGTCATCAATAGGCTTTACATAATCAACATTTACAAAAGTTTGCTCTCTTTCTGTATCTACTTGATCAATATAATTTGGAGGGAAAGTGAAGTTAACGAAGTCAAAGTTTGCAAGTTCATCATTATCAAACTTATTGTGGTCAACTTCAATATCTAAAGTTTCATCTTCTTCCTCATTGAAATAGTGTTTATAAGCAATGTTATACTGACTTGAAATATTATCTGTAGCATTACTAAACAATTGGGCTTGTTCTAGCACTCCAGGAAATGTAATGTCTGTAATACCAAAACCATCTCCATTAAATGTATTTTGATTAGTAAACACCGAAATGGTATTCTTATCATTTAAATAAAAATCTAAACCAAACTTGTATAAATGAGATTTATTATTGTTACCAAATTTAAAATCCTGTCGTGAATCATCATCTAAACGCGTAATGCCACCAAAATTATCATACTTACCAATATTGTTACCGTAATTACCATAAAAATTAAACTTTCCATTACGGTAGTTCATATCAATTGAACTATTAAACTTTGCAAAAATTTCTTTAGTAACGCCTACGTTTAAGTTTCCATTAAAACCTAACTTGGTGTTTTTATGCAATTTAATATTGATGATCCCACTCATACCCTCAGGATTATATTTTGCTGAAGGATTAGTAATTAACTCAATAGACTTAATGGATGTTGAAGGTATTTGTCTCAGCAATTGAGCAACAGGCACATTACTTAATTTGCCGTCTACCATAACACGAACATTTTCGTTACCTCTTAAGCTAATGTTTCCAGTTTGCTGATCTACATTTACCGATGGTAAATTATTCATAATATCACTAGCTGTAGGGCCAGCAGTGGTAAGGTCTTTTCCTACTGTAATAACCTTTCTATCTACTTTTTGTTGAATGGTAGAAACCTCAGCAACTACTGTTACCTCGTCAAGGCTTTCCAATTCTTCTTCTAGATAAATGTCTCCGAGGTTTACATTATAATTTCCCCTTTTTAAGGTAACTGTGCGATTGTAAGTTTTGTATCCAATATATTGAATGCTAACGGTAACACTACCTTCTTCAATTTTTTCAATTTTAAAAGATCCATTGTCTAGTGTTATTCCACCTGTTAATGTTTCCCCTTTAGAATCTTTAATAACTATATTTACATAAGGTAAGGGGGCTTTAAGTTTTGCGTCTAATACTCTACCTGAAATGGTGCCTTTTTTGGCATCATCGGGTTCAGGTGAATTTGCATAAGCTGGTAATGATAAAAAAGCAAATAATAGTATGCTTAATGAAAGAAATTTTTTCATTGTGATTGATTAGTTTGATTGATGATGTTTGTTTACAGTTAACAAATAGACGCCTCTTTTGTAATTATGTTACTCGTTTTAACAAAAAATTAATTTTTTTAACATATGAAGAAGAAAACTTTGGTGCTTGGCGCCTCATTAAAACCGAATAGATATTCAAATTATGCTATACAAAGATTGGTAGCTAATAATGTAGATACAGTAGCTTTTGGATTGAAAAACGGAGAAGTTTCAGGAGTAAATATTGATACTGAATTACTAGCTTATGAAGATATCCATACCGTTACTTTGTATTTAAATCCCAAGAGACAAAAGGAGTACTACAATTATATTACTTCCTTAAAACCAAAGAGAGTGATTTTTAATCCAGGAACCGAAAACCCAGAATTGTATCAAATTTTGAAAGACAATACTATTGAATTTGAAGCGGCATGTACTTTAGTGTTACTTTCTACGAATCAGTATTAAACCTAAAAGTGTAATTAAACCATTTAGGGGTAGTATTTCCCAATGAAATTGATACTTACCTATGATATTTTCTGGTAGAGATGTAATCACAAAACTTATGATGATAGAAAGCAAAGCCACTATCCAAGCATAGTTGTCTTTAATTCTATATTTTGTTAGAATACCAAATGCAAACAAACCTAGTAAAGGCCCATAAGTAAATGTTGCAAACTTAAATAAGTTACTTACTACATTTCCTTCAAGATAATTAAAAACAATTACAACAATTATAAGAAGTAATGAAACCCCAACATGTACTTTTTTACGTAAAGGTTTCTGTTGTTCTTTAGGTTTTTTTTGAATGTCTAGAAAGTCAACCGAAAAAGAAGTAGTGAGTGATGTTAAAGCGCTATCTGCACTAGAATAAGCTGCTGCAATTAATCCAATAATAAAAGTAACAGCTAAGGCATTACCAAGACCTTGATTCATTGCGATTTCAGGAAAAAGTAGATCAGTTCTCGTTCTTCCGTCCACAACAGGAATGTCTAATCCAAAATTTTCGGCATAAATAAAAAGTAAAGCACCAAGAGAGAGAAAAACAAAGTTAACCACAACCAATAGGCTAGCCATAGCAAACATATTTTTTTGTGATTCTCTGTTATTCTTGCAGGTTAAGTTTTTTTGCATCATATCTTGGTCCAGTCCAGTCATAGCTATAGCTATAAATATGCCACCAATAAAGTATTTCCAGAAATATGTAGTGGTATTAGGATCATCAAAAAAGAAAATTCTACTTTTTTTAGAAAAAACATCAGATGATAATGCTTCAGTAAACGACCAATCTAGCTTTTCATTTATTAAAAAAATAGCAACTAAAACAGCGGTTAACATTGCTAGAGTTTGAATCGTATCAGTCCAAATAATAGTTTTTATACCACCACGATTAGTGTATAGCCAAATAAGCAAAATAGAAATAACTACAGTAGCCCAAAACGGAACTCCAATGCGTTCAAAAACTATATATTGCATAGCTAGAGCTACTAAAAATAGTCTGAAAGAAGCTCCAGTTACCCTAGAAAGTAAAAAGAAGAACGCACCAGTTTTATAACTCACAACGCCAAAACGTTGTTCTAAATATTCGTAAATAGAAGTTACGTTTAGTTTATAATACAACGGTAATAAAACGGTAATAATTATAATATAACCAACAAAAAAACCAAATACACCTTGCATGTATGCGAACTGTTGTCCACCAATCATTCCAGGTACAGATATAAAAGTTACTCCAGATAGGGAAGCTCCAATCATACCAAAAGCTACCAAGTACCATGGTGCAGATTTATTGGCTTTAAAAAAAGCATCATTAGTATCTTCTTTACCTGTGAAATAGGAGATAACAATTAATACAACAAAATAGGCAGCAACTAAAAGTAGAATTTGTATGGCACTCATAAAAATTATAATTTCAAGTTTTCAAAATACAACTATTAAGGCATAAAAAACAAACACACTTATGTATATTTAAAAGAGTTCACTAAAATTAGTGAAATTCATGTCTAAACTGTAATTTCGCAGCTATGGAATTTTCTTCAAAATTGTTAGAAAATGCGGTAAATGAAATGTCGCAATTGCCTGGTATAGGCAAACGTACAGCGTTGCGTTTGGTGCTCCATATGTTGCGACAACCGAAAGCGCAAACTAATGCATTATCACAAGCATTACTTAATATGAGAACAAATATTAAGTTTTGTAAATCCTGCAATAATATTAGTGATGTAGAGTTATGTGAAATATGTGCGAATCCTAATCGTGATAATCGAGTTATTTGTGTAGTTGAAGATATTAGAGATGTTATGGCCATTGAAAATACAAGCTCTTTTAAAGGCTTATATCATGTTTTAGGAGGTAAAATTTCCCCAATCGATGGTATTGGTCCGCATGACTTAAATATTAGTACTTTGGTTAAAAAAGTAAAGTCTGGTGAAGTCAAAGAAATTATTTTCGCTCTAAGTTCTACAATGGAAGGCGATACTACTAATTTTTATATTTTTAAACAGATTCAAGAGTATAACGTTACCACATCAACAATAGCTCGAGGTATATCGGTTGGTGATGAACTAGAATATACAGACGAAGTCACATTAGGAAGAAGTATTCTTAATCGTGTTCCTTTTGAATCCTCTCTCAAACTGTAATTACAATATTGAAACTCTCTATAGTCATACTTAATTATAATGTGCGCTACTTTTTGGAGTTATGCTTAAAAAGTGTTGAAGCAGCTATTGAACATATTGACGCAGAAATTATTGTAGTAGATAATAATTCTGAGGATGATAGTTGCAAAATGGTGAAGGAGCTATTTCCTAATGTAAAACTTATTGAAAACAAAGAGAACTTAGGATTTTCAAAAGGGAATAATATCGGGGTTGCTGAAGCAGTTGGTGAATATATATGTATTCTTAATCCTGATACAGTTGTAGCGGAAGATGTATTTGATAAACTTTTGACTTTTTGTAAAGGAAAGGAAAAATTAGGTGCTGTAGGTTCTAAACTTATAAATGGAGTAGGTGCATTTTTGCCAGAAAGTAAGCGCAATATACCTTATGTTAAAGCTGCGTTCAAAAAACTAATAGGAGATTCATCTGAATATTATGCAAATCATTTATCAGAAGATAATGTTGGTGAAATTGATGTCTTGGTGGGAGCATTTATGTTTTTAAAGAAAGCAGTGTACGATACTGTTGCAGGTTTTGATGAGGACTATTTTATGTATGGTGAGGATATTGATTTATCTTATAAAATATTAAAAGCTGGCTATCAGAACTACTATTATGGTGAAGCTGTAACTCTTCATTTTAAAGGAGAAAGTACCTTAAGAGATAAAAATTACGCCAAACGTTTTTATGGTGCAATGCAAATATTTTATCAAAAACATTTTAAAACAAATTTATTGTTTGATTTCACCGTTTGGTTAGGTATTAGGCTTGTGTATGTATTCAGAAAGGTGAGGATTCAGAAGATAAAATATGTATACCAGTATGTTTTAATTTCAAATAAAAAAATTGAACCTTTACAGGATGCATTGCCAAAGATTTCTATTTGCAGAGAAGAGATGAGTAACTTTCAGAAAGAAACAGAAATTATTTTAGATGCCAATTTCCTTAGTTATAAGGATATTATTCAAATAATGGATAAGCATTCGCATCAAAAAAAATGGACCTATAAAATATTGCCACATGACTCCAATTTTATTTTAGGAAGTGATAATGCTGTAAGTAGAGGGGAAGTTATTCAGTTTTAACAGGTTTTTATTATAGATAGTTTAATAAAATTGATGATTTTTAAGTAATTTTGCAATTGAAATAAAAAATAAGGACTTTAATTTAAAGAAATGGCAAAGTTTGAATTAACATTACCAAAAATGGGAGAGAGTGTTGCTGAGGCAACCATAACATCTTGGCTGAAGGATGTTGGAGATACCATTGAGTTGGATGAAGCTGTTTTAGAAATCGCTACTGATAAAGTAGATAGTGAGGTACCTAGTGAAGTTGAAGGTGTGCTGGTTGAGAGACGTTTTGAGGTTGATGATGTTGTGCAAGTAGGTCAGGTATTAGCCGTTATAGAAATAGAAGGCGAAGATATTCCTGTGGTTGAAACAATTGAAGAGCCATCTGATGATACTCAAGAAGAAGTAGTAAATGAATTAACAGAACGTGTTGAAAAAGCGCAAGCTGAGGTAAGTACAAATGTGTCAACTATATCTAGTAACGAAAGGTTCTACTCACCTTTAGTAAAGAACATTGCCAAACAGGAAGGTATTTCTCAAAACGAATTAGATGCAATACCCGGTACAGGTAAAGAAGGCAGAGTTACTAAGAATGATATTTTAGCCTATCTTAATAAAAGAGGAGAAGGTAAGGGAACAGTAACACCAGAAACTAAACAAGCAAAACCTAGCCAACCAGTTATAGAAAAACCAAAAACACAGGTAAAGCCTGTTGTAGTAAGTGGTGAGGATGAAATTATTGAAATGACGAGAATGGGAAAACTCATTTCTCAACATATGACAGATTCGTTACAAACTTCGGCTCATGTTCAGAGTTTTATTGAAGCAGATGTTACAAAAATCTGGAATTGGCGTAAAAAGGTAAAAGATGTTTTTGAGCATCGTGAGGGTGAAAAGTTAACCTTTACGCCTATTTTTATGGAGGCTATTGCTAAAGCATTACGTGACTACCCGATGCTTAATATTTCAATAGATGGTGATAAAATCATTAAAAAGAAGAATATTAACTTAGGTATGGCCACTGCTTTACCAGATGGTAATCTAATAGTACCAGTGATAAAAAATGCAGATCAGTTAAATTTGGTAGGTATTACCAAACAAGTGAATGATCTAGCAAATCGTGCAAGAAATAGCGCATTGAAACCAGAAGATATTCAAGATGGAACGTATACGGTCACTAATGTTGGCTCTTTTGGTAGTATTATGGGAACACCTATTATTAATCAACCACAAGTTGGCATTTTAGCGCTAGGTGCTATTAGAAAAGTACCAGCGGTTATTGAAACTGCTGAAGGTGATTTTATAGGTATACGTTACCGAATGTTCTTATCACATTCCTACGATCATCGTGTGGTAAATGGTGCTTTGGGTGGCATGTTTGTTAAAGCTGTTAAAGATTATTTAGAAGCTTGGGATAGTGATAGAGAAATTTAAACTTGTTATTTCTACGAAGTAGAAGTGTTAAATAAAAAAGCACATCATTTTTGATGTGCTTTTTTATTTTTTAACTGCATTCCCTTATTCTAATTCTTCACAGTAAAACCCTTTAGATTTTACCATATCAATAATGTCTTTCTCGCTCAAATATTTACTAGCTTCAATTCTTAATACTCTATCAATGTCTTCGAGGTCTACTGACCATTGAATGATTTTTGGGTTTGAGTCAAGTAAAAACTGTATGTTATTCATATCTAATTCAGTTTCAATATTTGTTTTAAAAACATGAATGTTAATGCGGGTTTTATGTTTCAAATAAAATGGACTAATCATTAGGTTCTTCTTTATTAGTTAGACGATTTACATAATCTTCATAGGCTTTATTTCCTTCCTCTTTCCAGAAATTATCATAATGTTTCCATTTAGAAAATTCTCTCTTGGATTCATTTTTGCAATTTGATTTTTTAGATGATGATTTGTCTTTCCCACCAAAACCACCACAACCACCTAAAAGAATTTTGAAAAGAATAAAAACACCAACAGCTTCCCAGAAAGTAAGTGTTGTTAGACCGAAAATCATTGGCATTAACCAATTCCAAAGCCACATGATTACAAAACCGAACAGTATAGCTAATCCAGTTATAAAGATGGTTCCAAAGATTATCATTCCGGCAATTTCTCCTGGAGATTTGCCTCTCATTTTGTGTTTAAAGTAATTTGACATGTTTTTTGTTTTAACTATATTATTTTTTGCTTCGATTTTAAATTTTTATACAAGAGTGAAATTGCTCTGTGTCTTCTTGACATCAGTGTGCCTATAGGAATTCCAGTTTCTTGCTCAATTTCTTTATAGGTGTAACCTTCAAAGTCAATTGCTATTATTATAGCTTTGTAGTTTGGTTTAAGGCTAATAATTGCATTTTTTAATTCTTCTTTTATTTGTTCAGAATAAAAATCTGAAGACGTTTCATAAATTAAAGCAGCAAATTCATTTAATTTATCTTCATTTTGTGAGTAATATTCCGTTTTCCTTTTGTTAGATCTTAAAACATCAATAATTTTATTCCGCATAGCACGATAAACAAATCCAGCAACATTATTAATTGGTGAATACCTATCTGCACTTGTGAATAATCTTAAAGCTACATCTTGAATAATGTCTTCAGCATCTCTATTAATACTTGCTTTAAGATTAGAACTTACATAGGATTTAAGCGAAGAATATTCTTCGTTAAAAAACGCACCTAATTTCTTACTGTTTTCCGATTGATTCATATTGCTTTTACACAGCTATCAATTATAAAGACGTAACTTTTTAATTCTATTGCATTTTTTATATAATATCTTGACGATTTAGGTTTAGATGTGTTTCAGAAATTAAAAGTTAATTTGACTCATAACTCAATAATTCATTATTCTAATTACATTTGTTGAAAATTAAATCTAAATGCAATTAAACCTCACAAAACCTATTTGTTTTTTCGATTTAGAAACAACAGGTGTTAACATTACTCACGATCGAATTGTTGAAATTTCCATTTTAAAGGTGTTTCCCAACGGGACTGAGGAACGCAAAACATGGTTGGTAAATCCTGAAATGAAAATTCCGAAAGAAGTTATAGAAATTCATGGTATAGACGATGCTAAAGTTGCCAATGCGCCTACATTTAAGGAATTAGCTAAAGAAATTTACAACATGATAAAGGATTCAGATTTGGGTGGTTTTAATTCAAACAGATTTGACATTCCACTTTTAGCTGAAGAAATGTTGCGTGCTGATGTAGATTTTGATATGAAAAACAGACAATCTGTTGATGTACAGACCATTTTTCATAAAATGGAGCAACGGACCTTAAGTGCTGCTTATAAATTTTATTGTGATAAAAGTCTAGATGATGCCCACAGTGCTGAAGCTGACACTAATGCCACTTATGAAGTATTGAAAGCTCAGTTAGACAAGTATGAAACATTAGAAAACGACACTAAGTTTTTAGCTGAGTTTAGTTCAAGGAAAAAGTTTGCCGATTTTGCTGGTTTTATTACCTACAATAAAAAAGGGGAAGAGTGTTTTTCGTTTGGAAAGCACAAAGGTAAATTAGTAACTGAAGTTTTAGAAAAAGAACCAGGATATTTTGGATGGTTATTAAATGCTGATTTTCCATTGTATACGAAAAAGGTATTGACAGCAATTAAATTAAGAAGCTTTAATAATAAGTTTTAAGAGACAAGAGACAAGAGACAAGAGACAAGAGACAAGACATTGATTTACCTCTTATATTTAGAGTAAGAGTTCCCCTCCTTGGAGGGGTAAGGGGAGGGTTCCGCGTTAGGGATTGAGGCATATGTTGAAGCTCCTCGCAGAGAGCGACTGCCGAAAGCCCGACCCGATAGGGTAACGCCCAAATAAAAATAGAAAGAACTTTTCTCTTTGGGTCTTAGCGACTTTGCGAGAAAAAAAGAATAGTATGAAATTAATTTGCATAGGTAGGAACTACACAGAACATATTGCGGAACTTGAAAATGAGAAGCCAGACGATCCCGTAGTATTTTTAAAGCCAGATACAGCAATTTTATTAAAAAAGCAGCCGTTTTTTATTCCAGATTTTTCGGAAGATGTACATCATGAGGTGGAAATTTTGGTAAAGATTAATCGTGTTGGGAAACATATTGATAGAAAATTTGCTCATAAATACTATAATGAAATAGGTTTAGGTATTGATTTTACTGCACGGGATTTGCAAAGTAAATTGAAAGCAAAAGGCTTGCCTTGGGAAAAAGCAAAAGGCTTTGATGGAGCAGCGGTAGTTGGTAAATGGTTACCTAAAACTGAGTTTGAAGATGTGAACGCTATTGAATTTTCTTTAAAAAAGAACGATAATATTGTACAAAAAGGAAATACAAGCCACATGCTTTGGAAAATTGATGAATTGATAGAATATGTATCGAAATATTTTACTTTAAAGATTGGAGATATTATATTTACGGGCACGCCTGCCGGAGTTGGTAAGGTTGTTGCTAATGATAAATTAAAAGGTTTTATAGAAGACAACCAACTATTTTCTATAACAGTTAAATAACATGGAACAACATTATAAATTATTTAGAGTAAAAGAGTTAGCGGATGATGATCAGGATTTTGTAATGGCGCTGGCTGCTACATTTTTAGAAGAAGTGCCTGAGGATGCAGAACGCTTAAAAAAGGCCGTAGCTGAAAAAGATTACCATACTGCATACCAAGCTGCTCATAAAATGAAGCCAACTATCGATTTGTTTGAGTTAGGAGTATTACAAGATTTAATTGAGGTGCAAGATTGGGGTAAATTCACAAAAACTGACTTGGACGTTACCGATAAGTTAGATATTGTGCTTACTGCTGTTGATAATGCTGTTGCAGAGATTAAGTCGGATTTCGGATTGTAGATATGCTAGCAGAAATCATAACCATTGGCGACGAACTTCTTATAGGTCAGGTTATTGATACTAATTCTGCCTTTATTGCTCAAAGTTTAAATAATATTGGTGCTTCTATTTATCAAATTACTTCTGTTCAAGATGATAGAGCGCATATTCTTCAAGCATTTAAAGATGCCGAAAGCCGTGTAGATATCATCATTATTACTGGCGGTTTAGGACCTACCAAAGATGATATTACAAAAAAGACCATTGCAGAATATTTTGATGATACCTTAGTGCGCGATGCTGCTGTTACCCAGAATATTGAGGATATCTGGAAAAAGTATGTGCGCCAAACCTTGCTTCAAGTAAATAAAGACCAAGCTTTAGTACCATCTAAGGCTACAGTGTTAATGAATGAGTTAGGTACTGCACCTGGAATGTGGTTGGAGAAAAACAATAAAGTGTTTGTATCGTTACCAGGAGTGCCTTTTGAAATGAAAAAGCTAATCACTAATAAGGTTATTCCAAAACTTAAAGAAAAATACAAATTTCCATTTATACTTCATAAAACGTTGTTGACTTATGGTTTAGGAGAAAGTACACTGGCAAGCCGTATAGAGGCTTGGGAAGATAATTTACCAGAAACGATACGATTGGCCTATTTACCTAGATTAGGAAGTGTGCGCTTGCGTTTGTCTTCAAAAGGATTTAATGAAACTGAGATTAGACAAAATATAGATGCAGAAATAGAAAAAGTATTACCTCTAATAGAAGATGCATTTGTTGGTTTTGAAGACGAAGAAAAATCATTAGAGGCTATTATTGCAAAACGCTTAACCGAATCTGGGAAAACTCTGGCTATCGCAGAAAGTTGTACTGGAGGTAATGTAGCAGAGCAATTTACACAAAATGCTGGGGCATCTGCATATTTTAATGGTGGTGTAGTTACGTATGCCACAGCATCTAAAATTAAAGTTTTAGGCGTATCTAAATCACTTATTGACAAGCATTCTGTAGTGAGTACAGAAGTTGTGGAGGCCATGGCAAAAAATGTACGAGAATTATTCAATTCAGATTATGGTGTAGCTACAACAGGAAACGCTGGTCCTTCAAAAGGAGATTCTGATGAAGATGTTGGTACTGTTTTTATTGCTATAGCTACAAAAGATGGGGTAATATCAGAATCATTTATGTTAGGTTCTGCGCGTAAACGAGTGATTAAAAAAGCAGTAAATAAAACCCTTGAAATGCTTGAAAAAGAAATTTTAAAAAATTGATAAAAATTTAATTGTCATAATTCAAAGAATTAGTATATTTGCACCTCGTTTTTAAGCAACAACAAATTTAAAGTTAAAAATAATGTCAAGAGTTTGTGAACTTACAGGAAAGAAGGCAATGGTTGGTAACAACGTGTCTCATGCATTGAATAGAACTAAACGCAAGTTTAACGCTAATTTAGTAAAGAAACGTTTTTACATTCCAGAAGAGGACAAATGGGTAACTTTAAAAGTGTCTACTTCTGCATTAAAGACTATCAATAAAATAGGGATTTCAGCTGCACTTAAAGAGGCTAAATCAAAAGGATTTATAAAATAATACGTCATCGTTAAGTAGTATAAAATGGCAAAGAAAGGCAATAGAATACAGGTAATTTTAGAATGTACTGAGCATAAAGAATCTGGACAACCAGGAACTTCAAGATACATTACTACAAAAAATAAAAAGAACACGCCAGACAGAATGGAATTAAAGAAATTTAATCCAATCCTTAAGCGTATGACAGTTCATAAAGAAATTAAGTAATAAGTTTTACATCGTAAAGCTAAAAAGTATAAGCCATGGCAAAGAAAGCAGTAGCATCGTTACAAACAGGATCTAAAAGATTAACCAAAGCTATAAAAATGGTTAAGTCTCCAAAAACTGGAGCATACATGTTTGTAGAATCAGTAATGAGTCCAGATTTAGTAAACGATTTCTTAAACAAGAAATAAAACGTTTATTACCACAATATTTTAAGCTGCTGTCTGTAAAGAGAGCAGCTTTTTTTATATTTACAACTCAAATTTTAATGACAATATTTCATGTTTTCATTAAAGGCAAGAAAGTTGTTATCAACTATTTGGGCGTTACCACAAGGGTCGGGCTTTCGGCAGTCGCTCTCTGCGAGGAGCTTCAACAAATGCCTCAATCCCTAACGCAAAAGCCTATACCGTCTATAATTTAGACGATTTAGTAATTAACAAAAAAAGAGTAAAAAACGGTTTAACGTTTAAACTCATAAATGCATAAACAAAACCACATGAGTTTTTTTAAAAAAATATTCTCTTCAGAAAAAAAGGAAACCCTAGATAAAGGATTAGAAAAATCTAAATCTAGTTTCTTTGGTAAACTAAGTAAGGCTGTAGCAGGTAAGTCTAAAGTAGATGACGAAGTTCTTGATAACCTTGAGGAAATATTAGTAACAAGTGACGTAGGTGTAAATACCACACTTAAAATAATTGAACGTATAGAAGCGCGTGTTTCCAAAGATAAATACTTGGGAACAGACGAGCTTAATAAAATACTACGCGAAGAAATTGCAGGTTTATTATCTGAAACTAATTCTGGTGAAGAAACAGAATTTAATATTCCAGAAGGTAAAAAACCTCATGTAATCATGGTGGTTGGTGTAAATGGTGTTGGAAAAACTACAACTATTGGTAAGTTAGCCAGTCAGTTTAAAAAACAAGGGTTGAGCGTTGTACTTGGAGCAGCAGATACCTTTAGAGCAGCAGCTATAGATCAATTGCAGGTATGGGCAGATCGTGTAGATGTGCCCATTGTAAAACAATCTATGGGAAGCGATCCTGCATCTGTGGCATTCGATACTTTAAAAAGTGCAGTAACTCAAGATGCCGATGTTGTAATTATAGATACTGCCGGGCGTTTACACAATAAAGTTAACTTAATGAATGAGCTTACAAAAGTTAAGCGCGTCATGCAAAAAGTTGTAGACGATGCACCACATGATGTACTATTGGTTCTAGATGGATCAACTGGTCAGAATGCATTTGAGCAAGCCAAACAGTTTACTGCAGCTACCGAAGTCACTTCATTAGCAGTGACCAAGTTAGATGGTACTGCAAAAGGCGGCGTGGTGATTGGTATTTCAGATCAATTTCAAATTCCAGTAAAATATATCGGTGTAGGAGAAGGTATTGACGATTTACAGGTATTCAACAAGTATGAGTTTGTAGACTCTTTTTTTAAATAAACTTCCCAAGAAACTATTACACGTATGATGAAAAAAAAGCTCGTAGTTATTCTTTGTATACTAGTCTTATCTAAACTTGAGGCTCAAATTTCAAATCTTGCAAATTTAGCCAATGGCGAAATGCAAATGTTTACGCCTATTTATGAAGAAAATGAAGATGTTTATGGGTACTTCACGCTTTTTAAATTAGATAAACTTAATGAAAACGAAGAAAAATATGAGTACACCATTCTGGACAAAAACCTCAATAAAGTAGCAAATGGCGAGTTTGTAGATGTAGCCTACAAGAAAATTTATTCCAGGTATTATACTCCAGAAAAACTAAATAACACTTTACTTCTTACAAAGCGTTATAGCAATACAACAGGGCGTATAGCATTTACATCTTCAAGATTATTACACTTGGAAAAGAATGAAATTAGTGCACCTTTTTATTTTGAAAATGATGCTGTTTTAGAAGGAAATAGAGATATAAACACTATAAAGAAGGTACAGCGCGAAAGAGCATATATAAATGTTCCCGTTGCTGCGAATAATGGGTATTTACTGTTACAATTACGAAAAAAGATAGCTAGGGTAAATCCGTTGGTCTTGAAATTTTATAATCTTGAGAACGAAAAAGTTTGGGAATATGATTTTGGAGGAGATTCCAATTCATCATTTTACAGAGGAGTATCTTTTCAAGAAGATGCCTTATATTTTACGTATAGCTCAAAAGATGATGGTAAACGCAAAAAAGAACTTTTACAGATAGATGCCAATACTGGAACACTCAATTTTAGATATGCATTAGAACATTCAAACTCAAAATACAGTTATAGTTATATTACTAAAAAAGTTGGAGAGAATACTGTTTTAACAGGTAAGATGAGTCCATATAGTAGTATTGGTTATAATAGAAATAAGTCATTGGGCTTATTTAAAATTGTGCTGGATAAAGATGGTAACGAAGTGTTTAAAAAACACTTTCTATGGGAAGAGGCTGGTGAATTTATTGAATTGAGTGAGAAAGGTAAAATGGATGCAGGCTATAAGTTGTTTACACATTCTTATTTTGTTTTTAAAGATGGCCGTATTGTGGTTTTATCTGAAAAGTATAAAATTGCCAATAATATTTTGTTGGGGCCTCATGTAAAAACAGAAAATTTCATTCTCTTAGAATTCGATAACGATTTTAATATTAAGAATGCAAAGACCATTGAAAAGGATATGAGTAAATTTTCATCTTCCGATTACTTATTCGGACAGTATTTGAATAATGAAGAAGATGCAGTGTTTTTCTATCAAGATTATCAAAAAGAGGAGGGGACCAAGGATAAAAACTGGATTTTGGGCATCGTTTCCCTTGTAGATGGCGAAGTTAATCATGAAAAAATCCCGATGTCGTCTGATGATTATTTCATTTCACCTTATATAGCGAAAGAAGGGTATATACTTTTAAGGGAATTCAATAAAAACTCAGACTTTGACGAAATCAGGTTAGAGCGGTTAAATTTGAATTAGCATAAGTACTTATCAGAATAATAAAGGCTGTTTTGTCATTCCGAACGTTACTGAAATCAAAATATATTTTGATTGAAAGTATATTGCGAAGCAGATGAGGAGGAATCTCATCACTTTTGAGATTTCTCGTCGCTAGTTCCTAGCTCTGTCGAAATGACAAGTTATTATTTTTTTCGGTGTATTAAATACATGTAAATAAGCTAGAGTTTATCTTTAAACTAACTCATATTAAATATTTAAGTAATAATCGGCTATAGTTTTAATCTCACTAAGTTTTAAATTCCAAATAAAATTCAAAAACTGCTGGTAGCTTTTACTTTGTTCTTTAGGTACAATCCTGTCTACATATCTATTTAATTGGTATTTCTTTTTGGCTTCATAGATAGCATTAAAGTTAACACCTAACCATGTTTTGAGATAAGTGTCGTCAGCATTATGCTCTAACCGTTTTAATATGAGATATACACTCAAGCCATACTCGTTAGTGTAAAAAAGGTTTTCTACATAGGCCTGATGTGCCAAACGTTGCAATTTTAAGAATGCATCACTGGGGCTTATAGTATCTGTAGTAGCATTTTTTATGTCTAATGCTTTAAAATCGTTTTGGAGTTTTAGAATGCGATGTTCAATTTCTGGGTGGTCTTTTATGGAATCGGTATCAATTTTTTCTTTATAAAGCTCATAATTATAGGCATTAAAATCTTCATTGTGCATCCAAGCTTTGTTGAAAGGTAGCTCAGGTAAATCAAAGGTTTTTACATAAATGGAGGAGTCTAGGGCTATAGAAGGTATAGAATCATATTTTTTAAGTGTTATTAAGGCATTTAAAAACTCTTTTTTAGGGACTTTGCAGTTTTTATAAAGCAAATAGCCCAACGAATCTGCTGCTGTTTCATTTTGCCGTTTAATTTCCCCTTCTTCGTACAAAAGGTTTTTAAGTTTTTGAAAAGAAAGCGAGCCTTTATTGTATTTATGTAACCTTAAATTTCTTGAAAATTGAGAATTATTCCCCAATACGGAAACATTGAGTGTAGATTTATTTACGATACTATTATGACTATGCTTTAGCAATTCATGTGCAGCTTCATGCGCTATAACAGACAGTAGCTGATATTCATTTTCAAGAAACGGAAAAAGACCAATATTGGTGATAATGGTACCATTGCCTACACTAAACGCATTAGGAGAAGGGTTTTTAGCAACAAACACCTTTATGTTGTTATTGTTTAAATCAGGATTATGTTCTACTAGTGTGTTAAAAAGACTGTCTACATAGGTTTCAAATCTAGTGTCGAATAACAGTTTTTTGTTTTCTAAAATTTCAGTAAGATGTGATTGGTATTCTGTATATATACCTAAAATTTCTTTTCTTAATTTTCCTTTGTAGTTTGACTTTAGACTTTGATTAAACTTTTCGTTTTTATCTTCAAAAGTTTCAATCAATGCTTTATGTTTTTCATAATCTGTAGTATCTATCAGTTGATGATTTTGCGCATAACTGTAGTTGCAGCTCATTAAGCCAAAAATGAGAAAAGTAAAAAGTAGTTTCATGGTGTTAAAATAGGCTTTAAAAGTAAATAATAAATATAATAGATTAAAGTTCTCTCGTTTTAAAAAATAAAAGCTATTCTAATTTTAGAATAGCTTTTATTTGTTTTGCTTACTCATGTACGGCACCCGACATGCTTCGACAAGCTCAGCACAGGAAGTCGAGCGCTAGCGGGGGGTTACCAACAATCGCTCTTTAACTGTTTATTAACGGCTTCTTCAATAGTCATACTGAATCCAATGTCGTATTCTGGAAATTCTATTTTTGTATCTCCAAATTCAGCGAATATCTGTGAAATTTTTTTTTCAATTTTTGTTTGTTCTTTAGCATTAAATCTATTTCTATTTCTAGTATAATACTCAATAGCCGTTAACCGCGAGGCAAGGTTAATACTGTGCATGATATATATTAAATTACCAAAAGTTAAATCTTGCTCATATGTCAATTGTTTAAAAGCGCATCTGTTTTCTAATATACCATTTCCATATCCTCCTCTGCAACCATAGGTTATACCAGAATAAGGTGTCATATAAAACTGCATTTTATCACTAATAGATTTTTTTTCTTCTAACTTATTAGGAATAACAGTTTGTTTATAATTATAATAAAAAACATAGTCTTCAATATTATAAGCCCCTTTGGTTTCTTTAAAGAATTCACTAAGCTTAAAACCATATTTTTCTAAAAGCAAAACATCTTCTTTTGAGAGATTTAGTTTGTAACTTATAAGATTATCATTTTTGTAAATAAACATGAAATAATATCTTGTATATCCTAGTCCATAACCTCCCTTTTTTATTGAAATTCCACTTCCTTGAGACACTAAATTTTCATAATCAATTTTCATTAATTTCTCAATTTCTTTTGGTTCTTTCTTAAGAATAGCTCTTAATTTAGTATAAAAAACCGTGTCCTTTTTTAACCATTCTTTCTCAATATTATTATAGTCATATTCTTTAAATTCAATTATAGTAGTAGGATTACAATTATACCCTACATTTTGACTGCATGAAAAGTTTGCAAAGCAGAATAGTAATAATAGAAGTCCAAGAGAATATTTCATTACTTATTTTTATTTTTATTAAATCCTCTACCTTTTTTATCATGAAGATAAAACCAACTTTGAAGTTGTCTTACTCCAAAGTCTATTCCCTTCCATTTACCTAAATAAGAAGACCCCACACCGGCGCTAGTTTGTAACTAGTGCCCACAATACTTTGTCAATATAACTATATCTAAAAATACAAAAGCTACTCTAAAATTAGAATAGCTTTTGTTTGTTTTGCTTACTCATGTACAACACCCGACACAGTCGAGCGCTAGCGGGGGGCTAATTTTTTTTGAATAAAAAGTCTTTCATTATCAATGAATTCAATTAGATGTTCTGGATAATGACAACCAATAATGAAAGTATCCATTTGAATTCCAAAAACATCAAAATATTTTATATTTTCGATTCTATCGATTAATAAAAATGCAAAGTCTCCTTTTTTTAATTTTTGATTCGATCCACAAATGATATAACTTGTGGAAGTTTTATCACTTATTTTATCAATTAAAATATTTCTTTTTTTGTTATAATTTTTCTTAATTTTATCTAATAAGGAATCGTCAATAATAATTTTTTCATGAGAATTCCAATTAAATTTAAATGAATCTCCTAAATCAATTAAAATAGTATTTTTTTCTAAAGCAACAGGCTGTTTATCACTCTCTTTATTACCACATGAAATAGTCAATAGACTAAAGAGAAATAACTTTACAAAAGAATTTATTTTTTTCATATTATAATTTATTTATTAAGATAGCTAGGTATTCCTGTAGCTACTTGTTGTGTTAATGGTTTTCCTCCGGCATGTTTATGTGATTGACCGCTTCGGTAGTAACTATTTTCAAAACCTTGAGAAGACCAATAAATATTTGACATTTGTATAGCATCTTCAAAACGAGCAGTTTTACTACCTTCTGCATTTCCCCCTGCTAGCGCTCGTTTGTAACGAGTGCCCACAAAGCATTTTAACTTTACTAAAATACAAAAGCTACCCTAATTTCTTAGAATAGCTTTTATTTACTTTCTTACTCATACACGGCACTCGACGCAGTCGAGCGCTAGCGGGGGGGCTACGATAAATAAATCATAGCCTTTTGTTTTAAGTATTGCACGGACTACAAGTCCGCGCCATCTGGTTCATCACCTATTTCCTCCTCTAAAAATATTTCTAGAAACATATCTTTATATATATTCTCTTTAACAAGAACTTCAAGCGGTTTAGAATTACCTTTAGCTTTTTCAATTATAGGTTTTTGATATTCAATTGATATTTCATTTTGATTAAAATAAGATTTAACTTTTTCAATCCAATCATTTTCATTTTTAATTATTTTTTTTACTATAAGAATATGTTTTTTCATCTTAAAAATCATCTAAATTATATATTTTCGATTTTTGAACTTTACCTGCATTAGATCCAGTAACCCTGAATCCTTCAAAATTAGCAGTTTTGTATCCTTGTTCTTTAGCCCCCTGCTGGCGCTAGTATTTACTAGTGCCATTAATCAAGCTAAAAACCCAGTATCATCTATTTTCAAGATAGTATCGTCTCCTTGAAAATTTCTAGCACTAGAGTATTTCCAATCGACAGGGTCTGTAACAAAACCAGCCTCCACTGGGTTGTTATGAATATAGTCTATTTTTTGCTTTATAACATTTTCACTCCAAAGCTCTATGGGTTTGTTATGATGCTGCCAAAATTGATACTTATTTGTTGTTGCATTCTTGTTGCCTGCTCGTTCAAACATCCATAATAACCATTCTTTTCGACTTTCTTGTGGATTATTTTTTATTGTTTCTATAACTTTCTTTGAGGTATGTCTTTTGAAATCTCTTAATAGTTCTGATGGTTGATCACTGGACGACCTAAATATGAAATGGACATGACTAGGCATAAAACAATAACAATATAACTCCATGCTCTTTTCTTTTCTACAATAATTTATGCTTTCCGCTAATACATTAAAATATATTTCTCTTGTAAAAACATCTATCCAATTAATTGTTGCAAAACTTACAAAATACAAACCACTTTTATTATGAAACTTATACTTTCTACTCATAAAACTAAAATACAAAAGCTACTCTAACTTTTTAGAATAGCTTTTGTTTTTCTTACTCTTACCGCCACTAGTTAAAACTAGCGGTAGCCAGCACGCATACTAGCGCCAGCGGCGGGATTACGCTATTTTGGGTTTTGTCGTTTTTACCCCCGTTTTATCACCTCTAAAACTTTACCAAATGCCACATACTCATTTTCATCTGTATCACATACATAATAGTAATCATCTTTGTTTAAAGACCCCATTTCGTTAGCAGGATGATAGCATACCATTCTAACCTTTGTTTTGTTTGTTGAACTTAAAGTCTTTTGATTGCCTTTTATAAAACTAACATCTCCAATGGCATAACTATCATAATCTTCTTTATAGTATGTTTCATAACCTTCTACCCCAAGTCTTATTTTAAAGCCTTTGTAAACAATGATTTCTACTAAATATTCTTGATGTATTGTGAGTTGCTCCATTTATGTTAAACACTTTAAACTAAAACAGGCATACCTAAGTATACCTGTTATTACTATTAAAAATTAATATAATTATTTGTTTTTCAATGAGTTAATTTCAAAAATTATTACAACCACTAATTTAGACCGTTACCCCATTAATTTGAATCCTGTACATATTTTATGGGTTGAATACTAATTAGGTTTGAATCAATTATCTCTGATAAGTCATTCCGAAAACCAATGAAAAAAACTTCAAAACCATTTAAGTCATCACTTATTATTGTCTGCTTTTTATTGTCTACATAAAAAATAAATGGTTTTAATTCAACTTCTCTAGAGTAAAAAATATCGACTTTCTTACCTTTAGTTGGTATATTTTCTTTTACAATATCAACTTCAGCTATTGGAGATTTAAAAACTTTATTGCGCTCACTTTGATTTTTAATATATACATATATACCTCCTTCTGAATTTTCGTAAATATTGAAATCCTTGACCTGAAGTTCTATTCCATCTAAAAAGATAAATTTTATAATGCTAGATTTTTCAGTGCAACTATACAGAAGAAACAAAGCAAAAATTAAATTAAAACAAACTATTTTATTTCTCATTTTTTTACGTAATAATTAATTTGAACATTCTTTGTTGAATTTATCATTCCTGTAGTTTTCATTTGACTTAATACAGTATTCATTGACTTAACTTCTGGTTTATAAGCTCTACCATCTTTAGAATAAACATATTGCGTTCCATCATTGCTTTTACCATAATTTACTACTACATGTTGACCAGCTATTACTGCTATACCTTCTCCAAAAGGAACTCCATCAAAACTATCTACTTTTTTATAATTATCTGTGTTAAAAAATGGGTCTGAACCATAATTTTCATTAGCCGTTTCAGGAGTTATTTCTTTACCATCTACAGCTAACATAGATGCTTGGTCGCAAATATAATTATCACACGCTTTATTAGCTCCCTTAGATGAATTTTTATCTATAGCCTCAGTTACTGTTATTCCATCTGATTTTTTTACTGACCTTGTCATATTATTGTCTACTTTGACTGTTTGTCCTACTACAATTTCGTCATCTCCAGTAGCAGCTTGTCCTTGATAATTAACAGCTTTACTATCCGAAACCATTTTTTGAGCTTTATCTTTAGTTGTATTTAAATGTTTTGCTAACGAAGCAACAGTATCTCCAGACTCAGCAACTAAATTACCATTAGCATCTGGTTTCCAATAAACTCCACGACCATCAGGGTCAACAAAAAGGATAGGGTTATTCAAAGTATAATTATAAGTTGAATATTCATAATAATCTTCAGCCAACGGGTCCACATTCATCCATCTACCCAAAGCAGCATCATAATTCCTTGCACCATAATCGTGCCAATTTAAATCCAGTTCGTCTTGGAACTCTTTCCCGTTATAAGTTTTCTTCAATGCAGGATTCGTAGAATTAACCACCGTATTATACCCTTTATGTTTAAGCCCAAAGGGATAGTAGTTGTTTTCTTCTAGAATTTCAGAAGATGCTTTTCTAATTTTCACATCATCAAACCATACTGTACCACCACCGTTGTTATCAATTCTTAATCTTAGTTCATCAATATTAGAACTTACAGTAACAGTTTTTTCCAAATATATCCATTGGTTTTTAGTATAAGTTCTAACATAATCGTAGGTAGTAGTTGTTCCATCTTTTTTTAACATAACAATATCAACAGAAGGATTATCACTATATACCCAACCTGAGAACGTATATTGAGTTGAAGATGTGTTACTAATACTTGTCCATGTATCACTATTAAAATACTTTTCTCCAGATGTAGTCTTTACTATTTTACCAGAATAATCACCTGAATATTTAAAACTACTATCATAAATCATAGCACCACTAACATTACTAATACTCCATCCGCTATTACTTTCAAATCCATCATTGAATATACCAGCTTCAGAAATTGTACCATCACTATCAGTATCAGAATAGCTTAAACGTACATTCCCTAAATGGTCTTTGTATTGGTATACATAGTTGAAACCTCCACTCTTGGGCTCTATATAGCCTTCAGGATGGTTAAAATACTGAAGTCCAAGAAAGAGTGTGCTACCCTGCCAATTACCATTAACAAGAGAATGAGATCCTGTTGATTTGTACACATAATTTCCTGCGTAATCAATTGTTTCTGTATCCGTTGATGTTGGAGTTTCGTATTCCACTAGGCTTTTACTTAATTTTACTCCTGTAGCATCATACACGTAACTAATAGTACCTGTATAGTCTCCATCTATGTCAATAACCTTAGGAAGGTTTAAATGATTATACGTAATATTGGTTATGCCTTTGTTATAATCTTGTATCATATTACCATTATCATCGTAAATATAATCATTTGCGCTGGAATCTTTATCTACAAATCCAAAATTATCATTTTTAAAGTCAGTGACTTTTTTAAGTTCATTACTCTTAGTCCCATAGTAATAATATATACGGTCCATATCTCCAAAATCACTATTATTTGTAGCATCAGGGCTCTCTACGATATGCCCTGTTCGCGTTAAAAAGGTAATATTACCATTTTTATCGTAAGTTATTGGCGATGTACTACTTGCTAAATTATATCTCCCATTGTCGTTTGTAGCATATGTAATTCTGTTTAAAGCATCGTATCCGTACGTATACCATTTTAAACTATTATCAATATTTGCAGTTTTCCATTCTGTCTCTGAAATATTACCATTAAATAGTTTTGTAGCACCATGGTTTTCAGTGTTATAATTCAGCTTAAAACTAAACAAATCATTACCTAAAGTTGATGGGTTGTTAATTTGTTTTAACCAGCCTCGTACGTTATAGGTGTAGTCTATATTTTGCAAATGACCTTGTGTCGTTTTACCACCAACACCTTTACTTACAAGTTGCCCCAAGTCATCATAGCTATTCTGTACAATAGTTTCCTCTGGGTCACAAATAATGAACTCTGGATATAGTGCCAGATATTCTTCTCCTATTGGAAATTTACAGCTTTTTTGTTTATGAGATAATAATCTACTTGCATGATCATAATTATAATAATCTTCAATTATTATAATTTTGCCATCTTTGAAATGATAAGAGGTTGTTTCTAAAGGATTTCCTGAAAAATCGAATTTACTAACAATCTTATCCTTATAAGACAAATAATCGTTAATACTGTAGACTAATATAGGCCTAGATTTATCATCATAATAGGTAACATTGGTAATCCAGTAATTAGTATCTAACACACGTACTTTACTACCTGTGGCTAATCCTTTTACATCAGTCTCTGGGGTTACACCGTATGCTGATTCTGAGTTGCCTGATCCTTTATCAAAAGTGTAATCATCGTAGTAGTTGATTGTGAGTATTTCGTCAACACCATGCGGTATAGCAGTATTTGTATAATACACCGTAGTACCAGCAATGGTTTGAGGGGATGAGGTTTTAGTTTCAAATTGGGTATATGTAACGGTATTATTTGCTAAATTTTGTATAGCAGTTCTCGACTGGCTGCTATCGTTAATACCCGTGAACGCAACACGGCCAAAAGCATCGTACT
The DNA here is from genome assembly GCA_947502975.1 of uncultured Flavobacteriaceae bacterium. Classification (GTDB taxonomy): domain Bacteria; phylum Bacteroidota; class Bacteroidia; order Flavobacteriales; family Flavobacteriaceae; genus Jejuia. The sequence goes on from CANNBV010000002.1 coordinate 964,013, forward strand.
TAGTAAAGAGCCACTTGTTTTGAGCATTTAAATTAGCGTCTTGTGTAAAAACAGGAAGATCTAATTTGTTATAAACAATGTATTCCCAACCCTTACCAGGTATCTTTTTTTCTACCAAGCGGCTTCTGGAATCATAACGGTATTGGTAACATAATTCTGAGAGTTCCGTGCTTGAGATACTGCTATCATGTACTACTTTTGGTGGTAATACATAGCTTAGGTTACCATAATCATCATAGACATAATAGGTGTCATGTGTGGTTTCACTGCTACTTACCAAGGCATAGGTGCGTTTTAACACCACACGCCCTTGTTTGTCTTTAAACTCCTCGGTAGTATGTAATTTACTGCTAGTACCATCATGGTTTTCGTCTTTGGTAATCGTTTTATAGAGTTCGCCAGCAGGATAATACCCGTTATTACTAGAACTTGCAACCAATGTTGGTGTGTATACTTTTATGTTATTACTGGTAGTTACTGTAATGTTTACACTGTAATGCCTTACCTCACTACCAGAATTGCTCTGGTAATCGAACTCAATTTCATGCCCGTTCCCTAATTTCCAATCTTTACCAGGCGCTGCTTGTTTTAAGACCCTATTAAGTGGTGAATCCTCAAATTCTTTTTGAGAGTAAGCATTAATATCATTCACTGATACGCTTGGAAAATCTGGTTCGTATGTTGAGGCATTATAATACGTATTGGTAGCCGTTAAGCCATCTGTTCTATATAAGCCACCATTAGTTGATGCTGTGTATGGCAAATAGTCTTTGTCTTGTCTGCCATAGGCGTCATATTCAAAATGAGTTATAACATCTTCACTATTTCCACCAGCTCTTACTCCTACATTCTGAATGGATCGCCCTAAGCCATCGAAATAGCTAACAGACTCTATTTTCTCATTGTTTCCCAACAGGCTAGGATTTGTAGTAGCTATTCTTGGCGTTTTAGTACGTATGTAGTTTTGGTTAGTTAAGGTTGATGCAGATGGCGGTGGAACAGAAACAACGATATTAGTCAATACATCCCTCACGATGGTTTTATCCTTAAATGTTACAGAGGCAGTACCTGCCGATGTCCATTGCACATCTACATAATACGTAGTACCGGAACTCCCTGTAGCCACCTCTATGCCGCTGCCGCCAGTTAGTACCCAACTAGGGACTTTCTGTATTAAACCATTATTAAATTCATACCTGTAGATATTATTCACATCTACAGCTGTAGGTCCTGTAATTTGGGCTTGAGAAAAATTACATAAGCCAATAAGCAATAGTATACTTATCACTATTTTATGTTTTAAAACTATATTAAATAATTGTATCATAACTGGATCTGATTTTATTGGTAAGAGATATTGCTTATGTAAAAGGTGTACGTTTCTTGCTCAGTTTCACTTAAATAAAAGGTGATTGTCGCATATAAATTCTCTGCTGTTCCTTTTATGAAAAACACACAGTGATACCCGTCATTATCCATTTTATATTCCAGTGTTCCTGAGGCATTAGAGTCATCCCAACTATTTTTAGTAATTCCTGTAATAGAAAAAATAGTGGTATCTGTGGCTTCGCCACTTTGTTGCGTCCATGTAATGGTATTGTTTGTTTTACTAATTGTAGAAAGAACAGCTATATTTTGCCCTGCAACATTAGCTGCATTACTAGTTATAGTAAAATTTAAGTCGTTGGTTTGTGCTGTTACACATATAAAACTTAACATTAATAGACTGCTTAATAGGCTTGAAATTTTATGTTTCATGGTTTCTAAAAAATTAAGTTATTATTGGTTTTTATAATAGTATTCATTTTCACCTAGCACGTATCCATCCTCATCTTTAACTTGAATAACACGGTTAAACTCATCGTATTCGTAATACATGGTATACCCTTTAGGATCAGTAACGCTGGTAACTCCAACTAAAGGATCGTAGGTATAAGTGGTCACCATGGCATTAGGCACAGAATTTCTTAAGGTGGTTAAAGCCGTACGTAGGTTTTTTTCGTCACAGCTGCCAGAGTCTAAACAGGTATCATCATCTAAATTTGACTTTATTTGTAAATTTGCAATTTGACTTGATACTTGACTGTAAGTGGCATTTTCAATTTTTGCAATTGGGAATTGCTCATCGTAGCCCCATATGTAAACAATGGTTGTTCCATCAGACTTTTTAACCTCTTTTGCATTACCCGTTGTATTATAATAGCTTATAAACTGTATTCTATCTTCAAGTGTATTAGATCCTAAAGCTGTTTGAACATATTCAGGCAATATTAGATCAGTATCTGGTGGGATACTTAAATCTAAATCCCAATCTTTATAGTTTGTTCGCTGTCGATTCATCAACTCTCCAGAATCTGCAATTCCATTTTTGTTGACATCCTTATAGGTTTCTGTTTGTATGGGCTCAGCTATGCGGTGTTGTTGATCTTCCTTTAGTTTATCTATGGCATCCTTTTCAGGACCTGTTAAATCATCAGCTCCGAGAGAACTTTTACTCAGCACATCATCAGGATAAAACATTTTGGTTATGATAGACTCACCATCACTGCTTGTTGCTTTTGTTTCTGAGGCTAAAAGTGCATTATTATTGTAATAGTAGTTTTGGGTATTGGTGACTGTATTTCCACCGTAGTAATCTGTAGTAGTTGAACTCTTTAATCTGTGCCATTCAGTACTGTAGGTATATCTAGCTATATAGGCATTTAATGGACCTCCTTCAGCGTCACCAGCCATTCTTCTAATTTGAACACCAAAATATTGCGCATGATTGGTGCCAGTTACCTCATATACATTCTCTACTTTTTGTAATACACTATTTGAAGCATCAAAAACCTCTAATTTTTCTAAATTCCCTGCTACCCAATCGTTATAGACAGGGATTTCAAATTTAGGTTCAAAAGGTCTGTCGTAGTAACCAATGCCTACATAAGGGTTATCTGAACGTTCTGCAGGCGGTGAAAAGGTATATTCTTTTCTACCATTTCCTGAAGCACCTGTATAGGTTTCAGTAACATTGGTATAGCCAACAAGACTGCCCTTGGTTGAAATTGCTTGTGCTTGACTGTTAGAAGTTACTTTTGTTCCAGAGGTTACACAACCTACACAACATGTTGTGTTTAAATAATCTCCTATTAAATCCACAATATTTAATGCTTTTCCACTACTTAAATTTGGGTTAGTCGTAAAATTCGTGTAATCAAAAGTTCTGGAAAGCGCTAAATCTAATGGAGAATTAGAGCTATATGTGTTTATCTCCGCAATTCTTAACCCTCCGTATATCCATTCGCCAGGGGTAGGATCTGTCGTCCATTTTAAGGTGGCACTAAAAGTTTCTGGATTGCTACAAAATGGGTCTGTATGAGGGTTACAGCCTCCGTTACCATTAGAGTTAGCAATAATCTTATAGGTTCCAGCTGGGAAAGTGTGGTTGAAACTGGAATTTAAAATATTAAGTGAATAGTTTGGGTCTGTTACACCTACAACCTCTAAAGAATAATCACAATTCAAATCGTTTAAATTTGTTGGGTTAGAACAGCCACTAACTATAACACTAAATTCTACAATACCATTACTATTAGAGGAAATAGTAAACGTTTCTGAATAGTCTATATTGGGGTCTAGATCATCATATAATGCAGGATCATTAAAAAAGTATATTGAATTTTGGTCTAAGTCATCTTGATAGTTATTTGCACTACCAGTAAAAAATGAAATCCTATTATTTTCCCATACAAATTCATCATGCCCCCCTGTTGGGTAGATAATTTTTTCTAGTACACAAGCATCTGTAAAGGCAGGATCTACTGCTCTATCCGCATCTCCAACATATGCAGAATTATGAAATACCTTCGGAATAAGGGTGGTATTGTTTTTTCCATTATAATATCCGAAGTAATCCTGAGATCTTGCAAATCTATCTGGTAGTATTTTAGAATCGTATTCAAACTTATATGGAGGTAATGTATTGAGGTTTTTTCCATACTGAGAAATGGAATCTAACTTAAGCCTGTAAATACCTTCGTTGTAGGTATCAAAATAAGAGTTAGTATTCACAGCACTTGTAAAGTAAGAGGTATGTAACTCCATACCTTTTATTAACTGGTTATCTGTATCAAATAATTCAACTTTCTCTAAAGGATAACTATTATGCAAATCCTGTCTCAGCGTAGTACCTTTACCAAAAGTAATTTTACCATTTGGGAATTGTATAGAAGCTATCTTCGGTTGAACAAATTTTCTATTTACGTAAATGATATTGTATTCATCTGCACATGGACCCCAGGCTGAATATATACGCTCTTCATTTTGTAATTGTGTGGTTTCTACATCTACTTCGGTTGTGTAATCGAAAGTGATCAATTCATCAGATGTAGGAAACTCGATATCTATAAGCATCCAACCTTGATAATACAGATTTGGCGCCCCGTATACTGTAGGATCACTTTGATAGGTACCATTCCATGTGACATTTATAGTTTTTGCGCCTACAACCTTTTCCAATCCTTCTCTTGAACTAAAGGAAGAATCTCCAAAATGGAACTTTACACCAGATGTATCTGTAATAATAAACCCAATAATAATCCCATTTCCATTAGTTTTGGTCTCAATATCTAAATTAGAATAAGGTGTTTGCACAAACTTATCCAAGGTTTGATCGTAAAAAAACTGTCCTGAACCTCCTGGAAAACTAAAATTGAAAATGTCTGGCTCATAATCACGTGCATTGGCATTACCCACTTGTAATTGATCGTGTTGGCTACCAATTGCAACTGAATTAATATCTCTTTGAAACAAATCCTCTACCGTATAAATTGTATTCGTCATATAACCATTTGCTGTTGCATCATCAGGTAACCCCCGTATGGAACGACTTACCAAACCTCCCGCACTCAGATTCCAGCCCAAACCAGCCCAGGAAGCAATATCTGTTACTTTTATACCACCAGAGCTATAGCTTATACTAACAGGAATATTTACTCCATTATATGAGATGGTATGAAACGGAACAGATATACTTGGCGTTCCCGTATATAATGACACATCCATTTGAGAATGTTTAATTAAAGAAGCCGCCTCTGGACTTGGCGGCACTATTTCAGGTAAATTTTGGGATAATGTATTTAAGTGAATTAGCAAGACAACTGTAAGGATTAAAAAACGAACTTTCATAGTAGATAGCTTTTAAAGATTTTAGACTATAAAATTAGTTTGGAATTAAGGATGAAGAGTAAGGTTAAACCTTACAAAAACTAAGGGTTGATAACTTTTTTGAAACCCAATAAAAATGGGAAGAAAGCGCGTGTTGAATTTTACAAGCTATCAACAAAATACCTAATAAGTATTGATTTTACTAGGCTTTTCGGCATGTTAATAAACAAAAAGACAAACCTTACTAAAACTAAGGCAAAAACCTTATAAAAAGTAAGGGTAAACCTTAGTTTTTGTTATGTAATCAATAATTAGATGTAGGATTTTATTATTCTAGTTCCTTCAAACAAAGACGTGCGACGCTAGTTTGTAATTAGGTTTTAGTATTTTTATAAAAAATGCTAAATATGAGATTTTTAATTTACCTTCTTTTCATCTTTTTATGTTTCAATTGTAAAAACGCAGAATCTGAACAGAAACTTTCGATTAAGTCTTCGGATGTATCTGTGATATCTTCAAAAGATTTCCGAGAGTTTAAGGTTTTAGATTCGAAATACATTAACAATGAAGATTTGTGGCAACCTTTTGAAACCGATTTAGAAGACTTCACAGAAGACGCCTATCAACGTTTAAAGCCTTTGATTTTAGAACAGGATATTCCAACGATAAAAGAGAATTTTTCAAAAGGTAAATTAAACTATGAAAACTTAATCAAGTTTTATCTATATAGAATTAGAGCTTTTGATAGGGAAAATGAAATGTCATTAAATTCAGTTATTTCATTGAATAAAAACGTTATAAAGCAGGCTCAAGATGCAGATAGAATGAGATTTGAAGTTGCTCCTCATCCAATTTTTGGGATGCCAATTCTGTTAAAAGATAATATAAATACAGAAGGTATGCCTACAACAGCTGGAGCAGTAGCTTTACAGGGTAATAATACTACAGACGCATTTGTGGTTCAGCGCTTAAAAGCAAAAGGTGCTATTATTCTAGGAAAAGCAAACTTAAGTGAGTGGGCTTATTTCTTCTGTGGGGACTGCCCAAGTGGTTATTCTGCTATTGGCGGCCAAACCTTAAATCCTTATGGCAGACGCATCATGGATACTGGCGGTTCAAGTTCTGGGAGTGGTGTAGCGGTTTCTGCAAATTTTGCAGTTGCAGCATTAGGTAGTGAAACTTCAGGTTCTATTTTATCGCCATCTAGTCAAAATTCTGTGGTAGGTTTAAAACCCACAATTGGTTTAGTTAGCAGAAGTGGTATTGTACCAATTTCTTCAACTTTAGATACTGCTGGTCCAATGACAAAAAACGTGATGGATAATGCTATTTTGCTTGATGCCATTTATGGATATGATGAAGCCGATTCTAAATCTATTGATACAAATTGGGGTAACGATTATCATCTTTTGGATGGTATAAAAACAAGTTCTATGGAAGGCAAACGTTTTGGAGTTCCTAAAAGACTTTTAGAGGATTCATTATATGTAAGCGCTATTTCAGATTTAAAATCAAAAGGTGCCATCATTATTGAAATTGAAGAAGTGGATGTGGATTTACCAGATTTTTTAAGATTACTAAATTTAGATATGAAAGTTGATTTACCATCCTATTTATCAAACTATGCAGGTAAAGATGTTACTGTATCTTCTGTTCAAGATGTCATTGATTTTAATAAAAAAGATTCATTGAATGCGATGCCATATGGACAAAAACTTTTTGAAGGCATAGTTGACGATAATGCGACAGAGGAAGAATTTCAAAAGGTAAAGAATACTTTAAAAACCAATGGCAGGATCTATTTTGATACACCTTTTAAGGCTCATAATTTAGATGGTTTTTTATCAATAAATAACTATCATGCAGGCTTTGCTGCAGTTGCCGAATATCCCGCAATAACTGTTCCTATGGGATATACAGAAGAAGGCAAACCTAAGGGTTTAACATTTATAAGTAAGCCACTTTCTGAAAAAAAACTATTGGCATGGGCTTATGTTTATGAGCAAGTGTCTAAACGGCGAGTAGCACCAACAAACTATAATTAGTTAATCAAAGCATTAATTTTATCCCAGAGTTCATTATCAAAGCTAGACAATGCTAGTACATCATTATTGGCTTTATTGCCCATTCTAACAATCACTAGTTTTTTGCTTGGTACAACGTATATCTTCTGATCGTTTTTCCCTAGAGCTACATAGGTGTCATCTGGTGCATTTGGTATTAATTCACCATCAAATGTTAACTGGGTTGCTGGTAAATGATAGCTGCTTTTTCCATTGAGCCACCATAAATAACCATAAGATTGATTGATATTTTGAGATGTATCAGTAGCTTCATTTAAATAATCTTCAGGAATAATTTGGGTATCGTTCCATTTACCATTAGCATAAATTAATAATCCAAAACGTGCCATGCTTCGGGTATTGCTCCAATATACATTAAAGTCGGTATTTTGAACCCAAGCACCAGTCATACCAATTTTATCTTTTAACTTATTATTGAAATAGGAATTCCAATTTATATTACTAGCCTCAGAGATCACATCTTGCATTTTTTTGTAAACATTATGGTAGGCCCAACGCGTTCCAGCATCGGCTTTGTATTGCAAGTTTTCTTTTGAAACATTATCACCCAAGGCATCATCTAAACCAGAATTCATAGACAGTAAGTGTTTGCAGGTAATTAGATGTTCTTTTTCTAATGGTGCGTTTGTCCACCCTTCACCTAAATAATCAGATACCTTACTATTGATGTTTATTAATCCTTCATCTTGAGCAATTCCAGAAATTGCAGTAGTTAATGTTTTTCCTGCGCTTGCCCAGTACCAGGGTGTTGTTGCATCGTGACTATTCATATATTCTTCTACAACTATTTTTCCGTTATAGAGTATCATAAAACTTTTAGAGTTTTTGTCCTCTAGGAAATCTAAAAGCGGTTGTAATTGATTTACATTCCAGCCTAAATTTTCAATGGTTTTTGTTTCCCAAGTATTAGAATTTAATGGCGGAAAGTACAAACTACTATCTATAATAGGGGGTTCATTAGTAGTATCTTCAGAAGTACAGCTAACAACTATGCAAATACTTAGAATAAGATGAAAAAAACGCTTTTTCATAACAGTAGGTTTTAAAAATAGGACTTTCAAATATATAAAAGGTTTAATAGAAAAGAAATTCCATGATATTAAGTATTAAGGTTTCTATTGGAATTATCATTTCTATAAAATGTGAATCTCATTTATTTTGAATTGGTGATATCTTATAAATTAGCCCTATTAATCGTAAATCATTCCGTAACTTTGCGCCCTGATTTATAAAGGATATGCGTACAAAATCATTAAAGAAAAACCGAATAAATGTTGTTACATTAGGTTGTAGTAAAAATGTTTATGATAGTGAAGTTTTAATGGGACAGCTAAAAGCAAGCGGCAAGGATGTGGTTCATGAAGAAGAAGGCAATATAGTTGTAATTAACACTTGCGGTTTTATTAATAATGCAAAAGAAGAAAGTGTAAATACCATTTTGGAATTTATGCAAAAAAAAGAAGCTGGAGATGTTGATAAAGTATTTGTCACTGGATGTTTGAGTGAACGTTATAAACCAGATTTACAAAAGGAGATTCCGAATGTGGATCAATATTTTGGAACGACCGAATTACCAGGTTTGCTTAAGGCTTTAGGAGCAGATTATAAACATGAGTTGATTGGAGAACGCTTAACAACAACTCCTAAAAACTATGCGTATTTAAAGATTGCAGAAGGTTGTGATAGACCTTGCTCATTTTGTGCTATTCCAATAATGCGTGGAAAACATAGGTCGACACCAATAGAAGATTTGGTTGTTGAAGCCGAAAAACTAGCTGCCAATGGTGTAAAAGAGTTGGTTTTGATTGCTCAAGATTTGACGTATTATGGTCTCGATTTGTATAAAAAACGCAATCTAGCGGAACTATTAGAGGCTTTGGTAAAAGTTGAAGGTATAGAATGGATTCGTTTGCATTATGCATTTCCGACAGGTTTTCCAATGGATGTATTGGATATTATGAAAAGGGAGCCTAAAATCTGTAATTATTTGGATATACCTTTACAGCATATATCTGATTCTATTTTGAAGAGTATGCGTCGTGGAACTACCCAAGCTAAAACCACAAAATTATTACAGGACTTTAGAGCTAAAGTTCCTCAAATGACTATTAGAACGACTTTAATAGTTGGTTATCCAGGAGAAACCGAAGCCGATTTTCAAACTTTAAAACAATGGGTGACAGATATGCGTTTTGAACGTTTAGGTTGCTTTACCTATTCTCATGAAGAAAATACCCATGCCTATAACTTGGAAGATGATGTTCCAGAAGCCGTGAAAATTGATAGAGCAAATCAAATAATGGAAATTCAATCTCAAATTTCATGGGAATTGAATCAGCAAAAAATAGGGCAGGAGTTTAAAGTCGTTATCGATAGAAAAGAAGGTAATTATTTTGTGGGGCGTACTGAGTTTGATTCGCCAGATGTTGATAACGAGGTATTAATAGATGCCACAGAAACGTATCTTAAAACTGGAGAATTTACACGAGTTAAAATAATAGAAGCAGAGGACTTTGACCTTTATGGAGAAGTTGTGACATCCTGAGCACAGTATAAGGTAAGGTTGTTATGATGAGGTAATAAAATAAAATGGCTCATGTTATATTTTACAAGAGCCATTTTGGTATTTAACTATTAATTTCTTCCAGCCATAACACCACCATCTGTATCCCATATAGCACCAGTTACCCAAGACGCATCATCCGATAATAAAAACGTGATACTATTCGCAATATCCTCTGCAGTTCCATTGCGCCCTATTGGATGAAACCCATTAAACCCTTCTAATGCCTGTTCTGCTTCTTGTTTGCCTCCAAATACGCCATAATAAACAGGAGTACTTACTACAGCTGGAGATACTGCATTTACTCGGATATTATCATCAGCTAATTCCATTGCCAAATGTTGTGTTAAAGAATGTAATCCTGCTTTTTGCATTGAATATGCTGAAGAAGGTGTGGCTTTTACAGCTTGTTTGGCCCACATAGAACCAACATTTACTATAGCTCCGCCATCTGTTGATTTCATTTTTTTAGCTGCACTTTGTGTAATAAAAAAGAAACCTCTATTTAAATCTAAATACGAATTATAATCATCCATGGTATGATCCAAAAATGGTTTAGGTCCAAAAATGCCAGAAGCATTCACGAGATAATCTAAATTCTCAAAACGTTCTATTTTTGATATAAAGGATACTACTTCTTCTGTATCTGAAATATTTACCTTGTACTTATGAAGATTAGAACTATCTTCTATCTTACTAATATTTCTACCTACAATATGAACTGTAGCGCCTTCACTTAATAAAGCTTGTGTTGTTGCATAACCGATACCACTAGTTCCTCCAATGATAAGAGCTGTTTTGTTTTTGAATTTTCCCATGATTTATAATTTAATATTAAGTATTGAACAGACAAGTCTGTCTTTATTGATTAAAAATTTTTAGTTTAATAGTTTTTTAGCTAATGATTTAGCTGAAATAATTGGCCATTCATCTTGATGTAAATGGCTTTCAGATACTGCTCCTTCGTATAAAAGATATATTTGCTTTGAAATGATATTAACTTCATTATCAGTATTTTTTATATTATTTATAAGTACTAACTTTTTAATTAGTGCAATAAATTGATCTTTCTGAAATTTAATTTCGTCTCTTATTTTTTGATTGTTTCTTGGTATTTCAGCTGAGGTTTTAATACACCAACATCCATTGAACTCATCTGTATTAAAGAATAATTGAAGGAAATCAAAAATGGCATGAATTTGATTGTTTCCATTGGGCTTAGTTAAACAATAAGCTTCTATATCCTTCAAAAATTTTGAATTCATAAATTGTATGTACGAAATACAAATATCTTCTTTAGATCTAAAATGATTATAAAGAGTGGCCTTAGCTATGCCAGATTCTGATATAATCTCGTTAATACCTGTTAAATTATAACCATTGGTATAAAACAAATGACTAGCAGTTTCTATAATATTTTGTCTAACAGAAGAATGTTTCATGGTGCAAATATAAATAATTTTAATAAAAACAGACAAGTCTGTCTATTTAAAATCAAAAAAAAGTCGGTATATCTTTTATACCGACTTTATATACAGTGAAATCCTTTTTAAGATTCTTCTTTTTTAGCATTTTGCTTGTCAAGTTGTTTTTTTATCTTTTTGATTGCATTTTCAATCGATTTTTCTGGCTCTATTATGTTATAAGCACCCCAAAATTCTGGATCTGAGAAGCCAGAAGTTTGCTCTGTTAAAATTGTTGTAGGTCTTAACATTTTTTCTCTTGATTTAGCTAATTTGCTTTCTGGGATTTCCCAATCAGTGATAGCCATTTCACTATTTAGATTGTAAATACTATTAAATAGTTTGCCTTCCCAATTTACTTTAAATGTTAATCCGATATTACTGTATGCATAATGCCATTTACCGTTTTGCGTTCTGTACTTCACTTTATAAGTAGCTTGTGTAGGATATACATCTACTTTTCTTGGTTTCTTTCTAACGAACATTCTACTGGAAAGTTCTTTGTTTTTTACATTTAAGCTATACTCAGCGCTGGTGAGAGCTAACGTATTAGCATCAATATAAAGCTTACCGTAGTACATTGGGTCTTTAACTCTAGGTTTTTGCTTAAAGTTAACTACATAAACTAGATTTTTGTTAATGTTAGTTGATGCCTCATAATTAAAATTATAGAGATCTATATCTTCCTCATTAAAAATGTATTCAGGGTATTTTACTAGATCAGTATATATGTTACTAAAAGGACCGCCTTGTAATTTTAGTGCTAGAGTATCTAATCTTGTATAATCAGTGTTTTTTCTAGATTTTATTAATTCAATATGATCGTTTCTTAGGCTGCTATATGGTTGTTTGTGAATTTTGACTACGGCTTCAGAGAGCGAGGCATTACGACGTCTTTTCTTAATAGTCTCTCTGTAAAATGCTGTCATTAAAGCATTTTTATCATTATAAGCAGAACTTTTGTTTGCTAAAGTTTTAACAACAAGTGTTCTTGCGTCATATTGGGGTGCAGCAATATTTACTGTGGTTAACTCGGTGAAACTGGGTGTTAAGTATATTTTTTCATTTTCACCAAGATCAACAATATTTAATAATTTTCTTTCATAACCTAGATGCGTGATTACTAATTTTTCACCTAAATATTTATAAGGTATTTTTAGAAGAAATTCTCCATCAGAATTTGTAACAGTACTAATATTTGTACCATCAACAACAATGTCGGTAAAAATCAATTCCTGTTTATTTTCTCCATCTAAAATTTTCCCGCTAATTTCTTTGATGGCTTGAGTGTCCTGCGCAGATATTGCAAATGATGTACACATCAGCAACAAAACGCATAGTTTTAAAGGTTTTAAGGCTATTTTTTTCATTTTAATGACAAGTTTAATGTTATTCTAAAATACTAAAAAAAGCACCATTTCTAGAATGTTGGTTCCTTTTTAACAGAAATATTAACTTTTAGTTAGTTAAGGATGTGTCAGTTAGCGTTTTCATAAACGCTATAATAGCGTTCTTTTCTTTATCGTTAAGTTCTAATGGATTTGGTGGCAATGTTTGGTAAGGGACATCTAATCCAATGCCTTGCCCTCCTCCTAAGTTGTAGAATTCCATAACTTGTTCTAAAGTTTCAAACGCACCGTTATGCATATATGGTGCAGTGAGTTCAATATTTCTAACAGTTGAAGTTTTAAAAAAACCACGTTTTTCTTCAACTTCATATGGATAAAATAAACCAGGATCATTATCTAAAACTGGATGTTTAAAGTTAGTTGTTTTAGGTATTCCTAGGTTTTCAAATTCAGTTTCATCGAATTTTGGAGGTACTGTTCCGTAGAAAGCTGGCGGAAAATGACAAGTGGCACAAGCCGCTTTGCCCATAAATAGGTTAAAACCTAGTATTTCTTCTTCTGTAAGAGAGTTTTCTAAATTTTGCATATTCTTATCAAATTTAGAGTCGAAAGGAGTTAAACTCCTAATATAACTTGCAATGGCATTTCTTATGTTGCGATTATTTATAGTACCGTTATATAATGTGTCGAATTGTTTCTTATATTTTGGATTATTTTTTACTTTATCGCCAAGTGTTTTTAAATCAATATGGAATTCATTTTTATTGTTTGTAACACCAACTATTTGTCCTTCTAACCCATCACCTCTGCCATCATAAAAAAATGTTCTTTGATATACAGTATAGCTTAGAGTAGGTGTATTGCGTGCTAGGTTTTTTCCATTTAAACCTATAGCAAGTTTATTACCATCGGTAAATGCCTTTTTTTTAATATGACACGTAGCACAACTTACGGTACCTGGCCCAGATAATGTCTTGTCATTAAACAACGCCTTACCTAATGCAATTCGTTCTTCTGAAATTTCAGGAGAATGTGGTGGTGCAAACATTTTTTTATTAAAAAACGTTTTAGAGAAAACATTTGTACTTGTAGGATTTAAGGGTCTGGATGTACTCAATTCAATATTCCAATCTTTTGTTGTTTTATTGATTAACTCAAGTTGTCTATTTGTATGTAGTTTTATAAAGCTGTATCTATCAAAAGAGTCAAAATCACCTGCGTTTAAAGATGTGATTGTTGCATCAATCTCTTTTAGCCAATCTTTATATAAATCACTAGAGCTAAAAGCGTTTTTATATATAGAAATAGTATGTTTTATGGATTCATAATTATATACAGCTTCTTGTAAAGAATTTGCAAGTATAGGCGAATCAAAACCAGTAATGCCTTTTGTGGCAATATTTACAATAGCATCACGAATCATTTTCAAATGATGACGGTCGCGTTGTTTATAAATACCATGATTTTTGCGTATATAAGGTATTCTTACCTGTAGATAGTTATAAACTCGATATAATTCTCTGTTAGTAATGCTGTCTTCTCCAAACAAATACTCTTCAAGAACCTGATAGCTTTTAGGTTTTATTTTTTTTATATCTGTGTAATCATCAATTTCCACTTTAAGCAGATTAGGACTGTTCATTGATAAATAGTTCTCATAATCATAAGCAATTAATAGAGGCTCTACTTTCTTATACCATTTTCTACTTTCAATAAAATTGATTCTATTTTTTTCTAAGGTTTGCGAAGTGTCTATTTTCTGTATGTAATGTGCTGCACTATCTAAAGTTTGAAAATAATAAGCTCTTATGTCTTCATTAAACATAGATTCTGTTTTACCAGAAATAGTTTTAGAAACTAGATATTCTTCTTTCTTTTTACATGATACTATAAATAATAGTAAAAAAATAGATATTGAAATACATGGTTTAGAACGTTTCATCATATCGTTTTTGTGAAATTATTTTAAACGAAAAAAGGTTCCTCGTTTCGAGGAACCTGATTTCATAATATGTTTAATGTTATCTTGGGAGACCAGTTATTTTGAATAAAACTGAACCCTCGTAACCACTACCTGTACCTTCCGCAGAATAGTCTATGGCAGTTGGGTCGCTGAATAAATGGCCGTCAGCTCTTTTAGCAGTTTCTGGATTGTTTTCAGGTCTCCAACCATGAACTTGGGCGCCTCCAATAAACGTAGATTCAGTTGCCCCAATAATATCTGTCACATCAATTAAACCCGTGATTTCCCACATGCTTGATGTGTTACCAATATTTAGTCCAGATGCTGTAACTTGATCACATTCCATAACTTCATTTAAAGTACCGCCAGCTATATCATATTGCCATAGTTTAGCATAACCAGTGATATCAGCATTTAAATCTGCATATCCGTTGGGGTCTTCTTGAATGTAAACATAGTTTTCAGTTACTAATATATTATCTGGAGAATGCATACCATCACCAATTCCTCCTTCTTTATCACCATCAACAACAACTGCAAGCTTAGCATCGGCTATTGGATCATCAGCATTTAATTCTAGTTTATATACTCTACCAAAAGTTGTACCTCTATCTGCTAAATCTGGATTGTCTGAACGGTACCTTCCTGTGGCATTAAAGTATACTATACGATTATTAGCAGCAGACCCTTTTTGCCAATCAATATCTTCAATTCTTTGAAAACCAATGGCAAGAGAATCAATTGCTTCTTGATTTAATTCACTAATAGTGCGTTCTGTAACTTTAACCCATTCTACGTCGTATTCTGTACCTTCAGCCATTCCCATTTCGAATAGCTGGCCGCCTGCACCAGGTGCAGTTTCCACTGGGTTTTTACCTTTTAAAACATACAAATCACCACTATGTAAATCACCTAAACCTCCAACATACATTGCAAAATGGGCTTCTGGATATGAATTGTTGCTATCATCGTCACCCATAAAGACTACGGTCTTCCCAGGAAATGCATTTTTACCAATGGCAACAGCATTTTCTGTCGACCATTCACCTAAAGCAGGAAGTCTATCCGCTTCTACACGGTCATCTGTAGAACGGAAAGGATTCACCTTATAAACTCCCTTAGCATTTCCACCCCATTCGCCACCAGAAAGGTATAAAGGACCAAACCCATGCTCTTCAATTGTAATCGCAGAGCCAGAACATTGTGCAGTAAAAGCGGTTGCGGTTGCACTAACAATATAATCACCTTCAAGAGGCTGTAAATCAGAATTTAAACGAATTCTAGCAATAGAGTAATCTCTTTCAAGATTATTAATAAAGGCATAAGTACCATCTCCATAAGGATACAATGCAGCACCATCCATGTATGATCCATAAACAAAAGAAGGATCTGTTGGTAAAATATCTGCTGAAGACATGATCATTTGTAGATTAGCAGAAGAAGCAAACCCTCCTTTGAGCGCAAATAGAGAATTGGGAGTAACTGAGTTTATTAACGGCTCCATTTCGTCTACAGTTAAATCTTCACCATCTTTCCCATCTGCTCCGTCTTGACCGTCAACACCATCAATACCATCTTTTCCGTCTTTTCCATCTTCAATATCACAACTAATTACTGATAAAGGAATAATGGTTAACGCTATTATTAGCGATAAAAAGCTAAATAAATTTTTCATAATTTTTTTGATCGTTTTTAGTTATTATTTCTTCTCAAAATTATAGAGTGAATTAAAAAAGCTTGTTAAGCTATCACTGTGCTTTTATTAATTTAGGGTTACATGAAAGTTATCTAGATTACCAAAATATTACCATCGTTATTGTAGTGTTAAGAATTGTTATCTAATGATTAAATCTTCTTATTTCTAGCTGTATTTAGACATATGAAGGAATTCTTTTGATGGACAAAAGGTGGACATAGACGGTTTTATTTTTTTTTTACTGTCTATATATATACATTAGTCTAACCTAACATGATATATATGCTAACCATTGATATTCTTGTTGTTACGCAAGGTTTACTGTTTTTTTATGCTTTTCTATTGTCCGCAATGGTGATAACAAGAACAGGACATAACAAACAGCAACATTTACACGTTAACCTCACTACTTTTAATTCAAACATTTTTAATTTTTAATATGAAGAAGACATTACTTTTTTTAATTCTGATATGTTTTGGGTTACATTGTAATAGCCAGCAATTATACATGGAATACGGTTCTACTATTTCTTCATTCGATTACAAGAACTCTAGAGGACAGCGTTTAGACAACTTATTATCGCAGTCTAAGTCTTACTTTGGAATGGGGTATAGGCACACTTTAAATAAAGCAAAAACGATATTCTTAAGAGGAGGACTTAATTATAATAATTACGGTGCCATTGGTAGTGAAAGTAGTGTAGATAATTTTTTTGAATGGGATGTGAGCTATTTGGGGATAAAAGCAGGTTCAGATATAAAATTATTCCAATATAATGATTTTAGAGTTTTTGCAAGTGGTTCAGTGGCTTATGAGTTTTTGGTAAGAGGCACTCAAACCATTAATAATGATGTTTTCAATTTGGTGGGAGAACCAGAGTTTAACAATAACATCTTATTTCTTAGAGCAGGAATAAGTATACAATATCCTATTTCTACCAGTACAGCTATTGTTGCAGGGTATAATTATGGGAGCTCAATATTGATAAATAGTGGGATTAGTGCAGAGAAATTAAATCTTAATGCACACCAATTTGGTATAGGTTTTATTATAAATCTTCCTACATGTCATTGCGATTTTTAAGTAAATTATTTAGGTGGACAAACAATGGACAGCCTAGTATATAAAGATTAATTACTCTAGTTTAGAGTATCATAAAGTAACATTTGTAAAAATGATGAAAGAAAAATTGATAAAAAATATCACGCTTTTGCTTTTTATGATTTCTATGATTCCTACAATTCAAGGACAATCTGGGACAAAAGATAAAGGGTATAAAATCATACGCTCTAATGTTGGAGTAGGTGGCTCTAGCAAGACATTTCAAACCTCAAAAGGCACATATGTAGTAAGCCAGAGTATTGGCCAATCTAGTGTTATTGGAACGTCAACAAGTAACGGCTATTATTTAAGACAAGGGTTTCAGCAACCGCACAAACGTATTAAAGTTACTAAAAGCACGTATAGTAGTTTGAAAGCGATAGTATATCCAAATCCTTTTGATTATAATATTCAAATTTCATTTAACGAAAGTATTTCTGAAGACATCACTATTGATGTATATGATATTTCAGGAAAATTAGTCTATTCTAAGCATTTTTCACCTTCAAAGAAAATACGAATAAATCTCGAAAACTTGTCTTCGGGATCATATATATTGAAAGCTATTTCAAACGGAAAGTTATTCAATTCAAAACTTATAAAAATATAATACCAATTAAAACCTAACTGTTATGAAACGCATAATTACTCTAATTTTAGTTTTATTTATTGCTACAGGCGTCTTTGCACAAACCGATGGCATATCGTATCAAGCCGTTATTATAGGCCCTGAAGCTCTGGAATTACCTGGTGTAGACTCTCCAGACAACTATTTACCAACTACAGATATTGCTATTAAATTCTCGATTATAGCTCCAGGTAGTGGTGTTGTAGAATTTACTGAAATTCAAAATACAACTACTGATGAATTTGGTAGAATAAACTTGATTATTGGTGCTGTGGAACATGATGATTTTGAGAAGATTGATTGGAATGGTGACCCTAAATCCTTAAAAGTTGAAGTTGATTTTAATAACGGTGATGGCTTTGTTGATATGAGTATAGAAAAATTAACCTATGTGCCTTACGTAGCGCACAGAGATATTACAGCTACAGGGACTTTAGAAGTGGATGATGATACGTTTTTAAATAGAGAATTGACAGTTAATGGACCAACAACATTAAACAGTACGCTTGACATAGCAGATGGAAACCCAGCAAATTTATCTGGAGATTTAAATGTTGATGGTGAAACCAATCTAAACAATACTTTAAATGTTACAGGACAGAGTACTTCTAATTTATCAGGTCCTTTAAATGTTGGAGATCCATTAATTGGACCACCAGATGGAGATCCTAATGCACCAACAATTTTAAACGGGTCTTTAACCGTTGTTGGAGAATCTACTTTTACCAGTTTAGTTGCAGATGATTTAACCATCAACGAATCTACGCAATTAAATGGGAGTATAACTATGACCCCAAATTCTCAAATAACTATAACATCAACTTTGGATGAAGATGATGATACAGATATTAATAGTTATCCATTAAAAATTGAAGGAGGACAACAAGGTATTGCTATTGTAGTGAATGAAAGTAGAACTAATAATAATAATTTTATTTCTTTTTGGGACAATACGTCTTCTTCAAGCCCTGCATATTCTGGTGCTGATGTTACTACTACAACACCAACTATGTGGGGGAGAATAGAAGGTGAAACACCAGATGAGTTTGGTAATAATGCTGATTATTTATTTGATCAAAGCTCACTAATTTACGATATTGCTGATGCTACTATGGATTTAGTTTTTCAAGGTTGGGATACAGCAGTAGCCTTTGCAGATAATGCTGCTGCAATCTCAGCGGCAGCTCCTTGTGTTGGACCTGTTCCTTGTGTGGCACTTCCTCCTCCTTCTCTCGTTATTAGCACTAAGTTCAGACTTGTTGCTGAAGGCATTAAAACGGTTTTTGCCATTGCTAATGAAGTGTATGCAGTAAGTAATTTAACTACATACAACAATAATAAGGATACATATCAAGGGGTTACTTATGCTTCTGGAGCTGGAGATTATGCAGAGTATTTACTTCGAGAAAATATTGATGAAAAAATGACTTACGGTGACATAGTTGGCGTTAAAGGAGGTAAAATATCCAAAAATCTAATTGATGCAGAAAGAATTATGGTTGTTTCCTTTAAACCCATTGTTTTAGGTAACATGCCAAAACAGAATGAAGAATCCAACTATGAAAAAGTGGCATTTATGGGGCAAGTTCCTGTAAAGGTATTTGGAAAGGCAAATATTGGTGACTACATTATTCCTAGCGGCAAAAATGATGGAATTGGGGTTGCAATTTCACCATCTAAAATAAAAGTAAATCAGCTCAAGGATATTGTTGGCACAGTTTGGTCTGAAGGTAATAATGTTTTAGGGTTCAATTTAATTAATGTAGCTGTTGGTTTAAATAGGAATGATAGTAGTCTTATTCTTGAAGAATTAGAGAACAAGGTTAATGAGCAGGCGGAAGAAATTAAATATTTGAGAGACAAAATTGAAGAGATTTTATCTAGCATAGCGAACATAGAAAATAGCACAGTTACCAAAAGCGGCATATACTCAAAAAGCACTAAAAATGGTGTTGTATATGAAAATCATACCAGTAGAGAAATTTCAGTAGTTGAATCTACTGACTCAGATGTTATTTACATAGAAGTTACCAGAGAAGATGTTGAACAAGGTTTAATATTAGCAGAAAAAATGATAAGAGAATCTGGTGAATATGAAAGAAATAAAGAGATTTTTGAAAGACTTGAAAATGACTTAGAGTATAGAAATAATTTTATTGATAAAATTCAGGAAAAATTAGATAAGCAAATACATTTCCATAAAGAAATTGATAAGAAAGGTAGACATTAACTAATGGCTTTTTGATTCAAATAAAACTATGAAAAATAAAATTTTATTTAAATTTTTAGGTCTTGTTTTGTTGTCTCCTTTTTTATGGGCTCAAACTACACCTATTCCAGATGCTAATTTTGAGAATTATCTTGAAACCCATGATGAAAATGGCGTAGAAGTTGATTTAGGAGATGATGCAAGTATGGGTGATGGTATTGATAATAATGGTTTGGTATTAACTGATAGAATCAATGCCGTAGTTACGCTAAATCTCAGTAATTTAAATATAAATACTATATCTGGTATTGGGGATTTTGATGGTTTAGAAACCCTAATTTGTAATAGTAACAATCTATCCAGTCTTGACATTTCAAGCAATATTAATTTAATATCATTATTATGTAGTTCAAATCAGTTAACTAACCTAGAGATTGATGTCAATACTAATTTAGAAGATTTAGATTGTTCTAGTAATCAAATTCAGGTATTAGATGTTACAAATAACACTTTATTAAAAAGTTTAAACTGCTCAAACAATCGAATTTCAGGTATTGACGTTAGTCAAAATGCAGAGTTAATCTCTTTATCAATTTCAAATAATACAATAAATAGCTTAGATGTTGGAACTAATACAAATCTAGAAAGCCTTTTTTGCGCTTCAAATCAAATAACAATTTTAGATGTATCTGCAAACACCTATTTAAATGCACTAGATACTTCTAATAATTTAATTTCAAATCTAGATTTAACCACAATTAATACTGTTACTTGTCCAGATCCACAAACCGATCCTGTTACTGTTTGTCAAGGTGCTTCTTCAATAAATGTGTCTAACAATCGGTTAACATCTTTAATTGTTGCCAATGGTTTTAATGATTTAATAACCTCGTTTACTTCCGAAGGTAACCCAGATTTATTTTGTATTCAAGTGGATACGGGGTTTACTCCTAATACAAGTTGGATAAAAGACGATTGGACGTATTACTCAGAAACTACCTGTGCAGATATTTTTACCTATGTGCCTGATGATAATTTTGAACAAGAACTTATAAATCAAGGATTAGATGATGTATTAGATAATTTGGTTTTAAGATCAAACATTAGTGCAATTACAGGTCTTGATGTATCAAATTCAAATATTGAAGATTTAACAGGAATTGAAGATTTTACAGGTTTACTAACACTTAATTGTAGTGTGAATGCTATTGAAGAAATCAATCTGTCTAACAATACAAGTTTAACAAGTTTAGATGTTTCAGGAAACAGTTTAGCTACTTTGGATATAACTAATCTAACAGGGTTGCTAACTTTAAATATTTCAAATAATAATTTGGAGGCGTTAGATGTGAGTATTAACACCGATCTTGTTGATTTAAACTGTTCAAATAACAGCATCCAATCTCTAAATTTAAGTGCTAATGTAGATCTTACAGATTTTGATTGTACGTTCAACGCTTTACAAGCTTTAAATATCCAAAATGGACAAAACGTAAATCTTGCAAATTTTGATGCGACGAACAACCCAGATTTATCCTGTATTCTGGCAGATACTAATACCATACCTGGTGGTGTAAATTGGGCTATTGGAACAGCGTCTTTAGACACGAATTGTGGAACCTATGTGCCAGATAATGGTTTTGAACAAGCCATTATTGATGCTGGTTTTGATGTTGGGCCACTTGATAATTATGTACCAACAGGAAATATCGTAGGAGAAACGAACCTTAATGTGAGTGGTTATAATATTAGAGACTTAACTGGTATTCAAGATTTTGCAGCTTTAACGACTTTTGATTGTTCTGATAACAATATCGTTACATTAGATTTAGCAGCGAACTTAGCGTTAACAAGTATTATCTGCAATAATAATAATGCTTTAGAATTTGTAGATATTAGAAATGGGAATAATACAAATACTACTGTATTTAACGCCACAGATAACCCTAATCTATTTTGTATTAATGTTGATGCCGCTGTAATAGGAAATATTCCGGGAGGATGGACTATTGACCCAATAGCCGATTACAATACCGATTGTGAAGCAAATAGATATACACCAATTCCAGATGACAATTTTGAGCAAGCTTTAATTGATTTAGGTATTGATGCTGGAGCATTAGATAATCAGGTGTTAACAGCAAACATAGAATATCTTACGTCGTTAAATGTTAGTGGTGAAAACATTGAAAGTTTAGAGGGTATCCAAGCATTTATATCTTTAGCTGAATTAGATTGTAGCAATAACTTTTTAGATGATTTAGATGTAAGTGGTATGGTTAATCTAGAAAGCTTATTCTGTGGCTCAAATTATTTTTTGACCAACAATGTAGCTAATATAAATGGCGTGTTAAATACTACAGGTACAGTAAGTTTAACAAAACTATTTTGTGCCAATAATAATTTGGAAGATTTAAATATATCCATTAATACTAATTTGGAAGAACTTGATTGTTCTAATAACAGTCTAGCTATTTTGGATATAAGTAACAACAATAGCTTAATTGAGGTGAATTGTGATAATAATCAAATTTCAAATTTTGTAAGCTATACGATTGATAATTCAACTTTAAATAAGCTAAACTGTAATAACAATGAACTTTCTACTTTACAAGTGAGTAGATGTTTAGCATTGACTACTTTAAACTGTAGAACTAATACACTAAGCTTACTTGATATTAGTGCAAACGCTGCTTTAGAAGTTTTAGACTTTTCTGATAATGAGTTGGCTGATGTTAATTTATCTGCTAACACCAATTTAATCGCGCTTTCGGGATCTCAAAATCAATTAACAGAAATAGATGATTTGGCATCTACCGTTCTGGAAAGTTTAATTTTGAATGACAACCAAATAAACCAACTCAATACAGTATTAAATAGTTTGACTTCTATTAAATATGTGTCAGTGAGTAGCAATGAACTCACAGATATAAATGCCAGTACCAATACGAATTTAATTGAATTAAATATTAGCAACAATACAATTACTACTTTACAATTGCCTGGGAATTTAAATCAGTTAAAAACATTTAATTGTAGTGAAAATGAAATAACAGGTGGCTTAGATTTATCTTCTATGGGTTTGATCGCTTGTCCAACACCAAATGCAAATAACCCATTAGATTTTTGTCCAGATACCATCACAATAAATGTGTCTGGTAATCAATTAGACTTTGTAAATATTCAGAATGGGATAAATAATGATATATCAAATTTCTCGGCAACTAGTAACCCAGACCTTGACTGTATTCAAGTAGATGATGTGAACAATATTGGAGCAAATTGGACAAAAGATGCAACTACAGAATATAGTATAGATTGCAGATTTGGAGAAACCTATGTGCCTGATGATAATTTTGAACAGGCATTAATTGATTTAGGTTATGATACAGGCGCTTTAGATGATTACGTACCGACGGCAAACATAGAAATACTAACTATGTTGGACGTGAGTGGTAATGCCATTTTAGACTTTACAGGTATTGAAGATTTTATTGCCTTGATGAATTTAAATTGCTCAAGTAATACATTAAGCGAATTAGATATCAGTAATAATGTGAACTTAACTATAATTGATTGTTCTGATAATTTGCTTACAGATATAGATGTAACTGAAACTCCGGATATTATCAGTTTAAATATTTCTAACAATCAAATTACAGAATTAGATGCGAGTATAATTCCTCTACTTCAAAGTTTTAATTGTGATGGTAATAGTATTGTAGAATTAGATTTTACTACAAATCCAGCACTCACAAACCTAAGTTGCGCTTTAAACGTACTAGAAATTTTAGATTTACAAAATGGGCAAAACCCTAATCTTGTAAATTTGAATGCGCAAAACAATCCAAATTTAACTTGTATACAAACAGATGATGGTACAGCTCCAGCTGGAGTAACTTGGTTAAAAGATGCAACAACAGCTTATGCCATTGATTGTCATTTTGGAGAAACCTATGTGCCTGATGATAATTTTGAACAAGCCTTAATTGATTTAGGCTATGATGTTGAACCTTTAGATGATTATGTGCCAACTGCAACTATTGAAATTAGAACATCTTTAGATGTTGGTGGTAAAGACATTTCAGATTTAACTGGTATTGAAGATTTTGAATCACTTACAAGTTTAAATATCTCAGGGAACACTTTAACAACAGTAGATTTAAGTGGAAATGTATTGTTAAATAATTTAAATGTATCTAACAATCAATTTACAACTATAGATGTTTCTAATCTCATAGAATTGACTATGTTGGATGTTTCAAGCAATAGTTTGTCTGAACTAAATACAGCTTCAAATTTAGATCTTACAGTATTAAATATTTCTGATAATCTATTTACAACCCTAGATGTGAGTTTGCTATTAGATTTACAAAAACTTGATTGTTCTTCGAATCAGTTAGAAGCTTTAGATGTTACGGTTAATGATAAATTAACTGAGTTATCATGTTCATTCAATGCGTTTATTCAAGATAAGCTGAATATACAAAACGGGACAAATGCCATGTTAAGGCTGTTTAATGCATCCAATAATCCAGATTTAACGTGTATTCTGGTTGACGATCCTGTTGCAGTAATATCAAATGTTGACGGCACTTATGATGATTGGTTTAAGGATCCTACCACAAGTTATCAAACTATTTGTGATGATGCTGATAATGATGGTGTGGATAATGAAGATGATCTATGTCCTGGAACACCATTTGGTGTGGCTGTAGATTTATTTGGATGTCCTTTTTCTATCTTACCAGATGATAATTTTACCATTTTAATTACTGGAGAAACCTGTTTAAATAATAATGATGGAAAGATAAATATCACTGCTAAGGAGTTTTATACCTACAAGGCTCATCTGGTTGGAGATGATTTTGATAGAGAATATACATTTACAAATGAAATAGACATTTTAAACTTACTAGCTGGTACTTACAGATTATGTTTATCATCTGATGATTTGCCAAGTTTTGAACGTTGTTTTGATATCGTAATTAATCATCCAGAAAATCTTGATGTTATTACTAGTAAACGTAATAGTGGTAAAGAAGTTAATTTTCAAATGTCAGGAAGTTCCAATTATACCATCAATTTTAATGGATTAGTTTTTACGACTTCTAATTCTGAAATAACCTTACAACTAGAAAATGGAGAAAACACCATAAGCATTTCTACAGATAAGGCATGTCAAGGCATACACGAAGAGAAACTATTCTTATCCAATGCTATGTTTGTTCATCCAAATCCGTTTCAAAATCAAATTAATATTTATTTAGGAGATACAGAGGATGATGTAGTAAATGTTAGCATGTACTCTTATCTTGGTCAACTTATATATTCCAGAAAAATTAATCGAAAAAACACTAGAAGTTTAACAGTAGAAACAAATAACCTTAATTCGGGACTTTACACCGTTTTTGTATCATCAAGCACATCAGTTTCTACTTTTAAAATTGTTAAAAAATGAAAAAGATAAGTTACATATTTTGCTTAAGTGTTTTAGTATTGGCTTGCAGTAATCCTTCTACTATAGAACCAGATCCCAACAGCATAGATCCTGAAGAACCTAGTCAAATAGAAAGGCTAACTGTGAGCTTACAGTTTCCACATAAGGATGGTTTGTGTAACATAGGTGCAGATATTACACCAATACAAAGTACTGTGATTTTTGAATGGGAGGCGAGTGATATTGCAGAAAGCTATACTATTTTTGTTACAAATTTAGTTGATGGAGTAACCATTGAAGATGAAACAGCAGAGGATAAAATAGGTATTGTATTAGATAGGGCCACACCTTATTCTTGGTATATAGTATCTAAACGTGGTGCCGTAATTGCTGAAAGTGAAACCTGGAAATTCTATAACTCTGGTCCAGGAGTAGAAACTTATGCACCGTTTCCTGCCACTATTAATGCTCCAGCTATGGCAGCTTCTGTTAACGCTGGTACTGTAACACTGATGTGGACAGGAAGTGATGTAGACAATGATATTGCTAGTTATGATGTGCATTTAGGAACTACCAATAATCCTGATATTCATGCAAGTAATGTCACTGCTAACGAATTGGGTGTTTCCGTGACTTCTGGAACAATTTATTATTGGAAAATAGTTACTAAAGATGCAACTGGAAATACTTCTGAATCAGATATTTTTCAGTTTAGGGTACTTTAGAAAAGACTTAACTTAATTTTTAGATTTTAAAAAATGTAATAACTGTATATTTACGCGACTATTAAGTGATATATGCAGCAAGAATATTTACCATTTAAGACCACTGGTTATTTTTCATCATTAATTTGTGATTATCTAGATGAAAAAAAGGAGTTGAAATCTTTTTATAATCGATTTCCTTCTGCTGAAAGTTTTAAGGATCAAATAGAGGAGAAACGTCATTCTAAAAGCGTTTCAACATCTCATAGATCAATTCTGGTTAAGGCTTTAAAATCTCAATACAAAAACCTTGAAGTTTCTGAACTTACTGCACAGCATATAGATAATTTAAATTCTGAAGATACATTTACTATCACCACAGGACATCAACTTAATTTATTTACAGGACCCCTATATTTTCTTTACAAGATAGTTTCAGCTATTAATTTATCTAGTGAATTAAAAGAGAAATACCCAGAATACAATTTCGTTCCAGTGTATTGGATGGCAACTGAAGATCATGATTTTGATGAAATAAACTATTTTAATTTTAAAGGCAAAAAGTTTCAATGGAATAGAGTTGCAAGCGGAGCAGTTGGCGAATTGTCCACAGAAGGTTTAGATGAAGTTCTTAAACTCTTTTCCCAAGACTTAGGTGACAACCGAAATGCTCAAACTTTAAAAAAACTATTTGAAGAGGCCTATTTAAAGCATGATAATTTAGCTGATGCTACACGTTTTTTAGCTAATGAATTATTTAAAGCGTATGGCTTGGTTATTATTGATGCGAATGATATTGAATTGAAACGTCTATTTATTCCTTATGTTGAAAAAGAACTTGAGCATCAAGTGTCATTTAAAAAAGTTTCAACAACAAATAATACTTTGTCAGAAGTTGATGAGTCATATAAGATTCAGGTAAACCCAAGAGAAATTAATTTGTTTTATCTGCATGAAAATGTAAGAGAAAGGATTGTTTTTGAAGATGATGTTTACAAAGTTCTGAATACAGATTTGCAATGGAGTTTGAGTGAGATACAAAAAGTGATCTTAAATTACCCTGAGCGGTTTTCGCCCAATGTGATTATGCGTCCATTGTATCAAGAAGTGATTCTGCCCAATTTGTGTTATATCGGTGGTGGCGGTGAGTTAGCGTATTGGATGCAATTAAAGGCGTATTTTGATACTGTAGATGTTACCTTTCCGATACTTTTATTGAGGAATTCAGTATTGATAAAAACTAAAAAACAAGCTAAAAAGCTTCAAAATCTAGATATTTCAAACGAAGAGTTGTTTTTAAATCGTGATAGATTTATCAATCGTAAAGTGCGAAAAATTTCGAATATTAATATTGACTTTTCAGAAGAAAAAAATGTCTTAAAACAACAATTTGAAAATCTTCACAAATTAGCAGAACAAACAGATAAGTCGTTTTTAGGCGCTGTGAAAGCACAGGAAGAAAAACAATTAAAAGGTTTAGATAAGCTAGAAAAACGTTTGCTAAAAGCACAAAAGAAAGCCCTGTCAGACCAAGTATCTAGAATGACAGAACTTCAAAATGAACTCTTTCCAAATGGTAGTTTACAAGAGCGTAATGCTAACTTTTCGGAGTTTTATTTGGAGTATGGTGATGGCTTGATCAAAAATTTAATAGAAAATTTAAAGCCATTGCATCAAGATTTTTCTATAATAACGCTTTAAATTTTAGATTCCTGCCTTCGCAGGAATGACAAACCTGTGAATAGAAACTAAGTCTAAAGGTTCAACACCAAATCTTGTAAAGAATCTTCAGTGGTAATCCCTAATTTTTTACGTAATCGGTAACGTGCTTTTTTAATACCTTCATGAGAAATGTTTAGAATATTTGCTATTTCTTTAGAAGATAAATTCATCTTTAATAGCGCCATTAGGCGTAATTCATTAGAGGTGACTTCAGGGAATTTTTGTTTAACACTAGTATTAAAACCAGTATGTACTTGCTCGAAGTATCGTGAAAAGTTTTCCCAATTATTATCATCTTTTAAATCAAAATTAATGGTGCGGATTAATTGATTATAACCTTTTAAAGAATTCTCAGAGGTTTTAAATGTTTTAGCTTGTTGCTTTAGGTTTTCTAAAACTTCATTCTTTTTTGCTAAATGCAAAGCGTGGGTTGTGAGTTCTTTTTTCTTAAAATCAAGTTCGAGATTTAGTTTTTCTCTTTCAGTTTTACTCCGTTTTAATTTTTGTCGTAAGGCATAAAACCCAATTAATGCTAATAATAAACCAAAGCCTAATAAAGCGATATATAAAGTACTAACTTCTCTCTTTTTTTCTAATAAATCAATTTCGGTTTCTTGTAAGGCGATTTGTTGTTCTTTTTTCTCAGTTTCATAAATTGTTTTTAATTCCTCAATTTGTTGCGTTTTGGTAATTGAATATAAACTGTCATTAACTTTTTGTGATGCATTGAGATAAACTATAGCTTCTTTATACTTGTTCTGAGCTTGTAATATTTTAGCTCTATATGGATAAAAACGTTTTAAATAGGCTAGAGCATCGTTAGGTTTAGCAAGCTGTATAGCTTCCTCATTATATCTTATGGCTGTTTCGTAGTTTTTAGTTTCGTATGCAATTTTAGATAATCCATGAAGTGCATTGGATAAATTAAGCTTGTAGTTTTCTTCCTCAGCAATGGTTTTAACTTCTAGAAAATGTGTTTTGGCTTTAGCATAGTTTTCATTTTCCATTTCTAATTCTGCCACACCTGTTATTGCATCAGAAAGGGCAAATTTATCTTCAAATTCTTTAGCATATTTGATCGCTAAATCGTAGTGTTTTTTAGCGTTTACGTAATCGTTTAATTTTTTATAAGAAGACCCTAAAGATGTATTAACGTAAGTAAGTGACCATTCTTGATGCTCTTTTTCATAAATTTCTGCAGCTTGCTTATAGTATTTTATTGCAGTCTCATAGTTTTTTTGAGTGGACTGAATGATACCTATTTGCTCTAAGGCACCAGCCCTTCTAGAATCTTTTGCTTGTTCAAAATACTCTAAAGCTTTAAGAGCTTCTGTTAAGGCTATTTTGTAGCTGCCCTTTTCAGCATACCGTATGGACAAAGCATCATGGTGTGCTCCTAAAAATTTTATTTTAGATGGGTCGTCATCATCTTCGGTTTCTTCGATTAGTTTAAGGTTTGCCTTAGTAATTGCAATAGCTTCATCTAATTCACCTGTAGTCTCCTTAATGATAGATACTGCATGATTAATAAATATGAGTCCTCTTGTATACGAGATGTCTTGAAAGTTTCTTTTTGCAATGTTATAATAGTGTAGAGCTGAATCATTTTCACTTTTGTTTATATAATAATCACCTATATGCATATTACATGCAGCAATACCGAATTTATGACCTATTTTATTTGAAATTTCTATACCCTTCAAAGCATAAGCTTTTGCTTCCTCAGGTTTGGAGTATTTAAGATTTTTATTGAGATTAATTAAGATACCTACTTT
Organism: uncultured Flavobacteriaceae bacterium; assembly: GCA_947502975.1. Classification (GTDB taxonomy): domain Bacteria; phylum Bacteroidota; class Bacteroidia; order Flavobacteriales; family Flavobacteriaceae; genus Jejuia. The sequence goes on from CANNBV010000002.1 coordinate 993,859, forward strand.
TACAGAGTCATCTACTTTCCTTTGTTTGAGTTCGTATTTTAAACTGTCTATAATTTCAGTGGTTTGTGAGTGCAAAACGCAAAGAGGAAAAGAAAAAATAAGAGCATAATAAATGAACTTTTTCATTTTAACAGATATTAATTTTTATTTAAAAATACTTTTTTTTTCTAACTCTTGGTAATTCAATCATTTTATTAAGGGTTTTATGAAAGAATCATTCTGGTTAATGTTAAATTTGATGAGATAAAAAACACTATAAAATGCATAAAATAGATATGGATTTGGTGGAAATGACTTTAGATGTCATGAAATATGCCATAGATAGATTATCATCCACAAAAAATATAATTGGTAAACCTTTAAAAGAGGTTGAATTAAAAGCTCTGGTTGGAGAAACTATTACTAATGAAGGTATTGGCGGAGAAAAAGCTTTTGGGCTTTGGAAAGAACATTTAACAAAATCTAACGTACCGATAGATCATCCAAGACATTTGGCGTTTGTGCCAGCATCACCAACTCGAGCAGCAGTAATGTTTGATTTAGTGACATCGGCATCAAGCATTCATGGTGCCTATTGGATGGAAGGTGCTGGAGGCATATTTTGTGAAAATGAAGCTATGCGTTGGATTGTCTCTTTAACTGGATTGCCAAAAGGAGCCTTTGGCGTTTTTACCAGTGGAGGTACAGCTGCAAACCTTTCTGCAATTGTAACTGCACGAGAATATTGGAGAAGTTTAAAAGCACAAAATCAAAATGAAAAAGGACTAATTATAACTTCAATTGGAGCACATTCATCAGTAAAAGCAATGGCCAAAGTTGCTGATATTGATGTGTTGTTAGTAGATGTTGAAGGTAGATTAGAAGCAGATGCTCTAGAAGCCAAAATTGAGAGTTTAACAGGGCATCAAAGAGAAAGACTATTTGCCATTGTTGGCACTGGTGGCACCACAAATGCAGGTATTATAGATGATTTAGAGGGTATTGCTAATTTATGTGAAAAAGAAAAGTTATGGTTTCATGTAGATGCTGCTTATGGAGGCGGTGCGCTAGTGGCCGATTCTGTACGTCATCATTTTAAAGGCATAGAAAAAGCAGATAGTATTACCATAGATCCTCATAAATGGATGTTTTCACCCTACGATTGTGGAGCTGTTATTTACAAGAACCCAGAATTGGCTAAACAAGCCCATTCTCAAGAAGGGTCTTATTTAGAGATTTTTAAAGATGAAGGCGCACATGGCTTCAATCCGACAGATTATCAAATACAATTAACACGTCGTGTTAGAGGGCTGCCGTTATGGTTTTCATTAGCTACTCATGGTACAGATAGATACAAGGAAGCTGTGGAGCGTGGTATTGCATTGGCACAAATTGCAGGCAAAATGATTGAAGATAAACCGCATGTGGAATTAGTACGCGATCCAAGCTTGTCTTGTGTGTTATACAGAAGAAAGGGATGGAAGCCTCAAGACTATACAGATTGGACTTATGAAAATCATCGAAAAGGTTTTGCATTGGTAACACCAACCAAATGGAAAACAGGTGATACTTTTGAAACCGTATCTCGTTTTTGTTTCATTAATCCAGATACAACTGAAGCCGATATTGAAGCCATCTTAGATTCTATGCAATAGGGATATACATTTATTGAATTAACAAGTCGTTAATAACCTATTCAAAAAAAAGAAGAAACCTAAATTGTAATTATAAAATCATTATTATTTTTGCGCATGCAACATGATAAGGTACTCATTTTAGACTTCGGTTCTCAATACACACAACTTATTGGGCGTAGAGTTAGGGAACTCAACATTTACTCCGAAATTAAACCATTTAATAAAATTCCTGAAAATTTAGAAGATTACAAGGCAGTAATTCTGTCTGGTAGTCCGAATTCTGTTAGGGGAGAAGACGCTTTACATCCTGATTTATCAGAGATTAGAGGTAAGAAACCCATATTAGCAGTGTGTTACGGTGCACAATATTTAGCACATTTTTCTGGTGGAGAAGTAGCGCCATCTAATACTCGAGAATATGGAAGAGCTAATTTATCATTTATAAAAGGTAATGAGCCGTTTTTTGCTCATGTTCATACCGGTAGTCAGGTTTGGATGAGCCACAGCGATACGATTAAAGCGTTGCCAGCCAATGGCGTATTAATTGCTAGCACGCATGATGTTGAGAATGCAGCGTTTAGAATTGATGGTGAAGAAACGTATGCGATTCAATTTCATCCAGAAGTATACCACTCGACTGATGGTAAACAAGTATTAGAAAATTTTTTGGTAAGTATTGCAGGGTTACATCAAGATTGGACACCGCAATCTTTTGTTGAAGAAACTGTTGAAGTTATTCAAGACAAAGTAGGTAATGATAAAGTAGTTCTTGGACTTTCTGGTGGTGTAGATTCTACAGTAGCTGCTGTGTTATTAAATAAAGCTATTGGCAAAAATCTGTATTGTATTTTTGTGAATAATGGGTTACTTCGAAAAAATGAGTTTGAAAGTGTATTGAATCAATATGAGGGCATGGGACTTAATGTGAAAGGTGTTGATGCTTCCGATAGATTTTTAGATGCTTTAAAAGGTATAGAAGATCCAGAGAAAAAGCGTAAAGCTATTGGCAATGCTTTTATTGAAGTGTTTGATGATGAAGCTCATAAATTGCAAGATGTAAAGTGGTTGGCCCAGGGCACTATTTATCCTGATGTGATAGAAAGTGTTTCGGCTACTGGCGGACCTTCGGCAACCATTAAAAGTCATCATAATGTAGGTGGATTACCTGATTTTATGAAGCTTAAAATCGTAGAGCCTTTGCGTGCTATTTTTAAAGATGAAGTGAGACGCGTTGGTGCTACTTTAGGTATCGATCCAGAATTATTGGGACGTCACCCATTTCCAGGACCTGGTTTGGGGATTCGTATTTTAGGCGATATTACTGCTGAAAAGGTAAGAATGCTTCAGGAGGTAGATCATATTTTTATCAACGGATTGAAGGAATGGGGATTATATGATAAAGTATGGCAAGCTGGTGCGATGTTATTACCAGTTAACAGTGTTGGAGTTATGGGAGATGAGCGTACTTATGAAAAATGTGTAGCGCTTAGAGCTGTAGAAAGTACAGATGGTATGACGGCCGATTGGGTAAACTTACCGTATGAGTTTCTTCAAAAAACATCAAATGATATTATAAATAAGGTAAAAGGTGTGAACCGCGTGGTATACGATATTAGTTCTAAACCACCTGCTACGATAGAATGGGAATAGTTTAGTTTCTGTATTTTAGTAAGCAATTGAAAGTAGCAGGATGTCTACTACTGAAGATTGAGCACTGAAAACAGCAGGCTAGTTTGCGTTAGGGATTGCAGAGGAAAGCCCACAGCCCGACGAAGGAGGTGCGAGGACTTGTAACGTAAAGCCCGACCCTTGGGTAAGCCCAAATAAAAATTTGGCATGTTATATGTAATAATAAATTGAAAGCTTTTTAGTCTTTTACACAATAAATACCGTATATAAACTATTTAGTATAGGTTAGCTATTAAACAACAACACTATGAATAGATTATTTTTAGTTCTAATTATCGCACTTTTTTGTGGTATAACATCTGTAAATGCACAAAATTACAGTACGCATCAAGTTAAAAAGGGAGAATCTATTGAGGAGATAGCAAAACGCTATTATGTAACTCCTTTTGATATTTATAGTTTGAATCCTGATGCTAAAAAAGGACTAAAGCCTAATACTATTTTAATTATTCCGATTTCGAAGGCAAAAAAGCCAAAAATAACTGAAATTAAGGAATTACAAGGGTTTAAAAAGCACAAAACAAAGCGAAAAGAAACACTTTTTAGTATTGCAAAAAAATATGGTGTTGAAATTGAAGATATTAAAAAACACAATACCTCGCTTTATGCGAATAATCTAAGAAAAGGACAAAAACTTCAGATTCCAGTTTTTAAAATTACTAAGATTGAGGAAGACCTAGAGACACAGAAAACCTACACCGTTTTGCCAAAAGAAGGGAAATGGCGTATTGCTTATAAATTTGGAATAACTGTAGCTGAGTTAGAAGCTTTAAATCCAGAGATGGGCGATGTATTGCAAGAAGGACAGCAAATTAATGTACCGAATATTGATACTACTGATGAGAAGGAGATAGATGAACAATATAGTTACTATAAAGTGTTGCCTAAGGAAGGGTTTTACAGATTGAAGTTAAAACTAGATTTGGAGCAAGACCAATTGGAAGCACTTAATCCAGGTTTGGCTGAAAGCGGTTTGAAGGCAGGAATGATTTTGAAAATTCCGTTTTCTGAGACAGAAGGAATGACTGCTGAAAACTTAGAGTATACTAATTTGGTAAATAATATTAGCGATTATGAGACGAAGCATATCGCATTAATGTTGCCATTTCGATTAAATCAAGTAGAATTTGATTCTATAGCTGATACGAAACGAAGCATAAGAAAAGACCCATATTTGGATGCGTCTTTAGATTTTTACTCTGGGGTGCTTATGGCAGTAGATTCTCTGAAAAAGTTAGGGGTTTCCCTTAAATTAGATGTTTACGATACAAAATATCAAAATATAACAGTATCCAGAATTTTAGATGATAATGATTTTGAAAATGTAGATGCAGTAATAGGGCCATTAACTACTAAGAATTTTAATACTGTTGCAGGAGCACTTAAAAAATATCACGTTCCTGTAGTTTCACCTATAGGAACAAAAATAAAATTACATGATAATGTATTTCAAACCAGACCTTCTGATGATTTACTAAAAAGTAGAGTGGTTAGTTTTGTTAAGAGTGATAGTTTACCAAAAAATATTGTAATTCTTTCCGACTCTAAAAATAAGGTAATAGCCAATGAATTGAAAAGAGAATTTAACACTGCCACCATTGTGTTTTCTCGAAAAAATAAAGACGGAAAAGATGAATATTTTGTTACTAAGGATGATATTGAAGCTGCTCTTAAACCAGGTAAGAATTATGTGTTTATAGAAACTCAAAACGAAAGTTTTATTTCTGGAGCTACAAGTGTTTTAGCCGCACTAAATTTAAAGGTAGATCCAGAAAAACCGGATGTAGAGAAAGCAGAGATAGTATTAACTACGACTAGATTTAATGGGGCTTTTGAGGGAGATGAGGTAAATAATACACACTTGTCTAAGCTACAGTTTACTTTTGCAACGTCTTCAAATAGTACTAGTGAAGATGAAAATAATTCATTTGTTAAAAGTTACAAGAAAGCCTATAACATTACTCCAGGAAGACGCGCGGTTAAGGGTTTTGATTTAACTATGGATGTAGTGTTACGTATGGTAACCTCTGAAGATTTATTTATGTCTGTTAACAATGCTCCTTTAACGGCTTATGTTGAAAATAAGTTTGGTTATAAGAAGAAGTTATTTGGTGGTTATTACAATGATGCTGTATATCTTGTGAAGTATGATGACCTTAAGATTGTTGAAGTAAAGCAATAAGTACGTAATATTTAGCGTTTTGCTTTAAACTTTTATTTTTTGTGTATAAGATTATTTTAATCGCATTTTTCTCAATCGTTATACAGAGTGATAATGAGCCTGTAATGTCATGGAGCGAGAGTTACCGCTTAACTTGGGAAGATTTTAAAGCCAAACCAAAATATAACGTAAGCGCAGTAGCTACAACGGCTTCGGGCATCACATTTGGATTTTCTGTAAAGCAAAGTGATAGTCGTGTTATAAGTTTTACTACAGAAGTTGAGGCGCATTTTTACCCAGAACAGTCGTGGTATAAAGCTGATCGTGCAGACAATCATGTTTTAGGACATGAACAGTTACATTTTGATATTACTGAACTTCATGCGCGGAAATTTAGAAAGCGTATTAGCTTACTAAAAATCACCAACGATATAGCTAAGCGTTTAAGAGCTACACACAGAACTATAAATAAAGAGTTGGCAGCTTTTCAAAATCAATACGATACTGAAACTAATTTTTCTAGAAATATTGAAGTACAACTGCAGTGGCAGGCCTTTGTAAAAAAAGAATTAGATAAACTAGATGATTTTAAATCTAAAAGTTGAAGTGGTTTATCAGAGAACCAGAATAATATGCTTAGCTAGATTGTAATAGTGTTAATTATCTGATCTGACAACACTCCAGCGATTAAGATAAAGACCATCATAAATTACTATAACTGTATTTCCAGGTTTCAATATTAAATCACCATCAGCAGAAAATCTATTGGCAGGTGTTGAGGTTGAGTTGTTTTCTGATAAGATTTTTAAATCTGTACTAGTACCATTATATATATAAACTATTCTTCCATGTTCTCCAGCAACAATACCTCCCAATTCGGCTCCAGAATGTACAATCCTAAAAACATTAGAATTATAATTGGCACCGTTGAGTAAAAAATCAACATTATTATTTTGACCAGAAGCACTAGGTAATGTTATACTAGTAAAACTAAGAATTTGAGGATTAGAAATTAAAGGTATCCATCTAACATCTTTCCAAAAGTAAAAACCAGGACGGACATCATTAATTGTGGCAGTATTGTAAACTAAAGTTCCATCTATAAGTGTACCAGTATCAGGATTGGTAACAGGTAATTCTTGACTGGTTTGAACCAATGCTACTCGAGGGATTAATATACCTTGGTTTGTACTTGTAACATCCAAAGCTGCTTTTGGTTCGGTTGTATTTATTCCTACTTGCGAAAAAACAGTGCCTGATATTAGAAGGAGAGAGAGAGCTAATATTTTCATTTTAAACAATTTACAGATACGAATATAAAAAAAATTTGCTCTCAGTAAAAAATAGATAAATAATAAGTAAGGATTTTAGTTAGATTAGAGGGAACATGTAATATATCTAACAGAATTTTATAAACTTTAGCTCAAAAGATGAATATATATAGCATGTATTCAAATCAATTTATTTTTAAATCTGTAGATTAGCTAAGTGTTACCAGATAAACAATTCTTGATAGACTTGGCGCATACTAAAATGCCTTATGGTAAATATAAGGATAGGTACCTCATAGATTTACCAGAATACTATGTGGTTTGGTACCATTCAAAAGGGTTTCCTAAAGGAAAATTGGGTGATATGTTAAGACAGGTGTATGAACTAAAAATTAATGGTTTGGAGTATTTGGTAAGAGAGATAAAAGAGAAGTACCCTAAGTGATTTTTGGGTTTCGTTTAACGATCAGCTAAACTCGTTTTAATGCTGTTTAAGTTTTGTTATAAACAATTTTCTTATCTAATACATTGTCCTCTTAGGAGTATTAATAATAATAGATTATTAAAGGGATGATTATGAATGATATACCCTGATATACATTTTAGGCCATAAAGTTTTGACTTAACTAATAAGGTTACAATTAGTGGCTTTGTATTAAAACTTATCTTTTTAAAGCACCAGAAGTATTTCCGCCCATTAAGCTTTTTATATTTTCTAAAGATACCATATTTACATCTCCCATGACGGTGTGTTTTAATGCACAAGCAGCTGTAGCAAAATTTAGAGCTTCTAATTCATCTTCATAATGTAATAATCCATAGATTAAACCTGCAGCAAAGGCATCTCCTGTACCAACACGATCAATAACATGAGAAATGTTAAGCATTTCGGTTTTTATAAATTCTTTTCCAGTCCAAAATCTTCCTTGTATTGCCTGCTCCGAAGCACTTATTGATTTTCTTTTTTTTCCCACAACTTTTTTGATTTTTGGGTATGCTTTCATAAGTTGGGCAGCAGAGTCTTTAAATTTGCCTCCTATTCGGCCAAGTCCGAACATTTCATAAATACCTCGAGGGCTAGTGATTACGATGTTACAGTGTTCTACTAATTGGGGTATAATTTCTTGCATGGTTTTTCCATATTTCCACATGTTTTTTCGTGAATTGATATCGCCAGAGACTGTAATTCCCATTTTATTTGCTGTTTTAATAGCTTCTAAACAGGACATGGCAGCTCCCTCTGAAATCGCAGGGGTAATACCTGTCCAATGAAACCAATCAGCCCCTTCTAAAACTTCTTCCCAGTTAATCATGTCTGGTTGTATTTTAGAAAAAGCAGAGTTTTCTCTTTCATATACAACAACACTTGGTCTATGTACAGCTCCTTTTTCTAAAAAATACATGCCCAATTTGTTGTCACCGTAAATAATTTGGTCACTACTTAGCCAGTTTTTTCGTAAAAATTGTGTTGCTGCTTTTCCTAAGGCAGTATCTGGAAAACGAGTCATATGAGCAGCTTTCATGCCAAGGTATGCGCATGATATGGCTACATTTGCTTCGCCCCCTCCATAAACAATGTCGAAAGAGTTCGCTTGTGAAAATTTTAAATGCCCTGGTGGAGATAAACGCATCATTACTTCTCCAAATGTTACTAGTTTTTTAGCCATATTTAAATTGTTTACAATGTCTCCGATAAGAAGTCTTTTCAATACTTTTTATCACTCGTTAAACGAAGGTAGCCGAAAATTTTTACAAAGTCAAATACCTGAAAAATTACTCTTCAATACGATTTTCATCAAATGCTGATGGCAATAACTTTGGTATGAATTTCACCACTAGAGGCAGTAATAATGCACCGCCAGGTAATAAAAAAATAGCCAAACTTGGTATGGATTTGAAAATATCTAAAAGTTGTTCTTGTACCTTTTGTTGTTCATCTTTATTCAAATCCCTTATGGTAGATTGTGTGAGCAATACCATAAGTTCCTTACTATCCTTAAGTTCTTGGTAAAGTCTCTTACTGTTTCTTGAGATTAGTTTTGTTACCATCTTACTAGAGTTGTTGTAAAAACTCTGCACCATATTTTTAGAACTTAAAAGGGCAATATTATCCTTATGTAATGTGTAAAACTGATTTACAGTTTTTATGGCTTGATTTGTCCTAGAAATATTTAACTGTAAATCTGTACCTAATTTCTCAAGGAAAACCTGCTCTTCTAAATCTATAGTTTGGTCGCTCCAAGTTGCCATACAGGCTAAATCTAAAATATAATAGCGCTCTTCTTCTGTAGTTAAATATGAAATGGCTTTTTTATAGTTTAGTTGTTTGTTATCGTTAAAGCGTAGTGATGATTGAAATAGTTTTATTAAGCTTTCATCATAATGATGCTTTTTTTCCTTAGAATTTAAAACATCCAAAGAAATAGTAATAATAGAAGCCTCTAATTTTTTTATATAGTTTATAGAAAACGTTTGATTTACTAAATACGCTTTATACGCTAGCACATCTACATACAATAGCGCATTTATAATAAAATAGTTGAAGTTTTTAGTAAGAACATTAGCATCTATTTGTATGCGTTTGTGTATAATGTTTTCAAGTTGTTCATGAGATTTTTTACCACTTAATAAGTCTTTAAAAAATGAAGTTTTAATATCGCTTATTTCAGAATAAAAATCTAACACACATTCTACAAAAGGCACATTGCTGTCAGAATTGTAATGCGTGTAATATAAGGCTAGACATAGGTTTGTTTTACAAATTTCTTCCTCTGTAAGATCACCTTTAGCTACTATTTGAGCAATACTGTTTTGGTTACTGCCGTAAATAAAGCCACATGATCTTAATGCATCATAAAATGCTTCAGTACTAAAACTCAAGAAACGATTATTTAAAGCTATTTCGCTTTCTAACTTTTTTATCCAACCAGATGCCGATGGGTTCATTTATTTCTATTAGAGAATAGTAAAAATAAACTTTTAAGCTGATATGTGTAGAGTTTTTGTTTAACAAAACTTTAACAAAACCACTCTTTTCTTTTTTCCGTAGGTATGGCTGAGAGCAAAAATAATAATAACAAAAATCTCAAAAATCATGAAAAATTTAAAAACAGTTTTAGGAGTTGGAGTATTAGCCGTGGCTAGTTTCTTCTCAATTGCAGCAGACCATATCGATGCGCCTGCTGTACAAGGTGGTACAAGTGATGTTACCGATTTTTACGCCTTTCAGGGTGAAAACACTGATAATTTGGTATTTGTAGCTAATGTTCAAGGGCTGATAAGTCCTGCTAATACTGCAAACGCATCTTTTGATGAAAATGTATTGATAGAGTTTAATATTGATAATACAGGTGATAATGTTGAAGACTTAGTGATACAAGCCATTCCAAGGGACGGTAAGATGTACTTTTTTGGGCCAGTAGTGCCTTCGCAAACGGGATTGAATAGCACTATAGAAACTAGTGCCGCAGTTGGTGGTTTAGTAGATATTACTACTTATGGTTCTAGTGCTACAGTAGCTACAAATGGAGGTATGAGCTTTTTTGCTGGGCCAAGGGATGATCCATTCTTTATGGATTTTGCGCAATATTCGGCGATTATTGGTGGAACAGCCACAGGGTTTAACGATCCAGGTGTTGATACTTTCGCTGGCTCTAATGTGATGTCAATTGTAGTAGAAGTGCCTAAATCACTGATTGGTGGTTCAGGAACTATCAATACTTGGGTAGAAAGTAAAACGAAATAATAATAGTAATTAATCTTATCAAAATATAAATTATGAAAACTTTTAAAATATATATACTAGCAATAGCAGTTTCATTTTTGACATTCAATTGTTCGAATAATGACGACAATGTCACTATACAGCCAACAGTACCAGATTTTTCTGGAACATATTCTCAAGCAGATCAAATGGGCAGACCCGCAGTAAATACGGTATTTGTTTCATCTGCAAATAAGGATATGTTTAATGTTACCATTCCTTCTGAACAAAATGGAGCATTTCAAAGTATGTTTGAGGCAAACTTAACTGCGTTGAGCCCAGCTTTTGCAAACCCAGGAGATCAAAATGCATTGATGTTAGATGCTCCAACATTTACAGGATTATTAGCAACAGATGTATTAAATGTTTCTCTTGACGGAAAAACAACTTTTTTTGATGGTACCAATGTTTTAACAGGGCGCGCTCTAGCTGATGATGTAATTACAGTAGAACTACTATTGATTTTTGGAGGAGAAGATTTTATGGAAAACCCAACCTTATCTGATGATAATGTAGATGGTAATGATAAGCCTTTTTTAACCTCATTCCCTTATTTAGCCTCACCATGGTAATGGCTACTTGTGCCGAGTATGCCTTCACATTGGTATGCTCGGTTTTTAATTACAAACAAAAAAGAGAACACAATGAAACCTATTAACTTAATATTTTACACAATTTTAGTATTCGTATTCGGATGCAAAACAAATTCAAATGCACCAAAAAGTGTTACAAATGCAAAAGACTACAATCAATATTTAGTAGTTGAAAAAAATGAGATGTTAGATGCTGCACAACAAGATTATATGTTTTGGGAAAAAAAGCTAGAAAAAGAACCAAATCAGTTTCCATATTTGGTAAAAGCTGCAGCATCTCAATCTCTATTGTTCAATCAAACTGGAAAAATAGAATATTTAATCAATGCTGAAAAAAAGCTCGTAAAGGCTAACATTGCAACAGATTATAAAAACTCTAGTTATTTGAGAGCTTTAGCGAGAAACTATATTTCTCAACATAAATTTAAAGAAGCCTTAAAATTATTGAAGCAAGCTGAAACTATTGGAGATCGTTTAAAATCTACTCAAAAGATGCTTTTCGATACTTATTTGGAGTTAGGTAGCATTGACAAAGCGAAATCATATTTAAGTAAAATTGAGAACTATAAAGATTTTGATTTTTTAATAAGATTGTCAAAATGGAATGACCACAATGGTGACTTAGATAAAGCTATTTTGTATTTAGAAAAAGCCGCTGAAATGGTGGAAGCATCAAAAAATAAAGGCTTAATGCAATGGGCATATACCAATTTGGCTGATTATTATGGGCATGCTGGAAAAATAGAAGCATCATATATACATTATCTAAAGGCTTTAGAGATTGACGCACACGATGCTTATGCTAAAAAGGGTATAGCTTGGATTGTGTATTCTTATGAAAGAAATACAGATGAAGCTTTACGAATTTTAAATGCTACTTCAGCTTCCTATAGTGCACCAGATTATCATTTATTAAAAGCAGAAATCGCTGAATTTAAAGGTGATGAAGTTCTCAAAAACAAAGAGTTAAATAGTTATAAAGTAGCAATTTCTAATACTATGTATGGCGATATGTACAATAAGTACAATGTGTTGTTATTTACTGAAACTAAATCTAATAATGAAAAAGCATTAAAAATTGCAAACATTGAAATAAGCAATAGACCCACTGCTCAATCTTATGACTTATTAGCATGGACGTATTTTAATCATGGAGATGTTGAAGATGCTTTAGAAGTGATGAAAAATCATATAGAAGGAAAAACATTTGAACCAGAAGTGATATACCATATGGCAGAAATATATAAAGCTAATGGTAAGATAAAAGAAGCTAAAAGTTTAAAAGAGGAATTACTTGAAAGTACTTTTGAATTAGGACCATTAATGACAGAAAATATTAAGAATATTTAAAAGAATGAAGTAGTAATATAATTGAGGGGTTATTTACTACAGAATGAAACCTACTTAAATGTTTGGTTTTAGGTTTTTTGTTTGAGTGAAAGCTCCTAGTTGCAGGAATGCGATTGGGAGCTTTTTATATAACAAGAAACTTCTAGTAAATTTTATTTTAAATTGTATTCAAGTAATTTGACAGTAGTTATTGTATCGTTTTCTACCCTTCGATGACATATAACGCCTATGTCAGGTTTAATATAAAATTCAATAAATTCATTTTCTTCTTTATAGTCTATAGTATATTTTATACAATTAAAATCTCCAGCTTCGGTTTTAATTAATATTGTATTAGGTGCTATGGTTATTGTTAGATCATCAAAGGCATGATATGAAATACTTGTATTGCGTGTTGGCCTTTTAAACATTAGTATTTCTTTAAAATTACCGTTTTTTAAAGTAGTCAAAGTGTCGATTTCATATTGCCCTTCCTTGTCGTCTCTAACAATAAATTCATCACCAAGTTCTTCCATTAGAAACCATTCTTTACCATTTAAAATAAGTTTCGATTTAATAGAACTATTCAAGGTATCAGTTTCTACTATCTTGTCATTAATGGTTACAGTTTCAATATATTTCCAGTTATTATTTACTTTTAAAGGAATTAATTCTTGAGAGTGTAAATTTAATGTTGCCAATAGTATCAGGAGAACCAATATCGGAATAAATTCTTCTTTTAGTATTATATGAATTTTAGTAATCAATGCCATTAACTACTTTCTACAATGCCAAGAGTATACAATTGCTCCATAGTTGGTGTAGCACTTCCGCCAGTAGGCTCTAGAGTAATACCAAATGCTTCACTTTTATTAGCGTTTTCTATTTCGAAAATTTTATTGCTATCGTTAATAAAGTCGTCAATGATACCCAAACTTGTTGGTGTAAGCGGATTTAATGTTAAAGACCAAACTTGATAAACTTTACCCTCAGGCGGATCTGGTAAACCTTCGGCATCTAAAAAAATACGATTAGCATCCTTATCCCAATATACTTTAGCATATGTGTCAGGAAAATTTCCTTGACCAGCTAAAGGTATTCTAGAAATATTATCATCACGCAAAACCGAAATTAAAGTATTGGCTTCGGCTAAACTATTTTTAGAAAATTCAATTTGAGTTTCTAACAACGATTGCTGTGTTTCTGCTACCTGAATATCAGATTTTAACTCTTTATTTTTGTTTAGCGTCCATAATAACCCTGCCGCCAAAGCTATTGAAGCTGCCCAACCTGTATAGGTAATCCAATTGTATTTAGATTTCGTTAAAGAGACTACTTTGGTTTGTTTTCTATCAATACCAAGTTCTTGCTTTACAGATTGTAAAATATGGTCATTATTACGCTGAGAAGTTGATGCTGTCAATTTAATAACTGCTGCTTCAATTTCTAAAACTTCTTTTAAAATCTCTGGATGCTTTTGCATAAGTTCATACACTTCTGCGTTTTCTTTTTCAGAAAGAGAACCAGCTACGTAAAGCTCTAAAATTCCAGAAGTTATGTATGCGTTAATATCCATTATCTTACTTTAAAACCATATGTCTTAGTTCTTGTATACAGTTTCTGTTGCGTGTTTTAATTGTGCCAATAGGTATATCTAATACCTCAGAAGCTTCGCTTTGCGTATATCCTTTAAAGTATAGCAATTCAATAACTTCTTTACACTTTTCGGCTAGTTTACTAACAAAAGCTTTAATGCCTATAGCATCAGTTTTATGATCAAGGTTATCATTACTTTTAATAATATCTACGAAAAAAGAGGCATCGAGGTTTTGTTTAGACTTTTTAAAGTTTTTAGAACGTGTTTTGTCTATGGCTGCGTTACGTGCAATATTTAAAATCCATGTAAAAAACCGTCCTTTTTGTGGAGAATAACTATCTGATTTATTCCAAATTTTAATAAATACGTCCTGCATTATTTCCTCAGCTATGTTATAATCTCTTACGATATTGTAGATGACACCGTGCATGCTTTCACTATACATGACATATAATTCCTCAAAAGCTTTTACATCTTTTTGCTGAAACTTTTTAACAAGTTGATCTACATTCATCCAAAGCAATTAACTATAACGAAAGTAATAAATATTATATGAATAACGCGTTGTGAGTTTGGATAAACATCACAATGAAATTATGGATTATATAACTGACCGCGATGCGGCTTTAGAGCATCACGAACTGGCTTCATTTGGTTTTCTATCACAACCATAAATGCTATGGCATGCAAGTCGTTAATGACTTCAAAACCAGTAATATTCAATTCTAATTGTTGTATTTTGATATATTCTTTTAAGTGAATTTCATGATGTTCTGCAATTTTCAAGGCATCAGGTCCACGAAAATCCCAAATTAGTTTTAGTTTTTGCATAGATTTTTATTTCTTTTTAAAGGTCTTAAAAATAGTGTTAATACCATTAATAAATTGAAATAAAACCCCTTTATTTGCGTTTGTTAACACAACTTGTTTTAAACCTATATATTAGTATTTTTGTATCCGTTGAATAATAATAATCTATTATGAAATTGAAGTATTATACTCTAGTTTTTTTATTGTTTTTTTCTGTTTTTGCTATAGCCCAAACTCCCAAGGAAGACGTATTGTTTACTGTTGCAGATGAACCAGTTTATGTTTCGGAATTTTTAAGAGTTTATAATAAGAATCTCAATTTAGTTCAAGATGAGTCTCAAAAAGATGTTGATGAATATTTGAAGTTATTTACCAACTATAAATTGAAACTTAAGGAAGCAAAAGCTCAGGGGTTACATGAAAAATCCACATATAAAAGGGAATTAGAAACTTATAAAAAGCAATTAGCCAAAAATTACATGACTGATGCTAAAGTTAGTGATGCACTAGTTGAAGAGGCGTATAACCATATTTCTCATAGTGTAAAGGCCAACCACATTTTGGTACGTGTTGCAGAAGATGCGAGTCCAGAAGATACTTTAGTTGCTTATAATAAGATTGAAAAATTACGCAAACGCACATTAGAAGAAGGGTTTGAGGTTGTTAGAAAAGAGGTACATAACGGCAAAACATTATTTGGGGAAGAATTGGGATGGTTTTCAGGATTCAAAATGGTTTATAAGTTTGAAAAAGTAGCCTTCAATACACCCGTGGGTGAAATATCTCATCCGTTCCGTACACGTTTTGGATATCATATTGTTAATGTTTTAGATAAGCGTGAGGCAAGAGGAGAGCGTACGGTTAAACATATTATGATAATTACAAAAAAAGGTGATACACTTTCGGATGCTGAGTCTAGAATTAGAGATATTTATAAAAAAATAGAACAAGGAGAAGCATTTGAAGCTTTAGCAAAAGAGTTTTCAGATGATAAAAACTCTGCACCGCGAGGTGGCTTACTAAAAGCATTCTCAAGTGGACAATTAAGTGTTCCTGAGTTTGAAGAAGCTACTTTTGCATTACAAAATGAAGGCGATATTTCAGAACCTATAAAAACTAATTTTGGATGGCATATTATAAAATTAGTTAATACCAAACCAATTGGTACTTTTGAAGAGACTAAGCCTGAGCTAGAACAAAAAGTGAAGCGAGATACACGTTCAAAACTTATAGAAGAAGCCTTAATTACTAAACTTAAAGAAAAATATGGTATCTCAAATGAAAGACCAGACTTAAGTTATTTTATCTCCATCTTAAATGAAGATTTTTTCAAACGCACTTGGAAATTACCTGAAGACTTTAATAAAGATCAAGAGCTTCTAAAAATTAGAACTAAAACATTGACCAATGCAGATTTTGGAGATTTTTTAGTATCTCAACAAAAGCGCATTAGAGGCAAACAAAGTTTTGAGAAAATAGTGAATAATGCATATGATTCTTTTTTGAGTTCAAATTTAAAGCAATATCAAGAAGAGAATTTAGAAAATGAAAATGAAGATTATGCTCATATTTTAGGGGAATATAGAGATGGATTGTTGCTATTTGATTTGATGGAAAATACGATATGGCAAGCTGCCAAAACAGATTCTATAGAAGTCCAAGATTTTTACGAGAAACATAAAGCAGATTATTTTTGGCCAGAGCGAGTAGATGCAGAAGTTGCATCTTCAGCAAGTAAAAAGGTGATTAAGAAGGTAATCAAACTCCTGAATGAAAACATGGCTGCTGAGGATATCAAGAAATTAGTAAATACTAATGGAGAGGTAAATGTAATTTTTACAAAAGATACCATGGATATCAACCACCAGGCATTACCAAAAAACTTCATTTTGCAAAAAGGCGTTTCTAAAGTATATAAACACAATAACGGTTTTATTGTAGCTAATGTTGGTAAAGTATTACCAAAGCAACAAAAGCCTTATGATGAGGTAAAAGGATTGGTAATGAGTGATTATCAAACTGAAAAAGAAAATTTATGGTTGGAAGAGCTTCGTGCAAAATATAAAGTTGTGATTAATAACGATGCTTTAAAAAGAGTGAAAGCAGAAATTAAGTAATAGTTGTGCATAAAAAATCCCTCTCTATATTATGTGTCTTGGTTGTCTTAGTAACGGCCTGTGATATCTTTAAAAAAGATGATGATCGAAAAGCTATCGCCAGAGTTAATGATACTTATCTTTATCAAGATGAGTTAACAAGTTTATTGTCTGAAGGTATAACGGGTCAAGACAGTATCTTAATTGTTCAAAACTATATAAAAGAGTGGGCTACAAAACAATTATTGGTTGATGGAGCACAAATAAATTTGAGTGAAGAAAAACAAGAAAATTTTAATAAACTAGTTGATCAGTATAAAACAGATCTTTTTAGTAAAGCTTATTTAGAAGCACTAGTTAAAAAAAACATAGATACTACTGTCAGTGAAGAAGAAGCTACAAAATATTATGAGCAAAATAAAGATGCTTTTAAGCTAAACGAAGAGCTTTTAAAATTTAGATACATACATGTTGATGAAAGCATCATAGATTTTAATACTATTAAAGAACGTTTAAAAAGATTTGAAAATAATGATAAGATAGCTCTAGATTCAATTGCTATTCAATTTAAATCCTATTCCTTAAATGATTCTATTTGGGTTAAAATGAGTCAGGTTATTTCAAAAATACCTGGTGTGAATTCTGAAAATAAAAATCAACTGTTAAAAAAATCTAATTTTGTACAACTCAAAGATTCATTAGGAGTATATTTGATGCAAATTAATGAGGTGTTATTGAGAAATGACACTGCACCCTTAGAGTACGTTAAGCCAACAATTCATCAAATTGTAATCAATAAACGTAAACTGGAACTGATTAAAAAATTAGAAAAAGATATTACAAAAGATGCCATTAAAAATAAGGAGTTTGAGATTTTCAATTAACATAAAACTATTGTTCCTGTTACTATTTGTAACTGTATATTCGGTTAGAGCACAAGAGATTATTGAAGACGAGCCTACAGATAAACAGACTGACAAAATTCAAGAAAAAGCCGTAGATTCTACTGATGGATTTAAGGCGGTGAAAATTGATGCTGTGGCAGGAGTGGTGGGTGATTATATCGTATTAAATTCTGATATTGATAAAGAGTTTTTACAATTACAAGCATCAGGTGTGGATACTAAAAATATAACACGATGTCAGATTTTTGGAAAGCTCTTAGAAAATAAATTATATGCCCATCAAGCTATACAAGATAGTATATTAGTTTCTGATGCCGAGGTTAGAAACAGTGTAGATTACCAGTTGCAACAGTTTTTACAACAGGTAAATGGAGAAATGGATCGCTTATTGAGGATTTATAAGAAAGAAAGTGAAGAAAGCCTTAGAGAAGAAATGTTTAAGGCTAACAAGGATATGATGTTGTCTCAACGTATGCAGACTAAAGTAATTGAAGAAGTAGAAATAACTCCAGAAGAAGTACGACAGTTTTTTAATAAAATTCCTAAAGCTGAAAGACCAAGTTTTGGTACAGAATTGAAAGTGGCTCAAATTGTGGTTGAACCTAAAGTTTCGATGGAAGAAAAAGAAAGAATCATCAATCAGTTAAAACAATTTAAAGCTGATGTTGAGGAAAATGGTGCCAGCTTTAGATCTAAAGTGATTTTATATGGGCAAGATCCTGGTATAAAGCAATCTGGCTACAAATATACTTTGAATAGAAAAAAGCCTAGAATGGTAAAAGAGTTTAGAGAAGCTGCATTTGCATTACAAGAAGGAGAAGTGTCTGAACCGTTTGAAACAGATTTTGGATTCCACATTGTCTATTGCGAGAAAATTAGAGGTCAAGAGTACGATGTTAGTCATGTGCTTTTAATTCCAGAAGTTTCTGATCAAGCAAAGATTGATGCAAAAGAAACATTAGATAAAATTAGGCAACAAATTATAGATGGAGACATCACATTTGCTGAAGCTGCTAAAGAAGTGAGTGACGATGAGGTAACAAAATTTGATGGCGGACAATTAATCAATCCAGAAACTCAAGATTATAATTTTGAATTAACACGTATGGATCCAGAATTGTATTCTCAAATTCAAGATTTAAAAGATGGTCAAATAAGTCAAGTAGTAGCCGAAGCGGATAGATCAAATAATTTAAAATTTAAAATTCTAACAGTTTCTGATAGAATAGAAGACCATGATGCCGATTATGCTAAGGATTTTCTTAAAATAAAAGAATTAGCCTTAAACGAAAAGAAAATTAAGGCAATTGAAGACTGGCAAGCAGAAAAAATTGAAGATACCTACATTAAGATTACTGGGGGTATGAGAGATTGTGAGTTTTCTAGTAATTGGTTAAAAAAATAATAGTCTATGTCTGACGTTGCTGCAGTAGAACAGTTTGTAAAAAAATATCAAGATTTAAAACAAGAAATAGCCAAAGTAATTGTTGGGCAAGATGATGTTATAAATCAAATTTTAATTTCTGTTTTTTCTGGTGGACATTCATTGCTTATTGGTGTGCCTGGTTTAGCAAAAACCTTAATGGTAAATACCATCGCACAAGCTTTAGGATTAGATTTTAAACGTATTCAATTTACACCAGATCTAATGCCTAGCGATATTTTGGGAAGTGAAATCTTGGACGAAGATCGTCACTTTAAGTTTGTTAAAGGCCCAATTTTTGCCAATATTATTTTAGCAGACGAAATAAATAGAACACCACCCAAAACGCAAGCAGCATTATTAGAGGCCATGCAAGAACGTGCAGTAACTGTTGCTGGTCACCATTATAAATTAGATTTACCATATTTTGTGTTGGCAACTCAAAACCCAATTGAGCAAGAAGGCACATATCCTTTACCTGAAGCACAACTTGATCGTTTTATGTTTGCTATTAATTTGGAATACCCTTCTTTTGAAGAAGAGGTGCAAGTGGTGAAAGCAACAACTAACGATGAAAAAGTTAAAGTGAATGCTTTATTCTCTGCAGCGGAGATTTTAGAGTACCAACACGTTATTAGAAGAATACCTGTAGCCGACAATGTTATCGAATATGCAGTTACTATGGTTGGTAAAACTAGACCTGATACTACGGCTGCACCAGATATTGTGAAGCAATATATAGATTGGGGTGCAGGACCAAGAGCATCACAAAACTTAATTTTAGCAGCAAAAACACACGCAGTTATTAATGGCAAATTCTCACCTGATAATGAAGATGTTCAAGCTGTTGCTACAAGTGTGCTAAGACACCGTATTATTAAAAACTACAAGGCTGAAGCTGAAGGTGTTTCAGAGAAACAAGTTATTAAGAGCTTATTCTAGTGAAACTAAAGCCTTTTATTTTTCCAATCGTTTGTTATTTACTAGGAATTGGATTTGCAACTATTGGAGCTTTATTTAAAATAATCCATTTTGAAATTGGATTTCTTACAGGAAATATACTTCTAACAATAAGTACAGGATTAAAATTAGTAGCAATAGTTTGGGCAATTATTAAATTAATTGAAGCATATAAAAAGTACTAAAAAGATATATTTATTTAGTTTTAGTTTTTTTTGAAATAAATCCATCTTTTAAATTATTGCTTCTTAGCTGAGGAATAAAATGATAATATGTTCTAACATATTCTACCTGTTGTTTATTTACACAAGGTAAATTACCATCACCTGTTCCCCAAAAAAATACATCCTCGCTAGGAGAATAAAACTCAAAACCATCTATCGTTTCTTTAGAAAATGTAGTTATAGTTTTACTGTTTTCTTCAGGAATTACAATATTACTAAGCTTAAAATTACTTAGTGACATCGCATAATTATTGGAGGTGAAAGTGTTCAAATTAACAGAGATAAAAATAGGAATAGCACTTAAAACTAGGGAGATATATACGAGAAGTATACCTAATTTTTGAGACTTAAATATGCTAATAAATATTTGAAGCGATAATATAATAATAAATACAAAAAAGAAACGGTATTGAGGTGAGTTGAACCAAATTACAATAAACTGCAATAGAGCTAATAAGTAGATAGTGATTAGAGGATTCTTATTTTTATTTTTCAGAATAAAAAATGGAAAAACAACTAATAAGATGAGGTAGATTTTATTAAACAATCCATGAAGTTTCGGAATTTGTAACCAATATTTTAACTTTTCAAAAAAGCTAAATTGGGAAACATCTATATTATTCATTCCAGATTGATAAGTACCAGTTTTGTAGAGTTCTAATAACTCTGGCGGGAGTTTCCAGTTTACATCCAACATGTCAAAAGCCGATGTTGGATAGAATATATACCCCGAAATGATATAATTTTTAAATAAAAACAAACCAAGTACAACTAGACAAAGCAAAAAGTGTTGAGGGATATTAGTACTTATGTGTTTAAAATTTTTAAAAAAGAGTATCAAAATTAAAATACTAAATACAATCATAGTCACTTTTACAAAACATAAAAAAAGTGCTAGACTTAAAAGTATATTAAATGTATCAGACGAAATCTTAGAATGATTTAAAATATACTCATAAACTAAATATGGCGTCAATAAAAATAAGATAAGATCAGGAGAAGGCGCATTCACAAATTGCATAAAAAGCAAACTGAATACCAGTACTAATCCAAGAAAATAACTATAATTATTAGATGAATTGTTTAGCTTCTCAACATATAAAAACCCCAGAGTAATGTAGGTAAAACCATTAATGTCATTAAAAATATTAGAGATAAAGGAGAAATTAAAACCAGCCTGTAATGCGTGCCAAGAGGAATTTTGCCCTAAAAATAAATGCACATTAGCGAGCCCTTTTACGTAACCAAATTCATTAATCCACTTAATCGTCTGAATGTAATAAGATTCATTATCAATTAAATACGGTTTTGTGGCACTTTGCGCCACTACTAATATAAAGAGGAGAAGGTATAAAGTTTTGTATTGAATTTTAAATGCTCTAAACGTATCCAATAGAGTAGTAAAGTATTGAATGATGTCTTTTTTGAAAACAAAAGTCAGAATACAATTCAACATTAAAATGCCAATATAGTATTCTATATTAATTCTGATAAGAAAAGCTGATGCGCTAGTAATAAGTGTATAAAGAAACAGCCCTAAGACTTGATGTATTGCAAAATGGCAGGTTTCTATTTTGAAAAACTTTCTAAATACAAATCCTAAATTAAGGCAAGTTAATGCAATATAAATCCAGCTTAAAACTATAAGAAGCATCCAGTTGATTGGTTTATTTCAAAGGTATTGATAAATAGTAAATCTCAAATTATTAATTCGTTAGAAATCAGGTTTTATTGTTAAAAAAAGTACAATCATTCGTATTTAAAATGATACAATAATAAATAAGTATGAATACTGCTTGCAAAGGCATCTTTATTTTTAAATCTTTACATTAATTTCGTAATTTGCGAGACTGTAAAAAATAACTATAAACTTAAAATATTTTATATGGCATTTGACATAGAAATGATCAGAGGAGTTTACTCCAAAATGGCTGAGAACGTTGATAAAGCGCGCGAAGTTGTTGGAAAGCCGCTAACGCTTTCTGAAAAGATATTATATAATCACTTGTGGGATGGAAATCCAACGAAGGCATTTGCAAGAGGAAAGGATTATGTTGATTTTGCTCCTGATAGAATTGCATGTCAAGATGCTACGGCTCAAATGGCATTATTGCAGTTTATGCAAGCTGGTAAAGATAAGGTTGCTGTACCAACTACAGTACATTGCGATCACTTAATTCAAGCTAAAGAAGGTGCTGCTACAGATTTAAAACATGCAAATACGGTAAGTAGTGAGGTGTTTGACTTTTTGGAGTCTGTATCTAATAAATATGGTATTGGATTCTGGAAACCAGGAGCAGGTATTATCCATCAGGTAGTATTAGAAAATTATGCATTTCCAGGAGGAATGATGATTGGTACTGATTCTCATACGGTAAATGCAGGTGGTTTAGGTATGGTCGCTATCGGCGTTGGTGGTGCAGATGCTGTTGACGTAATGGCAGGTATGGCTTGGGAATTAAAGTTCCCAAAATTAATTGGTGTGAAGTTAACAGGTAAATTATCTGGATGGACGGCACCAAAAGATGTGATTCTTAAAGTGGCTGAAATTCTAACTGTGAAAGGTGGAACTGGAGCTATTGTAGAATATTTTGGACCTGGAGCAACAGCAATGTCTTGTACAGGAAAAGGAACTATTTGTAATATGGGTGCAGAAATAGGCGCCACTACATCTACATTTGGTTACGATGAGTCCATGGAGCGTTACTTAAAAGCTACCGACAGAGCAGATGTTGCAGAAGCTGCAAATGCTGTAAAAGGACATTTAACAGCCGATCCCGAAGTTTATGCAAATCCAGAGCAATATTTCGATCAAGTGATAGAAATTAATTTGTCTGAATTAGGACCATTATTAAACGGACCGTTTACTCCAGATTTATCTACTGAAGTAGGATCTGATATGACAGAGAAAGCTAAAGCCAACGATTGGCCAATAAAAGTAGAATGGGGGTTAATCGGGTCGTGTACTAACTCATCTTACGAAGATTTATCAAGAGCATCATCTATTGCGCAACAAGCTATAGATAAAGGCTTAAAAATGAAAGCAGAATTAGGAATCAACCCAGGTTCTGAACAAGTACGTTTCACAGCAGAACGCGATGGTATTTTAGGAATCTTCGAAAACTTAGATGCTAAAATATTCACAAATGCATGTGGACCATGTATTGGGCAATGGGCAAGATATTCAGATCCTAAAAATGCACCAAAGAACAGTATCGTACATTCATTCAATAGAAACTTTGCGAAGCGTGCAGATGGTAATCCAAATACACATGCATTCGTTGCATCTCCAGAGTTAACAGCAGCAATAGCTATTGCGGGTCGTTTAGATTTCAATCCATTAAAAGATACATTAATCAATGAAAATGGAGAAGAAGTTTTATTTGATGAACCAACAGGATGGGAATTACCTCCAAAAGGTTTCGCTGTAGATGATAACGGCTACTTAGCACCAGAAGCAGACGGAAGTCATGTAAATGTTGTAGTAAATGAAACTTCAGAGCGTTTACAATTATTAACACCGTTTGTACCACTAGGAGATTCTATTACAGGTGCTAAACTATTAATTAAAGCGTTCGGAAAATGTACCACCGATCATATTTCTATGGCAGGTCCATGGTTACGTTTTAGAGGACACTTAGATAATATCGCAAACAACACTTTAATTGGTGCAGTAAATGCATACAATCAAAAAACAAACTTCGTTAAAAATCAATTAACAGGAGAGTACGGTGGTGTTCCAGATGTACAACGTGAGTATAAAAAAGCAGGTATTAAAACTGTGGTTGTGGGAGATCACAACTACGGCGAAGGGTCTTCAAGAGAGCATGCAGCAATGCAACCACGTCATTTAGGTGTAGCTGCTGTTATTGTAAAATCTTTTGCACGTATCCACGAAACAAACCTTAAAAAGCAAGGTATGTTAGGTTTAACATTTGCAAACGAAGCAGATTACGATTTAATTCAAGAAGATGACACGTTCAACTTTTTAGATTTAAATGCCTTTGCTCCAGGAAAGCAACTTACTATAGAAGTTGTACATGCAGATGGTAGTAAAGACACCATTAAAGTGAATCACACGTATAATGATTCTCAAATCGAATGGTTTAAAGAAGGTTCTGCACTTAATTTAATTAAGAAGGAAAACGCTTAATTTTTAAAGTACATATAAAAAAATCCAACGTGAAAACGTTGGATTTTTTTTATAAATTTTGTCATGCTGAATTTATTTCAGCATCTCATTTAACGTAATGTACGTACTTAACTCGTTTGCTGTAACGTTCTATTCTTCTCTTTTAGAATAGCCAATTGTTTTTCTAAAAATGTTATGGCTTTTTCCGTTTTATAGCTTGCTTTAGAAGCAAAATCTTTGGTCTCTTCCTTAAATTTGGCTTTGCCAGATTTTGCAGACTTAGATAAATCGGCTTTTACCTCTTTAAAATCCTCGGTTATTTGATCTTTTACTTTTTTCCCTTCCCTTTTAAGCGTGTCTCTGGTTACTTTTCCCTTTTCTGGAGCCAATAACACGCCTATACCAGCGCCAACTAACACACCTAAAACTACAATACCTTTATGAATCATTTGTTTTTCTTTTAAATATTAAACTCGTTTTACTAATAAGTAGCAAAAACTGCTCAAGTGTTACAAACAAATTCAATGTCAAGTATTTATGAGGATTATTGTTTGATAAAATAATTTGGGCGTTACCCTAAAGGGTCGGGCTTTCACGAGTCGCTCTCTGCGAGGAGCTCCAACAATCGCTCAATCCCTAACGCACCTAACTGCTAGCTTGGTTTTATAACAGAGATAGTCACGCATTTTTGCATTACAAATATATTATCAATGGTAATTCTGGTCTTAAATCAAATGATTTTCCTTGAATATTACTGTCGAAATAAAGTTCCATCACATGTTCTGTACCACTTATAACAGTCAAGTTTTTAATTTCGTTTAATACTTTAACAGTTTTTGTGTTTAAATTCAAACCGTTAGAAGTTATTTTAATAGCTGTAATTTTTTGTGCTCCGTTTGGATGCTTATAAAATTCTTTCCAGCTATCATCTTCACTAGGGAAGCTTTCTAGTTCGGTCAATGATTCAAATGTTCCAGATTCAATTTCAGGATAAATAACAAAAATAGAAGGTTCGTTAAGATTGATTTTTGAATTTTTTGCTGAATATATATTTACATTTTCTTCCATCCAATCTTGATGGTACTTAACTTTTTCGAATGGAATTTTTCCTAAGTCATACTCTTTTAATTTCAGAGCAATACTAAAAGGTGAAGCTCCGTTGTTTTGAAAGTTTGCTCTTTTAGTAAAATCCAATGCTTTATTTTTTTCGTTATTTTTTTCCAATTCGTTTTGATCGTAAACAAAAATTAATTCGAGATAACCATTCAAAAAATGAAAATATCTTCCTGATGTACCCTGCCCTGAATGAACCATAGAAAGCGAATCAGGAACAGAAGTAAATCCAATATCATTTAATAGTTTTTTAGGTTTTTCTGGATTTTCTACCCAAATATTAAAATGGTCAACCTTTAAATCAGTAGAAATACTTTCAGATATTTTAAATGCTTTTTTGTCCGTTTTCCCATCCTTACAAGATGATAAACTAAATATTAAAACTAAGGCTAAAGCTAAAATGTGTTTACTTATGTTCATTTCTAATGTGTAGTAATGTGAAAATATAGTTTACTTTTAATGAACTATATTGAATGCTAAACGAAGTTATCATTTTCTTCTGATAAAGCCAACCAATTCTTAGAACGCTTTTAGAGCAAATTACTTTCAATTCAAAACATCAAAATCGTATTTTTGAAAAAACTTCAAAACATGAACTCCAGACAAGACCAGCTTAAAGCTTTTGATAGATTATTAACCATTATGGATGAGCTTCGCGAGCAATGTCCGTGGGATAAAAAGCAAACTATGGAAACATTACGCCATTTAACCATAGAGGAAACTTACGAGTTGGGAGATGCTATTTTAGATAACGATTTAGACGAAGTAAAAAAAGAGTTAGGAGACGTGTTATTACACATTATATTCTATTCAAAAATAGGAAGCGAAACCAAAGATTTTGATATCGCAGACGTTTGTAACTCTATTTGTGAAAAACTCATTAACAGACATCCGCATATTTACAGTGATGTAAAAGTGGAAGATGAAAATGATGTAAAACGTAATTGGGAAAACTTAAAGCTTAAAGAAGGTAAAAAAAGCGTCTTGGAAGGAGTGCCCAAAAGTTTGCCAGCTTTAGTAAAAGCCAATAGAATTCAGGAGAAAGTTGCAGGTGTAGGATTTGATTGGGAACAACCAGAACAGGTTTGGGAAAAGGTACAAGAAGAATTAAATGAGCTCAATGATGAAATTAAAACGCAAAATTCCGACAGAATAGAAAGCGAGTTTGGAGATGTGCTATTTTCTATGGTGAATTATGCACGATTTTTAAATGTTAATCCAGAAAACGCTTTAGAACGCACCAATAAAAAATTCTCAAAACGCTTTCAGTATTTAGAAGATAAAGCGAAAGCCATTAATAAGCCATTAGCTGAAATGACATTGGCTGAGATGGACGTATTCTGGGAGGAAGCGAAGAAGTTATAGATGATCTACTTGTCATTTAGACAGAGCGAGGAACGATCGACGAGAAACCTCAAAAAGGAGTAAGATCTCTTTTCATCCATCGTTTATAATGAGAAAGTGAAGAAATTATGAAGTTAACCAAAAAACACCTTAAAAATCTCATTTTTCTTGCCATAGCTGCTTTGCTCGTTGTTCCACAAACCAGAACACCAATTCAAGTATTCATAAATAAAGGTTTAGCATTATTTAGCCCTTCAATAAAAGATACATCAGAGCAACAAAATATAGGCGATGTTAATTGGCAGCTAGTCAATAATAATAACGAAACCTTGAACTTCCAAAATACCAAAGGTAAAGTGGTCTTGATTAATTTTTGGGCAACATGGTGTCCGCCTTGTATTGCAGAAATGCCCAGTATGCATGAGCTTTACGAAGATTATAAAGATAAAATCGAATTTGTTTTTGTGTCAAGTGAGCAGACGAAAGTGATACACAACTTTTTATCGAAAAATAGTTATAGTTTTGATGTATACCGTCCAGTTACAGCTCACCCAGAAGTATTCAATGTACAAAGCATTCCGCGTACGTTTTTGATCGATACCAATGGTAATATTGTTATTGATAAAATGGGAGCGGCGAATTGGAATAGTGAAAAAGTACGTAACACCATAGATGGTTTATTGATACACATGGGTAACTAAAGTGTCTTAAAAAACGCTCTTACAAAACTCCAAGAAAACAGAGAAAGCATAATTTTCAATTCTTCACCAAAAGTAGATTCTTCATCTAAAAAGCGGAACATTGTTTCAATACCATTCTTATCATAAAACTGTTGGAAAATCCATTCACCTTTATGGTTTTCATCTTTTAAAACCTTTAAAAAGACTTTGTCGTAAAACTTATATTTCTTCTGAAATAAATTAGCAGAAGGACGCTTATTTGCTTTAATATTATCAATGATTTTAGCAACTTTTTTCTGAGTATGCTTAAAAGAATAGCCCGTTGATGGTTTTACCCAACCACCGCCTGTACCAATTTTTGTGATGTTTTCAGTATTAAAATCTTCAAAAGGAAAGGTAGTCATTGGAATATTACCTTGTTCAGACTCAATAATCTCGTAATTGTCTATGTTTAGATACTCATTAATATAAGTTTCAATATAGGTGTCATATACAGATTCATCAACAATCTGTTCAGTGAAGTAGGTGAATTCAATTAACGCTTCATCTCTAGAAAATGGTAAAACGTAAGTAAATGTTGTTTGCGCACCATCTTTTAAGCGGTAATCCATCATCGTTAACGTATCTATATCGAAAATTGGATCTTTAGTTTTTATAACAATACCCTTAAAATGCTGATTTATTTTTGTGCTATTATTATCTTTAAAATAAGCTTTAGGGATTCTACTATCAAAAATATGATCTGCTGTAAGGGCAATATCTGCTGATTTTAAGGTGACTTCACCGTCTTTGGAAGTAGTCATCACTTCATCAACTATAAAATGAATATTTGTGTGTGTTTTTAATTCCGATTTCGCATAATTATAGAAATCAATAGCTTTAATTGATTTGTAAGTGTAAGGAGAAAGTTTTAAATCAATTGTCTTTTTTGAAGTAAAAATGTTAGCCTTTTGCCAAGATTTTTGGGTTATGTCACTCCATTGAGAAGGCTCAGTTTCCCAAAAACTCCAGGTTTTATCATTTGTGTTTTTTTCAGAAGGGTCAATTAAAGCAATTTGCTTATCGTCAAAAAAACGATCAGAAACCATTTTAAGAGCCAGTTGCAAACCAGCTAGACCATTACCAATAATGATGTAGTTGAAATGGGAGTGAACCGCCATTTCGTTTTAGTTCTTTTTGAAGTACTTAAAAGGCACGAATAGCATCCCAAAACACTCACTATCTTTTTTTCCTAAATGCTTATGATGAATTTTGTGAGCTCTTCTTACACCACGCGCATACCAATTGTTAGCATTTCTAAACATTTTAAAACGTTGGTGAATAAAGATGTCATGTACTATAAAATAGGACAATCCGTAAGCAAAAATGCCTAGACCAATTGGAAGCCCTGGCCAAAAACTTGTGTATTTCCAAAGTAAAATAAAACTAATACTTACTATGGCATAAAATATGAAAAACGCATCGTTTCGTTCAAACCAATTGTCATGATCTTTATGATGATGATCTTTGTGAAGACTCCATAAAAACCCATGCATAACGTATTTATGTGTAAACCAGGCCATAAATTCCATGATACAATAAGCACCTAAAAATGATAGTATCCAAAGTAATGTGTGCATAGTACAAAATTACATTAAATTTAATTGATATTTTACATAGCTACGCGCTAAAAGCTCAATTTTTTTTGGGTTAGAAACTCTGATACGTGTATCTTTTATTTGCAATGCTGGCGTTTTTTTAAGCTTCTTTAAAAGTTGGCTGTAGTAGCGGTATGCCATAAAAACGCCAAACTTGGCTTCCATTGGTAATTTTTTTATACCACTTAGACCTTTTTCAAAATCACTTTCAATATCATCGATAATTTGTTGTTTAGAGTTTTCATCTAAATTATCTAAATCAATGTTTGGAAAGTAACTTCTATTCAATTCGTCAAAGTCAGCTTTAATATCTCTCAAAAAATTTACTTTTTGAAATGCTGAACCTAAAGACATGGCAGTGTCTTTCAATTCATTAAATTTTGTCTCATCTCCTTTAACAAACACCTTCAAACACATTAAGCCTACAACATCAGCAGAACCATAGATATATGCTTTGTATTCTTCGTCAGACAGATAATCTTTTTTATGTAAATCTAGTCGCATACTTTTCATAAAAGCATCTACCATATCTTTGTCAATATTGTATTTATGATAGGTATGCTGAAACGAATTTAAAATAGGATTTAAACTTATTTTGTGTTTCAGTGCATTTTCCAAATCGTTTGTAAAACTCTCAAATAATTCTTCCTTATCATAATCATGAAAAGAATCTACAATTTCATCAGCGAAACGAACAAAACCATAGATATTATAGATATGCATTCTTATAGAATTAGACAACATTTTGGTTGCTAACGAAAACGACGTACTATAATTTTTAGTTACTACCTTGCTACACTTGTAAGAGACTGTATCAAATAATGTTTTCATATGTATTAATGATGATATTTATTTATTAATTGAGCCACTAATTTTCCTGAAATTAATGACGGTGGAACTCCTGGCCCAGGAACTGTGAGTTGTCCAGTGAAATAAAGGTTGCTCACCTTTTTACTTTTTAACTTAGGTCTTAGAAAGGCAGTTTGGGAAAGCGTATTGGCCATACCATATGCGTTACCTTTATAAGAATTGTACTCTTTGATAAAGTCCTTAACACAGAAGGATTCTTTAAATATAATATTATTTAGCACATCTTGGCCTGTTAATCTTTCAAATCGAGACATGATTATGTCAAAATATTGTGATCTAATGGCATCGGTATCTTCTATCCCTGGAGCTATTGGTATTAAGAAGAAACCAGTTTCGGAACCTTTTGGAGCCATTGAAGCATCAGTAACCGATGGGAAATTTGCATAAAATAATGGGTCTTCAGGCCATTGCGGATTATCATAAATTTCTTCAGCATGTGTTTCAAAACTCGTATCAAAAAACAGATTGTGATGTTCTATATTTTTTAACTTCTTGTTAAAACCTACGTAAAATAGGAGCGAAGATGGTGCAAACGTCTTTTTAGACCAATAAGCTTCTGAATATTGTCTGTATTTCTCATTTAGAAGTGTTTCAGAATGGTGATAATCAGCACCACTTAAAACTATATCAAACGATCGAACTTCTCCATTTATTTTTATTGATTTTGCTGTTTTATTTTCAACATCTATTTTTTCAACGGCACTTTTGGTGTGGATTTTTACGCCTAAACTTTCTGCGAGTGATTGCATTGCTTTTATCACTTCATACATACCTCCTTTGGGATGCCATGTGCCTAGACCGAAGTCAGCATAATTCATGAAACTGTAAAATGAAGGTGTATTGCTAGGTTTTGCACCAAGAAAAAGTACTGGAAATTCTAGGGTAGA
Organism: uncultured Flavobacteriaceae bacterium; assembly: GCA_947502975.1. Lineage (GTDB taxonomy): Bacteria > Bacteroidota > Bacteroidia > Flavobacteriales > Flavobacteriaceae > Jejuia. The sequence goes on from CANNBV010000002.1 coordinate 1,024,959, forward strand.
TATTAATTTAGGATTTTTAAACTTCTTCCTAACATCTCCGCTAATAGTTTTAAAAAACTGATCAACTCTTGTAGCAGTTTCTGGTGTAACCAATTCAAATGGTGAAATTCCAGGTTTTAATACTACTTTATTAATAGCAATATCGTAGTTAGTGGCAGCTTTATCAATAAACTGTCTTAGAGGTTTTGAACTTCCTGGCTCTATACGTTCAAATTCAGTACAGATTTTATCCATGGTATCACCAATGGTAATCACTTCATCCTTGAAGAAAATCTTGTAAGCAGGACTTAGTTTATCTAACTTGTAATAGTCAGATGAAGATTTACCAAAATCACCAAAGAAGTTTTCAAAAATATCTGGCATCCAATACCAACTAGGGCCAATATCAAAAGTGAATCCTTCTTTTTTAAGCTGTCTAGCGCGACCGCCTACGGTATCATTTTTTTCAAAAATTGATACATCAAAACCATATTGTTTTAAGTAGCAACTTGCAGATAAAGCTGAGAAACCAGATCCTATAATAGCTATTGTTTTCTTCATTGTTTAACAAATATAGTTAAAAGTTAAACAAAATAAAGCAATCTTATAAATCTTTAACTAAATTTTCTATAGAATCGTACAGTTTAACGGCTTTTGGTAGTTGAATATTTTCATCAAGACCTAATAATTTAGGACCTAAAAGAAGCAAATTTGTTTTATCATTATTTAACAACAATTCCTCAAACTCGTTAATATAATTAGGGATTTCACTAACCTCAGGATTTACCGTAAAATATGAGATAAATGTTATTTCATCAAAGAATTCTAAAACACTAGCTAAGCTAGCCATTGGCACACTCTCTCCTAAGAAAATTGTATGGTAGCCTTTACTTCTTAATTGATAATTTATGAACAATAAACCTATATCGTGCACCTCGTTATCTGGAAGAAATAATATAAACGTTTTTGATACTGGTTTAGGCTCTAAGCTTTGTAAACGCTCAATGTTGAGTAATATTTTTTGCTTTATGTGAGATGTTAAGAAATGCTCGTGGGCTGGTGTAATGGTATCTGTTTGCCAAAGCAATCCTATTTCGTTTAATAATGGCAGAAATATGTCATAGAAAATATCATTAAATGATTTGTTTTCTATTAAGTTTTTGTAAGTATTGTAAAATAAGACTTGATCAAAATTAAGCATTGATAATTTAAAAGCGTTGATGGCGTGATCTTCGACTTTCGCTCGAGATGCTATTTCTCTAACTTTAATTGGTATTTCGTCTTCTGAAAGATCGGCTATTTTAGATATTTTATAACCGTTATTGTTTAAAAAAGATATGTTGAGCAGCTTTTGAAGGCTTGTTAAGCTGTAACTTCTAATGTTTGTATCACTTCTATTTGGGCTCAGTAAATTATAGCGCTTCTCCCATATTCTGATCGTGTGAGCCTTGATACCAGTAAGGTTCTCCAAGTCCTTAATGCTAAAATTAACCTGTATATTGTTCATTAAAATTTCTTTTTCGTTAAACAAAATTACGAATATCAATTGTAATAACCTCATAAATGAGAGTAAAACTTTTAAAAATTAACATATTATAATAGTTATGATTGATTTTTTTACTCAAAATCATTATTTAATTGATTATCAGAGAACTTACATTAGTCATTTATATAGATTAAAATTTGTTTGTATACCCTCTTATATTAAGTACTTTTATAGAGAATAAAGTATTGAGTTAATTTTGAGATTCTGATTTTTTTATGCGCTTATATGTATTGATTTTAATTTCTCTATTCTGTTTTTCTTGCAAAAAAGAAAAAACAGAATATGTTGGCATACAAGATGTTAATGAAAGTATTTTTGCTTCAACATCAAAAGTTCCTGATAATCATTTTCTTGGAGATAATAATTGTAAATCATGTCATGAAGCACAGTTTAAAGATTGGAAAGGCTCACATCATGATGAAGCGATGCAAGTTGCTAGTGATGCTACAATTCTTGGAGATTTCGATAATACAATTTTTGAAAGTCAAGGGATTGTTTCAAGATTTTATAAAAACGATGGTGTATTTTTTGTTAACACTGAAGGACGTGATGGTGCTTATCACGACTTTAAAATTGAGTATACATTTGGCGTTACACCGCTTCAACAATACATTGTTAAATTCCCTGATGGGCATTACCAATGCTTAAGAACTGCTTGGAATACGGAACAAAAAAAATGGTTTGATTTATATCCTGATTTTAAGGTAGTGCATTCAGAATGGTTACATTGGTCTAGAGGAGGCTTAAATTGGAATAATATGTGTGCCGATTGCCATTCTACTAATGTTAGAAAAAATTATAGCATAAAATCTCATAGTTATGATACAAAATATGCCTTGATTAATGTAAGTTGCGAAGCTTGCCATGGTCCAGGAAAGCGACATGTAGAAAATGTAAATAGATTAGGAGATACATACAAACCTAATGAGGATTTGAAAATGACTTTAAATACACATCCCAAAGATTTGGTGGATCAATGTGCAAGATGTCATGTTAGGCGGGAGCAATATTCTGAGTTTTATAATTTTGAAGGGACGTTTTTAGATCACTATTTTCCTCAATTACTAACGGATAATTTGTACCACCCAGATGGGCAAATTTTAGATGAAGTATATGTTTATGGGTCATTTCTTCAAAGTAAGATGTATCAAAATAATGTGACATGTACTAATTGCCACAATCCACATTCTTTAAAATTACGCTTTGAAGGAAATATGCTGTGTGCGCAATGTCATGATACCAATAGTTATGATACTCCAAAGCATCATTTTCATGAAGTCAATTCTGATGCATCGCAATGTATCAATTGTCATATGACTGGAAAGATTTATATGGGTAATGATTATAGACGAGATCATAGTTTTAGAATACCACGTCCAGATTTAAGTTTAAAATATGGTACACCAAACGCATGTACACAATGCCATACTGATAAAGATGATACTTGGGCTTGGGATAATTATCAAAGAAATTATGGACAACCAAAATCAAAGCATTTTTCAGAATTGTTGGCTCCTGCATTATCGGAAGACCCGCATGGTTATGAAAAATTACAAGAGTTAGTAAATGACACTATTTATCCTGAAATTGCCAGAGCTTCTGGGGTTTTAGCAATGGGTAACTATTTAAATAACAATTCAATAAATGAGATGCTAGCATTTTTAAATGATGCATCTCCGCTAGTACGAGGTGCAGCAATTGATGCTTTAAATGATATGAATTCTAGTGATTATGTTAACTATTTCTTGCCTTTACTGAAGGATAAAAAACGTACTATTAGAATCAAAGCATTTTTAGCTCTAGCCACTTTAAACGAATTTCAAATTCCAGAGGATTATAAAGACATCTATAGAAAAGTTGAGAAAGAATTTAATACCCATTTATCAGTAACAGCTGATTTTTCTGGAGGAAGAGCAAAAAGAGCATTATTTTATTTAAAGAGAGGTGATCTTGTAAATGCTATAGAATGGTATGAAAAATCATTAGAAGTTGATGATAGAAATAACATGATACGTACCAATTTGGCAAATTTATATTACAGAAACAATAAGCCCAATAAGGCTGAAGAAGCGTTTAAGTTGATTATAAAACAAGAACCAGATTATGCTCAGACGTATTATTCTTATGCATTATTGCTAGCAGAGCAAAATAGAGTAGAGGATGCTATAGCACAAATGGAGTTAGCCATAAAATACATGCAAGATAATATTAGGTTTTATTATAATTTAAGTTTATTGTACGACAAGGTTAACAACTTAAAGCAAGCAGAAACTACAGCTATTAAAGGCTTAAAGTTGGCGCCAAATAATGAGAGTTTACTTTATGTGTTAGCTTATATATATCAAAAAGACGGTCATATAGATAAGGCTAAAAATATTGCATTGCAATTAATGCAACGCTATCCTAATAATCAACAATACATAAGGTTGTATAATCAATTAAATAGTGCGAAGTAATTTGATTCTGAATTTCTTTGAGAGCGTCTAAAAACTAATGTGCACACGAGAAGATTCGAACTTCCACATCCTAAACGGATACTGGCCCCTCAAGCCAGCGCGTCTACCAATTCCGCCACGTGTGCATTATTTTGAGATAAACTAAAATAAAAAAAGTTAAGCAATACGCTTAACTTTTTTTTGTGACCGGGCTGGGGCTCGAACCCAGGACCCTCTCCTTAAAAGGGAGATGCTCTACCAACTGAGCTACCCGGTCTTAAAAATAAAGGCTAACCTGCGTTAGCGGGTGCAAATATATAATGTTTAATTAATAAAACAATACTTTTTTATATTATTTTTTGTTTTTTTGCAGCATGAAAATCTATGTTTTTAGTAATCAATTAGTAGCAAAAAAATGATTATAGTTTTAATTGGATATATGGGGTCTGGTAAATCTTCTGTAGGAAAGATTTTAGCTAAAAAGTTAAACTATAATTTAATTGATTTAGACGATTATATTGAAGATAGGGAGAATGCGTCTGTAAAAGAGATATTTAAAACAAAAGGTGAAATTTATTTTAGAAAAAAAGAAGCCGAATATCTTAAAGACCTATTGCAATTAAAAGAAAATACTGTTTTAGCATTAGGCGGTGGTACACCATGTTTTGCAGGTAATATGGAAGCTGTACTTGATACTGAAAGTGCCATATCCGTTTATCTTAAAGGGTCTTTGCCATTTTTATCTAAAAAGCTATTTAAGAAAAAAGCGAAGCGCCCGTTAATTGCCCACATTGAGACTCAAGAATTAATGACTGAATTTATTGGCAAACACCTTTTTGAGCGTTCACAGTTCTACAGTAAAGCACAACACCATATCATTACAGATGATAAAGAAAAAATTGATATTGTTGAAGATATCATCCTAGAATTATTCTAAAACAACCTGTTGTATTTTTCCTTTTAAGTCCACCTGAACATGTTCATGTAAGGACGTAGACAAAGAAATACCTTTAAAATCTGCTTTTACTGGATATTTTTTATGATTTCTGTTTACTAAAACAGCAGTTTTAAATTGTTTTAAAGGTACATTTAAAAAATGCTTTACACTATAAATCAAAGTTGTTCCTGAATTTAAAACATCATCAACTAGTACAATCGATTTGTTCGTATATTCTGCTGGTTTTATGGATGTGGAAATTTCGGAAAGCGGATTTTTTTTATCTATACTAACTTCACAGAGTATGGGTTCGATTTTGGATATACTTTTAAGAGTGGATTTCAATTGTTTTGCTAGTATAAAACCATTTTCACCAATACCAGCAATAACCACCTCATTTTCATCAACATTACTTTCATAAATTTGAAACGCAATGCGCTTTATTTTATGTTGAATTTCCTTGTGATTTAAAATAACGTTGTCCTTTAATTCCATGAAACAGGCATTAATTATTAGGGTTTAAAATTAATCATTTTCAGAATTAAAATCATCAATATCTCGCCTATCTTTTTTAGTAGGTCTTCCTGTGCCCTTTTTTCTGTAATAGTCTTTAGAATATTTTAATAACTCTTGAGCTTCAAACTCTGTTTTGGGTGTTGTGTCCGTTCTGTAAATATCTACAAGTTTTGCAGAAACTCGGTTTGGAGGAATATCATTTACTGTTAATTGATAATTGATTTGGTTTTTACGTAATTCAATTTTATCAGTAGGATAAACTTCGCGACTAGGCTTTACTAAATCACCGTTTACTTTTATTTGCCCTTTTTTACATGCTGTAGTGGCTAAAGTTCTGGTTTTATAGTATCTCACACACCATAAAAATTTATCGATACGCATACAATTATTGTATAAACTAACGTTAATGTTCTTGCACAAGATTATATTAAAATTGTATCTTGCGCCTCAAAAATAAGGAATAATGCGTTCAAGAAAAATTGGTTTTTTAATATTGCTGATAACACTAGGAATCTTTTCATGTAATAATGATGATGATACTACTGAAATTCCTGAAGTTATCATTAGAGACAGGGGAGAGCAACAAATAGCGGATGTTGATTCTATAATGAAGTATTTTAATAATTATTATTATAACGCTAGCGATTTTGAAGGTGTAGAAACTCCAAAAATTAAGGATTTAATAATTGATACAGACCCTACAAACAAGGTTAAACTTATAGATGAGTTATATAACGCTACAACTAATCCAGATGGGAAGCTAAAGTCATATGATCTTACTTTTGCAGAAACAGAATATACATTTTATGTTCTTGAGCTTAATAAAGGCCCAGAAAATGGTACTGCTCCTAAATTCTCTGATAAGGTTAGAGTAACTTATGAAGGAAGGCTTATACAAGATAACTCTGTTTTTGATAGTGCAGTTACGCCAGTTGACCTAGACTTGATTGGTGATAGAATTACAACTTTTGGAACTATTCCTGGTTGGAGAAAAGTATTTCCATTATTTAATGTAGCGGAGTCGTTTGTTGATAATGGTGATGGAACAGTTTCCTATAATAATCATGGTGCTGGTGTGATGTTTTTACCTTCAGGATTAGCGTATTTTGCAACTTCGCCTTCAACAGATATACCTCAATATGCGCCTTTACTGTTTAAGTTTGAGTTATTACAGAGCTTTGAAAATGATCATGATAGTGATGGTGTACCAACTTGGATGGAAGATATAGATGGTGATGGAGAGTTTTCAATAGATTCTGACGATCCTGAAAAAGAAGGAGATGACGATACAGATAATGATGGAACACCAGATTATGTAGATGGTGATGATGATGGTGATGGAGTATTGACGATTAATGAAGATTTAAATGATGATGGAGATCCTACCAATGATGATACAGATGGTGATGGAATACCCAACTACCTTGACCCAGACGATGCAGAATCTAAATAAAAACAAAAACTCACCAATTTGGTGAGTTTTTTGTTTGATCTTATTGCAGTCAAGCTATTATAGTATTAAAGATAAACTCAAGATTAATTGATCTGGCCTCGTGTCTAATCTATCCTGGACATTAATATTGTTGTTTTGTAAAAAAGTAGCTTCGTTATTGCTAAAACCACGTTCGTATCTTAAATCTATGCCTAATTTTTTTAGGTTAAGACCAATTCCAAAGTTTAAACCAACTGAAAAATCGTTTTCGATATTATTGATAGAAATATTATCAAATTCAGAATCTAAGATATATTGAAATGAAGGGCCACCAAATACACTAATAGGTCCTAAAATCTTAACACCAACTAATACAGGAGCATCTAGTTTACTCATTTCAAAACTATCATCTCTGTAATCACTTTTTGTTCTAGTGTAAACTAGCTCTGGTCTTAAATAGACTTTTTGTCCAATTTTACCAAAGACACCAATGTGATAACCTATATTTCTGTCGGGGTTTTCAGCATTATTTTGTACTGCGTCAAAATAATTTCCATTAGCATTATAGTTTAAACCACCTTTTAAACCAAAACCTGTAGATGTTTGTGCAAAACTAGATAAGGAGAGGAGTAATACTGCTGCTATCAATAAAGCAAGCTTGATTGTGGAAAATTGACTTTTTGATTCTTTTTGCAATTCATTCGTACTTTTCATAATTATTCGTTTTAAGATTTGATGTCAACTACAATATCAAAAACGTTGCCAAACGTTAAATATTTCACAAAGAAAGATTTGTAATTCAATAGACTTAGTAACAAATGTGGTATTTAAGATATCATAGAAATACATCAAATAACAAAAAGCTCAGAAAAAATGTATGCAGAGAAAACGAACTTTTTTAAAGAAAATGAATTACATATGTAATTAGTTGATAAGAAAGCACAAATAATAGTGAATTATAAAGTTGAACTTGCCACTATTAATTTTTTGTTGCTACTAAAATTACTCCATTAGCACCTCTTATACCATATGTTGCAGCACTAGAACCTTTCAGAATATCAACACTTTTAACATTTAAAGGATTTATTTCTGATAATTGAGATAAGGATGTTTCGCTACCATTGAGAATAATTAAGGCGCTATTCGAACCATTTGCAGAGCTTTCACCACGAATTATAATACCTCCATTTCTTAATCCTATTGAAGGAGAAGTGTCAACAATATAATCAATGATATTTGCATATTTGGTAAATTTTAGTTGATCACGATCATTGATGTTGGTAATTGCGAAACTTTTTTCTTCTTCTTTAATGTGACCATATCCTATGGCTATGTCAACATTTTTTTCACCAGGTTTAAATTTTAGATTTACAGGTACCTGCTTCGTTTTTTCGTCTAGTTTAATTTTTTTTGGTAGAAAACCACGGGCGCTAATTCTAATTTTATCTTTTGGTAGGCAACTTACTGAAAAATACCCAGTACTATCCGTCAATACAGTAACCTTGTTACTTGATACTTTAATTTCGGCATTTATAACTGCGATTTTTTCAAGCGTAGTAACATTTCCTGATATTATTCTTTCCTGAGCATATAAAGTGCTTACTAAGAGAAGTGAAGAGCATAGCAAAAATACATTTTTAAAGAAATTAGCCATAATAATGTTTTTTATAAAAATACAATATTTTTAATTATTAAAAAACCTACCTTCTTACCATTAGAACAAGATAACTTTAAGCTCAGAAAAGGTATATAAAAAAACTTTTAAATCGAGATATATTTATAGCAGTTGACGATGTTAAAATAACAGTTCAACCTATGCTTGAGTGAAAAAGTACTAAACTTTACACAAAAAATTATTTTCTTTTAATAACAGCTTGTGCTTTTTCTATGATAGCCGCGCTATTTAAACCATACTTATCCATAAGTTGAGCTGGTGTACCAGATTCTCCAAAAGTATCATTAGTACCAATAAATTCTTGAGGAGCAGGAGTATTGGTAGCTAAAACACGAGCAACACTTTCTCCTAAACCTCCAATAATATTATGCTCTTCAGCGGTAACAACACAACCAGTTTTTGAAACGGATTCTAAGATAGCTGTTTCATCTAGAGGTTTAATGGTATGTATATTGATTACTTCGGCAGAAATACCTTGCTCATTTAGTGCTTTTGAAGCTTCTAGTGCTTCCCAAACTAAATGACCTGTAGCAATAATAGTGACATCAGTGCCTTCAGTAAATTTAATAGCTTTACCAATTTCAAATTTTTGATCTGCAGGTGTGAAAATTGGAACAGAAGGTCTGCCAAAACGTAAATAAACAGGTCCTTGATGTTCTGCAATGGCTACAGTTGCGGCTTTAGTTTGATTAAAATCACAAGGGTTAATCACCGTCATTCCTGGTAGCATTTTCATCATACCAATATCTTCAAGAATTTGATGCGTTGCACCATCTTCACCTAAAGTTAAACCAGCATGAGATGCACATATCTTCACATTTTTTCCTGAATATGCAATAGACTGACGTATTTGATCGTAAACACGACCTGTAGAAAAGTTAGCAAAAGTACCAGTAAAAGGAATTTTACCACCTATAGTTAATCCAGCTGCAATACCCATCATATTAGCTTCTGCTATACCTATTTGGAAAAAGCGCTCAGGATTTTCTTTGATAAACTCATTCATTTTTAATGAGCCGATGAGGTCTGCACAAAGAGCAACTACATCAGGGTTAGTTCTACCTAGTTCTGCTAGACCAGCGCCAAAACCACTTCTTGTATCTTTTTTTTCTGTATATGTATATGTTTTCATTTGTTTTAAAGTAAGTGGTTAATAATCACCTAAAGTTTCAGGATTTTGTTCTAAGCCAATAGCTAGTTGTTCGTCATTAGGCGCTTTTCCATGCCAAGCATGAGTATGCATCATAAAATCAACGCCATTGCCCATAATGGTTTTTAGTAAAACGCAAACAGGCTTTCCTTTGCCAGTTTTGGCTTTTGCATTGGCCATTCCAGAAATAACAGCTTCTATATTATTACCTTCTTCAATTTCTAAAACTGTCCAACCAAAAGCTTCAAACTTACCTTTGATGCTTCCCATAGGTAAAACATCATCTGTAGAGCCATCAATTTGCTGTCCGTTTAAATCGACAGTAGAAATTAAATTGTCTACTTTTTTAGCAGCAGCATACATGATAGCTTCCCAATTCTGACCTTCTTGTAATTCACCATCTCCATGTAATGAATAAACAATGGTATCATCGTTATTCAATTTTTTAGCTTGAGCAGCACCTATTGCAACAGACATGCCTTGTCCTAAAGACCCAGAAGCAATACGAATTCCAGGTAAACCTTCATGAGTGGTAGGATGCCCTTGCAGACGAGAATCAATCAATCTGAATGTATTTAATTCTTCCACTGGAAAATATCCAGCTCTTGCCAAAACACTGTAATACACGGGTGAAATATGACCATTAGACAAGAAAAACAAATCTTCTCCAATTCCATCCATATCAAATGAATCTTTTCGTTCCATAATTTCATTGTAAAGTGCAACGAAAAATTCGGTACAACCTAAAGATCCTCCTGGGTGTCCAGAATTCACTTTATGCACCTGTCTTAAGATATCTCTTCGTACCTGTGTACAAATATCTTCTAAGTGTTTAATGTTTGACATGTTTAGTGATTATTTTTTGCGCCACAAAAATAGACGATTAAGATAGTTTTACAAACTAATATTGCGCTATTTTCGATAAACTACTAACTACTGTTAATAAGTTTATTTTTTTTGATATAAAATATGTAGGTTTGCTCACTACTTTTTAAGTTTATGAAATTTGAATTAAAGAAAAATGATGCTCAAACCAAAGCTAGAGCAGGAAAAATCACTACAGATCATGGCGTGATTGAAACTCCAATATTTATGCCTGTAGGAACTGTTGCCAGCGTTAAAGGTGTGCATCAGCGTGAACTTAAAAACGATATAAATCCAGATATCATTTTAGGAAATACCTATCATCTGTATTTACGCCCTCAAACGAGTATTATAGAAAAAGCAGGAGGCCTTCATAAGTTCATGAATTGGGATAGAAATATTTTAACCGATTCAGGCGGATATCAGGTATATTCACTTTCTGCTAATAGAAAAATTAAGGAAGAAGGTGTTAAGTTTAAATCCCATATTGACGGTAGTTACCATACATTTACACCAGAGAATGTTATGGAAATTCAACGTTCTATAGGAGCAGATATTATCATGGCTTTTGATGAATGTACACCTTATCCTTGTGATTATAATTATGCAAAGCGTTCTATGCATATGACACATCGTTGGTTAGACAGGTGTATCAATCATTTGGAAAAAACACCACTAAAATATAACTATGGTCAAGCTTTTTTTCCTATAGTACAAGGAAGCACATATAAAGACTTACGATTACAGTCAGCCGAATATATAGCCAATGCAGGTGCAGTTGGTAATGCTATTGGTGGACTTTCAGTGGGAGAGCCAGCAGAAGAGATGTATGCCATGACAGAGGTGGTTTGCAATGTATTACCAGAAGATAAACCAAGATATTTAATGGGTGTTGGTACACCAATCAATATTTTAGAAAATATTGCGTTAGGTATTGATATGTTTGATTGCGTAATGCCAACGCGTAATGCAAGAAATGGTATGCTATTTACTGCTCATGGCACTATAAACATTAAAAATAAAAAATGGGAAGATGATTTTTCTCCAATTGATGATATGGATATTACTTTTGTAGATACCGAGTATAGTAAAGCCTACCTACGCCATTTATTTAGTGTAAATGAGTTGCTAGGAAAACAAATTGCTACAATTCACAACCTAGGTTTCTATTTGTGGTTAGTTCGAGAAGCAAGAAAACATATTTTAGAAGGAGACTTTGCAGAATGGAAAAATAAAATGGTCAAACAAATGGATAAAAGACTATAACAACTACACTTAGTGAAGATATTAGATTGGTACATATTAAAACGTTACTTATTCACATTTTTGATGATGCTGTTACTGTTTATTCCTATTGGGATTACAGTAAATTTAGCTGAGAAAATAGGAAAAATTTTAGATAACAATGTGCCTTTTAATGAGGTAGCATTATTTTATTTAGATTTCACTATATATTTTGCCAATCTTCTTTTCCCTTTATTCTTATTCTTATCTGTTATTTGGTTTACCTCAAAACTTGCTAATAATACAGAAATTGTGGCCTTTTTGAGTTCTGGTGTCTCATTTTCAAGGTTTTTAAGACCTTATATTTATGGTGCAACTATTACAGCTCTTTTTGCTCTTATTTTAGGCATGTTCTTGGCACCAGAAGCAAGTAAAGGGTTTAATGAATTTGATTACAAATATTTTAAAAGAGGTAAAAAGGCTATTGATGATAAAAATGTATACAGGCAAATAAATGATAATGATTTTATTTATGTAAGTAGCTACGATTCAAAGAATAAACAAGGCCAGAATTTCACTTTAGAACATCTGGAAAATAATAAATTAGTATATAAAATTAGTTCAAAAAGCATAAAGTATATAGATAAAGATACAACCTACAGACTGATAGATTATGTAAAACGTAAAGTTGGAGCACTAGGTGATACGTTAGAAATAGAAAGACGAAAAGATACTTTGTTTTCTTTTGAAGCTGAAGATTTAACACCAGTGATTTATATAGCTGAAACATTGTCTTACCCGGAACTTATTAGTTTCATAAAAAAAGAAGAGGCCAGGGGGTCTTCTAATATTGGGCGATATAAATTAGTACTTTATAGAAAATGGAGTTTACCTGTTTCAATCTTTATATTAACGATTATTGCTGTGGCGGTCTCCTCGATTAAAAGGCGTGGTGGTATGGGAGTTAATTTAGCACTTGGCATTTGTATTGCTATGATTTTTGTGTTTTTTGATAAAATTTTTGGTGTAATGGCCCAGCAATCTAACTTTCCACCAGTAATAGCTGTATGGTTTCCTAATTTCATTTTTGGTATTTTAGCAGTATACTTATTATACAAAGCAAAACGCTAAAAACATTTTTTCGAAGCTAAAGAGAAAAAGAACGAGTTCAAATGAATAAATTATTTCATAATAGACCTCATGTTAAGAATTACCTCCATCTACATCTTTTAGTATTTATCGCTGGTTTTACAGCCATTCTTGGAAAAGAAATTTCTATTACGGCTATTCCGTTAGTTTGGTTTCGTATGTCTATGGCAGCAGTTTTAATGTTTCTTTTTATAAAATTAAGACAGATCAAACTTAAAATACATGGTAAATCTATCATAAAGTTGTCTATTGCAGGCATTATTATTGCATTACATTGGATTACATTTTTTGCAGCTATAGATGCTGCCAATATTTCTATAGCTTTGGCTATGTTTTCAACAGGTGCTTTTTTCGCATCTATTATAGAACCAATTTTTTACAAGAGAAAAATTATAGGCTACGAGATACTATTTGGTATATTGGTAATTATCGGTGTTTTTATAATTACACAAGGTGAAATAAAATACTTAACAGGTATATTATTAGGTGTTTCTTCCGCATTTTTTTCATCATTATTTGCAGTATTAAATGGTGTTTTTCTAAAAAAACACTCAGCAACAGTCATTTCATTTTATGAGTTTGTTAGTGGGGTACTGTTCATTTCATTATTTATAATTCTTTTTAGAGGAGGGTTTTCTGCAGATTTTTTTAGTCTAAGTGTAAAAGATTTTTGGCTATTATTCATTTTAGCTTCAGTATGTACCGCATATGCTTTTATAGCATCTGTCTACGTTATGAAACTTATTAGCCCATATACCGTAGTGCTTACCTATAATTTAGAACCAGTTTATGGTATTCTAATAGCATTGATATTATATCCCAAAAGTGAAAAAATGAGTTCGTATTTTTATTATGGGGCGATAATTATTATAGGAACTGTACTACTAAATGGTATTATAAAAAACAGATATGCATTTAAAAGAAAACAAATACCTTGATTTCTAAAATTCAAACAAAATAATTTCCTTAATTTTGTATGCTAACAAAAACCGAATTAAATTCTTATGGAATACTTAGAATTTGAATTACCTATTAAAGAGCTAGAAGATCAACTTCAAAAATGTAAAATCATCGGAGAAGAAAGTGAGGTTGATGTTTCTGAGACTTGTGAACAAATAGAGGAAAAGTTAAAAAAGACCACCACAGATATTTATAAGAACTTGTCGCCATGGCAGAGAGTTCAACTTTCTAGACATCCTAACAGACCGTATACACTTGATTACATTAAAGCTATTTGTGGAGATTCATTTTTAGAATTACACGGAGATAGAAGCTTTAAAGATGATAAAGCTATGATTGGTGGGTTAGGTAAAATTGGAGACCAAAGTTACATGTTCATCGGTCAGCAGAAAGGGTTTAATACCAAAACACGACAATATAGAAACTTTGGAATGGCAAACCCAGAGGGATATCGTAAAGCTTTAAGATTAATGAAATCTGCCGAAAAATTTGGAATTCCTGTTGTAACATTGTTAGATACACCAGGAGCATATCCAGGTCTAGAAGCTGAAGAACGTGGACAAGGAGAAGCTATTGCAAGAAATATTTTAGAAATGACACGGCTTAAAGTCCCAGTAATTACAATTGTAATTGGAGAAGGAGCATCTGGAGGTGCTTTAGGTATAGGTGTTGGAGATAAAGTATTAATGTTGGAAAACACATGGTATTCGGTAATATCTCCAGAGTCATGCTCTTCTATTTTATGGCGTAGCTGGGAACATAAGGAAACTGCTGCTGAAGCATTGAAATTAACGGCTATAGACATGAAAAAATTAAAGCTAATTGATGCTATAATTAAAGAGCCATTAGGAGGAGCTCATCGTGATAGAAATAAAACATTCAAGAGTGTAGCTAATGCAATAGAAAAACATTTTGGTGAATTAAAAAACTTATCACCAATGGATTTAGTAAATCAACGTATGGAAAAATACTCTAATATGGGAGTGTTTAAAGGGTAACTCCTTTAAAACCAAAAGATAAAAAATCTGAAGTTTTTACTTCAGATTTTTTTTATCGTTATTCACAATAGAATTAAGTTATTAACAGCTCTTTTGTTAATACTGAGTGTACAATCAGAATAGATGTTTTTAAAATACAATACATTATTTGTATATTTTCGTAGTTATGAAACAACCTAACCAAATAGCAGGATATAAAGTAGATAAGAGTACATTAATCAATCTTGAGAAAGGAAAGATACCCCCTCAAGCAGTTGATTTAGAGGAGGTTGTGTTGGGCGCAATGATGATTGATAAGAAAGGGGTTGATGAGGTAATCGATATTTTAAGCCCTGATGCATTTTATAAAGAAGCGCATCAACTTATCTTTGAAGCTATTTTTCAATTGTTTGAAGGTAGTGAACCAGTAGACTTATTAACCGTTTCTACCCAGCTAAAGAAGAATGCAAAATTAGAAATGGTAGGAGGTGATTTTTATCTTATTTCTTTAACACAAAAAGTATCTTCCTCAGCGCATATTGAGTTCCATGCCCGTATAATACTTCAAAAGTTTATTCAGCGAAGTTTAATCAAAATTTCAAACGAAATTATTGAGGATTCATATGATGAAACCAAAGATGTTTTTGACCTATTAGACAAAGCGGAATCTAAATTGTATGAAGTAACCCAAGGTAATATTAAAAAATCTAGTGAAACTGCTCAAGAATTAGTAATTCAAGCTAAGAAGAAAATTGAAGAGATTTCAAATAAAGAAGGCCTAAGTGGTATTCCCACAGGATTTCATAAGCTTGATAAATTAACTTCAGGTTGGCAACCATCCGATTTGATTATTGTTGCAGCAAGGCCAGGTATGGGTAAAACAGCTTTGACGCTTTCTATGGCGAGAAATATTGCTGTAGACCAAAATATTCCAGTAGCTTTTTTCTCTTTAGAGATGGCTTCTGTTCAATTAATTACGCGTTTAATTTCTAGTGAAACTGGGTTGTCTTCTGAAAAGTTAAGAACAGGCAAACTAGAGAAACATGAATGGGAACAACTTAACGTAAAGGTTAAAGATTTAGAAAAAGCACCATTATTTATCGATGATACACCATCACTATCAATTTTCGATTTAAGAGCTAAAGCACGTCGTTTATCATCACAGCATGGTATAAAATTAATAATGATTGATTATTTGCAGTTAATGACTGGTGGAAGCAGTCATGCTGGAAATCGTGAGCAGGAAATATCTATGATTTCTCGTAACCTTAAAGCACTAGCAAAAGAATTAAATGTACCAGTAATTGCTTTATCACAGTTATCGCGTGCAGTTGAAACTCGTGGAGGTAGCAAAAGACCTTTGCTTTCTGATTTACGTGAATCTGGAGCTATTGAGCAAGATGCAGATATTGTAAGTTTTATTTACAGACCAGAATATTATAAGATTGATGAATGGGATGATGAAGAGCGCTCGCCAACAGAAGGGCAAGCAGAATTTATTATTGCAAAGCATAGGAACGGTGGTTTAGAAAACATTCGTTTGAAATTCATCGGACACTTAGGTAAGTTTGATAATCTTGATGATTTTGATTCTCCGTTTGAATTCCATAGTAAAATGAATGCGGCTGCTAATGATGATACCTTCAAAGCGGATAATTTTACTGCAAGTCCAGATCAAGCATTTGGCAGCTCATTTAATGAAGATGACGATAATGATGTACCTTTTTAACATTTGATTAATTAATTAGCCTGATTTTTTCTTTATCTTTCACACGATGAAAAAGTCCCTAATATTTATCGTTTTAATCCTTTTTTGTGTAAAAACTCATGCGTCTTACATTCTAGTTCCTATGGATGCTGAAGGTCAAAAGAATCATCTAAAAGCCTATGGTATTACATTTTGGACTTTAGAAAAGCAACTAAAAGTTAAATGGTTACTAAATTACAGAGGTGGTTCATTTCTATTACCAGATACAGATGTAATTCAACAAGAGTGCCAAATTAGAGGTGTATCTTTTGAAGTTATTTCTAATGAGAAAGCTGAAAGTATTCTAGAGGAAATTGCGAGTCCAAGTCAGAATATGGAAGCCGTGGTCTTGGAAAAAGCACCTAAAATAGCGGTCTACACACCTAAAGGAAAACTTCCCTGGGATGATGCTGTAACTATGGTATTGCAATATGCAGAGATCCCTTATGAAACCATATATGATGAAGAAGTTTTAAATGATGGGCTTTTATTATTTGATTGGTTGCATTTACATCATGAGGATTTTACTGGACAATATGGTAAATTTTATGGAATGTACCGATCCTCATCGTGGTATATTCAAGAAAAGAAAGAGGCTGAAGCTTTAGCCACAAAACTTGGTTATGGAAAAGTATCTGAAGCTAAACTAGATGTTGCTTTAAAAATACGCAATTACGTTTTAGGAGGAGGGTTTATGTTTGCCATGTGTAGTGCTACTGATAGTTTTGATATTGCACTTGCAGCTGAAGGTGTAGACATTTGTGAGCCTATGTTTGATGGGGATGGTAGTGATCCAGCTTATCAAAATAAAATTGACTACAA
Organism: uncultured Flavobacteriaceae bacterium; assembly: GCA_947502975.1. GTDB lineage: Bacteria > Bacteroidota > Bacteroidia > Flavobacteriales > Flavobacteriaceae > Jejuia. The sequence continues at coordinate 1,042,372 of CANNBV010000002.1, forward strand.
TAGAACATTTGCATTTACGAATTTTTTGTTAGAAAGAAACTCAAAAATTTATGAGTTTTCATCCATAGATACAACACGTAAACGTACAATTTCAAAAACTACCGACTATTTTTCCCTTATGGAGTTTTCTGCAAAATGGGATCCAATTCCAACCATGCTATGCCAAAATCACACAGCATTGGTTAAAGGATTTATGGGACAAACTACGGCATTTACCAGAGATGAAATAAAGTCTAATGTATTAGTTTTAGGAGAGAATAAGACTAATGGAGAGGCTAAATATATTCACGGTATTAAAGGAAAAGGCTTCTTCTCATTCTATGGTGGACACGATCCTGAAGACTATCAACATAGAGTAGGGGATGCAAAAACAGAGTTAGATTTACATCCAACTTCTCCGGGTTATCGTTTAATTTTAAACAATGTGTTGTTCCCTGCAGCAAAGAAGAAAAAACAAAAAACTTAATTTATAATTACAATTTCTCTTTTAAAAGTATATATAAAACCATCAGTGCCTGTGCCGTTTGACGTAATATTTTGATTGATGACTAAATCTTCCTCAGTAGGTGTTACTACACCTGCAAATTCATCACCATCAACAAATAATATAGATTGAGTATCATAAACAGGGATGGAAACAGAATATGTTCCAGTATCCAAACCATCTTCTAAAGAATTATCAGTGTTATTGTTTTGTACTTGTAATGATCCACTTCCAACAAAATCTACATTAAATACCCATATAACAGTATCCATCTCAAAATCTATATCTATGCCAGCAACTCCTCCAGATACATTAGTTAAATGCCATTGATAAATTTGCACTTCTTGTGGCTCTAGGTCCAGTAAATTATTATCATCATTTGTACTACAACTAAAAACAAGTAGTAAAGATATAATTGGTATTAAAAATTTAATTTTCATGATATTAAAGATATGGTTCTATTTTAATAGATGGTAAAAATAAATAAAGGTTGCGTTCATAATACAAAAAATTGCTAATTAGTTATATTTTTTTCTTTTTCTAATAACACGCTTTCAAGAATTTCTTCTACACCAAAGTGGTCATTACTTTTAGTTTCGAATCTTGCCGTTTCTTTTACTAAAGAATGAGCATTTTCCATTGCAAAGCTGTAGTAGCCATTTTCAAGCATTTCTAAGTCATTGTTATAATCACCAAATACCATAGTTTCTTTAAAGCTTATATTATAAGTAGTTTGAATTTGTCTTATAGCGTTACCCTTATTAGCTTTAATTTCTGAAATATCAACCCAATGTGTTCCAGAAAGTTTTACCTTAAAGTCAGATTCTAAATGTTTTACCTCTGGATAAATATATTTTTCTGAATTTTCTTCATGAAACAAGGCTATTTTATACACGTCCTCAGTTATAGCAGCTGGACTATCAATAATTTCATAATAGTTATAATATTCTGATAATAAGCTTAGCAAGCTTTTAGAATTACTCATGACATACGCTTTAAAACGTGTGCAAAAAATAGGATGAGCACTATTTATAGTATTAACTATTTTTATAACCTTATCAAGATTTTGAGGTTTAATAGGGTTAGATATAAATACATTATCATGTTCTAAAGCCAAGCCTCCATTCTCGGCAACAATGATGATATCATTCTTTATAGTTTTAAGTTTATCTACCATACTATAATAAGGTCTCCCGCTTGCCACTACAAAAATAATATTGTGTGCTTTTAGTTTTTTAAAAAGATTGAAAAATAATGGACTGATATTGTGTTTTGAATTAAGTAGAGTGCCATCCATATCAGTGACAATAAGTTTTATATTAGATAAATCCATAAAAAAATAAATATGGTCAAATGTACTTTTGTTTTTAGATATAAAAGAGTAAGCTATGAGTAAAATATAAAAAGTTCTTTTTTTGAAACCTCTAAAAGCTTGAAATACATCTAAAGATATAAAATATATTAAAAAAATCGACAAAACGATTGTTTTTTACGATAAATTACATAAATTAGCAGCCAGAATCCTAAAATCTAATCCATGAAAACGAAATTAATCTTTCTTAGTTTTTGCTTTTTATTAATTTCTGGTATTGGCTTTGCCCAAAAAAAGAAAGCGCCAAAAAGCATAATAAGTGATGGTGTTGCTATTAAAAAATATCACAGTAAAGCTGAACTAGATAGAATGGCAAAAGGTGAGTTGCTAGTACTTTATGTAGAAAGAATTGAAAGCTTAGTAAAACTTATGCCATATATTGCTTTTGCTACCAAACCAGGAGTTACTATGTCTACATTAGGTATTCCAAATGATAATGATAATAGAAAGGCTTTGGACGATCAATTTGAGGCAACAGACGAATTTTTGGAAAGTACATCAGAATTTCAAAAAAGAATTTTACCCTACTCAGACACAAATAATTTAGTCTCTGCTATTATATTTTATGAAGAAACTTTAAAGTCACTTCATGAATACAGTCAATTTCATTAAAAATTAAAGTATCATAAAAACCTCAAGATATTTGAGGTTTTTTTATGATTCATTTTTTCTTACTTGTAACTCTATTTAGTGTAGCATTATAAGTATTTTATTTCATAAGTTTATTCCTTCAAAATAATTTTAAAACATATAAAAATGTATTTCATCGATTTTTTTATGTTGATTTTTTAAATATTATTGCATTTCATCGAAATATTTGGTATTTCATGGATTATTCTATTACTTTTGAATATATTGAATCAATATGTTTGCACCTAATAGAAAACTGTAGATACCATGAAAAATATTACTCAAATTATCTTAATATTTCTACTAAGCCTTGGTTACTGTTTTGCACAGCAGGAAAAGGGTATAGTTGGAGAAATGAATTGGCTGAATAATTGGACCGAATTTAAATCAAAACAAATTGATTATGGAGAGCCAACTCAAATTTTAACTGGAAACATCACTGAAGATACTACTCTTAGAAAAGGAGAGGTGTATTTACTTTTAAATAGCGTTTTTGTTACCCCAGGTGTAACTCTAACAATAGAACCTGGTACAGTAATTTTTGGAGATTATAAAACAGGTGGTTCGTTAACAATTTCTCGTGGTGCTAAAATATCAGCTATTGGTAATCCTACAGATCCTATCATTTTCACCTCTAACAGAAGTGTTGGAAAAGCTGGTGATTGGGGAGGAATAATTATTTTAGGTAATGCTCCAATTAACAGATATGGTTCTGGATCTATTGCTTCCTATCACCCAAAACTCAACCCTTCAGACTATGCGAATACTAATTACGGGGGAGAGGATATATCTAGTTTTTCTGGTGAACTTAAATACGTACGTATAGAATACGCCGGTAAAAGAGTTTCTCAAGACGTCTATTTTAATGGGTTGTTATTAGCTAGTGTAGGAGAAAGTACAGTATTAGATCATATTATGGTGAGCCATTGTGGCGAAGATGGTTTTGAAATTTGGGGAGGTAATATTTCTTTAAACAATTTAGTGTCTTACCGTTCTAAAGGCACAGATTTTAAATTTAATTATGGTACAACATCTGATATTTTTAATTCACTTGCTGTTAGATCTCCTTATGCATCTAACGGAAGTGGAGATAAATGTTTAGAAGTGCTGTCTTATACTAACAAAGATGAAATAGATTTTGCTAAAAGTAAAACAATATTGGATGCAACTAACCTAACGTTTTTAAATTCAAGTGATGATTTAGAGTCAGCTATTAAAATGAATCTTGTTCATGAAGCTGTATTTGTTGGTGAAAATACTGAATTGAACATCTCTAAAAGTGTTATATCTGGTTTTAATCCTGCTGTAATTCTTGATGAAAATATTAATATAAATCAGGAGAATTTAAGTAAGATTAACTTAAAAGAAATGTATTTCAATAATTGCAATGGAAATATTTTTGTTGAAAATAATTCTAATAATGACGACTTAGAAAATTGGTACGGTAACCGTGCTTTCTTTAACGTGTATTCTAAAAGTTCTAATACTGAAACATTTATTGCTTCAGACAATTATAAGAGGCCAGATTTTAGATTGAGAATCAATAAAATAATAGCAACAAATATTGATAGAGATATATTGGACGATTAAAATTAATAATGATTGAACTCTAGGTATAATGTTCAATTTTATTCTAATTATACATTAGATATGTATTCCTAGAGGTTTTATAAACAAACAGAACTGCATGAGGAATTTTACTATTTTTAACATTCTTGTTTTTAGTTTAGCGTTGATACCATCAACGCTTTTGGCGCAAGTAGTTATTAGTAAACCTAACTTAGGCTTTACTCAAGCATGCGCAAGTTCTGATTTTAATACTTATGAAATTACATTTTCTTTTTCGCCAGAAAGTAATTTAGAAGCTACAAATAAGTTTATTATAGAACTGTCTGATGCCGATGGTAGTTTTTCTAGTGCCAAGGTAGTATATACTTCTAATTCTGGTAGTATTACAACTTCTCCCGTGACATTGAGTTTCTCAATTCCTACAGATACCTCTGGGGAAGGCTATAAGTTAAGAGTAAAAAGTACTGCCCCAGCAGCAACCAGTAGTGCATCTAGTGCATTTGCAGCATATTATAAAATTCAGGATAGTCCATTTTCTATAAATAATTTGATTGAAACAGGAGTATATTGCTCAGGAGGCAGTTATTTGCTTACTATTGATAATCCAGGTGATGGAATGAACGACTCACCATTACAATATCCTGATTTAACTTTTAATTGGTATAAAGAAACAAGTCCAACCACATCTGTATTCGTGGCATCAGGAGAAAGTCTAGCAGTAAGTTCCCCAGGTACTTATTTTGTAGAAACAAACTACGGAACATGTACATCAAACTCTTTTTCTAACAGAGTTGCCGTTAGTGAGGCATCTTCTGGAGCAACAACATCATCTATAAGTTCTAGCTTAGGAAACCCTTATTGCTCTGGTAATGGACCAACAACTTTAAGTGCTATTAATGGTATAGGATATCAATGGTTCAAGGATGGTGATGAGATTGAAGGTGCTAGAAACCAAATGTATCAAACCAATGATGCTGGAACTTACAGTGTGAGAATAGATTTAGATAATTGTACAGCATCTGCATCTATCGATTTAGTAAATATTGATTTTACTAGCGATATTAATGTGGATGAGACCAATTTGTTACCATCTGGTGAAACATTAATGGTAACTGTAAACACTACTGCAGTTAATCCAGAATTTCAATGGTATTTAAATGAAGCACCTATTGCTGGGGCTGATCAGGATACTTTTGAAGTATTACAACAAGGTAATTATACAGTGAAAATTAGTCAAACCCAAGGTTGTATAGCTTCACAAGACATAAGTTTTAGAGTTACCGAACCTTTTCCAGATGTAGCTAATATTCCAAATGTTATCACTCCAAATGGAGATGGTATTAATGATACTTGGGTTATACCACAAGAGTTTGTAAGTGGCACAAATACACAGATAATGTTGATAAGCTCACAAGGTAAAGTTGTACTTGACACCAATGATTATCAAAACAATTGGCCAGAAAGCGAATTAAATTTTAAAGATGTAAACCCAGTTTACTATTACATTATAAAAACAGTAAATCAAACAACAAAAAAAGGATCTATCACGATTCTAAGATAAAATGAACAAATATCTATTATATATGTTTCTAACGTTAGGTACCATTCAGCAATTCCATTCTCAAGAGAGTAATGGTATTGTAGCTTTGGCATTACCTGTTAGAAACTCTTTAAAGTTCAATAGATATGCGATTAACCCAACATTCAGTTTTGTGAGAGAACAAAATAAATATATAAGTTTTACAAATAAGAGACAATGGGGGCAATTTAGTGATGCACCTCAGTCTTATTTATTTAGTTATGCGGGTCGCTTTTCTGAAAATATTGGCGCTGGAGTTGGCTTGTTTCAACAAGATTTTGGAGTACTAACCACTTTTGGTGGTATGGTAAATTTCGCTTACAATGCGAGTTTAAATAGAGATAGTAATTTAACTTTTGGATTAAATATAGGCGCCTACCAAAGTAGCATAAATCAAGGAAGAGTAGTTGTCAACACGCCTGACCCATCGCTTCAAAATGTACCATCGAACTTTTTATTAACTATTAACCCTGGTATAAACTACGGAACCGATTTTTTCGATTTTGGAGTAGCAATAAATAATTTAGTATCCTATAATTTAAATGATTCTCAAATGATTGAGGATAATCCAGAGCAAGGACTTCAGGCACATGCTATGTATACTGGATATATGAACACTCGTGGTTTCTTTGATGAGAGTAGATTTTCTACATTAATAAGAAGTGAATTTAAAAAAGACCAAACTGTAATTTCAGGATTAGCAATGATAAATGTACCTAAGGGTATTTGGGCGCAAGCTGGTTATAATACTTTATATGGTGCTTCAGCAGGTTTAGGACTTAACGTAACAAATAATATTGCTATTGAGTATAACTATGAGCAATCTATGGGTAACTTTTCGGAATTTGGAAGTTCTCATGAAATAACTGTGGCATACCGTTTCAATAAGAAATACAGATATAGTTACGGAGATGAAGAAGAAGAAAAATCGGCATTCAATTTTAATAAGAGAAGAGCTAAGCCAAATAATTTAACAGATGAAGACAGAGCTCGAATAGCAGAAAGAAGAGCAGAATTAGCTGCAAAAAGAAAAGCAGAAGCAGAAGCGAAAAAAGCAGAAGCTGAGGTCGCAAATACAATCGAGCAAGATGATGTTTCAAAAAAGAGTACAGATACAAATACAACTAATGCTGCAGAAGATTCTCAGTTAGAAGCAAAAGCTGAAAAAGAAAAACAATTACAGCTAGAAGCTGAAAAGAAAGCAGCAGCAGAAGAAGAACGTATAAGATTGACTGAAGAGAAAAAAAGACTAGAAGCAGAAGCTAAGCTAAAAGCTGAAGAGGAGACACGTAAAAAACAAGCAGAGGAAAAATTAAAAGCTGAGACAGAAGCAAGAGCTAAAGCTGAAGAGGAAAAACGATTAGAGATTGAAGCAGAAAAGAGAGCTAAAGAAACCATAGCAAAAGCTGAAGCAGAGGCAGAAGCAAAGCGAATTAAAGCAGAAGAAGATGAACGTTTACGTTTGGAAGAACAAGCCAAAATAGAAGCACAAGAAGAAGCAGAGAGGAAAATTGAAGAAGATAAGCAATTAGCTGAAGCTGCTGCTAAGGAAAAAGCTGAAGAAGAACGAAGAAGATTAGAAGCAGAAGCATTAAAAGTTGAAACAGAGAAAATTGAGATAACTGAAGATAATGAAGTATCAGATAACGGTGTGAATGAAGTTGCTGAAGAAATTGAACAACCAGTGGCAGATGATGAAGCCTCTGAAGCAATGCGTGCATTACTAAGTGCAACAGATAGTGCTAAAAAAGCACAAAACGAATTGATACAAAAGTTATCTACAAGGATAGATATTAAACAAAAAGATTTAGATGATTTAAAAGAAGAAAATGATTTAAGTGAACAAGGAATTTATTTAGAACCAAAACCTTTTAAAAGTGTATCTGCTGAAAATGCAGCAATAGAAAAATTGAGGAATGACATAGAAAAAGTTGAGAAAGAACAAGAAATGAAAATGATTGAGCTTGAAGGTATTCTTGTAAATAGAAAGCGAAAATTTAAAAAGGATAGTGAAGGTATTAATGAATTCTATTTCAATGCTCTTGAGCAATTAAAGACTGAACAACTAAGAATTAAAAGGTATAAAGAAAGTTTAGTTTCTAATTTAGAGGTTATCAAAGAAGCTACCGACTTTGAAAGAAAAAGAAGAATTCGTCGTGCAGCATATGATAATCAACAAGATAGATATAATAAAGACAAAGCAGCACTAGAAAGAATCAAGAAGTTTACAACTGTAGCTACGGAGCCATATAAAGAAGAAGATTTTGACTTTGGAGAAGAGCAAACAAACAATATCCAAATCATTAAAAATGTGATGAATGAAGAGCCAGGGTATTATATGGTTATTGCAGTTCATAATAGTGTAGAGAAACGTGATGATTTTTTAACTAAAGTTATTGCTTCAGGTGGAAAAGACGTGAACTTTTTCTTTGATGTAAAAACGAATAAATATTTCATCTACTCTAAAAAGTTTGATGCTGTAAATCAAGCACAAACAGCTTTAGATGAAAAGAGTAACAAACCGTATAATAGTAGAATGTCGCTTGTGAAAATAGAAAAATAAATAACTAAATAAATAGATTGCTATTTCTCTCAACCCCAAATGAATTGAAATAGAAAAACTAACAACTATGAAAACGCCTACTTATGTAAATTACTGTATTACAGCTTTAGTACTCTTACTGAGTGTACAGTTATTTGCCCAAAACTTAGTTCCATTCGTACCAAGGTACGATGAGGCTATTAAAGGTGATATGCTTTTAATAGGTAATAGTAATGTCGGATTACATGTTACTAATCCTTATAATGGAAATGATACAAATGATAGAGTGAACGCTGCAGTCTATGTTGATATAGATGGTGATCCTTCTACATTTAATTCCAGTACTGCAGATTTAGATGTACCAAGTGATACAAATTGTTATCGTATTGTTTATGCAGGTTTGTATTGGAGTGCAGTAGTTAATGGAAGTGAACCTATATCAAATATAAAGTTCAGAACCCCAGGAGAGCCTTATCAAGATATTACAGGTACAGAAGTTTATTTTCAAAATGCTGGTAACAACAGAAACTCTAATACTTACGTATACTATCATGATGTAACCGATATACTCACAGCTTTACCAAATCCAGAAGGAACTTATGGTGTGGCAAATATATCTTCATTGGTAGGCCCGAGGCCTAACTCAGAAGGACTGTCAGCAGGTTGGTCGCTCTTTGTAATTTACGAGGATCCTCTATTGCCAAGTAAATATATAACCTCTTTTGATGGTTTCACAAAAATCACTAGTGCTATAAATGAAACATTTCCAATATCAGGATTTCAAACGATTCCTGTTGGACCAGTTCGAGCAAAATTTGCATTTAGTACCATTGAAGGAGATAGACGTTACACAGGAGATTACTTAGAGCTGAATGGTAATATTATTAATGCTACCGATAATTCAGGAACGGTAATTCGTCCTGGGAATAACTTTTTTAATAGTACAGTTTCTATAATTGATCCTGCTACTAATACACCAGAATTATTTTTCGACAGAAATCCTGCAGGTACAAATACATTAGGATTCGATGCGGGAATTATAAACATACCAAACGCGGGTAATACTATTATTGGAAATGGAGATACTAATGCAACGATAAGTTTAGGAAGTACTTTAGATATATATTACTATTATTTCAGTGCCTTTGCTATTGAAATTATTGCACCAAATATAGTGCTTACCAAAATTGTTGAAGATGAATTTGGTACAGATATAGAGGGGCAAGAAGTAGATCTGGGTGATGAATTAAATTACGTAATAGGATTCCAGAATACAGGTAATGATGATGCTAGGCCACCTGTAGGAGAAACAGGAATTGTAATAAGGGATATACTGCCAACAAATATTGTATTTAATTATCCTGCCGATATTGTATCCTTGCCAGCAGGTGTTACAGTAAAAAGTTATGATCCTAATACACGTGAAATAATTTTTCTAGTAGATGAATCCCTTGTAGAGGAAAACGATCCTGTGCAGGATATTCGTTTTAGTGTGACTGTAGTTTCAGATTGTAGTTTATTAACTGATGCATGTTCAAACATAATTAGTAATCAGGCTTATGTTACGTATCGCGGTACTATAAATGATACTTTTGAAATTTCTGATGACCCAAGTTATAATAGTAATACGGGATGTTTAATCACACCAAGAGCTACAAACTTTTTAGGGAATTTAAATTGTACGTTTGATGAAAATGTAGTGCTTTGTGGAGATTCTACAATACTAACAGCTGGTAGTGGATATGATGCTTACACATGGTCAACTACTCCTGGTGGACCAGCTATAGGCACAGGACAATCTTTTACAGCAACATCTACAGGTACCTATTATGTATTTAATGAAGCAACAGCACCTTGTCAATCTATCACACAAGTATTTAACGTTACACTTTTTGGAGCTAATGTTACTAATCCAGTAATTCCTTTTGCGGATGAGGTTGTAATTTGTCCTAATGATGGTAAAGAATTACCAAATATTTTCTTGTGTGGTAATAATGATTCGCGCTTTATTCAAACGAATATTACTGATACATCTTCCATGATTTGGGAAATTTTAGATGAGTCAAGTTGTACTGCTGTTTTAAATGAAGATTGTGCTAACGAAAGTGATACCTGTACTTGGAATCAAGTAGCTACAGGACCAAACTATACAGCAGATACGGCAGGACAATATAGGTTAACATTAAATTATGACGGAGGGTGTTTTAATCAGTTTTATTTTAATGTTTACGAAAACTTATTAATACCTACAGTTGCATCTAGAGATATTATTTGTACTACACCAGGCGAAATAGTTGTAGGTGGTGTCCCAAGCGGATACGAATACAGTATAGATGGTACAAACTATCAAGCTAGTAATATCTTTTCGGTAAATACAGCAGGAATTTATTCTATATATATCAGACAAGTTGGTGTAACACCAAACCCATGTATTTTTACTGTACCTGATGTTCAAATTAGAGAAAGAGATTTTACCGTTCAAACAACAGTAACTCAACCATTATGTTATGGTGAATTAGGTAATGTTATAGTGGCTGCTAATGATGCACGACCTCAATATTTCTTTTCTATTTACGATGGGGCTACATTGGTAAATAGTGTTGGCCCAATTACAGATGATAACTATACGTTTGAAAATTTAAATCCAGGTACATACACTGTTAATGTGTCTACAGAAGATGGATGTACATTTACTGGAGATATCGAAATTATTGAACCGTCATTATTAGAAGCAACATCTGCTTTAACTAAACCATTAACCTGTACAAATGGTGAAATTACGGTATATCCTACTGGAGGAACTGCACCATATTATTACTTTGTTAATGGCGCTTCAACCTTCCAAAGCACACCAATTATAGATGTTCCATCTGCTGGAACATATACGATTAGGGTTGTTGATTTTAATAACTGTGAAGCTGAAACTACTATCGATGTTGATGCTATTCCAGCTCCAGATTTCACAATAGCGCAAACAAATATTTTGTGTGCTGATGCACCAGGTAGTGGAACAATTACTGTTAACGTTACAAATCCGAATGGAAATACATTGCGTTACAGTATTGATAATGGTACTACATATCAAAATTCACCAAACTTTACTAATGTAATAGCTGGTGATTATGATGTTGTTGTAGAATATACTTTAGGAGCAGACGTTTGTACTACAGCACCGCAAAATATTACGATAACAGCGGCTACTGCAATTAATGGTACAGTAGCGCTTACAACACCTTATACTTGTACAACTGATGGAATTATAACGGTGTCTGGTGTAACTGGTGGAACAGCGCCATACCAATATAGTATTGATGGTGTAAACTTTCAACCAGGAACAACATTTACAGGGTTAACAGACGGAACTTATACAGTTACAGTAAGAGATGCAAATGTATGTACGTTTGTGGCTGCACCTATAACTGTTGCTTCACTTAATCCGCCAACAGATTTAGATTTCAGCAGTACACCAATAACATGTCCTGCAAATGCATCAGATGTTACGTTAACTGCTACGGGAGGTTTAAGTCCTTTAGAATATCAAATCATTGCTCCATCAGGATCAGTAACGGCATATCAACCATCAAATATATTTGCTGGATTAGCTCCTGGGACATACACCTTCCAAGTGCGTGATGCCAACGAATGTACCTATGCTGAGACCTATACTATAGACCCGTTACCTCCATTGACTTTAGGAGCTGTTATCACTAAAAATTTAGATTGTACGGCTTCGCCAGATGGCACAATTGAAGGGACAATTTCAGGAGGTACAGCACCTTTTACTTATGCAGTTTCAGTTAATGGTGGGGCATATACAAGCCTAGGAACTACAGGTACAACATTTACATATAATGTTCCAACGGATGGTAGCTACCAATTCCAGATTACTGATGCTAATAATTGTATAGCGGAATCCGGAGTGCAAACTATAAATGCAATTTCGTTACCTGAAATCATCTCTGTGGTACAAATTCTAGATATTTTATGTAGTGGTGATGCATCAGCTGTTATAAATATTACTATTAATAATACTGTTGGTACACCGCCATTTGTTATCAATGTAAATAATGATACTACAGGAACAAATTATGGTACTCAAACCTCTGGATTACCAGCTGGTGACTACACTATTACTTTAACAGATGCAAATTCATGTACAGATACTGCAACCATAACCATTGCAGAGCCAACACCAATAGACGTTGTACATACATCTTTACCAATTACTTGTGATATTGCAAGTGGTGGTATTTCACAAGGATCAGTAATTGTACAGAGTGTTACTGGAGGAACTGCACCTTATAATTATTATGTAACAGGAACTAATGGATACTCTGCTACAGAATTGAATGCTTCAGGAACTACATCTACTACTTTTGATGTTGTAGATTTTGGTTTATATCAAATTAATGTTGTAGATGCTAATGGTTGTTCTATATTGGTACAAGATGTATTAGTGGCCTCTCCACCTAACGATTTAGATATTGCTGTAGATACAGCAGTAGATTGTATTACAGGAGGTGAAGTTACTGTAAGTGTAAGTAGTACTTTAGCTAGTAGCGGACCTTTCTATTTCGATATTTATAGAGGTGTAATTCCTCCACCACCACCTGGTGGAACATGGGTCTTACAGGATGCGCCCGTAGTTATAAGTCCAAGAACTACCTTCACTGGTTTAATTCCAGGAGTAACTTATACATTTATAGTTTATGATGATTCTACAGGATGTAGCTATTATGAAACTGCAACTGCTTCTATACCTACAAATTCTACATTAACGGCATCTGCTTTAACATCAAACAATATTACTTGTGTTGGAAGTGCAGATGGCAATGTATCATTCACTGTAAATAGTGTTTATGCTGTCCCTACAAATGTCAATTATGAAGTATTTAATGCATTATCACTTATTTCAACAGGAATTACCGGATCAGGTGTTGTACCTGCAGGTGGTAGCATACCTGTAACAAATTTAGGGCCATTACCTTTTGGCACTTATTTTGTTTCAATTTCTGAAACTAGTGGTCCAAATGCAGGCTGTGGCGTAGTAACTGTGCCATTTAATATTACAGAATCTGCAATTGATTTAAGCATTACAGCAACAGTAGATAGAAATGCAAATTGTAATCCAAATTCTGGATTAATAAGTGCGATTGCTAGAGATGGAACGCCTCCATACACATATCAAATTACTACATCTAGTACAGCACCTTTAGCAACAGATCCTTTATGGGCTTCTGCAAATACATTTAATGTTGATGCAAATACCTATTTTGTTCATGTTAAGGATGCGTATAATTGTATTAAAACCACAACAGCATTAGTTTTACCTCAAGATCCAGAACCAGTAATTGATGCAGTTTTAAACAATCAATGTACAGTAGCAGAAGGTAATTTTGAAATTGATGTAACTTTAACTACAGCAGGAATTGCGCCTTATAGCTACAGTATTGATGGTGGTACATTTCAAACTAGAACAGCACCATTTAGCGTATCTAATTTAGCTTCAGGAATACATACTGTCGAAATTCAAGATGCTAATGGTTGTGGTAATTTAGTGACTGTTGATATTGCGCCTCCAGTTAATCTCACACCTAGTGTAACAGCATTGCCTACTTGTGATAATGACGATGGACAAATTACTATTACAGGCACAGGAGGTACTGGAGTCTACACGTATACAATTAGTCCAAATCCAGCAAGTATTAGTTTAAGTGGAAATGTGTTTTCTGGAGTGCCTTCAGGAACATATACAGTAACCATTACAGATGCGAATACATGTTTTGCAGATGTCGAGGTTGTTTTACCAGAAGCTATTCCAGCAATAGTATCTACAACGCCTTCAGCCGTAACATGTTTTGGTGATAATACAGGTAGTTTTGAACTTAATGTTAGCAATTATTCAGGGCCATATACTTATGAGGTTTTTGATAGTACTTCAACATCAGTAACGGGAATTGTTAACGCAAATACATCCACAAACCCTCAATTGATTTCTAGTATGATAGCTGGAAATTATACGGTAGTGGTTACGCAAACGGCTATTCCGTTCTGTGTATCAACTTCTAGTGTTATTATTCAATCTCCACCTGAACCATTGGTTGTTGTTGCAACTGAAACATCAAACGTAACATGTGATAATGATAGCGGTACTATAACTGCTGTTGCAAGTGGTGGTTATGGAGACTACGAATATGAGTTAACAGGTACTGCAACAATAGCATTCTCACCTAACGGGACATTCAACAATTTAGCAGCAGGTGTATACACTGTTAATGTGCGTGATGCAGGCGGATGTATAGCTTCAGATGATGTAACACTTATTATTCCAAATCCAATAGATGCGACAATTTCTGCTAGTACAACATTATTGTCTTGTTTTGGAGATACTAATGCAACTATTACAATTACAAATACTACTGGAGGACAAGGTACAAACTATACATATGTATTGAATCAAATTGCACCTACAGTATCGGCATCAGGACCACAAACATCTACTGTTTTTGATAATTTAGGAGCAGGAACATACAATGTAACTGTAACCGATGGTTATAATTGTGAATTTAATACACCTAATGTTGTAATTGATGAGCCTACAGAAGTACAAGCAACTTTAGTAAAAGCAACATCTCAAACCTGTTTAACAGAGTCAACATTAACCTTAAGTGCTTCTGGAGGAAATGGACCGTATAGCTATAGTGCAGATAGTAATTTCTCATCTGTAATAGGTACGTTTACAACATCAGTAACATTTACAGTTATAGCAGGTGAATATCAATATTATGTTAGAGATGTAAATGGTTGTATTGCCGATGTATCTAATCAAATTACGATTGATCCGTTACCAGATTTAACGATTACACTAGATGCTATGAATGCAACTATTAATTGTACAGGAGATACAACAGGTGTAATTATTGCAAAAGCTGAAGGTGGACTTGGTAACTATGTTTACACGCTTCAAGACACCTCTGGAAACGCAATTCCAGCAACACAAAATAGTCCAGGTGTATTTACCGAACTACCTGCAGGAAATTATCAGGTTAGAGTTGATAGTGGTGATTGTTTAACAACATCTGCTACAATTCCAATTACTGAGCCATCTTTGCCGCTTGAGGTAACTTTCAATACGACGGATGTTACTTGTACAGGTGAAAATAATGGTTCGATTGAAATCATTGCAACTGGTGGAACAGGTACTATCAAATATGCCATATCACCACAGTTAAATCAATTCTTTGATGAACCTATTTTTGAAGATTTAGCTCCAGGAGCTTATCAGGCAGTCGTTCAAGATGAATTAGGGTGTTTTGTAATTATTGATTTTACAATAGACGAACCAGCTCCTGTGTTCTTAACTGTTGTGCCTAATTCTATAATTCCAGAATTATGTTCAGGAGAATTAAACGGTGCATTTAGTGTAGATATTTCAGGAGGAAGTTTACCATACAGTGTAAGTTTAGATGATTATGATGGGCCTTATACTACAGGAACAATAACGCAAACAGTTTTTGATTTTACCGCTTTAGCTGGGGGAAACCATGTGGTTTATATTAGAGATGCAGAAGGTTGTGAAGTGGAATTCGAAATTGATTTCCCAGAGTCAATTTTAATCAATCCACAATTGACTATTGATTATGGATGTATTGATAATACATCTACAAATATAGTTACTGTTAGCTTAGATCCAGATAATATAGATCCAGCAGATTTAGAATATGCATTAGATGGCGGACCATACCAATTGGAAAATACATTTACAAATGTAGCTTCTGGTTTAGACCATTATATCGATGTAAGGCATTCAAATGGATGTGTGCAACGTAGTGTATTATTTGATATTGACGATTACCAACCGTTAGCTATGACACTTTCTGAAAGTGGTCGTCTTAACGAAATAGAAGCAACTACTACTGGTGGTACAGGAAACTATGAATATTTCCTTAATGGAGAATCATACGGAGATACGAATACGTTTATTATTTACGCTTCAGGTATATATACTGTAACTGTGGTAGATAGTAATGGCTGTTCAGTTGAAGCATCTATACCAATGGAATTTATTGATATATGTATCCAAAACTATTTTACACCAAATGCTGATGGTACTCTCGATAGTTGGGGTGTAGGTTGTTCAACTCAGTATGACGATTTAACCTTTGATATTTTCGATAGATATGGTCGTAAAATAGCAACATTAAATGTAAATGAAAAATGGGATGGTACTTATAAAGGTGAAGAATTACCTACTGGAGATTACTGGTATGTGGTGAAGTTAAACGATAGTAGAAACGATAAAGAATTCGTAGGGCATTTTACCCTCTATAGATAACATGAAGACGATGATGAAGAAAGACATAAAATATATTAAGATGCGAAAAATAATAATAGCCTTGTTACTATTATTTGTAGTGAATAGTTACGGACAAGAGTTAAATTTACCTGTGTTTACACAGTACCTGGCAGATAACAATTTTGTTGTGTCTCCCACGTATGCAGGTATTGGAGATAATTTAAAAGTTAGAGCAAACGGATTAACACAATGGGTTGGTATTAAAGGCGCACCAGATAACCTATCTATTTATGGAGATGTGAGAATTGCTGATAGAACAGGTATTGGAACATCTTTTTACAGAGATAGAAATGGAAACACTATTCAATCTGGAGCTAAGTTTACTTTTGCGCATCACCTAATTTTAGACTATTACTCAAAGCAATACTTGTCTTTTGGTATTTCATATAATTTGAACAACTTTAGAATTGATATCAATAATTTTAATACAACCTATGAAAATCCTACGATAGACCCTTTTGTTACAGACGATAGAAGGACAACTAACCATAACTTTGATGTGGGAGCACTTTACAGATACGGAGGTTATTTTTTAAGTGTGAATGTTAACAATATTTTACCAAAGAATTTTGATGAATTTATAAGAAGAACAGAACCAAACCTTTTATTGAACTATCAAATATATTCTGGGTATACCTTTAGAGGGCCTAAAAAGAGTGGTTTGGAGTTTGAACCCTCAGTATTTTTCCAATGGTTTGATAGTGATGATCGTTCAGCTACCGATTTAAATTTTAAATTCAGAAAATATAACCGCTATGGTGATTATTATTGGGGAGGTTTATCGTATCGTTTCTTGAATGATCAAGTATTAAAACCTTTAAATATTGGACCAATGGTTGGTTTCCAAAAAAACATATTTTATTTTGGATATGCATACCAAATTACAACTAATGAATTAGCTGCTTATAATTCAGGAACTCACGTTATAACCATTGGTGTTAACTTTTTACAAGGTATTAGTAATTGTCCGTGTACACAAGATCCGGTTCACGATTAATAGTGTTTTTTGAGATTGCCTAATTAGATTCATTTCTTTTTCTTAAATTGAGAAATACAATCAAAAACTAAAAACATGGCATCTAAAAAAACAATTATTAAAAAGATACAAATAGTACTCACTAAGCATTTTGAATCTCCACAAGACGCTTTTAATTTTTTCGATAAAAGTGGTGATGGGAAACTGTCTAAGAAGGAAGTAGTTCGCCTTTTAAAAGAAGCTGAAATCAACGGATTCATTCGCGGTTTAGTGGGGTCAAAATTAATTGAAGGTTATGATAAAGATGGTGATGGGAAAATAGATTGGAAAGAATTTAAAACTGCAGTTGCTGAAATGGCGAAAGATATTAAGTAATGAAATTAAAGATTTTACTTTTAATTATTGTACTTCTATCTATTTCATGCACCAATCAAAAAACCACTGATAATAAACTAAAGAATAGTATAATAGAGATATATGTTCCTAAGAATAGAATAAAGAGTAAAATGGGGATTGATTTACCCAAAGAAATTAAAACTACTCGGAGACCTTTTTCAGAATTTGATTCTATTGGGATTGAACAAACTAGGTATGATACGATAAACAAAAGGCGTATTTTTACTGGTGAATTTGAGTCAAATGAATTAGACTTGAGAGAATTTCCATTAATAAAAGATTCTGAAATTATTGGTTTTGATTTTAACACAAATGAATTAATACTCACACAAAGTGGTGCAAAAAAAATTTATGAACAGCCTTCAGACTGGTGGTGGAGTATTCAATTTATTATCACAGCGAATCGAACCCCAATTTTAAATGGCTATTTTTTTAATTCCCTTTCTTCATCTTATGTTGATGCTTATCAAATTGAATACACAAATTATAATGATAATGTAAAGAACCGTAAAGGAGAACACCGTTTTATAATTAGAAATAAAGCTATAATTGATGGATTAGAAAAATACAATCAACTTCCTGATTTAAGATCAAATAAATTATTCTTCTATGCTTTTGAAAATAGACCAAAAAGAAATTTAGAATAAACTATGAAATGCTATCAAAAAGAAATACAACTAAAACCCCATTCTAGAGGATTTCATTTAATTACAGATGAAGTGTTGTATGCTCTTCCAGAACTCAAGGCAATTAATACTGGTATTTTACAAGTATTTATAAAACATACATCTGCTAGTTTAACCATAAACGAAAATGCAGATTACACGGTGAGAACCGATTTTGAAAGCCATTTTAATAAAATGATACCTGAAGATGTACCGTATTATCAGCATACTTATGAAGGTTCTGACGATATGCCTGCTCATATCAAAGCTTCACTTTTAGGTGCTTCAGTTCAAATCCCTATTACTAGCGGGAAATTAAATTTAGGAATTTGGCAAGGCATTTATTTATGCGAACATAGAAATCATGGTGGTAGTAGAAAATTAGTAATTACTGCCTTTGGCGTTTAAATCGATAACTAGTGCGTATAAAAAAGTTTTTAGTAGCCGTATTTCAATCTATCCTATTTTGGATGTTGGCGTTCTTTATTTTCGTTTTCATAAAGTATAACGGTATCGAGTACGAACTTGAGGTTTATACAGATGATGTACTTAATCTACCAATTCAAGAATTCTATCAATTTGGATTGTTATTGGGTGCTATAATAGGTGTGCTTTATGGTATCATTGAATTTTTATTTGATACCTACCTTAGCAAAAGAATGGTGCTTGGTGTGAATATTATGGTGAAGTCCATCATATACTTTATACTCATTATTGTGTTACTGAGTATATTTTCGGTATTGATTGAAGAACAAATTGATATAGACTTGGATAATGATAGAGGGTGGTGGCGTGATGATCCATTCTTTTGGACTACAATCCTTTATTTTTCAATTACTTCAATAATTTTTTCTCTGATAAAAA
Source organism: uncultured Flavobacteriaceae bacterium (assembly GCA_947502975.1). Lineage (GTDB taxonomy): Bacteria > Bacteroidota > Bacteroidia > Flavobacteriales > Flavobacteriaceae > Jejuia. The sequence goes on from CANNBV010000002.1 coordinate 1,061,805, forward strand.
TTGCTAACGATAAATTTGGTCCTGGAGTATTTTTAAATATGCTCTTAGGGAAATATAGAAAACCAAGAGAAGAAGAACGTATTTTAATGTTCATTGATTTGAAAGATTCTACCAAAATAGCAGAACAGTTAGGGCATGAAGCTTACAGTAAATTTATTCAAGATTGTTTTACAGATTTAAATAGTGTATTAAGAAAATATGAAGCAGATATTTATCAATATGTTGGTGATGAGGCCGTATTGAGTTGGACAACAAAAAAAGGTTTTAGAAAAAATAACTGTGTGAATTTATATTATGCGTTTGGAGCAAAACTTAAAAAGCGACAACAACGTTATTTAGAAAGGTATAAAATCACACCGCAGTTTAAAGCAGGATTGCATTGTGGTAAATTAATGATTGCTGAGGTTGGCACTATTAAAAAAGAATTGGCATTTCATGGAGATGTTATCAATACAGCATCTAGAATACAAGGGCTGTGCAATAAATTCAATACAGAGTTGTTAGTGTCTAAGTCTTTTCTGGATAGATCTCTGATAACTTTAAAATATGAAGCTAATCTGCTAGGTGATTTAGAGTTAAGAGGTAAAAAAGAGAAACTTGAAATTTATGAAGTGCAACGACCTGTGGTTGATTAATAAAATTGGCAGATAAGTGCGTTAGGGATAGTAGCGGCATCCTTTTTGCGAAGCCTTGAATACCAAAATTTATATTAAAAAAACAATAATTGAACAGCGAGATCACGAAACAAGTTCGGGATTACTTCGCAGAAAGATATAGCGGATAGCCCGACCCGACGATAGGAGGGGAACGCCCTAATGAACCACAAAAAAAATCCGATTCAAACGAATCGGATTTTTTATTAAGCGAATAATATGTTTTACAATAGGCTAAGCGCCTTATTTTACTTTATCTACAACTGCTTTAAAAGCTTCTGGGTTGTTCATCGCTAAATCTGCAAGAACTTTACGGTTCAATTCGATATTATTAGCTTTAAGTTTCCCCATAAATTGAGAATAAGACAATCCGTGTTCTCTGGCTCCTGCGTTAATACGCGTAATCCATAATGCGCGGAATGTTCTTTTTTTGTTTCTACGATCTCTATACGAATATTGCATCGCTTTATCAACCGCATTTTTTGCTACTGTCCAAACGTTTTTACGTCTTCCAAAGTAACCTTTTGCTTGTTTAAGAACCTTTTTTCTTCGGGCTCTTTTTGCTACAGAATTTACTGATCTTGGCATAATTTTAAATGTGTTTTGTAGTAGGCGGTCGATAATCGACACTTGCTAAATTATTTTGCCTAACTCCAGGGTTTATAAATTGTTTTAACCGATTAAAACTTCTGTTACTTTAAACGTAACATGGTTTTAATATTATCTTCGTCAGCCTTATGCACTAATGTGTCATGGGTTAACGCAAGCTTACGCTTTTTAGACTTCTTTGTTAAGATGTGACTCTTAAAAGCGTGCTTTCTTTTAATTTTACCAGTACCCGTTAACTTAAAACGTTTTTTGGCACTAGATTTTGTTTTCATTTTAGGCATTTCTTTTCCTAGGTTTTAATTATTGCGCTTAATTATCTTTAGTTATTACTTTTTTGGAGCAATAAACATGGTCATTCGTTTTCCTTCAAGTCTTGGCATTTGTTCTACTTTACCAAACTCTTCAAGGTCTTGAGCTAGACGTAATAATAAAATTTGTCCCTGCTCTTTAAATATGATGGAACGTCCTTTAAAAAACACAAAAGCTTTAAGCTTTGCACCATCTTTTAAGAACTTCTCAGCATGTTTCTTTTTAAATTCGTAATCATGGTCATCAGTTTGAGGTCCAAATCTAATTTCCTTAACTACGACCTTAGAAGCTTTAGCTTTTAAAGCTTTTTCGCGTTTCTTTTGTTCGTAAAGAAACTTTTTATAGTCCATAACTTTACAAACAGGCGGATCTGCTTTAGGCGAAATCTCTACTAGGTCTAAGCCTAGTTCGTCGGCAAGCCTTAAGGCGTCACCTTTGGTGTAAATACCTACTTCTAAATTATCTCCAACTAAACGCAGTTTTTGAGCTGTAATTTTAGAGTTGATCTTATGTTTGTCTTCTTGAACAACCCTTCTTTGAGGTTGTCTTCTTCTTCTAATTGCTATGGCTAAATCTTTTTTTAATTAAACTTTTATTCTAGAACGATTTTAACGTTTTACTTATATCCTCTTTTATTATTTCGGCGAATTGATCAATGGATATCATTCCTAAATCATCACCGCCATGCTTACGCACAGTTATTTTATTTTGGTTTTCCTCTTGCTCACCTATGATAAGCATGTAAGGGTGTTTTTGCATTTCGGCTTCCCGAATTTTCTTCCCTATTGTCTCATTTCTGTGGTCAACAAGGGCGCGAATTTCGTGATTTTCAAGCAAATTTAAAACTTTTTCAGAATATTTTTCATATTTCTCGCTAAGAGACAATATTTTAGCTTGAACTGGCATCAACCATATTGGGAAGTTTCCACCAGTATGTTCCAATAATAATGCCACAAAACGCTCCATACTTCCAAAAGGTGCGCGGTGTATCATAACAGGGCGATGTAGCTCATTATCACTGCCTTTATATGTCAATTCAAAACGTTCAGGTAAGTTGTAATCCACTTGTATCGTTCCCAATTGCCAACGTCTGCCCAAAGCATCCTTAACCATAAAATCTAGTTTAGGACCATAAAAAGCAGCTTCACCAGTTTCAATAACATAATCTAAACCTTTATCTTCAGCAGCATTAATAATAGCTTGCTCTGCTTTTTCCCAATTAGCAACATCTCCAATGTATTTATCAGGATTTTCAGGATCTCTTACAGAAACCTGAGCCGTAAAATTCTCAAAACCTAAAGATCCAAAAACATATAATACAAGATCAATAACATTCTTAAATTCTTCATCTAACTGATCTGGCATACAGAACAAATGCGCATCATCTTGAGTAAAGCCTCTTACACGAGTTAAACCATGTAATTCACCACTTTGCTCATATCTATAAACCGTACCAAATTCCGCATAGCGCTTTGGTAAATCTTTATAACTCCATTGTACACTTTTGTAAATCTCACAGTGGTGCGGACAATTCATAGGTTTTAATAAAAACTCCTCATCATCTTTAGGAGTTTTAATCGGCTGAAAACTATCCTCACCATACTTCGCATAATGTCCAGAAGTAACATATAATTCCTTCTGGCCAATATGTGGCGAAACCACCATTTCATATCCAGCTTTCTTTTGGGCAGCTTTCAAAAAGTTCTCTAAACGTTCACGCAAAGCAGCACCTTTAGGTAGCCATAAAGGCAACCCTTGTCCAACCTTTTGAGAAAACGTAAATAATTCCAATTCCTTCCCAAGTTTTCTATGGTCACGTTTTTTAGCCTCTTCTAATAAATGTAAATATTCAGTAAGCTCCTTTTGCTTAGGGAAAGACACACCATAAATACGAGTTAGTTGTGGTTTATTTTCATCACCACGCCAATACGCACCTGCAGCACTCATCACTTTCACAGCCTTTATAATCCCAGTATTAGGAATATGACCACCACGACATAAATCGGTAAACGTGCTATGGTCACAAAAGGTAATCGTACCATCCTCAAGATTCTCGATCAGCTCCGTTTTAAATTCATTCTCCTTATATAATTCAAGCGCTTCAGCTTTAGTAACAGATCGCATTTTAAAATCATGCTTTCCACGAGCAATCTCTAACATTTTAGTTTCAATACTCTTAAAATCCTTTTCAGAAACTGTGTGCTCTCCAAAATCCACATCATAATAAAATCCATTTTCAATAGCAGGCCCAATAGTCAGCTTGGCGCCAGGATACAATTCCTCAATGGCCTGCGCTAGTACGTGTGCCGAAGAGTGCCAAAACGCTTGCTTACCTTCATCATCGCGCCAAGTATACAACACCAACGATCCATCCGTGGTTAAAGGTGTCACGGTTTCAACAGTTGTACCATTAAAACTAGCCGAAATCACGTTTCTGGCCAAACCTTCACTAATGCTTTTCGCAACATCCATCGGTGTAGAGTTCTGCTCAAACTCCTTCATACTCCCGTCGGGCAATGTAATCTGTATCATCAAATAAAATTAAAAATAGGATGCAAAGATAATAGTATAAACACATCCAAACAATATATATGTGATATATAATATCACGTCGAGAGATTCCGAATTTAGATTCGGGATTCTATCAAGAAGTTGGGCGTTCCCCCGCTTGTTCGCTGAGGCTCTCGAAGCGGGGTCGGGCTATCCGCTATATCTTTCTGCGAAGCAGTCCCGAACTAACTTCGAGATCTCGCTGCTTAATGACTACTGTTTTTTAAAATATAAATCTTAGTATTCCAGGCTTCACAAAAAGGATGCCGCTCCTATCCCTAACGCGGGGTGTATTTGCCAAAGTTATTTTTTAACCCAAGTTTAAATCTAATCTGTAAAACCTGTATTTTTTAATCCTACCAATGTGTTCACCAGAAAAGGATGGAATTTATAAGAAAAACAACTCCTAACAAGTAAGTCAACACCCAAATCAATTCAAAGAATTGAATGTCAAGGTGCAGAATAGATGAAGAAAAGCTTCGAGAACAGGAGAACGCAGTTCGACGCGGAGTTTTCAAATCGGTTTTCTTCTGTTAAAACAGAAGAAAAATTCCTCAGCTTGAACTTGATCTTTTGGTTCGTTTTGCATCAAGGCAAAATGAACAAGGAAATTTTATATACAATAGAATTATCTAACAAGATTATAGTTCACCCAACACCTTATTAATATACCAACTTTTAAGTTTTAAAAGGAGCGTATTAG